>NZ_CM137013.1:0-3396197 GCF_054483915.1 Tessaracoccus luoxuelianae | reverse complement strand
CGTACGACGCGCTCATCGCGGCCACTGCGCTGTCACGCGGGCTGCCGATCTACACGGCCAACCCACGTGACTTCGAGGGGATCGCGGGGCTCGACGTGCGGGCCGTCCGGGCCGCGCACGCCGAGTCCTGAGGCGTCAAGCCGGGCTTCGATAGCGCAGCCGCGCCAGTGCCGGGCCGTCCCTTGCGTCCCCGAGAACGTCGCCACGGACGGCTACCACCGTGGACTTCGCCGGAGAGCCGGTCGTCCCCGCGCCCGGCCGAGTCGCGGTTGGTCGCCTCTGAGGCGCTGGCCGGGGCTATCGGCTTCCTTCCCCCGGGGTGGGGGATCCGGCGGGCCGGTGGGTGGCCAGCCGAACCTCCAGCCCGTCGAGGATGAGCTCGAGGCCGTAACCGAATTCGTCTGCGAACGTGTAGCCCGTCGCCACCTCGTCGATGAGCGCGGCCAGGTGGGGGTAGGGCTGAAGCAGCGATCCCACCGCGGCCGCGTAGTCCTCGGCGCCCTCAGCTTGGGAGGAGTCGAACGGGAGGTTCTGCTCGGTGAGGGTGAACCCGTAGACGTAGGCGTCGATCACGGAGAACGCGTGAGATGCCAGCCTCGGCGGGAACCCTCCGCCCACGAGGCACCCGAGCACCGCATCGTGATGGTTGAGCAGCGCCGCGCCGGGGTTGGTTCGCGACTCGATGAGCCCCAACGTCCACGGGTGCGCGGCGAGCACCGCTCGCGCCGACGAGGCCCGGCGAACCATCCCGGCGCGCCATGGCTCCCCGCCCAGCGGCAGCTCGATCCGGGAGAAGATCCAATCGGCCAGCGCGTCGAGGAGGGCGTCCTTGCTGGCCACGTGGTGGTACAGCGACATGGCCTCCACCCCGAGCTCCCGCCCCACTGTGCGCATGCTGACCCCGCTGAGTCCTGAGCGGTCCGCGACGGCGACGGCGGCCTCGACGATGCGCTCCAGGCTGAGTGGCGTGCGGGATTCCATGGCTCCTCCTTGTGTTCTTACAGGTGTAAGGCTACAGTGAAGCGAGCAGACTTACACCCGTAAGGAGAGTCGTGAAAGCAGCAGTGGTGCACCGCTACGGACCCCCCGAGGAGGTGGCGATCGTCGAGGTTCCCATCCCCCAGCCCGGCCGGGGCGAGGTGGTCGTCCGCGTCGAGGCGGTGGCCGTCACCTCCGGCGACGCCCGGATGCGCGCCGGCCGGTTCCCGGCCGGGTTCGGGGTACTCGCCCGGCTGGGTTTGGGCATGGGCGGGCCGCGCCGTCGGGTATTGGGCGGCAGCCTCTCGGGGGTCGTGGTCGGTGTGGGTGCCGAGGTCGCGGGGCTCGCGGTGGGCGACGAGGTGGCGGGCATGTCCGGCGCCCTCGGGGCGCACGCGCAGTACGTGGCGGTGCCGGCAGCCCGCATGGTGCCGAAGCCCGCCGGCATCACCCACGCCGAGGCGGCCGGAGTCCTGTTCGGCGGCACCACGGCGCTGTACTTCCTGCGCGACAGGGCCGGGTTGCGGGCCGGTCAGACCGCGCTGGTCAACGGGGCCTCCGGATCTGTCGGGTCCGCTGCTGTGCAGCTGGCCAAGGTCATGGGCGCGGACGTCACGGCGGTCACCAGCGCGACGAACGCCGCCGTCGTGACCCGGTGGGGAGCGGACAGGGTGGTGGATTACTCGCAGACGCCGGTGTCGCGGCTGACCGGCACCTACGACGTGATGTTCGACGCAGTCGGCAACGTCTCCCGCTCTGAGGGGCTCCGGCTCGTCTCACAGGAGGGTGCTCTGGTCCTCGCCGTCGCCGGGCTCTGGGACACCCTCCGGGCGCGCGGCCGGGTGCATGCCGGCCCAGCTCCCGAGCGGCCCGAGGACTTCGCCTACCTGCTGGCCCTCGTCGCCGAGCGCCGGCTGGACCCCGCCGTCGAGGAGTTCGAGGGGCTTGGCCGGCTGCCGGAGGCGTACCGGCGCGTTGATTCCGGCCGCAAGGTGGGCAACCTCGTGCTCATCCCCGAACCCAATGAGGCAGGCTGAGGCCATGAGCGGCGAGACGGAGCTGACCACCCTGCTGGCGACGATGTCCCCCGTCGTGTGCCCTGGGGCCTTCGTCTTCGTGGTTGGCCCCGGGCCTGTGGAGGCTGAGGTGCTGGCCAGCGTCGTCGAATCGGAAGGTCTGAGCATGGTGCTTCGCAAGGAGGACGCGGACCGGCTCGGGTTGGACTACGACTATGTCGCGGGGTGGATCACGCTCACGGTGCAGTCATCGCTGGCCGCCGTCGGGCTGACAGCGGCTGTGAGCACGGCGCTGGCGGAGGCGAGCATCAGCTGCAACGTCGTCGCGGGGTACCACCACGACCACCTCCTGGTCCCGGCCGACCGGCTGGACGACGCCCTGGCGGCCCTTCGTCGCCTGGCCGGAAACGCGCGGGTGTGAGCGAGCCGGCCCAGCGATGAGGAGATCGACGGGGGAGGCTCGCAGCCGCGATCCGTCGCTTAGCCTGGAGGGATCCTGGTTGCGGAAGGCAACCCTGAACGAGGGAGTTCGCCATGACTGACCACACCTACAAGGTGACCGAGATCGTCGGTAGCTCGAGCGAGGGCCTGCAGCAGGCCATCGATGGGGCTGTCGCGCGGGCGTCGCAGACGCTGTCCCACCTGGACTGGTTCGAGGTGACCGAGATCCGCGGCCACATCCAGGACGGCCAGGTTGCCCACTACCAGGTGGGCCTGAAGCTCGGATTCCGCCTGGAGGACCACACGGCGTGAGCGCGACGCAGGACCGTCGTCGTCAGTAGATGAAGAAGGCGAACAGGTCCGGGTTGTGGGCGTGCACGATGGCCATGAACACGATGGCGTCGAACAGCAGGTGCACCACCAGGACGTAGAGCAGGGAGCCCGTGCGCGCGAACAGGAAGCCCTGGATCAGTGCGAACGGGATGGTCAGGAGCGGTCCCCACTCGCGGTAGCCGAGCTCCCACAGGAACGAGACGAAGATGGTGGCCTGCAGAGCGTTGGCCAGCCACACCGGGAAGTGCCGCCTCAGCAGGGCGAAGCAGGTGCAGATGAAGAACAGCTCGTCCCAGGTGCCCACCGCGTTGACGCCGACGAAGAACCGCGCCAGTTCACTGGCGTCGGTGATGTGCGGCCAGTTGAGGTAGGCGCCGGAGCGGATGAAGTAGAACGGCAGGATCGCCCAGCCCAGGAACGGCACCGCGACCACGTAGATGACCTCTAGCCGAGACCATCGATGTTCCCCTCGCCAGGGGAACGTGATTGCCCGGCGGCGGTAGACGAAGCGGTCGATCAGCAGCGGCACCGAGACGGCGAGGATCAGCACCGTTCCGATGATGAGGAAGCGGTCCCAGCTCACGTCGGCCTCGACGGAGGTGGCGCTGACGATCGCCACACCCACCCCGATCAGCAGCAGGTCCCTGCCCAGCTCGCGGTTCACGAGACAGGCGGCCAGCAGGCTCAGTAGCAGCAGCGCGTGCCCCCATCCGGCCAGCTGGAACGCGAACAACAGGACCGCAGAGATCGACACCCCCGCCGCGGGGATCAGATCGCGCACCGACCATGCCTGAGCCGACGACGGGTCCTGAGCGAGGGGCGTCGGTGGGGAGGCCATGGGTCCAGCATTCCGCATGAGACGCCCGACGGTGGGGCGCGCGGCTCATGAATGGACCCATGAGCCGCGCTGTCGAGTGGGGCCGGCGTCTCCCGCGCCGTCGAGGTGAGTAGGCTCGGTGGGGTAGTCAACGACGACCACGGGAGGATCACCATGCCCACGCTTGCCATCATCGGTGCCGGAGCCGGACTCGGCGCAACAGTCGCCCGCCGCTTCGCCAAGGAGGGCTTCTCGGTGGCGCTCATCTCTCGCACCGCCGAACGCGTCCATGCCCTCGCCGAGGAACTGACCGCAGAGGGCATCACGGCCCGGGGCTACGTGGCAAACGTCCGCGACCACGATTCCCTGCGGTCCGCGCTCGACGACGCGGCCGCTGACCTCGGCCCCATCGACGTGCTGCAGTACAGCCCGCTGCCGGCGAAGGAATTCCTGCGCCCGGTGCTGGAGACCACCGTCGAGGACCTGCAGCCGGCCATCGAGTTCTCCGTCTACGGGCCGCTCGTGGCGATCCATCACGTCATGCAGCACATGCGCTTCCGCGGAGGCGGCACGATCCTGCTCGTCAACGGCGGCAGCGCGGTGCGCCCGGTGGCCAAATTCGCCGGCACGTCGGTGGCGTTCGCGGGGGAGTCGGCATTGGGTCAGATGCTGCACGACGCCCTGGCACCGGACAACATCCACGTCACCCAGCTGATCATCCCCGGCGGGATCATCGAGGGTCACCCCCGCAAGGACCCGACGGTGCTCGCCGAACGGCTCTGGGAGATGCACGCCACGAAGGAGCAGTTCCGTCACTTCGCCGGCGATATGGACCTCGACGGCTGACGGTCGAGGCCCGCACGGGGCCACTGGCGGGAGCCGAGCCGGGCCCTGACAGGATGGACCCATGACTGACGAGCGCCCTTGGGTGAAGCACTACCAGCCGGGGGTCCCGGCAGACATCGCCACCCCGCCCACCTCACTGGTGGAGATGTGTGAGGAGGCGGTCGCCAAGGGCGGCGACGGCGTGGCGCTGCAGTTCTTCGGCCGCGAGACCAGCTACCGGAGTCTCGGGGAGCAGATTGCCCGCGTCGCCGAGGGCCTGCGCAGGCTGGGCGTCCGCGCAGGCGACCGCGTGGCACTGATCCTGCCCAACTGCCCGCAGCACGTCGTCGCGTTCTACGCGGTCCTGCGGCTGGGCGCGATCGTCGTGGAGCACAACCCCCTCTACACCGCGCGCGAACTGCGTCACCTGTTCGAGGATCATGGCGCCCGGGTGGTCATCGCCTGGGACGCGGCCGTGGGCAAGATCCGCGAGCAGCCGAGCGACATCGAGGTCGAGCATGTCGTCTCGGTCAACCTGCTGCGGGCATTCCCCCTCGTCAAGCGCCTGGCGCTGCAGCTGCCCGTACCGAAGCTGCGCGCCGCCCGCGACCGCCTCACCCAGCCGGCGCCCGGCACCATGCCCTGGGAGGACCTGCTCCGGGCGCCCGCCCTCGAACCCGCGCATCCACGCCCCGCGGTCGACGACGTGGCCGTCATCCAGTACACCAGCGGCACCACCGGCCGCGCCAAGGGCGCCATCCTCACCCACCGCAACCTCTACGCCAACGCACTGCAGGGCGCGGCATGGATGCACGACGCCGTGGACGACCGGGAGGTGATCTACGCCGTCCTGCCCATGTTCCACGCGTTCGGCATGACGCTGTACCTGACCTTCGGCATCCTCAAGCGCGCCCGGATCGTCCTGTTCCCGAGCTTCGACGCAGACATGGTCCTCGACGCCGCCCGCACCACCCCGCCGACGGTGTACTGCGCGGTCCCGCCGATCTACGAGAAGACCGCCCGACGGGCCCTCGAGCGTGGCGTGAGCCTGAAGTCGGCCCGCTTCTGCATCTCCGGGGCGATGAACCTGACCGACCCGATCGTCGAGCTCTGGGAGGGGGTGGCCGGGGGGCTCCTCGTCGAGGGCTACGGCCTCACCGAGACCGCCCCCGTGGCGCTGGGGAATCCGTTCCACCCGTCGCGGCGCACCGGCACCATCGGCATCCCGTTCCCCAGCACCCGGATGCGCGTGGTGGACCCGGAGGACCCGTCCCGTGAGGTGCCCCAGGGGGAGCGTGGTGAGCTTCTGCTGGGCGGTCCGCAGGTGTTCCAGGGGTACTGGAACGCGCCAGAGGAGACCGAGGCGGTGCTGCTGCCCGGCGGATGGCTGCGCACAGGCGACCTGGTCACCGTTGACGCCGACGGCTTCACCACCATCGTGGACCGCGTGAAGGAGCTGATCATCACGGGCGGCTTCAACGTGTCGCCGACGGAGGTGGAGGCGGTCCTGCGTGCGCACGAGGACATCGACGACGCCGCCGTCGTCGGCCTGAAGCTGGAGGGCGGGGGAGAGCGCGTCGTGGCGGAGGTGGTTCCGCGCCCGGGCGCCACGGTGCATCCGGAGGCGGTGCGCACGTGGTGCAGGGAGCGGTTGGCCGCCTATAAGGTGCCGCGCGAGGTGGTGGTGGTCGACGAGCTGCCGAAGTCGATGCTGGGCAAGGTGCTGCGCAAGCAGGTCCGCGACCGTCTCGCCGCACGGGCCGTCTCCGCTCCCTGATCTTTCCCGCTGGTTGAGCCGCGCCAAGCCGCGAAGCGGCGCAACGCGCGTCGAAATCGACCCGCTCCCGGTGCAGGGAGCCCTGATCTTTCCCGCTGGTTGAGCCGCGCCAAGCCGCGAAGCGGCGCAACGCGCGTCGAAACCGAACCGCGCCCGGTGCAGGGAGCCCTGACCCGAGGCCCGGGCGGCCCCCTTGTCCACAGCCCTCCCCGTCGGCCTCCGGCCGGCCGTTGGTTCAGTTGTGGAGGCCGCCCGGGCCTCGTGCCAGCGCTCCCTGCACTCGTTTCCCTGTGGCGTGCTCGAGTCCGGGAGTGTGCCGTCAAGGCGGCCCTGGCTCGGGTCTGCTCAGGCGGGATGCCAGTTGGGTGATCGTCGGGTTGGGCATCACAACGCACAGCCGCCCTGCCGTCACCCGCCCTCGCGGGCATCGCAGCGTCCTGCCGGACCTTCGCCCCTCGCCCCTCGACCCCGCCGTCGCCCTCGCGGGCAGCGCGGCGTGCAGCCGCCCTGTCGTCCCCCACCCTCGCGGGCCACGACGCGTCCTGCCGGACCCTCGCCCCTCGACCCCGCTGGGCATCGTGCGTGAGTGGGCCGATTCTGGCTCCGGGTTCTGGCTGTCCGGTGGGACTGGGCGCGTAGTCGGCACCAGATCCACCGAACAGGCATCGCGGGTCGCGGCTCGGGAGCAGTGTGGGCACGTCGGGTCTGGTTCGCTGATCCCAGTGCAGTGAAGCGGACCACTCACCGCGTCTACAGGGTATGGAGGCTGTGATGGAGCACCCGGTCGAGGTGATGACCAACGGGTTTGACAGGTACGTCGCCGCCCGCGGCGGCGAACTCTGGGTGGCCGCCTGGCTGCTCACCGGGGATCGGCAGCACGCCGAGGACCTCGTCCAGACGGCGCTGTCCAAGACCTACAGCCGCTACGACTCCTTCGACAACGACCACCACTTCGAGGCCTACGTCCGCACGACGATGTACCGCACGTTCATCTCCTGGTGGCGCCGGCTCCAGTGGCGCTCGGAGGTGCCCTCCGACAGCCCGCCGGACCGGCCGTCGGACGCAGGCGAACCATCGCTCGGCACCGACGTCCACCGCGCCCTCGCCGCACTCCCGCGACTCCAGCGCACCTGCCTCGTGCTGCGCTACTTCGAGGACCGCCCCACCCGCGAGGTGGCCGAGTTGCTGCGCATCCCCGAGGGGACCGTCACCTCCCACGTCAGCCGCGGGCTCGCCGCCCTGCGCATCTCCCCCCACCTCGCCCAGGAGGACAGGCCATGAACGAACAGGAATTCTCCGACGCCCTCCGCGACGGCGTCCCGCCCCGCCCGAGCGCTCGCGGCTGGGCGGCCGCCGCCAGGAACCGTGCGCGGAAGCGGCGAATGGGCGTGGCTGCGGCCGCGGTGGTGGCCGTCGTGGGCATGGCCACGCCGCTGGCGCTCCAGCTCACCGCGCCTCCGTCGGTGGTGTTGGCCACGCCCGAGCCCACCGCCGCCGCGACACCACTGGTCCCCGACCCCTGCCGCGACCCCCTCACCGGCGCCGAACCCCTCGTCGACGGCGACCTTCCCGACGGCGCCACCCGCGTCTGGCTGTGCGGGCGCTCCGACACCGGGTCCGAGTTGGAGCTCGTGGGCGCGCCTGATCCGCTGGTCGCGCACGCCCAGGACGCCGTCGCGGCGTTCAACGCGCTGGAGAGGTCTGAGGGGGTGCTCGACTGCATGCCGAATCCGCTGGATTACACGGTGGTCGTCGAGTACGGCGACGGCGTGCACCGGGCGGTGCGGATCGCCGGCTGCGGCGACCTCCGGGACGCGACCGACATGTTCGACATCTTCCGAGCCGACGGCGCCGGCTACCTGAGCACTCTCCGCGAGCTGTGGAAGGCCGAGCGCGAGGAGTCCGGGTTCCAGTTCACGGGGGCGGCGCTCTGCGACTCCTCCTACGCCTCCGTCCTCCGGCCCTTGGAGTTGGACGGTCTGACGCGAGCGGTCGCCTGCCGTGCGGACGGCTCGGCGGTGGAGCTGGACTCCGAACTCACGGCCGATCTCCTCGCCGCGCTCCAGTCCGGCGACGCGTTGGCAAGCACGGAGGTGGGGTGGCAGGCGCCGCTCCCGGCCCTGGTCCTACTCACGCCCACGGGCGATCCCGTCTCGCTCCACCGGAATGACGCCACCTACTGGTGGGACGACGGCACGGCGCGCTGGATGTGGGGCCCGTTGGACGTTGCCCTAGAGGCGCGCATCGTCGAGGCGCAGGGCGTCGACGGCGGACCTGTTCCGTCCCCGTCCCCGACCCCTGTCGTGCTGCCGGACGAGCGTGGCGACGGCCTGGTCTCGACCGTGTGCGACGACATCCAGACCGGCACCCTCGCGGCCGAGGAGCTTCCCGGCACCGAGAACCTGCCCGACGGTGCCGCCCGGGCATGGCTCTGCGGCGACCGCTGGGCGACGTTCGGCGGGGTGGGCCCCATCGAAGCGCTGACCACGGACCCGGACCGCTTCGTCGACGCCATCAACCAGCTGCCCAGCCCCAACTATGAGGCGTGCACCGAGATGGGCGGCACCACCTACCACGTGGTGCTCGACTATCCGGACGGCACCCGTCGCGTCGTCTCCGCCGAGACCGTGAACTGCGAGTGGGTGGGCGGCTGGGGCAACCGCGCGGGCGGCGCCCAGCTGCTCCAGGACCTGCTCCCGCTGTGGACGGCCCAGCGCGAGGCGAACCCCGAGCCCTTCCTCGACGAGGTCTCCCTCTGCAGCGACAACGCGGGGATCGTCGGACTCAACTCGCTAGGCCCCGTGGAGCGCGGCTCGCTCTACCGCGGCTACGTGTGCGGCCTTCCCGCGGACCCCGCCGTCGGGGACGAATGGATGCAGCGTGAGCTCCCGGGCGACCTGGTCCTGGCCATCTCCCAGGCCACGGCCACCCCGGATGACCAATGGAACATCCCGGAGGACGGGCCGTACGTGGTGATGCTCACCCAATACGGCGACCCGGTCACCTACCTGATCGACGAGGACCTGCAGCTCCGGCTGGATCCCCTCGGCGTCCCCGACGGGGGTACCTGGACCCCCGACGGCGACCTGGCGGGGGCGTGGAGTGAAATCCTCGCCGGCCTACGCGGCGGCACCCCCTGAGTGGACGGAACGCGTGCACGAAACGCCGCCCGAGTGCGAGGCCGTGTCCGCATTGGGCACCGGGTGGCCATCGGAACGGCGTGTCGTGCACGACGGGGGACGGGGGGTGCCGCGTCCGCCCACAGCGTAATTGAAAGGTCAAGCAATCTCGTGCCATAGTTGAGGCGTGAACAATCTCGCGATCATCGTCTCGTCCACCCGTCCCCAGCGCATCGGCGGCACAGTGAGTGACTGGGTGGCCGACACCCTGGACTCCCACTGGGACGTCACCATGCTCGACCTCGCGGAGATCAACCTCCCGTTCATCGACGAGGGCGCGCCCGCCGGCTCCGGCGTCTACACCCAGCCCCACACGCTGGCCTGGAAGGCCGCGATCGACGCCGCCGACGCGGTCCTGATCGTCACGCCTGAGTACAACGGCTTCTTCCCCGCGCCGCTGAAGAACGCCATCGACTACCTCTACGCCGAGTGGGAGGGCAAGCCCATCGCTTTCGTGGGCTACGGCTTCGGTGGCGGTGGCCGCGCGACGAAGGCTCTCACTCAGCTGATGGAGAACCTCAAGGCCGACGTTGTGGGCACCACGGGACTGATCTTCAACACCGATGTCACGATGGAGGGTCGGGTGACGGCCGGCGCAGACAAGCTCGCCGAGCTGCACTCGCTCTCCGACAAGCTCGCAGACGCCGCCGCCTCGGACGACGCCGCGGCCTGACGCCCCTCCTCCGGTCAGTGGCGACTCAGTTGTTGCCGCTGGCCGGAGGCGCGCCCAGCGCCTCGACGGCGGCGAAGAACTCGTCCGCGACCTCGGCCTCGATCAACCCCGCCAGCGCGTCGAGCCTGGCCAGCGACGGGATGCCCACGACCGTGGTGTCCACCAGCGGGCTGCGCATCGAGAACTGCAGTGCTGCAGCGGCCAGATCGACGCCGGCCTCCCGCGCCAACTCGCGGACCCTGCCGACGTGCGCCGCGAACTCCACCGGCATGCTGTGGTAGCCGTAGGTGCTCTCCCCGTTGGCCAGCGTTCCGCCGCCGAAGGGCGCCGCGTTGAAGACCTGCATGCCGAGCTCGCGCGCCCGCACATAGAGCTCCTCCGCGGAGCGGTCCACCAAGGTGTAGCGATTGTGGTTGAGGGCCACGTCGAACAGCCCCGTTTCCACATACGCGCGCGTCTCCGCCAGTGATCCGTACGCGATCCCGATCGCCCCGATAACGCCCTCGTCCCGCAGCGCGATCAACGCCTCGACGGGGCCACCAGGTGCGAGGGCCTCGTCGACGGTGATCGTGAACGGATCGTGGAATTGGTACAGGGGCAGGTGGTCCACACCGAGCCGTTCAAGTGATTCCTCGAGCGAGCGCCGCACTCGAGCGGCGTCGAAGATCCCCGTGGCCGGATCCCGGTCCGCCTTGGAGAAGACGGCCTTGCCCGACGGCACGCCACCGGCCCGACGGATCGCGTCGCCGAGGAACTGCTCGCTGCGTCCGTCGGCGTAGTTGTTGCTGGTGTCGACATGGCCGAGCGGGGACGCGAGCAGAGCGTCAGCCAGGGCCTCGCCGTCGGGACGCTCGCCGAGGCGCGACGCGCCGAGCGTGACGGGGGTGGTGGGAACGTGTGCCATGGGTGCCTCCTGCGGTCTACGTCGTATGCCCCGACCCTAGACGACGGCGGCCCTACCCCAGCGGCAGCCTCAGGCCGGTTAGGTCCGTCAGGCGGTGCCGATGGCCCCGCGCCGGGCACTGGGTGTGTGACTCAGGGGCTGCCATACGTGACTCCTGGGGTACGCGGTGGGCCTCCGCATGCTGCGCGGCCCATCCGCCAGCAGATACTCACCAGGAGGCTGTCCGGCACACGCTAATACACCCCGGGGGTCAGCCTGTTCCTGCTTGCGCTACGCGTCCTCGGGGCGTCCGCGACCGCGCTTGATCTCCCCGTGGCGGCGCTTGGTGGTCAGCCTGCGCTCAACCGAGCCCCGCGTCGGGCGGGTGCGGCGTCTCGGCGGCGACGGCGGGGCGAGCCCTTCACGGAGCATCGCAGCCAGACGCTCCCGCGCCGCACCCCGGTTCTGGCGCTGCGAGCGGGACTCGGCAGACACGACGGTGAGGACGGTGCCCGCAAGCCGGGACCGCAACCGGTGCAGGAGCCGCTCCCGCTGGACGTCGTCAAGCACGGCGGAGGCGGCCACATCGAAGGACAGCTGCACCCTCGAATCTGAGGTGTTCACGCCCTGGCCGCCGGGACCGGACGCGTGCGAGAACCGCTCGGTCAGCTCACCTGCCGGGACCACCAAGCCCTCCGGCAGCCCCGGCCCCGGTGCAATCCGCAGCTCGCTCACAGTGTCCAGGGTAGGCCGCTACGCCTCGCCTGGCTCAGCCGACGAGCCGCCCGAGCGAGTAGCGGGCGATGGGCGCATAGCCGAGGACCACCGGCCACGGCCCGTGCACGACGAGCCACGCCACACTCGCGCGACCCGACCCGGGCGCCGCCGCGTCGACCCCGTGCTCGAAGGACAGCCTCAGCGGGCCGCTGCGGACGCTCCAGGACCAGGTCCGCGCCGCCTCGTCGACCGCATCGATGCGGAAGTCCGCAACGATCCCGCCCAGGCCCGTCACCCGGCCGGTCGTCCCCGGCGTCACCATCGGTTCCGCGTACTCCACGCCGCGCAGATGCGGCGCCCATCGGGTCCACCACACCGGCCGGGTGTACCGCTCCCACACCTCGTCCACCCGTAGCGGACCACTCGCTGAGAGACGCAGCGCGCCGGACAGAGAGAGGTTCACCTCCTCAGTGTCCATCCCGGCACCCCCGATGAGGTCGACGGGGGCCGAACTCGCGCTCCTTCCGCACCCGCCACGGCAGGGTCCTGCCGCGGCGGAACCCGTCAGGACGTCACGTCGGCGGAGCGGAACCTCGCCCACGCCAGCGACGCGAACACCGCAACCCACCCAACCTGCACCAGCAGCCCCGATCCCAGCACGCCCCAGTCCACCTCGAGGCGGAGGAACTCGGCGAAGTCGAACCAGTGGTGCGTCAGCAGGTAGGGGTGGATGGCCGCGAGTTGCGGCAGGGAGTCCAGCACCGTGGAGACCACCGCCACCACGACCGTCGCGGCCATCGCCCCGACCGGGACCTCGGTCAGCGTGGAGATGAACACCCCCACCACCACCAGCCCCGTCAGGGACAGGGCGACATACCCCGCGACACCCAGCATCCGCGCCATCCCGGCCCCCAGGGAGACGGTGGTGCCCGACAGCAGAGTCATCTCTCCCAAGCCGAAGAACGCGCCCCCGGCGGCCAGCGCCATGACGGCGATCACCAGCACCGCGACCACCGCGAACGCCAGTGCCACCAGAGCCTTCGCCAGCAGCAGCCGCGTCCTGGCGACGGGCAGGGTCAGGAGGTAGCGCAGCGTTCCGGCCTGGGCCTCGCCCGCGATCGTGTCGCCCGCGGTGATGGCGATGGTCAGCGGCAGCAGGAACGGCAGGCACATGAACAGGGCCGCGACGACGAGGAACAGCCCGTTGCCGGTGACCCGTCCGATGAACCCCGGCCCCTGACCCTCCAGCCCGGAACCCTGCGCGATGAACAGCACGACGGCGAGGAGCAGCGGCACCAACGCCAGCCCGACGAGGAGCGCCAGCGTGCGGCGCCGGCCGAAGAGCAGCCGCAGCTCGCTGCGCAGCAACCTCCCGAAGGAACCCCTAGCGCGCGACATCGAAGCCCTCCCCAGTCAGTTCCACGAACAGCTGCTCCAGGCTGCGACGGCGGACGGTGAGACCGACGAGGTCCACCCCCGCATGCACCAACGCGGCGGACACGCGCTCCGGGGGCGTGGCCCCGAGCCGCGCCTGGACCTCCACGCCGTCGACGCGCACCTCGGCCAAGCCGAGGGTGCCGAGCACCTCGGTGGCCCCGGCCACGCCGTCGACGTTGGTGGTGACAACCACGCGCGGATCGTCGTCTGCGGCCAGTTCGTGGCGCTCCGCCTGGGCGAGGAGCTTGCCCTGGCCCATGATGCCGATGTGCGTGCAGACCTGCTCGATCTCGGCAAGCAGGTGGGAGGAGACCAGCACGGTGGAGCCCTCCGCGGCGAGCTCACGGATCAGGTGGCGGACCTCGCGGGTGCCCTGCGGGTCCAGGCCGTTGGTGGGCTCGTCGAGGACGAGCAGCTCGCGCGGACGCAGCAGGGCGGCCGCCAGGCCGAGGCGCTGCTTCATGCCGAGCGAGTACTGGCGGTACAGCTTCCCCGAGGCGGCGGTGAGGCCGACCCGTTCGAGCGCCGAGTCGATCCGGGACCGTGAGGTGCCCGGGTCTGCCGTGGCGTCGCACGCGTCGAGGCGGACCAGGTTGGCCCGCCCGCTGAGGTACGGCTGGAACGCCGGCCCCTCCACCAGCGCACCCACCCGCGGCAGCACCGACCCGCCGCTCTCGGGCATGGCCTCGTCGAGCAGCCAGGCGGCACCCGCCGTCGGCTTCACCAGCCCGAGCAGCATCCGGATCGTGGTGGTCTTCCCCGACCCGTTGGGGCCGAGGAATCCGTAGACAGCGCCGCGGGGCACCACCAGGTCGATCCCGTCGACGGCCACCTGGCCGGATCGGAATCGCTTGGTGAGCCCCTCGGTGCGGATTGCCGGGGCGCTCACGCCATCGCGCGCAGGGTCTCGGCGGGAACCGCCCCCACCAGGATGCGACCGTCGTCGGTCACCAGCACGCTGAGCAGTGCGGAGGTGAGCAGGCGACCCTCGGGCACCTCGGTGGTGAGCTGCTCGTAGAGGGCGGCGGCGTCGAGGTCCATGCCCGGCCCATGCTCGGGCTTGAACTCGTCCATCAGGTCCTGCGCCTCATCGGAGCCGGTCGACGGGGTGGGCATGCCGCTCATCGCGCCCGGATCCTGGGCGATCATCGCGGCGACGTCAACGCCGGTGAGCTCGACCACGCTCTCCCAGCCGGTGCCGTACACCGTGGGCTTCTGGTGGTCGCCCTCATGGGCGGGCATCTCGGTGCCCTCGGCGGGGATCGGGATCACGACGTCGCGCTGGGTGGCGCCGGCGGGGGTGGAGAACTCGAACACGGACTCGTTGGGGGCGGTGAAGTCCACGTCCGTGAACGACACCTCGACGGCGGGGGCCGCCTCGTCCTGCGTGCTCCAGGTTTGCACCCGCAGCGGGGTCATGGTCTCGCCGTCGACTGCCAGCACCACGTGATCGACGAGGGTGCCGTCGGTGTCAGGGGTGACGACGAGCTGGTAGGCATCGCGCCCGGCGACGCTGATCTGCGAGTCGACGCGCACCGTCGAGTACTCCTCGACGTTGGCCAGCACCTTGGCCGCGGCCTCCTGCGGGGTGGGCAGCTCGTCCTGGCCTGCGAGGGCCTTCTCGCGGGCCTCGTCGCTCATCGTCTCCAGGCGGGCGCGGTCCGCGTCGCTGACGGTGTAGCGGACCACCTCATCGTCGGAGCTGGAATAGGTCCACATGTCCGTGCCGTCGGCCACCATCGAGTACTCGCTCATGGTGCCCAGCAGGGAGACGCGGGCGCGCTCGTCGCCGTCGGTCCAGACACGCAGCGTCGAGCTGCCGCCGAGAAGAGACATGGGATCAGCGCCGGAGGCCTCGGTGAAGAGGAGTTCGGGGAGCCCGAGGCGGGCGGTGTGCACGACGGTGCCGGACATGGCCTGGGGCTCGGACTCGAGGACCCGCGCCACCAGTTCCTCGGCGGTGAGGTCCGGCAGGTTGCTGGACTCGCCGGAGGCGAGCAGCGGCTGCACGAGGAGGCCGACGGCGACAACGCCGGCCACGGCTATGGGGGCGATCCAGGGGGTGCGGAGGGCAGAGCGTCGTTCGGTCATGCGCCCACGGTAGACCGCCGTCGCTGTGAGGACGCTGAGAGCGCCCGCCCGCCGCCACTGGCCCGCTGGCAGGATGGGGGCGTGCGGGTACTGGTGGTCGACGACGAGCGGGGGCTCACCCGGGCGTTGCAGCGCGGCCTGGCGGCGGAGGGGTTCGCGGTGGACTGCTCGCACGACGGCGAGACGGGCCTCTCGCTGGCCACCCACGGCGATTACGACGCGATCGTCCTGGACGTGATGCTGCCCCGGCGCAACGGCTACGACGTGGTGGCCGCGCTGCGTGAACGCAAGGTGTGGACCCCGGTGCTGATGCTGAGCGCCAAGGACGGCGAGTACGACGTGGCGGATGCGCTGGACCTCGGCGCCGACGACTACCTCACCAAGCCCTTCTCCTTCGTCGTGCTCGTGGCCCGGCTCCGGGCCCTGGTCCGCCGTCCCGCGGAGGCCAGGCCGTCGGTGCTCGCCGTCGGTGCGCTCGTGATGGACCCCTCCGCCCGGACCGTGACACTCGACGGGGTGCCCGTGGATCTCACCACCCGCGAACTGGCGCTGCTGGAGTACCTGATGCGGCACGCGGACCGCGTGGTGGGCAAGGTGGAGCTGCGCGACCACGTGTGGGACGGCACGGGGGAGGACCTCAACGTGGTGGAGGTCTACGTCGGCTACCTGCGGCGGAAGCTGGGCCGCGACGTCGTCCTCACCATGCGCGGCGCCGGCTACCGAGTGGTGGGCTGACGGCGTGCCCGGCGAGGGGCGACGGTGGGGCGGGCTCTCACTACGGTTGCGGCTGACTCTGGTGACCGCCGGATTGTTGGCGGTGGGGCTCTCCCTGGGGGCGGTCGCGTTGTCGACGGTGGTGTCCGCGAGCCGGGTGATTGCGCTGGACGAGCTGGCGGAGGCTCGGGCGCTGACGGTGTCGCGGCTGGTGGCCGATGACCGGCTGCCCGAGCCGCTACCGGTGGCGGAGCCGGGGGAGATCGCGCAGGTGCTCGACGGCGACGGCCTGGTGGTGGCGAGCTCGGCCAACGCGAGCCGGACGCTGCCGGTGGTGGCGCCGTCGGAGCTCCCGGCGCTCACGGGAGCCGGCCCCGCGACGATGCCGACGGCCTACGACGCGCGGGCGCGGGTGGTGGCCCGAGCGGCGGACTGGCGGGGGGCACCGGTGACGGTGGTGGTGGCGCTGCCGCTGCGCGACGTCGAGGGGGTGCTGCAAGCGCTGCGGGTGTCGCTGGTGGGGGTGGTGCCCACGTTGACGCTGCTGCTCGCGGGCGTCATCTGGCTGGCGCTCGGCCGGGCGCTGCGGCCGGTGGAGCAGCTCAGGGTGGCCGCCGCCCGGGTGGCCCGCGAGGGCGGGCCGGGCGCGTTGCCCGTGCCCGCAGCCGACGACGAGCTCGGGGCGCTTGCGCGGACCTTGAACGAGATGCTGGACCGCCTGGACCGGGCCGCGGCCCGGCAGCGCGGGTTCGTCGAGGACGCGGCCCACGAGCTGCGCTCGCCGATCTCGTCTCTGCGCGCCGCCGTCGAGGTGGCGGAGGCGCACCCGGCGGCCTTCACCAGCGGGGAGTTGGCGGCCGAGCTTGCGCCGGAGGTGCGGCGGATGCAGGCGCTCGTCGACGATCTGCTGCTGCTGGCGCGGGTGGGTGCGACGGGGGCGCGGCGAGACGACGCTGACCTGGCTGCCCTCGTCGGTGACGCTGTGGCCGGCCTGCGCGCGGGTGTCGCGGTGGAGGTGCGCGGAGCCGGCCGGGCGTGGGTGGACGCGGCCGCCGTCGGGCGGGTTGTGCGCAACCTGGTGGAGAACGCGGCCCGGCACGCCCGTGGTGTGGTGCGGGTGACGGTGTCCGACGGGGTGGTGGTCGTGGAGGACGACGGGGCGGGGATCCCGGCTGGGGATCGCGAGCGGGTCTTCGAGCGCTTCGTGCGGTTGGACGAGGCGCGTGAGCGCGAGGGCGGCGGCAGCGGGCTGGGCCTGGCGATCGCGCGGGAGATCGCCCGCGACCACGGCGGCGAGGTCACCCTGGGGGAGTCTGACCTGGGCGGGTTGAGCGCGACGGTGTCGCTTCCGGTGGGCCGTCCAGACGTGGACTAGGTCTCGCGCCGCGACACCATCTCCGCGATCCAGATCGGCGCGAACGGCGAGGTGCAGCCGGGCGGCGTCGGGTAGTCGCGCAGCACGCCCAGTCGCTCGCCGATCGAGACGGCGCGCTCACGCAGCGGCGGGTTCTCGATGCCGATCTGCGCGAGGCAATGGTTCATCGCCCACTGCAGCCGCTCGGGCGCCTCAGCCATCTGCGCCTCGATCAGGTCCAGAAGCCCGTCCAGATCGATACCCTGGGGGCTCCGCACCACGCGCTCGCTGGTCAGCGCCCACCCGGCGCTCGCGACGGCCGGGTCCGGGTCCGCGAACCAGGCCAGGCGCAGCGACTCCGCGTGGGTGCTCTTCTTGACGACGTAGTTGACGAGCCAGTCGTGCACCTTCGGCGAGCCGGCCCCGCGGAGCATGGCGTCCAGCTCGTCGAGGGAGTACAGCTTCGGCCGGCAGATGAGCAGGGCGAGCAGCCGGGCGGCGGAGTCGCCGGTGGACCACAGCTCGACGGCGAGGTCGTGGTTGGTCCTGACCCGCTTCGCCACGGCCCGCAGTCTCGTGAGGTTCACCCCGTGATCGTCGCCGTGGCGCTCGTTGACGGCCCGGATCTTCGGGTCCTCCAGCGCAGCAAGCTCGGCCAGCAGCTCGGCCGCCGTCGCTGCGGTGGTCGCCGCCTCGCTCATGTCGTCTCCCTCGTGATGTGCGGATTCAGCCTACGTCGGCAGCGGCGGGGCAAGCGCCCTAATGTGGCGACATGAGAATCGTTGTCATCGGCGGAAGCGGGCACATCGGGAGCTACCTTGTCCCGAGGTTGGTCCGGGCCGGGCACGACGTGGTCAGCATCAGCCGTGGTCAGCGAGCCAGCTACGTCGAGGACCCGGCCTGGCGGGATGTGCGTCAGGTGGTCGCCGATCGGGAGGCCGAGGAGCGCGAGGGGACCTTCACCGACCGCGTCGCTGCGCTCCGGCCCGACGTCGTCGTGGACCTGATCTGCTTCACGCTGGACTCTGCCACCGCGCTGGTCGAGCGACTCCGCGGGGAGACTGGGCACCTGCTGCACTGCGGGTCCATCTGGCGTCACGGCCCCAGCGAGCGCCTCCCGATCACAGAGGATGGCGGTACGCCGCCGGCTGGGGAGTATGGGATCGCGAAGTCCGCCATCGCGGCCATGCTGAAGGAGGAGACGAGGTCCGGCGGGTTGGTCACCACGTCGCTGCATCCGGGCCACATCGTCGGCCCCGGCTGGCATCCGATCGGCCCGCTCGGCAACGTCGATCCGACGGTGTGGCGCACCCTCTCAGCCGGCCAACCGCTCGAGATCCCCGGGCTCGGCGGCGAGTTCCTCCATCACGTGCACGCCGACGATGTGGCCCAGGCCTTCGAGGCGGCCATCGTGCACCGCACCGCGGCCGCGGGGGAGGACTTCAGTGTCGTGGCTCCGTCGGCGTTGAACGTGCGGGGGTACGCGAGGATCGCGGCGGGATGGTTCGGGCAGGCGGCGGAACTGCGCTCGGTGAGCTGGGACGAGTTCCGCGCGTCCGCCGCCGAAGGCGCCGCAGAGGCCAGCTGGGAGCACCTGCTGCGCAACCACTACCTCAGCATCGGGAAGGCGCGATACGCGCTCGGGTACGAACCCAGGTATCAGCCGGACGAGGCCATCCTCGAGTCAGTGAGGTGGCTGATCGAGCACGGAGAGTTGGAGGTCGCGGCGCCGCTGGTGGTGTAGCGAGCGCAGCCACCCTGAGCGATCACTCAGACGTCGAGTGCCTTCGCCTGCGTCACCCAGTCCTCACACTCAGCTACCGACAGCCCGATCACCGCTCCGTGACGGGTCTCGATCATCTCTTTCAGGTTGGCCGCGTTGCGGTGCCGGAGCTCCTTGACGGAGTCCACCCCGATGCTCTTGAGCATCTCCGCGTACTTCGGTCCGATGCCCTTGATCCTGGCGAGGTCGTTCTCTACGGATGCCATCACAGCTCCTCGAAGTGTTCGGTGCAATCCTTCGTTGGACTCATCCATCGTATCCAGCCCTGTCGCCGCGGGTGTCGATCTGACTAGGCCGCTCCTGGCTTTCTTGTCACGCCTCGTGCCCGGGTGTGAACCACAGAGCGTAAGCTCCGAGGCGGTCGCGAGGACCTCGGGGGTTCGGCACCCGGCACGCCTCGGTGAAGCCGGCCGGTGGAACACCGAGGGCCTGGATCACCCGCGCCCAGTAGTTCACCTGGGCGGCAGTGGTGGCAAGGATCACGATTTCACGCTCGCTGAACTCCGCCCTGAGCCGCGCCAGGTGCTCTGTGGGAAACGTCAGCGGTGTGGATGAGATCAGCCTTGCGTACTCGATGGCCAGCCGCTCCCGGTGGGTGAAGGTCTGGATGCCGTCAGGGTCGCCGCGGGCGAGCGCGGCCAGTTCGGCGTCGCTCAGCCCGGCGCGGTCATGCTCGTAGCTGTTCATGTCCACACAGAACGCACAGTTCGCGGTGATGGACGCGGTGACGCGGACCAGCTTCAGCAGCCGCTCGGAAGGTTCGCGATGCGCCACCAGCATTTCCAGCAGGCCGGAGCCGATCGCAGCCCTGGGATACCAGGCGAGCAGCCGGGCGGGCTCCATCCGGCGCCCTGTCGTGCGCTCGGCGATCCTGACCCCGAGTCGCAGCAGCGGATTCATCCGGCGCGGTTCACCGATCAGTGCCATGGCGCCATCATGGCAGCGCACTCGGACAATGGGCGGGAACTCCGCAACGCCAAGACCACGCGCGTCTTGTGGATGTCCCGGCCCAAAGGGGTCGGGGTCTTAGGTTGTCGCCAGACAGCTGAGCGTTCGCTGTGGGGCTCAGCCACACACGCCATCCCGGTGGCTCAGGTGGCGCGCAGCGCCGTCGAAGCCCCGGACTGTGCGCTTCACGCTCCTGCCGAGGTGCTGATGCCGCCGGAATGGTGTCGTTGACGACGAGGGGTCTGCAACTTGCTATCCATAGGGCGGCTTCTGCATATATGCGCAGATGCCGCTCTATGGGTAGCAAGTTGCAGACACACAAACCAGGGGGACCGTCTTTCCTCGCATGAGGGCGGGTTCGGCCGGGATACCACTCCGGCCCGCACGCGATGAACAACTACCGGATCTGCCGCGATGAGCGCAGCCGGCAGGGAGGGCAGCCTCAGCAGAGGCCCAGCTACGTTCCCGAACCCGCACCGGAAATATGGTCCGTCCAAGCCCTCTCGGCTTCTTCGAGTGTCATCTCTTGGACCTGGGAGGCCGGGAGGTGCACCACGTAGAGCAGTGCGTCGGTCAACCATCTCGGGACTGGCTCAGGCTTCTCCGGTTCCGGGGTCGCGGTCAGGTCGATTGCCTGCTTGGCGAAGAGCTCCAGAACCTCCGTGAGCGCCTTGGTCTTCGGTGAGGAGCCAGCGTTAGCGACGCGTTGCCTGATCTCTTCGTAGACCTCGTTGTCCTTGCGGTACCCAACTGCCCAGACCTCCGCGACCTCCACTCGGAAGTCTCCTGCGTCGTTCTGCACGACTCGCCATACGACGCGCCAGTCACGATCGCCGACGGCGATCTTGCGGTAGCCGATGAGACCGCCCAGCAAGGGGGCGCCTGCGTTGGGGTCGCGCTCGATCTGGATCATCTTTTTCAAGGCCCAGCGCACGATCTGCGGGTCGGCCTTGAACAAGGTCTCCAGGTCCTCGACCGCATCCCCGGTCAGGCGCACTAGACACCCGGGTACTTCCGGGTGCTTCTTCTCAACCATGCGTAACCGCTGGCCCGGGGCCGGACCGGAGTTGCGTTGTCACTCGCGGCCGGTGGCTAGGTCAGCGTCGAGCTCGGCCTCGAGTTCCACCCGGTCGAACCCGAACGCGGCGATGGCGTCGTCCAGATCGGTGCGGCTGCCAGTGTCAGAGAGCTCGCGCGACAAGACGAGGGAAGCGGCGATCAGGTCAGCCCGAACACGGTGAAGCTCGTCGAACTGTTCAACGGAGATAACGGCAGCGACCGCGCGCCCGTGGCGCTCGACGATGATGTCCTCACCACGCTCCGCATCCTTGACCAAGCCCGCGACACCGCGGCTGGAGGCTGCGGTAACGGACAGAGTCCGCTTGCGGTGCAGGTCAGCGAAGATGGTCATGACAAGAACTGTATAGGAATCTGTGCAGATTGCAAGAGCGTGCGCGTACCTCCCCGGTGAGAAGCTATCGATCCTGCGACTAGAGGTCTGGCCCAAGAGGGCCCTTGAACGAGAGCTGCGCAACGTCCGGTCATGCCGCGGACCGCTCGGACGTTCACAGGTTCCGGAGGTGGCGGACTGGGGCGCCTCGCCGCAGGCCCGAGAAGCCGAAATTACACCGACGTAATCTGTGCACAGCTGTGGATAAGGCTGTGGAGAGATCACGCGAGGCCACCCAGGCGAGCCAACGCGGCGGCGGCAGCCCCGGCAATCACCACGAGCAGGAATGGCGCGCGCAGCACCAGGGCCACGGCGGCCACAAGCAGGGCCGCGGCGCGCGCGTCGAGCGCCACCGCAGTGCCAGATACGAACGCGTTGGTGGCCACGAGCGAGGCGAGCAGCCCCACCGTGACCCCGTGCGAGAGCTTCACGACCCACGGATTCTCGAGCCATCGCTCGGGAAGCAGGTAGCCGACCAGCTTGGTGACGTACGCGATCGCGCAGGCGGCCATGATCCAGAGCCACATCGTCATCGTGGGACACTCCGATCGACGTCCGGCGCGACCGTCGAGTCGCGGCGATGCTGGGCCAGAGTCATCGCCACCGCGACACCTGCCGCCACGATGATCGGAATCCCCGGCGGTACGAACGGTGCCACCGCCACCGTCACCACGGCGGCCATCACCGCGATCGCGATCGG
The DNA here is from genome assembly GCF_054483915.1 of Tessaracoccus luoxuelianae. NCBI lineage: Bacteria > Bacillati > Actinomycetota > Actinomycetes > Propionibacteriales > Propionibacteriaceae > Tessaracoccus > Tessaracoccus luoxuelianae. The sequence continues at coordinate 3,374,081 of NZ_CM137013.1, read as the reverse complement.
GTCGCGGCTCCGTAGCCGCGGCCACAGCAAACCCAGGAACGCCGCGACAGCCGCGCCGTCGAGCCCCCAGGCCTTCGGGTCGCCCAGGGCGTCGCCGAGGAGGGCCCCCAACAGTGTGAACAGGTTCCACAGGACGAACACCGCGACACCTCCAGCCCAGAACCCCCGCCGCTCCTCGACGGGGTCCTCCGCGGCCGACGCGGTGGCGATGGACTCGTCGATGGTCAGGTGCGCGGCCACGAAGCGTCGCCAGCCGCGCGGGCGGAGCATGGCGTTGGCGGTGACCCCGTAGATCGCGTTGCGGACCCCCAGCAGCGAGGCGGCCGCGGTCGCCGACGCCAGCGCCCCACCTCCGCCGACGACGCCGACGAACGCGAACTGCGAGCCGCCGGTGAACATCAGCAGGCTGAGCACGCATGCCTGCCCCACCGTCAGGCCGGCAGCCACGGCCAGTGCCCCGAACGAGATCCCGTAGAGCCCCGTCGCGACGCCCACCGACAGCCCGCGCCGCTGCGCGGGGCTCAGCGCCACCCTCACTCCACTGACCTCACAGGACAGACTGTTCCGCGGACTCGGCGATCACCGGCAGCCGCAGCACGAACTTCGCCCCGCGGTCCGGGTCGTTGCCCGCGCGCACCGAGCCGCCGTGCGCCCGCGCCGTGTGATCCACGATGGACAGCCCCAACCCGGTGCCGGGGGTGTTCCGCGCCCGGTCCGAGCGGTAGAAGCGGTCGAAGATCAGCGGGAGGTCCTCGTCGGCGATGCCCGGGCCCTCGTCGACGACGGTGAGGGTGCCGTCTTCCAGCGTGACCACGATGGTGCCGTAGGAGGGTGAGAACTTCACGGCGTTGTCCAGAAGGTTGGTGATCGCGCGCTCCAGCGTCGACGGATCCCCCATCACGGGGGTGGGCTCCAGGGTGACGTCGAAGGTGATGTTGGGGCCTCGACGGCGGGCGCGTTCGATGGCGGACTCCGTCACCTCCGCCATGTCCAGGAGCTCGTGCGGGCGCTGGAGGTGGTCGTCGCGGGTGAGTGCCACGAGGTCTCCCACCAGTGCGGAGAACTCGCCCAGCTGCGCGGCGACGTCGCCCAAAATCACCGAGCGGGCGCCCTCCGGGAGCATGCCGGAGGTGTCGTCGGCCAGCAGCAGCTCGATGTTGGTGCGCATCGACGTGAGGGGGGTCCGCAGCTCATGCCCGGCGTCGGCGATCAGCTGGCTCTGCTGCTCCCGCGACGTCTGCAGCGAGCGCAACATGAGGTTGAACGACTTGGTCAGCTCACCCAGATCATCTCGACCGTAGATCCGGATGGGGTTGAGCTGATCGGTCTGCGTGACGGATTTCACGGCCTGCGAGAGTCGACGCACGGGAGCGAGCACCGTCTGCGCCGCCCACAGCGCCGCGAGCGTGGTGGTCAGAACGCCCAGCGCGCCGGCCGCCAGCAGCGCGGCCCACAGTGAGCCGAGCGTGGATTCCAGTGCGACGGTGGGCCGCCCGTAGATCACGGCGTAGAACGCCCCGTCCACCGACATCGGCACCGACACCACGCGGTAGGAGGTGCCGTCCGCATCCAGGGTGCGGGTCGAGGACCCGGACTGCATCCGCGCCACCGCGATCTCCTCGGACCCGGCAGGCAGGGACACCGGCTGGCCGGGCACCTGCTTGACCAGCCCATCCGCCGCGACAAGAGCGAGCAGCCCATCGGAAGACCCCATCAGGTCGCCCGAGAGCCCGCCCATGTTGGACACGTTCGACGCGATGGTCCCGGACGCCGTCTGGGCCACCGCCACCAGCTCACGATCCAACTGCTCCAGCAGGGACCACCGCGTCACGACGTAGGAGGTGGTGCCGACGACCAGGACCGACAGCGCCACGCTGATGCCCGTCAGGAGGGCAAGGCGCCACTGCAGCGACTGGCCACTGACGAGGCGGCCCAGGCCGCGGCGAAGCCGGATCCACCAGCTTCCGATCACGGGGGAGTTTCACGCAGGACGTAGCCGATGCCGCGCACTGTGTGGATGAGCCGGGGCCGGCCGCCAGCTTCGGTCTTGCGCCGCAGATACCCGATGTAGACCTCGAGCGAGTTGGCCGTGGTGGGGAACTCGAAGCCCCACACCTCATTGAGGAGGGTATTGCGCTCCATGACGCGGCGCGGGTTCTCCATGAACACCTGCAGCAGCGCGTACTCGGTGCGGGTGAGCGAGATGTGCTGCCCGGCGCGCGTCACCTCGCGGTGCTGCGTGTCCAGCGTGACGTCCTGGAAGGTCAGGACCCGCGACTCCGCCTCCGGCACGGGCTTCGAGCGCCGGGTCAGCGCCCGCAGGCGCGCCAGGAGCTCGTCGAGGGCGAAGGGCTTGACCATGTAGTCGTCTGCGCCGGCGTCGAGCCCGTCCACGCGGTCCCCGACGGCGTCGCGCGCAGTCAGGATGAGGATGGGGGTGTCGTTGCCGCCGTCCCGAAGCATTCGGGTGGTCTCGAGGCCGTCGAGACGGGGCATCATCACGTCCATGATGATGGCGTCGGGTGTGTAGCTGACCAGCTTCGCGAGGGCCTCGACGCCGTCTGCGGCGGTCTGCACATCGTCGCCCGTGTAGGTCAGTGAGCGGGCGAGCGAATCGCGTACCGCCTGATCATCGTCAACCACCAAGATCTGCATGATCGTCCCCCCAAACCTTCCTCCACGCCGGTGGCTCATTCTAGCCACCTGTGCCCCCGGCCTCGGTGAGCCAGACCCGCGCGGCTAAAGTGTGACCAATGTCAACGATTCTCTTCGTATGTTGGGGCAACATTTGTCGCTCCCCGATGGCCGAGCGGGTTGCACGGCGCCGAGCCGAGGAGCGTGGGCTCGACGTGCGGATCGCCAGCTTCGGGGTGTCCAGCGACGAGGTGGGCAACCCCATCGACCACCGCGCCGCGCGCACCCTGGAGCGTGCCGGCTACGACGCTTCGGGGCACCAGGCGCGCAAGATCGGGGCAGCCGACATCAAGGGCGCGGACCTCGTGGTGGCCGCAGAGCCGCTGCACGTCGCCCGCCTGCAGCGCATCGCCCCGTGTGCCAAAAACATCGTTCTGCTCAACGACTTCAACCCGGACAAGACCAAGGGGGAGCCGCTGACTGACCCGTGGTACGGCACGGAGGAGGGGTTCGAGGAGACGCTGGCAGACATCGAGGCCGCCGTCGACGGCGTGCTCGAGGCCGTCACCCGCGACTGATCCGGGGCGCGGCTATCGCACCCAGTCCGCACCAGCAGTGGTGGCTGGATGGAAGGATGCGGGGATGGCACTCACACGCAATCCCCTGGACATGCTGTTCATCGGCGGCAGCGGCATCATCAGCCACGCGAGCGTGGAACGGGCAGTCCGGCTCGGCCACCATGTGACGGTCCTCAACCGGGGGCAGTCCACCACGCACCCGCTTCCCGAGGACGTGGAGTTCCTGGTGGCCGACGTGCACGACGGTGCCGCCGTCGACGAGGTCCTCCGCGGCCGCGGGTTCGACGTCGTGGCCCAGTTCATCGCCTTCACCCCGGACCACGTGGGGCGCGACGTGGCCCGCTTCGCCGGGCGCACCGACCAGTACGTGTTCATCTCCTCGGCTTCGGCCTACCAGAGCCCGCCGTCGCGGATGCCGGTGACCGAATCGACCCCGCTGCGCAACCCGTTCTGGGAGTACTCGCGCAACAAGATCGCCTGCGAGGACCTCCTCGTGGCCGAGTACCGCGACAACGGATTCCCCGCCACGATCGTGCGCCCCTCCCACACCTACGACCGCACCCTGCTGCTCACCACCGGAGGCTGGACGGACATCGCCCGGCTCCGGGCCGGCCGGCCTGTTGTGGTGCACGGCGACGGCACCACGCAGTGGACCGTGACGCACTCGGCCGACTTCGCCGTCGGTTTCACCGGTCTCCTCGGCAACCCGCAGGCGGTGGGCGACACCTTCCAGATCATGGGCGACCACGCACCCACCTGGGACCAGATCTACACGTGGCTGGCCCATGCGGCCGGGGTGGCCAGCCCCGAACTGGTGCACGTGGCGTCGGAGACCATCGCGCGGGTGCTGCCCGACGTCGGACCCGGGCTCCTCGGAGACAAGGCGCACTCCATGGTCTTCGACTGCTCGAAGCTGCGGGCACTGGTGCCGGAGTTCAACCCGACGATCACCTACGACCAGGCGGTCGCGGAGCAGGTCGCCTGGTGGGACGCGCACCCGGAGAGGCAGATTGTCGACAGGGCGATGGATGCGGGCTTCGACAGGCTCGTCGACCACGCCAGATCGGTGTGACGGCCGGCCGCGGCGGGCCGCGGACGGCGCGGTAGCCTGTGTCCTTCCCTGGATCGCGAGCGAAAGGCGACGACGATGAGCCTGCTGGGCCGCAGCTTCCTCAAGGAGCTGGACTTCACCCCCGACGAGTGGCGCGGGCTCCTGGACCTCGCGGCCGAGCTGAAGGCGCAGCGCCGCGAGCGTCGCGAGAGCCCGCTCCTCGCCGGAAAGCAGGTGGCCCTGCTGTTCGAGAAGACCTCCACCCGCACCCGGTGCGCGTTCGAGGTGGCTGTCGCGGATCAGGGCGGCACCACCACCTATCTGGACCCGGCCGGCTCGCAGATCGGCCACAAGGAGTCCGCCGCGGACACCGCCCGCGTCCTCGGCCGCTGGTACGACGCGATCGAGTACCGCGGTTCCGGGCAGGACGTCGTCGAGACCCTGGCGGCCCACGCCGGTGTCCCCGTCTACAACGGGCTCACCGACGACTGGCACCCCACCCAGATGCTGGCGGACCAGCTCACCATGATCGAGCACAGCGGCAAGCCGTTGGAGGAGGTTTCGTTCGCGTTCCTCGGCGATGCCCGCAACAACGTGGGCAACTCTCTGCTGATCAGCGGCGCACTGATGGGCATGGACGTGCGGATGGTGGCGCCGGCGTCGCAGCAGAACGCGGCCGAGATCGTCGCTGAGGCGCGCCGCCTCGCGGAGTCGACGGGTGCGCGGATCACCGTCACCGACGACGTGGCCGCGGGTGTCGCGGGCGTGGACTTCGTCTACACCGATGTCTGGGTCTCGCTCGGTGAGCCGAAGGAGGTGTGGGCCGAGCGAATCGAGCTGCTTCGCCCGTATCAGGTCAATGCCGAGCTGATGCGGGCCACCGGCAACCCGGCCACCAAGTTCATGCACTGCCTGCCCGCGTTCCACGACCTCAACACGACGGTGGGTCGGGACCTGAAGGAGCAGTTCGGCATCGAGGGCGTTGAGGTGACCGACGAGGTGTTCGAGTCCGAGGCGAGCGTCGTGTTCGACCAAGCGGAGAACCGGATGCACACGATCAAGGCGGTGCTGGTCGCAACCCTCGCCGGCTGACCTCCTCTGCTGGCTGAGGTGCCGCGCAGCGGCCTCGCTCCCTTTCCCGCTGGCTGAGGTGCCGCGCAGCGGCCTCGAAGCCTCAGAAACGCGAGCTGACAACGTCACTTCTCTTGGGCTTCGAGGCTCGTCGCTGCGCTCCTCGCTCCTGAGCCAGCGAGGGGTCTGCCGCTGGAGTCCCTTTCGAGGCGCCCAAGACGTAAGCTACGGATGCGTAAGTTAGTGGAGAGGAGGCCGCGTGCGCGGTCAAAGCCAGGACATGGTGCAGCTGCTGACCCCTGAGGGTCGACGCGTGAGTCACGACGACTTCGAGTTCACCGGCACCACCGCGGACCTCGTCGGCTACCTCCGCGACATGGTCCTCGCCCGGCGCTTCGACGCCGAGGCCACCGCCCTCCAGCGGCACGGCGAGCTGGGCCTGTGGACCCCGCTGATCGGGCAGGAGGCCGCCCAGGTGGGCTCGGCCCACGCACTCCGCCCCGCCGACGTGGTGTTCCCGTCCTACCGTGAGCACGCCGTCGCCATGGTGCTCGGCGTCCCGCTCACCAACATGCTGTCGCTGTTCCGCGGCACCAACGGCGGCTACTGGGAGAAGCTGGACACCTTCAAGAACTACCAGATAGTCATCGGCTGCCAGGCGCTGCACGCCACCGGCTACGCGATGGGCCTGCAGCTCGACGGCGCGGTCGGCAACCACGACGACGAGAAGAACGCCGGCGTCATCGTCTACCACGGCGACGGCGCCGCCAGCCAGGGCGACGTCAACGAGGCCTACGTGTTCGCCGCCTCCTACAACGCGCCGGTGGTGTTCTTCTGCCAGAACAACCAGTGGGCCATCTCGGAGCCCATCGCGCTGCAGTCGCGCATCCCCCTGTTCCAGCGCGCCCAGGGGTTCGGCTTCCCCGGCGTGCAGGTGGACGGCAACGACGTGCTGGCCGTGAAGGCCGTCACCGACTGGGCGATGGCCCGGGCCCGCGCCGGCGAGGGGCCGGCCTTCATCGAGGCCTTCACTTATCGGATGGGCGCCCACACCACCTCCGACGACCCCACCAAGTACCGCGAGCGGTCCGACGAGGAGGAGTGGCGCGGCCGCGACCCCATCGCCCGCCTCACCACCTATCTCCGCGCGGAGGGCGCCGTCGACGACGAGTGGTTCGCCGGCGTCGACGCCGAGGCCAAGGAGTTGGGGGCCGCCGCCCGGGCGTCGATCCCCCTGATGGAGAACACCACCATGGACAAGCTGTTCGCCACGGTCTACGCCGAGCCCACCGTCGCGCTGGAGGCGCAGCGCCGCGAGTACGCCGAGTTCGCCGCGAGCTTCGGGGAGGACGCGTGAGCGAGACCCTGACCATGGCCAAGGCCCTCAACCGCGGGCTGCGGCGCGCCCTGCAGGCCGACCCGAAGGTGCTGCTCGCCGGTGAGGACATCGGCAAGCTCGGCGGCGTCTTCCGGATCACCGAGGGCCTGCAGCAGGAGTTCGGGGAGAACCGGGTGGTCGACTCGCCGCTGGCCGAGTCGGGCATCATCGGCACCGCTGTGGGCCTCTGCATGCGCGGCTACCGGCCGGTGCTGGAGATCCAGTTCGACGGCTTCGTCTTCCCCGGCTTCTCCCAGATCGTCACGCAGGTGGCAAAGCTGCACATGCGCACCGGGGGACACACCAGGATGCCCATGGTGATCCGGATCCCCTACGGCGGTGGGATCGGGGCCATCGAGCACCACTCGGAGTCGCCCGAGGCCTACTTCGCGCACACCCCCGGGCTCAAGGTGGTCACGTGCTCGAACGCCAACGACGCGTACTGGATGATCCAGCAGGCCATCGCCTCTGATGACCCCGTGGTGTTCTTCGAGCCGAAGCGGCGCTACCACGTCAAGGACACCGTCAACTTCTCGGCCCGCCCGGCTCCGATGCACCAGGCGCAGGTGGTGCGCTACGGCACGGACGCCACGCTCCTCGCCTACGGGCCGATGGTCAGGACCTGCCTGGATGCCGCGGTGCTCGCAGCCGAGGAGGGGACGTCCCTGGAGGTGGTGGACCTGCGCACGCTGAGCCCCATCGACTGGGTCACCATCGAGTCGTCGGTGAGGCGCACGCGGCGCGCCGTCGTCGTGCACGAGGCGCCGAAGACGCTGGGGCTGGGCGCGGAGATCGCGGCCAAGCTGCACGAGGACCTGTTCTACGTGATGGAGGCCCCGGTGCAGCGGGTGGCCGGCTACGACATGCCGTATCCGCCGGCCAGGGTGGAGGAGGAGTACCTTCCGAGTGTGGACCGGATCCTTGACGCCGTCGACCGTTCGCTCGCCTACTAGGAGCCTGAGATGAAGCATCAATTCCTGCTACCGGATCCGGGCGAGGGCCTGCTCGAGGCGGAGATCGTGGCGTGGAGGGTCGCGGCCGGTGACGTGATCGACGTCAACGACGTGCTGGTGGAGATCGAGACGGCCAAGTCACTCGTCGAGCTCCCCTCACCGTTCGCCGGAACCGTGACCGAACTGCTGGTGGCGGAGGGCACGACGGTGGAGGTCGGGAGCCCCATCGTGGAGATCGACGACGGTGTGAGCGGCGATGAGGCGCCCACTGAGGAGGCGCCTGCTGAGGCCGGCCCCAACCTGGTGGGTTATGGGCCATCCGATCCGGGACCCGCGCGACGTCGTCGTCGGGGGCAGGGTGCGGACAAGGCCTCGGTGGCCGAGGCGATGTCCGCGGCCTACGGGCACCACGAGCCGGGGCGCCGGGCGGACGAGGTGCACCCCGCGGGGGCGGTCCACGCCCAGGCCTCCGGAGATCCGCTGCCGGCGCCGGGACGGGCGCCGTCGGAGTCCCAGTTGGTGTTGGCCTCGGATCATGGATCGTCGCGGGCGAAGCCTCCGGTGCGCAAGTATGCGATGGATCTCGGCGTGGACCTGGGCACGGTGGTGGGCACCGGGCCGGAGGGCACGATCACCCGCCGCGACGTGGAGGCCGCCGCCGCATTCCGCTACCTCGACGAGCAGCCCAAGCAGGGGCGCATTCTCAACGATCAGGCGGCTTTCCAAGCCGAGCCGAGGCTCGGCGAGGCTGCAGGTGGTGCTTCTGGGCAGGCGCACGCGGGGACCTCGTTCAGAGGGTCCAGCTTCGGCGGCGGATTCGGGCCGACGGAGGGGCTCGGGGGCTCCAACCCACGGCAGGGCCGCGCCGAGCGCCGTGTCCCCATCAAGGGCGTCCGGAAGGCGACGGCGGAGAACATGGTGCGCTCCAGCCAGACACATGTGCACGTCACCGAGTGGATCACCGTCGATGTCAGCGCCACGATGGACTTCGTCGAGACGCTCAAGGGTCGCCGCGAGTTCACGGGCCTGAGGGTGTCGCCGCTGCTGGTCTACGCCAAGGCCATCTGCCTGGCCCTTGCGCGCAATCCGGAGCTGAACTCGTCGTGGGATGAGGAGCGGCAGGAGATCGTCTACTACGGCGACGTGAACCTGGGCATCGCGGCCGCCACACCCCGCGGACTCATGGTGCCCAACATCAAGTCCGCCCAGGATCTGAGCCTGCTGCAGCTGTGCCAGGCGGTGACTCAGCTGGTTCAGGTGTCGCGCGAGGGGAAGCTCCAACCCGGCGACTACTCGAACGGCACCTTCACCATCACCAACGTCGGCGTCTTCGGCATCGATGCGGGCACCCCCATCATCAACGGCGACGAGTCAGCCATCTTCTGCATGGGCTCCATCGAGCGACGCCCGTGGGTCGTGGGCACCGGGGCCGACGAGCGCGTCGTGCCCAGATGGGTCACCACGTTGGCGGTGGCTTTCGATCATCGGATCGTCGACGGAGAGCAGGGATCGCGGTTCCTGCACGACGTGGCCTCCATTCTTCAGGAGCCGGCCTTGGCGCTGCTTTATTGAGCGCGTTCCGGTCGATGCTGTTTAGTCGGCCGGATTGTGGGTACGTCACTACTACCAACCCACTACGAGGAGGAATCATGGGAGTCGACGACAAGATCAGCAATGCAGCCCAGGAAGCGGCCGGGAAGGTCAAGGAGGGCGTCGGCAAGGCGACCGACAACGAACGACTCGAGGCTGAGGGACACGCCGATCAGGCGTCGGCCGATGTGAAGCAGGCCGGCGAGAAGATCAAGGACGTCTTCAAGTAGAGCCCCCCCGGGCGAGCTTATTCAGTCTGACTTCGCATCAAGGCGAAAGCGCGGCCGGCCACTCACGTGGTCGGCCGTTGCTGTGTCCGGAGCGGAGTACGGCGCATCGATGTGGGCTCGCCCCGTCTGTGGATTGCAGGTGGCATGGTGACAACACCCCCTGAACCTGAGGCGCTCGCTGAGGTGCACCCGCCACTGGCGGAGGTGCTTCACCAAGTGCGCGTCGGCGTCCCGCAGAGCAGGGACGCGGCCTTCGACACCCTGAGGCGGCTCCTGGCCGTCCACGCTGACCCCGAACGGCTCGTGGCGCCGCGCGGCTCCCTCGGCGGCACCTGGAATGGCAAGGCCGCGCGTTCCCAGAGGGCCATCGCCGCGTCCATCGCCTTCCTGGAGATGGTTCGCCGGGATTCATTGGACTTCGTGATCGAGGCCGGGTTGCTGGAGGAGATCCTCGACGACTACCTGGCGCCAGGTCCGGCGGCCGAGCCGCCGGACGCGGAGAAGCGCGGGGAGTGAAATTGAGCCGGGCCTCCTGATCGCTGGCTGCCCTTGGCCCTCCTCCTCCGCTAGTGTGCGAAAGTACGGCGACCCACGCCGTCGCCTCACCCAGAGGAACCTCGAATGACCCTCGGTCTCAGTGGCGAAGAGGGGGCTCCGACCTCAGCGGCGCCCCGTGTCGGCATCGACATGTTCGTGCCGGATCCTGAGCTGGTGGCACCGCCGCGGGCACGGCTGGCTCTCGTCCAACCGGGGTCCCAGCGGGCGCAGCTGCTGAGCAGTGCGCTGGATGACAGCTACGACGTCGTCGCGGTGACCGATATCGAGGGCGCCATCGACATTCTGCTGGCCAATCCCCCGGAGATCGTCCTGGCGGATCTGGCAGGCTGGTCCGCGGGCCTGGACTTCCTTCGCGCCCTCCGTGCCGAGCCGGCGCTGGCTGGGAGCGCGGTGGTCCTTCTCGATGACCCGCCGGAGAAGTCGGGTGAGGTCGCCGTGGATCTTCCCCAACTGCGAATCCGCCTCGCAGCCGCGCTGGCCAGGGCCCGGCAGCGTTCCTTGGACGCGGCGTGGCGGCGCGCGCTTCTGTCCTCGCTGCACGACGGCGTGCTGATCTTCGACGCGGCGGGCGTCGTCATGGACATGAACCCCGCTTTCTCCCAGTTGTCCGGGTACACGATGGCCGATGGACCGTTCCGGCCTCCCTACCCGTGGTGGCCGACCGAGGAGGAGGACGCGGAGCAGAGAGCGGCGATCGCCCAGCGCCACCTCGAGGCCCGGGAAGGGTCATCGGGGACCAGCGAGGCGATGTTCTACGACTGTGAGCGTCGACCCTTCTGGGTCTCGGCGGCGGACGCCTCGGTCACGGATCCTGAAACGGGCCTCACTGCCACCATCCGCACGTTCCGGGACATCACGCGTCAGAAGGAGGCCGAGAGTCGCCGCGCGGCCGCCGCGCAGGTCAGCGCGAGCTTCGCGGGTGAGGACGACATCGCGACCCTGCTGGGGCTCTCGACCCACGGCTTCGAGTTGCTGTTCGTGGGGCGGTGCACCATCCAGATCGACCTGGGAGGCCCTGTCCTGTTCCACGGTGGGTCGACGGTGTCGGCCGACGAGCTGCCCCCGGAGGTCCTCGCCGGCATCGCTGGACGTCCGAGCGCCGACAGCGTCAGCCTGCGGCCCGGCATCCTGCTCGTCCCGCAGACGAGCCTCGCCGACTGCCGGGCGTGGATCCAGTTCCCGCGACCCAGGCAGGTCAGGCCCGACGAGATGATCGTGGCGGACCTTCTCGCGCAGGCCTTCGGCCTAGCCGTCGATCGCCTGATTCTCGCGCAGCAGAGCGCTGACAGGCAGGAGCACATGGCCCGCGGGATCGAGAGCCACCGCCTGATCGGTCAGGCGGTGGGCATTCTCGTCGAGCGGCACAGGCTGACGCCGGCCGACGCCTTCGAACGGCTCAAGCGCGCCAGCCAGGACCGAAACCTGAAGCTCCGCGCCGTGGCGGAGCTCGTCATCGAGACCGGCGCGGACCCGGAGACGCTTTAGGCGCCGCCGGCCGCCGCCGTGGCGTTGGCTTCGGTCTCGGCGATCTTGGTGAGGAGCTCGTCGGTGCGCGACTCCTCCTCGAGAGACTGGGTGAGGAGGTCGTAGCCGTCGTTGAGTCCGAGCATCTTGGCCCACCGTCGCATGGTGCCGTAGCGGGTGATCTCGTAGTGCTCGACAGCCTGTGCCGAGGCGATGAGGGCGGCGTCGGCGGCAGGGCTGCCCTGGTACTCCTCCAGGTGCTCATCGCCCTCCTTCAGGATGCCGTCGATGGCGTCGCAGCGCTTGCTGGTGGGCTTGCGATCGATCATGGCGAAGACCTTCTCGAGGCGATCGATCTGCCCCTGGGTCTCCCCGAGGTGGTGCTCGAGCGCCGCCTTCAGCTCGTCGGAGACCGCCGCCTCCTGCAACTTGGGGAGTGACGAGAGGATGTGTCGCTCGGCGTAGTACATGTCTCGCATGGTTGCGAAGAACAATGCGGCCAGATCCTTTTCAGGCTCTTCGTACCTGAGCGTGGGGTCAGATGCTTAGACCGCCGCCGATGAGGAGCATTCTGAGGCGGTAGTTGTCGGGGTCGCGGAACCCTCTGGCGACGCGGCGGGCGAGTTCGATCAACCCGTTGATGCTCTCGGTTCCGCCATTGTTGGCACCGCCGGTGGTGAAGTAGCCCAGGAACGCGTCGCGCCACTGGTTCAGCGTCCGGCCGAGGCGGGCGATCTCCGGGATCGGACACGACGGGAACGTGGCGAGGATCTTCTCCGCGACCCTGCGCCCGTCGGCGTGACAGGACTGGTGATAGACCGAGCGGAGCTGTTGGGCGCAGTGCCAGGCGACCTCGACTTCGACGTGGCGGTCGTCGGCTGTGAACGCGGTCTCGAGGCGGGTCTTCTGTCGGTCGGTGAGGTGTTCCTGCCCGGCGCGCAGCAGGTTGCGGATCCGATACAGCGGATCGTCTCGGCGACCGCGGTGGCCGTGGATGTCCTGCTGGACCCGGCGACGGACCTCATCGACCGCGGCCGTCCCGAGCTTGACTACGTGGAACGCATCGAGCACCGCAACGGCGTCCTCCAACTGGTCGTCGATGGCGTTCTTGTAGCCGTGGAACGGGTCCAGGGTGGCGATCGCGATCCCTTTCCGGAACGTGTCCCCGCGGTCACGCAGCCAGGTCTTGTAGGCCTCACCCGAGCGGCCCGGGACCAGATCGAGGAGCCGGGCCCGGACGCGTCCCTCCTTGTCGCGGGTGAGATCGACCATGCCGGTGAACTCCTTCGGCCCGCGCCCGCCCTGGTCGACGGGCTTGGTGGAGACGTGATGCCAAATGTGTTCGTCGACGCCCAGCGAGGTGACGCCGGCGAAGCGGGCCTCGTCGTCGGCGGCGGCTTCAAGGATCGGCTTGACGGCTCGCCACAGCGTCCTCCAGGTGCAGCCGAGCTGCCGGGCCATCCCCTGGACCGAGGCGTTCTCCCGTCGCAGCTGCCCGATCGCCCACGACGTGGCGCGGCTGGTGAGCAGCGCTCTGGGTCGCGCGATGTCGGGGTTCTGTTCCGTGAATGAGTTCACCGGACACATCGGATCGGGACAGAGCCAGCGTCGTTTCCGCCACCACAACCGCACCGGTGCCGTGAAGCACGGCGCGTCGATCAGCTTCACCTTCTGCCTGCCATGGGCATGCGCGATCACGCCGCAGGCGGGGCAGCCCATCACCTCCGGTCGGACGGATTCGACCTCAACCCTGAGCCCAGCGTCGTCGCGCTGGACGCCGATCACGTGGAGCCCGGGCAGGCCCAGCAGAAGGTCGCAGCGCTGGCAGTAGCCGCCGGAGGCACGGCAGCAGGAAGTAGAATCAGGCATCGTCGAGGTCCTTGAAGATCAGGTGGTGTGGTAACCCCGATTCTTGAGGGCCTCGACCCCCTTCACCCCGCCGACACGCCCACCATCGGATCCACGCTCACCCCACGCTCAAGTAAGAAGAGCCCCTTTTCAGCCATGGTTTCTGTTCCTTTCTCGGGGTGTGTGGAATGTGCTCCACGCTAGTCCGATCGGCCCGGCTATCAAGAGGTGGACAGGGGGAGTATTTCGCCCTGAACCGCCCCTGTTTAGAATCTGCGGAAGTGGGTACGTAATAGGGCTGACTGGCTCCGCCTGTCCAATGTTCGATGGGCTTATCCGGCGTGATCACTTTGCTCGATCCATGTTTAGACATCGCGATTGTGGGTAAGGACTGTGCAGGAGAGCACAAGCTCTCGCATGACCGAAACGTAATGGAGGATCACCATGGCGTACCCGAATGAGACACCCGCCGGTGGGCAGAGCGAGTACGGCGCAACTGTGGCGCCCCCCACTGTGCCAGGGCAGTCCGGCGCAACCACCTGGACCGGGTCTTCCGCCGATCAGAAGGGCACCGACCAGGCCAAGGAGGTCGCCTCTCATACGGGTGACCGGGCCAAGGATGTCGCGGCCACGGCCCAGGACGAGGCGAAGGCCGTCACCGACACCGCCAAGGATGCGGGTGGCCACGTCGTCGACACCGCCAAGCAGGAGGCCGCTGAGGTCATCGACGAGGCCAAGGCGCAAGGCCGGCGGCTGCTCGACGAATCGGTGTACGAGCTTCGGGCCCAGGCCGGGACCGGTCAGCAGATGGTCGCGGAGTTGGCCCGCTCGTTGAGTGGAGAGCTCCGGTCCATGTCACAGGCGGACCAGGACGGCATGCTCGCCGGCTATGTGGACAAGGCGCAGCGGTTCAGCGACGACGCGGCCGCCTGGCTGGAGAGCCGGCAGCCCGACGAGGTCCTGGAGTCGGTGCGTCGCTACGCTGCTCGCAACCCGTGGCAGTTCCTGGCCATCTCTGCCGGCGTCGGCTTCATCGGGGCGCGCATCTACCGCGGGCTCCAGGGCGCGAAGCCTGATGAAGACAGCCGGGCACAGCCCGCAGCCGCGTATCGTCCGGGCGCTGCCGTTCCAGGCTCGTATCCCACGCCGCACCTCAGCGACCAGTACCCACCGACGCCCTTGGGCGCTACCCCTCGTCGCGAGTCGCAGGTGGCCAACGAGACGTTCGTCGAGCCTGAGTCCCAGTACGAGGATCTCACCGTCGAGGGTGGGGATCCCTGGCGGGAGGGTCTCCGATGACCTCCCCCTACACCGATCCGGGCCCCACGGCCCGAGACCCCTACGGCTCCGGCTACGCGGACCCGACCATCCCGCTGGGCATGGACCCCGAGGAGGCTGAGAAGGAAGCCAGCTACGCCCGGTACCGGGCCGAGGAGCGGTCGCTTGGCGATATCGCCTCGGACCTGATCGACAACGCCACCACCCTGATCCGTCAGGAAGTGGAACTCGCCAAGGTCGAGGCCAAGCAGTCGGCGTCGAAGGCGGGAAAGGGCGCCGGCATGCTCGCCGGGGCCGGCGTCACTGCCTTTCTGGGCCTGATCGCTCTCACGCTGGCCCTCTGGTGGGGCCTGGCCGTCCTGATGGGGTCGGCCCAGAACCCATCCCTGGGATGGAGCGGGGTGATCGTGGCCGTGATCTGGTTCGCGATCGCCGCCATCCTCGCCATGGCTGGGAAGAGTGAGTTCGCCAAGGTGCGGGGACTGCCCCGGACCGCTGAGACCGTGAAGAAGATCCCGAACGCTGCCACTGGCAATGAGGAGAAGAACTGATGAGCACCAACCCGGATGAGATCCGTCGAGATATCGAGCGCACCCGCGCTGAGCTGAGTGACAACGTCAACGCCCTCGGCGACAGCGCCAAGCCGAGCAACATGGTCCGCGAGCAGGTGGACCAGGTCAAGGAGGGCGTCCACAGCTTCAAGGAGCGGATCTTCGGCTCCGACACCAACCCCTACGACCATGGCGCGGTGGGCGAGGTGGGGGACAAAGCAGGCACTGCGGTGGCTGATGCCCGCGACGCCGTGGCCGCCGCGCCGCGCCAGGTGAAGGCGTCGACCCGGGGCAACCCGCTCGCCGCGGGCCTCATCGCCGCCGGCATCGGGGCGCTCATCGGAGGGCTGATCCCCGCTTCGCAGATGGAGAAGGAGCGCGCCACGCAGCTCAAGAACGCCGCGGAGCCGGCGATCGAGGAGCTCAAGGCGATGGCGACGGAGGCGAAGGACAACCTGCAGCCGCTCGCCGAGGAGGTCGCGGGGAACGTCAAGGAGGTGGCGCAGGGCGCCGGCCAGAACATCAAGGCCGACGCGCAGGCCGCCACCGACGAGGTCTCCGAGCAGGCCAGGGTCTCTGCCGAGACCGTCAAGGCCGACGCTCAGGTCAAGGCCGACGAGACCAAGGCGGAAGCGGACCGGCTCCGCACCACCTGACCGATGGGCCGGCCCGGGGGGTTTCCGGGCCGGCCCCGAGCACGCTGCAGACGGCGGCCCCTGCCCCGCCGCTCCCGGGAGTTCTGTGGCAACACCCCAGCGGGCTTCTGTCACGAGCCGACGACGTCTTCGGCGTCGAGGGTTTCGCCACTCACCACGTGCCCTCTACCGGGCTCAGGCAGGGTGTCTACACCTTGTTCCGTGAGAAGAAGGACGGATGTGTCGAGGTGGTCCTGCACCCTGGAACTGCGGGTGTTCAATCAGAGCCACCACCGCCAGTAAAGGCCTACTGAAGGGGATTCAGGCCCGAACGAGCATCAAATGCTGGAACAGGTTTCGGCCGGACGTATTCCGCCCTCCATAACTCACATGGTGAATTCGGTGCGGAGAGCGTGGTCATCGTCAACAGCGGGCCTGGAACCTCATCGCAATCTCCTGGTCGATGGTGTCGTTCCTTGTCCCGACTTAGAATCCCGCCCGCAACACGGCCTTTATGGCAACACGGCCTTTAGTTAGTGCTCGGCCTTATTGGCTCTCGGGGTAGTCGCCAGGGGTGAGAGACCTTGCGGGATGGCGTCGCTGACCACAACGACCGTGTCGATGGTCTTCCAGTCCACGTCGGAGCACCGTCGGCGAAGGTCCTCGATCTGAGCCACGGTGAGCACCGCGCCCTCCACAGGCACGACGAACACCTCGCTGTGGAACACGTGGCCCATGTCGCGGGTGCGGACCTCGGCCTCGGCCACCCACTCGGTCCGCAGCGCGGCCTGGCGGAGCTTCTCGATGACTGGATGCGGGTCCTCGGACTCGATGGGGGTGGCGCGGGCGTCGAGCAGGGCCGCGACCGCTCCACGGACGTTCGTGACGCCGTCCTTGACGATGCTGGCCGAGACCAGGGCCGCGGCCACCGAGTCCGCCCACCACAGGCCGAACCCGATTCCCGTGACACCGGCCACGGTCGCCAGACCGGTCTGCCAGTCGGCCTTGAGCATGTCGGCGTCGGCGGCGAGTGTCTTGTCGTGCAGCTGCTCGGCGAGTCTCAGCTTCATCCGGCCGAGGATGACCGGTGGGATGGCGCTGAGTGTCATCACCACGATCATCAACCAGCCGGACCAGAAGGTGTATCCCAGGAGGGTGACGGCGCCCACTGGTGGCCGCTCGCCCTTGATCAGGCCCGAAGCCCCGTTGTAGAGCAGTGACGCTCCGAAGGTCAGGAGGGCCACCGCCGAGACGAGGTGACCTGCCGCGATGGCGCGGTGGTGCCCGTAGGGATGCTCGGGTGTGCGCGGCTTGCCGGCCCGCCACACCCCGATGAGGAATGCCACCGGAGGCAGGAGGGCGAGCGAGTCCTCGACGAAGGCCGTGCGCATCGCCTGGGACTGGCCGGCCGTGAGACCGACGGCCGCGATGATGAGGCCCATCACCACCAGCGAGATCCACTCCAGCCGGATGGCCCGGTGGAGGAGTTCGGACTGCTTCGGGGGGAGCACCGAATCGCGGGCGCTCATGCCCGGAGCCCTTCGGCGGCGAGGAACCGCTCCAGGTTGGTCAGCAACGCGTTCTCTCCCAGGCGGACCGCGATGATGAGTTTCACGGCCTTGCCGTCCGCGCCGATGGTGGTGGTGTACGGCCGGGTGAGGACGGCGTGGGTGGACCACGGCGAGTCGGAGGAGAGGCCGCCGATGATCAGGTCCAGCTGGCCCAGCTTCATCAGTTCCATCAGCTCGCTCTCGGCCCCCTCGCGCCACTCCACGGTGGCGCCGATGGTGGTGGCGTAGGCCTCGACGATCTCGGCCTCGGGACCTCCGACCGTCCCGTCGTCGGAGATCTCGGCGTGCGGCGGATGCGAGGAGACACCCACCAGGAGCGGGCCGTTCGTGGCCCGTTCCAGGGTTCCGTCCGGGTCCCGGGGGAAGGCCGGCTCGGCGCACCCGCTCAGCAGCACCAACAGGACGACGCTGATGCGCCACAGGCTGCGAATCATCTCCGGAGTCTGCCACGGGACCGGCCCTCGGCCAAGGGTCATCTGGGCTGCCCCGACAGCCGGGCTGTGCGCCGCGTGTTTCGGATGAACCGGATGTGGGTACGTGACCGACGGGGGTCTCCGTCGCCCCGGACAAGCAGAGACGCGCCGTGGGCCCGATGTGGCCGGCGCCGGTTGAGTAGCTGAAGGAGGGCATGCACATGTCGCCCGGTGAACGATCCACCCGAGACAGTGAGCCGGAATCTGTTGAGCAGACGAGGGAGAAGGCCGCGACCGCGCCGCACCCCGACGACCCGCGGAAGCCGGACTCCCCGTCCGACCTGCGCGGACCCTCCTGGAGGTACTCGCTGAAGCGCGCCGCGGCAGAGTTCTCCAAGGACCACGTCACCGATCTGGCCGCGAGCCTCACCTACTTCGCCGTGTTGTCGCTCTTCCCAATGCTGCTGGCGCTGGTCTCACTGCTGGGCGTCTTCGGGCAGGGGGAGCAGACGGCGCAGGGCATCAACCGGTTGATCGAGACCTATGCGCCGGCGGAGCTCTCGGATCTGCTCGGCGACACGATCACCGGCCTGGCCACGCAGGGGGGTGCGGGGCTGGCGTTGGCGACCGGCCTTGCGGGCGCGTTGTGGGCCGCGTCCGGGTACGTCGGGGCGTTCTCCCGTGCGATGAACCGGATCTACGAGGTGGAGGAAGGCAGGCCGTTCTGGAAGCACAAGCCGCAGATGCTGCTCCTGACGCTGGTTCTGGTCATCATCCTGGCCGTCATCGTCTTCGCGCTGGTGTTGTCCGGGGACATCGCACGAGACATCGGTGGGCTCATCGGTCTCGAAGACACCACCGTCCTGATCTGGGACATCGCGAAGTGGCCGGTGGTCATCGCCCTGGCGGTGGTGCTGATCGCGCTGCTGTACTACTTCACCCCCAACGTGAAGCAGCCCAGGTTCCGCTGGATCAGCATCGGCGCGTTGGTCGCGCTATTCGTGGCCGCCTTGGCGGTGGTCGGTTTCTCGGTGTACGTGTCCAACTTCGCCTCCTACAACGCCACCTACGGGGTCATCGGTTCGGTCATCGTGCTCCTCCTCGGCCTGTGGATCATCAACAACGTCCTGCTCTTCGGCGCGGAGATCGACGCGGAGATCGAGCGGGGGCGCCAACTCCAGGCAGGGATCGAGGCCGAGGAGACCATCAAGCTGCCGCCGCGCGACACCAGGGCCTCGGAGAAGCTCTCCGACAAGCACGGCGAACTCGTCAGCCGCGGCAGAGAGCTGCGGGTCGAGCGGGGGAGGGACCACTCCCAGGACGAGTGAGGCCGGATCCACGTGTCGGGTCCTGGGCCCGAGAGTACGACCGCGACACCGACAGTGAAACACTTGTTGCCATGCCCTCGCCCACCCGGTTCCACGTCGACCTCGACGCCCTGCACGCCAACCTCGCCGTCGCCCGCGACCTGGCGGGCGGGCGGAAGGTCCTGGCGGCGGTCAAGGCGAACGCGTACGGACATGGACTCGTGGAGGTGTCGCGGAGCATCCAACAGCGGGGAAGCGCGGACTGGCTCGGGGTGGCCCTCACGACGGAGGCGCAGGCCCTGCGTGACGGCGGAGTGACCCTCCCCATCCTCAAGTTCACCCCCACCCTGGCCGAGGACCTGCCGGAGGCCATCGCCGCGGGCGTGACGCTGTCCGTCGGGGACTCCCGCTCCGTGGACGAGGCACAGGCGGCTGCCCTGGCGGCGGGGGCCACCGTCGACGTGCACCTCAAGATCGACACCGGGATGCGGCGCGTGGGCGTCGACCCGGGAGACGCCGTCGCGCTGGCGGAGAGGCTGGCCGCGTCGTCGCGCCTGAGAGTCGGGGGCATCTTCACGCACCTCCCGGTCAGCGACGTGGCGCCAGGAGAGGAGTTCACCCGCGGCCAGCTGGCGCTCTTCGAGGCGACGGTGGCGCGGGTCGAGGAGGTGGTGGGCCCCGTCGAACTGCTGCACGCGGCCAACTCCGGGGCGGTCCTCGGTCACGACCTCGGCCGCACCACCATGGTGCGCCCCGGGATCATGATCTACGGCTCCTACCCTGACGCCGCCACGCCCCCCACCCGGTCGCTGCGCGATGTGGGCCGCTGGACCTCCCGCGTGAGCTTCCTCAAGCGGATCGCGGCGGGGGAGACGGTGGGATACGGGCGTACCTGGACCGCCCCCCGCGACACCTGGGTGGCCACGGTGGCAGTCGGCTATGGCGACGGGTACTCGCGGCTGCAGTCATCGCGGGGCCGGATGCTGATCGACGGCCGCTCGTACCCGATCATCGGGCGCGTGTGCATGGACCAGACGATGCTGGACCTCGGTCCCGAGGAGCCGACCGTGGGGGTGGGCGACGAGGTGGTCCTGATGGGCAGCAGCGGCGGCGAGCGCATCGGCGTGGAGGAGATCGCCCAGCTGATGGGCACCATCACCTACGAGGTGACCTGCCTGATCACCGCCCGCGTCCCCCGGACCTACTGACCGCTACTCGGCGGGCGTGCCCTCGGCGCGGCTACGGGGCTGCTTCGGCCGCCTGCTGGGGAACTCATTCATGGCATGAATGCCGATGCTCCGGGTGCTCCACCCGTCGACGGCGGCGCCCACGCCACCACCCACGAACGGAATCCCGCGCAGCGCCCGCACACCAAGGCGCTTCCCGCTGACCTGATACAGCACCCGGTCCAGCAGCGCCCGCGACACCTGCCCGTCGAGCCGCGCGTCGAACACCGGCGCCGTGGCTACCACGAGCGGCGAGCTGGGCAGCACGCCCTTGCTCACTAGGTCCGCCATGGTGGACGGGCCGAGCATGACCATGAGGATGGCGGTGCGGACGCGCGGATCGCTGAGCTCATAGCCGCGCAGGTGCGCGATGCCCGCCACCAGCCTGGCCTGGAGGAACGTGGCTGCGGCGATGTTGGCCGGCACCGCCACCAGGGCCACGAAGAACCCACCCCAGTTCGTCACGAAGCCCTGGCCGCCGGCCATGGCGACGTGCTGGTTGATCATCCAGGAGATGGCCGACTCGGCGTCCGAGCGCTGCGCCAGCAGCTGCTTGGCGGCGTGTTTGGCGCCCGGCAGCTTGCCCTTGCCGTCGATGGCCAGCTGCAGGAGCTCATGGAGGACGTCGGCGGTGAAGTTCTCGGCTACCGCCACGACGTTTTGATCACTCATCAGCACACCCCTCTCTGCCCCAAGCGTCGCACACGCCCGCAAGCGCGTCGACCCTGGAAATGTCCCTAGGGGCTGCCAGACTGGGGGGATGCTGGGCGCCACGTTCGGCCGGCCCGAGGAGTGGCCGAGCCAAGATCTCATCGGATACTCCGAGGAGTTCGGCGCCGGTCTGGCGCTCGAGGCCTACGCGTGCGGCGTGTTCCCGATGCCGATCTACCACGACGGGGACGAGATGGGCTGGTGGTCGCCGATGCAGCGCGGGCTGTTGCCCATCCGCGGCCTCCACGTCACCAGGTCGCTCAGGAAGTCAGCCAAGCGCTACACCACGACGGTGGACCAGGCCTTCGGAGACGTGCTGGAAGCGTGCGCGGACCCGTCGCGCGACGGCGGATGGATCGACGCGCGGGTCGAGGAGGCCTACACCACGCTTCACGAGAAGGGGTGGGTGCACTCCGTCGAGACGTGGGACGCGGACGGGCGGCTGGTCGGAGGGCTGTACGGCGTCCACGTCGGCGGCGTTTTCGCGGGGGAGTCGATGTTCCACCATCGCGAGCGGGGGCGGGATGCGTCGAAGGTGGCGCTGCTGCGCCTCGCCGTCGAGCTGGCGGACGCGGGCGTAGCGCTGCTGGACGTGCAGTGGCTGACCGAGCACCTCGGGTCGCTCGGCGCCTACGAGGTGCCACGGGAGGAGTATCTGGGGCGGCTGAGTGTGGCACTGGAGCTTCCCCGGTTGTCGTGGCGGCCACGGGAGGCCATGGACGGGGCGGAGTTGCTGAAGTCCTGGGACGTGGTGCGCTCGGCGGGCACACTGTCTGGGAGAGGAGGCGCCGATGCCTGAGCTGCCGGAGGTGGCCGCCCTGGCGGCCGCGCTCGACGAGAGGCTGCGCGGCCGCGTGATCGCCGCGGGCCACCTGGTGTCCTTCGCAGCACTGAAGACGTTCCGGCTCCCGCTGGAGGCGCTGGCCGGGCTGGAGGTGGCCGGAGTCTCCCGCCACGGTAAGTTCGTCGACGTGGACGCGCAGGGTGTCCACCTCATCTTCCACCTCGCCCGCGCGGGCTGGGTCACCTGGCACGACGAGGCCCCGCCGGTCCCGGCGAGGCCGGGCAAGTCCGGGCTGGCGCTGCGCATCGTCCTCGACGACGGCTCGGGTTTCAGCGTGACGGAGGCCGGCACCCAGAAGCATCTGGCGCTCTACGTGGTGGAGAGCCCCGAGGAGGTGCCGGGGGTCGCGGCGCTGGGTCCAGACCCGCTGAGCCCCGAGTTCACCGTCGATGACTTCCGGGCCGTGCTCGCCGCTGCGGGTCGCTCCCAGCTCAAAGGGGTTCTGCGTGATCAGAAGATTCTGGCGGGGATCGGAAACGCCTACAGCGACGAGATCCTGCACGCCGCCAGGCTGAGTCCCTTCAAGCCCGCCAACAGCCTCGACGAGGTGGCCTCGGCTGAGCTCTTCGGGCACCTTCGTGACGTGCTGGGCCAGGCTGTCGCGGCGGCCGCCCAGGTGCCGATCGCGCAGCTCAAGGACGCCAAGCGCGCCGGGATGCGGGTCCATGGGCGCGCGGGCGAAAAGTGCGAGGTGTGTGGCTCGACCATCGCCGAGGTGTCGTTCGCCGACTCGTCGCTGCAGTACTGCCCCGGCTGTCAGACCGGTGGGAAGCCGCTGGCGGACCGCCGGATGTCAAAACTCCTCAAGTAGCACTCTCCCCGGCGCCCTACGATGAGGAGATGAGCGACGGCGGAGTCATCGGCGACATCCAAGACAAGGCCAAGGACGTCGAGCAGCATCCCGTCGCGGCGTGGGTCGCCGGAGCAGGACACGTCGTCAACGGAGTGGTGCACGCCATCATCGGGGCCATCGCCATCGGGATCGCCCAGGGGGCCGGGGGATCCGCGGACCAGTCCGGCGCGATGCGGGCGATCAAGGCCAATCCGATGGGCGAGGCCGCGCTGTGGCTGGTCGCCGGGGCGCTGTTCGCGCTGGCCGTCTATTCGCTGGCGGTCGCCGTCGGTGAGGTGACGCGGGAGAAGCGGGACGCGGCCAAGAGCGTTGGCCGGGCGGTGATGTACGCGGTGGTGGGCTCGGCGGCGCTGGTCTACGCCATGGGTGGAACGGCGGACGGTGAAGAGACCACCGAATCGCTCAGCGCCGAGTTGCTGCAGAGTTGGTGGGGCTCGTCGCTGCTGGTGCTGGCCGGCGTGGTGATCGCCGTGATCGGTGCGGCAATGATGGCTAAGGGCATCACGCGCTCGTTCCTCGAGGATGTTGTGCTTCCTCCGCGGTTCCGCCTGGGGTTCACGGCGCTGGGCATCGGCGGATACCTCGCGAAGGGGCTCGCGGTGGTGATCGTGGGCGTGTTGTTCGTGGTGGCGGTCTTCACCCGGGATGCGTCGGACACCGGCGGCCTCGACGGCGCGCTGAAGTCGCTCGCGGGCGTCCCGGGCGGCCAGGTGGTGCTCATCGCCATCGGGGTGGGTCTGATCCTCTACGGCGTCTACTGCATCGCGAGGGCGAGGACCACGGCGCGTAAGGGTCGCTGACGGCTCCGTCGTCGCCGTCGGCCGATGGCCTACCCTGAGGGGCGTGCTCGGATACTTCGGCCCCGCGGGGACCTTCACCCATCAGGCGTTGCGCACCATCACCGACGATGACGCGCTCGCGTTCGCCAGCGTCCGCGAGGCGCTCGACGCGGTGCGGCTGGGCCACGTGCGCGGCGCCGTAGTGCCCATCGAGAACTCCGTCGAGGGCGGGGTCTCGGCCACCCTCGATGAGCTGATCGCCGGCGCCCCGCTCGCCATCCGCGGCGAGATCGTCATCCCCGTCGAGTTCGGTCTCTACGTCCGCCCCGGGACCAGGATGGACGAGGTGCAGCAGGTGCTGACGCACGGCCATGCCGCTGCCCAGTGCCGCGACTGGCTGGGGGTGATGGTGCCTCAGGCGCACATCACCGAGGCAGGTTCGACGGCGGGCGCCGCGGCCGAGGTCGCGCGCCCGGAGTCTCGCTACGACGCCGCGGTGTGCGCGAGGGTCGCGGGTGAGCTGTACGGGCTGGAGGAACTGGCCTACCAGATCGAGGACAACCCCGGGGCGGTGACCCGGTTCGTCGAGGTGGGTGTCGCGGGACCGGTCCCCGAGCGCACCGGCGCGGACAAGACCACTCTGGTGGCCTACATGCGCGAGGACCACGCGGGCGCTCTGCTGGAGATCCTGGAGCAGTTCGCGGTACGCGGGGTGAACCTCAGCCGGATCGAGTCGCGGCCCACGAAGACGACGCTCGGCTCCTACTGCTTCTCGATCGACGTGGAGGGACACCTGCACGACAAGCGGGTCGAGGAGGCGATGGAGGGTCTGCACCGGGTCTGCCCCACGGTGCACTTCCTCGGGTCCTACCCGCGCGCGGATAAGGCCCGCCCCGTCGTCGGCCACGGGTTCACCGACGAGGAGTTCGACGCCGCCGCGAAGTGGATCCGCAGCCTCGGCTGACCCTCGCGGCTGAGCAGGGGGAGGCGCCTTCCAGCTAAATGTCATGCTGAGTGTCGACTACGACTCTGTCATGTCTCAGGCCTTCGTAGACAGTCCTGTCTCACCGGGTCGTTGACGGTTATGTCTCACTGGTGTCGGGTCGCCAGGGTCGGATTGTGAGCAGTTTAACGGTGCCGGGGGGGACGGTGCCGGGGTGGGACACGTGACCGAGGAACACGCCGTCGGGGTCGAAGATCTCGATGGTGGTGGCGTCGAACATGACGTGCAGGGTTTGGCCGGCGAGTCGTTTGCTGACGTAGATCTTGGCGCGACAGATGTGGATACGGCCGTCGGTTGCGACGCGCCGGTCGGCCCATCGGGCCGTGTCGGAGGGGTCGGTGGGGGTGCGTTCGCCCATCATGCGGCGAGCGGCACCGGAACGGACAGTTCTCCGGCCGGGGTCGCGGGTCGGGGCCACGACCGGCGGCGCCACCTCCGGCGTGGGTGGGCCGGGCACGGCTTTCGCTTTGGCCTGGTAGGCCTCGGCTGGGGTCTGATCCGGGTCGAGTGCCTGATGCGCCCGCTGGGTGTTGTAGTACTCGTCGAACTCGTCAACGAGCTCAGCGAGCCGCTGCGCGGTGCGGATCGGGCGGTGGGCGTCGAGGAACTTCTGGATGGTTCGGTGCAGCCGCTCATTCTTGCCCTGGGTGGTGGGTTTGCCGGGACGGCCGGTGATCGGTGCGACGCCTTGATGGCGCAGGTAGACCTGCAGCTGTGAGGTTCCGCCGCGTCGGGCCTGGTTGAACGCCGTGCCGTTGTCGGTCAGGAACCTCGCGGGTGCGCCATGACGGCCGATGGCGGCGGCGACCACGGTGATCGCCGCCTCGCTGGTCTCCGACCGCGCCACGAGGGAGGCCAGGATGAACCGCGAGTGGTCGTCCTCGACCTGCAGCACGCACCGCTTCGACCCGGCCTCGTCATCGAGGCGGTACTCGAACCCGTCGAGTTGCCAGCAGCCATTGGGATCGGGGTACCGGAACCGGCGGTAGGACGCCCTGGGGCGTTTCGCCGGCTCGGGCGTGACCACCCCGTGACGGGTGAAGATCCTCGCCAGCGTGGCCCGTGACGGCGGCGTCACACCTTGCCGGCGCATCACTGCCGCCACCGACAACGGTCCATGATCCCAGCCAGCCCGCTTCAGATCGGCCCGGACCTGCAAAGCCAGCACTTCCAGCTCGTCGCTGGTGCGTCGCGTCACCGACCTGGCCACCGGCTGCCGGGCAGTGACCGCGGCAAGCTTGCCCTCGGTCTGCGCCCGCGACCTCACCTTGTAGAACTCGGCCCTCGAAATCCCGTGCTCACGACAGAACCGAGTGACCTCACCCCGACGAGGCTGGTCAGGGAAATTGATGATCAGGTGACGAACACGAACGTCGATACGGGCAGCCATGCCGATGACCCTCGCCGCCGACCACCGCGCCAGGGCGATCGTCCACGAAGGCGTGAGACCGAACCGTCAACACCCACCGTCCACGAAGGTTGAGACACATCTGTCAACGAAGCACTGAGACAGCACCGTCTACGAAGGTATGAGACTTCGCAGTGTCGACTACGACTCTGAGCCTGACAATTAGCTATTTCTGAGTTGGGCCAGCCGGCAGGACCACCCGCACCGCGGCCGGCACAACGTCGAAGCGGATCCTCCGCACCGTCCCCACCACGTCGCCGTCCACCTGGCACAGCACCGGCTCGGCGTACTCCGCCGTCACGCTCCGAGCGTCGAACCGGTCCAGGAGCGGCTCCTCCGATGCCTGCCTGAGCACCCCACCGATCATGCGTGCCACGTCGCCTGCCGTCCGCGGCGACGCGACCAGCACCTCCAGCGATCCGTCGTGCGCGCTCGCCGCGGGCATCAGTGACACCCCCGGGTACAGGTCGCCCACGTTGCCCACCTCCACCAGCGACGCGTCCCGCTCCAAGGGCTCCCCGCCGTCGACGGTGAGCCTCAGCGACACCGGCCGTGCCCTGATATGGCTGATCCCCGCCCACACGTAGGCCGCGGGCCCAAGCGCGCGCTTGAGGGCCTCGTCGGTGTCGTGGAGGACGGCGGCATCCGCGCCGAGCCCCACCATCACCGCCGCGACACCCGCGACGCCGCCGTCGAGGTCCTCGTAGCGCATCAGGTCCATGTCCTGTGCCTCGCCCGTGAGCGCCAGCGCGATCGCCCGTCCTGCGTCGCGCGGCACGCCCAGGTTGCGGGCGAGCAGGTTGCCGGTGCCGGAGGGGAGGATGGCCACGGGCACCGCGCTGCCTGCCAGCGCGGCGCACACCTCACGGACGGTGCCGTCGCCACCGACGACGAGCACCAGGTCCGCCTCCGATTCGAGCGCGGCCCGCGCCATGCCCCCACCGGGATCGTGCTCGGTGGTGGCCAACCAGATCGGCGGCTCCCAGCCGTGCACTTCCGTCTCGTGCCCGACGAGGCGGTGCAGCACGGCGAGGTCGCGCACCTTCGTCGGGTTGTACACCACGACCAGACGGCCTGGCCCTGTGTGGGCGGGAGGCACGGGAAGCATGTGCACGTCCGCGATCAGGCATGCCAGTGAGGCGACGAAGCCGCCGAACAGGAATCCCCCCACCACGTCGGTGACGAAGTGGGCGCCGAGGAGCAGCCGGTCCGCCGCCACCACCAGGACCGTCGCGGCGCCCACCGCGCGCGCAGCCAGCACGACCCTGCGGGGCCGCCGCGTGATGGTGGTGAGGATGCCCAGGAGCATCGCCGCGACAGTCGCGGCGACGGTGTGCGCCGACGGGTAGCTCAGCGGGTCGCTGCTGACCAGGTAGTCCCAGGGGCTGTCCGGACGGTCGCGGCCGACGGTGAGCTTGAGCAGCGCCGTGCCGACGACCGCCAGCGCAACCGCGATGAGGATGGCCCGGGCGATGGCAAGGAACTGTCGCCGGGACGCCCACCAGGACGTGACGAGCAGGGCGGGGTAGACGAGGGTGGGCGCGGTGATGAACGCCACCGCGGCAGCCGCCTGTCCCAGCACCGACCGGTCAGGGACGGGGGCGTGCGGCCAGAGGTCGTCGACGAAGGTGGGCAGCAGCACCGTCCACAGCAGGAAGGCGGCCCCGAAGGACAGTGTCGCCGCGACCGTCACCGGCGACCGTCGCATCATGGGTCAGATTCTTCCACCGCGCGCCGGGCTGGGGGCGGGGCGCGGTGGGCTCGGTCAGGTTCGGGCCCGCCAGGGTCGTCCTCGCACGAACAACCAGGGCACCACGGCCGCGCCCATGACGATGCCGGTGACGGCGAAGGCCCAGCCGAAGCCGACGGCGTCGGCGATGGCCCCGGCCACCAAGGTGCCGGCGATGGATCCGAGATCCATGGACATCGAATAGGTCGACAGGGCCTGGCCACCGCTGCGGTTGGAGCCGATGATGTCCGCCATCAGGGCCTGCGAGGCGGGCGCGATGAACGCGGCCCCGGCCCCGGCCAGCGCTGAGAGGGCGAGGAAGATCCACAGGTTGTCCACCCAGCCGAAAAAGACCGTGGCCAGCGCGGACACGGCGAGCCCCACCACCAGGAACGGCCGGCGCCCCACCCGGTCCACGAGGCGGCCGGTGGCCTGCTGGGTGACGGCGTTGCCGAGCGCGAAGAGGGTGAGCGCGATCCCGGCGGCCTGGGTGCCGATGGTGGGGATGGCCGCGGCCATCAGCGGCAGCAGCGCGATCCGCACCCCGAAGTTCGACCAGCCGTGCGCGAAGCCGGTGACCAGCAGCGCCCGGTAGTAGGGCAGGCCGATGGCCTCCGCGAGGGAGAGGGTGTCGCGGGCTTCCCCGTCGACGGGGCGGCCTCCGGTGCCGCCGCGCAGGAAGACCACCACCACCGCGGCCGCGGTGAACACCGCGCCGGCATAGATGAAGAACGGGATCCGCAGACCCAGCCCCTGCATGGCGGAGCCCAGGATGGGGCCGAAGATGCTGCCGAGCAGGAATGCGGTGCCGTAGAGGGACGACGTGTGCCCGCGCTGGGCGGGGGGAGACAACCGCACCAGCAGCGCCATCGCCGAGACGGTGAACATCACCGACCCCATGCCGCCGATGCCCCGGAACACCAACAGCCACCAGAAGTTGGTGGCGAGGCCGCTGAGCACGCTGGAGGTGCCCACGACGAGCAGGCCGACGATGTAGACCCGCCGCTCCCCGAGCTTGTTGACCAGGGCGCCGCCGGCTGGGGCGAACAGTAGCCTGACGAGGGCGAAGACCGACACGATCGACGACGCGGCCATCAGCCCGACGTCGAAGGAGCGGGCGAACTGGGGGAGGATGGGGGCGACGATGCCGAAGCCGAGCGCGATGATCATCGCGGCGGCGACCAGCACCCAGATCTCGGCGGAGATCGGTTCCCGTCGCCCCGTCGCCTGCCCGTCCTTCACCCACCCACCCTATGCGACCCGTGGCCTGGGGCCGGGGCCGGGGTTGAGGGGTTTGAGCAAATGGCAGGGGTCACGGAGGCCCTCCTGCGGGGGCCGAGCGTGGGCCTCGCCGTGAACCCTGCCATTTGCTCAAACCCCCTCACCCACGCCAGTTCCGCACCCCGCAGGGGCAATGGCCGGCGGGTGGTGGGGGCCGAACTCGGTAAGGTTGGGGCCATGATCGATCCCAAGTGGCTCCGCACGGATCCAGACCGCATCCGACGCTCCCAGGCCGCACGCGGCGCCTCGGTCGAGCTCGTCGATGACCTGATCGCAGCCGACGAGGCCCGCCGCTCCACCATCCTCACCTACGAGACCCTGCGCGCCGAGCAGAAGGGCCTCGGCAAGGAGGTGGCCAAGGCTAAGGGAGAGGAGCGTGCGGCACTGCTTCAACGCACCGGGCAGCTGGCCGCGGACGTGAAGGCGGCCCAGGCCTCCGTCGACACCACGGAGGCCCACTTCACCACCCTGATGAAGCAGCTCGGCAACCTGGTCCTCGACGGCGTCCCCGAGGGCGGCGAGGACGAGGGCGTGGTGCTGGAGACCATCGGCATGCCACGAGACTTCGCCGCGGAGGGCTTCACGCCCAAGGACCACCTGGAGATCGGTGAGCTCCTGGGCGCCATCGACATGGAGCGCGGCACGAAGATCTCCGGGTCGCGGTTCTACGTGCTCACCGGCATCGGTGCGCAGCTGGAGCTGGCGCTGCTGAACCTCGCCATGACGAAGGCGGCGGAGTGGGGCTTCACGGCGATGATCCCGCCGGCGCTGGTGAAGCCGTCGGCCATGGAGGGCACGGGCTTCCTGGGCCAGGCGGCCCAGGACGTCTACCATCTTCCCGCCGACGACCTCTACCTCGTCGGCACCTCCGAGGTTGCGCTGGCCGCCTATCACTCGGGCGAGATCCTCGACGGCGCTACCCTGCCCCGGCAGTACGTCGCGTACTCGCCGTGCTTCCGTCGCGAGGCCGGCTCCTACGGCAAGGACACGCGCGGCATCTTCCGCGTGCACTGGTTCGACAAGGTGGAGATGTTCGTCCACTGTGATCCGGCGGATGCGGAGGAGTGGCACCAGAAGCTGCTCGGCTTCGAGAAGGATTTCCTCAACCTGCTGGAGGTGCCGTTCCAGGTGCTCGACGTGGCCTCGGGGGATCTCGGCCTGTCGGCGGCCCGCAAGTTCGACTGCTACGCCTGGCTGCCCACGCAGCAGCGCTACCGGGAGGTCACCTCCACGTCCAACTGCACCGAATTCCAGGCCCGGCGTCTCGGGATCCGTGGGCGGTTCGACGACGGGGTGCGCCCCGTCGCCACCCTCAACGGCACGCTGTGTGCGATGACCCGCATCATCATCATGCTGCTGGAGAACCACCAGCAGGCCGACGGCTCGGTGCGCGTCCCCGAGGCGCTGCGCCCCTACCTGGGCGGCCGTGAGGCGCTCGTCCCGCCGGCTTAGCTCACCCGTCGTTCGGCCGGAGGTCACCGGCCGTTCACGCGGATCTGGCAGGCTCACGGGACGCCCGGCCCGCCGGAGCCAGACAAGAGAGGTAACGCGTTGACGCAGTTCAGCCCCCAACTGGTGGCGCTCGACATCGACGGCACGCTCGTCGACCCGTTCGGCGACATGCCGCCGGAGGTGCGGGCCGCCGTACGCAGGGTGGTTGACGCCGGCGTGCCGGTGGTCCTGTCGACGGGTCGGTCCTGGATCTCCACCGAGATCATCCACACCCACCTGGACCTCCCGCCCGGCTGGGCGGTGACGTCCAACGGCGCCATGGTGGTCACCCACCCGCCCTTCGAGGTGCGCCACGAGACGCGCTTCGACCCCCGCGAGACGGTCCACAGGGTCGCAGAGTTGGCTCCCAGCGCCTGCATCGCGGTCCAGGACGGGCTGCACTGGCGGGTCAACCGCCCGTTCCCCGACGGCGAGCTGCAGGGGGATGTGGCGATCGAGAGCATCGAGGAGCTGGCGTCGCGGGAGGTGTCGCGCGTCATCGTGCGCGACCCCCACAGCTCCGAGGAGGTGTTCAACGGCATGGTCAGCCAGCTCGGGCTGCACGAGGTGGCCTACTTCATCGGCTGGTCGGCGTGGCTGGACATCGCCCCGAAGGGCGTGGACAAGGCCCACGGGCTGCAGATCGTGTGCGACGAGCTGGGCATCGCCCCGGCTGACGTGTTGGCCATCGGAGACGGCCGCAACGACATCGAGATGCTGGAATGGGCGGGGCGTGGCGTGGCGATGGGCGACGCCCCCGATGTGGTCAAGGAGTCCGCGGACGCCGTCACGGGCAACTTCGCGGACCTCGGCACGGTCGACGAGCTTGCCCGCTGGTTCCCCGGCCTTCCCTGAGGGCCGACCCGCCGTAGGCGCGTGGGGCCGCCTCAGAGAGGGGGGCGCCGCACGCGGAACCAGCGGTAGCCGTACCCCTCCAGGGTGACCGACAGGGCGCCGTCGTGCACCACCGTCGCGTCGCCGTCGAGCAGGTCCTCCACCACGTCGTCGTCCCCGAGGACGTCCGGCAGCGACACCGACACTGGATCAGGGGAGAAGTTGTGCACCGCCACCGCCGCAGACCCCTCCAGCGACACCCGGTGCGCCAACACCGCTCGCGCCTCCGTCGGGATCACCGAGAACTCTCCCCATCCCAGCTCCGGCCGACGGCGCCGCACGCCGATCAGCGTCCGCAGGAACGCCCACAGCGAGTCCGGATCGTGCTCCTGGTCCGCGAAGTTGACGTGTTCGGGCCCGTATCCGTCGGGCGCGACCCGCTGGATCAGCCTGCCCGGGGCCGCCGTCGAGAAGTCGCCGTTGCGGCCGGGCCCCCACTGCATGGGGGTGCGCACCGCCATCCGGCCGGGCGCCTCAAGGTCTTCGCCCATCCCGATCTCCTCGCCGTAGTACAGGGTGGGGGTGCCGGGCAGGGAGAACATCAGGCTGTAGGCCATCCGCACGCGGCGCGGGTCACCGCCCAGCATCGGTGGCAACCGCCGCTTGAGCCCGCGACCGTAGACCTGCATCGACGGCTCCGGCCCGAACGCGTCGAACACCTCCTGGCGCTCGGAATCCGTGAGCTTGTCCAGGGTCAGCTCATCGTGGTTGCGCAGGAACGTGGCCCACTGGCAGGTGGGGTGGATCGTCGGCCGGGTCGCGAGCGCCTTGATCAGCGGCCGCGGGTCCTCGCGGGCCAGCGAGAGGTAGGTGGCCTGCATGGCGATGAAGTCGAACATCATCTGCAGTTCGTCACCGGCGTCGCCGCCGAAGAACTTCCGCTGCTCCGCGTGTGGGACGTTGACCTCGCCCAGCAGCATCGCGTGGCCCTTGCGGCGCTGCATGAAGGCGCGCAGCTGCTTGATCACGTCGTGAGGGTCCACCGGCATCGTCCGCGTGCCGGTGTTGTCCGCGTTCTGCAGGAGGAAGGGGACGGCGTCCACGCGGAAGCCGTCGATGCCGAGCTCCAGCCAGAAGCCGACGGTGCGCAGGATCTCGTCCATCACCGCAGGGTTGGCCAGGTTGAGGTCCGGCTGATGTGCATAGAAGTGGTGCAGGTACCACTCGCCGGTGCGATCGTCCTTCGCCCAGATGCTGTCCTCCTCGTCCGGGAAGACCACCTCGGCGGAGGTGTCGCCGGGATCGGTGTCGCGCCAAACGTAGTAGTCGCGGTAGGGATTCGAGGTGCTGCGCCGCGACGCGACGAACCAGGGGTGCTGGTCCGAGGTGTGGTTGACGATGAGGTCCGCGATGACGCGGATGCCGCGGTCGTGTGCGGTGCGGATGACCTCGACGAGCTCGCCGTGGTTGCCGAGCCGCGGGTCGACGCCGTAGAAGTCCTTGACGTCGTAGCCGTCGTCGCGGTCCGGGGAGGGGTAGAACGGCATGAGCCACAGGCAGGTGATGCCGAGTTGGGCGAGGTAGTCGATGCGTTGTGAGAGGCCGCCGAGGTCTCCCACCCCGTCGCCGTTGGAATCAAGGAAAGTCTCGATGTCCAGGCAGTAGACCACTGCGCTCTTCCACCACAGGTCGCTGGTGTCGGTGATCCTCATCCTCGTCACCGGACCTTGGGGAGGACGTGCGCGCCGAACACGTCGAGGTAATCGGACTGGTCCTGGCCCACGTAGTGCAGGTAGATGTCGTCGAACCCGAGGTCTGCGTATTCGCGGATCCACGCGACGTGCTGGTCCAGGTCCGGCGAGATGCGCACCACGTCGCGCACCGACTCCAGGGTGACGTGCTCCGAGGCCGCGTCGAAGCCTTCGACGGTGGCGATGTCCCAGGCGAGCGGCTCGCCCAGCACGTTCGAGCGCCATTGGTCGAAGGCGATCCGTTCGGCCTCCTCCATGGTGGGTGCCCACGACAGATGAAGCTGAAGCGCCACCGGTCCGCGCCCGCCCGCCCCTCGGTAGGCCGCGATCACCTCGCGCAGGACCTCCACGTCCTGGTTGACGGTGATGAGCCCGTCCGCCCAGGCCGCGGCCCTCGCAGCGGAGGCCGCCGAGACGGCCGGGACCAGCAGCGACGGCGGCTCCTCAGGACGGTCCCACACCTTCGCGCGGTCGACGGTGATCAGGCCGCTGTGGCTGACCTCCTCGCCGTCGAGGAGGCGGCGGATCACATCGACGCACTCCTCGAGGCGCGCGACCCGCTCGTCCTTGGCGGGCCATCGGTCCCCGGTGATGGACTCGTTCATGGCCTCGCCACTAGCCAGGGCCGTCCAGAAGCGCCCCGGGAACATCTGCGCGAGCGTGCCGATCTTCTGCGCCACGACGGCTGGGTGGTAGCGCTGGCCTGGCGCGCAGACGCACCCGAACTCCAGGCCGGTGGTCGCCAGGGCGGCACCGAGCCAGGACCAGGTGTAGCCGGAGTGTCCCTGCCGCTCTGACCACGGCTTGTAGTGGTCCGAGCACATCGCCATGTCGAAGCCGACGCGCTCGGCCTGCTGGACGTCGAGGAGCAGCTGGCACGGCGAGATCTGTTCGTGGGAGGCATGGAAGCCGATTCGGGTCATGCCCCCCACTCTCACCCGATCAGTGCGGCGGATTCAAGGATTCGCCGAAACTGATCCGAGCTTTCCGGCGACGGTGGCCTCAGGCCGCGACAACCCGCCGCGACCCTCGCAGCACGTCAGAGGCCACCGTCATCACCTCGACGGGGGTCGGAGCCGGCCGTTCTGGCCTGCGCCAGTCGAGCCCTTCCTCCTCGATCCTGCGGAGGTGACGTTTGATGGTGGAGACGGAGCAGCCGACCCTGCTGGCGATCACCACCAGCGGCAGGTTCGGATGGGCGGTGCGGAGCCGGTAGATCTCGCGCGGGTCGTACTGCCGCCCCGACCTGACCCCGACGGCCGAGTCGAAGTCCTCCGGAGCCACCTCGACGGCGAGCCGGGCACGGATCTCCTGCCGCTGGCGCCTGGTGGTGCCCGCCACGAAACCGGCGACGTCGAACTTGGTCACCGCGTCGGTGAGGCACGCGGCCAGCCGCGGGCACTGGGCGCACATCGTCTCCGCCTGCGCCCGCACCATGGCCTGTTCGCGCCGCTCGCTCCGGGAGTCTGGAGTGACCCCGTCGTCGAGTAGTGGGTGGAGGAAGACGTTTCTGTACCTCACACACTCTGTCATTTCAGCCATAGCTGCCCCTCGCTGCTGCTGCCGTCATGGGTGGAATCCCAAGCACCAACGTTGCCAATAGCCGGGCGGTGTCCCGTTCCCAGGGATGGGGGTGCCTACCTGAATAATGTGAGTAACCAGCGACGGTGAATTGAGTATGGATACTCATTTCCATCGTGTGAGGGGCCCGGACCGGGGGCGTGGGAGCGTGGTGACCAGCGAGGTAGCGCGCCTTTCACTGCACGGCTGGAGGAGTTGACTTTCGGCCACTATGAAACCGCCGCTCACCATGCCTGGGCAGGTGAGCGGCGGCTCGGGTGTCGCGGGGCGGATGTGCCCGGGGTCAGTCGGTGCCGGACTCCATGGAGGAGCTGGCGACTGCCTCGTCGACGTCGGACGGACCGGTAGCGCCGAGCTCGGCGATGGCGGCAGCGCCGCCGGCTTCGAGGCGCCCGATCAGTTCCTGGTGGCCCGACAACAGCGTCCCTTGGGCCGCGTACAGCTCCAGCTTCTCGCGCGAATCGGCGATGTCCAGGTTGCGCATGGTCAGCTGCCCGATCCGGTCCGTGGGCCCGAAGGCGGCGTCCTCGACGCGCTCCATGGACAGCTTGTGCGGCTGGTAGGAGAGGTGGGGGCCGCGCGTATCCAGGATGGTGTAGTCGTCGCCGCGGCGCAGCCGCACATCCACCTCGCCGGTGACGGCGGAGGCCACCCAGCGCTGGATGGATTCGCGCAGCATCAGCGACTGCGGGTCCAGCCAGCGGCCTTCGTACAGCAGCCGGCCGAGCTGGAGGCCCTGGGAGCGGTAGTTGGCGAGGGTGTCCTCGTTGTGGATGGCGCTGAGCAGGCGCTCGTAGGCGATCCACAGCAGCGCCATGCCGGGGGCCTCGTAGATGCCGCGGGACTTCGCCTCGATGATGCGGTTCTCGATCTGATCGCTCATCCCCAGGCCGTGGCGGCCGCCGATGGCGTTGGCCTCCATGACCAGGGCGACGGGATCGTCGAAGCGGGTGCCGTTGAGCGCGACGGGGCGGCCCAGCTCGAAGCGGACGGTCACGTCCTCGGTGGCGATGGCCACCGTCGGGTCCCAGTACTTGACGCCCATGATGGGCTCAACGGTCTCCAGCGACACGTTGAGGTCCTCGAGGGTCTTGGCCTCGTGCGTGGCGCCCCAGATGTTGGCGTCCGTGGAGTAGGCCTTCTCCTTGGAGTCGCGGTAGGGGAGCTTGCGCTCGGAGAGCCACTGGCTCATCTCGTCGCGGCCCCCGAGCTGATGGACGAACTCCTCGTCCAGCCACGGCTTGTAAATGCGCAGCTGAGGGTTGGCCATGAGGCCGTAGCGGTAGAACCGCTCGATGTCGTTGCCCTTGTAGGTGGACCCGTCGCCCCAGATGAAGACGTTGTCCTCTGCCATGGCGCGGACCAGCAGCGTGCCGGTGACGGCGCGGCCGATGGGGGTGGTGTTGAAGTACGCCCTGCCGGCCGAGCGGATGTGGAAGGCCCCGCAAGCGAGGGCGGAGAGGCCTTCCTCGACGAGGTGGGCCCGGCAGTCCACCAGCCGCGACAGCTCGGCGCCGTACTGCACCGCGCGGCCCGGCACCGAATCGATGTCAGGCTCGTCGTACTGGCCGATGTCGGCGGTGTAGGTGCAGGGCACGGCTCCGGCCTCGCGCATCCACGCGACGGCGACGGAGGTATCGAGGCCCCCGGAGAAAGCGATGCCGACGCGCTCGCCGACGGGGAGGGAAGTCAAGACTTTGGACACGGGGTCACTGTAGATGATGCATGCCTGGCGCCTCGGAAGCGTCCGGCCTGGGAATCGTCGGCGCGTGGCAGGGTCGGCGTGCTCCGCTCCTTGTTCGGCAGTTGCGTGACGCAACATTTGTGGATGCGGTGATCCGGGTGCTTGTAGCTGACAACGCTCTGAGCCGGACGGTCGCTGGTTCCGCAGCGGCTGAATCCAGGGCTGGTGCTTCACCGTCGCGCGGGGTGACACTGGCCTGAGAAGCATGAATGGTGGTGTGCCATGGGTACCCGCAATCGACTGTCGGTCAAGGCGATCGCGTCGCGTCTGGTCATCGTCGCTCTGATCCTCTTCGGTGCGGCTCCAGTTCCATCAGCGCAGGCAGCTGACCTGTTTGGCCACGATGTCTCGTGGCCTCAGTGCCCGGCGCCCGACGGCTACGGTCTCCCGATGCCCCCGTCGAGCACACAGTTCCTCATCATCGGACTCACCAAAGGGTTGGCATTCACAAAGAACCCGTGTCTCGCCAGCCAGGTCCAGTGGGTGAGGTCCCGGTCCAAGGCGGCGCACGCCTACGGCATGGCCACCTATCCGACCTCCGCCCAGCTCGCCCAGTACGGCGGTGCTGGACCCTGGCGGACGACCACCCTCGCCGCGCGGCTGAGTAACGTGGGCTACGCCGAGGCCAAACATTCCGTGGCCTACCTGTCCTCTGTCGGGTGGAGACCGCCAGTGGTGTGGATCGACGTGGAACCACGGCCCAAGCAGCCCTGGCCATCCGGCACATCGGCGAAGCGGGCACTGAACCGCGCTGTCGTCGAGGGGTTCATGCGCGGCCTCGCCGACTCCGGCTTCAGCTACGGCCTGTATTCCTACACCAACGGGTGGAACGAGATCGTCGGCTCCTGGCAGCTGCCGAACGTGCCTGTCTGGGCCACGGCCGGCCGCCTGGACTACCCCACCGAGGCTCTCGACCGGTGCACGCAGACGAGCTTCTCGCGCGGACGGGTCTTCATCTCGCAGTGGTACGACGACACCCGGGACTACAACCGCACCTGCGGCACCTACCAGTTCACGTCGTTCGGCAAGCCGCTCCCGCCCCGAACCAGCTTCCTGAACGATCTGAACGGCGACTGGAGGAACGACCTCCTGGCGCGCAGCTCCGACGGGAAGCTATGGCGCTACTCCGGTAACGAGCGGGGGCAGTTCACCCGGCAACAGATTGGCACAGGGTGGAATGTGATGAACCTCCTCGAGGTGATCGGGGACGCCAACGGCGACGGTCGCAGCGATTTCGTCGCTCGGGAGTCGTCAACCGGCACCCTCTATCTGTACCTCGGGTACGCCTATGGCGCATCCACCCGCAAGAAGATCGGAACGGGCTGGAACGGCATGGGCGACATTGCCGGCGTAGGGGATTTCAATGGGGACGGCAGGACCGACTTCGTCTCGGTCCAGAAGTCGACGGGAGAGTTGTGGCTCTACAAGGGTGACACCTACTCCCGGCAGCGAATCGGCACCGGGTGGAACGTCATGGACCTGCTCATCTCCACGGGTGATTTCAACTCCGACGGGAATCCCGACCTGCTCGCACGGGAGAGGAGCACCGGCTACCTCTGGTTCTACCCCGGTAACGGGAGCGGGTCGCTGCTCGCGCGCAGCCGGATCGGCACCGGCTGGGGCGTGATGGACAGGATCGAGGGCGTCAATGACCTGAATGGCGACCGGATCCCGGACCTCGTGGCCCGACAGAAGAGCAACGGGGTGCTGTATCTCTATCCCGGGAACGGCACCGGCAGCCTCAACGCCAGAGTGACGGTTACGCACCCTGCGGGCGGGACGTGGTCCGGGTTGAACTCCCTGGCCTGACCAACCCCGGCCCCTCGCCCGGTTGCCGACGACGCGCCCTCGGACCGGCCTAGCAGCGCGCGTGGCAGGCCTGGCCCCCGGTATGCTCGGGGTGAGCCGGGGCGAAGCCGGCCGCGCCCCATGGAGAGTGCACGGATGATCAACCTGAACCGCCCTTTGTCGTCCCGGACCGTGGCCGACGCCACTGTCTATCCGACGATGCGGCAACCGGATCGCCCCAACCAGTTGCTCATGGGTGTGTTCGACTCGAAGGGCACGTATCTGCCGGACTCCGGGCTGGACAGGCGGTCAGGTGAGATCGGCGCCGAGGTTCCGCGCGACCTGTATGACGAGCAGGAGCCCGCAGTTTTCCCCGAGGCCATCTACTGCGGCGTCCTGTACTTCCATTTTGGGCACTTCCTCCTGGAGAGCATCGCCAGGCTCTGGTACGCGCAACAGCAGCCCGAGTTGCCCCTCGTCTGGGCCGGCGCCCGCAACTGGTACAAGGGGGCGGACGGCGGGTCCGCGAACACGGACCCGCGGTTGCCGAAGGACTGGACGCAGCATTCGGAGCTTCTGGGGTGGCAGCGAGAGATGCTCGACATCCTGGGTGTGACGAACCCGGTGGCCATCGTGACCCGCCCGGCCAGCGTCGGTGAGCTCCACATGCCAGATATTGGATACCGCTACGACGATCAGTTCCATCCGGACCACGCCGCGTTCCTGGCGAGCTACCACGGGCCTGAGCAGGACCCCGAATCCCGTCTGTGGCTCTCCCGGAGCGGGATCGGCACGGCGGTCCGCGACCTCAACGCACCGGCCATCGAGCGGCGGCTCACCCGCGCCGGCTGGGACATCCGATTCCCCGAGCGGCAGACGCTGCGCGAGCAGCTCGACCAGATGGCGCGCGCATCGGTGATCGCCGGCGAAGAGGGATCGGCGTTCCACCTTCTGATGCTTCTCGACGACATCTCCACCAAGCGGTTCGAGATCGTCCGCAGGCTCGGTACTGAACATCGCAACATGCGCACGGTCGGCGAAGCCTGTGGGGTCAACCAGCGTTTCACCACCCTCAAGTGCGAACGGGTCCTCCAGGCGCGGGGCCGCTACGTCACCAAGGTGTCGGAGGGTGCCGCCGAGACGCTCGACCTGCTCGACGTACCGATCGAGACCCCGCCTGATCCCACAGCCTCGGCCTTGCTGGCCGCTTCGTTGTTCACTGCGCTGCGCAAAGCAGATTCGACGATTGAGCATGTCCTGGCCCTCGGCGTAGCCGACGCAAGGCCCCTCGCGGGCACCGGTGCGAAGAGAGTCACGGTCGTCAGCGAGGCGCTTGAGGTCGATCCACGGCTGCCGGAGCTCCGGACGGCCTCCATCTTCGAGATGCCGGCGGCGCTCTACTTCTCGGCGTTCCCGGATGCGACGCCGTACGACGTGATCATCATCGACAGCACAGACCCGGAGGCAGCTCTGGGTGCCATGCACGCGGGCGTCGGTGCGGGGGGGCCCAACGTGGTCTGGCTGCTCGTCGGCTCGTCCAACGACGGCCTTGCAGGCGTGTGGAAGGCTGCGGCCAGGGTGATGGACAGTTTCCCGGGCATTGACGCGCGCACGGTCGTCACCGGTGATGACCAGCCTGCGGCTGCGCTGCTGTGGTACAGCCCCCGCGGGGAACCGATGTCGTTGCTCGGACCATCCCCGGACGAGGTCCGCGCGCCTTCGGATGAGATCTCTTCGGCGCTGCACCCGACAGCAGACATCGCTTCAGCGGTCGCGGCGGTCACCGCCACCCGGCGCGAACGCCCCGTGCAGGCAGTCGACCCCGGTCCAGCGGCAGCCGAACCTAAGCCCAAGGCAGAGCCAGCGGCGGCCCGGACCGCAGCGGCACCCCAGCAGCGATCGTTGTACAGGCGACTGCGCTCCCGCCTGAAGGGGTGATCAGTTCTCGGAGTGGTCCCGCTGCTCGGCAAGATAGCGGGCCAGCGACTCACGCCACCCAGGCGGCGTGAATCCCGCCGCCTCGATCCGGGCGAGGTCCAGGACACTGTGCGCGGGGCGGGGTGCGGAGATGCGCCCGAGTCCCGCTTCGTACTCGGCCGTCGACACGTCCGTCACCCGGAGCGGGTCGTGGCCCTCCAATTCGAATACCGCCCGCGCCACCTCCGCCCAGGACGCCGGCTCGCCTCCGCCGGTGAGATTGTAGGTGCCGTAAGGGGCCCCCGACCTTACGAGGTGGAGGATCCCGGCGGCGAGATCCTCGGTGAATGTGAGCCGCCCGATCTGGTCGTCCACCACCGACGGTGCGACACCGCGCGCGGCAAGGCCTGCCATGGTGGTCACGAAGTTACGACCCTCGCCGATCACCCAGCTGGTCCTGACCACGTAGTGCCGCGGCGCGGTGCCGACCACCAGGTCTCCCGCGGCCTTGCTCTGGCCGTAGACGCCGAGAGGCGCGAAGTGGTCGTCCTCGAGATACGGGCGGGTGGATGTGCCGTCGAACACGTAGTCGGTGGAAACGTGGACCAGCGTGATGCCGTGTTCCGCCGCAGCTTGGGCCAGTCCCTTGGGGCCGAGAGCGTTGATGGCCCAGGCCGTGGCGCGGCCCTCGGGGCCCTCGGCCACGTCGACTGCGGTGTAGGCAGCCGCGTTGATCACCAGGTCGTAGTCACGCCAGGGCCATGCCTGGATCGCCGCAGGCGAGGAGATGTCCAGCTCGTCGCGGTCCACGAGGACGACGTGGCCGTGACCCTCGAGAGCTTTGGCGAGCGCACGACCGAGCTGGCCCTGCGCGCCGACGATGAGTGTGCGTGGCGGCGGCACCGGGGTCACGTCTGCCAGGCGAGGGTGAGCGCGGTCCTTAGCGGACATCTCCGCCTGGTCCAGCGGGATGGGCCAGGCGATGGCCACGGTCTCGTCCGCGAGGTTGAGGAAGCAGTACTCGGCGTCGGAGGACCAGTGGTCGTTGACGAGGTAGCTGTACGCGGTGTCGGGCTCGAGCGTCTGGAACGCGTTGCCGACGCCTCGCGGCACGAACACCGCTGTCCCCGGGTCCAGAACCGCCGTGACGACGGTGCCGAAGCCCGGCCCCTCCCGCAGGTCGACCCATGCGCCGAAGATCCGGCCAGTGGCGAGGGAGATCCACTTGTCCCATGGCTCCGCGTGGATGCCCCGGGTCGTGCCGACCGAAGCGTTGAACGACACGTTGTTCTGGACGGGCCCAAAGTCGGGAAGCCCCAACTCGGTCATCTTCGCGCGCTGCCAGCTCTCCTTGAACCAACCCCGACTGTCCCCGTGGAGGGGGATGTTCCACAATGAAAGGCCGGGGATCGCCGTCGTGGTCCGGCCGAGCTTGTTCGCGCCGTCCGCCGCCATGATCACTGTCCCTTCGCCGCGTAGGCGGCCTCGGTCGCGTCCTTCGCCGGAGCCCACCAGTCCTCATGATCGCGGTACCAGTCCACTGTGTCGCGCAAGCCTGCCTCGAGGTCACCGAAGCGTGGCTCCCAGCCGAGCTCAGTGCGCAGTTTGGTGGCGTCGATCGCGTACCTCATGTCGTGCCCGGGGCGGTCCGCGACGTGGTCGAAATCGTCCTCCGCGCGGTCCATGAGGCGGAGCAGTAGGCGGACCACATCGAGGTTGCTCATCTCGCCGTCGGCGCCGATGAGATAGGTCTCGCCGATCTGGCCCGCGTCGAGGATCCGCAGAACCGCGGCCGAGTGGTCCTCGGCGTGGATCCAGTCGCGGACGTTGGTGCCGGACCCGTAGAGGCGTGGCCGCACGCCGCGCAGCAGGTTCGTGATCTGCCGCGGGATGAACTTCTCGATGTGCTGGTAGGGGCCGTAGTTGTTCGAGCAGTTCGAGATGGTGGCCTCGACGCCGAACGAGCGGACCCATGCGCGCACCAGCAGGTCGCTTGAGGCCTTCGTCGAGGAGTACGGCGACGAAGGCCGGTAGGGCGTCGACTCGGTGAACTTCGCGGGATCGTCGAGCTCGAGGTCACCGTAGACCTCGTCTGTCGAGATGTGGTGATACCGCACGCGGTGTCGTCGCACAGCCTCGAGCAGGGTGAAGGTGCCGACGATGTTGGTCTGCACGAAGGGTGCGGGGTTGCTCAGCGAGTTGTCGTTGTGTGACTCCGCGGCGTAGTGGACCACCGCGTCTGCCGCCGCGACGAGGCCGTCGACGAGCTCCGGATCGTCGATGGACCCGTGCACGAAAGCCAAGCGGTCAGCGGGGATCCCGTCGAGCGACCTCAGGTTTCCGGCGTAGGTGAGCGCGTCCAGGACCGTCACGGAGTGGGCGGTGGTGTTGACGACGTGGTGGACGAAGTTGGAGCCGATGAAGCCTGCCCCTCCGGTGACGAGGAGATGCGCCATCAGCGCTCCTGTTCAAGTAGTCCGAGAAGGTACGCCCCGTACCCGGATTTCATCAGAGGCTCCGCTCGGGCGGCGAGATCCTCATTCGAGAGGAAGCCCCGGCGCCAGGCCACCTCCTCGGGAACTCCGATGTTGAGCCCAGTCCGCTTCTCGACGGTTCGCACGTATTCGGTGGCGTCCGAGAGCTGATCGAAGTTTCCTGTGTCCAGCCAGGCCGTCCCACGCGGAAGGACCTGCACGCGGAGAGTGCCGCGCTGGAAGTACTCGCGGTTGACGTCGGTGATCTCGAACTCGCCGCGTGCGCTGGGCTTCAGCCCGGCCGCGATGCTCACCACGTCGTTGTCGTAGAAGTAGAGCCCGGGGATCGCGTAGGAGCTGCGCGGCTTGGCTGGCTTCTCCTCCAACGACAACACGCGGCCGTCCGCGTCGAACTCGACGACGCCATAGTCCTGTGGGTTGTTCACCCGGTATGCGAAAACCGCGGCACCGTCGACGTCGGTGAAGCGCGAGAGGCGAGTGCCAAGCCCCGGCCCGTACAGAAGGTTGTCGCCCAGTACCAATGCCACCTTGTCCGCGCCGATGAAGTCGGCGCCGATCACGAAGGCCTGCGCCAGGCCGTTGGGGGACGGCTGCTGAGCATGGGTGATGGAGATCCCGAACTGCGAACCGTCCCCGAGTAGCCGTTCGAACGCCGGGGCGTCGTGCGGCGTCGTGATGACGAGGACGTCGCGGATGCCTGCCAGCATGAGGGTGGACAACGGGTAGTAGACCATCGGCTTGTCGTAGACCGGAAGCAGTTGCTTCGACGTCCCGAGGGTGATCGGATGCAGCCGGGTACCGGATCCCCCCGCCAGGATGATGCCCTTCATCGTCTTCCCCTCCTACGGCGAGCCGCGAACAGCGGCCCGCGCCTCTCGTCCTGTGAAATCAGGGCCAGCCTAGCGTCAGAAGCCAGGTGGCCACGCCGGAGAGCGGCAGGTCAGTTGGCGTGGAAGACGTCGCGGGAGTAGACGCGGTCGGCCACGTCGTCGAGCTCATCGGACCAACGATTCGCGATGATGAGATCGGCGCGGTTCTTGAAGTCGGCCAGATCGTGCGTGACCTCGCAGTGAGCGTAGGTGGGTGCCGCGATCATGGGCTCGTAGATGATCACGGTGGCACCCTCAGCCCGGAGCCGCTTGATGACGCCTTGGACTGACGACTCCCGGATGTTGTCCGAGTCCGTCTTCATCGTGAGGCGGTGGACGCCGACCACCTGCGGGTTCCTGGCGAGGATGTCCGCGGCGATGACATCCTGGCGCGTCTGGTTGGAGTCGACGACCGCGCGGATGAGGTTCTGTGGCACATCGCGGTAGTTGGCGAGCAGCTGCTGGCTGTCCTTGGGGAGGCAGTAGCCGCCGTAGCCAAAGCTGGGATTGTTGTAGAAGCTGCCGATCCGTGGGTCCATGCAGACGCCCTCAAGGAGCATCCGGGTGTCCAGCGCATGCTG
This sequence comes from Tessaracoccus luoxuelianae, assembly GCF_054483915.1. Taxonomy (NCBI): domain Bacteria; kingdom Bacillati; phylum Actinomycetota; class Actinomycetes; order Propionibacteriales; family Propionibacteriaceae; genus Tessaracoccus; species Tessaracoccus luoxuelianae. Next base: position 3,330,086 of record NZ_CM137013.1, on the reverse strand, counting down.
CATCGCGAAGCTGTCGAGCTCGTTGAAGTACGCGACGCGCAGAGCCAGGAAGGTGTTCGCGAACAGCTTGATGGCCTCGGCCTCGGTGGAGTGCGTGATGAGGACGGGGGCCGGCCCGTGCGCCGCCTCCTGGAGTGCGCGGGCGAACTCCTCGGCCTCTTCCCCGGGGTCACTCACCACGATGCGGGAGGGGTGGAGGTTGTCGTGGAGTGCGCGCCCCTCTCGCAGGAACTCGGGCGAGAACAGGATCCGCAGGCCCTCATAGCGCTGGCGAACACGCGCCGTGTAGCCCACCGGAACCGTGGACTTGATGACCACCGTCGAGTCGGGGGCAAGGGCCTCGATCTGGTCGAGGACGCTCTCGATCGAGGACGTGTCGAATTCGTTCTGGGTGGGGTCGTAGTTCGTGGGAGTGGCGATGACGATAAACCGGGACGTCGGGAACGCGTCCCTGGGGTCTGTGGTGGCGCGGAGGTTGAGTTCTTCCTCAGCGAAGAAGCGTTCGATCTCGGCGTCTGCGATCGGGCTGCGCCGGTCGTTCACGTCCGCGACGCGCCCCTCGTTGATGTCCAGGGCCACCACTTCGTGTTGCTGCGCCAGCAGGGTTGCGCTGGCGAGTCCGACATAGCCGAGTCCTGCGACACAGATCCTCACTACTCCACCCCTTTCGTCGACGGGCGCTACACCCGCGCCGACGTTACCACGGGGCCCCTTCGCCCCTCTGCCGCGAAGGCGCGTCTCTACGAACCTCGTCCGACGCATGGGTACACGGGCGCGGCGAGTACACTGCTCTAGTTCTGAGACCGCTGACGAAAGGCGCGCGCTGTGGCATTGGCACCTGTGGCCGAGGCGTGGGACCTGCCCCGTGTCGGGGCGCGACCCCATTTCGGCGCCTACGTGGCCGAGGTGTGGCGTCGGCGCCACTTCATCGGCACCATGGCCCGGTACCGCATGCGGGCGGGGGTAGAGGCCAATCGGCTCGGCATGGCGTGGATCGTCCTGCGGCCGCTAATCAACGCCGGCATCTACGGCGTGATCTTCGGGCTGCTGCAGGGTGGAAACCGTCCTGACGACTTCCCAGCGTTCGTCGTGATCGGTGTCTTCTTCTTCGAGTTCTTCCAAGGCTGCTTCAATGACGGCTCCAAGGCCATCAGCAACAACAGGAGCCTGGTCCAGTCATTGTCTTTTCCGCGGATGACCCTGCCGCTGGCGTTGGCCGTCGAGCGGTTGCTGCAGTTCTTCGTCATGGTGGTCGTGATGCTTCTGATGCTCGTCCTCCTCGGGCACGCGCCAAGCCTGAGTTGGTTTGCAGTGATTCCGCTCATAGCGCTCTTCACCCTCTTCAACACGGGCGTGGCGTTCATCACCGCCCGGTTGACGGTGCACGTGTCAGATCTCACCCAGCTGCTCCCGTTCGTCAGCCGCATCATGTTCTACACCTCGGGGGTCCTCTTCGGGGTGAGCACGATCCTCAAGGACCACCCCGGCGTGCTCGTGCTGTATGACTACTTCCCCCTCTATCAGGTGCTTGAGATGGCCCGGCACCACCTGATCGGGGCCGAGATGTATCCCATGCGTTACTGGTGGCTGCTGACCGCCAGTTCCCTTCTGACCTTCGTCGGCGGTGCGCTGTTCTTCTGGCAGGCGGAGGAGCGATATGGCCGAGACTGAGCTTCCGGTCCCCCCGAACGGGCCCGTGCCGGTCGTCGTCGTCGACGACCTCCACGTCAAGTACCGCGTGTTCGCATCAGGCAAGGCGGCTGGCAACGCGCGCAGCGGCGTGCTGAACCTAACCCGGGGCATCCGTGAGGTGCACGCGCTCAAGGGCGTGTCCTTCGTCGCCTACGAGAACGAGTCCATCGGCGTCATCGGCTCGAACGGTTCAGGCAAGTCGACACTGATGCGGGCGTTGACCGGGCTCACACCGCCCTCCGGAGGTGCCGTGTACGCGCGCTCTCGTCCCAGCCTTCTCGGCGTGGGGGCTGCGCTGCTCCCGAACCTGTCCGGATCACGAAACATCATTCTGGGCGGGCTGGCAATGGGTTTCAGTCGCGAGGAGGTCGCCGAGCTGAGTGACCACATCGCAGAGTTCGCCGACCTCGGAGACTCCATCGACCTGCCCATGCGCACCTACTCCTCGGGTATGGAAGCGCGGCTCAAGTTCTCCATTGCCGCGGCGCGCAGCCACGACATCCTGATCATCGACGAGGCGCTTGCGGTCGGGGACAAGAAGTTCCGCCAACGCTCTGAGGCTCGCATCCGGGAGCTGGCCAAAGAGGCGGGGACCATCTTCCTCGTCTCCCACTCGATGGGGTCCATCCGCAGCACCTGCAAACGGACGATCTGGCTCAACAAGGGCGTCCTGGAAATGGACGGTCCCACAGACGAAGTGGTGAAAGCCTACGAGGCGTGGCGGTCCTGACAGCCGGCAGCTCGGGGCCGCCCCTAGGCCAGGTGCCTCACCAGAGCGGCGGTCGTCCGAGCCTCGTCATGTGCCAGACGGTCCCCCACGAGATGGGGTGTCGTTCGCCCGGCAGTTCCGAGGTGAGGCCATCCCTCAGGCCCCGGAGCCACACCTTCAGAAACTCGACGCGCCGGACCCGCACCACAGTGGCCGCCGCCCAGACCCCCAGGTAGAGCGGGATCAGCAGGGCGGGCAGGTTGCGGCGCGCCACCCATGCTCGATTGCGTGCGGTGGTGAAGAAGAAGTGCCCGTGCCTCGACGGGGGTGTGGCCGGATGGTAGACCACCAGCGTCGGTTCGTACCTGATACGCCAGCCGCGGTCGAGCAGCCTCATGGCCAGGTCCACACCCTCGTGCCCGAAGAAGAACTCGCCCGCCCAGCCGCCGGCCTCTTCGAAGGCGCTTCGCCGGATCATCGCCATCGCCTCCCAGAACACCACCGCATCACCGCCGCGTGCGGCTGCCGAAGGACGTAGCCAGGGAGACCAGCGGCGGGGGCTGGGTCGGCCCGTAGGATCGACGCCCCTCGGCTGCACCACAGCCACGTCCGGCTGGGCCTCCAAAACTGCGGCCATCCGTTGCACGACGTCCGGAGAGGCCAACTCGCCGTCGTCGTCGTAGAAGAGGATGTACTCTCCGTCGACGAGCGAGGCCCCTAGATTGCGCCCGGCGGGGCAGCCGATGTTCTCTGGCGAATGGTGGGTGCGAACCCAGGACGGGACGCCCTCGGGCACCCAGCCGTTCCCCACGAGCAAGACGTCCATATCGACGCCGGTCTGGCGCTCCAGTGCTGCGAGGGAACGTGCGAGTTCCTCAGGGCGGTTGCCCATGCTCAGGAGAACGACCCCGATCTGCGGGCTCACGCGGCTCCTCGAACGGCGCGCCACAGCGACCGCGCAACCCACGACGCCTGGACGCCGGCGGTGCGCACATCGCCTGCGAAGAGCCGGCGCCGCGCCTGCCGGAGCGCGTAGACCGAGCCAAGCGCTGCGGCTCGGCGTCTGAGCCGCGGCCGTCCCGCCTCAGGGACGTATGTCAGCACGTGTTCGAGCGCCGCGTAGCGCTCGGACATGTTGGCTCCTGTCTGGAGCCGCTTGCTGGTGTCGTTGGCACCGTGGACACGGTATTGGGCGAGGACGCGGTCGATGAAGTACACCCGACCGTGTGTGGCTGCCCGGGCCCACATGTCCCAGTCCGCGGCATGCGGGAGCGATGGGTCGAATGTGCCGACTGCCGCATAGGTCTCAGCCGAGATGACGATAGATGGGGCAGCTACACGGTTGGCGCTCGCCATCGTCTCCAGCGCGTCGGGCCACACCCCTCCACCGGGTACGTAGCTGCGCGTGAGCGCCAGCGGGGCGCCGTCCGCGTCGATGTGCTGGGTGCGGCAGAATGCGGCGGCGACGCCGGGGGTCTCAAAGGCCGCGTCCATAGCGGCGTAGAACCCTGGGAGCACGAGATCGTCGCCATGGAGGAGGTGGATCAGGTCACCTTGAGCGAGCGAGAGGCAGTGGTTGAAGTTGGGAACTGCACCCAGCGCCCGCTCGTTGCGCACAATCGTGACGCGGTCACCTCCGACCCGGGCCACGACGTCCTCGGGATGGTCCGACGACCCGTCGTCGACGACGATGATCTCGGCGTCCGAGCGTTGCCCGAGTTGCCCCATCACGCTCTCCAGGCAAGGCTCCAGGTAGCCCGCGCAATTGTGTGCCGGGATGACCACGCTCCACCGGGGGCGCGACGACTCTTCTCTGTTCACCGGCCTCAGTCTAGGCGGAGGCGCGAGTTGACACGGCTCCAATTCGGGGTGGCCCAGAAGGAACTCTGTGTAGGGTGGTCCTGACGTACCACCGCACGAAGGAGACGTGGATGCAGATCGGTATCGCTGGAGCAGGGTTTTCGGGGGCCGTCATAGCCCGTCGGCTCGCTGAGCAGGGCCACCGGGTCGCGGTCTTCGAACAGCGCAACCACGTAGCGGGGAACTGCCACACCGAGCGGGACGAGGACACGGGCGTCCTCATCCACCGATACGGGCCCCACATCTTCCACACCGGCAACGAGCGCGTCTGGGAGTACATCAACAGGTTCGGCGAGATGGTGCCCTTCAACCACCGCGTCCGGACCACCGTCGGTGGCAAGGTCTATCTGCTTCCCGTTAACCTCCTGACGATCAACCAGCTCTTCGAGACGGCGATGAGCCCCGATGAGGCCCGTGAGTTCATCCTGGCCCAGTCCGACCAAACGATCGGCGAGCCAGCGAACTTCGAGGAACAGGCGCTGAAGTTTGTGGGCCGGAGGATCTACGAGGCCTTCTTCTACGGCTACACCCGCAAGCAATGGGGCATGGAGCCCACTCAGCTTCCCGCCTCGATCCTCAAGCGGTTGCCGGTGCGGTTCTCGTACGAGGACTCGTACTTCAACCACCCGCACCAGGCAATGCCGCGCCACGGCTACACGGCAATCGTTGAGGCCATCCTCGACCACCCCGGCATCGAGGTCCATCTCAGCACGCCGTACTCGCCGGAGAAGCGGGCCGAGTTCGACCACTCGATCTGGACCGGTCCCTTGGACGCATGGTTCGGATACGACGGGGGGCGGCTTGGGTACCGGACCCTCGACTTCGAGGAGATCCGCGCCGAGGGTGACTTCCAGGGATGCTCGGTCATGAACTACGGGGACTACGAGGTGCCCTTCACCCGAATCGCGGAGCACAAACACTTCGCGCCGTGGGAGGAGCACGACAAGTCGGTTGCGTTCCGGGAGTTCAGCCGCCCGTGTGGGCCGGACGACATCCCGTACTACCCGATCCGTCTGACCGAGGACAAGGGACTCCTTCGTGAATACCTCGAGCGCGCTGGGGAGGCCAAGGACGTCACCTTCGTCGGTAGGCTGGGCACGTACCGTTACCTCGATATGGATGTCACCATCGCGGAGGCGCTGACGGCGGCCGACGAGATGATCGAGGCGCTCGACGCCGGGCAAGCTCTCAAGCCGTTCTACGTCCAACCGATGTAGTCGCTGAGCCGCCCACGCACGTACGGGTGGGCGGCCGCTTCCAGTACACCCACTCGGCTGCCCCTGGTTTCTCCTCCAAGTCGTCGGGATTGCGCTGCACTTGAAACGGTCGTGCGACTTGTGGTGGACCATTACAGCCTGAGCCCTGAAACTGAGGGCCGCGTATTTGCTCCTATTCCAACCGCGCCGAGCTAGTAGTGGGGCATGATGCCCCCATGCAGCGCAGCGTCTCCACGTTTCTCTCGCTCCTGAGTGGTGTGGCGGTCATAGCTTCTGGAGCACCCCTATCACTGGCAGACTCGGCCGTTCCCGAGCCGCCGACCTCAATCACCTCATCGTCGCCGGGCACCACAGAATCGACATCGGTCGAAGCGAGTTCAGAGCCCGCCGTCGGTGAGACCCTGGAGAGCGCCGGCACGCCGCAGGCCGAGGAGGAGCCAGCACCGACAACGTCGTCGGAACCGGCTGCCACCACGTCCACGGACCCCGTTGTTCCCCAGTCGACCGATCCAGTGGCGGAATCGGAGGAGCCAGGCAGCCCTGAACCAGCCGAGGGGGAGTCGAGCGCATCTTCGTCAGTCGAGCCGGCGCTGACGGCAGCTGCCGACCCGGCACTCATGGCAGTCTCTGACCTTCCAACCATGTTCATCGATCTGGCCGATGCGGAGGAAACCCGAAACACCCTGGACTTCGTTCATGCCGACAAGGACAACGAAGTCGCTTCCTTGGTCGATCTGGTGGATCCATCAGACGCCGCGAACGACCTGACGGCCTTGCCTGGCGTGTTTGAGGGCCGTGGCAACTTCACCTGGACTCTCGACAAGAAGCCCTACCAGATCAAGTTCAAGACCGCTCAAACCGTCTTGGGTATGCCATCCCACCGTACTTGGGTTCTCCTCGCGAACCACGCAGACCCTTCGCTGTTGCGCAATAGACTGGCCTACGACTTGGCTGCTGACTTCGGCCTTGCATACTCGCCGGAGACGCGCTTTGTCGATCTGGTCGTGGAAGGTGAGTACCTCGGAAACTACCTGCTCAGCGAGAAGACTGAGGTGGGGACGAATCGCGTCGAGCTCCAGACCAACGGCGGGATCTTGGCTGAACTGGACAACAACTACGGCACTGCCGAAGACACGTACTTTGCAGCCGACCAGACCGGCACTCTGTTCGTGCTCAAGGGAGCCGTGCTGGATGACGACATTCCTTTGAGTCCGGAACTCCAGGCAGAGTGGGACGATTTCAGACAGCTCATCAACGATTTCGAAGAACTGATCTATGCGGAGGATCAGAACTGGGAGGCGATTGCGTCGCTCATTGACGCTGAGTCGTTCCTGAAATACTACTTCGTTGTCGAGGTGGCTGAGAATCCCGATGTCAGGGCTTCCAGCGTGTACTTCTACCGCGACGGCCCGGGAGACGTTCTCCACGCCGGTCCGGTGTGGGACTTCGACATCGGACTGGGGAACTACCGCGAGGAGGCTCTCGGTGGCAACCCCGCTTCGGACTATGTGCAAAATGTTCGGTTCTACCGTCGTGGGGGGAATGACTGGTTCGCCCAACTCTTCAGGAACCCGGAGTTCTTCAAAGCTGCGTCACGGATTTACCAGGATGAACTGCAGGACGACATCCGCGCATCGCTTTCGGATATCGACCTGTGGGAGGCTGAAATCAAGGACTCCGCCCAGCGGAATTTCGACCTGTGGGATGATGTTTTAGGGCAGCAGTCTGTGTTGGGTACCAGAGGGCGCCTCATCTCTTCATCCTGGGAGTCGGAGGTCGCTTTCCTCGCTAACTGGGTAGGGAGCCGCATCGACCACCTTGACCGAACCTATGGCGAGGATCTTCCCATTGCACAGTATCCGGTGCATGTGTCGTCGGAGGGCTGGCAGCCTGCGGTGACGAACACGATGATTGCTGGTACCGCGACCCGGGTCCTTCCCATCGAGGCCGCGCGCTTCACGGTGACCAATACGCAGCTCTCCGGCGGAATCGCCGCGAACGCGCACATCCGCAACATCGGCTGGAGCGGGTGGGCCGGTCCAGGGGCCCTCGTGGGAACCACCGGGCGTTCCTTGACCATTGAGAGTCTCCAGCTGCGATTCACGGGGGACCTGGCCGCGAACTACGACCTCACGTATCGCGTAAAGGTGAGAAGCCTCGGTTGGCTTGGATGGGTGTCGAACGGTACCTCGGCCGGCACCACCGGTCGGTCGTTGCCCATCGAGGCTTTACAGCTTCGCATCACTAAGAAGAGCTCACCGGCTGCTGAACTCCCGTCGACGATCTACCGCGCCCACGTGCAGAGCATCGGGTGGATGTCCGACGTCGAGGACGGAGATGTCGCGGGAACCACCGGCCAATCGAAGCGGATGGAGGCGTTTAGGCTCCGAGTGGATACGGAAGGCCTTGATGGCGACATTCAGTACCGTGCGCATGTGCAGAACATCGGGTGGATGCCCTGGCAGAGCTCCTCGAACTACATCGGCACCGTGGGCCGAAGCCTCCGATTGGAGGCGCTCGAGATCAGGCTCACCGGTGAGCTTGCGCGGCGCTACTCCATCGCCTACAGGGCGCACGTCTCTGGGGTCGGGTGGCAGCCGTACAAGTATGATGGGGCGCTCGCCGGCACAACGGGACAGAGCCGTCGAGTTGAGGCGGTAACTGTTGAGTTGATCCCCAAGCGCACCTGAGGACAACGCTGAGCCCATGGCTTCGGAGGAGGATCATCTGCTGATCCCCCCGGGGCCAAGGCCTCAGTGCGTCGTCTGATCTGAGTTCCACACTGTGAAGGCAGAGGTTAATGATGAAGAATCATGCCATCCACAAGAAGGCCGCGGTCCGCGGTTAGCTCGCCGACGACGAGCGGATCGCAATGCACTGACGAATAGACCAGAACCGTAGCCATGGCTCAACGATGAGGCGCGAACATCCACGGATCTAGGATTCGAGCCATTGGCCTATTGAATCAGAATAGGCCCTTGAGCGCCATGCTCGCGAGTTTTCTCTTGCGCTCACGCAAAGCGCGGTCGTTGATTGGATTCGGTGATTGAGCGGCCCACTGAGCGAGGCGCTCAATCCGGTCGAAGGGCACGAAAGGCGAGCCCAAGCCGACTAGGGATCTATGCTTGACGTCGTAATACGCATCATCGGAAATAAACGCGCCATGCATCCCAAGGCGGGCGCCCACCAGATGCGGATGGAATCTCGATGTCAACATGAAATTGCGAGTGTGCGCCGGCGGATGTGCCAACAGTTGGTGTGTCGGGAGGACCTGAATGTACGGCCAGCGCCGGCCGATCCGACCGTAGGCGCTTGCATCCTCAAACAGGCAGAGCCAGAAATAGTGGCGGTCGAAGGCCCCTAGGAACTCGGAAGTCAGATGATCAATGAGCTGTTCTATATCTCGGCGGGAGTGCAAAGATAAGTGAAGTGCTGAGCCGCTTTGTGTTGTCGCCTCGACACGTGCGAGGAACGCGTCGTCAATCCCGTTGACGATCAATGCATCGCTCGTCCATGCAGTCAGATAGTCATAAGACCATTGGTCCCGTACCTCGAGCACGTCGAAGGCATCCACTGCGTCCTTGAACAGGGCTAGGCGTTCCGGTGGAGGGTCCGGAAGCGGTCCCCAGCCCAGGCCTGTTCCGATCGTCCGGCATCCCACGCGAGTCTTCGCTGCGTAAGCAAGGCCGACGAGAAAAGCATGCGTGGGCCACTTCTCGTTCAGGTATCCTCCGCCGTGAAGATGGAAGATGTCGGCAGTCAAGATCTCCTGCGAGAGCTGTGTCGAATCGTTCGTCGGATCCATCAGGAAGCGGAAGCCTGCCTCGAGGGAATCAAAGAATCCCCCCTGGCGGGCCAAGCGCTCCACTCGTACAGCTTCGCTGAACTGGGCCCAAGGCATGTACTCGGAAAACAACCCGCGAAGAGCCGGAACGCGAGCTCCCGAGACAGTCACTCGGCTGGCCCCTGCGGCTCGATACTCATGCAACCACGACTGGACGATCAGTTCGTCACCGTAGTTGGGGACTCCGGCGCCTCCCATGAGGAAGACGTCGGGACCGCCATTGACTCGAGCTCTCCGGATGTCGACTGCACGTCGGGCAAGACGTCGTGCTCGCTGAGTCCATCTGACGAGTGTCATGCCTGGTGATCCTACGCCGCCTGATGAGGTACGCGGTCGTTTCGGTTCCAGTGCGCCCCATCAAGGAGCACCGTGAGATGTGCTGTGGCTCTGAACTCAGGCCCAGCGATCGGTCAGATGAGTCATTATTCGGTGCGTTCAGCGCGGGGACAGGTGCCGCGATGTCTGACCGCATGGATGATGGCCATCAGGACATCCTCTTGTGGTCGCGGCAAACTCGCGGTCGTAGTCGGCCTCGAACGGATCGTCGACACGCCACTGGGGGCGTGTCCCCAAAGGCTTGGGGTTGAGTCGAACAGGCTGCCCTCGTGTCTCGTTGCGCGCTTCTTGATGATGCCCCCTGGGAGTTGATCGAGCCGCTGCTGCCGGCTCAGCATCCCAGGCGTGGACGGACAAGACGCCGAACCATCATCAGGTTACGGACGGGATCGATCACCGGCATCGATGAGGCCTGGCTAGGCGCGATCTTCACGCGTCCTTCGGGCCCTGACAGACCGTGTGGAAGCGTGCCCGCCGGGTTCAGCGGCGCCGGTGCCGGGGACGCCATCCTGGCTGCGCTGCCTGCGCAGGCTGAGGCAACGCAGGAGATCGACTGGAATGTAAGCGTTGCCTCCACGATCAACCACGCTCACCAGCACGCGACGGACGTGCCTCGCGAGTCCAAGACCACACGACACAACGGGCCTGGATTGGGCCGCGACGACTCGTTGCCGCGGTCCAGTCTGGGGTGAATGCGTCCGCCCGCACGGTCGCCGGCGTTCTCGCCGACACCACAGGGTGTATTGATGGTGGATTTCGCCCCAAACGCCGCGCGGCTCTACTACAGTCCGTCGTGTGCCGGACTGCACGGCCGCACTAGCTAGCTACTTGGGGGAAAGATGCTGATGCCTGCCCGCGCCTGGAGTTGTCTGCCATCTGCAGCGCGCCTCGCCATGATGGTGCTCGTTCTCGCACTCACGTCGACGTTCGCGACGCCTGCTGCTCATGCCGCTAGTGTCAGCGAATCTGAGCCAAACGGCACAAGGGAGACAGCCGACGTCATCCCACTTGGCGATACCGTGAACGGCTCCGCACTGACGGGGACCACGACCGATAACGACTACTTCGCGTTCGACGTCCCGCAAGCTGGTCGGGGAACACTGTCTCTGACGTTCCCCTCAGGGCTCGGTACCGGCCTGATGTACGACGTCTTCGTCTTCAATGAGAATGGCAACGAGCTTTACGACTTCGACGTCTACGGCGCCGACCACGACGGCACCGGTCTCGCCCACATGTCGACCTTCCTGCCCGCTGGGCGCACCTATGTGCAGATCTATGGCTACAACGGCAGAGCATCATGGGGTGAGACCTACAGTCTGAAACTCACCGTCACGCCAGGCTCCGTCGAGACGGAACTCAACAACTCCACAGCCACAGCCGACGTCATCCCACTTGGCGATACCGTGAACGGCTCCGCACTGACGGGGACCACGACCGATAACGACTACTTCGCGTTCGACGTCCCGCAAGCTGGTCGGGGAACACTGTCTCTGACGTTCCCCTCAGGGCTCGGTACCGGCCTGATGTACGACGTCTTCGTCTTCAATGAGAATGGCAACGAGCTTTACGACTTCGACGTCTACGGCGCCGACCACGACGGCACCGGTCTCGCCCACATGTCGACCTTCCTGCCCGCTGGGCGCACCTATGTGCAGATCTATGGCTACAACGGCAGAGCATCATGGGGTGAGACCTACAGTCTGAAACTCACCGTCACGCCAGGCTCCGTCGAGACGGAACTCAACAACTCCACAGCCACAGCCGACGTCATCCCACTTGGCGATACCGTGAACGGCTCCGCACTGACGGGGACCACGACCGATAACGACTACTTCGCGTTCGACGTCCCGCAAGCTGGTCGGGGAACACTGTCTCTGACGTTCCCCTCAGGGCTCGGTACCGGCCTGATGTACGACGTCTTCGTCTTCAATGAGAATGGCAACGAGCTTTACGACTTCGACGTCTACGGCGCCGACTACGACGGTTCCAAGCTCAGGAGTCAGAGCATCTCGCTCCCGACGGGTCGGAACTACGTGAAGATCTATGGCGTCAACAGCAGAGCATCGTGGGGAGAGACCTATAGCCTGAATCTCGTCACCTCGCCGTTTGCGGATGTTGATCCTGGGGATCCGTTCTTCACGGAGATCCTTTGGATGGCTGAGTCGGGTGTCTCCACGGGGTACAGCGATGGGACGTACCGGCCGGCGGACAGTGTTCACCGTGCTGCGATGGCCGCTTTCTTGTACAGGGCTGCGGGGGAACCGGCCTACACTGCGCCGTCGGCGTCGCCGTTTAGTGATGTGAAGCCTGGGGATCCGTTCTACGCCGAGATCTCCTGGATGGCTGAGTCGGGGATCTCCACCGGGTACAGCGATGGGACGTACCGGCCGGCGGACAGTGTCCATCGTGCTGCGATGGCCGCTTTCTTGTACCGGGCTGCGGGGAAACCGGCCTACACTGCGCCGTCGGCGTCGCCGTTTAGTGATGTGAAGCCTGGGGATCCGTTCTACAGCGAGATCTGCTGGATGGCTGAGACTGGGATCTCCACTGGTTACCCCGATGGGACGTATCGGCCTGCCGATCGCATCCATCGTGCTGCGATGGCGGCCTTCCTTTACCGCCTCACCAACCTGTAACCAGAGTGCCCACACCCACCCCCCAGGTGATGGCCCGGCGACACACACACCACCGGGCCATCACCCCCCATTTCACCGAGACATAGCAAGCGGCGAGGCAGCATGGTGTGACGATGTACTGGTCGCCTGTAAGCAATGATCAGAAACTGGTGATAGAGATCCGAGGGCGGCGCCAAGCTGCAGAGAGAGCTGACTTCTATTTCAGCGATCTGGTCGATACTGCTAAATCGGCCCTCCCTTCTCGACCCATACCAGACCGTTTAGAGTTTTGAATACTCGGATGCATCGTCGTGTCCGATCTAGCAATAGGGGGAACATCCACACCATGAAACACGCATTCCGCCGCGGCCTCTCCATGGGGCTGGCCGCAATCCTCGCGGCCATCAGCCTCACCACGGCCCACGCCGCACCCGAGGACATCGTCACCATCCCCGACGCCAACCTCAAAGCCTGCATCAACCAGAACCTCGGGCAGGCCGACACCGCCGACATCACCGAAGCCGCCATGCAATCCCTTCAGGATCTGTGGTGCGGTGGGTCTGGTATCACCGACGCCACAGGCCTGCAACACGCCACCGGCCTCACCAACCTGTCCCTGGCCAGCAATCAGCTCTCGGGTATCGATCTGACGGGCCTGGCCAACCTCACGAGCCTGTACCTGGGTGACAATCAGCTCTCGGGTGTCGATCTGGCGGGCCTGGCCAACCTCACCAGCCTGTCCCTGGGCGGCAATCAGCTCTCGGGTGTCGATCTGGCGGGCCTGGCCAACCTCACCAGCCTGTACCTGGGCGACAATCAGCTCACGGGTGTCGATCTGACGGGCCTGGCCAACCTCACCAGCCTGTCCCTCGACGGCAATCAGCTCTCGGGTGTCGATCTGGCGGGCCTGGCCAACCTCACCAGCCTGTCCCTGGGCGGCAATCAGCTCACGGGTGTCGATCTGACGGGTCTGGCCAACCTCAACTGGCTGTACCTGGGCGACAATCAGCTCACGGGTGTCGATCTGACGGGCCTGGCCAACCTCACCAGCCTGTACCTGGGCGACAATCAGCTCACGGGTATCGATCTGACGGGCCTGGCCAACCTCACTTACCTGAACCTTGCCGGCAATCAGCTCACGGGTACCGATCTGACCGGCCTGGCCAATCTCTACGCCGTGGACCTCTCCGATAATCAGCTCGCCAGCGTCGATGTCAGGGGTCTGACCAACCTGAGTAGCCTGAGCTTGGAGGGGAACCGGTTGGGGTCGTTGGATGTGTCAGGCTTGACGAGCTTGTCGAGACTGATAGTGGCGGATAATCAGCTGGCTGAGTGGCCGGTAGGGGTTGCTTCGCTGCCTGCCTTGTATCTTTTGAACCTGTCGCGCAATGAGCTCTCAGATGTGGCGGGCGGGCCGTGGGCTTCCCTAAGCACTCTCGGGTTGCGGGGGAATCATATTCGGGACTTCTCTCCGATCCCTGACTCGATGACCCAAAGCTACGCCGCTCTTGAGGGGCAGATCGTGGAGTTGCCTGGGAGCAGCACGGGGACACCGTTTGCGATCCCGCCGTTGGTGTTGATCGATGGCACGGAGGTCGACGATGTCACCGCGCCGGCTGGTTGCAGTTATGACTCAGGTGCTGGGGAGGCGGTGTGCGCGGCTGCGGGCGAGTACACGTTCACGATCGAGGCGGGCGCTACCGATCAGCCGTACAGCGTCGACTACCTGGTGACCATCGCCGACGGCATGGCCTCGCCGTTTACGGATGTTGATCCTGGGGATCCGTTCTTCACGGAGATCCTTTGGATGGCTGAGACGGGGATCTCCACTGGGTACAGCGATGGGACGTACCGGCCTGCGGACAGTGTTCACCGTGCTGCGATGGCCGCTTTCTTGTACCGGGCTGCGGGGGAACCGGCGCACACTGCGCCGTCTACGTCGCCGTTCAGTGATGTGAAGCCTGGGGATCCGTTCTACGCGGAGATCTCCTGGATGGCTGAGTCGGGGATCTCCACGGGGTACAGCGATGGGACGTACCGGCCGGCGGACAGTGTTCATCGTGCTGCGATGGCCGCTTTCTTGTACCGGGCTGCGGGGGAGCCGGCCTACACTGCGCCGGTCGTCTCGCCGTTTAGTGATGTGAAGCCTGGGGATCCGTTCTACAGCGAGATTTGCTGGATGGCTGAGACTGGGATCTCCACCGGCTACACCGATGGGACGTATCGTCCTGCCGATCGCATCCATCGTGCTGCGATGGCGGCCTTCCTCTACCGACTCACCAACCTGTAACCAGAGTGCCCACACCCACCCCCCAGGTGATGGCCCGGCGACACACACCACCGGGCCATCACCCCCCATCTCACCGAGACATAGCATGCGGCGAGGCAGCATGGTGTGACGATGTATTGGTCGCCTGTGAGCAATGATCAGAACCTGTTGATGGAGATTCGACGGCTTCTCGAGAGTCGCGGAGAGGGTTGATTGCTATTTCGACCCTCCCTCCTTAACCCATACCTGACCGTTTAGAGTTTTGAATACTCGGATGCATCGTCGTGTCCGATCTAGCAATAGGGGGAACATCCACACCATGAAACACGCATTCCGTCGCGGCCTCTCGATGGGGCTGGCTGCTATCCTTGCGGCCGTCAGCCTGACCACGGCCCACGCCGCACCCGAGGACATTGTCACCATCCCTGACGCCAACCTGAGAGCCTGTATCAACCAACAGCTCGGGCAGTCCGACTCCGCAGACATCACCGAAGCCGACATGCAGAGCCTTGATTCTCTCTACTGCTGGTCGATGGGTATCACCGACGCCACGGGCCTGCAACACGCCACCAGCCTCACCACGCTAGCGCTTGAGGGCAATCAGCTCACGAGTGTCGATCTGACGGGCCTGACCAAGCTCACCGGCCTGGACGTATACGGCAATCGGCTCGCGGGTATTGATCTGACGGGCCTGGACAAGCTCAGCTACCTGTTCCTGGGCGGCAATCAGCTCACGGGTATTGATCTGACGGGCCTGGCTAACCTCACCGGCCTGTCCCTGGGCGGCAATCAGCTCACGGGTGTCGATCTGACGGGCCTGGACAAGCTCAGCTACCTGTCCCTCGACGGCAATCAGCTCACGGGTATCGATCTGACGGGCCTGGCCAACCTCAATCACCTGTTCCTGGACGGCAATCAGCTCACGGGTATCGATCTGACCGGCCTGGCCAACCTCGACAGCCTGTCCCTCGACGGCAATCAGCTCACGGGTATCGATCTGACCGGCCTGGCCAAGCTCAATCACCTGTCCCTCGACGGCAATCAGCTCACGGGTATCGATCTGACCGGCCTGCACACCCCCACCTACCTGTCCCTCGACGGCAATCAGCTCACGGGTATCGATCTGACCGGCCTGGTCACCCTCGACAGCCTGTCCCTCGACGGCAATCAGCTCACGGGTATCGATCTGACCGGCCTGGCCAACCTCGACAGCCTGTCCCTCGACGGCAATCAGCTCACGGGTATCGATCTGACCGGCCTGGCCAACCTCGACAGCCTGTCCCTCGACGGCAATCAGCTCACGGGTATCGATCTGACCGGCCTGGCCACTCTCTACGCCGTGGACCTCTCTAATAATCAGCTCGCCAGTGTGGATGTCAGGGGTCTGACTAACCTGAGTAGCCTGAGCTTGGAGGGGAACCGGTTGGGTTCGTTGGATGTGTCGGGCTTGACGAGCTTGTCGAGGCTGATTGTGGCGGATAATCAGCTGGCTGAGTGGCCGGTAGGGGTTGCTTCGCTGCCTTCCTTGTATCTGTTGAACCTGTCGCGCAACGAGCTCTCGGATGCGGCGGGCGGGTCGTGGGCATCTCTAAGCGCTCTCGGGTTGCGGGGGAACCATATTCGGGACTTCTCCCCGATCCCTGAGTCGATGACCCAAAGCTACGCTGCTCTTGAGGGGCAGGTTGTGGAGTTGCCTGGGAGTAGCACGGGGGTGCCGTTTGTGATTCCGGCGTTGGTGTTGATCGATGGCACGGAGGTCGACGATGTCACCGCGCCGGCTGGTTGCAGTTATGACTCAGGTGCTGGGGAGGCGGTGTGCGCGGCTGCGGGCGAGTACACGTTCACGATCGAGGCGGGCACTACCGATCAGCCGTACAGCGTCGACTACCTGGTGACCATCACCGACGGCACGGCCTCGCCGTTTACGGATGTTGATCCTGGGGATCCGTTCTTCACGGAGATCCTTTGGATGGCTGAGACGGGGATCTCCACTGGGTACAGCGATGGGACGTACCGGCCTGCGGACAGTGTCCATCGTGCTGCGATGGCTGCTTTCTTGTATCGCGCTGCGGGGGAGCCGGCGCACACTGCGCCGTCTACGTCGCCGTTCAGCGATGTGAAGCCTGGGGATCCGTTCTACGCCGAGATCTCCTGGATGGCTGAGTCGGGGATCTCCACCGGGTACAGCGATGGGACGTACAAGCCGGCGGACAGTGTTCATCGTGCTGCGATGGCCGCTTTCTTGTATCGCGCTGCGGGGGAGCCGGCCTACACTGCGCCGGTCGTCTCGCCGTTTAGTGATGTGAAGCCTGGGGATCCGTTCTACAGCGAGATTTGCTGGATGGCTGAGACTGGGATCTCGACCGGGTACACCGATGGGACGTATCGTCCTGCCGATCGCATCCATCGTGCTGCGATGGCGGCCTTCCTTTACCGACTCACCAACCTGTAACCAGAGTGCCCACACCCACCCCCCAGGTGATGGCCCGGCGACACACACGCCACCGGGCCATCACCACGGCTGTGATCGGATTCATCGCAGTCGGTACCTTGTTCCTGGCCGCGGTCCCGTTATGGGCCTACAGCGGTATGGAGACCTGGGAACACCGCACCCGATTCGCAGCTTCGCCGGATCAGACATTGACGCTGCTCATTATCGGCACCGATAGTCGTGCCATGCTGAGCGATGCAGAGATCGAAGAGATGGGTACCACGCGGTCGGGCGATGGCGCTGACACCATCCTGATCCTGCAGCGGCCACGCGTCGGCCCGCCGGTCCTGCTGTCGGTTCCTCGTGACCTGCTGGTGGACATGAGCTTTTCCGGCGAAGAGCGTCTCACCACCGCCTTTGATCCAAACCGGCCTGAGTACTTCGTCGAGGGTCTCTCTGAAGCGACTGGAATCAGGTTTGACGGAGCGATTATGTTCAACTTCGGCAGCGTCACGGGGATCGTTGATGCAGTTGGGGGCGTTGACGTCTGTCTCGAGGCCCCGCTCGTAGACCGAGTCACACATCTTGAGTTGTCCATCGGTTGTCACACCTTGGACGGTATAACTGCGCTGGCCTACATGAGGACCCGGCAAACGGACGCCCTCGATGACCTCGGAAGGATCAACCGGCAGCGCGAAGTACTGGGCCTGGTCGCGCACAAGCTCGCCAGCCCCGCGACAGTGCTGCCGTGGCGGTACGCGGCACTTGCCGGAACGATACGCAGCAATGTCCAACGCACGGATACCGTGACGTGGGCGATGCTGGGCGACGCGGCCAGTACCCTTCAACAGATCGCCAGCGGCGAGGGAGTCTCAACCTCGCTCCCTGTTGGCGACTGGATTCGATCCGACTTCGGTAATGCCCTTGAATGGGACCCCGTCAGGACACAACGCGTCTTCGATGCTATTGCCAGCGGGGATACAACCACACTCGCCGACTGACACCTCAGTTAGCTAGAGGCACTTCAGTCCCGGACATGATCGGCTCGATTAGAGTGGACCCATGAGCAACGTGTCGCCGCCTGGGCTTCTGAGCGTTGTCGTCCCCGTGTATGGCGTGGAGGACTACCTGGGCGCGTGCCTTGAATCGCTAGTAGCGCAGGCTGTGGTGGGACAGATCATCGTGGTGAACGATGCCTCGCCGGATCGCAGCGGGGAGATCGCGAAGTGCTTTGAACAGTGGGATTCGCGTGTTCAGGTCATCGACAATGCCGTCAACCTCGGGCTCGGAGCTTCGCGCAACGTCGGGATGGACCACGCGGCCCTCCCGTACGTGGCTTTTGTCGACAGCGATGATCTCGCCACGCCAGGTGGGTACTCAGCAATGGTCTCCTCGCTGGAGTCAACAGGTTCTGATCTAGCCACATCGAAGGCGGACGAGTTCGCCGCTGATGGCTCAAGGAAGCGTTACTGGACGGTCGCCTCGCCTCAGTTCGATCATGGAGCCCAGCGCGTGCGGGTGCGTGACGCGCCTGAACTGATCCGTGATCACACTGCATGGACGAAGGTTATTCGGCGCGAGTTCCTCATCCAACAAGACATTCGTTGGGCTCAAGGCACACTTTGCGAGGATGTGGTGGCGTCGGCCGCCCTCTTCTGTCGGGCCACTGCGGTGGACGTTGTTCCCGTAGTCTCATATCTGTATCGCAGGAGGCAAGGTTCGATCACCACCGATCTGCGGTCCGATCGGCCGTTGGGGGACTGGGCTCGCCAGACTGCCCGTTCAATCAGTGTCGTCCGTGAGCTGTCGTCGTCAGCGGTGGAGCAGGAGTTGATCGATAAAATACTAGACTTCGAAACACTGAGCCGCACGGGCCCTATTCAGCGCTTGAGTCACTCGCGGAACCGCGCCGCTGCTGTGGCGACGATCTCGCTGATCGCCGCACGGGCGAGCTATGCAACGTGGACGAAACAACGCGTCGATACCATCCGGTGTGTGGCCGGGCTGCTACGGAACGAGCAAGCTCCCATTCCCGAGAGTCTCCAGAAAGCCGGACGAGAACTGGGGATCCTTACCGATGGCCAACGTCTCGGCCGGTCTCGCCAACCAACCACGTCCCTACTAGAGGTGCCACAGACGGAACCGCCTGCTGGTCCGGTGGTGTCGTGCGTGATGGTCACCCGCGACAACGCCGCCCGATGTCACGATGCCGTGAAGTCCGTCCTGTCTCAGGAAGCGGTCGACGTGGAGTTGATCGTTGTTGATGACTCGTCGAGCGACGATACGTGGCGCAACCTTGAGCGCTTTGCTCGCGATGATTCCCGTGTCAGGCTGTCACGATCCCCGGTGCGTGGTGCGGCGCGTGCCTTGAACGTCGGAGCCCAGCGCGCCCGCGGGCGATACCTGGTGTTCATGCGCGGAGTAGACCTCTTGCCCCAGCGGGCTCTGGCCGCGATGGCGTCTACGCTCGACCGGTCCGAGGATTCGATGCTGATCGCGGACCGCCTGGAGTTCGACCTTAAGATCACGCAGCGGCACGCTGGGGTACCTGGCATTCGCGAGCCGATCACGGGTTGGTCTGCCACAGAAAGCCTTGAGTTACTGCGCAATCCGCCCCTCTGGAATCGTTTGCTGAGGCGGAGTTGGTGGGAACAGAATGGGCTGACCTTCGCCGATGCGGGAGGTCGCGTGGGTGAAACCAGCCAACTGCAGTGCCTGCTCGCGGCTCAGGGCATCAGCGTCTTTCCCGCAGTCGGTTTCATCAGCAGGAAGGGACAGAGTGTGGCTGACCCGGATCCGGCGACGAAGATCATGGACCTCGTCCAGCTGATCAAGCCCAGCACTCCGATCGCTACTAGGCGGCTGCTCTGGTCCGCATACTGGCCGCAGACCTGGGACTCCTTGGTGGAGGAACTCCAGTCCGGCAAGACTCCAGACCGTGAAGCTGTCGAGAAGCTGCGTGTCCTGGCTGAGTCCCTGCCCGAGACGTTGGAGTGGAGCCAGCGTCTTTGCCTTGAGCTCATGGCCGAAGGGTTTCTTGAGGCTGCCCGGGCAATCCTCGCGGCGAACTTGACCGGTGATTGTTCACCGGCCACGGCGGTCCAGGTCCTCGAAGTGCTCGCCGCTACCGCTTGGGCTCCTGGCTTCGGCGCCGTTCGCGTTGGCTATCAGCGCCTGGTGCTCCGTCCACTTCTGACCGATCCAGAGGCATGGTCTGGCGAGCAACTGTCGAGGTTCCAAAGCGCGAGTCGGGAACTGCATGCACAGATCGACCTACGCGAAGTGGCGGTGGGTTCGGATGCCCGCATCATAGAGGCGGTGCTGGAGGGCAGGCCACTGCAGTTGCGTCGGGAACTGGCGGGGTCTCACGAACTGGCTTCCGCGGTCCTCTCGGCCTCCGCATGGCAAGGGGCCACGATCGAGGTGGATACCACCGAAGAGAGGAGGCAGCTACTCCGCCTCGAATTTCGCCAGGTGCCGAGCGGCTCCGGCTCCCAGGCCAAGCCGGCCTGGTTCGCGGGCTCGGCAAATGGTCGATCCGCGAGCGTCGGGTCTCGCCGCAATTCGGAGAGGATCGGTTGGTGGAACGTCACAGCCGTATACCGTGACCGCTTCGGGCTGTTGCGCCTGCCGTTGCGGCTTCGTCGAGGCAGCGGGCTTTTCTGGTCTACCGCCAGCTCTGCCGGGGACATACTCGTTCTCCGAGGACGACTTCCCGCAGAGGTGGCGCTGAGGCGTGCCGTTAAGCGGGCGCTCGTGGGGTTGAGACGCAAGTGATGCCCTACCAGGTGGCCCTGGCTCACAGACTTAGAATGACCAGCCCGAGTGGAGAACCATGGCAGCACTGAGCGTCTTCCCGTACTGGAAGACCAACCCGTACCTCAATCTCCTCCTGTTGGAGCCCCGCGCCCGCGGCTGGCAGATTCGGGGTGGTAACAAGGCGGAGCACTTTTTCGGCGGTGTGGATTTGCTCGCTCATGGCGATGTTTTCCACCTTCACTGGACCCGGCCACTTTCGGAGAATGTTGGCTCCGCCGAGGAGTTCAATCAACGTGTTCGCGCGTTCATACACGAGGTTGCGAGGATGCGGAATCGTGGAATACGAATCCTCTGGACTGTCCACAATACGATTGCTCATGACTCCAGGTATGTAGACCTTGAGGTTGCACTTGCCAGGAATTTGTGCGAGTTGGCCGACGTGATTGTAGTGCTGAACTCGCACACGCCTGAGGCGACGGTGGCTCGCTACGAGTTGCCGCGCGACAAGGTATTTCACTTGCCCCATCCAAGTTATCTGGGTGTGTACTCGGAGGACATTGACCCAATGCGGGCTCGGCGCGCGCTGCGGATCCCCGACGGGGATGATGTGGTGGGATTCGTCGGGGCCATCCGGCCCTACAAGGGAGTCGGGGATTTCCTGGCAGCCGCGCACGCGCTGGCCGCAGAAGGCCAGAGATTCACCCTGGTTCTCGCCGGCAACACCCATGAGGACGCTTGGGCCGAGATCAACGCGCACCTTCCACTCTCGGTTCCTAGTATTCGCCATCACGAGCACGTTCCAGACGAGTCCATCGGTCACTGGGTCGCGGCCTGCAGTGTGATGGTCTTGCCATTTCGCGAAATGCTCAACTCCGGTTCCCTGATGCTCGCAGCAACCTATGGCGTCCCTGTAGTGCTTCCAGACCTGCCCCATTTGGTGTCGGAGTTCGGAGACCAGCCCTGGATCACGTTCTTTCGTTCCGGCGGATCACCCGAGCAGCGAGCCGGAGCCATAGCTCAGGCCATTCGCATCAGCCTGAGCGGGCGGCCCGGTAATCAGAGGTCGGCGGCGCAGTTCGCGCGGAGCTACACGCCATGGGACATGTCTGTCGACTACGCGAACCTTCTGGAGCACTCAACCCACACGCAGCAACCCGCCCAGAATGGCCAGGTAGCCCCGTCAGTATGAAGTCTAGATCTGTGGGCACGCTACCTGTGGGAGTGAATGGAATACGCCAGAAGTTTCAATCCATGATCCTGATGGTGATGGCCCGGTGGTGTGTGTGTCGCCGGGCCATCACCTGGGGGGTGGACGTGGGCACCTGGTTACAGGTTGGTGAGGCGGTAAAGGAAGGCCGCCATCGCAGCACGATGGATGCGATCGGCAGGACGATACGTCCCATCGGTGTACCCGGTCGAGATCCCCGACTCAGCCATCCAGCAAATCTCGCTGTAGAACGGATCCCCCGGCTTCACATCACTAAACGGCGAGACGGCCGGCGCAGTGTAGGCCGGCTCCCCCGCAGCGCGATACAAGAAAGCAGCCATCGCAGCACGATGAACACTGTCCGCCGGCCGGTACGTCCCATCGCTGTACCCATTGGAGATACCCGACTCAGCCATCCAGGAGATCTCCGCGTAGAACGGATCCCCCGACTTCACATCACTAAACGGCGACATAGACGGCGCAGTGTGCGCCGGCTCCCCCGCAGCGCGATACAAGAAAGCAGCCATCGCAGCACGATGAACACTGTCCGCAGGCCGGTACGTCCCATCGCTGTACCCATTGGAGATCCCCGACTCAGCCATCCAAAGGATCTCCGTGAAGAACGGATCCCCAGGATCAACATCCGTAAACGGCGAGGCCATGCCATCGGTGACGGTCACCAGGTAGTCGACGCTGTACGGCTGATCGGTAGCGCCCGCCTCGATCGTGAACGTGTACTCGCCCGCAGCCGCGCACACCGCCTCCCCAGCACCTGAGTCATAACTGCAACCAGCCGGTGCGGTGACATCGTCGACCTCCGTGCCATCGATCAACACCAACGCCGGAATCACAAACGGCACCCCCGCGCTACTCCCAGGCAACTCCACAACTTGCCCCTCAAGAGCGGCGTAGGTGATTAGGTCAGGGATCGGGGAGAAGTCCCGGATGTGATTCTCGCTCAAGCCGATTTCGTCCAGTGAAGTCCACGGCCCAGCCGGCACATCTGAGAGTTGATTGCGCATCAGTCCCAACTCAGTCAAACCCGGAAGGGAGGCAACCCCGGTCGGCCACTGAGTGAGTTCATTGTCCGCCATCCAAAGGCTCGTCAGGCTCCGCAAGGCCGACACATCCAACGAACTCAGGCGGTTCCGTTCCAGTCGGAGGAACCTCAGCGTAGTCAGATCCGTCAAGTCGATGTCGGTTAGCTGATTGTCGGATACGCCCAGCCAGATGAGGGTGGACAGACCGGTCAAGTCCATTCTCGTGAGTTGGTTGTCGTACAGGTACAACTCGGTGAGGTTGGGGAGATCGGTGAGGGCGACGTTCGTGAGCTGGTTGTGGGAGAGGCTCAGCAGACTGAGATTGGTGAGGCCGACCAGGTCAATACTGTCGAGCTGGTTGAGGTCGAGGCTCAGCTCGGTGAGGTTGGTGGCGTGGTGCAGGCCGGTGGTGTCGGTGATGCCCGCCGACCAGCAGTAGAGAGAATCGAGGGTCTGCATGTCGGCTTCGGTGATGTCAGCGGTGTCGGCCTGTCCGAGGTTCTGGTTGATGCAGGCCTTCAGGTTGACGTCGGGGATGGTGACAATGTCGTCGGGTGCGGCATGGGCGGTGGTTAGAGCGGTGGCCGCGAGGATTGCGACTAAGCCCATTGAGAGGCTGCGGCGGATTGCGCGTTTCATGGTGTGGATGTTCCCCCTTCTAGTAGATCGGACAGACGATGCGTCCGAATGCTCAACACTGTAAACGTGCTGGCATGCCGCGTGCAGGGGAGGGTCACTCTTGAGGCACATCAGTTTCTTGGCGCTCACTCGCCTTGACTTGAACAGGAGCGGGATCGAACCTGGGGCGCTTCACATAGGGAAGGTTCATGGATTCCATCAGACGGTAGGTTCCGGCGAACCCGTTACCAGGCCGTGGCAGGCGCCACCAGTGGACAACATGATCGACCGATCAGCATTCTAGATGCCGCACAGCGCCGTCCATCGATCAGCCGTCTCAGCAGCTGACGGTCACGACCCACTAGGAATCCGATGCTTCGGGGCCATCTTCATGACGATGAAGCTGCAATTCGATTCGATCAAGGCGGTTCTCGAGGGCAGCCAAGGCGAACATGAGGTTCTCGTGCGTGACCTTTTCCCGTCTAGGCGCAAAGCTGGCGAGGGCGTTCGGCAGGGAAGGGCCTCGCCGTAACCGCTGATTCGCGAAACGGACGCTCATCTGGGCAGTCTGCTTGATACCGGAGTAACGTAGGTGGTTGATCAACCTCACCGGAAGTGAGTATCGACGGTCGTCCTTGTTCTTGAGAACCTCCACGAAGCGCGCATAGTTGTGCCGGGAGAGCGCAATGGACAGGTTTCTCGTCTGGCGGCCCTTCTTGGCATCCACGAGCGCGCGCTCGACGTCCTCTTCCGTGTACTCGTCGAAAATGACCACGAGCGCCTCGTAGAGCTTCCGGTACAGGTTCTGGGGCACCTTGCGACTGATCCACTCCATCTGCGACATGGCCCACGCCAGAAGAGTCGTGGCGAACTCGTCGCGCTTCCCCTGCGCCTCAAGGAAGGAGTAGATCGTGGCGTGGTGCTGGAAGATGCGAAGGACGCGTTCGTCGGCGGTGGCCATCGTCTGCCCCGCCCGGGCCACGCGGTGGTAACAGAGGACTTCGGGAACCAGTGCGATGGAGCTCGCGTGGATGAGACTGAACCAGTGGAACGGGTTGTCTTCGAAGAAGTAGTCGCCGACGGGGAATCTGATGGCGTTGGCCTCGAGAAGCTCGCGGCGGTAGAGCTTGCGCCACGGCACCGCCACGAACCTCAGGAAGGTGTGGCGCAGGTCGTCGTCCAGTTCGTAGTGATCCCGCATCAGTTCGAGCCAGCGACGCTCGTCGGCTGGAGCCTCGCGATCGGGTGAGTCATCCGAGAACAGTCGGTAGTTGCACATGACGAGGTCGGAGTCATGCTCCAGTGCGGCGGTGAGAAGCCGCTCAAACATCTCTGGCTCGTACAGGTCGTCTCCGTCGGCGAAGCCGACATATGGGGCGGTGGCGAGGTCGAGGCCAGCGTTCGCCGCCGTCGCCACTCCGCCAGGGCTCCTCTCGCCCCGGATGATCGGCACGATCCGATCGTCGCGTGCCGCGTACTCAAGGATGAGGTCGGGGCTGGAGTCGGATGATCCATCATCGACGACGATGATCTCGATATCTCTCAGGCTCTGGTTCAGGATCGAGTCCAGGCAGGCGCCCAGGTAGTCCTGGATGTTGTAGCTGGTAACGATGACAGAGAGCTGGGGCATGGTGTCCACCTATCCGATTGCCCTACGGGTAATACGGGTCGCTAGTGCTGGATTCTGACGCGTCAGTGCGTTGTATTCGGGAATGCTGATTCTCAGGAAGTGGTCCCGCGCCCTGAGCGCGAACTCCTGCTGCAGGCTGGGGGAAATCCTGCCGCCGGCCCAGCTGACGACGCTCTCCGCTCCCTCCCAGTAATACTGCGAGTACCGGCGAAGGAGCCCGGGGTGACTCTTCAGCATGTCGTAGGTCTCATCCAGCGCCTCCAGCAGGGAGAGGCGGTCGCGGGTGCCGCGGTTGGTGAGGTTCGCCCCTCCTGGCAACACGATGTGGGTGCAGATGACGTCATTGAGCAGCAGGATCTGACCCGCGAATAGCAGCGAGTACCAATGCCCAAGGATGTCATTGTTGACTATGGTCGATCCGTAACGGATCCCGACCTGACGGTAGGTCTCGGTCCGCATCACGCGATTCCAGGGGTAGTTGGTCAGCGACAGCAGTTCCGGGAAGAGGTCCAGCGTGACTCTGCGGGCACTCCTGCTGCCGACGATCCTGGCCCAGATGGCCGCATCGCCGTTGGTCATCGACTCGTCGCTGTCGTCGTGGGCTCGTCGGTATCGGTACTTGAGCAACGCGAGGTCCTGGCCACCGCGCTCCAAGGCACGCACCGCCTCAACCAAGACCTTTGGGTGAAGTTCGTCGTCGTCGTCGAAGAAGAGGGTGAAGGTCCCGGTGGCGTGCGGGAAGCCCGTGTTGCGGGCCACTCCGGCCCCCCGGTTCGTCTCATGGGAGAGCAGCAGGACTCGCGAGTCCCGGGTCGCGTAATCGCGCACGATCTCTGCGGTCGAATCGGAGGAGCAGTCGTCGACTACGATCACCTGAAGCGACAGTTCCGAGATGCTCAACACAACATCCAGGAGGTTGCAGATGCCCTCTTCTGCATTGTGCGCCGGAATAACTACCGTCAAGTCGACAGAGCCCATCAATTCTCCTTGTTCAGCCCGACGCTGTAGTGGCGCCATGAGACCCAGCGTCGCTGGTCCCGGGTCAGTATAGACGTGCCAAGGCCTGACTCACCTCCTGTGGCGGCGCGGCGAGTCGGGGCGAGCGTCGTGCGGAGGCCGGTTGGAGGGTCACCCGGCCCGACGTCGCAGTTGTGATGAGGAGGGTCTCACCAGCCTTCCCAGGGCCGACACGGCGCCACCGAGGAGCACGATAGCGATGGTGGCGCCCGAGGCGAGCGCTGTGGCCTTGGCGGGGTCCGTCAACAGGTCGTCTGTGGCGGCGGTCCAGTGCATCGCCGCCAGCCTGCCTGTGGAGTCGGTGGACCCAGAATCTGGTGTGTCGAAGGCGGTGGCCGGGAGATCCCGCTTCTCAGGCGCGTCAGGGGTCGGCGTGGGCGTCACCGTGTGCGTGGGTGTCGAAGTCGATTCCGCGCTGGGGGTCGTCGACGGGGACGATGCGACGGTGACAGTGCCGGCTGGTTGGGCCGAAGCAACCGGGCCGGCCACCGACACCGGAACCGGCGAGCTCGGGGCCGTGGTCGCCGGCGCTGGAGTCCTGGGCGTGACAGGAGCCAGCGCCTGCGGAGGGGTGCTGGTGGAGCGTGTCTGTGTGACGTCGGGCGAGAAGGTCGCTGTGACCGCGGGCGTGGGTGAGGGATCCGGGTGTGGATTGGGCATCGCTGTGGTTGTCGTCGCCGGTGTGGAGGGTGTTTCGTCGGGGTCGGACGCAGGCTTCGCACTCGCGGACGGCTTGGGCGAGGGCACGTTTGTGGCTGAGGGGGGGGAGCCTGGTGTGGGTGTCGCTGTGGCCTTGGCCGGTGGTGTGGCGCTAGCAGTGATGGTCGCGGAGGGGGTGGCGCTTGGTGTGGGGGTCGGCTTGGGTGTGGGTGTGGGTGTGGGTGTGGGTGTGGGTGTGGGTGTGGGGGTTGGCTTTGGTGTGGGTGTGGGTGTGGGGGTTGGCTTTGGTGTGGGTGTGGGGGTTGGCTTTGGTGTGGGGGTCGGCTTTGGGGTGGGTGTGGGTGTGGGTGTGGGGGTTGGCTTTGGGGTGGGAGTGGGCGTGGGCATAGGCGCCGTGATGTTGAACCTGTAGAGGTTGTACTTGACCATCAAGTTGATGATCTTGTTCGAGTACAGGGGGTCGGTGGCGTAGCCCGCCTTGTGAATCTCTCGGATGAACTGATCTGGGTCGGCCGAGTACTGGAACGCCGCCGCATAGCGAGACCGACCGCGCAGAAACAGTCCGTGGTCGATGAACGAGTTCTGATCCGTGTCGTAGTTCCGGAACTTCGCGCTGACTGTGTAGGGCTTGCCGTCTGAGTCGTACTCCAGCGTGGAGATCTCGTAGCAGCCGTTCTGCCATGGGCTCGATGCAGAGGTGCACTTGATGCCGAACCAGTTCTTCGCGTTCTTGGTGAGTGAGGATTCGCCCCATCCAGATTCCAGGATCCCCTGGGCCATGGTCACAGACGCTGGGACTCCGTACTCCCGCTCACCGGCCTGGGCCCAGGAGGCGGTCTTGGTGATGTACGTCGAGGAGGACAGCGCAGCGGCCGGCTGGGCCCGTGGAAACACGCCCACCAGAGATGCCAACGCCGCGAGCGCGATCACCACGATGAAGCGGATGACTAGGCGCAGGGGAAGCATGCCCGTCATTCAACCGGTCGAATCTCGGTTTCGTCACCTGCAAACCTGAGCCGCAGGTTGAGGTTCATCCCTCAGTGCACCAGGACGATCTTCCCGACGTTGTCGCCGCCGGTCAGCTGCTCGTGCGCGCGGCGCACCTCGTCGAACGGGATGCGGGTCTCCGGCGAGAGCCGGATGCGGCCGTCGGCGAGCATTGGCCACACCTCGGCCTCGACGGCGGCGCAGATTTCCGCCTTCTCCTCGGCTGGGCGGAACCGGAGCGAGGTGGCGGTGATGGTGGCCTGCTTGCTCAGCATCGCGCCCAGGTTGAGGGTGCCCTTCACCCCGCCCTGGAGGCCGATCACCACGATCCTTCCCCTCTTCCTCAACGACGAGAGGTTGGCCTCTAGGTACTTCGCCCCGATGATGTCCAGGATCACGTCGGCGCCCTTCGTGGCCGCCTTGAGGGCCGCCACCCAGTCGTCGTGATAGTCGAGCGCGTAGTCGGCGCCGTGCGCGAGACAGTGCTCGAGTTTGGCCGGGCTCCCGGCAGTGGCCACGACGGTTGCGCCAAGGGCCTTCGCGTACTGGGTGGCGAACGTACCGATCCCTCCTGCGCCCCCGTGCACCAGGAATACCTCTCCGGCCTTCAGTCGCCCCTCGCGTAGGTTGGACAGCACCGTTGCTGCCACCTCCAGCACCCCGGCGGCGGACACCAGATCCACTCCCGGCGGTGGCGCGATGAGCTGGCCCGCCGGGGCCACGAAGTACTCGGCGTAGCCGCCGCCGGCCAGCAGGCCCACCACCTCGTCGCCCTGCGTCCAGCGCTCGACACCCTCGCCGACCTCCTCGACGACGCCCGAGGCCTCCAGCCCGATGATGTCGCTCTCGCCAGGCGGCGGGGGATAGTGTCCCTGGCGTTGCAGCACGTCGGCCCGGTTGACGCCCGAGGCGACGGTGCGCACCAGTACTTCCCCCGGACCGGGGGTGGGTGTGGGGACCTCACCGAGGGTGAGGGCGTCGACGTCTCCGGGGGTCTCCACGATCACTGCGCGCATGCCCCCACCCTGCCACACGCGCGACCGTGGACGGAGCGCTGCGCGGCCCCTAGCCTTCCGTGGGATCGTCTTCGTCGCGACCCTGCCAGGTGCAGATGCACACCTCGTTGCCCTCGGGATCGCACAACACCCAGAACCGGGGCGCCGCCTCGTCGCTCACCAACGTCCCGCCCGCGGCCAGCGCCCGGTCCAGCCGGTTTCTGGCCTCGTCGTGGGCCACCGTGAGGTCCAGGTGGATTCGGTTGCGCTGCGTCCTGGGTGCGTCCATCTGCTGGAACCAGATGGGTGGGCCGATCAACTGGGGGTCGATCAGCGCCTCCGGCCCGTCGTCGGCATAGCCCGTGATCGCGCGCCAGAAGGGGAGTACGGCGGGGATGTCGAGCGCATCGATGGCGATCTCGATCTCGGCCAGGTCCGACGGCATCGGCTCAAGGCCCCGCTCGGCGACGATGTCGGCCACCGCCGAGGCGAACGAGACGTCCCGCTCCGTGATGCCTCCGGCGTCGTGGCTGGCCACGGCGAGGTGGACCCGCGAGTAGCGCAGGTCGATCTCCGGGTGGTGGTTGTGCTCCTCCGCGATCCGGGCGACGTCGTTGACGAAGGCGAGCGCGGACGGGAAGGAGCCGGCGTCGACAGTGAGGTGCATCCGGCCGAGGAGGTAGCGCCAGACGGGGAGAGCCTCGGAGGCTTGTTTCCGGGAGAGTGCCATGTTTCACACTAACCGCAGACGCGCGGAGTCGGGTCAGCCTGGCCAGACGAGCCCCCGGCGGCTCACAAAGCCGCGTGGGGCGCCGTCGACAGGGTCGGGGAACTCCAGGCGGTGGGCGAGAAGCCGCAACGGGGTGGAGAAGTCGTCGATCTCCGTGGGCAGCACGACCGGATACAGGGGGTCACCGAGCAGGGGAATGCCCAACTCGTGGAAGTGCGCGCGGATCTGGTGGGTCCGGCCGGTGAGGGGGCGCACCTCATAGAGCGCATGGCCCCCCCGCACCTCAAGGACGTCGATGTCGGTGACTGCGTTGGGCGGGAGGTTGAGAGTCTCGGTCTGCAGCGTGCCCACGCGCTTGACCAGGTGCGATTCGACGCGCCTCGGTAATTCGAGGGCCGGGTCGAACCGGGCGATGGCGTGGTAGACCTTCGTGGCGAGCCGATCGGCGAAGACGCTCTGGTAGGCGCCCCTCCATCGCTTCGCCGTCGTCATCAGCAGGACCCCGGCTGTGCCGCGGTCCAGGCGGTGGGCGGCCGACAGCTCAGGCAGATCGAGTGCCGCCCGGGCCTTCACGACGGCCGACTCCAGCACGTGCCGCCCCCTCGGGATGGTGGACAGGAAGTGCGGCTTGTCGAACACCGCTACCCGATCGTCGAGGTGAAGGAGCGTCAGCTCGCCCGGCACCGGCGCCTCGTCGCGCAACTCCCGATGGAACCACACGAAGGTGTGGGGGCTGTAGTCCTCGAGCCCGGTCCACGGCCGCCCCCGGTCATTGACGAAGACGCCCCGCGCAAGCATCTCGTCCACGTCCTCCGGCGATGGCGCCAGCTTGTGCACCAGCCAGTCACGCATCGTGGGCCAGGGCAGCGGATCGGAAGGGTCGCGGTCCGGGGTGCGCACCCAAGCGGCCTGCAACCCGTGGCGGGGCGGCAGTGGTGACTTCGGCGGCATCCCACTCCTCTCCAGCTCGGATACCGCACCCTACCCGCCGGCGTCGAGGCGCTAACATGGTCGGGCGCTGGCGAGGTCGCATAGTGGACTAGTGCAGCCGCCTTGAAAGCGGCCGAGGGGCAACTCTCCGTGGGTTCGAATCCCACCCTCGCCGCTTCCGCGGGCCCGGAGCCCACTCTGAGTAGTCTTGGCCCATGCCCGAGAGCACCCACGTCATCAAGCCGCAACCACCCGTGCGCGCCTTCGTCACCGCCGCGGTGGCGGACCTTGCCGGCGCCCTCCTGCTGGTGGCGGCGCTGAGCCAGGGGTGGCATGTGGCGTTCGTGGTGGTGGCGGCACTCCTGCTGGTGGCTGGAACCGCCCTGATGATCGGGGCGTTCGTGTCGCTCAACAGGCTGGCTGTCCGGTTCACCTTGACCGACGAGGGCTACCGGCTCCTCGGCCCAGGCGTCGATCACGCGGGGGAGTGGGCGGACGTGAGCAAGGTGACGCAGTCGCAGGAGGGCTCGCACGTGACGATCTACCACGGCGCCGTCCGCCGCACCCACCTGCTGTTCCCCGGAGGGGATCGTGCCCAGATCGACGAAGTGCTGGCCGAGGTCCGTGCCCGCCTCAAGGCCGCGAAGGGCTAGACCGGGCTGACCTAGCCCGACCTAGACCTAGCCCCCACCTCTAGATGCGCCTGGATGGCCTTTAGCGCCTAACGAGTGATCCGCGCCGCTCACGGCCACCGGCCACCAGGATGACGGTGGCCGGGATGAGTCGGGTGAAGGAGGCCTCTGGGCAGTGTCGGTGTCGCCCGCTACGCTGAATGGGACTAGACCCGAACGGGAAGGAGTTGCAGCCATGGAAGCGCGCGTGCTCTACCAGGACCTCTTTCCTTTCGAGACTCCGCGATCGTTGGATGCCTTGCGAGGCCCCGCCACTGGGGTGCTTATCTTGCCTCGTACGGTGCACTGGGGCCCTGATCCGACTGCCGACCTGGACACGCGAAGCGGCCTCCACAAGGCGTACCGCAACCTGGTGCGGGAAGGAACCACTGACCTTCAGGAGGCCATGCTCAACGCAGCCCGGCTGGTCGAGGTGTGGCCTGACCTCGCGCTGCCTCCTCGATGCCTTGCCCTGTGGGAGTCCCGGTTCCCCGAGTTGCGTCGGGCGGCGTCGACCTGATGCCGACCGGTGAAGAGCACCAGCGGCAAGCCGCTCGCATCATTCTGGCTGCGATCGGTCCGGCAGGATTCGCTCTCGCAGGCTCGGGCGCTATCCGCGAGCACGGGCTGATCGATCGGCCGACCAACGATATCGACCTGTTCGCGCCGGCCCGGGCAGCGGCTGGGTTCAGCGATGCCATCGACACGGCGATAGCGACGCTGACTGCCCACCGCTACACCTGCGAAGTGGGCCGGCTGAGCAGCCATTTCGCTCGTTTGCTGCTCACCACACGTGACGGTTACGTCTTCGAGGTGGATCTGGGGCTTGACTGGCGCGCCCACGACCCAATCCGGCTGGAAGTTGGACCGGTCTTGGCGATCGAGGACGCAGTCGCGAACAAGGTGGGCGCGCTGTACAGCCGAGGCGAGCCACGCGACTACCTCGATGTCGATGCGATCCGAGAATCCGGCCGCTTCGCCTAGGATCATCTCCTGTCTCTAGCCGCCCAGCATGACCCGGGATTCGACGTGACCCTGTTCGCCACGCGACTCCGCGCTGTCGAATCGCTTGTTCCCGGCGACATCGCGGAGTACGGCATCAGCTCCACAGACCTGGACGCGATCCTGCGTCGCCTCCTGACTTGGGGGCAGGGCCTCACGAGACACAGTCCCGAACCGACCGTCAGCCCAGACGCGTAGGAACGTGTCGAACCAGTCGCCAAGAACCCTCGGAGGCGACCATCAACGGCCCTCCACCAGTCGTACCGAGGACCCGTCGACCCCTGCGCTGCATCTAACGCCCTAAGCACAGTAGGCCAGGATTTAAGCCTGGGCTAAGCCGGACCTAGCCCTCCTCGTCCTCCGCGCCGTGCCACGCGCAGGCGTCTGTGACATTTTGCGCGCCGTCGGTCAGGTCGCCGGTGGGGGAGGGTGAAGCTGAGCTGGCCGACGGTGACGCCGAAGCGGTGGCGGAACCGGTGGGCGATGCCGCGGCGCTGACCGACGGAACGGCGGTGGGGCTGGGGGACGCGGTGGTGGCCGCGATGGCCTCCTCAGCGGCGGCGCGCATCGCCTCGAAGTCCGGGTATTCGTAGGAGTACCCGTTCTTGCCGGGCGAGTACACGAGGCGCGTCACCGGAGCATCCTTGACGCGCAGCGCGAGCTCGACGATTGCGGGCAGGTCCCGCTGCGGAATGTCGGTGACGATCATCTGCGACGATGCCGCGGCGATCGCCTCGTAGCGCGTCAGCATCGTGGCCGGGTTGGCCTGCCGGATGATCGCGCTGACCAGGCAGGACTGGCGCGCCATCCGGTCGTAGTCCGAGTAGTCCAGGCGGCTGCGTGCGTACCACATGGCGTCGTAGCCCATCAGGTGCTGGTCCGGGCCGGGCTCGAGATACCCGGAGGGCCGCTTCCCCTCGCTGTTGCCGCCGATGGCCAGGCGCTGGTTGATGTTGACCGTCACGCCGCCCATCGCGTCGATGAGCTGCTGGACGCCGTCGATGTTGAGCATCGCGAAGTAGTCCACCTTGAGGCCGGTGATCCCCTCCACCCCCTGCTTGAGGGCCTCCGCGCCGCGGTAGGTGGAGCCGGCGAACAGGTCAGGGAAGCCGAGCTCGGTGTGCGCCCAGATGCTGTTGATGTACCAGTCCCCGGCGGGCTCCCCGCGGAACCCGTTGGGGAACGCCTCGTCCATCTCGCTGCCCTCGGGGAAGGGCGTGAACTGCACGTTCCGCGGGATCTGAATGATGGTCGTCGCGCCGGACTCGGTGTCGATCGAGGCCAGCATGATGGTGTCGGTGCGGACGCTGAATTCCTCTACCTGATCCGCGCGGGAGTCGCTGCCGTCCGCGCCGAGCAGCAGGATATTGATCCGCGGGATGTCGGCCCACGGGTCCTCGTGTGCCTCGGCGGTGAGCGTGGGCCGCGAGGAGGAGGTCACCTCGTCCTCGCCGGTGGCGAACACGTTGTCCAGAAGCAGGGCCTGGTCGCGCGCGTAGCGGGCCCCGATGGCGGTCGGTGCGGTGACCCCGAACGCCAGTACGGTCACGAGGATCGCCCCGATGGCGCGCTTGCCGCTGCCCAGCCGACGGGGGCGCGTGGCGAGTTGCGTGACGGTGATGAGGGTGACCCAGACGAGGCCCAGGGCGATCAGAGCCACGCTCGCGATGGCGAGGAACTGAGTGCTCACTGCGAGCATGGCCAGCCGGGTGGTGTTCGTCGCGGCGTAGTACGCGAGGGAGACCACGCCGACGATCGCGGCCAGCCCGGTCAGAAGGCCGAGTCCGCGCAAGGCCGGCCGTGTGGCGCCGAGAAGGCCGAGGCCCGGGACGAGGGCCGAGATGACCGTGAGCCCCATCGACTTCCTCAGGGACTGCCTGGGTCCGCCATCGGTGGCCATCCGACGCCGCACGTTGGCCGGAAACGGCAGCTCGGCCCCGCCACCGTCGGCCTCGTATCCCCGCGACGGTGTGGCGCCTGATGACGGGATGGCGGCACCGTCATCGTAGGGCGCGGCTCGTCGCGCCGGGCGGTCATCGGTCATCTGGCGCCTCCTGCGCGCAAGTCTAGCCCGGGGGCCGGTCGGAGCCTCGTGCCGGTGCGGCTGGGTGTTTGCCGCTGCGCCGAGCGCTCGGCTAGGCTGTGACGGCACTGGAGGTGTCGCCTAGTCCGGTCTATGGCGCCCGCCTGCTAAGCGGGTTTGGGGCTTCAACCCCATCGCGGGTTCAAATCCCGCCGCCTCCGCCAGTTGTGATCAAGCCCCTGGGAGTCACGCTCCTGGGGGCTTCGGCGTTGCCGCAGAGTACCGCGATGCTACGAGGCGGGACGGCTGCGCTCCAGATCGAGGAGGAACTGCTTGCGTTCCGGGCCGCCGGAGTAGCCCGTGAGTTTCCCGTCGGACCCCACCACGCGGTGGCAGGGGACCACGATGCTGAGCGGATTTCGGCCGTTGGCCAGCCCCACGGCCCGTGAGGCGGCGGGGCGTCCGACGGCGATGGCGAGCTGGCCGTAGCTGCGCGTCTCCCCGTAGGGGATCGCGGCGAGCGCCGCCCACACCTCCTTCTGGAAGTCGGTGCCCGACGGGGCCAGAGGAAGATCGAACGAGGTGCGTTCCCCGGCGAAGTACTCCGTGAGTTGGCGGGTGGCGTCCGGGAGCGCGTCGTCGACGCGCTCGCCCCACGCGGACTCGGGCACGGGCGGACTCTTGTGTCCGTCCATCAGAACAGCCACGAGGGCTCCGTCGCTGACGACGAGGGTCAGTGGGCCGATGGGGGAGTCCATCACGCTGTGGGTCATGTCGCGCACACCTTCCGCTGTGGTGCCAGGATACGACCCGCCGAGGCGTTCGACAGGCCCCGAGGGTCACTGGCCCTTGGCGGCGTACCTGGCCTCGGTGGCGGCTTTGAGCGGGCGCCACCAGTCCTCGTTGGCGCGGTACCAGTCGATGGTGGCCTGCAGGCCGGTGCGGAAGTCGGTGTACTCGGGGGTCCAGCCGAGTTCGTCGCGCAGCTTGGTGGCGTCGATGGCGTAGCGGAGGTCGTGGCCGGCGCGGTCGGTGACGTGGTCGTAGGCGTCGGTGGGTTGGCCCATGAGTTCGAGGATGAGTTCGATGACCGTCTTGTTGTCCTGCTCACCGTCGGCGCCGATGAGGTAGGTCTCGCCGATCCGTCCGTCTTCCAGGATGCGCCAGAGGGCGGAGTTGTGGTCGTCGACGTGGATCCAGTCGCGCACGTTAGCCCCGGCGCCGTAGAGCTTGGGGCGGATCCCGTCGATGACGTTGGTGATCTGGCGGGGGATGAACTTCTCGATGTGTTGGCGGGGGCCGTAGTTGTTGGAGCAGTTGCTGATCGTGGCGCGCACCCCGAACGAGCGCACCCAGGCCCGCACCAGGTGGTCGCTGGCCGCCTTCGAGGCCGAGTAGGGGCTGGACGGGTTGTACGCGGTGCTGGGGGTGAACTTCGCGGGATCGTCGAGTTCGAGGTCGCCGTAGACCTCGTCGGTGGAGATGTGGTGCAGGCGCTTGTCGAACTGCCGCGCGGCCTGCAGGACGTGGAAGGTTCCGAGGATGTTGGTCTCGACGAAGATCCCGGGGCCTTCAAGGGAGTTGTCGTTGTGGGATTCGGCGGCGAAGTGGACCACCGTGTCGTGGGCTGCGACGAGTTCGTTGACCAAGGCGGCGTCGGTCACCGACCCCCTGACGAAGCGCCCCCGTGCGGGGTCCAGTCCGGCCAGGTTGGCGGTGCTACCGGCGTAGGTCAGGGCGTCGAGGACGGTCAGCACGGCGTCGGTGTGTGTCATCGCCCAGTGGACGAAGTTGCTGCCGATGAACCCGGCTCCCCCAGTGACCAGAATCGTCTTCACGCGTGGGAGCCTATCCGGTCACCCGCGCGAGCGCAGCGCCGCAGCGTCCGAGCAACCACCGCGATCGTGCCGTGGCGGGGTCGCTGTGCCAAGGTATGACCCATGCGGGGGATCATTCTTGCCGGCGGGACCGGCTCCAGGCTTCATCCGATCACGCTGGGCACCAGTAAGCAGTTGATGCCGGTCTATGACAAGCCGATGATCTACTACCCCCTCGCCACGCTGATCTTCGCCGGGATCCGTGAGGTGCTGATCATCACCACACCGCACGAGGCGCCCGCTTTTCATCATCTGCTGGGCGACGGCGAACAGTTCGGCGTCCACTTCACCTTCGCGGTCCAGCCCGAGCCCAAGGGGTTGGCGCAGGCGTTCACGATCGGGGCGGACTTCGTCGATGGCGGACCCTCCTGCCTGATCCTGGGTGACAACATCTTCTCCGGGCCCGGGCTGGGATCGCGGCTGCAGCGGCGCACCGAGTCCATCGACGGCGCCCTGGTGTTCGGCTACCAGGTGGCAGACCCCACCGCCTACGGCGTCGTGGAGGTCGACGGCAACGGGCTGGCCCTCTCCATCGAGGAGAAGCCGGCCCACCCGAAGTCCCACTGGGCCGTGCCCGGTCTCTACTTCTACGACGAGCAGGTGGTCGACATCGCCACCAACCTCAAGCCCTCGCCGCGTGGCGAGTTCGAGATCACCGACGTCAACCGCGCCTACATGGAACAGGGCCGCCTCCACGTGGACCTGCTGCCCCGCGGCACGGCCTGGCTGGACACCGGCACCTTCGACTCACTCAACGACGCCAGCAACTTCGTGCGCACGCTCCAGGCCCGCCAAGGCCTGCAGGTCGGCTGCCCGGAAGAGGCGGCCTGGCGGCGGGGGTTCCTGACCGACGACGAGTTGGCCGAGCGCGCCGCCCGTTACGAGAAGTCCGGCTACGGCACCTATCTACGCAACCTGCTGGGTTGACGATAGGCGGAGGCCAGCCGGCTCGGGCCGCCGGACCTGCGTTTTGCCGTTCACATCGATGCCACGTATAGTTACGACTCGGCCAGCGCTCGTGGCTCAACGGATAGAGCATCTGACTACGGATCAGAAGGTTGGGGGTTCGAGTCCCTCCGAGCGCGCTGGAGATGGGCGTCGGGGTTTTCCCCGGCGCCTTTTCTTCTTCCCGGCCCAGCCAGGACTCGTTGGTAGGTGGCGCGGACAGCGCCGAGTTGGAAGGATGTCCCCGTGACAACCGAAGTCTGGGCCCATCGTGGCGCGAGCGCTTATGCGCCGGAGAACACCGTGCCAGCGTTTCAGCTGGCGCTCCAGATGGGCGCAAACGGCGTGGAGTTGGACGTGCAGCGCACGGCGGACGGGCACGTCGTGGCCATCCACGACGAGACCATCAACCGGACCTCCAACGGCTTCGGGCGCGTGGTCGATCAGACCCTGGAGGAGCTGCGCCACTGCGACTTCTCCAACGGCTTCGCCGGGCGCCGCAACGTCAAGATCCCTACTCTGCGCGAAGCGCTCGACCTGTTCCGGGGCACTGGGGTCCGCGTCAACATCGAGTTGAAGAACACCGTCGTGCTGTATCCCGGCCTGGAGGACGACGTCCTGAGCATCGTGCGGGACGCGGGCATGGAAGATCAGGTGCTGTACTCGTCGTTCAACCACTTCTCACTGGCTAACCTGCGCGGCCGGGTGGCCCGCGAGCAGATCGGCCTGCTGTACTCGGACGGCATCTACGACCCCTGGAAGTACGCGACGTGGTTCGGTGCCGGGGCCCTGCACCCCCACTACCTGGCCCTGCAACAGCCCAACTTCGTCTGGCTCTGCCACGAGGCGGGCATCGAGGTCCACGCGTGGACGGTCAACAAGGACGATGACGCGCTCTGGCTCGCCGGCTTGGGCGTCGATGCCCTGATCACCAACTTCCCGGACCGGCTCTCCGAGGTGTTGCGCGCCCCCGGCCGCTAGCCGGATCGGTCGCGACCGCGCGCGGGCGGCCACTAGGCTCGCCCCATGAGCGCCCCCGGCAACCCGTTCCGCCCCGAACTCTGGGACGCGGTGGACGGATTCGACTTCACCGACATCACCTACCACCGAGCCAAGCACGTCCCGGCGGTGCGGATCGCCTTCAACCGCCCCGAGGTGCGTAACGCTTTCCGGCCTCACACCGTCGACGAGCTGTACCGGGCGCTGGATCACGCGCGGATGTCCTCGGACGTGGGCTGCGTGCTGCTCACCGGCAACGGCCCCTCGGAGAAGGACGGCGGCTGGGCGTTCTGTTCGGGCGGTGATCAGCGGATCCGAGGCCGCGCCGGGTACCAGTACGCCGAAGGCGAGGGCGCGGACACCGTCGATGCAGCCAAGCTGGGGCGCCTCCACATCCTCGAGGTCCAGCGCCTCATCCGGTTCATGCCCAAGGTGGTCATCGCCCTTGTCAACGGGTGGGCGGCGGGCGGAGGGCACTCACTGCACGTCGTCGCGGACCTGACGCTCGCGTCACGGGAGCACGCGCGGTTCAAGCAGACCGACGCCGACGTCGGCTCCTTCGACGCTGGATTCGGATCGGCCTACCTGGCACGGCAGGTGGGGCAGAAGTTCGCCCGCGAAATCTTCTTCCTGGGCGACGTCCACGACGCCGAGGACGCGCACCGCATGGGCATGGTCAACCGGGTGGTGCCGCATGCCGAGTTGGAGGACCTGGGCCTGGAGTGGGCAGCGAAGATCTGTGGAAAGTCGCCGACGGCCCAACGGATGCTGAAGTTCGCCTTCAACGCCATAGACGACGGGCTGATCGGACAGCAGGTGTTCGCCGGAGAGACCACGCGCTTGGCCTACATGACCGACGAGGCGGTGGAGGGTCGTGACTCGTTCCTCGAGAAGCGGGCTCCGGACTGGTCGAAGTTCCCCTACTACTACTGATGTGGCGATGCAAGCCCTAGCCAAAGCGATGTGTGGACGACAGTCCGCCTCCGCCCACCTGGATGGATCGCTAGGCCTGCTGTCGGCTGGAGGGCTTGCTGCGGACTGTCGCCCAGTGGCAGGCAGTCCCGAGTGGGGTTCTGTCTAGGCTCTCGCCATCGCGAAATCCTAGATTCGTCGGAACTGAAATCCTAGATCCGTCGCGGGCGAAGTCGGAAGTTCGTCGATGCCAGTCGCCGCAAGTGAAGTCGCCGCGATCGACCACTGAGTTGAGCGCCCCATCCGTGATCGCGAGTGTCGGGCTCGTGTAGGCGGCCCGGCCCCCGCGAACTGAAGGCCTGACCCGAGGTCTACCGGGCTGAGAACCTCATTGCCGAGGACCACGCCGCTTCTCGGTGGGGCCTCCTCGGGGACCTGCCAGGCCTCAGCCGAGAAGGGTGAGGGCCAACGCCCAGGCCGACAGCAGGATCTCCAGCACGCCAATCTGCGCCGGCCGCCTCGGGGCCCGCGGCATCCAGAACGACCTCGCCACCAGCGCCACCGCCCACGGCAGCCACCACCACCCCAGCCAGCCGGCACCCCACGCCGCGACCGCCACCAGCGCGGCGGCGGCGTGGTACGCCTGAGAGCGTTGGGCCGCCGAGGGCTCGTTGCGCTCGCGGATCAGGGCCTTGACGTGAAGCACGGTGCCCACGAAGTAGGCGGTGATCAGCAGCATGATGATCACGTCCCGCCACCTCGTCGGGTCATCGGCGCCCCACCGCTGCAGCACCGCCATCAGCCCGCAGGACGCGATCACCATGAGGACGCCGGAGGCCAGGGAGCGGTCCCGCCTCTTCCACGCCAGCCACAGTCCCGCCCCCACCAGCACCGCGTACACCGGGGCCCACAGCAGTAGCCCCCACCCCTTGAGGGCCAGAGTCGTCAAACCCAGGACGGCAGTTGCAGTGCTATAGAGCGCGAGAGCAGGCAGGTAGCGGCCACGACGCTTGGCGGGGCTGCGGAGGAGGAGGGTCGCGGCGTTGTAGGCGAAGTAGGCCACCAACCAGGTGAGGCCGAGCATCGCGTCGCCCGCGTCTAGGGGGCGTGCGTCCCGCGCCATCACGAGGCCCGCGAGGTATGGAACGACGAGCATGGCCCAAGCCCCGTGTTGCTTGGGTACCCAGCCTGCGGTCCGACCAGCCATCCGGCTACGCTAGCCCACCCGTTCCCAGGCGCTGGGGGCGCCCCCCGGCTCTGCACCGATCTACGCAGAACGCGGTCTCTGTGCATACGCACAGAGACCGCGCCATGGCTAGCGACCTGCAGATCAGTTGGCCAGGCCGTAGAGACGATCGCCCGCGTCGCCCAGGCCGGGCACGATGTAGCCGTGTTCGTTGAGGCGCTCATCGACGGCGGCCACCACCAGGGTGCAGGGGACGTCCAGGTCCGCCAGGAGGCGGTTCAGCTTCTCGATTCCCTCGGGCGCCGCGAGGAGACAGATGCAGGTGATGTCGTCCGCGCCGCGATCAACGAGATACTGCACCGCTCCACCGAGCGATCCTCCGGTGGCGAGCATGGGGTCCAGCACGTAGCACTGTCGACCCGACAGGTCATTGGGGAGACGTTCGGCGTAGGTCACCGGCTGCAGGGTCACCTCGTCTCGGATCATCCCCAGGAACCCCACCTCCGCGGTGGGCATGAGCCGCAGCATTCCATCCAGCATCCCCAGCCCGGCGCGCAGGATGGGCACCACCAGCGGCGCTGGCTGCGCCAATTTCACCCCGGTGGTGGCGGTGACCGGCGTTTCGATATGCGTCTCCGTGATCCTCACCCCACGCGTGGCCTCGTAGGCCAGCAGCGTCACCAACTCCTCCACCAACCTGCGGAACACCGGCTGCTCGGTGTTCTTGTTCCGCAGCAGTGTCAGCTTGTGATCGACGAGGGGATGAGTGACGACGCAGAGTTCCA
Organism: Tessaracoccus luoxuelianae; assembly: GCF_054483915.1. Taxonomy (NCBI): domain Bacteria; kingdom Bacillati; phylum Actinomycetota; class Actinomycetes; order Propionibacteriales; family Propionibacteriaceae; genus Tessaracoccus; species Tessaracoccus luoxuelianae. Next base: position 3,289,140 of record NZ_CM137013.1, on the reverse strand, counting down.
CGCCGCTTACCTTTCCACATCCGGCCCGGGCGTGCAGTGGTTGGGCCCCTGGGGATGTTTCCCGAGGGCAGTCATGCAAGGATGGGGTGCGCATGCGACGAAAGGAGTGAGCCGTGGACGTATTCGAAGAGGACGCCGAGCCATTCGACCTCAACGACGTGGACAGCGAAGACTCCGCAGAGTCGGAGGACTCCGAGGAGGACTTCGACGACCTCGAAGACGCCACCGAGGACGACGTGGATCTGGTGGTGGCCCTCTACCGTGAGGACGGCCGCGCGGTCGCGGTCCCCATGGACGTGGACCTCGCCAATGACCTCGACGAACTCATCACCCAGCTCGGACGCCTCCCCGGTGACTCGGGTGCCGACGGATGGGTATCTGTCGCGGGCGAGTTCTTCGTGATCTGCCGCGTGCGCGGACGCACCGTCGAGGTGCTGCTCTCGGACGTGACGGCGGCCAACGACTGGCCCATCGCGCGAGACGTCGTGGACTATCTCGGCGAAGAGATGCCAGACGAAGACGACGATCCGGCCCCCCTCGGGGACCTCTCCATGTACGCGGCCAGCGGTCTGCGGGCGATGGAGCTCGAAGCCATCGCCACGGACTACGACGAGGACTCCGACGTCCTCCTCGGCAGGATCGCGGCGAAGTTGAAGGTCACGGCGGAGTTCGAGGGCGCCGTCGAGGCCTTCGACGACTAGAGCCGGGCACTAGCGTGGGCACGCGCTGGCACGAGGCGATGCGCCTCGCGCTGGAGGAGGCGGAGGCCGCCCGGCGGCATGGGGACGTGCCCATCGGCGCCGTGATTCTCGACTCTGCCGGAGCACCGATCGCAAGCGCGGGCAACGAGCGCGAACTCACGGGCGACCCCACGGCCCACGCCGAGGTGGTCGCCATCCGTCGGGCGGCCGAGGAGCTCGGTCAATGGCGCCTCACCGACTGCACCCTGGTGGTCACCCTTGAGCCCTGCACAATGTGCGCAGGGGCCATCGTCGCGAGCCGGATCGGGCACCTCGTGTTCGGCGCGTTCGACGAGAAGGCGGGTGCCGTCTCATCGCTGTGGGACGTGGTGCGCGACCCTCGCCTCAACCACCGTCCTACTGTCACGTCCGGCGTCCTCGCCGACGAGTGCGGCGCCGCCCTGGAATCCTTCTTCGGGGAGCGGCGCTAGTGTCCTGCGTCCGACGGCGACACTAGTCCAGCGCGATGATGCCGTCCCGCAGATCCGGCTGCACTCCCCGGAACACAACGGCCACCAGCACCGCCGAAACGGCGATCCCCGCCGCCACGAGGATGCCGCCGTGCCCGCCGGAGGCGTCGATGGCGATGCCGGCCGCGGCCGACCCGACGGAGGCGCCCAACAGTTGCCCGGTGCCTATCCATCCGTAGGCCTCGGCGGTGTCCGAGAAGGGGACGCTCCCGGCGATCACCGACGACACCGCGGCGAGCGCGGGCGCGATCCCGAAGCCCGCCAGAAACAGCGCCAGCGACAAGCCCCAGAAGCCGCTGAGGACCGTTGCCAGCGAGAACCCTGCCACCACGACGAGCATGCGGAGAGCCATCGACCAGCGGGTGATCGGGCGGTTGCCGGCCGCCAGGCCGCCGAGGAGGGACCCGAACGCGGACAGGGCCAGCACGCCGCCGGCCAGAACCGAGCCGTCGCCGAAGGACGCGACGATGGCGGCCTCCATGGCGGCGAAGGCACCGATCATCAGCAGCGACGTCACCGTCATGAGAAGCACCGCCGGGTTGGCCAGCACCCTCCCGAAGCGTCGCCGGTTCGCGGGAATCTCCAGGTGACGGACCCTGGGGGTCAGGATGAACATCAGGCCGCCCACCACCTGGATCGCGATCACCACCAGTAGCGCCGGGCCGGACCCGAGAGCACCCACCAGCAGGGTGATGGCCACCGGCCCGATGATCCAGATGATCTCCTGCAGGGCGGCGTCGAGGCTGAACAGCGCCGTCAGCAGGTGGTTGGGTGCCAGCTTCGGGTAGAGCGTGCGGACCGCTGGGATCACCGGGGGCATCGCCGCGCCTCCTAGGGCGGCCAAGGCCATGGCGCCTCCCAGCGGCACCGTCAGGAGGGCGAGCAGCGCGAACGCGGTCACCGAGATCACCAGCGTGGCAGTGAGCACGCGAAAGGTGCCAAGGCGGTTAAACAGCCTCGAGACGATCGGGCCCGCCACCGCCATGCCTACGGAGAACGAGGCGAGAACCAGCCCGGCCGCGGTGTAGCTGCCCTGCGTGTCGCGCACGTGCATGAGCACGCCAAGCGAGTACATGCCCGCAGGAAACCGAGCCGCCAGTTGCGTGACCAGAATCAGGGCAAGCCCTGGGGCCTTGATCAATGCCGAAAAGTCACGCACCGGCCCAACCATACGGCCGCCCGTGGAAGCCCACCAACCGGGCGACGACACCGCCGCGCCAGCCAGAGGGGCGTGCGATTGGTCAAAGCGAGGCGCCCTCGGTAAACTTTCCGGCGGTGATGTGTCTGAGCGGCCGAAAGAGCTCGCCTCGAAAGCGAGAGTGGGGCAACCCACCGGGGGTTCAAATCCCTCCATCACCGCGGGGTCCGTTCGGACGACGAAACCCCCAGCCTCAGGCTGGGGGTTTTTTGCGTTCCTGACCCCTCGCGACGCTGGACCCTCTAGGAGCGCGACACTAGGGGGTCGGCGACGGTGCAGGCGGCGTCGGTGAGGGTGACACAGGCACCGACGGGGACGGCGAGGGTACCCGGCACACCTCTCCCGCCGGGGACTCCACCTGTGCCAGCGGAGCCTCGGCCATGCCGGCGAAATCTGTGCCCACCAGCACGTCGACGGTGCCGTCGACCCGGGTGTCGTAGTCGACCTGCGGCTCCACGAAGTAGGAGGAGACGAGCTGGATCTGCGCAGCCTCACGCTCGTTGGCCCGGATCATGGTGCCGACGACCCGCTCCTCGGTGTTGTCCACCTTGATGACGACGAAACCCGCCTTCTCCAGGTCCGTCTTCACCCTGTTGGCCAGCCCGCTGGTGAACCCGCCGTTGAAGACGCGCAGCGTGACGTCCACGGGCGTGACCACGGCGGCGGCTGTGGTGACGCAGGGGGTGGGCGACGGCGACGGCAACGGCTCGGTCAGCGCCTTCCATCCCCACGTCGCACCCCAGACGAGCAGGCCGAGCAGGCCCAGCAGCACGATGGGGGTGGCGATGAGCCTGAAGATGCGCACGGGCGAGGGTTCCTTCGTGGTCGTCCGGTGGGGGCTAGTTCAGTTCCAGGATTCTTGCATGCAGGGTCTGCCGCTGCTGCAGCGCAGCGCGCAGAGCCCGATGAAGGCCGTCCTCCAGGTACAGATCGCCCTGGTAGGACACGACGTGGGCGAAGAGATCGCCGTAGAACGTGGAATCCTCCTCAAGGAGGGCTTCGAGATCCAGGGTTCGCTTGGTGGTGACCAGCTCGTCCAGCCGGACCTGATGCGGCGCGATCGCGATCCACTGCTTCTGCGTGAAGCCGTGGTCCGGGTAGGGGCGGGAGTCACCAACTCGCTTGAAGATCACGGGGCCACCCTACCGTGGGGCCGGAGCGAAGAGACGTAGGTGTCCTGACTCGGCGCTGGGGACGCGCCGCCCACCCACAGATCCGCGGCGCGACCCTGTGGGCCTGTGCCAGAGTAGGGGAGTGAGCAACGAGGCACAGATCGAGACCATCACCGCGGGCTACACCTTCGACGCGCCCGCCGCGACACTGGGGGTCCTCAATGACGAGAGCCCCCTCGTCGAGGCGAAGATCCGCATCCCGCTGGCCATGTTCAACCGGCACGGCCTGGTGGCCGGCGCCACCGGAACAGGCAAGACGGTGACCCTCCAGGTGCTGGCCGAGGCGCTCAGCAACGCCGGCGTCCCCGTCTTCGCCGCTGACATCAAGGGCGACCTCAGCGGCATGGCCTCGCCCGGCTCGCCGTCGGAGAAGCTGCTGGCCCGCGTCGCGAAGCAGGGTCAGGACTGGCAGCCGAAGGCATTCCCGTGCGAGTTCTACGCCCTTGGAGGCGAGGGCGTGGGGGTTCCCGTGCGCGCGACCATCTCGTCGTTCGGGCCCATCCTGTTGTCCAAGGTGCTGGGGCTCAACAAGGTGCAGGAGTCCTCGCTCGGCCTGGTGTTCCACTACGCGGACAAGGCCGGCCTCGCGCTGCTGGACCTCAAGGACCTCATCGAGCTGCTCAAGTACCTCACCTCGGACGAGGGCAAGCCCGAGCTCAAGGGCATCGGCGGCATCTCGACCGCCACCGTCGGCGTGATTCTCCGCTCGTTGATCACCGTCTCCGATCAGGGGGCGGACGTGTTCTTCGGCGAGCCCGAGTTCGACCCCGCGGAACTTCTGAGGGTGGCCCCCGACGGCCGGGGCGTGGTCTCGCTTCTGGAGCTGCCCCAGCTGTCGACGCGCCCGGCATTGTTCTCCACGTTCCTGATGTGGCTGCTGGCGGACCTCTTCACCTCGCTGCCCGAGGTGGGCGACATCGACAAGCCGAAGCTGGTGTTCTTCTTCGACGAGGCGCACCTTCTCTTCAACGACGCCTCGGACGCGTTCCTCGACTCCATCACCCAGACCGTGCGGCTCATCCGCTCCAAGGGTGTGGGCATCTTCTTCGTGACCCAGACCCCGAAGGATGTGCCCGACGACGTGCTGGCCCAGCTGGGCTCCCGCGTGCAGCACCAGCTCCGCGCCCACACCCCCAACGATGCCAAGGCCCTGCGCGCCACCGTCTCCACCTACCCCAACTCCGGCTACGACCTGGAGGAGGTCCTGCAGCAGCTCGGGATCGGGGAGGCCATCGTCACCGTGATGAGCGAGAAGGGTGCCCCCACCCCCGTGGCTTGGACGCGCATCTGGGCCCCCGAATCGCTGATGGGGCCGACGCCCGAGGACCAGCTCCGCGCAGGAGTGGCTCTGTCGTCACTGACCGCGAAGTACGGCACGCCGCTGGACAGGCACTCCGCCTACGAGGCGCTCACCCACAAGCTCGCGCAGGGGGCCGCTGCTGCCGAGGCGGAGCGCCTCGAGGCTGAGAGGGCGAAGCAACTGCAGCAGATGGAGAAGGAGCTGGCGGCCGCCGAGAAGGAGCAGGCCCGCCTGGAGAGGGAGGCGCGGGCGGAGCAGGCCCGCCGCGACAAGGAGGCCCGCGCCGAGGAGACCGCCCGCCGCCGCTACGAGCGGGAGAACCCTGGGCTGGTGGAGCAGGTGACCCAGTCCACCGTGTTCAAGGACCTCGTCCGCACCGCCGGGCGCGAGATCATCCGCGGCATCTTCGGAACCGGCCGGCGCAGCTGAGCGGCACAGTCGTCACTCGACGGTGTAGCGCTCCACGTCCGGGTCGTTACGGACGCGGTCCGAGATGGCCTGCAGCTGCTCGGCGAGGCCCTGTGCGGAGAGGGTGCCGCCCAGGAACTCCGCCCACGCGGCGTTGGTCTCCGGGCCCAACCCGTAGTGGGTGACGAATCGCCACGAGAACACGTGCTCCCCGGCGTCGGCCAGCAGACGCGCCTGGGAGGTCAACGCGGTGGACTCGAGGTCCGCGGGGACGCTCTCCCGCACGATCGTCGGAACGAGATGGGTTCGGGAGAAGTGGGCGGCGGTCTCCCGCGACAGCATCGTCCGCAGCAACTCCTTGGCGCCCGCGACGTTGCGCCCGTCCCTCGGCACCAGGAACTGCTCCGTCGGGGAGGCGTGCACCGCCGAGATCGGCAGTGTGGGGGCCGCGGTGAGGGTGGGCACCGGGGCGACCGTCATCGCGAAGTCGGCAGGGGCCACCTCTGACATTTCGCTGGCGATCCACGCCCCGGCCGGATACAGCAGGCCGGCGCCCTCGCGGACCCAGGCCGCCTGAGCCGTGAGGTAGTCGCCCCCGCGCAGGACGAACCCCTCGCGGACGCAGGTCTCGAGCTGCTCCAGCACGCCCTTCACGGCGGGGTGCGCCCACGCGTCCTCGGCCAGGTTGTCCAACGCCACCCGGACCTCGTCCCCGCCCTCCTTGACGGCCGACGCGATGGCCAGCTCCTGGTAGTAGTCGGCGGCCTCATCGCCCCACACGAACAGCGACCGCCCCAGCCTGCGCGCCGCGTCGCCCAACGCCAGGATGGCATCCCATGTCTGCGGCAGCTCCCAGCCCTGGGCGGCGAACTCGGAGGCCGAATGCCACAACCCGTACACGCTCAGCGCGTAGTTGATCGCCAGGAGCCTGCCGTTGAAGGTGCCCGCGGCGAGGACGTCGTGGTACAGGGTTTCGCGCAACACCTCGCCCTCCAGGGAGGGGGACTCGACAACGTCGTCGAGTTCGACGAACCGGTCCGCCAGCGTGGCCACGGGCAGCAGCGCGGCCCCAGAGTTGTCGACCAGGTCCGGAGGGGTGGCGCCGTCGGCCAGACGCGGCTCGACGGCGACCCGTACATCCTCAACGGCCGTCACCCGCACCCGCACGCCTGGATAGCTGGCCTTCATGATGTCGGCGGCGAACTCGACGTAGCCGGTGCCGAACGCGCCGTCGAAGATGACCGACTCCACCGTCGAGGGGGTGGTCAGGCCGAAGGGGAGTTGGCTCGGGGAGGGGGAGGGCGCGGCGGAGGGGGAGGACGAGGGGCCGGGTGACGGATCGCCCGGGCACGCCGTGAGCGGCGCGACGGCGGCGACGGCGAGCGCCGACAGCACGCTGCGACGACTGGGACCAGACATGGGCTTCCTCCGGGTGACCCAGGCAACTTTAGGCCACGCCCCGGCCACCCCCCGAACGCGGCCTCCGCTGCAGGGCTCCGATCAGCGGCCGGTGCCCGCGTAGACGGTCGCGGCCTCGTCGGCGTCCAGACCGAAGGCGGAATGGGCGGCCTGGACGGCCCGATCCACCTCGTCGGCTCCCACGATGACCGAGATCCGGATTTCCGAGGTGGAGATCATCTGCAAGTTCACCTCGGCGCCGGCCAGTGCCTCGAAGAAGGTGGCCGACACACCCGGGTGGGAGCGCATCCCCACGCCCACCACGGACACCTTGCCGATCTGGTCGTCGTAGAGCAGCTCGTCGTAGCCGACCTCGTCCTTGATGTTCTCGAGCGCGGCGATGGCGCGGGCCCCGTCGGCCATGGGCAGCGTGAAGGAGATGTCGGTGCGCACGTCCGAGAGACGGGAGACGTTCTGCACGATCATGTCGATGTTGATGTCGTGCTCCGCGATGGCCTTGAAGATGCGCGCGGCCTCGCCGATCTTGTCCGGGACACCCGCGACCGTGACCTTGGCCTCGCCACGATCGTGCGCGACACCGGTGATGATGGCTTCTTCCATGGATTCGTCCTTGTCGATCTCGTCCTGGCTCTTCACCCAGGTACCCGGCTTGTCTGAGAAGGAGGAGCGCACGTGGACCGGCACCCCTTCGCGGCGCGCGTACTCGACGCAGCGCAAGTGGAGGATCTTGGCGCCCGAGGCGGCCATCTCCATCATGTCCTCGTACCCGATGGCGCGGATGTGGCGCGCCGACGGGACGATCCGCGGGTCCGCGGTGTAGACGCCGTCGACGTCGGAGTAGATCTCGCAGAAGTCCGCGCCGAGGGCCGCAGCCAACGCGACGGCCGTGGTGTCGGAGGCGCCGCGACCCAACGTCGTGACGTCCTTGGTGGTCTGCGACACGCCCTGGAAGCCGGCGACGATGGCCACGTTGCCCTCCTCCAGCGCCCTCTCGACGCGGCCGGGGGTGATGTCGATGATGCGGGCGTTGCCGTGGGTGGGGGTGGTGATCACGCCCGCCTGTGAGCCGGTGTAGGACACGGCGTCCACGCCGAGGTCTGACAGCGCCATCGCCAGCAGGGCGGCGGACTGGCGCTCACCCGTCGTGAGCAGCATGTCCAGCTCCCGCGACTTCGGCTGCGGGGAGACCTGAAGCGCCAGATCCATCAGCTCGTCGGTGGTATCTCCCATGGCCGAGATGACGATGATCACGTCGTGGCCGTCCGCCCGGGTGCGGGCGATGCGCCGCGCGACGCGCTTGATCGACTCGGCGTCGGCCACCGACGACCCGCCGAACTTCTGGACAATGCGACCCATGCAAGACCTCCCTGGAACCCGTCACAGGATAGTTGCCGCGGGGCATGGGCGGGAACTTCGTCCGAGGGTAGGGTCAGGCGTGTGACGCTGCCGATCCTCACCGCCGAAGAACAGCGCGTGCTCGGGTGCCTCCTGGAGAAGGAGATCACCGTCCCGGACACCTACCCCCTCACCCTCAACGCGCTCCGCAGCGCCTGCAACCAGAAGAACAGCCGCGAGCCCGTCGTCGAGTACGACGAGCGGACCGTGCAGGACGCGCTGCGCTCCCTGAAGGAACGCGGCTGGGTGCGGGTGACCTGGCTTGACTACGGCAAACGCACCCTCAAGTACGCGCAGTCGGTGGTGCCGGCGCTGGGGCTCGCCGACGACGAACGGGCGCTGCTCACGCTGCTGCTGCTGCGCGGCCCGCAGTCCGCAGGAGAGCTGAAGACCCGCGCCGAGCGGCTGCGCCCCTTCGCGGATCGGGCGGCGGTGGAGGCATGCCTGGCTGAGATGGCGGCGCGCGAGGAGCCCCTCGTGATTCAACTCGAACGCAAACCCGGACAGCAGGACGCCCGGTGGTTGCACCTCCTCGGTGAGCCGCCAGTCGGCGCGGCTCCAGCCGGTGTTGACCGGGAACAGGTGCTGGCGGAGGGGGTGGCGGCGCGCGACGCCGACGTCGTGGCCGCCTACGACGCGGTCGCGGCGGCCTACGCGGAGGACCGCCGGGCGCTGGGGGAGTTCGAGGAATGGTTCCTGGCCCGGATAGCCAAGCTCGCCGGCCCGCATCGCACCGCCGACGTCGGCTGCGGGGCGGGCGCGGTCACGGCGTTCCTGGCCGAGGAGGGCGCTGATCCGGTGGGCATCGACGTCTCGACGGCGATGATCGCGGAGGCCGCCGCGCGGCACCCGAACATCGATGTCGAGGTGGGTGACATGCGCCGGCTGCTCCGCCCGACCACCGCCGCCGGATGGGGCGCCGTCGTGGCCTGGCACTCGCTGGCGCACTTCGCGCCCAGCGAGCTCGGAGGAATCATCCGTGGGCTCGCTGAGGTGCTGCTGCCGGACGGAGTGCTCGCGCTGGCGATGGAAACCGGCGCAACCCTGGACAGGCGCGACGAGTGGTTCGGGCAGGCAGTCAATCTCACGTTCGTGCGGCACGACGTGGCGGAGGTGCGCAGGGCGGTGGAGGCGGCGGGTCTCGGCTACGTCGAGACCTACCTGGTCTCCGACGACGAGCCGGTCGAGCGCCTCTACCTCATCGCCTGTGGCTGACACCCTCCCCGACCGGATATCCCGACGAGGTTCCCGCACCTGGGCAGGAGTCCGGCACTAGCCTGGGGCCATGAATACCGTCCGGTGGGGGATCGTAGGAACAGGCGCTATCGCGCAAGGCGTCGCCGGTGACTTCCAGTTCGTCCCCGGGGCGGAGTTGGTGGCCGTCGCGTCGCGGACCAGGGGCAAGGCGCAGGAGTTCGCCGCCCACCACGACATCAGGCTCGCGTTCGGCTCCTACCGCGAGCTGCTCGAGTCCCCAGCTGTCGACGTGGTCTACATCGCCACGCCTCACCCGCAGCACCGCGACGTGGCTCTCGCGGCCATCGCCAACGGCAAGGCCGTCCTGGTGGAGAAGGCCTTCACCGCCACCCTCGCCGGGACCCAGCAGGTGGTCGATGCCGCCCGCGCGAAGGGCGTGTTCGCGATGGAGGCGATGTGGACCCGGTTCCTCCCCGTGATCGCCGCCGCGCGCGAGGTGGTGGCCTGGGGACGGATCGGCGACGTCGTCGGCGTCCAAGGCGACCTCTACTCGTTCCGCGAGTACCAACCCGAACACCGCCTCTTTGCGCCCGAGCTCGGCGGCGGCGCGATCCTGGACCTCGGCGTCTATCCGATCAGCTTCGCGCAGGCCTTCCTCGGAGACGCGAAGGAGATCTGCAGCCGGTCCCGGCTGTACCCGTCGGGTGTCGAGCGGGCCTCGGCGGTCAACCTCGTGCACGCCGGCGATGCCCTGTCGTCGCTGACGTTCGGGTTCGACGGCTACGGCCCTGGCCGGATGGTCATCGTCGGGACGAAGGGCTGGATCGAGGTGGAGCCCCGCTTCCACCACCCGTCGATGCTCACCGTGCATCGCAACGGGGTGCTTCCCCGGATCATCGAGGCGATGCCGACGGGGCGCGGGTACTCCCACGAGTTCGCGGAGGTGACCCAGCGCATCCGCGAGGGGCTGACGGAATCCCCGACGATGCCCCTCAACGACACGCTCGAGGTGATGCGGATCGCGGAGGCGTGCCTGCATCAGGCAGGCATGACACACCAGGAGGCCACCGTCGACCTGGGGTGACGGCAGCCTCCTCGTCCCCCCATATCCGGCGTGTTGGGACTGGTGGTGACCACACAATGGATGTAGCGAGTCAACCGTGGACGTCGTGCCCTGTCAAGGGTCCGACGCCCACGGCAGGTGGTCAGGCCTTGCGCAGGGCCACCCTGAGGCCGAGCTCGCTGTCCTCGTCCGTGGGAGCCTCGACGGGGCCGACGGTCAGCGCAACCGCCAGCACCTCGTCGGCGATGAACTGCCGGTGAGCCTCGACGGCCTCCGCCAGCTCGGCGTCCGCCTCGAGCTCCACCATGATCCGGTCCGACACGTTCAGGCCCGCGCGCTTCCGCGACTCCTGGATGAACCGGATGGCCTCGCGAGCCAGACCCGAGCGGATCAGCTCGGGCGTGAGCTCGAGGTCGAGAGCCACCGTCTCGCCCTGCTCGTTGACCACCGACCAGCCCTCGCGCGGGCGCTCCGTGATGAGCACGTCCTCGGGCGTGACCTCCACGGCCTCGCCCTCCACGTCGAGCACTGCGCGGCCGAGGTCGCGGAGCTGGGTGGCCAGCCAGGTGGCGTCCAACTCGGCGATCGCCTTGGCGACGATCGGGGTCCGCTTGGCGAACCTCTTGCCGAGGTTGCGGAAGTTGCCCTTGGCGAAGTAGTCCACCAGATCACCGTGGGCGGCGAACGATTCGATGGACTCCACGTTGAGCTCGGCGCGGATCTCGGCCTGCAGGTCAGGCGAGAGTCGCTCGAAGATCGTCGACGGCACCAGCATCCGGCGCAGCGCCTGCCGGATCTTCACCTTCGACTCTGCCCGGGCCGCGCGGCCCAGTTCGACGGTGCGGCGGGTCAGCTCCATCGCCTCGCTGAGCTCGGGGATGATGAGCGACTCGTCGGCCACCGGCCAGTCCGCCAGGTGCACAGAGTCCGGGCCCTCGGGATCCGCCGCGTAGAACAGGTCCTGCCACACGCGCTCGGTGACGAACGGCATGATCGGCGCCAGCAGGCGGGTGAGCACATTGAGCGTCTCGTGCAGCGTCCAGAGGGCGCCGTCGTCGCCCGCCCAGAACCGGCGGCGGGAGCGGCGCACGTGCCAGTTGGACAGCGTGTCGATGAACTGGCTGAGCACCGCGCCATAGTGCTGGGTGTCGAAATTGTCGAGGGCGCGGGTGGTGTCGACGATGAGCTGGTGGGTGGCCGAGGTGAGCCAGACGTCCAGCACGTGCCGCTCGGACACCGGCGGCGCCTCGCCCGAGGGCGTCCAGTTCGCGGCTCGCGCGTAGAGGGTGTGGAAGGCCACCGTGTTCCAGTAGGTGAGCAGCACCTTGCGGACCGTCTCGCCGATGGCCTGGTGGCCCACGCGGCGGGCCACCCACGGCGAGCCGGAGCAGGCCATGAACCAGCGCACCGCGTCCGCGCCGTGCTGGTCCATGAGCGGGATCGGCTCCAGGACGTTGCCGAGATGCTTGCTCATCTTGCGGCCGTCGTCGGCGAGGATGTGCCCGAGGCAGACGACGTTGCGGTAGGAGGACTGCTCGAATACCAGGGTGCCGATTGCCATCAGGGAATAGAACCAGCCGCGGGTCTGGTCGATGGCCTCGCAGATGAAGTCCGCCGGGTAGCGCTCGGCGAACACCTCCTCGGAGCCGGGCACGTGCGGGTAGCCCCATTGGGCGAACGGCATGGCGCCGGAGTCGAACCAGGCGTCGATCACCTCCGGAACGCGCCGCGATTCCTTCCCGCAGGTGGGGCAGGGGAAGGCGATGTCGTCGACGAAGGGGCGGTGCGGATCCAGCGCGCTCTGGTCGGTACCGGTGAGCTCGCTCAGCTCGGCACGGGACCCGACGCACACCTGATGGTCATCCTCGCAGCGCCAGATCGGCAGCGGGGTGCCCCAGTACCGGGTCCGCGAGAGCGCCCAGTCCACGTTGTTGTTCAGCCAGTCACCGAAGCGGCCGTGCTTGATGGTCTCCGGGTGCCAGGTGGTGGCCTCGTTCTCCGCGAGCAGCTCATCCTTGATCTTGGTGGTGCGGATGTACCACGACGGCATGGCGTAGTAGAGCAGCGGGGTGTGGCAGCGCCAGCAGTGCGGGTAGCTGTGCGTGTAGTCCAGCACCCGGAACATGAGGCCGCGGGCCTGAAGATCCGCCACGATCGCCTTGTCGGCGTCCTTGAAGAACTGCCCGCCGACCAGGTCGAGGTCCTCGTCGAAGGTGCCGTCGCGGCGCACGGGATTGACGAACGGGAGGCCGTAGGCGCGGCAGACGTGCATGTCGTCCTCGCCGAACGCCGGCGCCTGGTGCACGAGGCCGGAACCGTCCTCGGTGGTGACGTACTCGGCGAGCACCACGAAGTGGGCGGGTGCCGGGAACTCCACCAGCTCGAGGGGGCGCTGGTAGGCCCAACGTTCAAGGTCGCGGCCGGTGAAGGTGTCGGTGAGGGTCCACTCGTCGCCGAGCACCTTGTCGGCCAGGGGCTCGGCGATGACCAGGGCCTTCTGCTCCGGGTGGGTCGCCACCCGGTAGGTGACCTCCGGGTGCACCGCGACGGCGGTGTTGCTGACCAGCGTCCACGGCGTCGTCGTCCACACCAGCAGGTCCACTTCGCCGGCGAGCGGGCCGGAGGTGAGCGGGAAGCGCACGTAGATCGACGGGTCGGTGATGTCCTCGTAGCCCTGCGCGAGCTCGTGGTCCGAGAGTGCCGTGCCGCAGCGCGGGCAATACGGCGCCACGCGGTAGTCCTCCTCCAGGAGGCCCTTGCCGTGGATCTGCTTCAGCGCCCACCACAGGGACTCGACGTACTCAGGCGTCATCGTCACGTACGCCTCGTCGATGTTGACCCAGTAGCCCATCCGCTCGGTGAGCTCGGTGAACGCGTCGACGTGGCGGAGCACGGAGGTGCGGCACTGCGCGTTGAAGGCCTCGATGCCGAAGGCCTCGATGTCGGCCTTGCCCGAGAAGCCGAGTTCCTTCTCCACCGCCAGCTCGACGGGGAGGCCGTGGCAGTCCCAGCCGGCCTTCCGCTCCACGCGGTGGCCGCGCATCGTCTTGTAGCGCGGGAACAGGTCCTTGAAGACGCGGGCCTCGATGTGGTGCGTGCCCGGCATGCCGTTCGCGGTGGGCGGGCCCTCGTAGAACGTCCACGGCTCGCCGCCGGCGGTGCGCTCGAGGGAGCGCGTGAAGGTGTCGCGCTCGCCCCAGAGGCTGAGGATCTCGTGCTCAAGTGCGGGGAAGTCCACCTGCGCGGGGACGGCGAGGTAGCCGGGGGTGTCCATGGTGGGGTCGTCGGTCATCGGGTGGTCCTTCTCATCGTTCTTCGCTGAGCTGTGAAGGGACGAGCCGAAGCCCGCGGTACCACCCTCCTTGGACGCCGAAGCGCCCCTCTTGTTCATGCCGCGGCCGGTTCTACTGAGCGGGGTGACCCCGCCGTTCTTCCGGCAGCTCCGAGGTGATGGCCTCATCAATGCCGTGCGGACGGGTCCATTATGCCGCACTTCGCTAGGTTGGGCTCATGGCGATCTTCGACGTCCCCCTTCGCGAGCTGCGCCGGCGCGGCACCATCAAGTGGCGGCGCTGGGAGCCCGACGTGCTGCCCCTGTTCGTTGCCGAGATGGACGCCCACCTGGCGCCGCCCATCCGGGAAGCGCTGGAACGGGCGCTGGCCGACGGCGACACCGGCTACCCGGAGCTGCCCGCCTACCAGGAGGCATTCGCCGACTACGCCGAATGGCAGTGGGGCTGGCGGATCGACGTGGCGGACCAGAAGCTCGCCACGGACGTGGTCACCGGAATGCGCGAGGCCGTCCTCGCCTGCTCCGAGCCGGGCGACGCCGTCGTGATCAACTCGCCGATCTACCCACCGTTCCGGCACGTGGTGACCAGCACCGGGCGCCGGATCGCCGACGTGCCGCTGGTATCGGATCGGTTGGATCTGGACGGGCTGGAGGCAGCGTTCGCCGAGCAGCGGCCGAAGGTGTACCTGCTGTGCTCGCCGCACAACCCCAACGGGACCATCCACACCGTCGACGAGCTGGCGAAGGTCGCGGAACTGGCTGAACGTTTCGGCGTCGTGGTGGTCTCCGACGAGATTCACGCCCCCTTGGCGGGGGAGGAGCACACCCCCTACCTGGCGGTGCCTGGAGCGGCCAACGCGCTGATCGTGACGTCGGCGTCGAAGTCCTGGAACCTGGCGGCGATCAAGGCCGCGCTCATCATCGGCGACCGCGGGCTGCTGAAGAAGCTCAACCCCATGACCCCCGACGGCGCCAGCTACTTCGGAGTGCTCGCACACTCCGCAGCGCTCAACGAGGCGCGCGACTGGGTGGCCGAGGCGGCTGCAGAGGTCGCGGCGAACAAGGAGTTCTTTGCCGACGAGCTGTCACTACAGGTCCCTGAGCTCAGCTACACGCCCTCCGCCGGCACATACCTGGCGTGGCTGGACTGCGCGGCGCTGGGGCTCGACAGCCCCGGCAAGCACTTCCACGACGCGGGGCGTGTCCGGTTCAACCTCGGCCGCGAGTTCTCACCGGAGACGAAGCAGTTCGTCCGGGTGAACCTGGCCACCTCACGGGAGATCATCGCGGAAGCGGTGGAGCGCATGTCGTCCGCGCTGGCGGGCATGCGCGCGGAGTCCGCTGCTGTGCGCGCCCGGCGTGCAGAGCCGATCATCGACGAGTGGGGCCTGGCCGACGCGCCCGGTCTGGACGACGCAACCCCCCTTCTGGGCGGGTATGCGGAGGTCCCGGGAAGCGAGCCCACCGTCGGCGTACCCACCTGGCACCAGACGGCGCCGATGCCGGCCGTGACCGACGCCGGACCCCCGACCGCGCGCATGCCCGCCATCATCGATGCGGGGCCGCCGACTGCGCCGATGCCGGCCGTCACCCACGCCGGACCCCCGACGGCCCCCATGCCGCTCCCTCCTCTGGCTGGGGTGCACACCAACTCGGGTGACTTCGTCAACGTGACCACCGCCGTCGTGATCGGCCGCGACCCCAAGCGGGCGGCCGGGTTCATCGATGCCGACCTGCTACGGGTGCCGAGCCCGCACCTGGACATTTCGCGCAACCATCTGGCGGTCGAGGTGGCAGGGGGCGGCGATATCCTCGTGCGAGACCTCCACGCGGTCAACGGCACTCTCGTGATCCCGCCCGACGGCACGCCGTTCACCCTGCGCGACGGCGCGTCCGCGCGGGTGGAGATGATGACGATCCTCGACATCGGCGAGGGAGTGTCGCTGCGGATCGAACCGCCCCGCGGCTGACCCACCCCTCGTGGGTTGAGCCGGGCCAAGCCGCGAAGCGGCGCAGCCCGCGTCGAAACCGACGTTGGCTCAAGGCGCGGTCGGGTGCGGTGAGCCGTGCGCCGAGGCCCGGGCGGCCGTTGTCCAGGGTCTCGTGGCTTGCCGCGGGCCCGTCTGCGGTTGGGTTGTCGAGGCCGCCCGCGTCTCTGCTCCCGTCTCCCCGCACTGGATCCCTCGTGGCGCGGTCGAGTTCGGGCGGGACCCGGCAGGGCGGGCCTGGGGCAGGTCTGCCCAGGCGGGACGCCAGTGGGTGATCCTCGGGTTGGGCATCACTGCGCGGAGCCGCCCTGCCGTCTCCCACCCTTGCGTCCAACTTCCGTTTCATCGGCAGGTCCTCACCTACCTCACCGTCACTTCTGGTGCCGTAGTCGACATCAGAAGTGACGGTCAGCGCCCTGGCGCCTCACCCCCGTTTCGCCAAATGTCATGGCTGGTGTCGACTACGGCACCGGCTATGACATTTTGGCACGCGGCGCAGACCCTGTCGAAGCCCCCGACGTTTCAGCCAGGCTCTGGGGAAGTCCCCAGGCGCGGCTCGCTAGACCTGTGTGCGGTGGAAGTTGAGGTGCGAGCGCGACGGCGTCGGCCCGCGCTGGCCCTGGTACCGCGACCCGTACTGCGACGATCCGTACGGATGCTCCGCAGGCGAGCTGAGCTGGAAGAAGCACAGCTGGCCGATCTTCATCCCAGGCCAGAGCTTCACCGGCAGCGTCGCCATGTTGGACAGCTCGAGGGTCACGTGGCCGGAGAAGCCCGGGTCGATGAAGCCCGCCGTCGAATGCGTGAGCAGGCCGAGGCGGCCCAGCGACGACTTCCCCTCCAACCGCGCCGCGACCGCCGGACCGAGCGTGACCCGCTCGTACGTCGACCCCAGCACGAACTCGCCGGGGTGCAGCACGAACGGCTCGTCCACCGGCGTCTCGATGAGGCGGGTGAGATCCGGCTGCTCCACCGACGGGTCGATCGACGGGTAGCGGTGGTTCTCGAACACCCGGAAGAACTTGTCGAGCCGCACGTCCACGCTGGACGGCTGGACCATGCTGGGATCCCAGGGGTCGAGGAGGATCCCCCCTGTGTGGACTTCTCCGAGGATGTCGCGGTCGCTCAGCAGCATGGGCAGAGCCTAACGCCCCGCACGCCCTCAGCGACATCAGGACCATGCAGGCACGGCTAGGCTGGGTGAGCCGCGGCGCGGGCCCCGGCGACCAGCCCGACGACGGGCGGCGAGGGGTGGCGGATGAGCGTCGGGCAGGGGGGCGGCGGCGGCATGGGCGGCGGTCGGATGCTCGGGCGCCTCGCGGCGGACCCGGCGATCAAGCAGCACAAGTTGGACCGCGGCACCGCCCGTCGGGTGATCGCCTACGGCTCGCCCTTCAAGGGCCTCATCATCATCTTCCTCGTCACCGTGATCGCCAGCAGCGCGCTGTCGGTGGCGCCGCTGCTGCTGTTCCAGCGGATCATCGACGACGGCGTGCTCGCGGGCGACATCGAGGTCATCATCTGGCTGGCGGTCGCCGTCGCCGGTATGGCGGTGGGGTCGGCGCTGCTGCAGATCGTGGAGCGATGGTGCTCGGCCAGGATCGGCGAGGGGCTGATCTATTCGATGCGCACCCAGATCTTCGACCACATGCTCCGGATGCCCATCGCGTTCTTCAGCCGCTCGCACACGGGGAAGCTGGTGTCGCGGCTGCAGTCGGACGTCAACGGCGCCCAGCAGGCGTTCACCTCGACGCTGTCCACCGTCGTCAGCAACTCCATCACGCTGGTGCTGGTGCTGGCGTCAATGCTGGCGCTGTCCTGGCCACTGACCCTGGCGGCGCTGGTGTTGCTGCCGATCTTCATGGTGCCGGCACGGATGGTGGGCACCAAGCTGGCGGGACTGTCGCGGCTGCGGATGACCCAGAACGCGGAGATGTCGGCCACCATGACCGAGCGGTTCACCGTCTCCGGGGCGCTGCTCGTCAAGCTCTTCGGGGACCTGGACACCGAGCATCGGATCTTCGCCAAGCAGTCCAAGGACGTGGCGGACTCGGGTGTGAAGATCGCGATGATCTCGCGGGTGTTCATGACGACGATGGGGCTCGTCGGGGCGCTGGCGACGGCGCTGTTCTACGGGTTCGGCGGGGTCGCGGCGGCACAGGACGAGTTGACCGTCGGGACGCTCACGGCGCTGGTGGCACTCCTCGCCCGGCTGTACGGGCCGCTGATGCAGCTGTCCAACCTGCGGGTGGACATCATGAGCGCGCTGGTCAGCTTCGAGAGGGTCTTCGAGGTCCTGGACCTCGAACCCCTGATCGTCGACGCCCCAGATGCCAAGCCCGTCTCCGGTCCTCCTTCGGTGGCGTTCCGCGACGTGTGGTTCACGTATCCGGACGCGGCGACGGTGTCGCTTGAGTCGTTGGAGCCGACGGCCGCCGCCGGGGAGTCGGCCAACCAGCCTGTGCTCAAGGGGGTGGCGTTCGAAGCTGAGCCCGGGCAGACGGTGGCGCTGGTGGGGCCGTCGGGGGCGGGGAAGACCACCATCACCCACCTGCTCGCGCGGCTGTATGACGTTGATTCCGGGAGGGTCGAGATCGCGGGGGAGGACGTGCGACGGCTGGCCCTTGCCTCGCTGCAGGATGAGATCGGCTACGTCACCCAGGACGCGCACCTGTTCCACGACACGATCGACGCAAACCTCCGCTACGCCCGCCCGTCAGCAACGGCCGAGGAACTGTGGGCGGCGCTGGAGGCGGCGCAGATCGCGGGACTGGTGCGGCGGCTGCCCGACGGGCTGGGCACCGTCGTGGGCGAGCGCGGCTACCGGCTGAGCGGCGGGGAGCGGCAGCGGTTCGCGATCGCCCGGCTGCTCCTGAAGGCCCCGCCGATCCTGGTCCTCGACGAGGCGACGGCGCACCTGGACTCGGAGTCGGAGACGTTGGTACAGCGGGCGCTCGACACCGCCCGGGCCGGCCGCACCGCGATCGTCATCGCCCACCGGTTATCGACGGTGCGGCACGCGGACCAGATCCTCGTCGTGGAGGACGGCCGGGTCGTCGAGCGGGGAACCCACGCTGAGCTGCTGTCCGCAGGCGGGTCGTACGCCACGCTGTACGCCACCCAGTTCAGCGACTGAGGGCGCGACGGCGATCCGACCGGCTGACCGAAACGGCTGCCGGTGCCGGGAGCCGTGAGTCGAGACCCGGGCGGCCGCTGGTCCATGATCCGTTCGCACCCGCAGGTCTGCTTGGGTCGGGTCGTGAGGCCGCCCGGGCCTCGATTCCCGCCTCCCCGCACTCGTTCTGCGCGTGGCGTCGTCGGGTCCGGGTGCGGCCCGTCAGGGCGGCCCTGGCAACAGTCCGCCGAGGCGGGAGGCCAGCCGGGTGATCCCAAGGTTGGGCATCCCGACGCGGAGCCGCCCTGCCGTTCCCCACCCTCGAGGATTCGTTTCGATTCCCCATGCTCGTTTCAGCGACTGACGCCCTGGACCCAGCGAGCAAGGGGGACGGAGGCGGGGCGGCACTGCGCAGCGGTGCCCATCCTGAGGATCACCCAGCTCGCATCCCGCTCAGGTAGGCCCGGCCACAGCGCCGCCCCGACTACCGTCCTCCGGACCCGACCACGCCACAGGGCACATCAGCGGGGAGCCGGGAACCGAGGCGCGGGCGGCCCTCAATCTGCCCAGCCACAGCAATGCCACGGACGAAGATCCGACCCGCCACCAGGGGGCCGCCCGCGCGTCGGCTCCCGGATCCCCGCACAACCCGCACTAGTGCGGAGTAGTCACGCGACCAGGGTCAGTAGGCGGAGCCCATGCCGACGTGCTTCGAGGTGGCGACGCCGTCGGCTCCGTCGAGCACCGCCCGCGACCCCGACAGTCCCAGCCGCGTCGCCCCCGCCTCGACCATCGCATTGGCCGTCGCGTAGTCGCGGATCCCGCCACTGGCCTTGACGCCCAGGCGCTCGCCCACCGTCGCCGCCATCAACTTCACCGCGTGCACCGACGCCCCGCCCACCGGGTGGAACCCGGTGGAGGTCTTCACGTAGTCCGCGCCCGCCGCCTCGGCGGCCTTGCACGCCGCGACGATCTCGTCGTCGGTCAGCGCAGCGGACTCGATGATCACCTTCAGCAGCCCGGTGGTCGCCTCGCGCACGGCGCGGATCTCCGCCTCGACGGCGTCAGCCCGGCCCTCCTTGAGGAGGCCGATGTTGATCACCATGTCGATCTCATCGGCGCCCAGCTGCGACGACTCCGCCGCCTCAGCAGCCTTCGTCGCAGCGGTGTGATTGCCCGAGGGGAACCCGCACACCGTGAGCACCTTCACGTCGCCCAGATCCTCTGTGATGGGCAGCATCGACGGAGACACGCACACCGAGTACACGCCCAGCTCGCGCGCCTCCGCGACGAGCGCGGAGACCTGGGCGCGGGTGGCGTCGGTCTTCAGCAGCGTGTGGTCCACCATCTGGGCGAGCGCAGAGCGCGTGATCTCCATGGATTGTCCTTCTCTTCCTGCTGGCCCGACGGTGGGCTGTTTCAACGGCCACGAGACTACGTGGATGCGGGGCGTTCCTGGTGTTTAGGAGCGGGCTACAGCCTTGGACGGCCCGATGAGCGGGACCGACGCCGCTGGGCGCATTTTCAGTGTGGGGTCAGGGACGGTCTACCGTCCCAGAATCCCCACTGGAAAAGCCCCTCACCCGGGGAGGTGGTCACCGGGCCGGATTCGGAGTGTGGGCCTGCGCGAGCGGCAGCGTCACCGTGAAGCACGTCCGTCCCGGCCGCGACTCCACCGTCGCCGTCCCGCCGAATCCCTCGACGACCGCGCGCACGATCGCCAGCCCCAGCCCGGTGGACTGCGCCGCCGAGTGGGCCCTCGCATCGTCGGCCCGCACGAACCGCTCGAACACCTGCGGCAGCGCCTCCTCAGGGATCCCCGGCCCGTCGTCGATCACGTGGATCACCGCGACACCCGCGCCCGCCGCGTGCCCACCGAACGGCGCCCCCGGCAGCGCGGACACGGCGGTGGTCACCGTCGTGCCGGGCGGGGTGTGGGTGCGGGCGTTGGACAGCAGGTTCACCATCACCTGGTGCAACTGGTCGGCGTCCGCCAGCACCTCGACGCCCTGCTCCGGCAGGTCCAGCATCCAGCGGTGGTCGCGGCTGACGGCCTGCGCGTCGCTGACCGCGTTGAGGACCACCTCGACGGCGTCCACCGGCCTCAGCTCCACGGAGGCGTCCGCGTCCAGCCGGGCCAGCAGCAGCAGGTCGTTGACCAGCTTCGTCATCCGCTCCGATTCGGCCCCGATCCGGTTCAGCGCGTGCGGGGTCCCCTCCGGTGAACGCTGCCCCAGCTCCGCGTATCCGCGGATCGCCGCCAGGGGATTGCGTAGCTCGTGCGACGCATCTGCCACGAACCGCCGAAGCTTCGCCTCCGAGCTCTCGCGCGCCAGCAGCGCCCCCTCGACGCGCCCCAGCATCTGGTTGAACGCCGTCGACAGCCGCGTCACCTCGTTGTTCTCGGGCAGCGGCCCGGTCTCGACCCGTGGCACAGCCACCGAGCCGCGCTCCAGCTCCAGCCGGCTCACCTCGTCGGCTGTGTCCGTCAGCGCCACCAGCGGCTGGGTGGCGCTCACCAGCACCGCGCGCGTCACCGCAGCAGTGGCCGAGATCGCCACGAGGCTCACAGCTGCCGCCAACAGCGACAACCACAGCACCGTCCGCTGAATGTCCGCCACCGGTAGGCCGACCACCACCGTCCCGATCGGCGTGGCGCGCGCCTGAACCCGGTAGTCGCCGAGCCCGGGGACGCTGACGGTGTGCTTGTTGTTGTCGACCGGGACCGCGAGCAGCGCCTCCCACGCCGCCACCGTCATCGACGAGCTGGTGGATCCGTCGCCGACGACCCCGCCGAGGGCCGTGCCGTTGGTGAGCTCCGCCGCGATCACGGTGCCCACCCTCATGCCGGGGGTCTCCAGGCCGGGTGGGCCGTCGTCGGGTCCGTCGCTGCGGCTCTGACGCACCTGCGCCGCGTCGAGTTCCGCGTCGAGCTGGTTGTACAGGATGGTGCGCAGCGCCAGCACCGTGGTGAGCGCCACGAGGATGCCCATCACCGCGACCGTCAACACCAGCCGCGGCTGCAGCTGCCCCGCCAGCGACCCCCGCTGCTGCTCCCGTGTCATGCGCCCGCCGGGCGAAGCACGTAGCCGGCCCCGCGCATGGTGTGGATCATGGGCTCGCGGTCCGCGTCGATCTTCTTGCGCAGGTAGGAGATGTACAGCTCGACGACGTTGGCCTGGCCGCCGAAGTCGTAGTTCCAGACGCGGTCCAGGATCTGTGCCTTCGACAGGACGCGCCTGGGGTTGCGCATGAGGAAGCGCAGCAGCTCGAACTCGGTGGCGGTCAGCTTGATCTGCGCCCCGGCCCGGGTCACCTCGTGGGAATCCTCGTCCAGCACCAGGTCGCCGACCACGAGCTGCGTCTCGAGCCGCACGCTGGTGGCGCCGCTGCGCCGCAGCAGGCCACGGAGCCGGGCGATGACCTCCTCCAGCGAGAACGGCTTGGTGACGTAGTCGTCGCCGCCGGCGGTGAGCCCGGCGACCCGATCCGACACCCCGTCGCGGGCGGTCAGGAAGATCACCGGCACATCGGGTTGCTCGGCGCGGATGCGGCGCATCACCTCGAGGCCGTCGAAGTCCGGCAGCATCATGTCCAGCACCAGCGCGTCCGGCTGCGCCTCCCTCGCCACGCGCACCGCGTCGCTGCCGGTGGAGGCCGTATACACGTCCCACCCCTCGTAGCGCATGGCCATCGACAGCAACTCGATCAGGCTGGGCTCGTCGTCGACGGTGAGAATGCGGATCGCGGTGCCGTCGGGGCGCGTGAGGGGATCGGTGATTGCCATGGCACTACTGTGGCACCCCACCTGGGGCCCCAGCTATGGGTTACCTGTGAGAAGTCTGTGTGCCAGGCGCCTCGTCGATGAGGCTGTCTGTCTCGTCCCTGGGGCGCACGAACAGGGCGTCCAGCCCTGCGCGTCCGGAGCCGTAGACGAGGAAGAGCAGGCCGAGCGCGGCCTGGATGGCGTTGTACTCCCAGCCGCCCAGGTGCAGGTAGAACGGTCCGTTGGCGTTCGTGGTGAGGATGATGGCCACGTTGAGCACCACGATGCCCAAACCCACCAGGGGCGTTGCGAGCCCGAACGCCAGCAGCACTCCACCGATGAGCTCGAACGCGATGGTGGTCACCACCAGCCCAGTCCCGTAGGGGAGCCCGGCTGCTTCGAGGAGGGCCACCTGGGCGTCGATGCCCGTCTCCTGCCAGCGGTACCACCCGTGCGCCACCAGCGTGACGCCTGCGACGATGCGCGCTATCAGCAGCGCGATGTCGCGCACCACCCGCAGAAATGCCTTCATGTTCAGCCCCCAGGCTTCAGTTCGTCCTTCTTACCTCTGATCAGCCTGCCAGAACTTCTCGATCCCAGGTGCTCCAACGCCAGGCGTCCCACCATTTGCTGATTGGTGACGACGCGCTGCGACCGCCCGTTGGTGAGGAACGTCAACGCCCAGCTCAGCAGCGTGGTGACGCGCTGCTTGAACCCGGCGATGTAGAGCAGGTGCAGGAACAGCCAGGCCACCCAGGCCACGAAACCGGTGAGCTTGATGGAGCCGATCGTCGCCACCGCCGCGAACTTGGAGATGGTGGCCATGGAGCCCTTGTCCTTGTAGGTGAAGTCTCCCGGATCCCCCGCGTGCTCGATGCGCGAGCGGATCTTGGCCGCGGCGTGCCGCGCGCCCTGGATCGCACCCTGGGCCACGCCCGGCACGCCGGGCACGGACATCAGGTCACCCACCACGAACACCTCCGGGTGCCCGGGCAGCGACAGATCCTCGGCCACCACCACACGCCCGGTGCGGTCCAGCTCGGCGCCCGACTGGTCCGCCAGCGTGCGGCCCAGCTCGTTGCCCTGGACTCCGGCCGCCCACACCTTCGCGAACGACTCGATGCGCTCCTGCGTGCCGTCCTGGTACTTGATGGTGAGGCCGTTCTCGTCGACGCCCGTGACGAGCGCGTTCAGCTTGACCTCAACCCCCAGCCGCTCCAGCGTCTTCTGCGCCTTGGCGCCCAGCTCCGGGCCGAACGGCGGCAACACCTGCGCGGCGCCGTCGATGAGGAGGACGCGCGCCGTGCTCGGGTCGATGGTGCGGAACTCGTCGCGCAGCGTCGAGGTGGCCAGCTCGCGGATCTGCCCGGCCATCTCGACGCCGGTGGGCCCGGCGCCGACGACGGCGAAGGTCAGCATCCGCCGTCGCTCCTCCTCGTCGCGGGTGAACTCGGCGATCTCGAAGGAGCTGAAGATGCGCGCGCGCAGCTCGAGGGCGTCGTCGATGGACTTCATGCCCGGAGCGAAGGTGGCGAACTGGTCGTTGCCGAAGTAGGACTGGCCGGCGCCGGCGGCGACGATGAGGGAGTCGTAGGGGGTCTCGCTGAACTGGTCGTGGAAGCGCCACTTGACCACGCGGTTGGTCAGGTCGATGTCCTCGACGAGGCCCAGCAGCACCTGTGCGTTGGACTGCCTCCGCAGGATCTCGCGGGTGGCGGGCGCGATCTCGCCTTCGGACAGCACCCCGGTGGCCACCTGGTAGAGCAGCGGCTGGAAGAGGTGGTGGGTGGTTTTCGCGATGAGCGTGACCTCGACGTCGGCCCGCGTCAGCGCCTTGGCCGCGAACAGCCCGCCGAATCCGGAGCCGATGATGACTACGCGATGCCTGCTCATGCTGCCGCCTCGGGGGCTTGGGGGAGGGTGCCGGCCGTGTGGTTCATTCAGAAAGGGTAACCGCCCGTCGGCGGGGGCACCGCACTGTCGCGGATCGCGGCCGGGGTAGGCTGAACCGTCCTGGACCGAGGAGGAGGGCCCCCGCGTGACGTTGGCCGCCTGGCTCAGACCCACACCACACGGCCGGCCAGTGCACCCGTGGTGGTGGATCACGGCGGGCCTGCTGGCGGTGTTGATCCTTGTCGGGGCCCAATTCGCTGATGCGCCCGGATTGTTGGAGCGCGGCGACAGCTGGTGGCGGCCCCTGGTGTCCCTGCCCGCGCTGAGCGTCCTCGTGCTGGCCTGGTGGCAGCTTGGCCCCTTGTGGCGGCATCCCCTGGTGGCGGCGGCCATCTGGTCCGCGCCCATGATGTTCGCCCTGCCCATGTATTCCCGCGACGCGTACGCCTACGCCGCGCAGGGCTGGATGGTGGCGCGCGGTCTGGACCCCTACACCACCCCCCTGGGGGAGGCCGGCCTGCCCGGGCTGCTGGTGGGCGTTCACTGGCATAAGACCACCGCCGTGTACCCGGCGCTGTCGCTGGAGCTGTTCGGGATGATCGCGCGGCTGACCGGCAGCGACCTCTTCTGGACGACGGTGGCGCTCAGGGTGCCCAACGTGCTCGCGCTGATCGGCCTGGCCTGGGTGGTGCGACGGCTGGCGCGGCGATTCGGCGTCGACGTGGGCCTCGCGCTGTGGGCGGGCGTGCTCAACCCGATCATGCTCGTGCAGTGGATCGGCGGGGTGCACAACGACGCAGTCATGGTCACCCTCGCCGTCGCCGCCGTCCTGGCCGTCACGGACCTGGGGTGGCGCGGGTGGCGAGGAGTCCTCGTCGCCGGTGTGCTGCTGGGGCTCGCCATGGGCGTGAAACAGACGGCGGCGCTGTACGGGCTCGGGGTGGTCGCCGTCGGGTGGGCGGCCCGCTTCCCGCACGGGCTTGCGCCCCCGACTCGCGACGGCGCAGCCCCAGCCCCAAGCCCGACGGCGGGCTGGTGGAGGCTCGCCGTGGTCGCGGCGGTGCCCGGCGCCGTGACGGTCGCGGTGTTCGCGCTGGTGTCGCTGCGGTTCGGCTTCGGCTGGGGCAACCCCACCGCCGGCAACCCGATCGGGGCCATGAGCAACGCGCCCCTGTCCTGGCTGGCGGAGGCGCTGCGCTACCCGCTGCCCGACGACGTGGTCAACCCGGCCGTCACCACCGTGTCGACGGTGCTGCTGCTGGCGGCCTTCGTCGCGTTGTGGGTCAAGCTCGGCCCCCGCGGCGACGACCCCCGGCGCCCGTGGGCGTTCATGCTGGCGGTGCTGGCCGCCTTCTGCGTGCTCGGCCCCGCGCTGCAGCCCTGGTATCTGACCATGCTGCTGCCGCTCTACGTGTTCTGGCTCGCCGGCCCACGCTGGGACCGGGCTTGGCTGGTGGTGGTGGTCGGTTTCACCCTGTTGCCGGCGTTGCAGACGCTGGTGGCGCCGCTCATCGCCATGCCTCTGCTCGCGGTGCCGCTGTGGTGGCTGTGGAGCGAGATGTCGCGGCGGGGCGTCTCGCCGCTGCCCCCGAGGTCCTCGCTTCGCTGACCCGGACGGAGACCACGGGGGGATGGCGGCAGCGCCCGCCGGGACTACCGTCGGGTCCTATGTCAGAGATCTCCTGGCCCGACGGCGGCACACAGTGGGCCGTCGAGGCCACCGGCCTGGTGAAGCGCTACGGCAGGCACCGGGTCCTCGCCGGCCTGGACCTCCACGTGCCACGCGGCGGCGTCCACGGCCTGCTCGGCCCCAACGGGTCCGGGAAGACCACCTCCATCCGCATCCTGCTCGGCCTCGTCAGGGCGCAGGCGGGCACCGTCACGCTCCTCGGGCACGACGTGCCGCGAGACCTGCCCGCGGTGATCGGACGGGTGGGCGCCATCGTCGAATCGCCGAAGTTCGCGCCGCGGATGAGCGGGCGGCACAACCTCGACGTGCTGGCCGACTCCATCGGCGTCACCCGCCGTCGCGTCACCGAGGTGCTGCTCGAGGTGGGTCTGGCGGCGGACGCGGAGCGGGACTTCACCACCTACTCCCTCGGCATGAAGCAGCGGCTCGCCATTGCGGCCACCCTCCTCAAGCGCCCCGAGCTGCTCATCTTCGACGAGCCCACCAACGGCCTGGACCCGGTCGGGATCCGCGACATCCGCGCCACCATGCGCGACCTCGCCGACGCCGGCATCACGGTGCTGGTGGCCTCGCACATCCTCTCCGAGATCGAACAGATCGCGGACTCGGTCTCGATCATCGCGCAGGGCCGGGTGGTGGCGGAGGGGCCGATGGACCAGTTCCTCTCCGGCGCCGCGCCGCACGTCCGGCTCGGCATCGACCGCCCCGTCGAAGCCGCCGAGGTGCTGCGGCGCGGAGGGTGGCGGGTGGAGCCGGCCGAGGGAGGCCTGCGGGTGCTCGGCCGCGACGCAGCTCCGCCTGACCCCGCCGAGATCGCGCGCCAACTCGGCCGCGCTGACCTGTGGCCCGATCACCTCTCGCTGGATCGGCAGAGCCTGGAGCGGGTCTTCCTGGATCTGACCTCCGGCGCGGATCTCGTCGGCTCCCAGGGCCGCCGTCGGGACGTCGCATGAACATGCTGAGAGCCGAACTGTCGCGGCTGCGCTACAGGCGCCGCACCATGTGGAGCCTGGCCGGGGTGCTGATGATGAGCCTCATGGTGCCGGTGCTGTGGATGGAGGGCGCGCGTCCCCTGACCGACGCGGACCACGACGAGGCGGCGGAGATCTTCGCCACCATCCCCGCCGAGCAGTGCCCGGACTGCAGGGTCGCGGACTACCTGCGCACCCCGTGGACGTTCAGCGACGTCGTGGACTCCGGCCTCATGCCGTACGCCATGCTGATGGGCGCGCTGGTGCTGCTGATCGTGATGCTCTCGGTGGGCTCCGATCTCCGCTCCGGAGCCATCGGCACCCAGCTCACCTTCACGCCCCGTCGATCGGTGCTCGTCGTGGCCCGCGCCGCGGTCGCCGGACTGCTCGGCGCCGCCCTGATGGCCACGGCGCTGGTCACCAGCACTGTGGTGTCGGCGGTCTGGTTCGTGGCGATGAACGGGTACGCCGCGCTCGACGCCACCACCAGCTTGTTGGCGCTCGTGCTGTCGGCCGGCTTCTACGGGGCCATCCTGGGCGTCCTCGGGGCACTGCTCACGATGCTCCTCGGTGGGGCCTCGGGCGCCGGAGTGCTCGTGGTGGGTGTCTTCGTGGCCGACATCCTGGCGCAGCTGATCCTGTCCGAGACCAAAGCCGCGGCCTGGCTGCCCCATCTGCTCCCCACGCAGCAGGGCATAGCGCTGCTGGACGGCTCCGTCCTCGGCCGGAGCGCATACGGGCAGCGGCTGTACGAGATCGGTCGCGGCGAGGCGGTGGCCTACCACCTCGTCGTCACAGCGGTGGCGGCGGCCGTCACCCTCCCGCTGTTCGAACGCCGCGACATCAAGAACTAGTCGAGTCTGGTAGCTCGGTAGCATGGCGCCCATGCGTTACGTCTCCACCCGCGACACTGCAGGCCTGCCCGGCAAGCGGTTCAGCGACATCCTGCTCGAGGGCCTGGCCGCCGACGGGGGGCTGTACCTGCCGGAGAGCTACCCGACGGTGTCGCGGGACACCCTGGCCCAGTGGCGCACGCTGCTGGCCGAGAGAGGCTATGCAGCGCTGGCGTTCGAGATCGTGCGGCTCTTCGTCGACGACATCCCGGAGGCCGATCTTCGCGGCATCGTCGAGCGGGCCTACGAGCCGGCGAAGTTCCTTGACCCCGCCGTCGTGCCGGTCACCCGGCTGAGCGACGGGCTGTGGCTGGCCCACCTCAGCAACGGGCCCTCGGTGGCGTTCAAGGACATGGCCATGCAGCTGCTGGGAGAGCTGTTCGCCTACGAGCTGGAGCGTCGCGGCGAGACCATCACCATCCTCGGCGCTACCAGCGGTGACACCGGCTCGTCGGCCGAGTACGCCCTCCTCGGGAAGCCGCGGGTGCAGGTGTTCATGCTGTCCCCGCGTGGTCGGATGACACCGTTCCAGCAGGCGCAGATGTTCTCCATCGACGACCCCGCGATCGTCAACATCGCCGTCGACGGCGTCTTCGACGACTGCCAGGACCTGGTCAAGGAGCTCAACAACGACGCCGCCTTCAAGGCCCGCCACCGGCTCGGCGCCGTCAACTCCATCAACTGGGCCCGCCTCATGGCGCAGGTGGTCTACTACTTCGCGGCCTGGCTGCAGCTGCCCGGCGACGAGCCGATCAGCTTCGCGGTGCCGTCGGGCAACTTCGGCAACATCGCGGCCGGGCACATCGCCCGCGAGATGGGCCTGCCCATCCACCGGCTGATCCTCGCCACCAACGAGAACAACGTGCTGGAGGAGTTCTTCCGCACTGGTCGCTACCGGGTGCGGGGCTCGGCAGAGACGCTGGCCACGTCCTCGCCGTCAATGGACATCTCGAAGGCGTCGAACTTCGAGCGCTTCGTCTTCGACCTGCTCGGCCGCGACGCCGCCCGCCTGCGCTCGCTGTTCATCGACGACCTGGCCACCGGCGAGTTCGACCTGTCCGCCGCCCCCGAGTTCGCCGGCCAGCTGGAGCGCTACGGGTTCGTGGCGGGCACCTCCACCCACGCGGACAGGCTGGCCGAGATCCGGCGCGTCTACGCCGCGGACAAGGTCATGATCGACCCCCACACCGCCGACGCCGTCCACGTGGCACGCGGCTCCGGGGTAGAGGGCCGCATCGTGGTCCTGGAGACCGCGCTGCCGGTGAAGTTCGCCGACACCATCGTCGAGGCCACCGGGATGGTGCCGCCGCGGCCGCCGCGGTTCGAGGGGATCGAGGACCTGCCCCGCCACGTGGTCGACCTCCCGTGCAGCGCGGATGCGCTCCGGGCGCTGATCGAGGAGAGGTCGGTTTCGCGCTAGGGGTTTCAGGCCGGCCTCTCGCGGGTAAGAGTTGGCCATGGACGCCTACGAGTTCGTTGGAGACTGGTCGGGGCAGCTCATCGCCACCTCGATCCACGCCGGCCATGACCTGCGCCCCGAGATCGCAGAGCTGTCGATCCTCAGCGAGGAGGACAGGCTCCGCGAGGAGGACCCGTTCACGGACCGGATCGCTTCGCGCGCCCCCGCGCGGGTCCGGGTCAACCGCTCCCGCTTCGAAACCGACCTCAACCGCGTGCGCGACAAGACCGTCTACCGCCGCCCGGAGGATGCGTGGGGGCTGCGCATGTGGTCCCTCGACCCGTTGCCGGACGCCGTGGTGGCCCGATCGCTGGAGGTCTACGACTCCTTCTTCGCCGCGCTCGCGGAACGCCTCGACGAGGTGGCCGCGCGGGGCCCGTTCGTCCTCTACGACGTCCACTCCTACAACCACCGACGGCACGGCGAGGACGCCGAGGCCGAGCCCTGGGAGGAGAACCCCGAGGTCAACCTCGGCACCGGCAGCGTGGATCTGGACCGCTTCTCGCCCGTGGTGGAGGCGTTCCGGGGCTCCATGCAGGCCCAGGGCTTCGACATCCGCGAGAACGTGAAGTTCAAGGGCCAGAACCTGGCCTGGTGGATCCACGACCGCTACCCCGGGGTGGGGTGCGTGCTGGCCATCGAGTTCAAGAAGACCTTCATGGACGAGTGGACCGGAGAACCCGACGAGGCGCGGATCGACTTCCTCGCCGAGGCGCTCGGGCACACCATGGACCCCGTCCTGCAGGCGCTGCCCGATGCCTGAGCCCAGCCCCTTGGCGGTGATCGACCGCGCCATCGACCACCAGCTCTCCCAGCTCGGGCAGAGCTTCCGGTTCGTGCTGGACGTCACCCCCGTCGACGCCGACGACGTGAAGGACGCGTTCCTGGCCGGTGACGTCGACGAGCCGTCGTTCACCTACCGGGAGCTGGAGACGGACCCCGAGGTGCTGCAGAACGTGCTGGAGCGGATCGACATCGGCGCCGTGCGGGACGGGAGTGTCGCGGCGTTGCTGGGCGGGAAGAAGCGCGAGCTGGGCCTGCAGCTCGCCATGCTGCGCGCCCGGGACTCGGCCGACTTCCGCCAGCTGAGCGTCGAGCTCTACGGCGGGGTGCATCCCGACCTGCTCTCCGACGCCGAGTCCGTGCTGGCCCGCGTCGAGCCACAGTCCTGGGGCGGGGACCGGCTCACGCCCGAGGAGTTCCTTGACCTGGCCCGCGAGGAGATCGACTACTACCGCTCCCTGGAGCCCGACGTCGATATCCACGCCGAGATCCGCCCGGACTCCACCGGCGTCATGGTGTCGGGCAACCTGCTGCTGATCGGGCCTGAGTCGTCGGTGGCGGCCGAACGCGCCACGGCCCTCATCCAGCACGAGGTGGGCACGCACCTGGTCACGCAGGTCAACGGGTCCCACCAGCCACTCCAGGTGCTGGGCACCGGGCTCGCGGGCTACGACGAGACACAGGAGGGCCTGGCGGTGCTGGCGGAGGTGGCCTGCGGAGAGCTGACCGCGTCGAGAATGCGGCAGCTCGCCGGCCGCGTCGTGACCGTGCACCGGATGCTGGGCGGCTCGTCCTTCCGCGATTGTTGGGTGGGCCTCGTCGACGTCGGGTTCCACCCCGCCGGCGCCTTCACCACGGTCATGCGGGTGTTCCGTTCTGGTGGCCTCACCAAGGACGCCATCTACCTGCGCGGACTGCTGGACCTGCTGGCGCATCTGCGTCGTGGCGGCAGCCTGGATGGGTTGTTCCTCGGCAAGTTCTCGCTGGTGGATCTACCTCTGATCGACGAACTCGCCGCGCGTGCCGTCCTCCATCCGCCCGTACTTCTGCCCCGCTGGTTCGACGACTCCGTCGGCCGCGACCGACTCGACGCCGCGTCCCGTCTCACAGAACCCACCGCACTGATTCAAGGAGTTGCCTCATGAAGATCGGATTCGTCGTCAACGACGTCCTCACCGAGAAGCCCGTCTACACCACCACCCGCCTCGCCATGCATGCCGCCAACCTGGGGCATGAGGCCTGGCTCATCGGGATGGGCAACTTCTCCTATGAGCCCGACGGCTCCCTCAGCGCGCGGGCGCGTGGCGGGAACGGCAAGCATTACCGCTCGCTGGAGCGCTACCTCGAGGACGTGCAGCGCCCCGAGGTGGATGAGCGGCTCATCCTCTCCGACTTCGACGTGGTGATGCTGCGCAGCGACCCGGCCGAGGATGCGCAGGGTGCGGCCTGGGCCAACAACGCAGGAGTGGCGTTCGGGCAGCTGATCGCCTCGACGGGGGTGCTCGTCGTTAACGACCCCGGGTCGCTGGCCAACGCCTTGTCGAAGGCCTATTTCCAGCACTTCCCAGAGGTGGTGCGGCCACGGACACTCATCTCCCGCGACGAGACCCAGATCACCGCGTTCGTCAAGGAACTCGGTGGCAGGGCGGTGCTCAAGCCGCTGCAGGGCTCAGGCGGCAGCGGCGTGTTCATGGTCAACACTGACGAGTCGCCGAATCTCAACCAGATCATCGAGGCCATCGCCCGCGACGGCTACGTGGTGACCCAGGAGTACCTGGAGGAGGCGAAGAACGGCGACGTGCGCATGTTCGTGATGAACGGCAAGCCGCTGCAGGTCAACGGGAAGTACGCGGCGTTCCGCCGGAAGTCGGCCGGCTCGGACATGAGGTCCAACATGTCAGCCGGTGGCAAGGCGGTCGCGGTGAAGGTGACCGACGAGATGCTGGCCATGGTGGACGTGGTGCGGCCCAAGCTGGTGGCCGACGGGATGTTCCTCGTCGGCCTCGACATCGTCGGCGACAAGCTGATGGAGGTCAACGTGTTCAGCCCCGGTGGGTTGGGCAGCTGTCAGGAGTTGTACGAGGAGAACTTCGCCATCCCGATCATCCAGGATCTGGAGCGCAAGCTCGACGTCCGCCGCCACCACCCCGGGCTGACCAACGTCAACCTCGCCACCCTCTGAAGGCCCCGTGGCGCCCTCCCTGCTGGCTGAGGTGGCGCGAAGCGGCCTCGAAGCCTCAGAAGCGTGAGTTGACAAGGAATGTCTCTGAGGATCCTGGTCAGGGTGCGCGGCGGCTGAGGGGGACCGGCCTCGCCCATGGGCGCCCTCCGCACGCCCAAACGCGGCGTGCCTTGCCCAACGCCCGACCCACCGCGACCGGTCCCCCTCATCCACCGCTCTTCCTTGACGCGCCCGTTCGCTGATGCCCAAGACGCCTCTCACCCGTTGGCTGAGGTGCCGCGTAGCGGCCTCGAAGCCTAGGAAACGCGCGCGACTAGGAATGTCTCAGAGGACCTGGTCAGGTTCACCAGACGTGCCATTGAGGCACTGGGGTCGAAGTCGCCGCACGGACGGGAGTTGAACGCGCGGGTGGGGGACGGCAGGGCGGCTCTGCGTCGGGATGCCCAGCGTGAGGGTCGCCGGACCGGCGTCCCGCCCGAACAGACTGTCACCAGGTCCGCCCTGACGGGCCGCGCCCGAACCCGACGACGCCACGGGGAATCGAGTGCGGGGAGACGGGGGGCGAGACACGGGCGGCCTCGATGCCCGGCCTGTGGCCAACTCGCGAGGGAAGGCTGAAAGCGGACAGCGGCCGCCCGTGTCTCGACCCACGACTCCTGGCACCGACGGCGGGGACCCTGGCACCGACGGCGGGGACCCTGGCACCGACGGCGGGGCGGGCCGGTCAGTCGGCGGCGACGATCTCGATCCAGTTGGCGCCCAGGCCCACGTCGTGCCGCGACACTTCGGTCAGCGCGCCGTCGGCGTCTGGCCGATAGAGCGCCACGACGCGGTCGATCTCGGAGGCAACCAGCAGCGTGTCGTCGGGCAGCACGACGAAGTGTCTCGGTTGCGCCACCACGTCGGAGTGCGCAGTGGCCCGGCCCAGCGTGCCGTCCACCGCGACATCCACAGCCGTGATGGTGCCCCGCGTCCGCTCGGCGCTGAAGAGCCGACGACCGTCGGTGCTGAGACGGAGGTCCGAGCACCAGATGAGCTCCTCCTCGCGCGGTTTGGCGCCGAACCGGCTGTGCGACAGCCCTCGATCGGTGGGGATGTTGGTGACCGCCTCGGCATGCTCGAGGGCTCCGGTGGCTGGATCGCGACGGTAGCGCAACGCTTCCCCGGAGTACTCGGTGTTGACGTAGAGGGAGGTCTCCTCCTCGTCGAAGATCAGGTGCCGCGGCCCGGAGCCCTCCGGTGCGGGTGCCGACGGCGGGTCCAGCGGGGTGAGGGTCCCGTCGGCGCCGACGGCGAACTGTGCGATCAGGTCCTCACGGAGGGACACGAAGTACGCGAACCGGTCATCGGAGCTCAGCTGCACGCTGTGCATGTTCTGCCGGGGGATCGGCTCGCCGACGGGGGTGAGGGCCCCGTCGTCGGCCACCCGCCACACCTCGCCGAGGTGGTCGTGGTACGACGCGCTGAAGAGGAGCCCGCCGTCGGAGCTGAGCGTCAGGTACACGGAGGCGCCGTGCGCCGGGTAGCTGCCGAGCGTCTCCAGGGATCCGCCGGCGCCGAGCCGCAGCACCGTGACGCCCCGAGGGTCGCTGGTGCCGGCGAAGACCAGACCTCGCCCGCGATCCACTGCGAGGGGCAGTCCAGGCGCGACGACGGTGGTGGACACCTCGGTCAGGGTGTCATCGGCGATCCTCAGCGTGGTGAGGGTGCCGTCCTTGGAGTTTGCGACGAGGGCGAGGAGTGGTTCCATGCCGCCAGCCTAGCTTTGGGGCGCAGATCGTTGGCTCTGGCGAGGAGTGTGCGGTAGATGTTCCTCCAGAAAGGGACTCGGGCGCCTGAGGGGCGCGAGCACCGTTCTGGAGGAACACCTGCCGCGGAGTCCGAGTCGGCTCAGCCGTGGCAACCCGAGAATCGCGTCTCGTCCCGATCGTGAAGGCGCCCGGCCCTGTGCAGAAAGCAGGTTGAGCGCAGGGGGCTCAACCCGAACTTGATCGTCGCGGGGTCCTGTGTCAGACTTGAGTGAACTCGGCTCAAGGTCGAAAATCAGACTTGTCTCCACAGGAGGAACTCCCATGGCTCGTGCAGTAGGCATCGACCTCGGCACCACCAACTCTGTCGTCGCCGTCCTGGAGGGCGGCGAGCCCACCGTCATCCCCAACGCGGAGGGCGCCCGCACCACCCCGTCCGTGGTGGCCTTCTCGACCTCCGGCGAGGTCCTCGTCGGTGAGGTCGCCAAGCGTCAGGCGGTCACCAACGTGGACCGCACCATCCGCTCCGTCAAGCGCCATATGGGCACCGACTGGAAGAAGACCCTCGACGGCAAGGACTACCGTCCCCAGCAGATCAGCGCCTTCGTGCTGCAGAAGCTGAAGCGCGACGCCGAGGCCTACCTCGGTGAGTCCGTCACCAACGCCGTCATCACCGTCCCCGCGTACTTCGGCGACGCCGAGCGCCAGGCCACCAAGGAGGCCGGCGAGATCGCGGGCCTCGTGGTGGACCGCATCATCAACGAGCCCACCGCCGCGGCCCTGGCCTACGGTCTGGACAAGGGTGACACGGAGCAGGCTGTCCTGGTCTTCGACCTCGGCGGCGGCACCTTCGACGTCTCCCTGCTGGAGATCGAGGGCGGCGTGTTCGAGGTGAAGGCCACCAAGGGTGATCCCCGCCTCGGTGGCGACGACTGGGACGCCGTCGTGATGGACTGGCTGGCGACGCAGTTCAAGAACAAGCATGGCGTGGACCTGTCCAAGGACAAGATGGCCCGCCAGCGCCTGCAGGAGGCCGCCGAGCGCGCGAAGATCGAGCTGAGCTCGGCGTCTGAGACCTCCATCAATCTGCCCTACATCACGGCCTCCGCCGAGGGACCGCTCCACCTGGACGAGAAGCTCACCCGCTCCGAGTTCCAGCGCATGACCCAGCACCTCCTGGACCGCTGCCGCGCCCCGTTCAACGCGGTGATCTCGGACGCCAAGACCTCCGTGGACAAGATCGACACCGTCCTGCTGGTCGGCGGCTCCACCCGTATGCCCGCCGTCGTGGACATGGTCAAGGAACTCACCGGCGGCAAGGAGCCCAACAAGGGCGTCAACCCCGACGAGGTCGTCGCGCTCGGCGCGTCGCTCCAGGCCGGCGTGCTCAAGGGCGAGGTCAAGGACGTGCTGCTCCTCGACGTCACCCCGCTGAGCCTCGGCATCGAGACCAAGGGCGGCGTGATGACCAAGATCATCGAGCGCAACACCACGATCCCGATCAAGCGCTCCGAGGTGTTCACCACCGCCGAGGACAACCAGCCCGCCGTGATGATCCAGGTGTACCAGGGTGAGCGCGAGTTCGCCCGCGACAACAAGAGCCTCGGCAACTTCGAGCTCACCGGCCTGCTCCCGGCTCCCCGCTCGGTCCCGCAGATCGAGGTGACCTTCGACATCGACGCCAACGGCATCGTGCACGTGGGCGCCAAGGACCTGGCCACCGGCAAGGAGCAGTCGATGACGGTCACCGGCGGCTCCGCGCTCGCCAAGGACGACATCGACCGCATGGTGCGAGACGCCGAGTCCCACGCCGAGGAGGATCGCAAGCGCCGCGAGGCCGTCGACATGCGCAACGAGGGCGACGCCCTGGTGTTCCGCACGGAGAAGCTTTTGGCCGAGCACGCCGATACCATCGGTGAAGACGTCAAGGCTCCGGTTGTGGAGGCCACCGAGGCGCTCAAGGAGGCCCTGAAGGGTGAGGACAACGATGTGGTGAAGGCCGCGATCGATGATCTCAACACGAAGGCCGCCTCGATGGGCCAGGCCATCTACTCCGCTGCCCAGGCGAAGCAGGCTCAGGAGTCGGCCGCGGCCGATGACTCCTCCGAGTCCGCTCAGGGTGACGACGACGTGGTGGATGCCGAGATCGTCGATGAGGAGAAGGACAACAAGTGACCGATTCGCAGTTCGTTCCGGACGGCGAGGCTGTGGGTGAGGGCGTCGAGGAGACGCCCTCACCCGAGGCCGTTGAGCCGGCGGAGGGCCTGGAGCTCCTGGAAGCCGTCGACAAGGTGGCCGAGCTCGAGGCGCTCGTAGCCGAGCGGACCCTGGATCTTCAGCGGGTCGCCGCAGAGTACGTCAACTACAAGAAGCGGGTTGACCGTGACCGCGACCTCGCCCGCCAGGCGGGCATCGAGGCCGTCGTCAACGACCTGATGCCGGTCCTGGACCACATCGAGTTGGCCAGGCAGCATGAGAATCTCGAGGGCGGCTTCAAGATGATCGCCGACGAGCTGCAGAAGGTGGCCGCGAAGCACGGGCTCACCGTCTTCGGTGCGGTCGGTGAGGCCTTCGACCCGAACCTCCACGAGGCGCTGATGGCGGTCCCCATGGAGGAGCCGGTCGAGGTGGTCACCATCTCGCAGGTCATGCAGCAGGGCTACCTGCTGGGCAGCCGGGTTGTCCGGCCCGCGCGCGTCGCGGTGGCCAACCCCTGATCCACGCACGAGCGGAAAGGAGATGAACGACTAATGAGCACGAAGGACTGGCTCGAAAAGGACTACTACAAGGTCCTCGGCGTCTCCAAGAGCGCGAGTGCCGATGAGATCAAGAAGGCGTTCCGGCAGATCGCCAAGGCCAACCACCCGGATCAGAACCCGGACAACCACGCCGCCCTGGCGCGCTTCAAGGAGGCGTCGGAGGCAAACGCCATCCTGAGCGACACCGAGAAGCGCAAGGAGTACGACGAGGCCCGCAGCCTCTTCGGGGGCGGGTTCAAGTTCACCCGTCCCGGCCCGGGCGGCTCGCCGGGGTTCGAGGACCTGATCCGCAACGCCCAGGCCGGCGGCCAGGGCAATGCGGGCCTGGGCGACATCTTCGGTGGCCTGTTCGGGCAGACGGGTGCCACCCGTCGCGCCACCCAGCGGGGTCCGCGCCGCGGTGCGGACATCGAGGGGGACGTGACCATCACGTTCGAGCAGGCCGTCGAGGGTGCGACGGTGACCATGCGCACCATCTCGGATCAGCCGTGCCCGTCGTGCCGGGGGACCGGGGCGAAGGCCGGCTCGCTGCCGCGGGTCTGCCCGCGGTGCGAGGGGTCCGGGATGCAGTCCTCCCAGGCGGGCGGCGTGTTCCACATGAGCGAGCCCTGCACCGAGTGCCTCGGCCGCGGCCTGATCGTCGAGGACCCGTGCCCGGACTGCGAGGGCTCGGGCCGGGGCCGGTCCGCCAAGACCATGCAGGTGCGGATCCCCGCGGGCGTGGCAGATGGGCAGCGGATCAGGCTCAAGGGTAAGGGCGCGGCCGGCGAGAACGGCGGCGCCTCCGGCGACCTCTACGTCTCGGTGAAGGTCACCCCACATCGGCTGTTCGGCCGGAGCGGCAACAACCTCACCCTCGAAGTCCCCGTCACGTTCACCGAGGCCTCCCTCGGCGCGGAGATCACCATCCCCACGCTGAGCGGGCCCAACGTGAAGCTGCGGGTCCCGCCGTCGACCCCCAACGGGCGCACCATGCGGGTACGCGGCAAGGGGGCCCGGAAGTCGGACGGCACCATGGGTGACCTGCTGGTGACGCTCAACGTGCAGGTCCCCGAAGGCCTGACCGAGGAGGCCAAGCGGGCGCTGCTCGAGTACGCCGAGAAGGCCCACGAGTCCAACCCGCGGGCCTCCCTGTTCGGCGGGTGAGTGGGATGACGAGCCTGCCCCAACTCTTCGACGTGGACGCGGCCGTCTTCCCGGTGTCCGTGGCGGCGTCGCTGGCGGACATGCACGCCCAGACGCTTCGCGGCTACGACCGGCTGGGCCTGGTCGTGCCTCAGCGCGCCCGGGGCCGCGGCCGCCGCTACTCTCTCCGCGACGTGGCCAAGCTGCGTCACGTGCAGCAGCTCAGCCAGGTGGAGGGGATCAACCTCGAGGGCATCCGCCGCATCCTGGCGCTGGAGGCCGAGGTGGAAGGTCTGCGGGATCAAGTGGACCGCCTGAGCGACACGATCCGCCGCCTCCAGTCCCACGAGGCGGCGATGCGCGTGTTCACGGCGGAATCCTCCGGCGCGGTCCACGCGGGACGGTTCCGCCCCGTCCGGCGGCTCGCGCTGCCGGCCTCCGAGAACGAATAGGCCCAGGCCGGACCAGGGTCGGCTCCGGGCACAATTCAGGGCCTTCACCCCTGTGGCGACGGCGCCACTGGGGGCACACTGGAAGACGACGCCGGGCGATGCGCCCGGAGAGAAGGAAGAACCATCATGACTGAGCACGAGCACGACGCCACCCCCACGGCCAACTTCGTGGACGCCGAGGACGCGAAGGATTTCGAGGCCGAGCACGAGCAGGTGGTCGAGTCTGAGCAGCCTGAGAAGGTCTCCCCCGAGAACCTGGGAGACAACCTCGTCAAGGTGGCCACCGAGGCCGCGTACGCCGCCGTCGGTTTCGCCGGTTTCGTGGGCGACAGGGCCAAGACGTTCTACGAGGAGCAGCAGCGCCAGTACGTGGCCTCGCACCCCGACACGGACAGCAGCGAGGGCGCCAAGGCGTTCCTGGCGCAGATGCGCGAGCAGGTCAACAAGTTCGTCGACGAGCTCACCAAGGGGTACCGCGACATGGCTGAGCGCGGCCGCGGGGAGGCCCGCCACGCCGACGCTGAGAAGCCCGGCGAGCCCGAGGTGCCCGTCGAGCAGCCTGGACCACCCGCCTCCTAGACTGCTGGCATGTCCGACGAGCTGCTTCCCCACAGGCGCCTCAGGGCCGGTGACGCGGACCGCGACGCGGTGCTCAATGTCCTTCAACGAGCGCACGCCGCCGGTCGGCTCACCGTCGAGGAGCTGGGGGAGCGGCAGGACGCCGCCCTCCTGGCACGGTTCACCGACGAGTTCCCCCAGCTCGTCGCGGACCTGCCGGAGGGCGGCGAGCTCGCCGTCGGCCAGACGACGCTGTCGCCGCGGCCCCACCCCTTGCCAGCTGCTGTCGAGGGGGCGCATCCTTCCCTCACCATCCTGACGGGCAGAGAGGTCGACGTCGCGCCCGGCACCACCCTGTACCGCAACTTCGCGTGGTGGGGCGGCGACACCATCCACCTGGACGACGTGATGGGGCCGGGTGTGGTGCTCACGATGGAGCTGTCTGCGGTGATGGCCGGCCACGACATCTTCGTGCCGGCCGGCGTCCGGGTGATCGACGAGTCCATCGCCATCATGGCCGGCAACGACGTCGAGTCCGGGGCGAGGGGCGACGGATCCAACGGCACGCTCATCCTCAAGGGGTTCCTGTTCTGGGCGGGCAACGACGTGAAGCTGTCGTCCGGCCGCTAGCGATCCTCGTCCCCGTTGTTCACAGTGACCGTTGAGATTGCCTGTCAGCTCCAGTGACGACCCTTCGAGACGGGGCCACGCCGCTTCGCGGGCGGCCCTCCTCAGGGATCGGAAGCAAAGCGGTCGCGCCGCTTCGCGAGGCGACCGTGGAAGTCTCGAAGGGTTGAAAACCCGCGGCGAGACACAGGGGTGGGGGACGGCAGGGCGGCTGAGTTCGGTCCCTGAGGGTCCCGCGTCGCGAAGCGACCGCAGGACGTCTCGAAGGGTCGAGATCCCGCGGCCAGTCACAGGGGTGGGGGACGGCAGGGCGGCTGAGTTCGGTCCCTGAGGGTCCCGCGTCGCGAAGCGACCGCAGGACGTCTCGAAGGGTCGAGACCCGCGGCCAGACGCGAGGGTGGGGGACGGCAGGGCGGCTGAGTTCGGTCCCTGAGGGTCCCGCGTCGCGAAGCGACCGCAGGACGTCTCGAAGGGTCGAGACCCGCGGCCAGACGCCAGGGTGGGGGACGGCAGGGCGGCTAAGTTCGGTCCCTGAGGGTCCCGCGTCGCGAAGCGACCGCAGGACGTCTCGAAGGGTCGAGATCCCGCGGCCAGACGCCAGGGTGGGGGACGGCAGGGCGGCACTGCGCAGCGGTGCCCAACCCGACGATCACCCCACTGTCAAGGGCCACTGGTTTCTGCCCGGAGGCGGACATGAAACCTGCCCGGTGACGGTCACGAGATGTGCCCGGTGGTGGCCATGGGATCTGCCCCTGGGGGGTTGTTGGCCATCCACCTCGGTCGAGGCTGGGTTAGTGCAAGGGGGTCACCCCCCGGCCGGCGAGGGCTTGGGTGAGTCGGACGCTGTCGCCGCTGGTTTGGCAGACGTGGGCGTGGTGGAGGAGCCGGTCGACGGTGGCGGTGGCCAGGGTTTTGGGCATGAGTTCGTCGAAGCCGGCGGGGTGCAGGTTGGAGCTGATCGCGACGGAGCGTTTCTCGTAGGCGGCGTCGACCAAGCGGTAGAGGCCCTCGGCGGCGTCGTGGGACACGGGTAGCAGGCCGATGTCGTCGACGACGACCAGGTCGGCGCGCAGGATCCGGGCGATGGCTTTCGACACGGTGTCGTCGGCGCGGTGCCGGCGTAGCAGCAGGCCGAGGTCTTCGAGGGTGAACCAGGCGACGCGGAGTCCTTGTTCGACAGCCAGGTGGCCGAGTGCTTCGAGGAAGAACGTCTTCCCGGTGCCGGAGGGGCCGCAGACGACGAGGTTCTCCCGCCGGCCGACCCATTCCAGGGTCCGCAGTGCTTGTTGGGTGGGGGCCGGGATCGAGGATGCTGTGTCCTGCCAGGCGTCGAAGGTTTTGCCGGTGGGGAACCCGGCGGCGGTCCGGCGGGTGGCCAGCGCGGAGCGTTCCCTTCCGGTGACCTCCTCGACGAGGAGGGCTTTGACGACTTCGGCGGGGTCCCAGCGTTGCGCTCGGGCGGTGGCGAGGATGTCAGGTGCTGCGGTGCGCATGTAGGGCAACCGCATCCGGCGCAGCAACGCTTCCAGGTCGGCCGGTAGCGGCGGGGCGACCGGAACCCCAGCCACCGGGGCGCTCTGGCCGGTCATGAGGCGATCTCCTCGGGGTTGGTGGTGCCGTAGGTGGCCCAGCCGCGGGTGCCTTGGGTCAGGGACTGGTCCTCGCTGGCCTGCAGCTGTGTCGGGTTCGGTCTGCTGCGGTGGTGGTCGAGGATGGAGGCGAGGTCGGCCTCGGCGAAGCGGCCGTGGACGGCGGCATGTCCCAATGCCCAGTCGACGTCGGCGGGGTTGAACAGGCGTGCCAGCTGGACCGCGGCGGCCATCTTGACTCGCATCTTCCCGGTGCCCGCGGCGGCGGCCTCGACCAGCCAGATCCGCGCCCCTTCACCCAGGGCGAGGAACTCGCTGTCAGCCACCGACTTGGGTGTGGGGGTCCGTTCCAGGGCGCCGGCTGGTGCGGGCGGGAAGTGCGTGTCGTCGAGCATCGGCGTGCCGGGGGTCGCGCGTCGGTGGCGGGCGACCTCGACCGGGCCCGCGGCGTCGAGGTGGGTGATCACGATCTGCTCATCCGCGCCGCGGCCGTGGACGCGGACCCAGACCGTGGCCCCGCAGAGCCGGTGAGGGACGGAGTACTGGCCGTGTTCGAAGTTCACCATCGGCGTGTTGTCCGGCACCACCCTCGTGGTCCCGAACGCGACCGTGAACGGCGCCGCCGCGACAGGATGCAACCGTGGGCGTTCCTCGGCCAGCATCTCGACCGGGGCCCGTCGGGTGACCCGATGCGGGCGGGCGTTGACCATCTCACCAAACGCTTCGCAGGCGGCTTCGAGGTCGGCGAACGTGTCGTAGGCGTCGCGCAGGTTCGCGTCGGTGGGCACCAGGTCGGCCTTCGCGAGCTTCACCGATGATTCGGTGCCACCCTTCGACGCGGGATCGGCCGGCCGACACGTATGAACGGTCACCGCGTAATGGGAAGCGAAGGCGACCAGCTGCTGATTCCGGACCGGGATCCCGGCGATGTGCTCGCTGGTGACGGTCTTCTCGTTGTCGGTCAACACATACGTCGGGACGCCCCCGATCCGGCGGAACGTGACATCCAAGGCGGCGAACACCGAGGGCAGGGTCTTGTCCCGCAGCGGCAGCACCACCCGGAATCTCGACCACGCGACCCAGGCGACGAACAGGACCGTCTTGACCCCGTCGATCAACGGCCCGTCGCCGTAGTCGTACTGCAACCACATCCCCGGCTCGGTCACCCACGGCCGATGGACCCTGCGGTTCCCGACCCGGAACGCGGTCTTCGCGGCCGCGACCGCGCGGCGGGTGGTGCGCTCCGAGCCGGTGTAGCCCAGCCACTCCAGCTTCTGGTGGACCCTGTCGGCGCGGACCTTCCCCTTCGACCGCTCGACCCACTCCTCGACCTTGTCCAGGTAGTCGTCGATCAACTGAGGCCGGCGGGCCGTCCCCGACGGCGGGCCACCCAGCTTGTCGCGGGCCTCCACATAGCGTTTCACCGTGTGATGAGAACACCCCACCAACTCGGCAGAATCACGCAACGACCCAGTCAGATCGTAAGCATCCAAGATTTCCATGATTTCCTCGGCAGACTTCAAGATGTCCCTTCCCCGGGTGACGAACAGTGCTTCAGCACCACTCATCGCACTCGAGGAAGGGACGCCGACCGCGGACGCGGCCAGGCAACGGATGTCGTGTCGGGCAGATCCCATGGCCACCACCGGGCAGATTTCATGACCGCCAGCGGGCAACTACATGACCGTCACTGGGCATTTTTCCGTGTCCGCCGACACCCCACCGGCATCCCGCTCAAGCAGACCCGACCCCAGCGCCGCCCTTCCGGCCCGCACCCGGGACGAGACCACGCCACAGGGAGGACGAGTGCGGGGAGACGCGAGGCTATGCCCGGGCGGCCTTCACAATCCGACCACCGACCCGGCTGACCGGCACATCGAGACCCTGGGCAACGGCCGCCCGGGCATCGACTCACGGTTCACCGCACCTGACCACAAGATCGGCGTGAAGGTGGTAGTCACGACCCTTCGAGACGGCACCCGCGCCTTCGGCGGCGCGCCTCCTCAGGGAGCGAAGGGGACGGCCCACGCCGCTCCGCGGGCGGCCCTCCTCAGGGAGCGAGTGAGGGCGGCCCCCTCAGGGAGCGAAGGGGCCGGCCTGGACCTTCGAGGTCTCTGCTAGTTCCCGCGCTCGACCAAGGCGGGCGCCGATGCGTTTAGGATGCGCTCATGAAGCATCAGGGGTCGCTTTCGGAGCCGAGAATCAGGCGATTCGCGTATCCGCGTCTTCGTCACACGGAGACGCCCATTTCGGAGGCGATGGCAGCCTTCATGGGCACGACCGGGTTCATATACTGGATGGCCGCAGTTCTTGTGACGTGGGTCTTGTGGAACACGCTACTGCCGTCTACCCTGCGGTTCGATCCCTATCCGTTT
The DNA here is from genome assembly GCF_054483915.1 of Tessaracoccus luoxuelianae. NCBI lineage: Bacteria > Bacillati > Actinomycetota > Actinomycetes > Propionibacteriales > Propionibacteriaceae > Tessaracoccus > Tessaracoccus luoxuelianae. The sequence goes on along the minus strand of NZ_CM137013.1, from coordinate 3,245,513 downwards.
CAGTTCCTGACCCTCATGCTGTCGGTGCAGGCGTCGTTCTCCGCACCTCTCATTCTTCTCGCTCAGTACAAGCAGGAGGCAACGGACCGCGCTCAAGCCCAACTCGACAGGTCGAAGCTCGACCAGAGCCGGGCGGATACGGACTTTCTGGCTCGAGAACTCATGGATGTTCGGACTTCCGTCACGGGGATGGCCACGCGGCAGTACATTTCAAAAGAACTTGAGAGAGTGGAAGAGCGCTTGTTGGCATCAATGCAGACGCTGGCCGGCGCTGTCCGGGAAGACGAGAAGGGAACATTGTGAGGCGCCTTTTGGTTGGCGCGATTTCGATGGCATTCGCATGGGGCTGGTCCGGTGCTGGGCTCGCTGCGCAGGCGGCGGTTGCCGAGCCGTCCTGCGCCGCCTGGGTCACGACCAATACCAGCTGGCTCGGGACCCAGTACACCGGTCACGCAAGTTGTCCCAATGGGCAACGCGTCAGAGTCAAGCTCCGCTGCTATTCATCAGGGACGCTGATCTCCACGGTCTACGGGTCGTGGACGACGGGCGTGTCAACGGCGGTGTGTACAAGGGGCTTGACCGGAGTGGCGACCTTCGAGGTGTGAGGGTCAAGACTCGTCCCGAGTCCCCGCTGCCCTGGATACGTGAGGGCCCCCGCCATGAGGCGGGGGCCCTCAACTGCGTGCAGTTCGGGACTCAGATCATCGGGGTGGTGTGCCAGATGCGCTGCAGGTAGTCGCGCATCGAACGGTCCGAGCTGAAGTAACCGCTGCGCGCCACGTTGAGGATGGCCGAACGCGTCCACGCCTTCTGGTCGGCGTACTTCGCCTCCACCCTCGCCTGTGCCTCAATGTAGGGCTGGAAGTCCGCCAGCGCCATGAACCGGTCGTGGTGCAGCAGGTTGAACACCACCGAGTCGAACATGTGGGTGTCGCCGTAGCTGAACTCGCCCGAGAGGATGAGATCCAGCGCCGCCTTCAGCTGCGGGTTGGACTCGTAGTACGAGCCCGGGTTGTAGCCCTTCGCGCCCAGCTCCGCGACCTCGGGCTCAACCATGCCGAACAGGAAGAAGTGCTTGTCGCCCACCAGGCGCCGGATCTCGACGTTCGCGCCGTCGTCCGTGCCGATGGTCAGCGCGCCGTTGAGCGCGAACTTCATGTTGCCCGTGCCCGACGCCTCCATGCCGGCCAGCGAGATCTGCTCCGAGAGGTCCGAGGCCGGGATCAGCTTCTCAGCCAGGGTCACGTTGTAGTTGGCCGGGAACGCCACCTTGAGACGACCCTCGAGCCGCTCGTCGGAGTTGACCTTCCTGGCCACGGAGTTGATCAGGTGGATCGTGTCCTTGGCCATCCGGTAACCGGGGGCCGCCTTCGCGCCGAACACGACGGTGCGCGGCGTGACCTCGGAAGCCTCGATCTTGCCGCTGATCACCTGCTCGTACAGCGAGACGATGTGGAGCAGCTTGAGGGACTGGCGCTTGTACTCGTGGAGGCGCTTGACCATCACGTCGAGCATGTGGCCGGCGGGGAGTTCGATACCGTCGCGCTTGAGCAGCAGATCGGTCAGGCGCTTCTTGTTCCACGCCTTGACTTCGCGGAACCTCTCCTGGAACTCGGGGTCGTCGGCGTAGGGCTCGAGCTCCTTGAGCCGCTCAAGATCCGTGACCCAGCCGGGGCCGATGTGGTCCGTGATGAGTTCGGCGAGCTTGAAGTTGGCCATCCGCACGAAGCGACGCGGGGTGACGCCGTTGGTGACGTTGGTGAACTTGTCCGGCCACAACTGGGAGAAGTCCGGCAGGACCTTGTCGCGGAGGAGCTGCGAGTGCAGCTCGGCGACGCCGTTGACCTTCGTGCCCGCGACGGTGGCGAGGTAGGCCATGCGCACCCCGCGCTCCGGGTATTCGGTGATCATCGACATTCTGCGGGCGCGCATCTCGTCGCCCGGGAACGCCTCTCGGACTTCGGCGAGGAACTCCTCGTTGATCCGGAAGATGATCTCCAGGTGGCGCGGCAACAGGCGGCCGAGCAGCTCGGTGGACCAGACCTCGAGGGCCTCGGGCAACAGCGTGTGGCAGGTGTAGGCGAAGCAGGACCTGGTGACCTCCCATGCCTCGTCCCACTCGAAGCCCTTGTCGTCGATGAGGACGCGCATGAGCTCGGGCACGGCGATGACGGGGTGGGTGTCGTTGAGCTGGAAGATGATCCGCTCCGACAGGTTGTGCAGGTCGAAGCCTTCCTCCAGTTCGTTGGTAAGGAAGTCGTGCAGCGACGCCGCCACGAAGAAGTACTGCTGCTGCAGGCGCAGCTCCTTGCCCTGCGGCGTCGAGTCCTCGGGATAGAGCACCTTGGAGATGTTCTCCGCGAAGGTCTGGGCGCGCACCGCCTGGGCGTAGTCACCTGCGTTGAAGATCTGAAGGTCGAACGCCTTGGTGGCCGATGCGCTCCACAGCCGCAGCGTATTGACGCGACCGTTCAGGTACCCCGGCACCATGTAGTTGTAGGGGACGGCCAGGACGTTCCAGGCGGGAACCCAGCGGGTGTGCTCGCGGCCGTCTTCGTCCAGGGAGGTCTCGGTGTGACCGCCGAAATTGACCTGGACGCTGGCCTCGGGGTGCGGGAATTCCCACGGCGAGCCGAGGGCCAGCCACGTGTCGGGCTGCTCGACCTGTCGCCCGTCGACGAAGGTCTGGCGGAAGATGCCGTACTCGTAGCGGATTCCGTAGCCGATGCTGGGGACGTCCATGGTGGCCATGGAGTCGATGAAGCAGGCGGCGAGGCGGCCGAGGCCGCCGTTGCCGAGGCCTGGCTCCACCTCCTGGGCGCGGAGCGTGGGGAGATCGATCCCACAGAGTTCGAGGCCCTGCTTGGCGATGTCGCTCAGGTCCGTGGCGAGCAGCGCGTTGCCCAGCTGCCGTCCGAGGAGATATTCGGCGGACAGGTAGCCGATGGTCTTGACCTTCGCCTCGCGCGTGGTGCGCTTGGTCTCGAGCCAGCGGGCCATCAGGTAGTTCTTGACGGTGCTGGCGAGGGCGAGGTACTGGTCGTTGACGCTCGAGCCCGAGAGGGTCACACCCTGGTTGGTGTTGAGCTCGTGCAGGAACTCTCGCACGAAGCCGTCGACCGAGAACGGTGGGGCGCCGACGGGTGCCGTGGCGAGGGGGTGCGTCGGGGTGGAGGCGGGTCCGTATGTGCGGGTATCAGTGTTGGGAGTCTCGTCTGCGGGGAACGGCCGTCCAGGCTGCGCGATATCTGGCATGGCGCAAACATTAGTTGAGCGGCGGTAGAAAGTCGCAACCCTCCGGGGTGCGGACATCGTCCCGTGGCCGGCGGGGGAGGTGGATGGGCGCCGCGCAATCGCGGGGCGCACGACGACGACGTGCGCTCGGCGACCACCCCGGCCCCCCACTCGGATCCCTAGGATGGGGCCATGATGATGCTCTACGTCCTTCTCGGGGCGATGAGCGTCGGGTCGCTGATGGCCATGATGACTGATCCCTTCAGCAGGTTGTCGATCGTTCGCCGTCCATATGTAGCGGAGATGAAGCTCAACGCCATCGAGGCGATCGACTCAAACGCCAGGCTGAGGGTGCGCACAGGCCTCCGCTACAGGGTGTTCGGGATGGCAAAGAACGCCTTTCACATCCTCGCCAGCCGGTACTCGTTGCGTCCCCGGACGGGAAGGGGTGCGTCAGTGGATCGGATCATCGAGGAGATCTACCGGCTCCGCTTCGATCCGTCCAAACTGTTGCTGATCTCGGGAGACCACTTCTCTTCGCTGTTCGTCCGCAATCTCGGCGTGTTCTACTACCCCACGCTGGACACCCAGCTGCCTGCCACCGACGATCAGTGGCGTGACCGGCAACTTGTCTATCTGCAGACGCTGGCCTACGCGCTCGGTGTTTTCGACAAGACCGATGACCTCGCCACCACCATCGTCCCGATTGGGCCGTGGGAGGCGACCTGCGTCAACTTTCATTCCTACCCGTCGGACACCCTCTACGGCATGCTGTACGCGCTCGGCGCGCTGCTCGGCAGAGAACCGGCTCGGGCGGCGAGCTACGGCGAGGAGCAGGCGGCACTCGGCACCCGGGAGGCTGCCGCACTGCTGCTTGACACCTACCGGGGCGCGTTGATCCGCCACTACCTGGGCTACCGTCGCCGCGTGTTCGACGAGGACCTCGGCCTGATCGACCCGTCGGTGACCATGTCCGGCGCCAAGGACATCGTGAAGCGTGAATCGTCCTTCTACGACAACGTGGTCTTCTGGAAGACCACCCACCTCGCCATGGATCTGGGCCTCATCCCCACGGACCTCAATTTCCTGGCCCGGCTGAAGTCGCGCATCCTCAACACGTTCTGGCTCGACGATGACGGACATTTCCTGGAGGACCTTTCCGCTGAGGGAACGTCTCGACGGCTCTACTCCTCGGATTGGCTCATCGTCCTGGCCACCCGCTTCCTGGATCCCGAGTCGCCTGATGAGCGGCACTATTTCGAGAGGTCCGTGGATTACATTCGCGCCGAGGGGATTGCGCACCCCTTCGCCATCAAATATCAACAGGAGCGGCGGTCGCATCGCCAATTCGCCGTGGTCCGCTTCGCGGTGCCGAACTACGGTGGCGACTCGATCTGGAGCTTCTGGGGCATGGAGTACATCAAGACACTCCTGCTGCTCTTTCGGTCCACCCGGTTGGAGGGGTATCTGGAGGAGGCGGATCGCCACATCGGGCATTTCGAGGCCGCCATGCGCCGCGATCGCGGCTTTCCCGAGGTGTACGACGCGCAGGGCGATCTGCTCCAGACGCCGCTCTACCGCAGCGTCCGGATGACGGGGTGGGTGATCGGATTCGATCAGGTGCGGGCCATGCGCAGGGCCTTGGCCGGAGGCTCGGCACAGCGCACGGCCGCCTGATTCTCAGGCTTCCCAGACCTCCAGCGCGTAGGCCCGTGCCCAGAACTGTTCCTCGTACCAGGTTGCGTCGACGAAGGCGGTGAGCATCCGCTCGCGGGTCGCGCCGTCGCTTGAGGCAGCCGTCTCATCGAGGAGTGTGATGGCCTCGCGCGTCACCAGTTGGAAGGCCGCGTCTGCGTAGGCGGCCACCCAGCCGGCGTAGGGGTGGCCGTCGAGGTGGGCGGCCCTGTCGGCGAGCGTGGCGCCGACGTCCGCGTAGACCCAGTAGCAGGGCAGCACCGCCGCCACCCCTACCGCGTACGGCTCGAAGGCGGTGGCCGCCAGCAGGGAGTTGACGTAGGCGCGGGTGGTGGGGGATGCGACGGCGGGGCGCGGAAGGTCGCGGAGGCGGTCGTCGGCCAAGAGGGCGTCGTGCATGAGGACCTCCGCCTCCACGGCCTCGCCGGCGCTCCGGGCCCAGAAGGCCGCCTCGCGGGAGGTGGGAGCGCGGGAGGCGAGCGTGGCCAGCGCGCGGGTGTAGCCGCGGAGATAGAAGTCGTCCTGGCCGAGGTACTCGACGAAGCGACGAGGCTCCAGGGTGCCGTCGGCGAGCTCGGTGAGGAGTGGGAGACGGTCGATGCGCGCCCGGATGGCTGAGGTGGCCTCCCACGCCTGGGTGCTGAACGGGCCGGGGGTCCAGTCGATGCTCACAACCCCACCTCGGCGCGCCCCACGAGGTGGTCGACGGGGCCGTGGCCCGAGTCCGGGGTGCGGCTGAGGGTCCACCGCGAGCCAGAGTCCAGGGCGCGCATCAGGTAGTCCCGGGCCTCCTCCACCGACTCCAGCCGCACGCCAGTGGCGCGAGTGTCGCCGCGGCGGGCGGCGACGGCGGCGATGGCGGAGCTGAGCGTGCAGCCGGTGCCGTGAGTATGGCGGGTGTTGAAGCGCGGGCCGGTCAGCAGCGCCAACTCTGTGCCGTGGGCGAAGACGTCGGTGAGCTCCGGGTCGGTGAGGTGCCCGCCCTTGGCCAGGACGGCGCGCACTCCTGTCGCCACCAGTTGCCGGGCCTGGCGGATGAGGCCGTTGGTGTCGGTCACGGGCGGTTGGTCCAGGAGGACGGCCGCCTCGGGGACGTTCGGGGTCACCAGGTCCGCGAGGGGGAGCAGGCGGGTGCGCACAACGTCGATGGCGTCGTCGGTGAGCAGCGCGTCGCCGGAGGTGGCGATCATGACGGGGTCCAGGATGATGAGGCCCGCGTCGTCGCGGCGTTCCTCCAGGACGTCGGCGACGGCGTTGGCGACGGCGGCGTTGGAGAGCATGCCGAGCTTCGTGGCGGCGACGGGGAGGTCGTCGAAGACGGCGAGGATCTGGTCGCGGACGAAGGCCGGGTCCACGGGGCGGGCCTGGCGGACGCCCTGCGTGTTCTGGACCGTGAGCCCGGCGAGCGCCGCCGCGCCGTAGACGCCGAGCGCGGTGAAGGTCTTGAGGTCGGCCTGGATGCCGGCGCCGCCGCTGGGGTCTGAGCCGGCGATACTGAGGGCGATCTTCGGGGTGGACGTGCGTGTCATCGGGTTCTCCAGAGTGCGAGCAGCTCGTCGGCGGCCGCTCGGGGATCGGGCGCGGTGGTGAGGGCTGAGACCACACAGATGCCGTCGACCCCGGTGGCGATCGCCACGGCGGCGTTGGTGGCGTTGATGCCGCCGATCGCGACAGTCTTGGCCCGTCCCGCGGTGCGCAGGACCAGGCGGGCGGCGCCGTCGAGGCCCAGGGCGGGGGCGGCGTCGGTCTTGGTGGGGGTGGCCCAGAGCGGCGAGAGGCCGAGGACGTCCGCGGTGAGGTCGCTCAGCTCCGCCTCCAGCTCGGCGTCGGTTGAGATGCTGAGACCGATGAGAATGTCGCGGCCGAGGCGGGCGCGGGCCTGGCTGATGTCGCCGTCGTCCTGGCCCTGGTGGAAGTGGAGGCCGAGTTCCTCGGCGGCGTGGAGGCGGTCGTTGACGACGAGCGCCGTGGTGCGTCCGGTGGCGTCGAATGCCCTGTCACGGGCGTCGACGCAGGCGCGGGCCAGGGCGAGGAACTCGGTGCCGTGGAGCTCCTTGTCGCGGATCTGCACCACGCCGGCGCCGCCGAGGATGGCCTGCTCGACGATCCCCGGCACGTGGGCTGGGCCACCCGACATCGCGGTGTCCGTGACGTAGTAGACGCGCCAGTCCACACCGTCGGCGAGGCCTGGCGTGGCCTGCGTCATGGCTGCTCCTCGACGGTGACGAGGGCGGCGACCTCGTCGGGGGTGAGCGCGTGAAGGGCGTCGAGCCAGGCGGTGCGGAAGCTGCCCGGGTGGCGGGCCTCGCGTGCTGCGGCCAGGCCCGCGGCGCCGAAGAGGGCGTGGGCGGCGACGACCGCGTCGTGGGAGGCGTGCGGGGCAGGGCCGTCGGCCCGGGTGGCGCCAAGGGTCGCCGCGACAGTCGCGCCCAGCGCGCACCCGGTGCCGATGACCAGCGGCATGAGCGGGTCACCGCCGGTGACGCGCGTGGTGCGGGTGGGGCTGACGATGACGTCGACGGGGCCGGAGATGGCCACGACGGCGCCGGTGCGTGCGGCGAGGCCTCGGGCGGTTTCGACGGCGGCCTCCACCTCGTCGGTGGCGTCCACCCCGCGCCCCCCGCCGCTGGCCCCGGCGAGGCCCAGGATCTCGGAGGCGTTGCCGCGGATGGCGGTGGGGCGGTGGGCGAGAAGGTCGCGGGCGAGCTGGGTGCGCACGGGGAGGGCGCCGACCGCGACCGGGTCCAGGACCCAGGGGGTGCCGGCGCCGTCGGCGGCCGCCGCTGCGCGCCTCATGCCCTCGTGCTGCTCGGAGAGCCCGTTGCCGACGTTGATGAGCAGGGCTGAGGCCACCGTCGCGAAGATGGCGGCCTCCTCGGGGAGGTCGATCATGGCGGGGGCGGCGCCGGCGGCGAGGAGCACGTTGGCGGTGATCTCGGGCACCACGGTGTTGGTCATGCAGTGCACCAGCGGGGTGGCGGCGCGGACGGCGGTGAGGATGGCGCTCGTCGGTCCGAGGGTAGAGGCGTCGCTGGCTTTGGTGGCGTCGTCGGGTGTGGAGGGTGTGGGGTTGGTCATGAGTGGTGGCTCCCTTCGCTAGCACGACCTAGATCAGGTGTTGCGGGTGTGTTCTCAGCCCCGACTTCGGGGCACCCCGGCGTCGGCGAGCCTACCAGCGCCCCGTTGGCCTCGCTCCGACGCCCGCCGCCGCGTTCGGCGCCTGCGTTCCGTCGCGGCGCCGCAGTCGGCCCCGTTCCCGAGCCCGCCGCCGCCTGCGTTCCGTCTCAGCGCCTGCATTCCATCCCTGCGCCTGCGTTCCGTCTCAGCGCCTGCGGTGCTATTCGACGCCTGCGCAATATCGCTGGCGTCCAGGAGCCGCCTGCGTTGCGTACAGGAGCCCGCGCTGTAGCTCTGGCGGCTCGAGTTTACGCAGGCGGCCCGGCGGCCGAGCACGTGCTCATCGGCTCGCGCGGCCAGCCGGGCAGGCTGACCTGGTCGTCGAGTTGAGCTGAGGACTTCGCAGCATGACCGGCCGACGCTCGCCCCCCTCACGTGTGGACAAGCCTGGTAGATCGCAGAAATTGGTCCCACTTATCCACAACTGACCAATTCACCCTGCCAACGAGGTGCCCGCCGTCGTCAAATAGCTGGGTGAACGAACACTGGACGGCGCGACAGCTTCTTGACCTCGGTATCACCCCGAGCGACCTGAGATCCCGCGTGAAGAGCGGGGCCTTGCTGCGACTTCGACGGGGTCACTACGCAGCGACTTCTGAAGAGAGCCCGGAGGCCGAGCACCTGCGTCTGATCCGGGCGACAGTGCCCGAGGTGGCTTCTTCGAGCGTATTCAGCCACACTTCCGCGGCTGTGCTCCATGGGCTGCCCGTCCCGGCTGACGTGTTGGACGTGGTCACGATGATCCGGACAACTCCCGGGCACGGCGACGGCACAACCCACCTCCGAGTTCGCAACACGGCGTTGCTGCGCGAGCACATCACGGAGTTGGAGGGCTTGCCAGGGACCACACTGGAGCGAACGATCTGTGACGTTGCGCGGCTGTCCCCCTTCGAGTGGGGGGTGGCCGCGGCAGATGCCGGGTTGCGAGCATCTGCCGACGTGGCAGAGCTGCACCGCATTCTGCGGCTGCATCCACGGCTGCAGAGGGTATCCGTCGCCAAACGCGCGATCGCCGTCGCGGACGGTCGCGCTGAGTCCCCGGCAGAGTCGCTGAGCCGAGTTCAGATGATGCGCTGGAACGTCCCCGCGCCCGTGCTGCAGTACGAGGTCATCGACGAAAACGGTGTCCTCGTAGCTCGGACTGATTTCGGTTGGCCAGAGCTGGGTCTGGTCGGTGAGGTCGACGGCAAGGCCAAGTACGGTCGCCTCCTGAAGCCAGGGGAGAAGGCTGAGGACGCGGTGATGCGGGAGAAGCGTCGCGAGCAGGAGATCCGTCGTCAAGGACTCTGGCCCATTCGGTGGGGGTGGAAGGAAATCCACGACGGGCGACAGTTGGCGGCGCTCATCCGCGATGGGATCAAGAACGCCCTGCCCCGGGCCTCCTGATGCGCCTGCGCTGAGTTTCCCGGCCGGCGCTATAGCGCAGGCCGGGGTACGGAACACAGGCGCAAAGTGACCCAAGGCAGGCGTCGGGACTTAGGGCAGGCGCCGGGAGTCAACGCAGGCGTCGGGACCCAAGGCAGGCGTCGGGACTTAGGGCAGGCGCCGCGAGCGAACGCAGGCGTCAGCCGCCGACGGCGGCGCGGGCCGCCACGAACGCCTCCACCGCGACATCCAAGTCCGCCCGCGACAGTCCCGCCGACATCTGGGTCCGGATCCGGGCGGCACCCCTCGGTACGACGGGGAACGAGAACGCCCTCACGTAGACGCCCCGGGCGAGGACCTCGTCGGCCATCCTCGCCGCCAGCACCGCGTCGCCGAGCATCACCGGCACGATCGCGTGGTCTGACTCCGGGATCTCGAAGCCCTCCTCCGCCATCCGCCGCCTGAAGTACGCCGTGTTCTCGGCCAGCTGTTCCAGCAGCGACGACGACGACTCCAGCAGCTCCAGGCACGCGATCGTGGCCGCGACGATCGACGGCGCCAGCGAGTTGCTGAACAGGTACGGCCGCGACCGTTGACGCAGCAGCTCCACCACCTCACGCCTCGCGGACGTGTAACCGCCCGACGCGCCGCCGAGCGCCTTGCCGAGGGTGCCGGTGAGGATGTCCACGCGGTCGACGACCCCGAACCGCTCCGGCGTCCCGGCCCCCGTCTCGCCGACGAAGCCCACCGCGTGGGAGTCGTCGACCATCACCAGCGCGTCGTACTCGTCGGCCAGCGCGCAGATCTCATCCAGAGGGGCGACGAAACCGTCCATCGAGAACACCCCGTCCGTGGCGATGACTCGGTGCCGTGCCCCCCGCGACGCCTCAAGCTGGGCGCGCAGATCGGCCATGTCGCGGTTGCGGTACCGGTAGCGGGCGGCCTTGCTCAGCCGCACCCCGTCGATGATGGAGGCGTGGTTGAGCTCGTCGGAGATGATGGCGTCCTCGGCCCCGAAGAGGGTCTCGAACAGGCCGCCGTTGGCGTCGAAGCACGACGAGTACAGGATGGTGTCCCAGCCGTCGTGACCGTCGGGCCCGCTGCGCAGGAACGCCGTCAGGCGCACCTCGAGCTCCTGATGCAGGGTCTGGGTTCCACAGATGAAGCGGACCGACGCCATGCCGAAGCCCCACCTGTCGTAGGCGCGCTTGGCGGCGGCGATCAGCACCGGCGAGTTCGCCAGCCCCAGGTAGTTGTTGGCGCAGAGGTTGATCACCTCGCCCGACGGTGTCCCGACGTGCGCTGCCTGCGCAGTGGTCAGCGGCGCCTCCGTCTTGTACAGCCCGTCTGCGCGCAACTGTTCGAGCTCGCCGCGGATGTGGTCCAGGAATGCCATGGTGTTCCTCACTCGTCCCAGGTCAGGATGACTTTGCCGGCGTGCCCCGCGGCCGCGACATCGAACGCCTCGCGAAACCCCGTTGCGGGGAAGCGGTGCGTGATGACCCCCGAGATGTCCAGCCCGGAGCGCAGCAGGGCGCTCATGGCGTACCAGGTCTCGAAGATCTGCCGGCCGGTGACCCCCTGGATGGTCAGCATGTTGAAGATGATGGTGGTGAAGTCCACCTCGAGCGGCTTCGACGGCGTCCCGAGCAGCGCGATCCGGCCGCCGTGGGTCATGTGCGCGATCATCGACGACAGTGCCGCGCCAGATCCGGACATCTCCAGCCCGATGTCGAATCCCTCCCGCATGTCGAAGCGTTCGTAGACATCCGCCAGGTCTTCACGGGCGACGTTGACGGTGCTGCTCAGCCCCACGCGTCGAGCCAGTGCGAGCCGCTCGTCGCCGAGGTCCGTGATGACCACGTTGCGCGCCCCCTGGAACTTCGCGACGAGCGCCGCCATGATCCCGATCGGTCCGGCCCCGCTGACCAGCACGTCCTCGGCGAGCGCCGGGAACTGCAGGGCGGCGTGGACGGCGTTGCCGAACGGGTCGAAGATCGCCGCGACATCCGGCTCCACCGGCGTGTGGTGCACCCACACATTCGACGACGGCATGGCGAAGTACTCGCAGAAGGCGCCGTCGACGCGGTACCCGATGCCCCGGGTGTTGCGGCACAGGTGCCGCTTCCCCGCGAGGCAGGCCCGGCAGCGCCCGCACACGTAGTGCCCCTCGCCGGAGATGAACTGGCCCACCTCGAGGCCTGTCACCGACGAGCCCAACTCCACGATCTCGCCGCAGAACTCATGCCCCAGGATGAGCGGGGTGGTCACCACCTGCGACGCCCAGCCGTCCCAGCCGTCGATGTGAAGGTCGGTGCCGCAGATCCCGGTGCGCATGACCCGGATGAGTACCTCGTTCGGGCTCGGGGTGGGACGCGGCAGCTCGATCAGCTCCAGCCCGGGGCCCGGCCGCGTCTTCGCTAGCGCCAACATGGACTCATCGTGGCAGATGACTCCCGGGCGGTGGGCCCGGGCGGGATGTGAACGTAGGCTTGACGGCATGTGTCGCAACATCCGGCCGCTGAACAACTTCGAGCCTCCCGCCACCAGCGACGAGGTGAACGCCGCGGCGCTGCAGTACGTGCGCAAGGTCGCGGGGGTCACCAAGCCCAGCAAGGCCAACGAGGAGGCGTTCCATCGCGCGGTCCACGCCATCGCCCACATCACGGCGGACCTGCTCGACGAGCTGGTCACCACCGCCCCGCCGAAGGACCGGGACGCCGAGCGCGTGAAGGCCCAGGCCCGCGCCGCCAAGCGCTACGCCACCGAGGCCGCATCGTGACCTCCGCCGCCGAGCTGCACGTGGGGGCCAGGCTCACGCCGTCGAAGATCGAGCTGCTCCAGGCCTGGCTGCCCACGCAGCGCTGGTTCTTCGGCGATCCCTCCACGCTCCAGCGCGCCGCCGGCTTCAGGCTGGTCGATCCCGACGGCGAGGTGGGGCTGGACTGCATGGTGATCTCCACCGGAGGGGAGTACTACTTCGTGCCCGTCACGTGGCGCGCCGCGCCCTTCGACGGCGTGAAGCCGATCGGCACCCTGCAGCACTCGGAGCTTGGCCTGCGCTACTGCTACGACGCGGCGACGGACCCGGTGTTCGTCGACGAGGCGTCGCGGATCATCCGGGAGGCGGACCACGAGGCCGAACTGCGCGACGCCCATGGCGCACAGCTGCCGATCACCATGACCGCGGACGGCACCGGCGCGCTCCCCGGTGAAGGCGAACGGCTGGAGATCATGCGGCTGCTCATCAGGGCCGTGCCCACGCCGGACAACGCGGCCGGCTCGCTGATCGGCCGCTGGACGGACCACGAGGGCCCGCGCCACGACGTGCTCGCCATCCTCCACTGAGGGGACTCGCCACCGTGTGCAGGGTCGTGGCGCGACGAGCGACCGAGCCGATCTAGAAGCCCAACCCCTCTGACATCGCGCGGATGTGTTCCGCGCTGGTGCGCAGCCGTGACAACTCGTCCTCGGACACCGGAAGCTCCAGCTGCGTGCCCGCGCCGTCTCGGCCCACCACGGTCGGCACCGCCATGCACACACCCGAGATGCCGTGCCAGCCCTCCAGCATCCGCGACACCGGCAGCACCCGCCGCTCATCGCGCAGCACCGACTCGATGATCCGCGTTGCGGCCAACCCGATGGCGTAGTTGGTGGCTCCCTTGCCCTCGATCACCTCGTAGGCCGCGTTGACCACTCGATGCGCGATGGCGTCCCGCTCGTGCGCGCCCAGCCGCCCCGTCGTGCGTTCCCACTCGGTCAGGGGCACGCCGCCGATGGTCGCGGTGCTCCACATCGGGGTCTCGGTGTCTCCGTGCTCGCCGCACACGTAGGCGTGCACGTTGCCCACCGCGACATCACAGGTGGTGGCGATCAATTGCCGGAGCCGCGACGAATCCAACACGGTGCCGGACCCGAACAGCCGGTTCGACGGCAGCCCGCTGATCTTCAGCGCCGCCTGGGTGGTGACGTCGACGGGGTTGGTGACCATGATGAAGGTGGCGTTGGGGGAGCGCTCGACCAACGGCGGAATCAGCTTGCGGATCAGCCCAACCGTCGAGCCGGCCAGGTCCATCCGCGTCTGGCCAGGCTTCTGCTTGGCCCCGGCCGTGACGACGACGACGTCAGCGCCGCGCGTGATGTCCACGTCGTCCGAGCCCTCGATCACCGCCTCGGGCAGGAACTGCCCGCCGTGGGCGAGGTCCAGCGCCTCGGCCCGCACCTTCGGGCCGTTGACGTCGTGCAGGACGACATGCCGGGCGACGCCCCGGATGAGGGCCGCGTAGGCCAGTGACGATCCGACCGCGCCCGCGCCGACGATGGCCAGCTTGGCGCCTTCCCTGTACTGGGCTGATGACATGGGTCGATTCTGTCAGGTCGAGCAAGCCGGTGGACGCCAACCGCCGGCCAGATGAGTCGGTCGCGCCCATGTCACCGGATGGTTGCCTCGGGGAGGGGGCGTGCTCACGCGACCTGCTCCAGGAGGCTGGTCTCGACGTCGTACAGGAATCCGGCGACCGTCACCCGGTCCGCGATCAGCGGGTGCTGCTGCAGCAGGTGGACGTCGCTGCGGATCCGCCCGTGCTGGTCCGGGTCTGCGCCGATGGTAAGAGGGCCGAGGTCGGTGCCCGTGGTGTCGAGGACGCGCTGGCGGATGGCGTCGTCCTCGCCGCTGGCCATGGCGCAGTGGGTGTGCTGGACCACGAGGATCCGGTTTACGTTGAGCAGGTGGGACGCGAGAACGCAGCCGGTGAGAGCGTCCGGAGTCACATGACCCCCAGGGGTGCGCAGGATCTTGGCGTCCCCGAGCGTGAGTCCGATCATCTCGAGCGGTTCGAGCCGCGAGTCCATGCAGGTGACGACGGCGACGCCGGCGTGGGCTATCCCATCGAACGGGCGGGGGGCCGACCGCGCGTAGCGGCGATTGGCGGACAGCAGGTCACTGAAGCTGAGCGGGTCCATGTGATGAACGGTAGTGACCCAACATACGAAATGCAATTCCGGAAAATTTAGACCGATGCGAGCCCGACGCAACTCAGCCGGGCCGAGGATCAGTCTTGTAGGAGGCGTCGTCGAGGGCGGACGCGCCCGGTGTCGGGGAGCCGTCCTCGGCAGTGTCGTCGGCCGTGCCGAGGGTCGCGATGAAGTCCGCGATGCTGACGCTCCCTTCAAGTGGGTGCCGCATGTAGGTGTTGTCCGCGAGGCTGTATCTGTTTCGACGGCCGGACTTCTCTCTGACCACGTAGCCGTGCGCGACCAGCTCGCCCACGATCTGCTGGATCGCCCGCTCCGTGATGCCCACCTGCTCCGCGAGGTCGCGCATGCGCGCCGTCGGATCCTTGGACAGCGCCACGAGCACATGCCCATAGTTGGTCAGGAAGGTCCAGTCGTCCGATGGCATGGATGAATCCTATTGCGCGAGTTGTAGTTCGGGAATCAGGCCACATCCCATCGAAACGGCGCCGCCCAGGTTCAGGACACCGGCTGGAGCCGTCGTCCTGAGCCTGGGGGAGGTCAGTCCCGGATGATCATGGCCAACCCGCCGAAGGCCGGCAGCTCGACGCTGAACCCTCCCAGATCGTCGACGGTGCCCACCTTCCGCCGGGTGCTCAGGTCGAACACCCTCCCCGATGGCAGCGCCTCGGACTGAATGCGGGCCTCGATCTTCTCGGCCCCGAAGTTGAGGGCGGTGATCTGCGTGGCGCCGACCTCCAGCTCGTTGACCAGCACCAGCAACGCCTTGTTGCCCACCTCCGGCACGTCCACCAGGCGACCCGACGCGAGGCCGTTGCGCTTGCGGACCTTGAGGACGGCTGCCAGGCGGGAGGCGAAGGAGGTGTCGCGCTTGAGCTGCTCGGGCAGCGGGCCGTACAGCGTGCGGGCCCTGGGCATTCCGGAGGCGGACTTCTTCACCTCGGGCGCGACCCCGAGGATGTCGTAGGCGCCGCGCTCGATCCAGCGGGTGTCGCCGCTGCTGATGAGGCTCTTCACGGCGTCGCGCTCCAGGGGCAGGGCCCCGACGAGGTCCCAGCCGGAGAGCGCGAACACGCCCGGTTGCCACGCGTTGTACATGCAGAGCAGCAGGTGGGCGGCGGAGATGCGCCGGACGTCGGCGTCGGTGATGGTGCTCAGGTCCGAGATGCCGAGCGAGGCGGTGACGATGGATGCGGTGGTGCTCGCGATGCCGTTCTGCGTGAAGATCGCGTTGTAGGGCGCGGCGTCGCCGGTGAGCGTGTCGCGCATGGTCTGGCGGATGTGCTCGGCCAGGTCGTGGCCGCGGTAGTCGACCCCGCCGAGGGTGTACAGGTCGTCGCGGTGTGCGGCCGCGAAGTGGACCAGTTCGTAGGTGAGCTCGTCGTGGTTCTGCATCGCGTGGACGAGAGAGGCCTGGTCGATGCCGATCTCCATCGCCTCGCGCAGCACCAGGCGCAGGAACTCGGTGTCGCTGGTGGCCAACGCCACCTGGGCGGCGGGTCGGGTGACGAAATCGTAGGACAGGTCCGGGCCGACGGCGCCCGTGCGCTGGATGTCGTCCATGGCCAGGTTCAGTTCCTGGAAGGTGAAGCCGCCCACCTTGCGCACCAGGGAGCCGATCAACTGGTTGGCGGCCTGGGACAGGGGATGGCCCTCGGACCAGGCGGGGGCGTCGACGGCGCGCTCCACGCCCAGGAAGCCGTTGGCGTCCAGCCGCAGTCCGCCCGAACCCAGATCCAGCAGCGAGTGCAGGGCGTCACCCATCACCAGTCGCATGCCGGCGCAGGTGGGGTCCAGCCAGTTGATGGTGGGCTGCCCCTCCTTGAAGTAGTGCAGGTAGACCCAGCGGCGCAGCGTGCCCTTGTAGTCGCGGATCGGCGGCGTGACTGACCAGTTGGTCTCCTTCACGCCCGGTTCGTAGAAGATGACGCGTTGGAGCGCGCCGATGATGTAGCCCTCGTCGGCCAACGCCCGCTCCACCTCCGGCGTGAGGTTGACGGAGTCGCGCCCCTCCGGGACGTCCGGCAGCAGGTGCCACGCCACCTCGGGGATGTCGACCATGTGGTAGATGCCCGGGTAGTCGCGGTAGTTGAGCTCCGCGAGCCGGAAGTCGGCGCCCTTGCCGGTGTGGCCGGGGACGATGTCGTCGATGATGGTGCCGTTGTGGCGGGTGGCCATCTCGCCCATCTCACGGAACTCGTCCTCCGTGCCGAACAGCGGGTCGATGGCCATGGACATGCGGTCGAAGTGGCCGTCCACGCTGGGGGTCACCTCCCATCCGTCGAGCCCGCCGGCGAGCTTGACCGGGCCGGTGTGCAGGGCGTCGATGCCGACGGCGGCGAACGCCTCCCACAGCTCGGCCGAGCCGAGCGCCCCGAGGAAGGACTGGCCGGGTGCGGTGATGTGCGACAGCGGGTAGGCGGTGTACCAGACTGAGGCCCGCTGAAGGGCGGCCCGCGGGTCCGGGTGGGCGTAGGGGTTGGACCACATGGTGTGGCTGCCGGCGAGCTGCCGGGCCACCTTCTCCGCGTCGTGGAGCATCGACTGCTCCTCCAACCACTCGACGTAGGCACGGTTCGTGCCGGACGGCTCGAAGGGCGGGGTGATGGGGCTCTCGTCGCCTTGACGACGGCGGGCGCGGGGGCGCAGCCGCGCGGGCCGCGCGGCGAAGCGGGCTTCGTCGAAGGTGATCTCCGGCATCTCCTCCTCATATGGCTCGACGACACGGTCGGGCTCCGGGGCGGCGGTCTTCTCGGGGGCTTCGTCGGTGCGCTTGATCACGCGTCCGAGGCTACCGGCCCGCGCCGCAGTGTCGCGGGGTTTCGCCGCTGCAGCCCCGTCCCAGCCCAGCCTGGGGGCGCGTCACGGAAACAGGGGAGCGGGCACGACACGCCGTCGCTTCCGGTCATCGGGTGTCCCTGCGTGTCAGGAGCCCGATCGAAGCGGCGTTTCGTGCACGGCCGTGGGCGTGCCACCGAATCCGGAAATCAGGGTTGAGTGTAGTAGACTCAACTCTGAAACCGCTCCTAGGAGACACCCTGATGAACACCGAAAAGCTCACGACGAAGTCCCGCGACGCCGTCACGGCGGCGGTCCGACAGGCCCTCACCCACGGCAACCCGAACACCGAGCCCGTGCACCTGCTGCACGGACTCCTCCTCACCCCCGACAACACCGTCGGCGCGCTGCTCGAAGCGGCCGGGGCCGACCCCGCGCAGGTCGACTCGGCGGCCACCGCGGCCATCGCGAAGCTGCCCTCCACAAGCGGCTCCTCGGTCTCCCAACCGGCGCTGTCCGGTCCGTTCGCGCGCGTCCTCGCCTCGGCCGAGACCCTGGCAGACAGCCTCGGCGACGACTTCGTCGCGACGGAGCACCTGCTGATCGGGCTGGCGATGGTGGCCTCGGATGCCAAGACCATCCTGGATCGCGCCGGCGTCACCACGGACGCGCTGCAGGCTAAGTTCGCGGAGCTGCGCGGCGGCAAACGGGTGACCTCGGCGGAGTCCGAGGGCGGCGAATCCGCGCTGGACAAGTACTCCATCGACCTCACCGAGCGCGCCCGCTCCGGCAAGCTGGACCCGGTCATCGGCCGCGACTCCGAGATCCGACGCGTCGTCCAGGTCCTTGCCCGCCGCACGAAGAACAACCCGGTCCTGATCGGCGAGCCCGGTGTCGGCAAGACCGCCGTCGTCGAGGGCCTCGCGCAGCGGCTCGTGGCCGGAGACGTGCCTGATTCCCTCAAGGGCCGACGTCTGGTCTCGCTGGACCTGGCGTCCATGGTGGCCGGCGCCAAGTATCGCGGCGAGTTCGAGGAGCGGCTGAAGGCCGTCCTCTCCGAGATCCGCGAGGCGGAGGGGCAGATCGTCACCTTCATCGACGAGCTCCACACTGTCGTCGGCGCCGGGGCCTCGGGCGAGGGCGCGATGGATGCCGGCAACATGCTCAAGCCCATGCTGGCCCGCGGCGAGCTGCGGATGATCGGCGCCACCACGCTCGACGAGTACCGCGAGCGGATCGAGAAGGACCCGGCCCTGGAGCGACGCTTCCAGCAGGTCTACGTCGGCGAGCCGTCTGTCGACGACACCGT
Organism: Tessaracoccus luoxuelianae; assembly: GCF_054483915.1. Classification (NCBI taxonomy): domain Bacteria; kingdom Bacillati; phylum Actinomycetota; class Actinomycetes; order Propionibacteriales; family Propionibacteriaceae; genus Tessaracoccus; species Tessaracoccus luoxuelianae. The sequence goes on along the minus strand of NZ_CM137013.1, from coordinate 3,226,981 downwards.
CGCGATCCTGCGCGGGCTGCGCGAACGCTACGAGGCGCACCACAAGGTGCGGATCACGGACTCGGCGCTGGTGGCCGCCGCATCACTGTCTGACCGCTACATCACGTCGCGACAGCTGCCTGACAAGGCCATCGACCTGGTCGACGAGGCGGCCTCCCGGCTGCGGATGGAGATCGACTCCTCCCCGGAGGAGATCGACATGCTGCGCCGCGACGTGGACCGGATGACCATGCAGACCTTCCACCTGGAGAAGGAGGAGGACGAGGCGTCGAAGGAACGGCTGGCGGCGCTGCGCGCCGAGCTGGCAGACGCGCAGGAGAAGCTGCGCGGACTGGAGGCGCGGTGGGAATCGGAGAAGAGCGGGCTCAACCGCGTGGGCGACCTCAAGGAACGCATCGACCAGCTCCGGGTCGAGGCGGACAAGGCGCAGCGCGAGGGTGACCTCACCCGCGCCTCCCAGATCCTCTACGGCGACATTCCCACTGTCGAGCGCGAGCTCACCGAGGCCGAGACCGCCGATACCACCGCCCAGATGGTCTCCGACGAGGTGGGCGCCACCGACATCGCCGAGGTGGTCGCGGCCTGGACCGGCATCCCCGTCGGGCGGATGCTGCAGGGCGAGAGCGAGAAGCTACTCCACATGGAGGAGCGGATCGGGGAGCGCCTGATCGGCCAGGCCCCCGCCGTCAAGGCGGTCTCGGACGCCATCCGGCGCTCCCGCGCCGGCATCTCGGACCCGAACCGGCCCACCGGCTCGTTCCTGTTCCTCGGCCCCACCGGCGTGGGCAAGACGGAGCTCGCGAAGTCGCTCGCGGACTTCCTCTTCGACGACGAGACCGCGCTGGTGCGCATCGACATGAGCGAGTACTCGGAGAAGCACTCCGTGGCCCGCCTCGTCGGCGCCCCTCCCGGCTACATCGGCTACGAGGAGGGCGGCCAGCTCACCGAGGCCGTCCGCCGTCGGCCCTACTCCGTGGTGCTGCTCGACGAGGTGGAGAAGGCCCACCCGGACCTGTTCAACATCCTGCTCCAGGTCCTCGACGACGGCCGCCTCACCGACGGCCAGGGCCGCACGGTGGACTTCCGCAACACGCTGCTGATCATGACCTCCAACCTGGGGTCGCAGTTCATGGCGGACCAGCAGTTGTCGCGGGAGGAGAAGCGCACCGCCGTGATGGGTGTGGTGCGGCAGGCGTTCCGTCCGGAGTTCCTCAACCGGCTCGACGATGTGGTGCTGTTCGACGCGCTGACCCCCGAGGAGCTGGGCCGCATCGTCGACATCCAGATCTCGAGGCTCAATCGCCGGCTGGAGTCGCGGCGGATCTCGATCGACGTGTCGGAGGCGGCGCAGCAGTGGCTGGGCGACGTGGGCTTCGACCCCGTCTACGGTGCGCGGCCGCTCCGTCGGCTGGTGCAGACCACCATCGAGGACCAGTTGGCCCGCGGGCTGCTGTCCGGGGAGATCCACGACGGCCAGACGGTGCGGTTCGACCGGGTGGGCGACGCCATCTCGATGGTCTGACCCCGACCGGTTCCGGAGACCTCAGCGGCCGATCTCGCGGCGCAGGGCCTCGACGGTCATCTTCGCGGTGTAGAGGTCCGCTCCGGTCAGCTCCCGGTACCGCTTGATGGCGGTGATGGGGCGGCCGGAGCGGATCTCGTCCAGCAGTTCCTCGCGTTCGTAGAACGTCAGCGGCCGTGGCGGCGCAGCGACCGCCTGCTGGCGCCGCTGCCGCTCCCTGTCCATCGCGGGGGCGATCACGAAGATCCAGATGGCGACGGCGGGGATGAGGAAACCCATCCGGCCGCCCGTCATGGACGTGAGAATGATGGCCAGCACGAAGATCCACCACTGCGTGTACCAGGGTTTGCCGACGCCGTGATGCGGGTGGGCGGCGCGGTGCGGCCGGGCCTCGGCGCCGTAGGTGGGTGGTGGGGCGGGCGTGCTCCAGGCGGGGTCGCCGAACGGCATCACCTGCTCGTGCTGCTGGCCGGGCCTGCGCCCGGGGAGGTCCGTGAAGAGGACGGTCAGGTCTCGCAGGGTCCTCGCTTCGAGGGCCTTGGACATGCGCTCGCCGAACTCGTCGGAGGTCAGGCGGCCCTCGGACATGTGCTCCTGGAGCAGCTCGACGGCCTCGTCGCGCTCCTGATCGCCGATCCGCATCTCGTCGTAGGCCATGGGGAAAAGGGTACTCCCGGCCAGCAGCACGGCCGTCAGACCGGGGTCCCCTCCGACTCTGACTGCGGAGGTCAGGGCTGTTCGGCGGGGTAGATCGGGTCGTCGTCGGTGTTGGGGTCGAAGAATCCCACCCCGTGCTTCCGGGCCAGGTTCCGGCCGGCCTCCACGGCCTTGTTCGCCTCCCCGTCGGGGCAGAGCGCCATCGTGAACGACGGGCCGCACCGGTAGGTGGTGGTGCCGTCGTCGGCGTCGGCCAGCGGACCGTTGACGGGCGGGAAGCTCTCGGCGAAGTCCGAGAACCAGCTGCGCAGCGCGAAGGTGCCGTTCTCGGGGTCGTCGAGATCCAGGCCGGCGCCGCCGTAGCCGAGGCCTTCGGTCCAGGCGAGGAACGGCTCGATGTCGCGGGGGACCGAGGCGGGATCGAAGACGAGGATGTCGTAGCTCATGGAGGGCCTCCTTGCGTCGACGATATCCCCAGTGAGCAGGTGACGGGGCGAGTTGTGCGCCTCGGCGGCCCGGCGGTGGGTCCTGGCCGCCCTTCCTGGCACCCCAGGGTCCGGGCTCCCCTGGTCGCTGGTTTGATGAGAGCATGGATGCCACACTCCGAGACGTCAGGCGCGACTACTCCGGCGAGGGCCTCCCCTCAGACCTGGGCTCGTTCGACCCGTGGGCCTTCCTGGACTCGTGGATCGCGGACGCGTTGGCCTCCGACGAGGCCGAGCCGACGGCCATGACGGTGTCCACCGTCGGCCTGGACGGCCGGCCGCGCAGCCGGGTGCTGCTCCTGAAGGAGGCGTCGCCGTCGGGGCTGGTGTTCTTCTCCCACTACGACTCACCCAAGGGCGACGAGCTGTTCGCGACCCCGTCGGCCGCGATCAACCTGTGGTGGCCCACCCTGATGCGCCAGGTCCGCGCGGTTGGCGACGTGGATCGGCTGACCGTCGAGGAGAACGAGGAATACTTCCGGAGCCGGCCTCGGGCCAGCCAGGTGGGGGCCTGGGCGTCGAAGCAGTCGCGGACGTTGGGGTCACGGGCGGAGCTGGAGGCCAAGGTCGCGGCGGCGCAGGAGCGCTTCGCGGGCGTCGATGAGGTGCCGTGCCCCCCGGGTTGGGGCGGCTACCGGGTGAGGATCGACGAGTTCGAGTTCTGGCAGGGCCAGCCGAGCCGGCTCAACGACCGGGTCTCGTGCCGCCTGACCTCCAGTGGATGGGCCGCCAGACGGCTCCAGCCGTGAGGGGTTGAGTGCCCGACCCGCGGAACCGTGCCCGTAGTGACACCCTCCCTCGGCTGACTTGAGCGTGATGCCCCGCACTGGGGACCCTCCTCCGCGGTGGGCGGCTAGGCGGGCCGGAGCTCGAGCAGCCGTCCCCTGGAACCGTCCTGCACCAGCCAGATCGCCCCGTCCGGTGCCTCCGCCACCGCCCTGATGCGGGCACCCATGGGCCAGTTCTCCGCCGGGCTCGCCGCCTCGCCGTCGAGATCCACCCGCACGAGCGCCTCCCCGGACAGCGCGCCGAGGAAGGCGTCGCCCTTCCAGGCGGGGAACAGGTCACCGGTGTAGATCATCAGCGAACCAGGCGAGATGCTCGGCGTCCAGAACGCCTTCGGGGGCTCGAACCCGTCGCCGTCGGCGTGATCGGGGATCTCCCCGCCGCCGTAGTGCGACCCGTTGGAGGCCTCCGGCCAGCCGTAGTTGGCCCCCGCGACGATGAGGTTGAGTTCGTCGCCGCCCTGGGGACCCATCTCCGAGGCCCAGAGCCGGCCCTCGCCGTCGACCGCCAGCCCCAACGGGTTGCGGTGGCCGATGCTCCAGAACTGCGCCGCGACACCACCATCGGTGGCCCACGGGTTGTCAGGCGCAGGGTCCCCGTCGAGGGTGAGGCGCGCGATCTTTCCGAGGTTGCCGTCCATCGCCTGGGCGGGATCGAACTTCTGGCGGTCTCCGGAACTGACGAACAGGTGCTCGTCCTGAATCAGCAGGCGGTGCGAGAAGTGGCCGTCGCCGTCCACCTTCGGGGTCTGCTCCCAGATGGTGTCGAGGGCGGTGAGGGTGGCCGCCTCGACGTCCAGCCGGGCGCGCCCCACGACGGCGCCGGTGCCGCCGTCTCCCCGCTCCACCCAGGAGAGGTAGACGGTGCCGTCGTCGGCGAAGGGGGGGCCGGGGACGAGGTCGCCGAGGCCTCCCTGGCCTGCGACGACCACTTCGGGCACGCCGGAGACCTCGCGGACCTTGCCGTCGGGGTCGCGGAGTTTGAGGGTGCCTCCGCGCTCGGTGACGGCCATGGTGCCGGTGCCGGGGAGGAACGCCAGGGCCCACGGCTCGTCGAACTGCTCGTGCTCCACGACGGTGAACTCGTGCGTCTCCGGAACGGCGCTCTCCGTCGCGGGCGTTGTCGGGGAGGAGATGGGACCAGGGGATGAGGCCGTGCCCAGGCTGGGCGCGGACGTCGGCGTGGGGGTCTCGGCCGGGCCCGAACAGGCGGCGAGTCCGGCGAGCGCAAGGGCGGCTGGGGCGAGTCGTCGCATGCTCCGACGCTACCCGCCGCCCTCAAGCCAGCGGCGGGGAGGCCACTGCGCGGCTCCTCAGCCAGCAGGAGGAGTCAGCAGCACCTTGATGGCGGTGCGCTCGTCCATCGCGGTGTAGCCCTCCGCCGCGCGATCCAGGGGGAGCGTCAGGTCAAAGACCTTGCCCGGGTCGATCTCACGCCGCCAGATCAGGTCGATCAACTCGGGCAGGAAGCGACGCACCGGCGCAGGGCCGCCGTGCAGGTGGACACCGGAGAAGAACAGGTCCATCCCCGAGAGGGTCACGTCGTGCGCGACACCCACGTACCCCACATGCCCACCTGCGCGCGTGGCCCGGATGGCCTGCATCATCGACTCCTGCGTACCCACCGCCTCGATGGTGGAATGCGCGCCCAGCCCGCCGGTGAGCTCCTTGATCCGGGCCACCCCCTCGTCGCCGCGCTCCTCGACGATGTCCGTGGCTCCGAACTCGCGCGCCAGCGCCTGCCGGTCCGCGTGGCGGCTCATCGCGATGATCCGCTCCGCGCCCAACTGATTCGCGGCCAGGATGCCCAGGAGCCCGACCGCGCCGTCGCCCACCACCGCGACAGTCTTGCCCGGCCCGGCCTCCGCCGCGACAGCCGCGAACCAGCCGGTCCCCAGCACGTCGGAGGCGGCCAGCAGGGAGGGGACGAGGTCGTCGTCGGGCATGCCGGGGGTGGCGACGAGGGTGCCATCAGTCAGCGGGACGCGCAAGAACTCGGCCTGGCCCCCCGTCGACGCGGCGGCCTCGCGCTGCACGCAGTGGGTGTGGTAGCCCGCGGCGCAGATCTCGCAGGTGTTGTCGGAGGCGAAGAAGGAGCCGACGACGAAGTCGCCCGGCTTCACCGTGCGCACGTCGCTGCCCACCTCCTCGACCACGCCGACGTACTCGTGTCCCATCGGAGTGGGCCCGTCCTGGTGCTCGATGCCGCGGTAGGGCCACAGGTCCGAGCCGCAGATGCACGACGCGGTGACGCGCAGGATCGCGTCGGTGGGCTTGACGATGGCCGGCCTGTCGCGGTCCTCGACCCGGACGTCGCCGGGCCCGTACATCACAACTCCACGCATGGTGTTCTCCTCGTAGTCCTGGGGTGCGGGCCGTTGCCCGCACTCACCCATCACCCATGAAACCCGCCCGGCGCCCTCTGGGAAAGGGCCTGTCGTGAGGTGTACCAGCAGGGCATCCCTCGCGTGCGACGGGCGGCGTTACCGTGGGTGAATGGACAACCGAGACGCAGTGCGCGAGTTCCTCACCAGCCGGCGCGCCAAGATCACCCCCCAGCAGGCCGGGGTGCCCGCGTCGGGGCAGCGTCGGGTGCCGGGGCTCCGCCGGAGCGAGGTTGCGACGCTGGCGGGGATGAGCGTCGAGTACTACTCCAAGCTGGAGCGGGGGCAGCTGGCGGGGGCGTCGCCGTCGGTGCTGGAGGCGATCGCGCGGGCGCTGCACCTCGACGACGCCGAGCGCGAGCACCTTTTCGACCTCGCGTCGGCGGCCCAGGGCGGCGGGATGCTGGCGCGGCCGCGTCGTCGTTCGGACAAGCAGTGGACCCCGACGGCCGGGCTGCAGTGGATCCTCGACGCGATGCGGGACGCGCCTGCGGCAATCGGGAACGGTCGCGGGGACCTGCTGGCCGCCAACCACCTCGGGCGGGCGCTCTACTCGGACCTGCTCAAGGATCCACGGCCCAACTTCGCCCGGTTCACCTTCCTCGACGAGGCCGCCCGCCGGTTCTACCCGGACTGGGACTACTTCGCCGACATCACGGTGGCCAACCTGCGCACGGAGGCCGGCCGCGACCCCCGCGACCGCAAGCTCCACGAGCTGGTCGGTGAGCTGTCCACGCGCAGCGAGGAGTTCCGCCGACGGTGGAGCGCCCATGACGTGCGCATCCATGCCTCCGGCACCAAACACTTCCACCATCCGGTGGTCGGTGACCTCCACCTCGCCTACGAGACGGTCGATCTCCGCACTGGCGGGGGAGTGGGAATGACGGTCTACGCGGCGGAGCCGGGCTCGGCCTCCGAGCACGCGCTCCAGCTGCTGGCCAGCTGGGCGGCGACCTCCATCCCCATCCCCGACCGGGCCGACGCCTGAGCGCGGTCAGCCGCCGAGGCGGATCCAGTGGTCGCCGCGCGCCCGCAGCCCCAGAGTGACCGCCCGTGCGCCCATGAACACCACGCTGAACGACACCCACAGCCACGTCAGCCCCGGCTCCCCGGCGGGCAGCGTCAGCCCGAACAGCGCGACCGGCGCGTAGACCACCAGGGTCAGGACGCCCGCGATCGCCAGGTAGCGACCGTCGCCCGCCCCGATCAGCACCCCGTCGAGCAGGTACACGAAGCCGGCCAGCGGCAGCGCCCCCGCCACGATGACCAGCAACCGGGCCACCAGGGCGTTGACCTCGTCGTCGGGGGAGAAGAACGAGGCCACGGGGTGGCGCAGCAGCAACGCGACCAGCCCGATCACCGCGCCCCCGCCCACCGACCACCAGGTCATCAGCCGGGTCGACGAGCGGGCCTCGCGGGCGTCGCCGGCGCCCAGGGCGGTGCCGATGATGGTCTGCCCGGCGATGGCCAGGGCGTCGAGCGCGTAGGCCATCAGCCCCCACACCTGCATGACGATGTGGTGGGCAGCCAGTCCGGCGGCGCCCTGCGCGGCCGCGACATACGTGGTGATCAGCAGCGCGATCCTCAGCGTGACGGTCCGCAGCAGCAGCGGAACCCCGACTGCGAGGCTGCCCATCATCTCCGCCCACGACGGGCGCAACCGGGCCCCGGCGCGACGGGCCTGCACCGCGACCAGGGCAGCCGCCGTCGTGCCCAGGGCCACCTCGGCGAGCGCAGTGCCGAGCGCGGCGCCGGCGATCCCCATCCCCGCGCCGAACACCAGCGCCACGTTGAGGACCAGGTTGAGGATCGCGCTGCCGATGGACAGGATCAGCGGCGTGCGGGCGTCCGCGAGACCGCGGAACGTGCCTGTCGCGGCGAGCATCACCAGCATCCCGGGAAGGCCGGGGATGGACCAGCGCAGGTAGCTGACCGCCTGGGTGTGGATGTCGCCGGCGGCGCCTAGCGCCGAGGCCAACCAGGGGGCCGTCGCCCACACCGCGGCGCCAACGGTCAGTCCGATCAGCCCGGCCAGCCACATCGCCTGCACCCCGAGCCCGATGCCGTGGGACCGCTGACCGGCGCCGATCTGCCGGGCGACCACCGCCGTCGACCCGTAGGCCAGGAAGATCATCAACCCGGTGACGGTGGTGAGGAGGCCCGAGCCGATGCCGAGGCCAGCCAGGGGGATGGTGCCGAGCGTGCCGACGATCCACGTGTCGGCCAGCATCATCAGCGGTTGCGCGACCAGGGCGGCGAACGCGGGCACGGCGAGGGCGAGGATGCGGCGGGAGAGGCTCATGGCGTGCGGGAGTCTACGCGGGCTAGGCTCCCCCCGTGGACCGCCTCATCCCTGACCGCGACACTCCCGGCGCGTTCTGGGTGCGGTTCGGCCCGACGTCGCAATCGTGGGTGAATCCGGCCCGGCCGGACTTCCTTGCCTTCGAATATGTCCAGCACATCGCGATGGTTCTGGACCACACCGTCCTCGACGCCCCCGTCGGCCGCCGGCTCCGCATCGTCCACCTGGGAGGCGCGGGCATGTCGATTCCGCGGTGGGTCGCGTGGCGCCGGCCGGGCACGGCGCAGGTGGTGTGCGAGCCGGACGCGGAGCTCACGGAGGAGGTCCGCCGCAAGCTCCCGCTGTCGCCCCGCTCAGGGATCAAGGTCCGCGACATCGACGGCCGCGCTGGACTGCGAGCCATGCCGGACGCCTGGGCGGACGTGATCGTTGTCGACGCGTTCGACGGCGCCCAGGTGCCGGGCGAACTCGCCACCGTCGAGTGCCTCGACGAGCTCCGTCGGGTGGCCCGCAACGAGGCCGTGGTGATCTACAACGTCACCGACCGCGCGCCGTTCGCCTGGGGCAAGCGGCTGGCCGGCGGGCTCGCCGAGCGTTGGCCGCACCTCTTCCTGGGCGCGGAACCGGTAGTCCACAAGGGGAAACGCTTCGGCAATGTGGTGATGGTGGGAAGCGATGCGCGCCCTGATGTCCCCGGGATCGAGCGGGAGTCCGGACGGGTGAGCGTCGGGTACCGCTGGATCACCGGCCGCGACGCCAAGGCGTGGCCCGGAGGCGCGCAGCCCTTCATCGACGGCGAGGCCGAGCCGTCGCCGGGTCCCGCGGGTCGCGGGTGGTGAGGCGGCCACCGCGCGGCGTCGGCGGCAGTTATGGTCGCGTAGTCGGTACCAGATCCGCCACGCACCGCCACAGACCCGCGGTGGCGCCGTGATCCTGCATCTCGTCAGGCACGGTCAGTCCACCTGGAACCTGGAACGCCGCCTCCAAGGGCAGCGGATGGACGTGCCGCTCACCGCCCTCGGCCGGGCGCAGGCCGACGGCGCCGCCCTCGCGCTCGCCGACGCCCCGCTGGCCGCCGTCGTCACCTCGGACCAGCTCCGCGCGCTTCAGACGGCTGAGGCCATCGCGGCTTCTCGTGGGGTCCCGACCCACCAGACGCCGCTCCTGCGCGAGCAGGCCCTCGGCGAGCTGGAGGGCCTCACCTACGACGAGCTCACAGCCGAACCGGTCCCGGACGGCCAGCACATCAGCGAGATCCGATGGGGCGGGGGCGAGTCGGTGCGGGACGTGCACGCCCGGCTCACCACCTTCGTCGCCACCCTCCGCGACACTCACGCCCCAGGCGCCGAGCTCGCCGTCGTCTCCCACGGCGACACCCTGCGGATCCTGCTTGCCGTGCTTGAGGGTCGCGGCCACCGGGAGGTGGAGTGGATCGAGTTCGCCAACGGGCAGATCCTCACCCGCACCCTCTGAGACGCCAGCCCGTGGTCAGAACGGCGGGTCGCGGCGCTGCAGCCACAGCTGTGCCCGCGTCGTCGCCCGGCTGGCGGGCCGCGACCACCACGCCGCGCCCCGCAGCGCGGCCCTTGTGGCGTTGAAGCCAGCGCCCCCATGAACGCCTCCGCCGGGATGAGTGCCTGCCGAGGCGAGGTAGAGCCCGTCGAGGTGCGTGGCCGGCCCGCCCAGGCCGGCCACCGGACGCCACGGCCCCTGTTGGAACAGCTGCGAGGTGCCCGCCCCGAGGGCGCCGTCGACGAGGTTGGGGTTGGCGGCCGCGAGATCCTGCGGAGTCTGGACCCAGCGACCCTGCTCGAGGTCGCGCCACCCGGGCGCCAGCTCGTCGAACATTGCCTCGACGGTGCCCAGCGACCGCGCCACCCCGTCGGCCCCCGTCACGGGCAGGTGCGTGTAGGCCCACAGCGACTCCGTGCCCGACGGCGAACGCGACGGGTCCGCCGTGGTCATCTGCCCCACCAGGGCGAACGCCCGGTCCGGGACCTCCCCGGCCGCGATGTCGGCGTGCCAGCGCACCAGTTCCCGCGACGACAACCCCGCGTGCACGACGGCGGTCTCCCGCGCCCGCGACGCCCGCCACGGCATGGCCCCGCCCAACAACAGGTTCACCTTCAGCGTCGGTGGGTCCCACGCGAACCGCTCCAGCCGTCTGAGCAGACCTCCTGGGACAGAGCCGGCCGGCAGCAGCGCGCGGTACAGCGCCGTGGCGGACACGTCCGCGACCACCGCGCGCCGCGCCCCCACCGTCGTCCCGTCCTCCAGCCGCACCCCGACCGCCCGCCCTCCGCTGACCGAGACCCCTGCGACGGGGGAGCCCAGCTGCACCGCCGCCCCCGCGGAGGCCGCCCGCGACAGCAACGCCCCAGCCAACGCCCCGGCTCCCCCGCGGGGGACCGGGAAGCCCACGTCCTGGGCGAGCATCGCCAGGAGGAACCCCATCAGGCCGCTGACCGGCGCCAGCGGGGAGACGTCCGCGTGCATGGCGTTGCCTGCGAGGAGGTCGCGGGCGCGGTCCCCTCCGAACCACTCCCGCCCCATCCGGTCCGACGGTAGGAGCGCGAACCGCGCGAAGTCCAGCAACCCGGCCGCGCCCAGCACCCGGGCCAGGCGCGCCGCGCCCCCGACCGGCGGCCAGCCGCGGAGCAGCGCGGCCAGCAGTGGGTCCTTCACCCGCCGCCAGCCGGAGACGAGCCTCAGCCACGCCTCGCCGTCGCCGGGGTGGTCCGCCTCCAGCGTCGCCGCGGTCTGCTCAGGGGTGGCCTCGACGGCGGAGCCCAGCGCGTCGTCGGCGGAGGAGACGTGCACCACGGCCGGACGCCTGTCGGCCCATTCGAGGCCGTGGCGCTCCAGCTCGAGCGCCCGCAGCACGGGGGAGGCCTTGGCCAGCGGGTAGCAGGAGGAGAACTCGTCGACGACGAACCCGTCGATCTCCCGATGCGCGACGGCGCCCCCCGCCGTGGACCGCCCGTCGAGGACGAGGACGTCCCAGCCGGCGTCGGCCAACAGGGTGGCCGCGACCAGCCCGTGATGGCCCGCCCCGATCACCACCGCGTCGACCACCCGTTCACCCATGCCGCGATCCTACGGACGCCGCAGGGCAGGAGCCCGGCGTGCGGTCCACGTTCCTCCAGATCGGCTCTCGCCTCCCTGTTGGCCCCGAGGACCGTTCTGGAGGAACAACTACCGCGGGCCTGTCCGTAGACTCGACCCTTGTGGACGCACCGAAGCCGCCGCGGCGAGGCGGAACCCTCCCCCTCGTCATTGCCGTCGCGCTCGTGGCCCTCATCCTCGTCACGCTCGGCGCCGCCAGCCCGCGGCCCCCGCTCGTCGAGGTCCTCCCCAGACCCACCCCCACCGCGACACTCACGCCCGAGGCGCCCCTCCCATCCCTCAACCCGCTGCCGTCGCAGTCACCGCTGCTGCCCATGCCGGACGTGGAGCCGCTGGTGCTGCCGGGGTGGGCCGACGACGTGGTCCGGATCCTTGCCGCCGTCGGACTCCTCGCGCTGATCGGGACCTTCCTTTACCGCCTGTCCGGCGAGCTGATCAGGACCGAGCGCCGGCACGCCGCCGAACCCACCGGCGCCGAGTCGGAGATCCCGGAGATCGACGACGAGGAACTGGCCGAGGCGCTGGACGAGACGGTCGAGGAGCTCCGTCTGGGCATGGCCGTCGACGGCGCCGTCATCGCGTGCTGGCGGCGGCTCGAACAGGCCGCGGTCTCGTCGGGCATCTTCAGGAAGCCCGCGCAGACGTCCCAGGAGTTCACCGTCGAGGTACTGAGCCGCGCGGTGGTGGACGCTGCGGCCCTCGAGGAGCTCGCCGAGCTGTATCGCCAGGCGATGTTCTCCACCCACGAGCTCACGGACGCCCACCGCGACCGTGCCGTCGCCGCACTCGAGGCACTCAGCGCGCAGCTCAGCGGGAGGGCCGCGCCGTGACGGCCGCGTGGAGCCTGATCGCGAGGCTGGCCGTCGGGATCGCCGTCGCGTCGCTGTTCATCCTGGCCGACGACGTGGTCAACCTCCGCGTCGAGCCCACCCTTGCGCTCCTCGCCGGCGTGGTGGCGGCTGCGGGGTCGTGGGCCGTCAACCAGGTCCTGCCGGCCGGGGAGCAGCCGGACTGGAAGCAGCCGTCCTGGCACACCCGGTCCCCGCACTTCCAGGCCGACATCCGCACCCGCCGCCTCGCCTCCGTCCTGGCCCACGCGCAGCCGGGCCGGGGCTTCGACTCCCGGCGCGTCGCCCGCCAGCTCACCGAGCTCACAGTGAGGCGCCTGGTCACCTCCGGCCGCATGGAACGCCCCGCCCGCGGCGCCGACCTCCTCGAGGGCGCCGACGCCCACCTCTCGCCCACGCTGCTGACCTACCTCCGCAGCGCGGAGGCCGAGCACCCCCAGGTGCTCAACCGCAAGACCTTGCACGCCCACCTCAAGGAGATCGATTCGCTATGAGCACCCCCGCCGCGCTCACCCAGGCCCAGGCCACCTCGCTCGTGCAGCAGGTGCTCGACGCCGTCGACACTGCCCTCGTGGGGAAGCGCGACCAGATGACCCTGGTGCTGGCGGGTGTGCTCGCCGGCGGCCACGTGCTGCTCGAGGACCTGCCCGGTCTGGGCAAGACGTTGGCGGCGCGCTCCCTGGCGCAGGCGCTCGGCCTGGAGTTCACCCGCGCCCAGTTCACCCCGGACCTGCTCCCCGCCGACCTCACCGGCTCCTACATCTTCGACCAGCACACCAGCGAATTCAGCTTCCGCGAGGGCCCCATCTTCACCGGACTCCTCCTCGCCGACGAGATCAACCGCACGCCGCCCAAGACCCAGTCCGCGCTGCTGGAGGCGATGCAGGAGCGGCAGGTCACCGTCGAGGGGCACACGTTCGTGCTGCCGCGACCCTTCCACGTGCTGGCCACCGCGAACCCGATCGAGCACGAGGGCACCTACCCGCTGCCCGAGGCTCAGCTCGACCGGTTCCTGCTGCGGCTGGCCTTCGGGTATCCGTCGCTCGACGAGGAGTGGGACGTGCTCTCCCGGCGGATGGGGCGACGGCGGGAGGAGATCGTGGTCGACGCCGTCCTCGACCCTGCCGGGCTGCTCGCCGTGCAGGACTGCGTCGAGAACATCCACGTGGCGGAGTCCGTGGGCCGCTACGCCATCGATCTGGTCCGCGCCACGCGCGAGCATCAGGACACGATGGTGGGGGCGTCGCCGCGCGGGTCGCTGTCGCTGCTGCTGTGCTCGCGGGCGCTGGCGCTGATCGAGGGCCGCGATTTCGTCATCCCGGAGGACGTCAAGCGCCTCGCCGTGCCCGCGCTCGGGCACCGGATCGTGATCCGGCCCGAGCTGTGGCTCAACAACGTGGCGCCGGAATCCATCGTGCGGGCGGTCCTGGACGTGGTGCCGGTGCCGGACGCGGAGAGCCTCTGATGCAGGTCACGCACACCCCCGCGTTGCTGCGGTCCCTCGGGGTCGCGGCTGCGCTGGGCGTGCTCGCGATCGTCGCGCAGCGGGCCGACGTCGCGGTCCTGATGGCGCCCTTCGTCGTCCACCTGGCGTGGGCGTGGGCGGTTCGACGGCGCGGCGAACCCGAAGTGGAGGTGAGGCCGAAGGCGGTGGTGGTGCCCGAGGGGGAGTCGGTGCCGCTGGTGACTCGCGCGTCGCAGGCGTGGCCGTCGTCCGTTGTCACGCTGCAGTGGCCGGTGCGGCCGGGGATCGCGGTGGAGCCCGACGCCGGCACGGTGCTGGATGCGGTGGCCGTTGAGGGCTCGAGTGTCGCGGTGCAGCCCGAGCGCTGGGGTCGCTACGACGTGGGCCCCGGCTCGGTGTCCGTGGCGGACCTGAGCGGGAGCTGGCGCGCCTCGGCCGCGCTGCCCCGCGTGCAGATCACCGTGCGGCCGGCGTCCTCGACGCTGGAGGGCGGCAGCGGGGTGGCCCATCCGATCGGCATCGTCGGCATGCACCGCTCTCGGCATCGTGGCGACGGCAGCGACCTGGCCGATGTGCGCGAGTTCCGCCCCGGGGACAGGCTGAGGCGGATCAACTGGCGGGTGACGTCGCGGCTGGGGAAGGTGCACGTCAACTCGACGCTGACCGAGCGCGACACGGACGTCCTCATCGTCATCGACACCCTCCTCGACGTGGTCCCCGCGGATCCGACGGCGCCCACGAGCCTGGATGCGACGGTGCGCGCGGTCGCGGCGATCTCCCGCCACTACGTCGGCTTCGGGGACCGCGTGGCGGTCCACGACCTCGGCCGACGGATCGGCCATGTCCGCTCCGGCGCCGGGCCCCGCCAGGCGAGGGTGGTGCTCAACGTGCTGTCGCGGGCGAATCGCAGCGTGCCGGACTGGGACATGCTGAGGCCCGTCGGCACGGTGACCAGCGGGATGCTCGTGTTCTTCTGCTCGCCGCTACTGGAGCGGGAGTCGCAGGACGAGCTGGTGCGGCTTCGCAGGCTCGGCGCGGAGGTGATCGCGGTGGACACGCTGCCGGAGGGGATCGGGCGGTTCGAGGACATCGGGGCGTTCCGCCGCGACACCTTCCTCGGCGAGGCCTGGATGATGCGCCGGATGGAGCGCGACGACGCCATCGAGCGGCTGCGCGGCATCGGCATCCCGGTCACCCCGTGGCGCGGGACGAGCAGCCTGGCCAGCGTCCTGCTCTCGATGGAGGCGGCGCGATCCGCCCCGAGGCGGGTGCTCGGCCGATGAGGGACCTCGCCGAACTGGTCGCCGCGTGGATCTACGCGGTGCGGATCACCAGCGGTCAGCAATGGGCGCTGCGGATGGTGGTCCTCGCGTCGGGCGTGGGCGCCGCCGCCCTGTGCGCGGCGTGGTTCCCGACGGTGGTTTCACCCGCCCTGTTCGTGGTGGCGGCGCTGATGGCGGCCGCGTCGGTGGTGCGCCCGGACTCCGCGGCACCGCTGGGACTCGTCGCCGTCGTCGCGCTCTCGTGGCTGTCCGGGGGCGCGGACTCGGCGTGGTGGGAGTGGCTGGCGGTGGCCGGCCTGGTGGCTGTGTTCCACCTGAGCGTCGCCTTCGCCGCGGCGGCGCCGTCGTATGCGACGATCACCGGCCGCGCGGCCCGGCGGATGGTACGAGGGCTGGCGGGTTTCGTGGGCGTGAGTGTCGCGGTGGGGGCCGGAGTCGTCGGCCTGACGAGGCTGCCCGACGATGCGCTCGGGCTCTGGTGGGTGGTCGCGGGGTCGCTCGCCGTGGCATCGGCGACGGTGGGTCTGGTAGCCGCCCTCCGACGCCCCGGCTAGGGAAGCACTAATCAATGCTGTTCTCGGCGAGGACGTGCCGGGCGGGATGAGATGGCGCCACTCCATCTGGTGCGTGTACTTGACGTCCATATCCAGATGGAGGGGTGCCAGTTCACCCGATCCGGTGCGCCGCAGCCAGGACATGATTGATCAGTGGTTCCCAACGGACTGAAAGGCGCTGTTTGAGCGCTTACCTACGGTAGCGTAACCTTGTGAGTGATGACACTCCAGGGCGCCACCGGCGCCCCGCCTCAGGCGCACCGCTCGGTGGTCAAGCGCGCGCTGAGACAGGCCCGCTCCGGGGCCCGGAAGGTGGCCGAGGCGCTCGCCACGCCACTGCTCCCCGAGGACTTCCTGGACCTGATCGACCCGCTGCGCTCCGGCGCGGACCTTCGCGGCCGCGTGGTGGCAGTCCGCCCCGAGACCGCCAGCGCCACCACCGTGGTCATCAGGCCGGGGCGAGGGTGGCGCACCCACAGGCCCGGCCAATACACCCGCATCGGCGTGGACGTCGACGGCGTCCGCCAGTGGCGCGCCTACTCCATCACCAGCCCGGTCACCGACGCCGGCACCATCACGCTGACCATCCGGGCCATCGCCGAGGGCAAGGTCAGCAACTACGTCAAGGCCCACCTCAGGCCCGGGGCCGTAATCCTGCTGGACCAGGCCACGGGAGACTTCGTCCTCCCCACCCAGGTGCCGGACGCCGTACTGTTCCTCACCGCCGGCAGCGGAATCACCCCCGTCATGGGGATGCTGCGCAACTCGCCGCTGCCGCGGGACGTGGTGGTGGTCCACTCCGCCCCCACCCCCGAGGAGATGCTGTTCCGCACCGAACTCCGGGCCCTCGCCGACGCGGGCCGGATCCGGCTGATCACCCGCTTCACCAGGGCGGCGGGCGTGCTGCCCGTGACCGAGCTGGATTCCGTCGTCCCGGATTGGCGCGCCCGGCACACCTGGGCATGCGGCCCCACCGCCCTGCTCGACGACGCCGAGGCACACTGGGCCGACGCCGGCCTGGCGGACCACCTGCACACCGAGCGGTTCCGCCCCCGGATCCACGCCGTCGGCCAGGGCGGGGAGATCACCTTCACCTCCTCAGGAATCACCACCGCGGCCGACGCCTCCACCACCCTGCTCGACGCGGGCGAGGAGGCCGGCGTGCTGATGCCGTCGGGCTGCCGGATGGGCATCTGCTTCAACTGCGTCGTCCCCATGACAGAGGGCAGTGTGCGCGACCTCCGCACGGGGGACCTGACCACCGCCAACCCCGATGACCCCGTCATCATCCAGACCTGTGTGTCGGCTGCGGCTGGCCCATGCCATCTCCGAATCTGAGAGCCTCACCATGACCGAGACAGTCCGGAACCGCCCGAACCGCATCACCACCTCCCGACCGCAGGAACGAGCCGAGATCTCGGCCAGCGGAAAGCACAACCCCATCGCCCACCTCAGCCCCGAGGACATCGAGGACATCGGCCGCGAGCTCGACGCCATCCGCGACGAGATCATGGCCAGCCGCGGCTCCGACGACGCGGCCTACATCCGTCGCGTGATCAGGACCCAGCGGTCCCTGGAGCTGGCCAGCCGCGTCGTGCTGCTGTTCTCCAGGTTCCCGCCCGCGTTCGTCCTGGGCACCACCGGGCTGACGGTGGCCAAGATCATCGAGAACACCGAGATCGGGCACAACATTCTCCACGGCCAGTGGGACTGGATGCGCGACGAGAAGATCCATTCCAGCACCTGGGAGTGGGACTTCGCCTCGCCCGCCGAGCAGTGGAAGAAGTCCCACAACGTCGAGCACCACACCTACACCAACGTCGTAGGAATGGATAACGATCTCGGCTACAACGTGTTGCGCGTGGACCCGGACCAGGAGTGGAAGCTGCAGCACGTTTTCCAGCCGGTGACCAACTTCTTCACGGCGCTGTTCTTCGAGTACGGCATCGCTGCCTACGACCTCGACCTCAAGGGCTGGAGCGAGGGGACCAAGGACAAGCAGGTGTTCAGGGAGGATCTGAAGAAGGTCTTCGCCAAGATCCGCACCCAGATGACCAAGGACTACGTGGTGCACCCGCTGCTGTCGGGGCCCTCTGCGCTGTCGACGCTGATGGCCAACGCGATCGCCAACACCGCCCGCAACGTGTGGACGCACTCGGTGATCTTCTGCGGCCACTTCCCCGAGGGCGTGGAGACGTTCGAGACGGAGTCGATCGAGGGCGAGACGCGGGGCGAGTGGTACGTGCGGCAGATGCTCGGGTCGGCCAACATCTCGGGCAGCAGGCTCATGCACATCATGACCGGGCACCTGTCCCACCAGGTGGAGCACCACCTGTTCCCCGACATGCCCAGCAACCGTTATGCCGAGATCTCCCCGAGGATCCAGGCGCTCATGCAGCGGTATCACCTGCGCTACGTCACCGGCCCGCTGCCCAGGCAGGTGGCCTCCGCGTGGGGCAAGGTGTTCAGGTACTCGCTACCCAACAAGAAGCCCGGCACCAGCCAATGGGCCGAGGTGGCCTCGGCCGCCCGCGCCGCGGTGGGCGACGTGGTGGACTCCACCCGCGGAATGTGGCGGCGTCCGCGGCAGGCCGCCATCGGCGCCATGGCCTAGGAGCCTTCAGCACACTCCTCGCGCTAGCCTGAGCGCACGATGCTCCTTGCGCTCCTTGTCTCGCTCTTCGCCGGTCTGGCCACGTCCATCGGCGGGCTCCTGGTGGTGCGCCGCAAGACGTTGGGGCGACGGTTCCTGGCCGTGGCCCTGGCGTTCGCAGCCGGGGCCATGTTGATGATCTCCTTCATGCAGATCCTGCCGCTGGGCATCCAATGGATGGCGGAGACCTACCCCCGCGCCACGGCGGAGGGGCTGGTCTTCGCCGCGTTCTTCGTCGGCATCCTCCTGGTCCTGGCGATCGACCGGCTGCTCCCCGCCTCGCTCAACCCGAGCGAGATCGAGGGCCGCGAGGCGGCCATGGGGTCCAAGGACGCGGCGCGCAACACGCGGCTGCTCCGCAGCGGACTCCTCGTGGGGCTGGTGTTGGGGCTACACAACTTCCCCGAGGGCATGGCCACGTTCTTCAGCACGTATCAGGACCCGAAGATCGGCGTGGCGCTCGCCGTCGCCGTCGCGATCCACAACGTGCCCGAGGGGATCGCGGTCGCGGCGCCGGTCTATGCGGCGACGGGGTCTCGGGGCAAGGCCTTCTGGTGGGCCACCGTCTCAGGGTTGACGGAGCCCATCGGCGCCTTGGTGGCCGCCGCGCTGATCAGCTGGGTGGTCCCGGAGTCCGTGCTGGGGCTGTTCTACGGGTTGGTGGCCGGGATGATGGTGTTCCTCGCGCTGGACGAAATGCTGCAGGCGTCGTGGCGCTACCAGACGGACAAGCATCAGACCATTTACGGAATGCTCGCGGGGATGGCGACGGTCGCGGTGAGCCTCGTTCTGTTCTCCGCTGCCTGAGGGCTTGCGCGCCGCTGCAGATGCGGTGAGGGCCGTCGGGGCGCGCTTGACATCGCCGCGACCCAACTGGTCCCATGGCTGCATGGTCAACCAGCCTCGTCGGGTGCGTGCGGCGGACGTAGCCGCGGCCGCCGGGGTGTCGCGCACGGCCGTCTCCTTCGCCCTCAACGACCGCGACGACGGCAACATCTCGGCGGAGACCAAGAAGCGGATCCTCGAGACGGCCGCCAGGCTGGGCTACGAGCCGCACCACACGGCGCGCTCACTGCGCAGCCAGACCACGCACTCCATCGGTCTGTTCACCGACGCCGTCGGCTCGCCGTTCGCCGGCCGGCTGCTGGCAGGGGCCAGCGACCAGGCCATCGCGCTCGGTCACGTGTTGCTCGTCATGGACCTCCACGCCGGGGAGGACGCTGAGACCAGGGCCATCAAGGAACTCGAACGTCGCCAGGTCGACGCCCTCATCTACGCCAGCATGGGGTTCCAGATCCTGAACCGCCCCCCGCGGGCCCGCCTTCCCCTCGTCCTGGCCAACTGCACCAGCGAGCGCGACGACGAGCTGAGCGTTTACCCCGACGACGCCTACGGCGCCACCCAGGCGCTAGAGCACCTGGCCGATCTGGGCCACCAGCGCATCGTGATGCTGAGCGGGAACTGGACCCCTCTCGCGGATGCGGCGAACGCCGGAAACATCTCCGGGCCCCTCCGTCGGGAGGCCTTCCTGGCCGGCGCCAGGCGCCGGGGCGTCGATGCCTCCTACGTCGAAGCAGGATGGCAGATCGACACCGGCTACCACGCGGCGATGCGCGTGCTCGACCGCCCCGCCGACGAGCGGCCGACGGCGCTCTTCGCCATCACCGATCGGGTGGCCGTGGGCGCGATGCTCGCCGCGGCCCGCCTGGGGATCGCGGTGCCGGAGGATCTGTCGATCGTCGGCTTCGACGATCAGGAGCAGATGGCCGAGTGCACGGTGCCGCCGCTGACGACGGTCGCCCTCCCGCATGTGCGCATGGGGCAGGAGGCGGTGGCCATGGCCATCGCCGCCGCGGCTGGGGAGGCGGTGGAGCACCCACGTCGAGCCCTGCCCTGCGAACTGCTCGTCAGGGAGTCGACGGCGCCACCTCGACCTCCGCGACCGTGACGCCCTCCGGCGCGTCCAGCCGCCAGGGCGAATCGCTGCGCCAGGTGGCCGGCACGCCGTCACGCGGGTAGACCTCCAGGACCGGACCGTCCACCCACACGTCGGCGCCGGAGGGGACGACAACCCGCCCGAACTCGTCGTGGGTCAGCGTGGCCCCGTCGCCGTCGAAGCTCAGGCGTGCCTGCCACCCCGCCATCGTGGAGCGGCCCCCGACGAGGGGCCGCCGCGGCCCGCCCGCGAGGGCCTCTGCGGCCACCGGGTCCACAGAGCTGGTGACCAGGCCCCCGCGAAGGTGGAGCCGCCTGGGCAGGGTCATGCACCCGGCGTGGTCGATCACCGCGGGGTCCTGGTCCGTCTGGCGGATCCAGCCCAGCAGGAGGGGCTGCCCGTCCGCCTCGGTGACCTGGGGTGCGTAGAAGTCGTGGCCGTCGTCGAGGACGTTCAGGTGGTCGCCGCCGAACCGCGGGCGGCCGTCGACCAAAGTGACGTCGCCCACGACGGCCACCACCCGGCCGAGCACCCCGCGATGCTGCAGCGAGAGGATCAGCACCCAGCGGCCGTCCACCTGCACCAGTTGCGGGCACTCCCAGATGTCGGCGGGATCGGCTGCGGCGAACGCCGGATCCGACGGCGTGGCGAACAGGCCCTCGTAGGTCCAGGCCGTCTCGTCGTCGCGGTTGAACAGCAGCACCGCGGGGGAGCCGTCGTGCAGGCCGGCGCCGAGAACGGCCCAGCGCCGACCCTCGACCTCGAAGACGAAGGGGTCGCGCATGACGGCGATGTCGTCGGCGTCCGGGGTATCGCCAACCACGATCGGGTCGTCCCAGGTGAGCAGGTCCTCGGAGCCCTGACGCAGGCAGATGGTGCTGCGATGCGACGCGTCGGCGATCGCGGAGTAGGCCACCGTCGGGCGCGCCCCGCCGGGGACGAAGCAGCCGGACCAGCAGCCGAACTCGTCCGGGCCGCCCGGGGTGGGGGAGAACGCTATGGCGTGGTGTTGCCAGGTGGCGAGGTCGCGGGAGGTGGCGTGTCCCCACGCGATCGCCTCGTGCCAGGGGCCGGCCGGGTTGTGCTGGTAGAAGACGTGCCAGACGTCGCCGACCTTGGTCATGCCGTTGGGGTCGTTGAGCCAGCCGCCGGCGGCCGGGCGCAGGTGGTAGGTGGTGTGAACTGCTGTGGTCACGCTCATCCTCGGGATCCTAATTCGGTTTAGTTCGGCCGTGAGTCCAAACCGTCCGCGAAGGCGGAATGTCACAGAATGGTCACGGTCGAGCGTTGGGGGTTGACAGGAGGCAAGTTCTCTACGCATAGTGTAGTCACCTAATTCGATTTAGGGAACCTCAAGAATCAGCACCGCCAACGCCGGCGGTCAGCACTTGGAAGGACCAGCAATGAAGCGCACAGGACGAGCACTCGCGGCCATGGCCATCGTCTCGGCACTCGCTCTCTCCGCCTGCGGGCAGGCGGGCCAGACACCCGAGGGTGAGGGCGACGGCCCCACTCAGGTCACGCTGTGGACCCACTCGGCCGGCAACCCTGCCGAGCTCGAGGTCTACAACCAGATCATGGCGGACTTCAACGAGTCCCAGGACGACTACGAGGTGGTCTCGGAATCGTTCCCGCAGGGCGCATACAACGACGCCATCGTGGCGGCGGCCACCTCGGGCGACCTGCCCTGCCTCCTCGACATGGACGGCCCCATCGTCCCCAACTGGGCCTGGGCCGGCTACATCCAGCCGCTGGGGATCTCGTCCGAGATAACCGACTCCCTGCTGCCCACAGCCGTCGGCATGTGGGAGGACGAGGTCTACTCCGCCGGCTACTGGGACGCCGCGCTGGCCATCTTCGCCCGCAAGTCGGTGCTGGAGGCCAACGGCATCCGGGTGGCCACGGTCGATCAGCCCTGGACCCAGGAGGAGTTCGACAGCGCACTCACCACCCTCAAGGCCGCCGGCTACGAGACCCCTCTGGACATCGGCGCCGAGGATGCCGGCGAGTGGTGGCCCTACGCCTACTCGCCGATGCTGCAGAGCTTCGGTGGTGACCTGATCGATCGCTCCACGTTCCTCTCCGCAGACGGCGCCCTCAACGGCCCCGAGGCCGTGGCCTGGGGTGAGTGGTTCCAGGGCCTGTTCGAGCAGGGCCTCGCCTCCAATACCGGCACCATCGGCAACGAGGAGTTCAACCGCGACGAGGTGGGGCTCAGCTACACCGGCGTGTGGAACGCGCTCGGCTCCATCGACGCCGTCGGCGACGACCTCGTGATCCTGCCCCCGCCGGATCTCGGCCAGGGCCCGAAGATCGGCGGCGGTTCGTGGCAGTGGGGCATCTCCTCCGAGTGCTCCGGTGCGGCCCTCGACGGCGCCCGCGCCTACCTCGAGTTCTCCTTCGCGCCCGAGTACGTGGCGGCGTTCGCCGACAAGCAGATCGTCATCCCGGCCACTGAGGAAGGCACCGCGCTCAGCGAGTACTTCGGCGAGGAGGGCGTGCTGCGGCCGTTCACCGAGCTCACCCAGTTCGCGGTGCTGCGCCCGGAGACACCGGCCTACGCGGTCATCTCCACCACCTTCACCACGGCCGCCATGGACATCATGAACGGCGCCGACGTCCAGACCACGCTGGATCAGGCGGTCAAGGACATCGACGCCGACATCGCCAACAACGACGGCTACGGCTTCTGATGCACTCCGGCCGGGGCCTCCGGGCCCCGGCCTTCCATCAACTGGAGGACCTGTTATGACCACTCCTCAGTCGGTCGCGCCCGCGACCGCCGTCCCGGCCGCCGAAACTCAAACCATGCGCAAGCCCAAGCGCCAGGGCCACGGCGCCGCCTACGCGATGATCGCACCGGCAGCGCTGCTGCTGCTCATGTTCCTGATCATCCCCGTGGGGCTCGCGTTCGGGCTGTCGTTCACCAACGCGCGCCTCATCTCGCCCAACCCGCCCCGCTTCGTCGGTCTGGACAACTTCGTCCGAGCCTTCACCGCGGACCCCACCTTCATCCGGTCCCTGATCAACACGTTCCTGTTCGCCATCGTGGTCGTTCCGGTGCAGGCGGGTCTGGGGCTGGTGCTTGCAGTGCTGGTCAACCAGAAGCTTCGCGGCACCACGTTCTTCCGGATCGTGTTCTTCATCCCGGTGGTGACGTCGATCGTCGTGGTGTCCATCCTGTGGCGGTTCATGTACCAGCCCGACGGCATCATCAACTCGTTCATCGACATGCTCACCTTCGGGGCGTGGGAGAACATCGCCTGGCTGAACGAGCCGAGCACCGCTCTGCCGGCCATCATCGTGCTGTCGATCTGGCAGGCGGTCGGCTTCCACATGATCATCTGGCTCTCCGGCCTGCAGACCATCCCTGAGGAGCTGTACGAGGCCGCTCGCATGGACGGCGCCGACGGCTGGCAGCAGTTCAAGAACGTGACCTGGCCCGGGCTCCGGCCCACGATGATCTTCATCCTGGTCACCATCACCATCGCCGCGCTGGGCCTGTTCGTCCAGATCGACGTGATGACGCAGGGTGGCCCGGTCGACTCCACCACCACGCTCGTCTTCCACGCGGTCCGCCGCGGCTACCGCGAGCAGCAGACCGGCTACGGCGCCGCGATCTCGCTGATCTTCTTCGTCCTGGTGCTGATCATCGCGATGATCCAGCGCTTCCTGACCCGAGACAAGGACTGACATGGCCAAGACCGTTGGATTGGCGGCCGAGAAGCGCCGTCGCAAGATCCTGATCTACATCCCCATGGTGATCCTCGCGGTGATCTTCATGTTCCCGCTGATCTTCATGTTCGTTTCCAGCTTGAAGCCCGATGCCCAGATCCTCGCCGACGTCGACAACATTCGCGCGTTCCTCCCCGTCGGGGACATCTCGTTCAACAACTACTCCGACGTGTTCGACCGGGTGCCGTTCTGGCAGTTCCTGTTCAACTCGATCATCGTGACCGTGCTCATCGTCGGGCTCGGCCTGGTGGTCAACTCGCTGGCGGGGTTCGCGTTGTCGCGGATGGAGTGGAAGGGACGCAAGCTGGTGCTGACGGTCGTCATCGCCACGCTCATCGTGCCGTTCGAGACCATCGCGGTGCCGATGGTCTACTGGGTCAGCAAGCTGCCGACGCTGGTGTGGGAAGGCGGACTGCTCAAGTACGACTTCGGTTGGCTCAACACCTACGAGGTGATGATCGTGCCGTTCATCGCCAACGCGTTCTCCATCTTCCTGTTCACCCAGTACTTCTCCACCATCCCCGTCTCCATCGACGAGGCGGCCCGCATCGACGGCGCAGGCTGGTTCGGGATCTACTGGCGGATCATCGTGCCGCTGTCCGGCCCGGCGTTCGCCACCGTCGCGATCCTCACCTTCCTCCCGGCGTGGAACTCGTACCTGTGGCCGTTGATGGTGGTGCAGCAGGAGTCGCTGCGGCCCGTCATGGTGGGCATGCAGTATTTCTTCCAGCTCAACACGGCCTGGGGTGAGGTGATGGCGTACACGTCGCTGATCACGCTGCCGGTGCTGCTCGTGTTCCTGGTGTTCCAGCGGGCGTTCGTCAGTTCGATCGCCTCCAGCGGCGTGAAGGGGTGATCCAATGCTGAGACTTCCCGACCATTGGGTGTGGGACAGCTGGCCCGTCCGGGGCGACGACGGGGAGCACCACCTGTTCTTCCTGCGGGCGTCGCGGGCGTTGATCGACCCGGAACGGCGGCATCGCCGGGCGTCGGTGGGTCACGCCCGGTCCTCGGACCTGGTGACCTGGGAGGTGTTGCCCGACGCCCTGGTCACGGCGGACGAGCCCGCCTGGGACGACGGCTCCACCTGGACCGGCTCCGTCGTGAAGGCCGACGACGGGACCTGGCGGATGTTCTACACGGGAGTGTCGCGGGCGGAGGACTGGAAGGTGCAACGGGTGGGGGTCGCCGAATCAGACGACCTCATCACGTGGCGCCGACGATTCGACCAGCCGGTCTGCGAGGCGGACCCTCGCTGGTACGAGAAGCTCTCGTCCGGTGACTGGTTCGACGAGGCCTGGCGTGACCCCTGGGTGCTCCGGGGCGACGACGGGCTCTGGCACATGCTGCTCACCGCCCGCGCCGCCGAGGGAGACCCCGCGACGCGGTCCGTGATCGGGCACGCGGTGAGCGCGGACCTCGACTCGTGGGAGGTGCGCCCACCGCTGTCCGCGCCGGCGGGCTGGGGGCAGATGGAGGTGCCGCAGGTGGTCGTCGTCGAGGGCATGCCGTTCCTCGTCTTCTGCTGCTGGACGGACCTCGAGGACGACCGACGTCGCGGGCAGGCCACCGGCGGGATGTGGTTCGCGCCGGGGGAGTCCCTCCTGGGACCGTGGGACCTCGACGCGGCCGGCACCCTCGACCACCCGAGCCTCTACGCGGCGCGCCTGATCGACCGTTCGATCCCTGAGGAGGTCGGCGTCGCGGAGCGACCGCGGGCCGTCTCGAAGGGTCGTGACGCAACCTCTACTGAGGACTGGGTGATCGTCGGGTTCTCGGACAAGGTGGGTGGGGTGTTCCAGGGCGAGATTCTGGACCCGATCCGCGTCGTCCGGGAGGGGCGGGCCCTCCGCCTCGCCTGACCGGCGGAACCCTGGGCGGTGGATCTGGCGGCGACTACGCCACCAGATCCGCCACTGAGACCGCGCCCCAGCGGGGGAGAGCTCTCGCTTCGCTCCTCGCGCCTCAGCGCGAGGACGGGGCGAGCCGCTCAGGCGCGAGGTCCAACCGACGCAACAGCTGCGCGTTGAGCGCCACGATGATCGTCGACAGCGACATCAGCACCGCCCCCACCGCCGGGGAAAGCACCACCCCGATGGGCGCCAGCACGCCTGCGGCAAGCGGGACCGCGACGATGTTGTAACCCGCCGCCCACACCAGGTTCTGGATCATCTTGCGGTAGCTCGCCCGCGACAGGTCGATCATGGACAGCACGGCCCTCGGGTCGTTGCCCGCCAGCACCACGCCGGCCGACTCCATCGCGACGTCCGTCCCCGCCCCGATCGCGATCCCCACCTCGGCGCGGGCCAGGGCCGGGGCATCGTTGACGCCGTCGCCCACCATCGCCACAGTCAGCCCGCGACCCTGCAGTTCGGTCACCTTGGTGTCCTTGTCCTGCGGCAGCACCTCGGCGAACACCTCGTCGATGCCCAGCTCGGCGCCGACCGCCTCGGCCACCTGCCGCGCGTCGCCGGTGACCATCGCCACCCGCACTCCGCGATCCTGCAGCGCCTTGACCGCCGCCTTCGACTCCGCGCGCACCTTGTCCTCGACCGCGACCGCCCCGATGACCTTGCCGTCGCGGATCACGTGCAGCACGCCCGCTCCCCGCCCGGACCACGATTGCGTCTGCTCAGTCAGGGCCGACGGCGTCTCCAGGCCCAACTCACGCAGCAGGGTCGGCCCGCCCACCTGGATCACGGCGCCGTCGACGGTGGCCCGCACCCCGCGGCCGGTGGAGGCGGAGAAGTCCGTTCCGCGCCGTCGCATGCCCGAGGCCTCCGGCTTCGCGGCGGCCGCCGCGACGATCGCCCGCGCGACGGGGTGCTCGCTGTCCGCCTCGGCCGCAGCCGCCAGCGACAGCAGCTCCGACTCGGACACCCCCGCCGCCGCGACACCCGTCACCGCGTGGGCGCCCTCGGTGAGCGTGCCGGTCTTGTCGAACAGCACCACGTCGATGGTGCGCATCCGCTCCAACGCCATCCGGTCCTTGATCAGCACGCCGTTCTTGGCTGCGCGCTCGGTGGAGATCGCGATGACAAGGGGGATCGCCAGGCCCAGTGCGTGGGGGCAGGCGATCACGAGCACGGTGACGGTCCGCACCACGGCCTCGTCGGGGCTGCCCAGCAGCGTCCACGCGATAGCCGTCAGGATGCCCGCGCCCAGCGCGAACCAGAACAGCAGCGCGGCGGCTCGGTCCGCGAGGGCCTGGGCCCGCGACGACGAGGCCTGCGCGTCGGCCACCATCCTCTGGATCCCGGCCAGGGCGGTGTCGTCGCCGGTTGCCTCGACCCGCACCCGCACCGTGTTGTCCGTAGCGACGGTGCCAGCGACGACGCGCTCACCCTCGCCACGGGCCACCGGCTGCGACTCCCCGGTGATCATCGACTCGTCGAACTCCGCCGCGCCGTCGACGATCGTCCCGTCCGCTGGCACCCTGGCCCCCGCGCGGACGAGCACCACGTCGTCGACCGCCAGCTCTGCGATCGGGACGACGACCGTCCCGTCGTCGGTCACCAGCTCCGCCTCGCTCGGCAGCAACTCCGCCAGCGCGTCCAGCGCCGACGACGCGGCCCCCAGCGCGCGCATCTCCATCCAGTGGCCGAGCAGCATGATGGTCACCAGCAGCGCCAGCTCCCACCAGAAGTCGAGGGCGAATCCGCCGATGCCGAGCGTGGTCACCCAGGAGGCCACGAATGCGACCGTGATGGCCAGCGAGATCAGCAGCATCATGCCGGGCTGACGGGTCTTCAGCTCGCGCCACCCGCCCTTGAGGAACGGGACCCCGCCGTAGGCGAAGATCGCGGTGCCCAGGACCGGGGGGATCCACGTCGAGCCGGGGAACTCAGGCAGGTGGTAGCCCAACAGGTGCGCCATCATCGGGCTGAAGAACACCACCGGGATGGTCAGCGCCAGCGACACCCAGAAGCGGTTCTTGAACATCGCCGTCGAGTGCCCGGCGTGCTCCCCGTGGGAGTGAACCTGCTTGTCATCTGCCGCCGAATGAGCGTGGCCGTGAGGCATCGCCTGCTGGTGGGTGTCGCGGCTGGCGTGGTTGTCCTTGACCGCGACACCGCCGTGGTCTGGATGACCCGCGTGTGGGTCGGGGGAGGGGTGGTTGTTCTGGTGCTGTGAATGCTCCATGCCTCAGGTATATACCCCCAGGGGGTATCAAATCAAGTGGTTGCCCAAGGTCGCCGGAGTGACGGGAGCGAATTGGGGTGACCGTGAACCGATCTTGACCGGATCTTCACTGTCTCGCTCTGGGTTTCGCGGCCCAGGAGGGGCACCCTCGGTGTATGAGACCCCTGCATCGACGGCAGATTCTGCTCGGCGGCGTCAGCATCGCGGGCGCCGGACTGCTTTCCGCGTGCACCGGCCCCGCTCCCAGCGCGCCGTCGGGGCACGGCGGCACCCCCTTGGTCTACCCCACGCCGGGTCTCACCCCCGCGCCTGGGCGCGCCACCGTCGAGGCGGCGCTTCGCCCGCGACCCCTCACGCTCGACCTCGGCGGCGTCACCGCCAGGACATGGGGCTACGACGACGCGGGCTCAACTGTCCTGCGGGGCACGGCCGGCGACCTTTTCCGCGTCGCCGTCGCCAACGAGCTGCCCGCCTCTACCAGCGTGCACTGGCACGGCATCCGGCTCCACCACGCGGCCGACGGGGTGCCCGGCGTCTCGCAGGAGCCCATCGAGCCCGGGGCGGAGTTCCGGTACGAGTTCGTCGCGCCCGACCCCGGCACCTACTTCCTCCATCCGCACTCGGGTGTCCAGCTGGACCGAGCGTTGTATGCGCCGCTCATCATCGACGACCCTGACGAGCCCGGCGGCTACGACGAGGAGTGGGTGGTGGTCCTGGACGACTGGACCGACGGCGTCGGCCGGAGCCCGGATGAGATCTTCGAGGAGTTGGCCGCTGAGAACGGTTCTGTGTCCAGGGGGATGGGGATGGGCGGCCACGACATGGGCGGCATGCCCGGTCGCGGCTCGCCGCTGGGCGATGCGGGCGACATCGAGTACCCCCACTACCTCATCAACGGCCGGATCCCCGAGGCGCCGGTCAGCTTCGAGGGCAAGCCCGGGCAGCGGATCCGGCTGCGGATCATCAACGCCGGCTCGGACACCATCTTCCGGGTGGCGCTCGGCGGGCATGTGCTCACGGTGACGCACAGCGACGGTTACGCCGTCGAACCGCGCGAGACCCCGGCGCTCTACCTGGCGATGGGGGAGCGCTACGACGTGCTCGTGACGTTGGGCGACGGCGCCTTCCCGCTGGTGGCGAGGCCGGAGGGGAAGCGGGGCCTCGCGCTCGCCGTCGTGCGCACCGCTGCGGGGACCGCGCCCACGGCCAACACCCCGGTGCCAGAGCTCGACGGCGACGCGCTGCTGGGCACCGAGCTGCGCGCCGCCGAGGGGTCGCGGCTGCCCGACGGGGACGTCGACACCGCGTTCGACGTGGAGCTGAACGGCCAGATGGATCCCTACGGATGGGGCATCAACGGGCGCAAGTTCGGCGCCCATGAGCCGTTCGAGGTGTCCGCCGGCCGCCGGGTGCGGATGACGATGACCAACATGACGATGATGACCCACCCCATGCACATCCACGGCCACACCTGGGGGCTGCCGGCGAGCGGCGGGCTGCGCAAGGACACGGTTCTGGTGGCGCCCATGCAGGCGATCGAGGCGGACCTCCTCACCGACAACCCCGGCGAGTGGATGCTGCACTGCCACAACATCTATCACGCCGAGGTCGGGATGATGACGACGATGCGATACGTGTGAACAGCGGGGGGGTCTGCCTCGGCCGAGGTGCGGCAGATGTTCCTCCAGGTGGGCATCCGGGCCCCTGATGCGTCCGGGACCCGTTCTGGAGGAACACCAGCCGCGGAGGGGTTTCGGTCCCTGAGGAGCCCGGCGTCGCGAAGCGACCGCCGGGCGTCTCGAAGGGTTGTGTCGGGACCTTGAAGCGTGTCTGCTTGTCGGCTTGGGATTCGACCATCGGGCCTGGCCGCTTCGCGGGTGGCTCCTCAAGGAGCGGGGTGGTGGCTTCACCGTTTCACGGGTGGCCCTCTTCCGGATTTGTATTAGTATCTGCGTATGCACGCGGATAACGAGACTCATGACGTCCCCTCTGAGTTCGTCGACCTCGCCGCGGAGGTGCTGGCCCTGCTCTCGGACCCGACCCGGATCAGGCTGATCCTCGCGCTCGACGCCGCCGTCGAACTGTCGGTCGGCGAGCTGGCCGAGGTGGTGGGGAAGAACCCCTCCGGGGTATCCCAGCACCTGGCAAGGCTGCGGATGGCGCGCATGGTGACCACCCGCCAGGACGGCACAAAGGTCCTGTACAAGTTGGCCGACGAGCACGCCGTCGGCGTCATCCTCGAGGCGGTCAGGCAGGCCGAGCACTCCGTCGCGGCCGCAGGTCAGATGCCGCTGCACCACACCGCAGGCGACGACTTCCCACCCCGATTCGGTGCCCCGGAGCGGAGCCCGCGCCGCAGGTCCGCCCACGCCTGATCGCATGCCGCCACCATGTTGACCGTCCTCCGCAATCGCACCTACCGGAACCTGTTCACGGCCCAGGTGATCGCCCTCCTCGGGACCGGCCTGCTCACCGTGGCCCTGGGTCTGTTGGCGTTCGACGTCTCGCCCGACGGCGCAGGCGCGGTGATGGGGCTCGCGATGTCCATCAAGATGGTGGCCTACGTGGCCGTGGCCCCCGTGATGGCCGCCGTCGTTGCCCGGGTGCCGCGCAAGCCGCTGCTCATCACGGCGGATCTGATGCGCGCCGGCGTCGCCCTGTGCCTGCCGTTCGTCAGTGAGGCGTGGCACATCTACGCGCTGATCTTCCTGCTCCAGTCAGCGTCGGCCACGTTCACGCCCGCCTTTCAGGCGCTGATCCCGTCGGTGCTGCCCGCGGAGCGGGAGTACACGCGTGCCCTGTCGTTGTCGCGGCTGGCCTACGACATGGAGGCTCTTGCCAGCCCCATGATCGCCGCCCTGCTGCTGGCGGTTGTCGGATATCAGGACCTGTTCGTCGGCACCGTCGTGGGCTTCCTTGGCTCGGCAGCCCTGGTGGCCGTCACCCGGCTCCCACAGATTGAGCCGTCGCCGCTCGCGCCGTTCCTCGAGCGCCTGACCAGCGGTACCCGGAACTTCTGGGCGGCGCCCGAACTGCGCGGGCTCCTGGGGATCAATCTGGTGGTGGCTGCCACCACCGCGATGGTGATCGTCAACACCGTCGTGATCGTGCGCACCCACCTTGGTCGGGGGGAGGGTGACCTGGCCTTGCTGCTGGCCGCCTACGGTGCGGGCTCGATGCTCGTCGCGTTGGTGGTCCCGCGACTCCTCGACCGGTTGCCCGACACGCGGGTGATGCTCGCGGGCGCCGCCATCCTCCCCGTCGCACTGGCCGTGGCCGGCGGAATCCTCTCCTGGGTCGACAACGCGCTCGCCTGGTCGCTGATCCTCGTGCTCTGGTTCGTCATCGGGGCCGCGACCTCTGCGGTGCTCACGCCGTCGGCGCGGCTCCTGCGCCGGAACTCGACGGAGCAGACGTGCCCGGCGGTCTTCGCCGCCCAGTTCTCGCTGTCTCACGCGTGTTTCCTCCTCACCTACCCGCTCGCGGGGCTGCTGGGGGCCCAGGTGGGGCTGCCGGGTGTCGCGGCGGTGCTCGTGGGCGTGGCGCTGGTCGGCCTGGGGTGGGCGCGTCGGGCATGGGCGTTGAGGGCCGAGGTCTCGGACGAAGCGTCCACCGCCGAGGCTCACGTACTATCGACGCGTGAACGACGGTCATAGTCCTTCGCCCTCCGGGGCCGCCCAGAAGTCTCTGAGCCCTTCGACGGGGGTGAGGTGACGATGATCGTCGAGTGGCTACTGCTCCTGGCCGTGGTGGTGCTGATCGCAGCGAACGCGATGTTCGTGGCCGCCGAGTTCTCCCTGGTGACGGTTGACCGTCCCACCGTCGCGAGGCTCGCCGAGACGGACCCGAAGGCGAAGTCGCTGCGCGAGGCGCTCCGCACCATGTCCACGCAGCTCTCCGGCGCGCAGCTCGGCATCACCATCACCAGCCTGGTCGTGGGCTTCATCGCGGAGCCCTCGATCGCGGCGCTGCTCGCGGTGCCCATCCGCGCCGCAGGCCTCCCGGAGGAGACCGCCTCCGTGGTTGCCTTCACCGCAGCCTTCCTCATCGCGACCATGGTCCAGATGGTGTTCGGCGAGCTGGTGCCCAAGAACTGGGCGATCGCGGAGCCCCTCAAGGTGGGGCGCGCGGTGGTCGGGTTCCAGCGTGGCTTCACCTGGGTGAGCAGGCCGCTGCTGTGGTTCCTCAACGGCACCGCCAACCGCATCGTCCGCGCGATGGGCATGGAGCCGCAGGAGGAACTCGCATCCGCCCGTTCCGCACAGGAGTTGGGCTCGCTCGCTGCCCGCTCCGCACAGCAGGGCATGCTCGGGCAGGATCTCGCCCGCCGTCTCGAGCACTCCGTGGCGCTCAACGAGCGCACCGCCTCCGACGCCATGACGCCCCGACCACGCGTCCGCTTCCTCGAGCTCGACGAAACGGCCGCCGACGTCCTCGACGCGGTCCGCGCCAGCGGCCACGCACGTTTCCCGGTCATCGGCGAGAGCGTCGACGACGTCCGAGGGGTGGTCCACTTCAAGGACGCCCTGGCCACCCCCTCAGCGGAGCGCGCTGGGCGCACCGTCAAGGATCTGGTCCGCCCCATCCGGGCCGTGCCGTCGACGATGCCCCTGGGCTCGGTACTCGAGGTTCTTCGCCTCGGCGTGCAGATGGCGGTCGTCGTCGACGAGTACGGCGGCACGGACGGCATCGTGACGCTTGAGGACGTGGTGGAGGAGATCGTCGGCGAGATCGACGACGAACAGGACAGCCCCACCCGCGCCTACCGCCAGCTGGAGGAGCGGCGTTGGTCCTTGTCGGGACTGCTCCGCCCTGACGAAGCGGGCGAGACGCTGAACATCGAACTGCCCGAGGGCCGCGAGTCCGACACCCTGGGTGGCCTCATCACCGAGCAGCTCGGCCGCTTCCCGAGGGTGGGAGACGAGGTGCTGCTCGACGTCCGGGACGAGACCAGACCCGACGCAGACGGGCTACCGACCCCGGCCGTCGCGCGGCTCAAGGTCACCAGACTGGACGGATGGCGCGTAGACAGGCTCACCCTGACCGTCGAGGATGCAGAGGAGGGGGAGGACAATGCTTGATTCCACAGCCATCCTCATCGCAGTCGCCCTGCTGATCGGGAACGCCTTCTTCGTGGGCGCCGAATTCGCCCTCATCGCCGCACGACGCACCCAGGTCGAGCCGCGGGCCGCCGCCGGCTCGTGGTCCGCGCGGATCACGCTGCGGGCCATGGAGCGGGTCTCGCTCATGATGGCCGGCGCACAGCTGGGCATCACCATGTGTTCCCTCGGGCTCGGCGCCATCGGCGAGCCCGCCGTCGCGCATCTGCTGGAGATCCCCTTGGCCGCCGTCGGGATCAGAGGCGCCGCGCTGCACACCGTCGCGTTCATCATCGCCCTGGCCATCGTCGTGTTCCTGCACATGGTGCTCGGCGAGATGGTGCCGAAGAACATCGCGATCTCCGGCCCCGAGCGCTCCGCCATCATCCTCGGCCCCATCCTGTACGGGATCGTGCTCGTGCTGCGTCCGCTGATCTGGCTGCTCAACTGGATCGCCAACGTGGTGCTGCGCCTGCTGAAGGTGGAGCCGAGGGAGGAGATCGCCTCGGCGTTCACAGCCGACGAGGTGGCCGCCTTCATCGCGGAGTCGCGCGAAAAGGGGCTGCTCGAGGATCGCGAACACCAGCTGCTGAGTGGCGCCGTCAGCATCGGGACGGAGACCGTCGCGGCGGTCATGGTCCCGATGGGCGAACTCGTGACGCTGCCGTACCAGGCCACGCCCGCCCAGGTGGAGGCGGAGTTTCTGCGCACCGGATACTCGCGTTTTCCCGTCGCCGCGGAGGAAGGCCACGTGGTGGGCTACGTCCACCTCAAGGACTTCCTCGGGCTGACTGACGACGAGTTCACGCGACCCTTGGGCGAGCACGTGGTCCGCCCGTTGGCCACCATCGCGAAGGACGCCACCCTGGAGGCGACGCTCGCCGCGATGCAGGCGGGCGGCACGCACTTCGCGCTCGTCGTCGACGGCGACCAGACTGTGGGCGCCGCGATGCTGGAGGACGTCGTCGAGCGCCTGATCGGTGAGGTGAAGGACGCTGCGACGGTGTCGCGGGGCTAGGTCGCCCCACATGGTCTGCAACTTCCTACGTGGAGAGCGGCTTCTGTGTATATGCACAGAAGCCGCTCTCTGGGTAGATAGTTGCAGACGGTCGGGGCCGATCAGGCGGTGATCTCCACGGTGGTGGTCATGTCGCAGGCGGAGCTGCCGCCGACGAAGAGATCGATCACGGTGGCGTCCTGCACCCACGTGCGGGTCGCAGCGCTCCAGTAGCGCAGCTGGTCCGGGCCGAGCTCGAACTCGACGTCCACCGTCGCGCCCGCGGGCACGTGCACGCGCTGGAAGCCCTTGAGCTCGCGCACCGGACGGGTCGAGGTGCCGTAGCGCTGGTGGATGTAGAACTGCGTCACCTCGTCGGAGTCCACCCCGGAGGTGTTGGTGAGCGTCACCGCGACCTTGGCAGTCTCGCCCACCGCGATGCTCGACGGTGCCCGCAGGTCCGAGTAGTCCACCGTCGCGTACGTGAGGCCGTACCCGAAGGGGTAGAGCGGCGTGCTCTCCTCGTCCCAGTAGCGCTTGTCCGCGTCCTCCGGCTGGAAGGTGCGGTAGTGCGAGTGCACCATCGGCACCTGGCCCACGTGTCGCGGCCAGGTGAACGGCAGCCGGCCGGCGGGGCAGACGTCACCGAACAGGACGCGCGCCACGGCGTCGCCGCCGCGGACGCCGGGGTACCAGACCTGCACGATCGCGTCGGCGTTCGCGTCGGCCCAGCGCAGGTCGAGCGGGCGGCCTGACATCACGAGCACCACCATCGGGGTGCCGGTGGCGTGGACGCGCTGCAGCAGTTCGAGCTGGCGGCCGGGGAGGTCGAGGGTGGAGACAGAGGCCTTCTCGCCGATCATGTTCTGCGGCTGCCCCACCACCACGACGGCAACCTCGGACTCCGCGGCCAGGGCGACGGCGCGCTCCAGCTCGGCGTCCTCGTCAAAGCCCTCGGGGGTCTGAGGCAAGGTGCCGGCCTCGTGGCTGTCGAACATCGACGGGTAGAGCCGTGTGGCGACGGCCGTGGCGGGCGCGTACTCGACCCGGGTCCCCTCGCCTGCGCGTCGGCGGATGCCGTCGAGGATGGTCACCGACTCGGACAGGTCGAAGTCGAAGATCCATGGGCCGAGGATGTCGCGCCGCGAGTCGGCGAGGTCGCCGAGGACGGCGATCGAGGCGGGCGCCTTCAGGGGGAGGGCGCCGTCGTTCTTGAGCAGGACGGCGGTGCGCTCGGCGGCGGCCTGGGCGGCGTCGCGGTGCGAGGCGTCGTCGAGGACGGAGGCACTGGTGGCCTCGTCGACGAAGGGCTGCTCGAACAGGCCGGCGGCGAACTTGGCGGTGAGGACGCGGCGGACGGCCAGATCGATGGTGGCCTCGTCGACCAGCCCGTCGGCCACGGCCTGCGGGAGGCGCGTGTAGGAGGCGTCGAACATGGCCATCTCCATGTCCAGCCCGGCGTGGACGGCGCGGGCGCCGGCGTCGGTGAGGTCGCGGGCGAAGTGCTGGGTCTCGAGGGAGCGCACCGCGTTGGCGTCGGAGACGACGAAGCCGTCGAAGCCGAGCTCGTCGCGGAGCATGTCGGTGAGCAGCCAGCGGTTGCCGCTGGCGGGCACGCCGTTGAGGTCCATGTAGGCGCTCATGATGTTCTTGGCGCCGGCGTCGATGGCCGCCTTGAAGGGCGGGAAGTAGACGTTGTGCAGCTCTGCGTCGGAGATGTCCGAATCCTCGTAGTCGCGGCCGCCGCGGGCCGCGCCGTAGCCGGCGAAGTGCTTCGGGCCGGAGATGACGGACTCGGCGCCGCCGTCGCCCTGGAACCCGCGCACCTGCGCGGCCGCCATCGCGCCGCCCAGGCACGGGTCCTCTCCGGCGCCCTCGATGATGCGGCCCCAGCGCGGGTCGCGGGCGATGTCCACCATGGGCGCGAAGGTCCAGTGGATGCCGACGGCGCGCGCCTCGCGGGCCGCGATCTGCTGGCCCTTCTCGGCCACCTCGGGGTCCCAGCTGGCCGCGACCGCGATCGGCACGGGGAACGTGGTGCGCAGGCCGTGGATCACGTCGAAGCCGAACAAGGCCGGGATGCCGTGGCGGTTCCCGGCGATGGTCCTACGCTGCAGGTGGTTGGCCAGCGCGGCGTTGCGGACGAACAGCAGCGAGCCGACGCGGCCGGCGTCGATCTCCTTGTCCACCATCCGCGGGAAGTCGAGGAACTGCCGCTGCTCGAAGGGCATAGCCGCCAGGTCCTCGTCGGAG
The DNA here is from genome assembly GCF_054483915.1 of Tessaracoccus luoxuelianae. Taxonomy (NCBI): domain Bacteria; kingdom Bacillati; phylum Actinomycetota; class Actinomycetes; order Propionibacteriales; family Propionibacteriaceae; genus Tessaracoccus; species Tessaracoccus luoxuelianae. The sequence goes on along the minus strand of NZ_CM137013.1, from coordinate 3,190,754 downwards.
ACCACCGGGGTGTCGAGCTGGCCGAAGTAGAAGTACTGCGTCAGCTGGCCGGCCTTCTCCTCCAGGGTGAGGCGGCCGAGGAGGTCCTCGACGCGCTTCTCGACGGGGAGGGCAGGGTCGCGGTAGGCGGGGGCGTCGGTCATGGGGGTCCTTCGGGGTCGGCGTCGACGGCGGTCTCTCAATTCGTAGTGAACAGCATAGTTCATGATCCGTCAACGGTTGACATTGTCCCGGGTCAGGGTTCAAGGTTTGGGGTAAGGAAAGGTTGAGGAGGTGGCGATGTCGACAACCCCCGCGAAACGTGGACCCTACGCGAAGTCCGCTCAGAAGCGCGCCGCCATCGCCAAGGCCGCCTACGAGGTGGTGATGGAGGTGGGGCATGTTCAGCTGACAACGGCGGCGGTCGCGGCCAGGGCGGGCATGCTCGAGCGGACGATGCTCTACCACTTCCCCACCCGGGACCACCTCCTGGTGGCGGCCATCGAGTACTTCGAGGGATTCTTCGACGGCGAGGTGCAGGAGGGTGAGCGCCCCCTTGCCCCGCCGTCGGAGTTCCACGATCTCATCGACGAACTCGCCCAGCGCTCCCCCGGAGAGGACAAGCGGCTCCGGCTTCAGGTGGCGCTTGCGTCGGCCGCGCAGGACCCGGCGCACCCGGCCCACGAGTTCTTCCAGCGCCACTACGAGCGGGTCATGGCGGAGATGATCGACCTGATGAAGGCCCGTCAGGCGGCGGGCCTGGCGCATCCGGATCGCGACCCGGTGCGGATGGCCCGCCAGTTCGTCGCCGTGTGGGACGGGCTGCAGCAGAGTTGGTTGATCCGCCGCGACTTCGACCTCACCGAGGAGATCACGGAGGCGTTCCGAGAGATCAGCGGCCAGAACGCAATGGAGGCGAGGGCGGCCGTCCAGGATCTCCTGTCGCGCATCTGACGCGCCGGTCTGGCTGAACCTGGGTTGAGTCTCGCCCACCCGCGGGTTGAGCCACGCCGAGCAGCGCAGCTGCGCGGGGTGCGTCGAAACCGACGTTGGCTTCCCAGGGGCCTGGGTCAGGTCCCGCGCCGGATGAGGGGGACCGGCCTCGCCCATGGGCGCCCTCGGCACGCCCCAACGCGGCGTGCCTTGCCCAACGCCCGACCCACCGCGACCGGTCCCCCTCATCCACCGCTCTGCGGACACCTCGCGCCCCCACCGCTGGCTGGGGCGCCGCGAAGAGGCCTCGAAGCCTGAGAAACGCAGGCTGACAAGGAACGTCTCTGAGGGGCAGGTCAGGTTCCGCGGTGGCTGAGGGGGACCGGCCTCGCCCATGGGCGCCCTCGGCACGCCCAAACGCGGCGTGCCTTGCCCAACGCCCGACCCACCGCGACCGGTCCCCCTCATCCACCGCTACCCGGACACGTCGCCCCCCGCTGGCTGAGGCGCCGCGAAGCACCCCACCGCTGGCTGAGGCGCCGCGAAGCGGCCTCGAAGCCTAAGAAACGCGGGCTGACAAGGGACGTTTCTGAAGCTGTGAGGCGCGTCGCTGTGCTCCTCGCGCCTCACCTGCGGGAGGGGATCAGTGGCCGAAGTGGTCCGAGTCCATCAGGTGGTAGTCCGAGCTTCTGAGCGCGGTCAGGGTCCGGACCTCGTCGTCGGTCAGGCGAAGATTCACCGCGGCGAAGTTCTCGGCCAGCCGCTCTCGGTTCGACGACTTCGGGATGGGGAGCAGGCCCTGCTGGATGTGCCAGGCGAGGACCGCCTGCGCGGGGGTGGCGTCGTGCGCATCGGCGACTTCCCATACGGTCGGATGCCCGATCAGCCCGGTGCCGGCGGCCAGCGGCGCCCACGACTCCGTCACGATCCTGTGCTTCTCGTGGAACGCCCGCTCGACGACGCGCTCGGTGAACGGATTGCACTGGATCTGGTTGACCTCCGGCGCGACCCCCGTGGCGTCGAGCAGCCGCCGGAGGTGCTCGGGCTTGAAGTTGGACGTCCCGATCGCCTTGGTCAGTCCGCGCTCACGCGCCTCGATCAGCCCCTCCCAGGCGCGAACGTAGAGGTCCTGATCCGGGTTGGGCCAGTGGATGAGAACCAGGTCGACGTACTCGAGGCCCAGCCGGCCGAGGTTGCCCTCCACGCCCGCGACGGCGTCGCCGTGCCACTTCTTGTTGAACTTCGTGGTGACGAACACGTCCTCCCGAGCCAGCCCCGACTCGCAGACCGCCCGCCCGACGCCGGCCTCGTTGCGGTAGTTCTCCGCGGTGTCGACGAGCCGGTAGCCGATCTCGAACGCGGTGAGGCACATCTCGCGCACCTCCGCGTCGTCCAGGGGCCAGGTGCCCGCGCCGATCGCCGGGATCGAGGTGCCGCCGGTCAGGGGGATCAGGGGTGCAAGCGTTGTCATGGGCCCATTCTTCCCGACCGCCGTCGAGACGGCACGAAAGTCACCCGCGGCTGGCGTCGTCACCCCTGCCGGCAGATAATTGGTCAAGGCTCATCCGTGAACTACGACAGTCAGGAGAGACATGACCACCCACGAGCATGGCAAGAAGGTTCTCCAGGACCTCCAGGCGCCCGCGAAGGAGCTGCGCTCCCGGATTCCGGAGGTGTACGCCGGTTACTCGGCGATGCACAAGGCGGTGCTCGGCCCCGGCGCGCTCGACACGAAGACCAAGGAACTCATCGCTCTCGCAATCGGCGTCACGGAGAAGTGCGACGGCTGCATCGCCAGCCACGCACGCGGAGCGGCACGAGCCGGGGCGACCGCCGACGAGGTGGCTGAGGCTCTCGGAGTGGCCATCCTCATGCGGGGCGGCCCCGCGACGGTCTACGGCCCCCGCGCGATGGACGCCTTCCTGGAGTTCCAGGAGTAAGCGCCGCTGCGGGATCTGTAGTGGAGGCCCCGCCGACCGGGTGCTGACTACTGCTAGCGTCGGCGCCGTGATCACGCGCGCGCTCGGCATCGTCCTCGGGGTGGCGGCCGACGCCGCGCTCGGAGACCCCGCCCGGCACCACCCCGTCGCGTGGTTCGGGACCTTCGCGGGCCGCGTCGAGCAGTCCCGGTATGCCGACGACCGCGCCCGGGGGGCCGCGTTCACGGTGGCGACGGTGGCTCCGGTCGTCGCGGCAGGGGTCACGGCTGAGCGCGCCACGCGCCGCCACCCGGTGGCCCACGTTGCCGCGACCGCGCTGGCTACCTGGGCCGTGCTCGGTGCCCGCAGCCTCGCCCGCGAGGGCCGGCTGATGGCCGACCGCCTCGACGACGGCGACCTCGACGGCGCCCGCGCCCGGCTCGGCCACCTCTGCGGCCGCGACCCGGCCGGCCTCGACGAGCCCGAGCTTGCCCGCGCCACCGTCGAGTCCATGGCGGAGAACACGGCCGACGCCGTGGTCGCGTCGCTGTTCTGGGGTGCCGTCGCCGGGATCCCCGGCCTCCTCGCCCATCGCGCGGTCAACACCCTCGACGCCATGGTGGGCCATCGCAACGACCGCTATGCCCGCTTCGGCACTGCCGCCGCACGGCTCGACGACGCCCTCGATTACATCCCGGCCCGCATCACCGGCGTGCTCGCCTGCGTGGCCGCGCCCGTCGTCGGCGGGTCGACGGCGGAGGCCTGGCGGGTGCTCCGCCGCGACGCGCGGAACCACCCCTCGCCCAACGGCGGCTGGTGCGAGGCGGCCTGGGCGGGCGCCCTCGGCGTGCAGCTCGGCGGCCGCAACGTGTACTTCTCCCGCGTGGAGGAGCGGGGCCTCCTCGGCGACGGCCCACGCCCCCGCGCGGCCGAGGTGCGGAAAGCGGCCAGGCTGGTGGGCGTGGTGACGGCGATGGCGACGGTGCTTGCCGCGGTGGCGGGCTCCTCCCGCTGGCTGAGGTGCTCCCGGTGACTGCGGCGCTCGCATCCCGTTGGCTGAGGTGCCGCGAAGCGGCCTCGAAGCCTCAGAGCGGTGACCTTGTCAGCTCACGTTTATTAGGCTTCGAGGCTCGCCGCTGGCGCGTCGAGCGCCTCAGCCAGCGGTGGGGGTCGTGCGTCGAGCTCCTCAGCCAGCGGTGGGGGCGGCAGCATGTCTGGAAGGGAAGTGGCGCATGACCGGGATCCTCATCGCGGGGACGTCGTCGGACGCGGGCAAGTCGCTGGTGGTCACCGGCCTCTGCCGCGCCGCCCGTCGCCGCGGGATCGACGTCGTGCCGTTCAAGGCGCAGAACATGAGCAACAACTCCATGGTGTGCGCCGACGGCGCGGAGATCGGCCGGGCGCAGTACCTGCAGGCGATCGCGGCGGGCAAGACGCCGACGTCGGCGATGAACCCGGTGCTGCTCAAGCCCGGCAGCGACCGGCGCTCGTTCGTCGTGCTCCGCGGCGAGCCCGCGGGCGCACTGGAGGCGGGGGAGTACGCCACGGGTCGTCGCCTGCTGGCCGAGGCCGCCCACGAGGCGTATCGGGAACTGGCCGCCGCGCACGAATTGGTGATCTGCGAAGGCGCCGGCTCCCCGGCGGAGATCAATCTCCGCGAGGGCGACTACACAAATATGGGCCTGGCCAGGGCGTTCGACCTGCCCGTGGTGCTCGTCGGGGACATCGACCGCGGCGGGGTCCTGGCCTCCATCTACGGCACGTGGGGCCTCCTCGACGACGAGGATCGCGCCCTGCTGGCGGGCTACCTGATCAACAAGTTCCGCGGCGACCAGGCCATCCTCGACCCCGGACTCACCGAGCTCACCCGACGCTGCGGCCTTCCATCGTTCGGCGTGTTGCCCTGGCTGCCGGGCGTGTGGCTCGACGGCGAGGATGCGCTCGAGGTGGGCCGGTGGCGGGGCGACGCACGCGCCAGTGTGCCTGCCGGGAGCGCGACGCTGCGGGTCGCCGTCGTCCGCCTGCCGCGCATCTCCAACGCCACCGACGTGGACGCGCTGGCGCAGGAGCCGGGGGTCGACGTCGTGGTGACAACGGATCCTGCCGCCGTCGCGGCGGCGGATCTCGCGGTGTTGCCCGGGTCGCGGTCCACGCTGACGGACTTGGCGTGGCTGCGGGAGACCGGTATCGCGGCGGCGATCGCCGCCCGGGCCGGGGAAGGGCGGCCGGTGCTGGGGATCTGCGGGGGCTTCCAGATGCTGACGCGCACCATCACGGACCCCGTCGAGGCCGGCCACCCGGGCGCGGTCCCCGGCCTGGGGCTGTTGCCCGGCGACACGGTGTTCCACCCGGAGAAGGTGTTGGGCCGGCCGTCGGGAAGCTGGCGGGGGCACGACGTCGAGGGCTACGTCATCCACCATGGGCGGGTGCGGGTCGACGACGGGCACGAGCCGTTCCTCGAGGGGGTCAGGTCCGGCGCCGTGTGGGGGACGATGTGGCACGGATCGCTGGAGTCCGACGGGTTCCGCCGGGCGTGGCTCGCAGGGGTCGCGGATGCCGTAGGGGTGTCGTGGACGCCGACGGAGTCGCCAGGTTTCGCGGCGCGGCGGGAGTCGATGATCGAGACGGTCGCCGACGCGCTGGAGGCCCACGCCGACCTCGATGCCCTCCTGGGACTGGCCCGCTGACGATCGGCTACGCGTGGTGACATGCGAGTGGCGGCCTTCTCGTTCTGAGGAGGCCCAGCTGCGAAGCGGCCTAGGCCGTCTCGAAGGGTCGTAGCGTGACCTGACTGGGAGTTTGCCTGAGGGTGTCGCGTCACGACCCTTCGAGACGCACGCGGTCGCTTCGCGACGCGCGCTCCTCAGGGATCGGTGAGGTGCCGCGCACGGACCCCACATTGGTGGCTGAGGTGGCGCGCAGCGGCCTCGAAGCCTGGCGATCACCCTCTTCTGCCGTGAGGGGGCGCGAGCAACTCGGTGGGCCACCACGGAGTGGCGCTCACGTCGTTACTACTGAAGTGCCTGTGAGCAGGACGGGCCGGTGTGGCCGCTATCTCGCCTCGACCACGACACCGTTGCGCGGAAGTCCGCCATGCAGAGTGATCGGCACGGCGGTGGCGGCCGTCACGTCCATGGTGCTGATGGCCTGCAGGTGCAGGTGCGGCTCAGTGCTGTTGCCCGTATTGCCGCAGTTGGCCACCGCCTGCCCCGCCGCGACGTACTCGCCGAGGCGCACCCGGACGCTGCCCTGCTGCAGGTGACACAACACCACGACCGGACCAGCGGGGATCTGGATCATCACGTGGTTCCCGGCCAGGGCGGGCCAGCCGGCCGCGACTCGGCGTGCTTGGCCGAGGGCGTAACCGAGTGAAGGCAGACCGCGGAAGGCCGCGTGATCGGGTTGCGCATCGTGCGCGGCGACGACCAACCCGTCGGCCGGCGCCAATACGGGCCGACCGAACCCGACGAAACGCGTCGGCGGCTCGGGCCGGACCAGCGACGTCGCGGTGAACGGCGCGCTCCGGCCAGCGTCATCCACCCCGACGAAGTCGATCGCAAAGGCAGAGGCGAACTGGGTGGTGCCGTGGCTCGCGACCCTGGTGGCGGGGCTGTTCCGGGCCAGCCACCGTCCCGCGAAGGGATACGTCAGGTCACGCGTTGTCGGCACGGCGCAACTCCAAGTCCTGTTGGTTACCAAGCCAACGGTCAAGGAAATCTGCCACCAGCGCGATGTAGGCCGCCCGGTCTGCGAAATAGCCGCCGCAGTGGTCCGCGCCGTCGAAGGTGATGAGCTCAACCGGCCCCGGGGCTGCTGCTGCGGCCAACTGCAACGCGTGGTCGTAGGGGATGACCCTGTCGTTCGTCCCGTGTAGCAGCAGAAGCGGACGAGGGGAGATCGCGCCGATCCTGTCGAGAGGACGGACCTCGGAGAAGGCGTAGCCGTAGCGCAATCGGTTCGCCAGGTCGGCGATCGGGATGAGCGGCTCGCTCGGCAGGCGGTGTCGGCGATATCCCGTGGCGACGACGTCACTGAGGGTGGCGAACGGTGAATCGGCGACGAGAGCCTCAATCCGGGAATCCTGAGCGGCGGTGAGGATGGCCGTGGACGCGCCCATCGAGAATGACACGACGGCGATCCGGGCGTCCGGGCGACGCTCGCGCACCAGGTCCAAGGCGGCACTGAGGTCCCGCTGCTCGTGGTGGGCGAGGGACTGTGGGCCATCACCGGAGTCCCCGTTGCCACGGAAATCGAAGAGCAGGACGCTGTGGCCCGCCCTCCACAGACCCGAGCCGATCCCCAACATGTCCGCCTTGTTGCCACGATGGCCGTGGGCGCAGACGACGACCGTGGACGACGCTGGTTGGTCGAGCCACCAGCCCGCCAAGGAGACTCCGTCGGCTGCGGTGAAGGTGACGTCCTCTGACGGAGCCCGAACCTCGAACGGAGTGAAGGTGTAGTTCGGCCAGGGGCGCCTTGGCCCGTTCAGAGTCCAGGCAGTGGCCCCGGCCACGGCGCCCACGCCGAGCGCGGCACCCGTCGCCAGCCACCCTGCTGCCGCCAACAACCTCTTCATCCGACCCCGCCTTCTCGATGCCACCAACCTAGCTCCCCGCCCACCCGCTGGGCGTGCCTCCCTGTGCCCTCGCAGACCGCTCGGAGGCGCGAATCTGCCCTAGCCGACCCCAGGTCAGGTCCAACTGCGGGCTCTGACAGACTGACGCTGCGCGCAGGCGACGTCGAGGAACCCGGTGTGAGTCCGGGGCGGTGCCGCCACTGTGACCCCGATGGGGGAGTCAGGAACTCGGGCCTGCGCGGCCAACCATTCGGGCGAGCGACCCCAGGAGGCCACGGCAGATGACCGTACCCACCATTTCCCCCGTTCCTGCGCGACGGCTGATCGGCGTCGGCGTCGGCCCCGGAGACCCGGAGCTGATCACCGTCAAGGCCGTGCGCGCCGTTGAAGCAGCCGACGCGATCCTCGTCCCCGCGACGGAGGAGTCCGGCGATGGGCCCGGCCGCGCGGAACGGATCGTCCAGGCGGCCTGCCCCGGCGCCGCGACACGGATCGTCCGCGTCCCCTTCTCCATGGCCGACAAGTCAGGAGTCTCCCCGCGTCGCAAGCAGGCGTGGCTGACCTCTGCCCAGGCCGCCGTCGATGCGTTCGCCGACGGCGCCGCGACCGTCGCGTTCGCCACCGTCGGCGACCCGAGCGTCTACTCCACGTTCTCCTACCTGGCGGCGCACGTCGTCGAACAGCTGCCCGACGTCGAGGTCGAGGTGATCCCCGGCATCACCGCGATGCAGGCGCTGGCGGCGGCCAGCCGCACGCCGCTGGTCGAGGGTCAGGAGGTGCTCGCTCTCGTCCCGGTGACGGCCGGGTTGGACCGCCTCCGCGAGGTGCTCGCCATGGCCGACTCCACCGTCGCCTACAAGGGCGGGCGGCGCCTCCCGGAGGTCGCGGAGCTGCTGCGCGGCGAGGGCCGCGACGCCGTCATGGGCGTGGACGTCTCGCTGCCGAACCAACGCCTCGTCCGCCTCTCGGACCTGGCCGACGGCGAGTCCGCCCCCTACTTCTCCACCGTCCTGGCGGCTCCCACCCGCGCGACGACGGGGGGCCGGCTGTGACCGGCAGGGTGGTCTTCGTCGGGGCCGGCCCCGGCGCGGCCGACCTCATCACCGTCCGCGGGGCCCGCGTGATCGCGGAGGCCGACATCATCATCTGGGCCTCCAGCCTGGTCCACCCCGGGATCGTCGCGGGCGCCAAGCCGGGGGCTGAACTCGTCGACTCCGCGTCGGCGTCGTTGGAGGACATCGAGCCCCTCTACCGCCGCGCCCGCGCCGAGGGCCTCCTCGTGGCCCGCGTCCACACCGGCGATCCGGCCATCTACGGCGCCACCGCCGAGCAGCGCGACCTCATCCGCTCGCTTGGCCTGGAGTTCGAGTCCGTGCCGGGCGTATCGGCGTACTCGGCCGCCGCGGCGCGGATGGAGGTGGAGCTGACGGTGCCGGAGGTGTCGCAGAGCCTGGTCCTCACCCGCCTCGAGGGCGGCCGCACCCCGATGCCGCCGCGCGAGACCGTCCGCGGGTTCGCCGCCCACGGCACCACCATGGCGCTCTACCTCTCGGCCGCCCGCAACCAGGCGCTCCAGGAGGAACTGCTCGCCGGCGGCTACCCACCCGAGACGCCCTGCATCGTCGGCTACCAGGTGTCCTGGCCCGACGAACTCATGCTTCGCTGCGAGCTGAAGGACCTGTCCGAGACCATGCGCGAGCACAAGCTGTGGAAGCACACCGTCGTCCTCGTCGGCCCGGCTCTCGCCGAGGGCCCCCTCGCCACGCGCAGCCACCTCTACCACCCCGGCTTCCGGCACGAGTACCGCGCGGCCGAACCCGAGGCGCAGGCCGACCTGCGCGCCCACGGCACCCGCGGAGTCCTGGAGGAGGACCGATGATCCACGTGCACGGCTACCTCGGCGAGATCTCGCCGGCCACCCGCAGCCTCGCCGGACGGGTGGCGCTCGTCGTCGGCGGGCGGCGCCACCTCGACGCCCTCGGCGTGCCCGACGAGCGGCGCGTCGTGCTCGGCGCGCTCAGCCCCGCCGTCGAACGGCTGAAGGCACTGCCCGACGGCGACGACGCGCTGGTGCTGGCCAGCGGCGACCCCGGATTCCACGGCATCGTCCGCCGCCTCCGCGAGGAGGGGCTCGACCTCGCGGTCACGCCCGCGGTCAGCTCGGTGGCGGCCGCGTTCGCCGCCGTCGCGCTGCCCTGGGACGACGCCGTCGTGGTCTCCGCCCACGGCCGCCCCATCGACGACGCCGTGGCAGCGTCGCGGCGGCACCCCAAGGTTGCGGTGCTGACCGGGCCCGGCGCCGGGGTCCGCGAGCTGGCCGGGGCGCTCGAGGGATGGTCGCGGCGCTACGTGGTCGCGGAGAGGCTCGGGGAGCCGGATCAGCGGGTGCATGAGCTGAGCGCCGAGGAGGCCGCCGTCGCCGAGGTCGCGGAGCCGAACGTGGTGCTGATCCTCGATGACTCCGTCCCCGCGGAGCGCGGCGCCGACGGCCCAGTCATCGGGCAGGTCACCAACTCGGAGGCCGCGCGCAGGCACGCCGACGCGATCGACGCCGCCCTCGGCGCCGCAACCCGCCGCTACGACGGCCCGGCCGCCGAGGGGCTGGTGAGGGCGTGGCAGGAGTGCGACCTCATCGTCTCCCACCTCGCGCTCGGCGCCACCGCCCGGATCCTGGCCCCGCTGCTCGCGGACAAGACGGAAGATCCGGGCGTGGTGGTGGTGGACGAGGCGGGCAGGTTCGCGGTCCCGCTCGTGGGTGGCCACGCGGGCGGCGCCAACGAGCTGGCCAGACGCATCGCCGAGGCGACGGGGGGCACGCCCGTGCTGACCACCGCCACCGACGCGCTGAACATCCCCGCCCTCGACACGCTCGGGTGGGCGTATCACGGCGACGTCGCGGGCGTGACCAGGGCCATCCTCGATGGTCGCCCCGTGCGGGTGGAAAAGTCCCAGCCCTGGCCGCTGCCGCCGTTGCCCGCCAACGTGTCGGCGGACGCCGAGGATCCCGTTGCGACGCTCGTCGTGACGGATACTTCGCTGCGCTCCACCTCAGCCAACGAGATCGTCCTGCACCCGAAGAGTCTCGTCGTCGGGATGGGCTGCAACCGCGGCACCGACGTCGCCCACCTCCGCGACCTCCTCGAGCGCACCCTCGCCGACCACGGCCTCGCCCTCGACTCCGTCGCCGCGATCACCACCGTCGACCTCAAGGCCGGCGAGATCGGGCTGCTCCAACTCGTCAAGCAGCTCGGCGTGAAGCTCATCGACTACCCGGCCGACGAACTGGCCGCCCAACCCGTCCCGACGCCCAGCCCGATGGTGGAGGGGCACGTCGGCACGCCGTCGGTGGCCGAGGCGTCCGTCCTCGCGCACGGCGCCGAGCTGATCGTGCCCAAGCAGCGCAGCACCGACGCGACGTGCGCCGTCGGCCGCATCCCCGCCCGGGGGCGGCTGAGTGTGGTGGGTCTCGGCCCCGGCGTCCGCGACCTCCTCACCCCGCGAGCCAAGGAGCGCCTCCAGCAGGCGACGTTCGTGGTCGGCTACGGTCCCTACGTCAAGCAGATCCGCGACCTCATCCGCCCCGGCGTCCGGGTCATGGCCTCCAAAATGGGCACCGAAGAGGCGCGCACCTCCGCCGCGATCGAGGCCGCACGCAACGGCGAGAACGTGGCCCTCGTCTGCGGCGGAGACCCCGCCGTCTACGCCATGGCCAGCCCCGTCCTGGAGCAGGGCACCGACGGGATCGACGTCGACATCGTGCCCGGCGTGACCGCCAGCCTCGCCGTGTCCGCGATCCTCGGCGCGCCGCTCGGCCACGACCACGCCACCATCTCCCTATCCGACCTCCACACCCCGTGGCCCAACATCGAGCGACGGCTGCAGGGCGCCGCCGTCGGCGATTTCGTCGTCGCGCTCTACAATCCCCGGTCGCGCACCCGCACGGCCCACCTGCCGCGGGCGCTGGAGATCCTCGGCGCGCACCGCTCACCGGAGACCCCCGTCGCGGTGGTGCAGCAGGCGTGCCGGCCGCGGCAGAAGGTGATCATGAGCACGCTGGCGGAGTTCCAGCCGGAGTGGGTGGACATGAACTCGCTGGTGGTGGTGGGATCGTCGACGACGAGGTTCGTCACCTCGGGCGGCGGGCGGCGGCTGATCGTCACCCCGCGGGACTACCAGTGGATGCCGGACACGGTGGAGGAGGTGGACGCATGAACGTGCCCCTGATCATCGCCGCCCACGGCACCCGCGTGGGCGAGGGCGTCGCGCAGTGCGAGGAACTGGCAGGCCTGGTCGCGGAGCGGCTGCCCGGCGTCCCAGTCACGGTCGGCTATGTCGAGCTCGCCCAGCCCACCATCACCGACGCGTTGGTGGCGTCACTGGCCGACGGCGGGCGCCGCGCCGTCGTCGTGCCCCTCATGCTCGGCACCGGCGGCCACGTCCGCTCCGACATCCCGCAGTTCATCGCCGAAGCGACGGCGCGGGTGCCGGGCAGCCGCGTGGAATACGCGCGGCACCTGGGCCCGGAGCCGAGGCTGATCGAGGCCGTCGAGGCGCGGCTGACGGAGGCCGCGGAAGAGTGGGTCCCCGGCGAGACGACGGTGGTGTTCGTGGGCCGAGGCGCGCTGGTGCCCGAGGCGAACGCCGACCACCTCCGGGTGGCGCGGCTGCTCTACGAGCGGGGCGGGTGGGCCGACGTCGAGTCGGCGTTCATCCAGGTGACCCGGCCGTCGCTGCCGGAGGAGCTGGACCGGGCCTACGCGCACGGCGCGCGGCGCATCGTCGTCATGGGGCACTGGTTGTTCGCGGGCCGGCTCAAGGGCTGGACCCGAGAGCAGGCCGCGGAGTGGCAGGGGGCGCACCCGGACGCGGAGGTGCGGGTGGCCAACGTGATCGGGGCGTGCGCGGCGCTGGCCGACGTGGTGGCCGAGCGGTACCGGGAGACGCTGCCGGTGTCGGAGGGCGGGTCGCCGGCCTACCTGGCCGGGCTGATGCTGGGTGGGCGTGACGTGCTCGTCGTCGGGGGCGGCAAGGTGGCCAGCCGGCGGGTGTCGCGGCTGGTGGAGTCAGGTGCCCGGGTGCGGGTGGTGGCGCCGTCGGTCACGCGGGCCGTGGAGGCCCTTGCCGACGCCGGTCGGCTGACCTGGCTGGCGCGGGAGTTCGACGACGCCGACCTCGACGGCACCTGGTACGTGATGGCGGCCACCGACTCGCCGGAGGTGAATGCGAAGGTCGCGGAGGGCGCGGAGCTGAGGCACACGTTCTGCGTGCGGGCCGACGACGCCCGCGGCGGTTCGGCGTGGACCCCGGCGACGGCGGAGGTGCGGGGTGTGACGATCGGCGTGGTCGGGAACCGGGAGCCGCGACGAACGCGCGATGTCCGCGATGCGATCGTGGCGGCACTCTCGGAGCCGCCACACTCGACTCAAGGTGAATGACCGGCTCTCGTTCCAGCGTGCTGCCCGAATGCGCCGGGCTACTTCCGCTCATGCCGAGAAGCGAGCTTTCGCGCGACGCTCACGGACCCTTGTCTAGCCTTGCCCCATGCAGATCCTGGGAGATAGGACCCGACAATTGCCGGCGCCGCCGCACGTCGTGTTCACCTCCCTGACACACCCAGGCCTTCCCGGTGCGCGTCCCTGGTTGGTGCTCCTGGACGACGAGGTGCCACCCGTCATCCTCAGCAGTCACGAGCCGCACCGTGTCCAGTGGAGCTCCCTGTGGCCCTCGCGGCCCAACGACCTCGTGGACCTCGAGCTCAGCCCCAAGGACGGTGGCACGCTGCTGCGGTTCATCCTGTCGACGCCCGACGAGGAACCCGACGCCAGCAAGCTCGGACACATGCGGAGACGACTCAACCACCTGCTGTTCGCTGACCTCCGCTTCTCCTACGGCCAGTGACGCACTCAACTGCCGCGGGTCACTCGTGCCTTTGGCGCTGATCCGATCGCTTTCACCCCGCCATTAGTGCGGTAGCGCCCCCAGGGCCCGGTCGCAGATAGGCTTCGATCATGTCAAGGGTGGATCCGCAGGACGATTCGATGATGCGGTGGGTTGTACACCACTACCGCTACGACCCGCTCCGCCGAGAACGCCGTCATGTGCTGGTCAGCGCCTTCGACAATGAGCGGGAGTTCGATGAGTGCATGAGCGAGCTCTCGAGGGAAGTCGAGAATCGGCGACGTGCTGAGCATGGAGATCAGCGCGAGCGTGTCACCGGAACGATTTGGGAGCCTGGTCACCTCGCGAGGGCAGCAACTGGACATCTGGTGCGCCGCGCGATCGAACACGGAGCGGATCCGAGCAGACTGCTCGACTCCGGCGAGTTGCCCGACAACATGGCGTTGCTGCACTTCGCCGACGGCGACTCTGAGGAGCAAGCCTAATCCTCAGCGGGCATCCGCCTATCCCGCTGGTTCCACGCTTTACTCCTCGCTGAGAGGCGCGGGCCAGCCCAGGCTTCTTGGTTGGTGAAGAGCTCCTTGAAGCGGATCTCCACTTCGTCGCTGCTATCAAGTGGCGGCATAGCCGCATCAACGTTGACTGCGGCGGGGAGTTCATCCGAACATTCCCAGGTCGCGCTGTCGGCGACCTTGACGCCGTTGACCCAAAGTTCTGGGGTGATCGAGCCTTCTCCGACACAGGACGCCCGCATCTGGTAGGCCAGTTTCGGGTCAGGGGTGGCGCCCTGTGCGGCTACTGCAGCGTTGTCGAGGTAGGTAATCCGGGCGACCTCGCCCTCGAGTTTCTCCGGCGCTACGAACGTCTCCGGCGCCGCGGACATCGAGGGATCCGGTGCTGCCGAGAGGGTGGACGTCGGGCTGGTCGGGGCTGGGTTGTTCTCCGTCGGGGAGGAGGTGGGTTCGGGTGCCGGGTCGACCGTGCAGCCAACAGTGACCAAGACGGTGGCGACAACAGCGAGGCGCAGCTTCATGAACCATGCATACACCACGAATCCGCTGCGGGTCCGAAGTCGTGCCCTGCAATCCTCCTCCAGTGCCCCGTCAACCCGAATTGTTCGTCGTGGAGCATGTGGTCAACGCTGAAGGCTGACCATCACCGGCCAGCGTGGCAACGCGGTGCTCATCGGCGAGGAGGACTGGCTCGCCATCCAGGAGACGCTGTTGCTTAAGTCGGTACCGGGGCTGGCCGATTCGATCCGGCGCGCCCTCGCGGAGGGCGTCGACGCGGGCTCGACCGAGCTTGACTGGTGAGTCCCTGCACTCTGGTGTACCCACGCCAAAGAACGCCAAGAAGGTGGCCTCCAGAGGGCTGAAGACGAAGACGCAGCACCTGCCGCCAGTAGCCCCTCACCGAACATCCGCTTCTGCCGCCGACCGAGCGTACGTTTCTCGCGTTTGCTTGTCCAGCGTCGCTCCGCCTTGAGAAGTCTGATTCGGTCGGGTTCGCGAGATCGTGATCCTGGGCTTGAGTCGGCGGGTCTTCGACGTCGAACTCGTGGGCCTGCGATTGATGCTGCGTCTACGCCGTGGCGATAAGTGTCGCAATCCCGAGCGCGATGACCGCGACCACCAACACAGTGATGATCAGCCAACGCAGGCGCTGGGTTCGCGTGGCCCGCGTCTCTACAGCGGTGGAGCCGGGGGTGGGTGGCCTGTCGTGCTCGGAGAGTTCAGGCGGGATCTCGCCGACGACGGTCACGGGAGCGTCGCCGGCTGGGTTAACCCAGGCTCGGGCGGGATCGGGAAGTGGAGCGTTGATCCACCGCCCGGTGATCGGGTCGAACCGCTCTTCCGCGGGCGGCATTACGCGTTCCATGGGCCCAGTCTGACAGCGGGCCAGCCCTCTCGGACCCTGCAGCTGGGAACACCCCGCCCGTCGGAGTGGGTCCATGCCGCGAAACCAGATCGGGCTCAGGAGCCAAACGACCCGATGTCTGCCGACACCGCTTCCCACGCGGTGACGCTCGGACCTGAGGAGCTGAGTGCGCTCACGGCCCGACGGAGGGCTGCACAGCCAAGGATGCAAACCACGCAGTGACAGCGACCAGCGAAAGCAGACCTGGGGCCACCGTGGGCCACAGTCGCTTGGCGACGTCATGGGCTCCAGCGGGTGGCTCCGGTTTCGCAGAAGCTGGTGCGGACTGCCGGGCCTTCGAGGCAGGCGGCGTCGACCAGGGCGCGATCGCCGATGGGCTCGTGAAGGGAAACGGTCATCTGGACGCTGTCGTTGCCCTGGCAGTTCTGGGGCTCGTTGCCAGGGAGCGGTTCGGCGTCGACCCGGATGATGATGTCGTCGATGCCGAGTGAGACAACTGGCTGGGCGATCGCTCCGGTCACCCCGCTGGAGCACTCTGCGCGAGTGACCTCGATAGTGACGGTCGTCGACGTGGCGGTCACGCGCTCGGAGTCGGCGAGGGTCCAGGTCGCGGCTGCGCCCACCTGGGGCGGGATCGTGGCGGTGACTTCGGGGATCGCCGGGTTCGAATCTGGCAGGGCGGTCCGGGTCGCGTCGTCGAGCAGCGGGCGGATGGCGTCGTACACCCGGTTGTAGAAGCCGCTGCCGGGGTCGTCGACGCGCCCGGGGGTGCCCGACTCGTCTTCATAGACGGCCGTCGGCAGGATCCGCAGCACCGGGAGGTTCGCGTCGGCGGGGGTGACGACGAAGCCGCGGAAGCCGGGCCCGGGGTCCGGCGGGTCGGCAGGGATCACCTCCCCGGCAGCCGCACTATCGCCGATCATCAGGTACATTTCCTCGGCAACGTCAGGGTCGAGCGGGAGCTGCGGGTTCTCCCGTCCCGAGTAAAGGTCGACTATCACGGTGGTCCGGCTGGGCGGGGCCGCGGGCGCGTCGGAGACTGGCGTGCTGCAGCCCGAGGCGGCCAGTCCGATGCCGGCCGCCACGATGATGCCAACGGCTGCCGCCAGCCAGCGCCGTACTGTAGGGGCGGCAGGTTGGGGGCCCGGTCGGGCGGCGCGGTCGACCGGACCGAGCGGGACCGCCGAAACCGGGATTGGCGACGCTCGGCGGAGACTCTCCCGGATCCGGGTCCCGAAATCACTCATGTCGGAAGTACACACCCGCCTGTGCCGCCACGCCTACCCGGTCCCTGCCTCAACCTCGCCACAACGGCGATTCAGTCTCGCGAACCCTGATCCGTTGCAGCAACGCTCTACTAAACGTCTGATCATGCCGCTCCTGGGACGGTTGAATCCGGTGTGGCAGGTGTATGGCCAGACCGAATCGCATCGGTGCCCCTGCCGCGTGACCTTGACTCTTCCGTCCATACTTGCAGGAACGTACGTCATAACGTACGCTGCTTGGTGGAGGTGGTACCCATGACTGCTGTAAGCGCAACGTCTGCCCGCGCGAACCTGTACCGGTTGATCGACCAGGTCAACGAGGAGTCCGAGCCGCTGACCATCACCGGCCAGCGTGGCAACGCGGTGCTTATCGGCGAGGAGGACTGGCTCGCCATCCAGGAGACGCTGTTCCTTGAGTCGGTACCGGGGTTGGCCGATTCCATCCGGCGCGCCCGCGCGGAGGGCGTCGACGCGGGCTCGACCGAGCTTGACTGGTGAGTCCCTGGACTCTGGTGTACTCAGGCCAAGCCCAGAAGGACGCCAAGAAGCTGGCCTCCTCAGGGCTGAAGACGAAGGCGCAGCACCTGCTAGAGGTTCTGGCCCAGGACCCGTTCACCACGCCACCCAAGTACGAGAAGTTGGTCGGCGACCTCGCTGGCTGCTACTCACGGCGCATCAACATCCAGCACCGACTTGTCTATGAGGTGCTCCCTGATCGCCACGTCGTCCACATCCTGAGGATGTGGACCCACTACGAGTAGCCACTCACCGAACATCCGGACATGCCGCGTGGTGCGCGGACGATTTGTCTGAGACGGGTGACGACTTGTCTGAGACGGGGTGACGACGGGCTTGGTGGCCGTATTGCGCGCGTAGTACGCTGGGATGGTGGATGAAGGCATCGACTGGCGCCATCGGGGCGACTACATCGCCAAGCATGGGCTGACCCCAGTTGTTGCCGACGAAGCTTTCGCCGATCCCAACAGGCTGGTCATCGATCCGGATCCCGCGTCCGTGTCGGGCAGAACCATTCGGGTCATCGGCTGGGCAGCCTCCGTCCGGAGACTGGTCACGATCATTGTCCTTCCCGACGAGGACGTCATTTGGGGAGTCAACGCGTGGCCATCGAACACCACCGATCAGCGCCGTTACAGAGAGGAGCGGACAAATGTCGATTAGTGATCTCATCGCGACCGAGGCCGAGGCGGCTGAACGCAACCCCGACGCCGTGATCAAGCCCGGCAGCAAGGTCACCCGCGGCCATCAGCGTGCCAAGACGCTCCAGGTTCGCCTGAACGTCGAGGAGTTGGAGACGTTGACGCGGCTGGCCGAGCAGCGCGGGCTTCCCGTTTCCACTCTGGCTCGCGACCTCCTGCTGTCACAATTGGCGGGCCCAGACGAGTCCGCCAAGGCGCTGATTGCCAGGATCCGGGCAGAACTCGACGACCTTGCAACCCGTGTAGCCTGACGGGCCCCCGAACATCCGCCTCTGCCGCAGCCAGTTCGAAGATGCTGCCTCTGGCGTTGTGGTCGGTGTGAGCGCAGCATCATGTATGACCAGTCTTGAGCCCATGTTGTTCCCTGTCCTCCTCGATGCAGCGACCGATCCTCTGGTGAGGGCAGTCGCCGCCTACCTCGCCCGCTACCGTGGGCAGACGCGCGTCCATACCGAGTCGGACCTGCGTAGCT
The DNA here is from genome assembly GCF_054483915.1 of Tessaracoccus luoxuelianae. NCBI lineage: Bacteria > Bacillati > Actinomycetota > Actinomycetes > Propionibacteriales > Propionibacteriaceae > Tessaracoccus > Tessaracoccus luoxuelianae. The sequence continues at coordinate 3,172,617 of NZ_CM137013.1, read as the reverse complement.
TCCTGGTGTGGTGCCGCGAGCGGGGTGTCGACCCCCTGGGGGCGCCCAGGTCGAGTTGTACGTGCGCTGGATGTGCTGAGTGAAGAGCAGCCCCAGCATCACCACCAGAGCGAAGTCATTGACGTTGACAGACAGCCGGGAAGCGCTGAGCAAGGCTTCGAACTGAAGATGAGACAAACCCAGAGTCGGAGACTCAGCCGGCACGTTCGGGCGCCGCACGTAGTCCGCCGGTGAAGCAGCGATCACCTGGTCAATGACACAGGTGCGGTAGAAGCCCGCCATCACAGAGACACGCCGGCTCACGGTCGAGGGCTGGAAGTGACGGACTTCCTGCCCAATGGACGAATGAGGCCGAAGCCGGCTACGACGTTGCGGAGTTGAAGCGTCGCGGCCGTGGCCGTCCCGGGCGCGGTGCCGAGCCGATGCAGGTCATCGCGGTACGCCTGACAGCCGAGGAAATCACGGCATTGGATGCGCTGGCCGAGCGTGACAATGTGTCACGCTCTGAAGCGATCCGGCGCGCGCTTGCTGGCTACGCCGCGTGAAGGTACACCGCAGCGCAGGCAAGCACGGGGTCCTGCCCGAGGACGCGGTGCAGGCCGCCGACTGGTCCCTGTGGATTGAGCCGCTTGACGATGACGGCTGGCCGCAACGAGAACTGCGACTCGGCTTCGACACCCAAGCTCGTCTACTCGAGACCGTGGTCCTGGTCTTCGCGAGTGGTGAGGAGATGGTCATTCATGCCATGCCTGGGCAGAAGCAGTATTGGGACCTCCTGCCCTGAGCTGACCGATCAATGCTCGCTCATGCCGCGCCTGGTGCGTCAGGCGACCTTGCTTGCGTAGCGCTGACGGGCGGCCTCTCCGCTGGTGCCGACGAAAGCGCCGATCGCCGACCATGGCATGCCGGCTTCGCGTGCTGTGCGGATGGCATCAATCACGTGGCGCTCGGCTTCGGATCGCTCCGCGACCGCTGCGCGGAGCAGGGCGACTGCACCGGCGTCGAGTTCGTCGTCGGGGTTGGGTTCGTAGGACTCGAAGCGCGCCGCGAGCTCGTCGGCGTGCTGCAGGATCTCGTCAACCGTGCGTGGCATGGTCATCACCTCAGGAACTTCTCGCGGGCTTTCATTGCGTGGACGATGACGTGCACTTGATCGCCATCGACATAGCCGACCTCCAGGAAGATCGCGGACTGGTTGGGACCCACGATCATGGTGAACCCGTCGCCGAGATCCCAGATCCGGACCGGGTTGCGGTCGGCGTGGAGGATCTCGGTTCACCAAGGCCATGCTTGAGCACGGACGGGGCGATGATTGGATCCTCCATCGATCCAAGGTAACTTGCGAGCGTGAGCGGGTCAAGTGCCCGGGAACATCCTCATCTCACGCGCTGGGGCGGTTCATTGGCTCCTGTAGATGTCGGACCGATGGTCGATGGCCACGATGGTGACGACGTCTGAGATGCGGTAGATGATGCGGAAGTCTCCGCGTCGTGCGCTGTGGAGGCCTTCCATTTCACGGCGCAGTGGCTTGCCGACCCGACGCGGGTTCGCGGCCACCGTCCCGTAGATGAACTCCACCGCTGCGGCGGCTACCTTCTCCGGGAGGTGGGTCAGGGCGCGCTTGGCCGTCGGGGTCCAGGCGATGGACAGCGAAGCGTCGTCGCTCATGCGGTGAGGGTGCGGAGGATCTCGTCCTTGGTCATGACTTCCGCGTCGCCGGCGGAGAGTTCGGTCAGGCTGGTTCGGACTTGCCGCATCAACTGGGGGCGGCCGGCGATGTCCAGGGTCTCCTCGAGCGAGGCGAGGTCGTCGATGCTGACCACGACGGCCGCGGGGCGGCCATGCTTGGTGATCACCACCCGGTCGTGCTCACGTTCCACCTGGTCTACCACTTCGGACAGGTGGTTCTTGACGTCCCGTAGCGCCATCCATCCTTCAACAGTCATGGCTACAAGTGTAGCCACAATCCATCAGTCCGCAATGCGAGCTCTTGCCGCGCCTCGACATGTTGCGATGGGGCTGGAGATGTGCGCTGGCAGTGGCTTGGAGGCGCAGGATCTGGTCATGAGTAGTCCTGATCCTGTCTCTTTCCCGGTTCTCATCGACGCGGCCACTGATCCGCTCGTCAAGGCGGTGGCCGCGTACTTGGCTCGTTACCGTGGCCAGACCCGTGTCCATACTGAGTCGGACCTTCGCGCTTATCTGGTGTGGTGCCGGGAGCGGGGTCTAGAACCGTTGATGGCCAGCCGGGCGCAGATCGAGTTGTATGTGCGTTGGATGCAGGAGGTTCGCCACTTCCAGCCCTCGACCGTGAGCCGGCGTGTCTCTGTGATGGCGGGCTTCTACCGCACCTGTGTCATTGACCAGGTGATAGCTGCTTCACCGGCGGACTACGTGCGGCGCCCGAACGTGCCGGCTGAGTCTCCGACTCTGGGCTTGTCCCATCTCCAGTTCGAAGCCTTACTCAGCGCTTCCCGGCTGTCTGCCAACGTCAATGACTTCGCCTTGGTCGTGATGCTGGGGCTGCTTGGACTCCGGATCTTCGAAGCATGCGGTGCCAACATCGAGGACCTCGGTGAGGAGCACGGTCACCGCGTGCTGAAGGTTCACGGCAAGGGTGGCAAGGTTGTTCTCACTCCACTGCCGCCGGCTGTTCAGCGGGCGGTCGAACACGCCGTCGCGGGACGAGCGGAGGGGCCGATTCTGCTCAACCGTCGTGGCTCTCGGATGGACCGTCACGCGGCCACCCGGCGGCGAAGCACCTGGCCGAGTCCGCCGCGATACAACTGCCGCGGATGCACCCCCACATGTTGCGGCACACGTTCGTCACCACGATGCTCGATGCCGGAGTCGACCTGCGTGACGTCCAGATCGCCGCCCGCCACGCCGACCCAAGAACCACCATGCGCTACGACCGTGCCCGCAAGAACCTCGACAGGCATCCCAACTACATCCTCGCCGCCTACATGGCCTCCGGCACCTAGCGCGCACCGATCCGATCCGTTGAGCCCTCAACCGTGCGCGATAGATGTACGACATTGTCAGACGAAGGGGTACCGTGGGTGCGTGGGAGAGGTGCTCAACTGAGACGACGAGTCCGTGGCGTACACCCGGAATCGCGGCGACCGTTACCCCGATGCTTCTCGATTCATCGGCTACTCCACGGCTGCCGGCAGAGTCCTGGTCGTCATCGCGTTCCGAGACGCTGATGGAGATCTGCACGGGATCAATGCGTGGCCAGCAACCGGTGCCGATCTGAGGTTCTATCGAGAGGGGACTGGACATGGCAAAGACGATTGATCCTGCGCTGGCGGCTCGCCTGCGAGATGATTCTGAGAGAACCCGCGACAACGACTACCCGGGGGGTGCGCGACCGTCCCGCCCGAACCGGACGAAGGTGTACTCGATCCGGCTCAGCGAAGACGAGCAGGCCCGGGTGCAGCAGGCCGCCGACGCCCAGCACCTCCCACCGTCGACCCTCGTGCGTTCCTGGATCCTCGACCGACTCAACCAGGACAAGACCGCCTGAAGCCATCCGGATCTGCCGCAGGCGGTGCGCTCGATCGTGGTGCACGTTTGACGCCTGGGGTGTCGAGGGCGGTCAAGCGCCTGCTGATCGGCTCTTCCGGGTTGAGAGCTGTTACTGCTGGATCGTGGGGTCGGGCGCCTGGGCTGGCTGTGGCGCGATCTGCGCTTGGGGGCTCGGTAGGGGGGTGTCGTTGGAGAGGTTGGTGACGGCGCCGGTGATGCCAATGAACATCCAGACGAGCAGGATGAGGAGTGTGACGGCGAGGGTGCTGGCCAGGAAGGTTTGCGTGATGTCCTTGGTGAAGCTGGGAACGGTCGTGGTCATGTATCGAGCATCGCCAAAGGGCCGGCTTGGTTGATCCGTGCCAGGCTCAGAGTTCATTCCGTGCTGGCACGGACACGGCCGGGGCTGTGACGCGACAGACTGGTGCCATGAACGCGTGGCGCCGTGTGCTCGCAGCAGTGCTGCTGGTCGCCGCTGCGGCGAGTTTCGTGCCGGGCGTGCTCGCCGCCTGGGACGAACCTTGGGCTTTCGCTGCTCTGGCAGTGCAGGGCGTCACGGCCGTGGCGGCGGTTTTTTTGCTGCGGGTGCCGGAGCTGCGTTCGGACGGTTGGTGGCTGGTGGGCGGGACTATCGCCTTCGGGGCCTTCTTCCTCCAGTTCCCGACATTCGATACGGGCTATTCGAGCCAGGTGGGTTGGTCGTTGCAGTATGCGAGCGCGCCCTTCCTGGCCGTGCCGGTCCTGCGTCTTCCCGATCACCCGGCTGCGCCACGGACAGTGCGACTGCTCACTGTGGGCTTTCTGGTCGTGCTGGTCGGGCTGAGGGCCGGGTCGGGGCTGTTCTGGGACCCGGAGACGATGGCCGACTACTCCGGACCAGGTCAGTGGCTCACCCTGTTCCCCTGGGAACCAGTGGTGACCGGCGTGCAGAAGGCGATGCCCTTCGCGCTGGCTCCAGTGGCGGTGAGTTTCACTGTGGCGCAGGCGCGACGGCATCGGCGTGCTGCCGGCCCGAACCGGAGGGCGGTGCGTCTGCTGGTGTGGCTGACGGTGCCGATGATGTGGGGGTTGGTGGCTTTGTTGGCAATGGAGGCATACGGTGCGCCATCGGGGTTTGGCAACGTCATCGGTCCCGTCTACAACGCCATTGGGGCGGCCTCTCTTCTGGTTGTCCTGCTCGTGGCGGTCGCGGCCAACCTGCGACGGGCCGGGTTCCTGGACGCGCTGCTCGCCGCCGGCGGCGACGCGACCGCGATCGAGGCGGTCCTGGTGAAGTACGTGGCCGATCCCGCGCTTCGGCTGCGGTTCCGCACCGAGGAGGGTTGGACCGACGCGGCGGGGAACCCGGTTTCCCATGTGTCCCCGGAACCAGGCCGTGCCTTCCACCCCATCGTGATCGAGCCGGACGGCCCAGCGGTCGTGGCCGACCACGACAAAGAAGTCGACCCGAACGGCAGGCAGGTGCGGCCACTGTTGGACGCGGCGGGGGTGGTGCTCGCCAGGGCCAGGTTGTCGGTGCAACAGGCGGCCCAGGCCGTTGAGTTGCGCGCGTCCCGGGCGCGGATCGTGGAGGCCGGTGTGCAGCAGCGCCGCCAGCTGGAACGCGACCTGCACGACGGCGCCCAGCAGCACCTGCTGGCGGCCCAGGCGGCTTTGGCGCGGGCGGGGCTGGGAGGCGAACCGCAGGCTGTGTCCGAGGCGATCGCGTTCGCCCAGTCGCGGCTGGTCACGACGATGGCCGAGTTGCGGGGGCTGGCGCGGGGGCAGCACCCGGCCCTGCTCAGCCAGGCCGGGCTGGCTTCGGCGTTGGGCTCGCTGGCGCAACTGTCCGGCCGCGTGCAGGTGCACGTGGCACCGCAGTTGGTGGGCCGGCGGTTCGCGCCAGTGGCGGAGGCGACAGCGTGGTTCGTCGCTTCCGAAGGGGTGGTGAACGCCTTGAAGTACACCGACGCGGGCGTGACGGTGACAGCGGATGTCGCGGACGGGTTGCGGGTGCAGATTATGGACACCGGCGACGGGGGGGTCGACTTCACCCCGGGCGGCGGGCTGGCCGGGCTCCGCGACCGGGTCCATGGCGCGGGGGGCACCCTCACCCTTGACAGCCCAACCGGCGCCGGCACCATCCTGACGGTGACCCTGCCCGTAGGACGCGCCGAGGAGGAGACGTGAGCAACCGTTTGACGGTGGCGCTGTGCGACGACTCGGGCATCTTCCGCCAAGGGCTGTCCATGCTGCTCGAGGCCGCCGGTGTCGCCGTCACCGCCTCGACCGGCTCGGGGCACGAGCTCCAGACGGTGCTACGTAGAAGCGTGCCCGACGTAGCGATCCTGGACGTGCGGATGCCACCAACCCACACTGACGAGGGCATTCAACTGGCCGCACAGCTGCACCGGGAGCACCCCGGCTTGGGGATCCTGGTGTTCTCCACTTACGTCGAACCCGACTGGGCCACCCGACTGCTGAAAGACGTGCCCTCCGGCGTCGGTTACCTGCTGAAGGACCACGTCACCGACGCCCGCACCCTCATCGACGCCCTCCATCGGGTCGCTGCCGGCTCGATCGCCCTCGAACCCGAAGTGGTGGCCGCCATGCTCACCAGCGCCCGCCAGGCCGGACCGCTGGCGCGGCTCTCCGACCAGGAACGCCGCGTGCTGGCCCTGATCGCCGAAGGCCACTCCAACGAGGCCATCGCCGACCGCATCGCTGTCTCTGAACGAACCGTCGAATCCCACGTCGCCGCCATCTTCCGCAGCCTCGACCTGCCCCCCAACCCAAGCGTCAACCGGCGCGTCCAAGCCGCCGTCGCCTTCCTCCACGCCAACCGCCGCTGACCAGTCGAAGCGCTCCCCTTACGCCTAAATAGCCCGAGGTTGATCCACACCAAACGACGCGAGGATGCGTCTCGGGCTCCCCTTCCAAACGTCCGGGTTTGCCGCAGCCAGTTCGAAGATGCTGCCTCTGGCGTTGTGGTCGGTGTGAGCGCAGCATCCTGTATGACCAGTCTTGAGCCCATCTTGTTCCCTGTCCTCCTCGATGCTGCGACCGATCCTCTGGTGAGGGCAGTCGCCGCGTATCTCGCCCGCTACCGTGGGCAGACCCGCGTCGATACCGAGTCGGACCTGCGTGACGTTCAGATCGCCGCCCGACACGCAGACCCCAGAACCACCATGCGCTACGACCGCGCCCGCAAGAACCTCGACAGGCATCCCAACCAACTACATCCTCGCCGCCTACATGGCCTCCGGCACCTGACCACGGAGCTCTTTCGCGCATACATATTCCGTTATACGATATTCTCATGGTGAGTGAAGAGCAGATCCAGCAATGGACGAATGAGGCCGAAGCCGGCTACGACGTTGCGGAGTTGAAGCGTCGCGGTCGTGGCCGTCCCGGGCGCGGTGCCGAGCCGATGCAGGTCATCGCGGTACGCCTGACAGCCGAGGAAATCACGGCATTGGACGCGCTGGCCGAGCGTGACCATGTGTCACGCTCTGAAGCGATCCGGCGCGCGCTTGCCGGCTACGCCGCGTGAAGGTACACCGCAGCGCAGGCAGCACGGGGTCCTGCCCGATGACGCGGTTCAGGCCGCCGAGCCCGATCCCGCCGAAGACTCCCGCCAGCAGCACGAACGACCACAGCGGCGGGCCGGAGACCGTCAGTTCTTGGTAGCCAGGGATCCGCTTGTCGCGTCACCCGACTGCAGGGATGCTGGAGGGCATGAGTCCGCCCTACCCCCTCCGCACCGAGCGGCTAATTCTGCGTCCCTTGCGGGAAGCAGACATCGACGTTATCTTCGCCTACCGCAACGACCCAGACGTCGCGGCGCTGCAGGATTGGGAGCTTCCTGTGTCGCGGGAGCGGGTGGAGCGGCACGTCGCTGACCAGGCGAGTTGGGGCGACGTCGTCCCGGGGGAGCCTCGTCAGATCGGGATCGAACTGGAGGGTGAACTCATCGGCGACCTCTACGTGGGACTCGACGAGCATGGGGGCGTCGCCGAGATCGGCTTCACCCTGCGGACCGAGTTCCAGGGCAAGGGATACGCATACGAGGCCGCCTCCGCCGTGATCGCCGACCTGATCGAGCGCCTTGGGTGCCACCGAATCTACGGCCAACTCTCGCCGGAGAATGTTCGCTCAGCGAGGCTCCTCGAACGGCTAGGCATGCACGTCGAATCGCTCGCACCCAAGTCGTATTGGTGCCGTGGGGCTTGGGACGACAACCTCGTCTACGCGATGAGCGACGAGCAGTGGCGGACACGCCCAGCTTCAATGTGACAGCGTCGCGTCATTCCCAACGCGCGCTTCTGCCGCTGGTGGTGTCAGTGCCAAGTCGCGAGGCGCGCCGATACTTCCTGGTACGTCGCGGTCCCGCTGGCGACCGCGATGACCAGGTCGTAGGCCTCGTCGTCAGGCGCATCCAAGTCAATGCCGTTGAGGCCGTAGAACACCACCAGCGACAGCCAGCCAAGACGCCTGTTCCCATCGACCAGGCCATGGTTTCCGACCAACGATTCCAGGAGCACGGCAGCCTTGTCGTCGAGGCCGGGATACGCATCCCGGCCAAAGACGCTGACCCGGGGGCGGTGGACGGCGGAGTCGAGCAGTCCGATGTCGCGAACCGGGCCAACTCCAAGGTCCCCCACCAACGACAAGACGTCCTCGAGGGTGAGGTACTCGATCACTGGCCCAACCGGTCGAGCAGGTCGGCGTAGCGGGCCCGTGCCGCATTGGAGAGCAATCGCACCTTGTCCTCGCGGAGCCGTCGTGCGGCGGCTTCCCGGATAGCGCGCACGATGGCCTCCTGCTTGCTCACCCCCTCGGCCTCGGCGAGCAGCGCGAGGGCCTTCTCATCCTCAGGTTCCAGCCGGAGTGTCATAGCCATGCCATCATGATACCAGTGTGGTATCTCGCGCTCATTCCGCGGGCGGCGCCGTCAAGGAGGGCTGATGCTCCGGGGCCAGGGACCGGATCTCACAGCGTCCGCGGCTGGTCAGGCCGTTCGGAGTACCGCCACGGGGTCGCGGTGCGCGGCCACCATGCCTGCGGGCACCGTCGCGACGAGGGCCGCCACGACCACGAGGGTGGCGGTGGCGGCGGTATGCCCGAGCGGAGCGATGGTTTCCGTGGCCGTGCCGAAGGCCGTTACCGCGACGATGCCCAGCACCGCGCCGGCGGTGGTGGACAGCGCGGCGCGAAGAACGATCAGGCTCATGAGGTCGACGCGGGTGATGCCGAGGGCTCGCCGCCGGCCGAGGTCGCGTTGCCGGATGAGCACGTCGGCCAGGGCGACGGCGCCCACGAACAGCGCGCCGACGAGCAGGACGATGAGGGTGGTCTCGTAGCCGGCCAACCGGACGTCCCCGCCCACCAGTTGGGAGGTCTCGGCGAGGTCCCGTGGGGAGGAGAGGCCCAGGTTCGCGGGGTCGGTGGGCGCCAGCAACCTCCGGAGACCGCGTTCGGTGGGGCCCAGTTGACCCACATCGTCGACGATGACTCGTGCCTGCTCACCAACCCCGGGTGTCGCCGAAACGTAGATGGCGCCGTCGCGGAGCCAGTCGAACGGGGCTGCCGCGTCGTAGGTGCCGACGACGGCGTAGGTGTGGTTGTCCCTCGTGATTAATGCCCCGGACGGGGCCTCCATCCTGAGGGTGGCGCCCGAGGTGGCCGAGACGATCGCCTCACCAGGCTCGGGCCAACGGCCGGCGCGGAGGGTGACCACGTCGTCGGGGCTGGTGCCGACGACGCCCCAGGCGCTCACCGTCGGCCCGCCCCAGCCGAGGGCGGCGTTGGTAACCGTGGACGCCTTGGTCACCGCTGCGACGGTGTCGACGCTGGAAAGGTCCGCGATGACGCTGACCGCTTCGGGGGTGAGGAACCCATCGGAGCCCTGGTCGGTGACCGCGATTACGCGGGCGCCGGCGTCCTCCAGGCGCTGCTCCAACTGCTCCTGCAGGGCCGCCCCGCGCCCGGAGGTGGCGGCTGCGGCGAAGGTCATTGCGGCGGCAGCGAGCAGGATGAGGATCGTGGGGACCCGGGCAGCCATCGCGGAGGCAACGGCCTCCCGGAGGAGCGAGACCGCCCTCACAGCTCGACCACCCTGTCGACCCGGGAGATGACGAAGGGGTCGTGCGTGGCGATGATCAGGGCCACGGACTCGTCCTTGGCGGCCCCGACGAGGCGGTCCAAGACGTTCTCCGCGTTGGTGCGGTCGAGGTTGCCAGTGGGCTCATCCGCCAACAGAATCGTGGGGCGGTTCATCAGCGCCCGGCACAGCGCCACCCGCTGCGCCTGTCCGCCGCTGATCTGCCCCGGGAGGTGATCAGCCCGGGCGTCCACGCCGAACGCGCCGAGCAGTTCTCCCGCTCTGGCGATGACATCCCTCCTGCGGTGGCCGGCGTACAGAGCGGGTTCAACCACTGAATCCAGGACGGTGCGGGCGGGGTCGAGCTCAGCGTCTTGAAACACGAAGCCCATGTGGCGGGCGCGCATGGTGGAGCGCTGGGCGTCGTTGAGCGTGGAGGTGGGCCGTCCGTGCACTTCCACCTCACCCTCGTCCGGCGTGAGCAGCAGCCCGAGTAGGTAGAGGAGGGTGGACTTCCCGCGTCCGCTGGGGCCCGTCAGCGCAACCGTCTCTCCGGCGTCGAACTCGGCCGACACATCGACGAGGACCGGCTCGCGTCCCCTCGGGTAGGTGAACCGCAGCCCGGACACGGAGAGCACCGATGTCACGGAGTCTCGCTCGGTGACGGCCTCGCGGAGGACGTCGCTGTGGCTGACGCCTCGGGTGTGACGTCGGCCGAGGCGAGGGCCTGTACAGACTCGCCTACCTCGACTCCCTCGACGACGGCGAGCCCCGCGTGCGACCTGCTGACCGTCACGGGTCTGCGTTCGCGCGCGCTGCCGTCGACCACGGTCACCCAGGCCTGCCCGGTGGCGTCGGTAGAGACGGCGGCCACCGGGACCGTGGGGCCGGTGGTCCTGGGGATTACCTCGATGTGCACCGTCACCCACGTTTGCTCGGCAGGCACGGCGTCGCAGTTGTCTCCGCACACCGGCCCGCCGTCCGGGCTGGTCAACGTCACGAGTTCGCCCGCGCCCAGCTCGTCGTTGGGCCGGCTCGACCCCCATACCGCGGGCCAGCTGTGCCCGAGACCCTCGACCGTCATCGGCGCGTCCGCTGGGACCAGGCCCATCTGTCCGGGTGACAACGGCAGGATGAACTGCGGGTCGCCTGTCGTCATCGAGACCACCACCTCGCCGCCGCCCAGCACCGCCCCCGCCCAGACCTGTTGCGCGTCGACCACAACGCCGGCGGGCAGTGAGTCGGCGGCGACCAGCTCCCCGAGGCCCACCATCCCTGTAGGGGCGACGCCGAGGTTGCGCTGCCACTCAGACACGCCGCGGCCGGTGGCCTCGTCGAAGGTGGAGTCTGCCGCGTCGAGGTATTTCAGAGCGACGAGCGCGCCCTCCAACTGCTCCACGTCCCGGCCGGCCGTGCCCAGGGACAGATCGCGGTGGAACGGTACCACTCCTTCGACGATGCGCACCGGAATGCCCCCCACTTCGTAGAGCACGTCGCCGACGGCGCGGACAGCCACCGGCTGGTCCGGCGCCGCCGTGACCACCCCAGCCAGAGCGTTGGTGGCGATGGTTCGGGATGCGCGGGATGTCCGGGCACCGTAGTCGAGGGTTTGGCCGATTGTGCGCTCGGTCACCGTGACCACCAGATCCTCGTCCGCAGTCTCGAGCAACCCGGGCGGCGGAGTCAGTGTGACCCTTCCCGCCCAGAAGGCCGCGGTGGCCAGGAGCAGGGCACCGCCCAGAATCAGTGGCCATCGGCGCTGCGAACCTGGCGGAGCCGTGTCGGATGTGGCGATGTCAGGAGCCATAGAAGTGTTCCCGTGGGAGCGAGGGGCACGCCGCTAGAATGTCGTCTCGGTTGTCGGATCCGATGGTGGGGTCGCTGAATGCCCAAGCGCGGGCTTCGGCGCCGTCTGTGAAGAACTCGTTGATAAACGACGCGCGGTCGGGACCTTCACGGGTGACAAGCCCAAAGGACTCCAGGCAAGGATTGCGCCACTGAGTCAGATACTCCCACAGGAGACCGAGTTGATCATCGTTCCAATCGCGAAGCATCAGCGGATCCGGCGTGAATTTCGAGTAGCAAACGTAATGTGCCAGGCCATACTGTGGCGACGCCTGGACCCCGGCCGGGAAACTGACTCCACCCTCCTCCGCGACGGCCGGGTATCCAGCATCGGTGAAACACTGCGCCAATAATTCATCTCCGCCGATGGGATCCCCGAACGAGACCAGTTCCACCGTCGGTCGTGCATCTTCGACTGCCAGCTCTGGCCATTGCTCCACGACGGATTGCCACTCCGCATCGAGCCACTGCAGCCGGAACTCCAGCTTCTGCTCCATTGTCATCGGCGGGAGCGTGATGCTCTGCTCCGGTGCCCAACGCTCATTGCGGTCGAAGACAGACGCCGACGAGCTGGAAGCGGCAGCAACCGGTTCCTGCGCAACACATCCGCAGAGACCAAGAACTGCCAGCAGCGCAGCCGCGATGGAACTAGACCGGCGCGCAAATACCATACGTTCCTGAGTCCTTCAAGGAGATGGACGACGCATACCATGAAGCGCGGGTCATGGTTGGATGCTGATAGGCGAAGTAGTATTTTGTCGCGTTGTTGTGACGAATTGTGCCACTGGGCATGTCGACACGGAGGGTATTGAGACTCGTCTGCTCTCCCCGCACAAGAGGCCGCGCCCCGGCAACACACGTCGGTGTGATTCCTGATTCCGTCGCGGCACCGGCGGACAGTGGTGCAGCAACGGACAGTGAGAGAGCGGCGATGAATGTCAATGCCGTCGCGAAATGTCTTCTGTGCATGTGTCGGACACTAACACGTGGAACGACTGCTTCAATAGGCGGCTGCACGCCTCAGGGTACTTAAGTACCTTCGTGAACCTTTGAATGCTGGGCCCCGCATGATCTGCTTCAGGTGCGCGAGTATCACTCATATGGGCATGGCTTCTCTCGGCGTTTGAGGGCTGACCTCGGTCAGCAGCCCGGGTACCAGGGGAAGACCGTGCAGATGTCCCGGGCCTCGGCCCCGGCTGGCGAAGGCGCCTCGGCGGGGGCGACGATGAGGAGTAGCAGTGCGAGGAGCGAGACCATGATCGGCATGCTGCCCAAGTAGACAGGGGTCCCGGCGGATGTAGGCGCCCGTGGGGTGTGGGTGGGTTCATTCGTGCCCGGATTGGGTACGAAAGATCCTTCTTGCGGGTGTCGGAGTTGTGGGCGTCCTAGGGTGGGTGCTCGTGAAGCGTGCAATGGTGGTGAATCGCCTGCTGGCGTGGGGCGGGGCTGAGTCAGCCGTCGCGCTGCTGATGATTGCGGCTTCGTTCTTTGCGTTCGTGGGCGGCCGGATCTCTGTGTCTGCGTTGGCGGCGGATGTGCTGGCGCTGGTGCTGGCGCTTGTCGCTCTGCGCTGGCTGGGGTTGGGGATCGGCCTTCTGCTGCCCGGGCTGGCTGTCGTTCTCTGGCTGGATCCTGACGGTTCGGGAATGGCTTTGTATCTGTACGCGCTGCCGACCGTGACGGCGATCCGGCGTGGCCGGATCGGACTGGCGGGTGCTGCGACGGCAATCGGGGGTGCCGCGGGGTGGTGGGTGAGTTATCGGGTTCACCCGGACGACAGGGACCTGATCGGGATCACGATCACCTGGCTGTTCACGTACGGGCTGGTGTGGGCGGTCGGGTTCGCGGGTCGCGCGCTCGCGAGGGTAGCCGAGGAGCGCGTGCACCGTGACTACCAGGAGCGTGCTCTTGACCTGGCCCGGGACCTGCATGATTCGACCGCACGGAATCTTGCTGTTCTGGCCATGCAGGCGGATGCTGCCGTTGTGGCGGGTTCGGCCACTCCGGAGCAGTTGGAGTCGATGGCGCAGATGGCGCGCGAGGCGAGTGTCGCGATCCGTCGAACCATGCAGCTGCTGGGGGGTCGGCCCGCAGCCCCTGAGCGGGACACGGGTTTGTCTATGGCGGTGGATGTGGGGCGTGCTGAGTTGGAGAGGCTCGGGTTCGAGGTTCGGGTGAGCATCGAGGTGGACGCTCCACTCCGCACCGCGGTGGATCACGCGGCGGGCCGGATCATGCTGGAGGCGCTGCACAACGTGGCCAAGCACGGGAACCCCGACGGGCCGTGCTTGATCATGGTCGAGGCCACCGACGATGCCCTTGATTTCGCGGTGACCAACACACCCCGCGCCGGGGCAGCGGGCGGCCACTCGGGGCTGGGGCTGGAGAGCATGGGGAACCAGGCGCGGGCGCGAGGGGGCTTGGTGTCGGCTGGCCTTTCCCACGGCGTGTGGGTACTTGAGGCCAGTCTTCCGCTCGTGCAGGACACCCGCAGTGGCGTCGCATGATCAGGGTGGGCGTCTGTGATGACGATCCGCTGGTCCTTCGGCTGGTCGCCGATGTCATCGGCCGCGCGGACGACCTTGTCGTGGTCGCGGTCTGCCGCTCCGGGGAAGAAGCCATCGCTGTCGATGAGCCGGTTGATGTGTGGCTGATGGACCAACGCATGCCGGAGATGACCGGTATCCAGGCGTGTGCCGTCCTGACTGCCGGCACGGATCCGCCCCGCGTGCTGATCCTGACAGCCTCCACCTCGGAGACGGTCTCCGAGGCGTACCGGGCAGGAGCCTCGGGTTACCTGTTCAAGGACGAACAGCCGGAACGGCTCCACACCGCTGTCCGGGCCGCAGCAGCGGGGTTCCAGGTTCAATCTCCGCAAGCCGCGGTCATCATCCCCCGGTCACGCGACGCCGCCTCGCCCCGTCTCCCGGTCGAGGTTCCCGACCTGGCCGCGGACGAGCGGAGGATCGCGGACGAGGTGATGACGGGCAAGACGTACGCGCAGATTGCTCCGCGTGTTGGCATGTCCGAGTCCGGGCTGAAGAAGCGTGTCGCGGCGCTCATGAAACGCCTGGACGTCCACTCGCGCCCCCAACTCATGGCCAAGCTCCGAGACCTGGACCTCGGGCGGTAGGAGAGTGCCGGCCTGCAGTGGATGGCGCGGATCGCAACCTTGATGCACAAGAAGCACACCGGCCTGATTCACGGCACTTCTGTACCGTCTCCAGGCACTTTCGATCCGCGGTCTGCGGTTGTCCCGCGAATCATCTCCCGGATCGTGCAGGGTCTGTCTGTGGGGCGACATTCCGCCGTCCCCACTCGATCGAAGGAGTTGGGGCTCATGGGGCTTCGGGGTTTGGTTGTCAGCGTTGTCGCCGCAGGATGTTTGGTGGGCTCCGAAACCACCCTGACACGGCACAGCCCCTCGGCATCGTTGACATGCTAGAACGCATTACGGCCGCTGCGTGTGCGGTCTTGCTGCTCAGCGCTTGCACCGCTTCTGCGACGGACTCTCAGGCGCCAACCGAGGCCGAGTACCGGGCGGCGCTCCAATCTACGGTCGATTGTCTCATTGACCTGGGCTTCGATGCGGATTTGGCGTGGAGTGAGCTCTCCAACGGCTACTCGATCGGCATTCACAGTACGGAGGGGAACGACGCGAAGGGCGAGGCCGCCTACAACGAGTGCTGGGCACGCCACCTTGAAGCGATTGAGAGGGCGTATGTGGAGTCGCAGCGCCTCTCGGGAGGAGAGCAGGAGATCGCCATGAGCGATCTCCTGCGCTGTTTGACTGACCTCGGTGTCACCGGGCTGGATGCCGGGACGAACGATTCGCGGGTCTTCGTCAAGGCCATTTGGGAGCAGTTGTCGGACACCCCAGAGGAGATAGAGGCGATGGCGTGCATGGAGCGCTACCGCGGCGTCTGGCCCAAGGGAGACGCGAACAACCCGTGAGGCGTCGGTCGTGGTTGTACCCCGTCACCGTGTTCATCGCGGTGGCGGTCTTGATCGGCGCGGGCGCCTGGCTGGCACTGGCGCTGCGCGGTCAGTTGGCGGCGCTCGATGCGCCGCCGGTACCGGTGGTTGTCGAGGTCCGCGAGGCGCAACTCGACTACTCGTCGGCGGCGTCGCTGACGGGTCGCAGGGTCGCGCCGGAGCCGGTGCTGTGGAACGGCTCGGCGGGCACTGTCACCGCTGTCCATGCCGGGAGCTCGGATGAGTTGGGAACGGGCAGCGCGATCGTGGATGTCGACGGGGTGACGCTGCGTGCCTACTTCGCCGACACTGCACTGTTCAGGTCACTGTCGCGGGGAGACAAGGGTGCCGACGTGAAAGTGGCCCAGGAACTTCTCAACGATCTCGTCCCCGAAGCATCTCTGTCTGTGTCGGGCACCTTCGGGCGTGCAACGGCCTCGGCTGTGCGCGCCTACGAGAAATCGCTCGGGATGTCGCCCACCGGAGTCCTGGATCCGCGGTGGTTCATCCTGCTCCCAACCGACACGTACCGCGTCGGCTCCGTCTCCCTGCGCGTCGGGCAGCCGGCGCCGGCCCCCGGTGCGGCCTTCCTCGACGGAGTGACGGCCGTCGAGGGTCTGAGGTTTGAGGTGGAGGGCGGTGGGCCGGATGGAGCGTACCGGTTCTCCTACCTGGGCAGTTCGTACGATGTCACGTTGAGCGAGGGGGCTTGGACGCTTGTCGACGAAGCCGCGTTGGCGGCCTTGCTGGATCCTGTGGCGGATTCAGGCTCGGCCTCTGATGCCGAGGGCGCCGTCGAGGAGGAGACCACTCCCCCCTCGGACACGACGGGGAATGTGACGGTGGAGGGCAGAGTGGCATTGACCGATCCGGAGCCGGGGCAGGCAGTGCCCCCGGCGGCGTTGGTGCTGGACCCGTCAGGTGAGTCCTGCGTTCTGCTGGCCGGTGACTACAGTCCTGCGACGGTGACGTTGATCGGTTCGGCGGTCGACGGCAGCGCCCTGATCACACCTGATCTGAGCGAGGGCGCGCGCGTCCTGGCCAATCCCTTGGAAGTCGTCCCGGAGGCTGAATGTCCCTGAGGCTGGTCGACGTGGCGTTCAGGTACGCGGGGGCAGACCGGGCCGTGCTGGATGGGGTGAATCTGACGGTGGCATCAGGGGAGTCGGTGGCCCTGATGGGGGCCTCAGGGAGAGGGAAGACCACGCTGCTCAACGTCGCTGGTCTTCTTGCGGCTCCCACGACGGGGCGGGTGGAGATCGATGGGGTCGCGTGCTCGGTGCAGGATCGCCCTCGGCTGCGCATCGCGTGGATCCTCCAGAGCGTCAACCTGCTACCACGGCGCAGTGCTCTGGACAACGTGGCGCTCCCTGCCCTGGCCGCGGGCTCCACGTCGGGCACCGCCGACGCCACGGCCACCGAGTTACTGGTCAGTGTCGGGCTGGATCCATCGGATCAGCGGGATGCGCGAACGCTCTCCGGCGGCGAGGCGCAGCGCGTTGCTCTCGCCCGCGCCTTGATCTCCCGCCCCAGCCTGCTGCTTGCCGACGAGCCGACTGCGAACCTCGACGCCCGCACCGCGGACGTGGTGGCGGAGGCGTTGTTCGCGACGGCCGGCCACACGGCGGTGCTCCTGGCCACCCACGATGAGCGCATCGGGGCGATGGCGGACCGGATCGTGCGGATCCGGCCCGACGGATCCCTGGGAGAAGGCTGAACTGTGTGGCATCCGGGTCTTCTGCTGCGCGAGGCATTCCGAAACCTCGGTCCCCGGCATGCTGTGCTGGCAGTGGTCACAGCCGCAATGCTCGCCATGTGCGGAGTTGCCACCGTCGTGTCCGCTTCGAGCGTCCTCAACCAGCACGACGGTGAGTTGGTCCGTGGAGGAACTGTCTGGTGGATTCAGGCCGATTCGGATGGGCAGCCGGTGCCGGCCAGAATCTGCGCCCAACTCAACGGTCAGCCCGGGGTGATCGGCGCCGGGGCCGTCGGGCAGGAGCAGCGTGAGTGGCATGCGTTCTCAGGGGCGCGGGGGGTGACCGTCGATGTCGCCACCCCCGGAATCTGGGCTGCCTGGGCGGTTGCCGAGCCACCTGGAGAAGTTGTTGCAGGATCAGACCTCGCCGACACCGGGCTGGCTGCCGTGGGAATGGTGCTCTACGACGGTGAGGGCAACTCGCATCGCATCGACGCACGGACGTCGGACTCGGTGAAGCCGGCCCGGCTCCTGGCCAATGTGGTGGTGACGCGCCCGCCCGATTTCGCGATGAGCGAGTGTTGGGTGCGGATGGACCCTGGGGCGTTCGAGGCGGGCCGCGACCTGCTCGATTTCTCTTTCGCAGGGCACGGCGTGGCGATCAGCCCGTTCGCCGTCGACGACTCGGCCCTCCTCAGCCCTCAGGAGCAGTGGCAACGGTACGCGGGACTGGCCCCGGGACTGGTGGCGGGCGTGCTGATCGGGTTGCTGGTCCTGCTCACACACTGGGGCAGGCGCCCAGAGCTCGCGGTTTACCGGACCTTCGGCAGCAGCCGCGCGGAGCTCATGTTCCTCACGATGGGGGAGGTGGCCCTGGTCCTCGTGCCGTCGGTGATTCTCGCCTGCGCCGCCACCGTCGCCGCGCTCGCAGTGGCCGTCTCGCAGCTGGCCGTCCCGCTGACCGGCGTCGCGGCGACGTTGGGTGCAGGTCTCCTCGCCATCGGTTCGGCCGCCGCGTCCGGGTGGGCACTCGGGGTGGCCTTGGTTCCGCTCGCGCTGCGGGGCGGCCTTCATGAGCAGCTCAAGGACAGGTGAGCCGGCGAGAGACTGGGAGCCATGAATCTCAGCCCACACCTCGACCGTGAGGAAGTTGCACGTGTTTTGGATCTCGACGGCTATCTGCGTGATGAGTTGCGGCGCTCGGCTGTGGAGCGGCTCGAGATCGTAGGGGAGGGACTCAAGAACCTGAGGCGGTAGGACCCTGAAACGTCTGCGCTCATCCCCGACATTCACCGGACCGGCGTGCCGCATCCCTCATCAAGCCGAGTTGCCGACGATGGCGCCGCCCCGATCGATGCAGATGACGTCGACCGCCACGGGAGAGCCGCGCAGGACGGTGAGGGCGTGATCGCGGGCCGCGGTGGCGACGGCGTCGCCCAGCGGGATGCCGTCTGCCTCGGCCAGGCCGAGGGCCTCTGCCGCGGTGTTCGCACCACGGATCGCCGCGGCGAGCGCCTCCCCGGCACCGGCCTGGACCGCCAGGCCGGCGAGGTGGGACAGGTCCACCTGGGTGCGGTGGGAGTGCAGGTCGAGGTGTCCGGCGGCGAGCTTGGTGAGCTTGGCGAACCCTCCGCAAATCGTGAGGCGTTCGACGGGGTGCCGGGAGACGTACTTGAGCACGGCGCCGGCGAAGTCGCCCATGTCCAGCAGCGCCAGCTCTGGCAGGCCATACAGCTCTGCGACGACGCGCTCCGACGTCGACCCGGTACAGGCGGCCAGGTGCTGCATGCCGGCGGCGCGGGCGACGTCGACGCCGCGGCGGATCGAGTCGATCCACGCGGAGCACGAGTAGGGGACCACGACGCCGGTGGTGCCGAGGATGGAGATCCCGCCCAGGATGCCGATGCGCGGGTTCCACGTGTGCCGCGCGAGGGCCTCGCCGTCGTCGACCCCGATGGTCACCTCGAGGTCGAGGGGCACGCCGTGTCGGCGGGCGACTGCGGAGAGGTTCGCCCTGATCATCGCCCGGGGTGCGGGGTTGATGGCCGGCTCGCCCGTAGGGAGCGGGAGCCCGGGCAGCGTGACGGTGCCGACGCCGGGGCCACCGAGGAACCGCACGCCCGAGCCCGACGGGCCCGGGCGCACCCAGGCGCGGACGAGGGCGCCGTGCGTGACGTCGGGGTCGTCGCCGGCGTCCTTGGTGACGGCGGCCATCGCGACACCGTCGGTCACATGCTCGAGGGTTAAGGCAAACGACGGCCGGCGGCCCTGGGGCAGCTCGATCTCTACGGGGTCCGGGAACTCCCCGGTGAGCAGGGCCTCGTAGGCGGCGGTCGCGGCGGCGGTGGCGCAGGCGCCGGTTGTCCAGCCGGGCCGGAGCAAGGAGTCGTCGAGTTGCCCGCGGCGCGCCATCTCAGCAGCCTCGAGTCACAGGGTGAGGGGCGGTGACGGGCACGTAGCCAGCGTAGCCGGGAGCGCCATCGTGAGTGGGCCGGGGTCGGACCGAGCGTCGCTCCCTGCCTTGCAGTGTGCAGAAGAACAGGTAGCGCGGACTCATGGGTGGGCACATAAGTACCCTCTGGGGTCCCGCTTCTGTTCGGCGACGGGCCGCAGCGTATATGTAGGCGGTATGAAGCACTTGATGGTGTGGCTGGTTTGGGCTGCGGTTGGTCTGAGCCTCGGCTGCACGGCGAGCCAGGCTGCCCCCGAGGTAGCTTGGCGGGAGGGGGCGCTCAACGACGGCGGACCCACGGCCCTGGTCAGCGGGATGCTGCAGCTCAACGATGGCTGCCTGTACCTGACTGCCGAAGATGGGACCGACTATCTCCCGGTCTTCCGCGGCGCCCCGAGTTGGGCTGACCATGGTGCACTCGAGACAGAGCACGGTACCTTCGAACTCGGTCGGCCGGTTGAACTGACCGGCGGTGAGTCCGCGGCCTCGGCTGAGGTCTCCGATGACACGCACATCCCCAAAGAGTGCGATCTCACCAAGCTGCGCTGGACCGTCAACTAGGACGGAGCAGGACTATCCGGGCGGGGCGACTCCGATGGCTGCGTTGACCAGGAGACGGACTGTGCCATCAGCTGGGGGCGGCTGCTGACGCCCGCGCGCCTCATGAGGGTGCCGACCCGCTTCTTGACCCCTGACACCGACATGCCCAGCGCCTCGGCCATCTGGTCGTAGCCGCGTCCGGCGTTGATGGCGCGGATCAGCTCGTGGTCGACGGCGTCGCGCAGCACTCCGTCGGGGGCCGACTCCCGGCTGGTCACCCTGGTGGTCAGCCCCCGCGCCGCGTCGGGGGAGTGGACGAAGATCCCGGCGTCCGCGGTCCGGATGGCCGCGGCGAGCGCCTTGGCCGGGGTGTCCTTGTAGAGAAAGCCGCAGGCGCCGGCGCCGACCGCCTCGGTGAGACTCGTGGTGCTGAGGCTGGTGAGCAGCAGGACCCGCGGCGGGTCCGGGCGGGAGGTCAGCGCGCGGCACGTTTCCACCCCGGAGATACCGGGCATCCGGATGTCCATGAGCCACAGGTCGACTGGGGGCGCAGCCAATGCCTCGTGACCCCCCGCGCACTGGTGGACGACAGCGATGTCGTCGACGCGGGCGAGGGTTGCGGCGAGGTAGCTCAGGACGAGCGGGTCGTCGTCGCAGATCCCGACGCTGATCATGTCTGCAATTGCCGCACGGTCAGCGGCATCTCCACCAGGCACGTCCACGTGCCGTTCGCGGATGCCAGCCGGAGACTACCGCCGGCGAGCGTGGCGCGGTGGCGCATGCCGAGCGTGCCGAGGCCCGCGCCGGTCGTCCGATCAGGCGGCATCTGGTTGGTGACGATCAGCTGGTAGTCGACGGCGGACAGCTCGCCCACGATCGTGCAGGGCCCGTGCTTCAGGCCGTGTTTGGCCACGTTGTGGAGCGCCTCGCGGAGGATCTGCGCTAGCGCGCGGTCGATGGACGCATGCAGTGTGGGGCTGAGGTCTCCGGAGGTGGTCACCTCGTGGCCGCGACGCTTGAGCTCGCGGACCTCCTGCGCCAAGGTCTCCCGGAAGTCCGCGTCCGTCGGCGCGCTCTCTCCCAGCTGCATCATGCGGATGGTGTCGCGGAGGGCGGCCCCAGCGTTGCGGGCCCGCTCGGACAGTGCGGCCAGCGCCTCCGGAGATGCTCCGCCCGCGTTATGCGCGGCGTCGGCCTCCATCGCGATGAGAGTGAGCTCGCGGGCCACCGAGTCGTGGAGGTCGAGGGTGGCTTGGAGCCTGAGGTCCCGCTGGCGCCTGGACTCGGCCTCGGCGGCGTTGCGCGAGACGGCGTTGAGGCCGAATCCGACGAGCACGAACACGGCGTCCAGCGCGAACCACCCGAGGATCACCTCGAAGGGATTGAAGTCCTCCGCGAGCTTGCGAGCCGTGGCGGTCACCGACGCCGTGAACACGGTTGCTGCCATCACCGCTGCCTGGGCCCATCGCCCGTTCCTCAAAGCGGCGACGACAGGGAGCATGAGGAGATAGCCCCAGAAGCCGAGCAGGTTCTCGTCGACCGCGGCGGCCGTGACCGCCATGACGATGGTCAGCGGCGCCCCGACTCTCGGCCAGCGGACGGCCACCACCACCGTGAGGAACGCCGCGACGTCGAGGGCCACGATCTCTGGGGGCAGGACGAGGCGGGCCCGGGGAGCGAGGAGCTCTGCCGTGATGATCACGAGCGCGATGAGGACCTCCAGCGCGCCGCTCGAGAGTGCTTTTCGTCCCACGCCGTCATCCTATGGGTGGGCGACGCTCGCCTGACCAGCGGAGGAGCGCGGGAAGGTACTTTCGTACCCTCCCGGATGCATTCTCGGCGGATCGCGGCGACACTGCGGCTACGCCGAGGTCTTGGGGGGACCTCGGCGTAACAATCGCCCGCGTCAGGCGGACTGCTCAGCGGTGCGCGTGCTCGTCGATGAGATCAGCGATCAGCTTCGGCGACGCGAACATCGTGGCGTGCGGCCCGGGCACCGTTGCGAACCAGCCGTGCTTGAACGTGGCCGCCAACTTCTCGGCCCAGTCGAGGGGCACGATGGGGTCGTCGAGACCGCAGAGCACCAGTGTCTTGGCGTCGATCCGCCCCGCGACCAGTTCCATGTCCATCTGAAGCAGGTGCGGGGTCTGCTGGACCATGTAGGGCACGCCGGCTCGGAACAGATAGTCGTAGATCGCCATCGCCGCGACCTGCGGGGGCTCCTTCAACCCGTTGGCCATCAGCAGCCCCGCGACCTTCGCTAGCGAGCGGGCCGACGGCGTCACCACCGGCGCGATCAGGACGATGTGGTCGACCTCCTCGGGGAAGTCGGCCGCCAGCTGCGCCACCACCTGGGTGCCCATCGAGTGACCCACCACCACGGGATGGTCCAGGTCCTTGTCCGCCAGGTACTTGCCGACGAGGGCGGCGTGATCCGTGATGCTCAGGTCGCGGTCGGGGCGGGGGGAGCGGCCGTATCCGGCCAGGTCGATCAGGTGGACGTCACCGTGGTTGGCGAGCTCCACCGCCGTTGGACCGTACGAACGCGCGGACACGCCGATGCCGTGGATGAGCACGAAGTCCGGGCTCGTCTTCTGCGGGACCTGGCAGGGGAACCGGTAGGACACCATCGACGCGTCGCCATAGCCGGAGCGGCTGGTGTGGTACTCTACCGTGCCGACGTACTTGTTCCTGTACACCACCTCGTCGCGGGGTGCGTGGCGGCGGGCGGGCATGCGCCTCAGCGTAGCCCTGCCGGCGGCATGCCAGCGACTCTCAGGCCTGGCGCGAGGTGTTGGTCAGCTCGTCGGTGCTGGCGATGGCGTTGACGGCGGCGACGGTGAGGGCCGAGCCGCCCCGTCGGCCGTGCACGACGAGGTACTCGAGGCCCAGGTCGTTGCCGGCCAGCGCCTGCTTCGACTCGGCCGCGCCGACGAACCCGACGGGGATCCCGATCACCGCCGCCGGCTTCACCCCGGTCTCCGCGACCACCTCGAGCAGCCGGAAGAGCGCCGTCGGGGCGTTGCCGATGGCGACGACGGCGCCGTCGAGGCGGGGCAGCCACAGGTCGATCGCGGCCATGGTCTTGGTCATCGACTTCTCGGCGGCCAGCGCCGCGAGGCCGGGGTCCTTGATGTGGCAGACGACGTCGTTGTCGCGGGGGAGGCGGGAGGCGATGATGCCGGTGGCCACCATGGAGGAATCGCAGAGGATCGGTGCTCCGGCCCGCAGCGCGGCGTTGGCGGCGGCCACGACGCCGGGAGTGAAGGCCACGTCGTCGGCGACGTCCGGGGCGCCGGCCGCGTGCACCATCCGCACGACGACGCGGGCCACGTCGTCGGGGAAGCGGGTGAGATCGGTCTCCTCGCGGATGATCCGGAAGGATTCGCGGTAGATGTCGGAGCCGTCGGTCAGGTAGTCGTAGCGCACGCCGTTCACCGTAGTGGACCCCGCAATAGCGGGGGACGCAGGGCTCTGGTTGACTGGCCCCACACATTCACACCGCGAGGGGACCAGGAAGCCGGAACGAGCCGGCACGGTCGCGCCACTGTGGACCGCCGTCGGGCGGGAAGTCAGGAACTGGACCCTCACGGCCGACTGCCTGGGGCGCGTCATCCCGGGCGAAGGGACCTGAGAGAGCGATGCACATCGCCGAGGGGATGCTTCCCCCGTTGCACTGCGCGGCCTGGCTGGCTGCGTCCACCCCGTTCGTCGTCCACGGTGCCCGCGCCGTGCTCACCACGGTGCGCGAGCACCCGGAACGCAAGCTGATCCTCGCCGCCGCGGGGGCGTTCACGCTGGTGGTCAGCGCCCTGAAGCTGCCGTCGATCACCGGAAGCTCGTCGCATCCGACGGGGACAGGCCTGGGGGCGGTGCTGCTCAGGCCGCCGGTGATGGCGTTCCTCGGCACGCTGGTGCTGCTGTTCCAGGCGACGCTGCTCGCCCACGGCGGGCTGACGACGCTCGGGGCGAACGTGTTCTCGATGGCAATCGTCGGGCCGTGGGCGGCGTACGGGATCTACTGGGCGACGGCGCGGCTGTCGGCCCCGCTGTGGGCGTCGGTGTTCCTGGCGATGGCGGTGGCGAACGTCGCCACGTACGCCGTGACGTCGGTGCAGCTGGCGCTGGCGTATCCGGACCCGGTGAGCGGGCTGGGGGGCGCGCTGGTGAAGTTCCTCGCGCTGTTCGCGGTCACGCAGGTCCCGCTGGCCGTCGCCGAGGGGCTGCTGGGTGTGCTGCTGGTCGGGTTCCTGACGCGTGCGGCGCGCCCGGAGTTGGCCCGGCTGGGTCTGCTCAAGGAGGACGCCGGTGTTTAGCCGTCGCGACGTGTGGATCGGGGTGGCGCTCGTGGTCGCCGTCATGGGGGTGTACCTCGGCAGCCTGGCGCTGGCCCCCACGGGGGCGGAGTTCCTGGGCAGCGACGCCGCCGCGGGGGACCTGACCGGCGGCGTGCCGTGGCTCGAGCCGCTGTTCGCGCCCGAGAGCGCGGAGCTCGAGTCTGGACTCTTCGCCCTCCAGGCGGGCCTGGGCGGCATCCTGCTGGGCTTCGTCCTCGGCCGGTTGACGGCTCGGCGCGCGTCATGAGGGAACTCGCGACGGTTGCCGGGGTGGCCCGTCGTCCGAGTGTGAATTCCTGGGTTGAGTTCACCCACGGGAGTCACACTCGGGGCGCGATGCGCGGCAGCGACCGCCACCTCACCCGTCATTCGACGTCCGGCGCACGCCCGTGAGCATCCACGTCACCGCCGTCGACGACGCCGCCTGGGCAGGGCCCTGGCGGGCGATCCCTGTGGGGCACAAGGTGGGGCTCGCCGTCGCTCTGGTGCTGACCGCTCTGCTGACGCCGGCCTGGCCCGGGACCCTGCTGGTGGCGGGGGCGTCGCTGATCCTCATGCTAGGACCGGCCCGCATCCGGCCGGGTCTGGTGGCCGCCGTCGCGCTGCCTCCGCTGGCATTCCTCGTGGTGGGGGCGTTGCCGCTCGCGGTCGAGGTGGGCGACGGGCTGCGCATCACCGCCGACGGCGGGCTCCGGGCGGCGGAGATGCTCGCGCACGGCGTCGCGGGGACCCTGGCCGTCCTGCTGCTGGCCACTACCACGCCGATGAGTGACGTGCTGGGCTGGCTGCATCGCCGCGGCCTCCCCGGCCCGCTGCTGGAGATCGCCGCACTGATGTACCGGCTGCTGTTCGTGCTGCTCAGCAGCGCGCTGGCGCTGCAGGCCGCGCAGGCCGCCCGTCTCGGGGGCGACGCGCCCTTCAGTCGTCGGTTCCAGGCCGCCGTCGACGGCATCGGCACCGTCCTGCTGATGAGTTGGCGCCGCGCCACCCGGCTGCAGGCGGGCCTGGAGTTGCGCGGCTATGAGGATGCGCTGCCGACGCTACGGCCCGTGGGCCGCACCCGCCCCTGGGCCCCGGCTGCGGGGGCCGCCCTCGTCGCCGGCATCTGGCTGGCCTGCTGGGCGGTGGCGTGATGCTCCGGGCCGAGGGGGTCGTCGTCGGGTATCCGGGCGGCTCGGCCGTGTTGACGGGGGCGAACCTCTCCGCCGCGTCGGGGCGGCGGGTGGCGCTCCTCGGCGCCAACGGTTCGGGCAAGACCACACTTCTGCAGTGCCTGGCCGGGGCCCTGCCTGCCGCCGACGGCCGGGTCACCCTCGACGGGCAGCCGCTCACCCACACGCGGGCCGCGCTGCGGGCGCACCGCCGCCGCGTCCAGTTGGTGCTGCAGGACCCGGACGACCAGCTTTTCTCCGCCGATGTCACCCAGGACGTCTCCTTCGGCCCGCTCAACCTCGGACTCAGCGACGACGACGCCCGCGCCCGCACCAATGAGGCTCTCGCGCTGCTCGGCATCGCCCACCTCGCCGCCCGCCCCACGCACCAGCTGAGCTTCGGCGAACGCAAGCGCGTGGCGCTGGCGGGGGCGGTGGCGATGCGGCCAGACCTGCTGCTGCTCGACGAGCCGACGGCCGGGCTCGATCCCGCAGGGGTCGCCGACCTGCTGGCCACGCTGTCCGGTCTGGACGCGGGGATCGTGTTGGCCACCCACGACGTCGACCTCGCCCTGGCCTGGGCCGACGACGTGGCCGTGGTGCTGGATGGTCACGTGACGCAGGGGCCGCCGTCGCTGCTCGGAGACGAGGTACTGCTCCGCGCCGCCCAGCTGCGCCGCCCCTGGCCCCTGGAGCTCGCGGCCCGCCTGGGGCTCGCCGGCGCGCCGCGCGACCTCGACCAGGTACTCGCTCTCCTTCCGGATGGAATCCGCCAATGATCATCGACCCCGACGGCGCCCTGCTCGGCCGCACCCCCGGCCTCCCGGACGACGTCTTCGAACACGACGGGCTCATCACCAAGCGACACATCCGCGCGTCCGCGTTGGCGCTGCTGCGGCCGCTGGCAGGCGAGTTGCTGTGGGACCTCGGCGCGGGAGCCGGCTCGGTGGCTATCGAGTGGTGCCGGGCGGCCGACGGGGCCCGGGCGGTCGCCGTCGAACGGGTGCCGGAGCGGGCGGCGAGGGTCGCGGCGAACTCGGCCCGGCTGGCGCCCGCGGGGGCGGTTCGGCTGGTGGAGGCCGGTGTCGCGGAGGCGGTGGATGGCCTGCCCCGGCCCGACGCGGTGTTCATCGGCGGGGGAGCGACTGCCTCGTTGCTGGAGCGGGCGGTTGATGCGCTTCCGGTGGGGGGCCGGCTCGTCGTGCACGGGGTGACGGTGGAGGCCGAGGAGGTGTGTGTCGCGGCGTACCGACGGTGGGGCGGGCAGCTCGCCCGGCTGCACCACGAGCACGCCGCACCCATCGGCCGCCTGTTGGGGTGGACGCCCGCGCGCGCAGTGGTGAGTTGGGCGTACGTGGTGGAGGGGTCGCGTTGAGCGCGCCCACACGCGCGACCTGCGGCAGCGGCCGATCGTCGCGGTGCCTCGTCACGGAGATGGCCCTCGTCAAGCACCCCTTCCAGCAGGGCCAGCGCGGTCAGGCGGGCATCGAATGGTGAGCCGGCTGGTGATCGCGGCGCCGTCGTCGGGGCAGGGGAAGACGACGGTGGCGACGGGGCTGATGGCCGCGTTGCGGGCGCGCGGGCTGGAGGTGGCGCCGTTCAAGGTGGGGCCGGACTACATCGACCCCGGCTACCACGGCCTCGCCACCGGCCGGCCGGGCCGGAACCTCGATCCGTTCCTGTGCGGCGAGGCGCGGATGGGGCCCCTGTTCGCGCACGGTGCGGTGGGGGCGGATGTCGCGGTGATCGAGGGCGTGATGGGGCTGTTCGACGGGCGCCTCGGCACCGGCGGATTCGGGTCGACGGCGCACGTGGCGCGGCTGCTGGACTCTCCGGTGGTGCTCGTGATCGACGCGCGGCACACCTCGCGGAGCGTCGGCGCGGTGGCGCTGGGCATGGCGCGGTTCGACCCCCGCGTGCGCGTGGCGGGGGTGATCCTCAACCAGGTGGGGAGCGTTCGGCACGCCGCGGAGGCTCGCGCCGCCGTCGAGGAGGTGGGGCTGCCGGTGCTGGGGGTGCTGCCGAGGGCGTTGGACATCGAGGCGCCGTCGCGACACCTGGGCCTGGTGCCGGTGGCCGAACGCGACGACTCGAGGGTCGCGGCGATGGGCGAGGTGGTGGCCGAGCACGTTGATGTGGAGGCGCTGCTGGCGGTGGCCGTTGGGGCGCCGGAGCTGGACGTCGCCCCGTGGGATCCGGCGCGGGAGGTGTCGCCGCCGTCGGACCGGCGGCCGGTGGTGGCCGTGGCCGGGGGACGGGCGTTCACGTTCCGCTATCCGGAGACCGACGAACTGTTGGAGGCGGCGGGGTGCCGGGTGGTGGAGTTCGACCCGCTCGTGGATTCCGCGCTGCCGGAGGGGACGGCCGGGCTGTGGCTCGGCGGCGGGTTCCCGGAGGTGTACGCGGGGGAGTTGGCGTCGAATTCGCCGTTGACGGGGGAGATCCGGGCTGCTGTCGCGGGCGGGCTGCCGACGGTCGCGGAGTGCGCCGGGCTGCTGTACCTGTGCCGGAGCCTGGACGGTCGCGGGATGGTGGGCGCCGTCGAGGCGGACGCGACGATGGGGCCGCGATTGACGATGGGCTACAGGGTCGCGGTGTCGTCGCGGGACACGTTGCTCGGCCGCCCCGACGAGGAGGTGACGGGGCACGAGTTCCACCGCACGACGGTGAGTCTGGATGCGGCCGCGGGCGAGACCGCAGCTGTCGGGCCGGCCTGGCTGTTGGACGGCAGGGATGACGGTGTCGCGGGGGAGACCCTCCACGCGTCGTACCTGCACGTCCACTGGGCCGGCCACCCACAGTTGGCCCAGCGCTTCGCCGACGCAGCACATGCCCAGGAGCGAGTAGAAGCGGCCGTCTCTCTTCGCTCCCTGAGGAGGTCCGCCCGCGAAGCGGCGGGGACCGTCTCGAAGGGTCGAGAACCCAAGCCTGCGTGGGGACCTGGGTCACAACCCTTCGAGACGCCCGAGGCGCCTTCGGCGCCGGGGCTCCTCAGGGAGCGGGTGGGGGCGCCGGAGGTGCCTTCGGTGCCGGGGCTCCTCAGGGAGCGGGTGGGGGCGCCGGAGGTGCCTTCGGTGCCGGGGCTCCTCAGGGAGCGGGTGGGGGCGCCGGAGGTGCCTTCGGTGCCGGGGCTCCTCAGGGAGCGGGGGGAGACGGCGGAGCTGGACGATCCCGAGGCAGGCTCGACCCACCCGCGCGGCCAGCGTTCCTCCAGATCGGATCCCGACCCCCTGAGGGGGCCGAGACCCTGCCTGGAGGAACAGCAACCGCGCACCCCCGACCCGACCCGGCTCGTGCCCGGCACCGTGGACCTCCTGCACCACGGCGACCGCGACCTCGCCCCCGGCCTCGTCGACCTCGCCGTCAACGTCCGGGTCCCCGCGACACCCACCTGGCTGGCAGAGGAGATCTTCGGCGACGGCGATCTCGCCGCCTACCCCGACCCCCGCCCCGCCCGCGACGCCATCGCCGCCCACCACGGCGTCGACCCCGCCATGGTGCTCCCGGTCGCCGGCGCCGCCGAGGCGTTCACCCTCATCGCCCGCGCCCTCCCCGGCGACGCGCTGGTCGTCCACCCGCAGTTCACCGAGCCTGAGGCGGCGCTGCGGGCCGCCGGCCGCGACCCCCGCCGCCACCTGCTCCGGCCCGACACCGGCTTCCGGCTCGTCCCCTCCCAGGTTCCGGCGGCGGACCTGATCATCGTCGGCAACCCCACCAACCCCACCGGCGTCCTCCACCTCGCGGCGGACCTCGCCGCGCTCCCGGCCGGGATTCTCGTCGTCGACGAGGCCTTCATGGACGCGATCCCTGGCGAAACCGAGACCCTCATCGCGCCCACGATGCCGGGGCGCCTCGTGCTGCGCTCGCTCACGAAGACCTGGGGGCTAGCAGGCCTGCGGGTGGGTTACGTGATCGGCGACCCGGCCCTCATCGCGCTCCTGGCTGCCCAGCAACCGCCGTGGTCGGTGTCCACACCCGCGATTCGCGCGTCCGTGGCCTGCACCTCCCCGCGCGCCTCCGCCGAGGCCTCCCGCCTCGCGGAGGAGGCCGCACGGGCCAGAGCGGATCTCGCCGCGCGCCTCACGGACGCGGGACTTGCCGTCGTCCATGGTCACGCGCCATTTGTGCTGGCCGACGCCTCGGCGCTGTCGCCGATGTCGCTGCGGGAGCCGCTTGCCGAACGCGGATTCGCCGTGCGGCGCGGAGAGACGTTCCCCGGCCTCGGCCCCACCTGGCTGCGGTTCGCCGTTCGCACCCCCGACGTCCACCGTCGGTTGGCCGCAGCCTTCTCCGCCCTCAACGGCCGGCTGTGACGTCAGCCCAGCCAGGCCAGGGCGGCCGCGACATCGGCTACCTCGGGCACCCCCAAGGGCGACGCAGGACGCCGGATCATCACGACGGCGGCGCCCCGCTCGGCGGCCACAGCCAGTTTCGCGTCGGTGTGCGGGCCGCGGGCGTCCTTGGTCACCAGCACGTCGACCCCTCCGAAGCCTCCGATCCGCACCTCTCCCGCCACGAGGGGGGGGCGCGGGTCCGGCCGGCCAACGAGAGCACCGCATCGCGTCCCACCAACACCTCGGCCAGCCGTCAGCCCTCCGCGGTGCCACCAAGGATCAGAATCACCAGCCCATCCAACCATCGAAGACAAGGACGCCATGACCCTCCTCGACGACACCCTCGCCGCCCTCCGCCCCGCCTCCGCCGACGCCTTGGCGGCGGCCCGCGCCAGGCAGTTGACCCTCACCAAGCCCGCCGGGAGCCTCGGCCGGCTGGAGGAGATCGGCAACCGGCTCGCGGCCATCGCCGACGCCTGCCCGCCCCCGCTGCCCGAGCACGCCGTCATCGGCCTGTTCGCCGGCGACCACGGCGTCTGCGTGCAGGGCATCAGCCCCTGGCCGCAGGAGGTCACGGTCCAGATGGCGCTCAACATCGCCTCGGGCGGCGCGGCCATCAACGCCATCGCCCGCCAGGTGGGGGCCGACGTGTGGGTCACGGATGTGGGTGTCGCGGTGGAGGTGCCGGAGCACCCCGGGATCCGCGCCCGCAAGGTCCGGTCCGGGACCCGCGACTTCTCCGTCGAGCCGGCCCTCACGCTCGATGAGGCCCGGGCGGCCCTCGAGGTGGGCATCGAGGCGGCCAACGAGGCCATCGACGGCGGCGCCGACATCCTCCTCACCGGCGAGATGGGCATCGGGAACACCACGCCCGCCAGCGCGCTGATCGCCGCGTTCTCGGGCCTTCCCGTGACCTCCGTGACGGGCCGCGGGGCCGGCGCCGGCGACGACATGCTGAGCAGGAAGATCGCCGTGATCGAGGGCGCGTTGGCCCTGCACCGCCCGGACCCCGCGGACCCGCTGGGGGTCCTGGCCGCAGTCGGCGGGCTCGAGCACGCAGCCCTGGCGGGCTTCATCCTCGGCGCGGCGGCGCGCCGGGTGCCGGTGATCATCGACGGGGTGATCGCGGCATCGGCGGCGTGTGTCGCGGCGGGTTTCGACGAGGCGGTGACCGGATACCTGATCGCGGGTCACGCGGGCGTCGAGCCCGGCATCAAGGCGGCGCTCACGTGGCTGGACCTGCAGCCGCTCGTGGACCTGGATCTCCGCCTCGGCGAGGGCACCGGCGCCGCGCTGGCGTTGCCGACGGTCCAGGCGGCCGCGCGCATCCTGCGGGAGATGGCGACGTTCGACTCCGCGGGTGTCGCGGAGGGGTGACGGGCGCTACCCTCACCGCTCTCCCCTCGGCCCGAGGCGCCCAAGCGCGGAGACGGGACCCCAGTGCCGGTCACCCCACCTCCTCCTGAGCGTGAAGCCTCGAACTCGCGTCCCGCTTCCGCGGCCGTCGCGCCTGACTCCTGGCCTCTACCGTGCGGCGGCCTTGAATCGCTCGATGTGGTTGGCGCCTGGGAGCGGGACCACCACGGCGGGCCGGTTAGGGAAGAATGGCGCGCATGGAAGCGAAGCGGGCCGCCGGCGAGGGCGAGGGTGACGAGCCTGCGGTCGCTGCTGAGCGAGACGGCTCGGGCAAGCCCGTCAGCCCATCCCGTGCCGTCGAGCCCGAGTCGGACCAGGCAGGGCCTGAGCAGCCGTCCCGCGGCGCCGAGCCGCGGCGTCGCGTGTCGCCACTGGCGGTCGTCGGGCTCGTCCTCCTCTCCGCGACACTCGCCGTCAGCGGATTCCTCGGCTGGCAGGTCTTCGGCACCACGTGGCTCGCCCGGAGCGCCGCCGCCGAGAGCGTGGCCCAACTCCGCGAGCAGTGGGCCACCGCGACACCTACGCCACCCGCCGAGGAGGGTGAACTCCCCGCGGAATTGGCCCCCGCCCCTGGGGAACTGGCCTGGATCCTGCGCCTCCCGGGACAGAACCTCGAATGGCCGATCGCCGCAGGAGTGGACGAAGACCTGCTCACAGAGGCCGTCGGCTGGTACCCGTCGACGGCGCTCCCGGGGCAGGTCGGCAATGTCGCGCTCGCCGGGCTCATGCTCACGCACGGCGCGCCCTTCGCGGACCTGCTCAGCCTCGAGGTGGACGACGAGGTGGTCATCGAGACGGCCCTCGCCATCTACACCTACCGGATCACGCTCCCGCCCTCCCAGTTGACCGTCCACCGCGACGACTCCTGGGTCCTCGAGCCCGTCCCCGGGAAACCCGACCTCGCGCCCACCGAGGCCATCCTCACCCTGACCACCCACGAAGACCTCATCGACACCCCGGACCGCGCCGTCGGTTTCGGCGTCCTGGACACAACGGAGATGAAATGACAGACCGCAGCGAACTCATCGGACACATCAAGGCCCTCGCCGTCGTGCACGGCAAGGTCACGCTGGCGTCCGGCAAAGAGGCCGACTACTACATCGACATGCGCCGCGTCACCCTCGACGGCGCCGCCTCGCCCCTGGTGGGACGCGTGATGAACGAGCTGGTCGCGGACCTGGACTTCGACGCCGTCGGCGGGCTCACGCTTGGCGCCGACCCCGTCGCCACCGCCATGCTGCACGCCAAGGCCGCCGAGGGGGGCCGGCTCGACGCCTTCGTCGTGCGCAAGTCCGCCAAGGGGCACGGAATGCAGCGCCGGATCGAGGGCACCGAGGTGGCGGGTCGCCGCGTGCTCGTGGTCGAGGACACCTCCACGACGGGGGGCTCGGCCCTCACCGCCGTCGAGGCCGTGCGCGAGGCCGGGGGCGAGGTGGTCGCGGTGGCAGTGGTGGTGGACCGTGGGACCGGCGCCGCCGAGAAGGTCGGCGACGCCGGTCTGGAGTACCGCTACGCGGTGGATCTGGCGGACCTCGGCCTCTGAGCCGTCGCTCCCTCAGCTCAGGGATCGGATGGCCTCAGCCGAGCCCGTATCGCGCCTTGTACTCGCGGCGCCGCGCGTGGAGGATCGGCTCGGTGTAGCCCGACGGCGACCACGCGCCCTGGATCACCAGGTCCCTCGCCGCGCACCACGCGATCGAGTCCTCGAACGCCCCTCCGCCCGCGACACCCGGCGACATCGGCCGGTAGGCCGGATCGTCGGCGTTCTGGGCGTCGACCACCCGCGCCATCCGCTTCAGCGCCTCGACGACGAACCCCTCGGTGACGATGCCGTGCCGGATCCAGTTAGCCAGCATCTGGGAGCTGATCCGGCAGGTGGCCCGGTCCTCCATGAGCGAGGTGTCGGTGATGTCGGGCACCTTCGAGCACCCGACGCCCTGGTCGATCCAGCGGACGACGTAGCCCAGGATGGACTGGCACGAGTTGTCCACCTCCTGCTGCCGCTCCTCGGCGGTCCACCGGGTGCTGGGCGCCAGTGGGATCTCGAGCAGCTGATCCAGCGACGCCCGCCGCCCACGCTCCGCGATCTCGTCCAGCCGCCCCCGCGCGTCGACGCGGTGGTAGTGGGTGGCGTGCAGTGTCGCGGCGGTCGGGGAGGGGACCCACGCGGTGGTCGCCCCCGAGGAGGGATGAGCGATCTTCTCGGCCACCATGTCCGCCATCAGGTCCGTCTTCGCCCACATGCCCTTGCCGATCTGCGCCCGGCCCGGCAGGCCGCAGGCGATGCCGACGTCGACGTTCCAGTCCTCGTAGGCCTGCATCCAGGCGGCCTGCTTCATCTCCGCCTTGCGGATCATTGGCCCGGCCTCCATCGAAGTGTGGATCTCGTCGCCGGTGCGGTCCAGGAAGCCGGTGTTGATGAAGATGATCCGGTCCGCCGCCTCCGCAATGCAGGCCGCGAGGTTGAGGGTGGTGCGCCGCTCCTCGTCCATGATCCCCATCTTCAGCGTGGTGCGGGGCAGGCCCAGCACGTCCTCGACGGCGGCGAACAGGTCGCTGGTGAAGGCCACCTCGGCCGGCCCGTGCTGCTTGGGCTTGACGATGTAGATCGATCCCGTGCGTGAGTTGCGCCGCGGGTTGTGCGACGACAGCCCCGGGATGGCGCACAGGCTGGTGACCAGTGCGTCGAGGATGCCCTCGGGGAGCTCGCGGCCCTCGGAGTCGAGGACGGCGGGTGTGGTCATCAGGTGCCCCACGTTGCGGCACAGCATCAGCGCCCGCCCGTGCAGGGTGAGCTCCCCGCCGTCGGCCCGGGTGAAGGTGCGGTCGTCGGCCAGGGTCCGGAGGAACGAGTGCCCGCCCTTCTCCATCTCCTCCGAGGCGGTGCCTGCGTTGAGCTCGAGCCAGGTGCGGTAGCCGATCGCCTTGTCGGGGCCGTCGACGGTGGACACCGAGTCCTCGAAGTCCATGATCGCGGTGACGGCGGACTCCAGGACGATGTCGTCGATCCCAGCCAGGTCTGAGCGGCCGATCGGCCCGGTGGGGTCGATCCGAAGCTCGATGTGGAGGCCGTTGTTCTCGATCAGGATGGCCGACGGCGACTCCGCCGGACCGCGGCAGCCCACGTACGCCCACGGCGTCGCCAGCCCGACGGTCTCGCCCGAGCCGAGCGTCGCCCGCAGCTCCTTCCCCGCCCCGTAGCTCACCACCTCGCTGTGGGAGCCCGAGGCCAGGGGGGCCGCGCGGTCCAGGAACTCCCTAGCCCACGCGATGACCCGCTGGCCGCGCGCCGGGTTGTACCTGGCCCCCCGGCCCGCCCCTCCGTCGTCGCTGATGGCGTCGGTGCCGTACAGCGCGTCATACAGCGAGCCCCACCGGGCGTTGGCGGCGTTGATCGCGAACCTGCGGTTGGTGACCGGGACCACCAACTGCGGGCCCGCCATCTCCGCGATCTCCGCGTCCACGTTCGTGGTGCGGGCCCGGACCCCGGTGGGCTCGTCGAGCAGGTACCCGA
The DNA here is from genome assembly GCF_054483915.1 of Tessaracoccus luoxuelianae. Lineage (NCBI taxonomy): Bacteria > Bacillati > Actinomycetota > Actinomycetes > Propionibacteriales > Propionibacteriaceae > Tessaracoccus > Tessaracoccus luoxuelianae. The sequence continues at coordinate 3,137,744 of NZ_CM137013.1, read as the reverse complement.
TCTCCCGCAGCAGCGCCCGGTAGTGCGGCGCATACGGGGTGCCGGGGGTGGCGCGATGGAAGGCGTCGATGGCGCCCTGCATCCGGTCCCGCTCATCGAGGAGGCCGCGGTTGCGCTCGGAGAACTCCCCGAAGACGCGCTCGAAGCCGGCCCAGAACCGCTCGCGGTCCACCCCGGCCACGGGCAGTGCCTCGCGGTCCAGGAAGTCCACGAGCGTCCGGTCCACCCACAGGCGCCCGACGGGGGCGTGGGTCTCCGACGGGGGGTGGGGCTGGGTGGGGGCGGTGAGTGTCATCGTCATGGGAGTGCTCCTTGCTTGAGTGCGAGGTGGGGTCAGAACTGCGCGGACTCGGTGGAGTCCTCGAGGGCGGTGGTGGAGCTGGAGGGGTTGATCGCGGCGGCGATGGCGTCGAAGTAGCCGGTGCCGACCTCCCGCTGGTGACGGGTGGCGGTGTAGCCGCGTGCCTCGGCGGCGAACTCGCGCTCCTGCAGCTCCACGTAGGCGCTCATCTGGCGGGTGGCGTAGCCCTCAGCCAGATCGAACATGGAGTAGTTGAGGGCGTGGAACCCGGCCAGGGTGATGAACTGGAAGGCGTAGCCCATGGCGCCCAGCTCGCGCTGGAACTTCGCGATGGTGTCGTCGTCGAGGTGCTTCCTCCAGTTGAACGACGGCGAGCAGTTGTAGGCCAGCATCTGGTCAGGGTGCTCAGCCTTGATGGCCTCTGCGAACTCCTTGGCGGCGGCCAGGTCCGGGACGCCGGTCTCCATCCAGAGCAGGTCGGCGTACTTTGCGTAGGCCTTGCCGCGGGCGATGCTCGGCTCCATGCCGGGGCGCACCTTGTAGAAGCCTTCGCTGGTGCGCTCGCCGGTGATGAACTCCTGATCGCGCTCGTCGACGTCGGAGGTGATCAGGGTGGCGGCCTCGGCGTCCGTGCGGGCGATGATCACCGTCGGCACGCCCGCGACATCAGCCGCCAACCGGGCCGCGTTGAGGGTGCGCTCGTGCTGCTGGGTGGGGATGAGCACCTTGCCGCCGAGGTGGCCGCACTTCTTCTCCGCCGCCAGCTGATCCTCCCAGTGCACGCCGGCCGCGCCGGAGGAGATCATGGACTTCATCAGCTCGTAGGCGTTGAGGCTCCCGCCGAAGCCGGCCTCGGCGTCGGCGACGATGGGGACCAGCCAGTCCTCGACCGTGCGGATGCCCTCGGCGTGCTCGATCTGGTCCGCGCGCAGCAGCGCGTTGTTGATCCGCCGGACCACCTGGGGCACCGAGTTGGCCGGGTACAGCGACTGGTCCGGGTAGGTGTGCCCGGAGAGGTTGGCGTCGGCGGCCACCTGCCAGCCGGAGAGGTAGATGGCCTTGAGGCCGGCCTTGACCTGCTGAACGGCCTGGTTGCCGGTCAGCGCGCCCAGCGCATTGACGAAGTCCTCGCTGTGCAGCTGCTCCCAGAGCTTCTCGGCGCCGCGCCGTGCCAGGGTGTGCTCCTCCTGGACGCGGCCGCGGAGGCGGACCACGTCGTCGGCTGTGTAGTCGCGCTGGACGTGGGTCCAGCGGGGGTTGATCTTCCAGTCGTACTTCAGGAGCTCTGCGGACATCGGGTCGTTCATGGGATTTCCTTCCGGTGGTGGCGGCTTCTCTGCTGCCTCGTGCGGTGCGATGTCACCATCCTGGGCGGATCTGCCAGCATTTGGTCAGAAATTCCTGGTGAAGAAACGCAGAAATTCCGTTAGCATCAATTTCATGCCAGTCGACGACGCTGGACCCGTGCGAGCCCCAGACCTCGAGGGGCCTTTCGACCCGTTTTCACTGGGACGACGGCTCCGCCACCTCCGCAAGGAGCGCGGCCTCACCCTGTCGCAGGTATCGGAGGAGTCCGGGCTGGCCGCCTCCCAGCTGTCGCTCATGGAGAACGGCAAGCGCGAGGCCCGCCTTTCGCAGCTCCAGACGCTGGCCCGGGTCTACGGGGCGACCCTGGATGACCTGACCGCACCCGTGCCCAGCCGCCGGGCGCAGCTCGAAATCGAGCTGGAGCGCCTGATGCGGTCCCCGCTGGCCCGGGCCAAGGGGTTGCCCGTGGTGCGGATCTCGCCCCGGATGCCCCTCGACGTGCTCGAGGCGCTCGTCGCCCTGCACCGGGAGCTCGCCCACGACGCCGCGGAACGGATGGCCACGCCTGAGGAGGCGCGGCGGGCGAACGCGCAGCTCCGCGACGAGATGCGGGGGCGCGACAACTACTTCGGTGCCATCGAGGAACAGGCCGCCGCCCTGCTGAAGCGGTGCGGCTATGTCTCCGGCCCCCTCTCTCAGCACCTCATCGGTGAGATCACGACGCACCTCGGCTTCACGCTGCACCACGTGGGGGACCTGCCGCATTCCACGCGCTCGGTGATGGACCTGAAGAACAAACGCATCTATCTGGCCGCGGCCTGGTCCAGGGAGTACGACCCCCGATCGGTCCTCCTGCAGGCGCTCGGCCATCACATCCTGGACCACGCGCCGCCGGCCAACTACGGCGATTTCCTCCGTCAACGCATCGAGACCAACTACTTCGCCGCGGCCCTCCTGCTCCCGGAGGGACCCGCCGTCGAGTTCCTCCAGAAGGCGAAGGCGCGCCGGGAGCTGGCGCTGGAGGACCTGCGGGATTCCTTCGCCGTCAGCTACGAGGCGGCCGCGCACCGGTTCACCAACCTGGCGACGAAGCACCTCGGGATCCCAGTGCACTTCCAGCGAGTCCACGAGTCGGGGATCATCTACAAGGCCTACGAGAACGACGGAGTGGCGTTCCCCCGCGACAATCTCGGCGCCATCGAGGGTCAGCCCGCCTGCAGGTACTGGACCTCTCGCGAGGTGTTCGATGTCGCGGACAAGTTCAACGCCTTCAACCAGTACACGGACACGCCCACGGGCACCTTCTGGTGCACCGCGCGGGTCGAACAGACCGGCTCGGGTCTGTTCTCCACGGGGATCGGGGTGCGGTACCGGGACTCGAAGTGGTTCCGCGGCCGCGACACGAGGGAGCACTCCGTGTCCAGGTGCCCGGACCCCTCCTGCTGCAGGCGCGCCCCCGAGGACCTGGCGACGAGGTGGTCGGGGCACTCCTGGCCGAGCGCCCGCACCCACGCCCACCTGCTGGCCGCGCTGCCTCCCGGCACCTTCCCAGGCGTCGACGACACCGAGGTGTACCAGTTCCTGGACGCCCATCACCAGCAGTAGTGGGCCTCTGGTGTTGCTGCGGGTGAATCCTCGGCTGCGCTACCGTGAAGACGACTGTTAGAAGGAGACCCCCGTGGACATCATCCTGATCATCCTCATCGTCCTGGTCGTCGTCGCTCTCGCCGTGGTGGGCTGGGGCGTGAGCGCCTACAACGGCTTCGTCCGTAGCCGCAACCTGATCCAGGAGTCGTGGCGCCAGATCGATGTTGAGCTCAACCGCCGCTACGAGCTGATCCCCAACCTGGTCGAGACCGTCCGCGGCTACGCCGCGCACGAGCGCAACACGCTCGAGCAGATCACCGCCCTGCGCAACACCGCCCGATCCCTCTCCCAGCAGAGCCACGGGCAGCCGAGCGAGCAGCGCGCCGCCGTCGAGTCCGAGCTGACGCAGGCCGTGCACAACCTGCTGGTCTCGGTCGAGGCCTACCCGGATCTGAAGTCCAACACCAACTTCCTCGAGCTGCAGCGCGAACTGACCGATACCGAGGACCGGATCGCCGCCTCGCGCCGCTTCTACAACGCCAACGTGCGTGATTACAACACGCGCATCGAATCGGTCCCGAGCAACATCATCGCCGGCTTCGCGAAGTTCGAGAAGGCCACCTACTTCGAGGTCAACGACCCGATCGTGCGCCAGGCCCCCGACGTGAACTTCGGAGAGATCTCGCAGCGTCCCACCGCCTCACCTGAGCCGCAGCAGCAGATCCAGGCGCCCAGGTACGACGACGTGGCCCAGCCCTACCAGCCGCCGCAGCGCGCCCAGGACCAGCCCCCGGCCCAGCCGGCGGTGCCCCCGCCGTCGCAGAATCCCACGCAGGGCGAGGGCGGCTACCGTCCCCCGTTCTCCAGCTGACCTGCGCGCCGAGGCCCGCTCCCATGCGTGGGGGCGGGCCTCGCGCATGCCCAGGGGAAGGATCCTCGCTGGTTGAGCCCGCCGCGGCGCGAAGCGCCCGCGGCGGCGTCGAAATGGACTCGGGTGTGATGAATCTCTGAACTGGTTGACATTTCAACAACAGTCATTTAAGGTTGTACCAACAGCCCACGAAAGGAACACCTCATGGCCCTCAACGAACTCAACGGCACCTACATCCTCGACGCCTCGCACAGCACTTTCTCCTTCGTGACCCGCCACGCGATGGTCACCAAGGTCCGCGGCTCCTTCGAGACTTTCGAGGGCTCCGCCACCGTCGACCCGGAGAACCTGGCCAACAGCACGCTGGACGTCACCATCGACGCCGGCTCGGTCACCACCCGCAACGCCGACCGCGACGGCCACATCCGCTCCGCCGACTTCTTCGACGTCGAGAACCACCCCACCTGGACCTTCAAGGGCACCGACTTCGCGATCAAGGGCGACGTCGTCGAGGTGACCGGTGACCTGACCATCAAGGACACCACGCGCTCCATCACCCTCCCGCTGGAGTACCAGGGCGCGGCGAAGGACCCCTTCGGCAACGTCCGCGTGGGCTTCGAGGGCTCCACCGACATCCTGCGCTCTGACTTCGGTCTCACCTGGAACGCCGCCCTCGAGACCGGCGGCTTCCTGGTCTCGGACAAGGTCGCCATCGAGGTTGAGATCTCCGCGATCCAGCAGGCCGCCTGATCCACCCACACAGCGCCCCGGCCGATCGGCCGGGGCGCTGTCGCGTCCCCGTCGCTTGCCTCTCAGGACGGAGTGGGACAAGCTTCGCTCCGTGACCGACGCCGAGCCCCACGACCCGACGGCGCCCACCGTCGGTGTCGGCCCGCACCCCCAGCCCTGGCCCGACGACGAGCGCCTGGATCCCGAGCTCCTCGCTGAGGGCGACCGCCGCAACGTGATCGACCGGTACCGCTACTGGCGGATGGAGGCGATCGTCGCGGACCTCGACCGGACGCGGGTGCCTCTGCAGGTGGCAATCCAGAACTGGGAGCACGACTTCAACATCGGCTCCATCGTCCGCACGGCCAACGCCTTCAATGTCGCGGCGGTGCACATCGTGGGTAGGCGACGGTGGAACCGCAGGGGAGCGATGGTGACCGACCGCTACCTGCACGTTGTCCACCACGAGGACGAGGCGTCGCTGTTGGCTCACCTCGCCGAGCAGGGCGTGACCCCGATCGGGGTCGACAATCTTCCAGGGTCGGTGCCGCTCGAGACCGCACAGCTCCCAGAGCGCTGCTGCCTGGTCTTCGGCTCCGAGGGCCCGGGCCTGACCGAGGCGATGGTCGCGGGGTGCGAGCGCCTCGTCGCGATCACGCAGCGGGGATCGACCCGCTCGATGAACGCCGGCGCCGCCGCGGCCATCGCGATGTACCACTGGAGCCTCCAGCACGCCGGCCCTCGCTGACCCGCGGGCTATTGTGGCGACCATGCAGCCAGAGCGTTTCGCGGCGGGCCTGACCCCCCTTCCGACGGCGGCCCGCGTGACACAGAAGCGCGGTGCGCTCCGCTGGCGGATCATCTCCACCGTCATCTCGCTGGCCATCCTGGCCGTGATCATCCTCACCATCGGACGCGACTGGCCGCAGGAGTGGACCATCGCCATGGTGGCGATCTGGGTGGCATCGTCGGCTTTCTGGATCGTGGTCTCGGTGTTCGGCCTGCAGCGCGCCAAGCGTGACCTTGGCCGCATCCAGGACGGAGTGGCGTTCTATCTCGATCCCGACGGCGTCGAGTTCGTCACTCCGCCTGCGCCGCCCGTCCCGTGGGATCGTGTCACGGCCCTCAAGCTCACCGGGGGACTCTCCGGTGCCGGGCCGTCCGTCGTACTGGAGGCCGATGGTGTCGCGGTGGCCAAGGTGCCCGCAAGCTTCTTCGACGCCAGCCCGGCGGTGATCGACTCGGCTGCCCGGGCCTACTCGCTCGGCCGCGTCGGATTGGACGTCTCAGCGCTCGACAGGGTGCTCTGAGCTGAGCGCTCCTGAGTGCTAACCCCGCCCTCCCTCCCGGGACCCTGAGGCGATAAGGTTGGGGCGACCCGAAGTCTCACTCAGAAAAGAGGCATCCATGCCCATTGCTACTCCCGAGATCTACGCCGAAATGCTCGATCGGGCCAAGGCGAACAAGTTCGCCTACCCGGCTATCAACATCACCTCATCGTCGACGGTGACCGCGGCCATCCAGGGGTTCGCGGAGGCTGGCTCTGACGGCATCATCCAGGTTTCGACCGGCGGCGCCGAGTACGCCTCCGGGTCCACCATCAAGGACAAGGTCACCGGCGCCGCTGCGCTCGCGGCGTACGCGCAGGAGGTGGCGAAGAACTACCCCATCCAGATCGCGCTGCACACCGACCACTGCCCCAAGGACAAGCTGGACTCGTTCGTCCGTCCGCTGCTGGCCATCTCGGCCGAGCGCGTGAAGAACGGACAGCTCCCCCTGTTCCAGTCCCACATGTGGGACGGCTCGGCCGTGCCGATGGAGGAGAACCTGCAGATCGCTGACGAGCTGCTCGCCCTCACCAAGGCCGCCAACATCATCCTCGAGATCGAGGTCGGTGTCGTCGGTGGCGAAGAGGACGGCGTCTCCGCCGAAATCAACGACAAGCTCTACACCACCATCGAAGACGGCATGCGCACCATCGAGGTGCTCGGCCTGGGCGAGAAGGGTCGCTACATGACGGCCCTCACCTTCGGCAACGTGCACGGTGTGTACAAGCCGGGCGCGGTCAAGCTGCGTCCCGAGGTGCTCAAGGAGATCCAGGACGCCGTCGGCGCCAAGTACGGCAAGGACAAGCCGTTCGACCTGGTCTTCCACGGCGGTTCCGGCTCCACCGCACAGGAGATCTCCGACGCGGTTGACTTCGGCGTCATCAAGATGAACGTGGACACGGACACGCAGTACGCGTACACCCGTCCCGTCGTCGGTCACATGTTCAGCAACTACGACGGCGTCCTCAAGGTCGACGGCGAGGTGGGCAACAAGAAGCACTACGACCCGCGCGCGTGGGGCAAGCTGGCCGAGGCCGGCATGGCCGCCCGCATCGTGGAGGCGTGCGAGAACCTCCGCTCCGCCGGCACCACCATGGGCGCCAAGTGAGCTGAACCACGGTTCGAACGGCGTGTGGCCGGTCCCTTCGGGGGCCGGCCACACGCCGTTTTCGGTCTGGGGCTACTTCAGGGAGGTGTAGGCGCCGCCGTCGATGAGGCTGGTGAAGCCCAGGTCCTCCATGATGTCGATCGCGGCCGCGGACCGGTTGCCGGAGCGGCAGTACACGACGTAGGTGTCGTCCTTGGGGAGCTCTCCGACGCGGTCGGCGAAGTCCGCGGCCTGGACGTCGATGTTGAGCGCGCCTTCGATGTTGCCGGCCGCGTACTCGGAGGGGGTGCGCACATCGATGACCGTGGCGCCGTCGGTGATTGCCGTGCGTGCGGCGTCGGCGCCGGCGTCGGAGCATCCGCTGAGCCCGAGCAGGGCGGCGACGGCGACGAGGAGGGCGAGGAGGGGCATGCGTAGCTTCATACGCACAGTGTATACCCCCATGGGTATACGTTCGTCACAGTTCGGTAACGACGGTGGCACCTCGGATCGCGGAATGATAGCGTTAGCATCCGTCGGGCTGGGCGCGAGAGCCCAACCGATCCGGCAGGTACGAAGGAGTACGTGTGACCAAACTTCTAGAGCTGAAGAACGTCTCGAAGACGTTCCCGGGCGTGAAAGCGCTGAGCAACGTCCACCTGGATCTCAACGCGGGCGAGGTGCTCGGCCTGTGCGGCGAGAACGGCGCCGGCAAGTCCACGCTGATGAAGATCCTCACCGGCATCTACACCCCAGACCCCGGGGCGGAAATCTGGCTGCAGGGCAAGCGGGTGGAGGTACGCAACACCAACCATGCCCGTGACCTTGGCCTCAGCATCATCCATCAGGAACTCAACATGGTTCCTGACCTCACCGTCGCCCAGAACCTGTTCCTCGGCCGCCCCGGCAGCCACAAGGGCGGCTACATCGACGACGCCAAGCTCAACCGTGAGGCCGCAGAGCTGATCGACAGGCTCGGCATGAACCTCAATCCCAAGACCTATGTCCGCGACCTCTCCGTCGCGCGCCAGCAGATGGTCGAGATCGCGCGCGCCCTTTCCTACGATTCGCGGATCCTGGTCATGGACGAGCCGACGGCGGCCCTCACGCTCGCCGAAACCGACGCGCTGTTCGGCATGATCCGCGATTTCATCACTCCGGAGACGGGCCTGATCTACATCTCGCACCGCATGCCGGAGATCGAGGAGATCACTGATCGGGTCTCCGTGCTCCGTGACGGCCAGTTCATCGGAACGGTCGTCACCAAGGAGGTCGAGATCCGCGAGATCATCTCGATGATGGTGGGCCGCGAGGTCTCGGGCGATGCCCGCCCCCGGACCAAGCCGATCTCCGACGAGGTGGTCCTCAAGGTTGAAGGCCTCAACAGCAAGAAACTTGTGCGGGACGTGGGCTTCGAGGTCCGCAAGGGCGAGGTGCTCGGGTTCGCAGGGCTGATGGGCGCTGGGCGCACCGAGGTGGCTCGTGCCGTCTTCGGCGCGGACCCACGCACCAGCGGAGACATCTTCGTGCACGGCCAGAAGGTGAACATCCGCACCGCGGCAGACGCCGTCCGCGCCGGCATCGGCTACCTCTCCGAGGACCGGAAGCAGTTCGGGGTCCTGCTGGATCAGGACGTCAAGGCCAACACGGCCATGGCGGCCATGAAGGACTTCCACATCGGCGGCTTCATCCTCGACGGCAAGATCAAGACTGTCGGCACCGAGTACTCGCAGAAGCTGCGCGTCAAGACCCCCAACGTGAATCAGCTGCTGGGAAAGCTCTCGGGCGGCAACCAGCAGAAGGTGGTCATCGCGAAGTGGCTCGTGCGCAACTGTGACGTGCTGATCTTCGACGAGCCCACCCGCGGCATCGACGTCGGCGCCAAGGAGGAGATCTACAACCTCATCGAGCAACTGTCCGGTCAGGGCAAGGCGATCATCGTCATCTCGTCCGAGCTGCCGGAGGTGCTGCGCGTGTCGCACCGCATCGCCGTCATGGCACACGGGCACATCACCGGCTTCCTCGACAACGAGGACGCCTCCCAGGAGAACATCATGGAGCTCGCCACCGTCGGCATGGCTCAGTTGAAAGGACACGCAGCGTGAGCACTGACACCGCCACCAAGGCAGCACCAGCCGAACCCTCCCGGGTGCAGCAGTTCCTCAAATCGTCGCTGCAGCAGGTGTTCGTCTTCGCCGCGCTGATCGTGGTGTTCGTCTTCTTCATGATCTTCGCGCCCAACTTCAACGCCGGCGTCGTCATCCCCAACATCCTGCTCCAGGCCGCCGCCATCGGCACGATGGCGCTCGGGGCGACGTTCGTGATTGCCACCGGCGGCATCGACCTGTCGGTGGGCACCGGCATGACGTTCACCGCCGTCATGGCGGGCGTGTTCATGTCCGCGGAGTTCATGAACCTCCCCCTGGGCATCGGCCTGCTCCTCACCATCGTGGTGGGCGCGGCGATGGGCCTGGTCAACGGCCTCCTCATCGCGTATCTCCACATCCCGCCGTTCATCGCCACGCTCGCGATGATGATGGTCACCCGAGGGTTGTCGCTGATCATCTCCAACGCCTCCAGCATCAAGATCGCCAACCCGGACTATTCGCTGATCTCCAACGGGCGGATCATCCCCTTCCTGTCCAACGCGGCGCTCATCTTCGTCTTCATGGGCATCATCGCCGCCGTCATCCTCGGGAAGACCCTGCTCGGGCGCTACGCCCTGGCGATCGGCTCCAACGAGGAGGCCACCCGGCTGTCGGGCATCAACGTGAAGTTCTGGAAGGCGCTCGTCTATGTCACCGCCGGCGTGTTCACCGCCTTCGGCGCCATCCTCTACTCCGGCCGCTTCGGCTTCGTCCAGCCCGCTGAGGGTCTGGGCATGGAGCTCCAGGTCATCGCGGCCGTGGTCATCGGCGGCACCTCGCTCTCCGGTGGCCGCGCCAACATCGTCGGCACCATGATGGGCGCCCTGCTCATGATGACGCTGACCGTCGGCCTCCAGATGATGGGCGTCGCCCAGCAGTGGCAGCTCGTCGTGACCGGCGTCGTCGTCCTCCTCGCCGTCTACGCGGACATTCTGCGCCGTCAGCGCGCCTCCGCCGTCTAGATCCACCCACAACTTCATCCACGTCACGGGAGGGCGGTCCTCCCAGAAACCGAAAGGAAACCGCCATGCGCATGCTGCGCTCCGCACTGGCAGTGTCGTCAGTGCTTGTCCTGGGCCTCACCGCCTGCTCCACCTCGTCCACCACCACCTCCTCCGCGCCGGCCCCGGCAGAGAGCAGCTCGGCTCCCGCCGAGTCGTCGGCTCCCGCCGAGTCCTCGGCTCCCGCCGAGGGTGACGTCCCCATGGGCGACGGCACCCAGACCATCTACCTCGTCTCCAAGGGCTTCCAGCACCGCTTCTGGCAGGCCGTCAAGCAGGGCGCGGAGGAGGCCGGCAAGGAATACAACTACAAGGTCGAGTTCGTCGGCCCGGAGAACGAGCAGGCCGTCACCCAGCAGCTCGATCAGCTCCGCACCGCCCTGCAGTCGGCTCCGGCCGCCATCGGCTTCGCCGCCCTGGACTCCGGCGCAGCAGGCCCCGTCCTGGCCGAGATCCAGGCCGCGAACATCCCGATCATCGCCTTCGACTCCGGCGTGGACTCCGACATCCCGCTGACCACCGTCTCCACCGACAACAAGGCCGCGGCTGCTGAGGCTGCCAAGAACATGGTGGAGTTGCTGGGCGGCACCGGCACCGTCGGCATGGTCTGCCACGACCAGACCTCGGCCACCGGTAAGCAGCGCTGCGAGGGCTTCCAGGAGTACATGGCCGCCAACGCGCCCGACATCAAGGTCCTTGACCCCCAGTACGCGGGTGAGGTCGGCCTCGCCGCCAACACCGCCAAGGCGCTCATCCAGGCCAACGCGGACATCACCGGCATCTACGGCTCCAACGAGGCCTCGGCCATCGGCGCGCTCCAGGGCGCCATCGAGTCCGGCAAGGAACTGACCGTGGTCGGCTTCGACTCCGGCAAGGCCCAGCTCGACGCCATCCGCAACGGCCAGCAGGCCGGCGCCATCACCCAGTCGCCCGTCAAGATGGGCTACGAGACCGTCGTCGCCGCCATCCGCGCCATCGACGGCCAGGAACTGCCGAAGATCATCGACTCCGGCTTCGCCTGGTACGACGCCAGCAACATCGACGATCCCGACATCGCCGCAAACCTCTACGAGTGAGAGATCCGGGGTGGGCCTTCGGGCCCACCCCGTCCCACGCCCCCACATCCCGTACCCCGTGCGCAGCCCCGGCCGGCCAGCTGCGCCCACCGCACCGCACCGGCACCCATGAGAACCGCAAGACATTGATCAAAGAAGGTGTGTTTCGTGTCCAACTACCCCAAGATCGGCATTCGCCCCATCATCGACGGGCGGCGCAACGGCGTCCGTGAAAGCCTCGAGGACCAGACCATGAACATGGCTCTGCGCGTCAAGGAGCTGTATGAGGCCGAACTTCGCTACCCAGACGGCACCCCCGTCCAGGTGGTCATCGCCGACTCGACGATCGGCCGAGTTCCCGAGGCTCAGGCCACGGCTGAGAAGTTCAAGCGCGAGAACGTGGGCCTGACGCTGTCGGTCACGCCGTGCTGGGCGTACGGCTCCGAAACCATCGACATGGACCGCACCATGCCCCACGCCATCTGGGGTTTCAACGGCTCGGAGCGTCCGGGGGCCGTCTACCTGGCCGCCGCGCTCGCCGGCCACACCCAGCTGGGCATCCCCGCCTTCGGCATCTACGGCGAAGAGGTCCGCGACGCCGACGACGACTCCATTCCCGACGACGTGCGCCAGCGGCTGCTGGACTACGCGGGCGCCGGCCTCGCCGTCGCGTTGATGCGGGGCAAGTCCTTCCTCTCCATCGGCGGGGTGTCCATGGGCATCGCCGGCTGCGTGGTCAAGGAGGAGTTCTGGAACTACTGGCTCGGCATGCGCAACGAGTACGTGGACATGGTGGAGCTCGAGCGCCGCATCAAGCTCGGCATCTACGACGAGGCCGAATACGAGCAGGCCTACGCCTGGGTGCGCGAGAACCTCGTCCAGGGGGAGGACTTCAACCCCGAGGAATGGCAGCGCTCCGCCGAGGACCACGAGGAGTGGTGGGCATACGTCACCAAGCTCGTCCTCATCGGCCGCGACCTCATGATCGGCAACCCGAAGCTCGCCGAGAAGGGGTTCGCCGAGGAGGCGCTGGGGCACGGCGCGCTCGTCTCCGGCTTCCAGGGGCAGCGGCAGTGGACCGACTATCTGCCCAACGGCGACCTGATGGAGACCCTCCTCAACACGCAGTTCGACTGGAACGGCAAGCGCCAACCACAGGTCATGGCCACGGAGAACGACAACCTCAACGGCGCGTCGATGCTGTTCAACTACCTGCTGACCAACCGTGCGCAGATCTTCTCCGACGTGCGCACCTACTGGAGCGCCGATGCCATCGAACGCGTCACGGGGCACCGCCCCGAGGGCCGCGCGGCCCAGGGCGTCATCGACCTGCGCAACTCCGGCGCCACCACCCTGGACGGCACCTTCGCCGCGAAGGACGCCGACGGCAACGCCTGCATCAAGCCCTGGTGGGAGCTGACGGACGAGGACATCGCCGCGATGACCGAGGCCACCACCTTCCACCCGGCCAACACCGGCTACTTCCGCGGCGGCGGCTTCTCCACCCACTTCCGCTCTGCGGGAGACGTGCCGGTCACCATGACCCGCATCAACTGGGTCGACGGGCTGGGGCCGGTGCTGCAGCTGGCCGAGGGCTACACCGTCGAACTGCCCGACGAGGTGGCCAAGACCATCGAGCTGAGGACCGATCCGGGGTGGCCCACCACCTGGTTCGTGCCCACCATCACCGGCGAGGGCGCCTTCACCTCTGTCTACGACGTGATGAACGCCTGGGGCTCCAACCACGGCGCGATCAGCTACGGCCACATCGGCCACCAGCTCATCACGATGGCCTCGATGCTCCGCATCCCCGTCAACATGCACAACGTGTCGAGGGAGCGGATCTTCCGCCCGAAGAACTGGCTGGGCTTCGGCTCCGCCGATCTGGAGAGCGCCGACTACCGCGCCTGCGCGCAGTTCGGTCCGCTCTACAACTGACGTCTCGGGTTCCCCCAGCCTGAGGCGGTGACCCCGCCGCGACCCATACTGGGAACGCGGCGGGGTTTAACCCCCCGCCGTCCCGATCCCACCAGGAGGACCACCGTGAATCCAGTCACCGCGCTGGCCGTGGACCTCGGCTCGTCGTCGGGCCGGGTCATCGCCGGCACCTTCCGCGACGGCAGGGTTGAGGAGGTGGAGGTGCGGAGGTTCGCCCACGAGGCGATGCTGCGCGGCGGCTACCTGGCGTGGGATCTGGACTTCATCTGGGCCGAGGTGGTCGCGGGGCTGCGGGACGCCGTCGCCCGCTTCCCAGACGCCATCAGCGTCTCCGTCGACACCTGGGGCGTGGACTACGTCCCCCTCGATGCCGAAGGCGATCGGCTCACCCCCGGCCGCGCGTACCGCGACGAACGCACCGCCCGGACGCACGCAGCGTTCCGCGCTCGGCTCAGCGACCAGGCCGCCTGGGACGCCACCGGCATCGCGCCGGCCACCATCAACACCGCCAACCAGCTGTTCGCCTTCCTGACGGAGGAGCCGGAGGTGGCGGCGAGGGTGGATCAGATCCTCCTGCTGCCCGACTACTTCACCTACCTGCTTTCCGGGGTCCGGGGCTGGTCCCGGTCACACGCGTCATCGACGGGTCTCTGCCGCCCGGGGGCCGATGAGTTCAGCGACGAGGTGTTCGACGCGCTCGGCATCCCGCGCCGCTGGGTGGGGGAGGTCACCCGCGAACACGCCGTCGTCGGGCCGTGCACCGTCGCCGGGTTGGAGCAGCTGTCGGTGGTCACCGCCGGTGCGCACGACACCGCTTGCGCGGTTCACGCACTTCAGCGCGACGTGGACGACGAGTCCCTCTTCCTGTCCTGCGGGTCCTGGTCCGTGTTGGGCGTGCTCCGCGACGAGCCGCTCATGTCGCGGGAGGCGTACCAGTTGGGCCTCACCAACGAGGCCCGCGCCGACGACGGGCTACGCCCCCTGTTCAACATCACGGGGCTGTGGATCCTGCAGGAGTGCCAGCGTGAGTGGAGGGCCACCGGCGGCGTCCACGACATCGTGGAACTGGTGGGGCGGGCCAGGGCCGCCGAGCCGCTGGGCTACCTGATCAACCCCGACGAGCCGCAGTTCGCGCAGCCCGGAGGCATGGTGGGGCGGGTGACCGACGCGCTGCGCGCCCAGGGCGCTGACGTGGAGGGGCTCGACGAGGGGGCCGTCGTGAGGGTGGTCCTCGAGTCGTTTGCCGCCCGGTACGCGCGAGGGGCGGCGGATCTCGCGGCCCTCACCGGCCGCTCAGCCAAGCAGCTGAACCTCGTCGGTGGTGGCTCCCGCAACGCGCTGCTCTGCCAGCTCACCGCCGACGCGATCGGGGTGCCGGTCATCGCCGGGCCGGTGGAGGCCTCCGTCCTCGGCTCGCTGCTCGCGCAGCTCGAGATCATGGGCCAGCTGGATCCGCGGGACCGCAACGCCGTGATCGGCGCGTCGGCGAGAACCGTGCGCTACGAGCCGCGGCCATGAGCAGGCGGGGGGAGCGGGCGAATCTCCGCGACATCGCCGAGGCCGCGGGGGTCTCGATGCAGACGGCATCGCGGGTGGTGCGCGGCGTGGACGTGGTGGCCGAGGCCACGCGCGCCCGCGTGCTGGCCGCCATTGAGGAGCTCAACTACCGGCCCAACATGGCGGCGCGTTCACTGTCGGCCCGGCGCACCGGGTCCATTCACATCATCGACGCGGTGCCGCTGCTCCACGGCCACGCCACCACCTACGTCGTGATCTGCCAGCAGCTGGCGGCGCTGGGCCTGCACATCTCCACCTCCGTCGTCAGGTTTGAGCTCGGCGGGCTTGCGCTGCGCGAACTGGTGCCGGTAGGGGCAGACGGTGTGGTGATCCTCGGCGGACGCTACGAGCCGGGGGAGTGGGTCAACACGGTGGCCAGCCGGCTGCCCACGGTCTACGTGGGTCAGGTCAACGAGCTGCCGCCGCTGGCCGTCGGGGTCGCGGTGGATCACCGGGCGGGGGCGGTGATGGCCGTCGAACACCTCGTCGGGCGGGGGGCCACGCGGATCGCCCACGTGGAGGGGCCCACCGAATGGATCGACGCGCGGTTGCGCCACGAGGGCTACCTCGCCGGCTGCGCGGCGGCCAACCTCGAGCCGATCGTCCTCCAGGCCGGATCCTGGGACGCCGCGGATGCCAGCCCGTTGATGGCCGGTCTGGATGGGCGCGTGGACGGGATCTTCGCGGCCAACGACCACCTCGCACTGGGCTCCATGACCGCACTCCAGTTGGCGGGGCGGAGGGTGCCCGGCGAGGTCCGGGTGGTGGGGTTCGACGACGCGTTGGGCTCGGAGTCGTTCCTGCCGCCGCTGACCACCGTCCGTCAGGACTTTCGGGCGGTGGGAGAAGCGGCCGTGGCAGCGCTGAGCCTCCTGCTCAACGGTGACGAGGCCCACTCCGCCATCATCACGCCCACCCTGGTGGTGCGCTCCAGCACGTGATCACCACGGCGGCAGGAAGCCGTGCACCGTCCCGGTTCACCCCTTCGGCCGTTGAACCTCAGGACAACCCAATCCGCCGGAGGCCCTCCGCGTCGGCCCAGATCAAAGGAGAACAATGCTCTACGGACCCATGACCCACCCCCAGCTCCTCGGCGCCCTCGGTCGCGCCGGCCACAGCTCCAAGGTCCTCATCACCGACGGCAACTACCCGGCGGCCACCGGCGCCCCCGTCTCGGCGGAGCGGATCTACCTCAACCTGGCGCCCGGGCTGCTGACGGTCTCAGACATCCTCGAGGTGCTGAAGCTCACCATCCCGATCGAGCAGGCGGGGATCATGGTCCCCGCCGCGGACGCCACAGAGGTGCCCGAGTCCATCCCGGCGCACGACGAGTACCGCGCGGCATTGCCGGGCATCGAGGTGGTGGAGATCCCGCGGTGGGACTTCTACGACGTGGCGAAGTCCGAGGACGTGTCCGTGGTGATCGTGAGCGCGGACCAGCGGCTGTACGCGAACCTGATCCTCACTGTCGGGGTCCGCCAGCCCGGCGAGTAAGTGTCCGGTGACTCGATCCCTGAGGAGGTGCACCGCTGAAGCGGGGGTGGCGCTGTCTTCCCTTCGATCCCTGAGGAGGCGCACCGCCGTAGGCGCGGGTGCCGTCTCGAAGGGTCGTGTCGTGACCTGGCAAGGGTTCTTGCTGCGGGTTTGAGTGACGACCCTTCGAGACGTCCCACGGTCGCTTCGCGACGCGGAACTCCTCAGTGAGCGGGGTAGTGGGTCCCACGGTCGCTTCGCGACGTGCAACTCCTCAGAGGAGCGAGGTCAGGGGATCCGCTTGGTCCACGCCTCGGAGGAGAACTTCGTCTCCACCAGGTGCTGAGCGGCGGCCAACTCGTCTTCGGTGTAGCCCCGACGCTGGGTGGCGTAGCGCCCCTCGAAATGGGCGAGGAACGACGCAATGATCTGATCGCGGGGGAGGCGGGTCTGAGATCGCAGCGGGTCCACCCTCTTATTCGCGGACTTCGTGCCCTTGTCGGAAAGCTTCTCGCGGCCGATGCGCAACACCTCGAGCATCTTGTCCGCGTCGATGTCGTAGGCCATCGTCACGTGGTGCACCACCACGCCGCCCGTCACGCGACGCTGAGCGGCGCCGGCGATCTTCCCCTTGTCCGAGGCGATGTCGTTGAGCGGCACGTAGCGGGCGTTCACGCCCAGCTCGGCGAGCGCACCCATCACCCACTGATCCAGGAACTCGTAGCTGCGCTCAAAGCTCAACCCCTCCACCAGGGACGCCGGCACGACGAGGGAGTAGGTCACGCAGTTGCCCGGCTCCATGAACATGGCGCCCCCACCGGTGATCCGGCGCACCACGTTGATGCCGTGGCGCCCCCGGCCCTCGTCGTCGATCTCGTTGCGGTAGGACTGGAAGGATCCGATCACCACCAGCGGCTGGTCCCAGTCCCAGATGCGGAGGCTGGGGTTGGCCTCGCCCCGGGCGAGCCTGCCTGCGATCACCTCGTCGAGGGCGACGTGCATCCGCGGATCCATCGAGACTGGGCCTATGACGTCGAACAGATGATCCGACCAGTCGGAGGCGTGCCCCAGGGCGCGGCGCACCGCGATGCCCACTGCCTCGGGGGTGAAGCCGATCAGTGTCGCGGCGGGGTCCAGCCGGGCGACGATGGCGGCGGCGAGATCCGCGACAGACGACGTGTCCGGCATGCCGAGCAGGGCGCCGTTGATGTCGTCGAGCGCCTCGTCGGGCTCCAGGAAGAAGTCCCCCGAGACCGCGGCCTCGGTGATCTGGCCGTCGTCACTCTCCACATCGACCGCGACCAGCTTGCCGCCCGGGACCTTGTACTCACCACGCATCCCCCGACCCTATCGGGGCACTCCTAGCGGGCTTGGATCAGCTCCACGATCTGGGTGGGCGTGGGAACGCGACCGTAGGAGACGACGTCGCCGTCGATGACCAACCCGGGGGTGGACATCACGCCGTGGGCCATGATGTCGGCGTATTCGGTGACCTTCTCCACGTCGGCGTCGACGCCGAGCCGGGTCAGCGCTTCCCGGACGTTCTTCTCGAGGTTGACGCAGTTCTTGCAGCCGGGGCCGAGGACCTTGATCAGCATGGGGGTTCCTTCTCTCTTGGGTCAGACGAACAGGTTGAAGACGAATCCGATGGCCATGATGGCCATCGCGACGCTGCCGAAGTACAGCGCCAGGAGCTTGGGCTTGAGCACCTGCTTGAGCAGGATGAACTCCGGCAGGGACAGGGCGACGGTGGCCATCATGAACGACATCACCGTGCCAAGCGCCATGCCCTTGGTCCACAGCGCTTCGGCGATGGGGATCACCCCTGCCGCGTTGGCGTACAGGGGCACGCCGGCCAGCGTGGCGAGCACGACCGCGAACGGGTTGTCCGCGCCGGCGTAGGTGGCGAAGAAATCGGTGGGCACCCAGCCGTGGATGACCGCGCCCACTCCGACGCCGACGAGGATCCACTTCCAGACCCGGCCCACAATGTCGCGGGTCTCCTCGAGGGCCGCCTCCACCCTCTCGTGCAGTGTCGGGCGGTGGCCGTCGGCGTGCAACACGGCGACGGGGGTCTTGAAGACGAAGTCCGCGACGAGGTGGTCCAGCTTGAGCCGGCTGTAGATGAAGCCCAGGGTCACGGCTGCGGTCAGCCCCGCGACCACGTAGGCGATGGTGTTGGGGATCCCGAAGGTGTCTGCCAGCAGCACGACGGCCACCTCGTTGACCAGCGGAGACGCGATGAGGAACGTCAGTGTGACTGCCAGCGGGATGCCCGCGCCCACGAAGCCGATGAACAGCGGGATGGAGCTGCAGGAGCAGAACGGTGTGATGGCCCCGAACAGGGCGGCCAACACGAGCGAGAGCCACAGCGGCTTCCCCTCCAGGAACACGCGCACCCGCTCGGGGCGCAGCGTGGTGCGAACCAGGCCGATCACGAAGATCATGCCGACCAGCAGCAGGAGGATCTTGGAGGTGTCGTACAGGAAGAAGTGGACGGCGCCTGGGATGCGCTGGGCCAGGTCCAGCCCCATGGCGCGCTCGAACAGTGCGTCCCAGAGGACCTCGTTGAGCGCGTACAGCCCGGCCCAGACGACGGCGGCCGCCGCCAGGGCGGCGATCAGGCCTCTGGTGGAGCGGGGGGTGAGTGTCGCGGACACCGGTCAGCCTCTCAACTCGCCGGGCAGGGCGGAGCGGGCCAGCGCGGCGGCGCCGTCGGCCAGCGTGTAGTCGATCCAGCGGCCGCGACGGGTGCCGACGATCAGGCCCGCCTCGCGCAGCACCTTGAGGTGGTAGCTGAGCAGGTTGGGGGCGATGTCGATCGTGGCCTGGAGGTCACAGACGCATTGTGTCGACGACGACAGCCGCGACAGCACCCGCCACCGGATGGGGTCCGCGACGGCCTGCAGCACCGCCACCGCGCGGTCCTCGCGCAGGGTCAGTTCAATGAGGCTTGATTCAAGCATGATTGAATCGTACGCCTCTGGTTGACGGGCGGCGGGCCGGGGTGGGTTAGGCGGTGGAATCCGGGCCGGCAAGGAGCCGGCGTACCCCGGCGCGGGCGAACATGAGGACGAGGATGAGAGCGGTGACTGCCCAGAAGCCGCCGAGTTTCACGCTGTCGCCGAAGAGCAGGGCGATCAGCTCCAGCACGACGAACTTGCTGCTGATGAGCAGTGCCCAGAGCATGAGACCAGCAACGATGCGGCCCACTGGTGTCGTGGCTGCCTTGAAGCGTGCCTTGGCCCGATCCTTCAGTGCCACCACCACCTCCAGCACCAGCTTGAGGATGACGGCCGTGAGCAACGAGAGAGTGAAAGTCTCTGAGATCACAGCGGGCATATACTCCGCGGCCAGGTTGAGGACCACCACGTAGACGAAGACATCGACCACATCTGCGGCCGACAGCCACCGACGCCGGGGTGCCGCAGGATCTGCCATGGGCTCATCCTAGGGACGCGTCCCCCCGGATCGGGGGAGGTGCCCACGAGGCACACTGCCGTAGCCCGTGTGCCGGCGGTACGCCCGGTGGGGGCGTTGGACCCGCACCGCACACGGAGGGTCACATGAAGCAGCACCTTCAGCAGTTTCTGCGCAGCCTGAACCCGGTAGGTGTCGCGGTGGGGGCCGTCCTGCTGGCGCTGTCGCTCACGCCGTCGCTGCTTCCGAGGCCCGCGGTCCTGCAGGGTGTGGGCTCCGGCATCGTGTTCGGCGTCGGCTACCTGATCGGCGTGGCGCTGGCCGTCCTGGGGGCGAGGCTGACCCGGTGGCGTCCACCGCAGGAGTGGCTGCATTGGCTGCGTCTGGTGGGATGGCCCCTGTACGGCGCGGTCCTGATCGCTGCCATGATCGGCGGCGTCGCCGCGCAGAACGAGGTGCGCCGCCTCGTCGAGCTGCCCCCGCAGGACAACGTCAACATTCTCGGGTTCGTGCTGGCGTTGGCTGTTGCCAGCCTGGCGAGCCTCGGACTCGGCCGCCTGGTCCGCTCCGCGTGGCGGCGCACGCTGGGTCGGATGGTGGAGGGCGGACGCACCCCCGCCGTCGCCCTCAAACTGGCGAGCCTCCGGGCCGCCGTGGCGTCGGTCCTGATCCTGGTCCTGCTGGGCATCGGCTTCTTCGGGCTGCTCAACGTCGCATACCGGGGCATCAACGGCCAGCCGGCGGGCGGTGTCGTCGCGCCGGACTCCCCGGAGCGCTCAGGCGGGCCGGGGTCGGAGGTGTCGTTCGAGGAACTGGGGCGCCAGGGTGGAGACTTCGTCACCGGTGGCCCGACGGCCAACGAGATCAGCGCGCTCACGGGGAAGCCGGCGATGACGCCCGTGCGCGTGTATGTGGGCGTCGGGGCCGGCGGAACGCTCGCGGACCGGGTGGCCACCGCCGTACGGGAACTCGTGCGCACCGGCGGCTTCGAGCGCGAGGTGCTCGTGGTCGCGGCCACCACCGGCTCAGGCTGGGTGGAGCCGCAGGGCGTGGACTCCGTCGAGTACCTGCACTCGGGTGACACCGCCACGGTGGCCCTCCAGTACGCCTACACGCCGAGCTTCGTGTCCGCGGTCACGGCGCCGGAGCTCACGGTCGAGGCCGCCTCCGCGCTGTTCACCGGGGTGCGGGGCCACTGGCTCACCCTGCCGGAGGACGAGCGTCCCAAGCTGGTGGTCTACGGGCTCAGCCTCGGCGCCCAGGGCCTGATGAACGCATTCGGCAGCGTGGATGCGCTCACCGAGCGCACCCAGGGTGCGCTGCTCGTCGGGCCCACCTACGCCACGCCCCTGTGGCAGGAGCTGCAGGCGACGCGCGACGCAGGATCACCGCCGTGGCAGCCGGTCCTCGACGGCGGGCAACGGGTGCGCTGGGCCTCGCAGTCCGGAGACTTCGACACGCTGGAGGGGGACTGGTCCGAGCCGCGGGTGGCCATCCTCCAGCACGCAACTGATCCGATCACGTGGCTGGGGCCTGAGCTCATCTGGCAGCGCCCGGAGTGGTTGACCGAGGGCGGCAGGGCGCCGGACGTGAGCCCGCACATGCGCTGGATCCCGGTGGTGACGGCGGTCCAGGTCTTCCTGGACATGCTTGTCAGCGTGGACGTCCCCGCCAGGCACGGGCACGCGTTCGGCGACGTGATGATCGACGGCTGGGTGGCCGTCACCGGCGACGGGGGCCTCGATGAGGCGACGATCGCGGAGATCCGCGCCGTCATCGAGGACTACTGGGTGATCAAGCCCGTCAACGTCTGAGCCAGGATCGCCAGCGAGGTCACGCCGAGCAGCGCCGCGAAACCGAGGCCCAGGGTCCTGGCCGGGAGCCGTCGGCCCACCCTGCCGCCGAGGATGGCGCCGACGGCGGCCAGCGCGCTGAACCATCCGATCATCGTCCAGTCGATGTCGGTGGCCACCGTCAGCCTGGTGGCGAGCGCCACCAGCGAGTTGAGGACGATGACCAGCAGAGACGTGGCCACCGCCTGCTGCATCGTGAACCCCAGGGCGAGCACGAGGGCGGGGACGATGGCGAACCCGCCACCCACTCCGAAGAACCCTGTGAGCAGGCCTACCCCGGTCGCGGTCAGCGCCACGAGGCCGACCTGGCGCCAGTTGACGCGAAGCGGTTCGCGTTCAATCATGGGCGGCACATGGCGCGGCGAGGCCGACGACGGGCGAAGGAATTTCTTCGCCATCACCGCCGCGACGATGAGCAGCAGTACCGCGAACAGGGCCATGAGAACGCTGCCCGGCATCTGCATCGACAGCAGCGATCCGCCGATCGCCCCCGCGGAGCCCAGTGCGGCGAACGCCACCCCTTCGGAGGGGCGGACAAGACCGGCCCGCCAGTGCCCGATCATCCCGGCGCTGGCTGTGACGCTGACCACGATCAGCGAGCCGGCCATCGCGGCGGCGGGCGGCTGACCCGCCAGGTACACCAGCACCGGGACGGTGATGATCGCCCCGCCTCCCCCGAGCGCCCCCATGATGAGGCCCACGGCGATGGCCAGGGGGGCGATCCACCACGTCATCGGCTGCCTGAGCCCGCCCCGTGGAGGCGCGCCGAGACGGGGAGACCAGCGGAGATCCAGCCCAGGGTCCCGCCGCTGACGGAGATCGCCTGACGCCCGGCGTCGGCCAGCGCGCGCGCCCCGGTCATCGACCGGCGGCCGCTGCGGCAGACCACATAGATGGGGCGGTCCGTCGGCACCTCGTCGACCCGCGACGCGACCTCGCCGAGCGGGATCAGGATCGCCGACGGCACATGGCCCTCGGCGTACTCATCCGGTTCACGGACGTCGAGGATGAAGTCGCCCCGCTTCCAGGAGGCGTGCAGCTCCGAGATGGTGCACTCGACGACATCGGCCGTGCTCACTGCGCACTCGCCATCGGCAGGCCGTTCTTCTCTGCGTTCTCGAAGTTGTCGTCGATGATGACGACGTTGAGGCCCTTCGCCGCCAGGATCGAGCCAGCGATGGAGGAGCGGTAGCCGCTCTGGCAGTGCACCCAGATCTCGCCGTCTGGGGCCTCGCTGATGCGCGTGAGCAGGTCGTGTAGCGGGATGTTGACGGCGCCGTCGATGTGCGCGGTGTCGTACTCGGAGGTGCGCCGCACGTCGAGGATCTCCACCTGACGGTGGTGCCGGACCTGGCTGAGGTCGCCGAAGTTCGCCTGCTGCAGCGTGGCGGGGGCGTCGGTCCAGTCCTCCGGGGTGCCGGTGGCGCTGGCGGCGATGTGCTCGATTCCGATGCGCACCAGCTCCCGCTGCGCCTCGGCCACCTGCTCCCTCGACTCGCCGAGGAGCGTCAGCGGGGTGCCCCACGGGATCATCCAGCCGATGTAGGTGGAGAGCTGTCCGTCCAGGCCGAAGTTGAAGCTGCCGGGCACGTGTCCGGCGGCGTAGGCCGTGCGATTGCGCAGGTCCACCACCCACTCGCCCTTCTCCAGGCGGGCGCGGATCTCGTCCTTGTCCGCCTGCGTGGGTTCGGCGAGGTCCGGCGCGCCGGGACCGGACGAGTTGGCCGGGGCCATGTGCGCGTAGTAGGCGGGGTAGACGTCCAGGCCGGCCAGGATCTCGTCGATCCACTCGGCCTCGTCCTGCGTCAGCACCGGGTTGGTGCGCTTCTCGCGCCCGATCGTGGACTCGGTGCCGCTGGTCTGCGTGGCGGCGCAGAAGCTGCCGAAGCCGTGCGTGGGCATGATTTCCGTGGCGTCCGGGAGCTCGGTGGCGAGGCGGTGTGCCGAGTGGTACTGGTGCCGGACCAGGTCGTGGGTGTGCGCGGCGCCGAGCAGGTCCGGGCGTCCGGTGGCACCGAACAGCAGGGATCCCCCGCTGAAGACCGCCTGACCCTGGGCGCCGTCGTCGTCCGCGGTGGGGTTGAAGAGGACGTAGGACAGGTGGGTGAACGTGTGCCCGGGAGTGGCCAGCGCCTTGACCGACATGGTGGGTGACACCTCCACCACCTGCTCGTCGACGATGGGGGTGCGCTCGAACGACACCGTGTCTGCGGCGTTGACGTAGTAGTCCGCGCCGCGTTCGCGGGCCAGGGCCAGGCCGCCGGTGACGTAGTCGTTGTGGATGTGGGTCTCGAAGACTGCACTCAGCTGCACGCCCTCGTCGTCGAGGATCGTCGTGACGCGATCGATGTCGCGCTGGGGGTCGATGACGAACGCCACGTTCCCGTCGTGGACCACGTAGCTGCGGTCGCCGAGGGTCGGGGTGGCAATTGTGATGATCTTGGCCATGGGTCACTCCTTCGTTTCACAGGAGTATATACCCCAGGGGGTATGCGTCGTCGAGCCTCAGCAGACCATGACGGGGTGCGCTCAGGGGAGCGTGGTCGTCCCGTGCACCTCTTTCCAGTCCGAGATGAAGGCGTCGACGGCGTCCTCGATCATGGGCGCCGACAAGGCCTGGCGCAGCAGCTTCGGCGACAGCGTGACGGCGTGCGCGCCCGACTCCAGAGCGTGTGAGACCTGCGAGATGTTCTTGAAGCTGGCCGCCATGATCTTGCTCGGTGCGTCGAAGCGGTCGATGAAGCTGGCCAGGGTGCTGATCATCCCGCGGGTGTCGATGTCCAGGCTCTGCATGCGGTTGTAATAGGGCGCCAGGTAGTCGACGCCGGTCGCGATCGCGAGGAATCCCTGCGTCTTGGAATAGATGGCGGTCGCCGTGACCCTCACACCCTCCTCCTTGAGGGTGCGCATGGCCTGGATGCCGGCCTCGGTGGTGGGGATCTTGGGGTAGACGTTGGCGTCGATCTTGTCCAGCAGGCGGTGGGCCTCGTCGATCATCCCCTGCGCGTCCTTGGCCAGCACCTGCACGTGAAGCGTGCGGTTCGGGCCGATGATCGAGCGGATCCGCTTCAGGTGGGCGTAGAAGTCGATCTGGCCCTCCTTCTTGAGGATCGACGGGTTCGTCGTCACGCCCGTGACGGGGTAGATCGGGGTGAGGCGCTCGATGTCGTCGAGGTTGGCGGTGTCGAACAGGATGTCCATGGGAGCCTTTCGGGAGAGCGGGGCGGAGGCCCTGTGACTATTCCAGCACCGGGGTGCCGCGGACGGGGAGTGTCGCGGCGGATCCGGGCAGATGCCCACCGAGCCGCTTCCGGGCGTCGCGATGGAGGGGGACAAGGGGACCCACCGCCGCTGTGGCCGGCAGCGGGCGCTCAGAGACGAGGTCGAGATGACGGACGACGGCGCAGCGGATCGTACGGGCGCGCCCGCTGAGGCGGAGGCCCGCAGCCCTCGCCCACGGGGTGACCGGCGGATCAGCCGGGGCCGCGCACGCAGGCGCGGACGGGTCAGCCATACTGCGGGGGTGCATCGCCTCTCCGTCCGCGACCTTCGTCGCAGCCGCGCCCACCTGGCCTGGCTGAGGACCACCTGGACCTTCCTCGCCCTTGCCATCGGCATCGGCGTGCTCGAGCCCCTCGGGGCCCACGAGTTCGCCCGTCCGCCGCTGTTGTCGGGGGGATACATCGCGATCGGCCTGGGGCTGACCGTGGCAGTCTCCGGCGTGCTGGTGTGGCTCGCGCCGCGTGTGGCGCTGGGGAGCGCGGTCGCGTGCGCCGTCGTCGGCGTCGCCTGGTCGGGCCAGCAGGCGTTGTGGTGGGCCGCCGGGCTGACCGCGGCCGTGATGCTCGGATTCGTTCTCGTGCGGGACTCGCGCTCCCGGCCGCGCGGGGACGTGGTGGTCCCCGCCATCGGCGTGCCATTCGAAGGGTCCTGGGCCGCAACCCCGGCGCTGCGTCGATGGCTCGGGGTCGGCGGGGTGGCGGCGGTCGTGGTGGCTGGCCTCGTCGGGCTTGCGATTCACCAGATGGAGACGCGGGACGCGGCCCGGTTCGAGGCCGGGGCGTCGCTGGTGAGCGTCCCCGTCTCCGCGATCGAGGAGGACGAGGACGGCTACCAGTACCTGACCGTGATTCTCGACGGCGTGGATCGGGAGATCGAGAGCCCCTGGAACGACGACGTCGCGGTGGGCGATCAGGTGGACGTGCTCACCGACGGGTCGCGGGCAGTGCTGGTCGGCGCGGGCCAGGACAATCCGGCGTGGCTCCTCGGCCTGGTGGCCGCGGTGCCCATGGCCGCGGCGGCGGTGTGGGGACGCTACGTCGCGCCGCATCGGCGGCGGGCCAGGCTGGTGGCGCAGGGCGCGCCCGGTGTGACGGTGCGGGTGGTGTGCAACGGCGAGATCGCGCTCGTGCTCCCCACCGACGCGGACTGGCCGGCCCTCGAGCTCACTCACCTCGACGGCCTGGCGGAACGGGACAGGGTGGCCGAGGCCGCCGTCGACGCTGACGCATGGGAGCAGGAGGACGACGACGAGGAACTGGCCGACATGCCCATGCCTGCCACGGCCATGGAACTGGCGCACTGGGCCGACGACATCCACCGCGAGGTCGTTGCCGAGGAGATGGAGGGTCTCACCGGTGAGGTGAAGACGCTGGCCGAGGCCGTCATCGGCCCCGACACCAACGGCGCCGAGCCGTTCATCCTCGTCGGAGGCTGGGCGCACGGCTCCACGGTGGCGTTGGCCAGAGCGACAGGGCAGGTCTGGCTGGCCGAGGTTGAGGAGCCCCAGCCCTTCAGGGGTCGGCGGCGGTTCCTTCGTGCCATCAAGCCCGGGCAGCCGGGCTGGGAGGTGGACGAGGCGGCTCCCACCACGGTTCAGGAGAACTTGGCGCTGTGGGCACTGCGTCACGGGCGGTGGACGCGCTGGGTGGCGGCGTTGGCCGTGGCGGGGGTCGGCGCCCTGGCGGTGCCCTTCATGCTCGAGGAGGTGTGGGGCGACTGGTTCGACAACATCCGCCTGATCCTCGCCGTCCTCGTGGTGGTGACCGGGCCGTTCTGGGCGACGTCGTGGTCCTGGGGCGAGTTCAGCCGGTTCCGGCAGGGCTTCGGCTGGTACGGGCTGCTGCTCGACGACGTGGTGGGTCCAGCACGCGTCGACCTGATCGCGCCCGGCAGTCACGCCGTTGGTGTGCGGCTCCGCGCCCCAGAGGACATGCTGAGCATCGACCCGGCCGTGGTGCGCGCGGGCGCCACCACCGAGGCCGCGGCAGCCGAGCTGCAGTCGTGGCTCGCCGCCGGCCCGGAGGGCGCCAGGGGTGGGCGCCGCCCCACCCCCGCCCTCGTCGCGACGGTGCTGATGGTGGTCGCCTGGGTCGCGCAACTCCTCCCGCTTGGCCTGGGGGCTTAGCCCGCGGCGCGGCGGCGCCGAGCCGGACCCGACCGGAGGGTGCTACTCGCTGGGGGCCGCGGGGTCCTCGACGATGGCCAGGAAGATGGGCCAGCGTGTCCGGGTGTCCAGCACCCGCATGACGTAGGGCCGGTCCACCCAGAGCTCGGCGTCGTAAGACGGCATCCCCGTGCCGACGGCGCCCTCCGTCAGCACCGCCCCGACGGTGCCCTTCGGGCTCACCGTCAGGGTCACCTGCTGCACGAGCTGGCCCAAAGCCCCCCCGGGCAGGATCATGCTCAGGTCGGACAGGACGATCCCGGCCTCCTGGACGGGTTGCAGCAGGTCCCAGGTCTGCTTCTGGTCCGACGTCGGCATGACGACGGAGACCTGTCCTTCGCCGGCGGCCTCCAGCCCCTCCGCGACGGCCACGAGTTCGTCGACGGTGAGCTCGCTCGGAGCCACCCCCGGTGAGGGGAGGATCACGTCCATCGCGAGCACGTCGTCGTACGGCAGCCGTACCGCGCTCCACCGCGACCCCTCCGCGAACCGGGCCGGCACGATCTCCGCCATCCCCGGCACCTCCGTCGGGGCGCCACCGGTGGGGGTGAACGGCACCGGCCACTCGCTGGTGAACGGCGTGCGCCATCTGGCCGCGAACAGCACCGCGTCCTGCAGCACGAGTTGCAGGTCCGGCGTTACCTCGATGGCGGACTTCTCGATCAGCCCTGCGGTGTGCTTCTTCGCCCACGCGTCGAGCACAGCCTTGGCCTCATCCCGGTCCACGCGCGCGACGCCGGAGTCGTAGAACCGCGACAACCTGTCCAGGAAGGCCTCCTCGACGATCGCCTCGTCCAGGATCACCACCTGCGACGCCTGATGGACGACGATCTCCTCCGGCGGCTCCTTCTTGTCGACGCTGTCCGGAAGCGTGTCGTACCCGGCGAGGGCCTGCCGCAGCGCCGCGACGGCCGCGGACCGCTCGTCCCCGGCCAGGCCGATCGTCGAGTCGAGCGACGCGGCGCTCGCCCCGGCAGCGCCCTCGCCCAACATGGCGATGGCGGACATGAGCGAACTCGGGCCCAGCACCCGGTTGCCGGTCTTCCCTGCCAGCAGCGTCCAGGCCAGCGCCTCCGTCGCGCCCGCAGCCTGCGCAACTCCCGCAGTGTCCAGCGGGAACTCCTCCGGCGGGGCGGTGCCCCGGATCTCGCCCGGCTCGGCCGTGGCGCATGCGGTGAGGGGAATGGCGAGGGCCGCGAGTCCCGCGGTGACGAGTACAAACCGACGACTGGGCATCGAAAGCCTCCTTCCCCCAGCGTAGATCCGCACTGGATGCGACGCTGGTGCTGTGACCGAATCGTGACCGCATGAGCAGATGCCCAGGCTTTCGCGACCCGCGGCACGAAACCGAATCGCCGGGGTTATAGTCGGTCTATCGAAAGCATTTCGGAAGTTAACGAAAGCGATGTGAACAGCCAGTGACGGTCGAGCGCACCGAGCGTGAGCACGAGATCATGTCTCGTCTCACCGACGACGGCTCGCTGTCGGTGACCTCCCTCGCCGCCCAGCTCGGCGTCTCCGAGGTGACCATCCGCGGGGATCTCCGTGGCATGGAGCAGCGCGGAATGCTCGTGCGCACCCGCGGCGGGGCCCGCCCCACCACGCTCAAGTCCATCCTCCAGCGCGAACAGCTCAACGTCGAGGCCAAGCAGCGCATCGCGGCTGCGGCGGCGTCCATGGTCCGCGACGACGACACCATCATGATCGAGGCCGGCACCACCACGGCCATGCTGGTGCGCAACCTCACGGGCCGACGGGGCATCCAGGTAGTCACCAACTCCGCCCTGGTGTTCAATACGGCCCGGATCAACCCGGACCTCACCGTCATCCTCACCGGCGGCGTCTTCCGACGCGAGTCCGAGTCGTTCGTCGGCCCGCTGGCGGAGCGGGCCATCGCGGACTTCAACACGCGGCTGGCCTTTCTGGGCACGGACGGCTTCTCGCCTGAGCGCGGCCTGACCACCCGCTTCGTCGAGGGTGGCCAGGTGGCCTCCCTCATGACGGACCGCGCCGAGGAAACCTGGCTGTTGGCCGACTCGTCGAAGTTCGGCCAGGCCGGCTTCGTCAGCTTCCTGCCCCTGGCAGGCATCACCGGAATCATCACCGACGACGGGCTCCCCGAGGGCGCCGTCGAAGCACTGCGGGAACACACCCAGGTGCGCGTCGTCCCAGCAACCAACCAGTAAGAAGGACAGAACTCATGGCAACCGTCGTAGTCATGCCGCAGCTCGGCAACAGTGTCGAGTCGTGCCTGATCGTCTCGTGGCAGGTGAAGGTGGGCGACGAGATCGCCGAGAACGCCATCGTCTGCGAAGTCGAGACAGACAAGGCCTCCATGGAGGTCCCCACCTCCGCCGCCGGCACCGTCCTGGCGCTGCTCTGGGCCGAGGGCGACGACGTCCCGGTCAAGGAGCCGCTCCTGGTGGTGGGCGCCGCAGGGGAAGACCCCAAGCCCGCGCTCGACGCGGCCGGCTGGAAGGGCGAGGGCGGCGACGACGCCGAAGCACCCGCCGCCGAGAACGATGCCCCCGTCGCCGCCCCCTCGGCCGAGGCCGTCCCCCCGGCGGAGCGCACAGCCGCCACCGGCGCCTCCAGCCCCCGCGCCCGCAACCTCGCCGCCGCCAACTCGCTGGACCTCGGCGCAGTCGCTGACGGCTCCGGCCCCGGCGGACGCGTCATCGAGCGCGACGTCAAGGACGCCCTTACCTCGGCCACCACCGGCGCCGCCCGCGCAGGTGCCCACGGAGTCGCGGCCCAGGGCACCGGCCTCGGCGGCCGCGTCACCACCGCAGACCTCGCGGCCCCGGGCCAGCCGGCCGCCGCAGCTGCTGTCCCCGCAGCGCCCCGCCCGGCCAGCGCCGTCGACGCAGACTTCCCCGGCCCGTCGGAGGAGACCAAGGTCAAGGGCATCCGCAAGGTCATCTCCGACCGGATGATGAACTCGTTGGCCACCTCGGCCCAGCTCACCTACACCACCACCGCGAATGCGCAGGGTCTGTTGGACCTGCGCAGGAAGCTGAAGAACTCGGACCCGTCGCTCGGCATGAACGGCGTCACCATCGGCGACCTCGTGGGCTACGCCGCAGTCCGCGCCGCAGCGAAGAACGTCTCGCACAACTCGCACCTCAGCGAAGGCGTGCTCACGACGTTCGAGCGCGTCCACATGGGCTTCGCCTGCGACACCCCCCGCGGCCTCCTGGTCCCGACGGTGCGCAACGCGTCGCTGATGAGCCTCCGCGAGTTCTCCACGGTGAGCAAGCAGCTCGCGAACGAGGCCATCGGCGGGACGATCAACCCCGACCTGCTCTCCGGCGCCACCTTCACGGTGACCAACCTCGGCGGCTTCGGCATCGAGTCCTTCACCCCGCTGCTCAACGTGCCGCAGACGGCCATCCTCGGAGTCGACGCCATCTTCCCGCGCGTCACCATCAACGCCGACGGCTCCATCGGCGCCGAACAGCGCATCGGCCTGTCGCTCACCGCGGACCACCGGGCCATCGACGGCGCGGACGCAGCGCGCTTCCTGCAGGACCTCGTGAAGTTCATCGAGGCCATCGACATCACCGTTCTCGGCTGAGAGGAACCAGCACCAATGAGTGACTACGACGTCATCGTCCTGGGCGGAGGTCCAGGCGGCTACATCAGCGCCGAGCGCCTCGGCCACGCCGGGAAGAAGGTCCTCCTCATCGAGGCCGAGGCCCTCGGCGGCACCTGCCTCAACGTGGGCTGCATTCCCACCAAGGCCCTGCTCAACGCGGCCAAGACCTACGAGCACGCCAAGCACGGCACCCAGCTCGGCATCCACACCTCCGACATCTCGGTGGACTGGACCGAGTTGCAGAAGTGGAAGGCTCAGACCGTGACCACCCTGGTCAAGGGTGTGGGCTTCGCGGAGAAGAAGGCCGGCGTCACCGTCGTCAAGGGCTACGGCACCTTCGAGGGGCCCGGCAAGGTCACCGTCGACGGCACCACCCACACAGGCGACCACGTGATCCTCGCCACCGGCTCCGTCCCCGTCATGCCCCCCATCCCGGGCGCGAAGGACAACCCTCACGTGGTGGACTCCACCGGCATGCTGGCCGTCGAGTCCATCCCGCCACGCCTGGCCGTGATCGGCGGCGGGGTGATCGGGCTGGAGTTCGCCAGCCTGTTCGCCACACTCGGCTCTGAGGTCACCGTCGTGGAGATGCTTCCCGAGATCGTGCCGTTCATGGACGCCGAGCTCGCGCCCATGCTCCGCAAGGCGCTCAGCAACGTGAACTTCAAGCTGTCCTGCAAAGTCACCGCGATCGACGGCGGCTCCGTCAAATACACCACCGCCGCCGGCGCGGACGAGGCCGTGGAGGCCGACGTCGTGCTCATGGCCGTGGGCCGTCGCCCCGCCGTGCAGGGCTGGGGCGCCGAGAACACCGGCCTCGAGGTCTCCGGCAAGGGCGTGGTGGTCGACGACCGCATGCGCACCAACCTGCCAGGCGTCTGGGCCATCGGCGACGTCACCGGCCGCTCCCTGTTGGCCCACGCCGCCTACCGCATGGGCGAGATCGCCGCGGCCAACATCCTCGACCCGGAGGCGCACCGCAGGGGCGAGGTCATGCGCTGGTCCACCATCCCGTGGGCCGTCTACTCCATCCCGGAGGCCGCCGGCATCGGACTCACCGAGGCCCAGGCCAAGGCGAAGGGCGGCAACGTGCAGACCGTCACCGTCCCCGGCGCCATGTCCGGCCGCTTCGTCGCCGAGAACGGCGTCAAGGCGCCCGGCGCCGCGAAGCTCGTCTACGACGGCGACACCCTGCAGGTGCTCGGCGTCCACGTCGTCGGCAGCTACGCCTCCGAGATGATGTGGGGCGCCTCCGTGGTACTGGAGACCGAACTCAACATCACCGACCTGCGCCAGGTCGTCTTCCCCCACCCCACCGTCAGCGAACTCATCCGAGAGGCGGCTTGGGCTGCCAAGGCCTGAGCGACCACAGACAAGAAATCAGGAGCAGCCACACATGCCACGCACCCTCGTCGTCGATCCGAGCACTGTCCGCTCGGCGTCGTTCATCACCACGCCCGACATCCCCGTCAACCAGTACCAGCCCAACTTCGCCGCGGAGCTTGAGACACACGGCAAGGACGGCCTCGTCGACATCCTCCACGACATGATCGCGGTGCGTCAGTTCGAGACCATGCTGAACTCGATCAAGACCACCGGCGCCTGGAACGGGGTGGAGTACAACCACAAGGGCCCTGCCCACCTCTCCATCGGCCAGGAGTCGGCGGTCGTCGGCCAGGCCTCGCAGCTGGACCCCACGGACTTCCTCTTCGGCTCGCACCGTAGCCACGGCGAGATCCTCGCCAAGTGCTACTCCGCGGCCCGCAAGCTGGACCCCGCCGAACTCGAGAAGATCATGACCACCTTCCTCGACGGCGAGACCCTCGGCTTCGCCGAGAAGGTGGACCACGACGGCCTGCTGGACCTGGCCGAGAACTTCATCCTCTACGGCACCGTGGCGGAGACCTTCGCCCGCAAGGCCGGCTTCAACCGCGGCCTCGGCGGCTCCATGCACGCCTTCTTCGCGCCGTTCGGCTCGATGCCCAACAACGCCATCGTGGGCGGCTCGGCCGACATCGCCACCGGCTCGGCGCTGTTCAAGCGGATCAACCGCCAGCCCGGCATCGTGATCGCCAACATCGGCGACGCCTCCATGGGCTGTGGCCCGGTGTGGGAGGCCATGATGATGTCGGCCATGGACCAGTACCGCACCCTGTGGAAGCACGGCGTCGACGGCAACCCGCCGATCTGGTTCAACTTCTTCAACAACTTCTACGGCATGGGTGGCCAGACCTCCGGCGAGACCATGGGCTACGACATCCTCGCCCGCGTCGGCGCCGGCGTGAACCCCGAGGCGATGCACTCGGAGCGCGTCGACGGCCTCAACCCGCTCGCCGTGGCCGACGCCGTCGCCCGCAAGCGCCAGATCCTCGAGTCCGGCAAGGGCCCGGTGCTCACCGACACCATCACCTACCGCTTCTCCGGCCACTCGCCGTCGGACGCCTCCTCCTACCGCACCCGCGAGGAGGTGGAGTTGTGGGAGACCCACGACGGCCTCAAGAACTACGCGGCCTACCTCGTCGAGAACAAGGTGCTGAGCCAGGGCGAGGTCGACGACATCCAGGCGAAGTTCGACGAGCGCCTCACCAAGGTGATCGCCATCGCGACGAAGGACGAGGAGTCCAGCCCCCGCGTCGGCATGGACTTCATCGAGACCGTCATGTTCTCCAACGGCAACGTTGAGGCCATGGCCGAGGGTGAGGCCGAGCTGCTCGAGCCGCTGGAGGAGAACGCCCGCGTCAAGTCGCTGAAGAACAAGGTCCGCAAGGCCACTGACGAGAACGGCAAGCCCGTCTCCAAGGCGAAGGCCTACTCCTACCGCGACGCCCTGTTCGAGGCCGTGGCGCACCGCTTCGCCATCGACCCCACCATGGCCGGCTGGGGCGAGGAGAACCGCGACTGGGGTGGCGCGTTCGCCGTCTACCGCGGTCTCACCGAGCTGCTGCCGTACCACCGCCTGTTCAACTCGCCCATCTCCGAGGCCGCCATCATCGGCGCCGGGGTCGGCTACGCCCTCTCGGGTGGGCGCGCCATCGTCGAGCTCATGTACTGCGACTTCCTGGGCCGCGCGGGCGACGAGATCTTCAACCAGGCCGCCAAGTGGCAGTCCATGTCCGCCGGCCTCCTCACGATGCCCCTGGTCATGCGCGTGTCCGTGGGCTCCAAGTACGGCGCCCAGCACTCCCAGGACTGGTCCGCGCTCGTGGCCCACATGCCCGGGCTCAAGGTCTACTACCCCTCCACCCCGTACGACGCCAAGGGCATGATGAACCTGGCGCTTCGCGGCACGGATCCGGTGATGTTCTTCGAGTCCCAGCTGCTCTACGACGTGGCCGAGCAGTTCGCGGCCGACGGCGTGCCGGAGGGCTACTACGAGGTCCCCGAGGGCGAGCCGGTGGTGCGTCGCGAGGGCACCGACCTCACCATCGCGGTGATCGGCCCCACGCTGTACCGCGTGATGGAGGCCGCCGACCTGCTTCAGGAGAAGTACGGCATCTCCACCGAGGTGATCGATCTCCGCTTCGTCGCGCCGCTCAACCTGGACCCGATCGTCGAGTCCGTGAAGAAGACCGGACGCCTCGTGCTCACCTCGGACGCGGTGGACCGCGGGTCCTTCCTGCACAACGTGGCCTCGTCCATCCAGACGCTGGCGTTCGAC
This sequence comes from Tessaracoccus luoxuelianae, assembly GCF_054483915.1. NCBI lineage: Bacteria > Bacillati > Actinomycetota > Actinomycetes > Propionibacteriales > Propionibacteriaceae > Tessaracoccus > Tessaracoccus luoxuelianae. Next base: position 3,103,387 of record NZ_CM137013.1, on the reverse strand, counting down.
CACCTCGACGCCCCCGTCACCGTGGTGGGCTCGCGCAACGCGATCACCCCGGCAGCCGAGCTGGAGAAGGAGTTCTTCCCCCAGCCCGACTGGCTGATCGACGCCATCCACGAGCGGATCCTCCCGCTCAAGGGTCACGTGCCCACCACCAACCAGACCAACGCCGAGCTTGCGCGTCGCTCCCGGCTGGGGCTCTGAGCCATGTCCCGCGACGTGATCAACGATCCGACGGCCATGCCGGCCGAGCGCCTGGCCGCCCTGCGGGAGTACCTGCAGGACGGCCCGGAGTTCCCGGAGTTCGTCACCGAGTCCAACAACCACGTCCACACCATCTACAGCTTCAGCCCGTACACGCCGGCGATGGCCGCGCTGCGGGCACGTGAGGCCGGTCTGATGGTGGTGGGTTCGGTGGACCACGACTCCGGGGCGGCCGCCGCGGAGATGGCGGAGGCGGCCTCGTTGCTCGGCATGGGCGCGGTGACCGGCTTCGAGTGCCGCGTCTACGTGCACACCGCCGACGAGGTGGCCTCGGGCAACGCGCCGATGCACACCCGCAAGCTGAACAACCCGGACACCGCGGGCATCGCCTACATGACGGTCCAGGGCATCCCCGCCTCGTCGCGCGACAAGGTGGCCGAGTACCTGGTGCCCATCCGCGAGGCGCGGCTCAAGCGCACCGCCGCGATGGTGGAGCGGGCCAACAAGATCCTCGGCCGCCTCGGCGCGCCGCTGATCGACCTGGAGGAGGACATCGTCGAGCGGTCGCAGTTCCTGCGCGGCGGGACGGTGACCGAGCGTCACCTCCTGGCGGCCATGGCCTCGAAGCTCATCGAGCGGTTCGGGCCGGGGCAGTCACTGGTCGACGGCCTGGCCGAGATGGGGCTGAACCTGTCCGGCAAGGTTGCGGACCAGCTGGCGGATCCAGACAACCCGCACCTGGTCTTCGACCTGCTGGGCGTGATGAAGGCCGAGTTCCTGGACCAGATCTACGTGATCCCGGAGCGTCTCGAGGACGGCGGCGAGTCCCCGAGCATGGCGGAGGTGATCGCCTTCGCCAAGTCCGTGGACGCCATCCCGTGCTACGCCTACCTGGGCGACGTCACCGCGTCGCCGACGGGGGACAAGAAGGCGGAGAAGTTCGAGGACGACTTCCTGGCGGAGCTGTTCGTCGAGCTGGAACGCATGGGCATGCCGGCCATCACCTACATGCCGCCGCGCAACACTGCCGAGCAGATGGCCCGCGTGGCCGAGCTGGCCGCCGAGCACGGGATGCTGGAGGTCTCCGGGGTGGACATCAACACGCCCCGCCAGGTCTTCAACTGCCCCGAGCTGCAGCGCCCCGAGCTGGCGCATCTCAACGACGCCACCTGGGCGATGGTCGCTCACGAGCAGCTGGCGAACGTGAGCGCGTCGCTGGGTCTCTTCTCGCCGGATTCGCCGCTGGCGGTCCTGCGGCTGACGGACCGGGTGTCGCGCTACGGCGCGCTCGGTCGGGCACTCGTGGCCGGTGAGACCACCGTCGAGGAAAGCGTCAGTCAACTGAGGAGGGCACTCGCATGAGGTCCCTCGCCCTCGATTCGATCCAGCGAGAGGTACTGGCATGAGCATCGTCGACATCGCCCCGGTGGTCCGGGGCGCCTACCTGGCCAAGTACGGGGTCCCGGTCCTCGTGACCTCGCTGGCTGAGCCGGGCGCGGCTCCCTCACCGCTGGCTGAGGTGCCGACGCAGTCGGCCTCGAAGCCTAAGAAGGTCTCCACGATCGCTGACCTCCCCCAGGCCCTCGCCGACGCCGACCTCCCCCTCCCCGGCGACGTCGTCGTCGAGGTGGCGGGGGAGCGCCACGCCTTCTCGGCGCGGACCCTCGGCGATCTCACCCCGCTGCCCGGCGCACGCTCCTCTGAGGCGCGCAGCGCGGCCTCGCGGTCCGCCGTCGTCTCGGGGAAGGTGGCCGTGGTCACAGGCGGCGCGCAGGGCTTCGGCGCGGAGATCGTGCGCGGGCTCGTCGACTCCGGCGCGTTCGTCTACATCGCCGACCTCAACGGCGACGGCGCGGCGGCCCTGGCCGCCGAGCTGGGCGACCGTTCCGCGGCGATCACCGTCAACGTGGCGGACGAGGCCTCGGTCGCGGCGATGGCGGAGCAGATTGCTGCCACCACGGGCGGGCTCGACCTGGTGATCTCCAACGCGGGCATCGTCCGCGCCGGGGGAGTGCTGGAGCAGGACCTGTCCGCGTTCGCGCTGACCACGGACATCAACTACACGGCGTTCTTCCTCGTCACCAAGCACCTGGGCCGCCTGCTGGCCGCCCAGCACAAGGCGGCGCCCGGCTGGATGACCGACATCGTCCAGATCAACTCGAAGTCCGGCCTGGTGGGCTCGAACAAGAACGGCGCCTACGCCGGCTCGAAGTTCGGCGGAATCGGCCTGGTGCAGAGCTTCGCGCTGGAGCTCGTCGAGCACGGCGTGAAGGTCAACGCCATCTGCCCGGGCAACTTCTACGACGGCCCCCTGTGGTCCGACCCCGACCGCGGGCTGTTCGCGCAGTACCTGCGCTCCGGCAAGGTCCCCGGCGCCACCACGGTCGCGGAGGTGCGCGAGTTCTACGAGGCGAAGGTCCCGATGCGTCGCGGCACCACCGGCGCGGATGTCATGCGGGCGGTGTACTACATCGTCGAGCAGGCGTACGAGACCGGCCAAGCCATCCCGGTCACCGGCGGACAGGTCATGCTCAGCAGCTGATCCCTGCCGATGCCTAGGCGGCGGATCTGGTCTCGACTACGCGGCCAGATCCGCCGCTCAGCATTTCCGGGCCCCCGGTCGACCGCGGGCCGATCCTTAGCCGGCACTTGTGGTGGCGACTACGCGACCAGATCCGCATCCTTGGCGGGAGGGCAGCGTGGGCAGTCGAGCCGCTCCCCTTCCCAGCCCCGCGCGCTCAGCGCATCGGCCAGTTGAGCCGCGACGGCGCACGTTTCGAGCGTCACCGCCTGCCACCCGTAGCGCAGGGTGGCGGTGTCCTCCGCGACGAGGCGTTCGTTGTCGCGGGCCATGTCCTTGGACCATTCGGTGTGATCCCGCATGCCGTCGAGCTCGACGGCGAGCAGCGCGTCTCGGTACAACGCGTCCCCGCGGCCGACGATGGTGGGTACCTGCTTCTCGGGCATCGGCAGCCCGTGTGGGAGCAGCACCTGGGTCTGGAAGCGCCATTCGAGGGCGCTCTCGATGCCTTGGCCGGCATGGCTGCAGAGTTCCTTGAGGACGGCCGAGTGCCTGGTCCGTTGCCGTGCGGCGAGCGCGGTGAGGATCCTGGCTGGCAGCGTCCGGCCCTGCGCGAGGGCACGGGCCACCGCCGCGACAGTCGCGTCCTCAGAACTGACCCGGGCCAGATCGACGAGACTCGTCTCCACAGACGTCCGTGGGGGGCTGCCCATCCCCTTCCTCGTCCCCCGTCGGTACACCACGGTCCACTGCCCGACGGTGAAGCCGTCGCGTCTGGCCTCGGTCCAGACCGCGATCCGCGACGGCGCGTCGCGGACGGCGTCGTGAAGATGCGCCGCGGCGTCCTCTCCGAGGATGGCCGACTCACCGCCGCGCAGCAGCCCTGCCCAAGCGACGGCCTGCCACGTGGGTTCCTTGATGCAGTGCAGGCCGTCCGCTGGGTTGACCCAAGACCGGGCCATCCGGCCGATGACCGCGCGGGTGAGCCCACCGTCAATGAGTTGGCGCGTGGTGAGGACGCCCTCCTGGGAGTTGGCCAGGGTGAGGAGGGCTGGGGTCAAGCTCTTTCGCCGATGCACGGTCCGAGCCTGCACGCGCCAGCGCGTGCTGTCCTCGTGATGGGGGAGTGCGGACAACACCGTGAGGCGAACGGACAACACCTGGCGCACTGCGTCGAGCGCCGCGACGCCACCAGATCTGCCGCTCAGCGTTCGCGGTTCGGCCGCCAGCGGTGGCCCGTCCTGAGGTGGCACTTCTGGTGGCGACTACGCCACCAGATCCACCGCTCAGCGTTCGAGGGTTCGCCGCTAGCGGCGGCCCATCCTTGGGAGGCGCTTTTGGTGGCGACTACGCCACCAGATCTGCCGCTTGGCGTTGACTCGCTCCCGCTCAGCCGTCGCCGACGTTTGGATCCCCACCCACTGGGTACGTGGGAGATGGGTGGCCCGTCAGGGCTGCCACTCACCGTAGGAGGAACGATGAAGACAGCACGCGACATCATGACCACGCCGGCGGAGACCCTTGCGCCCACCGCGACACTCACCGAGGCCGCGCAACAGCTCCGGGACCTCAACGTGGGCTCGCTCCCCATCCTCGACGGCGACCACCTCGCCGGCGTCGTCACCGACCGCGACATCGTGGTCCGAGGCATCGCCGAGGGCCTGGACCCGTCCAGCGCGACCGTGGCGGGGGTCGCGACGGGCGCCGTCGTGACTGTGGACGTCGACGACGATGCCGAGAAGGTCGCCCGCATCATGGGCGAGCGGCAGGTGCGTCGAGTCCCCGTGCTCGACGGGGGGAGGCTCGTCGGCGTCATCGCGCAGGCCGACGTGGCGCGTGATCTCGATGCCCGCACCACCGGCGACGTGGTGGAGGACATCTCCCAGCGGTGACCCGACGGCGGTGAGATCGTCGGGGCGTTTCACAGAGTGACGACCAGTTTTCCCCGTGCGGTTCCCTGCTCCATGACAGTGTGGGCTTCCTGGATCTGATCGAGGGTGAAGATGCGGTCGAGTGGGACGACGGCTCGGCCGGCGGCCACATCGTCGAGAAACGCCTGAAGAACCTCCGTGGGCAGGTCGTCGGCCTCCCCCGAGTACGCGGTCAGCCGGACCCCCCGGGGCAGGTAGTCGATGGGGTAGAAGTCGCGCACGGTCCACTGGTTCGACAGCATGCCGGTGAAGCAGACGACGCCATGTACCCGGGTGGAGCGCAGGGTGTCCGGGAGCGTGGGCGTGCCCACGAGTTCCAGCGCCGCGTCGACCCCGTCGGGCAGGATGCGGTGCACGTGCGCGGCGACCTCGCCGTCGTCCACGATCACGTGGTCGACTCCCACGGCACGAAGCGACTCTGCCTTCGCCGGGTCGCGGGTGGTGGCGAACACCAGCGCGCCTCGTCGCTTGGCGAGGACTGCGGCCGCCATCCCCACCGATGAGGACCCCCCCGGATGAGGAGTGATTGGCCCGGCTGCAGATCCAGGCCCACAGTGAGGGACCCGTACGCGGTCTGGAGCATCTCGGGCAGGGCGGCGAGGGTGGCCCAGCCCAGGTCCGAACGAAACGCGATCACCTGGCCGGCGGGCACACAGGTGTACTCGGCATAGCCGCCGTCGAAGACACGCCCCATGCCGCCCATCATGGTCATCACCTGCTGTCCCGGCTCGAACTCGCCACCGGGTGCGAGATCGACCACGCCTGTGGCTTCGATGCCGGGGACCCTCGGGAACGTGACGCCCTCGGCGAGCCCGAGGCGGGTGTGCAGTTCGGAGCGGTTGAGCCCGAACGCGTGGATCCGGATGCGTACCCAGCCCGGCTGAGGCGCAGGGATCGGAATCTGGCGGACACGCAGGTTGGCCACAGGGCCCGGGGCTTCAAGCACCACCGCGCGCATCGTCGTGGGGGTCATCGGGAGCCCTCCAGCGTCTCGCGGAGCCATGCGCGCTCGGCGCGGCTGGTCGCGCGTGCGGTCATCATGATCCCGCGACGGTAGGGATCGTCGATCTCATCGAAGCCGAGGGCGCGGTCCCCGTCGTAGAAGAATCCCACTCCCGGCTCGTCGAGGAACGCGAATCGGCGTCGCAACACTGCGTGCTGGTCGGCCAGTGCGGGGACGTTGGACAGGAAGGCGAGGACGACGAAGAACCGGCCGCCGTCGGTGATGTCGTGGCCCCGGGCGTCGCGCAGCCGTGCCCGAAGCTCCTCCAAGCCGGCGCCGGTCAGGCGCAACGTCTGCCGCTGCACGGCCCCACGACCGGGGGAGGGATCGTCCCGCCGCACGAAGCCGGCCGCCTCCAGGCGCTTGAGCGCGGGATAGAGCGTGCCATCGCTGATGGCTCGCGCATAGCCGTGCAGCCGCTCCATCCGATGCCGCAGCTCGTAGCCGTGCAGCGGCCCTTCTGCCAGGAATCCCAGCACCATCAACTCGATCACGAACCCACCCTACACCTCGATTCGTGTTACCTCGATTCGATATATACACTTCGGTGTGTTCCCCGATCGGCCGGCTCCTCCCCACAAGCAGGACCAGGCCGGTCACGCTCACCGAGACGCCGGCCCCTGGCGCCTGACCGAAGGAAACCCATGCCCTTGCTCCGCACCCTTACTGCCGTCTCCGCGGGCCTTGCTGCGGCCGTCGCCCTGACCGCCTGCGGAGGCTCTGAGCCTCTCGCCAGCGGGGAGACCGAGGCCATCGTCATCGGCTCGCAGGACTACTACTCCAACGAGATCATCGCCGAGATCTACGCCCAAGCCCTGGAAGCGGCCGGGCATGAGGTCGTCCGCGAGTTCCGCATCGGCCAGCGTGAGGTGTACGTCCCGGAGATCGAGTCCGGCGCTATCGACCTGTTTCCCGAGTACACGGGTCCGCTGCTGCAGTACTGGGAGCCGGACACCGAGGCCCGGCTTGCGGACGAGGTCTACACCGCCCTCCAGGACGCCACCCCTGAGGGGCTGAGGCTCCTGGATCAGTCCCCGGCCACGGACCAGGACTCCTACACCGTCACCCGCGCCTTCGCCGAGCAGTGGGGTCTGGAGACCATCGCAGACCTGGCCAAGGTGAGCGACCCCCTCACGCTGGGCGGCAACTCCGAGGGGGAGGCCCGCCCCAACGGTCCCAGTGGGTTGGAGGCCACCTACGGCGTCACTGTCGCCTTCACCCCCATCGAAGACGGCGGCGGCCCGCTGACCGTCAAGGCCCTTCAGGACGGCGACATCCAGCTGGCCATCATCTACACCGCTGATCCGTCCATGCAGAAGAACGATCTGGTCAGCCTGACCGACACGGAGGGGCTCTTCCTCGCCTCCCACGTCGTGCCGGTCGCCAGCGACGACATCGATGACGAGGCAGCGGCCATCATCAACGCGATCAGCGCAGCGATGTCCGCCGACGATCTCGTGGGCCTGAATCTACGCAGTGTTGACGAGGAACTCGCCCCCGCGGAGATCGCGGCCGACTGGCTCGCTGCCGAGAACCTGAACTGAGCACACCCACCCACCGATCGAACAACTCAGCCGCCAGCGGCCACCACCCACAGAGAGAGCAGAACATGATCACCCACGTCTGGAACATGCAGTTCACCCCCGACGCCACGCCTGAGCAGCGCGGAGCGCTCATCGCCGCGATGGCGGAGCTCCCCGAAAAGATCGAGGGCGTCGAGTCCTTCCGCTCAGGTGCGGACCTGGGGCTCAACCCCGGCAATGCGGAGGTCGGAATCGTCGCCGAGTTCGCCGACGAGCAGGCCTGGCGCAACTACCTCGCAGCACCGGCACACGTCGCGTTCGTCGACGATCATGTGACCTCGCTCTGCGCCACCTGGAGCGCGTTCCAGCTGCGCACCGTCTGAGGGTGACTCGGCCGGCATCGCCGATAGTCTCCGAACCCTTCCCTTGCTTGGAGGGGAGGGGTACCGTGGTCCATGTCCTGTTAGCTACATTTCGGGAGGCAAAGTATGGGTTGCGAATGTCAGAATCAAGAGACCATCGGTAAGGCCAATGAAGGCCCCGGCGACTTGATCGAGAACGACGAGCTTCGCCGATAGGTTCAACTTCAGGGCAGAGCGTCACTGACGCCACGCCTGGCATTACCACTAGCGGGACGGGGTCGCCTTCGGGCGGCCCCGTCTCTGTGTCTCCCGGCCCAGTGACCCGGGGGCAGCCCTCGCCCCCCGCGGAGCACCCGGTCATCCCCCCGGCGACCGACGCCAGGCTCAGCCCCGGCAGCTACCCTGCGTTCGTTCCGCCCGTGGGCGCAGCGCGCAGGTTGTGCGCACAGACCGACAGGTTGTGCTCACGTCCCCGACAGAGGATTTCGGGGCTGATTGAGTGTGTCTCGGCCCACGTGGCGTGACTCCGACTACCCGATATGTGCCAGCTGGCAACAACGGAAGTTGGCTAACGACGCGGGTGCCTAGTCCTACCAGGGCCGTGACGGCTGGTCGGGACGGGTTGCGGACACAGAAGCGTCCACCTCCCGGCCGCCCCGTCATCGGCCCGCGACACTCAACGAGGAGAGAGTGATGATGGTTCACCAGCACGCGATTGCGGGAGGCGTCCGATGAAGCGTTCTTCAGTTCGGATCATGGCCTTCGCAGGCATCGCAGCCATGGCGCTCGCGGGATGCACCGCGGATCCCGGGCAGTCCGAGTCCCCCGCGCCGACGTCAGAGTCGGCCGCGACGGGCAGCTACACCGAGCGTGAGGTCACCGACGGCGACACCACGTTCATGGTCGTCGAGAACCCCGGTGACGGACCTGTCCTGTCGTATGGCTCCGAGAGCGGCATCACGCTGCTCGAAGAGGAGATCGACGGCGCCACCTACGCGTTCAAGGACATGAACGCCAACGGCGAGCTCGACACCTGGGAGGACTGGCGCCTCGAGGCAACCGAGCGTGCTGCGGCCCTCGCCGACGGAATGTCGATCGAGCAGATCGCCGGGCTCATGCTGTTCAGCTCCCACGAGCGCACCCCCGCCGACGGCCTGACCGACGCGCAGAAGACCTACCTGTCCGAGTCCAACCTGCGCAACGTGCTCAACGCCGCCGGTAGCGATGCGGCCGTCACCGTCCCCTGGGTCAACGAAATGCAGGCCTACGTCGAGACCCTTGCCACGGCGGACCTGCCCTACGTGCCGGTCAACTTCAGCTCCGATCCGCGCTCGACCGCGGGTTCCGGCGGCTACAACGCTGAAGGCGCGGACATCTCCCGCTGGCCCTCCAGCCTCGGGCTTGCGGCCACCTTCAACGCCGAGCACACGGCGAACTTCGGTGAAATGGCCTCCGCTGAGTACCGCGCGCTCGGTATCGCGACGGCGCTGAGCCCCCAGATCGATCTGGCCACCGAGCCCCGCTGGCTGCGAGTCGGCGGCACCTTCGGCGAGGACGTCGACCAGAACACCGAGCTGGCCGCGGCCTACGTGGATGGCTTCCAGGGCACCGGCGGCGAGGACGTCTGGGGCTCCGAGTCTGTCAACGCCATGATCAAGCACTGGGCCGGCGACGGACCGGGCGAGGGTGGCCGCGAAGGTCACACCGACGCAGGCAAGTACGGCGTCTACCCCGGTGACAACTTCGACGAGCACGCCGCGGGCTTCCTCGGCTCGCTCGACTCCGCGGCCGTCATGACCGCCTACTCGATCGCTCTGGACGCTGACGGCGAGCCGCTGTTCGGCGAGCGCGTCGGCACCGCCTACGACAACGGGCGCATGTCAATCCTGCGTGAGGACAACTCCTACCAGGGCGTCGTCGTCACCGACTGGGGCGTCATGAGCGGGGCCAGCGATGAAGGCGTTCCGTTCGGCATGGCTTGGGGCGCAGAGGACCTGGCCCCCGCTGAGCGGTACCTCGAGGTGCTCGGCACCGGCCACGACATGTTCGGTGGCGTCAACGACGCGACCTTCCTCCTGGAGGCCGCCGATCTGTGGCAGCAGAAGTTCGAGGCCGGCGAGCTTGAGGTGGACGCCGAAACCCGCTTCCAGGAGTCGGGCGCGCGCATCCTCTCGATGCTCTTCAACCCCGGCCTGTACGAGAGCGCCTTCCTGGACCCCGAGGTCTCAGCGGAGATCCTCGCCAGCGATGACAAGGTCGAGGCCGGCTACGCCGCGCAGCTCGACTCCGTCGTGATGGTCAAGAACGCCGGCGGCACCATCGCCGCCGCCGAGGCCGCTGACTGGTCGGACAAGACCGTCTACATCCCGCGTTCCTACAGCAACGGCTTCGCCAGCGCCTTCGGCCCCGGCGAGTACACCGAGGGCCCGAGTGTCGACATCGAGACGGCCGAGCAGTACTTCGGCACCGTCGTCACCGACGAGGCCGTGACCGACGCAGAGGGTGTGGTCACCAGCTACACCGCCCCCGACCTGAGCAACGTGGACCTCGTCCTGGTCGGCATGGACAGCCCGGACAACGGCGGTAACTTCTCCAACATCGGCCACGACCTCGAGACCGACGAGTGGTACCCGCTGTCCCTCCAGTACCGCCCGTACACCGCCGACGGCGAGAACGTGCGCAAGGAGTCCATCTCGGGTGACATCCTTCCCGATGGCACCAAGCAGAACCGCTCCTACTTCGGGAACACCTCGCGGATCGCGAACGAGGCCGACCTTGACGCGTTCGAGCGTGCGGTGGCCGCCGTGGAGACGAGCGGCAAGGACATCCCTGTCGTCACCGTCCTCAAGGCGACCAACCCGGTCGTCCCGGCTGAGTTCGAGGCGAAGTCTGACGCTATCGTCGTCGGGTTCGGCACGAGCGACCAGGCCCTCATCGAGGTCTCCCTGGGCCTGTACGAGCCCCAGGGCCGCCTGCCGATTCAGTTCCCGATCAACATGGACACTGTTGAGGCCCAGCAGGAAGACGTCGCCAAGGACATGACGCCCTACACCGACGCCAACGGCAACGTCTACGACTATGGCTTCGGCCTGAACTACGCCGGCCCGATCGCCGGCTGACGCACTACCTGAAGGGTGGCCGGTGGGATTTCCTGCCGGCCACCCCACCACAGGCCCTGGGACCAGCCCGGGACCAGAGACCCAAGGAGTAGAAGTGAAGACCAACAAGATCATGACCACCGGACTGGGACTGCTCATCGCGCTTACCGGCGTGTTCGGGGCCACCGCGTGCTCCAGCGACAACGGTTCCGGCAGCGCCTCGCAGAGCACCGCCTCTGACGTCGCGGCCACCGTCGACGTCGCCGAGGACCTGGAGAACGCCCGCCTCACTGTTCTCGAGGCGCTCGAGGACGACGACTGGGCCCAGGTCATGCTGGCCAGCGACGTCGATGCGCCCACCGTCAAGTACGGGCTCCTCGTGATGCCGTACACCTATTCCGAGGCCACCTCCCGCGTGCAGGGGACCATCGAGATCGATGGCGGCGACTTCACCATCGAGGCCGACTCCGCCGAGACCGGAAAGACCTGGCAGATCGACCAGGACGGCACCATCACCGAGGTCACCGAGTAGTCCTACCAGAGGACTCCCCACGCCGCTCGTACTCGAAGGAGAGAAGAAGTGAACGCCCGACCCAAGAAGGACACCGGTCGCCAGAAGGCGCCCATGTCGAACAAGAAGTTCCTGTGGATCTGGATCCCCGTGCTCGCCACCGTGACCGCGCTGATCGTCGCCGTGAACGCGGCGCTCGTCGCGGGGGGTGGCTGGGTCGAGTCCCAGCTCGGGTCCGGCACCTACACATTCACCAACTCCGAGGAGTCGGCGGAGTGGGACACCGAGTACTACACCTCCGACTTCGCCAGCATGGAGGAGGTCGACGCGGCAGCCAAGGAGCTCGTCGAGGAGATCGCCGCCGGTGGCATCGTCCTGGCGAAGAACGAGGCGGGCGCTCTGCCGCTCGCACCGGCTTCGCGGGTCACGATGCTGGGCCGGGCTGCGGCTGACCCGGTCTTCGGCGGCGCCGGCTCCGGCTCCGTGGACACGAGGTCCGCGGTGACCGCACGGGGCGGTCTTGAGAACGCCGGGTTCGAGGTCAACGACCAGGTCTACGCCGCCATCGAGGCGTTCGTCGCCGAGAACAAGCGGGGCCACATCGAGATGGACAACCCCGGAGCCTCCAGCTACAACATCGGCGAGCTCGTCGTCGCGGACTATGAGGCACACCAGGCCTCGTTCGCGGACTACTCCGATGCGGCGATCGTCTACATCGGCCGCCCCGGCGGCGAGGGCGGCGACCTGTCGCGGGACATGACCGACTGGGACGCCAACGCCGTCGATGGTCAGCACCAGCTGGAGCTGAACCAGGATGAGCGGGACCTCCTTGAGCTCGCCAAGGAGTCCTTCGAGACGGTGGTGGTCGTGGTCAACTCCTCGACGACCATCGAGATGGGTGACATCCAGGACGACCCGGGGATCGACGCGGTCCTCCTGGCCGGTTCGCCGGGCGCAACCGGTCTCTCGGCACTGGGCAAGATCCTGAACGGCGAGGTGAACCCCTCCGGTCGCACCGCCGATGTCTGGGCAGCCGACTTCACTGCTGACCCGACGTTCGCGAACTTCGGTGACTTCATCTACGACAACATCGAGGCGTCTTTCCCGATCTCGGCCGTGGAGCAGGCCACCTCCAACGCCACGCTCACCTCTGACGCGCCGTTCGTGAACTACGCCGAGGGCATCTACATCGGCTACCGCTACTACGAGACGGCAGCGGCCGAGGGCTTCATCGACTACGACGACGCAGTGGTCTACCCGTTCGGGTACGGCCTCAGCTACAGCGACTTCGAGTGGGAGATCGTCTCCAGCGAGGCGGGCGATCTCGACGGGACCGTGTCCGTGGAGGTCGAGGTCACCAACACCGGTGACGAGGCGGGCAAGGACGTCGTCGAGCTGTACTACACCGCGCCCTATACCCCCGGCGGCATCGAGAAGTCCGAGGTTGTGCTCGGGGCATTCGACAAGACGGGGCTGCTCGAGCCCGGTGCGTCCGAGACCCTGACCCTCGAGATCGCCGTGGAGGAGATGGCGTCCTACGACCACCTCGACAACCGCGCGTACGTGCTCGAGGCAGGCGACTACGAGATCAGCCTCCGCACCGATTCACACACCCTCGCGGACGGCGTCGAACCCATCACCTACACCGTGGCAGATGACGTCGTCTACTCCGGCGACGACCACCGGACGACCGACCTCGCCGAAGTGACCAACCAGTTCGACGATGTCTCGGCCGCCTTCACCAACGAGCCCCAGGACGGCAAGATCCTCTCGCTGTCGCGGGCGGACTTCGCGGGTACCTTCCCGCAGGCGCCGACCCCCGACATGTTCGTCGCCGACGAGGCCGTCGTGGCCGGGTTCGCTCCGTGGGATCATGAGGCAGCCGCCGCAGAGTTCGACGGTGAGAAGCCGGCCCTCGGAGAGGATTCCGACCTGACGCTCGTCGACATGCGCGGGCTCGCGAAGGACGACCCGAAGTGGGAGGAGATCATGGACTCCCTCACCGTGGGCGAGATGACCGACCTGCTGCTCAACGGCGCCTACCAGACCGCAGGCATCGGGTCGATCGCCAAGCCGCAGACGCTGGAGCCGGACGGCCCGGCCGGCTTCTCCTCCTTCATCAACTCCTCGATCAACGGCGTGGCGTACCCCTCGCAGTTCCTCATCGCCCAGACCTGGGACGTCGATCTCGGCACCGCGATGGGCCGGATGCTCGGCAACGAGGCGCTCCAGAAGGGGATCAACGGCTGGTATGCACCCGCAGCCAACCTGCACCGCTCCCCGTTCGGCGGCCGCAACTTCGAGTACTACTCGGAGGACCCGCTCCTGTCCGGCGCACTGCTCACCGCGGTGGCCGACGGCGTCGCGGAGAAGGGCGTCTACACGATGCTCAAGCACTTCGCGCTCAACGAGCAGGAGACGAACCGCGTCAACAACGGCATCGCCACTTGGGCGAACGAACAGACCATCCGTGAGCTGTACCTGAAGCCGTTCGAGATGGCGGTCAAGGACATCACGATGGATGTCACCTACATCGCCGACGAGAACGGCACCGTCGAGGACACCACCATCGGCGCGGGCGGTGTCATGAGCTCGTTCAACCGGATCGGGTCAACCTGGGCGGGGGGCTCGGAGGCGCTGATGACCAACGTCCTCCGCACCGAGTGGGGCTTCGAGGGCTTCGCCATCTCGGATTTCAACCTCTACCCCTACATGAACCCGAACCAGTCGATCAGCGCGGGCACGGATCTCACCTTGACCTTCCAGCCGTCGAAGTCCTTCAGCGACACCTCTTCGGCCAAGGCGGTCACCGATATCCGCAACGCGACCCAGAACATCCTGTACACGGTTGCCAACTCCAACGCGATGAACGGTCTCGCCCCGGGGACGACTGTCGACTACACGCCACCTACCTGGGTCTACATCCAGTACGCGGTCACGGCCGTCCTGGGCGCGCTCGTGCTCCTCGGCGGGTTCCTGGTGTGGCGTCGGGTGCGCCGCCACAGCGCCACTACGGAGGCAGGCTCCGGAGCGAGCTGACCCATCCCTCCAACGCACACAGGTGCGGGGCCCTCGCGGGTCCCGCACCTGTGTGCATTTGTGCCCTCCATCGCGGATCGGCGCGGATGATCAGGTGAACCAGCCGCGCACCGTGTTGTCGAAGCGGCTGAGCGCTGAGCCGATGGCCATATGCATGTCCAGGTACTGGTAGGTCCCCAGCCGTCCGCCGAAGAGCACCTGCGGCTCGTTGGCCGCAGCCCCTCGGTACTGCTCCAGCCGGGCCCTGTCGTCTGCCGTCGAGACGGGGTAGAACGGCTCGTCGCCCGCCTCCGCGAAGCGGGAGTACTCCCGCACGACGACGGTGCCGGACCGGTGCGTGCGCTCCGGGTGGAAGTGCCTGAACTCCAACGTCCGGGTGTAGGGCACGTCCTCGTCGCACTCGTTGATCACCGCGGTGCCCTGATGGTCCGACACGTCGAGGACCTGGCGGTCGAAGTCCAGCGTGCGCCAGCCGAGCGCCCCGTAGCGGTGACCGAAGTAACGATCCAACGGACCGGTGTACACCACCGGCACCTGGCCCACGGCGGTCTCCCGGCTGAACTCGTGCCCGCGTTCGAGGAACTCCACGCCCAGCCTGACGTCGATGCGCGGGTGCTCGGCCATTCGCTGCAGCCACGCCGCGTAGCCGTCCCGAGGCATGCCCTGGTGGGTGTCGTTGAAGTAGCGGTTGTCGTAGGTGAACCGCACCGGCAGCCGCGTGATGATGGACGCGGGCAGGTCCCGGGGATCGGTCTGCCATTGTTTGGCGGTGTAGCCCCGGATGAACGCCTCGTACAGCGGCCGGCCGATCAGCGAGATGGCCTTGTCCTCGAGGTTGCCGGGCTCCCGGCCTGCCAGCTCGCCGGCCTGCTCATCGATGAGCCTGCGGGCCTCGTCGGGGCCAAGGCCCGAGCGGAAGAACTGGTTGATGGTGCCGAGGTTGATCGGCAGCGGGAACACCTCTCCGCGGTGGCGGGCGTAGACACGGTGCTCATAGGGCGTGAACTCCGTGAACCTGTTGACGTACCCCCAGACGCTGTCGTTGGAGGTGTGGAAGATGTGCGCGCCGTAGCGGTGCTCCTCGATGCCGGTAGCCTCGTCCACCGTGCTCCAGGCATTTCCACCGATGTGGTCCCGCGACTCGACGACGACGACCCGCAGCCCGAGCTCAGCTGCCGCCCGCTCCGCGATGGTCAACCCGAACAGGCCCGACCCCACCACCAACAGATCCATCTGTCCTCCCGGGAACCAGTTGTGGGCGAGGCTACCAGCGCCACGCCAGGTGCCGGTTGATAATGTGTGGGACCCGGGAGGAGGGCGCATGATCCGCATCGGAGTTGTCGACGACCAGGAGGAGAGCCGCCACCTCCTGCAGAGTTACCTGGCCCGCTACGAGCATGAGAACGCTGGCCAGTTCGTCGTGGAGGAGTTCGCCGACGGCTCTGAACTCACGGCCGCTTACCGTCCCCGCTTCGACATCATCTTTCTCGACGTCCAGATGGAGAACCTCGACGGCTTCGCCACCGCCCGGCTGATCCGCGAGGTTGACCCGGGTGTCATCCTCATTTTCGTCACCAACATGGCGCAGTTCGCCATCAAGGGCTACGAGGTGGACGCGATGAGTTACCTCCTCAAGCCTGTGCCCTACTTCGCGTTCTCCCAGGAGCTCAAGCGCTCGCTGCAGCGCCTCGACCGCGCCCGCGACGACCACATCGTGCTCAGCGTGGGCGGTGAGGTGCTCCGCGTCAACCTGGTCGACGTGGTCTACATCGAGAGCATCAAGCATCGGCTTGTGTTCCACACCAGCGACGGCAAGCTGTCGATGATCGGCACCCTCAAGGAGATGTCCGCCCAACTCGAGCCCCGTGGCTTCTTCCGTTCCAACAGCTTCCTGCTGGTCAACCTGCGTCACGTCGAGGGCTTCAGCGAGGGCGAGTCGAAGCTCACCGGCGGAATCTCGCTGCCCGTGAGCCGCTCCCGGAAGAAGCCGTTCCTCGAGGCGCTCACCGGCCACTTCGGGGGACACCCGGCGTGACTGAGGTCCTGCCCAACATCCCTCGCGAGATCACAGGGCTGGCCGAATGGCTGGCGTGCGTGGTCTACATCCTGGTGTTGCCACGACGGTGGGGGGTGGTGGGGACCGTTGCCACCTCCTTCGTGGGCCTCGTGGTCCTCGTCTCCGTGCAGCTGTTCGCCGGCACACTCCCGATCCAGCTGTGGACGGTCGGGATGCTGCTGGCGGTCGCAGCCATGTGCGCCTTCATCGCCGTCACCACGACGGTCGGCCCCCGCGATGTCGGCTACGTCGCCGCTCGCGCGTTCGTGTTGGCCGAGCTTGTGGCCTCGCTCGAGTGGCAGATCCACGCGTTCTACTTCCACCCCGAACCCGGGGTCACGGGCCTGGTTCCGACGATCGTGCTGCTGATCCTCTACGCGGTGGCATTCGGTGCGGCCCATATCCTTGAGCGCCGGCACTTCGACGGGACGGCGCCGGCCGTCGGTCCCCGCATGCTCGCCATCGCCGTCGCCATGGCGGTGACGACGTTCGCGCTCAGCAACCTCAGCTTCATCACGCCCAACACGCCGTTCAGTGGGGCGATCTCCATCGAGGTGTTCTACATCCGCACGTTGGTGGATCTTGCTGGCTACATCGCCCTCTATGCCCAGCACGAGCAGCTACGCAAGCAGCGCGCCGATCTTGAACTCGCTGCCATGGATGGGATTCTGCGCACCCAGCACGACCAGTATCTGGCCGCCAAGCGGGACATCGACATGGTGAGCCGCGCCGCCCATGATCTCAAGCACCAGTTGGAGGTGATCCGTGCAGAGGTAGATCCGGAGCGGCGCGGGCGGCACCTGGACACCCTCGGAGACACACTGAACGAGTTCGGAGCAGCCTTCGACACCGGCAACCCGGTTCTCGACACGGTTCTCACCTCGAAGGCCCGCTACTGCCGTTCACGCGGGATCAACTTCACCTGCGTGGCGGACGGCACAGCCCTGGGTTTCGTCGAGGTGATGGACCTGGCCAGCATCCTCGGCAACGCCTTGGACAACGCCATCGAGTCCGTGTCGCGACTGGAGGATCCTGAGCACCGCATCATCCGCGTGGCGGTCTTCAACCAGGCCCGCTTCGTGGTCTGCAAGTTCGAGAACTACTTCGACGGGCAGCTGCAGTACCTGGAAGGAGAGTTGGCCACCCGAAAGGTGGGCGGCACCCACGGGCTGGGGCTCAAGAGCATCCGCTTCGCCGCCGAGAAGTACGGCGGTCAGGCCATCGTCGCGGCCCAGGACAACTGGTTCAAGTGCACGGTGCTGCTGCCGCTCAGTTGAAGCCGACAGCGCGCTGCGCCGCGAGGTAGGCCCACACGGAGACCGTCCGACCCGCCTTGCCTGGCAGGTTCACCAGGGCGCCGACGCCGCTGCGCCGCAGCCGCCGGTGGGCCGAAGCGTGGGCTCCCCGGAGGTCGCGCCACAGATCCCGCTTCTGCCGGAGGTGCTCAGGCTGCCCCGCGCGGATCAGCATGATCGACGACACCGCGCAGATCAACCCCAGGTAGTGCACCAGGTAGCGGTGCAGGGCAGGGTTGGTGGACTCCGCGTCGGGCAGGGCTTCGATCATCAGCCGGTTGACGCGCAGCTGCTGGTCCAGCCGCCGCAGCATGACGGATTCGTTGACCGACTGGTCCGCCCGGCCGATGTGGTAGCGGTACAGGTCCACGTCGAGGTACTGCAGGCGCCGCACGAAGGGCAGCGGCACGAAGGCGAAGAGGTTGTCCACGTAGAACGTGTGCTCCGGCAGCCGCATGCCGGATGAGCGCAGGACTGCGGTGCGGTAGGTCAGCGAGTGCATCAGGAGCCCCTGATTGGGGCGGAATCGTCCCACCTCCCGCCAGGAGAACTCGCGGCCCTGGGGAAGGACGTTGCGGTAACGCATCGCGTGCCGGCGACTTCTGCCCTCCTTCTCGTAGACGAAGTTGCTCACCACCAGATCAACCGGCTCGTCGCCCTGGGCGCGAAGGACGGCCAGTAGCGAGGCGAGGGCACCGCGATCCAGCCAGTCGTCGCTGTCGACCACTTTGAAGTACCGGCCCGCGGCGGCGTCGAGCCCTGCGTTGACGGCCGACCCGTGCCCCCCGTTGGGCTTGTCGACGACCCTGACCCGGCCGGGATGCGCCCCGGCGTAGCCGTGCGCGATCGAGGACGTGTCGTCGGTGGAGCCGTCGTTGACGACGATCACCTCGACGTCGTCATCGAACGGCAGCATCGAGTCCAGGCAGCGGTGCAGGTAGGCGGCCGAGTTGTAGCTCGGCACCACCAGGGACAGCGTCGTCACAGTGGGTGATCCTCTCAGGCCGTGTGCTGCTCGGCAGGTGCCTCGTCGGTGCCGACGGGCTCCTGCTTGAAGATCACCTTGAAGATGGGGTAGAAGACCCAGAACGAGATGGCCGAGTTGATGATCATCGTGATGACATCGGCAGTGGTCTCGCCGGTCTGGCCCCAGCCGAGCGTGTCGATGAAGAAGGTGTAGATCGGCGCCTTGTAGAAGCCCTGGGCCGCCGCGGCCACCAGCGTGATGACGAGGTAGGCGACGAAGTACCAGAAGGCCGCCCGCCAGATGCTGGTGTTGGACTTGAAGGTGATGTTGCGCTGGGCGAAGAAGTTGATCACCTGTGCAATGAGGATGGCGAGCTGGACGGCCAGGAAGTACGCGAGGCCCCCACCCCCATCGGGCAGGGCGCCCGCGGCGTAGTCGAAGACGAAGTATTGCGAGCCGTCGACGTTGGAGCCGATGGGCCAGACCTGGAAGTCGGTGTCGATCAGCGACGTGCGGCCGAAGATCCCCCGGAACACGGGCATGATCACGATCTGCAGCACGGTGACGCCGTTGCTGAGGATGAAGAACATGAGGAACTTGGACAGCTCGGGGTGGCGTTCGCTGAATCCCGCCCACATGGAGCGGATCTTGGTCAACATCGTGTGGATCTCCTTGGGTTCAGCGGGCCGCGGTGAGCTGGCGCGTGAGGTTCTTGGTGGTGCGGCGGGCCCGGATGAAGCCGCCGATGATCATCCGCAGCCCTCGGATGTGGTGACCGTTGACGAGGGTGACGATGCCGTCGACCATCTCGTCGCTGACCATGCCGCCGGTCATCTTGCCCAGGGCACGGAAGGGCATGTTGTAGAGGAACTGGATGTTGAGGTCGGGCTCGCCCTTGGCCTCGCTGCGGAGGCGCAGGGTGTTCAGGGCCCAGTGCGCGAAACGGCCGAGCGGGCTCCGCCCCAGTCGGAGATCGCTGAGTGGGTCATTACGGTCCACTGTGCCGTCCGCGTGCTCCGGGTGGACGGTGATGCCCAGTAGGTCGCGGAACTCGTCGTCAGTGAGGCCGCGCAGCATGGCGGTGCGCAGCGTCGCGGGTGCGATGGCGCCGGTGACGGTCACCCCGGGGATGTGCAGTTCTCCCCTCAGGCGCACGTCTGCCGAGCTGGCGCCCACCAGGACGCGGCGGGTGGCGTCCTCAGCCACCCAACCACCGGTGGCGATGTCGAAGTGGCGCCAGGTGTAGCTGTCGAAGGCGATCGTGACGCGGCGTGACTCGCCCGGCGCGAGGTGAACCTTGACGAAGCCCTTGAGCTCCTTCTCCGGGCGCACGACGGCGCTGCCCGGCGTCGCGACGTACAGCTGCGCGGTCTCCGAACCGGCCACCGGACCCGTGTTGCTAACGGTGAACTCGGCGCCGGCTTCGCTCACGGAGAGGTCCGAGTAGCTGAAGCTGGTGTAGCTGAGGCCGTGGCCGAACGGATAGCGGACGGCGCGCCCTGCGGCCTCAGCGTGGCGGTACCCGACGAACAGGCCCTCGCGGTACACGCTCGAGCGGCCCTCGGCGGGGAAGCGCCCGAAGGTCGGGGTGTCGGTCAGGGCCATCGGGTAGGTCTCGGCGAGCTTGCCCGACGGCGTGACGGCTCCCGTCAGGACGCGCATCGCGGCTTCGGCGCCGGCCTGGCCCGAGAGGTAGCCGTGCAGCACGGCCCGGGTCTGGTCAGCCCAGCCCATGTCCACCACTGAGCCGGCGCTGAGCACCACGACCACGTTCGGGTTGGCGGAGGCCACGGCCCGCAGCAGGGAGAGCTGCGCGTCGGGCAGGTCGATGTGCCGACGGTCCACGCCTTCTGATTCGCTGATCTCGTCGAGTCCCAGGTAGAGCAGCGCCACGTCGGCCGATCCCGCGGCCGCGACAGCCTCGCGCTCCAGGTCCTCGTCGGCGGGGGAGTGCCGACGGTAGCCCTGGGCGAACGCGGCCAGCTCCAGCCCGCTGCCCTCGATGGCCTCGCGGGCGCTGGTCAGGCGGGTGGGGTTGACGGCGGAGGAGCCGGCGCCCTGGTAGCGGGGGGTGTCGGCCATGTCCCCGATGAGCGCGACGGTGGTGCCGGCGGGCAACGGAAGGATGGCGCCCTCGTTGCGGAGCAGCACCATCGACTCCTCGGCAGCGCGGCGGGCGATGTCGTGGTGGGCGTTTCGGTCAACCTGCGGCCGCGGGGACTGGCGGGCGCCGAGCGCGAGCGCCACCACCTCCGCGGCCCTGGCCGTCAAAGTCTCCTCGGACAGGTGGCCTTCGCGGACAGCCTCGACGAGTTGGCGCACCGAGTCGAAGCCGGGGGCGGGCATCTCGAGATTGGCCCCGGCGGCGACGGCGGCAACGGCGTCGTTGCTGCCTCCCCAGTCGCTGATCACCACGCCGTCGAAGCCCCACTCGTCGCGGAGGATGTCTGTGAGCAGGTGGCGGTGCTCGTGGGCGTAGGTGCCGTTGACGCGGTTGTATGAGCTCATGAGCGCCTTGGGTGCGGCCTCGCGGACCACGATCTCGAAGGCAGTGAGGTACAGCTCGCGCAGCGTCCGCTCGTCGATGACGGAATCCGACGCCATGCGGCGGAGCTCCTGGCTGTTGACCGCGAAGTGCTTCGGGGTCGCGGCCACGCCCTCGGCCTGGATGCCGCGGACGTAGGCCGCGGCGAGCTTGCCGCTCAGGTAGGGGTCTTCGGAGAAGTACTCGAAGTTGCGTCCCCCCAGAGGGCTGCGCTTGAGGTTGAGGCCGGGGCCGAGGAGGACGTCGACGTCAAGGGCACGTGCTTCGCGCCCGAGGGCGTGGCCCACCTCGTCGGCCAGATCGACATCCCAGCTGTTCGCCACCGTCGCGGAGGTCGGGAAGCAGGTGGCCGGCTCCGAGGCGTTCAGCCCGAGATGGTCCCCTGAGCCGACCTGCTTGCGGATGCCGTGGGGGCCGTCGGCCATGAAGAACGAGGGGACGCCGTGCCGTGGGAGGTCCCGCGACTCCCAGACGTTCTTGCCGCTCAACAGGGCGGCCTTCTCCAGCGTCGTCAGCTTCTCGATCATGGGGCATCTCCGATGATGGGCTTGGTGGCTGGCGGGTCGTTCCGCCGTAGGACTGATTCCAGCACGCCGCCCGGGGGTGTCTCCCGTCGCGCATGCACAACCGGCACGATCACCGGCACGATCTGTCGCGTTCCGCCCGACGACAGCGCAGGGCCCCGCCCTCATTGGCGGGGGCCGAGAGCCGGCGGAGGCGCAGCAGCACACGATCAGGCCGTGGTGCCCAGGCGTGGGTCTGGGGTCCATGCGCGAGCGGGCCGAGGAGCTGGGTGGCTCATTCGAGGCCGGCCCCACACAGGCCGGTGGGTACGTGCTGGCGGTCCTCCCGCTGACCGCCCCAGTGCCCGCTCGACTAGGGGCGACGGCGGCAGAGGAATAGTTCCCCAGCGTACAGGGGTTGGTCGGACCGACTATCTCGGGGGTGCCGTCCCGGGCGACCGACGGCCATGATTGGATTACTCCATGACAGCCCGAAAGATCGGCGTGACGGAGCTTGTACTCCGAGACGCGCATCAGAGTTTGATGGCGACCCGCATGGCCATGGAGGACATGGTCGGCGCCTGCGAAGACATCGACCAGGCTGGTTACTGGTCAGTCGAATGCTGGGGTGGCGCGACGTTCGACGCGTGCATCCGATTCCTGAACGAGGACCCCTGGAAGCGCCTGCGCACGTTCCGCGAGTTGATGCCCAACTCCCGGCTGCAGATGCTGCTGCGCGGCCAGAACCTCCTCGGTTACCGCCACTACGAGGACATGGTCGTCGAGAAGTTCGTGGAGAAGTCCGCCGAGAACGGCATGGACGTCTTCCGGGTCTTCGACGCCCTCAACGACCCCCGCAACATGGCCCACGCCATGGCCGCGGTGAAGAAGGTGGGCAAGCACGCCCAGGGCACCATCTGCTACACCATCTCCCCGGTCCACACCGTCGAGGGCTACATCAAGCTCGCCGGCCAGCTGCTGGACATGGGCGCCGAGTCCATCGCGCTGAAGGACATGGCCGCCCTGCTGCAGCCGCAGCCCGCCTACGACATCATCCGCGGCATCAAGGAAACCTACGGCGACGTGCAGATCAACGTGCACTGCCACGCCACCACCGGCGTCACCCTCGTGTCGCTGATGAAGGCCATCGAGGCCGGCGCGGACGTCGTGGACGCGGCCATCTCGTCGATGTCGCTCGGCCCCGGCCACAACCCCACCGAGTCGCTCGTAGCGATGCTCGAGGGCACCGAATACACCACGGACCTGGACATGGAGCGCCTCCTCAAGATCCGCGACCACTTCGCGGGCGTGCGCCCCAAGTACAAGGAATTCGAGTCCGCCACCCTGGTGGACACCGACATCTTCCTGTCCCAGATTCCCGGCGGCATGCTCTCCAACATGGAGTCCCAGCTGCGGGCCCAGGGCGCGGGAGACCGCATCCGCGAGGTCATGGAAGAGGTCCCCAGGGTCAAGGCAGACGCCGGCCACCCGCCGCTGGTCACCCCGTCGTCGCAGATCGTGGGCAGCCAGGCTGTGTTCAACGTCCTCATGGGCCGCTACAAGGTGATGACGGGCGAGTTCGCGGACCTCATGCTCGGCTACTACGGCGAGTGCCTCGGCGACCGCAACCCCGAGGTCATCGAGCTGGCCCAGAAGCAGACCAAGAAGGACATCATCACCGGCCGACCCGCTGATTACCTCAAGCCCGAATGGGACAGCCTCCACACGCAGGCCGAGGCGCTCGAGGGCTTCGAAGGCTCCGAGGAGGACGTGCTCACCAACGCCATGTTCCCGGGCGTTGCGCCGGCGTTCTTCAAGACCCGCGCTGAAGGCCCCAAGAGCGTGGCGAAGACGCCGGAGCAGCTCAACACCGAGAAGGTAGCCGCTGCGAGCCACCAGGGCATCACCGGTCCCATCAAGTACAAGGTGACGCTCGCCGGCCGCGAGCACCACGTCGCCGTCGAGCCAGTCTGAGGAGCAAGCAGATGCCCAAGGAATACACCATGGCTGAGCGCCTCGATCAGCTCACCGAGAAGCGCGCCCACGTCCACGCCGGTGGCGGCGAGGACAAGCTGCAGAAGCACCGCGACAAGGGGAAGATGACGGCGCGCGAGCGCATCGCCTCCCTCGTCGACGACGGCTCCTTCCAGGAGACCGGCGCCTTCCGCCGCAACCGCACCACCACCTTCGGGATGGACAAGGCGGACATGCCGGCCGACGGAGTGGTCACCGGCGCCGGCTACGTGCTGGGGCGCCCGGTCCACCTGGCCAGCCAGGACTTCACCGTCATGGGCGGCTCCGCCGGCGAGGCGCACTCCATCAAGGTCACTGAGACCCTGAAGGCGTCGCTGACCACCGGAACGCCGTTCATCTTCATCAACGACTCGGGCGGCGCCCGCGTCCAGGAGGGCATCGACTCGCTCTCCGGCTACGGCAAGGTGTTCTACGCCAACGTCCTGCTCTCAGGCGCGGTGCCCCAGATTTCGATCATCGCCGGCCCGTGCGCCGGTGGCGCGGCCTACTCGCCCGCGTTGACGGACTTCATCATCCAGACGCGCAAGGCCCACATGTTCATCACGGGCCCCGGCGTGATCAAGCAGGTCACCGGTGAGGACGTCTCGCAGGACGAACTCGGCGGCGCGGATGCGCACATGGCACGCTCCGGCGTGGTGCACTTCGTGGCCGACGACGACGAGCAGGCCATCCTGATCGCCAAGAAGCTGCTCAGCTTCCTCCCGCAGAACAACACCGAGGATGCCCCCATCGTCGATCCCGACGACGTGGTGGAGCCCAACGAGAAGCTCCGGAACATCCTGCCCGTGCAGTCCAACAAGGGCTACGACGTGCGCGAGGTCATCGCCGAGATCGTGGACCACGCGGACTTCCTCGAGGTTCAGGCCGGCTGGGCGAAGAACATCGTGGTGGGCTTCGGCCGGATCGTGGGCCGCACCATCGGCATCATCGCGAACCAGCCGAGCGTCATGTCCGGCGTGCTGGACATCGACTCCTCGGACAAGGCCAGCAAGTTCGTCCGCTTCTGCAACGCGTTCAACATCCCCGTGGTGAACCTCGTCGACGTCCCCGGCTTCCTGCCCGGCGTCGCCCAGGAGCACAACGGCATCATCCGCCACGGCGCGAAGATGCTCTACGCCTACTCCGCGGCCACCGTCCCGAAGATCACCGTCGTGATGCGCAAGGCCTACGGCGGCGCATACCTGGCGATGTGTTCGAAGGACCTCGGCGCGGACAAGGTGTTCGCATGGCCGACGGCGGAGATCGCCGTGATGGGCGCTGCCGGCGCGGCCAACGTCGTGTTCCGTCGCGAGATCGACGCGGCCGAGGACAAGGAGGCGCGTCGCGCCGAACTGGTCGAGGAGTACCGCGAGACGTTCTCCACCCCCTACATGGCGGCGAGCCGTGGCCTGGTGGACGACATCATCGATCCGGCAGACACCCGTCGCGAGATCGCCATGGCCCTCGAGCTGCTCGTCGGTAAGCGCGAAGTGCGCCCCGCCAAGAAGCACGGCCTCGGCCCGGCCTGATCGGGGATAGCGATGGAAGACACCACACTGCAGGAGTTGCGCGACGCTGTCGCGGCTCTCACGGACAAGGTTGCCGTACTCGAGGCACGGGTTGAGTCCCTCGAGGACTGCCGCCAAATCCCCGAGGCGGACATCATCGCCATCGGCGCCGCGGTGGCCGCGTACTTCGGCCACAAGGCCAAGGTGCGCGCCATCCGTTACGGGTCGCAGACCAGGTGGGCCGCGGCCAGCCGGGCCCGCGTCCACGACCGGTCCGTCCCCCACGTCCGCTGACACAGCCACAGGAGAACCAATGAAACTCAAGGTCACCGTCAACGAGACGGAATACGAGATCGATGTCGAGGTCGAGGAAGAGGAGCGCCAGGGGATGGGGCCGGTCATCATCGGCGTCAACGCCGGTGCCAACCCCATTCCGACGAAGGCCTCCGTGTCCGCCGTCAGCTCCAACGCCGTCGTGGCGCCGCTGGCCGGGTCGGTCGCGCGGGTGCTGGTCACCGTCGGCGAGGAGATCGAGGCCGGGCAGGTCCTGCTGCTCCTCGAGGCCATGAAGATGGAGACGGAGATCACCGCCCCCGCAGCGGGCGTCGTCTCTGCCATCCTCGTCGCCCCCGGCGACGCGGTCCAGGGTGGTCAGGCGCTCATCGAGCTCTGACAACCGCTTCTACACGACGACGGGCCCCGGGTGCGCAAGCACTCCGGGGCCCGTTGCCGTCTCCTGGCGCGCCCCTCAGGTGCACGACACGCCGTCTGAATGTGGGTGCGTGTGCACCCCCGACGACGGGGTGCGAGTCCGACGGCGAGTCGTGCACACCCACGGTCACGGGGCGTCGCATTCAGGCGTAGGGTTCGCATCACGGAGATGCGTCGCGGGGGATCAAGGGCGGCCTGCACGACGACGTGTGTGGCCCCTCAGATCGGCCTTCGGCGCTCCGTCTCCAGGGTCGTCGCTAGAATGGCACGAGACATGCAGCATCGACTTCTCACCAAGGGGTTGGCCCTCGCGGCGGGGCTCCTCCTCGCCGCCACCACCATCACCCCCGCAGCGGCGGTGCCGGACCCACACCCGTTGACCCTGCGCTACACCGCGCTCGGCGACTCCTACGCGGCCGGTCTCGGTGCGGGTGACCTCATCGACGCTGCTTCGGGCCGTTTCTCGCAGGCATACCCTGTGCAGCTAGTCGGCAAGGCATACAAGGTCAACTTCCTCGCGGAGTCCGGTGCCAAGATCGCCGACGTGATTGATCAGGCTGAACATGTCCCGGCGACGACGAGACGGATCACCCTGACCGTCGGTGGCAACGACGTCGGCTTTGGCGAGATTTCGTTGGCCTGCGCCGACGGCCCAGAGTCGTGCGCCGCAGCGCTGGCTGTGCCTAGGCCCACGCCCGATCAAGTCGGAGGGAGCCTCGCGTTGCTAATGATGGCCCTGAGTGAACGGGCCCCGAAGGCGACGATCTACGTCACCGGCTACCCAGTCCTCTTTGAGGTCAGCGCGATGAGTGGCTGTGCGACCCTCGATTCCACTCTGTGGCTCTCCGCTGGCCAAGTCGATCAGGCCACCCGGGCGCTCAACGAGCTGATCCAGGTGGTCGCTCTGTCCAATGGAGGCGTATTCGTCGACGTCGAGGACGACTTCGCTGGACAGGGTCTGTGCAACCCACTGTCAACGCTCCTGAATCCTCCGATGCCTGACCTCTCTTTCCCCACCGGCTTTAGCCCGGCGAGCCTGCACCCCACGGCTGCCGGTCAGGCTGCCTACGCGGCCGCCATCATGGCCGCCGGCTTCGACAGCTGAGTTGATATTGAGGCCCCGTCGCTCCGGACTTCTTCCGGGGGACGGGGCCTTCGTCTGCCGTCGGTCTGGCACGCTGGAGGCATGACCGAGTTCACCTTCGCCACCGCCACGTCGATCCGGTTCGGGGCGGGGGTGGCGGCTGAACTCCCTCAGCACAGCCGACGGCTCGGCGAGCGACCCTTCGTCGTCACCGGCCGCAACACCCACCGCCACGCCGAGGTCCTCCGCGACATCTCCGACGTCGGCTCCTTCGCGCTCACCGGTGAGCCCAGCTTCGACGACGCCCGCGCCGCCGTCGCTGCCGCACGCGACGCCCAAGCGGACCACATCATCGGCATCGGCGGGGGTGCGGTGCTGGATCTGGCGAAGGCCGTCGCGGCCCTGGCGGCCGGCGACACCGACCCGATGGACCACGCCGAGGTGATCGGCGGCGGCCAGCCGCTCCCGCACGAATCCCCACCGTTCATCGCGCTGCCCACCACGTCCGGCACCGGCTCCGAGGTGACGGCGAACGCCGTCCTCACCTCCGTCGAGCACCGGGTGAAGGTGTCGCTGCGGGGGCCGTCGATGCTGGCGACGGTGGCCATCGTCGACCCGGCCCTCACTCTCACCTGCCCCCCGCTGGTGACGGCGCAGTCCGGCATGGACGCCCTGACCCAATGCTTGGAGCCGCTCACGTCCCGATTCGCCAACCCGATGGTCGACGCCCTGGCGACGGCGGGTCTGCGGGCCGCTGCGCGTGGTCTGGCCCGCGCCGTCGCCGAGGGTGAGGACCTGGAGGCGCGCACGGACATGGCCTTCTGCTCCCTCATGGGCGGCCTCTCGCTGGCCAACGCGAAGCTCGGCGCCGTCCACGGCTTCGCCGGTCCGCTGGGCGGCACCACAGGCGCACCCCACGGCGCCATCTGTGCGGCCCTCCTCCGGGTCACCACCCGCATGAACATCCGCGCCATGGCGGAGCGCGAGCCGGACAACCCGGCGTTGGCGAAGTACGCCGTCGCAGCCGAAGCGATCACCGGTGAGCGGTTCGACGGAGCGCCCGCAGCCCTCGTGGGGGAGCGGCTCGACGCCTGGCTAGGGGCTTTGGTGGAGCAATTGCGCCTCCCGGGGCTGGCCGAGCTCGGCCTCGCCGAGGGGGATCACGACGCCGTGGTCGAGGCGGCCATGAAGGGCAGCTCCATGAAGGGCAATCCGATCGCCCTGACCCGCGACGAGTTGGCGCAGATCCTGCGCGACGCCGCCTGATCCGCCGCCTCCCAGGCGCCCGGTACGCTGAGCGGCAGACCGGTGCCGGTCACACCCCGGCCCGCGAACGCAAGGAGGATGGGTGACCCACCACGAGGATCAGAGCGAAGGTGGGGCCTCCGCGCCCCAGGACAGCTCAGCGGACCAGGAGGGACGCGACGCGCCGCACCCGGACCTGACGGCCGCTTCCGTCCCGGACCCGCGGCCTGGGCACCCGAGTGACGCGATCCTGACCCCGGATCCGGCCGAGCCCGTGGACCGCGCTGACGTGATCGGCCAGGGTGGACGCTGGCTCGCCCTGTGGGCGGGCCGGTTCCTCCTCATCGCGCTGGCGCTGGCCGCTATCGGCTGGGTCTTCGGCCAGTTCTGGGACGGTGTGCTCCCGTTGGTGCTCGCTCTCCTGCTCACCTCGGTACTGTGGCCGGCCACGGCGGCGCTCAAGCGCGTCGGGGTGCCCTATGCCCTCGGGGCAGCGATCTCGCTGCTCGGAGGCGTGGGGATCATCGCCGGGCTGATCGCCAGCATCGCGCCGAGCGTGGCCAAGCAGTGGCCTGAGCTGTCCTCACAGGCGGTGCAGGGCGTCCGGCGTCTCCAGGAGTGGGCGGCGGGGCCGCCGCTCAACCTGCGGGACGAGCAGCTTGACACCTGGATCACGCAGGGGCTGGACTACCTGCAGTCGCGGGCCGGTGAGATCTTCTCTCAGGCGCTCAGCATCGGCGGCAGCGTCGGCAACGTCGTCATCACCCTCCTCTTGATGATGGTGCTGACCTTCTTCTTCCTCAAGGACGGCGCCAACTTCCTGGGCTGGACCCGAAGGGTGGTGGGGCGGCGCGCAGGATTCCATGCCACTGAGCTCCTGACCAGGCTCTGGGGCACCGTCTCCGGCTACATCCGCACGCAGGCCATCGTCAGCTTCGTCGACGCTCTTTTCATCGGACTCGGCCTGGCACTGCTCGGTGTCCCCCTGGCGTTCCCGCTGGCCGTGATCACCTTCATCGCCGGCTTCATCCCCATGGTGGGAGCGGTGACCGCCGGCACGTTCGCGGTCCTGGTGGCGCTCGTCTCCAACGGGTTCACCACCGCCGCGCTGGTGTTGGGCCTGATTCTTCTGGTGCAGCAACTGGAGGGCAACATTCTGCAGCCCTTGTTGCAGTCCAAGGTGATGCAGCTTCACCCAGTGGTCGTGCTGCTCGCTGTGGTGCTCGGGAGCGTCTGGTTCGGCATCATCGGCGCCTTCCTGGCCGTTCCGGTGGCCGCCGCCATCGCCGTCGTCCTGCGCTACCTCGGGGACCTGATCGACATCAGGACTGGGGAGCGGTCAGCAGCCGACGTCCAGTGGGCCACAGCCGACGGTCGGGTGGTGGCGAGCGAGTCCGAGCGCTCCGCCCAGTTCTTCAGCGCCTTGGTGCGGCTGCGCCGCACGAGGCGCCCGGAGGTCGAGGTAGCCGATGAAGGCGTCCTAGCGGAGGATGAGCACGGTGATGAGAGCCACCGGTCCTGGCTCGATCGGATGCGTCGCCGCAGTCACTGACCTTCGCGGTACACCTTGTGCTGGGCGGCCTGCGCCCGCGGGCGGATGGTCAGCCTGTCGATGTTCACATGCGACGGGCGGGTGGCCATCCAGGTGATCGCGTCCGCCACGTCCTCGGCGCTGAGCGGCTCCGCGACACCCCGATACACGGCCGCGGCGCGGTCCTCGTCGCCCCCGAAGCGGGTGACGGAGAATCCCTCCGTGCGCACCATGCCGGGGCAGATCTCGGTGATGCGGACCGGGACGTCGAAGAGCTCAAGGCGCATGGATTCGACGACGGCGCGCTCCCCGGCCTTCGCTGCGCAATAGCCCGCGCCGCCCTCGTAGCCGGAATCGGCGGCAGTGGAGGTCACGAACACGATCACACCCTGGGCCGCGATCAGCGCGGGGAGCAGCGCCTTGGTGACGCGGGTGGTGCCGATCAGGTTGGTCTGCAGCATGGCCGTCCACGCGTCCAGGTCCGCGTCGCTCACCGGCTCCAGCCCGAGCGCGCCGCCGGCGTTGTTGACCAGCACATCGAGGGCTCCGCCCGCCGCCTCGGCGAGGCGGGCCACGTCGTCGTCACTGGTGATGTCGCACTCGACGGCGACCCCGCCGATCTCGGCGGCCAGCGCCTCGATCCGGTCTGACCGGCGGGCCGCGCAGATCACGCGAAACCCCTCCCGCGCCAGGAGGCGCGCAGTCGCTGCCCCGATCCCAGAACTTGCCCCTGTCACCACAGCTGTCTTCATGGGGGCCACTCTAGGACGACGATGAGATCCGCGTGAAGGTGATAGTCACGACCCTTCGAGACGGGCCACGCCGCTTCGCGGGCGGCCCTCCTCAGGGAGCGGTTCGGCGGCCCCGGCACACACCGCGCCTGATCCATCAGGGATGGTTTCCAGGAGTGCTCGTCTGGCGGCTCGCCCTTACTCAACCTGGCTTGTGGAGGCGCATGAGGGTGCTGGGTGACTGGGCGGCTCGGCGCAGTGATGCCCAACCCGACGATCACATGACTGGCGTCCCGCCTCAGCAGGGCCGCACCAGGGCCGCCCCGTCGGCCATCGCCCGGACCCGACCACGCCACGGTGAGACCAGTGCAGGAGTTGTGAAGAGATGCCCGGGCGGCCCTCAAGCCACCCGGGCATCTCCGAACTTGGGAGAGGCACCAAGGCCAACCGCAACGGGCCGCCCGGTCATCGCCTCACAAGTCCTGCACCTACGCCAGGCGCGATGCCGGGTCTACTTCTTTCCTTGGTTCTTCACTGCCTCGATGGAGGCGGCGGCCGCCTCGGGGTCCAGGTAGCGACCCCCCGGCGTGACCGGCTTGTAGTCCTCGTCCAGCTCGTAGTACAGCGGGATGCCGGTGGGGATGTTCAGTCCGGCGATGTCCTCGTCCGAGATGCCGTCCAGGTGCTTGACCAACGCACGCAGGGAGTTGCCGTGAGCAGTCACCAGCACAGTCTTGCCCTCGGCCAGGTCCGGCACAATGTGCGCCTCCCAGTACGGCAGCATGCGCGCCACGACGTCCTTGAGGCACTCGGTGCGCGGGCGGTCCGCCTCGGGGATGTCCGCGTACCGGGGATCGTGGTGCTGCGAGAACTCGTCGTCGACGTCGATGAGCGGCGGCGGCGTGTCGTAGCTGCGGCGCCACAGCATGAACTGCTCCTCGCCGTACTGCTCCAGCGTCTGGGCCTTGTTCTTCCCCTGCAGCGCACCGTAGTGGCGCTCGTTGAGGCGCCAACTGCGCTTGACGGGGATCCAGTGACGGTCGCAGCCGTCCAGCGCCAGGTAGGCGGTGTGGATGGCGCGGCGCAGCAGCGAGGTGTGCAGGATGTCGGGGAGGAGATCCTCGGCCTGGAGCAGTCCGGCGGCGGCCTTGGCCTCCCCGATGCCCTTCTCGTTGATGTCCACGTCCACCCAGCCGGTGAACAGGTTCTTGGCGTTCCACTCGCTCTCGCCGTGGCGGAGCAAAATCAACTTCGCGGTCATGCGCGCAACACTACAGGCGGGACCGCCGCCGTCAGGCGTTGGGCCAGTCCTCGCCCTCGGGCACATCACCGGTGATGATGTAGATCACTCGCCGGCCCACCGCGACAGCGTGGTCAGCGAAGCGCTCGTAGTAGCGGCCCAGCAGCGCGACGTCGACGGCGCCCTCGATGGAGATGTCCGTCCCTTCGGCCAGCATCATCGAGAACTGTTCGCGGCGCAGGACGTCCATCCGCTCGTCGATCTCCACCAGACGGTGGGCGCCCTTGGCGTCGCGATCCTGCAGCGACTGCCTGGCGAGGGTGACGATCTCGATGGCGATGTCAGCCATCTCGCGGAAGCTCGCATCGAACTGCTCCGGGACGGCGCTGACCGGGTAGCGCAGGCGCGCGATCTTGGCCACGTGGGCGGCGAGGTCGCCCATGCGGGCGAGCTCGAACACGACGCGGATGGCCGAGACGATGGTGCGGAGCTCGCCGGCGACGGGGGCCTGCAGCGCCAGCAGGGAGAGGCACTTGTACTCCATCTCCTCGTGCATCTTGTCCAGCTGCACGTCGTTGCTGATGACGGACTCGGCCTTGGTCAGGTCTGCCGTCAGCAGCGACTCGGAGCCTTCGCGGATCGCCACTTCGACGAGTCCGGCCATGTTGACGAGGCTGTCGAGGATCGAATCGAGCTCCTCGTGGTAGCTGGTGCGCATGTGCAGTGCTCCTTGTGTGTCAAAGCCAACGGCCAGTCTAGCCGGGGGAGGGCCATCCCGAACGATAGGCACCCCGGGTAGCGGGGCATTTCCTCTGGGTGAATCGCGGGTGAACGGACGGTGAAGACTCGGCGCCGCCGTCGCTGCTCAGAGGGCTTTCGGGCCCGGGCCCCTGGCGGTCGAGCCATATGATGGCGGCATGCACCCAGCCCTCGCCGGACTCATCGGGGCGGGGGTAGCCCTGCTCGGTGTCCTGTTCGCGTACCTGCTCGTCCAGGGCAAGCAGAGCTGGCGCCAGCTGGAGGCCCAACGCATGGCGGACAAGGCGTCACGGGAACTGCACGACGTGCTGGACACCATCGCCTCCGGCGCCGTCCTCGTTGGCCCTCACGACGAGATCCTCATGGTCAACGAGCCCGGCGTGGCGCTCAACCTCGCCCGGGGCAGCAGGGTCGGCTTCCCCGAGCTGCTCGAGCGCGTCCGGGAGGTGCGCTCGTCCCAGGCGCCCTACCGCGGGCCGGTGGTCCGGGAGCTCCACCCCGGCTCCGAGAGGCTGGAGCTCGCCACCCGGATCGCCCCCATGGTGGACGAGAACGTGCTCGTCATCGCGGAGGACGAGTCAGCCCAGAAGCGGGTGGAGGCGGTGCGGCGCGACTTCGTCGCCAACATCTCCCACGAATTGAAGACCCCCATCGGCGCCATCTCGGTGCTGGCGGAGGCCGTCGAGGCGGCCAAGGACGACCCCGAGGCGGTCCAGCGCTTCGTACACCGGATGCAGCTGGAGACGGCCCGGCTCGCCGAGCTGGTCAATCAGATCATCGATCTGTCCAGGCTGCAGTCCACGGACCCCCTGCTCAGCCGGGAGGTGGTGGACGTGGCCGAGGTGGTGGGTGAGGCGATCGCCCGCTCGCAGGAGCGCGCCACGCAGCGGGACGTCTCCCTCATCCTGGCCCGCACCACGCACGCGAAGGTGATGGGAGACAGGTGGCAGCTCGCCGATGCCGTCACCAACCTCGTGCAGAACGCCATCAACTACTCCGACGAGAAGGCCCGCGTCACGCTCAGCATCCTGCCCGTCACCGCAGACGGGGACCAGTTCGTGGAGATCAAGGTCTCGGACAACGGCATCGGCATCAGGCCCGAGGAGCAGGAACGCGTCTTCGAGCGCTTCTACCGGGTTGACTACGGCCGGTCGCGGCAGAGCGGCGGCACGGGCCTCGGCCTGTCCATCGTGCGCCACATCGCCAACGCCCACGGCGGCACCGTGAGGGTGTGGTCCAGGCCCGGGCAGGGCTCCACGTTCACGCTGCGGCTACCCGCCTACCTGGGGCCAGATCCCGCCGACACAGATCACGACACCGACGAGGAGGCCTAGATGACCCGCATCCTGATCATCGAGGACGAGGATTCCTACCGCGACGCCACCAGCTTCATGCTCCGCAAGGAGGGCTACGACGTGATCACGGCGGCCGACGGCGCCGAAGGGCTGGCGGAGTACGACAGGAACGGTGCCGATCTGGTGCTGCTGGACCTGATGATGCCTGGCATCCCCGGTGTGGAGGTGTGCCGCCAGCTGCGCGCCAGGGGCAACGTCGCCATCGTCATGGTCACCGCCCGCGATTCAGAGGTGGACAAGGTGGTGGGCCTTGAGCTCGGCGCCGACGACTATGTCACCAAGCCGTTCAGCCACCGCGAGCTCGTCGCCCGGATCCGGGCAGTGCTGCGGAGGGGCCAGGACCAGGTGTTGCTCCCCGAGGTGGTGGAGGTCAGCGGCGTGCGGATCGACGTGGAGCGTCACCAGGTCAACGTCGACGGCGTGGACGTCCGCTTCGCGCTGCGCGAGTTCGAGCTGCTGGAGCTTCTGCTGCGCAACGCCGGCCGGGTGATGACCCGGGGCCAGCTGATCGACCGCATCTGGGGCAGCGACTACGTGGGCGACACCAAGACCCTCGACGTGCATATCAAACGGTTGCGCTCAAAGATCGAACGCGATCCGTCCAACCCCGAGCGGTTGGTGACGGTGAGGGGCCTCGGCTACAAGTACGACGGCTGACGCTCAGGCGCCGGCCTGCTCCCACGCCTCGACGAAGTCCGGGTGCTCCGCGGACACGACGGGGACGCTCAGGGTGACGCTCTGCCCTCCGTCGAACTGCACCGCGACCCGTGCGAGGCGCCCCACCAGCAGCTCGGAGGTGTTGAACGTGGTGTCCGCGCCGTCGAGGATGATGGTCTTGCCCTTGGGGATGTCCGCCGTGAAAGGCACGGCGTTGAGCTCACCGAACGAGCCATCCTCCAGCTCGGCGGCGTATCCGAGGCCGGCGACGCTGGCTGCCTCGTCGCGCGAAGCGATCCCGCCCAGGATCATTCCCGTGCCGTCGCCGTCGGTGACCACCATGAAGTTGCGCAACTTGAGCCCGCCCTCATCCACCTGGACCCCGGCCGCCGGCGGTGCGGCGTACTCCCACTGGCCCGCGGTGCACCCGCTCACCGAGACGGCGAGCGCGACGGTGGCGACGAGGGCCGCGGTGCGGCGCAGGGTCTTGCTCATGTGTCCTCCGGCTGTGGGGCGTGGCTAGGCACATCCTAACCGGATCCGGGCTGCGTGTACCACGAAGCATCCAGCGCCGGGCCCCGGGGTGGGGTAAGAATCGCCGTCTGGGTGGGTGGCGGCGGCCCTGCTAGAATTGAGTTCTGGGAAAGGGGTCATTGAATGACTTTTTCGATCGGTGAAACGGTGGTCTACCCAAATCATGGGACTGCTGTCATTGAAGACATCGAGAACAAGACCATCAAAGGCGAGGACAGGTTGTACCTGGTCCTCCGCGTCATCGGACAAAACGACCTGGTGATCAGTGTGCCGGCGTGCAACCTGGATCTGGTTGGTGTGCGGGACGTGGTCGACGCTGATGGTTTGGAGAAGGTGTTCGCGGTCCTTCGCGCCGAGCACACCGAGGAGCCGTCCAACTGGTCCCGCCGATTCAAGGCCAACATGGAGAAGCTGCACTCCGGCAACGTGATCAAGGTCTCCGAGGTTGTCCGTGACCTGTGGCGCCGGGACCGCGACAAGGGTCTCTCCGCCGGCGAGAAGCGGATGCTGGCGAAAGCCCGCTCCATCCTGATCGCCGAGCTCGCGCTCGCCGAGCAGGTCAACGAGGACAGGGCCGAGGTCATGCTCGACGAGGTCCTCGCCTCCTGAATCCAGAAGTGTCACATCTTGATACGCCGGTCGTCGCCGTTGTGGTGGCGGCCGGTTCTGGTTCCCGGCTGGGCGCGTCCCAGCCGAAGGCCCTCGTGAAGCTGCAGGGCGTCACCCTGGTCCGGCGCTCCGTGGACGCCCTGGCCGCCGGGGGAGTCGGGCAGGTCGTCGTCACCGTCCCCCATGGCCTGGAGCCGGAGTTCCGGGCCGCGCTTGACGGCGCGGCCGTGCCCGCCACCTGCGTGGTGGGGGGCTCAACCCGGCAGGACTCCGTGCGGATCGGGCTTGCCGCGCTCATCGCGCCGGACCTTGCCGTCGTCCTCGTCCACGACGCGGCCCGCGCCCTCATTCCGCCCACCGTGGTGCGGGCCGTGGTGTCGGCCGTGGAAGGCGGCGCGGAGGTGGCCATCCCGGTGCTGCCTGTGGTGGACTCCATCCGTCGGATCGACGGGGCCTCGTCGCAGGTGGTGGACCGGGCCCCGCTGCGAGCGGTGCAGACACCCCAGGGGGCGCGGTTCGGCGCGCTGCGGCGGGCCCACGACCTCCTGCTGGCCGAGGCGCTCGAGGTCACCGACGACGCCGCAGCCTGCGAACACGCCGGCCTCAGCGTCACGCTCGTCGACGGGCACCGGGACGCGTTGAAGATCACCGAACCCGTGGACCTGGTGCTGGCCCGAGCCATCCTGGCCGCTCGGGATCACTCACACTAAGGGGCAGCAACGATGAATCGAGTGGGGATCGGCACGGACGTGCACCGGCTGGAGCCGGGGGTGCCCCTCTGGGTGGCCGGCGTGCACTTCCCCGACGAAGCCTCCGGCCTGGCCGGTCACTCCGACGGCGACGTCGCCGCCCACGCGGCGTGCGACGCGCTGCTCAGCGCCGCCGGGATGGGCGACCTCGGAAGCAACTACGGCACCGCCGAGCCGGAGTGGGCGGGCGCCAGCGGCGTAGCCTTCCTCACCGAGACCGCCCGGCGCGTCCGCGCGGCCGGCTACGCCATCGGAAACGTGGCCGTCCAGGTGATCGGCAACCGGCCCAAGCTCGCACCGCGCCGTGTGGAGGCGGAGCGCGTGCTCAGCGCCGCCGTCGGAGCCCCGGTGACCGTCAGCGCCACCACCACCGACGGGCTCGGCCTCACCGGCCGGGGCGAGGGTGTCGCGGCCATCGCGGTGGCCACGGTCGTCGCGGAGGACTGACGTCGCGGGTGCGCTAGGTTGCTGCTACCTGAAGAGGAAGGGCTGCGATGAGCCGTCGTGCGCGTTGCTGGATGCTGATCGCCGCCGTCGCGACGATGCTGTGGTGGCCCTCAGCCGCCCTCGCGCAGGACGGTGAGGCGGCCGCCGAGGTCGCGGGCGTGGTTGCTGCCGACGGGACTCTGCGCGTCACGCAGACCCTCACCTTCGACGCGCCCCTCGACGAGCTCACCCAGGTGCTGGCGCTCACCCGAAGCATCGACTCCTCCCACTTCCACCGGTACCGCATCAGCAACATCTCGGCCACTGTCGCGGGCGAGGCGGTGGACCTCGCCACCACCACCACCGCCACCCAGGTGGAGATCCGGATGGCCGTCGACGGTGCCGGCCCTCTCATCCTCGCCTACGACGTCCACGGCGCCACCCGCACCGAGCAGGGCCAGGACGGCGCCCTCACGATGCTCCAATGGCCCCTGATTCAGGGCCTTCCGGTGGCGCTCAGCCAGGTGGCAGGAGTGGTCGAGGGGCCGGCGCTCCCGGACATGATCGGCTGCGAGGCCGGCCCCCGCGGCAGCGTCGGCCGGTGCGCGGCGCTCGGCGGCGGCACGTTCGCCCAGCCGGATGCGGCGTTCCAGGACGGTCCCCGAGACGCGGGCGACGAGGTGGTGCTCAGCGTCGCCTACCCCGCGGATGAGGTGGCAGCTACGGCGGACCTCCAGGAGCGGTGGAGCCTGGATCGCGCGTTCACCGTCTCCTGGCCGACGGTGCTCGCGGCCCTCGGCGCCGCCCTTCTCGGGGGCGCGCTGCTGCTCCTGCTGCATCGCCGCGCCGGCCGCGACCTCGCCCCTTCCGCGGCCCACGCCATCGGATCGTTCGCGCCGGTCGGGCCCGGCGAGTCAGTGTTCCGGGTGGCGGAGGGCGTGCGCCCCGGGCACGTGGGCACGGTCGCCGACGAGCGGGTGGACCCGATCGACGTCACGGCCACCCTCGTTGACCTCGCCGTCCGCGGGCACCTGCTCATCACGGAGCTGCCGCGGCCCAGCCACGGGCTGCTGGACTGGACGATCGAGCGCACCGAGGCTCCCGTCGACGACCTGGCCCGGTTCGAGCAGGAGCTGCTCGACGCCGTCGCGCCCGAAGGCGAGCAGACCCTGGTGTCGCAGCTGAGCGGGCGCCTCGCCGATCGGATCGTCGGCATCCAGGACGCACTGTACGACGACGTGGTGGCACGGGGCTGGTTCGAGCAGAGGCCGGACTCCACCCGGTCGTCGTGGCGCACCCGCGGGTACGTCGTGCTCGGGCTGGCCTTCCTGGCCGCCGTGGTGCTGGTGGCGTTCACGACCCTCGGCCTGATGGCGCTGGTGCTGGTGTCGGTGGGGGCCGCGGTGGTGTGGGTGGCGGACCGGATGCCGCGCCGCACCGCTGCGGGCACCGCCCTCCTCGACGGTCTCGGGGCCCTGTCCGCGCTGTTGGCCACGCACACCACCGCCGAGATGCCGCGCGGCCGCGAGCTCCAGGAGATCTCGCGGCTGCTCGGCTACACCGTCGTGCTGGGCGGCAAGGAGCGCTGGCTCGAGGCCATGGTGGCCGCCGACGACGACGACACCGTCCCGGATCCTGCCGTGCTCAGCTGGTACCACGCGCCCGGCACCTGGCACCTCCAGGACCTCCCCGCATCCATGACGCAGTTCATCCACACGGTGCAGGGCGCGTTGTACTCACGCTGAGGCGTGCGCCTCAGAGCTCGAAGCCGGGGTACAGCGGCCGCATCGACAGCAGGCGCTCGGCCTCGGCCAGCGACCCGCTGCGGGCGTCGTCGGTGAGGACGTACTTCGCCTTGCTCGGCTCGCCGGCGGCGGTGGTGGTCGGCGTGGTGGACTTCAGGACGCCGGAGATCATGTCCGCCACCGCATCCATGTCCGAGGCGGTGAAGCCGCGCGACGTCAGCGCCGGGGTGCCGAGCCGGACGCCGGTGGTGTACCAGGCGCCGTTGGGGTCGTTGGGCACCGCGTTGCGGTTGGTGACGATGCCGCTCTCCAACAGCGCGGACTCCGCCTGGCGGCCGGTCAGCCCGAAGGAACGCACGTCCATCAACACGATGTGGTTGTCCGTGCCACCCGTCACCAGGGTCACGTCGCGCCGCAGCAGGCCCTCAGCCAGCGCCTTGGCGTTGTCGGCGACGTTCTGCGCGTAGGTCTGGAACTCCGCGGTGCGGGCCTCGGCCAGCGCCACGGCCTTCGCCGCCATGACGTGGGACAGCGGGCCACCGAGGACGAGCGGGCAGCCGCGGTCCACCGACGGGGCGAACTCCTCGGTGGCCAGCACCATGCCGCCGCGCGGGCCGCGCAGGGACTTGTGCGTCGTCGTGGTCACCACATGGGCGTGCGGCACCGGGTCCTCGTCGCCGGTGAACACCTTGCCGGCCACCAGACCCGCGAAGTGGGCCATGTCCACCATCAGCACGGCACCCACCTCGTCGGCGATCTCGCGCATTGTGGCGAAGTTCACGCGCCGCGGGTAGGCGGAGTAGCCGGCCACCAGGATCAGGGGCTTGAACTCGCGGGCCTGGGCGGCGAGGGCGTCGTAGTCCAGCAGCTGCGTCTCGGGATCCGTCCCGTAGGAGCGCTGGTGGAACATCTTGCCCGACACGTTGGGGCGGAAGCCGTGCGTGAGGTGGCCGCCGGCGTCGAGCGACATGCCGAGCAGTCGCTGGTCGCCGAAGCGGCGCCGCAGCGTCTCCCAGTCCGCCTCGGACAGGTCGGCCACGCCCTTGGCGCCGAACTCGGCCAGGCCCGGGGCCTCGACCTTGTTGGCCAGGATGGCCCAGTAGGCCACCAGGTTCGCGTCGATGCCCGAGTGCGGCTGCACGTAGGCGTATTCGGCGCCGAACAGCTCGCGGGCGTGCTCGGCCGCAACGGCCTCAACCGTGTCCACGTTCTGGCAGCCGGCGTAGAAGCGGTGCCCGACGGTGCCCTCGGCGTACTTGTCGCTCAGCCAGGTGCCCATGGTGGCGAGCACCGGAAGACTGGCGTAGTTCTCCGACGCGATGAGCTTCAGCGACGCGCGCTGGTCGGTGAGCTCCTGCCGCGTCGCCTGCGCGATGCGGGGCTCCACCTGCTCGATCATGCCCAACAGGGTCTGGTAGGCCGAAGAGATCGACTCGAGATCGCTCACAGTTCTCCTTGAGTGTGCGGTGTGGGTACCAATCTAGTCGCCCCGTCGCCTGGGGGCATTTTTCACCGTTGGCGGCTGGACATCACTCCGACGGGGTGATCCCGGAGCGCTGCTGGGTCACCTCGTACAGCGCGATGGAGGCGGCGACGGAGGCGTTGAGCGACTCCACCGAGCCTGCGATCGGGATGGAGACCAGTGCGTCGCAGTTCTCGCGCACCAGGCGCGCCAAGCCCTCGTCCTCGGAGCCCACCACGATCACCACGGGCCCGTCGAGGCCGGGCGCGCCGGAGACGGGCACCTCACCCTCGCCGGCGAGCCCGATGATGGTGAAGCCCATCTTGGACGCCTGCTGCAGGGCTCGGTTGAGGTTGGTGGCCATTGCGATCGGCAGCCTTGCGGCGGCCCCGGCGGAGGTCTTCCACGCCGCGGCCGTCATGGAGGCAGAGCGTCGCGAGGGGATGATGATTCCCTGCGCGCCGAACGCCGCCGCGGATCGCACGATCGCCCCGAGGTTGCGCGGATCCGTGATGCCGTCGAGAGCCACGACGATGCCGTCCAGCTCCAGCGCGTCCGCCAGCACATCCTCGGCGTCGGCGTACTCGTAGGCGGGCAGCTGCACCGCGACGCCCTGGTGCACCAGACCGCCGGTGACCCGGTCCAGCTCGGCTCGGGTGACCTGAAGCAGGGGCAGGCCGTGCTCAGCGGTGAACTTGAGGATGTCGCGGAGACGGTCGTCGCGCTCCGCGCCCTCCGCGACGAAGGCCTGCTTCACCGGCAGGCCGGCCGTGAGAGCCTCGAAGACGGGGTTGCGCCCCACCACCCAGTCCGCCCCGACGGGGTTCCTCGTGGTCTGGGGACGTCCCTGCCCGGCGCGCTGCGCGGCCTGCTTGGACTTGTAGGCCTTGTGGTAGGGCCGGTCCTCGGCCTTCGGTGTGGGCCCGCGAC
Organism: Tessaracoccus luoxuelianae; assembly: GCF_054483915.1. Lineage (NCBI taxonomy): Bacteria > Bacillati > Actinomycetota > Actinomycetes > Propionibacteriales > Propionibacteriaceae > Tessaracoccus > Tessaracoccus luoxuelianae. Next base: position 3,062,546 of record NZ_CM137013.1, on the reverse strand, counting down.
CCTCGAGGCCGCGCCGGACGCGCCCACCCGATCCGGCGGTCTTGTTCTTGCCCTTGCTGGTCGCGCCGCGGCGCGATGAGTTGCCTGCCATCTACTTCTTCTCCAAGCTCCACCGGGGGCCGGTGGGGGTGTCTGTGATCACGAGGCCGAGGCCTGCGAGGGTGTCGCGGATGGCGTCCGCGGCGGCCCAGTTCTTGTCCGCCCGGGCCTGCGCGCGCTGCCCGAGGAGGGCCGCGACGAGGCCGTCGACGACTGGGGTGAGGTCGTCGTGTGACGTCTGGCCCGCCCATTCGTCGGCGTCGGGGTGGATCCCGAAGACGTTCAGCATCGAATCGACGACGGCGGCGTACAGCCGCGCCTTCTCGTGATCCCCGTCGGCGATCGCCTGGTTGCCGACACGGATGGCCTCGAACAGGGCGGCGGTAGCGGCCGGCGTGCCGAGGTCGTCGTCCATCGCCCTGTCGAACGCTTCGTACTGGGGGACCTGCAGTGGTGCGTAGGCGAAGAATCCGACGTCGCGGAGGGGCTTGACGCGCCCGACGAAGGAGTCGATACGGGCGATGGCCTTCTCCGCCTCCGTCAGCGACCCGCGGGTGCCCTCGTCGGCGGGCGAGAACTCGATGGTGGAGCGGTAGTGCGGGGCGAGCAGGAAGAAGCGCACGGCGCGCGGGTTGTAGATCCTGGTCACCTCGGAGACCAACGCGGTGTTGCCGAGCGACTTGCTCATCTTCTCGCCGGCCATGGTGACCCATGCGTTGTGCATCCAGTAGCGGGCGAAGCCCTTGCCCGCCGCGGCGGACTGCGCCAGCTCGTTCTCGTGGTGCGGGAAGCGCAGGTCCACGCCGCCGCCGTGGATGTCGAAGGTGTCGCCGAGGTACTTCCCGGCCATCGCCGAGCATTCGAGGTGCCATCCGGGACGGCCGCGGCCCCAGGGCGAGGGCCACGACGCCGTCGCCGGCTCGCCCTGCTTGTGGCCCTTCCAGAGGGCGAAGTCGCGGGGGTCGCGCTTGCCGCGGGGGTCGGCGTCGGCGGCGGGCTCCATCTCGTCGACCTTCATCCCGGACAGCTCGCCGTAGCGGGGCCAGGACTTGACGTCGAAGTAGACGTCGCCGGACCCGTCCGGCGCCGCGTAGGCGTGGCCGCGCTCGATGAGGGTCTCGGTGAGCTCGATCATCTCCGGAATGTGGCCGGTGGCGCGGGGCTCGTACGTGGGGGGTTTGCAGCCCAGTGAGGCGTAGGCGTCGTGGAGTTCGCGCTCGAAGTGGTAGGCGTGGGCGAACCACTCCACGCCGGCCTCGGCGGACTTGGCGAGGATCTTGTCGTCGATGTCCGTGACGTTGGCCACAACAGAGACCTCGAGGCCCGTATGTTCCAGCCATCGGCGCAGGACGTCGAAGACGACCTCCTTGCGGATGTGCCCCAGGTGCGGCGACGCCTGGACGGTGAGCCCGCAGTGGTAGATCGACACCTTGCCCTCGGCGAGGGGAACGAACGCGCGCACTGAGCGGGTCGCGGTGTCATAGAGCTTGAGGGTCACAGGAGCAGAGTCTACTGGGCAGCCCGCGGATTCGCCGCTCAGAGGTGATTGAAACATGTACTATCCTGGGCTGGTGACTCTCAACGTATCGATCTGGTCAGACATCGCCTGCCCCTGGTGCTACATCGGCAAGCGCCGCTTCGAAACCGCGCTGGGCCGGTTTCCGCAGCGCGATCAGGTGGTGGTCCAGTGGCGCAGCTACCAGCTCGATCCGGGCCTCCCCGAGCACGACCATCGCACCGAGGTGGAGTACCTCGTGGCATCGAAGGGCCTGCCCGCCAGCAGCGTGGAGGCGATGATCGCCCACGTCTCCGAGCAGGCTGCCGGCGAGGGGCTCACCTACGACTTCGACAGCCTCGTCGTCGCCAACTCCCGCCGCGCGCACCGCGTGCTGCAGGCCGCCAAGCGGGCCGACGCCGTCGACGGTGGCGCCCGCACCGACCGGCTGAAGGAGTCGCTGCTGTCGGCCCACTTCGAGGGGGGCGTAAACATCGGGGACACCGAGGTGCTGGGCGGGCTGGCCGCCGCGGCGGGGCTGGCCGAGGAGGAGGCGCGCGCCGCCGTCGACTCCATGGATCTCGACGCCGCGGTGGACCGCGACATCGCGGAGGCGGCCGCCATCGGCGTGCGCGGAGTGCCGTTCTTCGTCTTCGACGACAAGTACGGGGTCTCCGGCGCACAGCCTCCTGAAGTGTTCCTCCAGGCGCTCGAGGTGTCATGGTCTGAGCGGGTGCCCGGGTTGATCACGATCGACGGCTCCGGAGAGGCCTGCGGTCCTGACGGCTGCGCGTGACGGCCGCTCGACGCCGGTGGTCTACTTGACCCATGTCGAAAGCGCGCGAGGAACGGCTCCGTCACCATTGGGACGAGGGAGCCGAGCACTTCGATGACAAGATCGCGCCCCTCGAGCGCCGGTTCCTGGCAGCGAGCCGCGCCTGGGTGGCGGAGCGTGCAGGCGGCCGGGTGCTGGAGGTGGCGGTGGGGACTGGCCTCAATCTGCCCTACTACAGCCGCGACATCACACTCTCCGCGATCGAGTTGAGCCCCGGCATGCTGGCGGTGGCCGAGCGCAGGATCGACCGCCTCGGGCTCACCGTCGAGGCGCAGGTCGGGGACGGCCAGGAACTGCCGTTCGACGGCGGGTCCTTCGATGCCGTCGTGTGCACCTACTCGCTGTGCGGCTTCGCGGACCACCGACGCGGGGTCGAGGAGATGGTGCGGGTGCTCCGCCCCGGAGGCAGCCTCCTGCTCGCCGACCACGTGGGCTCCACCAATCCCGTGCTCCGCGCCGGGCAATGGCTTCTCGAAGCCGTGACCATCCCGCTGCAGGGGGAGTACTTCACTCGCCGCCCGCGCCTGGTCGTCGAGGCGATGGGCCTGGAGGTGGTGGCGGCGGACCGGTTGCATCACGGCGTCATCGAGCGGGTCCACGCCCGCAAGCGCTAAGCCTTCTTGGGCTTCTTGGCGGCCTTGGCGCGCAGGGCGTTGATGTCGAACCCGGCTACCACCGGGATGTCGGGGTCGTTGGCGCCGTCCTCCCAGGGGTCGTAGGGCTTCTCGTCGTTGTCGTCGACGTAGCCGTGCGACGGGTCGTACTTGTTGGCGAGTTCGCCGCCCACCGGATCGATGTTGGCCATCTGCTCGTCAGGCAGCTGGGTCAGCACCTCCTGGATGTACCCGGAGGCCGCCTCGGTGGTGGGCACCTCACGGTTCTCGCGCTGCGACTGGTACCACCGGTAATCCAGCACCTCGTGGAAGAACTGGGCCGCGTCGCGCTTAGCGCGCAGGTCCGCGGGGATGCGGGTGACTGCCGGCTCGAAGACCTCGACGAGCCACTTGTGGGCGGCTACCGACTCGGGGGCGTGCGGGGCGTTCTTGGCGCGGAAGGTGTCCATGTCGTTCAGGAGGCGCCTGGCCTGGTGTTCCTCGGCGTCGAGCCCCGTCAACCGCATGAGCCGACGGGTGTGATGCCCGGCCTCTACCACCTTCGGGCGCATCCGGATGGTCTGCCCGTCCGGCGAGGCGTCGACATCGATCTCGGCCACGTCGAAGCCGAGTGCGTTGAGGCGACGGACGCGACCCTCCAGGCGGTAGAGCTCCGAGCCGGCGAACTCCTCCTCGCCCGTCAGCTCGGCCCAGAGCTGCTGGTAGCGCTCCTCGATGGTGGCCACCAGCCACTGCGGGTCCAGGGAGGCATCGAGGATGCCGCCGGCCTCAAGGTCCAGGAACTCGCCGAAGAGGTTGGTGCGGGCGATCTGCAGGTCGTGGGCGCGCTGACCGTCGGTGAGTGTGTCGTGCAGCTCGCCGGTCTCGGCGTCGACGAGGTAGGCGGCGAACTCGCCTGCGTCTCGGCGGAAGAGGATGTTGGACAGCGACACGTCGCCCCAGTAGAAGCCGGTGAGGTGGAGGCGGGCGAACAGCGCCACCATGGCATCCAGCAGCCGGTTGACCGTCTCGTGTTTGACGCCCGGGTAGAACAGCGAGCGGTACGGCAGCGAGAAGGGAAGGTGCCGCGTCAGCAGGATGGGGTCCAACGGGTCACCGTCGGAGTCCACCCGGCCCAGGACCACGCCGACGGGGTCCACCGACGGCACTCCGAGGCGCTTGAGCTCGGTGAGCATGCGGTACTCCTGCACCGCCACCTCCTCCAGGATCTCCTTGGCCGCGAAGATCTCCTCCCCGACAGTGAGAAACCGCACCACATGGCGCGAGATGCCTCGGGGGAGGGCGACGAGGTGGCGCGCGGGCCACTCCACCAGCGGGACCTGCCAGGGCAACTGGAGGAGGTCCGCGTCGGGCTTGGCAGCGAGGAACCGGGGCACGGGCCGAGTCTAATGCCCGCCGCGGCGGCTGTCGCTGCCCGAGCCCTCGGCGCGCTGCAACGCTTCCGCGACGACGGCCACCAGGTCCTCCTCGGCCTCGATGCCGACGCTCAACCGCAGCAGACCGCCGTCGATCCCCGCGGTCTCGCGCGCCTCGGCGGTCATGCCAGCGTGCGTCATGGTCTCCGGATGGCACACCAGCGATTCGACCCCGCCCAGGGACTCCGCCAGGTGGAAGATCTGCAGCCCGTCCAGGAAACGGTGCACCGCGGCCACTCCGCCGGCCAGCTCCAGCGAGATCAAGGAGCCGAAGCCGCTCTGCTGCCGGGCCGCGACCTCGTGGCCCGGATGCGACGCGAGCCCGGGGTAGTGCAGCGCCGCGACAGCAGGGTGACCGTCGAGCAGCCGCACGAGCGCCTCCGCGTTGGCGGCGTGCACCCGCATGCGGGCGTCGAGCGTGCGGAGCCCGCGCAGCGTCAGGTAGGCGTCGAACGGGCTGGACGTGAGGCCCAGCGCGTTGGCCCACAGCCGCAGCTTCGTGTGGACCTCGGGATCCGCCGCGACAGCCGCGCCCCCCACGACGTCCGAGTGCCCGTTGATGAACTTGGTGGTGGAGTGGATGACGATGTCCACCCCGTGCTCCAGCGGCCGTTGGAGGAGCGGCGAGAGAAAGGTGTTGTCCGCCGCGACAAGGGCGCCGACGGCGTGCGCCCGGGCGGCCGTGGCCGCGATGTCGGTGATCCGCAGCAGCGGATTCGACGGCGTCTCGATCCACACCAGGGTGGGGGAGCGGTCCAGCGCCTCGTCCAGGGCCGCGTCGTCGTTGAAGTCGACGAAGTCCACCTCGAACCGGCCCTGCGAGGCCAGGAACGTGAACAGCCGCCAGGTGCCGCCGTACGCGTCGTGCTGGACCACGACCCGGCCCCCCGCGGGCACGAAGGCCTCCGCCACCAGCGTGATGGCCGCCAGGCCCGTGGCTACGCTCGTGGCGCCGGCCCCGCCCTCCAGTGCGGCCAGGGCGTCGTTGAGGACGTCGCGGGTGGGGTTGCCGGAGCGCGTGTAGTCGTACTCGCGGGGCTCGTCGAAGCCGTGGAAGGTGAAGTTCGTGCTCAGGTACAGCGGGGGCACGACGGCGCCATAGGCGCCGTCGGCACCCAGCCCCGCCCGCATGCCCCGGGTCCAGCGTCCAAGCTCAGCCATCAATCGCTCCTCTGTACAGACCCCTGAAAAATAGTGGAGCCCCGGCGAACCGGGGCTCCACTACAGAAGGATTTCGCTCTCAGGAGAGCGATCGCGCGCTCAGGAGAGGCGCTCCTCCGTCTTGTTGCTGAACACGTGGACGGCCTCAGGAGCCGCCGCGAGGCGGACGACCTCACCCTTGTGGGGTGCGGTGCGGGCGCCGACGCGGGCGACGAACTGCTGCTCGCTGACGATCTCGTCCTCGTGCGAGGAGGCGAGGGTGCCGTACAGGAACGAGTCGGCGCCGAGCTCCTCGACGACCGCGATGTGGAGGCCGATGCCCTCGTCCGCGACGCGGAACGCCTCGGGACGGATGCCGATGGTGAGGGTGTCCTCGCCGTTGGCGGCCTTGGCCAGGGTCTCGCGGGGAACGCGAACGACGTAGTCGCCGACCTGCACGCCGTCCTCGACGCGCTTGCCGGAGATCAGGTTCATGGCGGGCGAGCCGATGAAGCCGGCGACGAACAGGTTCTTCGGCGCGTCGTAGAGGGCCAGCGGGGTGTCGACCTGCTGCAGGTTGCCGTCCTTCATCACCGCGACGCGATCGCCCATCGTCATGGCCTCGACCTGGTCGTGGGTGACGTAGACGGTGGTGACGCCGAGGCGCTGCTGCAGGGCGGCGATCTGGGTGCGGGTGGAGACGCGGAGCTTGGCGTCGAGGTTCGACAGCGGCTCGTCCATGAGGAAGACCTGCGGCTGACGCACGATGGCGCGGCCCATGGCGACGCGCTGACGCTGGCCACCGGAGAGGGCCTTCGGCTTGCGGGAGAGGAAGTCCTCGAGGCCCAGGAGCTTGGCGGCTTCCTGGACTCGCTTTTCGCGGTCCGCCTTGGGCACGTTCTGCATCTTGAGCGCGAAGCCCATGTTGTCAGCGACGGTCATGTGCGGGTACAGGGCGTAGTTCTGGAAGACCATGGCGATGTCGCGGTCCTTCGGGGGAAGGTCAGTCACGTCGCGGTCGCCGATGTAGATGGAGCCGGAGTTGACCTCTTCGAGGCCGGCCAGCATGCGCAGGGAGGTCGACTTGCCGCAGCCCGAAGGGCCGACAAGGACCATGAATTCGCCGTCCTCGATCTCGAGGTTCAGCTTGTTGACGGCGGGACGATCGGTCCCGGGGTAGACACGGGACGCGTCCCGGTAGCTAACTGTGGCCATAGCCATATTCCTTTCCACGGGCAGGTACGTGCCCGACGATCCGTTGTGGATAGGAACCTGTTTTCAGGTGTTCCTGAGGCGAGACTTTACACCCCACCCCCCGGGATTTCGAAGCCGGGGTGCAGAAGTGGAACCCGCACTCGAGGGTTCCGCATCCGGTGCCGCGATGTGTGGTGAGGGCATCGGCGCCTGTCCACGTACCATTCAACGCGTGACTGATGAGCAGCGCCGCGACGACGCCGCGGTTGAACCGGGCGGCCCCGCCGGCCCGGACCAGCCCGCGCCGGAGGACGCAGAGCAGGCCTGGTGGGAGGCCGACGGCATGCCGTGGCGCAAGGAGCCCGGCCGCGACGACATCGCCTGCCTCGCCTGGTTTGGCGTGGTGGGCGTCTTCGGGTTGATCCTGCTCCCCACCCGGGCCTGGCTGTTGGCCACCGCGCCGGACTGGCTGGCGATGATCACCGGCGGCCGCACGTCCGTGGCGGCCAGCGGGGCGATCGCGTCGACGGGCGGGATGGCGCACTGGCCTGTGGTCCTGATCGTCGCCTCGATCCTCAGCCTGAAGTTCGACTGGATCTACTGGTGGGCCGGCAAGCTGTGGGGGCGCGGCATGATCGAAGTCTGGGCCGGGCAGTCCAAGCGCGCCGCACGCGGCTACGCACGCGCCGAGCGCTGGGCCGAGAAGCTGGGTCCGGTGGGTTTCCTCATCGCGTATTTTCCGATGCCGCTGCCTCTGATGCAGGTGGTGTTCGTGCTGGCCGGTGCGTCGGGGATGAGCCTCCGACGGTTCCTCATCTACGACTACATCGCCTCGACGCTGTGGCTGATCGCGTTCTTCCTGACGGGCTGGCGCTTGGGTGACGCCGCGGTCGCGGTGCTCAACGCCTACGCCAGGTTCGCGGGCTACGTGGCGATCGGGCTGATCATCTTCATCTTCGTGACCACCTACCTCAAGCAGCGACGAAAGGTACGTACGTCATGACAACGCAGCCGTATCGGCCCACCGGCGTCCGCTTCGGGGCCGCCTACTACCTCGAGTACCAGCCCACCGACGACCCGACCCGTGACCTGGACCTCATGCAGGCCGCCCACTTCACGGTCATTCGAGTGGGGGAGTCGACCTGGAGCACCTGAGAGCCGCGCAACGGCGAGTTCAATCTCGACTGGCTGCAGCCCGTCCTCGACGGCGCGCACGCGCGTGGCATCGGGGTCATCCTCGGCACCCCCACCTATGCGGCCCCACCGTGGCTGGCGCACGCCTACCCCGAGATCGCCGGCGAGCCGCGCACCGGGCAGCGCCAGCCCTGGGGCGCCCGCCAGGAGATCGACATCACCCACCCCGCGTTCCTGTTCCACGCGGAGCGTGTCATCCGGAAGGTCGTCGCCCGCTACGCGGACCACCCCGCCGTGATCGGCTACCAGGTGGACAACGAGCCCGGCGTCATCCAGCTCCACAACCACGCCACGTTCGTGCGTTTCCTGGAATGGCTCAAGAAGCGCTACCACAACGTCGAACGGCTCAACGAGGAGTGGGGCCTCACCTACTGGTCGCACCGCATCAACCACTGGGTCGAGCTGTGGCGGCCGGACGGCAACGCCCAGCCGCAGTACGACCTCGCCTGGCGCACGTTCCAGAACGAGTGCACCACAGAGTTCATCGCGTGGCAGCGCGACATCGTGCGCGAGTACGCGCGGGAGGACCAGTTCGTCACTACCTGCGTGGCCTTCGACAGGCCCACCATCGACGAGGCCCAGGTGAGCGCGGGCCTGGATGTCGCGGCGGCCAACGCCTACTACGCGATGCAGGATCACCTGGCGTGGGACTCCGAGTTGGAGCGCCCGGAGCCGTGGGTGCGCACCGGCGTGCACGGGCTGCTCGAGCTGGCGGACCGCTCCTACGGGCTGCAGCAGCGCCGGTTCCTCGTCACCGAGACCAACGCTCAGGCCATCCAGTGGGCCTCAGCCAACTATCCCGCCTATCCGGGCCAGCTCATCCAGGCGGGCCTGGCGCTGGTTGCCCGAGGAGCGGCGATGGTGGAGTACTGGCATTGGCACACCCTCCACTTCGGCACCGAGACCTACTGGGGCGGCGTCCTGCCCCACTCGCAGGTGCCCGGGCGGGTCTACCGCGAGGTGGCGGAGCTGGGCGGCATCCTGTCGGCGGTGGGGGAGCACCTCGACAGTTACGTGCCGGACGCCGAGGTGGCCATCCTGTGGGACACGGCCACCAAGCAGCACTACGAGTTCACGCCGCCGCTGAACGACGACGGCGGGACGCCGCGCCCGACGGCCTATCACGACATCGTCGGCGCCTTCCAGCGCGGCGCCGTCGACGCCGGGGCCCAGGTGCGGTTCCTCCACACCGAGCAGTTCCGTGCAATGTCGGCGGCGGACCTGGTGGAGCAGTACCCGGTGCTGGTGGCCGCGTCGCAGTTCGTGGCGAGCGGTCACGACCTGGCGCGAATGGCGCGCTACGCGGAGATGGGCGGCACGCTCGTCGTCGGGCCCCGCACCGGCTACGGAGACCTGGAGGCCCGCGCCCGGCTGGCGGTGGCGCCGTACCGGCTTCGAGAGGCCGCGGGCCTCACCTATGAGGAGTTCTCGAACCTCGACGCGCCGCTTCCGCTGGTGGCCGAGGGGATGGCGCTGTCCGAGGGTGCCAGCGGCACGCTGTGGCTGGACGGCTACCTGCCCACTGACGCCGAGGTGCTCGCACGCTACGACCACCGCCGGTTCGGCGAGTTCGCGGCCGTGACCCGCCGTCGGCACGGCGAGGGACAGGTGGTCTGCGTGGGCACGGTGCCCAACCCGGCCCTCGCCGCGGACGTCGTCCGGTTACTCGTAGCGTCGCCCGTCTCGGCAGCCTGGGTGCGAGACGCGTCGGTCTCCGTCATGTCCGGACGCTCCGACGGGCGGCGTATCTGGTTCCTGCACAACTGGAGCGACGAACCCGCCGCCGCGACAGTCCCGTCCCCGGTGGTTGACCTGGTCAGCGGGGCCAGGCACGCCGCAGACCAGAGCCTCGCACTCGGCCCCTGGTCCTGCCTGGTGCTGGCCGATCCGGCCTGAGTGGGGTCAGGCCCTGGAGCAGAGCGCGACGAGGAAGTCCGACCGCTCCGTGAAGGGCCGCAGGTCCCACGTGGACAGCGCGACGTCCAGCCGTAGCCCGGCGGCATCGACGTCGGCGAAGAAGTCCGCGAACTCGTAGCCGCGGCCCCCGCCGAAGCCGATGATCGCGCGTCCCTCCGGTGCCAGGTGCGTGCCGAAGCGGCGGAGCACCTCCACGCGCGTCGACGGCGCCAGGAAGCCCATCACGTTGCCGGCGGCGATGATGACGTCGAAGTCCGCCTCGACGCCCGCGGCCGGGAGATCCAGCTCGGCGAGGTCACCGACCACCCAGGTGGGTCCGGGGTGGTCCGTCTCCGCGGCCTCGATGAGGGCTGGGTCCACGTCCACGCCCACCACCACGTGGCCTAGCGCGCTCAGGCGGCCACCGACGCGCCCGGGCCCGCAGCCGGCATCCAGGATGCGGGACCCGCGCGGCACCATGGCGTCGACCGTCCGGACCTCGCCGGCCAGGTCATGGCCGGCCGCTTCCATGATCTTGAAGCGCTCGATGTAGCGCTGGGAGTGATCAGGATCCGCGGCGATGATGCGCGCCCACTTGCTGGGTTCAGTCATGTGGCCATTCTTGCCCCGAGTGCCCTCGGGCCACAAAGTGGAGCCTCCTGAGGGAGTCGAACCCTCGACCACTCGCTTACAAGGCGAGAGCTCTGGCCGCTGAGCTAAGGAGGCAGGCGCCCCTATTCTGCCGGGCGCAAGGGGGGTCAGCGCAACTAGGCGCCCGACGCGGCGACGAACAGCTGGCCCTTGCCGGTGACTGTCACCTGCTCGTCGGCGGGGACGAACACCGCGTCCCCGGACTCGACGCGCTGCGGCTCCCCGTCGCCGTGGAGGGTGAACGAGCCGGAGGTGGCCAGCGCGATCCGGCCGGAATCCGGACGGGGGAGCGCCAGGGCACCGTCGTCGCACGGGGCCAGCAGCCACAGCTCGAACTCGGGGAACGACGTGGGATACAGGTAGACGCCGTCGCCCCCCGCCGGCACCAGGATCTGCGGGACCATCGGCTCGAAGCCCACCACCTGCAGCAGGCCGTCCACGTCGATGTGCTTGGCGGTGAGGCCGCCGCGCATCACGTTGTCCGAGTTGGCCATGATCTCCACGCCGGTGCCGCGCAGGTAGGCGTGCATCACGCCGGCCTCGAGGGCCACGGCCTCGCCGGGCTGCAGCGCGAAGCGGTTCATCAGCAGGGCCGCCAGGATGCCGGGATCCCCGGGGAAGTGCTCGTCCAGCTCGACGGCGGTGCGGGCGAACTCGCCCAGGCTTCCCGGTGCTTGAAGGTGATCGACGGCGGCCGCGAGCACCACGTCGACGAGGTAGCGCCGCTCGTCCAGCGACAGCACGTCGAGGAACACCTCCTGCAGGGCGGGAGCGTCGCGGCGGTCGCGCAGCGGCCCGATGACCGAGGCCAGCTCGTCGGCCACCCCGAGGCCCTCGAAGAGGCCGGCGGTCTCCACGGGATCCCGGAAGCCCAGCAGGCCCTCGAAGGGGGTGAGGGCGACGATGGCCTCCGGCTTGGGCCAGTCGTCCTTGAAGGACCGCACGGGATCGGCGGGGTGGAGGCCCTGGAGGGACTCGCGCGCGTAGCCCACCTCGGCCTGCTCACGCGAGGGATGCGCCTGCAGGCTGAGTGGCGAGGAGGCGGACAGGATCTTCATGAGGAAGGGCAGGCGGGCCCCGAACTGCGTCTCGGTGGCGCCCCCCAGGACGTGCGGCTCGTCCTGGACGAGGTCCGCGAGCGCGCGCCCGTCCTCGAGGAAGGCGTGCCCGCCCGGGTGGGTGCCCAACCAGTACTCGGCCCAGGGGCGCCCATCCGGGTCCCTGCGGAGGATCGCGGGGATCTCGGTATGGCTTCCCCAGGCGAAGTGCTGGACGTGGCCGGTGAGTCGGCGCATGGCGATGGAGTCCTTGAGGTGTGGGGGCCAGGGTGCCCTCGACTGTACCGCGCACGCTGGGTCGACGGGGTGCCCAGCGGTCGCCGGCTAATGACACTGATGTGATTCGGGTTTAGACTGGGCGCCATGTCTGAAGCCTTCACCGTCAGCGCACCGGCCGAGTTGTCGGACAGTGACGCCGCGATCCTGGACTTCGAGGACCGATGGTTCACCTCGGCGGTGCCGAAGGAACAGGCCATCATGGAGCACTTCAACCTGTCGTCGGCCCGCTATTACCAGCACCTCAACATGCTCATCGACACCCCCGAGGCGCTTGCCTACCGGCCGCTCCTGGTGAAGCGTCTGCGACGGATGCGCGGCCAGCGTCACGCCGCCCGCTCGGCCCGTCGGCTCAACGGCTGACCAGCCTCCGCAGCCCCATCTTCAGCGGCATCGTCGGATTCCTGCGGTAGCCGCCCTTGAGCAGGTCCGCCTGCACCTCGAAGTGGTTGGCGCTGGCCCGGTCTCCCGTGCGCACCATGGACCACGCCACCGCCATCCCGTAGAGCGGCAGGAACGGCAGCCCCAGGCAGTAGGCGTACTGCCAGGCGTGGCCGTCCTCGTGCTCCATCAGCGTGGGCGTGGAGGCCTCCACCTCCTCCAGGCTCCGACGGGGCACCAGCACCACCGAGCCGATCGTCATGGCTCCGGCGTTGGTGATCGGCAGCCGCACCCTGTCCGCGACGATCAGATGGTCGCGGAGACGGAGCCGGGACCGACCCGCCAGCGCGACGACGAGGCCGAGCGGGGTGGACAGGTTGACCAGGTTGGCGGCGTTGCGGAGGAGCCGCGGCAGATCCGTCGTCGGCTGCCGGTGTCGTCGAGAGTTGGGCGTCACAGGCCGAGCCTAACGTCCACCTCCGGCGCGGAGGGCGGCTCGCAACCACGAAATTCTTTGCACTCTCTTGTGTCGAGTGCTAATAATGGGGTTAGCACTCTCACGCTTTGAGTGCTACCGAACTGTGGTGAGGCTTAGCCGTCCGTCGCGGGCACCGCGGTTCACCCGACACTGCACACTCGGGGCTCCGGCCCCACTTGACGGGAGGACTCCCGAAACACCATGGCAAAGCTGATTGAGTTCAATGAGGAAGCGCGCCGCGCCCTCGAGCGTGGCATGAACACGCTGGCCGACGCGGTCAAGGTGACGCTCGGCCCCAAGGGTCGCAACGTCGTCCTGGAGAAGAAGTGGGGCGCCCCCACGATCACCAACGATGGCGTGTCCATCGCCAAGGAGATCGAGCTGGAGGACCCGTACGAGCGCATCGGCGCCGAGCTGGTCAAGGAGGTCGCCAAGAAGACTGACGACGTCGCCGGCGACGGCACTACCACCGCCACCGTCGTGGCACAGGCGATGGTCCGCGAGGGCCTCCGCAACGTCTCGGCCGGGGCGAACCCGATGAGCCTGAAGAAGGGCATCGAGACCGCTGTGGCCGCCATCGTCGCTGAGCTGGCCAACATGGCCATCGACGTCGAGACCAAGGAGCAGATCGCCGCAACGGCCTCGATCTCCGCCGCCGACGCCACCGTCGGAGAGATCATCGCCGAGGCGATGGACAAGGTCGGCAAGGAGGGCGTGATTACGGTCGAGGAGTCCAACACCTTCGGCCTGGACCTTGAGCTCACCGAGGGCATGCGCTTCGACAAGGGCTACATCTCGCCCTACTTCGTCACCGACGCCGAGCGCATGGAAGCCACCCTGGATGATCCCTACATCCTGCTCGCCAACTCCAAGATCTCCTCGCTGAAGGACCTCCTGCCGGTCCTGGAGAAGGTCATGCAGTCCGGCAAGCCCCTGCTGGTCATCGCCGAGGACGTCGAGGGTGAGGCCCTCGCAGGCCTGATCGTCAACAAGATCCGCGGCACCTTCAAGTCCATCGCGGTCAAGGCCCCCGGCTTCGGAGACCGCCGCAAGGCCATGCTGACCGACATCGCCATCCTCACCGGTGCCGAGGTCATCAGCGAGGAGGTCGGCCTGTCCCTGGACGCCGTCACCCTGGATCTCCTGGGCTCGGCTCGTTCCGTGCTGGTCACCAAGGACGAGTGCACGATCATCGAGGGCGCCGGCGAGTCCGCGCAGATCGAGGGTCGCGTCACGCAGATCCGTCGCGAGATCGAGAACTCGGATTCCGAGTACGACCGTGAGAAGCTGCAGGAGCGCCTCGCCAAGCTGGCCGGCGGCGTTGCCGTCATCAAGGTCGGCGCGGCCACCGAGGTGGAGCTCAAGGAGCGCAAGCACCGCATCGAGGACGCCGTCCGCAACGCGAAGGCCGCCGTCGAGGAGGGCATCGTGCCTGGTGGTGGCGTCGCGCTGCTGCAGGCGTCGAAGTCCGCCAAGGTCGAGGGCCTTGAGGGCGACGAGGCTGTCGGCGCGCAGATCGTCTTCAAGGCGGCCTCGGCCCCACTGAAGCAGATCGCGTTCAACGCCGGGCTCGAGGGCGGCGTGGTGGCTGAGAAGGTCGCACACCTGCCCGTGGGTCAGGGCCTCGACGCGGCCACCGGCGAATACGTCGACATGGTCGCGGCCGGCATCATCGACCCGGCCAAGGTCACCCGCTCGGCGCTGCAGAACGCGGCGTCCATCGCGGCGCTGTTCCTCACCACCGAGGCGGTCATCGCCGACAAGCCGGAGAAGGCCCCCGCGGGCGGCGCCGGCGGCGGCATGGACGAGATGGGCGGCATGGGCGGCTTCTGAGCCACCCGTCGCACAGACGTACCAGGAGGGCGGTCCCGTTTCGGGGCCGCCCTCCTGTGCTGCCCACTAGACTCGTCGGCGTGTCGACGGCGGGTCCGCCGCGACCTGTCGGAAGGGCCATCATGCCGCTCGGAGCAGAGGACGGCCCCACCCGTCGTGTGATCACGAGCATCGAGATGGTGGGCGTAGCGGCCGGCGCGACCGGCGCCAGGCGGGCGGCGGAGACCGCCAGCATGAAGCTTGTGCGCGCTGAGCTCATGCCGGTGGTGGTCGCCATCCTCGTCAGCAGGTTCGGCGATCGACGCTCGCTCGCCTACGGCGAGTTCATCACCCAGGTGGCCGAGGACCTCGACGAACTGCGCGACATCGGCTTCACTCTCCCTCGCACCGCGCAGGAGTATGTGGGGGACTGGATCCGCGACGGGTACCTCATCCGGCGGCCCACCGCGGCTCGCGAAGAGTCCGTCGAGCTGTCCCGCGGCGCCGCGGACGCGGTGCGTTTCGTCGGGGCGGTGGAGCAGCCTCACTCGGCCGTGACGTCGTCGCGCCTCAGCACCGTGACCGGGCTGCTGGGCGCGCTGGCGGCCGAGTCGGACACAGACCCGGCTACCCGGCTCGAGGCGCTGCACGCCAGGCGGGCTGAGCTGGACGACGAGATTCGCCGCATCGAGTCCGGCGAGATCCCTGTGCTTGACGACGCACTGGCCCGGGAGCGTCTTCAGGAGATCCTGCGCCTTGCCGGTGAGGTGCCCGGTGACTTCGCGAAGGTGGCCGACGATCTTGAGGCTCTCAACTCCTCCCTGAGGGAGCAGATCATCAACAACGAGGGCGCCCGCGGCGGCGTCCTCGACGAGGTTTTCGCGGGCGTGGACCTGATCGAGAATTCCGAGGCCGGGCGAACCTTCGGCGCGTTCCACGAACTCCTCCTGGACCCTGTGTTGTCGGACACCTTCCATCGCGCCGTCGACGCGGTGCTCGAGCGCCCCTTCACCCTGGAGTTGCCGGCAGCCGACGCGGCCTTCCTGCGCCAGTTCCTCGTCGTCCTGCAGCGGGAGAGCGCCCAGGTGCGCCAAAGCCTGACCGACTTCTCGCGGAGCCTTCGACGATTCGTCGAGACCCAGGAGTATCGCGAACACAAGCGGCTGGCTGACGCGCTGTCCCGCGCGGAGCAGGTGGTGCTGCGCGTAATGGCGCGCGTGCACCCCACCACGGAGATCGGCCGAGACCTGGACCTCACCTCGATGTCCCTCTCGTCCATCGGAAGCTGGACACTGGACAACCCGGCGGACATGCGCGCCACCGCAGATGTCCTCCGCGGGGAGGTGCTCGAGCTGGACCTGGAGCGGCTGAAGGCCTTGGTGAGGCTCACCGAGATCGACTTCTCAGAGCTCCAGCACAACGTGGCCGACACCCTCGACGCGCTCCCCGCGCCCACCGTCGGCGACGTGCTTGCCCGCCACCCCGCGACCCAGGGCCTGGCCACCGTCGTCGGGCTCCTCCTGCTGGCCGAGCAGCAGGCCTCGAGGGCACCTGGTTCCGAGCCGTGGACGTGGACCTCGCAGGCGGGCTCCCCGCGAACTGTCAGTGCTCCGCGCTACGTTTTCACACAAGTACCGCCAGAGTGGAGTGCCCATGACGTTGCAGCCGGCCCCGCGGCGCGCTGATGAGGTTGTCGACGAGTTCGATGACGCTCCCGTCGAGCCGCCCGTGGATCACGGCGAGCTGGATCCGGCCACGCGCCGAGTCCTGCTGAGCCTCATCCGTGGCCCGTACCTGCGCGCAGATGAGCACACGAAGGTGTGGTCCGCGCTGGTGCGTCACGAGGCCGTGGTGCGGACCCGGCTGGCGGACCTCTACCTTGATCTGGTGCTGGACCTGGACGCCGGGGTGGCGTTTGTGCGCAACCTCGAGATCGACGATGCGCCCAAGGTGGTGCGCGCACACCGACTGACCGTTCTCGACACTGCCCTGGTGCTCTTTCTGCGCCGGCGGCTGCTCGCCGGCCAGGGCTCGGCCAGCCGCACCTTCGTGGGGCGCGATGAGATCGAGGACCAACTGCGCTCCTACCAGCGGCTCGTCGCCACGGACAAGAAGGGCTTCGCGGACCGCATCACGGCCTCGATCAACAAGATGACGAAGAACTCGGTGCTCCTGACAGCGGGCACGGAGGACCGGTGGGAGATCTCTCCGGTCCTGGCGCTGGTCTTCGGCTCCGACGAGGTGGCCGCGGTCACCGCAGACCTCTCCAGGCTGGTGGAATCGTGAGTCAGCATCGCCTGCGGCGCGTGCAGGTGGTCAACTGGGGCACCTTCGGCGGCGAATGGAGTTTCGCTGTGCCGTGGAAGGGCATGCTGCTGACTGGCCCGTCGGGCGCGGGCAAGTCCTCGCTGCTGGACGCGATGGCCGCCCTGCTGGTGCCGCCGGGCCGGATGCGGTTCAACGCCGCCGCCCAAGGCACCGACACGGGGGACCGTGAGCGAAGCCTCCTCACCTACGTCCGCGGCGCCCACAAGCGCGAGACGGACGAGGAGACCGGCGAAGTGGGCACGGCGTTCCTCCGCAGGGGCCCCACCTGGAGCGCTGTCGCGCTCACGTACGCGGACTCGGCTGGCACGGTCTCCACCCTGGTGCGCCTGTTTCACATCCGCGCCTCATCCACGGATCCACGGGACCTCAAGAGCATGTACATCCTGGCGCCCGAGCCGGTGGACGTCCTCACGCTCAAGAGCTACGTCGAGAACGGGATCGAGAACCGTCGGGTGAGCGCCGCGTTCCCGCACTGGGACTGCTACAGCGCAGACGCCTACACCGCCTTCTCGACGAAGTTCAGGCGGGTGCTGGGGATGGGCAGCCAGCAGGCTCAGATCCTGCTGCACAAAACCCAGTCGGCGAAGAACCTCACCAACCTGGACAACCTCTTCCGGGATTTCATGCTGGACCTCCCCGAGACGTTCAAGTTGAGCGACGCCACCGTCGAACAGTTTGAGGAGCTTCGGCTCGCGCACGCCTCGGTGGTGGATGCCCGCCGCCAGGTGGAGACACTGACCCCGTTGCGGGCCGTCGACGCCCAGCTCCGTGCGTTGGATGCTGAGCGGACGGCGCTGGCCGCTGAGGAGGAGTACCTGGGCACCTGGGTCCTGGTGCGGAGGCTGACGGGCGCCCGGGCTGAGTTGGATCGCGAGGCGCCGGTTCTGGAGAGGCTCGCTGCCGAGGTGCGGATCGCCGAAACCGCCCTCGATGAGGCAGCCGACGAGGTGCGCCGCACCGAACGCGCCGTTGAGCAGTCCGGCGGCGCCCGGGTGGGGGCGTTGGAGGAGCTGCGCACGGCCCTGCAGAGCAGCCGCGACCAGCGGAACTCCCGCGCCGAGGAGTATGCGGCCGCCGCAGCTGAGCTCGGACTCGCGTTCCCCGGCGACGCCGTCGAGGCCGTCTCCTTCGGTGGGCGGCTCCAGGAGCGCGCCAGCGGACTCGCCGCAGACCGCGCCCGCCAGCGTGCCGGGCAGTTCGACCTCCTGACCCGCAAGGGAGACCTGGTGCGGAAGCGCGACGGTCTCGACGAGGAGTTGACCGCGCTCAGGCGCCACCGCTCCAACCTCGATGCCCGCCTCCTGCACGTGCGGGAGCGGCTCGCCGGCCTGCTGCACGTCGAAGAGACGCGGCTGCCCTTCGTCGGCGAACTGATCCAGGTGAAGGCGGATGAGGCGGGGTGGACCGGGGCCATCGAGCGAGTGCTGGGATCTCTGGCGCGCACCCTCGTCATACCCGAGCAGCACTATCTCGCGGCCGCGGAGTTCATCGACGGCGAGTTCCTCGGTACCCGGCTCGTGTACGAGCGGGTCCGGGCGGCGGAGCCGGTGGCTGCGGAGGTCAGCGCCCCCGGCGGATCGCTGGTGGCGAAGGTGGACATCGCGGAGGGTCCGTTCGCGGGCTGGCTGGCGGATCGGCTGATGCGCCGCTACGACTACGCGTGCGTGCCGAGCCCGGCAGGGTTCGCCGGGGTGGAGCGGGCGGTCACCCGCCAGGGCCAGGTCAAGCACTCCGCGGCTCTCCACGAGAAGGACGATCGCCGCAGAGTCGAGGACCGCTCCCGCTGGGTGCTCGGATTCTCGACGGAGGCGAAGGAGGCAGAGCTTGTCGAGCGGCTTGGCGTGGCGGAGCGTGAGCTGGCCGAGGTGGAGCAGCGCCTCACGGAACTCGACGAGGGGGAGCGGCGGCTGCGCGGTCTGGAGGCTGCGCTCGGTCGGTTGGCCGGTTTCGCGTGGGACTCGGTGGACGCGGCACCGGTGGAGGCGCAGCTCAGGAGTGTCGAGCGGGAGCTGGACCAGTTGCGCGAGTCGCACAGCGATCTGCGCCAGCGGGAGGCCGAGCGGGACCGCGCCCTTGCCGCGCACAGCCGGGCCGAGCAGGACCGGCGGAGGCTGGTTGGGCGGCACGACGAGAAGGCCTTGGTCGTGGCGCGGCTCCTCAGCAGCATCGAGCGTTGGCAGGCCGACATCGACGGGGCCCCCACGGTGCCGGAGGGGGTGTCCGCGGCTCTGGACTCGAGGCTCCTGCGCCTGGCGGTGCCCGAGGAGAGGGCCGAGGTCGCGATGCGGGCTGAGTTCCGAGACGTGGCCGAGGCCATTCAGCGGCGCACGGCGAAGGCGGAGCGTGCGGCCGCCACGGCCATGGCGGAGTACGGCCGTGGCTGGCAGAACCAGGCGGCGGACTGGGGAGACACCGTCGACTACCTCCCGGAGTACCTGCAGCGCCTCGAGGACCTCGAGTCGGACCGGCTTCCCGAGTTCGAGGAGCGGTTCTTCTCGCTGCTGCAGAGCCAGGCGCGCAACAACGTCAGCCAGCTGGCCATGATGATCAGGGGGGCCAGGCGGGAGATCCGCAGCCGCGTTGACGAGGTGAACAAGTCGCTGCTGATGACGGCGTTTTCACCCACGGGGTTTCTGCAGATCGAAGTGCGGGACAGGTCCCTGCCGGATGTGGACGCGTTCCTGGCCACGCTCAACGCGATCACGTCCGGGTCGGTGATGGACTCTGTGGCCGCCGGTTCACCCCAGGAGCGAGAGGCGGCCGAGGCCCGGTTCGTCCTTATGCAGGGCCTGCTCCAGCGGCTGGGATCGGCCGATGCCGCTGACAGGGCGTGGCGTGAGCGGTGCCTGGACACGCGCCAGCACGTCGCCTTCCAGGCGCGGGTGATGGACGCCGACGGTGTTCAGCTGGACGTGTTCACAGGCTCGGGCGGCAGGTCCGGCGGTGAACGGCAGAAGCTCGTCACCTTCTGCCTCGCGGCCGCGCTGCGGTTCCAGCTCGCCCCGCCGGGAAGGACCGAGCCCACCTACGCGCTCGTAGTCATCGACGAAGCCTTCGACAAGGCGGACCACACCTTCACCCAGGCCGGCCTGGAGGTGTTCCGCTCCTTCGGCTTCCAGCTGCTCCTCGCCACCCCGATGAAGATGCTGCAGACCATCGACGACTATGTCGGCGGCGTCGTCATGGTCACCAACGAGCCGGGCCGAGGCTCCGCGCTGCAGGAGCTGCATTACGACGTCGACGCCCCGATCGCGGGCTCGGAGGGCGCCCAGGAGGTCCTGCTGTGAGAACGGTCACGGACCTCCAGGGCTGGGCGGTCCGCCGATGGCGCACACACTGGCCGGACTGGCTCGCGAACCCCGACTCATCCCGGTTGTCGTGGCCGCTGCACCCGCCCACTGAGCGCGAGCTCGGGGCGGACCCCGACGGGATCGCCCGCGAGGTGGCCCACTGGGCCGCCGTCGAGCAGACGCCGGGGCTGGTCGTGGAGTGGGTCGAGCGCCGGTCGGGGACTTTTGGGCGCCAACGGCTCCCGGCCAGGGTGACGGCAGAGCCCGCAGCGATGGCGTCGCTGGCCGGTGAGCGCCAGACCTGGGCGCGGGCAGCCGAGGCAGTGGGCATGCTGCGCCGCGCGTGGCCGGACCGGGACCTGACGGCATCGGTGCGGGAAGCCGCCAAGAGCCTTGGGAAGCTTGGCGAAGAGGATGTGACCAGGCTGCTGGCGGTGCTCGGCTGGCTGGAGGCGCACCCGGAATCAGGACTGTGGGAACGTGAACTGCCGGTGACCGGCATCGACTCCAAATGGCTCGAACGGCATCGGGGGCTGGTGGACGCGCTCCACGAGGGGATCGTCGGTGGCGCGGCCGGGCTCCGCAGGCACAGACCCGTGTTCCGCGTCCGGTACCTGGACTCCACTCTCACCGACGGCCCGCGAGAGTTCGCCGTCGGAATCTCAGGGATGGCGTCCCTGACGGCCGCGGGCCGCGTGCTGCTGGTGGAGAACCTCACCTCGCTGCTGGCGCTGCCCGACCTACCAGGCACCGTCGCGGTGCACGGCATGGGCTTTTCGGCGCCGTCACTGGCCCACGTGCCGTGGATCGGTGGCGCGGACGAGGTCTGGTACTGGGGTGACGTGGACACCTACGGCCTGCTCATCCTCGGCCAGGTGAGGGCTGCCCTGCCGAGCGTCCGCTCGGTCCTCATGGACCCCGCGACCCTGCAGGCGCACGGCCAGTGGGCGGGGACCGAGCCCAGCCCGTTCCGCGGTGAGATCGGCTTCCTCACCGCCGACGAACACCGAACGCTCTCCGCACTCCGCGACGGAGACCTGCGCCTCGAACAGGAGCGCATCCCGCGCGCGCACGCCCACGCCGCCCTGCGCTCCGCGCTGCGCGCCTCCGCACGCCAGAGGCCCGGCGTTGGCAAGATGGCCACATGAATCTGCTGGAGGTCATCGCACTGCACGCGGCAGACGCCGAGCGGGCCGAGGCCGGCGGTGCGGACCGGATCGAGCTGCTCGGCACCATGGACGACGACGGGCTCTCCCCGGAGCCGCGAGCAGTCGAGAAGGTGCGCCGCGCCACGTCGATCCAGATCCGGCCCATGGTGCGTCTCCGCGCGGGTTTCGGCACCGACGGCGGCGAGGTCACCCGGCTGAAGGGCCTGATCGCCGGCTACCTGGACGCCGGCGCCGACGGGGTGGTGCTGGGCTTCCTCAATGGCCTCAACCGGATCGACAAGGAAGTGGTCAGCGAGCTCGTCGGCGACGGCGCGTTCCCGTGGACCTTTCATCGCGCCATCGACCACTGCCTGGACCCCGATCGCGCCTGGGCCGACCTGCGCACGCTTGCCCGCCTGGACCAGGTCCTCACCGCCGGGTCCGCCCGCGGTGTCGAGCACGGACTCGACGACCTGGTGCGCAGGGCCCGCGCTGATGCGGACGTGGCCCGCCTCATCATGGCCGGCGGCGGGCTGACCCCCGAGCACGTGCCGTGGCTGGTCCGGGCCGGCGTCAGATCCTTCCACATCGGCTCCCCGGCCCGCCCGGGACGCTCCTTCAAGGCATACGTCGACTCGGAGCTGGTGGCCAGCTGGCGCGACCTCATTGACGACGAGGTGGCCCACACCAGGCATCCCCATGGGTGATCGCCCGGTCCATCGCCGGCTGGCCGCGCGCGTGATCGTGCTCGCTGAGGATCAGGTGCTCCTCATGGGCGACGTGGACCCAGGGGTTCCCGGCTCCCGATTCTGGCAGGCGCCGGGCGGGGGAGTGGAGGCCCGCGAAAGGATCCGTTCCGCTGCGGCGCGTGAGCTCGACGAGGAGACCGGCCTGGTCGTCGACGAGCGCGCGCTCCTCGGCCCCGTCGCGGTGCGGCGCCTGTTCCGTGGCTACTCGGACCGCATCCTGGTTCAGGACGAGACGTTCTTCCTCTACCGCACGCAGTGGTTCGAGCCGGTGGCTGCGGGCCTCACGGAGCGCGAACGCTCCCGCCACGTGGCCACGCGGTGGTTTCCCCTCGACGACCTGCCGGAGAACACCTGGCCGCCGCAGATCGCGGCCCTGGCGCGATGGGACGGGCCGGAACCCGTGGAGCTGGGTGACGTGGAGGAGTCGACGGTGCCGATCGAAGCCGGGGACCTCTAGGCGCGCAGGGCGCCGACGACGAACACGATCGTGAACACCAGCGAGGCGAGCATTCCCACCAGCGAGTCTCTGCCGAGGGTGTCCATGAGCAGCTGCCAGCCAAGCGTGGCCAGGCCGATCGCCAGCGCCGAGCGGCCCGCGCGGCCGGTGAGCGCCTCGGTGCGCATCCCGAGTCCTCCGGCGGCCGTCAGCACGAACGGCGACAACGACGGCAGCACGAAGCCGAGGAAGCACAGCCCGCCGGCGATGAAGGCCAACTGCTTCTGCGCGGCCAGTGGGCGTTGAGGCGGGCCGACGGGTGGAGGCGGCGGATACCCAGTGGGGGTCGGGTAGCCGGAGGGCGTCGGGGCCGGGTATGGCGCGGGTGGCTGTGCGCGCCTGGGGGCCGCCTCCGCGAGGGGGTGGGGAACAGCCGGGGGCGGCGAGGGCGCCAACTCGCCCGGCGGCGGGAGCCTTGGGCCGGTGGGCGGCGGCAATTGGTCCCCCATGGCGCTCGCCCATTCCCGCCCTACGGGCTGGGGTGCGGAGGTGACGATGGGGTCGCGCGGGTCCCGCTTCACCGCGACACCCGGGCCCGGCGTCAGCGCGGACGCCGCGACGGCGAAGGAGTCCCGAGGGTCCCTGGCCTGCTTCGGGCCGCTGGACAGTTGGGCGAGTGGAGCCTGGGGGGCCGCGTCGAAGCCCGAGGGCGCCGCGATCGGGCCGGGCGTGGCGGACTTCCACTGGTCCCCGGAGGGCAGTGGCTCGACGCGGGGGGTGGCGAAGCCCTCGGGCCGCTCCGTGGGCGCGTAGGCCGCGCCGTCCTTCCAACTCGCCATGCCCCCATGCTACCGACGCCTCCGGCACCTGACGCGGGCAGGCGACTGCGCACTCAAGATGCTCATGTTCCGCTCATGTGATCAGAAAACGCGCGTTCTGGCTGGCCCGGGCCTACTGTCATCTTGACGTGCTGCCAGACCTGGCTGCGCACGGTTGAGGCGGAGGTCCGGAAGATGGAAGTGGTGCTGTGCGCGGATGCGCAGGCCGTGGGTGAGCTGGCGGCGGACCGGGTGACCCAGTATCTGCAGGGAATCCCCACCCCGGTGCTCGGCCTGGCCACGGGCAGCTCGCCGCTGCGCCTCTACGAGGAGCTGGCCCGCCGCGTCCAGGCCGGGACGCTCGACGTGTCGCACGGCCTCGGGTTCGCGCTGGACGAGTACGTGGGCATCGACCCCGGGCACCCCGAGAGCTACCGCAGCGTGATCACCCGCACCGTCGTCGAGCCTCTGCGGATGGACCCCGCCAGGGTGAGCGTGCCCGACGGCACCGCGACAGACCTACAGGCGGCGGCGGACCGCTACGACGCGGCCATCGCGGCTGTCGGGGGCGTCGACGTCCAGATCCTCGGCATCGGCACCAACGGGCACATCGGCTTCAACGAGCCCTTCTCGTCGTTCGCCTCCCGCACGCGGATCAAGACGCTCACTCCCGAGACCCGCCGCGACAATGCCCGCTTCTTCGACGCCACCGAACAGGTCCCGTCGCACTGCGTCACCCAGGGCCTGGGTACCATCATGGAGGCCCGCGTGGCGCTCATGGTGGTCACCGGAGAGCACAAGGCGGCAGCTGTCGCGGCGATGGTCGAGGGCCCCGTCGCGGCCTCCTGCCCGGCCTCGATCCTGCAGTTCCATCCGCGGGCGGTGATTATCGTCGACGAGGCGGCTGGGTCCAGGCTGAGGAACGCCGGGTACTTCCGGGAGATCGCCGAAACAGAGCGCACGCTCCCCGGTCTCGGCGGGCGCTGACGCGGCTGCGGCTCCATTGGGGTTCGGCGCTCCGGAGCGGATAGACTGCGCGTTCTGACTACTCCTAGTGCAAGTGAGGGCGACGTGCCTACCGGTAAAGTGCGATTCTTCGACGCTGAGAAGGGCTTTGGGTTCATCACCAAGGACGACGGCGGCGATGTCTACGTGCGCTCCAATGCGCTTCCCGCCGGCGTCGAGGCGCTCAAGGCGGGGCAGCGCGTCGAGTTCGGCGTGATCGAGGGCCGCAAGGGCGAGCAGGCGCTGAGCCTGCGGGTGCTGGAGCTGCCGCCGTCGCTGTCCAAGGCCTCCCGCAAGGACCCGGAGCAGATGGCGGTGATCGTCGAGGACCTGATCAAGATGCTCGACGGCATCGGTAACGACTATCGCCATCGCAGGCACCCGGACACCAAGCACGCCACGCGCGTGGCCGAACTGCTGCGCCGCGTCGCCGACGAACTGGAGCTGTAAGACAGATGCCCAAGCCCAAGCTTGATGTCGTGGCGGCCTCGGCCGTGGATCTGGCCCGCGCCGCCGCCGTCGAGGTGGGCGGCGGGGACTCGGTCGGCGAGCACCTCGGCGTGCTGGCGGAGGACGGCGACAGGGTGGTCACCCACTCGTTCGAGAGCCTCCACCCCGGCTACCGGGACTGGCATTGGGCGGTCACGCTTGTGAGGGCCTCGCGCGCCAAGGAGGCCACCGTCAACGAGGTGGTGCTGCTGCCGCTGCCCGGTGCCCTCCAGGCGCCGGCGTGGGTGCCGTGGGCCGATCGGATCGGGCCTGGGGACATCACCCCCGGCACGCTGATGCCCACCCCCGACGATGATCCGAGGCTCGAGCCCGGCTTCGCTGCCACGGACCTGCCCGCGGACGCGGACACCTCCGAATGGGTGCAGCTGCGCACCACTGTGGCCGAGCTCGGCTTGGGCCGCCCGCGGGTGCTCAGCAGGTTCGGCCGCGACGAGGCGGCTGAACGCTGGCTCGAAGGCCCGCCCGGGCCCGACGACGAGGGCTCCCGAGAGGCGCCCGCCCCGTGCATGACCTGCGGCTACTTCGTCGCGCTCCGAGGCTCACTGGGCACGCTGTTCGGGGCCTGCACCAACCAGTACTCGCCCTGGGACGCGCACGTGGTGTCGTTGGAGCACGGCTGCGGAGGGCACTCGGACGTCGTGGA
Organism: Tessaracoccus luoxuelianae; assembly: GCF_054483915.1. Lineage (NCBI taxonomy): Bacteria > Bacillati > Actinomycetota > Actinomycetes > Propionibacteriales > Propionibacteriaceae > Tessaracoccus > Tessaracoccus luoxuelianae. Next base: position 3,037,141 of record NZ_CM137013.1, on the reverse strand, counting down.
CGCCGAGCGCGCCAGGGAGCTGCCGGCCCCGTCGTTCGACACCATCACCATCGACGAGAACCTGTTCGACTGAGCCTGGCACCGCCCACAACCCGGGGCTGGTGCTGACGCGGCGCCGCGAGGCCGTACGATAACCGTCCGTGGTTACCAATACTCCCAAGGCAGCACGGCTGCACCCAGAAACCGAGCCCCCGCGCTCCGGCCTCGACGGATTCTTCGAGATCACCAAGCGCCACTCCACCGTCGGTCGGGAGATCCGCGGCGGCCTGGTGACGTTCTTCGCGATGGCCTACATCATCGCCCTCAACCCACTCATCATCGGCACCGCCGTCGACAAGAGCGGCAACCTCATCTCGGGGCAGCCGAAGTTCACCGACGCCGCCATGACCGTGGTCAACGACGCGGCGGTCGGCCAGTCGATCGGCATGGTCGCGGCGGCCACGGCGCTGATCGCGGGCCTCCTCACCCTCGCGATGGGCGTCATCGGCCGGTTCCCGATGGGCCTGGCCACCGGCCTGGGCCTCAACGCGCTGGTCGCCTACGTCCTGGCGCCCCAGATGACCTGGCCGCAGGCCATGGGCCTGGTGGTGTGGGAGGGCATCCTGATCTTCATCCTGGTGCTGACCGGCTTCCGCACGGCGGTCTTCAAGGCCATCCCACGGACGCTGCGCACGGCCATCTCCGTCGGCATCGGCCTGTTCATCGCCTTCGTCGGCCTGATCAACGCCGGCATCGTGCGCAAGCCCGCCGGCGCGCCCCCCGTCGAGCTAGGCATCAACGGCTCGCTCATGGGCTGGCCCATCGCCGTGTTCTTCCTCGGCATCATGGTGCTCATCGCGCTGCACGTGCTGAACGTCAAGGGCGCGATGCTCATCTCCATCCTCGTGGCGACGGTCGCCGCGGTGATCATCGAGGCCATCGCGAAGATCGGGCCGCAGTTCACCGCTGACGGACTCAACCCCGTCGGGTGGTCGCTCAACGTGCCGCAGCTCTCCAACCTCGCCCTGCTGCCGGACCTGGGCCTGATCGGCCGCGTCGACATGATCGGCGCCTTCTTCCCCGAGGGCGAGTTCTCGATCACCAACTTCCTCGCGCTGGCCATCCTCGTGTTCTCCCTGTTGCTGGCCGACTTCTTCGACACCATGGGCACCGTCGTGGCCGTGGGCAGCGAGGGTGGGCTGCTGGACGAGCACGGCATGCCGCCGCGCACCACCGAGATCCTGCTCGTGGACTCCGTGGCCGCCGCGGCCGGTGGCTTGGGCTCCGTGTCGTCGAACACCTGCTACATCGAGTCGACGGCTGGCGTCGGCGAGGGTGCCCGCACGGGCCTCGCGTCGGTGGTGACCGGCGCTGCCTTCCTGGCGGCGATCTTCCTGGCGCCGCTGATCAACATGGTGCCCTCCGAGGCCGCCGCACCGGTCCTCGTCTTCGTCGGGTTCCTCATGATCGCCCAGGTGGTGGACGTGGACTGGAACGACGCCGAGGTGGGCATACCCGCGTTCCTGACCATCATCCTGATGCCGTTCTCCTACTCGATCACCACGGGCATCGGCGCCGGTTTCCTCGCCTACGTGTTCATCAAGCTCGTCAAGGGGCACGCCAAGCAGGTGCACCCGCTGATGTACGTGGTGGCGGCGCTGTTCGTCATCTACTTCATCCAAGGCGCCCTCATCGGCCTGATCAACTGAGCCCAACCTCCCGGCCCACGCGGCCGCGACACAGCCCATCGGGATCCGTCAAGCAACCACGGATGGCGATGGAAGCGTCAGTGTCGCGTCCGCGTGGGCCGGTAGTCTGTCGCCCATGTTCCAGAAGGTATTGGTAGCCAATCGAGGCGAGATCGCCGTCCGCGCCTTCCGCGCGGCCTACGAACTCGGCTTCCGCACCGTCGCCGTCTTCCCGTACGAGGATCGCAACGCGGACCACCGGATCAAGGCGCAGGAGTCCTACCTCATCGGGGAGGAGGGCCATCCGGTCCGCGCCTACCTGGACATCGACGAGATCATCCGCGCGGCCAAGGAGTCCGGCTCGGACGCCATCTACCCCGGATACGGCTTCCTCTCGGAGAACCCGGACCTCGCCTCGGCCTGCGCGGCCAACGGCATCACGTTCATCGGCCCCTCCGCCGACGTATTGACGCTGGCCGGCAACAAGGTGCGCGCCATCACCGAGGCGCGCCGCGTGGGCGTCCCCACCCTCGCCTCCTGCCCGCCGTCCACGGACACCGACGAGCTGATCAAGGCCGCCGAGGAGATCGGATTCCCGGTCTTCGTCAAGGCGGTCGCCGGCGGCGGGGGCCGCGGGATGCGCCGCGTGGACGACCCCTCCAGGCTGGCCGACGAACTGGGCGCGGCCATGCGCGAGGCCGAGGCCGCGTTCGGAGACGCCACCGTCTTCATCGAGCAGGCCGTCGCGGCACCGCGACACATCGAGGTCCAGATCCTGGCAGATACCCAGGGCAACGTGGTGCACCTCTTCGAGCGGGACTGCTCCATCCAGCGCCGGCACCAGAAGGTGATCGAGATCGCGCCCGCGCCCCACATCTCGCAGGAGCTGCGCGACGCTCTCACTGCGGACGCGGTGAAGTTCGCTCGTGCCATCAACTACACCTGCGCCGGCACCGTCGAGTTCCTTGTCGAGACCGAGGGTGAGCGCGCGGGGCGTCACGTGTTCATCGAGATGAACCCGCGCATCCAGGTGGAGCACACCGTCACCGAGGAAATCACCGACGTCGATCTGGTGCAGGCGCAGATGCGCATCGCCGCCGGCGAGTCTCTGGATGAGATCGGCGTACGGCAGGACGAGCTGCAGATCCGCGGGGCCGCGCTCCAGTGCCGGATCACCACCGAGGACCCGCAGAACTCGTTCCGCCCCGATACCGGCCTCATCACCGCCTACCGCTCCGCCTCGGGGGCCGGCATCCGGCTCGACGGCGGCACCACCGGAACCGGCGTCGAGATCAGCCCCCACTTCGATTCGCTGCTGGTCAAGCTCACCGCCCGGGGCCGCGACTTCCCGATGGCCGTTGCCCGAGCCCGTCGGGCGCTGGCGGAGTTCCGCGTCCGTGGCGTGGCCACCAACATCCCCTTCCTGCGCGCCGTCCTGGATGATCCGGACTTCGCAGAGGGCGCTGTCACGACGGCTTTCATCGACCAGCGGCCCTATCTCCTCCACGCGCGCACCCCGGCGGACCGGGCCACGAAGCTGCTGCGGCACCTCGCCGAGGTGACGGTCAACCGGCCCAACGGCGAGGCGCCCACCACGCTCGAGCCGCTGACGAAGCTGCCGAAGGTGGACCTCGCCACCCCCGCGCCCGACGGCGCCCGCCAGCGGTTGCTGGCGCTGGGCGCCGAGGGCTTCGCTCGGGAACTGCGCGAGGCGGTGCCCGTGCGGATCACCGACACCACCTATCGCGACGCCCACCAGTCGCTGCTGGCCACCCGGGTGCGCACGCGGGACCTGCTCGCCGTCGCCCCCACCCAGGCGCGGCTGCTGCCGCAGATGTTCTCGGTGGAGTGCTGGGGTGGGGCCACCTACGATGTGGCGCTGCGGTTCCTCGGTGAGGACCCGTGGGAGCGCCTCGCCACGCTCCGCGAGGCCATGCCCAACCAGAACCTGCAGATGCTGCTGCGCGGCCGCAACACCGTCGGCTACACCCCGTACCCCACGGAGGTGACCAATGCCTTCGTCGCGGAGGCGGCCGCCACGGGCGTGGACATCTTCCGGATCTTCGACGCCCTCAACGACGTCGAGCAGATGCGCCCGGCGATCGAGGCCGTGCGGGGCACCCCGTCGGTCGCGGAGGTGGCGCTCTGCTACACCTCCAACCTCCTGGACCCGGCCGAGAAGATCTACACGCTGGACTACTACCTGCGGCTGGCCGAGCAGATCGTCGACGCCGGCGCGCACATCATCGCCATCAAGGACATGGCCGGCCTGCTGCGTCCTGAGGCGGCCCGCCGGCTCGTCACAGCGCTGCGTGACCGGTTCGACCTGCCCGTCCACCTGCACACCCACGACACCACCGGCGGCCAGCTCGCCACGCTGATGGCGGCCATCGACGCCGGCGTCGACGCGGTGGACGTGGCCAACTCGGCGATGAGCTCGACGACGTCGCAGCCCCCGATGTCCGCCCTGGTGGCGGCGCTGGACCAGACCGAGCGCCAGTCCGAGCTGGACCCGCAGGCCGTACTCGACCTGGAGCCGTACTGGGAGGCGGTGCGCAAGATGTACCGGCCGTTCGAGTCCGGGCTACCCGCCCCGACGGGCCGCGTGTACAGCCATGAGATCCCCGGCGGGCAGCTGTCCAACCTGCGGCAGCAGGCCATCGCGCTGGGCCTGGGGGAGAAGTTCGAGGCCATCGAGGACATGTACGAGGCGGCCGACAAGATCCTCGGCCGGCCCACGAAGGTCACCCCGTCGTCGAAGGTGGTGGGCGACCTCGCGCTGCACCTGGTGGCGGTGGGCGCGGAGGCCGCCGCGTTCGAGGCGGACCCCCAACGCTTCGACATCCCGGACTCGGTGATCGGATTCCTCAACGGCGAGCTGGGCGAGCCCGCCGGCGGATGGCCCGAGCCGTTCCGCAGCAAGGCCATCGAGGGCCGCCGCACGCCGGCGCGCGTGACCGAGGTGGCCGACGACGACCTCGCCCTCCTCGCCGAGCCCGGCCGCACCCGTCAGGAGACCCTCAACCGGCTCCTGTTCCCCGGCCCCACGAAGGAGTTCCAGCAGCAGCGTGAGGACTTCGGGGACATCTCCGTGCTGCCCACCGTGCCGTACCTGTACGGCATGGAGCGGGGCAAGGAGTACCCCATCACGCTGGAGAAGGGCGTCACGCTGCTGGTGGGCATCGAGGCGATCTCGGAGCCGGACAAGCGCGGCAAGCGGAGCGTGATGTGCCTGCTCAACGGCCAGATCCGCCCGGTGCGGGTGCGCGACCTGAAGATCAAGTCCGAGGTGGCGACGGCGGAGCGCGCCGATTCGAAGAACAAGGGCCATGTCGCGGCGCCGTTCAGCGGTGCCGTCACGCCGACGGCCGAGGAGGGCGCGAGGGTCGCGGTGGGGGATCAGGTGGCCACCATCGAGGCCATGAAGATGGAGGCCGCCATCAACGCCCCCGTCGCGGGCGTGGTCAAGCGAGTCGTCCTGACCGGCACCACGCAGCTCGAGGGCGGCGACCTGGTGCTGGTGATCGATCCCGAGTGATCGGCGGGGCTAGGCGGTGGTTCCCACCACCACCACGTCGAGGTGCGGCTGCCCTGAGGCAACGGTGAGTACCTCGATGAGGGGGGTGAGGAACCTCCGGTCCTCGTCGGTCAGCTCGGGGTGGTCGAACGCCGCGCGCAACCCGGCCAGTGTCTCGACGGCGTGCACGTGCTTGGCGTAGCCGGCAACCTGTCCCGGCTGGATGCGCAGGGCGATGCCCAGGTCGCGGTCCGCGAGGCTGCGCAGCGAGTAGTCGCTGTTGAGCCCGGCCCGGGCGAGGTTCCATTCGGTGCGCTCGAAGGCGGCCTCGTCCCAGACCACCCTCCTGGTGGCGGCGGCCAACTCCTCCAGCCACGCGATCAGCACCCGCCACGACGGGGCCACCCGGTCCGGGGCGATGTAGGCGCCGTCGAGCAGCGCGTCCACGTCCGCGCTCGAGGGCGCGGCGGGATCGACGGCCGTGGAGGGGTCGCGGCGAAGGAGGGGACGCAGCCAGCTGCGGTGTGCGGGGGCGGGGCGGGCAAAGTAAGCGGCCGCCGAGGCCCGAAGCCGTTCGGCGAGGGCGGGGGAGGCGCCGAAGATGTCGCGCACATCGTCGATGGCGATGGCGCACGCGACGAGCTGTTGCATGCATCCAACGGTAACCGTGGGCGTACCATCGGCACAGTGAATCCGAGAACTCGCCGCATCATCGTCACGGGCGTCCTGGTGGCGCTCGTTCTCATCGCGGTGATCGGCGCCATCCTGCCTGCCTGGGCCGAGGACGTCGAGCCGCCGGAGGGTTCCACGCCGGTGGTGGGCATGGCCTACGGCTCGGGCTCGTCGACGCTGTGGCTGGCCGGTCCGTCGGCCGACGACGGGGTGGTCGTGTCCGCGGAGGACGGCAGGGAGATCTCGTTCGGGGGTGACCCTGAATCGGTCCAGGCGCTCGCCTGGCGGGGAGACCGGTTGTGGGTGGGCGACATCGGTGATCCGGACGCGTCCCGTGACTTCGTGGTGGTGTTCCGGCTCAGTGAGCTGACCGAGTCGCGGCTGACCTACTTCGCCTACGACTTCGTCTACGAGGACGGACCGCACGACGCGCAGGCCATGATGATCTCGGGCCGCGGCCGCATCTACATCGCCACCGCAGGGGCGGACCCCGGCATCTACCGCGCCGAGCTCGAACCGTCGCGTCAGGAGATGAACACCTTGACCCGCGTCGTCGACGCTCCGGAGGGAGTCACGGACGGGGTGTTCCTCTCCGACGGCACCACCCTGGCGCTCCGAACGGGCGTGGGCATTGAGTACATCGACGCGCTGACGTGGGAGCCGTTGGCCACCGACACCATCATCGGGGCCCCTGAGGGCGAGTCGCTTGCAGTGGGGCCGGATGACCAGATCTTCGTCGGCGGCAACCCTCTGATCCGCGAGGTCGAGGTTCCGTCGTCGGACGTCACCACGACGGTCGCGCCCCCGGTGGATCCATCGGCATCGGCATCCCCCTCGCCGGACGCCTCGGCGTCCGCGTCGCCGTCGGCCAGCGCCGAGGCGGAGGTTCCCGGGCCGGAGTCGGCCCCGGCGCGCACCGGCACGACGATCGCGCTGCTGCTCGCCGGCCTCGTCGCCCTGATCGCCGGCGCGGTGACCTTCCTCGTCCGCACCTGATTGGATGAGGCCATGGCCCATCAGCTCACCGTCGCCCATGCCGTCACTCCGGAAGGGGTGGTGGAGAACGCCACGATCCTGATCGAGGGCGGGCGCATCGTGTCCGTCCAGCCAGGCGGGGGAGGGGGCCGGCTGTGGGCGGTGCCGGGGTTCGTCGACACCCACTGCCACGGCGCTGTCGGCGTCAGCTTCGGCGACCCGGACCCGGCCCGCAACCTCGAGGCCATCGCGCACCACCGGACGCACGGCACCACCACGATGTTCGCCAGCACCGTCACCGAGCCGTTGGAGAAGCTGGAGGCGCAGTTGGCGGTCCTCCGCGCCCTGCATGATGCGGGCGATCTCGCGGGCATCCACCTCGAGGGCCCGTTCCTGGCCCCGGAGCGCAAGGGCGCCCACGACGAGGCGCTCCTGCGGGTCCCGGACCCGGCCTCGGTCGAACGGCTCATCGCCGCGGGCGGCCCGGCGCTGCGGATGATCACCCTCGCCGTGGAGCTCGAGCATGCCGAGGCCGCGACCCGTCGCTTCACGGAGGCGGGTGTGGCGGTGGCGTTCGGGCACTCCGACGCGGACGACATCCGGACCGCGGAGTCCATCGAGTGGGGCGCCACCGTCGCCACCCACCTGTTCTCAGCGATGCGCTCGATCCACCACCGCGACCCCGGCCCGGTGCCGGTCCTGCTGGCCGACCAGCGCGTGATGGTGGAGCTGATCTGCGACGGTGTCCACCACAAGCCCGTGATCGCCGCGATGAGCATCGACGCCGCGACACCCCGCCGCGTCGCCCTGGTCACCGACGCCATGAGCGCCACCGGCAAGGGCGACGGGCGCTACATCCTGGGTGAGCTCGAGGTGGAGGTCTCCGACGGCACCGCGCGGCTGGTCACCGCCGACGGAGCAGCAGGCGCGATCGCGGGCTCGACCTTGACGATGGACAAGGCGTTCGAGTTCGTGGTGCAGGAGGTGGGGGTGAGTATCCCCGACGCGGCCCTGATGGCGGCCACCACGCCCGCGGCCTGGCACCGGCTCGACGATGTGGGCCGCCTCGCGCCCGGCTGCCTGGCCGACGTCTGCCTCGTCGACGACGATGGGCGCCTGCACGCCGTGATGCGTCGCGGCGAATGGGTGGTCCCGCCTCGGCCCTGATGCACCCACCCCGCGACACTAGGATGGGTGGCGAAGGGGGCAACCGGATGAGCGACCTGATCGACACCACGGAGATGTATCTCCGCACCGTCTACGAGCTGTTGGAAGAGGGGGTGCAGCCCCTCCGTGCCCGGATTGCCGAGCGGCTGCACCAGTCCGGCCCCACCGTGTCCCAGACCGTCGCCCGCATGGAGCGCGACGGCCTCCTGCACGTCGACACCGACCGAACGATCCGCCTCACCCGCACCGGGGCCACGCTCGCCCGCGACGTGATGCGGAAGCACCGCCTGGCCGAGTGCCTGCTGACCGAAGTGATCGGGCTGGAGTGGGAGAAGGTGCACGACGAGGCCTGCCGCTGGGAGCACGTCATCTCCATCGACGTCGAGAAGCGGCTGGTGGCCATCCTTGATTCGCCCACCCGCTCGCCCTACGGCAACCCCATCCCGGGGCTCAAGGAACTGGGCGTGGACGTCGAGCACACGCCGTTCCGGGAGCACGCGGACCCGCTTGCTGACCTCGTCACAGATCAACCGCAGCGCTTCGTGCTGCAGCGGATGAGCGAGAATCTGCAGGCGGATCACGGCATGCTGCCCGCGCTCGCTGCCGCCGGGTTCAGGCCGGGCGTCTCGCTCCTGGCCCACCGCGACGTGGACGTGGTGCGGGTGGACATCGACGGAGTCACCACGGACGTGGGTCTGTTCGCCTCCGAACTGCTGTTCGTGAGTCGCGATGAGTGAGAACCACGAGGAGCTGAGGTGGCTCGGGACGAGCGGCCCGGGCGCCATGGAGGACGTGCTGAGCCGCGCCTACGGCGGTGATCGGACGCCCTACGAGTGGTTGGCGCGCTCGGTGTCGGCCTCGGCGTCGACGGTGCTGGACCTGGCCTGCGGCGCCGGTGCGATGATCGAGCGGCTGCAGCGGCCCGGCCGGACGGTGATCGGGCTGGACCGCTCGGAGGCGGAGCTGGTCGAGGCGGCGCATCGTCACCGCGGACCGCTGGTGCTGGGCCACGCGTCGTACCTGCCCTTCTCGGACAACAGCTTCGACGCCGTGGTCTCGTCGCTGGGCATCGCCGTCGTGGCGGACCGGCCGCGGCTGATGTCCGAGGTGTCGCGGGTGCTCCGCCCGGGCGGCGTGTTCGCCGCGCTGACGCCGTCGCTGCGCCCCGCCAACACCCAGGACCTGCGGCTGGTCACCCGGCTGGCCCAGATCCTTCGGGTGGCGCCGCTGCTGCCCGGGATCACAGAGTTCCGGGCGCGCGACGCGCTCCTCGCCGCCGGCCTCACCAAGGCCGAGGACCGTCGGGCGAAGTACTACGTGGAGATCGCGAACCGCGAGGACGCCGAGCGGCTCTTCGCAGGGCTCCGCGGGGCGACGACCCGGAACCGCACCATGGCCGCCGTCGACTTTCTCGCGTCCCGCGCCGAGCAGTCAGGACCGGTCCGGGTGCCGCTGCCCATGCGCCGGCTGATCGCCATCAAGTAGAAGGTCCGAGGGTCGGCTACGCTTTGCCATACCCCACGGGGTGTCCCACGGCGGGGAATACCGCGCCGCAGTCGCGTGTTGTACCCCGCGACGAACGACACAAGGAAGAAAGGGGATCGCCCATGGCGACCACAGCCCTGACCGCAGAGAACTTCAACGACACCGTCAGCGAGAACGAGGTCGTGCTGATCGACTTCTGGGCCGACTGGTGCGGTCCGTGCAAGCGCTTCGCGCCGATCTATGAGGATGCCTCGGCCCGTCACGACGACGTTGTGTTCGCCAAGGTGGACACCGAGGACGCCCGTGACGTGGCCGCCGCGTGGGAGATCCAGTCCATTCCCACCATCATGGCCTTCCGCCGCGGCAACCTGGTCTTCCGCCAGGCCGGCCTGCTCAACGGCAAGCAGGTGGACTCGCTCATCGAGCAGATCAAGGCCCTGGATATCGACACCCTCGTCGAGGAGGCGCAAGCCAAGCCGTGAGCGTGAGCGACAGCTGACGCGAAAGGCCCGCTTTCACAAGCGGGCCTTTTGTCTGCCCCCAGGTCTCCCGGCATACCCCGCCCCCCTACGATGCTTGGTAGTAGCTACGAAAAGGGGCAACGATGGCCGCCGAGCGCAGGGACATGACAGTCCAGCCGGATCTCAGTCACACAGCGGGGCGGGTGGCCCCGGTGAGATCACGGAAGCCGATCTATCTGGACATGCTTCCGCCGTGCAACGCGGGCTGCCCTGCCGGGGAGAACATCCAGGAGTGGCTGCGGCTGATCAAAGCGGGCGAGGCGGAGGCGGCGTGGCGTCAGCTCGTCGCCGACAACCCGTTTCCGGCCATCCACGGCCGCGTCTGCTACCACCCGTGCGAGACGGACTGCAACCGCAAGGACCTCGACGAGGCGGTCTCCATCCACTCCGTCGAGCGCTATCTCGGAGACCTGGCGATTGAGAAAGGCTGGCGCGTCCCGCAGCCCCGACGTCGCTCCGGCAGGCGCGTGATGGTGGTGGGCTCCGGCCCGGCCGGCCTCTCCGCCGCCTACCACCTTGCCCGGCTCGGCCACGCCGTGGAGATCTTCGACGCGGGCGACAAGCCCGGCGGGATGATGCGCTACGGCATCCCCGAGTACCGGCTTCCGCGCGACGTGCTGGACGCCGAGCTGCTGCGGTTGGTGGAGCTCGGCGTGGTGTTCCGGCAGAACACCCCCATCAAGGATCTTCTCGCCACCCAGCGCGATGGCGCGTTCGACGCGGTCTTCGTGGCAGTGGGTGCCCACATCTCCAAGCGCGTCGACATCCCTGCAGCAGACGCCACCCGAGTGCTGGACGCCGTCAGCTTCCTGCGCGACGTCGCCTCCGGCGAGCGCCCCATCATCGGGCGCAAGGTGGCGATCTACGGCGGCGGCAACACCGCCATGGACGCGGCCCGCGTCGCGCGCCGGCTCGGCGCCGAGGAATCGGTGGTGGTGTACCGCCGCAGCATGGCGCAGATGCCCGCCCACGCCGACGAGTTGGAGGGGGCCCAGGCGGAGGGCGTGCAGATGAACTGGCTGCGCACCATCACCTCGATGAACGACGAGGACCTCACCGTCGAGATCATGGAGCTCGACGAGGACGGCAAGGCCCGCGGCACCGGGGTGTTCGAGAAGCTGGAGGCCGACACCGTCATCCTCGCCCTCGGCCAGCGCGCCGACACCCACTTCCTGCGCGCCATCCCCGGGATGAGCTTCAACGACGACGTGGTGGAGGTGGACCCGCACAGCCTGATGACGGCGGTGCCGGGCATCTTCGCAGGCGGCGACGCCGTGCCGTCGGACCGCACCGTCACCATCGGCGTGGGCCACGGCAAGAAGGCGGCCCGGCGGATCGACGCCTGGCTCAACAAGGAGGAATGGGTGCCGGTGGAGAAGCACCCGGTGGTCACCCTCCCGATGATGAACCTGTGGTATTTCGGTGACCACGAGCGCCGTGTCCAGGCCGAGACCGACATCGAGGAGCGGCTCGAGGGCTTCGGCGAGGTGGTAGCGGGCCTCACCGACGCAGAGGCCGCCTACGAGGCCGACCGGTGCCTGAGCTGCGGCAACTGTTTCGAATGCGACGGCTGCCTGGGCGCCTGCCCCGAGGACGCGGTGATCAAGCTCGGCAAGGGCAACCGGTACCGCTTCGACTACGAGAAGTGCACCGGCTGCGCCAGCTGCTACGAGCAGTGCCCCGTCCACGCCATCGAGATGATCCAGGAGGGCCCCCGATGAGCACCAAGGCCATCATTGACGGCAACGAGGCGGCGGCCGACGTCGCCTACCGCGTCAGCGAGCTGTGCTCGATCTACCCCATCACCCCGTCGTCGACGATGGCGGAGCTGGCCGACGAGTGGTCCGCGCACGGCCGGGCCAACATCTACGGCCAGGTTCCCACCGTCATCGAGATGCAGTCCGAGGGCGGCGCGGCCGGAGCCATGCACGGCGCCCTCCAGGGCGGTGCGCTGTCCACCACGTTCACGGCGTCGCAGGGCCTGCTCCTGATGATCCCCAACATGTACCGGATCGCCGGCGAGCTCACCTCGACGGTGTTCCACGTGGCCGCGCGATCCCTGGCCACGCAGGGCCTGTCCATCTTCGGCGACCACCAGGACGTGATGGCCGTCCGGCAGACCGGGGTGTGCCTCCTGAGCTCGGCCTCCGTGCAGGAGGCCCACGACATGGCCGCGGTGGCGCACTCGGCCACGCTGCGCACCCGGCTGCCGATCGTGCACTTCTTCGACGGGTTCCGCACCTCCCACGAACTCAACACCCTGACCAAGCTCACCGACGACGAGCTGCGCCAGTTCATCCCCCGCGAGCTGGTGATGGAGCACCGCGCCCGTGCGTTGAGCCCCGCCAACCCGTTCATCCGCGGCACCGCGCAGAACCCCGACACCTACTTCCAGTCCCGCGAGACGGCCAACCTGTACTACCAGTGGGCGCCGAAGGTGATCGCCAACGAGATGGACAAGTTCGCCGAACTCACCGGCCGCCGCTATGGGCTCGTCGAGTATCACGGCGCGCCGGATGCGGACCGCGTCGTGGTGATCATGGGCTCCGGCGTGGAGGCCGTCACCCCCGTCGTGGACCGCATCAACGAGGCAGGGGGGCGCGTCGGCGTCATCCAGATCCGTCTCTACCGGCCGTTCCCCACCGACGCGTTCCTGGCCGCCCTTCCGGCCACCGCGAAGAGGGTCGCGGTGCTGGACCGCACCAAGGAGTCGGGCGCCTCCGGCGAGCCGATGTTCCTGGACGTGACCTCGCTGTTGGCGGAGGCTGTCGCGGGCGGGCTGCGCGACGAGCTGCCGATCACCATCGGCGGCCGCTACGGCCTGTCGTCGAAGGAGTTCACGCCCGCCATGGTGCAGGCGATCTACGAGGAGCTCGGTCTCGATTCGCCCAGGCCGCGGTTCACCGTCGGCATCCACGACGACGTCACCCATCTCTCGTTGGACTACGACCCGACGCTGGACCTGGAGAACCCCGAGACCCTGCGCGCCGTCTTCTACGGCCTCGGCTCGGACGGCACCGTCGGCGCCAACAAGAACACCATCAAGATCCTCGGCTCCTCCGAGGACACCTTCGCGCAGGGCTACTTCGTCTACGACTCGAAGAAGTCGGGGTCGAGGACGGTGTCGCACCTGCGCTTCGGGCCTCACCCCATCCACGCGCCGTACCTGATCAACCAGGCGGGCTTCATCGGCTGCCACCACTGGTCCATCCTGGAGCGGGTCGACGTGCTCGAGTTCGCCAGGCCCGGCACCGTGCTGCTGCTCAACGCCCCCTATGGGCCGGAGGGGACCTGGCATCAGCTGCCCCTTCCTGTTCAGCGCAGGATCATCGAGCTGGGGATCAAGGTCTACGTCATCGACGCAGGGAAGGTCGCGCGCGCCGCCGGGCTGGGCAGCCGCACCAACACCATCCTGCAGACCTGCTTCTTCGCCATCTCCGGCGTCCTGCCACGCGACAAGGCCATCGACAAGATCAAGGACGCGATCACCAAGACCTACGCCCGCAAGTCCGCCGAGGTGGTGCGCAAGAACCACGAGGCCGTGGATGCGGCGCTGGCCGAGCTGCACGAGGTGGTGGTGCCGGACTTCGCCTCCTCGGATCACGGGTTCATCCCGCCCGTGCCCGCCAACGCGCCCAAGTTCGTGCGCACCGTCACCGCGACCCTGCTGACGGGTCGCGGCGACGACCTGCCGGTCTCCTCGCTCCCAGTGGACGGGACCTACCCGTCGGGCACCACCAAGTTCGAGAAGCGCAACATCTCCGAGATCGTGGCCGAGTGGGACGCCGAGTCCTGCATCCAGTGCGGCAACTGCGCGTTCGTCTGTCCCCACTCGGTGTTGCGCGCCAAGAGCTACCCGGCCGATGCCATCGGCGACGCGCCGGAGGGGTTCCAGTCGGCGCCGCTCAACGCCGCCGGCCTGCCGCAGACCCGCTACACCCTTCAGGTCTACGTGGAGGACTGCACCGGCTGCGGGCTGTGCGTGGAGGCCTGTCCGGTCAAGCCGGTGGACCAGCCGTCGCGGCGTGCGATCAACCTGGTTCCCCTGCTGGAACGGGAGAAGGAGAAGGAGGCGGTCGAGTACTTCGAGACCATCCCCCAGAACGACCGCTCCCGGGTGGACTTCGGCACCATCCGCGGCACCCAGTTCCTGGAGCCCCTGTTCGAGTTCTCAGGCGCCTGCTCCGGCTGCGGTGAGACGCCCTACCTCAAGCTGCTCAGCCAACTGTTCGGCGACCGCGCCACCATCGCCAACGCCACCGGCTGCTCCTCGATCTACGGCGGCAACCTGCCGACGACGCCCTGGGCCAAGAACGCCGCGGGCCGCGGGCCGGCCTGGTCCAACTCCCTGTTCGAGGACAACGCCGAGTTCGGCCTGGGCATCCGCCTGGCCGCGGACCTGCACGAGAACCTCGCCCGCACCAGGCTCGCCGAACTCCGCGACGAGATCGGCGATGACGCTCTGGTCGACGGAATCCTGGGCGCGCCCCAACGCCAGGGCTCCGAACTGACCGCGCAGCTGGACCGGGTCAACCGGCTCAAGGAGAAGCTCGTCGGGCTCAAGGGGATCGCCGCGGAAGACCTGCGCAGCGTCGCGGACCACCTGATGCGCCGCTCGGTGTGGATCGTCGGCGGCGACGGGTGGGCCTACGACATCGGCTCGGGTGGCGTGGACCACGTCCTGGCCTCCGGGCGCAACGTCAACATCCTTGTCCTGGACACCGAGGTGTATTCCAACACCGGGGGCCAGGCCTCGAAGTCCACGCCGCTGGGCGCCGTCGCGAAGTTCGCCTCCGGCGGGAAGCTGACCAACAAGAAGGACCTGGCCATGCAGGCGATGGCCTACGGGTCGGTCTACGTGGCCCGCGTGGCGATGGGCGCGGACCCGCAGCAGACGCTCAAGGCGTTCAGGGAGGCCGAGGCCTACGACGGCCCCAGCCTGATCATCGCCTATAGCCACTGCATCGCGCACGGCTACGACATCCGCAAGGGCCTCGAGCAGCAGTACCGGGCCGTCAACTCCGGACACTGGCCGCTGATGCGCTACAACCCCGTCATCCGCGACTCGGGCGGCAACCCGTTCCTGCTGGATTCGCCGCGGCCGCGGATGTCGCTGCAGAAGTACCAGTCCGCCGAGCTGCGCTACAAGGTGCTTCGCGCGGCGGATCCCGTGGAGGCGGACCGCCTCCTTGCCCTGGCGCAGGAGCAGGTGGACCGCAAGTGGTCCGAGTACGAAGAGCTCGCCGGCCGGGAAGCCCACCAGTTCGCAGCCGATCCGAGGAACCGATGATGACCGATCTCGCCACCACCTATCTGGGGCTCACCCTGCGCAACCCGGTCGTCGCGTCCGCAGGGCCGCTGTCGCAGACGGTGGCCGGCGTGAGGGCGCTGGCCGACGGCGGCGTCGGTGCCGTCGTGCTGTACTCGCTGTTCGAGGAGCAGCTGCGCCGCGAGGCTGAGGCGGTCGCGGCGCTGGAGGAGATGTACGAGGACTCACACGCGGAGGCGCTGTCCTACTTCCCGACGGTACCGAGGGCGGCCCACGACGCCAGCCACGCCTACCTCACCCTGGTGGAACAGGCGGCCGCGGCCGTCGACGTCCCCCTCATCGCCTCGCTCAACGGGGCCTCGGTGGGCGGCTGGACGCAGACGGCGCGCCAGCTGGAGGAGGCCGGAGCCGCCGCCATCGAGCTCAACATCTACTTCGTGCCCGGCGACGTGATGATGTCGGGCCACTCGGTGGAGGAGCGGCACCTGGCCATCCTCGCCGCGGTCAAGGGCGCCGTCGGCATTCCCGTGGCGGTGAAGCTCAGCCCCTACTTCTCCTCGGTGGGCAACATGGCGGTCCGCCTCGACGCGGCGGGGGCGGACGGGCTGGTTCTGTTCAACCGGTTCCTCCAGCCGGACATCGACCTGGACCGCATGACTGTGGAGTCCGGGGTGACGCTGTCGTCCCCGGTGGAGGCGCGGCTGCCGCGCACGTGGATCTCGGTGCTGCACGGCACGGTGGAGGCCTCGCTGGCCGCCACCACCGGTGTGGACACGGCCGACGACGTGGTCAAGTACATTCTCGCCGGCGCGGACGTGGTGATGACCACCTCGTCGCTCATCCGACGCGGGCCTGCCTATGCGCAGGTGCTCGTCGACGGCCTCGGCCAGTGGCTGACCGCTAAGGGCCTGACGCTGTCCAAGGCCCGCGGGCTCCTGGCGGTGCCCGCGGAGGCCGCGCCGGACGCCTACGAGCGCGAGGGCTACGTGTCGGCGCTGCAGAAGGCGCAGCATACCTACGGTTCGCTGCGCTGACGTCCCTACGATAGGGGCGTGCTGATAGACGTCCTCCTCATCCTCGGCGGTCTCGTGCTGCTTGTCCTCGGCGGCGAACTGATGGTCAGGGGAGCGGGGTCGCTGGCCAGGCGCCTGGGAATGTCGCCGCTGGTGGTCGGTCTCACCGTGGTCTCAGTCGCGACGTCGGCGCCGGAGCTGGCGGTCACCGTCGACTCGGTGCTGGCGGGTGCCCCGGAGCTGGCGGTCGGCAACGTGATCGGCAGCAACACCGGCAACGTGCTGCTCATCCTCGGCGTCGGCGCGCTGATGGCGGCGCTCAGCGTGCAGCGCCAACTGCTGCGCTTCGACCTCCCCGCCATGGTGGGCCTGTCCTTCGTGCTGCTGCTGCTCAGCCTCGACGGTTCCCTCGGCCTGATCGACGGCGTGATCCTGATGGCTGCCTTCGTCACCATCATGGTGACCACCGTCATCCTCGGCAGGAGGGCGGTGGCCCGGGAGGCAGCCTCCGGCGGCGACGACGCGGAGGTTGAGGCCCCCTCCCCGGTGTGGGTGTCGGTGGCGTTCGTCGCGGTGGGGGTCGCGGCGCTGGTGTTCGGCGCACAGCTGCTGGTCCGGGGGGCGGTGTCCATCGCCTCCGGACTGGGGGTCTCGGAACTGATTATCGGCCTGACCATCGTGGCCCTGGGGACGTCGCTGCCGGAGCTGGCCGCAACGGTCGCGGCCGTGCGCCGCGGCGAGGTCGACATCGCCGTGGGCAACGTCGTGGGGAGCAACATCGCCAACATCGGTCTCATCCTGGGTCTTCCCGCACTGTTCTCGCCCGGTGGACTGCCGGTGCCGCCGTCGTCGGTCGCGCTGGACCTGCCGCTGATGATCGCGGCCGCGTTGGCGCTCGGCACCGTCGCGTTCACAGGGCATCGGGTGGTGCGGCTCGAGGGCGGCGTGTTCGTCGCCCTGTACGCGGCGTACCTGGGTTACATGGTGCTGGCCTCCGCGGAGCACGACGCTCTGCGCGGGTTCTCGCTGGTGATGGTGGCGTTCGTGCTGCCGCTGCTGCTCGTGGTGGGAGCGGTGACGGTGTGGGAAGAGGTCCAGCTGCGCCGATCCCGACCAGCTGGTTGAGCCAGCCGGGCGCGTAGCGCCACCGGCTGCGTCGAAACCGACCCGCACACGGGACGGGGATGATGCTGGCGACCCCGGGAAGATTCGAACTTCCGACACAAGGTTTAGGAAACCTCTGCTCTATCCCCTGAGCTACGGGGCCACGCGACCCCTGAGGCGGAGTCAACCCGGACAGGATACCGGGCTTCTTCTATACCGCAGAACCGGGACATCCCCTTCTGGTGGCGAGGAGCGAACACGACATCCGTCCCCCATGCATGCCTCGCAGATTGAGCCGATCCTGCTGCCGCGTCCCGCGGATGCTCTCTTGCTAGCCCGCCAGGACGAGCAGCACGTTGTCGTGGATCTCGTAGACGATCCTGTAGTCGCCGGTCCGGACACGCCACTCACCGTCGCCGCCAACCAGCTTCTTGGCACCGCTCGGGCGCGGTTCGCCCGCCAGCAACTCGATCGCCGCCTGGACCCGCCGCTGGGCGACCCGGTCCAGGTTGCGTAGCTGTCGGACCGCAGCGGGCGCGACCTCGATCCGGTAGCTCATGCCAGGCCGAGGTCGGCCTTGACCTGCTCCCAGGGGATCGCCGACTCACCATCGGCCATCTCGGTACGTGCCACACGGCCAGCCTCGAGATCGGCCAGGTCTTCCGCGGCCGCAATCAACCGGTCCAGGTCGTCGGCGTCGATGACGGCTGCCACCCGCTGGCCCCGACGGGTCAGGTACACCGGGTCGTGCCCCACGCGGGCCGCGTCCACGACATCAGCGAGGCGGGCCCGGGCGTCGCTCACAGTCATCTCAGTCATGCCACCCATGATAGCCGCTGGAACGGCTGAAACGTACAACTCAGCGCCCGCGGTTGCTGTGCGCCGAAAGCGCGACTCTCGGCAGGATCGAACGCGCTGGCTGCGGCAATTGCGGATGTTCCAGAGGTGGCTCAGGAGGCCTCTGAGAGGCGTTGCACGACGTACTGGTTGAGGCTGAGGTGCTCTTCGGCAGCTTGGATCGCGAGGCGGCGGTGCAGGCTTTCACCGACACGGAGGTTGAACTTGCCCGAGTAGGTCCGCTCCGACAGCGGTTCGCGGACGGCCTCACCCTCTGCCAAGAGGTCGGCCACGGTGTCGGCGACCAGGTCAACCAGCCCCTGGAGGGCAGCCGGCTGGGAGTCGGCGAGCCACGACAGCGAGGGGAACTCGGCGCAGGTGGCGACGAACTCGTCGTCTTCGACCGACCACGTCACGCGGTAGGTATAACGGGACACGTCGGCCGTTTCGGTGTGGGACATCACTTCGCCTCCTTCTTGTCGATCGCGGCCAGCACCTGCCGCACCTGGTACGGCTTGGCCTGGCCATTGCTGTTCTGGATATTCACCCGCGGATCACCGGGCCAAGGGGTCTTGAACACCGCGTGTGATCCGCCGGTTCTGCGGGGCGTACCGAAGTAGTGCTCGCAGACCTTGTGGAGGTCGTCGAAGCGCACGTTCCGTGGATTCTTACGCATCGCTGCCACGAGCTTGTCCACGGTCGCCACAGAGATATGGTACCGCGGGCAGTACCACCGTCAAGCCTATATCGGTCGATCTTCGCCATCCAGATCACACCAGGAGCGGCAGGTCCGTGCGCTCAGCCCGGGTGCTCCGTCAAGGCCGGAGGGGGATCCCGGTCAAACCCGCCGTCATACGAGGAAAAGACGGTCCCTCTGTTTGTGTGTCTGCAACTTGCTACCCATAGAGCGGCATCTGCGCATATATGCAGAAGCCGCTCTATGGATAGCAAGTTGCAGACCCCTCGTCGACGACGACACCATTAGGGCCGCCTGACGCGGGCTCTCGGCCTGATCGGCCCCGCGTTCTCCTCACGCTCGGCGGGGAATCCGCGTGAGGAAGAGGTCACAGGCCCGTTACCGGGCGGCTCATCGCCCGTCACATCCTCTACGTAGTTTCTGTGGGGAGCAGCGTCGCTCAGGTATCCCGTGACCGAGAAAGAGCCGAAGGAGCGACCATGACTACCACCCAGACACATCCGTCGAACGAGCCGGAGGGGATCGTCGACGACACCCTGACGGCTGACCAGGTCGCCGCCCGGGCGCTTCCCGCCGCTGGAGGCCTCACGCACCGTCCCGGCCGCTGGATCGACGGCTGGGACCCCGAGAACCCGGAACAGTGGGGGAGTGTGGGCCGGCCCATCGCGCGCCGCAACCTCACGCTGTCGATCTTCGCCGAGTTTCTCGGCTTCGCCGTCTGGGCGCTGTGGAGCATCGTCGTCCCGCAGCTCAACGGCGTGGGCTTCAACCTCAGCATCAACGAAATGTTCTGGCTGGTCTCGACGCCGGCCCTTGTCGGCGCCACGCTCCGCCTTCCCTACACGTTCGCCGTGCCCCGCTTCGGCGGCCGCAACTGGACCGTGGTCTCCGCCCTGCTGCTCCTCCTCCCGGCTGGGGCGCTGGCGTGGGCCGTCAACCACCCCGAGCTGCCATTCATGGCGCTGATGGGGATCGCGGCCCTCGCGGGATTCGGCGGCGGCAACTTCGCCTCGTCGATGGCCAACATCTCCTTCTTCTTCCCCGCCAAGGAGAAGGGCGCCGCCCTCGGCCTCAACGCCGCCGGTGGAAACCTCGGCACCGCCGCCGTGCAGCTCGCGGTCCCGATCGTCATCACCATCGGGGCCGGGGTCAGCCTGGACCGGGCAGGCTTGATGTTTATCCCGCTCGCACTCCTGGCGGCAGTGCTGGCCTGGCGCGGGATGGACAACCTGTCCAACGCCAAGTCCGACCCACGCGCCTACGCGGCCGCGCTGCGCAACCCGCACACCTGGATCCTGTCGTTCATCTACATCGGCACCTTCGGCTCGTTCATCGGCTACTCCGCCACCTTCCCGACGCTGCTGAAGAACCTCTTCCCGGCGGTGACCCTCTCGCTCGCCTTCATGGGCGCGCTGGTGGGCTCGGTCTCGCGCCCCTTCGGCGGATTCCTCGCAGACCGGGTGGGCGGCGCCCTGGTGACCTGCGCATCCTTCGTCGCGATGGCGGTGGGGGCGGTCGGTGCGATCATCGGGCTTCGGCTCGAATCGTTCGAGATCTTCTTCATCTCCTTCCTCTGGCTGTTCGTCTTCACCGGCATCGGAAACGGCTCCGTCTACCGGATGATCCCGGCGGTCTTCGCCGGGACCGTCCGCGACAGCGGCACCGGATCCTTGATGGCGGCGGGCCGCGCGGCCGCCGGCTGCATCGGCATCGCCGGCGCGATCGGCGCCTTCGGCGGCTTCCTCATCCCGCAGGGATTCGCCCTCTCCAGGACCCTGACCGGGGACCTGCAGGCGGCCCTCTGGACCATGGTGGGCGCCTACCTCCTCATGCTGGGTGTCACCTGGTTCACCTACCTGCGCCGCGGCTCACGCATGGCCGCGCTGAAGGTCTGACCCATGACCGCCACCCACTGCCCCTACTGCGCGCTCCAGTGCGCGATGAACGTGGCGCCGTCAGACCCGGGGGTGACCCCGACGGTGACCCCGCTGGAGTTCCCCACCAACCGGGGCCGGCTCTGCCAGAAGGGGTGGACGTCCGCCGAGGTGCTGACCACGCGGGACCGCCTCACCAGCCCGCTGGTGCGGCGCGACGGTGAGCTGGTGCCCACGGACTGGGACACCGCGCTGACGCTGGTCGCCGACACGCTGATCCGCCTACGGGTGGAGCACGGGCCGGAGTCGGTGGCGGTGTTCGGGGGCGGCGGGCTCACCAACGAGAAGGCCTACCATCTCGGCAAGTTCGCCCGGGTGGCGCTGCAGACGCCCAACATCGATTACAACGGCAGGTTCTGCATGTCGTCGGCCGCGGCCGGCGGCCGGAGGGCCTTCGGGCTCGACAGAGGGCTGCCCTTCCCGCTCACCGATCTCGACGGCGCCGGCGCGATCCTCCTGGTGGGGTCCAACCCCGCCGAGACGATGCCTCCGTTCTGCACCCACCTGTCTGGGGCGCAGGAGGCGGGCGGGCTGATCGTCGTCGACCCCCGCCGCACGCCGACGGCGGCCCTCACCGGCGACGGCCGGGGCCTGCACCTCAGCCCGCTGCCCGGCACGGACCTGGTCCTTCTCCTCGGCCTCACCCAGATCCTGTGGACCGAGGGCCTGATCGACCGCGACTACCTGGCCGAGCGCGCCAACGGCGTCGACGAGCTGCGCGCCAGCCTGGCCGCGTGGTGGCCGGAGCGGGTGGAACGCGTCACGGGCGTCCCGGTGACCGAACTGCGCAGGGCCGCCCGCCTGCTCGCCGAGGCCAGCCCGGCGCGCGGCGGCCGCGGCGCCTACGTGCTGACCGGCCGCGGGGCCGAGCAGCACGCCCACGGCACCGACACCGTCACCGCCGCCGTGAACCTCGCGCTGTGCCTCGGCCTGCCCGGACGGGTGGGCTCCGGCTACGGGTGCCTCACCGGCCAGGGCAACGGCCAGGGCGGCCGCGAGCACGGCCTCAAGGCGGACCAACTGCCCGGGTACCGCTCCATCACCGATCCCGCGGCCCGAGCCCACGTCGCTGCCGTGTGGGGAGTGGACCCCGACTCCCTGCCCGGCCCCGGGAAGCCCGCCGTCGCCCTGTTCGAGTCCCTGGCGACCCCTGTCGGCCCGCGCGCCATGCTCATCCACGGCGCTAACCCCGTCGTCAGCCTGCCCGACGTGCTGCGCCTCACCGAGCGATTGGGCGACCTGGACCTGCTCGTGGTCAGCGACTTCGTGCTCTCCGAGACCGCCGCGATGGCCGACGTGGTGCTGCCCGTCACGCAGTGGGCGGAGGAGACCGGCACCATGACCAACCTCGAGGGTCGGCTGCTGCTGCGCGCCCGGGCCGCGCTGCCCCCCGTCGGCGTCCGCACCGAGCTGGAGGTCTGGAGCGAGCTGGCCGAGCGCCTCGGCAGCCCCGTCGAGTTCAGCGCCGACCCCGCCGTCGTGTTCGAGGAGCTGACCCGCGCCAGCGCCGGCGGCGTGGCCGACTACGCCGGATTCAGCCACCAGCGGCTCCGCGACGGCGACGCGCTCTACTGGCCGTGCCCCGCCCCTGACCACCCCGGCACGCCGCGGGTGTTCCTCGACCGCTTCGAGACCCCGGACGGGCGCGCAGTCCTCCACCCCGTCGACCAGACCCCGCCTGACGACGAGCTCACCCCGGAGCTGCCGCTGTACCTCGTGACCGGCCGGGTCCTGCAGCACTACCAGTCCGGCGCCCAGACGCGGCGCGTCCCGGCCCTCAACAGCGTGGAGCCCGAGGCCTATATCGAGCTGCACCCTCTCCTCGCGCAGAGGTTGGGTGTCGCGGCGGGTGACCGGGTGGCGGTGCATTCGCGTCGAGGCAGCTGCGAGGCGGTGGCCAGGCTCACCGAGGGCATCCGCCACGACACGGTCTTCATGCCCTTCCACTACCCGGACGCCGGCGCGGTCAACCGGGTCACCAATGCCGCCACCGACCCCATCTCGGGCATGCCCGAGCTGAAGGTCGCGGCCGTGCGGCTGACCCGGATCGGAGCTGCGTCATGAGTCACCGGATCGTCGTCGTGGGCAACGGCATGGTGGGGCACCGCTTCCTCGCCGACCTGGCCTCCCACCGCCTCGACGACGTCGAGGTCACCGTCCTGGGCGAGGAGGGGCACGCCGCCTACAACCGGATCCTCCTACCCGATGTCATCCTCGGCCGGGCGGACCTGCCGGGGCTCACGCTGCCCGAGAGCCGTGGCGTGCGGATGCTGCGCGCCCGCAAGGCCACCGGGATCGACCGCCGCAACCGCACGGTCGTCGACGCTACGGGGGAGGAACACCCCTTCGACACACTCGTGCTGGCCACCGGGGCCGATCCGGTGTTCCCCACCCTCGACGGAGTGGTCCGGGCAGACGGCTCCCCGATGCCCGGCGTGGCCGCGTTGCGCACCTGGGACGACGCGGACCGCGTCCGCGCGGCCGCCGTCGAGGGCCCCAGGATGGTGGTCATGGGCGGCGGCGTGCTGGGCATCGAGGCCGCTGTCGCGCTCGCGGAGGCAGGCAGCGCGGTCACCATCGTCCACCGCGGCTCTGCGCCGTTGGACAGGCAGTTCGATCCCGCGAGCGGCGCCGTGGTCCGGGCCGGGCTCGCCGACCGGGGCATCACCACGCTCGTCGACGTGCGTGTCGCGGGAGTGGAGCGTCGTCGCGACGGCGCCCTCACCTCCGTGCGTCTCACCAACGACCGGCACATCCCCGCGGACATGCTGCTGGTGGCGATCGGGGTCAGGCCCCGCACACGCCTGGCGGAGGCGGCCGACATCTGGGTGCGCAACGGCATCCTCGTCAGCGACACCTGCCGCACCGACGACCCCGCGATCTACGCCATCGGCGACTGCGCCCGCACGCCGCGGGGCTGCCCGGGGTTGGTCGGCCCCGGCTGGGAGCAGGCCCGCGTCCTGGCGCACCACCTCGCAGAGAAGATCAGCGGCCGCTCCCGTCCCCGCCCCGTGCTCGGCGCGGACGCCGGCGTGTTCCGGGTGAAGGCCGAGGGTCTCGATGCCGTCACCATGGGCGAGTTTCCTCACGACGAGTTCGCGCCCGGCGCCCCGCGGGTGCTCAGCCTCACCGACCCCGTCGGCCGCCGACGCGTGCGCGTCGCCGTCGCCGACGGCCTGCTCGTGGGCGCCACCTGCGTAGGCGATGCCCAGGTCGCGGCCGACCTGACGGTGGCCTTCGACTCCCGCACGCCCGTCCCCGACGACCCGGCCGCGCTGTTGGCCCGCCCGCTCGCCGGCGCCGCCCCGGCGATGTCGGTGGTCGACCTGCCCGACGCGGCTGTCGTGTGTCGCTGCAACGCCGTGACCAAGGCGGCCATCACCGATGCCGTCAAGGCAGGCGCCGACACTCCTGAGGCCGTCGCGTCGGCGACGCGCGCCTCCACCGGATGCGGAAGCTGCACCTCCGACGTCTGCAGCCTGGTCGCCGCCCTCGGCGCAGCCGGCAGCCCGCGAACCTCACTCGAGCGGGTCACCGTCGCGTGAGTGGCTTGTTGCACAGCCGAAACGTGACTGATCCAGCCCCGGAAAACGCGACACCTACCGTCGTAGACACCGAGGAGCCAACCCAACAGATCCCCAGGAGGCCGATATGAGCAAGCTGTGTGTGGTGGTCGGGGGTGGCATGGTCGCCCACCGATTCGTCGAGGCGCTGCGTTCGCGCGACGAGGCCGGCGAGTGGCGCGTCACCGTCCTGGCCGAGGAGCCCCGCCCGCCCTACGACCGGGTGGCGCTGACCAGCTACTTCGAGAACCGCGACCCCGAACTCCTCAACCTCGGCGAGGCGCACCTCTGGCAGGACCCGAACGTGAAGCTGCGCCGCGGCGCCAAGGTGGTCTCCGTGGACCCGGCGGCGCACACCGTCATCACCGAGAACGGCATGTCGCACGCCTACGACTCCCTGGTGCTGGCCACCGGCTCCTACGCGTTCATGCCGCCGGTTCCCGGCCGTGAGCTGCCCGGCTGCTTCGTGTACCGCACCATCGACGACGTGGCGGCGCTCCGCGGCTTCGTCGAGACCTTGCAGGAGCGCAACCCGAAGCGTCGCGTCCGGGGCGCCGTCATCGGCGGCGGGCTGCTGGGCCTCGAGGCCGCCGGAGCGCTGCGGAAGCTCGGCGCCGACACCACCGTGGTCGAGTTCGCGCCCAGGCTGATGCCCCTGCAGGTCGACGAGGGCGGGGGCGAGTCGCTCAAGCGCCTGATCGAGGCCATGGACGTCGACGTGCGCGTCGGCACCGCCACCTCGGCCATCAAGGGCCGGATCGCCGTGGAGAAGATGGTCTTCAACGACGGCACCTCCATCGACGTGGACGTGGTGATCTTCGCCACCGGCGTCCGTCCCCGCGACGAGCTTGCCCGCGACGCCGGCCTCGAGGTGGGGGAGCGCGGCGGCATCGTCGTCGACGACTCCTGCCGCACCGCAGACCCTGACATCTTCGCCATCGGCGAGGTGGCCTGCATCCAGGGCCGCGTGTGGGGCCTCGTCGGCCCCGGTTACACCATGGCGGAGGTGGCGGTGGACCAGATGCTCGGCCGCTCCGGCACCTTCACCGGCGGCGACCTCTCCACCAAGTTGAAGCTGCTCGGCGTGGACGTGGCCAGCTTCGGTGACGCCTTCGGCACCACCGACGGCGCCCTGTCCGTGGTCTACACCGACCCGATCGCCGGCGTCTACAAGAAGCTCGTCCTCTCCGACGACGCCCGCACCCTGCTCGGCGGCATCCTGGTGGGCGACGCCTCGGCCTACGCCGGCCTCCGGCCCCTGCTGCGCCGGCCGCTCGGCGTCGACCCCGCCGCGTACCTGGTGCCCGCCGGCGCGGAGGGCGCCCCCGTCCAGGGCGAGCTGCCCGACGACGCCCCCGTCTGCTCCTGCAACAACGTGACCGCCGGCGCCATCCGCTGCTCGGTCACCGAGGGCGGCTGCACCGACCTCGCCGGTGTCAAGGCGTGCACCAAGGCCGGCACCAGCTGCGGCTCCTGCCTGCCGCTGGTGCGCAAGCTGATGGTGGCCGAGCTCGAGAAGTCCGGGACGGTGGTGAGCAACGCCCTGTGCGAGCACTTCGAGCTCTCCCGGGCCCAGCTGTTCGACGTGGTCCGGATCACCGGGCTCACCACCTTCTCCGAGATCATCGGCCGGCACGGCCGCGGCCGCGGGTGCGACATCTGCAAGCCCGTCGTCGCCTCCATCCTGGCCAGCCTCGGCAACGGGCACATCCTCGCGGGCGAGCAGGCCGCGATCCAGGACACCAACGACCACGTGCTGGCCAACATCCAGAAGGACGGCACCTACTCCGTCGTGCCCCGCGTGCCAGGCGGTGAGATCACCCCGGACGGGCTCATCGTGATCGGCCAGATCGCCCGCGACTTCGGGCTCTACACCAAGATCACCGGCGGCCAGCGGATCGACATGTTCGGCGCCCGGATCGACCAGCTGCCCGACATCTGGCGGCGGCTCGTCGACGCCGGATTCGAGTCCGGCCACGCCTACGGCAAGTCGCTGCGCACCGTGAAGTCCTGCGTGGGATCCACCTGGTGCCGCTACGGCGTCCAGGACTCCGTCGGCCTCGCGATCGACCTGGAGCTGCGCTACCGCGGGCTCCGCTCGCCGCACAAGCTCAAGCTGGGCGTCTCCGGCTGTGCCCGCGAATGCGCCGAGGCCCGCGGTAAGGACGTCGGCATCATCGCCACGGACAAGGGCTGGAACGTCTACGTGGGCGGCAACGGGGGCTTCACGCCCCGGCATGCCGTCCTGCTGGCCGAGGACCTCAGCACCAAGGAGCTGGTCCGCACCATCGACCGCTTCCTCATGTACTACGTGCGGACGGCGGACAGGCTGCAGCGCACCGCCGTGTGGCTGGAGTCGATCGAGGGCGGCCTGGACCACATCCGCAAGGTGATCATGGAGGACTCCCTCGGCATCGCCGCGGACCTCGATGCCGCCATGGCCGGACACGTCGACGGCTACCGCGACGAGTGGCGCGACGTGCTGGAGGACCCGGTCAAGCTGGCCCGGTTCGCGGGCTTCGTCAACGCGGCCGACGCCGTCGACGACAACCTCCAGTACGTGGGCGAGCGCGGCCAGGCGCGCCCCGCCACGGACGCCGACCGCGAGTCGGGCGTCGAACTGGTCGATTCCGAGCGGCGGCCGGTCCTGGTCGCCGGACCCACCATCCCCATTGGAGGAGCGCGATGATCACCACCACCGAACCCGTCTGCCGCCTCGACGACCTGCTGCCGGAGCGACCCGTCGCCGCCCTGATCGACGGCCGGCAGGTGGCCATCGTCAGGCTCCACGACGACCGCGTGGTCGCCGTCGGCATGTGGGACCCCTTCGCCCGCGCCAACGTGATGGCCCGTGGACTGGTGGGCTCGTCCCTGGTGAACGGGGAGGACGTGCCCGTACTCTTCTCTCCCATGTACAAGCAGGCGTTCGACCTCCGCACGGGCGTGTGCCTGTCGGACCCTGCGAAGGCGCTCGGCACGTGGGCGGTGGCGGTGCTCGACGGCCGGGTGTTCGTCGGTTCGCAGGTCACCGAGGAGGCCCCGCTCCGCCGGCCCGCTGAGGGCCTGGCCAGGGCGGGCTGAATGGACGCGACGGTGACCGCCATCGGTTCCACCGCGGCAGCCGGCGCGCACTCGCTCGCCGGCTGCCGCGTCGTGCTGACGGCGAAACGACGCGCCTCCGAACTTGCCTCGGCGCTGGAGCGCCGCGGTGTCGAGATCATCCGGGCCCCCATCCTCTCGATCGTGCCCCACGCAGACGACGAGCAGCTCATCGCGCAGACCAGGGCGCTCATCGCCGATCCCCCTGATGCGGTGGTGGCCACCACGGGCGTGGGGTTCCGCGGCTGGATGGAGGCCGCGGATGCCGCAGGGTGTGCCGACGAGCTGCTGGCGGTGCTGCGGGGAGCCCGGATCATCGCCCGCGGGCCGAAGGCCCAGGGCGCGGTCCACGGCGCGGGCCTGACTGCCGACTGGGTGGCGGACTCGGAGACGGCCGCCGAGATCAAGGAACTCTTCGAGACCGAGGGCGTCGCGGGCCTGCACGTGGCCGTGCAGCACCACGGCGCGGGCAGCGACGGCATCGACGAGCTCCTCGTCGAGTTGGGGGCCCGCGTCACCTCGCTGGTCGTGTACCGGTGGGGGCCCTCCCCGGACCCCGAGGCGGTGAGCCGCGCCGTCGCTCTGGTGGCGGCCGCCGAGGTCGACGCGGTGGCCTTCACCTCCGCGCACGGGGTGGTGGAGTTCCTCGCCGCGTGCGAGCGGGAGGGGCTGCGGGATGCCGCGATCGAGGCGATGGCGGGGCCGGTCCTCCCCGCGACGGTGGGGCCGGTCACCGCGGCGCCCCTCATCGAGCTCGGTCTCACCCCGTTGATCCCGGACCGGTTCCGGCTTGGCGCGCTGGTGCGGGAGCTCACGACGGCGCTGTCGGCCCGCGGCGTGGCGGAGGTGGCCACCCCGGCGGGCGTGCTGTGGCTGCGGCGGTCCGCCGCCAACCTGGGCGGACGCGCGCTGCCGCTCAGTCAGGTGCAGTTCGCCGTGCTGCGCTCACTCGTCGAGGCGAAGGGGGGAGTGGTGTCGCGCGAAGAGATCCTGGCCGTGCTGCCCGGCAGCTCCAACGACCCGCACGCCGCCGAGGTCGCGGTCGCGCGGCTGCGTGACAGTATGGGGGATCGCTCGCTCGTGCGCACCGTGCCGCGGCGCGGCTACCGCTTGGAGGTGAGCCCATGACGCCGGCACTCGTGGTGTGCGCACACGGCACAGACGATCCCGACGGACAGGCCGCCGTCCTGGCGATCGCCGCGGCCGCTGCGGAGCGCCTCCCCGACGTCACCGTCGAGGTGGCCTACGTCGACGTTCAGGAACCCAAGCTCGACACGGTCGTGGACCGGCTCGTCGACGCGGGGCACCGCGTGGTGGTGGTCCCCGTGCTGTTGACGCTGGGCTTCCACACGGAGGTGGACGTGGCAGAGGCGATCGCCGGCCACCCTGGGCGGGTGGTGTCCACGGGCCCGCTGGGGCCGGATCCGCGGCTGGAGGACGCTCTCGTGGAACGGCTCCGCGAGGCCGGCGCCCCCGAGGGGTCGGCGGTGGTGGTGGCCGTGGCCGGTTCGTCGCGCCCGGAGGCGGCGGAGGTGGGTCGCGGTGTGGCGCGCGCCGTGCAGGAGCGCTGGGCCGGGCCCGTCACGGTGGGGTTCCTGTCCGCGGCTGAGCCCAGGGTCCCTGAGGCTGTCGCGGAGGCCGGCGGATCGGGCCCTGTGGCCGTGGCGTCCTACCTGATCGGGCCCGGCTTCTTCCAGCGCAGGCTCGCCAAGGCCGGCGGCGATGTGGTCGCCCAACCGCTCGGCGCACATCCCGGCCTGGTGTCGGTGGTGGTCGACCGTTACATGGCGGGTGCGGGTCTGCTCGGCTGATCCCCTGGGAGTCCATAGGGACACCCCGGAGATTAGATACAAGTTTCTTGTAGTAATCTGTGGGGCATGACAGAGATCTCCCTCACCCCCAAGTCAGGCTGCGGTTGCGGCGGTCATGACGAGTCCCTTCCCGAACTCGACGCGCGCATCATCCCGCACGCCGTTCGCCACGCCGCCATTCACGGCGTCGTCGACGGCCTCCAGCCGGGCGCGGCCTTCGTCCTGGTGGCCCCGCATGACCCGGTGCCGCTGCTCCGCCAGATCACAGAGCGCCACGGCGAGTCGATTGCAATCAGCTACGTGCAGGAGGGCCCCGAGGCCTGGAAGCTGAAGCTGGCGCGCCTCTGATGTGCAGCTACTGCGGGTGTGACTCGATCACGGTGATCGGTCGGTTCATGAATGAGCACGTCGAGATCGTCAACGCGTGCGGACAGTTGCGCCGCGCCGTCGTCGACGGTGGAGACGTGCCTGAGCATGCCCGCGCCCTCGCCCTCCTCCTCGGGCCGCACACGCAGTCCGAGGAGGTGGGTCTCTTCACGGTGATGAAGCGCCGCGACGAGTTCGCTGACCACGTCAGCATTCTGTGCGGCGAGCACCGCTCGCTCGACGAACTGCTGGCTGCCATCGCCGCAGGCGACCACTCGCTCATGGACGTCTTCGAGGACGCCCTACGTGACCACATCGACAAGGAAGACAACGGATTGTTCCCGGCCGCTGCCCTCGGGCTCGACGGCGACGAATGGGCCGAGATCGATACCACCACCCATGAGCACGACCACGCTGCCGGCACCCCGCACCATCACTGACCCAGGGGCGCGCACGCGCCCCCTCCGCGTCGCGCTCATCGCGCTGGCCGGGGTCTCGCTGCTGACGGGCCTCAACGCGGCGTTGCTCCGTCTCGGGATGTGGGCGCCCGTGGATTCCGACCGGCTGGCGGACCTCCACGGCCCCGCCATGACGCTCGGCTTCATGGGCACCCTCATCTCCCTTGAACGGGCCCAGGCACTGCGTTCCCCCCTCGCATACCTGGCGCCCGCCCTGCTGGGCGCGGGGTCGCTGGCGTTGATCGCCGGCGCCCCGCCCCTGCTCGGCGAACTTCTCCTCCTCGACGGCGGGCTGGCATTCCTGGCCGTGGCCGTGGCCCTGTGGCTCCGGGCCCCGCTGCCTCTGGTGGCCGCCCAGGCGCTCGGCACGCTCTTCGTCCCGCTGGCGGCGGCCGCGATCCTGCTGGCCGACATCCCGGCCGCCCTTCCGCTGCTTGCCGCCTTCGTGGTGATCACCATCGCCGCGGAGCGCGCCGAATTGGCGCAGCTCACCATGGGCGCCCGTGCGGTGCCCATGCTGCTCGCCCTGGCGACCGTGGTGGCGCTCGGCGCCGCCCTCGCGACCGCCCTCCCCGCCGTCGGCTATCGGGTGCTGGGGTTGGGCTGCCTGCTCGTGGCCGCCTGGCTGCTCCGCGACGACGTGGGCCGCCGCATGATCCGCGGCACCGGGTTCCGCCGCTTCAACGCCGCCGCGCTGCTGGCCGGCAACGGATGGCTTGCCGTGGCGGGCGCTGTGTGGCTCGTGGTCGGGCAGCCGGTCGCCGCGGGCCACCACGATGCCACCATCCACGGCGTCTTCCTCGGCTTCGGTGTGTCCATGATCATGGCGCACGCCCCCACCATCTTCCCGGCCGTCATCGGCCGCCCCCTGCCGTATCGTCGGTCGATGTGGCTCCCGCTCGGGCTGCTTCACGCCGGCATGACCGCGCGGATCCTCGGCGACCTTCTCGCCGTCGGTGACCTGTATCGAACCGGAGGAACCCTGACCGTGATCGCGATGCTCGTGTTCGCCCTGACCGTGATCGCCTCGGCGGTGAGGGGATGAGGCGCCGCCGCGGGCTCCGCGACTTCGCGCTGGTGGTGTGGCTGGCGGCCGCCGTCGTGGTTGCTCTCGCGCATCGCTGGATCCCCGAGTCCACCTGGCTCATGGTGCACCTGGTGGCGCTCGGCGCTCTGACGCACTCGGTGATGGTGTGGAGCGCCCACTTCACCGCGGCGCTGCTCAAGACCCGCGACGACGACGCTACCCGCCGCCTGGCAGACGTGCGGCTGGGCGTGCTGGGGGCCGGCTCCCTGCTGGTCTTCCTCGGCGTCCCGACGGCGCAGTGGTGGCTCGCGGTCACCGGCGCCACCGTCGTATCAGCCGCCGTGCTGTGGCACGGCGCCGTCCTGGTGCGCGACCTCAGGCGTGCCCTGGCGGGGCGGTTCCGGATCTGCATCCGCTACTACATCGCGGCGGCGGCCTGCCTGCCCGTGGGGGCCGGGTTCGGCGCGACGCTGGCCTGGGGGCTCGACGACCGCTGGCACGCCGCCCTCCTCGTGGCCCACACCATGACCATGCTGCTCGGCTGGATCGGGCTCACGGTGGTGGGCACCTTCGTGACCTTCTGGCCCACGGTGCTGCGCACCCGGATGGACGACCGGTCCGAGCGCCTCGCCAAGCAGGTGCTGCCGGTGCTGCTGGCCGCCATCGCCGTCGTGATCGGGGGTTCCCTCACGGGCCTCCGGCCGGTCTCGGTGGCCGGGCTGGTCCTCTACGCCGCCGCGCTGGGATGGTGGGGGCGCTGCCTCACCGTGCCGTTGAGGAAGCGTCCGCCGCGCGAGTTCGCCGCCGCGTCGATCCTTGCCGGGGCCGTGTGGGCGTGCGTGGCGGTCCTCGCCACCGCCGTCCACGTCGGACGCTCCGACGACCTCGAGTTGGCCTCCGGATACCCGATGCTGGCCTCGCTGTGGGTGGTGGGCTTTCTGCTGCAGCTGGTCACCGGCGCGCTGTCCTACCTGTTGCCGTCGGTGATCGGCGGCGGGCCGCGCGTGGTGCGCGCCGGCGCCGCCGAGTTCGACCGGTTCGCCACCGTGCGGCTCGTCGTCATCAACGGCGGGCTGCTGGCCTGGGTGGCCCCACTGCCCAGCTGGGTCAAGGTGACCGTGTCCGTGCTGGTGCTCGCCGCGCTCGTGACATTTCTCCCGCTCATGGTGCGCGGCATCCGAGCCTCCGTGGCGGAGCGCCGCCGCGCCGCGGCCGGCGAACCTGCCCCTGAGTTGAAGGAACGGCGCAGCGTCTTCACCGGCGACGGTCTGGTCGCGGGCGTGGCGGCGCTGGCGATCGCGCTCAGCGTCGGCGTCGGCCTGGATCCGGCGGCGGCCGGCGTGGCCTCGACCACCGCCCCGGCCGCGTCGGTTCCGGCCACCGGCGAGACGGTCCGGGTGAAGGTGGCGGCACGCGACATGGAGTTCGTGCCCGACAGAGTGGAGGCCCAGCCGGGCGACCGCGTCATCGTGGAGCTGGTCAACGAGGACCCCACCACGGTGCACGACCTCCTCATCGGGACGCTGCGCACCCCACGGCTCGCGCCGGGGGAGAGCGCCGAGCTCGACCTCGGCGTCGTGGGCCAGTCCATCGAGGGCTGGTGCACCGTCGTGGGGCACCGTCAGATGGGCATGACGTTCGACGTGGTGGTGGCGGGCGCGCCCGCCGCAGCCCCCGACGAGGAGGCCGCCGAGCCAGAGCACGGTCACGCGGCCGGGGACCCGGACGCGACGCTCAGCGCCGTGGTCGACCCCGTGGCCCCGCCGCTGACCGACGAGACCGTCCGCCGCTACGAGTTCCGGGTCACCGAGGTGCCCCTGGAGGTGGCCCCGGGCGTGTGGCAGCGGCGGTGGACCTTCAACGGCGGCAGCGTGGGCCCAACGCTGCGCGGACGGGTGGGCGACAACTTCGAGATCACGCTCATCAACGACGGCTCCATGGGCCACTCGATCGACTTCCACGCCGGCGCTCTGAACCCCGAGGGGCCCATGCGCACGATCGCGCCCGGCGAGCGGCTCGTCTACCGGTTCACGGCCGGGCGCGCCGGCGTCTGGATGTATCACTGCTCGACGATGCCCATGAGCGCGCACATCGCCGCCGGCATGCACGGCGCCGTGATCATCGAACCCGAGGGTGGCCTGCCGGAGGTGGACCGCGAGTACGTGGTGGTCCAGTCCGAGGTGTTCGTCTCGGGTGAGGCGGCCTCGGCCGAGGCCGCCACCGACGTCGATTCCGAGGCCGTCTCGGCCGAGAAGCCGGACCGGGTGGTGTTCAACGGCGTGGCCAACCAGTACGACCAGGAGCCCTTCGTCGCGCGGGTGGGGGAGCGGGTGCGCTTCTGGGTGCTCGACGCCGGGCCGAACCGTGCCACGAGCTTCCACATCGTGGGCGGGCAGTTCGACACCGTCTACCGCGAGGGCGGCTACCTGCTCAAGGACGGCGTTGACGCCTTCGGCGGCAGCGGCGGGGGCGCCCAGGCACTGGCGCTGGCGCCGGCCGAGGGCGGGTTCGTGGAGTTGGAGTTCCCGGAGCCCGGGCGATACCCCGTCGTCAGCCACGTGATGGTGGACGCCGAGCGCGGGGCGCACGGGATTGTCGCGGTGTCCTGATCGCGAGGGCGCGCCCCGGGCGACCGCTGGCCTAGGATCGGTGTCGAGAACCGCAACGAAGGGAACAGCTGTGTCCGAAGCCGGCCTCAACGCCGCCCGCCAGAAGATGATCGACGCCGGGGTCGCGGCCCCCGCGATCGAGGTCTTCTCCCGCTTCTACGAGCTCCTCGAATCCGGTGCCACCGGGGTGATCCGGGAGGACACCATCGAGCCGCTGCTCGATCCACCGATGCTGACCGATGTGGACATCTCCGAGGCGGAGGCCCGCGAGGCGATCGGCAAGACCGTCATCATCAAGCTCAACGGCGGCCTCGGCACGTCGATGGGCCTGGACAAGGCCAAGACCCTGCTGGAGGTGCGCGACGGGCTCAACTTCCTTGATCTCATCACCCAGCAGGTCCTGGCCGCCCGCGACCGCTACCACGCCCGCCTTCCGCTGCTGCTGATGAACTCGTTCCGCACCGAGGACGACACGTTGGCCCACCTCGAGCGCTACGAGGAGCTTCCGGTGGAGGGGCTGCCGCTCAGCTTCATGCAGAACCAGGAGCCGAAGCTCCGCGCAGATGACCTGACCCCCGTCGAGTGGCCCGCAGATCCCTCCCTGGAATGGTGCCCGCCCGGCCACGGCGACCTCTACCCGGCGCTGGAGGGCTCCGGCGTGCTGGACCAGCTCCTCCAGCACGGCTTCCGCTACGCGTGCGTCTCCAACGGGGACAACCTGGGCGCGGCGCCCAACGCCACCATCGCCGGCTGGTTCGCCCGGTCCGGCGCCCCGTACGCCGCCGAGGTGTGCCGCCGCACCATCAACGACAAGAAGGGCGGACACCTGGCCGTCCGGAAGGCGGACAATCAGCTCATCCTGCGCGACACCGCCCAGACCGCGCCGGAGGAGATGGACTTCTTCACCGACGAGCACCGCCACCCGTTCTTCCACACCAACAACCTGTGGTTCGACCTGCAGGTCCTCCGCGACACCCTCACGGAGCGCAACTCCGTCCTGGGCCTCCCGCTCATCCGCAACGACAAGACGGTGGACCCCTCCGACGGCGACTCCACGCCCGTCATCCAGGTGGAGTCCGCGATGGGTGCTGCCATCGAGGTGTTCGAGGGGGCCACGGCCATCTGCGTCGGCCGCGACCGCTTCCTGCCGGTCAAGACCACCAACGAGCTGCTCCTGCTGCGCTCTGACGTCTACGACCTGACCGACGAGGGCCGCCTGGTGGCCACCACCTCGAGCTCCCCGGAGATCAGCCTCGACTCCCGGTTCTACAAGAAGGTGGACAAGTTCCTGGCCCGGATCCCGGTGGCACCATCCCTACGGCAGGCGAGCTCTCTCAAGGTGGACGGAGACTGGACCTTCGGCGCGGGGGTCACCGTGGTGGGGGACGCGGAACTCGCCGACGAAGGCTCTCCCCAGCAGGTCCCCGACGGCGCCACCCTCGGTGGGTGACCGCGACCTGTCGGCGGCGCTTGGCCTGGCGCTGACGGGGGAACGGCTTCCGCTCAGCTCCCCGTCCTCGCTGCCCGAGGAGCTGGCCCGCCTGGGCTTCGACGCCGGGCGGCTGCCCGCCCTGCGAACGCAGCGGCAGGAGGCCTGCGAGCCGTGGCCGTTCCCGGTGCCGCTGGAGGAACGGCGCGCTCTCGGGTTCGCACGGTTCGACGCCGCGCTGGCGGAGGCCCGCCGGGAACTGGGCCTCACGGGCCTCACGCCGTCGGCGCCGGCTTCCCGGCCGCTTGACCGCCACGAGCAGCGCCTCGCTGACGACCGGCCACCCCACTGGTGAGGTGACGCCACAGGGACGCCACCCAGTGGGTGACGCCCCTGTGAGAACGACGAGCGGGGCTCAGACGCGGTTGTTGACCAGCGAGTCGCGGATCTCTTCGAGCAGCTGCTCCGACTTGGTCAGCGAGGGGGCCTCGGCTTCGGTCTTGGCGAAGCGCTCCTTGGCCTTGGTGTAGGGGAGCACCACGCCGAAGTACACGACGAAGGCCACGATGACGAACGCGACCAGTGCGGTGAGGAACGCGCCCACCGACACCCCGCCCGGCGAGTAGGACGAGAAGTCCGGGGTGCCGCCGAGCTTGCCCAGCAGGTCCATGAACATGGCGGTGAACGCGGTGACGACCGTGGCGAACGAGGCGCCGACGACGAACGCGACGGCAAGCTCGACGAGGTTGCCGCGCATGAGGAATTCCTTGAAGCCCTTCATGGGAATCAGGTCTCTTTTCTGTGTTCCGCTGAAGCGGGAGACGACCCGTCACGCGATGCAGCGACGGGGGCGATCCGTGGGGAAGGCCACACGAGAGGCCGTCCGGATCTGGGTTGAGCCGTCAATGACGCTAGCGGGCATGTCGCGAGGATGGCAAACCGGCGCGGCTACACGCGTCTCACAAGGCGCCCAGCACCACGCTGAGCTGGCCGCTCTGACCGAGGGCGGCCACCATGGCGGCCTCATCGGCCGGCACGTCCATGAGCACAAGGCCGTCATCGCCGGCCCCAGCCACCGCGAGCGCGGACCCGCCTGGCGGGGACGGCAGCGCCGCGACCCTGGCGTCCCGCGTCAGTACCTCAGCCGACTCGGTGGAGGTGACCACAAGCGTGACTGGATCCCCGGGGCGCAGCAGGGACCGCAGAGCCTGGTCCGGCAGGGTGATGGGCACGACGGCGCGGCCGGGAGCAACGCCTTGACCCGTGGCCAGGAGCCCGGTCTGGAGCAGGGTGCCGGCGGCTAGATTCACCGCTGTCACCTCACCGATGACGTCATCGAGGCTAGGTGGAGCGGCCGAGAACACCAGGTGGGCGGGGACGTCGGTGAGCGTCACGTCCGCCGAGGTGAGCGTGTGGCCCGCGGCCACCGGCCCGGTGAGGACCGGCGCCGACACCGTGGGACCGCCCGGCTCCGCGAGCCATTGCGCCACGAGCACCACCGACAGCGCTGCCAGCAGCGCGGCGACGGCCCGGCGATGCCAAGACACGAACGAGGCGATGGGGGTGAGGAGGCGTCTCATGCCCCCTTGATCGCAGGTGGAGAGCCCGATTTCCCGCTGTCCACAGGTTCAGGCGGACTTGGCCTCCACCTTGGGCGCCGACGCGGCCTTGACCGGCTCGGACTTGGCCGGCTCCGTCTTGGCCCCGGACTTGGCGGGGGAGGAGGCGGCCTTCTTCGCGGCGCGCGAATCCGTGGCGTAGAAGCCGGAGCCCTTGAACACCACGCCGACGGCGCTGAACACCTTCCGCAGTCCGCCGTCGCACTCGGGGCAGTCCGTCAGTGCGGGGTCCGTGAACTTCTGCACGGCCTCGAGATCGGTGCCGCAGTCTGTGCAACGGTACTGGTAGGTGGGCATACAGGATCCTCCGTGGGAGACGACTCCACCCATGGTAGTTCAGAGCGTCAATCTGACCGATTCGCGCTCTGTGACGTAGCCGTCGACCGGGATGTCGTGGGGGAGCGTGAGGGGCCCCAGATCGTCGCGGATCTCCTCGTGGCGCGCCAGTGCAACCACGAAGGACAGCGGGTCGCGGTGGGGCAGCGCCCGGTCGTACCAACCGCCGCCGGTACCGAGGCGCGCGCCGTCGGTCCCCACGGCAAGGCACGGCGCCACCACGAGGCCGGCCTCTGCCAGCGCCTCGGGAGGGAGGACGGGCCCGGTGGGTTGCGCGATGCCTCCCCACCCCGTGGCCATCGCGTCCCACCCCTCGAAGCGCGCCCACGCCACCCCGCGGCCGGTGATCCTCGGCAGCAGGAGGCCCCAGCCGCGGGCGGCAAGCGCGTCGATGGCCTCGACGGTGCCCGGCTCACCGTCGCGGGATACGTACGCGGCGACGGTGCCGACGGGGAACCCCTCCGCCAGGGCGAGGAGGAAACGAGTGCGTGCGGCGTTGTCAGCGGCCCATTGTTGGGCTGAGACCCGGGCGCGGGCCGCGGAGATCCGGGCGCGCAGCGCGTCCTTCCGGGCCGAGAGGGTCATTGGCCTATCGTAGGCAGCATGGCTTGGTTTGCCCGGAAGAAGCAGGACGACGTCCCCGGTGAGGAAGAGGCGGTCGAGGAGGAGCCGCGGCTCCCCGATCCGCCAACCCTGGACGCCTCCGGGCTGCGGAGCGTGACTGATCACACCGCCTACCTGCTCCGCCTCGTCGAGCCTCTGCGGCCGTTCGGGATGTCGTTGCTGGAGGCGTGGAACCAGGTCCTCTGCGAGGACATCGACTCGATGATCGCGGTGCCACCCAACAGCACCTCCAAGGTGGCCGGCTACGCCGTCCGCGCCAAGGAGTTGCTGGACGACGAAGGGCACCTCGCCGCACCGATGGAGATCGTGGACCTCACCGTCGCCAGGCTGCCCGAGCGGGCGGCCGCGTCGGTGGCGCCCGGAGACGTGCTGCCCCGCGGCGCCACGGCGGTGCTGCCGGCCACCTTCGGCACCGTCGAGGACGGAAAGGTCCGGCTCATCGAGCGCGTCGGCGAGGGGGAGTACGTGCGCGCCGCCGGGGAGCACCTCAAGCTCGGCACACGCCTGCTCAGCGAGGGAGACCTGCTCGACGATCGGGGCATCGGCCTCCTCGCCAGCGCGGGCATCGACAAGGTGATGGTCCGGCCCCGCCCCCGGGTGGTGGTGGTCAGTTCCGGGGATCACCTCGTGGATCCCACCAGCAGCGTCCAGCACGGCGAGGTCACCGACGCCAACTCGTTCATGGTCGCCGCGGCGGCCAAGGCAGCGGGCGCGACCGTCTTCAGGGTGGCCGTGCACTCCAACGATCCCTCAGCCATCGAAGAGGCGGTCACGGATCAACTGATCCGGGCTGACCTGGTGATCTCCACCACCGGCGGACGCCGCGAGGATTACGAGGCGGTGGCGTCGGTGATGGAGCGGCTCGGCCTGGTGGACTCGGTCAACGTGGCCATGTCGCCCGGACGGACCCAGACCTTCGGGCTGATCGGCGAGGACCATGTGCCGATGCTGATGCTGCCGGGCAACCCCGTGAGCGCCTACGTGTCGTTCCATGCCTTCGCCCGCCCGCTGATCAGGCAGCTGATGGGCGCCCACACCGGACACCGGAGTGTTCGCGCCATCGCCTCGAGCGGGCTCCGCTCGCACCGGGGCCAGATGCATCTCCTGCGGGGCCGGGTCACCACAGAGGGGAGCGTCCGCCACGTCGCCCAGGTGACGGAGAACTACGCGCTGGCCGAGCTGGCCCATTCCAACGCGTTGATCGTGCTGGACGAGCACGTCGAGCAGGTCAACGCCGGCGAGGCCGTCAAGGTCTGGTTGCTGGACGAGGAGTGAGAACTCGAAATAACCGGCGTTGATCCGCCGACTCGCCGCAGCCGGGGGACCAAATCACAGCGTTGTTGTTTAACGTAGGCGGCGTGCTCGCCGGAATCCTCATCGCCATCGTCGTCGTCGTCGGTCTGGCCCTAGGGCTGCCCTGGGTGAGGAATGCCCGTGAGTTGGACGCGGACCTCGACGGGGACCCCTCGCAGCGGTTCTCGGACTCGGTCCGGATTCTCCATCGCGACGTCGTCGATCACGTCGAGGACGACGGTGCGGCGCAGGTCTCGACCCCGTTGACGCGCCGGACCGACCTTCTCGAGCTTCGCCTCATCGCCCGCCAGGCGGCCCGCCGTCGGCTCGTCGTCGCGGCTGTGCTGGGGGCGGCGCTGGTGACGCTGGCGGTGCTGGCCGGGCTGGGCGTCGTCGCATGGTGGAGCGTTCTCATCCCCTCCGGGCTGCTGGTGGCGTTCTTCGCCGTGGCGCGGGTTTCGGTGGTGGCGATGCATCGCAGTCTCGACGCGCGCTCGGCCGCGGTGAAGGCGGGGTTCGACGAGGACGAGGACACCGTCGTCATCGACCTGTCGGACCGCGAGGCCACCGAGAACATCGAGATCTCGATCGATCTGTCGATGCCCACCACCATCGGCGCGCTGTGGGATCCCATCCCCGTCGCTCCGGCCACCTACGTGCAGCAGCCGCTGCTGCCCCGGACGGTGCGCACCATCGACCTGTCTGCTCCGGTGAGCCAGCAGCCGGCGCAGATTCCGACGGCGGACAACCCGGCAGGCGAGGCCCGGGAGGTCTCCGAGTACCGGCCACGGGCGGTCGGGGACTGACTTGGAGCCCCGCTCGGCTCGGTGCTAGGCTTCGTGATGCTTCAAGGGGCTATGGCGCAGTTGGTAGCGCGTCTCGTTCGCAATGAGAAGGCCGGGGGTTCGAATCCCCCTAGCTCCACCAAGGTCGGTCCCCCGGGACCGGCCTTTCTGGTTTCACCCCTTCTGGTTCACTGCGTGCACGCCTGGGTGCTGACCTCCTGCGTGGCCGAGGCCGCCCCGTCGATCAGGGCGTTGGTCTGAGCGTTGGTGAGTGCATAGGTGGTCTCTGCATCGACGAGCGAGATGGCGAAGACCGTCCCGGCCACCTCGCCGTTCTCGTTGAGCACCGGACCCCCGGAGTTTCCCTGCTCGGCGTGGGCGCGAAGCGACAGGACCTCCCGCGACACCACCGTCGAGCCGTAGATGTCGTCGCCGCGGGCGTCGATCGTGCCCCGGACGCGCCCCGAGGTGACCGTGTACGGGCCCCCTCCGGGGAAGCCGGCCACCGCCACCGGCGTCTCGGCAGCCAGCGGGCCGCTGCGGGTCAGCGGCTCGGCCTCCAGCCCCGGCACGTGGAGGACAGCGATATCGATGTCCGGGGCGAACGTGACGACGGTGGCGGCGAGTGTGCGTCCACCCACCTCGACCGCCACGGCGTCGGAGCCGGCCACCACATGGGCGTTGGTGACCACCCGTTCCGGGGCGCTCACCCACCCGCTGCCGCTGTTGGCGGCCAGCGGGCCGCGACACTCGGGCACTGCGGCCGCGATCTTCAGCACGCTGTCGGCTGCCGCCTGCACCCCGGGGGATTGCGCCGTGGCGTCGTCCGGGGCTGGGACCGGCAGCTCGGGCTCGGGGAAGAGCCCGCTGAAGACCCGCGGGAGGCCCGCGGCGTCGAGCATCACCGTCAGTCGCGATGCCTGCCGGGCCGCCTCCTCGGGCATCGCGCGCCCGATGACACCGAGGCTGACCGACGAGTCGATGGTGCGCACCCATGCGGGCGGGGCGATGGGCTTGATCGCTGCGGCGAGCACGCCCAGCACCAGGGCGGAGACCACCACGGCCCCGCCGGCCCCGAGGATCGCGTCGACGGGGTTCGGCCTGCCCGGCCCGCGGAAGCGGCGGCCGATCGAGCCGATCACGGCGTCGCCGAGCGCCGCGCCCGCCATGGCTGCCCCGACCAGGGCCATCGTCTGGCCCAGGACCGGCCAGTCGGAGCCGAACGCCGCCACCAGCCGCGGCCCCGCCCACAGGCCGGCCAGGATGCCCGCCACCGTGCCCGCCAGGGAGAAGGCGCCCGCGACCAGCCCGGTGCGCCAGCCGCG
Source organism: Tessaracoccus luoxuelianae (assembly GCF_054483915.1). Taxonomy (NCBI): domain Bacteria; kingdom Bacillati; phylum Actinomycetota; class Actinomycetes; order Propionibacteriales; family Propionibacteriaceae; genus Tessaracoccus; species Tessaracoccus luoxuelianae. The sequence goes on along the minus strand of NZ_CM137013.1, from coordinate 2,995,939 downwards.
CGCGCCGTAGCTGAGGAGCATCAGGACGATGGCGGCTTCGAGGATCCAGTTCATGGGGGCTCCTGACTAGTGGGACCCTCTCAAGAGTGCCACCTCCCGCGGGCGCCCGACGCTGCTGCCCCGTCGCGTAGCCTGGTGGGGTGTCCGAGCCCCGCAAGCCTCGCCGTCCCGCCCTCCGCGCACCATCGGTGCTCGATGAGATGGGCGAGAGCGTGGACCCCGTCGCCGAGCTGCACGCCGCCCACGCCACCGCGGCCACGCTCGTCGGAGCGGGCCGCCAGGGCAGGGATCCGGAGCTCACGGCGCGCCTCATCGGTGTGGTCGACGAGGTGGGGATCACCACGCTGGCAGACCTGTGGGCCTCGCGTCCGGCCCGCTCGCTTCCCGGGGCGCTGTACCGGCTCTACGTTCTCCGCGAGTGGGTGCGACGCGACGCGGACGTCGCCGCCCGCCAGTACTCCGCCGGAACCCACCTCTCAGAGTCCAACCACGCCATCGCCGGCGCAGATCCCACCGGGCCCGACGAGGTCCTGCGGGTGGCCGACGACATCCTGCGCGGCGTGTTCGAGGGCGACCTGGCGCTCGCCTTGGAGCGGGCCGGGGCGTTCGCCCGCGTCGTCTCCGCCGGGCGGGGAAACCTGCAGCCGCACGACGACGTGCACGCCGACCGCCTGATGCACCTGGCGGAGGATCTTGCGGCCAGCGCCCGGCTCTGGCGTCGCGGCGAATTGGAGTGACCGGTTGGCACTGGGGATCGGGGCGGGTATTCTCCAGACGGGTGCCGAGCTGCGGTAGCCCCGGGCTCCACACTTAGCCGCTTTGAGCGGCCCCGCGCCGAGAGGCGCTCCCGGCTCGGCACCCCACACCTCCGTCCCGCTGGGATCCGCGCTGGACGTCGTGCGGGTTTCCGTAGGGTGTTTCGCTAGTCTTGGTCCCCGGAGTGTCGGGAAGTCTGGTCGACGTCGTGACTGGCGTGCTGTCATCACGGCCTACCGAAGGAGACGCATGACCCCGCCAACCGAGCAGAACCGTCGGAGCCGGCTGCGGCACTGGGTGACCCTGGAGACCACGAGCGGCGTGCTGCTCCTCATCGCCGCCGTCGTGGCCCTGATCTGGGCCAACTCTCCCTGGCGCGAGGCCTACCAGGCGCTCTCCGGGCTCGTGGTCGGCCCCGAGGCGCTCCACCTGGATCTTTCTCTGGCGAAGTGGGCGGCCGATGGCCTGCTGGCGATCTTCTTCTTCATCGTGGGCGTGGAGCTCAAGCACGAGATCGTCGCGGGCAGCCTCCGCCGCCCGAAGGAGGCGGCCGTGCCGGTGTTCGCCGCGATCGGAGGGATGGTGATGCCGGCCCTCATCTACGTGGCCGTCGTCACGCTGCTCCAGGACCCGACGGCGCTCCAGGGATGGGCCATCCCCACCGCCACCGACATCGCGTTCGCGATCGCGGTGCTGGCCATCTTCGGGCGTGGCCTGCCGCGGGCTCTGCGGACCTTCCTGCTGACGCTCGCCGTCGTCGACGACCTGCTGGCCATCATCGTCATCGCCGTCTTCTACACCTCAGGCCTCAACCTCCTCGGGTTGGGCGCCTCGCTGGCGGTCATCGCGCTGTTCGCGCTCGTGGTGCGCTCGCGCACGCCGGCCCCGTGGCTGCTGCTCATCCTGGCGCTGACCGCTTGGGCCCTCATGCACGCCTCCGGCGTCCACGCCACCATCGCCGGCGTGGTGCTTGGTTTCGTGGTGCCGGCCGTCGTCATCCACGGCGAGACGGAGACGCGCACGCACCGCTACGAGCACGCAGTGCGGCCCATCTCCTCAGGCATCGCGCTGCCTCTGTTCGCGTTCTTCTCGGCGGGCGTCTCGCTCGTCGACGGCGACGGCCCCGCCAGCGTGCTTGCGCAGCCGGTGGTGCCGGCGATCGTCCTCGGACTCATCGTCGGCAAGCTGGTCGGCGTGCTCGGGGTGACGGCACTGGTCACGAAGTTCACGCCGCTGCGGCTGCCGGACAGCATCGGCCTGCGCGACCTGCTGCCGGTCGGCTTCCTCACCGGCATCGGGTTCACCGTGTCCCTGCTCATCGCCGAACTGTCGTTCCCGGATGCCGAACACACTGCAGGGGCGAAGCTCGCGATCCTCCTCGCCTCGTTCCTCGCGGCAGGTCTGGCCGCGGTCTTCCTCCGCTGGGACGCCAAGAAGCTCCGCACCCGTGACATGAACCTGGACGGCATTCCGGACATGGACAGCGCCCCGATCCGCGACGCGCGGGACGTCTCAGACCACTGACGCCTCAGCGTCGGTCATGGGTGCCGGGTGGGGACGAGGGCCTGGAACTGGCGCATGTGGTAGGCCAGGGACGCGTCACCCTGGAACGATGCCGCTGCCACGGTGCCCAGGATGATGGTGTGGTCACCGCCCGGCTCGAACGACAGTTCGTCGCAGCGCAACCAGGCGACGGCGCCGTCGAGGCGCGGGAGGCCGTGGTCGTCGTGCCAGACGAGGCCTGAGAACCGGTCGGGGAGATCGTTGCGGGCGAACCGGAGAGCCAGCTCAGCCTGGTCCTCGCCGAGCACGTTGACGCCGATCCGCCCGGACGCCCGCACTCTCCCGATCATTCCGCCCCGGTTGTCCAACGCGAGGAGCACCATGGGCGGGGAGATGGACAGCGACGAGAATGCCGAGACCGTGGTGCCGGTGGGGACGCCGTCGACTGTGGTGGTGATCACGGTCACGGGCGCCGCCACGCGAGCCATGGCGTCGCGGAAGGTGCTCTGCAGGTCATCCACGGCCCCCACGGTATCGCCCCGCGGCAAAGGGCCGCGGGGCCGTCCGAGCCTCAGCGGGGCGAGTCGTCGTCCTCGTCGACGTAGATGCCGGGGGCGTCGTAGATGAGCGAGGCGCCGTCGGCGCTCTCACGCATCTCTCGCGGCGCGATGACCCGGGCCAGGTGGTAGATCCCGATCGTCACGATGGTGCCGAGTGCGATGCCTCCGATGCTGAAGTCGTCACCCAACGGCAGCTGCACGTCGCCGACACCGATGATGATGCCCGCCGCGGCAGGGATCAGGTTGAGCGGGTTGCCGAAGTCGACCCCGTTCTCCTTCCAGATCTTCGCGCCGAGGAGGCCGATCATGCCGTAGAGGACGACGGTGATGCCGCCCAGCACTGCGCTCGGGGTGGCGGAGATGACGGCGCCGAACTTCGGGGAGAAGCCGAACAGGATGGCCACCAGGGCAGCCACCACGTAGGCGGCTGTGGAGTAGACGCGGGTGGCGGCCATGACGCCGATGTTCTCCGCGTAGGTGGTGGTGGGGCCGGCGCCGACGAGGGTGGCGATCATCGAACCCGCGCCGTCTGCCGCGATGGCCCGGCCCATGACGGGGTCCAGGTCCTCGCCGGTCATCTCGGCGACCGCCTTGACGTGTCCCGTATTCTCCGCGATGAGCGCGATCACGACGGGCAGCGCCACGATGATGGCCGCGAACGAGAAGCTGGGCAGGTGGAAGCCCACCACGTTGTCCGTGGCGCCATAGGTCCAGTTCGCCAGATCGCTGACCGGCGGGAGGCCGAACCAGTTGGCCTCCGCCACCGGGGCCCAGTTCACGCGCAGCTGCTCGGTGACCGTGCCGTCCTCGGCGACGCGCTGGAGGGGCCCGAGGACCAGGTCGAAGACCCAGCTGAGGACGTATCCGATGATCAACGACAGGAAGATGGCGATGCGGCCCATGAAGCCACGCAGCCCGATGCTCAGTGCGATCACGATCAGCATCACGGTGAACGCCACCCACGGATCCACCGGCCAGTAGACCGACGCGACCACAGGGGCCAGGTTGAAACCGATCAGCATCACGACGGCGCCGGTGACCACCGGCGGCAGCGCCTTGTGGATCACGCGGGCACCCGCGAAGTGGATGATGAGACCCACCATGAAGAGGGTCAGGCCCACCACGAACAGCGCACCCGTCAGGTCCGCGGGGTCACCGCCGGCGGTGTAGATCGCGGTGGCCACGCCGACGAAGGAGGCCGACGATCCCAGGTAGCTCGGCACCCGGTGCTGGACCGCGAACAGGAACACCAGCGTCGCGACGCCGGACATCATCACCGCGAGCTGCGGGTTGAGGCCCATCAGCAGCGGGAACACGAACGTGGCGCCGAACATCGCCACCACGTGTTGGGCACCGAGCCCGACGGTGCGGCCCCAACTGAGCCTCTCCGTCGGCTTCACCACCGCGTCCGGGGCGAGAATTCCGTTGTTGTGCAGCTTCCACATGGGGCGCTTCCTTTCGTCGGCCAGACTTTACTGCCTTCGCGTGGCGGGCCTGTCACCGGTCCCGCCGTCGTGGTCTCGGGCTAGGCTGAACCCATGGCACACGACGTGGTTGTCCTGGGGGCGAGCGTCGCGGGGCTGACCGTGGCCCGCCGCTTGGCGGCAGAGGGTTACGACGTGCTGGTGCTCGACCCCAACCAGGAGTTCCGCAGCGCCGCGATCGGACACGGGGTCGCGGCGTTGGGCCACGCGTCCACCGTGGCCACCATGACCATCGCCTACGGGGTCGCGGGCGCGCTGGAGCACGCCCGGCGCAACCTCGCCGCCATGGCGGAGATCAGGCAGATCCATCCCGGCCTGACCACCATGACGCTCCGCGACAGTTCGCTGCCCGGGGGCGACGAGCGGGAGACGCGGGAGGTGGCGGAGCTGTTCCGCACCGCGGGCGCGGAGGCGCAGGTCGACGGCGGGCCTGGCGGGGCGGCACTGGTCACCCAGGCGCTGTGCGTGGACACCGACGAGTACGCCCGGCTGCTGAGGGCTGCGGCTGTGGCCGCGGGCGCCCAGGTGGTGCACGAGGTGACCGTGACCCACCTGACGCGACGCGAGGGCATCACCCGGATCGGGTTCCGCAACAACCTGGCCTGGGTGCGAGACGCCGGCTCCGTGGGCGGAGTCGCCCTCATCGACACCCTGGGCATCAGCCCGTGGGGGAGGGCTGCGCGCATCGGCCCGGCGCAGTGGGTTCCGGTGCTTCGCTGCATCCCCGCCCGCCCCCGCACGGAGGTGAGCCTGCACGCCACTGGGCCCGCGTGGATGATCCGACCGGTGGGGGAGGCCGCCCTCGTGGTGGGCCAGAAGGTGAGCCTCTCGTCGATCGACGCCGCGACGGCGGGGCTGGCGCAGTGGGCGCGCTCGGAGCTGGGCGCCTCGGCCCTCGAGACGGGCCGGATGGCCATCGATCCCAGTGACCACGGCCGCCCCGTGGTCGGTGCCTCCGCGATCCCGGGCGGGTTCTACGCGCGCGGCAACGGTCGCGGTGAGCTGATGAACGGCACCGCCAGCGGCTACTACCTGGCCGGCCTGCTGTTGGGGGACTCGCCGGCCAACGCCCTGCCGCGGTTCAGCAGGATGCGCGCCTACGGGTCCCGGCTGCTCAGGCAGCGCGGCGCGGAGGGCTAGTCCGGAGACCGCCTAGATCCAGGCGTTGCCGAACCACATGCGCATCAGCCAGGCCGGCCGCGTCATGATCTCAGCGGTGAGGATGGGGTAGAAGAACGCGAAGTTGAGGATGATCAGGGCCAGCAGCACGCCCACCGCCATCGCCCGCACGCGCCGTCGAGGATGGTGGGCCGGGCCCAGGATCTTGCCCAGGGCCATCGCCAGCACCGTGGCGCTGAACGGGATGATCATGATGGCGTAGAAGAAGAACAGGGGCCGGCCGGCGTAGCGGAACCACGGCAGGTAGGTGGCCGCGACGGCCAGCAGCGGAACGGAGAACCGCCAGTCCCGGCCCATCAGCCACCACACCAGCCCCGCGCCCAGCGCGAGCGCCGCCGCCCACCACAACAACGGGGTGCCGATGCCGTTGACGATGCTCACGCAGGTGGTGCCCACGGCCTCGCAGCCGTCCACCCCCGGCTCGATGTCGTTGACGGCGTAGATCGCGATGGGGCGCTGTAGGAACAGCCAGCCGGCCGGGTGGGCCTCGTAGGAGTGGGTGGCATCCACCATCATCCCGTCGCCGGTATGGAAGCGGTACATCTCAACGTGGTAGTGCCACAGTGAGCCGAGCGCCTCGCCGAAGCGCTGCACGACGGGGTCCTCCGGGTTGTCCGCGCCCCAGCCGCGGTAGTAGCCGCCGTCGGTAGTGAACCAGCCGAACCAGGAGCCGAGGTAGATCGGCACCACCACGACCACCAGGTTGACGAACGCCATCGGGGCGTCCACCAGCACCGACCACCACTGGGCGCGCCCGGCGCCGGCCAGCCGCCGCGCGCCCAGGTCCCAGAAGACGACGACGATCCCGAACATGGCGATGAGGAACAGCGAGTTCCACTTCACGGAGACCGACAGAGCCAGCATCACTCCGGCCGCCACGCGCCAGGGCCGCCACAGCAGCAGGGGCCCGAACGAGCCGCCCAGGTCCGGCAGGTCGTGGGCCCGCAGGTGGGCGGCGAGCTTGTGGCGCATCCAGTCCCGGTCCGCCACGAGCGCCGCGACACCCGCCACCGCGAAGGTGGCCTGGAAGATGTCCAGCAGGGCGATGCGGCTCATCATGAAGGCCAAGCCGTCGAAGGTGATCAGCAGCCCCGCGACGCCGCCGATCAGCGTGGAGCGCGACAGGCGCCGGGCCATCCGGATGGTGAAGAACACCAGCAGCGTGCCGAAGATCAGCGCCATGAACCGCCAGCCGAAGGGATTCATGCCGAACATCGCCTCGCCGGCCGCGATGAGCAGCTTCCCCACCGGCGGGTGCACGATGTAGGCGGCCGCCTCCTTCATGCCGGAGAGGTCCCCGGCCAGGATCATGTCGTTGGCGTCCTCGACCCACTGCCGCTCGTAGCCGGACTGCAGGATCGCCCACGCGTCCTTGGCGTAGTAGGTCTCGTCGAACATGATGGCGTGGGGCTGGCCCAGGTTGTGGAAGCGCAGCAGGAACGCCATCAGCGTGATGCTGAGGGTGACCACCCATCCGGCGGTGCGGTCGCGGAGCCGGCCGTCGTCGAGAGCCTGGAGCGTGGTCAGCACCCATGCATCATAGGCTGAGCTCATGCACCCCCTTCCCGACGGAGCCCTGATCCTGGCGGCCACGCCCATCGGGTCCTCCGACGACGCCAGCCAGAGCCTGCGCACCGCCCTGGCTTCGGCGGATGTCATCGCGGCGGAGGACACCCGCCGATTCCTCCTGCTCACCAAGCGGTTGGGGATCGAGCCGACGGCGCGGGTGGTCAGCTACTTCGAGGGCAACGAGGCCTCCCGCACCGTCGAGCTCGCGGCCGCCGTCGCGGCGGGGCAGCGGGTGGTGCTGGTGACCGATGCCGGCATGCCGTCGGTCAGCGACCCGGGGTATCGGCTGGTGGTGGCCTGCATCGACGCCGGCCTTCGGGTGACCGCCGTGCCCGGGCCTTCCGCGGTGCTGACCGCGTTGGCCGTCTCCGGGCTGCCCGTGGACCGGTTCTGCTTCGAGGGGTTCCTGCCCCGCAAGGCCGGCGAGCGGGGCCGTCGATTGGCGGCCCTGGCAGGCGAGGAGCGCACGATGGTGTTCTTCGAGGCCCCCCACCGCCTGGAGGAGTTCCTCCGCGACGGCGCCCGCGAGCTGGGCCCGGACCGTCCCGCGGCCGTGTGCCGCGAGCTCACCAAGCCCTACGAAGAGGTGATTCGCGGGCCGTTGGCCGAGCTGGCCGAGTGGGCTGGGGGCGGGGTGCGCGGCGAGGTCACCGTCGTGGTTGCCGGGGCGCCGCCGTCGACGGCATCGGCTGACGACGCGTTGGAGCTGGTGCGGCGGGCGCGGGCCGGTGGTGCGAGACTGTCCGAGGCGGTGGCGGACGTGGCGAAGGTCACCGGAGCCAACCGCAAGGAGCTGTACGCGGCTGCGTTGGCAGACAAGGAGAGCGCCAAGTGAATCCCCTCGACACCCTCGGCCTGCCGCCCCTGCCGGAGGCGCTGCCCCGGCCCGTCGTCGACAACCACACCCACCTGTGGTCCACCCACGAGTATTCGGGTCTGCCGGTGGGTGACTCTCTTCGGCTGGCCGCCCAGGTGGGGGTGTCGCGGGTGATCGAGGTGGGCTGTGACGTGGAGTCGTCGCGGGCGGCGATCGAGCTGGCCGAGCGCCAGCCCGCGGTGCGCGCCGCAGTGGCGCTGCACCCCAACGACGCGGCCCGGGTGTTCCTCCGCGACGGGGCCGCGGGTCTCGCCGCGGTGCTGGCGGAGCTGGAGCCGCTGGTCGCGGCGCCCGAGGTGGTCGCGGTGGGGGAGACCGGCCTGGACTACTTCCGGACGCGCGAAGCGGCGGGCCAGGAGGCTCAGGAGGTGTCCTTCCGGGCGCACATCGGGTGGGCGAAGACCTACGAGCGGACGCTGGTGATCCACGACCGCGACGCCCACGACGACATCCTGCGCGTGCTCGACGACGAGGGCCTCCCGGGCCGGGTGGTGATGCACTGCTTCTCCGGCGACGCCGACTTCGCGCGGCGCTGCGTGGAGCGAGGGGCGTTCCTGTCGTTCCCCGGGGTGGTCACTTTCGGCTCGGCCGGGGCGTTGCGCGACGCAGCGCTGGCGACGCCGCTGGACCGGATCCTCGTCGAGACCGACGCGCCGTATCTCACCCCGGCACCCCGAAGGGGCAAGGCCAACGCGCCCTACCTGCTGCCGCACACCGTCCGGTTCCTTGCGGACCTGCTCGGGGTGGAGCTGGCTGAGTTCTGCGACCGGATCGTCACCAACACTGCCGCGGCGTACGGGGAGTGGGGGACGGATGCCTGAGCTCGGACTGCTGGACCCGGCCTCGGTGCGCCGCATCGCGGCGGAGCTGGACCTGCGCCCCACCAAGCAGCGGGGGCAGAACTTCGTGGTGGACCCCAACACGGTCCGGCGGATCGTCGCCCTCTCCGGCGTGACGGCCGAGGATGTGGTGCTGGAGATCGGGCCCGGGCTCGGGTCCCTGACGCTGGGGCTGCTGGAGACCGGTGCCCGGGTGGTCGCCGTCGAGATCGAGGAGCGGCTCGCCGCGCGGCTGGAGCGGACCGTGCGCGAGCGGATGGGCGAGGATGCAGCCGAGCGGCTGACGGTGGTGGCCGCGGATGCGCTCCAGGTGGATGCGCTGCCGGGGCCCGCGCCGTCGTCGTTGGTGGCCAATCTGCCCTACAACGTCTCCGTGCCGGTCCTGCTGCGCATGCTCGAGCTGTTCCCGGACTGGACCGATGGGCTGGTGATGGTGCAGCTGGAGGTGGCGGACCGCCTGGTGGCGCCGCCTGGAAGCAAGGTCTACGGCGTGCCCAGCGCGAAGGTGGCCTGGTACGCCGAGTCCGCGAGGGTGGGCACGGTGCCCCCCAAGGTGTTCTGGCCGGTGCCCAATGTGGAGTCCGGGTTGGTGCGGATCACGCGCCGCCCGGCGCCCGCGACGACGGCGTCCCGCGAGGACACCTTCCGGGTGATCGACGCGGCGTTCTCGCAGCGACGCAAGATGCTGCGCGCGGCCCTGGCGGGGCTGATCGGGTCGTCGGCGGCAGCGTCGGAGCTGATCGAAGCGGCGGGTGTGGATCCCCAGCTGCGCGGCGAGATGCTGGACGTGGCCGCGTTCGCGGCGATTGCCGAGCGGGTCTCTGGCTGACGGACGCCACTGGGCCCGCGGCGCGGTTTGCGCTACGTTCAGGGGGTGACGGCGGTCAGGGTTCGCGTGCCCGCGAAAGTGAACCTCGCCCTGCGGGTCGGCGGGACCGACGCCCAGGGCTATCACGAGTTGGGCACCGTCTTCCAGGCCGTCTCCCTCGGCGACGAGGTGGTGGCCGAAGCGGCTCCCGCGGGCGAGTTCCGGCTCGCGTTCCAGGGCGAGGGCGCCGCGTTCCTCCCCATCGACGACACCAACCTGGCGATGCGTTCGGCCAAGCTGCTCGCGGAGCACTTCGGGCGCCACGACGTGGGCGTCAGCCTGCTGGTGCGCAAACGGATCCCGGTGGCCGGCGGCATGGCCGGGGGGTCGGCCGATGCGGCCGCGGTGCTGGTGGCGTGCAACGCGCTGTGGGCGCTCGGCGCCACGCGGGAGGACCTGCACGACCTGGCTGCCCAGATCGGCTCGGACGTGCCGTTCCTCCTGCTGGGCGGCACTGCTATCGGCACCGGTCGAGGGGAGATCCTCACCCCGGTGATGTCGAGCGGCACCCTCCACTGGACGTTGGCCCTCTCCCACACCGGGCTGTCCACGCCGGCGGTGTTCAAGGAGTTCGACCGGATGTGCAGCCCCCAGGACACGAGCATCCCCGTGGCGCTCCTCGAGGCGCTTCGGGCCGGCGACGCCCCGGGTGTGGGGGCGGCGCTCATCAACGACCTGGAGCGGCCCGCGATCTCGCTGCAACCCACGTTGGCCCGCACCCTGGAGATCGGCCTGGGCGCCGGGGCGCTGGGCGCCATCGTCAGCGGGTCGGGGCCCACGTGCGCGTTCCTGGCGGGTTCCGACGCGCACAGCCATGAGTTGGCCGAGGTGCTCGGCGTCTTCAGCGGGGTCCGGGCCGTCCGCCGCGCCTACGGGCCGGTGCAGGGAGCGCAGGTGCTCGGATGACCGGCGACGAGGTCGACGAGGTGGTGACCGCGTGGGCGCGCGAGCGCGACGACCTGGCGCTGGAACCGATGCACATCTGGTCGCGCATCGATCGCCTGGCCGGCATCCTGGCCGGTCACCGCAAGCGCGCCTTCTCCGCCCACGCCATCGAGGGATGGGAGTTCGACGTCCTCGCCGCCCTGCGCCGGGCCGGTGAGCCTTACAGGCTCTCGCCGGGGCAGTTGTTGCGCGAGACCCACGTCACCTCGGGCACGATGACCAACAGGGTGGACCGGCTGGTGGCGCGCGGAGCGGTGACGCGGGATCCCGATCCCTACGACGGTCGCGGGATGCTGGTGACGCTCACTGCTGCCGGGCTGGAGCTTGTGGATGCGGCGTTGCTGTCGCTGCTGATGCTCGAGGAGGCGCTCCTCGCGGAGTGGGACCCGCATGACCGGGCGGAGATGACCGACTACTTGAGGCGGCTGCTGATCGGCTCGGTCTGATCCTCGGCTTCAACTTCGGGCGTGTTGCCGGCGCGGCGCCGGTCGATGCCTTCCATGATCAGCCTCGGCTCGGCCTGAAGGTGGGCCATGCCGTTCCAGGCGAGGTTGATGAGGTGGCTCGCCACCACCTGCCGGGACGGCTCGCGGTTCTCCAGCCACTGCTGACCCGTCTGCGCCACCAGCCCGACGAGGGCCTGGGCGTAGAGGCCGGCGAACTGGGGATCGTGCCCGGTGCGCTCGAACTCGCCTGCCAGGATGTCCTCCACCTGTGCGGCGATGTCGCTGAGGATGGAGGCGAACGAGCCGCTCGCCTGCCCCGTCGACGAGTCCCGCGAGAGGATCCGGAAGCCATCGGGGCAGCCGTCGATGTAGTCCAGGAGGGCCATCGCGCCTCTCTCCAGCAGCTCTCGGGATCCGGCACCGGGGGTGGTCAGTGCGCTCCTGATGGAGGTGTGCAGCACCTGGGTCTCCCGATCCACCACAACGGCGTAGGCGCCCTCCTTGCCGCCGAAGTGCTCGTAGACCACGGGCTTGGAGACTCCGGCACGCGCCGCGATCTCCTCCACCGAGGTGCCCTCGTAGCCGCGCTCGGCGAAGAGTTCGCGGGCGATCTCCAGCAGCTGCTCGCGGCGCTGCGTGGCCGTCATCCGGGTGCGGGAACGGCGTGCGCGGGCAGGTTGGCGGGTGGACACGGGTGCCATTGTCTCACGGCCGCCAGAGGTCGGCCCCGACGGCGGATCCACGCCTGTCACTCGGGGCCGGTGGCCCGCTTGAACCGCTGTTGGGCGCCCTGCTTCGTCAGTCCGTAGAGCTCCCCGATGCGGGACCAGGAGGCGCCGGCCCTGCGGGCGTCGCGGACGGCGGCGTTCTCGGCCAGGTCCGCCGCTTCGCGGGCGAGGCGCGCGGCGTCAAGGGCGCCGAGCGCCGCGGCTCGTGCATCGCCCTGACTCTTCTCCGCCATGTGCGCATCGTAGCCCGCGACACGCGTCAATGGATACTTGACAGATCCGTCAAGCGATGGTTGACTCGTGTGTCAACGAGACATTGACGCACAGGAGGTGACATCATGGCGAAGAAGGATAAGAAGTCCAAGAAGGACAAGAAGTCGAAGAAGTCCAAGAAGTCCAAGAAGTGACTCGAACCCCACCGAGAAGGCCGGCCCCGTGAGGGGCCGGCCTTCGGCGCGTCTGGGCCTGGGCTCCGCGCTACGCCGTGGGCTGAGCCAGCCAGCAGCCCTGAATGTGGTCGTCTGCCATCCCCACCGCCTGCATGAGCGCGTACAGAGTGGTGGGGCCCACGAAGCGGAAGCCGCGCTTCTTGAGGTCCTTGCTCAGAGCGACGGTTCCTGGTGTCTGGGTCGGCACGTCCGCAAACGTGAGCGGTGGACGATCGCGGGGCTCTGGGGCGTGCTCGGCCACGAGGTCCGCCAGACGGAGGCCACCGTCGTGCATGTCCAGCAGCGCCCGGGCGTTGCCGATGGCCGCGGTGATCTTGGCCCGGTTGCGCACGATTCCGGCATCGCCCATGAGTCGCTCGATCTCCTCCTCGCCGAACTCTGCGACCGCCGCCGGCCGGAACCCCGCGAAGGCGGCGCGGAATGCCTCGCGCTTGCGCAGGATGGTCAGCCAGGACAGGCCGGCCTGGAACCCCTCCAGGCAGAGGCGCTCGAACAGTGCCGCCTCGTCCGGTGAGTCCGGCACGGGCCGCCCCCACTCCTCGTCGTGGTAGGCCTGATACAGCTCGTCGCCCGCCCCGAAGCAGCGCACCTTGTCCATGAGTTGATCTCCCTTCAGAGATTCGAGTGTGCCCCCACTCTGGGCCGCGCGCGTGGCGATGTCCCAGACGACTTCGCGGGCTGGGGATAAGTCGTCGCGTCTTCGGGCGCGCGCTCCTGGCCCGCTCACCGGTTCGGTGGCGGGCTGAGCCGAATGGGCGGAGGCCCGGGGTCAGTTGAGGGCGACGGTGCCGTGCGGGGTGACGCGGTAGAGGTAGCCGAGTGGGCTTCGCCACAGCGCACAGCCTGGACTCTGCAGGTGGGCGAGCCAGTGGCCGGCGGTCTTGGCTCGGTGGATGCGCGTCCTGAGGGGCGCGAGGTTGCCTGTCCAGGTCTGCCCCGGCGGTCCGGACGCCCGGTAGGCGACGGTGTGGTCCTGCTGCAGGCCGCGGCTGGGTGTCTGGGAGTAGGGGAAGGCGTCGGTGGGGAATATCTGGATCACCGCCTCGCGGAGCCGGTGGCTGGGGCGATAGGGATCCTCGGCCGGAATCTCCGGCAGGTCGATGACCGGGCGGACCACCACCTGCTTGTCGCCGAGGAGGAGGCGCAGCGTGTCCTGCGTGAGGGAGCCGGCGCCTTCGACCCGGGCAGGGCCGTTCAGGCCGGCCAGGGATGCGGCCGGGATGTGAACGAACACCTGGGTGACGGGGCGCAGCTTCTCCAAGGGCGTGGTGATGGTGCCGCAGGTGTGCCCGGTGCAGCCGGCAGGGTGTGGGCGGTGGCGCTCCGCGTCCGGATCCTGGTCTGCGATGGGACCTGGGGCGGCCGCGTCGAGTAGGGCCGGCTGACCGGCGGCCTGCTGCTGCAGCGCCAGCGCATAGGCGGGGTGGGCCAGAGCGCCCAGAGCCCGGGCCCGCAGCTCGGCCTTGGAGACGCCGGCGGCGGTTGGGTCCGCGCCGGGGAGGAGCGCGGCGATCTGTTCGATGGCGGCGTCCAGGTACTTGGCATCCAGAACGTCGAGCTGGGCGGAGACCTGCATGGAGCCCTCCCTGTACGCATAGATCGACACGTGACGGGCTTCCAGGGCCCGGCGTTCCTCCTCGGCGGCGAGCTGGGGAGCGGCCTCGATGATCAGCTTGTCGATCAGGTTCATCGACGCAGTCCAGCTGAGCCGGTGCTGCTGCTTCAACCAGCGCGTGGACAGGGCGTCGGCCACCTCCCGGGGGAGCGATTCACAACGACCCGCGGCCGCGGCGGCGCGGTGGGGATCCACCTGGAGCTGTTGGACGGCGGTCCACAGCGTGGGGTGCCGGTAGCGAAGGTTGAGTGCGCGGCCGGTCAGGCTGACGGCCTGGCGTGTGGTGCATCCCAGGAGCCCGGCCAGTTCGAGGCCGAACCACTCCGAGATCAGTGGGCAGCCCTCCCCGCCGACCCGGAGGTCCTGCTCGTAGAGGGCCTCGTGGACCTCGTCCTCGGTGTCTAGGTGGTAGCCCACGGCCAGCTGGCTGACCAGGCGTAGCTCGTCGGCTTCGGCCCGTCGTTTCGTGATCCGATTGGCGCGCAGCTGGTCTGCCAGGTGCTGCGCCTCCGTTGTCTTCATACCCCTCACGATAGAAACGACCTCTGACAATTTCGGCCTCCAGAATCGCTCCGGCCAACTTTTTCTTCGACGACTTTTTCTGAAGGGTCCGAGCGGGGCGGAGCCCGTGCGTTGACGGCGGGTGGTCGCCCAGGCTGCGGCTGTATAGACTCTGTCAAGGCCCTCCGGGGCCGTTCCCCGGTTGGTCTTTCGGTAGGGCCCGCCTGACTTTGAATCAGGATTAGCGCAGCAGGTTCGACTCCTGCCCGGGGAGCTCAGACCTTGGTGCGGCGGCGAAGGCTGGCCTGATACCGAAGAAGCCCGCCGTGCCGCCCCCCACCCTCGCGGGATCTCGAAAGCCGCCGTGTGCAGCGCTGCTGCGCGGCCGCCTTGCTAAGAGGCGGATCTGGTGTCGACTACGCCACCAGATCCACCGCACAAGCAGCCGGCTCCGGTGACCCCGAGGGCGTGGTCCTCGATCTCAGTCCGGCGTCTGCGTGGACTCCCGACGTGTCTTCTCAGGGTGGAGGGTGCGGTCCTCGGACTCCTCCAGGATCGCTCGCGCCTGAGCCTCTGGGTCGTCGGTGCCTGCGGCCAGTTCCTCGGGAAGCAGCTGTTCGCGTCCCTCGATCAGTCGGTCGTCCGGTGACTCGGTCATGGTGTGAAGACTAGCCCCGAGCTTCCCGCAGGCGGGCTTCTGGCTCGCACCCGCAGGAGCGGCGGACGACGAGCTCCATCGGGAACGTCTCGTGGGCTTCCGGGCGCTGGTGGAGCACAAGGTCGATCGCCGCGACGGCCATGGCCACAACCGGCTGGCGGACGGTGGTCAGCGGGGGAGCCGAGAAGCGGGTCTCCTCGGTGCCGTCGAAGCTCACGACTGCGACGTCCCCCGGTACTTGCAGGTCGAGTTCGTCGGCGGCCGTTAACAGTCCGATGGCCTGCAGGTCGGAGCTCGTCACCACGGCCGTCGGCCGGTCATCGCTGCCGAGGAGTTCGAGCCCGGCGCGGTAGCCGCCGTCGCGCGTGAAGGAGGTGCGTACCACGCGGCCGGGGTGCTGTCCGCGGCCGCTGTGCGCCTGCATCCATCCCTCCTCACGCCCGTCGGCCTCCGGCGTGACGTACTCACCGATGATCAGGGAGACGCTCTGATGGTGGTGGACGCTCAGCAGGTGCCCGACCGCCATCGCCATCCCGTGGGCGGCGTCCGGTCCGACGGTGGCGTAGCCGGGGACGGGCGCGGCCGAGTCGATGATCACCACGGGCTGGCTCGCTCCGAGGCGGCGCAGCTCGTCGAGCCTGCCCATCGCCGTGGCCCGAGTCACGATCAGGCCGTCGATCTGGCGGTCGCAGAGGTCGAGCATCGAACGGAGGTGGGCGTCGGGGCCGGGTCCACCGGCGGTCATGAGCAGGGCGTAGCCCGCATCGGCCGCGGCCTGCTGCAGCTCCCGGGTGTACTCCGCGTAGAACGGGTTGGTGGTGTCACCCACCACCAGGCCCAGGGTCTTGGTGCTGCCGAGTGACAGGGCGCGGGCGGTCCGGTTGGGGCGGTAGCCCAGGTGCTCGACGGCCTCCAGCACGCGCTGCGTCGTGGCCTCCGACACCGTCTTAGGGCCCCCGTTCACGACGAAGCTGACCACGGCTGTGCTGACCCCGGCGTACCGCGCGACGTCGCTCCGGGTCACGGCGCGGGGTCTGCTCCGGGGCTGCGTGGGTTCCGAGGTCACCAGCGGCCTCCTGTCTGACGTGGCGATGAGAGCAATCCTAAAGCAGCTTGCGCCAGGAAGGTTACCCGGGTAACTTCGTGTCTACCGCATCGCTGCGGGGACGCATCACGCATCAGCTCCACCCATTGCATCAGTCGAAAGGACTGTGACCCTCATGAAGATCGGTGTCATCGGAACCGGCCAGTTCGCCCGGAGTTTCATCAGCCTCTGGCAGCTGCACCCAGCCGTCGAAGAGGTCTATGTGACGGACCTCGTCCCGGAGCGGGCCGCGCAGCACGTCGAGCAGCACGGCCTGGCCGGCAGCTTCCCCGACGTCGACGCCCTGCTGGCCTCCGACGTGGACTCGGTGGCCATCATGACGCAGCGCTGGAGCCACGGTGAACTGGCCCTCAAGGCGCTCGAGGCGGGAAAGAACGTCTACTCGGCGGTGCCGATGGCCATCAGTGCCGAGGAGATCGCCGCCATCGTCGCCAAGGTCGAGGAGACCGGGCTCATCTACATGATGGGGGAGACCAGCTACTACAACCCTGCCGTCATCTACGCGCGTAGCCGCGTCGCCGAGGGCAGCTTCGGCCGCGTCTTCTACTCCGAGGGTGATTACGTCCACGACATGGACAACGGCTTCTCCGCCGCCTACCAGTTCAGCGGCGGTGAGGACTGGAAGCCCACCGCGAGCTTCCCGCCCATGCTCTACCCCACCCACGCCATCGGCGGGGTGCTCGGGGCGCTGCCCACCTACGCCACCACCGTGTCCTGCCTCGGCATCGTCGACACCGGAACCGACGGAATCTTCGACAAGTCCATCTCGCGTTGGGACAACGACTTCTCCAACATGACCGCGCTGTTCGAGCTCGCCGACGGCGGCGCGATGCGCACCAACGAGTTCCGCCGGGTGGGCTACTGGAAGGGCCACGAGTCCCGCTTCCGCTTCTACGGCACCGAGGAGGTCTTCGAGCAGTCCGGCGACGGAGCGACGCTGAGCGTGAAGACCGAGGGCGAGGACTACGCCAAGGGCGAGACCCTCGACGTGAGCGACCTCCTCGCCACCGGGCCCGGCGAGCTGCCGGAGGGCTTCGGCGACGTGGACCCTGCCCTGATGCAGAGCTTCGCCTCAGGCAGCGCCCAGGTCCAGGACCGGACGCGGCTCCCGCGGGAGTTCGACGGCGCCCACAACGGTCACGAGGGCAGCCACCACTACCTGGCCGACGACTTCGTCCGTGCGGTGACCACCCGGACGCAGCCCCCGGTCAACGCGTGGCGGGCGGCCCGGTTCACGCTCCCGGGCGTGGTCGCGTTCGAGTCCGCACGCCAGGGCGGGGCGCGGCTCCCGATCCCCGACCACGGCGACGGCCCGGCAGATCCCGGCTGGGACTGACCCACGCCCGGGGCGGTCCGGGCGCCCGAGCTATCGTCGACGCATGGCGTTCAGACCACGGCCCGACCGGCCCGGCCCCGGCCAGGAATCGGTGTGGGACTATCCCCGCCCACCCGCCCTTCGGAGATGCACCCTGCCGATCGAGGTGATGCTCGGCGGCGAGGTCATCTGCAGGACATCGGAATCCTGGCAGGTCCTGGAAACCAGCCATCCGCCGACGTACTACCTGCCCAGGTCGAGCTTCGTCGACGGCGCGCTCCGGCCGGCCGAGGGCCGCTCGTTCTGCGAGTGGAAGGGCGCGGCCCGGTACCTCGACGTGCATGGCGGGGGCCGCACGGCGCCGTCGGCGGCCTGGCACTACCCGGAGCCTACGGCGCCCTTCGAGGCGCTCGTGGATCATGTGGCCCTCTACGCCGGGCCGATGGACGCGTGCGTGGTCGGCGGGGAGACGGTGACGCCCCAGCCCGGCGGTTTCTACGGAGGTTGGGTCACCTCGTCGGTCACCGGACCCTTCAAGGGCGCGCCCGGCTCCATGGGCTGGTGACCACCCAATAGCAGACCGGCCCGCGGGGAGTGATCTCCACGCGGGCCGGCCAGGGTCATTCCTGCTGATGGCTCAGATCAGGCCACCTCCACCTCGAAGGCCCCGGCGTCGGGGCCGTCGCCCTGCGGGCGGGCGACGCCGCGCTGGTCCGTGGCAGGTGCGGCCGCCGGATCGCCCGCGTCGACTGCGGGGCTGCCGGCCAGCAGCGCGTGGGTGAGCGTCGGCCCGCCGTTGTCGGCCAGCGGACCGAGCAGGGACTCCTCGACGACGATGTCCGTGGGGGCCGCCGCACCACAGGTGGTGTCGCCCAGCACGTTGGCGCCGAGCGACTCCATCACGAACGGGCCGCCGTAGGAGACGATGCACTCGTCGCCGGAGTTGCCGGAGATGATCGACGCCTGCAGCGTGGCGCTGCCGGCAACCAGAGGGCTGAACGAGCCGAAGAACGCACCGCCGGCTGTTCCCCCGGGCGCGGTGTTGTCGGTGACCGTCGATGACGAGATGGTCATCGCGCCGTCGGTGTGGAACACCCCGCCGCCGTGCCAGCCTGTCGAGACGTTGCCGCTGACCGTGCTGTTGACGATCGTGGTGTCGCCGAGCGACCGGACGCCGCCGCCCACGTCGTTGGCGGAGTTGCCGCTGACGGTGGAGCGCTCGATGGTGACGGTGGAGTTGCGGAACCCGTAGACCCCACCTCCGGCGCCGCCCGTGACGGAGTTGTCGCGCACCGTGCTGTCGCGCAGCACGAGCGTGGCTCCATCACCTGTGTAGATCCCGGCCCCGCCCCTCCAGTAGTCGATGCCGCCGGTGGTGACCCTGCTGTCGGCGACGACGACGTGGTCGAGCGTCAGGTTCCCGTTGTTGAGGACGCCGCCGCCGACTTCGTAGCCGTAGCCGTCGCGCAGCGTGAGCCCCGTGACGGTGGCCTCCACGCCCGTGTTGACGACGAGCGCACGCACGGAGTCCTGGCCGCTGACCGCCACCCCGGGCGCCGCCGACGCGTCGATGACGACGTCCTTGCCCAGCGTGAGCTCGGAGCCGCTCAGGATCGTGGCGCCAGCCAGGTCCGGCGCAAAGGTGACCGTCCCACCGGAGCACACTGCGCCCAGCGCTGAACGCAGGGAACCCGGCCCGGTGTCTGCGTCCGTGGTGACCTCAATGGCTGACGCGCAGGCCAGGCGCAGGTCGTCGACGAGGACGGCCTGGCCGCGCTTGGTCTGTGCGCTGAGGGACAGCGCCCGGACGTCGGCGAGGTCGAGCGTGGCGCCGTCGTCGTTGGTGAACGAGCTGAACGGCAGCGTCACCGTGCGCCATCCCGCGGTGTCGTCGCGGAAGGTCGAGGTGAACGTCACCGGCCGGCTCACCGGCTGGTAGACCCGCACGTAGTCGATCTTCAGGGTCTGCGGGAACGTCGTGTTCTCCCCGACCGCGCCGCCGAAGTTGCCGCCGACCGCCGTGTTCATGATGAGGAAGAACGGGTGCTCGAAGACCCACTGGTTCGGGTCCACGTCGGCGGGTGCCGCGTCGTGGAACTCGATGCCGTCCACCGTCCAGGTGATCTTGCCCGGCGCCCACTCGACCGCGAAGGTGTGGAAGTCGTCGGCGACCGGGACGTCGAAGTCGTACGTGCCGCCGAAGGACTGGCCGCCCGAGTAGCCCGGGCCGTGGATGGTGCCGAACACCGTGGTGGGGTTGCGCCCCACGTTCTCCATGATGTCGATCTCACCGGAGGCGGGCCACGGGTTGCGGTTGATGTCGTTGCCGAGCGCCCACACCGCCGGCCACAGGCCCGAGCCGGATGGCACCTGCGCGCGGGATTCGATCCGGCCGTATTGGAACTCGGCCTTGTCCTGGGTCACCAGGCGGGCGGAGGTGTAGAGGCAGGGGCCGTAGTAGCACTGCTGCGCCGTCTCGGGATCGGTCTCGCGCGTGGTGATGACGAGGTTGCCCTCACCGTCGGTGGCCACGTTGTCCGTGCTGTCCGTGTAGTACTGCAGCTCGTCGTTGCCCCAGCCCGGCTTGCCGATGATCGTGCCGTCGCCGATCTCGTGGGTCCAGATGTCAGCGTTCGGCGCGGTGCCGGCGGGGGTGTTGAACTCGTCGGCCCAGGCCAGCTCCCAGTTGGCGGCGTTGGCGTCGCGGTCCTGCGTGGCGTTGTTCTCGATGCCGACGCTCACCTTCTTGCCGCTACCCGTGCCGTGGTAGAGGAACTCGAGCCCGGCAGAGCTGCTCCAGTCCTGGGCCGCGGGGAATTCGCGGCGGACCGTGGTGTTGCCGGAGGTGGGGAGCTTGGCCTCGAGCACATTCTCGAAGGCACCCTGCTCGGGCACGGCCAGCGCGTCGCCGGCCGCGATCTCGCGGGTCTCGACGGTGGTGCGCTTGCCCGCGTCCCAGAAGTACGCGCCGGCCTCGAAGCCGTCGATGAGGTTGGGATCGTAGCTCTCGTCGTCGAGCACCAGGACGCGGGTCAGCGGGGGCCGTCCCATGTCCGCGCCCACCGGATTGCTCAGCTCGACCACCACGCCGCGCTCGCCCTGGTAGGCGTCGTCGTCGATCGTCTCGACCTCGAGACTCGCGCGGGTCTGGTTGGGCGCGAAGGTGACCGTCCCGGAGGCGGGCACGTAGTCATGCTCGGGTGTCGCGGTGCCGGTGGTGGTGGCCCAGTCGACGGTGACCGGCTCGGCCGAGGGCTTGCTCAGCTTCAGCTCCACCTTCGCCGTGTCACCCTCGGTCACCTGCGTGTCTGCCACAGAGAACCCGACGGTGAGCGGCCGCTCCGGCGCGACGCCGTAGAGCTCGACGTCGTCGAGGTAGTACGTCTGGGTGCCGTTGGTGGCGAGCGTCCCGAACGCCCAGCCGTGGATCTCAGTAAGCCCGAAGCCGTCGTTGGGGGCTCCGTTGCCGATCTCCTTGCGCGCCATGTCGGCGAACGGCAGCGTGATCGTCGTCCATCCTGTGAAGTTGTCGACGAAGGACGCGCTGAACCGCTCGGCGGTGTCGATGGTGGAGCCGGGGGCGGTGTTGTCGATGACGTCGACGAACAGGGTCGTTCCGGTGTTCTGGCCGTAGAGCTCGAACTGAAGGCCCTCGGAGGCGCTCCAGTCCTGAGATACCCACTGGGTCTCGGTCTCGTCCTCGAAGCCGTGGATGATCACGCCGAAGGAGTCGACGTTGAAGTCGCCCTTCAGGACGTGGTTGCCCTCGGCCGACCCCGGCAGGGGCTCCGGGGCCGACGTCGTGCGCTCGAAGGTGGTGGTGCTCTTCGGATCCGTGGCGACGAAGAAGCCCAGGGGCACGCCCTCGGCCGTTTCGGCGCCGGTGACCAGGGGAGACTCGAAGTCGTCAACGACGGGAAGCTCGGCGGCGAAGGCGGAGGGAACAGTGAACAGCGAGAAGAGCAGGGTCGACGCCAGGACGGCGCCTCCTGCTCGCGAGATGGAACGGGACCCCGGTCCGGACATGCAGTGGCCTTTCGTGAGGAGCTCTGCGGGCATCCTCGCCCGAAGAGAGCGCTCTCTCAGAGAGCGCTCTCTCAGAAAACCACAGAAATGCCGGTGAGGCAAGGGGTCAGGCGGATTCGCGGGCGACCAGTGTGACGGGGAGGATCAGACGGTCCAGGTCGCGCACCTCTGGGAGGCCGGGTGCTGGAAGGCCCAGCCGTTCGGGCCGTGCCGCCGCCAGCAGCATCCGGGCCATCACCCGCCCTTGGATTACCGTGTCCTGGCGTACCGTGGTGAGCGGAGGCTCCGCGGCGGCCGCCAGGGGGATGTCGTCGAAACCCACCACGGCCACATCGTCGGGCACCCGTCGACCCGCTCGGCGGAGCGCTCGGAGGGCGCCGAGCGCCATGAGGTCGGAGGCGGCGAAGATTCCGTCCACTTCGGGCGAGCGACGCAGCAGCCGCTCCGTGGCGTATTCACCACTCTGCTGAGTGAAGTCCCCGTGTTCCACGAGGTCCGCGTCGAACCCGGCGCCGAGTGCCTCGGCGAAGCCCCGGAGGCGGTCGATGGCGGCGGACATGTCTGCGGGACCTGCCACCGTGGCGATCCTCCGGCATCCCCGCGCCAGGAGACGTTCGGCGGCGATCCGCCCGCCGCCCACGTTGTCGTTGTCGACGTAGGGCACGCCCAGGGAGTCATCGATGGGGCGCCCGCCGATCACGAGCGGCACCCCGGCGTCGAGCATCGCACGGGGGATGGGGTTGTAGGTGGCGTGCTCCGAGATGAGGAGCACCCCGTCGAGCGGTGCGCTGCGGAGGTAGCGCTCGATGCGGTCGAGATCGGGGTACGACTGCGCCATCAGTAGCGTCAGCTGGATGTCAGCCTCCAGCAGCTCCTGGCTCACGCCCCGGACGATGGCGGAGAAGAACGGGTCCCCGAAAACGCGGGGATCCGGCTCGGCGGCAACCAGGGCGACGGCGTCCGTACGGCTGGTGGCGAGGGTGCGGGCGGCCTGGTTCGGGACGTACCGCATGTCCGCGATGGTCCGCTCGACACGCGCCCGGAGCTTCGGGTCCACCGTCGAGACGCCGTTGACGACGCGAGACACTGTGGCCCGGGAGACTCCGGCGGCAGCCGCGACCTGCTCGAGGTTGGGGCGGCGCGGGGCCTGCTCCGACGATGCCACGACGTCTCCTCAGGGCTGTCCTCCGCCGCGGCTGCGGCATGGGGAGATGCTACCCGGCGGGGCCCTTGTCAGGTTGTGGGCGCATCGCATGCCAGAGCCGATGTACCCCGATGACCAAGGCCAGCCAGGCAAGGCCAAGGACCCAGGCGGCGAGCACGTCCGTGAGCCAATGGTGACCCAGGTAGACGCGGCTCAAACCCATGGTCACTGCATAGACGCTGAAGAACAGGATCCACAGCGCACTGGCGAGGGGGCGGCGCTCTTCCAGGTGGATCAGGATGAGGTAGCAGAGGATTCCCGCGATGACGATGGCGTTGAGGCTGTGACCGCTGGGGAAGCTGGCGGACAACTCGTGCGGAGGAATGGACTCCTCGAAGGGTGGGCGGACCCGGCCCACGGCCCGCTTGCCGAGGATCGTCATGGCCAAGGCGCCCCCGGCCGCGATGACAGTGAGGATGAGCGGACGCACCGAGCGGTAGCGCCAGCAGAGGAACGCCACCACCAGCCCGGTGATGATCGGTTGCCAGAGCGGGCCGCCCGCGTTGGAGTACCAGGCAATGACCCCGTCGGTGGTGGGCGTGCGCGCTGCGAGCATCCAGTCGAGGATCGGGCGGTCCCACATGGCGATCCCGTCGCGGTCGGTCACCGACTCGAGCACCTCTCCGGCAATCCAGAAGCCGCCGACCGCGACCACCGCCGCGACGCCGATAGCGCCCCAGAGGACCGTGTACCACGTTGGCGTGGGGGCGGGCTTGGGCTTCGTGACGGCGCGAGACATGCGAACCAGTCTCTTTCACCGAGTCGCGACGGCCAACTTCTCCCACCGACGGGTATGGCCGCCCCTGAGGGACGGGCCACACCCGATCGTCGACGCGTCGGGTCAGAGGATGGCACCAGAGGCGGCGTCAACCTTGATCGTGGTGCTCACTGCCTCGGTGTCCTCGAGGGTGATGATCTCCACCTCGAAGTACTTGGGGCCCTGCTTCACGCCGAATCGGCGGATGACGGTCACCTCCGCCGTCGTCCGGTCCACGGAGGCCAAAGCGGCCGCAGCGGCCTCGGAGTCGGACAGGAAGGAGCCGTTGTTGGACGTGGTGTTCAGTTCGAGCCCGAACGCGTTGGTGAATGAGATCCCGTTGTCGCCCCTGAGTTGCGCGCGGATGTAGTTGTCAGCGCCGGCGGCGATGTCGTCGAGATCCACGGTGTTTCCGGTGGCCACCACCTGGCCATCGGCGATCCATTCGATCGTGTCGTAGTGGGTTCCCTCGATCGTGATGGTGTCGTCCACGTCGTCGACCGCGATGTTGGTGATCGTCGGGGCCGGGAGGGTGCGGTCACCCTTGAAATCGGCGCCCAGTTCCCGCTTCGCCACCAGAGCGGTGGAGTAGAAGGCGCCGGACCTCATGGTGGCGTGCACGTCGGCCTCGGTCAGGGCCGGCATGAGCAGGCGGTTGTAGTCGTAGCCGAGCGCGCCCGTGGAGTGGGCGTCGTCGTTGGCGAAGCCGGGGACGTTGAGCTCGGGCATGGTCTCCTGGAGGACGGCGTCCCACAGGATCCGGTCCGAGTAGGAGTCCTTGTCGGAGACCTTGTTCACGATCTCCATGCCCACCAGCGTGTCCGGGTAGGCCGCGAACAGGCCGACGTAGCGGGCGACCTTCAGAGGGTCGGTCGCGGCCGCGCCGCCGGTGGCGGTGTTGCTCCCGCCGTAGTACCGGCCGGGGTGGTTGATGTGCATGATCGGCTCGAGTGCGCCCTCGGCCGCGGTGAGCCCGTCGACGTAGGCGAGCTTCGACTCGAGCGTCGCGTCGCTCCCGTTGTTCCAGTCGGTCCAGAAGGTGTTGAGGTGGTCCTTGACCGACTGCTCGTCGGAGTGTCCGGTGCCGATCATGCCCGGCAGCCCGTCGCGGTCGGCGCCCGTGTTCATCTCCACCATGCGCTCGGTGGTGAGGTAGTAATCGGGGTTCGACTGCGCATTGGCCGTGTCGGTGCGGTCCCAGGTGGTGTTGACGACGTTGTGATCCGTCATCGAGTAGACGTTGAAGCCCAGGGCGTAGGCCTGCTCAAGCATCTCGGTGGCGGTGTTGGCGCCGTCGGACTCGGTGGTGTGGTTGTGGAAGCCGGCCTTGTACTGGTACCAGCTCCAGTCGACACCCGCGTAGGGGCTGGTGACCCTGTAGTCGAGATCGGTGGTGGTGGCGCTGGCCTCCATCGGCACCGCGGTGAGCGCAAGGGTGCCGGCGACGGCGGCCGCGACCAGGCTGAAGTGACGTCGGGACATGGGGGATCCTCCTGTGATGATCGGTCCCGCATCCGGCGGTCTCCGCCTGGTAGGCGGGCGTCGGATCTGCGAGGTGGTTCACCGTCATCCCAACGGGTCCAGGTGAACACGATCATCACAGGAGGCGAACAGGCATCCAACTCCTACCGAACGTAGTATTGACGAGTAATGCCTGATCAGACCCCACTCGGGTCTCCCAGGTCCCTAGAGGCGTTGCGAGATCAGGGTCCCGTTGCCGAAGGCTCCGACGGTGGCGTAGAGAGTCGACCCGCTGACCTCGACGTTCGCGGCGCCCTCAGCCTCCAGGAACAGGCCGGCGGCGCCACCACCGGCGGGGACCATGAAGATTCCTGGGCCGAAGAGGGAGGCGATGTAGAGGTTGCCGGCGCCATCGAGCGCGATGCCGGTGGGGGTGATCAGGCCGTCGGCATACTGGCTGTACGCGCCCGTCGCCGCGTTCACCCGGTAGACCGAGCCGCGGGCACCGAGGCTCGCGTCCTCAGGGCCACCCGGCAGCGACGACACGAACAGCCGTCCGCCCGGACCCACCTCGACATCTGTGGGCACCCCCTCGAACCCGTAGCTCAAGCCGGCGCAGGACGGCACACCGAGGGCTTCGGCCGCCTCCCCGGTGATGAGGGCCATGCTCGCGGGCAGCACCATCAGGGTGCTGATCGCGCCGGACCCGAGATCCACCGTGAAGACCGCGTTGGCGCCGGCGTCGGCGACGTAGGCCGTGTTGCCCGCCACCGCCACGGCGTAAGCGTGCGAGTCGACCTCAACGTCGGCGCCGGTGTAGCTGGCGGGAATGCCCTGTGCGCCCAGTTCCGCCACGCACTCCTCGTTGGCTGCAGCATCCTCGGCGGACAGGCCGTACTGGACGTCCTGGTCGGGGTTGTTGTCGATCTCGTACTGGGCCAGCTGGTCGGTGATCGTGGTGACCACACCGTCGGAGTCGATGGACTTGAGTGAGGCCGCCATCGGCCGCGGATCCATCGGGCCTGCGCCCTGGCTCTCCACGAAGAAGAGGGTGCTGCCGCGGTAGTCGCTGCCGGCGACATCCCACTCGGGCGCCTCATAGAGCGTGGTGGCGTCGCCGCCGGCGACGGTGGTGAGCCTGCCGGCGAACTCCTCCGAGACGGTCACCGCCTTGCCTGGACCCACCGACAGGTGCAGGGGGCCGATCAGCCCATCGGCCAGCGTCGTGGGTTCGTCCGACGGTGGTGCGGCCTGGGCAAATGAGGCCGAGGCGAGAACCATGAGGGCGGCCGACGTGGCCGTCAGGGTGCGCTTCTTCATCGAGGCTCCTCTGTTGAGTGGGCTGTGGGAACCGGACTGATGTCGTCCTGCAGGCCCCCTGAGGGGAAGGCTCACGGTGATGAGGGTGGGTGTCAAGGGCCGCGCGCAAACCCCGGCGGGGTATGGCCCCGAGCAGCGTCAGGGGGCGTCTGCGTTCGTTCTGCCACCGCCCATATCTGACGAAATGCCCACCGTCACGGCACGAGGGGAGCTAGGCGCACCTCGCGGATCAGCGGAAGCTCCCCGTCGAGGTTGAGCAGTCGCAGAGGCGCGTCCGTGGTGGTGAGTGTGACGGGGATCGCCCGCTCGAAGAAGTTGTCCCACGAGTAGGTGTAGCGGCAGTGGGCGCCGCCGGCCAGATGCTCGCCCTCCCACACCTCGAGCACCCGGTCCACCACCTGGGGGTTGTAGTCGTGCTCGCCCCGCAATTCGGCGTTGGCGTAGGTCACCACGACGACGAACTCGCCCGACGTCCCGAGGGCCCCGTCGCGGGGGATGGAGTCGCCGTCGTGCCAGGGCAGCCGGATCATGTCGGCGTCACCCTCGACGGCCCGCGTCACGATCACCGACGACACCAGGGCGGTCCCGGCCGGGCAGCTGAGCTCGATCTCGTTGATCCCCTGCACCAGGAACACCCTGGCGACGCCCGCAGCGCACCCGGCCGAGACGTCAACACTCCCCGCGTCCTGGCCGTTGACCCGCAGCGAGACGCCGGCCACGCCATCGACGGCCACCGCGACCGTCACGTCGTGGTAGCCGGTCTCCCAGGCGGAGGTGTAGACATCGGCCTGTCCGCCCCCGGAGAGCCGGGCCGCGCCCGCGCAACCCGTCGTCCACTCCAGCTGGGCGCCGTCGAACAGCCTGAACGTGCTTGCCGGGTAGGTGGCGGGATCGCCGTCGGTGGCATCCATGAGCACCAACCGGTCCAGCGTCACCTCGGCCCCTGGGAGCAGCGAGGCCCCGTCGATGCTCGTCCGCAGCGACAACTCGCGCCGCCCCGCGCCCAGCCGCACCATCGTCTCCGCGCTCCCGCGGTACTTCCCCCGCGACCGCTCGTTGAGCGCGAGGCTCGCCGGATACTCGACGAAGGCCGCGAACATGCCGTCGACGAACAGCGCGTGGCGCCCAGGCTCGCCTGCGGCGCTGGCGATGGCCTGGAAGCGGTACGTCCCGTCGCGGGGCACCTCCACCGTCCACGCGGTGGACGACGAGACCTCCCGGAACGCTGACACGTCCGCCCCGCCCGAGGCCAGGAACTGCCAGCCCTCGGCGGCCTTCGGGTCGTACCGCGACACCTCGGCCGCCGTGAGGATCGTGTCCTCCGCCTCAACCGTCGCGCACCACGGATCAGGGGCCAACGCCCCGGCCGCGGCGGGGGTGATGAGCGCCTGATAGGCGCAGTGCCGGTCGTACGGGGCGACGGTGAGGCTGAGCCCACCGTCGGCCACGAGCACCCCGCGACCCGACGACACCACCCGCGGCGCCGCATGGAGACCGTCGACCCCCGTGAGCACCGCCTCCCGCACCTCGACGTCCACCAGGCCACCGAAGATTGCGGGGTCCAACCCGGAGACCTCCAGCAGCACCTTCCGGTCCGTCCCGCCGAACAGGACCGTGGCGCGCGCATTGGCCGCGTCGACGGCGGCGATGCCCTGCAGCGTGTCCGGCGCGTCCGGCTCCGGCGGCGTTACGGCAACCGTCGTCGAGCCCTCGAGGTCGTCGTACCACTTGAGCATCCACCAACCCCCGTTGGCACCGTGGGCGCGGGCGGTGTTGTCCGACAGGTTGCCCGCGTAGTTCCAGTAGGCCATCTGGGCGTCCACCTTGGTGTCCTCGAACATGGCGAGCCACTGGATCAGCTGGCCGGGGACGGCCATGTCGCGGAGCATGCCGTACTCGGTGATGTTGACGTCGATGGGCTCGATCCCGCGCTCGGCCTCCATCGCGCGGTACTCGCGCAGGTGGCCGCGGTAGGTGCCGAGGTTGTCGATGCCCAGCTCGTGCCAGATGAACACCTCCGGCAGGCAGCCGTGCACGACGGCGAAGTCCAGGAAGTCGGCGGTGCGCTCCGGCTGCCACTGCATGTCGCCCGGCCCGCCGATCCTCGGCTCGCCGAGGCCGTGACGCGCCCAGACCCCGCGGATGACGCCGACGACTGTCAGCCAGTCGGCGAGGAACTGCTCCCGATGCTCCGGCCACTCCGGGTACCAGTTGCCCCCGTCGGGCTCGTTGAAGGGGATCAGCACGTAGTCGCGGGGCCGGGCCGAGCGGGTGGCGACGGCCTCGGTGATCCGTTCCACCACCTCGAGAAGGCCCAGGCGCCGTCCGGGCCATCGCCGGGGCGCCGGCCGCCGTGGTAGGGCCAGTCCGGGTAGTGGTCCTGGATGTAGATGTACATGTCGCGGCCGTGCTTGGCGAAGAAGGCGCCCTCGACGGCGAGCGCGTCGCCGCTGGGGTGCTGCGTCCCGAACGGCGCTTTTTGGCTGGTGTTGGTGAGGTGGGCGCCGTTGAGCAGCGCGGCGGTGGGGACGCCGTCGTCGCCCAGGCCGTACAGGGTCCCGGAGGCCCCGCCGCGGAAGGAGCCCACGGGGGAGGCGCAATCCACGAGGAGTCGGTCAATGGTCACGGGCGGGCCTTCCGGGGCGGGGTGCGGCGGTGCTGGCGCGCAGGATGAGGTCTGGGGTGAGGGTGATCAGGGACTCTCCGACGGCGCGGTCGCGGAGGAGCTGCCAGCCTCGGCGGCCCAGCTCTGCGAAGTCCTGGGCGACGGTGGTGAGCGCGGGGTCCCACAGCTGCGCCAGTGGATGGTCGTCGAACCCCGCGACACTCACGTCCCGCGGAACCCTGACGCCCCGGTCCCGGAGGCCGGCGATCACGCCCATGGCCACCTCGTCGTTGCCGCAGAACACGGCCGTCACCTCGTCGCGCCCGGCGAGCGCTCGGCCGAGGGGGCGCGCCTCGGCGGGCTCCCAACCCGCCTCGATGATGGCGGGCACCGGCCGGCCTGCCGTGATCAGCGCCCGGCGCCAGCCCGCAGTCCGGCCGCCCTCGCCCCCAGGGGAAGGGACGCGCACGTGGTGCACCGTCGGATGTCCGAGGGAGAGGAGGTGGGAGGTCAGCGCGAACGCGCCGGCGTCCTCACCGATCACGATCTGCGCCCTCCCGTCGAAACGACCCCCGGACAGGGCCACGGCTGGCACCCCTGAGGGCAGCCGGTTCAGGGCCGCCACGCCCGCGGGGTCGAACGCCAGCACGATCACCCCGGCCACGGGCTGGGACAGCGCCAGGCCGACGGCGGCGCCCAGCTCCGCCTCCCCGGCGCCGTCGAGCGCGGTGATGGTGACGAGGTGGCCGTCGGCCCGCGCCGCCTCCTCGATGCCGCGGAGGGTCTCGGCGTAGCCGTAGCGCGACGTGTTGCCCGCCAGTACCGCGACCACCCCGGGCGCCCGCCCACCCAGCGCCCGGGCGGCGGGATTGGGCGTGAAGTTCAGCTCCGCGACGGCGGCGGCGACGCGGGCGCGCTTGTCGTCGCTGATCCGCGCGGCGCCGGTGAGGTACCGCGACACCGTCGGCACCGAGACCCCGGCCAGCGCGGCCACGTCCTTGATGGTCGCGGGCTGGGCCGTCGCCTCACCCACGGCGGTCCGAGGGCGTGAGCCGGATCAGGCGGGCGCTGGTGGTCAGGGCGGTGTCGGCGTGGAGGGTCCCGGAGGTGGCGTCCCAGCTCAGGTCCCAGCCGTCCGCGGCTTGTGGAAACACGGTCGTGACGGTCACGGGGCGGCCCGTGAGGTGGGGGACCGGCAGCGCCACGCCGTCGGCCTCCTCCCGCTTCCACAGCGCGACGAACGCGTGGTCGCCGGTGCGGAGTCCGACGGCGACCACCGGGTCCGTCCAGGCTGGCAGCCCGAGCGGCCAGAAGGGGAGCGCGTGCGGAAGCTCGGAGCGGAGAGCCTTGGCCACGTCCACCGCCTCCCGCACCAGCGCCAGCTCCGGACCCGACATGGTGTTGAGGTAGCCGGAGAGGTAGATGCGGCCGACGAGCCCAGTGACCAGGCAGAACGCGATCTCCTCCGGGTCCATCCCGTGCTGCGGATAGGCCCAGCTGGCGGCCTGTTCGGGGAGCATCTGCATCGGCGCCGACGCCGCGATCGGCGGGTAGAGCCTGAAGTCCTGTTGGTCCGAGGTGGACTGGAGTTGAAGGCGGCTGAGCATGGCGAAGTCCGCCCGCATTCCTCCGGAGCCGCAGTTCTCCAGAATCAGCCCGGGGTGTCGGTCGAGGACGCCGTCGAGCCAGGCCAGCACGGCGCGCGAGTGCTCCAGCAGGCCGTGGCCGACGCTGTCGGAGGCGTGGTCCGTGCCCGCACCTGGGTTGATGTTGTAATCCAGCTTGAAGAAGCCCACGCCGAAGTCGCTCACCAGGCGGTCGACGACGCCGTCGAGGTGGGCGCGTGCCGCGGGGTGACGCAGGTCCAGGTGGTAGCGGTCCTGCTCGACGATCGGCTGGCCGTGCCGCTGCAGGAACGCCTCCGCGGGCAGTCGGTCCGCCATCGGGCTGCGCACGCCGATCACCTCGGGTTCGAGCCAGAGGCCGGGCGTCATGCCGTGGCCGCGGATCCGGCCGAGCACCTCGTCGAACCCCCCTGGGAAGCGGGTGGTGGACGGCAGCCACTCGCCGACGCTGTCCCACCAGTGGCCGGAGTCGTCGTACCAGCCGGCGTCCACGCAGAACACCTCCGCGCCCACCTCCGCGGCGGCGTCGATGAGGGGGAGGAGCTTCTCGGTGGTGGGGTCGCCGCCCAGCGTATTCATGTAGTCGTTGAAGCACACCGGCATGAGCTCGTTGTCCGGGTGCGGCCGTCGTGCGGCGCGTCGGTAGCGGGTCATCGCGGCGGCGGCGTCGTCGAGGGTGGCGCCGAGTGCGACGGCGGCCTTGACGGTGGTGAAGGACTCGCCGGGGGCCAGGACGAGGGACCAGGCGTGGTCCAGCTCCGTCGGGCCCGACAGGGCCACGGAGAAGTCGTCGTGCTCCTCGCCCACCTCGATCCGCCACGGCCCGTTGTGTTCCACCTGCCACAGCCAGGCCGCGCCGTCGGAGTCCGAGGCCGCGGCGGCCACCGGGGCGTGCTCTCCGCTGGACCAGGTGCCGCGGGAGACGAGTGTCGCGGCGCCCCTCGGGCGGACGCCGGTGAGGTGGGCCGCGATGGCCGGGAACAGGTCCGGTCGGAAGGGGCGGGCGCTCCACCGCGACTCGGCCAGCCAGTCGCTGGCGGCGCTGTGGAACTCCCAGGAGCCCGCGTCGCGCACGCCCAGAGGCGCGGCCCAGGAGGAGACCGACCGCAGGCAGACCGGCGCCGCCCCGGTGGCCGTGACGGTGACCTCGGAGGAGAACGCGGCCACGCCGTCCGGGGAGGCCAGGAGCACGTCGGCCTGGATCCCGTCGCCGGAGAGGGTGAGGCGGAGACGGTGCCAGGCTCCGTCCGTGGTCGCCTCATGCGTGAGGTAGCGCAGCCGCTCGCCCAGGGCTGTCATGCCGACGCGGGTGCTGGCCAGCGCGTGCCCCGAGGTGGTGGTGAGGATCTGCACGAGCCCGACAGGTTCGGCGGAGGTGACCTCCACTCCGTCAGCCCCTGCCGAGGTCAGTGCCACCGGCCCTTCGGGCGCCGTGGTGAAGGTCAGCGCCAGCCCAGCGTGCCCCCAGGTCAGTTCGGTCACGGTCACTCCCTTGTCGCGCGGTCGCGGCCAGTCAACCACATCTCTGATAACGGTTTCAAGGACGGCCCGCCCGGAGTCCGCGCAGTGGCGGGCGCGGGGCTGGTATTTTGACCGGGTGAGCCCCGGGGGGAGCTCGCGGTCGGCGACCGAAGGAGAAACACCCGTGTCCACCACTGACAGCGACCTCGCGCCCGTCGCGGCCGTAGTCGTCCTCGCCGCAGGCGGCGGGACCCGCATGAAGTCCGCCAAGTCGAAGCTGCTCCATGAGGTGGGGGGCAAGCCGATGCTGAGCTTCGCCGTCTCCGCGGCCGCCGCGCTCAACCCGGCGCACCTCGTCGTGGTGGTGGGGCACCTGCGCGAACAGGTCTCTGACCACCTCGAGAAGCTCTCCGAGGCGGTCACCACGGCGGTCCAGGACGACCAGCTGGGC
This sequence comes from Tessaracoccus luoxuelianae, assembly GCF_054483915.1. Classification (NCBI taxonomy): domain Bacteria; kingdom Bacillati; phylum Actinomycetota; class Actinomycetes; order Propionibacteriales; family Propionibacteriaceae; genus Tessaracoccus; species Tessaracoccus luoxuelianae. Next base: position 2,963,632 of record NZ_CM137013.1, on the reverse strand, counting down.
ACCGGGCACGCCGTCGCCTGCGGGCTCGCGGGTCTCGGTGAGCTGGAGGGCGACGTGGTGGTCACCTACGCGGACGTGCCGATGCTGACGGGAGACACCCTCCGCCAGTTGGTGGCCGTGCACCGCGCCCATCACCATTCGGTCACGGTGCTGACCGCGCGCGTCGAGGACCCCACCGGCTACGGCCGCATCATCCGCGACGGGGACGCGGTGACCGGGATCGTTGAGCACAAGGACGCCACCGACGAGCAGCGCGCCATCGACGAGATCAACTCCGGCATCTATGTCTTCGACGCTGCCACGCTCCGCGAGGGCCTCGCCTCACTCACCACCGACAACGCCCAGGGCGAGCAGTACCTCACCGACGTGCTCACCTACGCCCACTCACGCTCGCAGCGCGTGGGCGCCCACCTCATCGATGACGTGTGGCAGACCGAGGGAGTCAACGACCGCGTCCAACTGGCCCGGATCAACCTCGAAATGAACCGCCGGATCCGCGACGCGTGGATGATGGCGGGGGTCACCATGGTTGACCCGTCCAGCACGTGGATCGACGTGGACGTGGACCTCGCCCGAGACGTCGTGCTCATGCCCGGCGTCATCCTCCAAGGGGCCACGACGGTGGGGGAGGGCGCCATCATCGGCCCGGACACCACACTCATGGACGTCGAGGTGGGCCCCGGCGCCGAGGTGATCCGCACGCACGGGTCCTTCGCCGTGATCGGCGAGAACGCCACCGTCGGCCCGTTCGCGTACCTGAGGCCCGGCACCGAACTGGGCAAGGGCGGCAAGATCGGCACCTTCGTGGAGACCAAGAACGCGGTGATCGGCGACGGCGCCAAGGTGCCGCACCTCACCTACGCGGGCGACGCCGTCATCGACGAGGGCGTCAACATCGGCGCCGGCACGATCTTCGCCAACTACGACGGGGTGTACAAGTCCACCACCCACGTGGGGCGCAACGCCTTCGTCGGCTCCAACACGGTGCTCGTCGCACCGGTGGACATCGGGGCGGGTGCCCTGGTGGGCGCCGGCTCCACGATCACCGATGACGTGCCGGCCGGCAGCCTCGCGCTGGCGCGCGGCAGACAGCGCATCATCGACGGCTGGACGGCCGATCGCCGTCCTGGTTCGAAGGCGGCCGCCGCGGCGGCCGAGCACGACGGCAGCATCCACCCGGCTGTGCTGGAGTCCCGAGCGAAGAAGAAGGCCTGATCGACGTGTCCCAGATCGCCAAGAACAACAAGCACCTCATGCTCTTCAGTGGGCGGGCCTTCCCCGAGCTGGCGCAGGAGGTGGCCACCCTGATGGACGAGCCCATCGTGCCCACGCGGGCGCTCACCTACGCCAACTCCGAGATCTACGTCCGCTTCGAGGAGTCCGTGCGCGGTTGCGACGCCTTCGTCATCCAGTCCCACACCGCGCCGGTCAACGAGTGGCTGATGGAGCAGCTCATCATGGTGGACGCGCTCAAGCGGGCCTCCGCCAAGCGGATCACGGTGGTGGCGCCCTTCTACCCGTACGCGCGCCAGGACAAGAAGCACCTCGGCCGCGAGCCCATCTCGGCGCGGCTCGTCGCGGACCTGTACAAGGCTGCAGGCGCCAACCGGATCATGTCCGTAGACCTCCACGCCGCCCAGATCCAGGGCTTCTTCGATGGCCCCGTCGACCACCTGTGGGGGCTGCCAGTGCTCTCGGACTACGTCAAGAAGAACTACGACGTGGGCAACATGTGCGTGGTCTCCCCCGACGCCGGCCGGGTGCGGCTGGCCGACATGTGGACCGACGTGCTCGGCACCCCGCTGGCCATCGTCCACAAGCGGCGTGACCACGACAAGGCCAACACCGTGGCCGTGCATGAGGTGGTGGGCGATGTCGAGGGCAAGGTGTGCCTGCTGGTCGACGACATGATCGACACGGCCGGCACCATCGCGCAGGCAGCCCAGGCCCTGCATGACCGGGGTGCGTCCAAGGTGATCACCGCCGCAACGCACGCCATTTTCTCCGGCCCCGCGGTCGAGCGGCTCAACGGCGCGAACGTCTCGGAGATCATCGTGACCAACACGCTGCCCATCCGCACGGAGCAGACCATCAACAACCTGACGGTGCTGTCCATCGCTCCGTTGATCGCCAAGGCCATCAACGCGGTGTTCCTCGACGGCTCGGTCACCTCGCTCTTCGGGGGCGTCTCGTAGTTTCGTCCGCCGCGTCGCCGCGAGGGCGCCGTCAGGCCTTGGCCACCTGCTGTCGGTACGCCTCGGCCTCCCAGGTCTCGATGAAGCGGCGCTCCGCCTCGTTGAGGGCCCGCACGCGGCCCAGTGCGGTCGCGGCACGGCCCACGGTCAGGGCGTCGACATAGACCTGCAGCGCCGTGGTGGCGGACTTCTCGGAGTCGCCGACCGCGGCCACGCCGGCGCCGGGCGCCACCACGATCACCGGGTCCACCCCGCGCGCCTCGCGGAACGCGGCCAGCGCGCCCGGCAGCTCGTCGGCAGTGGTCACCACGAGCGGAAACGAACCGGCGTAGACGATCTGGTCCGGGATCAGCGGGCCCTCGACGAGGAACCGCGCACCGGCCTCGGTGGCCGGGAAGCTGCGGGCGATGCCGCCCTCGTCGGTTGCCACAGCCACCGCGCCCAGGGCCGCGCGGAACGCCTCCGCGACGGCGCCCAGGTCCGCACCGGACGGAGTCGAGGGCTCGTCGGCGGACGCCGACGCCACCGCCTCCTCGATCCTGGCAAGGATCCGATAGCTCTCGGCACGCACGTCGTCCGGGTTGTCGCCGGCGACGATGAGGCCGTGGTTCATGAGGAACGTCGCCTTGGGCGCCGGCTGGCCGGTGCGTGAGGTGAAGTCCTCGCGCCGCGCCGCGATCTCGCGGGCAAGCGGAAGGCCGGGGTCCACGTAGGACACCCAGAGCACGTCGTTGCCGAACATCTCGGCAGTCAGGTGCTCGCCGTCGGCGTTGCAGGTGATGGCGTTGATCAGCAGCGGGTGCGTGTGGAACACGTAGGTGTCCGGGATAAGCGCGTGAAACAGGATCTCCACCGACGGACGGCGGGGGCCGTCGTCGCGGCGGGCGAGCCCGGCGATGTGGTTGACCGGGTCGCCAAGGCTCGGGTCGGGGTCCGGGGCGTCGAGGGAATTCAGCAGCACCTGCATGTCCAGCGGCACCAGGTCCTCGGCGGTGATCGAGGCCAGCGAGACGCCGCTCGGCTTGATCCACAGCACGCCGTCGGCCTTCGCCGACGAGTTGCCGCCGCCCGCGCGGGTGAATGCGGGATTCGCGCCGAACTCGTGGGACAGCGCGGTGATCTCGGCGAGCTCGAGCTCGGGGCGGGGAAGGAACTGGGTCACGGTGGTGGAAGCCATCACGGTCTTTCTGAGGTCTGAGAGGGAGCCGGAGAGGATGCCGACGGAGCGGGCCTGGATCAGGCAGTTGCCGAGTGCGGTGGCCTCGACGGGGCCGGCCGAGACGGGAAGGCATGTGCGGTCGGCAGTGCGCTGCGCGAGCAGCCTGTTCTGGCTACCCCCGCCCACCACGACGACGCGGCGCGGGGAGCGGCCGGTGATCGCAGCGAGCTCGGAGATCACGCCGGCGTAGGCATCAGCCAGGGACTCGATGAGGGCGCGCGTGAACACAGCGGGGTCCTCGAGCCGCCCGTCGCCGCCGGCCAGCGCCTTGACCCTGCTCACCATGTCGCCAGGTGGGAGGAGGCTGGGGTGGGTGGCGTCGAAGTGCGGGGCGTCGGTGACGGCGCGGGCGGCCTCCACCAGGTCCGGGACCGCGTACTCGCGGCCGGACGCCGCCCAGGTGCGGACCGCCTCGGACAGGATCCACAGCCCCATCACGTTCTTGAGGTAGCGGACGGTGCCGTCCACGCCGCCCTCGTTGGTGAGGTTGGCCTGCCGCGACTCCTCGGTCAGGATCGGCGCGTCGAGCTCCATGCCGACGAGGGACCAGGTGCCCGACGAAATGAACACGTCGTCGGCCTCCAGCGGTGCGCCGACGACGGCGGAGGCAGTGTCGTGCGAGCCGACGGCCACCAGCGGCACGCCGGCGGCCGGACCCGTCGTGATCGGACCGACGACGGCGCCCGGCTCGACCACGTCGGCGAAGATCCGGCGGGGGAGGCCCAGGCGCTCGATCAGGTCCCAGTCCCACTGGCCGGTCAGGGGGTCGAGCAGGGCGGTGGTCGACGCGTTGGTGCGCTCCGCGACCGCCTTGCCTGTCAGCCAGTAGCCGAGCAGGTCGGGGAGGAGGAGGAACCGTGTGGCGCGGTCCAGCCGGCCGGCAGCCTCGTCGTCGGCCAACTGGTTGACCGTGTTGAACGGCACGTCCTGCAGGCCGACGCGGGAGTACAGCTCCTCCTCGCTGATCCGCTCGCGCACGAGGGCGCGGCCGCGCTCGGTGCGGGGGTCGCGGTAGTTGAAGGGGAGTTCGAGCAGTCCGTCATCGCCGATGAGCCCGTAGTCGACGGCCCAGCAGTCGATGCCGAGCGCGGCCACCCCGTCCGGGGCGGCCTCCATCGCGCGGCCGATGCCCGCCTGGATCTCGTCGAAAAGCGCCACCACGTCGAGCCGGAGCCCGTCGTCGGTCTGGCGGGCGGCGGTGGAGAAGCGGTGCACCTCGTTCAGCGAGACGCGACCCTCGGCGAACGTGGCCAGCACCACCCGGCCACTCGTCGCGCCGAGGTCCACCGCGATGACGGACTGCTTCGGCATCAGGCTCCCCAGCCCGCCTGAGCCCCGCCCACGCGCTCCTCAGCGATCTTGGCGAGGTAGCCCGAATCGGCGAACGCCTTCATGGGGTCGCCGGCCAGCCCCCGCGACTCGCGCCACTCGGCCAGCATGGGCCGCACGTCGGTGTAGAAGGCGTCCATCATGATGGCGTTGGCGCCGAGGACGTCGTTGGAGTCCTGGGCGTCCTGCAGGGCGTCGGCGTCGACGAGCAGCACGCGGGCCGTCATCTCCTGGACGTTGAGCACGGAGCGGATCTGGCCGGGGATCTTGTCCTCGACGTTGTGGCACTGGTCCAGCATGAACGCCACGCCGTTGGCCGGGTCGAGACCGCCGCCGCGGCGCACCTCCCAGAGGATGCGGAACAGCTGGAACGGATCGGCCGCGCCCACCACGAGATCGTCGTCGGCGTAGAAGCGCGAGTTGAAGTCGAACGAGCCGAGCTTCCCGAGGCGCAGCAGCTGGGCGACGATGAACTCGATGTTGGTGCCAGGCGCGTGGTGGCCCGTGTCGAGGCAGACCAGCGCGCGGTCGCCGAGCGCGTTGACGTGCGCGTAGGAGGTGCCCCAGTCCGGCACGTCCATGTGGTAGAAGGCCGGCTCGAAGAACTTGTACTCCAGCACCAGGCGCTGCTCCGCGCCGAGCTGGCTGTAGATTTTGGCCAGGGAGTCTGCCAACCAGTCCTGACGACGGCGGATGTCGCCCTGGCCGGGGTAGTTGGAGCCGTCCGCGAGCCAGATCTTGAGGTCCTGCGAGCCGATCTCGGTCATGATGCCCAGGCACTCGAGGTGGTGGTCGATCGCCATCTGGCGGACCTTTGGGTCGTTGTGGGCGAGGCTGCCGAACTTGTAGGCCTCGTCCTGGAACGTGTTGGAGTTCACCGTGCCGAGCTCGACGCCCAGATCGGCGGCGTAGGTCTTGAGCGCGCTCCAGTCCTCGACCTTGTCCCAGGGGTAGTGCAGGGCGACCTTCGGCGACAGGCCGGTGTACAGGTTCACCTGGGCGGCGTCGGCCAGCTTCTCCTGGATGGTTCGGGGGGTGCCGGGGGTGCCGAACACGCGGAACCGGGTGCCCGAGTTGCCGTAGGCCCACGACGGGACCTCGATGACCTGGTCCTCGAGTTGCTTGCTGATGGTGCTGATCATGGTGGGCGCCTCCTCGCGCTTTAATCGTTTCAGGCGATTGATTGAAACGATACAACTCTGTGGGTGTGGGGTCAACGCCGGGGGTACTACGAGACGCTTGATGCCCGGGCTACCAGGGTGGGGGTGAAGGTGATCGTGCGGTGCTCGTGCGGGCGGCCGTGGTCCTGGTCCTCCAGCTCCTGCAGCAGGAGTTCTGCCGCGGAGGACCCGAGCTCGCGCCTCGGCTGCGCCACGGAGGACAGCGGCACGGCCGCGGCGGCGGCGAAGTCGATGTCGTCGTAGCCGACGATGGCCACGTCGTGCGGGACTCTGATCCTGGCCGCCACCAGGCCCTGCAGGAGCCCGATCGCGATCATGTCGTTGGCGCAGAAGATCCCCGTGGGGCGCTCCGTGGCCGACAGCAGCGCCAGCTGCTCCGCCGCCGCACGGCCCGACGCGAAGTCCAGGGCGTCGACGGAGACGGCCAGGAAGCTGACCCCGGCCTCCGAGGACGCCAGCTCGGCGCCCTCGCGACGGTCCCGGACCTGCGCCAGCGATGAGGGGCCGCCGACGAAGGCGAGCGCCGTGTGCCCCTGGGCGATGAGATGCTCGGCCGCGATCCGCCCGCCCGCCACGTCGTCGACGCCGACGGTGCAGCCTGTCCCGCCGTGGGCCCGGTCCACCAGCACTGTGGGGATGCGCGCCTGGAGCAGGGCGTCGACCTCTGGTGGCGTGGCGCCGATCGGCCCGAGGATCACGCCCCGGACCCGCTGGTCCCGGAACGAGCGCAGCGCGGAGGCCTCCCGCTCAGGGCGGTTGTCCGAGTCACCGATGGTGGCCGCGTAGCCCGCCTCCTCCAGCCTGCCCTGGGCGCCGCGCAGGACGTCGGCGAAGAACGGGTTGGCCACGTCCATCACGGCCAGCCCGATTACTTTGCTCTTCCCGGCCCGCAGCGCCTGAGCCTGTTGATTGGGCGCCCAGCCAAGGTGGCGGATAGCCTCCTCCACGCGCTCACGGGTTGCCGGGAGTACCCGCTCGGGGTTGTTGATGACGTTGGACACGGTGCCGATGGACACGCGCGCCATCTCGGCCACGTCACGCATGCTGAGGCGCGGATGGTTCACCGGACTCCGTTCGGATTCGGGGGGCTGCGCATACTTTACGCGCCGACCCCCCTCGGGCCGCGGACGACGAGGGCGCCGCGACGACGACCCCGTCGCGATGGTCATCCCTTCACCGCTCCCGATGTCATCCCGGCCACGATCTGGCGCTGGAAGAAGATGTACATGATCAGCGGCGGAATGGTGATGAGCAGGATGTTGGTGAACAGCAGGTTGTAGGACGTGTTGAACTGGCTCTGGAAGTTGAACAGCGTCAGCTGCACCGTCGCGTTCTGATCCCCCGGGAGGAAGTAGAGCGGGTTCTGGAAGTCGTTGAACACGAACACCGACTGCACCACCACGACGGTGACGATGACGCCCCGGAGCAGCGGGAGGACCACCTGGAAGAACAGCCGCATCGGCCCGGCGCCGTCGACGATGGCCGCCTCGTCGATCTCCTTCGGGATGCCGGCGATGAACGCCCGCATCATGAGGACGGTGAACGACAGTCCGAACGCCACCTCGATGAGGATCAGGCCGGGCAGCGTCTTGAAGATCCCGAGCGTCTGCATCACCCAGATGGTGGGGACGACGGCGGGCGGGATGATGAGGCCGGCCAGCACGAGGCCGTTGATCCACGGGTTCAGCCAGCTCTTGCGGCGTTGGAGCACGTAGGCGATCATCGCGCCGAAGATCACCATCAGCGTGACGCTGGCCACGGTGAGGATGGTGGAGTTGATGAACGCGATGATGAGCATGAAGTCCCGGGTCTGGATGACCGTGACGATGTTCTCCCACAGCACGATCTGCTCGGGCCAGGAGAACTGCAGCAGGTTGGCCTCCGTTGGACTCAATCAGATGAAACGTTTCATCCGCATGTTGAAAGGTTAAAATGTTGCTGGTCTCCCTGTCAAGGGGTTCCAGGTCTCAGTTTGGTCACGGCCGACGCCGGAGAGCGTCGGCCGTAACCAACTGGGTTTCGTCAGGTCAGGCTCTCCCGAACCACGGCCAGGATCTCGTCCCGACCGCCGTCGCTGCCGCCAAGGGTGAAGGCGTCCACCAGGACCTCCACACGGTCCTCGAGGTGCGCAGCCATCCGGTCGGCCACTGAGGCCTCGTCGGTGAAGTGCACCATGCCCCGCAGGGGCGCTGCGATGGTGCCTTCCACGAAGCGGTCCCATCGGGCGGGATCGTCCATGAGGTCGCGCACGGTCGCGGGCGGGCCGTACGTCGGCTCGGGCAAGCTGACGCGCCACTCGTGCGTGCCGGAACCCGCCTCGACGGCGACACCAGGCAGGTCCACCTCGGCCGTCACGCCCGCGGGGATCCTGGCGGAGACCACCACGTCGTCGCCTTCACGCTTCCAGCCCACCGCGATCTCGCCGAAGGGCGACAGGTGGCGGGCGGAGGCGTGGGTGAGGCCGCCGCCGGGGCGCGGCGCGATGCGGATCCGGCGGTAGCCGGGTGCGGCGGGGGCGAGGCCCGCGACGGTGCGATGCAGCCAGTCCGCCACCGCGCCCAGGGCGTAGTGGTTGAACGAGGTCATCTCGCCGGGGTTGATGGTGCCGTCGGGCAGCATCGAGTCCCAGCGCTCCCAGATGGTGGTCGCGCCCATGGTCACCGGGTACAACCAGGAGGGGCAGCCCGTCTGCAGCAGCAGGCGGTAGGCCGTCTCGACGTGGCCGGCATCGGCCAGGGCGTCGGTCACCAACGGGGTGCCCACGAAGCCGGTGGAGATCCGGAAGCCCGAGACCCTCACCAGGTCGGCCAGCCGGGAGGCGGCCGCGGCGCGCTGCTCGTCTGTCTCCAGGAGGTCGAACACCAGCGCCATCGCGTAGACGGTCTGGGCGTCGCTGAGGATGCGGCCACCCGGGGTCACGAACTCGCGCCGGAAGCCGGCCAGGGCCCGGTCTGCCACGGAACGGGCGTAGGCCTCGGTGTCGGCGTCACCCACGATGGCCGCGGCTCGGGCCGTGAAGTCGGCGCTGCGGTAGACGTGGGCGGTGGCCACGACGTCCGGGTCCGCCTTGGCGCGGGCGGGTTCCTCCGGCGGCGCCGTCGGGTCCAGCCAGTCGCCGAACTGGAAGCCCCCGGACCAGACGCCGTCCTCGCCGGCGGCGTTGTCCAGGAACTCCACCCAGCGGCGCATGCTCGGCAGCTGGCGGGCCAGGACGGCCTCGTCGCCGGTGCGCTCGTGCAGCACGGTGGGCACGATCGCCGCGGCGTCGCCCCAGGCGGTGGCCACCATGCCGCCGAGGACGTTGGGCACCACGATCGGCACGCCGCCGTCGTCGAACTGGTCGGCCTCGAGGTCGCGGAGCCAGGAGCGAAGGAAGCCGGTGCTGTCGTAGAGGAACTCGGCTGTGGGGGTGAACACCTGGATGTCGCCGGTCCAGCCGAGGCGCTCGTCGCGCTGCGGGCAGTCGGTGGGCACGTCGACGAAGTTGCCGCGCATGCCCCACACCACGTTCTCGTGCAGCCGGTTGAGGAGCTCGTGGGAGGAGTCGAACCAGCCGGTGCGCTCCATGTCGCTGTGGATGACCACGGCCTCGGCGGAGACGATCTCGGCCTCCTCGACGCCGTCGACGCGGGCGTAGCGGAAGCCGTGGAACGTGAAGGTGGGCTCCAGCACCTCGTCGCCGGTGCCGGCGAGGTAGTAGGTGTCGGTGGCCTTGGCGGTGCGGAGAGGGCGGATGCCCAGCTCGTCGTGCTCGAGCACCTCCGCCTGGGTGACGATCACCTCGCGGCCGGACTCCGCGCGCACGATGAGGCGGACCCAGCCGACGACGTTCTGGCCGAAGTCGACGAGAAGGGCGCCCGACGGGGAGCGCCACGTCTTCTGGGCTGCCACCACCTCGGTGACGCGCACGGGCGGGCCGTCGGGGGCCACCAGCAGGCTGAGGTCGGCGTCGACAATCTCGACGGCGTCGTCGCCCTGGGGCTCGGTGATCCGCAGATCGGTGGTGCAGCCGTCGTAGATGTCGTCGGCGAGGACGCGCCAGGTGTGGGCGCGCCAGGTGTCGTCGGTGCCGAGGATGTGCCGGGTGCCGTCGGCGGTGACCACCTCGAGCTGGGCGAGGAGGGAGAGCCTGTCTCCGTACAGCGCACGCCGGTTGCCCCAGGTGAGCCGCCCGCGGAACCAGCCGTTGCCGAGCAGTGCGCGCACGTCGTTGGCGCCCTCGTGCAGCAGGTCGGTGACGTCGTGGGTCTGGTAGCGCAGGCGGTGGCTGTAGGTGGTCCAGCCGGGCGCGAGGTACTCGTCGCCGACGCGCTCACCGTTGAGGCTCATCTCGTAGAGGCCGTGCGCCGTCACATGGAGGCGTGCGCTGACGATCTCGCTGGGGAGGTCCCACTCGGTGGTGAGCAGGGGTGCCGGGGTGAGGATGCCACCGAGGGTCGCGGGGGAGATGAACCGGGCCTGCCAGTTGGTGGTCTCGAGGAGCCCGGCCTCGACGGCCACCGGCTCGCTCCAGGCGGCCCACTCGCCGTCAGCGCCCTGTGCCCGCACGCGCACGACCACACGCTCGCGAGAGGTGAGCGGCGCCTGCGGCCAGGCGACGAACAGCTGCTCGGCGGACTCGGTCTCGTGAACCGTGGCGGAGTCTTCTCTCTGGATTTCGACGGCGTACGCGGACTGCGCCCAGCCGTCGGGGGCGTCGGTGACCTGCCAGGAGAGGCGGGGGGTGGGATCGCCCAGGCCCAGGACAGTGGGGGAGACGGGGCGGTTCTCGACTCGGAGTCGTGTGGTGGTGGTCATCTGCTTCCTCGACGTTGAGACTGACGCTTCTTCGTGAAACGTTTCATCTTATGGTGGCCCGAGGGGAGGAGTTCGTCAAGCCCTGTTCTGGGTTCCGTTTCGCGGCGAATGGAGCGTTTCATCTTCGGAGCGCCTACATTGCTGCCTATGAATCCGCGCGCCGGGGGGCGCCTGCCCAGCATGAACGACGTCGCCCGCGAGGCGGGCGTCTCTCTCGGCACGGTGTCCAACGTGCTCAACAAGCCGCAGGGTTGCCGACCGGAGACCGTCGAGCGGGTGCAGGCCGCGATCACCCGCCTCGGCTTCGTGCGCAACCTCAATGCCCGCTCCCTCGTCGGGGCTACCTCGCACACCATCGGGCTCAACGTGTTCGACCTCAGCAACAGCCTCTTCGTGGACATCGCCAGAGGCGCTCAGGCCACCATTCGGGAGCGGGGCCACCAACTGGTGATCACCGACTCCGACACCGACCAGCGCCAGCAGCGCGAGCATCTGGACTACTTCGACGAGACGCGGGTGGCAGGCATCCTGTTGGCGCCCCAGTTCGACCCCGACGATGACATCGATCGGCTCGGCTCCCACGGCCGACGCGTCGTCGTCCTCAACCACGACACACCGGGTGCCTCGTGGTCCACGGTCCTGGTGGACAACGAGCACGTGGGCTACCTCGCGGCCAGCCATCTGATCGGCCGTGGCTGCCGCCGCCTCGCCTTCGTCGGGGTCCCCGAATCGCTCCAGCCGGCCGACGAGCGTCGGCGGGGCGTCGCCCGGGCGGTCGCGGAGTCGCAGGCCGTCGACCTGCTCGACATCAAGACCAGCGATCTGCAGATCGCGGGTGGCATCGTCGCCGGGCGTCAGCTGCTGGCCATGGATCCTCAGCTGCGCCCTGACGGTGTCGTGTGCGTGGCCGACCTCACCGGCATGGCCATCATCCAGGTTCTGGCGGCCGGGGGCGTGCCGGTGCCCGGTGAGGTGCTGGTGATGGGCTGCGACGCCAACATCAACGCCTGGGGTGGCCCCGTGACGCTCACCACCGTCGCCCAGCACGGCGACGAGATGGGGTCCGTCGGGGCCCAGATCCTGCTCGACGAGTTGGCCGACCCCGCTCGCCCGCCGACACGTCACGTGATCAGGCCGGAGCTGATCGAGCGTTCGTCCACGGCTGCGCTGGCCCGCTGACGCCGGCCCACACGGTGGACGAGACGGCATCCCACTTGGGGAGATGGGCCATGCTTGAGTCGATAGCGAGGGGAGGCTGCCATGGCCGCGAAGATCACAGACGCATCGCTTCGGGCCTTCGTGCTCCAGTTGGGGGACAAGCACCCGCCCATCCAACTCGCCTCCGCGGACCGCACCGTGCGCAACCCGGAGCTGGTCCGCACCCGGTTCGCCCACGTCATCGACTACCTGGCCCGCGTCGAGCTCGAGGTGGACCGCAACGTCCTGGAGCTCCTGACCGTACTGCCGAACGTCAGCGAGGTAGACCGCATCTTCTATCAGGACGTCTGGTACGACCAGGAGATGGCCCACGGCTACCTCCTGGATCAGCTTCAAGGCGACCTCGGGATGGAGCCGCAGGAGCCCTTCATGAGCATCCCGCTCCGGATGAAGCTGCTCGGCGCGCTCGCGCACTGGGAGCCCATCCACGACATCTCGCGCATGCTCTACTACCTGACCGGCGCGTCGACAGAGCGGCAGGCGGTGCTGGCCTACTCGTCGCTGATCAAGGAGCTCACCCGCATGGGGGAGACGGCCATCGCCGAGACGATCATCCACCCCATCAAGCAGCAGGAGCCCGGGCACTTCGCGTTCTACAGGATGAGCGCCGAGAAGATGGTGCAGGACGATGAGCTCAAGCCCTGGCAGGTGCAGGTGGCGCGGCTGCTGCGCTCGAAATCGTTCACGATGGTGGGTGTCGACTACGTGAAGTACTACCAGCAGGAGTTCGGCGGTGTGATGGCCGAGCTCGGCATCGACGCCGAGATCGAGATCTACGCGCGCGAGATCGGGCGCCTCGAGGCGAAGCTGCTGTGGGCCAACGAGAAGGGCATGGACTTCCCGCCCTACTTCCTCACGGCGCTGCGCGAATCGGTGGAGATGTATCGCGGCAGCAAGAGCTTCGAGGCCCCCCGCCCCAACCAGTTCGTCCTGTAGATCCGATTGGCGCGCCCCGGAGCGGCTGGGGTAAGCTTGGCGGGCTGCCTGGCGAGGGACCCCCAGGGTCCGTGATCGACTAGCTCTTTTCCTCGCTCGGCGCCCGCACGCGCAGATATCCACAGCTTGAGGAGATTCACCATGGCAGATGTCAACCTGACCGCCACCACCCGCACCGAGTTCGGCAAGGGCGCCTCGCGCAGGCTCCGCCGCGCCGGATCCACCCCCGCCGTCCTCTACGGTCACGGCACCGATCCCGTGCACCTCGCGCTGCCGGCCCGGGAGACCTTCCTCGCGCTGCGTCAGCCCAACGTGCTGCTCCAGATCACGGTGGAGGGCGACAAGACGCCGTTCCTCGCGCTGCCCAAGCAGGTCCAGCGCCACGCCATCCTGCACTCCATCGATCACATCGATCTCGTGCTGATCAAGGCGGGCGAGAAGGTCACGGTCGACGTCCCGCTGACGTTCACCGGCGAGGCCGAGCGCGGCACCCTGGTCAACCACGAGCTCAACAACCTGAGCGTCCTGGCCCCGGCCGCCAGCATCCCCACCGAGTTCGTCGTCTCGATCGAGGGCCTCTCCTCCGGTTCGCACCTGACTGTCGGGGACATCCCGCTGCCTGAGGGCGTCGAGGCGGCCGTCGCGCTGGACGTCGTGGTGGTCAGCGTCGGCCAGGCGCCGGTGCAGGACCTCGGCGACGAGCCCGAGGCTGCTGCCGCTGAGGGCGCCGTCGCGGCCGAGTGACCGATTCCACCTACCTCGTGGTCGGGCTCGGCAACCCGGGCCCGACCTACGAGGCCACCCGGCACAACGTCGGGTTCTGGGCCGTAGCGGACCTCGCGGACCGCTACGGTTCCTCCTTTTCCTCCCACTCCCGGATGCGCGCCGAGCTGGCGACGCTGACCCTCCCGGGGCCGTCGCCCGTCAAGTTGGTGCTGGCCAGGCCCACCACGTACATGAACGACTCCGGGTCCGCGGTCAAGGCCGTCGCGGCGTTCCACAAGATCAAGCCCTCTCACGTGATCGCCATCCACGACGAGCTGGACCTGGAACCCGGCCGCCTGCGCGTCAAGATCGGCGGCGGGGACAACGGGCACAACGGGCTCAAATCCATCCGCGCCCACCTCGGCACGGGCGACTTCTACCGGGTGCGCGTCGGCATCGGCCGGGCGCCGGGCAGGCAGGACGCGGCCGCCTGGGTGCTGGCGAAGATGAAGCCGGCAGACCTCGAGGGCCTCCGGGTGGACGCGGCCGTCGCCGCCGACGCCGTGGAGCTACTGGTGCGCGAGGGCCTCGTCGCCACGCAGAACCGCTTCAACTCTTGAAACCCGGTGCAAGGATGATCGCGTGAAGTTCCCCGGATTACTGACCGCACTCGAGCGCGACCACGCCCTTGCGGCCACCCTCGCGGACTCGCGCCGCTCGGGTGTCACCGCGCTCGACGTCACGGCAGTGACGCCTTTCTTCCCGCTGCTGACCGCCGCCATCGCTGAGGAGTCCGGCCAGACGGTGCTGATGATCACCTCCACCTACCGCGAGGCCGAGCAGGTGACCACAGAGCTGGGCGGGTTGCTCGGCGAGGACGCGGTGGCCTACTACCCCGCCTGGGAGACCCTGCCCCACGAGCGGCTGTCGCCCAGAGCGGACACGGTCGGGCGCCGCCTCGCCGTGCTCCGCCGCCTCGCCGGCAAGGGCGAGCAGCCCCCGCCGAAGGTGGTCGTCGCCCCCATCCGATCCATCCTCCAACCCCAGGTCAAGGGGCTGGCGGACATGGCGCCGGTGCGGATCGTCGTCGGGGAGGAGTACCCCCTCTCGACCTTGCTGGCGGACCTTGCGGGCGCCGCCTACAGCCGCGTTGATCTGGTGGAGCGCCGCGGAGAGTTCGCCGTCCGCGGCGGCATCGTGGACATCTTCCCGCCCACCGCCGAGCATCCCGTCCGGGTGGACTTCTTCGGCGACGACGTGGACGACATCCGCTCCTTCACCGTCGCGGACCAGCGCTCGACCGGCGAGACGGCATCGTCGGTGATCGCGCCGCCCTGCCGCGAGCTCCTCCTCACGACGGCGGTGCGGGCCCGCGCCAAGCGGCTGGCCGCCGAACACCCCGAGCTCGGGGACATGCTGGGGCGCATCGCGGAGGGCCAGGCCGTCGAGGGCATGGAGGCGCTCACACCGGTGCTCGTGGACGGCCTCGAGCTGCTCGTCGACGTGCTGCCGAAGGGCTCGCTGATCCTCGCCAGCTCGCCCGAACTGATCCGGGCGCGCGCCGCGGAGCTCGTCCAGACCAGCCAGGAGTTCCTGGAGGCCAGTTGGGCGGCCGCGGCCGGCGGCGGGAAGTCTCCCGTGGACCTGGGTGCCTCCGCCTACTGGGGCCTCTCCGACGTGCGGCAGCACGCGTTGGCGATCGGGCACCGCTGGTGGTCCCTGTCTCCGTTCGCCGCCGACGACGAGCCGCACGCCTTCGACGCCGACTCGGTGCACTCCCGCACCATCAAGGTGACCACCACGGAGTCCTTCCACGGAGACACCGAGGTGGCCACCCGCCACATCTCGGCCAAGCTCGCCGACGGCTGGGGCGTGATCCTCTGCGTCGAGGGTCGCGGGTTGGCGGCCCGCATGATCGAGGTGCTGGATGAGGCCGGAATCCCCGCCTCACTCGACGACCTCGAGAAGCCGCCCACCCCTGCCCGCGTCGCCGTGGTGACGTCGTCGCTGCGCCAGGGCTGGCGCGCCGACGAGGCGAAGCTCGAGGTGATCACCGCCGCCGAGCTGACGGGCCAGACGGTCACCGACCGGACGGAACGCAAGCTCCCCGCCCGACGCAAGGCCGCGATCGCTCCACTGGAGCTGAAGTCCGGGGATCCCGTCGTGCACGAGCAGCACGGCGTGGGCCGGTTCGTCGAACTCGTGCAGCGCACCGTCCAGGGCGCGGTCCGCGACTACCTCGTCGTCGAGTACGCGCCCAGCAAGCGAGGGCATCCCGGGGACCGGCTCTACGTGCCGATGGACCAGCTGGACCAGCTCAGCCGCTACGTCGGCTCCGAGGCGCCCGCACTGGACAAGATGGGCGGTGGGGACTGGACCAAGCGCAAGGCCAAGGCGCGCTCGGCCGTACGCGAGATCTCCGCCGAGCTGATCAAGCTGTACGCGGCCCGGCAGGCCACCAAGGGCTATGCGTTCGGGCCGGACAACGTGTGGCAGCGGGAGCTGGAGGACGCCTTCAGTTTCGTCGAGACCCCGGATCAGCTCGCCGCCATCACCGAGGTGAAGTCGGACATGGAGAAGCTGATCCCCATGGACCGGCTGATCTGCGGCGACGTGGGATACGGCAAGACGGAGATCGCCGTCCGGGCCGCCTTCAAGGCAGTTCAGGACGGCAAGCAGGTGGCGGTGCTGGTGCCCACCACCCTCCTGGTCACGCAGCACTACCAGACCTTCGCCTCGCGCTTCGCAGGCTTCCCGGTGCACCTGGCGCAACTCTCCCGCTTCCAGAGCGACTCCGAGTCCAAGAAGGTGATCGACGGCCTGGCCACGGGCCGGGTTGACGTGGTGATCGGCACCCACCGTCTGTTCAGCAAGGAGATCCAGTTCAAGGACCTCGGCCTGGTGATCATCGACGAGGAGCAGCGGTTCGGCGTCGAACACAAGGAGCGGCTCAAGGCCATGCGGGTCAACGTGGACGTGCTGTCGATGTCCGCCACCCCCATCCCGCGCACCCTGGAGATCGCCATCACCGGCATCCGGGAGATGAGCGTCATCGCCACCCCGCCCGAGGAGCGGCACCCGGTGCTGACCTTCGCCGGGCCTCACGACGACGCGCAGGTGAAGGCCGCCATCCGTCGCGAGCTGGCGCGCGAGGGCCAGGTGTTCTTCGTGCACAACCGGGTGGGCACCATCGAGAAGACGGCCGCCCACCTCCGCGAACTCATCCCCGAGGCGCGGGTGGTCACCGCCCACGGCCAGATGAGCGAGAGCCGCCTCGAACAGGTGATGCTGGACTTCTGGGAGCGCCGGGCTGATGTGCTCGTCTCCACCACCATCATCGAAGCGGGCCTCAACATCCAGAGCGCCAACACCCTCATCATCGACCGCGCTGACACCCTGGGCCTGTCCCAGCTGCACCAGCTTCGCGGGCGTGTGGGCCGCTCCCGGGAGCGTGGCTACGCCTATTTCCTCTACCCGCAGGACAAGCCGCTCACCGAGGCCTCCCATGAGCGCCTCGCCACGATGGCCGCCAACACGGACCTCGGCTCCGGGATGGCCATCGCCATGCGTGACCTCGAGCTGCGCGGCGCAGGTAACCTGCTCGGCGAGGACCAGTCCGGGCACATCGAGGGCGTCGGCTTCGACATGTACCTGCGCATGGTGGGCGAGGCCGTGGCCAGCTATCGCGGCGACGACACCGAGACCGAGCCCCAGATGCGCGTGGAGCTGCCCATCGACGCGCACCTCCCGGAGGACTACATCTCCTCGGAGCGGTTGCGGCTGGAGATGTACAAGGAGATCGCCGAGATCCGCACGGAGGCCAACCTGGAGGCGGTGCGCGCCGAGATGACGGATCGCTACGGCCAGCCGCCGGCCCCCGTCGAGGCCTTGCTCGGCGTGGCACGCCTTCGAATGCTGGCCCGGGCGCACGGCATCCAGGAGATCGTGCCCCAAGGCAAGGTGGTGCGGTTCTCACCGGTCCACCTGCCCGAATCACGGCAGATCAGGCTGCAGCGCCTCTATCCGGGCGCCTCGCTCAAGCCGGCCCAGGATCAGCTGCTGGTCCCGAAACCGGAGGGCGACCACCTGACGTGGGCCACCACGCTGCTGGGCCAGCTGTTCGGCTGAGCCGACGGCGGCCTCGGGCTCGCCGAGGGCGATGCGCTAGGCTGACCGCGGTGCCCTGGGGCACGGTCGAAGGTTCGGTGAAAGGTCACACATGTTGCTGAAGCGCGTTGTCCCGCTGGTCGCCGCCGCGGCCCTGTTCGCCGGCTGCAGCCCCATGCCGAGCACGGCCGTTCAGGTGGGGGACACGCGCATCTCCGAGGCCCAGGTGGACGGCGTCGTCGCCAGTTGTGAGTCCGTCGGCATCGGCCCGGATCAGGTTGATCGCCGCACGCTGGTGATGTCTGAGATCCTGGGCGCCGTCGCGGTGGAGATCGCGGCAGAGCTCGATCAGACCGTCACCGACGAAGAGGCGCTCGCCGTGCTGCGCGAGACCGCCGGCGAGAGCCCCGCGCTGAACGACCCGGAGTGCGCGAGGATCGCGGCGGCGGGCTCGAAGCTGCAGATCCTGGTCGCCAAGCTGGGCGAGGACGCGGACATCGCAGTACTCCAGCAGATGTTCGAAGACGTGGACGTGGACCTCAACCCGCGCTACGGCCAGTGGGACCCGGCGGGCGAGGGCGTCACCGGCACCGGCTCGATGTCGGTCCCCTCCTGATCGGAGCCTCGCACCACATGACCTCTGAGCTCGAGCGGCTCCGCCAGGTGATGGCCGAGCTGCGGCTCAAATGCCCCTGGGACGCCGAGCAGACGCACCGATCGCTCCTCAACCACCTCATCGAGGAGGCCTGCGAGGTGGTGGACGCCGTCGAGACCGGAAACGACGTCGAGCTCCAGGAAGAACTGGGTGACCTCCTGCTTCAGGTCTACTTCCATGCGCGCATCGCCGAGGACGAGGGTCGCTTCACCCTCGATGACGTGGCCGCCGGCATCGCGGACAAGCTGATCCGCAGGCATCCGCACGTGTTCGCCGACGAGGCCGTGCCCCAGGACATGTGGCAGAGCTGGGAGGAGCGCAAGCGCGCTGAGAAGGGGCGATCCTCCGCGCTGGAGGGCATCGCCGAATCGCTCAGTGTGCTCGGCCGCGCTCACAAGGTGATCTCACGCAGCCGCTCCCATGGGGTCCCCGTCGAGTTGCCGGACGAGCCGTTGGACGCGCAGAGCGTGGGCCGCGGGATCCTGGATCTCGTGGCCCGGGCGCAGGCGCACGGGATCGACGCCGATGCGGCTGCCAGGGAGGCGCTGCGCGAGCTCGAGAACCGCGTCCGGAGCGCGGAAAGTTAAACCGTCCCGCCACTGCTTCCCACCCTGTGGAAGCTAGGCTGGGCCACGAAAGAGAACCACTCTTGAAAGGGAGCACATGGCATCCATCGAATTCATCCAGGCCCGCGAAATCCTCGATTCCCGAGGCAACCCGACCATCGAGGTCGAGGTCGAGCTTGATTCGGGAGCGAGCGGCCGCGCCGCCGTCCCGTCGGGTGCCTCCACAGGCGCCTTTGAGGCCGTTGAGCTCCGCGACGGCGACAAGGGTCGCTTCGGCGGCAAGGGCGTCCTCACCGCCGTCCAGAACGTCACCGAGGTGATCGGCGAGGAGATCCTCGGCATCGACGCCTCCGAGCAGCGGCTGGTGGACATGGCCATGCTGGAGCTCGACGGCACGGACAACAAGGCCAAGCTCGGCGCCAACGCCATCCTCGGCGTGTCCCTGGCCGTCGCCCACGCCGCGGCCGAAGAGGCCGGCCTGCCGCTGTACAAGTACGTCGGCGGCCCCAACGCCCACATCCTGCCCGTCCCCATGATGAACATCCTCAACGGTGGGTCGCACGCCGATTCCAACGTGGACATCCAGGAGTTCATGATCGCTCCCATCGGCGCCGAGAGCTTCGCTCAGGCCGTCGAGATGGGCGCCGGCGTCTACCACGCGCTGAAGTCCGTCCTCAAGGAGAAGGGCCTCAACACCGGCCTCGGCGACGAGGGCGGCTTCGCCCCCAACCTCGAGTCCAACCGTGCGGCCCTGGACCTGATCCTCGAGGCCATCAAGAAGGCCGGCTACGAGCCCGGCGTCGACGTGGCTCTCGCCCTGGACGTGGCCGCCTCCGAGTTCTTCGAGGACGGTGGCTACACCTTCGAGGGCGCCACCAAGACGGCCGAGGAGATGGTCGACTACTACGCCGAGCTCGTCGACGCCTACCCGCTGGTCTCCATCGAGGATCCGCTCAACGAGGAGGACTGGGACGGCTGGAAGGCCATGACCGATCGCCTCGGCGACAAGGTCCAGATCGTCGGTGACGACCTCTTCGTCACCAACGTCACCCGCATCCAGCGGGGCATCGACACCGCCACCGCCAACGCGCTGCTGGTGAAGGTGAACCAGATCGGATCGCTCACCGAGACCATCGACGCCGTGGACCTCGCCCACCGCAACGGCTACCGCACCATGATGTCGCACCGCTCCGGCGAGACCGAGGACGTCACCATCGCGGACCTCGCCGTCGCCCTGGGCTGCGGCCAGATCAAGTCCGGCGCCCCCGCCCGGACGGACCGAGTGGCCAAGTACAACCAGCTGCTGCGCATCGAGGACGACCTGGACGAGGCGGCCGTCTACGCCGGTCGTTCGGCCTTCCCGCGTTTCAAGGGCTGAGTTGAGGGCCTGATCCGGCACACTGGATCAGTGCCTCAGACTCCTCGGAACAACAAACCGACCACCAGTGGTCCGGGTCGCGGAACTCCGCGGGCCCGGACCACTGCGCGTCCGGGGGAGCGCGTGCAGCGCCCGCGCGTGGAGCCGCTGCCCGACACCGAGGCCAAGGCCGCCCTCGATCCGAAGCCGGGTCCGCTGCCGCGCGCGCAACGGGCGCTGTCAGCCACCTGGCGCCTCGCCATCCTCCTCGTCGTGGTCGCAGGGGTGGGGTTGGTGCTGGCCCACTCGCTGCGGGTGTACTTCGCGCAGTCCCAGGAGATCGCCGCCGTCCGGGCGGACATCGCGGTCAAGCAGGAGCAGATCGCGGAACTCGAGGACAAGCTCAACCGCTGGAACGACCCGGAGTACGTGCGCGCCGTCGCTCGGGTGCGGCTCGGCTGGGTGATGCCCGGCGAGGTGGGCTACCGGGTGATCGGCGCGGACGGGCAGCCGCTCGACGGTGCCAGCATCGAGGCCCCAGACCCCGCGAACACCGGGTTGTGGTGGGAGCGGATGTGGGGCTCGGTGGCCCTCGCGGACCAGCCCGTCGAGGAGAGCGCGCCCAAGGCGGACCCGGACCGCACCGTCGCGCCCAGCCCAGAGCCCGAGAGCTAGGAGACGTTGTCGATGATCGAGCCCACAGAGGCGGACCTCGCCGCGGTCGAAGCACAGCTCGGCCGCGAGCCACGCGGGGTCGCGGGGGTGGCGTGGCGCTGCCCGTGCGGTAAGCCCGGAGTGGTCAAGACCCACCCGCGCCTGCCCACCGGGACGCCGTTTCCCACCACCTACTACCTCACCTGCCAGCGCGCCGTCGCCGGATGCTCAACCCTCGAGGCCTCAGGCCTGATGGCGGAGATGACGCAGCGCCTCGCGGAGGACGATAATCTGGCGGCCCGATACCGGGCCGCCCACGAGGCCTACCTCGCAGACCGCGCTGAGCTGGGGCACGTCGAGGAGATCGACGGCGTCTCGGCCGGGGGGATGCCCACCCGGGTCAAGTGTCTGCACGTGCTGGTCGGGCACGCCCTCGCCGCCGGCCCGGGCGTCAATCCCCTCGGCGACGAGGCGCTCGCGCTGCTGGGCGAGTTCTGGACCACCCCGTGCCTCGAGGAGGACGCATGACCACCGTCGCTGCCATCGACTGCGGCACCAACTCGATCCGCTTGCTGATCCTCCGGAAGGACGCCGACGGCGTGGTCGTTGAGCTGGCGCGCGAGGTGCGGCTCGCGCGCCTGGGGCAGGGCGTCGACGCCACCGGCGAGTTCCACCCGGATGCGCTCGCCCGGGCGAACGTCATCTTTGAGGAGTACGCGGGCATCATGGAGCGCCACCAGGTGGGCGAGGTGCGCTTCGTGGCCACCTCGGCCGCGCGCGACGTCAGCAACAGGGCGGAGTTCGAGCGCAATGTCCGCGATCGGCTGGGCGTCGAGGTGGATGTGATCTCGGGCGACGAGGAGGCGCTGCTGTCCACGACGGGCGTCCTCAGCGGGGTCGAGGCCTCCACACCGGCGCTCGTCTTCGACATCGGAGGCGGCTCGACGGAGCTGATCGTCGTGCACGACGGGCCGACCATCGCCTCCGCGGTCAGCCTGGACGTCGGCTCTGTGAGGGTCAACGAGCGGCTCATGCCCTCGGACCCCGCCACCCCCGATGAGGTGGCCGCGGCCCGCCGCCACGTGGGCAGCCTGCTCGACGGTGCGGGAGTGGACTTCGATTCCTTGGCCTCCGCGATCGGTGTCGCGGGGACCGTCACCAGCGTGGCCGCATCCGTCCTGGGGCTTCAGCAGTACTCCCGGCAGGCGGTGCACGAGACGCTGCTCAGCCGCGCGGACATCGAGCGCACCGTGGAGCGGTGGCTGGCCCAGACCGCGGCCGAGACCGCGGCCGAGCCGTGCATGCACCCCCTCCGGGCGGCCGTGCTCGGCGCCGGTGGCCTGATCCTCGACGAGATCTCGCGCCGGGTGCCCGGGGGAGCGGTGCTGGTCAGCGAGACCGACATCCTCGACGGCATCGCGCTGGGCCTGCTCGGCGGCTAGCCCTCCACTGGCTGGGCGCTCTGCTCCTTCTGCGTGAAGCCCTCCAGCACGGTGGTGAGGTCGTAGCCCGTGGTGTCCTTCACCAGTTGCAGGGTCTGCAGCATGTTGCTGGCCACCGCCTTGGGCAGCGCGGAGGCACCCTCGGTGGAGACCACGGTGAGGGTCTCGATGTTGGCCATCGGGGCCGCGACCCTCTCCGCGATCTCAGGCAGCACCTCGATCAGCATTTGAAGGACCGCCGCGTCGTTGTAGTGCGCGAACGCTTCGGCCCGCTTGTCCATGGCCTCGGCCTCGGCCTGGCCGACGGCGAGCACCGCAGCGGCCTGCGCCTCGCCCTCGGCGCGCACGGCGTCCGCCTCGGCGACGCGCCGGGCCTTCTCGGCCTCGCCGCGTCGGGCGCCCTCGATGGCCTCGGCCTCGGCCAGCGCCGAGCGACGGGACTTCTCGCCCACGCCGCTGAGCCGTGCCTTCTCCGCCTCGGCCTCCGCGTTGGCGATGGAGGCCGCCTTGCGGGCGTCGGCCTCGAAGATCGCGGCGTTGCGCTGAGCCTCCGCGGCGGTCTCGATCCGGTACCGCTCGGCGTCCGCAGGGCGGCGGACCTCGGTGTCGAGTTGGCGCTCCTTCAGTGCGGCCTGGGCCACGGCCACCTTCTCCTGTTCCATCAGGATGGACTGGTCCCGGTCCGCCTGGGCGAGCGGGCCGGCTGCGGCTGCCTGGGCGCGTGCCGCGTCGGTCTCGGCCTGGATCTCGGCCTGCTTGAGCACCAGCGCACGGTTGGCGATGGCGATCTCCTGCTCGGCGGCGATCTGCGCCTGCTCGGCCTCGCGCCGGGCCTCCGCCTCCGCGACCGCGGCCATCCGTCCCAGCTTCGCGGACTCGGGGCGCCCCAGGTCCGACAGGTAGGTGCCGTCGTCGGTGATGTCCTGGATCTGGAAGGTGTCCAGCACCAGCCCCTGGCCGGTCAGCGAGGACTCGGACTCGTCCGTGACGCGCTGCGCGAAGGCCGCACGGTCGCGGATGATCTGCTCCACGGTCAGCGAGCCGACGATGGAGCGCAGCGAGCCCGCGAGCGTCTCCTGGGTGAACGTCTCGATCTCGTCCTGCTGGGAGAGGAAGCGCTGGGCTGAGGCGCGGATGGAGTCCTCATTGCCGCCCACCTTGACGATGGCCACACCGTCGACGTTGAGCTTGATCCCCTGCCCGGACACGGCGTTGCGGATGGTCACCATGATCCGTCGCGACGACAGGTCCAGCACGTGGAGGCGTTGGATGAACGGGACGACGAAGACGCCGCCGCCCATCACCACCTTCTGGCCACTGAGGTCCGTGGAGACCAGGCCGGTCTCAGGGTTGCGCACCTCCTTGCCCTTGCGGCCGGTGATGATGAAGGCCTCGTTGGGTTTGGCCACCTTGTAGCGGCTCGCGATGAGCAGCCCCACGAGGAGGAGCAGGGCGATGAGCCCCGCGATGGCGGTCAACACTGGTGGCATGGGACGGGCCTTTCGGTCAGGGTTCCAGTTCTGGGGTGGGGGCCGTGGGCGTGACCTCGACGGCGGTGGGGGACACGATGCCGGAGATCCACACGTCGGTGCCCGCGTCGACGGGGTGCTCGGAGCGGGCGCTGAACTTGCGGACGTGTCCGCTCGCCGTGAGGTGGACCTCACCGAAGCCCCCCTCGGGGATGGGGGTGATGACGCGCGCCGTGGCGCCGATCATCGAGTCCGACCGGAAGGTCGCGGTGTCCTCACCGGAGCGCAGGGCTCGCGTGAGCCAGACCGCACCCCAGGCGGCGGTGGAGCCGATGCCGGCTCCCACGACGACGGCCAGCAGCGTGTTGGGCACCAGGGCCAGCGAGAGTGCGCCGCCGAACCCGAAGGCGCCGACGAACGCGGCGATGCTGGAGATGGAGAACAGATCGCTGTCCAAGGCGTCGAGGCCGAGCGCTCCGTCGAGCACATCACCGAGGATCAGGGTCACCAGCACAAGCGCGATGCCCACAGCGCCGATGATCAAGAACGTAGTCAACGGCAGCTCCCTCCGATGGGTGGACACCCCCAGCCTAGCGGCAGCCCGATGCAGCCCTCCGGCTAGGCGAGCATGCGGGTGCCGTTGGGGGTGACTTCGTAGCGGTAGCCCAGGGGGCTGGACCAGTGGAGCTGGCTTGGTCTGGGTTGGTCGGCGCGCCAGTTGCGGGCGGTTTTCGCGCGGTGGGCCCTGCGGCTGAGTGGGGCCAGGTTCCCGCTCCGGGTTTGGCCGAGACAGCCGGGCGTGAAGGGTTGGGTGTGATCCAGATCCAGCCCGTTGGCTCGGCGCTTGGAGTAGGGGAACATTTCGTGGTCCATGCTCAGCAGCAGGGCCTTCTTCAGTCCGGCCGATGGGGCGTAGTGGTCTTCGGCGGGGATCTCGGGCAGATCGATTACCGGCTGCACGGTGACGTCGAGGCCGGTGAGGAGTTCGGCCAGGAGTCTGTGGGAGGACCAGCAGATCACCGGATGGGAACGGGTCGTCCGGCAGGTGCACGAGGTCGGCTCCCGGATCGGCATCCAGCTCGGGCACGCGGGCCGCAAGGGGTCCGTCTTCGCGCCCTTCCACGACCAGCGGGGCACGGTGCCCCTCGACGACGGGGGTTGGGGGACCGTCGGCCCGACCGACAGGGCGTTCGGTCGGTATGCCGCACCGCGGGGGCTACGGACCGACGAGCTCGACGCGATCGTGCGTGCTTTCGCCCAGGCGGCGCGTCGTGCTGTTGCTGCGGGTTTCGATCTGGTGGAGGTCCACGGCGCGCACGGCTACCTCCTGGCCCAGTTCCTCAGCCCCCTCGTCAACGACCGGACGGACGGGTACGGCGGGACGGACCGGGCACGGTCGCGCCTGCTGGAGGAGGTGGTGGCGGCGGTGCGTGATGCGCTTCCCGACCGCATACCCCTGCTCGTGCGGTTGTCCGCCACCGACTGGTCGCCGGACGCCGCGGGTGGTGTCGAGGGTGACCTCGAGCGGACCATCGTCGTCGCCCGGCGACTGGCGGAGCTGGGGGTGGACCTGGTCGACGTCTCCACCGGTGGCAACGAGGCGCAGGCGCGGATCCCGGTCAGGCCGGGCTACCAGACGCGGTTCGCGGCGGCCCTGCGCCGTGAGCTTTCCGTCCCGGTGAGCACGGTCGGCATGATCACCGACGCGCGGCAGGCGGAGCACGTGCTGGCCACCGGTCAGGCCGACGCGGTGATGCTCGCCCGGGCGGCCCTGGCCGACCCCCGCTGGTGGCACCGTGCGGCGCACACGCTCGGCCACGAGCTCCCCTGGGTGCCGCAGTACGGGCGGATCGTCGACGGCGCCGTCTTCTGAGAGCAAGAGGACCAGCCGTGAGCGATGGTCACGGTTGTGCAAAATCTTGCAGTCTGGTGCGTAGTTCCTCATGTCAAGGTAGCCGCGAAATGATTCCTGGTTCCTCACATGGTTTAGCCGCGAAATGGGTCAGGCGGTGCGTGGGGTCTTGATCGCTGTGGTGGCGCTGGGGAGGGTCAGCTTGGCGGTGTAGAGGGCGCCGGTTTTGTCTTTGGCGGCGGCGATCAGGAGCCCTTGGATGCGGGTGATGTCGCGGGTGAGTTCGGCCAGGTTCAGCTGCTCGCGGCGGGCCAGCAGGTCGGCTTGCTGGGCTGGGGACAGGATCTGGGCGGCGAGGAGCCGGTCCAGGGGTGGACTGGGGCGGTCGTAGATGCGTTTACGGTGTCCGGCCTTGTCGGCGCCCCAGCCGACGGGTTTCTTGGTGGAGATGAAGTAGTTACCGCGGTCAGCCACGAGGGGCCACAGCTGGTTGAGGAGCGCGAGTTCGGTGGGGGTGTCGTAGCGGTAGTAGAACCCTCGCCGGCGCACGATGTGGTTGTTCTTGGCTTCGATGGTGGCTTGGTCGTTCTTCCGGTAGGGCCGTGATCGGGTGAAGAAGATGTCGCGGTGGCCGGCCCAGTTGATGACGTCGTGGTTGATGAACTCGGAGCCGTTGTCGCAGTCGAGGCCTTGGATCGGGAATGGGAACAGGTCGATGGCCTGGTCGAGGGCCTCAAGCATCCAGCGGCGGGCGTTGTTGCGGATCGCGATCACCTGGGTCCAGCCGGTGACCACGTCGGTCAACGACACGGAGCGGGCGAACTCGCCCTTCAGGGTGGGGCCGCAGTGGGCGACGGTGTCGACCTCGAGGAACCCGGGCTCGGCTTCGGCCTCGTCGCCGGCCTTGCGGATCTGGATCGAGGTCCGCAGCAGCGGACCCGGCCGGGTGGTGGTGAACCCGCGTAGCCCGTGGGTGGCCTTGAACCCGGCCAGATAGCGGTCGATCGTGGCCCCGGACATCGCCTCCAGTTCGGCACGCACCCCCGGGCTGTAACCGCCCCGCCCCGGGACGAGCTCACTGTTGGCCTCCAGGTTCGACAGGAGCCTGGTCATGTCCGCGGCCAGGTAGGGGCCGCACTCACAGCCGGAGAGCACCCACACCCGCTCCAGTACCCTGGCGGCATCGGTGGAGTACTTCCTCGGCTTCGCGCGGCGGCGGTCGATCCTGGCCACGTTCGAGGGCCGGGTGCCGGTGGCGGTCAACAGGTGCCGGGCCCGGTCCCGCGACAGCCCGGTCACGAGGCAGAACTCGTCGAGCATCGCACCCTTGACCTTCTTCGTCGCCGCCACATACGCCCGGGCGTACTTGCGTGTCACTTCGATCACGGCAGTCCTCGATAGATCCGATCCCATCGCTCCAGCGTGAACCGCCCTCACGTTCGCGGCTGCAGTTGTGTGAGGAACGATCACCCTTTCGCGGCTGACTTCTCTGATGATCGTCGTGGTGTTGTCGGGCCGACAACGAGCGTCTACAGTTCCGGCATACCCCTGACTGTCCTCGATCAACCCAGGAGTCGCAATGCCGCGTCCCGTCCTCGCCGGTGTCCTCACCGGTGCACTGCTGCTGAGCGCCGCAGCAGCCGCTCCGGTCAGCCTCGGCGTGGCCACAGCGTCCCCCGCCTCGGCGGCGGAGGCCCGCACCGTCACCCTCGTCGGTGACCTGCAGTCCGAGCTGGGCTGCCCCGGGGACTGGCAGCCGGCGTGCGAGGACACGGGGCTCGATCTCGTGGAGGGGAGCGGGACCGTCTACTCCGACACCTTCGAGGTGCCTGCCGGGACGTACGAGTTCAAGGTAGCGCTCGACGGGGCCTGGGACGAGGCCTACCCGAAGGACAACCTGCCCCTGGTCCTCGAGGGTCCCGCCACCCTGACCTTCACCTTCGACGACGAGTCCGACAGGGTCGGTGTGGCGCCCGCGACGCTCGAGGGTCCGGCGACGGAGGCCGACGCCGCGCTGGCGCAGGACAGCCTCCGCGAGCACGTCACCGAGGAGCAGTTCTACTTCGTGATGGCCGACCGGTTCGCCAACGGCGACCCGGACAACGACACGGCGGGGATCGAGGGCGACCGGCTGGACCACGGCTTCGACCCCACCGACAAGGGGTTCTACCACGGTGGCGACCTCGCGGGGGTCATGGACAAGCTAGACTACATCCAGGGCCTGGGCACCACCGCGATCTGGCTGACTCCCAGCTTCAAGAACCGACCGGTGCAGGGGACCGGCGAGAGCGCCAGCGCCGGCTACCACGGCTACTGGATCACCGACTTCACCCAGATCGACCCGCACCTGGGGACGAACGAGGAGATGAAGGCGCTCATCGACGAGGCGCACTCCCGTGGGATGAAGGTCTACTTCGACATCATCACCAACCACACGGCCGACGTCATCAGCTACGCGGAGGGCGAGTACGACTACGTCTCCAAGGAGGCCGCTCCCTACGTGGACGCCGGCGGTGACGTGTTCGACGACAAGACCTACGCCGGCACGGACGAGTTCCCGGAGATCGACCTCAGCTCCTTCCCCTACACCCCCGTCGTCGACGAGGCCGACATGACCGTCAAGGTCCCGGAGTGGCTCAACGACCCGAGGCTCTACCACAACCGGGGTGACTCGACCTTCGCCGGCGAGTCCAGCGAGTACGGCGACTTCGTGGGCCTGGACGATCTGTGGACCGAGCGCCACGAGGTCGTCGACGGCATGATCGACATCTATGCCGAGTGGGCCCGCTTCGGGATCGACGGCTTCCGGATCGACACCGTCAAGCACGTCAACCTCGAGTTCTGGCAGCAGTTCAGCCCCGCGGTCCTCGACGCCGCGCGCGAGAGCAACGAGGACTTCTTCATGTTCGGCGAGGTGTACGACAGCAACCCCGCCTACCTGTCGACCTTCACCACCGCCGGCCAGCTGCAGAGCGTCATCGACTTCGGCTTCCAGTCGCGCTCGATCGACTTCGCCAAGGGCGCCCCGACCACCGTGCTCCGGGACTTCTACGCCCAGGACGACTACTACACCGACACCAACTCCAACGCCTACATGCTGCCGACCTTCACCGGCAACCACGACATGGGCCGGGCCGCGTCGATGCTCGACGACGACTACTCCGGTGCAGACCTGCAGAATCGCGTCGAGCTCACCAACGAGCTGATGTTCCTCACGCGCGGCCAGCCCGTCGTCTACTACGGCGACGAGCAGGGCTTCATCGGCGCGGGCGGTGACAAGGACGCCCGTCAGGACATGTTCGCCACGCAGGTCGACTCCTACATGACCGAGCCGCTGATCGCCGCTGAGTCCGGGTCGCGCGACCGCTACGACACCACGCACCCCCTCTACCGCCAGATCGCGACGCTGTCCGACCTGCGCGAGCAGCACCCCGCCCTGGTCGACGGCGCCCAGATCCACCGCTACGCCAGCGCCGACGCCGGCGTCTACGCCTTCTCGCGCGTCGATGCCGACGAGCTCGTCGAGTACGTCGTGGTGGCCAACAACTCCACCAAGGCCACAAGGGTCACCGTCCCCACCTGGTCGGAGAAGGCGCAGTTCACCGCGGTCTACGGCGACACGGCCAAGATCAAGACCGGCACCGACGCCCGCCTCGCCGTCGAGGTGGCCCCGCTGTCAGTGGAGGTCTACCGTGCCGGCAAGCCGCTGACGCCCCGCCAGGAGGCGCCCGCCGTCTACCTCGACTCCCCGTCCGCGGGTGGCGTCGTCGGTGGGCGCGCGGAGATCGGCGCCTCCGTCCCCGAGCACACCTATGCCCAGGTGACCTTCGCCTACCGCCCGGTGGGCGTGGACGCGTGGACCGTCCTCGGGACCGACGACAACGCCCCCTACCGCGTCTTCCACGACGTCTCCGGTATGCCGCACGGCACCCTGCTGGAGTACCGCGCCGTCCTCGAGGACCACTCGGGCAACGTCTCCGCATCGTCGTCCTACGGGACCGTCGGCGAGCCGGCCAGCACTGGCGGGGGTGGCGGCGGCAGCGACCCCGTCGGCCCTGTCGAGCAGCCTGGTGCCGTGTCGGTGCCGGGGAGCCACAACTCCGAGATGGGATGTCTCCCAGTGCTCGGTACGGATGGCGACTGGGAGCCGGGATGCGAAAAGGCCCAGCTCTCGCTCGGCGCCGAGGGCGTCTGGAAGGGCACCTTCGACATCCCCGCTGGGGACTACGCGTACAAGGCTGCGATCGACAACAGCTGGACCGAGAACTACGGCGCCGGCGGGGCCCCCGGTGGGGCGGACATCCCCTACACCGCCCCCGGCGGACCGGTGAGCTTCTACTACGACCACGCCCGCCACTACGTCACCTCCGACGCCGAGGGCGACATCATCACGGCCCCCGGCTCGATGCAGAGCGAGCTCGGCTGCACCGGTGACTGGGCACCAGACTGCCTGCAGCCCTGGCTCATCGACCCGGACGGCGACGGGACCTACACCTGGTCCAGCACCCAGGTCCCGGCCGGCAACTACGCGTTCAAGGTCGCGCACGGGCTCAGCTGGGACGAGAGCTACGGGCTGGACGGGGGAGCTGCCAACGTGCCCTTCTCCGTCCCGCGCGACGGGATCGTCACGACCATCAGCTACGTGCTGGCGACGCACGAGATCTCCGTCACCACCAGCGAGGCGGGTGTCGCGCCCGACCTCAGCACCTCCCGTGCCTACTGGCTCGCGCCCGACCTGCTCGCCTGGCCGGCGGACGGCGTGGACTCGCCGGAGCTGACCGACTGGCGCCTGCACTGGTCCGCCGACGGCGGGCTGACCGTGGACGCCGAGGACGTCACGGGTGGCTCGTCCGCCCCGCTGACCTACGACCCCGCCGGACTCCCGGCCTCGGTGGTCGAGGACTTTCCGCACCTGAAGGGCTACCTCGCGCTGCGGCTGGACAAGAAGACGGCCAAGCAGGCCGGCGAGATCCTCAAGGGCCAGGTCGCCGTGGCGATGTACGACGACCTGGGCCGTCTCCGCGACGCCACCGGCGTCCAGACCCCTGGCGTGCTCGACGCGCTCTACGCGCAGAAGGCGACGCAGACGGCATACGGGATCACCTGGAAGGGCACGAACCCGACGCTCACCCTCTGGGCGCCCACCGCGAAGGACGTCGACCTCCTCCTCTGGGCCAAGGGCAGTGACAAGGCCCCCCAGCGGGTGGAGATGACGCGCGCCGGCGACGGTTCCTGGACCGCCAGGGGCAAGAGCTCCTGGACCGGTATGGAGTACCGCTACGAGGTGGACGTCTACGTGCCCTCCACGGGCACGGTCGAGACCAACCAGGTCACCGACCCGTGGTCGGTGGCGCTGACGCTCAACTCCGAGCGCTCCGTCGTCGTGGACCTGCGCGACCGTCGTTGGCAGCCCGAGGTGTGGCGGACCGCCGCTGCGCCCGTGCTCGAGGACGAGGTCGACCAGAGCATCTACGAGCTGCACGTGCGCGACTTCTCGATGGCCGACCCGGACGTCCCCGAGGAGCTGCGCGGCTCCTACCTGGCGTTCGCCGAGGACGGCTACGGCCGTCGCCACCTCGAGGACCTCGCCGAGGCCGGGATGAACACCGTCCACCTGCTGCCGACCTTCGACATCGCCTCGATCGAGGAGGACCCGGCCCAGCAGAAGACTCCTGACTGCGAGCTCGAGTCGTACGCCCCCGACAGCGAGGAGCAGCAGGAGTGCGTCAAGGCCGTCTCGGGCGACGACGCCTTCAACTGGGGCTACGACCCGTGGCACTTCATGGCCCCCGAGGGGTCCTACGCCTCGACCGCGGAGGCCGCCCACGGCGGTGAGCGGGTCAAGGAGTTCCGCACCATGGTCGGCGGGCTCCACGACTCCGGCCTGCGGGTCGTGCTGGACAAGGTGTTCAACCACACCGCCCAGGCGGGCCAGGGCGAGAAGTCGGTGCTCGACAAGGTCGTGCCCGGCTACTACCACCGCCTCAACGCCACCGGGGCAGTCGAGACCTCGACCTGCTGCCAGAACGTCGCCACCGAGCACGCCATGGCGCAGAAGCTCATGGTCGACGCGGTCGTGCTGTGGGCCAAGGACTACAAGGTCGACGGCTTCCGCTTCGACCTGATGGGCCACCACTCCCGGGAGAACATGGAGGCCGTGCGCACCGCGCTCGACGGTCTCACCGTGAAGAAGCACGGCGTGGACGGCCGTGCGGTCACGCTCTACGGCGAGGGCTGGAACTTCGGCGAGGTCGCCAACAACGCGCGGTTCTACCAGGCCACCCAGGGTCAGCTGGACGGGACCTCGATCGCGACCTTCAACGACCGTCTGCGCGACGGTGTGCGCGGCGGTGGTCCGTTCGACGAGGACCCGACCACGGACAGGGGGTTCGGCTCCGGGGGCAGCAGCGCCAACGACACCGACCTGGTCCAGATCGGCCTGGCGGGCAACCTCCGGGACTTCGAGCTGCGCAGCCAGGAGACCGGCCAGCTCGTGCCCGGCACGGGGATCGACTACAACGGCTCACCGGCCGCCTACGCCGAGGACCCCGACGAGGTCGTCAACTACGCGGACGCCCACGACAACGAGACGCTCTTCGACTCGCTGACGTTCAAGCTCCCGCAGGACACCTCCATGGAGGACCGCGTCCGGATGAACGCCCTGTCCATGGCCACCGTCACGCTGAGCCAGAGCATCTCGTTCTGGCACGCCGGCTCGGACCTGCTCCGCAGCAAGAGCCTGGACCGCAACTCCTACGACAGCGGCGACTGGTTCAACCTGCTCGACTTCACCAAGCAGGACAACGGCTTCGGCCGGGGCCTGCCGCCCGCCGCCGACAACTCGGACAAGTGGGACCTGATGCGTCCCCTCCTGGCCGACGCGTCGCTCAAGCCGGCCCCCGCCGACATCGAGCAGGCCAGCGCGATGTCGCAGGACCTGCTGCGGCTCCGTTACTCCACCGAGCTGTTCCGGCTCGGCGACGCGGACCTCATCGAGCAGAAGGTCTCCTTCCCGGTGTCCGGCACGGACGAGGGCGACCCCCAGGTCATCGTGATGCGCATCGACGACACCGCCGGCACGGACGTCGACCCCGCCCTCGACGGGCTGGTCGTCGTCTTCAACGCCTCCGACGAGGCGGTCGAGCAGCGGGTACCCGGTCTGGAGGACCTGGTCCTGGAGCTCTCCCCGGTGCAGGCCGACGGCGCCGACGACGTCGTCAAGGACGCCGGCTGGGACGCCTCGAGCGCCACGGCCCGCGTCCCGGCCCGCACGGTCGCGGTGTTCGTGCAGCCCTGAGGAGGGTGCCCGCCCGGGGTGTCGGTGGGGTGCGCGAGGATGGACCTGACCGGTCACGGCATACCGTGATGGAAAGGTGCTGACCATGCGTCCCGCAGACTCCCCGACCCCTCCCGGGGCCTCCCCGGGTCCGACCGAGCCGCCGGTGCGGATCGGGGTGCTCACCTCCGGGGGCGACTCCCCGGGGATGAACGCCGCCGTGCGCGCAGTGGTGCGCACCACCCTGCGCATGGGTGGGGAGCCGTATGCCGTGCTCGAGGGCTGGCGCGGCGCCGTCGCCGGCGGGGACGGGATCCGAGCGGTGGGCTGGAGCGACGTCAGCTCCATCCTGCAGCGCGGCGGGACCGTCCTCGGCACGGCCCGCTGCCCGGAGTTCGTGCAGCGGGACGGACGCCGTCGGGCCGCCCGCAACCTGGTGCAGCACGGCATCGACCGGCTGGTCGTGATCGGCGGCGACGGGTCGTTGCGCGGCGCGGAGGAGCTGCGGACCGAGTGGCCCGAGCTGCTCGACGAGCTCGTCGCCGCCGGCGAGCTCGACCCCGCGACCCGGGACGCCCATCCCCGGCTGATCGTCGCCGGGCTCGTCGGCTCCATCGACAACGACATGGCCGGCACCGACATGACGATCGGCGCGGACACGGCGCTGCACCGCATCATCGTCGCCCTCGACGCGATCGGGTCGACGGCGGCCAGCCACCAGCGCACCTTCATCGTGGAGGTGATGGGCCGGCACTGCGGCTACCTCGCGCTGATGGCCGGGATCGCCGGAGGTGCGGACGCCGTCCTCCTGCCCGAGGGGCCACCGGCGCAGGGCTGGCAGGCAGGGCTGGTCGAGTCGCTCGAACGGGCCCGCTCGACGGGCCAGCGCGACGCGCTCGTCATCGTCGCCGAGGGGGCCACGGACCTCGAGGGCAACCGCATCACCAGCGCCGACGTCGAGGCGGCGATCGGCGAGCGGCTGGGGGAGCGCGCGCGGGTGACCATCCTGGGACACGTGCAGCGCGGTGGGCGTCCCTCCGCCTACGACCGGTGGATGCCCACGCTGCTCGGGCACGCGGCGGCCCGACAGCTCCTCGAGGTCGGCCCCGACGGGTCGTCCCACGTGGTGGGGGTGCGGCACAACACCGCGACCGCCAGCTCGCTGCCGGCGTCGGTGGCCGCCACCAACACCGTGCGCGACGCGCTCGCTGCCCGCGACTACGCCACCGCCAGCGCTGCCCGCGGGTCCTCCTTCGTCACCCTCGCCCTCCGGCGCGGTCGATGCGGGCGGTTCCGGTGAGCTCGCCGAGGGCGTCGGTGTGGAGGTGGACCGCCAGCTCCAGCTTCGGGCGAAGCTTGGCAAGGGGGGTGGTGATGGTGCCGCACAGCGCGCCGAGGCAGTGCGGGTCATGCCGCTGCCCACCCTCAGAAACCGCAGGATCGGCAAGTGCGGCGCCGGCAGCCGCGGTGCTCTGGGCACTGGGGGTGGTGGCCGGGGCGGCGTCGAGGGCGGCGGCGAGGCTCTCCAGGAGCGCGGGCTGCGCCGCTTGCTGCAGCAGGGCCAGGGCGTAGGCGGGGTTGGCGAGCACTCCGAGAGGATCGTCTTCGACTCCTCAGGCTGCTCGACAGCCAGCAGGTCGGCGATCCGGTCGACGGCGGCATCGAGGTAGCGGGCGTCGAGCACGTCGAGGCGGCCGGTGAGGTTCATCACCCCGTCGTGCAGCCCCCACAGGTGCACCCCGCGGGAGGTGCGCTGCCGGCGTTCGCGTTCCGCGGCGCGGGCCTGGTCCGCCTCGATGATCATCTTCTTCAACAGGGTGAACGCGGCGGTCCAACCCAACCCGTCCTGCCTGCCCAGCCACCGGTCGGTGACGGCGTCGGCCGCCTCGGCGGGCAGCTCGCGGCACAGGTCGGCGGCCTTGCAGGCCCGCCCGGCCTCGACGCGGCCCTCCTGCGTCGCCGCGTACAGCCGGGGGTGGCGGTGCTTCAGGTTCAGGGTGTCGGCGAGTTTGGAGGCGGCCACAATGGGTGGGCAGCGCAGCAACCCGGCCAGTTCCAATCCGATGAACTCTGAGACCGCGGGGGTTCCGATGCCCCCGACCACGACCTTGCGCTCAGCGAGCACCTCCACCACCTGGTCGTAGTCCACCGCGTAGTGTTCTGCGAGGTCGCACAGGAGGGTGAGGGTCTGGGCTTCAGCGAAGCGGCGCAGCTCGTCGGCGGAGCGCAACTGCTCCGCGACCTCGCGCGCCTTGTCCTTCATGGAGTCCACGCTACGGCCGACCACTGACACTTTTCGCTCCCAGGAGCGGGGCCCGGCAAAGATTCTTTCAAGAGTTTCTGGACGTCGCTTGGGGGGTGCGGCGCCGGCGACGGGGCCTCGACGTGGCGGGTGAGTTGGCTTGTCAGCTTGCGTTTTTAGGCTTCGAGGCCGCTTCGCGGCACCTCAGCGAACAGCGGTCTGATGGTGACGAGAGGGTGGAGGACGGCAGGGCGGCACTGCGCAGCGGTGCCCAACCCGACGATCACCCGACCGGCATCCCGCTCGAGCAGACCCGACCCCAACGCCGCCCTGCCGGCCCGCACCCGGGACCTGGCAACGCCACAGGAGGACGAGTGCGGGGTGACGGGAGTCGATGCCCGGGCGGCCTCACCACCCGACCACCGACCTGGCTGGCCGGAACATCGAGACCATGGACAACGGCCGCCCGGGCATCGACTCACGGCTCACCGCACCCGACACAAGATCTGCGTGAAGGTGCTAGTCACGACCCTTCGAGACAGGCCACGCCGCTCCGCGGGCGGCCCTCCTCAGGGGGCGATGGGCGACGGTCCACGCCGCTTCGCGGGCGGCCCTCCTCAGGGGGCGAGGGCGACGGTCCACGCCGCTCCGCGGGCGGCCCTCCTCAGCTTGTCCGGATATGCACGTGCCACCGGACCGCCCCGAGGAGGCGGTCAGGCGGGTGGCGCAGCAGTGGGAGTGCTTCCGCGGGATAAACTCGCCGTCGCGCCCTCGTGGCCCAACTGGCAGAGGCAGGCGGCTTAAACCCGCTTCAGTGCGGGTTCGAATCCCGTCGAGGGCACGGTCAGGCCGTGGCGTCCACGTCCTCTGGCTCCGCCGCGTCGGCCAAGAGGCTGACCACCTCTCCGAATCTCGGCACCACGGCCACCCACCCCAGCTCGTCCTCGATCCGCCGCGCGAAGGTGGCGGCGGCGGCCGGCTCGCCGTGCGTCACGAAGACCGTCTCCGGCTCCCTGCCCAGGGCGCGCAGCCAGTCCAGGAGGTCCGACGCGTCACCGTGCACGGAGAACTCGTGGTCGCGGACGATCTCGGCTTTGACGGGCACGTAGCGCCCGTTGATCTTCACCGTGTGGGCTCCGTCCTCCAGCGCGCGGCCACGGGTCCCCTCGGCCTGGAATCCAGTGAGGACCACGGTGTTGCGGGGATCCGGCAGGAGGCGCTGCAGGTGATAGAGCACGCGGCCGCCCTCGGCCATGCCCGACGAGCTGACGATGATCATGGGTTCGGTGCGAAGGTTGAGCTTCTTCGAGTCCTTGGCCTCGCGTGCCTCGCTGAGGTCCAGGTCTGTGAAGTCGGCCAACGTGATGTCGTCGGCAAGCTCGCCCAGCGACTCATCGGCGTACACGGCCAGCGCCGCGATCGACATCGGCCCGTCCACCACCACGGGCACCTGGGGGATCCGTCCCTCTCGGGTCAGCTGCACCAGGGCATGCAGCACGGTCTCGGTCCGGTCGATCGCGAAGGCCGGCACCACGACCTGGCCGCCCCGGGCGACGGTGCGCCTGATTGCTTCGGCGAACGGCTCGTGCGCCAACTCCGGCTCGAGATGTTCCCGGTCTCCGTAGGTGGATTCGCACAGCACCACATCCGCGCCGGGCGGGGTCTCACGGGGCTTGAGGATCGGGTGATCGTGGCGGCCGAGGTCCCCGGAGAACAGGACGCTCCGCCCGCCGAAGCTCACGTGGACACTCGCCGAGCCGAGGATGTGCCCGGCGCGGACCCAGCGTGCCAGGACGCCGTCGAGATCCACGTCTTCATCCCAAGGAACCGGGCGCATCAGCGGGAGCGTGTCCTCCACGTGCGCGCTGGTGTAGAGCGCCTCGGGGGGCTCGTGCTTGGAGTAGCCGCCCTTCAGCGCGTCCCTCACGGACTGCTCCTGCAGCCGCCCCGAATCCCGAAGGATGATCTCCGCCAGCCGGGCCGTGGCCTCCGTGCACCAGATGGGCCCGCGGAAGCCGTGCTTGACCAGCGCGGGCAGGTAGGAGGTGTGGTCGGCGTGCGCGTGCGTGAGGAGCACGTCGGAGATCGAGGCAGGATCGACGGGGAAGTGGGCCCAGTTCTGGGTGCGCCACTGCTTCTCCCCCTGGAACATGCCCGCGTCGACGAGGATGCGTCGCCCATCGATGGTCAGGAGGTACTTCGAGCCTGTCACGGTGCCGGCGGCCCCGAGGAACGTCAGGGTCGCGCTCTGAGGTGTTCGCATACCCACGATCCTGGCACGGGGGTGGCGACGCCGCGCCCGAGTGGGCGAAGCACAGCTTTGGTTGCGCCTCTCGGTACCATGGAGATCGACAGCCTCCTCCTCGGGTTGCACCCAGAAAGAGCAAGTGACATGGCAAATCCCATCATCGGGCGCCCCGACGCCTTCACCCGCAACGCTGCCCCGCAGCAGCCCACCTACGGCTATGACCAGCATCAGTACTCCCAGTACCCGCCGCCGGCCACCGCCCCCTACCAGCAGCCGGTCCGCACCGGCGGCGTGATGACGCTCGACGACGTGATCGCCAAGACGGCCATCATGCTCGGCGTGGTCTTCGTCACCGCGATCGCCACCTTCATGTTCATGCCGCCGAACCTGCTGTACCCGGCGGTCATCGTCTCGGCCCTGGTCGGGTTCGTGACCGTACTGATGGTGGCCGGCCGCGCCAAGCTCCCCATCGGCGGCGTGCTGTTCTACGCCGTCATCGAGGGCGTCTTCGTCGGCGCGTTCTCGCTCCTGTTCGAGATGATGTACCCCGGCATCGTGGTCTCCGCCGTGCTCGCCACCTTCGTGACAGCCGGCGCCACCCTCGCGGCGTACAAGTTCTTCAACATCAGGGTCACCGCGAAGTTCCGCAAGGTCGTGTTCATCGCCACGGCGTCGTTGGCGGCCGTGTTCCTGGTCAACCTCGTCCTTGCGCTGTTCGGCATCAACCTCGGCATCCGTGACATCGGCTCGGGCGCCGGCCTGCTGTCCATCGGCATCTCCGTGATCGCGGTCATCCTGGCCGTGCTCAGCCTCGTGGTGGATTTTGATTCCGTGGAGCGCGGCATCGCCGCCCAGGCCCCGGCTCAGGAATCGTGGCGCGCGGCCCTCGGCATCACGGTCACCATGGTGTGGCTGTACACCGAGATCCTGCGCATCATGAGCTACTTCAGGAACTGAGGCCGGCTGAGCTTGCGGGCGTACTGCGAGAGCAGCGTCCGCGAGCCATTGGTCCAATGCAGTGAGCGCCAGGAGCGCGTCGGCACCCAGCTGGCCCCTTGCGTCGATCCACCCACATCGTGGACGACGGGGTCGCTGGGTGCTTCGCATGTGGCCCCGTAGACCACGCGGAGGGCGTGAAAGTCTTCCAGCCGCCCCGCCAATGAGCGCCCCACCCAGTGCTCGGACTCCAGGGTCAACACCCTGTCGATGACCACGTTCTGGCCCGTCTCCTCGAACACCTCCCGCAGCACGGCGTCCGCCGGTGATTCGCCCGGGTCCACGCCGCCGCCGGGCAGGGCCCAGGTGCCGGGGGCCGCAGTGACGGAGGAATTGATGGTGCCGAGGAGGCCGCGGTCGGAGACCACGAGCGCGTAGGCGCCGATCCGTTGATGCCGGTGCGGGGTCTCACTCGAGGAGGCCACGTACACGGTGTGCCGCTCGAGGGGGCGGTGATCCGCGGCGCACACGTCGCGCACCAGCCAGGTGAACAAGATCTCGCCGTCGTGCATGGTGGCGGACAGGGGCCGGATCGGCACATAGCCGTGGTCGAACATGGTCACCTTCGGGTGCTGCCCGTGCTCCACGTGGTAGCTGATCACCGGCGCCCCCACTGGACTGGTGACCCCCACGACGCGCATTGGACAAGTCTAGACGGTGCCCCCGGGCGCGATTGAGCGCCGCGATGACGGCCGGCGGTTAGTATGGCGGAACAGAGCTGAGGGAGGCGCGCCGTGGAGTTTCGTGACAATGCCCGAATCGACAACGCCAACATTCGCTACGGCGGCGGCGGTGGGGGCAGGCGCGGCGGCCGTGGCCTGGCGGTCGGTGGCGGGCTCGGTGGCCTCATCATCGCGATTCTGCTCATGGTGTTCGGCGGCGGCAACCTGGGCATCAATCCGGACGACATCCTCGGCGGCGGTGAGGCGGCGCCCCAGCAGGTCGAACCGAATCCGGACTGCCAGACCGGGGCGGACATCGAGAGCAACCCGGAATGTCGCTGGCCCGCCTATGTCGTCGCGATCGAGAACTACTGGAGCCAGGTCGTCGAGGGCTACAGCCCGGCCACCACGCAGCTGTTCAGCGGGCAGGTGGCCACAGCCTGCGGCACCGGCTCCTCCGAGATGGGCCCGTTCTACTGCCCAGGCGACCAGACGATCTACATCGACACGGAGTTCATGGGCGTCCTGCTCAACCAGCTCGGCGCAGCCGGGGGCTATGCCGCAGAGGCCTACATCGTCGCGCACGAGTACGGCCACCACATCTCCAACCTCACCGGCACCATGCAGCAGGCCCGCTCGATGGGCAACGACTCCGGCCCCACCTCGGGCCAGGTCCGGTTGGAGCTGCAGGCGGACTGTTACGCGGGGGTGTGGTTCGCCAATACGCTCCAGGATCCCGAGTCGCCGATCGAGTCCATCACCCAGGACGACCTGAACCGCATCGTGGACGCGGCGCGGGCCGTCGGGGACGACCACATCCAGCAGCAACAGGGCGGCCGTGTGGTCCCCGAGAGCTGGACCCATGGCTCGTCCGAGATGCGCCAGCTGTGGGTGGCCAAGGGCTTCAACAGCGGCGATCCGAATGTGTGCGACACCTTCTCCACCGACGACCTGGGGCAGTAGGGCCCGCGTTCAGTCGACGAGCGCCGTCATGTCGCGGCCTTCGAGGTCCGCGTAGTGCAGCTCGCCCTGGCAGTCCACCTTGACCACCGGCGCGGAGCGCTGCAGGCTCATGTCGATGACGACGTCGCACTGCTCCTCCGGGGTGGTCTGGAACTGGGCCACCGCCTTGGCGAGCGCGGCAGCCTGGATCAGCGATGGGTCGAACGTGGCTACGGTGGGTGAGTCGTTGCGGCGGGTCTCGAAGACGGGGACGGCGCCCACGCGTGCCCGGTTCAGCACCACCCCGCCCTCCGCATCGGGAAGGTCGGCCCAGTAGCCGCGGGTGGCGTTGAACCCGACGGCGTAGGCCTCGAGGTCCTCCCCGATCACTTCCTCGATGCCCGAGGTGATGTCCGCCACGCTGGTCATGCCCAGCACGGCCACCGCGGTGCCGTCCTGCCGGAAGAAGACGGTCTCGGACTCGGGCCTGGACGTGACGGTCATGAGTACCTGGCCGTCGCGGTAGTCCACGATCTGCAGCACCAGGTCTCCGCGGACCCCGCGGAGGTCTGCGATGTCGAACATCCGCCCCACCGAATCCACGGGAAAATCCTCGGGGTCGAAGGTGGCCTGCTCGAAGTACTGCACGTCAGAGTCCACCCGGCTGATCGTGCCGTCGCGCCACTGGTAGGTGGCCACAGACAGGTCGGGGAGCAGCGCGCTGAGCGTGGCCGCGTCTGCGGTCACGTCCACCTTGAGTACCGGAAGGCCCCCGGCAACCCGGTGCAACTCGGCGACCACCTCTCCCGCGGAGCCGTCCGCCAGGGGCACGGTGACGGTGAAGTCCAAGGGAAAGTAGCTGTCAGGCAGCGGCCTCCCGGTGAACGACGCCGTGGCAGAGGGGGTTGGGCTGGCTGACGGAATGTCCGGTGTGGGGGACCCGCTACCGGTCAGACCGGGGGCGGGTGCTGTGCAGCCGGCGACGAGGGCAAGCAGCGCCACCGCCCCGATCCGCCACGTCCTCATGGCGCCAGTGTAGAAGGGGCCGGGGGGCACCCACTCCACAGGTCAGGCCCGTGGGCCGCACCGCACGCCGGTGGCGTGGTTGGGGCAGTACCCGTGGGGGTTCTTGTGCAGGTACTGCTGATGCTCACGCTCGGCGTAGTAGAAGGTGGCGCCGGGAGTGATCTCCGTGGTGATCTGCCCGTATCCGGCCTCGGTGAGGCGGGCCTGGAACTCGGCTCGCGTGCGCTCAGCCGCTTCGCGCTGGGCGTCGTCGACGGCGAACACGGCCGAGCGGTACTGGGTGCCGACGTCGTTACCCTGTCGGTTGAGCTGAGTGGGGTCGTGGTTCTCCCAGAAGAGCCTCAGCAGGTCCTCGAACGAGACGCGGGTCGGGTCGAAGACCACGCGCACCGTCTCCGTGTGCCCGGTGAGGCCCGTGCAGGTCTCCTTGTAGGTGGGGTTGGGGGTGAAGCCGCCCATGAAGCCGGCAGCGGTGTTGACCACGCCGTCGGTCTCCCAGAACAGCCGCTCCTCACCCCAGTAGCAACCGAGCGCGAAGTAGGCCACCTCGCAGCCTGCGGGTACCTCGTCGAGGGGGAGGCCGAGCACCTCGTGGACAGGCATCGGGGACAGCACGGGGGCGCTTCGGCCGGCGAGGGCATCGGCCTCCGACACCATCTGCGGGTGGCCGCGGCGGGCGTTGAGCCAGGCGAGGACGTCGATCTCCATGGTTACGATGCTAACCGGCCCCCCAAGGGCTCAGGATGGGATGCGCCAGTCGATGGGGGCGGCGCCCTGTTCGTCCAACAGGAGGTTCGCCTGGCTGAAGGGCCGCGACCCGAAGAAGCCGCTCCTGGCCGACAACGGCGACGGGTGGGCGCTGGCCAGCACCGGCACCTCGCCCAGCAGTGGGCGGGCCGTCTGCGCGTCCCGTCCCCAGAGGATCGCCACCAGCGGGCCGCCCCGGGCCGCCAGCGCCTCAACCGCGCACGCCGTGACCTCCTCCCAGCCCTTGCCCCTGTGCGACGCGGGCGCGCCGGGCCGCACCGTCAGCACACGATTGAGCAGCAGCACGCCCTGCTCGAACCAGTGCGTCAGATCCCCGTGGGGCGCCGGCTCGATGCCCAGGTCCGCCTTCAGCTCACGGTAGATGTTGACCAGGCTGCCGGGCAGGGGGCGGACCTCCGGGGCCACCGAGAAGGACAGGCCGACGGCGTTGCCGGGGGTGGGGTAGGGGTCCTGCCCGAGGATGAGCACGCGCACCTCCGCGAGTGGGCGCGTGAACGCGCGCAGGATGTTCTCCCCGGCCGGCAGGTAGCCGTGCCCCTCGGCCACCTCCTCCCGAAGATAGGCGCCCATGGCGGCGATGCGGTCCTCCACCGGGGCGAGGGCCGCGGCCCAGTCCGGTGCGACGAGTTCGGCGAGCGGCTTCGGCATGTGACCAACTCTGGCACACGCCCAGACCTCGTGAGTCGCCCAGGGATGCACCTGACCCTCCCCCGATAAATGGCAACCGGGACTTCCGAATATGGAAAGCAGGCTTACCATTAGGTCATGACCAACCCCGATCTCGGTCCTATCCTGGACGACCTGGCCGCCGGGCGCATCGACGCCGCCGAAGCCGGCCGCCGCATCGAAGCAGCGAAGGCGGCGGCAGCCCTGACGACCCCGCAGGACACGCCCCGCGACACACCCGCGGACAACTCCGCCCCCGGCGGTCCCAAGGCCGGCGGGCTGGCGCGCATCTCTGTCACCGCGGTGGGCCGGCGGGTGCGGATCGAGGGAGACCCCACCGTCTCGACGCTGACCATCGACGGCCCGCACGTCCTGCGCCGCGTGGGCACGGTGATGGAGGTCAACTCCACCGGCGAGTTCGGCCCCAGCTTCCAGGGATTCTCCCTGATCCGGCCACCGCGCAACCTCGACGATCTCCGCGACATCGGGCTGGGCAAGGAACTCACCATCCGCGTCAACCCTCAGCTCATCGTCGATGCGGAGGTCACCACCGGCGGGCTGCGCACCCTGAATGTGCCGAGGCTGGGACGGATCAGGGTGACGGCCGGCGGCTCGAGCCTTGAGGACGTGCACGAGGTGGAGGACCTGCTGAGTCAGGCCGGCGGGATCAGCATCAGTGGCCCCATCAGCATGGGTCGGTCGCGACTCAGGGTCGAGTCCGGCACCCTCACGGTCCATCTCACGAAGGGTGCCAACGTCACCATCCGTGGCGAGGCGCGCCTTGGCAGGATCACCTGGCCAGGGGGCGGCGAAGGCGTCGACGAATATGTCGTCGGCAACGGCTCGGCGCGGCTCGACGTGGCCGTCGTGATGGGCATGGCCACCATCAGGTCGGAGGACTGAGATGACCGGACGCCACCTGTACCACGCCCCCGCGGACTGCCCCGTGTGCGGGGAAGCGCTCATCACCATCCGCAAGGGATGCCTGCAGTGCGGCACCGAGATCGCCGGCGAGTTCGCCGGATGTGACTTCTGTGCGCTGAGCGAGGCCGACCTCGGCCTGCTTCGGGTCTTCCTCGGCTCCCGGGGAAACCTGCGTGAGGTGGAGAAGCATCTCCAGGTCTCCTACCCGACGGCGAGGGCCCGTCTGGACGCCGTGCTGGCCAAGCTGGGCCTCACGCCGACCGACGAGGCGCCCACATCGGAGGCGTCCCCGTCGGAGGCGCCCCCGTCGGCGAGCGCACAGGATCAGATCCTGGCGCGGGTGGCTCGGGGGGAGCTGAGCGCCGAGGTGGCGGCCCAGCTGCTCGGGTAAGGGTCAGAGAGTGGTGATCCCGGTCACCACGACCATGATCTCGCGGCCGTTGGGCGCCTCGTAGCGCACCTCGTCGCCCAGTTTCGCGCCGACGACGGCGGCGCCGAGCGGCGCCTGCGGCGACACCGCGTGGCTGATGGAGGAATCAGAGCCCAGGATCTCGCGGGAGCCGAGGAGAAACGTTTCGGTGTCGTCGGGGTCGCCGTCGTAGGCGACCGTGATCACCTTTCCCGGCGCCACCTCGTCGTGCGCGCCCTCCGGTTCGCCCACCTGGGCGCGCCGCAGCAGGTGCTCGAGTTGACGGATGCGCCCCTCCATCTGGCCCTGCTCCTCGCGGGCGGCGTGGTAGCCGCCGTTCTCGCTGAGGTCGCCCTCCTCGCGGGCAGAGGCGATGCGTGCGGTCACGTCCGGGCGCCCCACAAGCTTCAGATTGTTGAGTTCGGCCTCGAGCTTGTCGTAGGCCTCTTGCGTGAGCCAGACCACGTCGGTAGAAGTTTCA
Source organism: Tessaracoccus luoxuelianae (assembly GCF_054483915.1). Taxonomy (NCBI): domain Bacteria; kingdom Bacillati; phylum Actinomycetota; class Actinomycetes; order Propionibacteriales; family Propionibacteriaceae; genus Tessaracoccus; species Tessaracoccus luoxuelianae. The sequence goes on along the minus strand of NZ_CM137013.1, from coordinate 2,919,310 downwards.
GACATTCAGCAAGCCTATCAGCCCACCGCGCGGCACCCCTCGATGCTGAGGCTCGTGGCCTCCTTGACCGTGGTCAGCGTCACCTCGACGGTGGTGAGTACCTCGGTGCCGGCCGGGACCTTCACCAGCTGCTCGGCGACCTTCTCGTAGGAGGTCGCCTGCGCGTAGATGCTGCACTCCACCAGCGTGGAGGGATCCGTGCGTTGGATCACGAGCGCCGCGACAACCTTCGTGGGGCTGATGACGTCGAAGTCGCGGACCATGGCGGCCACAGGCGGGTTGGCCCGGGTGATCCCGGTGACGACCACCAGCACGATGACGCCCAGCACGGCGAGGGCGGCCCCGCCGCCGATCAGGTAATCCACGGCGGAACGCCTGGGGTAGCGGGCGGCGATGCGGGCTTCGTCCTGGCTGGTCACGCCGTCCATTGTGCCCTGCCCGCGCCGGCCGGCCATCCGCGCCTGCCACAATACGGGGCATGCCAGGCCCCGAGCCCACCCAGCTGCGGTTGCTGCACGTCCACGCCCACCCCGACGACGAGTCCAGCAAGGGCGCGGCCACCACCCTCAGGTACGTCGACGAGGGAATTCAGGTGATGGTGGCCACCTGTACCGGAGGGGAGCGGGGCTCGGTGCTCAACCCGAAGCTCGCGGGAGACCCGTTCGTGGAGGCCAACATCGCCGAGATCCGGCGGCGCGAGATGGAGCGGGCCAGGGAGATCCTGGGCATCAGCCAGGTCTGGTTGGGATTTGTGGACTCCGGCTTCCCCGAGGGGGATCCGCCGCCGCCACTGCCGGAGGGGTGCTTCGGACTGCAGGACCCGAAGGTCGCGGCGGGGCGCCTGGTTGCGGTGATCCGCCAGTTCCGGCCCCACGTCGTGACCACCTACGACGAGCGGGGCGGCTATCCGCACGCCGATCACATCATGTGCCACCGGATCACGGTGGAGGCGTTCCGCGCGGCCGCGGACCCGGAGGCCTGGCCCGAGCACGGCGAGGCGTGGCAGGCGGCCAAGCTGTACTACCACATGAGCTTCCACCGTCGTCGCTACGAGATGCTGGAGATGGCGATGCACGAGAGCGGGCTGGACTACCAGGTTCCGGCCCGCGACGACGACCCGTACTCACACGCACGGCTGACCACGTTCGTCGAGTGCTCGAAGTACTTCCCGGCCCGCGACGAGGCGTTGAGGGCACACGCCACCCAGATCGACCCCGACGGGCCATGGTTCACGGTGCCGCTGGCCATCCAGCAGGCGGGCTGGCCCACGGAGGACTACCAGCTGGTGATCTCCAAGGTGCCGACGATGATCCCGGAGACCGACCTCTTCGCCGGCCTCCGCGACCTCCCCACCACGCCCGAGTTCTACATCTAGGCGCGCTGCTGATCCGGGCGACGGTGCAGCTGCCAGGCCGCGACCACGCCGCCGATGGCCCCGCCCAGGTGAGCCTGCCAGCTGACCCCAGGCGCCGTCGGGAAGACCCCCCACAACACGGAGCCGTAGAGGAGGAAGACCACCACCGCGATGGCGATCTGGCCGGGCCTGCCGCTGAAGATCCCCCGCACCAGGAGGTAGGTGAGCCAGCCGAAGATGACCCCGGAGGCCCCGGCGGTGATGGTGCCCACCGGGGACAGGAACCAGGCCGCCAGGCCTGAGGTCAGCACGGAGGTGATGCTGGCCACCACCCACCGCACCACTCCGGCGAGGTAGGTGAGGACGCCGAGTACCAGGAAGGGCAGCGTGTTGCCGATCAGGTGAGGCCATCCGAAGTGCAGGAACGGTGCCACCAGGATGTTGGGCAGATCGCTGGTCTGGCGTGGCTCGATGCCGAGATTGTCCAGGCTGTTGAGCGTCAACACGTCGATCACCTCCAGACCCCACATCAGGGCCAGCAGGCCGCCGACGACGACGAGGGCGCGGGACAGCGTGGGGGGTGAGGCCTGTGCTTGGGGCATGACTCAAGTGTGTCGGACGGGGCAAGCCGGCGCACAATACCGGGGGAGGGTACCCGCCGCGACTCCCGTGGCGGCGGCCGATACGCTTACGCGCATGGTCAACCGCCTCGCCCAGTCCGCCAGCGACTACCTCCTGCAGCACGCATACCAAGCCATCGACTGGTGGGAGTGGTCCCCGGAGGCCCTCGCCGCAGCCGTCGAGCTGGACCGGCCCATCATGCTGTCCGTGGGCTACGCCTCCTGCCACTGGTGCCACGTGATGAGCCACGAGTCGTTCGACGATCCCGAGATCGCCCGCTACCTCAACGAGCACTTCGTGGCCATCAAGGTGGACCGACAGCAGCACCCCGACGTCGACGCGGTGTACATGACTGCCACCCAGGCGATGAACGGAGGGTCGGGCGGCTGGCCGATGACAGCATTCCTCACGCCCTCCGGCGCCCCGTTCTTCACCGGCACCTACTTCCCCCCGGAGCCGCAGGGCGGACAGCCCTCGCTGCGCCAGGTGCTCGAGGCGATGGCGGAGGCGTGGCGCTCGCGCCGCGACACGATCATCGGCTCGGCCGACCACATCGTCGCCACGCTCAAGGGCCACGAGGCGCCCGTGCAGGAGGCGGCGCCGGACCTGCGCCAGGCGGTCGACACCGTCGAGTCCTCCTTCGACCTCATCCACGGCGGCTTCGGGCATCAGCCCAAGTTCCCGGCCCCAACCCTCATCGACGCGCTCCTGGTCAAGGGCGACCCGCGCACGCTCGAGCTCGCCCAGCGCACCCTCGAGGCCATGGCCCGCGGCGGCATCTACGACCAGGTGGGCGGGGGCTTCCACCGCTACGCCGTCGACGCCGGCTGGGTGGTGCCCCACTTCGAGAAGATGCTCTACGACAACGCGCTGCTGCTGGGCACCTACGTGCGCGGCTGGCGCCGCACCGCAGACCACGATTCCGGCCTGCGGGCGCTGTTCGAGCGCACCGCCTACGGCATCGTTGAATGGCTGGAGCGGGAGATGGTGAGCGAGCAGGGCGCCTTCATCAGCGGGCTCGACGCCGACTCCTGCGACATCCGAGGCGCCGTCCACGAGGGCATCTTCTACCTCTGGGACCCGGAACTGCTCGACGACGCCCTCGGCCCGGAGTTGGGGGAGTGGGCCTCCGAGGTCTTCCACGTGACCAGGGGCGGCACGTTCGAGGACGGGCTGTCCACGCTGCAGCTCCGCGGACGGCCGGACTTCGCGAAGCTGGAGGAGGTGGCCGCAGTCCTCCTGGAGGAGCGCGGCACCCGCTTCCGTCCCGGTTCCGACGCGCTGGTGGTGGCCGCCTGGAACGGCTGGATGATCTCGTCGCTGGTGACCGGGTCAATGGTGTTCAACGAGCCGGGGTGGTTGGAGCTGGCGGTGAGGGCCGCCGAGCACCTCGTCGCGGTGCACCTGGCCGACGGCGACCTTCGGCGCTCCTCGCGCGAGGGTGTCGCGGGCGAGGGCGTGGGTGTCGCGGAGGACTTCGGGGCCGTTGCCGAGGCGTTCGCGCTGCTGGCCGGGGCGACGGGGGACGCCCGATGGCTGCGCCGGGCGGAGGCGCTGGCCGACCGCGCCGTCGAGTTGTTCGGCCACGCCGACGGCGGGTTCTACGACGCGGCGGAGACCGGGTTGTTCGACCGGCCCCGCTCCTTCACCGACAGCGTCACGCCCAGCGGCACGTCGGCCCTGGTGGCGGCGCTGCGGGTGGTGGGCCTGCTCGCCGAGCGGCAGGACCTCGTCGACAGGGCGGATGCCGCCGCCCGGACCACATGGGTCGCGGTTGCCGAGACCCCCCGGTTCGCGGGCGCGGCGCTGGCCGACCTGATGATGTCGGACGAGGCGCGCCGAGGGCTGAAGCCCGCTGTCGCGGTGGTGGTGAGCCCTGACCCGTTCGACGAGCTGGCCCGCGCCGCGTGGCGGCTGGCCCCGCCCGGGTCGGTGGTGCTGACGGCGTCCGAGGGCGCGGACGGCTGGGGGTCGCACCTCGAGCACCGCACCGAGCACGCGGTCTACGTGTGCCGCGGCACGGTGTGCTTCGACCCGGTGACCGACTACAACGAGCTGAAGACGCCGCTCTGGTCCCGGGTGTAGCGCACCAGGGTCAGAGCTGCAGTTCTCCGCGCATGATCGTGTCGCCGGAGTGACGGGGCTCGTCGTCGAACAGCTCGTTGGAGAGGTCCACGATGAGATAGCCCGACTCGATCAGCGACGGGTCGATGGTGAAGCGGCCCACCTCGTCTGCGGCGAAGACGCCCACCGAGATCATGCGCGCGAGGTCGATGTTGATCAGCCAGACCTCGACGTAGCCGTTGGGGTTGTTCACCCCGCCGGGCACTTCGACCGCCAGGCTGTAGCCGGCGCTGCGGCGGAGCAACTCCGCGCGGCCGAGCTCCTCATCGGGGCGGTCCAGGGGGGTGAGGACGGCGCGACGCACCGCGTCGCCCAGCTCTGCCGCCCCACCTGAGGCCCACATCCCGGTGGCGCCGGCGGCTGCGCCCAGGAGGACGCCGCCCAGCCCGAACAGCCACTCCCGGCGGCCGATCCCGACGCTCGGGGCAGACGCAGGCTCGGGTGGCGTTGGTGGGCCCGGTGCCGCCGCGACCCCGGTGGCGGCCGCGATGGCGTCCCAGGTGCCGTCGCCGGGATCCGACCATTGGGGTTCGGCGCGGGCAGCGCGGCGGAAGCGGTCAGCCACTGCGTCCAACGGGAAACTCTCGCGCTCGATCATGCTGCGTCCACCTCCTCGAACACTGCTCTCAGCCTTTCCAAACCTCGTCTGACGTGACTCTTCACGGTTCCCAGCGGCAGATCAAGCCGCCTGGCGACCTCGTCGTGGGTGCGATCCTCCAGATACACCAGCCGCAGGATGGTCGCCCGTGGGTCACCCAGGGCAGCCAAGGCGTCGTGGATGATGACCGAGTCGATCACCTCGTCCACCCGGGCCGCCTCGATGGGCGGGTCCCCCGTCATGGCCTCCTGGGTCATGGCCTCGTCCTTGCGGAACGCCCGGGTCCTGGCGCGCAACGCGTCGATCACCTTGAGCCGGCAGATGCCGATCAGCCACGCCGGCAGCGACTCGTCGCTGGCCCGAAGCGAGGCCCGGGACGACCAGGCTGCGATGAACACCTGTTGGGTGACGTCGTCTGCGTCGTCCGAGGACCCCAGTGAGCTTCGTGCGATCGTGTGAATGAGCCGGGACCAGCGTGTGAACGCCTCTCGCAGAGCCGACTCGTCGCCCTCCGAGAAGCGTGCCGCGAGGACCCCGATGGGGGTGGCGGGTGCGTCGACAGTCACGGGGCCAGTCTTGCACACCGCCAACCGGTGATGGCGGAGACGAGGCGCGGCTCCCGCCCCTGGGAACCATGTGGAGGGCGGGAGCCGCAGTCGGGGGGACTCGGATCAGCTGCGCGCGCGGGCCCGCTGCGAGGCGACAACCGTGGTGGCCACACCCGCGAGGAGCAGGGACGCGACCGCCAGGTTGAGGAACGAGGTGTCGGCCGGGCCTTCGGCGCCGGTGCTCGGCATGCCGGTGGCCAGCTTCACGCTCTGGGTCGCGAGAGCCAGGTTCTCGTCTTCCAGCGAACCCCACGCGTAGACGATGGTGTTCATGCCGGCCTTGATGTCCAGGTCGGCGGGGCCGAGGACGACGGTGTCGGTGCCCGCGGCCACCACGTCAGCGGCAACCGTGCCGGCGGCGATGTTGAGCTTGGCTTCCTTCGGGTTCTCCAGGCCGGGGACCGCGACGGCTCCGCCGGCGCGGACGTCCACGGCGGGGGCTGCGGCCACGTGGCGAACCGTCAGGCGGGCGCCCTTGTCCGAGGCGGAGGTGTCGTTGACGAAGGGGGTGAGGACGGGCTTTCCGTCGGCCATGAGGTGGGCCACGATGGTGATGTTCGCGCCTGCCGGGACGGCAACGTCGTCGGCCGTGATGATCGCGGCTCCGTCGGCGCCTGCGCCTGCCGCGACGACCTTGAGGTCGTAGGTGCCCTCGGGCAGTTCCTGCGGGTCGGTCAGGGTGCCGGGGGCGAAGTTGGTCAGCAGCTCGGCGCCGTTGGCGTAGACGTCGACGGTGGCGTCGGGCACGCCGTGCAGGATGGAGATGGTGGAGGTGTGGTCGTCGGCGTGGGCCAGAGCAGCGGAACCGACGGTGGCGGCCAGTGCGAGGGAGCCGGCGACGAAGAGGCGGGAGAGCTTCATGGGAGTGGTCCTTTCGAAGTGCTGTTCCAGGCGAGGTTTCGCCTTGACACTGAGTACTTCGAACGGACCACCGCCCTTGGATGCACCGGATCGGAAGTTTTTCAGATTTCTTTCTGAGGCGCTCAGGCCAGCTCGTCGACCTCCAGCAGGTCGGTCACCAGAGCGGCGATCTGGGAGCGCTCGGAGCGGGTCAGCGTGACGTGCGCGAAGAGGGGATTGCCCTTCAGCTTCTCGATCACCGCGACAATGCCGTCGTGGCGGCCCACGCGGAGGTTGTCGCGCTGAGCCACGTCGTGGGTGAGGACCACGCGGGAGTTCTGGCCCACCCGCGACAGCACGGTCAGCAGGACGTTGCGCTCGAGGGACTGGGCCTCGTCGACGATCACGAACGCGTCGTGCAGTGAGCGCCCACGGATGTGCGTGAGGGGAAGAACCTCGATCATGTCCTGCTCGAGCAGCTCGTCGATCACGTACTTGTTGGTCAGCGACGACAGCGTGTCGAACACCGCCTGCCCCCACGGCTGCATCTTCTCGCCGGCCGAGCCCGGCAGGTAGCCCAGGTCCTGCCCGCCCACCGCGTAGAGCGGCCGGAACACCATCACCTTGGTGTACTTGCGCTGCTCCAGCACAGCGTCCAGCCCTGCGCACAGGGCCAGGGCCGACTTGCCCGTGCCGGCGCGGCCGCCCAGCGACACGATGCCGATGGAGTCGTCCATCAGCAGGTCCAGGGCCACGCGCTGCTCCGCGGAGCGGCCGTGGATGCCGAACACCTCCCGGTCATGCTTGATCAGCTTGACGCTGCCGTCGGGCATCCGGCGCCCGAGCGCGCTGGAGCCGGGGGCGTGCAGCACCACTCCGGTGTGGGTGGGCAGCTCGCGCGCGGCGGCCACCTGGGCGTGTCCGTGCTCGTAGAGGGCCGAGACATCGTCGGTGGTGACGTCGACGGCGGCCATGCCGGTGAAGCCCGTCTGGATCGGGAGCTCGTTGCGGTACTCCTCCGCAGCCAGCCCGACGGCGGAGGCTTTGACGCGCAGAGGCAGATCCTTGGAGACCAGCACCACGTCGTGGCCCTCGTTGGCGTAGTTGAGGGCGACGGCGAGGATGCGCGTGTCGTTGTCGCCGAGGCGGAACCCTGCAGGCAGCGACCGCTCGTCGGAGTGGTTGAGCTCTACCCGTAGGTTGCCGCCCTGCTCGTTGGTGATCAGGGGGGTGTCGAGGCGCCCGTGCTGGATGCGGAGGTCGTCGAGGAGCCGCAGCGCGGAGCGGGCGAAGTAGCCGAGCTCCGGATGGTGGCGCTTCGACTCCAGTTCGGTGATCACCACGATGGGCAGCACGACGTTGTGCTCGGCGAAGCGCAGCATCGCCTTCGGGTCGGAGAGAAGGACGGAGGTATCGACGACGTAGGTCTTGATGGCTGTTTCGGGCTGGACAGCGGTGGGGGAAGCCTGCTGCGGGGACGCGTTGAGCACGATTGCTCCCTTTCGCCGGGGCCCGCGCTCGCCGCGTCGGTCCCCGAATGTTGCTAGAGGACCGTCTGGGCTGTGATGGAGTGGATCTCCATGGCCCGACAATAGCCCCGGAAAGTGGGCACCCGCCAGAGGGAATTACACGGCTGTCATTCGCTGCCGAAGGGAGGGCGTCGTACCTGGGGCCGATGCGATGGGTGCCACGGTCCCCCTCCGGTCGCGACTTGGCCCGCACCTCAGGGGAGCTGACCCGTCGTTGGACTAGGTTTCTCCCAGGCGTCGCCGTCGACGCCCGGTCCGCGGTCTCGAGCGAGGAGGTTAGGGGTGCCCGCAACAATGATACGGCTTCCCCTGCCCGAGGTGGGGGAGCCCCTGGTGCAGACGCGGGATCTGTCCAAGATCTTCCGGGTGGGTGACTCGCGGGTCGTCGCGCTCAACCGCGTCAACCTGACCATTCCGCGGGGCAGCTTCACCGCCGTCGTCGGCACGTCCGGGTCCGGCAAGTCCACCCTACTCAACATGCTCGGAGGGCTCGAGAAGCCGACGGCTGGGGAGGTGTTCGTCGCGGGGCAGCCGCTCCACCTGTTCACCGAATCGCAGCTGGTCACCTACCGTCGTGAGCAGGTGGGCTTCATCTTCCAGTCGTTCAACCTGCTGCCGTCCCTCACCGCGCTCAACAACGTGGCCCTCCCGCTCAGCTTCCGAGGCATCCCCGCCCACCGCCGTCAGGCCCGCGCCCGCGCCATCCTCACCCAACTGGGTCTCGGCAGGCACCTGCATCACACCCCGGGCCAGCTCTCCGGAGGTCAACAGCAGCGCGTGGGCATCGCCCGCGCCATGGCGGTCCAGCCGATGCTCGTCTTTGCCGACGAACCCACCGGCAACCTGGACTCGCACACCTCCGAGGAGATCCTCACTCTCTTCCGCACCGTGATCCGCCGCTTCCAGCAGACCTGGATCATGGTCACCCATGACCGGCACATCGCGTCGTTCGCTGACACGATCATCTCCATCGGTGACGGCCGCATCACAGACATCAGCCACACCGACCACCGACTCCCAGTGACCACCGCCGACAACCAGAAGGTCGCGCCATGAAGATGACCCAACGACTGTTCCTAGTCCTGATGGTGGTGTTCGGGCTGACGATGATCCCGCTCATCAGCGCCGCAGGCGATCCGGTCGCCGACGGCGGGGCCAGTGCAGGGACCGATTCGGCCGGGGATACCGGCGGCGCCACCGGAGGCACCACGGGCGGTGCTGGTGGCGGCGGTGGTGGCGCGAGCGTCGTTCCGGGTGTGTCCACGCCACGGGTCATCCTGGCCGGGTTCACCACAGACCCGGCGGAGGTCGTCGCGGGTCAGGACTTCACCGTCGCATTCACCCTGCGTAACACCTCGACACGCACCCGCGTGCAGAACATGAAAGTCACGCTGAGTTCGGACGATTCGGCCTTTCTGCCCGCCAGTGGCTCCTCCTCGCTCTTCATCAGCCGGATCAGGGCCGATCAGCTCGAGACCGCGTCCATGGCCTTCCATTCGCTGCCGTCGCTGGAGGAGAAGCCGTACCGGCTCACCCTGACTATCGACTACGAGGACGCCGCCGCCAACCCGTTCACCTCGATCGAAACGGTCTCGATCCAGGTCAGGCAGAACATCCGCGCCGATGCCTCGGTGCCGCAGCTGATGCCCTCTCAGCTGACGCTCGGCCAGGACGCATCGTTGACGTTCAGCATCTTCAATCAGGGCAAGACCAAGCTCTACAACGCTAAGGCCGCCATCAAGGAAGGCCAGGCGATCACCTCGCCGGAGGTCTTCGTCGGAACCATCGACCCGGGTGCCTCGGGCGCCGTCGACATGACGGTCAACGCGGCTGAGGAGGCAGCCGGCCCGATCACGATCACCGTCTCCTTCGAGGACGTCAACGGCAACGTAACCACCGTGGACAAGATGGCAGAGGTGGCCGTCATGGCCCCCATGCCCATCGAGGAGCCCCCCCTCGGGGAGCAACCAGGCCAGGAGGCGGGACCATCCCTGCTGATCCCAGCGCTCATCGCGGCGGCACTCCTGGCGCTGGTGGTGATCGTCGCTCTCGCGGTACGACGCCGTCGACGACGCCGGGTGGAGCGCGAGGACCTCGAGTCGCTCGCGGAGCTGGGCGAGGACCCGCTCATCGGGCCCACGGCCCGCTAGGCCCACGATGCGCTGGACGGATCTGCTCGCCACAAGCCTCGCGAGCCTCAGGCAGCGGCTCTTCCGCACCTCGCTGACGGTGCTCGGCGTCCTCATCGGCACCACGTCGGTGATCGTGATGGTGTCGCTGGGCGTCGGGTTGTCCTCGAGCTTCACGAGCCAGTTCCAGCAGATCAGCCTGCGTCAGGTCAGCGTCAACTCCGTACCGCCACCGGAGATGGCCGCTCCCGGCCAACCCGCCCAGCTGAGCGGGGACCTGATCCCCATCCTGGCAGCTGAGCCCGGTGTCCGAGCGGTGTGGCCGACCTACCTGGTGGACGTGGAGTTCACCGTTGGGGCCGCCACCCAGTACTTCCAGGTCGTCGGCCTGCCCGCCGAGGCGCTGCAGGAGATGAACCTGGACCTGGCCTGGGGCCAGCTACCGCAGCCGGGCGAAGCCCTCGGACTCGTGCTGGGAGACCTTCTTCACACACAGCTCTGGGACCCTGTCACCGGCATGCCTCTGGAGGTCGACTTCCGATCCGACACCATCTTCGGTGCCTTCGCCACCTTTGGCGAGTACGGACCGGTGCCGATCGGCGGGGGTGAGGACGGGGATGACCCAACACAGCCCGCCAAGCCGCCCAAGCGGATCATCATGCCCGCCGTGGCCCAGATCGCCAACCCGGGTAACGACCAGTGGGGGCCCTACTCATCGAGCGTGTTCGCCGACTTCGATGCGCTGCGCAAGGCCATGGAGAAGGCGATGCCGGGCAAGGCGCTCCCCAACCAGCCCGCCACCGCCGACGGGAAGCCGAAGGGGAAGGCGTTCATCTACACGGAGATCCGGCTCCTGACCGACAGCCCAGAAGACGCCGAGATGGTCCTCAACTCGCTGCGTGAACAGGGCTACGGGGCCTTCGCCGACGTGGAGTGGATCAGGCAGGCCCAATCACAGGCCCTGATGATCCAGGCGGTCTTCGGCGGCATCGGGTTCGTGTCACTGCTGGTGGCGGCCATCGGCATCGCCAACACCATGATGATGAGCGTCTACGAAAGGACCAAGGAGATCGGCATCATGAAGGTGATGGGCGCGGCGCTGGGGGACATCCGGAGGATGTTCCTCATCGAGTCGGCCGCCATCGGCTTCCTCGGCGGCGTGATCGGACTGGTGTTGAGCCTGGCGGCCTCGGCGCTGCTCAACGCCACCCTCGGCGCACAGGTGGCAGGTGAGGGCGGCTCGGGTGAGCTGTCGGTCGTCCCAGCATGGTTGATGGTCGGTGCGGTGGTGTTCGCGACGTTGATCGGCACGCTTGCAGGCCTCGTGCCGGCGCAGCGGGCGACGAACCTCAGCCCGCTGGCCGCCATGCGCGCCGAGTAGCCACCGTCACACGCCAGACCTGTCCGGACCTCAGGAAGCGCCGAAGACCGCCAGACCGATGGCGGCGGCGTGCAGGAGCGCCGCGATGACGGTGCAGGCGTGGAACACCTCGTGGAACCCGAACCAGGTCGGCGACAGCTGGGGGCGCTTGGTGGCGTAGGCGATGGCGCCCAGCGAGTAGACCAGGCCCCCGGCCCCGATCAGCAGCACCACAGCCGGGCCGCCGGCCGCCCAGAACTGCGTGAGCCAGCCGACCGCCGCCCATCCCATGGCCAGGTAGAGGAAGGTGTACAGCCAGCGGGGGGCGCCGAGCCAGAGGACCCGGAACAGCACGCCGAGGACAGCGATGCTCCAGATGAGCACCAACAGCGTCACGCGCGAGGATCCCTCGAGCAGCGTGAGGGCGAGGGGGGTGTAGCTGCCGGCAATGAAGACGAAAATGTTGGAGTGGTCGATCCGTCGGAACATCGCGTTGGCGCGGGGTGACCAGGTGCCCCGGTGGTAGACGGCGCTGGTTCCGAACAGCTGCACGGCGGCCAGGGTGTAGATGCCGCAGCCGATGCGACCCGTCAGGGTGGGGGCGAACACCGTGAACGCCAGCCCGATGATGAACGCCACCGGCGCCATGCCGAGGTGCAGCCAGCCGCGGAGCTTGGGTTTCGCGGGGCTGGCCGCAGCGGTGTCGGTGGAGGCGAAAGGGGGTTCTGCTATCTGGCTCATGCACATACCTACGGTTGAGTAACTTACGCTTCCGTAGGTTACTACTCCGGCCGCGGGAAGCCAACTGGGCGCTAGTGTATTTCGCATGTCAGCGGTGCAGCGCCTCATCGACCGCGTGTGGCCGCCCAGATGGCTGTATGCCAGCTACGAACGCCAGGTCCTCCGGCACGTGGACCGCGACAGCCTGCCCCGCCACGTGGCAGTCCTGGCAGACGGCAACCGGCGATGGGCCCGGATGAACGCGCCCGGCCAGCCCCTCGTCGCCGGCTACCGGGCGGGGGCCGCCAAACTGCGCGAGTTCGTCGAGTGGTGCGACGACGCGGGCATCCAGGTGATCACCCTGTGGGTGCTCAGCACGGACAACCTGGAGCGCGCCGAGGACGATGAACTGACCCCCCTGCTGGAGGTGATCAGCCAACTCGTCTCGGACCTTGCCGCCACCAGGCGCTGGCGGGTGCAGGCGGTCGGCGCGCTGGATCTCCTTCCGGAGGCGATGTCCGACACGCTTCGGGCCGCGTCTGACTCGACGGGCTGGGTCACCGGCATGCACGTCAATGTCGCGGTGGCCTACGGCGGCCGCCACGAACTCCTCGACGCCGTCAGGTCCCTGCTCGCGGCGCGGGCCGCAGAGGGTGCCACCTTGGCCGAGGTGGCCGAGACGCTCGAGATCGATCAGATCTCCGACCACCTCTACACCAAGGGCCAGCCGGACCCGGACCTCATCATCCGCACCTCCGGCGAGCAGCGCCTCTCCGGGTTCCTGCTGTGGCAGTCCGCGCACAGCGAGTTCTACTTCTGCGAGGCGCTCTGGCCGGACTTCCGCCGGGTCGACTTCGTCCGAGCGCTCCGGGCGTACTCACAGCGGGAGCGCCGTTTCGGTCGCTGATCCCCGGCCTTTGGGGCACCGCGGCAGGTCGTGGCACGATGGCGCGCATGGCCCGCCGCAACCCCAAGAACCGCTCGCGCGACATGGTGATCTCGATGACGGTGCTGCTGGTGCCCATCGCGCTCATCGTCTGGTGGTTCACCCTCAACCCGGAGCCCAAGCCGGAGGTGGTCGACGTCGACGCCACCCTCACCAGGGCCGAGGCGGAATCGCCCTACCCCGTGCTGCGTGCTGGCGACCTCGACGAGGGGTGGGTACCGGTGCGGGTGGCCTGGGCCAAGGAGGGCGACCCGTGGATCACCAGCGAGCCCGCGGCAGGCAACTGGTGGCAGGTGGGCTACCTCTCCCCGGAGGAGATCTACTACGGGGTGCAGCAGCGCGACGGCGGTGCCGGTGCGTTCGTCACCGACACGACCAGAGACGGGAGCCCGCTGGGCGGCGCCGTCGAGCTGGCGGGGCGCACCTGGGAGCGCTTCGAGAGCGACGACGGCCGGACCCGCAGCCTGGTGCACGAGGACGACCTGGTCACCTCCATCGTGACGGCCGACGCGGACTTCACGGCGCTGGAAGCGTTCGCGGCAACACTCACCGAGGGGTAGCAGGGGGAGCCGCGGCCGGTCACTCGACGGCGCGGCGCGCCTTGGCGACCTGCTCCTTGGCGCCGTCGAGGTAGCCCTGGCAGATCTCGGCCAACTTCTCGCCGCGGTGCCACAGCTCCATGGACTCGGCCAGTGACGCGCCGCCGGACTCCAGCCGGCGCACCACGTCGACCAGTTCGTCGCGGGCGGCCTCGTAGGTGGGCTTCTGATCGGTCACGGCCGGTCTCCTTCAGCTGTGGTGGCGACGACGTCGAGGTCGAGCTGACCGTCGAAGAGATAGGCGTGGATGCGGGCGCCGGGTGCGGTGTCGCCCACGGCCGACACAGACCGGTGGGCGTCGTCGACGAGGACGGCGTAGCCGCGCTCAAGGGTCCGTTTCGGGGAGAGCGCGCGGACTGAGCTGACGGCGGAGCGCAGGTGGGATTCCTCGTCGCGCAGCCGGCGGTCGACGGCGGTGTCGAGCTTGTGGCGCAGCAGGCTGAGCCTGTCGTAGTGGGCGGCGAATGCGCTGGTGGGGTCGATCATGACGGGGCGGGAGCGGAGCTGGTCCAGCTGGCGTTGCGCCTCCTGGAGCCGCGCGTCGACCCCCCGCTCCAGCCGCGCCCTCGCGTCCGCCAGCGACGCGGACTCGTCGGCGTGATCCGGCACCACGCGCCTGGCGGCATCCGTGGGCGTGGAGGCGCGGAGGTCGGCCACCAGGTCCACGATGGGGGCGTCGCGCTCGTGCCCGATGGCGGTGACGACGGGGGTGCGAGCGGCGGCCACGGCGCGCACGAGGCCCTCGTCGGAGAACGAGAGCAGGTCCTCCAGCGACCCGCCGCCGCGGGCGATGATGATGACGTCCACCTCGGGGTCCTCGTCCAGCGCGGCGAGGGCGAGCATGACCGACTCCGCCGACGTGGGGCCCTGGACCACCGCGTGCCGGGTACGGATGCCGGCGGCGGGCCAGCGGCGGCCGACGTTGGTCACCACGTCACGCTCGGCGTCCGAGTCCCGGCCCGTGATCAGCCCGATCATCCGGGGGAGGAGGGGGAGGCGGCGCTTGCGGGCCGGGTCGAACAGGCCTTCGGCCTGCAGCTTGCGCTTGAGCTGCTCCAGCTGGGCCAGCAGCCGGCCCTCGCCCGCCACCTGGATCTCCAGGCACTCCAGGCTGAGCGATGTGTTGCGCTCCCACACCCGCGGCTTGACCCGTGCGGTCACCCGGGATCCCTCGGGAAGGGGCCCGGCGGCGTCGAGCACCATGGTGGAGACCGTGACCTGAACCGACATGTCGGCCACCCTGTCGCGGAACGTGAGGAACTGCGTGGGAGCGTTGCGACGCTTGATCTCCACCACCTGGGCGTCCACCCACACCTCTCCCAGGCGCCCCACCCACTCCTTGGTTGCCATGATCACCCGGCCGAGCGGCTGCGGCTTCTCCGAGGAACTCTCCAACCCCATGCGGAGACTCGTCAGTCCCAGAGGCCCGAGGAGCAGGTGGCGAACCAGGTGCCGTGCACCACGTTGCCCACCGACACTGGGACCTCCGCCGGGATCGCGCAGGAGATCTCGATCGCGCTGCGCCCCACCACGTATTGAAACTCCACGCCGGTGAGGGTGTTGCGCCTGGGCTCGACGCTCAGTACCTCCACGCCCATCAGGAGCGCGGGGGAGGCCTCGGCCGGCGGGATCGCGGCGGCCTGGAGGGCGATCAGACTGGGGGAGATCAGCGCGTCGGCGGGGATCCGGAGGTCGCCTCCGGGAGCAGCCTCCGGGGAGGCCTCGAACGCGGCAGCATCCTCGTAGACCGTGACCTCGATCGCCAGCGCCGCGACGCGCAACGACTCGATCACGGTGTACTGGCCGCCGGCGCGCAGCTCGTGCTGCGGATAGGCGACGGGGTCGTCGACCAGCGCCACGAACTGGGCCAGCAGCGGCCCAGGCGCGTGGGTCCCGTACAGCGCCACCCGCGCCAGCAGGTCCGAGAACCGAACCACCTGGGCGCGGTAGCGCGATTCCGAGGCAAGCGCCCCCGTCGTGCTGACCCCCTGCCCCTCCCGCTTGACGAAGCACAGGCGGGCACCGCTCGGGTCCGTGTACGTCCCTACCAGGTCGAAGCCCGGCGCGGTGTCCACTCCGCGCACGCCCGCGCTGAACGCGGACGCGACGAGCTGGTCCAGGGATGGGGCATCGAAGCCGACGGCGTGGAGCTGGGGGGAATCCATGCCGCTAGGGTACCGGCGGAGCACCACCTAGACTGGTTGGCATGTCTAGCGTTGCCCCGGCCATCAAGCGCGTCGTCGTCGCAGCCCCCCGCGGGTACTGCGCCGGTGTGGATCGCGCCGTCATCACCGTCGAGAAGGCGCTTGATCTGTACGGGCCGCCCGTCTACGTGCGCAAACAGATCGTGCACAACAAGCATGTGGTCGAGACCCTGGAAGCCAGAGGCGCGATCTTCGTGGAGGAGCTCGACGAGGTGCCCACCGGCGCCACCGTCGTCTTCTCCGCCCACGGCGTGTCTCCCGCGGTGCACACCGAAGCCGCGGACCGGGGCCTGAAGACCATCGACGCCACCTGCCCGCTGGTCACGAAGGTGCACCACGAGGCCCGGCGTTTCGCGTCCGAGGGTACCCAGATCCTCCTCATCGGCCACGCCGGCCACGAGGAGGTCGAAGGCACCATGGGTGAGGCGCCGGAGCAGACCATCCTCGTTCAGTCGCCTGAGGACGTGGCCTCCGTGGAGCTTCCCCAGCACGGATCTGTGGCGTGGCTGAGCCAGACCACCTTGTCCGTGGACGAGACCATGGAGACAGTGGGCAAGCTGCGCGAAAAGTTCCCGCTGCTCATGGACCCGCCGTCGGATGACATCTGCTACGCCACGCAGAACCGGCAGCTGGCGGTCAAGCAGATCTCGCGCGGGTGTGACCTGATGATCGTGGTGGGTTCGCAGAACTCGTCGAACTCCGTGCGGCTGGTCGAGGTGGCGCTCGAGGCCGGCGCCAAGGCCTCCTACCGCGTGGACAACGCCTCGGAGATCGATCCCGCCTGGCTGGAGGGCGTCCACTCGGTGGGCGTCACCTCGGGTGCCTCCGTGCCGGAGCTGCTCGTCGACGGGGTGCTGGAGTACCTCGAGTCCATGGGCTTCCCGCCCGCGGTGGAGGAGCGCCTGACCGAGGAGACGCTTCAGTTCGCGCTGCCGCCGGAGCTCCGCAAGGACCTGAAGCGCGCCGTCAAGCACTGACGCAGGACGCTCAGGTGAGGAAGCGGAAGAACGGGCTGTCGTAGGCCACTTCCTCCGCGGTCATGCCGCATTCGTCGATCCGCTGCACCAGGAAGCGGTAGTCGCCGGGGTTTCCCAGCTCCACGCCCACCAGGGCCGGCCCGGTGTCGCGGTTGTTGCGTTTGACGTACTCGAAGTAGGTGATGTCGTCGTCTGGGCCGAGCACCGAATCCAGGAACATGCGCAGCGCGCCAGGTTGCTGGGGGAAGTCGACGAGGAAGTAGCGCTTGCGACCCTCGTGGATGAGGGACCGCTCGACCACCTCGGCGTAGCGGGACACGTCGTTGTTGCCCCCGGACAGCAGCACCAGCACGCGCGAGCCGCTGGGGATCTGCACCCTGGGACCCACGCCGCCACTGGGCAGGGCCGCGGCGGCCAGCGCCCCGGCCGGCTCGGCGATGATGCCGTCGACCTGGTAGAACTCCAGCATCTCGGAGCACACCTGTCCCTCGGGCACCCGCACCAACTCGACGCGCGCCTCCTGGATCACCTCGAACGTGAAGTCGCCGACCCGCTTGACGGCCGCGCCGTCGACGAAGGTGTCGATGTCGTGGAGTGTCACCGGGCGCCCGGCCGAGATGGCGGCGGCCACACACGGTGCCCCCTCAGGCTCGACCCCGATGATCCGCACCTCGGGATGGTGCGTGCGCAGCCACGCGGCCGCGCCGGCGAGGAGACCGCCGCCGCCCACCGGCAGCACCACCACCCCCGGCACGAACCCCAACTGCTCGAAGGCCTCCACCACCACCGTGGCCTGCCCGGCGGCCGTGCGCTGGTCGTTGAAGGCGGGCACCAGGACCTTCCCGTCCCCGGCAAGGCGGGCGGCCTCGTCTGAGGCGTCGTCGTAGCTGGCGCCGTGGAGCACCAGCTCGACGAACCCGTGCCCGATCTCGAGGATGCGCTGGCGCTTCTGCCTCGGGGTGGTGTGCGGGACCACGACGGTGGCCTTGATGCCCAGAGCCGCTGCCGAGAACGCCACGCCCTGGCCGTGATTGCCCGCCGAGGCGCACACCACGCCGGCACGCTTCTCGGCCTCGCTTAGCTGGGCCATGAGGTTGTAGGCGCCGCGCAGCTTGTAGGAGCGGACCGGCTGCAGGTCCTCACGCTTGACCCAGATCTCGGATCCGGTGGCCCTCGACAGGCGCGCGTTGAGCTGCACCGGGGTGCGGTGCGCGATCCGGCCAAGCCTGTCCACGGCGGCAGGGATCTGGACGGCGAGGTCTGACAGGGCGCTCATCTGTTCATTGTCGCGGTCTGGGGCCGGATGGGCCAACAGGATGGCAGCATGGATGGATGGCGGCAGCGCAGGTGCCCCCGGAGCCCATCGAGCCGGAGGTGGCGGAGCAGGGGCCCGATTGGACCCTCATCCTCACCCGCGCGCTGGCCCTGGTGGCGTTGGGGCTGGTGGCCGGGGTCCTGCTGGCCAGGCCGTGGGCACCTCGAGACGACCCGGCTCCCAGCCCCACGGTCAGCGTGGCGCCCAGCCCTTCGCCCACGCTGCGGTGAGGCTCACGAATCTGCGGTGCCGGTGCGTCGACGCAGCTGGCGCACGGCGGATCCGTCCAGCAGATCCGCGTCGTCTGCGACGGTGCTGCGCTCGAGGCTGCGCAGCTCGTCGAACTCCAGCATCTCCGGCACCGCGATCTGGCGCGGGGTCTCGATCACCGGCGCGAGATCCGCGATCTCCTCCGATGTGACCCCCAGCTCGCGGAAGCGGCGAGCCGACACCATGACCCGGGTCTCCACGGCGCCGACCGCCTTGTTGTAGTGCTGGACGGCGCTGCCGAGGGACCGTCCCAGCTTGTCGAAGTGCTGGCCCAGCGTGGCAAGCCTGTCGTAGAGCTCGCGCCCCAGCTTGGAGACCTGACCGGCCGTCTCCGCGAGCGACACCTGCTGCCACCCGTTGGCGACGATCTGCAGCTGCGGGATGAGCAGCCCGGGCGAGGCCAGGACGATCTGGCGGCGCGTGGCGTAGTCATGCAGGGCCGGCTCCTGTTCCAGCGCCAGGCGGTAGAACTCGTCGGAGGGCAGATAGAGGACCACGAACTCCGGCGAGCCGAGATCCAGCTGCCAGTAGTGCCTCCCCGAGAGGTCGTCGATGTGCTTGCGGACGTGGGCGGAGAACGTCTTGAAGTGCGCCTTCTGCGCCTCCTCGTCCTCGGTGTTATAGGCCTCCAGGGCTGCGCTCAGCGGCACCTTGGAATCCACGAAGATCACCTTGCCCGCGGGGAGATTGATCCGCATGTCCGGCCGGAAGCGGCCGTCGTCCGAGGTATAGGTGGCCTGGGAGTCGAAGTCACAGCGCTCGGTGAGACCCGAGATCTCGACGATGCGCTTCAGGCTGCGCTCTCCCCAGGCCCCGCGCACCTGAGGCGTGCGCAGCGCGTTGCTCAGGCTGACGGTCTCGCGGCGGATGGCGTCCCCGGAGAGCCGCACCGCCTGCACCTGCTCACCCAGCTCCGCCGCCATCCGGACGCGGTCCTTCTCCACGGACTGCAGCCGCTCCTGCAGCTGGCGCAGACCATCGGTCAATGGGGTGATCAGCTGCTCGGTCGCCTTGAGCCGGGCATCGGCCACCACATCGGCCTGCCTGCCCTGACGCTCCAGGGACTCCGCCGAGAGCACCTTGAAGCGGTCCAGGAGCGACTCCCGGTCTGCCGCGAGCTGCTCAGCGCGCGCCATCGCAGCGTCCCGCTGGGCCGAGAGCGCCGCCACACGGGCCTCGACAGCCGCGGTCTCCCCGCGGACTTCTGCCAGAAGGCGTTGCGCGTCCACGGCAGCGGTGCGCAGGTCCGCCTTCTCGGCCAGGTGCTGAGCCACCTCCGCCTTCACCACGGCCGACTCCTCCCGCGCACGGCTGGCCTCGGCCCACGCCCGCGACACCTCCTGCCGCGCGTCAGAGAGGGCCAGCTGTTCGTCCGCGCGGGCCCGCCTGCCCGAGTCCGAGGCGGCGTGACGGCGCCCGACGACGTACCCGAGGGCGGCGCCCGCGACGAGGGTGAGGAGGCTCAGAAGGAGAGCGATCAGGTCCATGCGTCCACTCAATCAGGGGCCACCGACAATTTCCGTCAGCCACTCCGGCCGGGGGCCCGGAACCGGCCTCCGATTCCGCGGCTACCGTAGGGCCATGCTCGCTTCAGCCCAGGACCACGTTGATCAGCTGACCGATTTCGTCGTCGCCTCGCCCACCTCCTTCCATGCCGCGGATCAGATCGCAGCGCAGCTGAGGCTGGCCGGGTTCGTGGAGGTCGACGCCCGCCGCCCATGGTCGGACGTCGGTGGCCGGCGGTTCCTGGTACGCGACGGCGCCGTCGTGGCGTGGGTGTCCCCGGACACGCTGGGGCACGAGGCCGAGTTCCGGATCGTCGGCACACACACGGACTCACCGGGATTCAAGCTGAAGCCCGGCGCGCACCTGTCCAGCGCTGGATGGACTCAGCTTGGCGTCGAGGTCTACGGCGGCCCCCTGCTGAACTCGTGGCTGGACCGTGACCTCGGCATCGCGGGCCGCCTGACCACACTCGACGGTGCCGTGCACCTCGTGCGCACAGGTCCCGTCGCCCGCATCCCTCAGCTCGCGATCCATCTGGACCGCGGGGCAAACGAGTCGCTGACCCTGGACAAGCAGACCGGGACGCAGCCCATCGTGGCCGTGGAGCTGAAGCAGTCGCTGATCGAGCACCTCTGCGCCTTGGCGGGCATCGCGCCCGGTGACGTGGCGCTGCACGATCTCTTCGTCTTCGACACGCAACGCCCGGCCGTCATCGGCGTCGAGCGCGAGTTCCTCGCCTCGGGCCGGCTGGACAACCTGGCCTGCACGCATGCCGCTCTCACAGCGATCAGCTCGGCCGAGGCCGGCGCAGACGTCGCGGTCTTCGTCGCCTTCGACCACGAGGAGGTGGGCTCGGCCACCACCAGCGGAGCCGGCGGGCCCGTGCTGCAGGACGTGCTGGAGCGGATCGCTGCCGGCTTCGGCCTTGGCCTTGACCAGACGCGTGCCATGTTCGCCCGCTCCAGTTGTGTCTCGGCCGACACCGGGCATCTCGTGCACCCCAACTATCCGAACCACCACGACCCGGTGAACCGGCCGCTGCCCAACCGCGGTCCGCTTCTGAAGATCAACGCCAACCAGCGCTACGCCACTGATGCCGTCGGTGCCGCCATCTGGCTGCGGGCCTGCGCCGCCGCGGGTGTGCCCACCCAGCCGTTCGTGTCCAACAACGCCGTGCCGTGCGGCTCCACCATCGGCCCCATCACCGCCACCAGGCTGGGTATCACCACCGTCGACGTGGGCGTGGGCCTGCTGAGCATGCATTCGGCCCGGGAGCTGTGCGGAGTGGAGGACCCGTGGTTCCTGGCCCGCGCTGTCGCGGCGTACTGGGCCGGCGCCTAGTCAGGCTGCGCCGGAACGGGCGCCGAGGGTCAGGGAGACGGGTCTGGTTGGGGCGCCATCGAGGCAGCAGCCGTCCCGCGAGGAACGGTGGCACGACGTGCACAGCGGAACCGGCAGGTAGAAGTGCGCGATCGGGCGTCCCCGGAACTGCGTCACCTCGATCTCCAGGTCGAAGACGTCTCGGAGCACGTCCGGGCGCACCAGTTCCTGCGGGGAGCCGACGGCCATCACCCGGCCGTCCTTCATCGCGACGATCTGGTCCGCCCAGCAGGCCGCGTAGTTGATGTCGTGGACCACGATCACCACTGTCTTGCCCAGTTCGTCGGCGGCCCGCCGCAGCGTCTGCAGCATGGCGTGGGCGTGGGCCACATCGAGATTGTTGAGGGGCTCATCGAGCAGCACATACTGCGTGTCCTGGGCCAGTACCATGGCCACGAAGGCGCGTTGGCGCTGGCCGCCGCTCATCTCGTCGAGGAAACGGTCCCGCAGATCATCAAGATCCATCCAGGCGATCGCCTCGTCGATCCTGAGCCGGTCGTCAGCCGTCAGACGCCCGCCTGAGTGGGGGTAGCGCCCGAAGCCCACGAGGTCGGCGACGGTGAGGCGGCTCTGAAGATCGTTGGACTGGCGCAGCACCGCGAGGCGCTTGGCGAGCTCTCGTGAGTCCGCCGTCGCCACGTCCAGGTCACCCACCGAGATCGATCCGCCGTCGGCCTCGAGGAGACGCGCGATCATCGAGAGAAGCGTGGACTTGCCAGCGCCGTTGGCCCCCACAATCGCGGTCAGACCGCCATCGCGCAGTTCCAGCGTCACGTCGTTGACCACGAGGCTGCGGCCGTAGCGCTTGGAGAGGTTCCTGACGTTGATCATGTGCGTACCTTTCGGATCACGAGCCAGATGAAGGCGATACCGCCGACGAATTCGATGACCACCGACAACACGGTGGCCTGGCCGAGGAGTTGTTCGAGGACGGTCTGGCCGCCCAGTAGCACGCCGACGCCCAGCAGCCCTGCCATTGGCATCACGATGCTGTGGCGCCCGGTGCCGCTGATCTGGTAGGCGATGGCCGCCACGATCAGGCCGAGGAAGGTAATGGGGCCGACGAGCGCGGTGGAGACGCAGACCAGGAGGGTTGCCACGAGGAGCACGCCCCGGACGGTGCGCTGGTAGGGGACGCCGAGGCTGACGGCGGCGTCCCTGCCGAGGGAGAGGACATCGAGGTCCGCGCGCCGTCGCCACAGCCACAAGCTTGCGGCGGTGACGATGGCTGCGCCCAGCCAGATCAGCTCCGGGTTGACCGCGGTGAAACTGGCGAAGAGGTTGTCCTGCAGAACGGTGAAGGCGCTGGGGTCCAGGACGCGAGCAATCAGCGATGACAGTGAACGAAGGACGGAGCCGAGCACCAGGCCCGCCAGCACCACCACGTAGATCGAGCGGCTCCTCCGTCCGAACAGGACCTCAGTGAGGAGGGTTGCCACCCCCAGCATGAGCGCCACGTTGAGTGCGAACATCGGGTAGGCGCCGATCTGCCCCACGACCGCCACGCCCATCGTCAGGACCAGGAGCGACTGCAGGAACACGTACAGGGCATCCAGCCCCATGATCGACGGCGTGAGAAGGCGGTTGTTGGTCACGGTCTGGAACGCCACCGTCGCTACCCCGGTGGCCCACCCGACCACGATCATCGATGCCACCTTGCGGCTGCGGAGCTCGAGAATGAAGCCGAGGTCGCCGCTGAGGTTGAGGGTCATGAACGCGACGGCGGCGACCGCGCACAGCGCCAGCGCGAGCAGCAGCCGGAATGACGGTGCGATCGAGGTTCGGGGGGTGGTCAAGGCGGTCATCGGGTGCGCATCCGTCCGGTGAGGAGGAGCACGAGAAACACGACGCCGCCGAGTACCCCCGAGACCGTCCCCACGGGGATCTCGTAGGGCGGGTTGAGGGTGCGGGCGAGGAGATCGCAGACCAGCACGAATCCGGCGCCCGCGAGGGCGGTCCAGCCGATGTTGCGCCGCAGGTTGTCCCCGCGCCAGAGCACGATGAGGTTGGGGATCACGAGGCCGACGAAGCCGATCCCTCCCACTACCACCAGCGTGATGGCGCTCGACGTGGCGACCAGGCCCAGCCCCAGATTGAGTGTGGCCTTGTAGGACAGGCCGAGAGCCTTCGAATGCTCCTCGCCGAGGGATGCGAGGGTGAAGCGGTCCGCGAAGAACCACAGCAGGGCGCCCAGCACCGCGAGCAGCCACAGCAGTTCGTAGCGGCCGCGGAGTACGCCGGAGAAGTCACCCTGCATCCAGATTCCGATGGTCTGCATGAGCTCCAGCCGGTAGGCGACGAAGGTGGTGCCGGCTGCGATCACCCCGGCCAGCATGATCCCCACCAACGGCACGGCAACGACGGGGACCGTCGGCGGTAGCGATCTGACCAGCCGCAGGAACAGGGCGGTGCCCGCCAAGGCGGTCAGAATCGCAAGGACCATCTTGACCACGAGCGGCGCCTCTGGGAACAGGAGGATCGCGATCAGGATGCCCACGCCCGCGGACTCGGACGTGCCGACGGTGCCTGGCTCGACGAAACGGTTGCGCACGAGCAGCTGCATGAGGAGGCCCGACAGGGCCAGGGATGCGCCCGCCAACAGCACTGCGAGAGTTCGTGGCACCCGGGAAACGGTGAAGGTGAGCCAGTCGTCGGGCGTGGCGCGCCCGGTGAGGAAATCCCAGGGGGAGAGATCGGCGGCGCCGACGAACAGCGACAGCACCGACAAGCCCAGAAGCGCGCCGAGCCCGCCGAGCCACCCCCAGGACAGGGGGCGGCCGGCGGGCAGAGTGCGCCGGGTGGCGTCGGTGGTGGCAGTCACGGCGTCACGATCAGTTGGTGGCCGTGGCGTCGCTCAGCATCTCCACAGCGTTGTCCACGCCGTGGATCATGATGTACCAGCGTCCACCGTCGAGGTAGGTGACGTCGCCGTTGCTCCAGGCCGTGGTGTTGGCCATCAACTCGTTGTCCAGCACCTGTGCGGCTGCCTGGCCCTCCTGGCCGATGGCCGCGTCGCGGTCCACGACGAACAGCACGTCGGGGTTCGCCTCGGCGATGGCCTCGAAGGAGATGGCGTCGCCGTGGGCCTCGGCGTCGACGTCGGAGATGGCGGGCTCGAAGCCCAGCTCATTGTGGAGGACTCGGTAGCGCGACTCGGTGCCTTGAGCCGACACCTTGCCGCCGCTGGTCATGAGAATGAGGGCAGTCTGGCCCCCGGGCGTCTTGCCCTGTGCGGCCGCGAGGGCCTCCTCAACCTCCGCGAGCTGTTCGGCGGCCTCGTCCTCGGCGCCCACAGCCTTGGCGATGATGTTCGTCGAATACTCGATACCTTCGTAGAACGACTTCTCCGCGTCGAAGGTGATGTCGATCGTCGGGAAGTTCTTCGACAGCTCCTCCACGAGGGCGGCGGTGCGGAAGCCGGCGATGATGAGATCGGGATCCAGTGCGGCGATGGCCTCGAGGTCAGGCTCGACGACGGAGCCGAGGTCCGCATACTTCTCGTCTGCGAACTCGCTGAGCGGCTCGGGGAGCGCTGCGCCCTTGGTGAGTCCCACGACGTTGTCGGAGGCCCCGAGCGCGCGGACGGTGTCCAGGGAACCGAGATCGAGGACGACGATGCGCTCGGCCGGCCCGTCGAGCGTGGTCTCGCCCTGAGTGTGCGTGACGGTGATGGGTTCGCCCGCCGCGGGTTCCTCGGCTGCGGACTGGCCGCCGCACGCGGCGAGGGGGAGGAAGAGGAGGGCGGAGAGGGCGCCGGGGATGCGGGTGCGATTCATATCAGTCCTTCTTGGCAGAGTTTCATGGGGAGTCGACTAAGGGAACCCTAACCTGTTTGAATTTCAGTACGCAAAGATGCCCAATTTGGTGAGAATGGCTTCGGCTAGGGCGGTGGGTCGGGTGGGGTGGCTCGTTCGGTCGGGGGCCACGGGCCCGGTAAGCTCGTCCCTCGTGGCACTCACCATCGGGATCGTCGGTCTCCCCAATGCCGGCAAGTCGACTCTCTTCAACGCGTTGACGCGCAACGACGTGCTCGCCGCGAACTACCCGTTCGCGACGATCGAGCCCAACGTCGGGGTGGTCGGCGTGCCGGACCCTCGGCTGGCGCAGCTGGCCAAGCTCTACGGCTCCGAGCGGATCATTCCCGCGACCGTCAGCTTCGTCGACATCGCCGGCATCGTGAAGGGGGCCTCGCAGGGCGAGGGCATGGGCAACGCCTTCCTGGCCAATATCCGTGAGGCCGACGCCATCTGCCAGGTCACCCGCGTCTTCGACGACGAGGACGTCACGCACGTCGACGGCAAGGTGGACCCGGCCAACGACATCGACACCATCGCCACCGAGCTCATCCTGGCCGACCTCGCCACCGTCGAGAAGGCCCTCCCCAGGGTGGAGAAGGAGGCGCGGATCAAGAAGGAGACACTGCCGAAGCTCGCCGCCTACCAGGCCGCCAAGGACGCGCTGGAATCGGGCAAGGGTGTCCGCGCCGCCGGCCTCGACATCGACGAGCTCCGGGACCTTTTCCTCCTCACTGCCAAGCCCTACCTCTACGTCTTCAACTGCGACCAGGACGAGCTGGGCGACGAGGACCTCAAGGGCCGCATGAGTGAGCTGGTGGCCCCGTCGGAGGCGATCTTCCTGGACGCGAAGTTCGAGTCGGAAGTGGTCGAGATGGACGAGGACGAGGCGCGCGAGTTCCTCGCCGAGATGGGCGTCGAGGAGCCCGGCCTCGATGTCCTGGCGCGCGTCGGCTTCGACACGCTGGGCCTGCAGACCTACCTCACCGCCGGCCCCAAGGAGTCGCGGGCCTGGACCATCCCGAAGGGAGCGACGGCGCCCGAGGCAGCCGGTGTGATCCACACGGACTTCCAGAAGGGCTTCATCAAGGCCCAGGTGATCGGATTCGACGACCTCATGGCGGCCGGCTCCGAGGCCGCGGCCAAGGCGGCGGGCAAGATGCGCCTCGAGGGCAAGGACTACGTGATGGCCGACGGCGACGTCGTCGAGTTCCGGTTTAACGTCTAGGCACTGGGACGGATCCGGGAGGGGTGTAGCGGCGGTGCTCAGGCGAGTTGGGCACGCCATCTTCTACTTGATCATGACTGCGTGTGCCGTGTTGATGGCGATCACGGGAGTTGAATCCGCGCTGGACGCGGCTGAGGGGCAACCAGTCTTATGGGGGACCTTCACCGCGACCGACTGCGAGCCAGCCCGGCGTGGGTGTCGCAGCGTGGGGACGTGGATCAGTGATGACGGCTCCCTTGTCAAGGAGCAGATCTACCTCGATGGAAGTCCTGACGGCGACGGCACTGCCCGTGCGAGCTTCCAGCCGTCGGGTAGACGCAGCGACGAACTCAACAACATCGTCCACGCCGATACCTGGAGCGGGGCGGGCATCTGGATGCCATGGGTTGGCGTGGCGATCACCACCGCGGTCACCATTGACTATGCGAGACGGTGGCGGGCGGGGCGACCCTAGGGGTGGTCAAGAAACGCCGCTTGCACCCTAAGTTCACGTGCTGCCGGGCCTGAACGTAGCACGGGTGCTACGATGGCGACATGAGCGCGTCGGAACCTGTCGTGGAGAGTCTGTCCCAGCGCGAGCTGCGGAATGAGTCCGGACGGGTGCTGCGCGCAGTGGGGGAGGGCCACTCCTTCATCCTGACCAACAGCGGAGTGCCCGTTGGCCGGATCGTGCCCATAGAGGCCCCCCGGGCAGGCCTGGCGATCACCAGGCCTGCTCGGCGGGTCGGAGGCTGGTCGGCACTGGGCATTAAGCGGAAGGCCGCGACGCGGTCTCTGGGGGAGACGCTCGATGACCTGCGCGGGGATCGGCCGCGACGGTGAGCTACATCGTCTACGTGGATACGTCTGCTCTGGGTGCGCTGCTCATCGAGCAGCCGGAGAGCACTGTGCTGGCAGACTGGCTCGATCACACGGCGAGCGCGCTGGTGTCGTGCGACCTACTGGAGACCGAGTTGCGCAGATTAGCCGTCCGGGAAGGCCTTGACCAGGGGGACGTGACTCGTGTACTCGATGGTGTGGCGCTCGCGGCCCTCGACAGGGCCCTCTATCGGAGCGCTGGGTTCCTCCCGATGGCGTACCTTCGCACCCTCGACGCGCTTCACCTTGAGGCCGCGTTGCGGATGGATGCCGACGCCATGCTGACCTATGACCACAGGCTCGGCGAAGCGGCCCGGTCCATCGGACTCGCGGTGATCTCACCTGGCTTCACCAGTGCGGACCCAGCGGAGACTGCTGATCATGGCTGACATCACGCCCTGTCCACCGCGAAGTTGTGCCCTGCGGGGGTCCGTGAGGGCCGAGCCGTGAGGTTCGAGCGGACTCATCCGATGAGATAGACCAAACCCCATCCGCGCGCCTGCATCCGGGCGGTGAAAGCCTGGGCAGAGCGCAAATGCTCCTTGATGTAGCTGCGGTCCTCTTCAAGGCGGGTCGTGTAGAAATCATCCCGGGCGAGCAGTGCGTCGACATCGTCACCGTCGAGCAGTGACAGGTCTCGGGAGATCTCGCTCACCGCGTCGGGTGTGAGGACCTTGATCCATGGGATCCAGCCGCGTGATGTGTGCGTGACGTCGCCCTCGAACAGGTCATACGCGATGCGCGGGCACGCGACACCAGGGGTAGTCAACCGCTGCAGGTATCTCCAGCACTTGTCGAGATACAACATGTCGGGAGCAGATTCCTTCGGTCCCCACGCATCGGCGAGCGGGTCGTCAGACATGAAGGCCCACGGATCCTCGGTTGCCCTGTCGACGAACTCGGGTGCAAGCGGATAGGCGTAGTAGCGAATTCCCATGCCTGCAGCCTGCTACAAGCAGAGTCCCGCAGGGACTCCACAGAGCTCACTGTGGAGAAGGGCTGCCTCCGTGGATTTCGCCTGTGGACAACGGGAGAAGCTGGTCCTGCCAGTCGCGTGACCTTGACTCCTTGACTGGGATAGCTGGCGTCGACGTCGTCGCGCCACGGGGTCTGGGTCGGGCACGGCAGCGTCCGGACGCTGGTTCACCCTCAGTACACTCGTGGGCGCCGCCTGGGAGGAGAATCGCGTGGCCGAGATCCTGACCAAGGCGCTGTCCCTGGTGCTGATCGTCGCCATCGGGTACGGCATCAAGCGGCTCGGCTGGGTGAAGGCGTCCGACTTCGGGATCTTCTCCAAGCTCGTCCTGCGGGTCACGTTGCCCTGCGCGCTGGCGACAAGTTTCAACAGCTACGACCTCGTTCCTGCGCTCGCGTCGCTGGTCGTGATCGGATTCGTCGTCAACCTCGGGCAGCAGGTCGTGGGCTACTGGCTCAACCGTCGCAACGGTCCCCGGGCCAAGGCCTTCGGCGTATTCCACTCCGGGACCTACAACATCGGCGCCTTCTCGATGCCCTACATCTCGGGCTTCATGGGTGCGCCCGCGATGGTCCACACAGCCATGTTCGACGTCGGCAACTCGCTCGCCTCCGCCGGCGTGGGATACGGCTGGGGCATGAGCATGGTCGACCAGTCGAAGAGAACCACGGTCGTGTCGTTCCTCAGGATCGTGTTCAGCTCGCCCATCTTCGTGACCTACCTCGTCCTCGTGGCGATGAGGTCGGCCAACCTGACGCTACCGGACCCGGTCATCGTCTTCACCAGCACCGTCGGGGCCGCCAACCCCTTCCTCGCGATGCTGATGATCGGCATCGGCCTGGAGATCAGGCTGCACCGCAGCAAGCTCACGCGCGCCGCCAAATACCTCGCGCTGCGCTACACCTTCGCGATCGTCCTGGCCCTGGGAATCTGGTTCACGCTGCCGCTGTCCCCCGACATCAAGCTGGTGCTGGTGATGCTGCTCTTCGCCCCGGTGGCGTCCATGGTGGCGGGATTCTCGGAAGAGGCCGGGTTGGACGTGGAGACGAGCGCGTTCATCACCAGCGTGACCATTCTGGTCGCGATCGTCGTGATGCCGGCCATCCTGCTCACACTGGGATGACCGGCAGCCACGTCCGGCCGACTATCGGGAGGACAACACCTCGGCGACGTAATCGACGTCCTTGTCGCCGCGACCTGACAGGTTGATCAGCACGATCGCGTCCTTCGGCATCGACGGAGCCATCCGCATGGCGTGCGCCACGGCGTGCGAGCTCTCCAGGGCAGGGATGATGCCCTCGGTGCGGCACAGCAGCTGGAACGCGTCGAGGCACTCCGCATCCGTGGCCGACACGTAGGTGACGCGCCCGATCTCGTTCAGGAAGGCGTGCTGGGGACCGACGCCGGGGTAGTCCAGGCCGGAGGCGATGGAGTGCACGGGGGCGGGCTCGCCCTCGGGCGTCTGGATCACCTTGGTGGCCATCCCGTGCAGGACGCCGTCGGTGCCCGTGGTCATGGTGGCGGCGTGCTCGCCCAGGACCTCGACACCGCGACCCGCCGGTTCGACGCCGTAGAGGCGCACCTCCTCGTCGTCGAGGAAGGCGGTGAACAGGCCCAGCGCGTTCGACCCGCCGCCCACGCAGGCGGCGACCGCATCGGGCAGCCGGCCCTCGGCCTCCAGCATCTGGGCCCGCGCCTCACGGCCGACGATGGCCTGGAAGTCGCGCACCATCGACGGGTACGGGTCCGGGCCCACGACGGAACCGATGCCGAAGAACGTGTCCTCGAAGTCGCGCGCATAGGTGGAGAAGGCGGAGTCGACGGCCTCCTTCAGAGAAGCGCCGCCCTCGGTGACCTCGACGACCTTCGCGCCGAGCAGCTGCATCCGCACCACGTTCGGGTGCTGCTTCGCCACATCGATGGCACCCATGTGGATCTCGCACTCCAGGCCCAGAAGCGCGGCAGCGGTGGCGAGCGCGACCCCGTGCTGACCTGCCCCGGTCTCGGCGATCAGCTTCTTCTTGCCCATGCGACGGGCCAGCAGGCCTTCGCCGAGGCAGTGGTTGATCTTGTGCGAACCGGTGTGGTTGAGGTCCTCGCGCTTGAGGTAGATCTTCGCGCCGCCCAGGTGCTCAGTGAGGTTCTCGGCGAAGTGCAGCAGCGACGGGCGCCCGACGTAGGCCTTGAGAAGGTGGGCGTACTCCTCCATGAACGCGGGATCGTTGCGGGCCTCGGCATAGGCGGCCTTCACCTCGGCGATGGGCTGCACCAGGTGCGGCGGGAGATAGGCACCGCCGAATCGCCCGAAGTAGCCTGCTTCGTCCGCCTGAGAATAGTTCGTCACGCCGCAGAACCTACTGCCTCGCTGCGCGGCGCGTGACCCGGTCCCGGAAACGAGCCGGCTGAATCGGCGACGTCGCTTCGGTGGACCCCCTCGGTCATCGGGCGCCGACGCTGCGAGACTTGGCCCGTGCGCGTCTACAACTTCTCTGCCGGCCCTGCCATGCTCCCGCTCGCCGTCCTCGAGCGGGCCCAATCCGAACTCACCGACTGGCTCGGCTCAGGGATGTCGGTGCTCGAGGTCAGCCACCGCGGCAAGGACTTCGTCGCCTGCGCGGCCGAGGCGGAGGCCCGGATGCGCCAGGTCATGGGGGTGCCGGACCACTACCGCGTCCTCTTCCTCCAGGGTGGGGCATACGGGCAGTTCGCCGGCATCCCGATGAACCTGACCGCACCCGGTGACCTGATCAACGTCCTCCACACGGGGCAGTGGACGAAGAAGGCGATCTCCGAGGCGAAGAAGCAGGACCTCGTCGTCGACGTCATCGCCGACGAGGCAGCGTCGAGCTACACGACCACCCCGGCGCCGGGGAGCTTCGCGGTCAACCCTGAGGCGAAGTACCTCTACTACACACCCAACGAGACCATCGGTGGCGTCGAGTACTCCTACGTGCCGGACGCCGGTGCAGTGCCGCTCGTGGCGGACCTGAGCTCCACCATCCTGTCGCGCCCGGTCGAGGTCGAAAAGTTCGGCCTGATCTTCGGTGGCGCGCAGAAGAACATGGGGCCGGCCGGGCTGTGCGTCGTCATCGTCCGCGACGACCTCGTCGGCCACGCCCGCCCCACCACCCCGTCGATCTGGGACTACGCGCAGATGGCCGCCAGCGACTCCATGCTCAACACCCCGCCCACCTTCAGCGTCTACCTGCTCGGCCTCATCCTCGAGTGGGTCCAGTCCCTCGGTGGCCTCGAGGCCATGGCCGCGCGCAACTCCGCCAAGGCTACGAAGCTCTACTCCTTCATCGACGAGTCCGAGTTCTACTCCAACCCCGTCGCCCCTGACTCCCGCTCCTGGATGAACGTCCCGTTCGTCACCGCGAAGCCCGAGCGTGACAAGGCGTTCGTTGCCGAGGCAGCCGCGGCGGGGCTGACGAATCTCGCGGGTCACCGAAGCGTGGGCGGCATGCGTGCCTCCATCTACAACGCCATGCCGCCAGAGGGCGTCGACGCGCTGATCGGCTTCATGGCCGACTTCGAGCGCCGGAACGCCTGACCGTGGCCTACCGGGTCCAGACGCTCAACGCCATCAGCGCGCACGGGCTGGCGCAACTACCTCCGGAGTCCTACGTCGTCGCGGCAGACATGCCCAACCCGGACGCGCTGCTCGTGCGGTCCGCCAACCTCTTCAGCCGGGAGATCCCGGCGTCGGTGATCGCGGTGGCGCGAGCCGGCGCCGGGACCAACAACGTGCCAGTTGCAGACCTGAGCGCCCGCGGCGTGCCGGTCTTCAACACCCCCGGTGCGAACGCGAACGCGGTCAAGGAACTCGTCCTGGCCGGTCTGCTGGCGGGGGCGCGCAACATCGTGCAGTCCGTGGAGTTCAGCCGTTCCCTCACGGGGACCCCGGAGGAGGTCGAGGACGCCGTCGAGAGGGGCAAGAAGGCGTTCGTCGGCTTCGAGCTCCCCGGGCGCGTTCTCGGCGTGATCGGACTCGGCGCGATCGGCGTCCAGGTGGCCAACGCCGCCGCGGCGCTGGGAATGCGCGTGCTGGGGTACGACCCCCAGATCACGGTGGGCCACGCCTGGAAGCTGTCAGCCACCGTTGAGCAGGCAACCTCGCTCGAGGAGGTCCTCAAGCGCTCGGACGCCGTCTCGCTCCACATCCCCCTCGTCGCCGGGACGCGTGGCCTACTCGGCGCCGACCGGCTGGCCCTCATGAAGCCCAAGGCGCTACTGCTCAACTTCTCGCGCGCGGCCATCGTCGACGAGGAGGCCGTCGTCGATGCCCTGGACCGGCACAAGCTGCGCGGCTACATCTGCGACTTCCCCTCGCCGCGGCTCAACGGTCATCCCGCGGTCGTCGCGACGCCGCATCTCGGCGCGTCGACGGGAGAGGCTGAGGACAACTGCGCTGTGATGGCCGCCGCACAGCTGCGCGCCTTCCTGGAAAACGGCGACATCAGCAACTCCGTGAATTTCCCCGACGCGGTGCTCGCCCGATACGAGAGGACACGTCGTCTGGCGATCGCCAACGCCAACGTCCCCAACATGGTTGGACGCATCTCGACGCTCCTGGCCGACGCCGGGCTCAACATCGCGGACCTGCTCAACAAGTCCCGTGGGGAGCTCGCCTACACGCTGATCGACGTCGAGGGAACGGTCCCGGACACCTTGGCGGCTGAGATCGGTGCCATCGAGGGCGTCCTCTCGGTGCGCGTGATCTGACGGGGCCGCCCGTGCGCGGTGGCTAGCCGGCCATCGCGAAGAACATGGGGCTGAAGTAGGGGATGAGCCAGACGGCCCACACGAGAATGCTGAACTTGTGGAAGCTCCTGATGGCGTCCTCGTCCTTGCGGAGCAGCACAACCAGCGCCCAGGCGGCGTGGACGAACATGAGCAGGATCGCGATGAGCCCGGAGATCCCGTGGACATCAAACGTCATGCCCCCGACGAAGTCGAACATCATGCTGGTGCCGATCGTGTCGAAGATCAGGCCGAGGATGAAGAACGCCAGATTCCACCACTTGAGCCGTCCGCTGAGACGCTCCCCCCACACGCCGATCGAGTAGAAGATCAGCGCCGAGGTGATGACGATGCTGGCACTTGGGTCCACTATGACTCCTCGGGTTGGGGCGTCTCATGCTAGTGTCCTGCGCCAGAAATTCACTGCGATTGACGGCCCCCAGCGGCGCCTCGCCGCGTTCTCCTCACTCGACGAACAACCAAGTGCTACTTCGCTCGTCGGCCTTGCGATCCATCCCCTGGGACATCGCCACCCATCAACGAACTTCTGGCGCAGGACACTAGTGACGCCGCGAATCGGTGCCTACAGTGGGGGCACACACGGAGGTGAGCCAGTGTCCGACTTCATGTCGATATTCCAGCCAGGATTGGAGTACGTCCGTCAGCAGCGCGACCTTGACAAGATCCTCATCGTCGAGGCCGACAAGGGGGCCCCGGGGCCGGAACCGTTGGACCTCGAATCGGGCTCGGTCACGATCACCCTGCCACCCGAGAGCGTCCCTCAACCCTCCAGGAGCCCCGGAGGTTCGCCGTCAGCGGACTGATCCCTGCCAAAGGCGCGGGGTGGGTAACGTTGGCAGACGTCCGACCACACAAGGAGTTCCCCATGGATCCGACCCGCATCGTCTCCGACGACCAGATCTGGGAGTCGATCAAGGCCGAGTGCGCCGAGGCGGCCGCCCACGAGCCGCTGCTCGCCGGATTCCTGCACACCGTGGTTCTCAGCCAGCCGGACCTGGAGGACGCGCTCAGCCTGATTCTGGCCGCCAAACTGGACAACACGACGCTGCCGGCACTCAGCCTGCGCGACATCATCCACGACGTGATCCTCGACGACGAGTGCATTCAGCGTGCCATCCGCGCGGACCTGCAGGCCGTCGTGAGCCGGGACCCCGCGTGCCCCGGCTACGCCAACCCGCTGCTCTACTTCAAGGGCTTCCAGTCCATCCAGGCCTACCGGGTGGCGCACTTCTACTGGATGCATGACAGGAAGCCGCTCGCGCTCTATCTGCAGAGCCGCATCTCAGAGGTGTTCGCCGTCGACATCCACCCCGGTGCCCGGATCGGGAAGGGCATCATGTTCGACCACGCCACCAGCGTCGTGATCGGCGAGACGGCCGTGGTGGAGGACGACTTCTCGATGCTGCACGAGGTCACCCTCGGCGGTTCGGGCAAGGAGGGCGGCGACCGTCACCCCAAGATCGGCCGAGGGGTGATGATCGGCGCCGGCGCGAAGGTGCTGGGCAACATCCGCGTGGGGGAAGGGGCGAAGATCGGCGCAGGCTCCGTGGTGCTCCACGATGTGCCTCCGCACACCACGGTGGCGGGTGTCCCGGCCAAGATCGTCAACATCCCGGCCTCCGCTCTGCCTGCATTCGAGATGGATCAGAGCATCGACGACCTTGAGGAGTCCGGCCGCGAAGCCGTTCCGCAAGGGTGGTAGCCGAACCGGGGCTTTCGGCGAAATCGCCTCCGCAGGGCCCTCCGGCGGCGATACCGTGAGCCATGCGCATCAACGACGTCATCGCCAGCAAGGGCTCCACTGTCATCACCGCCCGCTCTGACCAGAGCGTCGCGGACCTCGTGAAACTCATGACCCAGCACCGGATCGGAGCCGTCGTCATCACCGACGACGACCAGACGGTCACCGGCATCGCCGGCGAGCGGGACGTGGTGCGGGCGCTTGGGGAGCGCGGCGCCGCGGCCCTGGAGGCCACCATCGGCGAGAT
Source organism: Tessaracoccus luoxuelianae (assembly GCF_054483915.1). Lineage (NCBI taxonomy): Bacteria > Bacillati > Actinomycetota > Actinomycetes > Propionibacteriales > Propionibacteriaceae > Tessaracoccus > Tessaracoccus luoxuelianae. The sequence continues at coordinate 2,884,622 of NZ_CM137013.1, read as the reverse complement.
CCTCGACCGCGACGTGCACGTGTGCGTCCCGGATGACGACATCGCCAGCGTGGCGGCGGCCATGACCGAGTTCCGAACCCGCCACATGCCTGTGGTGCAGGAGGGGCACTTCGTGGCCATCGTCAGCATCGGCGACATCGTCAAGAGCCGGATCGACCAGCTGCAGACGGAGCAGGAGTACCTCATCAAGTACGTCCAGAGCTGATCGGGGCGACCTCAGCCCACCCAGGCCACGCGCTCGTCGGCCAGCTCGTCGACGACGCGGGCCACTCTCTCCGCGTGCACGGCTGCCACCAACCCGCCGAGGACCATGGTGTCGAACCCCTCGCGCGCCGCGTCGATGGCGGTGGCCCGCACGCAGTAGTCGGTTGCGATGCCGCACACGTCGACCGCAGTGATGCCGTGCAGGCCCAGCCACCGCGCCAGTCCGATCCCGTCGTCCTCGCCCCCGATGGTGCCCTCGAAGCCGGAGTACGCGGCCGCGAAGGAGCCCTTATCGAACACCGCATCGAAGGCCAACCCCCGCAGCACCGGATGAAGCTCCTGTCCGGGGGTGCCGACCACGCAGTGGGGCGGCCAACTGTCGACGAAATCAGGGCTGTCGGAGAAGTGCGCTCCCGGGTCGATGTGGTGATCCCGCGTCGCCACCACCCGGCGGTAGCCGTGATCGCCGTTCAGCAGCTCTGCTGTCTTCTCGGCCACGGCGTTGCCGCCGTCGACCCCGAGGGCTCCGCCCTCGCAGAAGTCCACCTGGACGTCCACCACGATCAGTGCCTTGGCCACGTCGGCCCCCTCTCGGCTCGGTCCGTCCAGCCTAACGCGGTAGCCTCGGCCGCATGGAGCGATGCATCCACGTGACGGCCGTGGTGCTGCGCGATCCCACCGGCGCGGTGCTGCTGGTGCGCAAGCGCGGCACGTCGATGTGGATGAACCCGGGAGGCAAGCCTGACCCGGGGGAGTCTCCTGAGCAGTGCGGCGCCCGGGAGGTCCGGGAGGAGCTCGGCCTGGTTCTGGATCCCCTCCGGCTGGAGCCCCTGGGACTGTTCGAGGCGGCCGCCGCCAACGAACCGGACCACACCGTCGTCGCGCACGTATTCAGCTGGCCTGATCCGGTCCTCGGCCGGGTGCAGCCGGCCGCGGAGATCGACGCCGTGCGCTGGTCGGATCCCGTCGTCGCGCTCGACGGGTCTGATCCCACCCTGGCGCCGCTCTACACCACGGTGATCGCGCCGCTCCTGGCTCGGGCGGGTGACCGGTCTTAAGTAGGGGATGAGTCCTCCTGCCGCGGCGGCGGCGCCCAGTTCGCGCCTGCTCGGGTGCTGGTGTCAAGGGATGGCTGTGCGGTTTCACGGTCATGCCGAGAGTCGGATGTCGAGACACAATCGGGCATCGGTAGTCTCTGAGCGTGAATCGAAGGTGGGGGCTGTACTTGTCCGCGGCGAGGGCGGTGCTGGGTGTGATACCGGCCCAGATGGGGCTGTGATCGCTTCGGTGGCGCGCAAGGATCAATGTCCATGACAAGACGAAAAGGACATAGACGTGGCTAGGGCAGGGAGTCGACAAGCTCGGAGGAAGGTCGGTGGTTCACGATTTGCTCGGAGCCGTCCATGGCTCACTCTTGCAGTAGTTGGCGTTCATGCACTCGTGACTCGCCCCCGAGAGGTAGCCGACGTCCTTCGGCAACACCGCCTCCTTGGCGTGGATGTAGTCGAGGCCACGCTGGCCTGGATCGTCGTTGCGACGGGCATCACGTTACTCACGGCACTCGGCGCCGCTGGGTTGTTCTTCTACTTCGGGGCGGATGTGCCGTGGCTAATCCTGGCAAGCGTCATTTCAACACTTGCCTTGTTTACCGTCCTCGTAATCAACGGGCTTTCGTACCTGCTTGGTATAGAGGAAGTCAGCTTGTGGCATGACGTTCTCGTTGTCTCAATAGGGATGTTGGGGTACTTACTGATCGTGTGATCGGGTTGAGCGTGGGGGGGGCGGCACTGAGAGACTTTTCCGCGCGCTGGAGGCTCGGGTCGGTCGGAGCCCGCGTCTACGGCGGAGCGACCCTTGAGCTCGATGAGGCCTGTCCCATCAGCCAACTGGCTGAGACAGTGGTTGAGCCCCGTACCGCCTGAACGCGCGCAATTGCCGCGTCTCGGGCATACGAGACGGTCCGCGACAAGGCCTGCCGGTAGAGTTCCGATGCACGATGGATCGGCATCAGCAGAAGGGTGTCGTTGATGGTCAGTGGCGGAGCAGGGTCTCGGGCAGCGTTGCTCAGGTGGGTCCGCTGGTTGTGGATGGTGCCGGTGGTGCTCTGGCTTGTTCTGACGTGGGTGACCTTCTCGCCTGGAGCCAGCGTGTCTAGCGTCGCGCTCTGGCTGGCCGTTGCCAGCCCGGCCCTGATCGTCGGCTACCGGGCGCTCTTCATCGCGGGATTGTCGGTGTCGCAGTCGGGGCCGCAGGTCATTTACCGCGGTCTGGTCGCTGCGAGGAGCATTGATGTCTCCTCGATCGAGGAGTTCGAGATCTGGGACGTGAACTTCTTCTCGGGGGTTTCGGCGGGGTTCGTCCAGGTGCGTCGGACGGGCAAGCGCCCCGTGGTGTTGTGGGCGTTGGGGTACGCGACGCCGGACACCCATGACATTTTGCTGCGGGAGATCGAGGGGACATGTGCCGATCTCTGGGGATGGGCAGCGCGGGACTCGGGCCAGCCGCGGAGGGCTGAGTCCCTGGCCCCAACGCGGATCAGGCCAAGTGCCATCGAGGTCGTTTCTACGGACATTCTCGGCCGCCGAACCCTTTGGTCGGGGTCGATCAGATCGAAATGACACACCCCACGGCGGGGATCCCACCGGTCGCCCACTTCTCGAGCGGTAGCGACTTACTGTGTGGTCCTGAGTGACGCGACCTACATCCGCACATGCCGCGGGTTGCGCGAGGGTCGTGTGTCGGCTCCGCTTGCCGCAGCGCGGTATGCCTTCGTGTTGAACGCTGTCCGCAACGAGCGGGTGGCCCCGTTCCCGCACATCAGGAGTGGGGCGCTACGGCCTTACCCTTGCGGTATGGCCCTGCCTCGCCACACGACGGACGCCGCCCTGTCGGCTTGGCTCGCGCCCCGGCTGCTGCCGTGGGGACCGGCTGGGGTTCCGGTGGGTGCCATGGTGCCGACGGGCTTCGCGGCGTATGTGCGGGTCCTGCACCCCCTGCCGGACGGACGCCGCTGGCGGGAGATCGCGGCGTCCAATGGACGCGTCCTGCATCCCCTGGCGCAGTGGAGCCACATGTTCGACACCCTGCGCCACCCGAACCTGTGGCCGCCGGATGGCCATCTCCCGCGCCCCGACCACGACGCGCTGGTCGCGCACCTGCAGGCGTCTGGGGACGTGACCTACGCGGTGTGGGAGGGCTACGGGTTCTGGGGAGGCGGCGCGGTCGAGGCGCACCACCCCGATCTGATGACCTACGAGGTCCCGGTGCCGAGCCGGGTCCCGGGGGGTGCCGAGCCGGTGTTGGCCCTGCCGCACCGGCGCTACCACCTGTTCCGGGCGCCCCTGGCCGCGCACGAGACGTGGGTCGAGGACGAGAGCTTCGGGCAGTCGGCGAACCTCGTATGGCCGGACGACCACGTCTGGTGTCTGGCCACCGAGATCGACTTCGGCTTCACGCTGCTCGGCTGCGAGCGCGCGGTCGCGGACGTCGTTCTCGCCGATCCCGCTCTTGAGGCGTTCGAGGTTGGTGTGGACGACAACATGAGCTGGTCCGGGGACGCCATCAATCCGGCGCCCCGGCGGGCCTGACAGCCGCCTCCGACCCGCCGACCGGCCCGTTCGACCCGGCCGATCCAGCTCGCCCCGCCTGCTGAACCGCCGCACGACGCGTGAACCGGGCACCAGACGATTCCACCTGAGCTGGAGTTGGTGAAGCGCGAACATCCGCTCTTGCCGCGGTGGGTGGAGTTCCTCGGTCAATCAAGGAGCTCGTCGGCGTGCCCACCATCGTCCAGACGCGAGCAGGACCGCCGCGGTCGCCAACAGCCACCACAGTTCGTCCATCCCCGGTGGATCGGCCCACGGGCCGAAGTAGAACATCGTGACCATGATGGCCGCCGTGACGATCGCCGCCAGGGCGACGCCGACGATCAGCTCGACGATGAATCGCATCACCCTGGGACTCCTTCACCTGCCGGCCGCGCGCACCACGCTTCCGTCGCGACTGCCCTTTCGCGATCACTGACGACGACGTAGCCCCAGTTGAAAACCGGCAACTCCGCTCACGACGAGCGAGCCGGCGAAGACCAGGGCTAAGCCCCAGACTTGTCCGGGCTGCAGCACCATGGTGGTGGACCACGGTTGGTCCGCTAGAGGGGCGTAGGCGAACCACCCGAAGGAGCTCGGTCCCGGCGCCGTCATTGCGAAGGTGATGATGCCTGAAGCAGTGAGAGCGGCACCGATGCCGCCTAGGACCAACTGCGCTACGGCTCGCGTGTTCGCCATACACAGCAGTGTGGCATGCGTCGAGCGCACCACTCCTGGCAGCAACTGGAAAGGCACTCATCCACCGCACCTCGTGGGTTCTCTTCATGCAGCAGTAGCCAGGTGGCACGGGCGCTTCAGCACGAGATCACTCACCGCCGTAAATCGGCCCGCGTCACCTGAGCGAGTCGACCCACAGGATGAGCGTGGTGCAGACGGCGACGGTCGCCAGGGAGACCGCGGCGTCGAGGGTGGTCACGTCGGTGGCGTTGAGGTCGCCCCAGCCGATGGCGCCGAACACGAAGCCTAGGGAGTTGTTCACCGCGTGCAGCACGATGGCCGCTTCGAGGCCGCCGGTGCGCCACACCAGCACACCCGCCGCCACCGCGAAGCCGGCCACGCCGATCATGCCGGGCGGGTTGTAGGCGTGTCCGACGACGAACAGGGGGAGGGGTAGCAGGATGCCCCACCACGGGTTGCGGAGCCAAGCGCCGAACACCTGCAAGGGCAGCGCGCGGAACGCAAACTCCTCGGCGGCGGCCTGGAGGGGCACGATCAGGAGCGCCCCGGCGATCAGCCACCCGCTGTACGGGTGCCACGAGGGCGTGATCGGCTCGCCGGCGACCCAGCCCACAGTGAGGTACCCCAACTGGACGGCAAGGTACACGCCGAGGCAGATCGCCAGCGAGCGGAGCAGCAGGCCGGTGCGCAGGCGTCCAGCGACGGACAGGAGTGTGCCGACGGGGCGGCGTCCGGCGGCCACGCCGATCATCACCGCGGGGATCAGCAGGATCAGCGTGACCATCAGCGCCAGGAACTGGTACGGGTTGTACAGGTCGGTCTGCTCATCCACCAGGCCTAGTGACGCCTCGAGCGCCGGGTTGATCAGCACGGCGGCGACTATCCCGGTGAGGACCAGCAGGATCAGGGCGAGGTAGGACACCGACGCCGCTAAGAGGGTGACCAGGGGGCGCCACCACCGATAGTTCGCCTCGGCGCGGGCGAGCCGGTGGTAGCGGGGAAGAGGAGAGGCCGAGGCCGCCGGAGCGGGGGTGGGCGTGTCGCGAATAGTGGTGGAGATCGTCATGGGCTCATCGTGTCGGGCGGCACTCCGAAGGCGGTATCGGTCGGCCGGGTGCCTCCGGGAGCCGAAGGGATGGTCTCCGATTCATACCGTCGGTCGACACCGCTCGCACCGCCGGCTGGCCTAGGGTGGCGCGGTGACCGTTCAACCCGCGCCTGCTGCCTCCGTGCCCCGAGGGCTGCGGGAGGGGAGCGTGGTGTTCCTGGTCGCGGTCGCGGTGTTCTCGATGCTGGGGATGGTGATCGCTCTGCCCGGGTATCTGGACTCGCCGCTGGGTGGGTGGCTTGGCCCGGCCGCGATGCTGGTGAACCTGGCCGGCCTCGTCGCTTCCCAAGTGCTGTTGCCGAAGGTTCTGGACCGGGCGCCGAGCTTCGTGGAGGCGCCGGATGAGGAACGCGAACGCCGGGTGCTGCGCTACGCCTTGGTGATCATCGCGCTGGCGGGCGTCTCTGACGGGGCGGGGCTGGGGGCCGCGATCGTGTTGGTGTCGATCGCCGGACGCCGTCGCTGGCCGCCGATCCTCGTGACCGTGGTCGCCTTCGGTGTCGCGTACGCGGTGGGCCGGTGGTTGATCGTCCCACCGGGGGCGAACACGCTGACGGCGTCCGAGGAGGCCATCGGGATCGCCCTGCTGATCGCGATCCTGGTGTTGTTCGGCCTCTACCGCGGCAGCCGGCGCGCCTTGTGGCGCTCGCTGCACCAGGAGGCCGTTCTGGCCCGGCGGGAACAGGCCGCACGCCTGCTGCAGGCCCGCGAGGCCGAACGCACGCGCATCGCCCGCGAGATGCACGATTCGTTGTCGCACCGCCTGGCCCTGATTTCGCTGCACGCGGGCGCCCTGGAGTACCGCGACGACCTCGACCCCGCCGCCGCCCGCGAGGCGGCCGGGGTGATCAGGTCGGCCGCGGAGAACGCTGCGGACGAACTCGGTGCGGTGCTGGCCGTCCTCCGCCCGCCCTCGGAGGGCACCTCCCCCGCGCCCACCCTCGACGACGTGGGCACGCTCGTCGACACCGCCAACACCCCCGGGAGCCCCGTCCACCTGATCCTCGACATCGGCCCCGGCGAACCCGTCCCGGCCGCGATCGGACACCTCTACCGCCTCGTCCAGGAATCCCTCACCAACGCCGTCAAGCACGCCCCCGGCCAGCCCGTCACGGTCACGATCACGGGAGCGCCCGACAGCGGCGTCCACGTCTCGGTGAGCAACCCGCTGCCGGCCACCCCGGCGGACGCCCCCGGGTCCGGTCTGGGGCTGGCCGGGCTGACCGAACGGATGGCCCTGATCGGAGGCCGCTTCACCGCCACACCCGACGCAGGCGCTTTCCGGGTGGACGCATGGTTGCCATGGGCCTGACCCAGATCCGGGTGCTGCTCGTCGACGACGAGCCGCTGATCAGGGCCGGACTGCGGATGATCCTCGACGGGGCCGGCGGCATTGCCGTGGTCGGTGAGGCCGCCGACGGGCTGGACGCCGCCGCGCGCGTCGCCGATCTGCACCCCCACGTGGTACTCATGGACGTCCGGATGCCGCGGTGCGACGGTGTCGAGGCCACCCGCACCATCCGCGCGCGAACCCACCCGCCGACCGTGGTGATGCTCACGGCCTTCGACACCGATGACTTCCTGCTGCGCGCGCTCGACGCGGGAGCCTCCGGCTTCCTGCTCAAGCACACGCCACCGGCCGAACTGGTGGCGGCCGTCCAGCAGGCCGCCGATGGGACGATGTCGTTCTCGCCGAGCGTCCTGCAGCGGCTGGTGACGCACGCCACGCGCGCACCGCAGCCCACGGCGTCCGACCCCCTCGACGGGCTCAGCGCCCGCGAAGCCGAGATCGCGCGCCTGGTCGCTGACGGGCTCACCAACGCCGAGATCGCCGGCCGCCTGTTCCTGTCACTGCCGACGATCAAGACCCACCTCGCCCGCATCTTCGACAAACTTGGGGTCACCAGCCGCGTCCAACTGGCCCTCGCGGTCCACGGACACACCGGCGCTAGTGGTCGTCACCGTTAGTTCGCCAGGGGTCTAGCCGGCCCAGGCACGCACATTGCATCGTTGTCCTCGATCGATGATGCCCCCGCATCGCCTCACTCCTCCGCCTTGCACTGCACGCACCTGAACCACCCATCCCCCCGACGAACTAACGGTGATGACCACTAGCCGGCGACCAGGTACTCCTCGTAGGTCAGCCGGTGTCGCGGGCGTGGTCGGTCATCGCTCACGTCGAGCCTTCCGATCGCGGCCGGATCAACGGCAACATGGCGGCATGATCAGCGTCCAGCAGCTCGGGACCTTCCGTGCTTTCAGGTGGCGAACCAGTCGCCGAACTGGTAATCAGACCAGGGCGGCTGACACGCGGTTTGTCGACGCCGAGCTTGCCTCGGCGCCGTCGACAGCCTGCCGAGCCACCTCAATGTCGGCCTCGCCGCCGAGGATGAACGTCAACCCTGTGCGGACCATCGCATCATCGTCGACGATGCCCAGCCTGATCAGAGTCTCCACCCGCCGGGCCGTGGCCTCGACCACGAATTCTCGCGCGTGGACGCCGTGACATACCGAGCCGCCCACGAGCTCGACCGGCTCGTCGCCGCCCACGATCCCCAGCCCGGCTCCCGACCGGTCAGGGGCGGCGAGGTCGGCCAGCGGGTTGCTGGCGCGGAGGGTGACGGCCGCGGGGTGACGTCGAGGGTTAGCGTCACCGGAACCCCGGGGGCGTGCTTGCGTGCGTTGCACCGGATGGCACCGAGACTGCGACATCCGGATCTGCCGCCCTCAGTGCGCTGCGATTGGATTCGCACTGTAGGTAGGGGGCTTGGCGGCGCAGAATCTGGCCATGACCAGTCCTGACCCTGTGCTGTTTCCTGTGCTCATCGACGCGCCACTGCTCCGCTCGTCAGGGCGGTGGCCGCGTACTTGGCTCGGTACCGTGGGCAGACCCGAGTCCATACTGAGTCGGACCTTCGCGCGTATCTGGTGTGGTGCTGCGAGCGGGTGCTGGAGCCGTTGGAGGCTAGTCGGGCGCAGATCGAGTTGTATGTGCGCTGGATGCAGGAAGTGCGACACTTCCAGCCCTCGACCGTGAGCCGTCGGGTCACGGTGATGGCAGGCTTCTATCGCACCTGCGTTATCGACACCAAGTCCTCGCGGCCTCGCCTGCTGACTACGTCAGGCGCCCCAACGTGCCGCCGGAGTCCCCGACTCTGGGACTTTCGCACCTTCAGTTCGAGGCCATGCTCAGCGCCTCACGGCTGTCGGCTAACGTCAACGACTTCGCCTTGGTGGTGATGCTGGGACTGCTCGGACTCCGGATCTTCGAAGCATGCGGTGCCAACATCCAAGACCTCGGTGAGGAGCATGGTCACCGCGTGCTGAAGGTTCACGGCAAGGGTGGCAAGGTTCGTCGCGGGACGAGCGGAGGGGCCGATTCTGCTCAACCGTCGCGGCTCTCAGATCGCCGCCCGACACGCAGACCCCAGAACCACCATGCGCTACGACCGCGCCCGCAAGAACCTCGACAGGCATCCCAACTGCATCCTCGCCGCCTACATGGCCTCCGGCACCTGACATGCCACGAACCCGGTTCGTACTACATTGTCCGACGCAAGGTACACTGGGCGACGTGGGAGAGGAACTCGACTGGGACGACGAGTCCGCGGCGTACATCCGAAATCGCGGCGACCGTTACCCCGGCGGGGGTGGCGTCGAACCGAACTGGGCGCAGGAGGTGATGGATGACCCCGACCTCGCAGCGTTCGAACCGGACCCGAAGTCACGGATGGGTGCTTCTCGATTCATCGGCTACTCCATGGCTGCCGGCAGAGTGCTGGTGGTCATCGCGTTCCGAGACGCTGATGGAGATCTGCACGGGATCAATGCGTGGCCGGCAACCGGTGCCGATCTGAGGTTCTATCGAGAGGGAACTAGACATGGCAAAGACAATTGACCCTGCGCTGGCGGCTCGGCTGCGAGATGACTCTGAGAGAACCCGCGAGAACGACTACCCGGAGGGGGCGCGACCGTCCCGCCCGAACCGGACGAAGGTGTACTCGATCCGGCTCAGCGAAGACGAGCAGGCCCGGGTGCAGCAGGCCGCCGATGCCCAGCACCTTCCACCGTCGACCCTGGTGCGTTCCTGGATCCTCGACCGACTCAACCAGGACAAGACCGCCTGAAGCCATCCGGATCTGCCGCAGCCAGCGCGTTCGATCCTGCCGAGATGAGCTAGTTGTTCTCCTGCTTATGTCTTCGGCCCGGCCAAGCACCTCGGCAGCGTCCCTGTTGCGGGCGTTCACCTGCTCAGCTAGCGCTGTAGTAGTCGCACTGAGCGGTGAGAGGGCAGTCGCCGCACCTGGGGGTGCGCGCGACGCAGACCTTCATGCCGTGCTGGATCAGCCACTCGTGGGCATGCTGGCGGTAGCACACGGGGGTGGCCTCGGTGAGTGGGTCGACGGTCTGCTCCGCGGACAAGCTGGCGTCGACGAGGCCGAGGCGTTGCACGAGGCGCTTGACGTGGGTGTCGACGGCGATGGTGGGTGCGGCATGCAGGGTGTTCATCAGAATGTCGGTGCACTTGCGGCCGATGCCGGGAAGCGCCATCAGCTCCTCGCGGGTCGCGGGGACCTCACCGCCGTGTTCGTCGAGGATCTGTCGGGCCATCGCCTTCAAAGTCTTGGTCTTGCGGTTGTAGTGCGCGACCGAGCGGATCGTCTCGCGCAGGTCGTCGTCGTCCATCGCGGCCAGCCCGGCGAACGAGTCAACCTTCTTGTAAAGGGCGACGGCGGCCTTGATGCAGCGCGGCGAGCTGGTCATGGTCGACAGCGCGACCGACACGGTGCTGCGGAACGAGTTGTCGGACAGCCCGTTCGTCATCCACTCGTCGTCGGACTCGGCGTAGGTGGGATAGGTCCCGGACAAGATCTCGTAGATCTTCTCGACGGTGCCGGGCTGTTTCACGAGGGCCTCCAAGCTGGAAGAGGTTGGGATGCCCGCTCGAGGCAAAACACGGGAGCCGTATCGAGGGATGTCGACACCGCTTTTTGGTGTGCCTCTGGACACTACCCGGCTGGGGCAGGGCTCCACCAGCCGGCTCGCGTGCGAGGCCGGCCGTGGAGAAGCACTGGATCCCAGGGTCCGCGGAGGCGGGACGCCAGTGCCGCCTCCCACGCTCAGGAGGCAGACCAGTGGGTGCCACTGTGGGCACGGTTCCGCGCCCTCGGCTTCGGCACCTGGCGGTGGCGTGTGGCCCTGTCCGCGGAGGCGTGCCCCGATGCTCGGATGTTCCGCGAAGGCGCGACGCCCTGGTTTCTAGGTGCGTCCATGGCAGTCGGCGGCGACTATTCGGCAGGTCTGATGTCGCAGTCGGTACCAGACCTACCGCTTGGTCCCTTCGCCGGTGAGACCAGGGGCCGTCCCGCTTGCTGAGGTGCCGCGGAGCGCGGCCCGGAAGCCCCAGGAACGTGACATCGTCAATTCGCGTTTCCGAGGCTCGTGTCTGCGCTCCTCGACCTCAGGCAACGGAAAGTGGCCTGGGTCAGGCGATCCTGCGCCTCACAGCCAGCGAGCCGTTCGAGCTAGCATGCCGGGCATGCCTGGAAAGTAGATCTTCGCTCGACAGCTCACACCTCGACGTGCATGGCAACGGTGTGACGGCCGCCCGCCGGGATCGACACCGCGTCTCCCTGCACGCAGCCGTACTCAACGCAGACGAACTCGGACCACTGGTCGCCGGAGACCTGCGAGCCGCCGGGGCCTGGGTTCCAGACGATCACGTTGGACGCTCCGTCGGCTGAGAGCCGCATGCTGCCCGCCGGGTCACTGAGCGTCACCGCCGGCGCGCCGACATACACGCGATCCACGTGCCGCCCCAGCGCGATCGGCGCATGTTCTGAGGTGGGCCTGGCGTCGGCCGCGAAGTCCCGGAACGGCACCCCCTCCAGCCCTTCAACCGAGGCGCGCCGGGCGTCGACGGCGAAGTACGGGTGCAGTGCCACATCCACCACCACGTCGCGCGTCGGGCTGGAGACCTCCAGGGCGGCTGTGAGCCTGTGGCGGTCCATGTGGACGTCCAGCCGGTAGCCGAGGTCCGGAGGATAGAGCTCCGCGCTCGGCAGGTGCTCGATCGCCGCGGGCTCCACCGTGAGGACAGCGCGGGCGCCGTCGTCGCTCTGCTCCAGCAGATCCAGCACCCAAGGCGCGCGGGCGACGAGCCCATGCGGGTAGGGCACGGGGAACTCGCCCCGGCCGGTGCCGAACCACGGCGCGCACACAGGGATGCCGCCGTGCCACATCCACCCGATCTGTGGCTGCGCCTCCTCTGCCATCCACAGCACCTCGCCTCGGCCCGACGGTGCCCACGACAGCACGCAGCCGCCCACCGTTGTGAGGCTCCCGCGTCCCCACGCCCCGTGCACCTGGTGGATGGTCATGCCGGCCACGCTACCCTCGCGGGACCCGCCCGTGAGCCCATACGATGTGGCTCATGCCGACGATCCGTCCCGCCCAGCCCCGAGACCTGCCGGCCATCACCGACATCTACAACGAGGCCGGCGTCGGGACCACCGCCTCCTACGCACTCGATCCCGTCAGCCTCGACGACCGCCGCGCCTGGTGGGAGCGCCTGACCGCCTCCGGATATCCGGTGTTGGTCCTGGAGGACGGCGACGAGGTGGTCGGGTATGCCAGCTATGCGCAGTTCCGCCCGCTGGCCGGCTACGCCCACACGGTCGAGCACAGCGTCTACATCCGTTCGGGCCGTCGCGCCGCGGGGGCCGGCCGGATGCTGATGCTGGCCCTGATCGACTACGCCCGTGGGCGGGGGGTGCACGTCATGGTGGGCGTGGTCGATGGCGCCAATGAGGAGTCCCTCACGTTCCACCGCAAGCTCGGGTTCACCGAGTCGGGGCGACTGCCGCAGGTGGGCCGCAAGTTCGACCGCTGGCTGGACGTGGTCTTCGTCACCTTGGTGCTCGGCGAGGCGCACCCCTGAGCCTCCCGTGGATGCGCAGGGGCCCCGTTAGCATGGACGCCATGGCCTACCACGCTGACGCGACCAACCTCGCCCACAAGGAGATCCTCACCTGGGAGGGCTTCGGCGCCGCCCAGCGTGAGCTCGCCGGCATGGTGGCCGACTCCGGGTTCCAGCCCTCGATCATCGTGGCCGTGGCGCGTGGGGGCATGCCGGTGGCCGGCGGCCTCACCTACGCACTCGGCGTGAAGCTCACCGACGTGATCAACGTGGAGTTCTATACCGACGTGGACCAGACACTCCCTGACCCCATCCTGCTGGCGCCCATGCTGGACACCGCCTCGATCGCGGGCAAGCGGATCCTTGTGGTCGACGACGTGGCGGACTCTGGCCGCACGCTCGGCCTGGTCATCAAGCTGCTGCGCGGCTTCGGGGCGGACGTGCGCAGCGCGGTGCTGTACGCGAAGTCCGGGACACTCCTCGAGCCGGACCACGTGTGGAAGCACACCGACGAGTGGATCGTGTTCCCCTGGTCCGCCGAGCCGCCGGTCATCGGCGAGGGCCCGCGCTGAGCATCTGCCCAACCTTTCCTGCGCGCCACGGCAACAGGTGGGAACCCTGGCAGCCCGCGCGACCGCGCAGGATAGTCTGGTCACGCACATTCGCGCGGCGCCTTGCTCGGTCGTCGCAGATCAGTTAGGAACCGAAAAACGTGACTCTTGAGTGGACCGAACAGGACACACGGGCCGTCGACACCGCCCGCATCCTCGCAGCCGACGCCGTAGAGAAGGTCGGCAACGGACACCCCGGCACCCCGATCTCGCTGGCACCGGTGGCCTACCTGCTCTACCAGAAGGTCATGAACACGGACCCCTCCGACGACCTGTGGCTCGGCCGCGACCGTTTCGTCCTGTCCGCCGGGCACGCGTCGCTGACGCAGTACACGCAGCTGTACCTGGGCGGCCTCGGCCTCGAGCTCGAGGACCTCAAGTCCCTGCGCACCTGGGGCTCCAAGACCCCCGGCCACCCGGAGTACCACCACACCAAGTTCGTCGAGTGCACCACCGGCCCCCTCGGCGCCGGTATCTCCAACGCCGTCGGGATGGCCATGGCCGCCCGCCGCGAGCGAGGTCTCTTCGACCCGGAGGCGCCCCAGGGTGAGTCCGTGTTCGACCGCCAGATCTACGTCATCGCCGGCGACGGCTGCCTCCAGGAGGGCCTCTCGTCCGAGGCTTCGTCCCTGGCCGGCACCCAGAACCTGGGCAACCTCACCCTCATCTACGACGACAACCGGATCACCATCGAGGGTGAGACCGACATCTCGTTCACCGAGGACGTCAACGCCCGCTACGAGGCGTACGGCTGGCACGTGCAGAGCGTGGACTGGACCAACGGCGGCACCGAGTACGTCGAGGACATGGACGCCCTGTATGCGGCCATCGAGGCGGCCAAGGCCGTCACCGACAAGCCGAGCTTCATCAAGCTGACCACCGTCATCGGATGGCCGCTGCCCAACAAGCAGGGCATGCACGCCGTGCACGGCTCGAAGATCGGCGGCGACGAGATCGCAGCCCTGAAGGACGCGCTGAAGTTCGAGCAGGAGCCGTTCGCGGTCGACCAGTCGATCGTGGACTACGCCCGCGCCAACGCAGCCGAGCGGGGCCGTGCGGCCCGCGCTGCCTGGGACGAGAAGTTCGCGGCCTGGTCCGCGGCCAACCCGGAGCGCGTGGCGCTGCTGGAGCGCGCCGCTGCCCGCAAGCTGCCGGAGGACCTGAGCCTTCCGGTGTTCGAGGAGGGCAAGAAATCCACCCGCGCCGCCTCCGGCGAGGTGCTCTCGGCCCTGGCGCCCCAGCTGCCCGAGCTGTGGGGCGGCTCCGCCGACCTCGCGGGCTCGAACAACACGACGATGAAGGGCGAGCCCAGCTTCCTGCCCGAGGAGCGCGCCACGCACGACTGGCCCGGCCACAAGTACGGCCGGACGCTTCACTTCGGCATCCGCGAGCACGCCATGGGCGGCATCCTCAACGGCATCAACCTCTCGGGCCTCACCCGCGCCTACGGCGGCACCTTCCTGGTGTTCGCGGACTACATGCGGCCGGCCGTGCGTCTCGCCGCCATCATGCAGGTCCCGACGATCTTCGTCTGGAGCCACGATTCGGTCGGGGTCGGCGAAGACGGCCCCACCCACCAGCCCATCGAGCACCTCGCCTCGCTGCGCGCCATCCCCGGTCTCGACGTCGTTCGTCCCTCGGACGCCAACGAGACCGCCGTTGCGTGGGGCGAGGTGCTGCGCCGCGCCGACCGCCCTGCCGGCATCATCCTGTCCCGCCAGGACCTCCGCACCATCCCGCGCGGCGAGAAGTTCGCCTCCGCGGAGGGCGTCGCCAACGGCGCCTACGTGGTGAGCGAAGCCGACGGGGAGGCAGCCGTCATCCTGCTGGCCTCCGGCTCCGAGGTGGAACTGGCGCTGGCCTCGCAGGACGCGCTGCAGGCTGAAGGCATCGCCACCCGCGTGGTGTCCGTGCCCTGCCAGGAATGGTTCGACGAGCAGACGCCCGAGTACAAGGAGTCCGTCCTGCCCGCCGCCGTCACCGCGCGGGTCAGCATCGAGGCCGGCATCGCCATGGGGTGGTCGAAGTACCTGGGCGCCAAGGGCGCCTCGGTCAGCATCGAGCACTTCGGGGCCTCGGCCTCGGGCAGCAAGTGCTTCGAGGAGTTCGGCTTCACCGTCGCCAACGTGGTAGCCACCGCCAAGTCGGTCCTCTGACGAGGACACCTGCACCTCCCGCCGGCGGCGCTCCCTCACCCGAGGGGGCGCCGCCGGCGGCGTCTATGCTGGGCGGCATGGGCATCAAGGACGTTGTGGGCAAGGTCATCGGCGACAAGACGATCGTGCTGGAACTCGACATGGCCCGCGGCGTGTTGGTGACCAGGCCCACCAACCCGATGCAGGCCATCCAACTCATCAACAGCGCCACGCTCGGGGCGCTGCGCCAACACCTCGCGGACGCTGCTGAGGACCCCCGGGTCGTGGGCCTCATCGTCCATGCGGTCCCCTCCCAGACCCTCCTCGCCCACGTCGAGGAGATCGCGGGCCTGGTGGAGGCCTTCGGGGAGAAGAAGCCGACGGTGGCCTGGGCCGAGTCCTTCGGCGAGCTCAGCGGCGGCCTCGCCGCCTACCGGCTCGCCGTCGCCGCCGACGAGGTCTGGGTGCAGCCCACCGGCATGCTCAGCATCCACGGCGTGGAGCTCACCATCACGCTCATGCGCGGGCTGTTGGAGAAAGTGGGCGTGGAGCCGCAGTTCGGGCAGCGCCACGAGTACAAGACCGCCGCGGACAGCTATGCGGCAGACCACGTCACCGAGGCCAACCGCGAGATGGTGCAGCGGCTCGGGCAGTCGCTGGTTGACGAGATCGTCGCCGCGGTGGCCCGCCGCCGCGGGCTGAGCGCGGAGCAGGTCTGGGAGGGGGTCAACGGAGCCCCGGTGACGCCGGAACGGGCCCTCGAACTCGGCCTCATCGATCGGATCGGCTACCGGGACGAGGCCTACGCAGCGACGCTGGGCGCCTGGGGAGCGGAGCCGGAGCACCTCCTGTTCGCCCACCGCTACACCTCGAAGGCGGCGCTCAAGCGGAAGCTCCGGATGGGCCAGCCCAAGGTGGCGGTGGTCACCCTCCGCGGCGCCATCGTGACCGGCCGCGGCCAGCGCAGCCCCCTGGGCGGCGAGCAGGCCGGGGCGGACGTGATCGACGAGCACCTCCGTGCCGCCCTGCGCGACGATGACGTCAAGGCGGTCATCTTCGACGTCGAATCGCCCGGCGGTTCGGCGGTGGCGTCTGACTTCATCCGGCGGTCAGTCCTCCGGCTCCGTGAGGCGGGCAAGCCGGTGGTGGCCCAGATGGGCCACTTGGCCGCCTCCGGGGGGTACTATGTGTCGATGCCCGCCGACGAGATCGTCGCGCACGCCTCAACACTGACCGGCTCCATCGGCGTCCTGGGCGGCAAGATGGTGACTCAAGGCCTTTACGACAAGCTCGGATTGATCCGGGAGGCGCTCCCGATCGGCGAAAGCGCCGGCTTCCTCTCATCCGCCTCCCGCTTCTCCGACGCGGACTGGGAGCGCCTCAACGCCTGGCTCGACCGCGTCTACCTGGAGTTCACCACCTTCGCGGCGCAGGACCGGGGCATGGAGTACGCCCAGCTCGAGTCGCTCGCCCGCGGGCGGGTCTGGACCGGGGCAGACGCCAAGGAGCGGGGCCTGGTGGACCACATCGGCGGTAGGGCGCTCGCGGTGGAGCGGGCCTGCGCGTTGGCGGGCCTCGATCGCGACGGGATCAAGCTCACGCACCTGGGGGAGTCCGGGGTGCTCGCGCTGATCAAGCCGGCCACCTCCAGCGAGGCCGCGGCCGGCGGCATGGGTCTTCCTGACGCGGAGGGCATCCTCGCCGGGCTGGCCGCGCAGGCCGGTCTGCACGGTCACGGGGCGCTCAGCCTCCCCTGGGCCCTGCGCCTGCGGTAGCGGCATTTGGGGCTGCCGTCGGCGGTTTCGTACCATGGTGTACTGCGCGGCCTTTCTGCCGCCACTGAGGGGTGGATGTGAAGAGAGCGACAAAGATCGCCATCGGTGTCGGGACCGGGGCCGTGGTGGTGTTGGGTGGCGTCTACGTCGCGTCCTACTTCGTCGCGGGAAACCAGGTGCCCGTCAGGGCGTCGGTGGAGGGCGTGGCCATCGGCGGCATGTCTCCGGAGCAGGCGGCCGAGACGCTCCGCAGCGAGCTCGGCCCGGCGGTCGAGGCGCCCATAGCGCTCACCGCCGGCGACGTGTCAGTCCCCCTGGAGCCGGCCTCGATCGGGCTCTCGGCAGATTTCGAGGCCACCGTCCGCGAGGCGGGCGGCGGGTTCAGCTGGAACCCGGCCGAGATCCTGGCCACCCTGGCCGGCGGTGAAGAGATCGCGCTGGTGCGTGTCGTCGATGAGGAGGCGCTGACCGACGGTGTCGCTGCGGTCGCCGACCGCTTCGCCGTCGACGGTGTGGACGCCACACTCGCCTTCGCGGACGGCGAAGTGGCGCGCACCGAGGCGGTCGAGGGGCAGCAACTCGACGTGGACGCCACGGCCGACGCCGTCGAGGGCGCCTTCCTGGCCAGCCAGGACACCGCCGAGGCGGCCACCGCCGCACAGCCCCCGGCCGTCACTGACGCCATGGTCGACGAGGCCGTCACCGCCTACGCCGAGCCCATCCTCAGTGGGCCCGTCACGGTGACCCACAAGACCGCTTCGATGGAGATCGCGCCCGCCGCAATCGCCGGCGTGACCACGTTCACCGTCACGGACGGAAAACTGGTGCCGGTGATCGACGGCGAGGCCCTCTCTGCTGTGGCGGAGGGCGCGGAGAAGGCGCTGGGCCTGAACACAGCCAAGGACGCCGGGTACCGGTTCACCACCGGCGCGCCAGTCGTGGTGCCCGCGGTGACGGGGGAGACCCTGGAGTTGGACGCGTTCGTCGAGGCCGTCAAGACGGCGGCCACGGCAACCGGGGAGGCCCGCACCTTCGCGGCCACCGTCACCGTCGAAGAGCCCGAGTTCACCACCGCCGAGGCGGAGGCTTTGGCGCCGACGGAGGTGATCGGCGAATACTCCACCCGGTTCCCTTACGCGGCATACCGCAACACCAACCTCAGCCAGGCCGCAAACTCCGTCAACGGCACTGTGGTTCTCCCCGGCGAGATCTTCTCGCTCAACGACACGCTCGGACCGCGCACCGCGGCCAACGGCTACGTCGATGGCTACGTCATCAACGGTGGGCGGCTGGTCAAGGAGGCCGGCGGCGGCATCTCGCAGGCCGCCACCACCTTGTACAACGCCGGCTTCTTCGCCGGGTACGAGGACGTGGAGCACAAGCCCCACAGCCTCTACTTCGACCGGTACCCGGCGGGCCGTGAGGCCACCATCTACTACGGCGTCCTGGACATGAGGTTCCGGAACGACACCAAGTACCCGGCAATCATCCAGGGCAGCGTGACGAAGGCGAGCTCGGGAAGCCGTGGCACCATCACCTTCAGAATCTGGTCCCAGCGCACCTACACCAAGGTGGAGTCCACCGAACTGGTGAAGTCCGGCTTCTACACCGGCGCCGAGCGAGTGGTCACCGAGACCCCGTGTGAGCCGCAGGCCCCGATTCAGGGCTTCACCGTCACCTGGCAGCGCCTGTTCTACCAGGGCTCAGAGGTGGTCAAGCGGGAGAACTACTCGTGGAAGTACAGCGCCGGGGACCGGATCACCTGCGGCTGAGGGATCGGTACGAGCCATCCGCCCCCCGGCGCGGCACGCTAAGCTGTCCACGTCCGCCCTTGAAGGAGTGAAACGTGACGTACATCATCGGTCTGCCCTGTGTCGATCTGAAGGACCGCGCCTGCGTTGAGGAGTGCCCGGTGGACTGTATCTACGAGGGCAATCGCATGCTCTACATCCACCCTGAAGAGTGCGTGGACTGCGGCGCCTGCGAGCCTGTATGCCCAGTCGAGGCCATCTACTACGAGGACGACGTGCCGGAGGATCAGGCGCAGTTCTACGACGTCAACGTGCAGTTCTTCGACGAGATCGGCTCGCCTGGCGGCGCCGCCAAGCTCGGCGTGATCCCCAAGGACCACCCCATCGTCGAGGCGCTCCCGCACCAGGGCGAGTGATGGCCCTCGGGGCCCGGCTTCCGGACTTCCCCTGGGACACGCTGAGTGACGCCAAACGGGCCGCATCTGCGCACCCCGACGGCCTCGTCGACCTGTCCGTCGGCACCCCCGTGGACCCCACGCCCCACCTGGCGCGGGAGGCCTTGGCGAGTGCGTCTGACGCGCCGGGCTACCCCACCGTGTGGGGCGCGCCGGCCACACGCCGAGCCATCCTTGACTACCTGGAGCGCCGTTGGGCGGCCGTCGCGCTGCCCGTTGAGGGCGTGTTGCCCGTCATCGGCACGAAGGAGCTGGTGGGGTGGCTTCCGACGCTGCTGGACCTCGGCCCATCCCACGCGGTGGTGTTCCCCGAATGCGCCTACCCCACCTACGAGGTGGGCGCGTTGACCGCAGGGTCGCGGGCGGTGCCGCTGGACGACCCCTCGCGCATCCCCGAGGACTCCAGGCTGATCTGGATCAACTCCCCAGCCAACCCCACTGGCCGCATCCTGTCGCTCGACGAGATGCGGGCTTTCGTGGCGGCTGCGCGGGAGCGCGGCGCGGTGCTCGCCAGCGACGAGTGCTACGGCGAGTTCGCGTGGGACGCGGAGCCGTTCTCGGTGCTGGACCCGCGCGTCAACGACGGCGATGTCACCGGCCTGCTCGCGGTGGGCTCGCTGTCCAAGCGGTCCAACGCCGCCGGCTACCGCGCGGGCTTCGTCGCGGGTGACCCCGCTGTGGTGCAGCAACTGGTGGCCGCCCGCAAGCACCTCGGGATGATCGTTCCCGCGCCCATCCAGGCCGCGATGGTCGCCATGCTGGGGGACCAGGCCCACGTCGAGGAGCAGCGCGCCCGCTATCTGGCCCGCCGCGCGGCGCTCAAGCCGGCGCTGGAGGCGGCCGGTTTCCGGATCGAGCACTCCGAGGGATCCCTGTACCTGTGGGCGACCCGGGACGAGGACTCCCGCGCGAGCGTGGCCTGGCTCGCCGAGCGGGGCATCCTGGTTGCGCCAGGAGACTTTTACGGCGTCGCGGCGGCCAGGCATGTGCGCGTCGCTCTGACGGGAACGGACGAGAGGGTCGCGGCGGCAGCCGCGCGCCTGGGGGCCTCTCGGGATTGACACGGACGGGCGATGTCCTTACTGTTTCCCTGTTGTCGACACGGAGGAGGTGCTGCAGATGTTGATCCACTCTGCGGTTCTCGGTCGGCCGCGCGCGTACTTCGCCCGCTGACCTGACTCCGCCGGGGCACAAGCCCCTCGTGACGCACTGGCGTCCCCACCTCCATCCAACAACCTTGCCGCGTCGTTGATCGACGCACGTCAGGACCCCCTTCATGCATGCATCGCCGCGCGGGCGCTTCGATTTTCCGCCCGCCATCCCTGCCGACCCGCGCCCGGACGTGCGCTCTCCCAGTCGGTTCCTGTTCTGGCTGATCCGCTCTTACGGCTGGGTGGTGCCTGCCATGACGTTGGCCGCATCGTCGTGGATGGTGCCGGCGGCACTGACCCCCTGGCTGCTGGGCCGTGCCATCGACGCCGGCGTGGTCGGCGGCGACAGCTCCGCCACCCTCGGCTGGGTCGCGTTGCTGCTGGGCGTCATCGCGGTCGGCGTCGTCGGCGGCATCATGTTCCACACCTTCGCCGTGCGGATGTGGTTGCTCGGCATCTACGGCATCCAGCGTCGAGTGTCGCGGCAGTCCGTGCACCTCGGGCACGTCCTCAACCGCCGCGTCCCGACCGGAGAGGTGCTGAGCGTGGCCTCCTCGGACAGCGACCAGTTCGGCGCCACCATCGACTCCTTCGGGCATGTCATCGCGGCGGCGGTCAGTTTCCTGCTGGCCTCAGCGCTCATGCTGACGACCTCTCCGACGCTGGGAGCCGTCGTGCTCGTCGCCACCCCGGTGCTTCTGCTCGCCTCGACCCCGGTGCTGCGCCCCCTCACCAGGGCCCAGAGCGCCGAGCGGACCGAGAGCTCGTCGCTGACCACGATGGCCACGGACATCGCCACAGGCCTGCGGATCCTCCGCGGGATCGGCGGGGAGCGCACCTTCGCCCGCAACTACGAGCGCCAGTCCCAGAAGGTGCGTGCGCTGGGGGTCCGGCTCGGCACGTGGCAGGCGGTTGTCGAGGCGATCAGCATCCTGCTCTCGGGCCTCCTCCTGGTGGCGCTGGTCTACCTGGGCTCACGCCAGATGCTGGAGGGGGCGCTCAGCGTCGGTCAGCTGATCAGCTTCTTCGGGTACGCACTCTTCCTCACCTCTCCCATGCAGACCTTCTTCGATTTTGCGCAAAAGTGGGCACAAGGCCTGGTCGCCGCGCAGAAGACGTTGTCGTTCCTGGGGGCCGATGTGCCTTGGCGCGCCTCGGGTCAGGAGCTGACCGGTGTCCCGGTGCTCCGGGACGAGGAATCCGGTGTGGTCGTGCATCCCGGGCGGATGCTCGGGGTGGTCTCGGCCGACCCGGACGCCTCCGCCGCGCTCGCGGACCGGCTCGGCCGCTACCTGCCCGAGGCCGCCGTCGAGAAGTCGGAGGACGAGGACCTCACCGGACGGGCGCTCAAGGCGTCGCGGCGCGAGCGGCTCGCAGCCAGGGCGCGGCGCGCGGAGGCCGACGCCGAGCTGGCTGCCCGACCATGGGGCGTCACCGCCGACGGAGTGGATTACACGGACCTCGACATGGCCGCGCTGCGCAGGCTCGTCGTCGTGTCCCACACCGGCGCAGGCCTGTTCGCGGGCACCCTTCAGACCGCCGTCGACCCGTGGGGCACCCACAGCCGCCAGCAGGCGGAGCGGGCGCTGATCGTCGCTTCCGCGGAGGACATCTACGACGCCATGCCGGGGGGCTGGCAGGGCCGGATCGACGAGAAGGGTCGCGGTCTGTCCGGGGGGCAGCGGCAACGTGTCGTCCTTGCGCGCGCGCTGGTGCTTGACCCGGAGGTCCTCATCCTCGTCGAGCCCACGTCTGCGGTGGACGCTCACACGGAGGCGCGGATCGCCGAGCGGTTGGCCGAGCATCGTCGCGGGCGCACCACCATGGTGGTCACCGCCTCCCCGCTGATGCTGCGCCACTGCGACGAGATCGCTGTGCTCGCAGGAGGCCGCGAGGTCGCCCGGGGTAGCCACGATCAGCTCCGGACCCACCCTGACTACCACCGCGTCATCGCACGCGGCATGGAGGATGACGATGAGTGAACACCTGTTGGCGGAGTCCTCCGCCTCCACCTGGCGCAGCGAGCCGTCGGGGCCGCGCCTCCAGGAAGGCCTGGACGTACCCCGCGGCACCGGCCTGCGCGCCCGGATGGCCGCGCTGGCCAGGCGACACCACATCCGCACCAGCACCGCACTGGCCGTGTTCGCCGATGCCCGCAACCCCGAGCACGGGTTCCCGGTGGCCACCTCGGGCCAGGCCGTGGGGTTCCTCGGCCGGATGCTGAAGGGCCGCCGGGCCAGGCTCGGCTGGGCGATCGGGTTCAACGGCGCCGCGGCCGCTGCGGGGTTGGTTGCGCCCTTCATGCTCGGCCGCCTGATCGACCAGGTCACGGGCGGGCGGCTCGACGTGCCGGGGCTCACCGCACTGGTGATGATCATCGCGGGAGTGATCGTGGCACAGGCCCTGCTGACCTTCGCGGCGCGATGGGCGTCCGCTGTCCTGGGCTACGACCTCCTCGCGGCTGCCCGCGAGGAGGTGGTGCGCATCGTGCTGCGGCTGCCGCTCGGGCACGTGGAGTCCTCCGGTTCGGGCGACCTGCTCACCCGCATCACCTCGGACGTGTCGAAGATGGCCACCGCCGCGCGATGGGCGTTGCCGACGCTCATCGTGTCGGTGGTCCTCATCGGCGCCACCCTCGTCGCGATGCTGCTGAACTCCTGGCTCCTGACCATGCCCATGCTGCTCACGGCAGTGGTGATGTGGGTGGGGGGACGCTACTACCTCTCGCGGGCCACCGCCGGTTACATCACCGAGTCCCGGTCCTACTCCGTCATCAACGCCACGACCACCGAGACGGTCGAGGGCGCCCGCACCGTCGAGGCGCTGGCGCTGGGGGACCTGCGCGTGGCACAGCTGGATCAGGACACTGAGGTGTCGGCCCAGGCCGAGCGCTACACCATGACGCTGCGCAACATGCTCTTCGCCATGGTGGACTCATCGTTCCAGCTTCCGCTCGTGGGCGTGGTGCTGCTCGGCACCTGGGGCCACGCGAACGGCTGGGTGACGATCGGCCAGATCACGACGGCCGCGCTGTACGTGGCACAGCTCCAGGGGCCGCTCGACCGGGTGATCATGGTCCTCGACCACCTCCAGCTCGGCCTCGTCTCCACCGCCCGCCTCATCGGCGTCGCCCAGGTGGAGGACGACCGGACCCCCGGCGATGGCCAGCCCGACGGCGCCAAGCTCACCGGCAGCGGTCTCCGGTTCGGCTATCGGGCCGGCTTCGATGTCCTGCACGGCGTCGACGTCGATCTCCGGCCCGGGGAGCGACTGGCGATCGTCGGGCCCTCCGGCTCGGGCAAGTCCACCCTGGGACGACTGGTGGCGGGCATCAACCGGCCGCGCTTGGGCGAGGTGACCGTCGGCGGAGTCGACGTCATGGACCTCCCGCTGGACCGGTTGCGCACCGAGGTGGCCCTGGTCACGCAGGAGCACCACGTGTTCGTCGGGTCCGTCCGCGACAATGTGGTGCTGGCGCGCGAGACCACCGCCTCCGACGGCGAGGTGGAGCAGGCGCTGCGAGCCGTCGACGCGTGGGGGTGGGTCTCCAAGCTGCCCGGCGGTCTGCACGCCGAGCTGGGTCACGGCAAGACGCCCCTCAGCCCCGCCCAGGCGCAGCAGGTGGCGCTGGCCCGGCTCATCGTCGCCGATCCCCACACCCTGGTGCTGGACGAGGCCACCTCGCTCATCGACCCCTCGTCGGCCAGGCATCTGGAGGGCTCGATGGCGGCGCTGCTCGACGGGAGGGCGGTCATCGCGATCGCCCACCGCCTGCACACCGCCCACGACGCTGACCGGATCGCGGTGGTCGACGGCGGGCGCATCGTCGAGATCGGCTCCCACCACGAGCTCCTCGAGCTCGACGGGCAGTACGCAGACCTGTGGCGGACCTGGCGTAACTGATCGCTAGCCGAGGGTGAGGACGGCGGTGCCCGGGGCGGCGGGCTCGGCGGCGTCTCGCCAGGCGCCCTCGCCGGCGACCCACTCGCGGTCGGCGACGACCACGGAGGTGAGGCCCCCGGCGTAGCTGTTGGCGATGGCGAGCTGCGCCGCCGCCCAGAGCGACGTCTCGTCTGCGGCCGTGACCGTGAGCGTGCCGCCCTCCGCCGCGACACTCACGCCGCCGCCGAGCGCCGCGAGCACGCGCTCGAACGCCGTCGGGTCCGGGGTGGGGGAGTCCTCGAAGCTCAGGCAGGCGATGGATTCCTGCCGCGACCCCCGCAGGGCGCCAGCCACCCCCGTCGCCTTCTCCACATGCTGGCGGTAGGCCTCGGGGAAGCCGCTGCGCTGCACCTGTTGGGCCACGTCGTTGATGTCTCCGGTTTCCCAGCCGTCGAACTTGACCAGCTCCTCGTAGAACCGGGCCGACGAATACCAGGGATCCAGGATCTCCTCCTCGGTGCCCCACCCGTAGGAGGGCCGCTGCTGGAAGAGGCCCAGGGAGTCCCGGTCCCCGTAGTCCAGGTTGCGCAGGTCCGATTCCTGGTAGGCCGTGGCCAGCGCGATCACCGCCGCCCGCTCGGGCAGGCCACGCTCGACTGAGACCGCGACGATGATCGACGCGTTGCGCGCCTGCTCCGCCGTCAGCACGGTGCTGCCGCCGTCGAAGAAGACGGTGCACTGCTGCGGAGTGAGGCGCTTCTGCACGTAGCGGTAGGCCGACCATCCCCCGAAGGCGAGGCCCGCAAGCAGGGCCACGGTGAGGAGGGTCGCGATGAGGCTTCTGCGCATCAGTTGTCGTGCAGGTCTGAGTTCAGCGAGACCTTGGAGCCACGACGGTGCCGCGCGCGCACCGCGCCGGTCACCGAGTCCCGCAGGAACAGCAGGTCGTCCTGGCCGGACAGCTCGCGTGCCTTGACGACGGTGCCGTCCTCGAGGGTGACCTTGGTGCCGGCCGTGAGGTAGAGGCCCGCCTCCACCACGCAGTCATGGCCCAGCGAGATACCCACACCGGAGTTGGCGCCCAGCAGGCACCGCTCCCCGAGGCTGATCACCTGCTGGCCGCCCCCGGACAGGGTGCCCATGATGGAGGCGCCGCCGCCCACGTCCGTGCCGTCGGCAACGACGACGCCGGAGGAGATCCTGCCCTCTACCATCGAGGTGCCCAAGGTGCCCGCGTTGAAGTTGACGAAGCCCTCGTGCATCACGGTGGTGCCCTCCGCGAGGTGGGCGCCGAGACGGACCCGGTCCGCGTCCGCGATCCGCACCCCCAGCGGGGTGACGTAGTCCACCATGCGGGGGAACTTGTCCACGCCGTAGACGGTGAGCTGCTCGCCGCGGGCATGCAGCAGCATGCGCACGCGGTTGACGTCGGCCACCCGGACCGGTCCGCGCGTGGTCCACGCGTTGTTCGGCAGCACCCCGAAGATGCCGGTGAGGTTGAGCCCGTGCGGGGCGACGAGGCGGGCGCTGAGCAGGTGAAGCCGCAGAAACGCGTCCTCGACCGTCTCCGGCGGGTCGTCGAGTTTGATCTCGACCCGGACCACCTTGGATTCCACCTGACGGATCTCGTCGACCTGCTGCGCCTCGGCCAGCAGCGACGGTGGCTCGTCGGTGACGGCCGAGCCCAACCGAGGTTCGGGGTACCAGGCGTCGAGGACGGCCCCGGTGGTGTGGACGGTGGCCAGGCCCCAGGCCCAGGCGGTGCGGGTCTCGTTGGTCATGCCGGCAAGTCTAGTGGCGCACCACGTCACGGGTCGGCTGCGATTCTGGGCCCGCTGAGCGTCCGTCAGCGAACAGGTAGGTAAGGGTTGTGTGACAGATGCCCATCCGGCGTGCCCTGAGGCCTGCGCCCCACTAACCTGTGCCCATGACTGCGCTGTTCGACGATTACCCGCCGGGGGAGGCCTTCGACGAGATGGTCGGCGCCGACGGCATCCGCGCCGCCGCGCAGACCATCGCCCAAGGTCTGGACCGGCTCGGCATCGAAGAGGTCAGGGCCAGGGCCGAGTACCTGCGCACCATCTACATCGACCAGGGCGTGACTTTCGACATCGGCGGTGAGGAGCGACCCTTCCCGCTGGACATCGTCCCCCGGATCCTGCAGGCCGACGAGTTCGCCCACGTCGAAGCGGGCAGCAAACAACGGGTCCGCGCGATGGACGCCTTCCTCGACGACGTGTACTCGGAGGGTCGCTGTTTCGTGGAGGGGGTGATCCCGCGACACGTGGTGGCCTCCTCCCCCCACTTCCACCGCGCTATGGCCGGGGTCACCACGCCCAACGGGGTGCGGGTCCACATCGCCGGGATCGACCTGGTGCGCGGCCGCGACGGCATCTTCCGCGTCCTGGAGGACAACGTGCGCAGCCCATCGGGGGTGTCCTACGTGATGACCAACCGCCGCGCCGTGCACGCCGCGCTCCCGGAGATCGCCGCCAAGCACCGGATCCGGGCGGTGGACGACTACCCGTCGCAGCTTCTCACCGCCCTGCGCGCCGCCGCGCCGTCGAGCATCGCGGACCCCACCGTCGTGGTCCTGACGCCCGGGGTGCACAACTCCGCCTACTTCGAGCACGCCATGCTGGCCCGCATGATGGGCGTCGAGCTGGTCGAGGGCCGGGACCTGGTGGCCCACGGTGGCCACGTGTCGCTGCGCACCACCCGGGGGCTCCGCCCGGTGCACGTCATCTACCGGCGCATCGACGACGAGTTCCTGGACCCGGCGGTGTTCCGGGCGGACTCCCTCATCGGGTGCGCCGGGCTGCTCAACGCCGCTCGAGCAGGCAACGTGACCATCGCCAACGCCGTCGGCAACGGTGTGGCCGACGACAAGCTCGTCTACACCTATGTGCCGGACCTCATCCGCTTCTACCTCGGTGAGGAGCCCATCCTGGCCAGCGTGGACACGTGGCGGCTCGAGGACCCTGCCGCCCGCGAGGAGGTGCTGGACCGGCTGGCGGAGCTGGTGGTCAAGCCGGTGGACGGCTCGGGCGGCAAGGGCATCGTGATCGGCCCCCGCGCAACGCAGGAGGAGCTGTACAAGCTGCGTCGCCAGATCCTCAAGGACGCCCGCGGCTGGATCGCGCAACCGGTGGTGCAGCTGTCCACGGTGCCCACCATGATCGACGGGGAACTCAAGCCCCGGCACGTTGACCTGCGCCCGTTCGTCGTCAACTCCGGCGGAGACAATATCTTCGTGCTGCCAGGCGGACTCACCCGCGTGGCGCTGCCCGAGGGGGAGCTGATCGTCAACTCGTCGCAAGGGGGCGGGTCGAAGGACACGTGGGTGCTGACCTCCGGCCGCCCGGTTGCCCCGCCGCTCGCGCCGGCACCGCCACGCAGGCCATCCTCGGTGCCGATGTCCGAGCCGGTGCTCAACCGGGTGATCCGACACCAACACGAACAGCAGCAGCAGAGCGGGGAGGTGGCCCCATGCTGAGCCGGATCGCCGACTCCCTGTTCTGGATCGGGCGCTACCTGGAGCGGGCGGAGGACACCTGCCGCATCGTCGAGGTGCACCTGCACCAGCGCCTCGACGATCCGGGCGTCTACCCAGCGCAGGCGGCCCGGGACCTGCTGCTCCTCATGGGCCAGGAACCCAAGGACGACGAGCCGGACGTGCTGCAGGAGCTGTGCTACGACGAGAACTCGCCCATCAGCTTCCTCGCCGCGCTGGGCAGCGCGCGCGAGTCCGCCCGCCGGGCCCGCGAAACGGTCTCGACAGAGGTGTGGGAGTCCATCAACACCACCTGGCTGGCCGTCCGCGGGGGCAGGCTGCAGCGGATGCGGCCGGCCTCCATGGTGAAGTTCGTCCGGGAGCGCTGCGCCGTCATCGCGGGGCTGGCCGACGGCACCATGAGCCACGATGAGGGCTGGCTGTTCCTGACTCTGGGCCGGAGCATCGAGCGCATCGACATGACGGCCCGGCTCCTTGCCACGCCGTCGCTGGTGGGTAACTCCCCGCGCGCCTGGGACCACGTGCTCAGCGGCTGCGGGGCCCACCACGCGTTCGTGCAGCGCTACGGGGCGCTGGCCTCGGACCGCGACGCCGCTGAGTTCCTCATCCTCGACCGCCTGTTCCCCCGCTCCCTGATCTACACCCTCAACACGGCGGTGGACTCGCTGTCACAGCTGGGCCCCGGCAATCAGCGGATCCGGCCCGACGACCCGGCCACGCGCCTGCTCGGCGCCGCCCGCGCCAACCTGGAGTTCCTTCCCGCTGAGGAGATCCTCCTCGATCTGACCGAGCAGATGGCCAGGCTGCAGGTGGTCTGCTCGCAGGCCACGCAAGCGGTGTCTGCGCGGTATTTCGAGGGCTCGGCCGCGGCCGAGTGGGTCGGAGGAGCCTGGTGATCGACGTGCGAAGGAGCCTCCTGTGAGTCAGTACCGGATCGTGCACACCACGGGCTACAACTACGGCGGCGGTGCCTCCGACTCGTTCAACGAGGCCAGGATGACACCCCTGACGAGCCGGCGGCAGCTGGTCCTCTCGTCCCGGCTCGACATCACCCCGGTGGCCTGGACGCATGCCTACCGCGACTACTGGCGCACCTCTGTGGTGGCGTTCGAGATCCACGAGCGCCACTCGGACCTGAAGGTGGTGGCCACGTCCACCGTCGAGATCCACGATGTCGCTCCCGACGCCGAGCCGGTGGGCTGGGCAGGGCTCGAGGACCCGAACCTGCAGGACCGCTACGTGGAGTTGCTCACCCAGACCCGCTCCGTGCGGCCGCACCGCGAGGTGCTGCGCATCGCACAGCAGGTGCGCAGCACCTCGGCCACCCCCGGCGAGGCCGTGGTGGAGCTCGCCCGCAGGCTGCGCGAGCACGTGGACTACGTGCCCGGCGTCACCCAGGTGCACACGCTGGCCAGCGAGGTGTGGGACCACAGGGCAGGGGTGTGCCAGGACATCGCGCACCTCACCCTGGGGGCCCTGCGCTCGATCGGTATCCCCGCCCGCTACGTCTCCGGCTACGTCGTGCAACTCGAGGATCCCCAGATCGGGGTGCCCATGGTGGGGGAGTCGCACGCCTGGATCCAGTACTACGACGGCGAGTGGCTGGGATTCGATCCCACCAACCAGACCGTGCCCCGCGGGTCCCACGTGGAGGTGGGATTCGGGCGTGACTACACGGACGTGGCCCCGCTCAAGGGCATCTACACCGGCTCCGGCGGATCCGAGATGTTCGTCTCCGTGGAAATGACCCGGCTCACCTGAGCCCGCCTCGACCCGGACCTACTAGGCTCGCGGCATGGACCCTTTGGTGGAGTTGCTGCAGGAGATCATGGACATCGAGTCCGTCTCGGGCAACGAGCGCCGCCTCGCGGACTGGGTGGAGGCCCGGCTTGCCGCCCTCCCGCACCTCGAACTGCACCGGGACGGTGACTGCATCGTGGCCCGCACCAGTCTCGGCAGGGCTGAGCGGGTGGTCATCGCCGGGCACCTGGACACCGTGCCGGTGGCAGGCAACCTCCCCTCGCGCCTCGTCGAGCACCCGGAGGGCCCACGGGTCTGGGGTCGCGGGGCCTCCGACATGAAGGGCGGGGTGGCCGTGATGCTCACGCTCGCAGAGGAGCTGGCGGCGCCGTCGCGAGACATCACGTGGATCTTCTACGACCACGAGGAGGTGGAGGCGGCGCGCAACGGCCTCGGCCGGCTGAGCCGCGCCAGGCCGGACCTCGTGCGCGCTGACTTCGCGGTGCTGATGGAGCCCACCAACGCCCAGATCGAGGGCGGCTGCCAGGGCACCATCCGGATCGACCTCACGACGACGGGGATCGCGGCCCACAGCGCCCGCGCCTGGATGGGACACAACGCCATCCACGACCTTGCCCCCGTGCTGTCTACCCTGGCCGCATACCGGTCCGAGGAGATCGAGGTCGAGGGGCTGGTCTACCGCGAGGGCCTCAACGCGGTGGCGGTCACCGGCGGCATGGCCGGCAACGTGATCCCGCCGTCGGCCACGGTGCAGATCAATTACCGCTTCGCTCCGGACAAGACGGTCGAGCAGGCGCTCGAACGGCTACGCGGCTGGTTCCAGGGGTACGACTTCGTGGTCGCGGACGCATCGCAGGCAGCCCGGCCCGGGCTGGACAGGCCCGCCGCCGAGCAGTTCGTGGCCGCGATCGGCGAGCCGGCGCGCCCCAAATACGGGTGGACAGACGTGGCGCGCTTCAGCGAGCTGGGAATCCCCGCGGTCAACTACGGGCCCGCGGATCCCTCCGTCGCCCACCGGGACGACGAGTACTGTCGCGTCTCAGACCTCGACAAGTGCGCCGCCGGCCTGCGTCGGTGGCTCACCCCAGAAGGAGCACGTCCATGACCCAGCCCAAGCGTCGCTCCGGCGCAGTCGAGCTCGGCGGTGAGGAGCGCACCCGCCAACCCATGGCGGACGAGGCGCTCCTGCAACACACCCGGATGCCCTGGAGCCACCTGGATCCCTGGCGCGTGCTGCGGATCCAGTCCGAGTTCGTGGAGGGCTTCGACGCGCTCAAGGAGCTGCCCCCGGCCGTGAGCGTATTCGGATCGGCCCGCACCTCCTCTGACCACCCCATGTACGAGGCGGCCGTCGAGCTCGGCCGGGGCCTCGTGCACCGGGGGTTCGCGGTCATCACCGGGGGCGGCCCCGGCATCATGGAGGCCGCCAACAAGGGGGCGACCGAGGCCGGGGGACTGTCGGTGGGCCTGGGCATCGAGCTGCCGCACGAACAGGGGATGAACGAGCACATCAGTCTCGGCGTCAACTTCCGCTACTTCTTCGCCCGCAAGACCATGTTCCTCAAATACAGCCAGGGCTTCATCACGATGCCCGGTGGTTTCGGCACTCTGGACGAGCTGTTCGAGGCGCTCACCCTGATCCAGACCGGCAAGGTGAAGAACTTTCCGATGGTGCTGTTCGGAACCGCGCACTGGAATCCCCTGATGGACTGGGTCCGAGACACCATGGCGGAACACGGTTTCATCTCCCGCGCCGATCTGAGGCTGGTCACCGTGACCGACGACGTCGAGGAGGCCCTCG
The DNA here is from genome assembly GCF_054483915.1 of Tessaracoccus luoxuelianae. Classification (NCBI taxonomy): domain Bacteria; kingdom Bacillati; phylum Actinomycetota; class Actinomycetes; order Propionibacteriales; family Propionibacteriaceae; genus Tessaracoccus; species Tessaracoccus luoxuelianae. Next base: position 2,853,272 of record NZ_CM137013.1, on the reverse strand, counting down.
ACGCGATGGGCACCCCCGGTCAGTTCGAGACCTGAGCCATGTGGATCGCGATCGTCGGGGTGGCCATCGTCACCTTGGGCCTGGCGGCCTTCGCGGGCCTTGGCCGGCTGGGTGAGATGTCCGCCGACGCAGTCAATGATCGTCCCCGCGGACGGGTGCCGGCCGGCCCCGTGACGCCCGAATTCCTCGCGGCAGCCATCCTCCCGACCGCCTGGTCCGGCTATCGCCGTGACCAGGTGGACCGCTATCTCGCCGAGCTGGCCGATGGCACCGCCGTCCCGGAGGCGGAGGTGGTCTTCGACGTGGTCCGTCGCGGATACGACATGCAGGTCATCGACGAGCTGCTGCTGCGCGGAGCCTACGAGCGGCCCAAGGCGGCGGAAACGTTCACTGAGGAGCCCACCCAGGAAGGGTGATCCGGCCGGTTTGGGCACCGTGCGGGCGGCTGCTTGCCCTGATGCGGAATAATAGAGCCTGTCCACAGTTCGAGCACAGAGAATGAGAGTGGCAGATGGCAGCGATGAAGCCCCGCACGGGTGACGGTCCGATGGAGGTCACAAAGGAGGGTCGCGGCATCGTGATGCGCGTTCCCGTCGACGGCGGCGGACGCCTCGTCGTCGAGATGAACGCCACCGAGGCCACCGACCTCCTCAATGCATTGAAGGGCATCGTCGGCTGAGAACCCCTTGAGCATGCCAAGGGCCGCCCCCGTGGGGAGCGGCCCTTGTCCGTGTCTAGCCTCGGGAACCGATAGCAGCTTCGTAGACCGCCACCGTCTCCTCGGCGATCTTGGTCCATGAGAACTCGTCGATGCAGCGCTGGCGCCCAGCCTTGCCGAACTCGTCGGCGAGCTGCGGATCGCGGGTCAGGCGGTTGACCTGCGTCGCGAAGTCGGACTCGAAGCCCTTGGCGAAAGCAGGGTCCCCCGCCTGGGCCGGATCGTAGGCCACCAGCAGTCCGGTCTCGCCGTCGTTGACCACCTCCGGGATCCCTCCCACTGCGCTCGCCACCACAGGCGTCTCGCAGGCCATGGCCTCCAGGTTGACGATCCCCAGCGGCTCGTAGACCGAGGGGCAGGCGAACACGGTGGCGTGGGTGAGGACCTGGCGAACCGACGCGCGCGGCAGCATCTCCTGCACCCAGATCACGGGAGCGGTGCGGCGTGCCTTGAGCTCGGCGAAGGCCACCTCGAACTCGGCCGCGATCTCCGGGGTGTCCGGCGCCCCGGCCAACAGGACGAGCTGGGTATCGGGATCGAACTCGGCCGCCGCGCGCACCAGGTGGACCAGGCCCTTCTGACGCGTGATGCGTCCCACGAAGACCACCGACGGGCGGTCCAGGTCCACGCCCAGCCCCGTGACGACGTCGGTGTCGGTGTCCGGGCGGAACTCGTCCGGGTCGATGCCGTTCTTGACGACATGGACCTTGGCGGGATCCAGGTTCGGGTAGCTCTCGAGGACATCCCTGCGCATGCCTGCGCTGACTGAGATCACCGCGTCCGCGGCCTCATAGGCCGTCTTCTCCGCCCACGACGAGACCCGGTAGCCGCCCGCCAGTTGCTCCGCCTTCCACGGGCGGTGTGGCTCCAGCGAGTGGGACGTCACCACATGCGGAACGTCGCGCATCAGGCCGGCCAGGTGACCGGCCATGTTGGCGTACCACGTATGCGAGTGGATGATGTCGACGTCGCCTACGGCGGCGGCCATCGACAGGTCGGCGCCCAGTACCCGGAGGGCGGCGTTCGCGCCCGGCGGGAAGTCCTCCGCGTGCGCCGTCGCGCCGTCGCGCGTCGCGCCCATGCAGTGCACCTCAACATCGATCAGCCTGCGCAGCTGGGGCACCAACTGGGCCACGTGGACGCCCGCGCCACCGTAGATCGTCGGCGGGTATTCGCGGGTCAACAAAGACAGTTTCATCGTCATGACGGCATCGTGTCACACCGGGTTGAGCCCGGGGGAGGTCATTTGGTGGATTTCCCTGTCGGAGGCCCCAATTGGCAATAGGTTCGGGGCATGTCCGTTCGTCCGAAAACCTTGTCCATTGTCCTCGCCGGCGGTGAGGGCAAGCGGCTGATGCCGCTCACCGCAGACCGGGCCAAGCCTGCTGTCCCGTTCGGGGGCACGTACCGGCTGATCGACTTCGTCCTGTCGAACCTCGCCAACTCCAACCTTCGGCAGATCGCCGTTCTCACCCAGTACAAGTCGCACTCGCTGGACCGCCACATCGCCAAGACGTGGCGCTTCTCGACCATGCTGGGCAACTACGTCGCTCCCGTGCCCGCTCAGCAACGGCTGGGCCCCCGCTGGTACCAGGGCAGCGCTGACGCCATCTACCAGTCGCTGAACCTCATCCGGGACGCCGATCCGGACTACGTCGTCGTGTTCGGCGCGGACAACATCTACCGGATGGACATCGAGCAGATGATCGATGCCCACATCGATTCAGGGCTCGGTGCCACCGTGGCCGGCATCCGGGTGCCGCGCAGCGAGGCGTCGGCCTTCGGGATCATCGACTCCGCTCCGGACAAGAAGATCAAGAGCTTCCTTGAGAAGCCCGCCGATCCGCCCGGCCTGCCAGACTCGCCGGAGGAGTCCTTCGCCTCGATGGGCAACTACGTGTTCAGCCGGCAGGCGCTGGTCGAGGCCCTGCGCGCGGACGCTGAGGACCCGACGGCCCGCCACGACATGGGCGGCGATATCATCCCCTGGTTCACGGCGCAGGGCGAGTCCCAGGTCTACGACTTCAAGGACAACGTGGTGCCGGGCGCCACCGAGAAGGACATCAACTACTGGCGGGACGTGGGCACCATCGACGCGTTCCACGAGGCCCACATGGACCTGGTCAGCGTCGAGCCCGAGTTCAACCTGTACAACTACGACTGGCCGATCTGGACGGATCTGGTGCAGGCGCCCGGGGCCAAGTTCGTGATCCGCGGACGGGCAGAGGACTCGATCGTCAACGCCGGGTGCATCATCTCCGGCGGCGAGGTGGACCGCACAGTCCTCAGCCCCAACGTCCAGGTGGATAAGTGGGCACAGGTGTCCGAGTCGGTGCTCATGGATTCTGTGCAGATCGGCAAGAACGCCGTGGTGCGCCGCGCGATCCTGGACAAGCACGCGGTGGTCCCCGACGGCGTGCAGATCGGCGTGGACCAGGAGCATGACCGGGCACGCGGGCTCGCGGTGTCGGAATCGGGCATCACCGTGGTGGGCAAGGACGTCGTCGTCCCCCGCGACTGAGGCGGTGGCCTCCTGGTCAGTCCTTGACGGCGACCAGGAGGCCGTTGCCCACCGGCAGCAGGGCCTGGGTGTAGGCCTCCGAGGCGGTCACGGCGTCCAGCGCCTCCCGGATGATGATGGACTCGTCCGATTCGTTCGCGTCGTCGGCGACCTGGTTGTTCCACAGGGCGTCGTGGACGATCAGCATTCCGCCCGAACGCAGCAGCCGAAGCGAGCCCGCGACGTACTCGACGTACTCGAGCTTGTCACCGTTGATGAAGACGACGTCGTAGGCGCTGTCGCGAAGCTTGGGCATGATCTCGATGGGCGAACCGGCGATCAGCCGGAATCGTGAGGACGGGAAGCCGGCAGCCGTGAAGAATTTGCGCGCAGGCAGCTGATTGTCCGCCTCCACGTCAATGGAGGTGAGGATGCCGTCGGTGCCCATGGCGCCGAGGAAGGCCAGGCCGGAGCTGCCCATCATGGTGCCGACCTCGACCACGGCCTTGGCGCCGATGGCGCGCGTCAGGACCTTGAGGGTGGCCACCACGCCGAGCGACACGGGCGTCAGCCCCGCGATGGTGGCCTCGTCGCGCGCCTCGGAGATCTCCGCCGTGGGGGGCACGTGGTCCTCGGCGAATTCCCAACTGGCGGGGGTGGGCGGTTCCAAGTGGCTGGCAGGCGTGTTCACGCGCCCAGCCTAGTGGCCAGTAGGATGACGCGCATGAGTCACGTCGTCAATGCTGAGATCGCCGCAACGGTGCTCTCAGTCTCAGTGGAAGCCGGCCAGAAGGTCCAGGCGGAGGACGCGGTCGTCGTGCTTGAGACCCTCAAGATGGAGATCCCGGTGCTGGCCGGGGTGTCCGGAACCGTCACGGAGGTGGTCGTGCGGGCAGGCGACGTGGTCCACGACGACGACCCGCTCTTCATCATCGCGGAGGACTGATGACCGACGAAGACATGCAGCCCCTGTTCGGACGCGTCCTGACCGCGATGGTCACGCCGTTCACAGCTGACGGATCGGAGGTGGACTATGCACAGGTGGCACGCCTGGCGGCTCATCTCGTCGACGATCTGGGCAACGACGGGCTCGTGATCAACGGCACGACGGGGGAGTCCCCTACCACCACGGACAAGGAGAAGCGTGCGGTGCTGGACGCCGTGGTGACGGCGGTGGGGGACCGGGCCAGCGTCATCGCGGGCGTAGGCACCTTCTCCACCGATCACTCCGTCGAGCTCGCCAGGCAGGCGGCCTCGGTGGGGGTCGACGGGCTGCTGGTGGTCACCCCGTACTACTCGCGGCCACCTGAGGACGCGCTCGAGGACCACTTCGTGACGGTCGCGGACGCCACGGACCTCCCTGTGATGCTCTACGACATCCCGCACCGATCGGGCCTGCCCATCCCCGAAGACATGCTGATCCGGCTGGACGCGCACCCGCAGATCCGGGCAGTGAAGGACGCCAAGGGAGCCATCGTCTCCTCCGCGACAGTCCTGTCGCGCACCAACCTCGCCTACTACGCCGGCGACGACGCGTTCCTCCTGCCGTTGCTCGCGGTGGGCGGCGTGGGCGTGGTGGGCACCTCGTCGCACTTCACGGCGCTGGCCATGCGCGAGATCATCGAGCACTTCCTCGCCGGCCGCGTGGAGGAGGCTATCCAAGCCAACCGGTACGCGCTGCCCGCCTTCCAGGGCGTGTTCGCGACTCAGGGCTGCATGATGGTCAAGGCGGCGCTCGCCGCCCGAGGCTTCGACGCCGGACCCTGCCGGGCGCCCATGGGGCGCGTGGCCGACGACATGCTTGGCCGGTACACGACGCTGCTGACGGACCTCGGATTCGAGGCGTAGGGAACAAACCGCGCCCGTTGAGCGTTGACTCCTAGTCGGCAGCCACACTCACAGGCTGCGCACAGGTGGAGCTGTCACCCTAGAGGTATGGAGAGGCGAGCGATGTTCAAAGGCACACGGTCGGCGAAGGCCGGCCAGGAGCCTGCCTGGACCGCGCCCACCTGGCAGGAACTCGTCAGAGATCATTCGGCGCAGGTGTATCGGCTCGCGTATCGTCTCACCGGCAACCAGCACGATGCCGAGGACCTCACCCAGGACGTGTTCGTCCGCGTGTTCAAGTCCATCCACACGTTCCAGCCGGGCACCCTCGAGGGCTGGCTGCACCGGATCACCACCAACCTCTTCCTGGACCAGGCGCGCAGGCGCCAACGGATCAGGATGGACGCGTTGAGCGTGGCCCCCGAGCATGTCTGGGGCGCGGCCACAGGGCCGGCAGAACTGCATGACGACGCTCAGCTGGACGCGGACGTCGCCGCGGCCCTGCGCTCACTGAACCCGGAGCAGAGGGTAGCCGTGGTCTTGTGCGACATCGAGGGCTTGAGCTACGAGGAGATCGCAAAGGTGCTCGACGTCAAGCTCGGCACTGTCCGCAGCCGTATCGCCCGCGGGCGCGCCGCGCTGCGCGACTCCCTCGCACACCGCGCCCCCAGCGAAGGGCGCAGCCGGTATCTCGGAGTCTCCTGAGTTCAGTGCACCGATGTGAGCGCTTCCGCCCCGACCTGTCGGCCTTCGCCGACGGGACGTTGGCGCCCAAGCGGTGGGAACAGGTCAGCTACCACCTGGCGGGCTGTGCCTCCTGCCGTGACGAGGTGGCGGCCATCTCCACGCTGTGCACAACCCTCAGTGGCTGCAGCCGCTCGGCGGCGCCGGACTCCCTGACCGCCAAGCTTGAGTCGATCGCCGGTGAGCACGCCGAGGCTCCCCTGTACATGGCCGCGGGGATGGGCGACCTTCCCTCCCTCCGACGCCGCCGCACCCGCCTCGCGGTCCGATCCGGCGCCGCGCTGCTGGCCGTCATGGTCTCCGTCGTGGTGTTGGCGGTGCTCGTGGCTCCAGACCCGGCCCGGTTGACCGACCCCGTGAAGTCCGCCCGTGAGCAGTACTCCATGTCGAGCTCCGCGATCAGCGTCACCGAGGCGGTGGGTGCCGTGCTGCTCGCCTACGAGCGTGGGGCGGACCTCGGCGAGTCCTCCAGCTACGCGCGCAGGGCCTCGCCCCACGGGGGCACAGAGCTCAGCGCCGAACAGGCCGCCGCCCTGCTCCGGGCCTCCACGGAGGCCGACCTCACCCTCACCGGCGTTCAGCGGGTCTGGATCTCCAACGGAGAGGGCCGCTACCGCACCGCGGACGTGCACACCACCAAGGTGGAGGGCCAGGGGGGCCAGCTTGAGGTGATGGACGCGCGGGGTGACCGGTTCAGCTCGAGTTTCCTACCCGAGTTCTCCGCCCGCCCAGTGGCCGCCCCAGAGCGCTGGAGCTTCACCCAGGGCGTGCTGCCCGAGCAGGTAGCCGGCCGGGCCGCAGTGCGGCTGGTGGCCTCAGACGGCGGGGGCGCCGTCGCCAGCTGGTGGGTGGACGCGACCAATGGTCTGCTGCTGTGGGGCGAGAGATATGACCCCACGGGGGCGGTGAGCCTCGCCGTCGGGTACACGCAGCTCAGTCTCGGCACAGCCCAGTTCCACGAGGACTCCCTCACCCAGCTGATCGCCCTCCAGCCGGCCACCGCCAGCGGCGCCGCCGGATGGTGCGTGGGACTCCCCACCTGTCCTCAGGAGATCGGCGGTCTGCCGCTGGTGGCCTACTCGTCCTCGGAGCGGCACGGCGCGACGTCGATGAATCTCGTCTACTCGGACGGCATCGAGACCGCCGTCGTCGGCTGGGCGGAGGGCGTTCTGGGAGACCATGTGACCTCCCGCACCGATCTGGCCTCGGGGCTCCCAACCGTGAGCCTCTGGCAGTCCGGGCCGGCCGTGGTGTCGGTGACCACGAACGGTTCCCCCGCGTTGCTCGCGGCCATCTCGGGCCAGCTTCCCGGCGAGGAGCCGTTCGCGCCGACGCTGCTGGACCGGGCCGCCGTCGGGTTCAAACGCCTGACCGGCGTGCGCTGAGGGTCGAAGTCGAGACTGTACCCTAGGGGACGTGTTCGGCATCGACGCGATAGACCTCGTCCTCATTCTCGTGCTGGGCGTCGTCATGTTCGGCCCCGAGCGGCTTCCTGAGTATTCCCGGAAGGCGGCGCGGGTGTTCATCTACCTCCGCGGGATCGCCAACAACGCCACCAGCACCCTGCGCACCGAACTCGGCGCGGACTACTCGGACCTTGAGCTTCGCGACCTGAACCCCAAGACGTTCATCGCCAAGCACATGCGCGAGGAGGTCGCCGCACTCGACGAGGCCCGCCGCGAGCTTCAGGCCGCCGAAGCCTCACTCAAGCAGACCACACGGGAGGCGGAAAAGGAGGCCGGCGCCGCCGTCGAGGCCATCCGGACGACGACGCCCGCGCTCCCGGCGCCGGTGGTCAACTCCCCGTTCGACCCCGACGCCACCTAGGACACCCGCCTGTCAGGTGGACAGGGGCAGGCGCGTTCCCAGCAGGCCGCGCTTCCTCGCCGCGACTTCGCCGGCCAGGGACACCATGGCCTGCGCGGCCGGATGCTCCGGATGGGTCTCGACGATCGGGCGGCCCGTGTCGCCGCCGCTGAGCAGCGTCTCGTCGAACGGGATCTGCGCCAGCAGCGGAACCTCGTAGACGAACCGCTCAGTGAGTGCCTCGGCCACCAGGGTGCCGCCCCCGGAGCCGAACAGCTCCAGCCGGTGCGGCTCGGAGCAGTGCGGGCACACCGTCTCCATCCAACTCATGTTCTCCACCACGCCGATGACCCGCTGCTCCAGAATGTGCGCCATGGTGCCCGCCCTTTCCGCGATCTCCGAGGCCGCGGACTGGGGAGTCGTCACCACGATGACCTCCGAGCCCGGGATCTTCTGGCCCAGGGACATCGCGACATCCCCGGTGCCGGGTGGCAGGTCGAGCAGGAGATAATCCAGGTCCCCCCAGTAGACGTCCGCGAGCAACTGTGTGAGGGCGCGGTCCAGGATGGGGCCGCGCCAGGCCACCACCTGATCCCGCGACGGCTTGAGCATGCCGATCGAAATCACCTTGAGGCCACCGAGGGCGGGCACGGGCAGGATCATGTCGTCGACGACGGTGGGCCGCGCGTCTCCCAGCCCGAGGAGGTCAGGGATGGAGTGGCCGTAGATGTCGGCGTCGAGGATGCCCACCGAGCGGCCCTGCGCAGCCAGGGCGAGGGCGAGGTTCACGGTGACGGAGGACTTGCCGACGCCTCCCTTGCCGGAGGCGATGGCCAGGACCCGGGTGAGGTTGCCGGGCTGGGCGAACGGGATGACGCGCTGCTTCTCGCCGCCGCGCAGCATGGTGCGCATCGCCTCGCGCTGCTCGTCGCTCATCACCCCCAGCTCCACCGCGACCGTCGAGACGCCGGCGACGGCGGAGACCGCCGTCGAGACGCGGGTGATGATCTCGGAGCGCATCGGGCAGCCGACCACCGTGAGGAGGATCCGCACCTGCACGGCGCCGTCGTCCGAGACCGCGACGTCGTCGACCATGCCGAGGTCCGTGATCGGACGCCGGATCTCGGGGTCCTCCACTCCGTGGAGGGCTGCGCGGATGTGGGGGAGCAGGGGGTGTTCGGTCACGATGTCCTTCAGGGTGCAGGGGTGGGCTGGCGAGGCAAGTCTAGGGGCGCTCATTGAGGGCATCGCCGAGGAGGACAACGCTGGTGGCCATCAGGGCGGGCAGCCACAGGCCAGACAGGCTGCCGAGCACCACGACTGCGGGGCCGACGACCAGCGCCACTGTGAGCCTCTCACGGTAGTTCAGCCTCTGCCGGGTGCCGGGCGCCAGAAGCTGCTTCCACAGCGCCAGGTAACCGAGCATGAACAGCGCGGCGACGGCTGCGCCCACCCACCAGCCGCCGGCGATCCGCCACAGCGCGACCCCGCCCAGCACCGTCAGGGCCAGATGGCCCACCAGCAGGACGACGCCGAACCACCGGATCTCGGGACGGGAGCTCAACGGAGCGCCTCGGGATCCGAGGGGGACCGTCCCGACGCCGTCCGGTCGAGGTGCTCGGCCAGCTCGCGGAGCTCCGTGCGCAGCTCACCGCGCACGAAGTCGCGGGTGGCGAGCTCCCCCAGGTGCATGCGGATGGAGGCGATCTCGCGGGCCAGGAAGTCCATGTCCGCCCGCGACTGTGCAGCGATCCGCCGGTCCTCATCCAGGCTCAACTTGTCGCGCACCTCCTGCCGGTTCTGCGCCAGCAGGATCAGTGGCGCCGAGTACGACGCCTGGGTGGAGAAGAACAGGTTGAGCAGGATGAACGGGTACGGGTCCCACTTGAGGCCGAAGAGCCCCACCAGGTTGATGGTCACCCACACGATGACGAACACCGTCATGTAGACGAGGAACTTGGCCGTGCCCATGAAGCGGGCGAAGCTCTCCGCGAAGCTGCCGAACGTCTCCGAGTCCACCGCGACCTTCGGCAGCCAGCTGCGCTCGCCCGGCTGGGACAGGGGGTTGCGCTCAGCCATGGCTCACCTCGGCGCCGGAGAGGTCCGAGGCCTCCACCTCGTCCATCTGGTCGCCGCGCCAGTCATCCGGCAGCATGTGGTCCAGCACGTCGTCGACGGTGACGGCACCCACCAGCAGCCCGGCGGCGTTGACGACGGGCGCCACCACCAGGTTGTAGGTGGCGAAGAAGCGGCTGACCTGCGCCAGCGGATCCGCCGGGGACAGGGGGTCGAGGTCCTGATCCAGCAGTGTGGCCACCAGCGTGGTCGGCGGCTCCCGCAGCAGCCGTTGCAGGTGCGCCGCGCCGACGTAGCGTCCGGTGGGGGTCTCGAGAGGGGGCCGGGTGACGAACACCATCGACGCCAGCGCCGGCGTCAGGGCGTCCATCCGGGCGAACGCCAGCGCCTGGGCCACGGTGGCGTCGGTGTCCAGCACGATCGGTTCGGGCGTCATCATGCCGCCGGCGGTGAACTCCTCGTAGACCAGCAGGCGGCGCACATCGGCCGAATCCTCCGGCTCCATCCGCTGGAGCAGTTCCTCGGCGATGTCCGGGGGGAGGTCGCGGAGGAGGTCCGCCGCGTCGTCGGGGTCCATCTCTCCGAGCACGTCCGCGGCCCGCTCGGTTCCGAGCGCGGAGATGATGTCGATCTGTTCGTCCTCGGGGAGTTCCTCGATGGCCTCCGCCAGCGACTCGTCGTCGAGGGCGTCCACGACGGCTGCCAGCGATTCGGGCTCGAGGTCGTGGAGTTCCTTGGCGACGTCGGCCGGCTTCATCTCGGAGAACTCGGCGATGAGATGGGCCGCGGTGCGGCCGCTGGCCAGGATCAGGTCCGGGATCTCGCGCCACGACACCAGCTGGGGTGCGCTGCGGCTCCCGAAGCCGAACCGCCCCGCGCCGCCGCTCGCGCGCAGCGCCACCGTGTCCAGCTCCCATTCCCGGTTGCGCACCATGTGCATGGACACGTCGAGGATCCGGGTGGGCCGCGCCCGCTCGATGCTCCTGTCGAACAGGTCGCCGGCCACCAGGAGCTCCGCCTCGCGTCGCTGGAAGCGCCGGGCGTCCACCTGCCCGGTGATGGCCACCTGGTTGGGGGTGATGTCGTGCACGCGGATCATGGGCACGAAGATCCGCACCCGGGCGAACAGCTCCGCCACGAGACCCTTCACGCGCGGAGCGCGTCCCTCGGTGCGCAGGTAGCACACCACATCCTTGACGCGACCCACCTGGTCACCGGCGGAGTCGACGAGGGGGAGACCGATGACCCGCGAGATGAAAACCTGCGTATCTTTGGCGGTCATAGGGCAAATCTAGCCGCAAGGACCCGACGATGAACCAACGCCCCGCACGAGCCCGCCGCACCGTGCTGTCCGTCCCGGCCTCCAGCGAACGCTTCCTGGACAAGTCGGTGGGGCTCGACGTGGACCAGGTCTTCCTGGATCTGGAGGACGGAGTGGCTGCGGCGGCCAAGGACGAGGCGCGTTCGCGCGCCGTGGAGACCCTGCGCGCCCGCACCTGGCTGGCGCCCACGGTGTCGGTGCGGGTCAACGGCTGGGCCACCCCCTGGACGTACCGCGATGTGATCGACGTGGTGGCTGGGGCCGGCGACCGCCTAGACACGGTGTTCCTTCCGAAGGTCACCTCGCCGGGCCAGGTGGAGGCGCTGGACCTGCTGCTGACCCAGCTGGAGCGCGCCCACGGGCTCGCCGTGGGCCGCATTGGGATCGAGGTCCTCCTCGAGGACGCCGTCGCCTTGACAAGGGCCGACGACATCGCCTCGGCCAGCCCTCGCCTGGAGGCGCTGCACATGGGCCCTGGCGACCTGATGGCCTCGCTCGGCCTTCCGTCGCTGCTGGTGGGAGGACTCAGCGGCGGATATCCCGGGGACCCACTGCACCACGCCTATGCCCGGATCCTGGTGGCCGCGCGGGCCCGGGGGCTGCAGGCCGTGGACGGTCCCTACGTCGCGGTCCATGACGCGGCCGGATTCCGCGCCTCGGCCGGACGCGCCGCCGCCCTCGGCTACGACGGCAAGTGGGTGCTCCATCCGGCCCAGATCGCGGCCGGGGCCGAGGCGTTCACCCCATCGCCGGAGGCCCTGGCGCGCGCGGAGGCGATGGTCGCGGCGGCCGCACGCGGAGCGGCCTCGGGGATCGGCGCCGTCCTTCTCGGCGACGAGATGGTTGATGAGGCGGGCGTAAGCTTGGCTCAGGCCACCTTGGCGCGCGGACGGAGGAGCACATGACCGAGCCGGCGAACCGGAAGCTGATGCAGCTGAACTACCCTCAGCACATCGCACAATTCGGCACCTACGACGAGGCACAGTCGGCGGTGGACTTCCTGGCAGACGAGAAGTTCCCCGTCCAGAACCTTCTCATCGTGGGCACCGACCTCAAGCTGCTCGAGCGGGTGACGGGGCGCCGCACCTGGGCCACCGTGCTCGGCGAGGGCGCCCTGTCCGGACTCAGTACCGGCCTGTTCGTCGGCGTGATGCTGATGCTCTTCGTGGGTAACGGCAACTTCGCCATGCTCTACGTCGGCCTCGCGATGGGCGTGGTCTTCGGTGTCCTGTTCCGCGCCCTGGCACACTCCCTCACCGGGGGTAAGCGCGACTTCAACTCCGCCCGGATCACGGTGGCCACGAGCTACGAGGTGCTCGCTGAGCACAAGGTGGCGCAGCAGGCCCGCGACATGCTGACGGCTCGGCCCGGCTCCCGCGCGGCCCTGTTCGAGTAAGTGCCCCGGGCTGCCGAGGAGCGGATCCCCCTCGGGTAAGTTGTCCCTCACCACCACTGTCCAAGGAGCACGTCGATGGATCTGAACTGGACCACCTACAACCCCGGCACCCCCGCGGAGCGCGTGCTGCTCGTCGGGCCCAGCCTCGGGGGCAACGCCGCCCATCAGTGGACCCCCGTGGCGGCCCAGCTGATCGACGATGCCCGTGTGGTCTTCGTCGATCTCCCGGGTACCGGGCTGGGGACGGTCTGGGACGACGCCGACGAGCCCACCCTGGACGCGGTGGCCGCAGGCATCGCGCAGGTCGCGGCCGAGGTGCGCGAGGAGGTGGGGGCAGAGGTGCCCGTCTACTTCGCCGGGCTGTCCATCTCCGGGGCAACCGCGCTGCACGTGGCGCGCGACTATGACAAGACCTTCTCGGGTGTCGTGGTGGTGGCGTCGGCCGCCACCGTCGGCGAGCCGGCCCGCTGGCTGGACCGCGCGGATCAGGTGGAGGCCACCGGCACCCAGCAGTTGGTGGAGGAGACCACGAAGCGGTGGTTCACTCCGATGTTCCGCGCCCAGCAGCCCGCCGTTGTGGACGCCGTGATGGAGGGGCTGTCCGCCGCGGACGACCACTCCTATGCCCAGCTCTGCCGGGCGCTGGCCGCCCACGACGTCCGGGACGACCTGCCCTACATCACTCTTCCCGTGGTGATGGTGGCGGGGGAGCGGGACACCTCCACCCCGATCGCCAACGTCGAGCTGGTGGCCGAGACGGTGCAGCGCGGCGAGCTGCACGTGGTGCCGGAAGCTGCGCACCAGGTGACGGTGGCGCGCCCCGCAGACGTGGCCCGCGTGATCCGGGGGCTCCTCACCCGCGGCCAGACCTCCACCGTGGTCTCGGAGTCCGAGGACTGAGCCTCAGCCGCGGCTCCGGGCCAGCCAACGCTCCACGTCGTCGGCGGTGCGGGGCAGCGCCTCGGACAGGTTCACCGGATCCGAGTCCGTGATGAGGATGTCGTCCTCGATGCGCACCCCGATGCCGCGGTACTCCTCAGGCACGAGCAGGTCCGTGGACTTGAAGTAGACACCGGGCTCCACCGTGATGACCATCCCGGAGCGCAGCGTGCCGAGGCGGTACTCCTCCGCTCGGGCGTGGGCGCAGTCGTGCACGTCGAGGCCGAGGTGGTGGGAGGTGCCGTGCACCATCCAGCGGCGGTGCTGGCCGCCGTCGGCCGACATCGACTGGGCGGCGCTGACGGGCAGGATGCCGAGCTCCTCGAAGAAGCCCGCCAGCACGGTGATGGCTGCCCGGTGCACATCAGCGAAGGCGGCCCCGTCGCGGCAGGCCGCGATGCCCGCGGTCTGCGCCGCGAGGACGGCCTCGTAGACCCGCCGCTGGGGCGGGGTGAAACGGCCGCTGACCGGGAGCGTGCGCGTGATGTCGGCCGTGTACAGGGTGTTGACCTCCACCCCGGCATCAAGCAGGAGCAGATCTCCGTCGCTGAGGTCCCCGTCGTTCCTGATCCAGTGCAGGGTGTTGGCGTGATCCCCGCCGGCGGCGATGGTGTCGTAGCCGATGGCGTTGCCGAGGTGCCGTGCGTGCAGCTCGAAGATGCCCTCGACCCACCGCTCGCCGCGGCCCTGCTCCACGGCGCGCGGCAGCTCGCGGGCAACGGCCTCGAAGCCGACGGCGGTGGCGGCGCAGGCACGCTGCAGCTCGGCCACCTCGAACTCGTCCTTGACGAAGCGGGCCTCCGAGGAGGCTCGCTCCAGTTCGGCGTCTCTCGAGAGGTCTTCGTCGGTGCGTGCACCGTCGACGAGGGCGGTGACCGCCGGGTCCGCCTCGCGGATGACGGCCAGCGGCCCCGACGCGTGGCCGATGACGTCCTCCAGTTCGCGGATGTCGCGGCAGGGGAGTCCGACAGCGGCCGCCATCTCCTCCAGCGAGTCGCGCCGGCCCACCCACATCTCGCCGTAGCGGGCGTCGGCGTAGAACTCCCGGTCCGTGCGCGGGGCGCGCGGACGGAAGAACAGCGTGGCGTCGTCGTCCTGGATGAGGAGCACAGCGTCCGGCTCCCTGTCCTCGCCGAGGCCTGTGTAGTAGGCGAACGCGCTATGGGGCCGGAACCGGTAGTCGGTGTCGTTGGAGCGGGGCTTCAGCGGACCGGCCGGTACAACGAGGGTGGTGCCGGCGAACTCCTGCGCGAGCTGCACCCGCCTGGCGGCCGCGTAGCGCGCGGCGGGCAGCCGATCGGGCAGTGCGTGGTGGTCCGGAGCCCATCCACTGACGATGAAGGTCTTGAACTCCTCGGAGTAGGGGTCGCGGCGGTTCCCGGAGCGGTCGTCGGTCATGCGCCCCACTGTACGCGGGCGCCCTTCCCTGTACGATTGCCGATCGACCCCACGAAGGAGTGCCGGTGACCGGACCGTACGTCACGCTCGAACGTCACGCGTGGGCGGCGTTGGCCGACGCGACGCAGATCGATCTCGATGAGGTCACCCTCGACAGACTCCGCGGCATCGGGGATCCCACCTCCCACCGGGACCTCGTGGAGGTCTACCGCCCGCTGACGCAGCTGCTCCACCTCTACATGGAGAACACCGGGAGGCTCTACTCGCAGAGCCATGACTTCCTGGGACTGGATGTGGACCGCACGCCGTTCGTCATCGCGGTGGCCGGGTCCGTGGCGGTGGGCAAATCCACGGTCTCGCGCCTGCTGCAGGAGCTGCTCCGCCGGGCGCCGGGGCAGCCGCGGGTGGACCTCATCACCACCGACGGCTTCCTCTACCCCAACGCCGAGCTGGAGCGTCGCGGTCTCCTGGAGCGTAAAGGATTCCCCGAGTCCTACAACCGGCGGGCGCTGCTGGACTTCGTCATCGACGTGAAGTCCGGCGTGCCGAGCGTGTTCGCACCCGTGTACAGCCACATGGTCTACGACATCGTTGCGGGCGAGCACATCGCTGTGGAGCGCCCGGACATTCTCATCATCGAGGGCCTGAACGTGCTGCAGCCAGCCCGAGTCGAGGCGGACGGGAAGCCGGGGCTGGCGGTGAGCGACTTCTTCGACTTCTCCGTGTTCGTCGACGCTCCCGAGTCGCACATCAAGCAGTGGTTCCTAGAGCGCTTCCTCACCCTGCGGCGGACCGCGTTCACCGACGAGCGGAGCTTCTTCAGGCGTTACGCGGAGCTGTCCGAAGCCGACGCCGTCGCGTTCGGCGCCCGGGTCTGGGAAGAGATCAACGGCCTCAACCTCCGCCTCAACATCGAGCCCACCAGGGATCGGGCCACGGCCATCCTCGTGAAGCGCGAGTCGCACGCAGTCGACTCGATCCTCATCCGCAAGGTGTAACCGCAGCGGATCCCTCACAGGCGCGGATGTCAAGAAACGCGCATTCATCATGTACGGTTTTTCGCGTGTGTGGAATCGTGGGATATCTCGGACAACGTGACGGACTCGATGTGGTACTGAGCGGGCTTCGCCGGCTCGAGTATCGCGGCTACGACTCAGCGGGTGTCGCCCTGCCGAGCGGGGGGCGCGTCGAGTGGCGCAAGAAGGCAGGCAAGATCGTCAACCTTGAGGCCGCCATCGCCGCGGATCCGCTTCCCACCGGGCACGTGGCCATCGGCCACACCCGCTGGGCCACCCATGGAGCGCCGACGGACCAGAACTCGCACCCGCACGTCTCGGAGCGCGTGGCCATCGTCCACAACGGCATCATCGAGAACCATGGCCAGCTCCGCGCCGAGCTGCCGGGCGTCGAGTTCTCCTCCGAGACCGATTCCGAGGTGGCCGCGCACCTGCTGCGACGCGAGCTGGAGGCGGGCCTGGACCTCCTCGCCGCGATGCGCGCCGTCGTCTCGCGCCTGGAAGGCGCCTTCACGCTGGTGGCCGTCGACGCCCAGGACCCGGACCGGATCGTCGCCGCGCGGCGCAACTCGCCGTTGGTGGTCGGCGTGGGGGAGGGCGAATGGTTCCTCGCCTCGGACGTGGCCGCGTTCATCGCCTACACCCGGGACGCCATCGAGCTCGGCCAGGACCAGATCGTCGAGCTCACCCCCGCCGGGGTCAGCGTGACCACCTTCGACGGCGCGCCGGCGCCGACCAAGGAGTTCCACGTCGACTGGGATCTGGAGGCCGCGCAGAAGCAGGGCTACGACTGGTTCATGCGCAAGGAGATCTTCGAACAGCCCCGCGCCGTGGCAGACACGCTGCTCGGGCGCCTCAACGAGCGCGGCGAACTTGTCCTCGACGAGATCCGCATCTCCCCCGAGATCCTGCGCCGGATCAACAAGATCGTCATCGTCGCCTGCGGCACCGCCTTCTACGCGGGCCTGGTGGCGAAGTACGCCATCGAGCACTGGACCCGCATCCCCTGCGAGGTGGAGGTGGCCTCCGAGTTCCGCTATCGGGACCCGATCATCGACCCGATGACGCTGGTGGTGACCATCTCCCAGTCCGGCGAGACCGCCGACACGCTGATGGCCATCCGGCACGCCCGGGAGCAGGGCGCCAAGGTGATCGCCATCTGCAACACCAACGGCGCCACCATCCCGCGCGAATCCGACGCCGTCATCTACACCCACGCCGGCCCCGAGATCGGGGTGGCCTCCACCAAGGGTTTCACCACCCAGCTGGTGGCCTGCTACCTGCTCGGCCTCTACCTGGCGCAGGTGCGTGGCATGAAGTACGGAGACGAGATCGGGGCACTCCTGGCCGAGTTGGAGCGGATGCCCGATGCCATCCAGGGCATGCTCGACAACCAGCAGCAGGTCCTGGACCTGGCGCGCGAGTTCGTCAACGAGCCCTCCGTGCTGTTCCTCGGCCGCCACGTGGGCTACCCCGTCGCGCTGGAGGGGGCGCTCAAACTCAAGGAACTGGCCTATATCCACGCGGAGGGCTTCGCGGCCGGGGAGCTCAAGCACGGCCCCATCGCGCTGATCCGCGAGGACCTGCCGGTGTTCGTCGTGGTGCCGCCCCGCGGCCGGGACCAGCTTCGGGACAAGGTGGTGTCCAACATCGCCGAGGTCCGGGCCCGTGGCGCGAAGACGATCGTCCTGGCCGAGGCCGACGACGAGGAGGCGCGTGCCGCGGCGGCGGTGTTCATCGAGCTGCCGAAGCTCTCCACGCTGCTGCAGCCGGTGGCCGCCATCATCCCGCTCCAGCTCTTCGCCTGCGAGTTGGCCACCCTGCAGGGCCACGACGTCGATCAGCCACGGAATCTGGCCAAGTCGGTCACCGTCGAGTAGGGGTTCAGCCCTAGAGTGGCGCCATGATCGTGGGTATCGGCACGGACCTGTGTGTCATCGAGCGTTTCCGGGACATGCTGGAGCGTCGCCCCGGCCTGGATGAGCGCCTTCTCACCCCGGCCGAGCGTGCTCTCTCCATCGAGTCCCAGGCCGCCCGGTTCGCCGCGAAGGAGGCGTTCGCCAAGGCGCTCGGCTCGCCGGGCGGCATGCGATGGCTGGACTGCGAGGTGGTCAAGAACGCCGACGGCGACCCGGCCTTCCGCAACGCCGGGTCCGTCGCGGCCAGGGTGGAGGCGCTGGGCATCCGCCACATCCATCTGTCCATCAGCCACGACGGTGGCTTCGCCACGGCGATGGTGGTGTGCGAAGCATGAGGCCCGTGGTGACCGCGGCCGGGATGCGCGCGGCCGAGGCGAGGGTCTTCGCCGCCGAGCCAGGCGTGGACCTCATGGGACGAGCCGCGGCCGAGGTGGCCCGGGTGGCCACCTCCGTCGCCCCGGAGGGCCCGGTGCTGGTGGTGGCCGGGCCCGGCAACAACGGGGGAGACGGACTGTTCGCCGCCGCCCAGCTCGCCCAGCGCCGCGCCGTCGCTGTCTGGTGCGTGGCCGGCAGCGCGCACGAGGGTGGCCTCGCCGCGGCGCGGGCGGCCGGCTGCCAGGTGGTGGAGGCGACGGCCGCCGTCGAGGCCCTCGCGGAGTGCGCCCTGGTGATCGACGCGTTCACCGGCCTGGGATCGCGGCCCGGGCTGCCGCCTGTGGTCGAGACCATGGCCGACGCGTGCGCGGACCTGGGTGTGCCCGTGCTGTCGGTAGATCTGCCCAGCGGCCTCGACGCGGACTCCGGGGCGACGCATCCGAGTTTTCGCGCCGCCCGCACCGTCACGTTCGCCGCACTGAAGCCCTGCCACGTGCAGGAGCCAGCCGCCTCGCGCTGCGGCCAGGTGCACGTCGCCGACATCGGCGTGGAGGCAGACGCTCCGCTGCTGCAGCAGGCCGAGGTGGCCGACGTGGCGCGGTGGTGGCCCGCGCCGGTGCCCACGTCGGACAAGTACACCCGCGGAGTGGTGATGATCGACACCGGCTCCGACCAGTACCAGGGCGCCGCGATCCTCGGCGTCTCGGGTGCCCTGCATGCCGGGGCCGGCATGGTGCGCTACACCGGTCGCGTGGCCTCCGGACTGATCCTGTCGCGGTTCCCCAGCGTGGTGATCGGCGAGGGGCGCGCCCAGGCGATGGTGGTGGGTTCCGGGTGGGGCGACGGTGAGGGCACCGAGGGGCGCGTGGCGAACGCGGGACTCCACGAGGTGCCTACCGTCGTCGACGCCGACGCGCTCACCTCGCTGCCCGCGGGGCGACTCGACGGGTGGCTGCTCACCCCGCACGCTGGCGAACTGGCCCGGATACTGGGCTGCACCCGTGCCCACGTCGAGGCGCATCCGCTGGTGTGCGTGCGGGAGGTGTCGCGGCAGACGGGCGCGGCGGTGCTCCTCAAGGGGGCCACGCAATACGTGGCTGAGCCGTCGGGGCGCGTGACCATGGCGGTGAGGGGGCCCGCCTGGACCGCCCAGGCCGGATCCGGTGACGTGCTGGCGGGGATCTGCGGAGCCCTGCTGGCTGCGGGGCTCCCGGCGTGGCGGGCGGGCGTGTTGGGTGCCAGCGTCCAGGCCATCGCCGCCGAGCGGAACCCCGGCCCGTACCCGCCAGACGCGCTGGCGGCGAGGCTGCCCGCCGTGATCGCTGAACTGGCAGGACGGTAGCTCCTGAGGAGGGTCGCCCGCGGAGCGTTGCCTGTCCCTTCGCTCCCTGAGGAGGGCCACCCCCCTCGCTCCCTGAGGAGGGCCGCCCGCGGAGCGGCGTGGCCTGTCCCCTTCGCTCCCTGAGGAGGGCCGCCCGCGGAGCGGCGTGGCCCTGTCTCGAAGGGTCGTGACTACCACCTTCACGCAGTTCTTGTGGTCGGGTGTGGGGAGCCGTGAGTCGATGTCCGGGCGGCCGTTGTCCAGAGTCTTGCTGATCGCCGCCGGTGGATCTGGGGTCGGGTGGTTGAGGCCGCCCGGGCATCGTCTCCCGTCTCCCCGCACTCGTCCTGTCTGTGGGGTTGCCTGGTCCCGGGTGCGGGCCGGCAGGGCGGCGTTGGGGCCGGGTCTGCTCGGGCGGGATGCCGGTTGGGTGGGCGTCGGGTTGGGCACCGCTGCGCAGTGCCGCCCTGCTGCCCCCACCCTCGCTCCCAGTCGCGGGACCCTCCGTCGATTGAGAATCGATCATGCCCGCGGAGCCGCGCAGCCCGCGTCGAAGCCAACCCGGCCTACCCCGACAGCTGGGTGAGCCGGGCGCGCGCGAAGCGCCGCACCCGCGTCGAAGCCCCTGGCACCCGGTCCGGTGTCTCGACCGACGCCCCGCCTCCACGAATTGGGACACGTGCTCCAAGAACCCAAGCGGAGCGCGGCCGTCGCGGTGATGGGACGGGTGCCCTGACGGAAGTTCGTTCCCTGACGTCCCGCGTCGCGAAGCGACCGCAGGACCTCTCGAGGGGTCAAAAACCCGCACATAGACACAAGGGTGAGGGACGGCAGGGCGGCACTGCGCAGCGGTGCCCAACCCGAGGATCACCCAACCGGCATCCCGCCCAAGCAGACCCGACCCCAAGGCCGCCCTGCCGGCCCACACCCGAACCAGGCAACGCCACAGGAGGACCGAGTGCGGGGAGACGGGAGACGATGCCCGGGCGGCCTCCACAACCCGACCACCGATCCACCGGCGGCGATCAGCAAGAGCATGGACAACGGCCGCCCGGACATCGACTCACGGCTCCCCACACCCGACCACAAGAACTGCGTGAAGGTGGTAGTCACGACCCTTCGAGACAGGGCCACGCCGCTCCGCGGGCGGCCCTCCTCAGGGAGCGATGGGGACAGGCCCCGCCGCTCCGCGGGCGGCCCTCCTCAGGGAGCGAAAGCACGGCCCACGCCGCTTCGCGGGCGGCCCTCCTCAGGGAGCGAAGGAGATAGGCCACGCCGCCGGGACCGGAGCCCCTGATGGGGAGCGAAGGTGACCGCCTAGTCCTGGCGCAGCGGGGCCGGGCGCCACATGCCCACGGCGGGCATCTGAGTGCCGGTGAACCGGCACATGTCCACGAAGCCGAGGCGACGGTAGAGGGCTGCGGCCCGTTCGGTGGACGCCTCGAGATAGACCGGCTCGGCCACCGTGCCGAGGCGGTACTCGAGGAGCGCCCGGCCAACGCCCCGGCCCTGCGCAGCTGACGACACGCCTACATAGCCCAGGAACCAGTGCGGCACGGGCGGCCGGTGCCGGGTGAGCTCGCGTTCGACCCGCAGCATGGTGACGGCGTGACTCCCGAGGGTGCTCCAGAGGCCCGCCAGGTGTCTCGCCGCTGCCGCGATTCCGTCGACATGAGAGCCTGGCGGCTGCCAGAGTCCGGCTCCGAGCACGGTGGTGCCGTCGACCGCCACATCGACCGTCCACGCGCCGTCGAGCTCATGGCCCATGTAGGCCCGCACCCGCCGCGCGCGCTCGCCGGACGGGAGGAAGGCGAAGGTGGGATCGTCGGTGAACGCATCCGCCAGCGCCTCGGCGGCGCCGGGGAGGTCCGATGGCCGGGCCGGACGGACGAGGGGTGCGGTCATTCGAGGAGTCCTTGCGCGAGGTAGGAGTCCGGCCCGAAGCCAGGCGGGATCGCGAATACGGCAGATCCGATGGCCGTGGTCCATTCGTTGAGCGCGTCACCGTGGTCCAGCATTCGCTGAACCGGGATGTACTGCTCCGCGATGTTGGCCTGGAAGGCGCCGAAGATCAGCCCCGCCGTCGAGACGGGGGCGCCATCGGCCCACTCGTCGTGGGTGTAGTTGAGCCCGCGGCGCAGCATGGTGCGGCCCGAGTTCTGCGACGGATGGGCGCGGCGGGCGTGGGCGTCCGCCGCGATCACGGGCACCCCGTCGGCCATGGCCTCGAGGTCCAGGGCGTCGTGCTCGGCCTCTCCGGTGAGTGGCGCCCCCGTGTCGAGGCGCCGGCCCACGGACTGCTCCTGGCGGTCGCGTGTGGCATCGTCCCACTCGTCCAGGTGCATCTCGATGCGGCGGATCACCAGCTGGGTGCCTCCCGAGAGCCAGCCGTCCTCGGAGAACACGGCGCGGGTGAGGGCGTCGTCGGTGGGGTTGGCTGTGCCGTCAACCTGACCGAACAGGTTGCGGCCGGTCGCCGGGTTGCCCTCGGCGTCGACAGGGCGCCACGAACCGCCCTGGACCCACCGGCTGGTGGCGAAAGGGCCGGCGTCTGCGGTGAGCCGGCGCGCGGCGTGTGCTGTGGTGGTGGCGTCGTCGGCGGAGATCCAGACGAGCAGGTCCCCGCCGGACCAACGCTGCTGGAGTTGGTCGTGCTCCATCGGGGGGATCTCCTGGAAGCCAGCGGGGCGCTGGGGGTTCAGACCGTCCAGGTCGAAGATGCGCGGGCCGAGGCCGACCAGGACGCTGAGCGAGGCGCCGGCCTGGGCGAGGTCCGGGGCGGAGTCTCCCGGGGCTGGGCGGCCGGCCATCAGCGCGGCGATGTCCGCGCTCCACACGCGCATGAGGCGTCCGAGCGCGGAGCGGTCCGTCTGGGGGAGGAGGTCGAAGGCGATGAGGTGGCCGACGGCGGGCTGCGCTGTCAGGATGCCGGATTGATGCACGCCGTGGGCCGGGTACGTCTGACCGCCCACTGAGGATGTCGCGGCGTCCTCCGCTGCCCCTCGGGACGCCCGACCGGCGACCACACCGGCAGCGCCGCCCAGGGTGGCGGCACCGGCGTAGCCGAAGACCCCACGACGGGTGACGTGCTGCGTGGACATGCGGCGCAGTCTACCCGCGGGACCGATGTCCACAGACCCCGGTGGGGTACCCCCGGGGGTATCAAAATTCGGCTATGATCCCAGGGTGAACTGGAAGCTCGCTGTCCCCGTCCTCGCCGCCGTCGCCCTCGCCGCCTGCTCCCAGGCCGAGAGCGCCACCCCCGGCATCCTCGCCGCGGATCCCTGGGTTCGGGCCACCGTCGGCACCGAGATGCCGGAGATGACCGCCCTGTTCGTCAATCTCACCAACCCCTCCGAGGAGGACCGGATGCTGGTCTCCGCGGACTGCGGGGATGTCGCGGCGAAGGTCGAGCTGCACGAGATGGTCAAGGTGGACGGCCAGATGGTGATGCAGGAGGCAGAGGGAGGGCTCCCCATTCCCGCGGGGGAGCACCAGCACCTGGCGCCCGGCGGGCCGCATGTGATGCTGATGGGCCTGACCGGCGAGCTTGTTGCCGGAGGCGAGGAGATCGAATGTAGGTTGGAGTTCGACGACGGACAGACCATCGACCTCGTCGCCCCGGTGAAGGAGTTCACCGAGGAGCAGGACACCTACCACACGCACGCACCCACCGAAGACAGCTGAGGCGCCGCCGGCGGTCGGCCGCCGAGGAGAGGACGCCCATGTTCGCGATGTCGGACGGCCAGCCGGCCCCAGCCCATCCAGATGCCGTCATTGCCGGGGCCACGTACCGCATCACAGTGCTCACCAGCCG
The DNA here is from genome assembly GCF_054483915.1 of Tessaracoccus luoxuelianae. Lineage (NCBI taxonomy): Bacteria > Bacillati > Actinomycetota > Actinomycetes > Propionibacteriales > Propionibacteriaceae > Tessaracoccus > Tessaracoccus luoxuelianae. Next base: position 2,830,099 of record NZ_CM137013.1, on the reverse strand, counting down.
GCTGCTGAGATTTGAGTGGCACCCGGAGGGACGCTTCGTCGACGAGCGCACCCAGACCGTCGTCAACCGCTCCTTCGAGGTGCCTGAGTTCACCGCCGATGTCGTGGGCGGGTCCCTCGAGGTGCGCACGGATCACCTGCGCGTGCGCTACGACGGCGGGCCTTTCAGCGGCTCCGGGCTCAGCGTCACCCTGACCCGTGGCGCATCCGATCCGCACTACTCTACGTGGCGTTTCGGCGAGAGCTACCCGCAGAACCTGCCCGGTCGCGGCAACCTGCTCGGCACGGCCCGCACCCTCGACGAGGTGGACGGCGCCTGCCCCCTGGAACCGGGCATCCTCGCCACCTACGGATTCGCCGTGCTGGACGACTCCACCTCGGTGCTGCTCTCCCCGGACGGATGGGTGGCCGGGCGTGAGGGCAGCGGCCGAGACCTGTACCTCTTCGCCCACGGACGCGACTATCGGGGCGCGCTGTCCGACTACCACCGCCTCACCGGCCCCGTCCCGCTGGTGCCCCGCTTCGTCCTGGGCAACTGGTGGAGCCGCTACTGGCCCTACCGGGCCGACGAGTATCTGGGTGTGATGGACCGCTTCCGGTCCGAGCGGATCCCGCTCTCGGTGGGCGTCATCGACATGGACTGGCACGTCGTCGACGTCGATCCGGAGCTTGGCACCGGCTGGACCGGCTACACGTGGAACCGTGAGCTGTTCCCGGACCCGCAGGCCTTCCTCGCCGCCCTGCATGAGCGCGGGCTCGCCGTCACCCTCAACCTGCACCCCGCAGACGGAGTCCGTCGGCACGAGGAGGCCTACCCGGCCGTGGCGGAGGCGGTAGGGATCGACCCGGCAACGGGCGCCGCCGTCGAGTTCGATGTGACGTCCCGAGAGTTCGTCGACGCCTACCTCAGGCACCTGCACCATCCTCTGGAGGACCAGGGCGTGGATTTCTGGTGGATCGACTGGCAGTCGGGTGGCGCGACTGCGGTGGCCGGGCTGGACCCGTTGTGGATGCTCAACCACATCCATTACCACGACTCCGGCCGGGGTGGGCGGCGGCGCCTGACGTTCTCGCGCTACTCAGGCCCCGGCAGCCACCGATACCCCGTGGGCTTCTCGGGCGACACGATCACCACGTGGGACTCGCTGGACTTCCAGCCGTACTTCACCGCCACGGCCGCCAACATCGGATACCCGTGGTGGAGCCACGACATCGGCGGGCACATGTTCGGCAGCCGCGACGTCGAGATGGCGGTGCGGTGGTTCCAGCTGGGCGTCTTCTCGCCGATCAACCGGCTGCACTCCTCGTCGAGCCCCTTCGCGTCGAAGGAGCCCTGGGGCTACGGGCCTGAGGCCGAGCGGATCATGGCCGCGTTCCTCCGGCTCCGTCACCGCCTGGTGCCCTATCTCTATACGGCGGCCTGGGCAGCGCACGCGGAGCAGGTGGCCCTGGTGCGGCCGATGTATCACGACCACCCGGATGTCGCGGCGGCCTACGAGGTGCCCAACCAGTCGATGGTGGGAGAGCACCTGCTCGTGGCCCCGCTCACCTCGGCGGAGGACGGCGCCTCGCACCTGGCCTCCACTCGCGCCTGGCTCCCTGAAGGCTCGTGGATCGACCTGTTCACGGGCCACCGCCACGACGGGGGACGCACGGTGGTCCTGCATCGCGGGCTCGGCGGGTATCCGGTCCTGGCAAGGGCGGGCGCTGTCATCGCGCTCAGCGCGGACCCGATGGCCGACGTGTCCGAGTCCCCCCGGGCGCTGGACCTGCGCGTGGTGCCCGGCACCGCAGTGTCGCACCTGGTGGAAGACGACGGGAGCGCGGCACCCGGGCCCGAGGCCCGTCGCCAGGTTCGGATCGAGCAGGTGCTCGACACGCACCCCGACGGCACCGCCACGCTCACCGTGACCCTGCGGCCCGGCCCCGGCGCGGCGCCGGACCACAGGACGGTCGCCCTCGACGTGGTGGGAGTAGAGTCCGTCGAACAGGTGGAGGTGTGGGTGGGCGGCATGGTGCAGCACGTCGACCACCCGGTGCGGATCACCGACGAACTTCTCGCGCCCGCGCTCCGGGTGAGGCTGGGGGAGGTGGACCTCGGTTCGGTGGTCGCTGTGCGCCTGGGTGGGGCGAGGCGGTCGCCTCGCGACGTGGCGGGCGACGCGTTCGCGCTGATCGACGCGGCCGAGATCGAGTTCACGGCCAAGGAGGCGGCGTGGCGGGCCGTCACGGGACTGAGCGGATGGGCGATGGTGCAGCAACTCGCCACCGTCGACATCCCGTCGTCTCTGAGGGACGCGCTCGTGGAGGTTGCTGCAGCCGGCGAGGTGTGGTGAGCCGGTTGCTCAGGCGACGAGCTTGGGGCCCCGCACCGAGAGTCTGACGGCCTTGGCGTAGTGACCCACCAGTTCGGCGCACACCGTGTCCCAGCTCCGGTCCAGCGTGGAGTGTCGTGCCGCCCGGCCGAAGGCGCCGCGCTTCGCGTCGTCGCCGATCAGGTCCAGCACATGGCCGCGCATCGCGCCCAGGTCTCCGGGGCGGTACAGCCAGCCGGTGCGGGACTGGTCCACCAGGTCGATCGGGCCGCCGCGTCGCGGCGCGATGACGGCGAGGCCGGATGCTTTCGCTTCCTGGATGGACTGGCAGAACGTCTCCAGCTCGCCGGGGTGGACGAAGAGGTCCAGGCTGGCCAGGGCCGTGGGTAGGTCCTCGCCCGTCAGTTCGCCCAGGAAGGCGGCGCGGGGGAGGGCGGCCTCCAGCTGGGGGCGGAGTGGGCCGTCGCCGATGATGACCAGGCGCGTGCCGGGGATGTCCGCGAGCGTGGCCAGGTCTTCGACCCGTTTCTCCGTCGCCAGCCGACCCATGTAGCCGATCAGCCGTTCCCCGTTCGGGGCATGGAGGGCCCGGAACTCTGTGCTGCGTTTGGTTGGATCGAACCGGCCCGAGTCCACGCCACGCCCCCACACACCGACGCGAGGCACCCCCTGGTCGATCAGCTGATCGCGGGCGAACGTCGAGGGCGCGAAGTTGAGTGAGGCGAGGGAGTGGACCTGCCTGACGTGGTGCCAGAGGAGTGGCTCAAGTTGTGGGAAGCCGTACCGGCTCGCGTACGTGGGCACCTCGGTCTGATAGATGCCCACCATGGGAATGCCGAGCCTGGCCGCGACAGTGGCCGCCTTGTATCCGACGACGAACGGCGCCGCGAGGTGGATCACATCGGGGGCGAATCCGGTCAGCAGCCTCGCGATGGAGGAGGACGTGGTGGTGACCACCCTCACCACGTCGTAGCCGGGCAGGCCGACGCTGGTGACGGTCTCGACGGGGAAGCCGCAGTACTCGTGCGGAGTGCGGTCACCCGCCTGCGGGGCGATCACCATTGCCTCGTGGCCGGTCGCCCTCAGATGTTCGAGGACGCGCAGGACGGAGTTGGTGACCCCGTTGACGCTCGGGAGAAACGATTCCGCGACGATGGCAACTCGCACAGCCCCAATTTTACTGACGGCGGTGTCCGGGGCACCTCCGTCAGGGAAACGCTCAATGAACGTCTGGTGACGTTCGAAGGACCGTGGATTCGGAGATTCTCGGTCGAGACCGTAGACTCGACGGGCCCGGTAAGGCGATTAACGCCAGCGTGTGACAGATGAGCGGGCAAATCGTGGGGCCCCGATGTGGGCCCGAGCGGCCCGAATCCAGGGCCCACTATCCCGCAGAGGACCTCTTCTATCATGAACGCACCACGCCAGAAAGACCGTTGGTCACCCGAGCAGCGCACCGCCAAGGGCCTCAAGGCCCAACGTCGCGGCCGCACCGAGCCCCCGGCCCCGGGCGCCCCGCTCAACCGCAAGCAGCGCCGCGCGCTGGAGTTCGGTGACCGTCCCTTCGTCCCCAAGACCGACGAGGGCTCAGACCGCCCCGCCCGCGACGAGCGCCCCGCCCGCGACGACCGCCCGCGCCGTGATGACCGTCCCGTTCGGGACGATCGTCCCCGCGACGACCGCTACTCCGATCGCTCCCGCGATGATCGTCCCCGCCGCGACGATCGTCCCCGCGACGATCGTTACTCCGATCGCTCCCGCGATGATCGTCCCCGCCGCGACGATCGCCCCCGCGACGACCGTTACAGCGACCGGTCCCGCGACGACCGTTACAGCGACCGATCCCGCGACGATCGCCCCCGCGACGACCGCTACTCCGATCGCTCCCGCGACGACCGACCCCGCCGCGACGACCGCCCCCGCGACGACCGTCCCCGCTGGGGTGACCGCGACGACCGCGGTGGGGATCGCTCCGGCGGTCACCGCCGCAGCTCGATGCCTCCCCACGTCGACGTGCGCCGCCCGCACGAGCCGCGCGGCCACGATGACCGCCGCGGCCATGACCGCCGCGACACCCGCGCGCCCCGCCAGGACAGCTTCGACGCTCCCGAGGCGGACCAGATGAGCTGGACCGCCACGACGGCTGAGGCTGTGGAGGGCGACGTGGCGTCGGGCTTCTTCGAGCTCGGTGTTGCCGAGCCCTTGGTGCGCGTCCTCGCCGGCCAGGGCATCAGCGCCCCGTTCCCCATCCAGGCCGCCACCATCGGCGACGCCATCGCCGGCCGCGACGTCCTGGGCCGGGGACGCACCGGCTCGGGCAAGACGCTTGCCTTCGGCCTCGCGATGCTGACCAGGCTGGCGGAGGGGACCCCCGTCGGATCCCCGCGAGCCATGATCCTGACGCCCACCCGTGAGCTGGCCCTCCAGATCGCCGACGTCCTCTCCCCGCTGGCGGCCGCGATGCGGCTCGACCTCACGCTCATCGCGGGCGGCATGGCCTACGGTCCTCAGATCCGCGCGTTCGAGCGCGGCGTCGACGTGGTGGTGGCCACCCCCGGCCGCCTCATCGACCTGCTGGAGCAGGGCGCCGCGGACCTCAGCCAGGTGCAGATCTCCGTCCTCGACGAGGCCGACCACATGGCTGACCTTGGCTTCACGAAGGAGGTGCGCACCCTGCTCGACGCCACCCCCGAGGGTGGGCAGCGGCTGCTGTTCTCCGCGACGTTGGACGCGGCCGTCGACTCGATCGTGCGGACCTACCTCAACAACCCGGTCACGCACGAGGTGGACTCCAGCCAGAACTCGGTCACGACGATGGTGCACCGGCCGCTGATCGTGCGCCCCCACCACAAGAACCAGGTCACGGCTGAGATCGCCAACCGCGACGGCCGCACGGTGCTGTTCGCCCGCACCCAGTTGGGCACCGACCGCATCGCCGGCCAGCTCCGCGAGGCGGGCGTGATGGCGGGCTCGCTCCACGGCGGCCTCACGCAGGGCGCCCGCGCCCGCATCCTGGCTGCGTTCAAGGACGGCACTGTGCCGGTCCTCGTCGCCACCGACGTGGCGGCCCGCGGCATCCACGTCGACGATGTGACGCTGGTGCTGCAGGTCGATCCGCCGCGTGACTCGAAGGACTACCTCCACCGCGCCGGCCGCACCGCCCGCGCGGGCCAGGAGGGCGTGGTGGCCACGGTGGTCCTGCCGCACCAGCAGCGCTCCACCGAGCGGCTGCTGAGCCAGGCCGGGGTGCGGGCTGCTGCCCTCGCGGTGGAGCCGGGCTCCGCGGAGCTGCGCGAGGCGACCGGGGCACGTCCCACCTCGGGTGTCGAGATCTCCGAGGCCGACTACCAGCAGCTCATCGCACCCAAGCAGGCTCAGCGCCGTCGTCCCGAGGGAGGCGGCCGCGGTGGCCGTCGCTACGAGGGCGGCCGTGGCGGGCAGCGCGGGGGCCGCAGGGATCGTTGGTGAGGGCGTAGGATTTCGCGCCTATGGACACCGCCACCCTGTCGATCCGGATCGCCGATCCGGGCGATGCCGCCGAACTGCTGCACGTCATCCATGCGGCGTTCGCGGCGCGTCCCCCAGTGGACCCGCCAGCCGAGGCGCTGACCGACGAGGTTGCCGACATCGAGCGTGCCCTCACCGACGGCTACGGCGTCGTGGTGGAGCGCGAGGGGAGCATCATCGCCGGACTGCTCGTCGACCTCGCGGACGGGACCGCAACACTGAGACGCGTCTCGGTGCTGCCGTCGGCCAGCGGCCAGGGCGTGGCGCGTTCCCTCGTCGAGGGCGCCCTCACCGTCGCGGCGGATCTGGGCGCCCGGCGCGCCTCGCTGTTCGCGCGTGAGGAGTTCCCCCAGCTCGTCGACTGGTGGCGGGACCACGGCTTCGACGTCGTGGCGCCGGAGCCGCACGGCTTCCGGATGGGCCGAGACCTCCCCGTCGTCATCGACGTACCCACGGCCGACGACATGCGCCGGCTCGGCCGCGCCCTGGCGGGCGTGCTCGCCAAGGGCGACGTGATCGTCGCCACAGGCGATCTGGGTGCGGGCAAGACCACCCTCACCCAAGGCATCGGGGAGGGGCTGGACGTCGAGGGGCCCATCATCTCGCCCACGTTCGTGATCTCGCGCGTTCATCCGCCCCGGGGCGGGGGGCCGGGGCTGGTCCACGTGGACGCCTACCGGCTTGGCGACGCCTCCGAGCTCGCCGACATCGACCTCGACGCCACGCTCGCGGAGTCCGTGACCCTGGTCGAATGGGGCCACGGGTTGGCAGAGTGGCTGGCCGAGGACCGTCTCGAGATCGACATCGTCCGCGGGATGGACTCAGACGATCGCACCGTCTACCTCACCGGCTTCGGGCCCCGGTGGGCCGGTGCCCTCGACGTCCTCAGGGAGGCGCCATGACCTGGACCCTTGGCATAGACACCAGCCATGTCGTCGCGGTGGGCCTCGCCCTCGACGGTGATCCGCACACCCGCGTCGTGGTGGCGGACACCCGCGCCCACGCCGAGTCGCTCATGCCGTCGGTGCTCGAGGCCTGCGCCCGCGCCGGAATCAGCCTTCGAGACGTCGACGAGTTCGCCGTCGGGATGGGTCCGGGGCCATTCACCGGCCTGAGGGTCGGAGTCGCCACCGCGTGGACCCTCGCACACGCCTCCGGCCGCGCGGCACACGGCGTGTGTTCCCTCGATGTGGTGGCCAGGCAGTGGGCGGAGGAGGGCGCCCCGGCCCAGTTCGTCGTCGCCTCGGACGCCCGCCGCAAAGAGCTGTACTGGGCCACCTACCTCGGCGACGGGACGCGCGTGTCAGACCCGCAGGTGAGCGCCCCGGAGTCGTTACCGGCCCTTCCCGTGGCAGGCGCCGTCCCCACGGCGTTCCGGGCACTGCTGGACGTCCGGGGCCCGGAGTCGTTGGACCCCGCGCTGCTCGCGGCCCGGTGGCCGCTGCTGCTCCCCGCAGGCGACGAGCCGTACTACCTTCGCGTGGCGGACGCCACCGTGCCCGGCGCACCCAAGTCGGCGCTCCCGCGGCTCAGGGCTCCCCGGTGATCGTCGAGACGGCCGTCGCGGAGGATCTCCCGGACATCCTCGCGCTGGAGGAGCACTTCGCCACGCAATGGTCCGAGGCGTCCTGGCGCCAGGAGGTCACCGGCGAGGGTCGGCTCGTGCTCATCGCGCGCCGCAAGAGCGGAGAGGCGGTGGGCGTGGCCGCATTCCAGTTGGTCGACGACGTGGCGGACCTGCACCGCATCGTCGTGGCGCCCCATCAGCGCCGCCTCGGATTCGCCCGCGTGATGCTGATGGCCGGCCTCCAGTGGGCCATCGGCCACGGGGCGCGGCGGATGCTGCTGGAGGTTGACGCGTCCAACGCCTCGGCCATCCAGCTGTACCAGGGTTATGGTTTCGCGGCCGTGGCGACCCGGCCGGACTACTACGGGCCAGGCGCCGACGCGCTGATTCTCGAGCGCAGGCTGGAGGGCGTCGACGCGGACTCCGTCGGCATGTGGGACATGGAGGGAGAGCGATGAGTGAGCCACTGGTGCTCGGGCTCGAGTCGTCGTGCGACGAGACCGGTGTCGGCATCGTCCGTGGACGGACCCTGTTGGCCAACGAGGTGGCCAGCTCGGTGGACCTGCACGTCCGCTTCGGCGGGGTGGTGCCCGAGGTGGCCAGCCGGGCGCACCTCTCGGCGCTGATCCCCGCGCTGGAGCGCGCCGCCGGGAAGGCGGAGGTGGACCTGTCGGAGCTCGACGCCATCGCGGTGACCGCCGGCCCAGGCCTGGTCGGCGCCCTCGTCGTCGGGGTCGCCTCGGCGAAGGCCCTGGCGGCCTACCTGGGCAAGCCCCTCTACGGGGTGAACCACCTGGTGGGCCACGTGGCCGTGGACCTGCTGGACCACGGGCCGCTTCCCATGCCGTCGCTGGCGCTCCTGGTCTCCGGAGGCCACACCCAGCTGCTCCACGTCGAGGACATCGCCACCCGGATCACCGAGGTGGGCTCCACCATCGACGATGCCGCAGGCGAGGCCTACGACAAGGTCGCCCGCCTGCTCGGACTGCCGTACCCGGGCGGGCCCGTGATCGACCGGGCAGCCCAGGAGGGCGACCCCACCTTCATCCGCTTCCCACGCGGGCTGACCGCCCGGCACGACATGGCCAGGCACCGGTTCGACTTCTCCTTCTCCGGGCTGAAGACCTCTGTGGCGCGGTGGGTGGAGCAGCGCCGGCTCGACGGCGGCGACGTGCCGGTGGCAGACGTCGCGGCCAGCTTCCAGGAGGCGGTGTGCGACGTGCTGACGGCCAAGACCATCGACGCCGCCCAGCATCTGGGGGTCAACTCCATCCTCATCGGCGGCGGCGTGGCCGCCAACTCCCGGCTCCGCACACTGTTGGAGGAGCGGGCCGGGGAGGCCGGCATCGAGCTTCGGCGCCCGCGGCCGGCCCTGTGCACAGACAACGGCGCCATGATCGCTGCTGTCGGCAGCGAGGCCATCCTGGCCGGCGTTCGCCCGTCGGGGCTCGGCTTCTCGGTGCACTCGGGACTGCCCGTGAGTACCATCGTCGTCTGATTTTGTCGCGCCAGGACACAAGTTAGTAACGATCTGGTGTCAAACCCCAGATTGCCTAGCCAATTTGAACGTGCCTTGGCTATGTTCGCTGGCATCACTCGGCCCATTCGGGCCTCTTCCGTCGTTCGACGACTTAGGAGAAAGAATGAAGTTCCAGGGAACCAAGGTGTCCCTCGGCCTGGTCTTGAGCGGAGCACTCCTGCTCGGCGCCTGCACCAGCCCAGAACCCACCGAACCTGAAGACACCGCGTCGGGTAGCGCCTCGGCCGCCCCGTCCGCCAGCGAGGGCACAGGCGGCGGCGACGCCGCTGCCGGCTGCCTCCAGGACGTCGGCGTCACCGAGACCACCGACGGCGAGGTCCGCTACACCGCCGGCCCCGGCGACTGGAGCGGCTACAACTCGATCACCAACGGCACGTACTCCACGTACAACTCCGTGATCGCCGCCCACATGTTCTCGAGCTTCGTGTACTTCGGTACCGACGGCACGATCTGCGACAACACCGATTTCGGCACCTACGAGGTCACCTCGGATGACCCGCTGACGGTGAAGTACACCATCAACGAGGAGGCCGTCTGGTCCGACGGCACCCCCGTCACCATCAACGACTACCTGATGGACTGGGCCGCCCAGAACCCCGAGTTCATCGCCCCCGGCTTCGCCAGCGGCGAGAACCCCGACGCCGCGGCCGTGTTCGACCACGTCTCGACCTCGTTCGCGCAGTACGTCCTCGAGGGCCCGGAGGGTGAGGTGGGCTCCAAGGAGTTCACCGTCGTCTACACCAACCCCAACCCTGACTACAAGATCATCGTCACCTCGGCGCTTCCCGAGCACGTGATCGCCACCCAGGCCGGCCTCGAGCCCGGCGCCTTGGCCCAGGCCGTCATCGACCGCGATGCGGAGACCGTGACGTCCGCGGCCGAGTTCTGGAACACCGGCTGGATCTTCAACCCGGGCGAGCTGCCCGCGGCAGACGTCACCCCGTCGTCGGGCCCGTACATGATCAAGGATGGCAGCTGGCAGGCGGGCAACTCCCTGACGCTGACCGCCAACGAGGACTACTGGGGCACCCCGGCCGCCACCCGCGACCTCGTGTTCCGCTTCATCGACGACGCCCAGCAGGTCCAGGCGTTGGGCAACAAGGACGTCCAGGTCATCCAGCCCCAGGCCACGGTGGACACCGTCGGCCAGCTCGAGGCCCTCGGCTCCTCCGTCACCATCGAGTCCGGCTCCTCGCTGACCTGGGAGCACCTGGACTTCAACTTCCGCGAGAACAACGTCTTCGGTAACAACGAGACCGGCCTGACCCTTCGCACGGCCTTCGCCCACTGCGTGCCCCGTCAGCAGATCGTCGACACCCTGATCGCGCCGATCGCGCCCGACACGGTGCTCATGAACGCCCGCGAGGTGTTCCCGTTCCAGGACAACTACGACGAGGTTGTCGGCGTCTCCTACGACGGCCGCTTCGACACGGTTGACCTCGAGAAGTCCAAGGAGCTCGTCGCCGAGGCCGGCATCGCCACCCCGATCGACGTGCGCATCGGCTACCGCGCCGGCAACCAGCGCCGCACCGAGACCGTGGCCGCGATCCAGTCCTCCTGCAAGGAGGCCGGCTTCAACGTGATCGACTCCAGCGCCGAGGACTTCTTCACCAACGCCAACGTCAACGGTGACTACGAGGTGGCCCTGTTCGCGTGGGCCGGCTCCGGTCAGATCACCTCGGGCGAGAACATCTACGCCTCCGGCAAGCCGCAGAACACCTCGGAGTTCAGCAGCGAGATCGTTGACGCGGCCTGGGCCGAGCTCGTCGCCACCCTGGACGAGACGGTGCACCTCGAGCAGACCAAGATCATCGAGAAGGAACTGTGGGATCAGCTGCACGGCATCCCGCTGTACGCCCACCCGCTTGTCGTCGCCTACGACTCCACCCTGAGCAACGTGCGGGCCACCGCCACGCAGGATCAGGTGTCGTGGAACGCCCCGCAGTGGGTTGCCAAGTGATTCGTGACTGACGCCTAGTCAGCCCGCACGGTTGGGGCAGGTGACGTTCGCGCCACCTGCCCCACCTCGCGTTCACCTTCCATCACAGTTCAGCCCTGCCCTAGTATGCGGCGGATGGGTGCCGCCGCAGGCGCCCGAACCATGTCAGAGGACCGATCTTGCTCAAGTTCATCGCGAAACGCCTGGGGATCTCGCTGGCGATTCTCCTGTTGGGGTCACTGCTCCTGTACGTGCTGGTCATCAACTCAGGAGACCCGCTGCAGGACCTGCGGGAGTCCAACGACCCGAACCGCGAGAATCGCATGCGCCAGCGGATCGAGACGATGGGGCTGAACCTTCCGTGGTACGAGCGCTACCTGGACTGGCTGGGGGGCGCGTCCAAGTGTCTCATCGGCCAGTGCGATCTCGGCGTGGCACTCAACGGCCAGTCCGTCAATGCGCTGGTGGCGGTCGCGGCAGTCTCCACCCTTCGCCTGGTGGTCTTCGCCACACTGTTGGCCATCACCACCGGCGTGATCCTCGGCATCATCACCGCCATCCGCCAGTACAGCGGCTTCGACTACGGCGTCACACTCTTCGCCTTCGTCGCCTTCTCCCTCCCCGTCTTCTGGCTGGGCGTGCTGCTCAAGCACTACGCAGCCATCGAGTTCAACAACTGGATCGTCGACGCCGATCTGACGTGGCCGGTGATCATCGGCGTGGCTGTGGTGCTGGCGTTCATCCTGCAGGCCGCCATGGGGGGCGACCTCAAGCGTCGCCTCATCACGTTCGCAGCCATCGCAGCCGGTGTGACGGCCATCCTCATCTACTTCGACGCCGTGACCTGGTTCCGGCGTCCCGCCATCGGCATCCCCGTGTACGTGCTCGCCGTCCTCGGCGCCGCTGCGCTGGTGATCATGCTCACCTCCGGCTTCCAGAACCACCGCGTCCGCAACGCCGTCGGCGCCACCGCGGCAGTCTCGCTCGTCGGGTACATCGCGATGCGCGGCTACCTCATGGACAACGGCTCGGTCGCAGTACTGCTCATCTGCTTCGCGGCGGCGATCGTGGCCGGGGTCGCGGCCGGGCAACTGCTCGGTGGATTCTCCCGGCGCCAGGCCACCTTCTCCGCCGTCGTCACAGCGCTGCTCGCCTCGTTGCTGGCGGTCAGCGACCTCCTGCTCTCCAACTGGGCCCAGTACCTGGAAGAGCAGCCTCGCCCCATCCCGACCATCGGCTCGATGACGCCCAACTACGAGTCGACCTTCTGGATGCACTCGATCGACACGCTCACCCACCTGGTGCTGCCCACCGTGGCCCTGACGCTGATCTCGATCGCCTCCTACACCCGCTACACCCGGGCCTCGATGCTGGACGTGCTCAACCAGGACTACATTCGGACCGCGCGGTCCAAGGGCATCTCGGAGCGCAAGGTGATCACCCGCCACGCGCTGCGCAACTCGCTCATCCCGCTGGCCACCATCGTGGCGTTCGACTTCGCCGGGCTCATCGGCGGCGCGGTGATCACCGAGACCGTGTTCGGCTGGCAGGGCATGGGCAACCTGTTCCGCACGGGCCTCGCCCAGGTTGACCCGGCACCGGTGATGGCGTTCTACCTCGTCACCGGGACAGCCGCGGTGGTCATGAACATGGCGGCCGACATCGCCTACGCCATCCTCGATCCGCGGATCTCTCGCTAGGAAGCAGGCCACTCATGACTGACACCAACAATCCGGCCCAGCTCGACGAGGTCCACGAGACCGACTACGAGATCGAGTCGATGCCCGACGAGACCACCACGACGGACAAGTCCTACTCACAGGGCCAACTGGTCCTGCGTCGCTTCGTCCGGCACCGCGGCGCGATGATCTCGCTGACCATCCTGGTGCTCATCATCCTGCTCGCCCTCACGTCGATCGGCTTCGGGCCCATCCCCGGATGGTGGCCCAAGAACCACGTGGACCTGTACCCGATCCAGGAGGTGGGCGGGGCCCCCACCCTGAAGCTCTGGCCGTTCTCGATCGGGGATCATCCCTTCGGGCAGTCCACCATCGGCAAGGACTACTTCGCCCTGGTCATGCTCGGCACCCAGAACTCGCTGACCATCGCCTTCACCGTCGGCATCGGGGCCACGATCATCGGCACCCTCGTGGGTGCGGCCGCCGGCTACTTCCGCGGCGTCGCCGAGTCCTTCCTCATGCGCGTCACGGACCTGTTCATCATCATCCCCACGCTGGTGCTGGCCGCCGTCCTCGGCCGGATGGCCGGCAACGTCGGCGGCATCTTCGCGTTGGCCGGCATGCTGGCCATCGTGTCCTGGACCGGCCTGGCACGCCTCGTGCGCGGCGAGGTCCTGTCGCTCCGCGAGCGGGAGTTCGTGGCCGCGGCGCGCGCCGTCGGCACGTCCTCGTGGCGGATCATCGTGCGCCACATCCTGCCCAACGCGCTGGGCACCATCATCGTGAACGCCACCCTGCTGATCTCGGCCGCCATCCTCGTGGAGACGGCGCTGTCGTTCCTGGGCTTCGGCGTGCGGCCACCCAACACGTCGCTGGGCCTGTTGATCTCCGAGAACCAGAACGCGCTGAGCACCCGCCCGTGGCTCTTCTGGTGGCCGGGCGTCTTCATCGTCTCCATCGCGCTCTGCGTGAACTTCATCGGTGACGGTCTCCGTGACGCGTTCGATCCCCGCCAGCAGATGGACTGAGGTACTCCCATGACCACCACCCCCCGTTTCACCGGCGAGAACCACGTCCTCAAGTTCGACGACCTCGACGTCCAGTTCCGCACCGAGTTCGGCACCGTCCACGCCGTCAAGGGCATCACGCTCAGCGTTGAGCCCGGAGAGGTGATGGCGTTGGTGGGCGAGTCCGGCTCCGGCAAGTCGGTCACCGCCACCACTGCACTCGGGCTGCTGCCCAAGACGGCCCGGATCCAGGGGCAGACCCGGGTCACGGACCAGAGCGTCGGAGAGCTGTCCGGACGCCAGCTCCGTGCCCTGCGCGGCAACCGCGTCGCCATGGTGTTCCAGGAGCCCATGACCGCGCTCAACCCGGTGATCAAGATCGGCGAGCAGCTCACCGAATCCATGGAGGTGCACGGCGTCGCGTTCGGTCGTGAGGCGTGGGACCGCGCCGTCGACCTGCTCAACGCCGTCGGCATCCCGAATGCCGAGCGCCGTGCCAGCCAGTTCCCGCACGAACTGTCCGGGGGGATGCGCCAGCGCGTGGTGATCGCCATGGCGCTGGCCTGCGACCCCGAGGTGATCATCGCCGACGAGCCCACCACGGCCCTGGACGTCACGGTGCAGGCCGAGATCCTGGACCTGCTGCGATCACTCAAGGACAAGCTCAACACCGGCATCCTGCTGATCACCCACAACATGGGCGTGGTGGCGGACATGGCCGACAACGTGGCGGTGATGTTCAAGGGCAACATCGTGGAGCGCGGCCCCGCAGAGCAGGTGCTCCTGCACCCCACCCACCCCTACACCAAAAAGCTGCTGGCCGCCGTGCCGCGGCTCGGCCAGGGGCACGGACAGTTCGGTGTGGCCCCCCACCCGGTGAGCCCCACGGCGGAGGCGGCCCTGGAGGTCGACGAGCTCGTGGTCGAGTACCACCGCGCGGGCAAGAAGCCGTTCCGCGCCGTCGACGGCGTCAGCTTCGACGTTCGTCGGGGGGAGATCGTCGGCCTGGTGGGTGAGTCCGGCTCGGGCAAGTCCACCATCGGCCGCGCGCTGCTCGGGCTCATCCCGTCGGATTCCGGCCAGGTCCGCGTGTTGGGGGAGGATCTGCTCTCCCTCAAGGGCCAGGCGCTCAAGGGCCTGCGCAAGCGGATCGGCGTCATCTTCCAGGACCCGGCCGCCTCACTCAACCCCCGATTCCCCATCGGGGACGTCATCGCCGAGCCGCTCAGCGTGCACAAGGTGGGCGACGCCAAGGCACGGCAGGCGCGGGTCCACGAACTCCTGGACGCGGTCCAGCTCCCGCGCACCGTCTACAACCGGTACCCGCACGAGTTGTCCGGCGGCCAGCGGCAGCGCGTCTCCATCGCCCGCGCCCTCGTGCTCAGCCCAGACCTGCTGGTGGCCGACGAGCCCACGTCGGCGCTCGACGTCTCCGTGCAAGCCTCGGTACTGGCCATGTTCACCGCCCTCCAACGGGACTTCGGTTTCGCGTGCCTGTTCATCTCACATGACCTGGCGGTGATCGACTCGCTGGCGCACCGCGTCGTCGTCATGCAGTACGGCCAGATCGTGGAGAAGGGCGATCGCGAGCAGGTGCTGCTCAACCCGCAGGAGGAGTACACCAAGCGCCTGCTGGCGGCCGCGCCCGTGCCGGACCCGATCGAGCAGCGCCAGCGGCGGGAGGCCCGCCACGAGCTGCTCAGGTCGCTCGGGGACGAGATGGTGGAGTTCGACACCCGCGAGCTGGACTTCGATGGAACAGACCGCACCCAGCGCCAACCCCGGCCCTGACATGGCGTACGCGCCCGAGCTGACCACGCTGGGCTACATCGTGAGCCCGGACCGGCGCCGGGTCCTGCTCGTGCATCGGATCTCCCGGTCCGAGGACGAGCAGCTCGGCAAGTTCAACGGCCTCGGCGGCAAGGTCGAGCGCGACGAGGACGTCGCCTCGGCGATGCGTCGCGAGATCCGCGAAGAGGCCGGAGTCGAGGTGACCTCGATGCGGCTGCGCGGCACAGTGTCCTGGCCGGGCTTCAACGGGCGCGACGTGTTCGGGTTCGTGTTCCTCGTCACCGGCATCGACGGCGAGCCGTACCCCTCGAACCCGGAGGGGACCCTGGCCTGGCACGACGTCGACACGGTCATGGAGCTGCCGATGTGGGACGGGGACCGGCACTTCCTGCCACTGGTCTTCGACGAGACCGTGCCCCAGTTCCACGGCGTCCTGCCCTACGACGGCGGGCACAGCGTGGGATGGCGGTTCTCGGCAGAATGACCGGGCGGGAGGCCGCCCTCGCGGCCGCGATGCGGGAGCCGGATCCGTCGTCGCTGGGCGCCGCGTCCCGCCTGCGCGCCGGCTTCGGCCCCGACGAGGCCGCGTGGGCGCTGACGCAGGCGGCGCTGCGTCGTCGGGCCCGGGTCAAGTTCGCCCGGGCCGACGAGATGCTGTTCACCCACGCGGGTCTGGAACAGGCCACCCGGGACCCTGTCCGCCGGTGGCGCGCGGCGCGCTTCGCTGCGGCCGGGGTGGCGACGGTGTGGGACCTGGGCTGCGGAATCGGGGCCGACGCGATGGCCCTGGCTGAGGCGGGGCTCGCGGTGCACGCCGTCGACGCCGACCCCGCCACCGCCGAGGTGGCGTCCTGGAACCTCGGCCTCGTGGGAGCCGGCCCGGCCGTGGTGGCGCGAGCCGAGGAGGTCGTGCTGCCCGAGAGCGACGGCGTGTTCCTGGACCCCGCCCGCCGCACCTCGAGGGGCCGCACCTGGAATGTGGCGGACTTCACCCCACCGTGGTCGTTGGTGCTCGATCACCTGGCCTCGCCAAGGTTCGCGGCCGTCAAGCTCGGCCCCGGACTCCCCAAGGAACTCATCCCCGACGGCGTGCGCGCCACATGGGTGAGCGACGGTGGCGACGTGGTGGAGGTGTCGCTGTGGAACCGGCTGCCCGAGGGGCGCTCGGCCGTGCTGCTCAGCGGGGGTGGGGCCCTGGAGCTCGTGGGCAGGGGGGATGAGCCGCCCGTCGCCGCGCCGTTGGGGCGCTACGTCTACGAGCCGGACGGCGCCGCCATCCGGGCGGGCCTGGTGGGGGAGTCTGCCCCGGGGGCCTGGCTGCTGGATCCGCACGTGGCCTACCTCTCCTCCGACGCGCCCATCGACACGCCTTGGGCCACCCGCTTCGAGGTCCTCGAAGTCCTCGACTACTCCGTCAAGGCGCTGCGCGGCTACGTCCGCGACCGGGGCATCGGCACGCTGGAGATCAAGAAGCGAGCCATCGACGTCGACCCGGCAGCGCTCCGCCGCGAGCTCAAGCCGAAGGGGAGCGCGGCCGCCACGATCATCCTCGCCCGCACCGTCGACGGGACGGTTGCCATCATCGCGAGGCGATCCAACCGCAGCGCTTCTGGCACTCGGCTTGATTGAGTGCTAAACCCCGGATAACGTAGGTGCTGGCACTCGGCCCTGTCGGGTGCTAATGGTCGGACGGCACCCGCGACGACGCCCGGCCACTTCACACTGACCTACACGCCGGCCTTCGGGTCGGATATGACAGAAAGGTGTTTGACGTGGCAACCACGATCAAGCCGCTCGAGGACCGGATCCTCATTCAGCCCCTTGAGGCCGTCCAGACCACCGCTTCCGGCCTTGTCATCCCCGACACCGCCAAGGAGAAGCCCCAGGAGGGCAAGGTCATCGCCACCGGCCCCGGCCGCATCGACGACAAGGGCAACCGTGTCCCGCTCGACGTCGCCGAGGGCGACATCGTGATCTTCTCCAAGTACGGAGGCACCGAGGTCAAGTACGACGGCCAGGAGTACCTCCTGCTGAACGCCCGCGACATCCTCGCCGTCGTCAGCAAGTAAGGACCACACATGCCGAAGATTCTCGCTTTCAACGAGGAGGCACGTCGCGCGCTTGAGCGCGGTGTCGACGCCCTCGCCAACACCGTCAAGGTCACGCTCGGCCCCAAGGGCCGCTACGTGGTCCTGGACAAGAAGTGGGGAGCCCCCACCATCACCAACGACGGTGTCACCGTCGCCAAGGAGGTTGAGCTCGACGATCCCTACGAGGATCTCGGCGCTCAGCTCGCCAAGGAGGTGGCCACCAAGACCAACGACGTCGCCGGTGACGGCACCACCACCGCCACAGTGCTGGCCCAGGCCATGGTGCACGCAGGCCTGCGCGCCGTGACCGCCGGGGTCAACCCGATCGGCCTCAAGCGAGGCATCGACAAGGCCGTTGAGGCCGTCGTCGAGCGCCTCCGTGAGAACGCGCGCCCCGTGGACACCACCGCCGACATGGCGTCGGTGGCCACCATCTCCTCCCGTGACGAGCAGATCGGCGATCTGATCGCCGAGGCGTTCGACAAGGTGGGCAAGGACGGCGTCATCACCGTCGACGAGTCCAACACGATGGGTACCGAGCTCGAGTTCACCGAGGGCATGCAGTTCGACAAGGGCTACCTGTCCCCGTACTTCGTCACCGACGCGGACCGGATGGAGGCCATCCTCGAGGATCCCTACATCCTCATCAACAGCGGCAAGATCTCGTCGATGAACGACCTGCTCCCGCTGCTGGAGAAGGTCATCGCCGCCAAGGGCACGCTGTTCATCGTGGCCGAGGACGTCGACGGCGAGGCCCTGTCCACGCTGGTGGTCAACAAGATCCGCGGCACGTTCACCTCCGTCGCGGTCAAGGCTCCGGCCTTCGGTGACCGCCGCAAGGCCATGCTGGAGGACATCGCCATCCTCACCGGCGGCCAGGTCGTCGCCCCCGAGGTGGGCCTCAAGCTGGACCAGGTCGGCCTCGAGGTGCTGGGGCGCGCGCGTCGCATCCTCGTCACCAAGGACAACACCACCATCGTCGACGGCGCGGGCGAGCACTCCGAGGTCAGCGGCCGCGTTGCGCAGCTGCAGGCCGAGATGGCCCGCACGGATTCGGACTGGGATCGCGAAAAGCTCCAGGAGCGGGTCGCGAAGCTCGCCGGAGGCGTGTGCGTGATCAAGGTCGGCGCCGCCACCGAGGTGGAGCTGAAGGAGAAGAAGCACCGCATCGAGGACGCAGTCTCGGCCACCCGTGCTGCCATCGAGGAGGGCATCGTCGCCGGTGGCGGCTCCGCCCTCATCCACGCAGGCGAGGTCCTGGCGGACCACCTGGGTCTCGAGGGCGACGAGAAGGCCGGTGTCGACGTGGTGCGCAAGTCCCTCGTCGAGCCGCTCCGCTGGATCGCCGAGAACGGCGGCGAGGCGGGCTACGTCATCACCTCGAAGGTCGCGGAGATGGAGGTCGGCCACGGCTACAACGCCAGGACCGGCGTCTACGAGAACCTCGTCGAGCACGGCGTCATCGACCCGGTGAAGGTGACGCGTTCCGCGCTCGCCAACGCCGCGTCCATCGCCTCGCTCCTGCTCACCACCGAGACCCTCGTGGTGGACAAGCGCGACGACGAGAGCTGACCGCTCAACAGCGCCGCAGGGCCCCGTCCGGTTCGTCCGGGCGGGGCCCTGCCGCATAGACTGGCCGGAGTTGGGGCAGCAGAGAAGAAAAGGTGGACGTGTGTTCGAGGAACTGACCGGCGCTGGAGTGCCCAGCCCTTTCGCGGCGCTGGGCCTGACCTTCGACGACGTGCTGCTGCAGCCCAACCAGTCGGACATCATCCCTTCCCAGGTGGCCACCAGCACCCAGCTCACCAGGCGGGTGCGGCTCAACGTGCCCCTGGCCTCGGCGGCCATGGACACGGTCACCGAGTCCAGGATGGCCATCGCGATGGCGCGCGAGGGGGGCATCGGCATCCTGCACCGCAACCTCTCCATCGAGGACCAGGCGCACATGGTGGACCAGGTCAAGCGCTCCGAGGCGGGGATGGTCAGTGACCCCATCACCGTCAGCCCCCACACCACCATCGGGGAGGTGGACGAGATCTGCGCCACCTACCGGATCTCCGGCACCCCCGTCGTCGAGGCCGACGGCACGTTGGTGGGCATCATCACCAACCGCGACATGCGCTTCGAGGACGATCCCGGCCGCACCGTCGGTGAGGTCATGACGCGGATGCCGCTGGTCACCGCACCCGAGGGGGTCTCCACTGAGGAGGCCCTGGCGCTGCTGGCCCGGCACAAGGTGGAGAAGCTGCCCATCGTCGACGGGCAGGGCAAGCTCACGGGCCTCATCACGCTCAAGGACTTCGTGAAGGCGGACAAGTACCCGCATGCGGCCAAGGACAGCCAGGGCAGGCTTCGGGTAGGGGCAGCCGTCGGGTTCTTCGGGGACTCCTGGGACCGGGCCATGGCGCTCGTTGAGCAGGACGTGGACGTCATCGTCGTGGACACCGCCCATGGCCACTCCCGAGGCGTGGTGGACATGATCAAGCGGCTCAAGGCGGAGCCGGCCGCCGCCGAGGTGGACATCATCGGCGGAAACGTGGCCACCTACGCGGGCGCCAAGGCGCTCGTGGAGGCCGGCGCGGATGGGGTGAAGGTGGGGGTCGGCCCCGGCTCGATCTGCACCACGCGCGTGGTGGCCGGCGTCGGCGTGCCCCAGGTGACCGCGATCTACGATGCGGCCCGGGCCTGTCGGCCGGCCGGCGTGCCGGTGATCGGCGACGGCGGGCTGCAGTACTCCGGAGACATCGCCAAGGCCCTCGTGGCCGGCGCCTCGTCGGTGATGCTCGGCTCTCTGCTGGCCGGCTGCGAGGAGAGCCCCGGCGAGCTGGTGTTCATCAACGGCAAGCAGTTCAAGAGCTACCGGGGCATGGGGTCGCTGGGCGCCATGGCCGCCCGGGGGCGGAAGGCCTCCTACTCCAAGGACCGGTACTTCCAAGGGGACATCACCGCAGACGACAAGCTCATCCCCGAGGGCATCGAGGGCCAGGTGGCCTACCGTGGGCCGCTGTCCGCGGTCGCCTACCAGCTCGTGGGCGGCCTGCGGCAATCCATGTTCTACTCGGGCGCCGGCACCATTGCCGAACTGCAGGAGCGCGGGCGGTTCGTCCGCATCACCTCGGCTGGTCTGCGAGAATCGCACCCGCACGATATTCAGCTCACCGCCGAGGCCCCCAACTACTGGTCGCGCTAGAGACCCAAGGAGAACCGTTCCCATGTACGAGCTCGGGCGCAGCAAGCGCGCCAGCCAGGCCTACGCCTTCGACGACGTGGCGATCGCTCCGGCGCGCCGCACGCGGGGCGAGGACGAGGTGGACCTCACCTGGAAGATCGACGCGGTCTCCTTCGACGTGCCCATCGTGGCGGCGCCGATGGACTCGGTGATGTCGCCGGCCACCGCCATCCGGATGGGGCAGCTCGGCGGCCTCGGGGTGCTCAACCTGGAGGGCCTCTGGACCCGCTACGAGGACCCGCAGCCCCAGTACGAGCGCATCACGCAGGAATCGGATCAGGTCACGGCCACCAAGCGGTTGCAGGAGATCTATGCCGAACCGGTGAAAGCGGAGCTGATCCGTGACCGCCTGGCCGAGATCCGCGCCGCCGGTGTCCCGGTCGCAGGGTCGCTGTCTCCCGCGCGCACCCTGGAGTTCGCGCCCGTGCTGGAGAAGGCGGGCATGGACTTCTTCGTCGTCCGCGGCACCACCGTCTCTGCGGAGCACGTGGGCGGGCAGGACACGCTCAACCTGAAGGAGTTCATCTACCGCTTCGACCTTCCGGTGCTGGTCGGCGGAGTGGCCACCTACCGCGCGGCGCTGCACCTCATGCGCTCCGGCGCGGCGGGCGTTCTCGTGGGCTTCGGCGGCGGCGCCACGCACACCACCGCGTCGGTGCTCGGCATCGAGGTGCCGATGGCTTCGGCGGTGGCGGACGTGGCGGAGGCCCGCCGCGACTACCTGGAGGAGTCCGGGGGCCGCTATGTGCACATTCTGGCCGACGGGGCCGTGGGCCGCTCCGGGGACATCGCCAAGGCGATCGCCTGCGGCGCGGACGCAGTCATGGTCGGCTCCCCGCTTGCGCGCGCCACGGAGGCGCCGGGCCGCGGCTGGCACTGGGGCAGCGAGGCGTGGCACGCGCGGCTCCCGCGCGGCGAGCGTTCGTTCTTCGAGCAGGTCGGCACGCTGGAAGAGGTTGTGCTGGGCCCGTCGAGGGTCCCGGACGGCACGATGAACCTGGCCGGCGGCCTGCGTAAGGCGATGGCGTTGACCGGGTACACAGACCTCAAGTCCTTCCAGAGGATCGACCTGATCCTCCACTGACCCCCGAGGAGCGCCGATGGACGACGCACTGACCGAGCTGAAGCGCCTGCGCGGAAGCATCGACAACATGGACTCGGCCCTCATCCACCTCCTGGCCGAGCGCTTCAAGGTGACCCAACGAGTGGGCGAGCTCAAGGCCAAGGCAGGCCTGCCGGCCGCGGACACGGCCCGGGAGGCGCAGCAGATCGCGCGGCTCCGGGCGCTCGCCGCCGATGCGGACCTGGACCCCGAGCTGGCGGAGAAGTTCCTGACCTTCATCGTCGCCGAAGTGGTCCGCCACCACGAGAAGATCGCACGCGGGGAGGGCTGACATGGCACGGATCGTCGTCATCGGGGCGGGTTTGGCGGGCCTTCGGGCCGCGGGGCTGGTGGCGGCCTCCGGCAGGGACGTCCTGGTGCTTGAGGCCTCCGGTGCGGTCGGGGGGCGCGTGGCCACCGACGTGGTGGACGGCTTCCGTTGCGACCGCGGCTTCCAGCTGCTCAACCCGCTCTACCCGGCGGCCCGCCGCGCCCTGGACATGGGCAGGCTGGACCTGCACCGTTTCGGCCGCGGGGCGGCGTTGCGCACCGACGATGGGCTCCAGGTGCTGGCGGACCCCACCCGCCACCCGCAGCACGCGGCGGGGCTGGTGCGTGGGCCGCTCACCCCGGGAGACCTGGCAGCGGTGGCGCGCTGGGTGAAGGCCTCCGGGCAGGAGAGCCTCACCCTGAGCGGTGCCCTGGATGCTGCGGGCTTCTCGCCGGTTGTGCGCCGCGTCGTCGAGCGGTTCTTCTCGGGGGTGACGCTTGACCCCGAAGGGGCCACATCGGCGTCCCAGGTGCGCCGGCTCGCAGGCTTCTTCGCACTCGCCACCCCCGCGGTCCCCGCCCAGGGCATGGCCGCCGTGCCGCTGCAGGTCGCCGAGCCGATCAGAGACCGGATCCGGCTCGGCGCCCGGGTGTCCGCGGTGCGGCCCGGAGCGGGCGGGGTCGAGGTGCGTCTCGCCGATGGCTCCGTGGAGCGGGCAGAGACCGTGGTGCTGGCGGCCGGGCCGCTCGGCAACGCGGCGCTGCTGGGGCTTCCCGCACCGGCCATGCTCGGCGTGACCACGTGGTGGTTCGCCGCCGACGAGGCCCCCACACGATCGCCCTTCCTGCATCTCGATCTGCGCGAAGGCGCCCGCCTGGCGAACGCCTGCGTCCAGTCCAATGTCGCGCCGTCCTACGCCCCGGCGGGGCAGCACCTCGTCCAGGCAAGCGCAGTGGGAGACCACGCTCTGACGGACGCCGACGCCGCCAGGGAGGCGGGCAGCGTGCTGGGCGCAGACGCCTCGCGCTGGCGCCTGCTCGTGCGCCATGACATCACCCACGCCCTCCCCGCCCTGCCGCCCGGGGCTCGCGCCCTGATGCCGGTGCCCGCCGGGGTGCTGGTGGCCGACGACCTGCCCGGCGCGTCGATCCAGGACGCCCTCGCGTCCGGGGAGCGGGCCGCCCGGGCGGTCATCGGCTGAGGGTCAGGCGGGCACCTCGTCGCGCCAGGAGTGCTGGGGTGCGAAGCCCATCTGCTCCTTCGCGGCCCGGTTGCTGAGCAGCGTGCCGAACTCCCCGACGCTGTCCGGAACCTCGATGCCGGGGTGGATCGCGGCCAGCGCCTCCCGCGTCGGCATGTCCAGGATGATGTCGTCTGCCGCGATGACGAAGGCATGCGAGCCGGACAGGCTGGCCGTCAGCGCGTCCTCGCAGGACCGGGCCACGTCGCGGGCGTCGATGTAGCCGAAGAGGTTCCAGCGACGCGCCTCGGGTTCCTTGGCGAAGGCCGGCTGCTGCGCGTAATCCTCGACCGTGAAGATGTTGGACAACCGGAGCCCGATGAAGGGGATGCCCGCCCACCGCGACACCTGCTCCGCCATGGTCTCGGTCATCACCTTCGACAGCGAGTAGGTGGAATTGGGCAGCGGGTAGTGGTCCTCGTCGACGGGGACGTAGCGCACCTCGTCGAACGGAAGCCCGAGCGTGGTCTCGCTGGAGGCGTAGACCACCCGCTTGAGCCCCAGCTTCCACGCGGCGATGAAGACGTTGTTGTTCATGGCCATGTTGGCGTTGAGGGTGTGCGAATCCGTGTGGATCCAGTCCGCAGGAATGTTGGCCAGGTGGATGACGGCGTCCGCCCCGGAGAGCACGTCCATGGCCTCGCCGAACTGGGTCAGGTCCGCCCGATAGAACTTGCCGCCATACCAGGCGGGGCGTCCGGCGACGTCAGTGGCGACGATCTCGTGGGCGGTGTCGACGAAGTGGCGGAGGGTGGCCTGGCCGGCTTTGCCCGAGGCCCCGGTGATGACGATGCGCATGGCCCCCAGCTTAGTGAGGCGGGGACGCGGAAAGGGGGCGCCCCGACCGCGGGACGCCCCCTTTCCGGCCAGGTCACTTCTCGAGCAGGCCCTCGAACAGGACGGTGGAGAGGTAGCGCTCGCCGAACGACGGGATGACCACCACGATGGTCTTGCCGGCGTTCTCGGGGCGCGCCGCCACCTCGACGGCAGCCGACAGCGCGGCACCGGAGGACAGGCCGACGAGGAGGCCCTCCTCCTGGGCGGCGCGGCGCGCGAACTCGACGGCCTGGTCGATGTTGCGGGGGAGCACCTCGTCGATGACGGAGCGGTCCAGGATCTCCGGCACGAAGTTGGCGCCGATGCCCTGGATCTTGTGGGGGCCGGGCTGGCCGCCGGAGAGGATGGGGGACTCCTGCGGCTCCACGGCGACGATCTTCACCTCGGGCTTGCGCTCCTTGAGCACCTGGCCGACGCCGGTGATGGTGCCGCCGGTGCCGACGCCCGCCACCACGATGTCCACGGTGCCGTCGGTGTCGTCCCAGATCTCGACGGCGGTGGTGGTGCGGTGGATCTCCACGTTGGCCGGGTTCGCGAACTGGCGGGCGAGGACGCCGCCCCTCTCAGCCGCGATCTCCTCGGCCTTCTCGACGGCGCCGCGCATGCCCTGCGGTCCGGGCGTGAGCACCAGCTCGGCGCCGTAGGCGCGCAGCAGTGCGCGGCGTTCCAGCGACATCGTCTCAGGCATGGTCAGCACCACCTTGTAGCCGCGCGCGGCACCCACCATGGCCAGCGCGATGCCGGTGTTGCCGGAGGTGCCCTCGACGATGGTCCCGCCGGGCTGCAGCTGGCCGGAGGCCTCGGCCGCGTCGATGATCGAGACGCCGATGCGGTCCTTGACCGAATTCGCGGGGTTGTAGAACTCGAGCTTGGCCAGGACTGTCGCGTTGTCGCCGGCGATGCGGTTGAGCCGGACCAGGGGCGTGCGCCCGATGAGGGCGGTCACGTCAGAGTAAATGTTCATGTCGTCGCCAACCTTCCCCAACGCCCGGATATTCCCGCCGACGGGGGCGAAGTTGCTCCGGCAGGAAAGGCAATAGACTCCCTCCCATGACTGCCCAGCACGAGAAGGTCCTCGTCGTCGACTTCGGGGCGCAGTACGCCCAGCTCATCGCGCGGCGCGTCCGCGAAGCGAACGTCTACTCCGAGATCGTCAGTTCCTCGCTCGACGCCGACGCGATCCTCGCGCTGCGTCCTGCCGCCATCATCCTCTCCGGTGGGCCGTCGTCGGTCTACGAGGAGGGTGCGCCTGGTCTGGACACCAGGATCCTTGAGGCGGGCGTGCCCGTGCTGGGCATCTGCTACGGCTTCCAGGTGATGGCACAGGCGCTCGGCGGCACCGTCACCAAGACGGGGCAGCGCGAGTACGGCCGCACGTCGCTGTCCATCCATGACGGCGGGTGCCTGCTCGGCAGCCTGCCCAATACGCTCAACGTCTGGATGAGCCACGGGGACTCGGTCAGCCGGGCACCGAAGGGGTTCCGTGTGCTTGCCCGCACCGCGGGTGCGCCGGTGGCGGCGTTCGAGGACCTGGCCCGCAAGCTTGCCGGCGTCCAATGGCACCCCGAGGTCCTGCACTCGCAATGGGGTCAGCAAGTGCTGGAGCACTTCCTGTTCACCATCGCCGGGCTCACCCCGGACTGGACGGCCGAGAACATGGTCACCGAGAGCATCGACGCGGTGCGCGCCAAGGTGGGGGACCGCCGGGTGCTGTGCGGTCTGTCCGGCGGGGTGGACTCCGCCGTCGCCGCGGCGCTCGTGCAGCGGGCCATCGGCAATCAACTGACGTGCGTGTTCGTGGATCACGGCCTCCTCCGCGAGGGGGAGGCCGAGCAGGTCAAGAAGGACTTCGTGGCCGCCACCGGCGTGGACCTCGTGGTCGCGGACGAGCGCGATCGCTTCCTCGGCGCCCTGGCCGGGGTGACGGACCCGGAGGAGAAGCGCAAGATCATCGGCCGCGAGTTCATCCGCACGTTCGAGGCGACGGCGCGGGACCTTGCAGGAGAGCGGGGGATCGACTTCCTCGTCCAGGGCACGCTCTACCCGGACGTGGTGGAGTCCGGTGGCGGTGAGGGAACCGCCAACATCAAGAGCCACCACAACGTGGGCGGACTGCCCGATGACCTTGAGTTCACCTTGATCGAGCCGCTGCGCCAGATGTTCAAGGACGAGGTGCGAGCCGTCGGGGAGCAGCTGGGGTTGCCGGAGGAGATGGTGTGGCGCCACCCGTTCCCCGGCCCCGGGCTGGCCATCCGGATCATCGGCGAGGTCACCGAGGATCGGCTCAACATTCTTCGCCAGGCAGACGCGATCGCCCGCCACGAGCTGGCCGTGGCCAAGCTCGAGCGGGCGATCTGGCAGTTCCCCGTCGTGCTCCTCGCGGACGTGAGGTCCGTCGGGGTGCAGGGCGATGGCCGGACCTACGGCCACCCCATCGTCCTGCGGCCCGTGGTGTCGGATGACGCCATGACCGCGGACTGGGCCCGGCTGCCCTACGAGGTGATCGAGAAGATCTCCTCCCGGATCACCAACGAATGCCCCGAGGTCAATAGGGTGGTCGTCGACGTCACGAGCAAGCCGCCGGGCACCATCGAGTGGGAGTAGCCTCCCGGCTCAGATGTCGTACGGGGGCTCCTTGGGGGAGCCCGGCTTGCGGGTGTCGTACCACTGGCGGGCCTTGTCGAACCCCTCCTCGGCCAGGGAGCCGCCCTCGTCCTTGGGCATGACGGCCCACAGGATGAGGTAGGCCAGAATGCCGCTGCCGCCGAAGACGGCGATGAGGACGAAGGCGATCCGGACGATGGTCACGTCGAGGTTGAGGTAGCGCGCGATGCCTGCGCAGACGCCGCCGATCATGGCGCCGGTACTGGGACGGGTGAGCTTCATGGAAGTTCCTTTCGGGAATTCGTGCGGCCGCGGGAGGAGATGAGACCGATCGCGCCTGCGGCCACGAGGATGACGGCGAGGATCGGTTGGACAAAGGGCGCCGAGAGGCTCGGCGAGACGATCAGGACGATCCCGAAGCCGACGGCGGCGAGGCCGACGGCCAGGGCGGCCAGATCGAGCGGTGGGCGGTTCATGGTGCTGTCTCCAGTGTGACGTCTGCGAGGGTCGCGTCGACCGTGACGGTGAGATCCAGTGCTGCATCCGTGTCATCGGTCGCGACGCTGACATCGCTGAGGAACTCGTTGGTGGTCACCGACAGCGGTGCGCCGGGGAGAACGATCGTGAGGTCCGAGGCGATCGCCTCCACCCGGATGTGTTCGATGCCCGCGAGGTCGGTCTCCTCAGTCAGATCGACCACCCGGTCCTCCCCGACGACCTTGAGGGTCAGCATCGAGGCGTCGGCCGGCGGCGGACTCGCGGATTCGGCGGCCCGCGGAGCAAGCCAGCCGCCGGCCACCATCGCGATCACCAGCACACCGAGCAGGGGCCGTGGCACGCGCTTTGCTCGTGCGATCGCCGAGTAGAGCACCGCAAGGGTTCCGCCTGCCACGAGCGCGGCTCCGAGGGCCAGCCCCGGTCCGGCGCCGAGGAGAACGACCATCACGGCGCCGGTGGCGAGCATCGCCACGAGGATGCCGAGGCCGATCAGCCAGGCCGCCTTCGGGCGGGGGCCCGACGGGATGGCGCGGGGGGGCTCAGTGGCGTAGAGGTCCACGACGGGCAGACCGTCGTGGGCGCGCCCGGTGGCGGAGTGCATCTGGGAGCGCCAGTGGGCCACCAGGGCGTCGTCGCTCACGGCCCCGGCGCTGGTGTTCGTGCGCGTGTTCTGCGGCTGGGGCGCGGCGGGTGGCGACCACGTGCCGCCGAGCCGGCCCCGGCGGGCCAACACGAGAAGGGCCAGGAGAAGCACGCCGGGTCCCCATGGAAGTGGGCTGATCGAGCTGACCAGGCTGACCGCGGCCAGCGTGGTGAGGACGACCACAACCTTCTGGCCCGTGGGGGTCCAGCGGGCGAAGGCGGGGAGGAGTGCGTCCATGGGGCGCACACCGGTGGGGCTGCGGGTGAGCGCGGTGCCCCACGCGTACAGGGCCACGCCCAGGCCCCCGCTGAGGGCCAGCAGGGCGAACGCGACCCGCACCAGGACCACGTCGACGCCCATCCTTGTGGCGATGGCTGCGCAGAGACCGGAGCCCATGCCGGACTCCTGGCGCTGCAACGCGCCGAGGCTCGGATCGAGCCACCCCAGATCAAGCTCAGTGGACATGGACACCAGTCTGGTGCGGTGGCGCCGGCATCGCCATCGGGTGACCCCCTGAGGGGCACCTGAGTTGTGACGCCGGGGACCCTGGAAAGGACCCTGGACGCTGGTCTCCCCGTCGTCAGCGTGTCAGGCTGGGGCCATGACACAGCTGCCGGTTCCCATCGCGCCCGCGCGGGTTCCGCTGCGCCGCCAGAGCGAGGGCAAGGTCATCGCGGGAGTCGCGACAGGCCTGGCCTCGCACCTCGGTGTCCGGGTGGCGCACGTGCGGCTCGGATTCCTGGTCCTGGCCCTCTTCTCCGGCGCGGGGGTGCTCGCGTACGGCGCGCTGTGGGTTCTCATGCCGCGCGCGACGGCCGAGGGCGAGCCCGTGGGCTTGGCGGCGGCCAGCCGCAGCGGAATGCGGCCGCAGCGCGTGGAGGCGCCGGCGGCGGACTCCGGCCTCCTCGTCGCAGGCGGGATGCTCGTCGTGGGGCTTCTGTGGCTGTTCGTCTCGGGTGGGATCATCTCCACCGCGCTGTTCTGGCCCATGGTGGTGGGCGGCGTGGGCGTCATCGTGATCTGGCTCCAGGTGGACGAGCGGGTCACCCCCCGCCCCGGCAGGCCTGGACGCGGTGGGCTGTGGTCGCGCGTGGCGCGCGGAGGCGGGGCGATGAGCATCGTCCGCTTGGTGGGAGGTCTCCTGCTGGTGGGGGCCGGCACCAGCTGGATCCTGGCCACCCAGGTGGGGCTGTCGCAACTCCCCGGGGTGTTGGGCGCCTCGGGGGTACTGCTGGCCGGTGTGCTGGTGGTGGCGGCCCCGTGGCTGTACCAGCAGCGAGGGCGGGTGCGGAGAGCCGACGCGGAGCGGCTGCGCGCCGAGGCACGGGCCGACATGGCGGCACACCTGCACGATTCGGTCCTCCAGACCCTGGCGCTCATCCAACGCCAGGCCTCCGACCCCGTCACGGTCGCGGGGCTCGCGAGGCGCCAGGAGCGCGAGCTGCGCACCTGGCTCTACGGCGAGTCCACCCGGGCCGCGTCCTTCCGCTCCGCGCTGCGCGGGGTGGTCGCCGACGTCGAGGCGGACTTCGCCGTCGACGTCGAGCTGGTCTGCGTGGGTGATGTCGCTGTCGACGACCGCGTGGAGGCGCTGGTGCTGGCCGTCGGAGAGGCCGTGACGAACGCGGCGAAGCACTCCGGCTCGCCGAGGGTGGACGTGTACGCCGAGGTTGACGGCCCGCGCATCGAGGTGTTCATCCGGGACCGCGGACGGGGCTTCGACGTCGACGCGGTACCGGAGGGGCGGATGGGCGTGCGAGAATCGATCAAGGCCCGGATGGATCGCTACGGCGGCAGTGCCGCGATCCGTTCAGGCCCCGAGGGCACCGAGGTGAAAGTGGAGATCGCCATATGAGCGAGGCGGCCGGACCGATTCTGTTGCGCGTGGTCATCGTCGATGACCACGCCATGTTCCGTGCGGGGGTCCGGCATGAGATCGGGCCTCACTGCGACGTGGTGGGTGAGGGTGAGGACGTGAACACGGCTGTCGCGGCCATCACCGCCACCGTGCCGGACGTGGTGCTGCTTGACGTGCACCTCCCGGGTGGAGGTGGCGCGGAGGTGATCCGGCAGGTGTTGCCCTCGACCCCCCAGGTCAAGTTCCTTGCGCTCTCGGTCTCGGACGCGGCACAGGACGTGATCGGGGTGATCCGTGCCGGCGCTCGCGGCTACGTCACCAAATCAATCAGCTCGGAAGAGCTGTTGGAGGGCATCGCGCGCGTGGCTGCCGGCGATGCCGTGTTCTCCCCGCGCCTGGCCGGGTTCGTCCTCGACGCCTTCTCAGGGGCGGTGGACGTGTCCGGCATCGACGAGGAGCTGGACAGGTTGAGCGTCCGTGAACGTGAGGTGATGAAACTCATCGCACGCGGCTATTCCTACAAGGAGGTGGCGCGCGAGCTGTTCATCTCCATCAAGACGGTGGAGACCCACGTGTCCTCTGTGCTGCGCAAACTGCAGTTGTCCAATCGTCATCAATTGACGAAGTGGGCCACGGACCGCCACCTGATCTGATCCTGATAAAAACGCGAAAATAGGGGCGGTGCCGGATGACTCCGGCACCGCCCCTATTCTTGAACTACGGGTGTGATCAGGCCTTGCGCTTCTGCATCCAGCCATAGATGACCAGGATGAGCAGGGCGCCGAGGACCGAGAAGATCAGGCCCGAGACGGAGAAGATGTCTGAGTAGGACACGTTGAAGATCAGTCCGCCCAGGAAGCCGCCGAGCAGTGCGCCGGCGATGCCGAGGAGGATGGTGACGACCCATCCCCCGCCCTGACGGCCGGGGAGGATGGCCTTGGCGATAGCCCCGCCGAGGAGGCCGATGACGATGTAAGCAATGATTGTTCCCATATGTCCAGGATGCACCATATGGCGCGGATGGACAACTTGGAGGGTCATTGTCCGGGCGAACTCGGGGTCAATTCAGGGTGACTCATGGGTGGGATAGCCTCTCCGTATGGAATTGATTCATGACGTGTTGGTGCTACTACACTTCGTCGGATTTGCGGCCCTTTTCGGGGGCGCCTTTGTGCAGGTGAAGGGCCCATCGCGGGCCGTCAATGCCGCAATGGTCCACGGAGTGCTCACCCAGCTGGTCACCGGTCTGCTGCTGGTGGGCCTGGCGGAGATGGGTGACGGGGAGGTCAACCACCTCAAGGTGGGGATCAAGCTGGCGGTCGTCGTCGTCATCGCGGTGTTCGTGTTCATGAACCGCAAGAAGGAGACCTTGTCCGACGGGCAGTTCTGGGGCATCCTCGGCCTCACCCTGCTCAACGTCGTGGTGGCCGTCTTCGTCTGAGACCTCAGAAGAGCGGGCGCCACGGGCTGAGGAAGAGCTCCGTGGCCTTCGCCACGGGGGACCGCTCCCGCCACCTCTCCTCGGTCAGTTCGATGCAGTTCGACTCGTCGGTGAGGAACACGTCCTCCAGGTAGGACGCCACGCCCTCGTCGGTGACCTCGAGGTTGACCTCGTAGTTGCCCAGCAGGCTGAGGCGGTCCAGGTTGGCGGTGCCGATGGTGGACCACTGGCCGTCGATGGTGGCGGTCTTGGAGTGCACCATGGCCCCCTGGAACAGGTAGAGCCTGATCCCGGAGCGCAGCAGCTCAGCGTAGAAGCCGCGCGAGAGCCAGTCCGCCACCACGTGGTTGGAGCGTGCGGGCACGATGATGCGGACGTCCACGCCGCGGCGCACGGCGTCGCGCAACGCGCTCACGAGGTCGTCGTCGGGGATGAGGTAGGCATGCGTGAGCCAGATGTGGTGGCTGGCGCGGTCGATGGCCTCGAGGTACATGTTGCGGATGGGGTACACCTGGATGCGTGGAGTGTTGCGGTGCACCCGGACGGTGGGCTCCCACTCGCGCTGAGGGTTGTGCTCGATCCGGTCGCGCACCTTGCTGGGATGCATGTTCCAGAAGTCGACGAACGCGTTCTCAAGCTCCGCCACCCCGTCGCCGACGATGCGGGCGTGGGTGTCGCGCCACCCGGTGGCGTACAGGGAACCGATGTTGTAGCCGCCGATGAACCCGACCCTGCCGTCGACGGTGAGCAGCTTGCGATGGTCGCGGCCCCAGCTGCGTGGTGACCAGGGCAGCGGGAACGCCGGGTGGGGCATGGTGTTGACGGTGGAGGGAATGGCCCGGAAGAAGGCGCGGGGCACCACCAGGTTTGCGAACTCGTCCCAGACCGCGTGCACGCGGACTCCACGAGCCGCTGCCCGGGTGAGCGCCGCGCGGAATCGGAGCCCCTCGGCGTCGCCCTTCCAGATGAAGGTCTCGAAGTAGACGTGGTGCTCGGCCCCGTCGATGGCCTCGATCATCGCGTCGTAGACGTGCTCGCCGTAGGTGTAGACGGTCACCTCGTCGGCCCCGACGCCGATGGGCTCCGGCTTGGTGATGGGAAACTTGCGCAGCTTGCGCTGCTTCTTCCGTAGTGACTCGACGAGGGTGAGGGCCAGCATCGAGAGGATCTGGGCCAGCAACACGGCGGTGGTGATCCGGCCGAAGATCACCCGACCTCGGGAGAAGGCATCACGCATGCCGCCAGCATATCGGCGGGAGGAGCGCCTGAGCGGGCGGTAGTGTTGGCCCCCGACATGAGTGACTCGCTGTTCCCGGACCTGTTCGCCGCGTTCCAGCCGGACCAGGCGCCGCCCGCCCGTTCCGGGGAGGAGCGGCCCGAGCGGCGCGCCTCAGCCAAGAAGGTCTCCGAGGAGCAACTCCTCGAGGGGCTCAATGCTCCTCAGCGGGAGGCGGTGCTGCACGCCGGCTCTCCCGTCCTGGTCGTGGCGGGCGCAGGCTCCGGGAAGACGCGGGTGCTGACACGGCGCATCGCCCATCTGGTCTCGCAGCGCAATGTCCATCCGGGCTCCGTGCTGGCGATCACCTTCACCAACAAGGCGGCCGCCGAGATGCGTGAGCGCGTCGTGGACCTGGTGGGGAACCGTGCCAAGCTGATGTGGGTCTCCACCTTCCACTCGGCGTGCGTGCGCATCCTGCGCCAGGACATCGACCGCTTCGGCCTGACCAAGAGCTTCTCGATCTACGACGACACGGACGCCAAACGTCTCATGTCACTGGTGTGCCGGGACCAGGAACTGGACCCCAAGCGCTACCCCGTCCGAGCGGTGATGAACAAGGTCAGCACCTTCAAGAACGAGCTGGTGGACTACGAGCGGGCCGCCCAAGAGGCGGTGTCCCCGCCCCAGAAGGTTTTTGCCGAGGCCTACGCCGAGTACCAGTCCCGGCTGGTGGCGGCCAACGCCTTGGACTTCGACGACCTGATCATGACGGCGGTGCACCTCCTGCAGGCGTTTCCGGACGTCCGGGAGAAGTACCGGCGTCGCTTCCGCCACGTGCTCGTCGACGAGTACCAGGACACCAACCACGCGCAGTACGCGCTGGTGCGGGAGCTGTGCGCCGGCGACGTCGGCGGCGTGGTGGACGGATCCCCTCTGGTCGAGCCGGCGGAGTTGATGGTGGTGGGGGACTCGGACCAGTCCATCTACGCGTTCCGCGGCGCCACCATCCGCAACATCCTGGACTTCGAGAAGGACTATCCAGGCGCCCGGACGGTGGTGCTGGACCAGAACTACCGCTCCACGCAGAACGTCCTCACCGCGGCCAACTCGGTGATCTCGCGCAACCAGTCCAGGCGCGACAAGCACCTGTGGTCGGATCTCGGTGAGGGGGAGCTGATCGTCGGGTGGGTGGCCGACAGCGAGACGGACGAGGCGCAGTTCGTGGCCGACGAGATCGACCGGTTGAGTGATGCAGGCCTGTCGCAGTATGGCGACACAGCGGTCTTCTACCGCACGAACGCGCAGTCCAGAGCGTTCGAGGAGGTGTTCATCCGGGTGGGGATGCCCTACAAGGTGGTGGGAGGCGTGCGCTTCTACGAGCGTCGGGAGATCCGCGACGCGATCGCCTACCTGCGGGCCATCGTAAACCCGGCAGACGACGTGTCCGTGCGCCGGATCCTCAACGTGCCCAAGCGTGGCATCGGTGACCGGGCGGCCGCCGCGGTGTCCACCCTGGCCACCGGCCACCGGCTGAGCTTCTTCGACGCCCTACAGCGCGCGTCGGAGGCCCCGGGGCTGGCCTCCCGATCGCTGAAGCAGATCCAGGGCTTCGTGGACCTCATGAACCTGCACCGGGCCATGCTGGCGCAGGGCAAGCCGGCCGACGAGGTGCTGACGTCGATTCTGAAGGAGTCCGGCTACCTGCCCGAGCTCCAGGCATCGGTCGATCCGCAGGACCAGACCCGCATCGAGAACCTGATCGAGCTGGTCTCGGTGGCGGCTGAGTTCGTTGCGGCGGCCAACACGATCGACCTGGACGACGATACCGTCGAGTCCGGCCTGGTCGCGGGGATGCCTGAGCCGGACGACTCCCTGCCGGCCTTCCTGGAGCGGATCGCCCTGGTGGCCGACTCGGACCAGGTGCCGGACCACGAGGACGGTAAGGGCGTGGTGACGCTGATGACGCTGCACACCGCCAAGGGCCTGGAGTTCGACACGGTGTTCCTCACCGGCATGGAGGAGGGCATGTTCCCGCACATGCGAGCCCTGACGGACCCGGAGGAGCTGGAGGAGGAGCGTCGGCTGGCCTACGTCGGCATCACACGGGCGCGCAGAAGGCTGTTCCTCAGCAGGTCCCAGGTGCGGGTGGTCTTCGGATCCCCCCAGTACAACCCGCCGTCGCGATTCTTCGACGAAGTGCCCCCGCACGTGCTGGACTGGCGCCGCACCGGCGCTGCCACGACCACGTGGGCCAGCTCCGCGGCCACCCGCAACCGTCAGACCTCGGCGTCTGTGGCGAGCTTCGGATCAGGGCAGGGGCCGCTGAAGACGGTGTTCAGCGTGGCCACGGGGGATCGGGTGCTGCACGCGGCTTTCGGCATGGGTGACGTGCTGGCCGTCCACGGAGTGGGGGACGCCACGAAGGTGGACGTGGACTTCGGGTCTGCGGGCACGAAGAGGCTGAGCCTCAAGCATGCCCCGATGGAGAAGCTTTAGCCCACGCCCAGCGAGCGGAGGAAGGTCATCGGGTTCGAGGCGGAGTACACGTCGCCGGGGGTCACGCCCGGCTTGTAGTACTCGAAGTGGAGGTGGGCGCCGAAGGAGCGTCCGGTGTTGCCGACGTAGCCGATCAGCTGCCCGGGGCGAACGGTCTCGCCGGCGCCGACCACCTTGCGGCTCATGTGGGCGTAGAGGGTGGAGCCGCCGTTGCTGTGCTGGATCACCACGTTGATGCCCGCCCAGCCGCCGGCGGTGGGGCTGAGCACCACACCGGAGGCGGCCGCGTAGATGGGAGTGCCGACAGGGGCCGGGAAGTCCTGGCCGGTGTGGTACCGCGACCAGCTTCCGGTCGCGCCGAATCCGGCACCGATGCGGTAGTTGGACTTGACGGGCATCGAGCCGCCCTTGGTGGTGAGGTTGGTCACGTCCTGGGAGCTGAGGTTCTCCTTGCCCGCTGCTGCAGCGGCGGCGGCCTTCTTGGCCTCCTCGAGGCGCTTGGCCGCCTCTTCGGCTTCCTTCTTCAGCTTCGCGCTCTGCGCGGCCACGAGCGTCATGTCCTCGTCCATGAGGCGCTGGCGTTCGGTGGAGTTGGTCATCCACTCGGTCTGTGCGGCGGACTCGACGGAAGCGTCCAGGGTCTCGTCGCGCTCCTTGGCGGCCTCGTCCGCGACCGCTTCGGTCAGGTTGGCCCGCACCGCGGTGCGGCTGACCTCCTGGGAACGGTCGGCGAAGCCCATGGCCGCGGCAGACGCGGCGGCGGCGGGAACGGCGGCGTCGAGCGACTCGCTCGCGGTGTCGCCACCGTCGCGCGCGGTGAAGGCGAAGGCGAACAGGGCGCTCACGGACAGGGCGCCGGCCACGCCGAGCGCGACGATGCGACGGCTGACGGCAAACGGCAGGGCAGGCGTGGATCGGCGGGCTGGGTGGGCGTCAATCTCGACGATGTCGTCGATCTCCGCGGCGCGACGGGGGTTGCGCACTGGCGTGGCGTCGTTCACCTGGCTCCTAGCCTTGTTCGGGGGGTTCTGAGAAAACCTTAACAGTTCTCAGGTTTCTCTCAAAGTCGAGCAGCCGAGGCGGTCCGAGTCGTGAGACGATGCTTGTCAGGACCACATGTGGCTCCCGCGGGTGCGCACAACAGGAGCCAGGTCGAGCGGGCCGGGCCGATCCGTCAGGCCCTTCCGTCCCTTCGGGCCGCCGGGTAGTCTGGCGGAGTTTGATCGACCAACCGAAGGACCACCGTGGATCTCCTCGAGTATCAAGCCCGCGACCTGTTCGAACAGTTCGACGTGCCCGTCCTCCCCGGCCGCATCGCCACCACCCCTGAGGAGGCGCGCGCGGCCTACCTGGAACTCGGCGCGGACCTCGTGGTGATCAAGGCGCAGGTCCGCACGGGCGGCCGTGGAAAGGCAGGCGGCGTGAAGCTCGCCCGCGGCGAGGACGCCGTCATGAAGACGGCGGGCGAGGTGCTCGGCCTGGACATCAAGGGGCACGTGGTCGAGACCGTCATGCTCAGCCCTGGCGCGGACATCGCGGAGGAGTTCTACTTCTCCATCCTCCTGGACCGCGCCGCCGGCGGGTTCATCGCGATGTGCAGCATCGAGGGCGGCGTGGACATCGAGACCTTGGCGGTAGAGCGGCCGGAGGCGCTGCTCCGGCTGGACCTGGACCCCGTCGAGGGGATCTCCCAGGCCGTGGCTCAACGCATCGTGACCGACGCGGGATTCATGCCCGAGGACCACCAGAAGGTCTCCGCGGTGCTCAGGAAGCTGTGGCGGACCTTCAAGGAATCTGACGCCACACTGGTGGAGGTCAATCCGTTGGTGAAGACCGGCGCCGGCGACATCATCGCCCTCGACGGCAAGGTCACCCTGGACGGCAACGCTGACTTCCGCCACCCGGAATGGGAGCGCTACGAGGAGACCACCGGGGACGTGGATCTCGAACGTCAGGCACGCAACCTGGACCTCAACTACGTCAAGCTCGACGGCAGCATCGGCGTGATCGGCAATGGCGCCGGCCTCGTGATGAGCAGCCTCGACGTGGTGGCGGCCGCCGGCGAGGAACTGCCCGGCCGGCCGCGTCCCGCGAACTTCCTCGACATCGGCGGTGGCGCGTCGGCCAACGTGATGGCCAACGGGTTGCGCATCATCATGAGCGACCCGCAGGTCAAGAGCGTCTTCGTCAACATCTTCGGCGGAATCACGGCCTGCAGTGATGTGGCCAACGGCATCGTCAACGCGCTGGACATGCTGGGCGCCGAGGCGCGCCTGCCCATTGTGGTGCGGCTCGACGGCAACTCCGTCGAGGTCGGCAAGGCCATCCTCGCCGAGGCCAATCATCCGTTGATCACTGTCAAGAACACCATGGACGAGGCGGCCCGGGCGGCCGCCCGGTTCGCGGCCGAAGGGAACTGACTCCGATGTCGATCTTCATCAATGCGTCCTCGCGCGTGCTGGTCCAGGGCATGACGGGCAAGGAGGGGCGCAAGCACACGCAGCGCATGATCATGTCGGGCACCCGCATCGTGGGCGGAGTCACGCCCGGCAGGGCGGGGGAGGCGGTCCTGTTCGAGGAGGACCCGGTGCCCGTGTTCGGGTCCATGGTGGAGGCGGTCGCGGCCACCCATGCCGATGTGTCGGTGGTGTTCGTGCCGCCGAAGTTCGCCAAGGAGGCCGTCCTGGAGGCGGTGGAAGCCGAGGTGGGCCTGTGCGTGGTGATCACCGAGGGGATCCCGGTGCACGACGCGGTCGAGTTCCACGCGGCGGCCCGCGGTTCGCGGACCCGGATCATCGGCCCTAACTGCCCCGGCCTCATCTCTCCCGGCAAGTCCAACGTCGGCATCATCCCGGCCCACATCTCGGGCCCGGGACGCATCGGCCTGGTCTCGAAGTCCGGCACGCTCACCTATCAGATGATGTACGAGCTGCGCGATCACGGCTTCTCGACGGCGGTGGGCATCGGCGGTGACCCGGTGGTGGGTACCAGGCACATCGACGTGCTGCAGGCTTTCGAGGAGGACCCCGACACGGACCTCATCGTCATGATCGGTGAGATCGGCGGCGACGCCGAGGAGCGTGCGGCGGCCTACATCGCAGACCACATCACCAAGCCCGTGATCGGGTACGTGGCCGGTTTCACCGCGCCGACCGGACGGACGATGGGCCACGCCGGCGCCATCATCACCGGATCGGCCGGTACCGCACAGGCGAAGAAGGCGGCGTTGGAGGCCGCGGGGGTGCTGGTGGGGGAGACCCCGTCGCTGACCGCTGGACTGGTGCGCGACGCCATCGCGCACCTGCGCCACACCCTGGTCTGACGCGGTGCGGGTCAGCCCTGGCTGGCCCGCACCGGGATCCGCAGCGCCAGCTCCGTGAGCTGCGCGTCGGTGAACGAGTAGGCCGCCGTCACGGTGATGATTGTGTAGGACACGTGCTCCCCGGCCACGCTGACGACGAGCCGGTACGGCACGCCCGTGTCGTCGGCGGTGGCCTGAGTGACGGAGAAGAGACGCGAGGAGACCGGCAGACCAGCCTCGCCGGTGCCCGTCACTGCCGGCAGCTCGCTGACGGTGGCTGTGTTGACGCGATCCTTGCAGCTGGCGATGGCGTTGCCCAGCTT
Organism: Tessaracoccus luoxuelianae; assembly: GCF_054483915.1. NCBI lineage: Bacteria > Bacillati > Actinomycetota > Actinomycetes > Propionibacteriales > Propionibacteriaceae > Tessaracoccus > Tessaracoccus luoxuelianae. Next base: position 2,791,603 of record NZ_CM137013.1, on the reverse strand, counting down.
GGTGGCGAAGGCCGTGGCGCCAGCTGCGTCCGGGAACGTGAAGCGCAGCTCGTCCACGCCGAACGTGTCCGGCGCCTGGTCGTCCTGCGTCATCAGGTAGGTGGCCTGCCGCCGCTCGGTGGGGCCGGGCTCACTCACCAGAGTCAGGTTCTCGCACCCCATCCCTGCGCTCGTGAGGTCTGTGGGGTCCGAGGCCGTCCACCGGCCGGACCCGGGCCTGATCCGGGGAAGGTCCGAGGGGATCAGCCAGCCGACGGGTTCGGCCGCCGGGACCACCGCGTCGGTGACGGTGGGCTCCGGGGCGCAGGTGGCGGCCTCGATGGTGCACAGCGTGCCCTGCGGGCGGGCGAGGGCACCGGCGGCGAGCTGCGCTTCGACGGGGCTGCTGGTCCGGGCCACGTCCAGCAGCTGGATGGCGCTGCCCACGCGTGTCATCAGCAGCGTGTGGTACTGGATGGGCACGTCCTCGAAGACCACTGAGATCTGAAAGGCCTCGTCGCCCATCCCCTCGACCGAGGTCGCCCGGACGATCCGGGCCGGGATCTCGTCGCAGCTCGCCAGCGCGGTGCTGCGGTTGGCGAACACCTGCTGCGCCGCGGCGGGTGAGGCGTAGGTTTCGATGCGGTGCAGCGCGGCGAGCTGGTCTTCGTCTGAAGTGGCGAGGGTGCGCTGTAGTGAGGAGGTGGGGTTCTGGTCTTCGGTCTGGGTGCTCAGGCAGGCGACGCGGCCCTCATGGTCCGCGGCGGCGGTGCTGGTGTGGGTCACCGACCACGAGGCGGCCGCCGCGATGCCGGCCAGATCCTCGCCGGTGACGAGGTCCTCCGGTGCCGCGACGACGGTGGGGCTCGCGCTCGCCGACGCCGCGGCCGAGCCGCTCGGTGAGGCGCTCTGTGAGGTGGCCGGCTCCGCTCCCCTCGAGGCGTAGAAGGCGATCATGCCGACGGCGAGTGCCCCCACCAGGCCTCCCAATGCCCAGACGGCGAGGCCTGGGCGCGCAGGCTGCGTTCGCGGGGGCGGCGCAGGCGTCTCCGCCTCGAGGGGGGTCGATGAGGATAGGGCGGACCTGCGGGGCGCAGGGCTGGGGCTGTCGGCCACCTCGCCGGCCGAGCGCGGGAACACGGGGGCAGGGATCGGAGTCTCGCCCTGTGGCTCGTCGGAGTCCGGGCGCGAGAATGCGGCGGCGTCGTCTGTGGAGCCGCGTCGCGGGCGGAAGATGTCGTCTGCTGGGGTAGGGTCCGTGTCCGGCGGGGATGAGGTGTCCGCGTCGGAGAGCCAGGCCCGTCTGGGGCTTCCTTCGCTTTCAGGCATCTCATTCACCTCCCAGTGGCCGCGACAGCGGGTTTCGTGGGGCAACCCTACCGCCGTCGGCAACACGAAGGCGCAGATCCACGAGGGGACTTCAGAGATGGCGAAACGCACGGCGACCCACCGGACCGTCGCGGTGGACGTGGACGCGCAGGAGCCCGCTACGCACCGTGAGTGGCCCTGGCCCTGGTATGTGGTGGCCGTCGGAGGACCGCTGGCCGTCCTGGCGGCGGGTTGGCTGGTGCTCAGCGCGTTGGCGATGCTGGGCTGGCTGACGTCGCCCGAGGCTCAGCTCTCCGACGCGCTGGGGCTCTCCACCGGGCTGCTGGTTCTGGCGCACGGGGCGCCCGTGGTGATCGGGGGCCTGCAGGTGTCGGTGGCGCCTCTGGGGCTGACCGTCGCGCTGGTGTTCCTCGCCCTCCCGTTGGCATCGATGGCGGCCAGGCAGGCGGCGCGGCAGGAGGCCCTCCCTGACGACACGGGGAGAATTTGGGCAGACACCGAGGCGATCGTCACCCGGGTGGGCGGCACCTTCGGCGCGGTCTACGCCGCGGCCCTCTCGCTTCTGGCAGCCTCGATCGGCGCAGGGTCCCTGCGTGCGGTGGTCGGTGGGGTGGCGGTCGGCGGCATCGCCGGGCTCTGGGGCGCCTCACGCGGGGTGGGCCACGATCCCACCGCCGAGTGGCCGGCGTGGCTGCGCGCCGCGCCGAAGGCGCTGGGGGCCGCCATGCTCACCGTCCTGGCCGGCTCGGCGGCAGTGCTGGTGGTGGCACTGGTCCAGGGCCGCGACAGCATCACCGCGATCGTCGAGGGTCTCGACGGCGGCGGCGTTGGGCTCTTCCTGCTCGTGATCCTGCACCTCGCCTACCTGCCCAACCTGCTCCTCGCCTGCGCGTCCTGGATGCTGGGCGCCGGGGTGACGGTCGGCGATGGCTCCCTCGTCAGCATGGCCACCACGGACGTCGGTCTCCTCCCGGCGATTCCGGCGTTCGGCCTCGTTCCGGTGGGGGCTGAGGTCTCCATGACGTCGTTCTGGTGGCTGCTCGTCGGCGTGGCGGCCGGGGCGGTGGCCGGCCTCGCCGTCGCCTGGGCGAGGCCTCGCGCGCGCTTTGACCAGACGGCGCTGGTGGGGGGCCTGTCCGGTGTCGCCGCCGGGGCCGCCGTCACCGTCCTCGCTGCGCTGGGCTCCGGCGGGTTGGGCGGCACCCGGCTCGCCCTCGTGGGGGCCCGGGTGCCGGAGCTCGCCGTCTTCGCGCCGACCCTCCTAGGGCTCTCCGGCATGGTGACGGGACTGATCGTTGGCCTGATCCGCCGGCCGGTCGCCCAGCCGGCTGAGGCCGGCGCCACCCCTTAGGATGGGCGGGTGACCACCCACGTCGTCGTCCTGCTGTCCGGCTCCGGCACCCTCTGCGCGGCGCTGCTCGACGCGATCGACGGCGGGGAGGTGGATGCCCGTGTGGTCGCCGTCGTGTCTGACCGTGAGGATGCGCAGGGCCTGGCTCGCGCCCGTGAGCGTGGCATCCCCGCGGTGGCCCATCCGCTGGCCGCAGGCGCAGACCGGGCGGCGTGGGACGCGGCGCTGCGCGACATCGTGGGGGCCTACGATCCGGACCTGGTGGCCTCCGCGGGTTTCATGAAGTTGCTCGGCCCGGCCTTCCTCGATCGATTCGGGGGACGCACCATCAACACGCATCCGGCGCTGCTGCCGAGCTTCCCGGGCATGCACGGTCCCCGCGATGCGCTCCGCGCCGGGGTGAAGGTTTCCGGTGCCACCGTCTTCGTGGTCGATGCCGGGGTGGACACCGGTAGGATCCTGCTGCAGCGCGCGGTGGACGTGCTGCCGGACGACGACGTGGAGTCTCTCCACGAGCGCATCAAAGTGGCCGAGCGCCGCCTGCTCATCCAGGCCGTGGCCGAATGGAAAGAGGGCAAACCGTGACCGATCTCATCCCGCTGCGCCGAGCCTTGGTCTCGGTCTACGACAAGACGGGGCTGGCGGACCTGGGCCGCGAGTTGCACGCCTCCGGCATTGAGATCGTGTCGACGGGCTCCACGGCAAAGACGCTGGCGAACGCGGGCGTGCCTGTGACGCCCGTGGAACAGGTCACCGGGTTCCCCGAGTGCCTCGACGGCCGCGTCAAGACGCTGCACCCGCACGTGCACGCCGGCATCCTGGCGGACCGCCGGCTCGAGACGCACCGCAGACAGCTCGACGAACTCGGCGTGGCCCCGTTCGATCTGGTGATCACCAACCTGTACCCCTTCGCCGCGACAGTCGCGTCCGGCGCCTCCGAGGACGAGTGCGTCGAGCAGATCGACATCGGCGGGCCCACGATGGTGCGGGCCGCCGCGAAGAACCACCCGAGTGTCGCGGTGATCACCTCCGCCGAGCAGTACCCCATGCTGCGGGCGGCCCTGGCAGCCGGCGGTTTCACCCTCCAGCAGCGCAAGCAGCTGGCGGCGGCCGCGTTCGTGCACACCGCCACCTACGACGTGGCCGTCGCGTCATGGATGGGCAACGTGGTCACCGACACCTCAGGCGGCACCGGGTTCCCCGCCTGGGTGGGCGCCACGTGGCACAAGGTGGCGGACCTGCGCTACGGCGAGAACTCGCACCAGGCGAGCGCTGTCTACCGCAACGGGGACGGCACCGACGGGCTCGCCGACGCCACGCAGCTGCACGGCAAGGAGATGAGCTACAACAACTACGTGGACGCGGACGCCGCGCGCCGCGCCGCCTACGATTTCGACGGCCCCGCCGTGGCCATCATCAAGCACGCCAACCCGTGCGGCATAGCCGTCGGGGCGGACGTCGCGGAGGCGCACCGTCGGGCCCACGCCTGCGATCCGGTGTCCGCCTTCGGCGGGGTGATCGCCGCCAACCGGCCCGTCAGCGTGGACATGGCGCGCCAGGTCTCCGAGGTGTTCACCGAGGTGATCGTGGCCCCCGGCTACGAGGAGGGCGCCGTCGAGGTCCTCGCCGCCAAGAAGAACCTCCGCATCCTGCTGGCGCAGGACGCCATCAACGCCGGCATCTCGCTGCGGCAGATCGACGGGGGCCTGCTGTTGCAACAGACGGACGCCATCGACGCACCCGGCGACAACCCGTCGGCCTGGACCCTCGCGGCCGGCGAGCCGGCGGACGAGCAGACGCTCGCCGACCTCGAGTTCGCGTGGCGGGCCGTGCGCGCCGTCAAGTCCAACGCCATCCTGCTGGCCTCCGACGGCGCCTCCGTGGGCGTCGGCATGGGCCAGGTCAACCGGGTGGACTCCTGCCATCTGGCCGTGACCCGGGCCGGCGAGCGTGCCGCCGGGTCGGTGGCCGCCTCGGACGCCTTCTTCCCCTTCGCCGACGGCGCCCAGGTCCTCCTCGACGCCGGCGTCCGCGCCATCGTGCAGCCCGGCGGGTCAGTTCGTGACCAGGAGGTCATCGACGCAGCCGCCGCGGCGGGGGTCACCATGTACCTCACCGGCACCCGCCACTTCTTCCACTGACACCAGGAGGCACCGTGACCGCCCAGAGACTCGACGGCAAGGCCACCGCCGCCGCCATCAAGGCCGAACTCGCAGTCCGGGTGGCGGCGCTGCGGGACCGCGGCGTGGTGCCGGGGTTGGCCACGGTGCTCGTCGGTGAGGATCCGGCCAGCCAGAGCTACGTGAAGATGAAGCACCGCGACTGCGAGGAGGTGGGCATCGCCTCGATCCGGGTGCACCTCCCCGCTGACGCCACGAAGGCCCAGCTCCGGGAGGCCATCGAGTCGCTCAACGCGGACGAGGCGGTCACCGGCTACATCGTGCAGCTGCCCATCCCCAGGCACCTGGACGAGAACTGGGCGCTCGGCCTCATCGACCCGGACAAGGACGCCGACGGTCTGCACCCGATCAACCTCGGCCGCCTGGTCCTGAACGAGCCCGCCACCCTGCCGTGCACGCCGCGCGGCATCGTCGAGCTGCTGCGCCGCCACGGCGTGGAGCTTCGCGGCGCCGAGGTGTGCGTCGTGGGTCGCGGCATCACCGTGGGACGGCCGCTCGGCCTGATCCTCACCCGGCGCAGCGAGAACTCGACCGTCACCCTGTGTCACACCGGGACGCGGGATCTCGCTTCCCACACCCGGGCCGCGGACGTGGTGGTGGCAGCCGCCGGCGTGCCTGGGATGATCACAGCCGACATGATCCGCGAGGGCGCCGTGCTGGTGGACGTCGGCGTCAGCCGCGTCGACGGCAAGACGGTCGGCGACCTCGCTCCGGATGTCTGGGAGAAGGCGGCCTGGGTGACGCCCAACCCGGGCGGGGTTGGGCCGATGACCCGCGCCATGCTGCTGAGCAACGTCGTGGACCGCGCGGAAGCGCTGCATGCCGGATAGGCCGGACAAGCCAGCCGAGTCCTACCCCAGCAACCCGTGGCCTCTGCTCGGGGTGTTGGCGGTGGTGGGCGTCGGCGTGGGCTACGCGGCTTTGGGGCACTGGCGGCGGGCCGCGCTGATGGTGGCCGGGGCACTGCTGGTGGGTGCGCTGCTGAGGCTCGTCCTGTCCACGGAGATGGCGGGGCTGCTGGCGGTCCGGCGACGGTGGTTCGACGTCCTGGTGATGGCCGTCATGGGGCTGGCGATCACAGTGGTGGCCCTGGTGGTGCCTCCCTCGAGCTGACGCGCGATGGCCCGCTGGGTCGGTCTGGTTACGATGGGGCCCATGGAAACCATGGTCCACGAGGACGAGACAGAAGCCCCCGAGGACCGCCCCAGCTCCCGGTCACGCACCGTACTGTTCCTGGAGATGCTGGTGTTCGCCACGCTCAGCCTCATCGCCTCCTTCGTGCTGTCCTACGACGCCATCCTCATTGCGCAGAATCCCGACGTGGTGCTCAGCTGCTCCATCAACGCCGTCTTCGACTGCGTCAAGGTGGGCTCCACCTGGCAGGCCAATGTGTTCGGGTTCCCCAACGCGTTCCTGGGTCTCATCGCCGAGCCGGTGGTGATGACCATCGCGGTGGCCTCCCTGGCCCGCACCCGGTTCCCGCGGTGGTTCATGTTCACCGCCAACGTGATCTATCTGCTCGGTGTGATCTTCGCCTACTGGCTGCTGTTCCAGTCCACCTTCGTGATCGGTGCGATCTGCCCCTGGTGTGCGCTCGTGACGGTGTCGACCACCTTTGTGTTCACCTCGATGACGCACTGGAACATCCTGGAGGGCAACCTGTTCCTGTCCCCGTCGGCGCAGGCCAAGGCCCTGGCCTTCGCGAAGGGCGGATGGCTGGCGATCACGCTGATGGTCTGGCTCGCGATCGTCGTGTTCATCCTGGTCGCGCACTACGTCTTCCGCATCATCTGAGACCCGCCCCGCCCGACCGGGGTGGCCGCGACCCCGCTAGAGTCAGTTTCGTCAGACGACAAGGACCGTCACGAGAGGAAATGAAGTGAGCACTGCTGCTCCCGTCAAGATCGCCGTCACCGGCGCCGCAGGCCAGATCTGCTACAGCCTGCTGTTCCGCATCGCCAGTGGATCGCTGCTGGGCGACACTCCCATCGAGCTGCGCCTGCTGGAGATCACCCCTGCGCTCAAGGCGCTGGAGGGCGTGGTCATGGAGCTCCAGGACTGCGCCTTCGGCAACCTGGTCAACATCGAGATCGGCGATGATCCCAACAAGGTCTTCGACGGCGTCAACCTGGCCATGCTGGTGGGCGCGATGCCCCGCAAGGCGGGGATGGAGCGTGGCGACCTGCTGTCGGCCAACGGCGCCATTTTCACCGCGCAGGGCAAGGCGCTCAACTCCGCCGCCGCCGACGACGTCAAGGTCCTGGTCACCGGCAACCCGGCCAACACCAATGCGCTCATCGCGCAGCGCAACGCGCCCGACATTCCGGCCGAGCGGTTCAATGCGCTGACCCGGCTGGACCACAACCGCGCTCTCTCGCAGCTGGCCGCGAAGCTGGGGCGCCCCGTCACCGACATCAGCCACATGACCATCTGGGGCAACCACTCGGCCACCCAGTACCCTGACCTGTTCAACGCCAAGGTGGACGGACAGAGCGCCGCCGCGCTGGTCAACGACCAGGAGTGGCTGGAGAACACCTTCATCCCCACGGTCGCCAAGCGCGGCGCGGCCATCATCGAGGCCCGCGGCCTGTCGTCGGCCGCCTCGGCCGCCAACGCCACCGTCGAGCACATGCGCGACTGGGTGCTCGGCACCGCTGAGGGCGAGTGGGTCTCCATGGCGGTCCCGTCCGACGGCTCCTACGGCGTGCCCGAGGGCCTCATCTCCTCGTTCCCGTGCACGGTCAAGGACGGCAGGTACGAGATCGTCCAGGGTCTTGAGCTCAACGACTTCTCCCGCGGCAAGATCGATGCCTCCGTCGCAGAGCTGGTCGACGAGCGCAACGCGGTCACCGAGCTCGGCCTCATCTGAGGTCAGCCCCGACAGTCGAAGAGGCCCGCCCCCATCGCCGGGGGCGGGCCTCTGTCGTGAGAGGGGGGATCAGTGGTCGATCGCGCCCTCGGCGCCCGCTCCGGTCATGGAGCGCACCTCCATCTCGGCAGCACGGTCGGCCACCTCCGGGCCGTCGGGCTTGATCACGGAGCCGAGCCAGCCGAGGAAGAAGCCCACTGGGACCGACACGATGGCCGGGCTGTCGATGGGGAACCAGGCGAAGTCGGCGTTCGGGAACATCGACGTGGGCAGGCCCGACACGGCGGGGGAGAAGACGATCAGCGTCACCGCGGTGATGAGGCCGCCGAAGATCGACCAGACGGCACCGGCCGTGGAGAACCGCTTCCAGTACAGCGAGTACAGGATCGAGGGCAGATTGGCCGAGGCTGCCACCGCGAACGCCAGCGCAACGAGGAAGGCCACGTTCTGACCGTTGGCGACGATGCCGCCGACGATGGCCACCAAACCGATGGTCACCGACGTGATACGGGCGACCCGCACCTCCTTGGCCGGGTCCGCCTTGCCGTCCTTGAGGACCGAGTTGTAGATGTCGTGCGCGAAGGACGCCGACGCCGTGATGGTGAGGCCTGCCACCACCGCCAGGATGGTGGCGAACGCCACACCTGCGATGACGGCCATCAGCACGGTGCCGCCGAGCTCGTAGGCGAGCGCGGGTGCGGCTGCGTTCGCCCCGCCGGGCATCTCCGAGATGGCCTTGGGCCCGACGAGCCACGCGGCCCCGTAGCCGAGCACCATGGTGAACAGGTAGAAGGCGCCGATGAGGCCGATGGCCCAGGTCACCGAGCGGCGCGCCTCCTTGGCGGTGGGCACCGTGTAGAAGCGCATCAGCACGTGCGGGAGGCCCGAGGCGCCCAGCACCAGGGCCAGGCCCATCGAGATCAGCGCCCAGGGGTCCTTGTAGCGCTGCATCGGCGCGAGCAGGTCCACAGTGGACCCGTCGGCCGCGGACGTGGCAATCGCCTCGCCCAGGAGCGTCGACAGGTTGAACCCTGCGAAGGCCAGCACCCAGATGGTCATCGCCCCGGCGCCCAGGATCAGCAGCACGGCCTTGATCATCTGCACCCAGGTGGTGCCCTTCATCCCGCCGATCAGCACGTAGCCCACCATGAGCAGACCCACGATGGCGATGACGATGTTCTGGCCGAGCGGCGAGGCGATGCCCAGGAGCAGCGACACCAGCGCGCCCGCGCCGGCCATCTGCGCGAGCAGGTAGAAGAAGGACACCGCCAGGGTCGAGGTGGCGGCGGCCAGACGCACCGGCTTCTGCCGCATGCGGAAGCTCAGCACGTCGGCCATCGTGTACTTGCCGGTGTTGCGCAGCGGCTCGGCCACCAGAAGGAGGGCAACGAGCCACGCCACCAGGAAGCCGACGGAGTAGAGCAGTCCGTCGTAGCCGTAGAGGGCCACCGCCCCGACGATGCCGAGGAACGAGGCGGCCGAGAGGTAGTCGCCGGCGATGGCGAAGCCGTTCTGGCGGCCGTCGAACTGGGCGCCGCCGGTGTAGAAGTCTCCGGCCTTCTTCTTGCCGCCGCGGGTGACGCGGATCACCACGGCCATGGTGAAAACGACGAAGGCGGCGAAGATGGCGATGTTGATGATCGGGTTGCCGAGCTGCTCAGTCTCGAGGAGTGTCATCGCGCGCTCGCCTCCAGATCCTCACGCAGGGCCCTCGCCAGCGGGTCCACGTTCTTCACCGAGTGGCGGATGTAGAGCCAGGTGATCAGGAACGTGCTGACGAACTGGCCGAGGCCGAACAGGATGCCGACGGTGAGGTTGCCGGCCACGCTGGTCATCATCAGGTCCTTGGCGAAGATGGAGCCGAGGACGTAGGCGAAATACCACAGCAGGAACACTGCGGTCATCGGGAAGGCGAAGGACCGGAACGTCCGCTTCAGGTGGGCGAACTCCGGCGACTGCTGGACTCGGTGGAAGTCTTCGGCCGGGATCTCACCGGTAGGCACGTCGGGGCTGCTGTCATGCATGGATGGGCGTCTCCTCTGGGCTGTGCGTCGTTGCATCAGGTTGAGCCGCGCGTCGTTGCGCGATCGCAGAGTAACAAGTTCACGGTCCAGGTGCGTCATCGCCCAAAATCACTGGCTGATGGTGACCCGCTAGCATGGCGCCCATGCATCAGCTCGTCGTTACGCTCGACTGCCCCGACCGGCCGGGGATCGTGCACGCGATCACCGGCGGCATCGTCGCAGCGCATGGCAACATCACCGAGCTGCAGCAGTTCTCCTCGCCCGACACCGGCCACTTCTTCACGCGGATCGAGGTCCACGGCGCCGAGCCGGAGTCCCTGGCGGCGGCCGTGGGTGCGGCGGCCGCGGACCTGGATGCGCGGTTCCGCGTCGATGACGTGGCCCGCCCCGTGCGGACTCTGATCCTGGCGTCGAAGGCCGGCCACGTGGTCAACGACCTGCTTTTCCGGTGGCGTGCGGGTGACCTCCCCATCGACGTGGTGGGGATCATGGCCAACCATGACGTCCTGGCACCCATGGCCGAGTTCTTCGGCGTCCCGTTCACGCACCGGGCTGTGACCGCCGAGACCAAGCCCGAGTTCGAGGCTGAGGTGCGCCGGCGCGTCGAGCAGGAGGGCATCGAGCTGGTGGTCCTGGCGCGCTACATGCAGATCCTCAGCCCCGAACTCTGCGAGTTTCTCGCCGGCCGGGCCATCAACATCCACCACTCGTTCCTGCCCGGGTTCAAGGGCGCCAACCCCTACCGCCAGGCGCACACCCGCGGTGTGAAGCTGATCGGCGCCACCGCGCACTTCGTCACCGGAGACCTGGATGAGGGCCCCATCATCGAGCAGAACGTGGTGCGCGTGGATCACACCATGGACGTGGCGAAGCTGGTCCGCAAAGGCCAGGCCCAGGAGTCGCAGACCCTGGCCGAGGCCGTGCGCCTCGTCGCCGAGCATCGCGTCCTCGCCGACGGTGACCGCACCGTCATCTTCCGCTGACTGAGGAGCCCAGCCTCGTGCTGACCGACATCGCCCTGATCTCCCTGTTCATCATCATCGGCGGCACCTTCGCCGCCGCCGAGATGGCGCTCATCACGCTGCGCGAGAGCCAGGTCAAGCAGCTTGCCGGCAAGGGGAAGCGCGGCCGTGCCATCGAGCGCCTGACCGGCAATCCCAACCGGTTCCTGTCCTCGGTCCAGATCGGCGTGACGCTGTCTGGCTTCCTGTCGGCCGCCTTCGGCGGCGCCACCATCGCCGAGGCGCTGTCCACCGAGCTTCAGTCGAGGGGCCTGGCCGAGCCCATCTCGGGCACGCTCTCGCTGGTCCTGGTCACGGTGGTCATCTCCTACTTCTCGATCGTGGTGGGTGAGCTGACCGCCAAGCGGCTGGCCATGCAGCGCGCCGAGAGTTTCGCGCTCGCCCTGGCGCCGCTGGTCTCCGGAATCGCGACGCTGACCCGGCCACTCATTTGGTTCCTCGGTGTCTCCACCGATGCGCTCGTGCGCATCCTCGGGGGCGACCCGACGCTCTCCCGCAACGCCGTCACCGACGAAGAGCTGCGTGCCATGGTGGTGGGGTCCTCCACGCTCGGCAAGGAGGAGCGGCGCATCGTCGACGAGGTCTTCGACGCCGGCGAACGCTCCCTGCGCGAGGTCATGGTGCCCCGCACCGAGGTCGACTTCCTGCCCGCGGACATGCCGATCGGGTTGGCCTACCGTGAGGTCCGGGGCGCGCCCCACTCCCGCTATCCGGTCACCGAGGGGTCCCCGGACCGGATCGTCGGCTTCATCCACGTGCGTGACCTGATGGACATCGAGGGCACCGCCCGCGACAGCGACGTCGGCAGCATCGCGCGCGAGGTGCTGTTCCTCCCGGAGACCGTCAAGATCCTCCGGGCGCTCACCGCGATGCGCGCAGCCCGCTCCCACCTCGCCATCGTCCGCGACGAGTACGGCGGCACCGCAGGCATCGTCACGCTCGAGGACCTGATGGAGGAGCTGATCGGCGACATCACCGACGAGTACGACCTCCCGTCATCCTCGGTGCCCCGCCAGATCGACGAGGTGGACGGCCTCACCACCATCGAGGAGTTCGCCGAACTGACCGGCTACGTGATTCCCGAGGGGCCCTACGACACGGTGGCCGGCTTCTTCATGGCCGAGCTGGGCGAGCTGCCCCACCTCGGGGCGAGGGCCACCGTGGCGCTCAGCCCGGACCATGACGTCGACGGTCCCCGTGGCTGGTTCACGCTGGAGGCCACCCAGATGGACGGCCGGCGCGCCGCCTGGTTCTCCATCCGGCGCGACACGCTGCCGGAGGACGACACGGATGCCTGACGACGGGCTCGGCCTGCTCACCGGCCCGGGCGTCGAGCCGCTGCTGCGCGCCGCCGTCGAGCACCAGGGCGGCCGGCTTCTCACCTGGGCGATCGAGCACGTCGACGCCGCCCCGGAGCACTCCACGACCGCCACCTACCTCGCCACGGTGGCGTGGCCGCACGGGGAGCGCACGGAGCTGCTGGGCGTGAGCGCCCGGACAGGGGAGCTGCTCCCCTCGGACGCGCGGGCCGAGATCTTCGACGACGGGCGCCGCAGGGTCGCGGTGTGGCTGTACCCCGACGATCCGGACCTGCCGGGGCTGCCACGGGCCGCCTTCCCGGAGCGGATGGCCGAGACGCTCAACGTGGGCGGTGTGCTGGCCCACCCGGTGGCCGCTGATCAGCTGACGCTGGCCATGGTGGGCTATCGTCCCCGGCGGCGCGCCGTGGTGAAGGTGAGTGTCGCGGACCCGCCCCAAGTGTTCTACGTCAAGGTGCTGCGGGAGCGGGTGTTCGCAGACGTCCACGCCAAGCACCTCATGCTCCGCAGGGCGGGGGTCCCGGCCCCGGAGGTGGCGCTGGCCACACCCGATCACCTCCTCATCCTGCGGGAACTCCCTGGAACCGCCCTCGCCAGCGCCCTGTTCACCCCGGGAGACCCCTGCGGCCCCGAACAGCTGATCGACCTGCTCGATGCGATGCCCGCCTCGGTGGCCTCGCTGGAGCGCCGGGCGCCGTGGGCGGACGCCGTGGCGCACTACTCCGCCATGGTGTCGGCCACACTGCCCGAGCTGGGCGAGGAGCTGGGTGCGCTGGTTGCGAGAATCACCTCCGGCCTGGCGGGGTTCACCCCAGGGGACGAGCCCACGCACGGTGACTTTCACGAGGGCCAGATCCGGGTGGCCGACGGACGGGTGGTGGGCCTGCTCGATGTGGACACCATCGGTCCCGGACGGCGCGCCGACGACCTGGCCTGCCTGATCGGGCACCTGTCCACCATCCAGCGGATGAACCCGGCCCAGGCGGACAAGGTCAGAGACCTTCTGGCCAGGTGGGTGCCGGTGTTCGACCGGCGGGTGGACCCGGTGGAGCTGCGGCTACGTGCAGCGGCCGTTGTCATCTCGCTGGCCACGGGCCCTTACCGCAGTCAGGACGTGGACTGGCGGCAACAGACCGTGGCGATGGTGCGGTCCGCCGGCGCGTTGGTGCGGCAGGTGGTCCGAGAATGAGTCATGTTGTGGCAGCTGTGCAGCAGGTCGACTGGGATCGGCTCCGGGCAGTGGCCGTCGATGTCGCGGGGCGGGCCTACGCGCCCTACTCGAAGTATCGGGTGGGGGCCGCGGCGCTCGTGGACGATGGGCGCACCATCAGCGGCTGCAACGTGGAGAACGCGGCCTACGGGGTCACCCTGTGCGCCGAGTGCGGGCTGATCTCAGACCTCGTGGCGGGCGGCGGTGGCCGGCTCGTGGCGTTCACCTGCGTCAACGGCGAGGGCGACGTCATCACGCCGTGCGGCCGCTGCCGGCAGCTGCTCTTCGAGCACGGCGGGCGCGGGCTGCTCATGGAGACCCCGGCCGGGGTCCTGACCCTGGCGGACCTGCTCCCGCAGGCGTTCGGCCCGGACGACCTCGACGCGATCGCCCCACCTGCCCCCTGACGGTAGCGTTGGCGCATGCTCACCATCGATGACCTGAGGGCGTTGCCCAAGGTGGCCCTCCACGACCATCTCGACGGCGGTCTGCGCCCGGAGACCGTGATCGAGCACTGCGCTGAGAACGGCCACGAGCTGCCCGCCACGGACCCGGACGAGCTGCGCCACTGGTTCTTCGAGGCCGCGGACTCCGGCTCCCTGGAGCGCTACCTCGAAACGTTCGAGCACACCGTCGCCGCGATGCAGACTGCCGAACAGCTGAGCCGCGTGGCCCACGAGTTCGTCGTGGACCAGGCCGCCGACGGCGTCGTCTACGCGGAGGCGCGCTACGCTCCCCGACAGCATCAGCGCCAGGGCCTCACCCTCGAGGCCATCGTCGAGGCGGTCCGCGACGGTCTGGCCTCCGGCATGGCCGTCGCGGCCGCCGCCGGGCGGCTCATCGTCGCCCAGCAGATCCTCACCTCGATGAGGCACTCCGAGCCCTCCACCGACGTCGCGGAGCTGGCGCTGGCCTACCGCGACGACTCCGTCTGCGGCTTCGACATCGCGGGGGCCGAGGACGGCTTTCCCCCGTCGCGATTCGTCGACGCGTTCCGCCACCTCAAGCACAACAACATGTTCTTCACCATCCACGCGGGTGAGGCGTTCGGACTGCCGTCGATCTGGGAGGCGGTGCAGGTGTGCGGCGCGTCCCGCCTCGGGCACGGTGTGCGGATCGCCGACGACATCGACGCCACGGACGACGGGGCGCTCCTCGGCCGGCTCGCCAACTACGTCCGCGACGCACGCATCGCGCTGGAGGTGTCCCCGTCGTCGAACCTGCAGACCGGGGTCGCCCAGACGATGGCGAGCCACCCCGTGGACATGCTGCACCGGCTGGGGTTCAACGTGACCGTCAACTGCGACAACCGGCTGATGAGCGCCACGACGATGTCGCGGGAGTTCGCGCTGCTCAGCGAGGCCTTCGGCTGGACCCTCATCGACGTGGAGCGCGTCACCGTCAACGCGATGCGCGCCGCGTTCCTTCCCCACGACCAGCGCGAGCGGATCATCGCGCACGTCATCGCCCCGGCCTACGCCGCGGCGCAGTGATCCTCGAACCTCCTGCCGGGGCGCCGCGGCTCAGCCTGCGCTGGGTCAGCGGCGGGACGGCCCGGGACGTCGTCGGCCACCTGGTGGCGGCCAACGAGCAGTGGTATGTGCTGCTGCCGGAGGACCGTCCCGCGGTGTGGGTGCCTCGAGCGGAGGCGGCTGGGGTGCGCCGCGTGCCCGAGCGCAGCGTGCTGCCGGTGTCGCGGCCCGAGGACCTTGAGCGGGCGCTGGAGCAGGCCCGGCCCGGAGTCCGCCGCGCGCGGCTCGGCGGCTGGCGGGTGAGCGGCCACGGTGTCCTGGCCGTCGGCGACCCTGGCGCTGCCCTCGACGACGCGCTGCAGGCCGCGGAGGCGTGGATCGGTGGATCCGCCCCGGTCCGGACTCTGCGCGGCTCGACGGAGGCGCTCACGGCGCTCGGCCTGAGCATCTGCGGCGGCTTCGCGATCCTCACCGCAGACGGTCCCTCCTCGTCGCTGGCCGGGGCGGTGCCGCTGACGAGGGGCTGGGCGCTGGAGGTCCACATCGGTGACCTGGCGGGGCTCGAGGCCGCGGCTGCGGCCGGCTTCGTCGAGCGCTACCGCGCCGTCATCCTCACCCGCCCGTGAGAGTGGGTCCACCGGACGGTGGATAGCGGGCGGGCGACGGGGGAGTGGTTCTGCGGGCAGCATCGGAGCCATGCTGAACAGACTCTTCTTCTCCGCCGCCACCTGGACGGCTCTGGGCCTCGCCTCCGGCCTGTACTGGCGCGAAATGACCAAGCTCAACGACTTCACCGGCCACACCCAGCTCGCCACCGCCCACACCCACGCGCTGGCGCTGGGCACGTTGATGCTCCTTGTGGTGCTGGCCCTGGCGAAGAGCTTCGCCCTGGGGGACAAGGCCACGACGCTGTTCACGGTGCTGTGGAACGTGGGCCTCGGGCTCACGTTCGGGGCCATGATCGTCAAGGGGACGCTGCAGGTCCTCGAGATCCCCATCGCGACCTCGCCGATGTGGGCGGGCATCGCCGGACTCGGCCACATGGTGCTCAGCGGGACCTTCGTCTACCTGTTCGTCATCCTGCGCCGGGCACTGACCGCCGCCCCGGCCACCGCTAACGTGGGGGCGTGACGACGACGACGGCCGACCACCCCCCGCGGTTCTCGGCGGCCTGGTGGCTGAGGCTGGGGCAGGCGCTCCTCTTCGTGGGGCTGCTGGTGGTGGCCACCGCGCTGGCCTGGATCGAGGGAGCCGGCTGGCCGGTGCTGGCCCTGGCGGGCATGATGCTGGTGGCCTTCGTCGCGGGGCTCTCACTCCAGCCGCGGCTCGGCATCCTCGGGCGCTCGGTGTGGGTGGGTGTGTTGTTCCTCGGCTCGGTCACGTCGATGGTGCTGTCGCGGGACTTCCTCTGGGTGGTCTTCCCGCTGTGGCTGCTGGTCGGCTCGGTGTTGCCCCTCCTCGCCGCACTGTTGCTGACCGCGGTGACGCTGGCCGTCGTCGTCACGGTGCTGGCGATGGCCGAGGGGCACAGCGTGGGCGGAGTCCTGGGACCGCTGGTGGGGGCACTGGTGGCGGTGGGCGTTGCCCGAGGGGTGCTCCTGTTCGAACACGAGGCCTCCGAGCACCGACGGCTGTTGGCGGAGGTGCTCCGGGCTGAGGACGAGACTGCCAGGTTGCAGCGCGAGGCTGGGGTACTCGCCGAGCGGCAGCGCCTCGCCCACGACATCCACGACACCCTGGCCCAGGGCTTCTCCTCCATCGTGCTGCTGGCACGCGCGGCCACTCGGGCGGTGGATCCCGCCGCTGCTGCCCACCTGCTGGGGCAGATCGAGGCCACCGCTGCCGCGAACCTGGCGGAGTCGCGCCGCGTCGTCATGGCATTGGCGCCCGAAGCGCCAGGGGCGGGAGGCCTGGCGGCGCCCCTGGGGCGCCTCACCGCTGACGTGGCGGGGGCTCTGGGAGCCGAGTGGGCGGTCACCGTCGATCCCGACCTGCCCAGGCTGGCCACGCCCATCGAGGTGGCCTTGCTGCGCGGCGCGCAGGGCGCGCTGTCCAACGTGAGGCTCCATTCCGGGGCCGGGCGGATCAACGTCGAGCTGGCCCGCGCCGGTGACGAGGTGCACCTGGACATCGTCGACGACGGGGTCGGGTTCGACCCGGCGCGCCCCGTCGTCGCAGGCCCCCTGGGCGGGTACGGGCTGCGTGCACTGCGTGAGAGGTTCACCGAGCTCGGGGGTGGCGTCGAGGTGGAGTCAGATGCTGGCGGCACCGCGGTGGCGCTGCGGCTCCCGCTGATTCCGGCAGCCGAGGTGTCGCGGTGACCCGCGTGCTGATCGTCGATGACCACCCCGTGGTGCGCTCGGGGCTGCGCGCCCTGCTCGATGGGGCCGACGGCGTCGAGGTGGTGGGCGCCGCCGCCTCAGGCGAGGAGGCGCTGATGCTCGCCTCAGAGACCCACCCGGACGTCGTGCTGTGCGACCTGCGGCTGGGGCCCGGGCTCGACGGGGTGGGGGTCACGGCGGCGCTGCAGGCCCAGCAGGGCGGGCCGGCCGTCCTCATCCTCACCACCTACGACAACGACTCCGACATCGCGCGCGCGGTGCTGGCCGGCGCGGCCGGCTACCTGCTCAAGGACGCGGAGCCTGAGGACATCGTCTCCGGGATCCAGGACGCCGCCGCGGGGCGGCTGGTGCTGTCGCGGGACATGGAGGGGCGGGTGGTGGAGCGCATGGCCCAGGGAGTCCCGACGCTGAGCGCCCGCGAGCTCGACGTCCTCCGCCTCGTCGAGGAGGGTGTCACCAACAGGGGGATCGCCAAGCGCTTGTTCATCTCCGAGGGGACCGTCAAGACGCACCTCGTCCACGCGTACGCCAAGCTGGGCGCGGAGTCCCGCACCGCCGCGGTCGCGGCGGCTCGGCGCCACGGGCTGCTGGGCTAGCGGTCGTCTCAGTAGTTCGTCGGGGGTCATGTGCCCTCGCGTCCTGGGTGCCGCCCTTCCCATCGTTCCCTGAGGGGGGCTGCCCGCGGAGCGGCGTGGCCGGTCTCCATCGTTCCCTGAGGGGGCCGTCCGCGGAGCGGCGTGGCTGGTCTCCATCGTTCCCTGAGGGGGCCGTCCGCGGAGCGGCGTGGCCGGTCTCCATCGTTCCCTGAGGGGGGCTGCCCGCGGAGCGGCGTAGCCCGTCTCGAAGGGTTGTGAGTGCCACCTTCACGCGGATCCCGTTGTCGGGTGCGGTGAGCCGTGAGTCGATGCCCATGCGGCCGTTGTCCAGGGTCTTGCTGTGGCCACTGGTCATACTGTGGTCGGGTGGTTGAGGCCGCCCGGGCATCGTCTCCCGTCTCCCCGCACTCGTCCTCCCTGTGGC
The DNA here is from genome assembly GCF_054483915.1 of Tessaracoccus luoxuelianae. Taxonomy (NCBI): domain Bacteria; kingdom Bacillati; phylum Actinomycetota; class Actinomycetes; order Propionibacteriales; family Propionibacteriaceae; genus Tessaracoccus; species Tessaracoccus luoxuelianae. Next base: position 2,773,486 of record NZ_CM137013.1, on the reverse strand, counting down.
GTGGTCCTGTCCCGGGTGCGGGCCGGCAGGGCGGCGTTGGGGTTGCGTCTGCTTGGGCGGGATGCCAGCTGGGTGATCGTCGGGTTGGGCACCGCTGCGCAGTGCCGCCCTGCCGTCCCCCACCCTCTTGGCAACCATCAGACCTCTGTTCGCTGAAAGGTCGCGAACCGGGGGCCTCGAGGGCCTTCATCGCTGGTTGGCTGAGGTGCCGCGAAGCGGGCTGGGACCCTCCCGGCTGGCTGAGGAGCCGCGAAGCGGGCTGGAGCCCTTCCCGTTGGCTGAGGTGCCGCGAAGCGGCCTCGAAGCCTAAGAAACGCGAGCTGACGAGCCAATTCTCCCGAGTCGTCGAGGCCCTTCACCCGACAGCTGGGTGAGCCGACCGAGGGCGGAGCCCCCGACGCGTCGAGGCCCCGCCACGGGCGCCGACCCCCCAGCAACCCCCAGAAAAACTTCTCGAAGAATTTCTGCCGGGCGCCCCTGCTGGGAGCCAAAAATGTCAGAGGTCGGACATAGCGTGGAACCCATGAAGGACAAGGCACACGAGATCGCGGAGCAGTTGCGCTCCGCCGACGAACTGCGCCGCTTCGCCGAAGCCCAGACCCTGACCCTGCTGTGTGACCTCGCGGAACACTACGACGTGGACTACGACCAGGTGCTGGAGGTGCTCGCCGAGCGCAGGGTGGTGGTCGGGGGAATCGGGACCCCGCCGGTATCCGAGTTCTTCGGCCTCGAACTGGCCGGCCTGCTGCGCTGCCCACCCATCGTCGCCGCCTCCAAACTTGCCGACGCGCTGAACCTGAAGCATCGCCACCCCCGGCTTTATGCCGCCACGCAGGAAGGCCGCATTGAGGCCGGGCGGGCCTGCAAGGCCGCCGACCTGTGCCGCGAGCTACCCACCGACGCGGCCGAGGCCGTCACCGATCGGTGGTTGGGTAGGCAGGACGGGTTGGGTTGGACGGCCGCGTTCACGCTGTTGAAGAAGATGATCATCGAGGCGGATCAGAGCCGCGCGGCGGAGCGTGAGCGGCGGCAGCGCGCCTCGCGCGGAGTCCACCTGTGGGGATTGCACGAGGGGGTGATGAACCTCACCGGCCGACTCGACGTGCTCGACGCCCGCTACCTGGATGCCGCCGTCGACCGCATCGCCGACCTGCTGGCTGTCGAGCAGCCCGACACATCGAAGACGATCCTGCGCGCCAAAGCCCTCGGAGTGCTCGCCAACCCCGCCTACGCCCTGGCCCTGCTCCAGCACGCGGCGCAGCCCGCCCTCCACGACAGCCTCGCCGTCGCCCTCGACACTGCCCCGGCCCCCACCACAGCCAACGCCCCGGACACAGGGTCAGTCGGCTACGGCGGCGGACCTGCGGAGCCTGCGCCTGTAGACGGTGGGCAGCGTCATGATCCGCACTGCCTCGGCGCGTTGTGTGGCACCATCACCACCCCACTGGCCAAGCTCCGCCCCAAGCTGGAGCTGGCCGTCCACATTCACGCCGACGCCCTCGGCCAGCTCACCGGCACCGCCCGCATCGACCGCGCCGGGCACATCACCACCGCCCTGCTGGCCGAACTGCTCCCGGGGGTGGATGTCACGGTGCAGCCTGTGATCGATCTGCCCGAGATCCCCGCCGAAGACCACTACGCCCCATCGGCCGGGTTGAAGAAGGCCCTGCTGCTGAGCATGGACCACGAAATGTTCCCCTACTCCAAACGGCGAGCCAACGGCCTGGACCTGGACCACACCCAACCCTTCGCATCCGGCTGCCGCGGGCAGACCCGGAGCGGGAACCTTGCCCCACTCAGCCGCACGGTTCACCGCGCGAAAACCGCCCGTACCTGGCGCGCCGACCAACCCAGACCAAGCCAGCTCCACTGGTCCAGCCCCCTGGGCTACCGCTACGAAGTCACCCCCAACGGCACCCGCATGCTCGCCTGACAGCTCGCCGTCAGGCTGCGAACGAGTGCTCAGGGAGAGGGTTCTCCCGCGGAGCCGTGAGAAGGTGACCTTGTCAGCTCACGTTTCTTAGCTTCGAGGCCGCTGCGCGGCTCCTCACCCGGCGGGCTGGGGCGGGTTGGCTTCGAGACGGGCCACGACGCTCCGCGGGCGGCCCCTCCTCTGGGAAGTGTGAGACGGGTCATGCTTCTCAGCGGGGGATGTCCCTTGAGAGCCTCCGGAGGCGCTCAGGGAGCGACACTAGGACGACCCCTCCGCCCGGACCTTGACCCCCGACGAACTCACCACCATGACAGCTGGCCCTCAGGCGCCGACGTCGTGCAGGTGGTGAATGAGGTCATGGGCGAAGTAGCGGCCCAGAGAGAGCGCCGTGAACCGCGACCCGTTGCTGCGCACCCCCGTCCACTCCCACTGCTCGCCCTCGGGCTCGGCCCACGCCTTCGCCGCGGCCTTGGCGCGCTCGCCCACGAGGACCCGGGTGGCGTTGGCATCGGAGAGCCAGTACTCCTCTTCGGTGGCCGCGAGGTCCTGGTCCCAGTCCTCGAACTCGGCCCCCGCGCCGTCGCTGGCGAGGATCAGGCTGAGACGGGTGGTCATGACCTCGCACACGTCCGCGACATGCCGGGCGTACTCGATGGGCGACCAGGTGGTGGGCTGCGGCCGCCGCTCCGCGCCCCGCCCCTCCAGCGCCCTCTGGAAGCGGGCCGAGGCGTCGAGGATCAGCCCGGGAAGTGCCTCTGGGCTGACAGCGGCCGGATCGAAGCCGCACTCGGGGCATGGCCGCTCGGTCACCCAGGTCCAGTCCTTGGTGTCGGGGGCGGTGGGGTGCGGCGGGATCAGGGGCTCAACCATGTTGGCGAGCCTAACTGACCCCGCCGCTCACTCACCGGCGCGTGCCTGGCCGGCTGTCCGCGATCAGCCTCGTGACGCTCAACTCGGCCGTGGAGACCCAGCGGTCGGCCTGGTCGCCGTAGGTGCTGAGCACCCGGAGGCGGACGAGGTCGCCGCTCCCCGTGAGGGGGATGACGGAGGGATCTGATGAGTTCGGCAGCGTGCCCGCCGCGACGCTGACGAGGCTCGACGGGTCGTCGCCGACCAGCACCTCGTAGCCCCTGATCCGCCCGTTGCTGCCGGACTGTCGCGGGGTGACGGTGAGTCGTGAGCGAATCAAGGAGCGGGTGAGGTGCACGGGCGGGTATGCGCATGGCACTAGGCTCGGGCGCGTGATTGTTGCTGCCGCCGATGGGTCCGCCCTCTCCAACCCCGGGCCCGCTGGCTGGGCCTGGTACGTCAGCGACGACATCTGGGCCGCCGGTGGCTGGGACCACGGCACCAACAACATGGGCGAACTGATGGCCGTACTCGACCTGCTCCGCTCCACCGCGCACCTCGACGAGCCACTCCGGATCCTCTGCGATTCGCAGTACGTCATCAACTCCCTCACCAAGTGGTTGCCCGGCTGGAAGCGCAAGGGGTGGAAGAAGGGTGACGGCAAGCCGGTGCTCAATGTGGAGTTGATGAAGGAGCTCGACGCCGCGCTGCAGGGGCGCACCGTCCAGTTCGAATGGGTCAAGGGCCACGCCGGACACTCGATGAACGAGGCCGCGGACGAGCGGGCCCGTGCAGCGGCCACCGCCTTTCAGCGCGGAGACCCCGTCAACCATGGCCCGGGTTTCCCGGACACCCACCGTCCCCCCGGGCGCCGGGACTTCTCGGTGGGGCAGACCGAGCCGGAACCCGACCTCTTTTCCACAGCGCCCCCCGAGGAGCCCGTGCCGGCGCCAGTGCCGGGTTCCGCGTCACCGCGCACCAAAGCCGCTCTCGTTCGCCTCACCCGGGAAGCAGTCTCCGACCCTGCAGCGGCCAGGCTCCACCGCGACTTCGTCGCGCACGGCGCCGACGGCGCCCAGACCTGGGATCTGCCCTGGCCAGCGGCCGATGAGGTGCGGTTCCTCGCCGTCGACACGGTGACGGCCGGGGCCGGTCTGGTGCGGTGGGCGCAGCAGGACCTCACGTGTTCGGGGCTGTGGGTGGAACTCCCTGCGGGCTGGTCACTGCGATTCACCCAGGCCACCCGGCAGGTCTGATCCAGCCCGGAGTTCGAACCCGACCCGGTGCGCGTCGATGGTCGGTAGAGTCCGAGTGGCCGGCCACGGCCGCCCCGGCCGAGCGGCGGAAGGGAACCGTCATGACCACCTACCGCGTCGGGTACTTCGTCGGGAGCCTGTCCTCGACATCCATCAACCGCGTGCTGTCCAAGGCCCTCATCGCGGTGGCGCCCCCGGACCTGGAGTTCACGGAGATCCCGATCGGTGACCTACCGCTCTACTCGCCCGACCACGACGCCGCCTACCCCGCAGAGGCGCAGGCGCTGAAGTCCGCGCTCGCCTCCGCCCAGGCCGTGCTGTTCGTCACGCCAGAGTACAACCGCTCCATCCCCGGGGCGCTGAAGAACGCCATCGACTGGGCATCGCGGCCCTGGGGCCAGAACTCGTTCGACCACATGCCGGCGGCGATCATCGGCGCCTCCATCGGCAACATCGGCACGGCGGTGGCCCAGCAGAGCCTCCGTGCGGTCCTCGCGTTCTGCAACGCCCGCCTGATGACCGCCCCGGAGGCCTACATCAAGCTCGACGGCTCCAGCATCGACGCCGACGGGACGATCACCGACGACGGACTCAGGGAAGTGCTCACCGCGTTCATGGGGGAGTTCCGCGAGCACATCGAGCGGGTGCTCACCGTTCTGCCGCGTGAGTGAGGCCTCGGCGCGCCGATAGGATGGCGCGCATGAGTCACGTTCTTGCCGCCGTCGCCTGGCCTTACGCCAACGGCCCCCGCCACATCGGTCACGTCTCCGGATTCGGCGTCCCCTCCGATGTGTTCTCGCGCTACATGCGGATGGCCGGCCACGACGTGCTCATGGTGTCGGGCTCCGACGAGCACGGCACGGCCATCCAGGTGAAGGCGGACGCGGAGGGGCTCACCCCTCGCGAGACGGCGGACAAGTACCACCGGCAGATCGTTGAGGATCTGCAGGGGTTGGGCCTGTCCTACGACCTGTACACCCGCACTACCACGCCCAACCACTACCGCGTGGTGCAGGACCTCTTCACCGCCCTGTACGACAACGGCTACGTCACGGCCAAGACCCAGATGGGCGCCATCTCGCCATCAACGGGCCGAACGCTGCCGGACCGATTCATCGAAGGCACCTGCCCTCTCTGCGGCTACGACAACGCCCGCGGAGACCAGTGCGACAGCTGCGGCAACCAGCTCGACCCGGCGGACCTGATCAACCCGAAGTCCAAGATGAACGGCGAGACGCCGCAGTTCGTCGAGACAGAGCACTTCTTCCTCGATCTGCCCGCGCTCGCCCCGATGCTGGGCCAGTGGATCGACAGCCGCGAGGACTGGCGGCCCAACGTGCTCAAGTTCTCCCACAATCTCCTGGCGGAGATCAGGCCACGCGCCATCACCCGCGACCTCGACTGGGGAGTCCCCGTGCCCCTCGACGGCTGGCGCGATGCCCCCATGAAGCGCATCTACGTGTGGTTCGACGCCGTGATCGGCTACCTCTCCGCCTCGGTCGAATGGGCCAGGCGCACCGGGGACCCGGAGGCGTGGCGCGCGTACTGGAACTCCACCGAGGCCCGGTCCTACTACTTCATGGGCAAGGACAACATCGTCTTCCATTCGGTGATCTGGCCGGGCATCCTGCTCGGCGCCAACGGCCAGGGGACCAGGGGCGGCGAGATCCGCCCGTCGCTGGGGGAGTTGCAGCTGCCCACCGAGGTGGTCAGCTCAGAGTTCATGACGATGAAGGGCTCCAAGGTGTCCAGCTCGCGCGGCGCCTCGATCTTCGTCGGAGACTTCCTCGGCGAGTTCGGACCGGATGCGTTGCGCTACTACATCGCCATGGCCGGGCCCGAAAACCAGGACACGGACTTCACCTGGGACGAGTTCGTCCGCCGGACCAACTTCGAGCTCGCCAACGAGTGGGGCAATCTGGTCAACCGCTCCATCTCGATGGCACACAAAAACGTGGGCTCCGTGCCCGCGGCAGGCGAGCTGACCGACGCAGACAGCGCGCTGCTCGACGAGTCGCGCACCGCGTTCGAGGTGGTGGGTGAGCACATCGCTGCCCGCCGATTCAAGGCCGGCATCACGGAGGCCATGCGCATCGTCGGCCTGGCCAACAAGTACCTCTCCGATCAGGAGCCGTGGAAGCTCAAGGACGACGCCGCCCGCCGCGACACCGTCCTCCACGTCGCCCTCCAGGTGGTCTCGGACTGCAACACGCTGCTCACCCCCTACCTGCCGCACTCCGCGCAGAAGGTCTTCGAGGCATTGGGGGGGCAGGGCGTGTGGGCCGCGCAGCCGCAGATCGTCGAAGTCAGCGAAGGCGACCTCACCTACCCGACACTGCAGGGCGACTACGCCGGCCAGCAGGCCGTGTGGGAGTCGCGGCCGATCGCGGCCGGCACGCCCCTGGCGAAGCCGTCCCCGCTGTTCGCGAAGCTCGACGACACCCTGGGCGTCACCGGCCCGAGCTGGGCCCCGATCCCCGGCTGATCCTCACCAGGAGCCGCCGCCACCGCCGCCGAAGCCGCCACCCCCGCTGAACCCGGAGAAGCCGCTGGAGCCGCCGGTGGCCGAGCTCATCCCGTCCATCCGGGCGGCCTGCATGGCGTCCGACATGGAGTGGGTGAGGTTGTTCATCGCGCTGGCGAAGTAGTAGCCGTGCATGAGGTCCGCGCCCACGTACCACGAGGTGTTGGCCTGGTAGAGGCCCTGCGCGCCGAGGTCTGCGAACAGCTTGGACCAGCGGTCCGCGACGCCGAACACCATCGCGTAGGGGAGGTACTTGCTGAAGATGTCCTCCCCCTCCTCGAACTGCAGCGTGTCCTTCTCTGCGGTACGCAGGTACAACTCGAAGCCCTTGGCCTGCGCGAGGTAGGCCGAGCCGGTGGCGGTACGCTTGCGGAACTTGCTGGACATCACGATGAGGCCGATCCCGAAGACGGCCAGCGGGATGCCGATGAGGCCCCATCCCACAGCGGCTCCCACGAAGGCAAAGAGGAGGCCGGCGCCGATCGCCAGGCCACCCAGCACGATGGGCACCATCTGTGCGGTGGTGGGGTTGCCCTTGAACCAGCCCTTGGCCACGACGGAGGAGTACAGGCCGTTGCGGGCGTCCGGCAGCACCTCGGCGAACTTCGCCTTGCTCAGCTCCTTCGACGTCCTCACGCTGCGTCCCTGGAACAGATCGGCCAGCAGCTTCTCCTCGAACGGCTCCAGGGGTCCGGGCGGCGCGTGCAGCGCCTCCAGCGTGAAGTCCTTCTTCGACTGCGAGATGATGCGCAGATAGCCGCGGACTGCGAGATCCACGATGGTGGCGGACACGTCGACGTTGTCCGCCGTGGTGTCCATGAGAGTGCCGATCTCACCAGGGGTGGCGCCCTTCGGCGGGTGGAACTGGACAGTGACCGGGAACTTGCCGCTGCGCGTCCCCACCCGCTCCTCCTGGCCGGAAAGCGGGGTGAGGCCGGGGGTGAGCCCCAGATAGACGTCGTCTCGGGCATGACGCCGACGCACCGCGATCAGCCCGACGATGGCGGCGATCAGACCTGCGCCGGTCACGGCACCGGTGGCGGGGGTGAGCTCGAAGGCGTTGGCCGCGGTCACCCGGCGGGCCTTCTCCTGCGTCACGCCGGGGAAGGTACCGGCCGGGTAGCCCGCCACCACCTGCATCCGAGTGTTGGGCGGCAGCGAAGCCAGCGTATAGGTGGCCGCGTCAACCGACTGTGTCGCCTCACACGGGGTGTCGGCGGTGGGACCGTAGAAGCAGGCCACCTGCTCGAGCCCGGCGGGTCCGGTGACGTCGACGGTGATGTTGGAGAACCGCGATTCCCAGGCGGGGCCGATGACGTCCCAGTTGAACTCATCGAGGCCGCTGACAGGGTGATCCGTGGCGATCAGGCCGGTCACGTCGTAGGTGAGGGTGTAGTCCTCAGGGGTGGTGTTGAAGATGTTCTCGTTGCCGATGCGCAGCGACAACATGTCGGCGTCCTGTTCCTGGAGGACCTGGGTGTTGGCCCCCGTCGACGAGGAGACCGAGATGTTGGAGTACCTGAACACGTAGTTCTCGTCGGGGTTCGCGCCGTCCTCCTGCAGCGTGGGCAGCAGGATGTAGGGCCCGCGGCCCCTCAGCGCGGAGAAGTCCATGGTGAAGTCGATGGTGACGCCCGCGACACCATCCGTCCTCAGGACCACGTCCACGTCGTAGCGGGTGATGGGCGCCGAGTCGTCGGCGGCCGCCGGCACCACCCCCACCCAGGCCACGGCGAGGGCGATCAGTAGAGCGAGGAGACCGGCGCGAAGCTTCGTCATGGAATCAACTGTATCCATGCCGCCGAACAGCGGGCGCTGGATCAGCCCTCCACCCCGAGTGCGGCTGCCATCTCCCGCCGCAGTTCGGCCAGCCGTCCCGCCGCGGCCAGCCGCGCCGCGCGCACGTCGACGGACTCCTCGGCGTCCAGCCGGACCTCCAGGTAACACTTCAACTTGGGCTCGGTGCCCGAGGGGCGGGCCACCACGTGCACCCGCTCACCAGTGAGTTCGATGGCGTCGGTGGGGGGCAGCGTGTCCGAGCCGTGGGCGAGGTCCAGCACCGTCGCCGGGGCCCCGAGGAGCGCCGACGGCGGGTTGCGCCTCAGCCGCGTCATGGCGTCGGCGATCAGGGACCGGTCGGCCACGCGCACCGACAGCTGGGAGGTGGCGGTCAGGCCGTGCTCGCGGGCGATGTCGTCGAGCAGGTCCGCCAACGCGCGGCCCGAGACCTTGAGGTCGGCAACGATCCGCAGCACCGTCAGCGCGGCGGTGATCCCGTCCTTGTCCGGGACCGCGCGCGAATCGACGCAGTAGCCGATGGCCTCCTCATAGCCGAAGGCCAGGTCCGGCACGCGGCCGATCCACTTGAACCCCGTCAACGTGGTCACGTGCAGGCGACCCGCGCGGCGGGCCATCCTGCCGAGCAGCGTCGAGGAGACCACGGAGTTCGCGAACGTGCCGGGTACCCCGCGTGCGATCGCGTCGTGACCGAGGATGGCGCCCAGCTCATCGCCGGTGAGCATCCGCCACACACCGTCGACCACCGCGGCCACTGCGCAGCGGTCCGCGTCCGGGTCGTTGGCGATCACCACGTCCGCGCCCTCGGCCTCCGCCAAGGACAGAGCAAGGTCGATCGCTCCCTTCTCCTCCGGATTGGGGAACGCGACGGTGGGGAACTCGGGGTGGGGCTCAGACTGCTGCGCCACCTCGACGGGGGAGGGGAGCCCGACGGCCTCCGCGACCCGCCGCACCGTCTTCGCGCCGACGCCGTGCAGCGCTGTGTGGACCCAGACCAGCTCCCGCGCGGAATCGGCCGGGTACAGGGAGGCCGCCCGCGCCACGTAGGCGTCCAGGAGCTCGGCGGTGATGTCGCGGCGCACCTCCGAACGGGGGAGCTTGGCCCACCCGTGATCGGCCACGACTGCGATCTTCGCGGCGATCTCGGCGTCCGTCGGCGGCACGATCTGCGAGCCGTCGCCGAGGAAGACCTTGTAGCCGTTGTCCGCTGGCGGGTTGTGGGACGCGGTGACCACCACGCCCGCGACGCAGCCGAAGTGCTGGATGCCGAAGGCGACGACGGGGGTGGGGATGGGCTCGCTGGTCCAGAGCACGTCGAATCCTGCACCGGCCATCACCTCGGCGGTGTCGCGGGCAAACTCGTCGGACTTGTGCCGGGCGTCGTATCCGACGATGACACGGCCGCCGGAGTGGCCGTTCGCGGAGAGCCAGAGGGCGAAGCCGGCCGCGGCCTGCGTCACCACCACACGGTTCATCCGAGCCGGTCCCGGCCCGAGAGGTCCGCGGAGGCCGGCCGTGCCGAACTCGAGCGGTCCCGCGAAGGCGGAGGCGAGCTCCGTGAGGGCGGGCTCGCGGATGGTGTGGTCGTTGGCCTGGGCCCGGACGATCAGCTCGTCCAGCCGGCCGGCGGTGTCGGGGTCCGGGTCAGCGTCGCGCCACTCCTGGGCGCGGGTCAGCAACTCGTTCATCCAGAGCACCTCCAGGCGGCCGTGCCGGCCAGCACAAGCATCCCGCCGTGGCCGGTCACCACATGCTCGAAGGGTTCGCTCACCCGGTCCAGCATAGGCGCGTGCCAGGCTCCCCACCCCGGGCGCTGTGGAAGGATGGGCACGTGACGAAGGTAGTGATCATCGGTGGCGGACCCGGCGGCTACGAGGCTGCGCTCGTGGCCAACCAGCTCGGCGGCGAGGTCACCCTGATCGAACGGGACGGCATGGGCGGGGCCGCTGTGCTGAGCGACTGTGTGCCGTCGAAGACGCTGATCGCCACGGCCGAGGTCATGGTCCGCATCGAGAGCGCCCGCCAGCTCGGCCTTCACATCGCGGCGACGGATGTCTCGGACGTGGTGCGGGTGGACCTGGCGGAGGTCAACGAGCGCGTCCTCACCCTGGCCAAGGCCCAGTCGGCAGACATCGCTCAGCGCCTCCGGCAGGACGGGGTGCACCTCGTGGCCGGCAGCGCCCGCCTCGACGGCGCCACCCGCGTGGTGGCCAGCACCGGGGCCGGCGAGCAGAGGTTCGAGGCCGACATCGTCCTCCTGGCCACGGGCACCACGCCCCGCGAGTTGCCTGAGGCGGCCTGCGACGGGGAGCGGATCCTCAACTGGAAACAGGTCTACAACCTGAGCGAGGTGCCGGAGAGGCTGATCGTCGTGGGATCGGGCGTGACCGGCGCGGAGTTCGCCTCCGCCTACGACGGACTCGGCTGTGACGTGGTGCTGGTGTCCTCGCGCAAGCAGGTGCTGCCCGGCCAGGACCAGGACGCGGCCGCCGTCCTGCAGCGCGCCTTTGAACGCCGGGGCATGGAGATCATGAGCGAATCGCGCGCCTACGCGGCGCGCCGTGAGGGCGACGAGGTGGTGGTGTCGCTGGAGGACGGCCGTGAGGTTCGCGGCTCGCACTGCCTCATGGCGGTGGGCGCCATCCCCAACTCCGCCGGGCTCGGGCTCGAGGAGGCGGGGGTGGCGATGACCCCGTCGGGACACATCTCGGTGGACCGCGTCTCGCGCACCAGCGTGCGTAACATCTACGCGGCGGGCGACGTGACCGGCGTCTTCGCCTTGGCGTCGGTGGCCGCGATGCAGGGCCGCATCGCGATGTGGCATGCGCTGGGCGACGCGGTGACGCCCATGGATCTGCGCCGAGTGTCGTCGAACGTGTTCACCACGCCGGAGATCGCCACCGTCGGCATCACCCAGGAGCAGGCCGATACCGGCGACGTCCGGGTTGCGTCCGTGCTGCTGCCGTTGGCGTCGAATGCCCGCTCGAAGATGCAGGGCTTCACCGACGGCTTCGTCAAGCTGTTCTGCCTGCCCACCACCGGCATCATCATCGGCGGCGTGGTGGTGGCGCCGCGCGCCTCCGAGCTCATCCACGCGGTGTCGATCGCGGTGGCGCAGAAGGTCACTGTGGACGACTTCAGCCAGGCGTTCACCGTCTACCCATCGATGTCCGGCTCGATCGCGGAGGCGGCCCGCCGCCTGCACAACCGTGACGGGGCCCTCCTTACCAACTAGGCCCCTGCCTCGTTCAGCTGGGCTCAGGGTCCGGCATCGCCACTGATCGTCGACGCCCCCGGCCCGGGCCGTGCCCGCAGGCGCAGGGATCCGCGGCGTGGTCTCCGCACGTGCAATCCGTGCGTGGGCAGCCGAGGCGTGGAATGCGCCCCCAGCGCTCGTGCGCGGCCTGCCGACTCACGCCTGTCGCCTCGCCGATCTGGGCCCAGGTTGCTCCCTCGCCTCGCGCCAGCACCACTGTGGCCTCAAGGAGTGCCTGTGCTTGGGCCACGCCGGTTGCAGCCTCGGCCACCGCAGCAATCGCTACTCGTTGTTCCATCGCACTCCTCCTCGGGCCAGTCTCCCCGAGGCAGGAACGTCAGGCAACCTTGACGTAAGCTCCCTGCCAGGAGAATGCACAGAAGGAGCAACCATGGGCAGCGCCGGGGTCCCCAGATGAGCCTGGACTTCATCGCCATCGATTTCGAGACGGCGAACAGACGACATGGATCGCCCTGTCAGGTGGGCATGGCCCTCGTCCGCGACGGCCGGCTCGAGGCAACCTGGGGGTCTCTCATGCGCCCTCCTCGTGGCCGAGGCTGGTTCGACCCGGATTGCTGCGAGATCCATGGCATCGGGGAGGGTCATCTCGAGGGCCAGCCCACGTTTGAACAGCTCTGGCCCCACATCGCTGCGCGCCTCACCGGACGCCGAGTCATGGCCCACAACGCAGCCTTCGACGTCTCGGTGATCCGCGAAGCGACCAGCTACTGCCACTTCGACTGGCCAACCTTCGACTTCGGGTGCTCGCTGCTCCTCGCGCGGCGCCACTACGACCTTCCCGAATACACGCTGGACGCTGTGGCCAGTGCCGCCGGGGTGCCGCTTGACCATCACCACGACGCCGTTCACGACGCGGTCGCCTGCGCACTCATCACACTGGACATGGCGCGTCGGGCGTCCGTCTCGAGCCTGGATGATCTGCTGGTGGCGAGCGGTGTTGCCTGGGGCAGGCTGGCCCCCGATCATCACGAACCCAGCCGCCCCACGAAGCCCGTCGAACTGGTGGACCCCGAGCTCAGTCCAACGCTCTTCTGACCCGTTAACGCGGGTGCGCGGTGGCCGCCGGAAGACCTTCTGAGTAGAATGATTCTCATTACCAGGTATGTAGAGGCAAGGGAGTCGGTCGTGTCGACGGCATGGAGTGACGGTGTGAGGGGCGTCCCCTCAAGGTCAAAGGCGCGGGCGATTGCGGGTGCTGCGGCGCTTGCGCTCGGCCTGGTCGGCTGTGGGGGAGTTGATGCGCAGACGGGGGGGTCGACGGGTGATCCGGTCTCGGTCGTAGCGTCGACCACTATCCTGGGGAGTGTCGCCGAGCAGGTGGTGACGTGTGGTGGCGGGGAGGTGACGACGCTGATGCCGGTCGGTGCCGACCCGCACGACTTTTCGCCATCGTCGGCCGACGTGGCGTTGATGGTCGAGTCCGACCTCGTCATCACCAACGGGCTGGGTCTGGAAGAAGGGCTCACGTCGGCGCTGGCGACCGCTCGCGAGGACGGTGCAACCGTTCTCGAGGTGGGGCCCGCCCTGGATCCGGAGTCCTTCGGTGAGTCGTCGGACTCTCTGGACCCCCATGTGTGGTTGGACGTGTCCCGGATGGCGACGGCCGCGACATTGATCGGCGATGAACTCGCCAAGGTGCGCAGCGATCCTGACTTCGGCGAGTGCGGGAGGCAGGTCGCGGCGACGCTGACCGTCACAGACGGCGAGGTGCGGACCATTCTCGAGGGAGTCCCGGCTGAGTCCCGCACGCTGGTCACCGACCATGACGCCTTCGGGTACTTCGCCCGCGCGTACGGCTTCACGGTTGCGGGCGTGGTCGTCCCCGGTGGGTCGACCCTGGCACAACCGAGCTCGTCAGAGCTGGCGGACCTGGCTGAGACGGTCCGGGCCGCCGGGGTCAAGGCCATCTTCGCCAACACCGCGAACCCGACAGCACTGATCGACGCGCTGGCGCAGGAGAGCGGGCAGCGGGTCGCCGTGGTCGAGCTGTACGTGGGCAGCCTGGGCGAGACCGGCTCCGGTGCCGATACCTACGAGGCGATGATGCTGACGAACGCACACCGCATCGCTGACGCGCTCGCGGGGACGTGACGGTCGCGATGATGCTGGAGTGGTTCGTCGAGCCCTTCGCGTTGGGCTTCCAGCAGCGGGCGCTCCTCGGCGGCATCCTGGCCGGGCTCATGTGCGCCGTGGTCGGGACGTGGCTGGTGTTGCGCGGCATGAGCTTCTTCGGTGATGCATTCGTTCACGGGGTCGTGCCCGGGATCGCGGCCGCAGTGGTTCTCGACGTCAGCCCCGCCTTGGGCGCTGCGGTGGCGGCGGCCGTCATGGTCGCCGGGATCGAGATCGTCAGCCGGCAGACCCGGCTCACCGAGGACACCGCCATCGGCCTGCTGTTCGTCGGTATGCTCGCCCTCGGCGTCGTGATCATCTCAAGCGTCGACTCCTACACCGGGAGCCTCACCACGATCCTCTTCGGCGATGCCCTGGGCGTCACCCAACAGGACCTGGTCCAGCAGGCGATTCTGGCCGCGGGCGTGGTCGTGGTGTCCATCGTGATGTACAGACCGTTCCTCGCGCTGTCCTTCAACCGGCAGAAGGCCGAGCTGCTGGGGATGGCCCCCGGCAGGGCCCACGCGGTCCTCCTGGTGCTCATCGCCGCTGCCGTCATCGGCAGTTTCCAGTCCGTCGGAACCCTGTTGGTCTTCGGGTTGCTCGTCGGCCCGCCGGCCACCGCTGCCCTGGTCGTCCGCACCGTCCCGCGGATGATGGCCATCGCGGCGGGGATCTCCGTCGTGTCCGTCTGGCTCGGGCTTCTGCTCAGCTACCACCTTGGCACCGCCGGGTCGGCCACCATGGCACTGATCCCGATCGTGGCGTTCTTTCTCACCCTGACGTGGACCACGGTGCGAGCCCGCCTCACGACCAACCCGGACGAGGTTGCCCCAGCGCGGACGAGACGGCACGCGACCTCTGCGGACCAGCCGCAGGCGCTCCCCGGGCGCGAGATGACCAGCGTCGAGTCGGGCTTCAACGATTTCGCTGAGGCAACCGACGTTGTGCTCAGGTACGGAAGTCACACCGCCTTGGCCACCTCCAGCTTCACCATCCCGCTCAACGGGGTCACGGCAGTGATCGGCCCGAACGGCTCCGGCAAGTCGACGCTCCTGCACGCCGTTGCTGGTCTCGTCCCAGTCTCCGAGGGGCGGTTGGAGGTTCTGGGAGGGGACCCGCAGCAGGCGCGCGGTGACATCAGCTACGTGCTGCAGTCGACGGTGGTGCCTCACTCAACGCCCATCACGGTCAAGGAAGTCGTGGGGATGGCTCGATACCCGAGCGTGGGCTACTTCCGCCCGTTCACGCCGAACGATCGCGCGCGGGTCGGCGATGCCATGCGACGCATGGAGATCGAGAATCTGGCCGGGCGACACCTGCACGAGCTCTCGGGTGGGCAGCGCCAGCGCGTCTATGTTGCGCAAGGGCTGGCTCAGGACCACCGCGTAATGCTGCTGGACGAACCTCTCACAGGGTTGGACATCGTCTCTGCGCGGACCATCGACCGCATCATCCACGGAGAGGGGAACGAGGGCAGGACCGTGGTCCTGACCACCCACGACCTCGACGAAGCGAGGGCCGCGGACCACGTGATCCTGGTCAGTGGACGCGTCGTGTCGAGCGGACCGCCCGAGGTCGTCTGTCACCGGCACAACGTCGAGGTGGCCTTCGGCTTGGGTGGTCTGCACGGCTGGAGAGGCTTCCTGGACGACCCCGCCCACGATCCTCATCGCGAGGGGACGGGCGCGGCGGGCGCCTGATGTCCCAGGTCTGACGCAGCACAGGGTGCGCCCGGTCAGTCGTCGAGCAGGCCCATCAGGAGGGAGAACCCGCCGATCATCAGCGCACCATGGGTGATCTGGCGCAGCGCCGGGTCCATGCCGTAGCGGCCGTAATAGCCCTGGGCCCAAGGCGCGTACTGCTGGTTCTCCCAGTAGGGCACCTGGCTGGCACCCATGGGGACCAGGCGGATCGACGGGTCCAGGCCTGTCATGACCCGTTGGGCGTCCGACGCGCACGCGGGAACCTCGCGGACAGCGCCACCGGGGGGCGCCCAGTGCACGTTCTGCGTCGAAGGGCCGTGTGCTGGGTCGAAGAAGCACGGCGGCCTCTTCTCCGGCAGCGGGTGCCCGTTGACCCGGGCCTTCACGGAGGCAACCGCAAACCGGCCGTCCTCGAGGATCTCCGCAATGCGTCGCACATCGGCGTCGGTCTGAGCGCGCTCCAGTTGGTTCTTGGAGCCGTCATAGGCGTCCAGTGCCCGCGTGTAGTCAGCCTGGGCGCCGGCGTCGAGTTCTCGGCCCACCACGTCCAGGTCCAGGTCTCTCAACTCGCCGCCGAAGGTGGTGATGTCTGCGTCCAGGGCCGCCCGCGCGCCGGGGCTGATGGGATAGACCGGCTGTGGGTAGGGGTTGGGCTGGTGATACGGGGTGGGCTGCTGGTATCCGGACTGCGGGAGCGCGTAGGGGTCGTTCCAGCGGTGCATCTGATGCGGCGGCGGCGCCGAGCGACGCGAGGTCATGGACACGATGATGCTGACCACAACCATCACCATGATCATGGTGAACAGACCGGAGAACATGCTCTCTACGATAACCCCGGCCTCAAGCGTGGCTCACTCGGCGTCGACGATCTCGCAGAGCACCTCCCCGGCTGTGACCGCCTGGCCGGCCTCCACACTCAGCCCGACGATGACGCCGTCGCGGTGGGCGTTGAGCGGCTGCTCCATCTTCATGGCCTCGATCACCGCGATGGTCTCGCCCTCGCCGACCTGCTGCCCCTCTTCGACGGCCACCTTGACGATGGTGCCCTGCATGGGGGAGGTGAGCGCGTTGCCGGAGGGGGCGGAGACTCTGCTGCCGCCGCGGTCACGCTTGGTGGGCTTCCGCACTGCCTTCGAGGAGGCGGGTCGGGCACCGAAGCCGCCGGGCAGCTTCACCTCCACCCGCTTGCCGTTGACCTCGACGGTGACGATCTCCGGCTCGGGCACATCGTCTGCCTCGCCCAGCACCCCGGTGTAGGGAGCGATCTCTCCAGTGAATTCGGTCTCGATCCAGCGCGTGTGCACCCCGAAGTGGCCATCCGGGGCCGTGTAGGCCGGATCGTTGAGGACGGCCTGATGGAACGGCACGACGGTGGGCATACCCTCGATCTGCAGCTCGGCCAGGGCGCGACGGGAGCGGGCGATCGCCTGGTCCCGATCCGCCCCGGTGACGATCAGCTTGGCCACCAGCGAGTCGAACGCGCCGGGGACGGTCATGCCCACGTGGTAGCCCTCGTCGACCCGGACACCAGGCCCGGTGGGGGCGTGCCACTTGACCAGGGTGCCAGGGGCGGGCATGAAGTTGCGGCCGGCGTCCTCGGCGTTGATGCGGAACTCGATGGAGTGGCCGTGCACCTCCGGGTCCGGGTAGCCGAGCTCCTCGCCGGCGGCGATGCGGAACATCTCCCGCACGAGGTCGATCCGGGTGACCTCCTCCGAGACCGGGTGCTCCACCTGGAGGCGGGTGTTGACCTCGAGGAACGAGATGGTGCCGTCGAGGGCGACGAGGAACTCGCAGGTGCCGGCGCCCACGTACCCCGCCTCCCGGAGGATGGCCTTGCTCGACTCATACAGCCGGGACACCTGATGCTCGGTGAGGAAGGGCGCTGGCGCCTCCTCGACGAGCTTCTGGTGCCGCCGCTGTAGCGAGCAGTCCCGGGTGGACACCACCACGACGTTGCCGTGGCTGTCTGCCAGGCACTGTGTCTCCACGTGGCGCGGCTTGTCCAGGTACCGCTCGACGAAGCATTCGCCGCGTCCGAAGGCGGTGACGGCCTCGCGGGTGGCGGACTCGAACATCTCCGGCACCTCCTCCAGCGTCCGGGCCACCTTCAGGCCGCGACCGCCGCCGCCGAACGCGGCCTTGATGGCGATCGGGAGGCCATGCTCAGTCGCAAACGCGACCACCTCCTCGGCGTTGGCGACCGGATCAGCGGTGCCGGGCACCAGCGGCGCCCCTACCCTCTGCGCGATGTGGCGGGCCTGGACCTTGTCTCCGAGCGCCTCGATGGCTGCCGGGGGAGGGCCGATCCAGATCAGGCCGGCGTCCATGACGGCCTGGGCGAAGTGCGCGTTCTCCGCGAGGAAGCCGTAGCCGGGGTGCACCGCGTTGGCGCCGGAGCGGGCGGCAACGTCGAGCAGCTTGGGGATGTTGAGGTAGGTGTCTGCAGGGGTGGCGCCGTTGAGGGCGAACGCCTCGTCCGCGAGCTTGACGAAGAGCGATTCGGAATCCGAGTCCGCGTAGACGGCCACCGACGCGATGCCCGCGTCCCGTGCGGCGCGGATGACACGGACGGCGATCTCGCCTCGGTTGGCGACCAGAACCTTGGAGACGGCGACGTTGCCCACTCTAGGACCTCCTCTATTTGGCTTTGTCAGGAGTCTATCCACGCCAGGGGGCCACGCGGCGACAGGTCCGCGACACTGGACCCGAACCCGGTCAGCGGTCCCGCAGGGCCTGGAACCAGGGTCGCGGCGGGGCCTCCCCCTGGCGGACGGCGGGCATGACGGCGGTCTCGATGCCCGACTCCGCCTGGGCCTTCTCCGCCTCGTACTCCGTGACCATCTGGTCCACGAACTCGTCGCGCTCCTCAATGGGCGGTGCCGGGGTGGTCTCCGGCTCGAGGCGGGTGCGTGGGAGCGCGTAGATCGCGTGCCGCTGGACCCACGAGATGAGCTGTTCCCGGACGTGGCAGCGCAGATCCCACAGGTCGCCGGAGCTTGCGGCCGAGACCACGGCGTACAGCCGCACGGGCCCACCGGTGGCGTCGGTGACCTGCAGGCTCACGGTCTTCCTGTCCCACAGGGGGCTGGCCTCGACGATGTGGTGGAGCTCCACGCGCATCGCCTCGACGGGAACCAGCCAGTCCAGATCGAACTCCACGGTGCCGTACAGATGGGCCTGCCCGCGGGTCCAGTTCTCAAAGGCCTGGGTGGTGAACGACGTGCTGGGCACGATCCAGCGGCGCTGATCCCAGGTGCCCACGACCACATAGGTGAGGGTGATCTCCTCCACCGTGCCCATCTCGCCGTCGAAGACCACCAGATCTCCCACGCGCAGCGCGTCGCTGAAGGCCAGCTGCATGCCGGCGAACACGTTGGACAGCGTCGACTGCGCGGCCAGGCCGGCGACGATGGACAGCAGACCCGCCGACGCGAACAGCGACGCGCCCAGAGTGCGCAACGCGGGGAAGGTGAAGAGCGCCCAGCCCAGGGCGATGGTCCAGAGCACCGCGATCAGGACCCGGGCCACCACCTGCATTTGGGTGCGTACCCGGCGGAAGCGCGATGTGTCGGTGCCCTCCTCCTCCCGTGCACCGGCGACGATGCCGTCCTCCACCGCCTTGATGACGCCCGTGCCCAGGTAGGCACCGGCCAGAATGATCACGATGAGCAGGCCCTGCATGAAGAGGGGCCGCCACGTCGGTTCAGGGTCGGCCGTCGCGATGGCCACACCGAGGCCCGTTCCGGCGAGCGTGAAGAGCAGCCGTTGGGGCACCTTGAGGCGCCGCGACACGAACGCGAGTCCCTTCCTGCGGCGCACGATGAAGCTCATCACTACCGAGATGGTGATCGACAGTGCGGTGCCCGCGAGGAATCCCGCGACGGCGTACACCACCAGGGTCAGCAGTTCCATGGCCTCAGCCTAGGCGCCGCGGTCTGTGCGCAGGCTGAGCGCCGACAGCTCCCCGGTGACGGTGAACGCGCCGTCGTGGACCGCCGACTCGAACAGCAGCGACCCTCCCGCGTCTGCTGTGACGGTGAAGCCCATGGCGGGGAGGTGGCGGCGCAGATACTCGGCCACCTCGTCGCCGGTCGGGGAGCTCAGGACGACCGTGATGTTGTTGCCGCTGTCCACCCGCTCCTCAATCTCGGCGTCCCGCGGAATCGAGAAGCCGGCAGGCGCGTTGAGGAAACCGAGATCCGAGAGCAGCACGCCGTCGGCCGGTGCCTCGGTGAGGGCGCTGACGGTCACCGACGGCGTCGGCGTGGACGGGAGCGGCGGCGCCGAGCAGCCCGCCACCGCGAGCAGGCCGACGACGGCGAGGGTGATCCGGAGCACGGGCCAACTGTACTGGCGCCCGTTCAGCGCCAGAGCGACTGCCAGGGCACGCCGGCGTCGATGACCATCTGCCGGAACAGCGGCAGCGACACCCCGACGACGTTGTAGGGATCGCCCTCGATGGAGGTGACGTAGGCGCCGCCTCGCCCGTCGATGGTGAACCCGCCGGCGACCCGCTGCGGCTCGCCGGTGGCCGCGTAGGCCTCGATCTCGTCGTCGGGCAGGTCCGCGAACCGCACCACGGTGGACCCCACCTGGATGGAGCGCGTCTCCTCGCCGCCCTGCCGGACCGCGACGAAGTGACCGGTATGCAGGAGACCCTCGCGACCGCGCATCCGCCGCCACCGCTCGGTCGCCGCCTCCCGCGATCCGGGCTTGCCGTGCGCGCGGCCCTCGAACTCGAGTACCGAGTCGCAGGCGAGGAGCACGAAGTCGCCGTGGAGTTGCGGGATGACCGCGGCGCCCTTGAACTCGGCGAGCCGGGCGGCGAGCCTGGTGGGCACCGGGTCGAGGACCTGGCGCTCGTCGAATCCGGAGACGATCACCTCAGGGTCAAGCCCGGCCCGGCGCAGCACAGCAAGCCGCGCGGGGGACTTGGAGGCGAGGATGAAGCGCATCGTTACATCCTGTGGTAGGTCCGCCAGGCGTCCCGCCCGCCCATGAGCGGCGAGCGGACGGTGCGGTAGTAGGACTTCCAGCCGCCGGCCAGCGGCCTGTCGTCCGGTGAGCGGAGCTGCTCCGCCCCCGCGGAGGCGTGGAGCACCGCGACGACGGCCGCCACCTCCTCCTCGCTCAGGTGCGCGCCGCGCAGGGCCATCGGCTCGGTCATAGCGGAATGTTCCCGTGCTTCTTCGGCGGGAGGGCCTCGCGCTTGCTGCGCAGCAGCCGCAGAGCCCGGATCACCTGTGCCCGCGTCTCGTGCGGGTAGATCACCTGATCGATGTATCCGCGGTCCGCCGCCACGTAGGGGTTGGTGAGCTCATCGTCGTACTCCTGGATCAGCCGGGCGCGCTCGGTGTCCGGATCCTCCGCCGCCGCGATCTGCTTGCGGTAGAGGATGTTGACCGCGCCCTGGCCGCCCATCACCGCGATCTGCGCCGTGGGCCAGGCCAGGTTGATGTCGGCGCCCAGGTGCTTGGAGCCCATCACCACGTAGGCGCCGCCGTAGGCCTTACGGGTGATCACCGTGAGTAGCGGCACGGTGGCCTCCGCGTAGGCGTAGATCAGCTTGGCCCCGCGACGGATGATGCCTTGATGCTCCTGACCGACGCCGGGCAGGAAGCCCGGCACGTCGACGAAGGTGAGCACGGGGATGTTGAAGGCGTCGCAGGTGCGCACGAACCGGGCGGCCTTCTCCGCGGAGTCGATGTCCAGGCAGCCCGCGAACACCGTGGGCTGGTTGGCGACGATGCCGATGGAGCGGCCCTCGATCCGGCCGAAGCCGACGATGATGGACCCGGCGAACAGGGGCATCACCTCGAGGAACTCGTCGTCGTCGAGGACGTTGCGGATGACCTCCCGCATGTCGTAGGGCTGGTTGGCCGCGTCCGGGACGAGCAGGTCCAGTTCGCGGTCGTGGTCGGTGATGGTGAGGTCCACCTCCTCATCGTCGAAGAGCGGCGGGTCCTCCAGGTTGTTCTGCGGCAGGTAGGTCAGCAACTCGCGCACGTACTCGATGGCGTCGTTCTCGTCGGCGGCGAGGTAGTGGGCGTTGCCTGACCTGGTGTTGTGGGTGCGGCCGCCGCCGAGCTCCTCCATGGAGACGTCCTCGCCGGTGACGGTCTTGATCACCTCCGGGCCGGTGATGAACATCTGCGAGGTCTTGTCCACCATGACGACGAAGTCCGTCAGGGCCGGGCCGTACACGTGGCCGCCGGCAGCGGCGCCCATGATGAGCGAGATCTGCGGGATCACGCCCGATGCGCGCGTGTTGCGCTTGAAGATCTCGCCATAGAGCGCGAGCGAGACCACCCCTTCCTGGATCCTGGCCCCGCCGCCCTCGTTGATGCCGATGATCGGCACCCCCGTCTTGAGCGCGAAGTCCTGGATCTTCACGATCTTCTCGCCGTACACCTGGCCAAGCGCGCCACCGAAGATGGTGACGTCCTGGCTGAACACGCACACCGGGCGGCCGTGGATGGACCCGGTGCCCGTGATGACGCCGTCGCCGAACGGACGCCGCGCGTCCATCCCGAAGGCGGTGGTGCGGTGACGTGAGAACTGGTCGAACTCGGCGAAGCTTCCTTCGTCGAGGAGGGCCATGATCCGCTCTCGGGCGGTCATCTTCCCCTTGGCATGCTGCTTCTCCACCGCTTCGGCCGAACCGGCGTGCACAGCTTCATCGATGCGCACTCCGAGATTCGCGATCCGACCGGCAGTGGTGTGGATGTCGATCTCCATGGGGTCACCATAGCGGCGGGACGGGCCACTCCCTCCGGCCGCTCAGATTGTGGGGTGGCTTGGCTCGACGGTCCCGGGCCTGGAGCGTCGACCGAGCAGCGAGAGAGCCGCCAGGGCGACGGTCAGCAGCATGCTCAGCATCATCGCCGGGATCGTCACACTGGCGATCGTGACGTGCGGGCCGTGCTCCCAGATATCGGCCGTGTCGAGGTTCACCCAGCCGTCCTCGGCCAGCCGGAGAACTGCCACGGCCAGCTCGCCCACGTGGCCGAGCACCGCGACCGGCACGCTGGCCGAGAGGATGGTCAGGATCCACCGCGACGCCCTCCCGGGCGCCTCCGGCCGCATCCGCCACGTGAGGAGGGACGCGGGGATGAGCAGGGCGAGCGCCAGGAGGTGGGAGGCGATGTGCAGGGCACTCGTGTCCCCCTGGGACGCGAACACGAAGATCGACAGGAACGGTGCCCACACGAGGGCCAGCAGGGTGAGGGGGCGGGACATGGGAGTCTCCTTCTCGAGCCGATGGCGATGCCTTCGACCGTAGGAGCGGCGCCCTGGGACCCGCATCGGCCCTTTCGCCTAAGTCGCCTGTCCGGGGCCGGGCCGCGTCACGCCGCGGATGTGTCGACCGATGCCCGGTAGGCGTTGCCCGCCTGGACGCGCCGATTGTGGTGGGCGCCCTGAGGAAGGTCGAGTTTCACGAACACCGAGCGCAGGTGCGCGTCCACGGTGCGCTCGGAGAGGACGAGCCTGGCGGCGATCCCGGCGTTGGAGAGCCCCTCAGCCAACAACGCGAGTACCTCCCGCTCGCGAGCCGTGAGCATCGACAGCCCGCCGGGGACCGGGGAAGACACCGGCTCGTCCGCCGTGTCCGGGTCGCGGGCGGCGGCCTCGCTCGACGCCATCGTCGGCTCCGTCAGCTCGATGGCCAGGGCCCGGACGCACCCCGCCACGACGATGCTGAACGCCGCATACATGCCGACGAGGACCACCGTTCCCGCCAGTGGAGAGGTGCCGCCCAGGGCGCCGCAGACCATGACCAGGAGCGTGCCGGTGAGCGCGGACCCCGCGACCAGGGCCAGGCGACGGGCCGCGGCCACGTCGGGGGCGCTTCGCCAGGTGGCGAACACCGCGACCGCTGGGCCGAGCAGGACCGTGGCGAGATAGCCGACGTTGATGGCCATGCCCACCTGCTCGCCGCTGCTCGAGGGTAGGGGGGCCGAAGCGGCGAGCGGCTCGAAGTCGTCGAAGAACAGCGCGAACGAGGTTGCGGCCCCCACTGCCAGGGCTACCACGGCCACCAGGAGGGCACGCCCGGTGCCGCGGCCGAGGTAGCGGACGCTGAGCAGCGGAACCACGGAGAATGCGCCGATGAGCGGGAGATGCGCGACCCCCGCGACGACGGCCGCGGCCCAGGCGCTCGCCGAGCCTGGGGACCGCGCGCTGGCGAGCACAGCCAGCGCCCACAGGCCGGGATAGGCGGCAGCCACGACGGCGAGGGCAACGAGAACCGCGCGGAGCCCGCGCCACCCCTGCCCGAGGCCGGCGACTGCCACGGTGGTGACGGCCGCGGACGCGACCATGGCGACGAGAACCGGCCAGGCCGTGGCCGGCGCCTTCGCCGCCTCGGGTCCGGTGGTGAGACACAGGGCGAGCGATGCCACCGTGACGGCCGCAACCAGCACTCTCACGGTGGTGTGCGGCGACGTCATGACCGCTGCCTCCTGTGCTCGTGGCCGGTGTGTCCAGGGTGCTGGCCACGGTGTCACACCGGCCGGTGCGGCGTCCAGTGCCTCCTGCGACGACTCGCAGAGGCGCCGCTCTCCCTGTGGCGCTGGCTACGATGTGGCGGTGACGTCCAGCCTTCCCGACGCGGGCCGCATCGCCGCTGTGCTCCCCTCCGCGACGCTCTGGCGCTCGGTCGAGGTCATCGAGACCACCGGCTCGACGAACGCGGATCTCGCCGCCCGCGCCCGTGCCGGAGCGGGCGAGGGAGCGGTCCTCGTGTCCAAGGAACAGACCGCCGGGCGCGGCCGGCTCGACCGGCAGTGGGTGAGCCCTCCCGGCACGTCGATCTCGATGTCGCTGCTGCTCACCCCTCAGCAGGAGTTCCCGCAGTGGGGCTGGCTCTCGCTGCTGGCGGGCATGGCCGTCGCGTCGGCCGTGGGCGAGCTCGCCGGGGGCGGGGCGCCGGTCTCGCTGAAGTGGCCCAACGACGTCCTCATCCGGGGGCGCAAGGTGTGCGGCATCCTGTCGGAGCGGATCGAGCACCCGGACGGGGCGCGCGCCGTCGTCGGCATCGGGATCAACGTGGACCTCGCCGCCGACCAGCTGCCGGTGCCCACCGCGACATCGCTGGCGCTGGAGGGGCTCCCGACCGATCAGAGCCGAATCGTCGCGGGCGTGCTCACCCACTTCGAGCGGCACTACCGCTCCTGGCAGCTGCGTGGAAACCTTCGCGCCGAGTACGAGGCGCGGTGCGCGTCCGTCGGCGCTGAGCTGACCGTGATCCTCGACGGCGACCGCCGAGTCTCGGGGACCGGCCGCGGCGTCGACGAGTGGGGCCGGCTGCAGGTCACCACCGCCACCGGCATCGAGACCTATCCGGTGGGCGACGTGGTGCACGCCACACTGGCCTGAGTGTCGTGGCCGCGTGCCACACTTGGCGCCATGGCACTCGACAAGAACCAGCTGGGCCGTGACGAGGTGGTCATCGCCTCGATGCACACCCACGTCAAGGCGCTCCTCGGCCCTGCGCTGATCCTCATCCTCCTGGGCGCCGGGCTCGGCGCCTCCATCGCGCTGGTGCCGCCCGAGTGGCAGCCGTGGGCCACCTACGTGGCGGTCGCCGTCGCGCTGGTGCTCTTCCTCGTCCTGGTGCTCATCCCGTTCCTGCGCTGGGTGACCTCGTCCTACACCATCACGGACCGCCGCATCATCACCCGCCGCGGCATCATCAACAAGCTCGGCCACGACCTGCCGCTGCGCCGGATCAACAACGTCAACTACGAGCGCTCGCTCACGGACCGGATGCTCGGCTGCGGCACGCTGATCCTGGAGACCGCCGCGGGGCAGCCGCTGCGGCTGCCGGACGTGCCGGACGTGGAGCGGGTGCACGTGACCATCACCGAGCTGCTGTTCAGCGAAGAGGACGAGGACGACGAGTAGCCGCTTGGGTATGCTGCCCCGGTGACTCGTCGCTATGCAGTGGCCATCGCCGGCGGTGGGCAGCTGGCCCGCATGATGCATCAGGCCGCCATCCCGCTGGGCATCGACGTCCGCCTCCTCGCGGAGGGCCCGGACGTGTCCGCGGCGCAGGTCATCCCGGGCGCCACCGTCGGCGACTACCGCAGCCTCGACACGCTGATGACCTTCACCGACGGGGTCGACGCGCTCACCTTCGACCACGAACACGTCCCCACTCGGCACCTCGAGGAGATCTCGCGGAAGGTGGCCGTGCGGCCGGGCCCCGCCGCGCTGGTCTACGCGCAGGACAAGGCCCTGATGCGGGAGAAGATGGCCGAGCTGGGCGTGGCCTGCCCCGCCTTCGCGGTGTGCGAGAACGTCAACGATCTGGCCGCCTTCGGGGAACGCCAGGGCTGGCCCATCATTGCCAAGACCTCCCGTGGGGGCTACGACGGCAAGGGTGTCTGGAAGCTCGACGACGACGACCAGGCCGAGGTTCCGTTCGAGGGCCTCGCCCACACGTCCGCGGGGGAGCGGGTCCGCATCGTCGCCGAGGAGTTCATCGACTTCTCCCGGGAGCTCTCCGCCATCGTCGTGCGCTCACCCTCGGGGCAGGTGGTGGCTTACCCGATCAGCGAGACGGTGCAGACGGACGGCATCTGCGTGGAGACCGTCACGCCCGCGCCCGGACTGGACCCGGAGCGCGCCTCGGGGCTGCAGCAGATGGCCATCCGGATCGCCACCGAGCTCGGCGTCGTCGGGGTGCTCGCGGTGGAGTTGATGGAGGCCCGCGACGGCCGGATCGTGGTCAACGAGCTGGCCATGCGCCCCCACAACACCGGCCACTGGACCATCGACGGCGCCCGCACCAGCCAGTTCGAGAACCACATCCGGGCCGTCCTCGACCTGCCGCTCGGCTCCCCGGAGCTCCGCGACGACGTGGTGGTGATGACCAATGTCCTCGGCGGCGCCGAGAAGGACCTCACCGGCGCGCTCATGCACGTCTTCGCGCGCGACCGCACAGTCCGCGTGCACCTCTACGGCAAGGAGGTGAAGGCCGGCCGGAAGGTGGGCCACGTCACCTGCCTCGGCACAGACCTCGACGACGTCCGCCGCCGGGCGCACCACGCGGCCGGCTACCTGATGGGAGACCCGAATGCCTGAACCGCTCGTCTCGATCGTGATGGGCTCTGATTCGGACTGGCCCACCATGTCGGCCTCGGCCGATGCGCTCGCCGAGTTCGGCGTCCCATTCGAGGCCGATGTGGTCTCGGCGCACCGCATGCCCGAGGACATGGTGAGCTTCGGCCGCGAGGCCCACACGCGCGGCATCAAGGTGATCATCGCCGGCGCCGGCGGCGCGGCCCATCTGCCGGGCATGCTCGCCGCCCTCACCCCGCTGCCCGTGATCGGCGTTCCGGTGGCGCTGAAGTTCCTCGACGGCATGGACTCGCTGCTGTCGATCGTGCAGATGCCCGCGGGCGTCCCCGTCGCGACGGTGGCCATCGGCAACGCCCGCAACGCCGGCCTGCTCGCGGTGCGGATACTGGCGGCCTCGGACGAGGCGCTGATGGAGCGGATGCTGGACTTCCAGGAGTCCCTGCGCGATGCCGCCCGGGCCAAGGGCGCGGTCGTCCGCGAGGCGTCCGGCCAGAACTCCTGACCCTGGACGCTAAGAGCTGAGCCCGGTGGTGTCGCCCGCGGCGAGCGCCGCGAACACCTCGGCTGCCGCCGCGTCGTCCCAGCGGACCACTGAGCCGACCCCGCTCACGTTGCCCGTGCCCGCCACAGGGACGGTCATGCTGATCCCGGAGCCGGTGGTCGCGGCGAAGAAGCCCGCGGCCACGGCCGCCATGTCCAGCAGCCCGGTGTCCTCGCCGCGACCCAGGGACTGGGCCGCGGCCATGTTGAGCTGCCAGTAGCGCACCGGGTTGAGCACGGTCATGGGGTGGATCACCTCCCGGGCCATGGCCCCCATCACCTCGCGCTGGCGGTCTAACCGGCCGAGGTCGCCCCTCGGGTCGCCCTTACGCATCCGGACGTAGCCGAGCGCTGTGGTCCCGTCCACCCTCTGACAGCCGGCGGACATCGTGAGGTGGGAGTCGCGGTCGTCGATGTCGAACGTGGGGCACACCTCGATCCCGCCGAGGGCGTCGACCACGTCGACGACGCCGTCGAAGCCCACCTCGAGGTAGCCGTCGATCCGGATGCCGGTGTTGGCCTCCACCGTCTCGACGAGCAGTGGCGCGCCCCCGAACGCGAAGGCGGCGTTGAGCCTGTTGTCCGATCGCCCCGGGATGCTGACCAGCGAGTCGCGCGGCATCGACAGCAGCACCGGGTCCCCGACGGCGGGCCGGTGCATCAGCATCATCGTGTCCGTCCGGGCGCCGGCCACGCCGGCTCGCGCGTCCGAGCCCACCAGCAGGACAGTGGTCCCGGGCTGGTCGGCGGGCCGGTCTCCGGCAGGGGTGGCGTCCACCCTGGTGCTGATCACCCAGGCGTACAGCGGCGTGACGAGCAGGAAGAGCAGCCACAGCACCAGCATCGTGCCGACGAACCGCCGCAGCGGGCGTCGTCGCCGACGGGTGCGGCGCCGCGGCGCCTTGGGCGGAGGCGGGGGAGCCGCGACGCTCGGGGCTGGCGCGGCGGGTCGAGTGGGCGGAGGGTAGGCGGGCATGACCGCGGTCGGCTCCGGCTCGTCCGGAGACTCCTGCCGGTACAGCCAGTCCATGTTGTCGTCGCGATTGACCACCCGGGGTCCTCCTGTCCGCGGGCCAGGATACCCGCGGAGATCCGGCGCCGACGGCGTGGCAGATTTGGCCTCCCGCGGTGAGGGCGCGAAACTGGGGCGAGTCACCGAAGAGGAGCACCCGTGACCCCACCGCAGCCCACCGAGGCTCAGGCCGTCCACGCGCGGCGCGCCCTCGGGTTCATCCTCATGTCCGCGGCGGTGCCAGGCTCCGTGCAGAGTTTCGCGGGGAACCGCGGCCTGGGCCGGATCGCCGGCCGGGTCTACGGCGCGGCGGCGCTGCTCGGCGTGCTGGTTCTCCTCGGGCTCTGGCTGTGGCGCGGCCCCACCGTCGGAGTCCTGCTCACCCCCTGGGTGGCCACGATCGTCAGATTCGCGCTGTGGGTGCTGTTCGCGGGCTGGGTGCTGCTGCTCCTGGACTCCTGGCGGCTCGCCCGCCCGCTGCGCCTACCCAGGCGGCCGCGCCTGGTGCTCACCATCACCTCGCTGGTCCTGGCGCTCGCCGTCGGCGGCGTCACCACGGTAGCCGCGAACGCCCTGGTGGCGGCCCGCAACGTCGGCGAGGTCTTCGGGGGCGGCGGCGAGGCGGAGATCAAGGACGGCCGCTACAACGTCCTCCTCCTGGGGGCGGATTCCGCGGCGGACCGGCAGGGCCTGCGCCCGGACTCGATCAACGTGGCCTCCGTGGACGCCCAGACGGGCCGAACGGTGCTGTTCGGCCTACCACGCAACCTGCAGAAGGTGCGGTTCCCTGACTCGTCGCCCCTGAACGAGCTGTACCCCGACGGCTTCATCTGCGAGGACAACGGCTGCATGCTCAACGGCATCTGGACGCTCGGCGAGGAACACGCGGACCTGTACCCGGGCCAGCAGGCGGGCCTCGAGGCCATGAAGGAGGCGGTCGAGGAGACCCTCGGCCTGGACCTCAACTACTACGCGCTGGTGGATATGCACGGGTTCAGCGCGCTCATCGACGCCATGGGCGGCATCAGGCTTGACATCTCCAAGCCGATTCCCATCGGCGGGGGCGGTTCCCCGATCAGTGGCTACATCGACCCCGGCGAAGACGTGCTGCTCGACGGCTACCACGCGCTGTGGTTCGCCCGCTCCCGCGCCGAGTCAAGCGACTACGAGCGGATGGTGCGCCAGAAGTGCGTGATGTCCGCCATGGTCCAGCAACTCGACCCGGCGACGGTGGCCACGAAGTTCGTCGAGCTCAGCGAGGCGGGTGGGGATCTCCTCAAGACCGACGTCGGCACCGGCGCGATCGCCGACCTGGCCGAGCTGGCCCTCAAGGCGCGCGAGCAGAACATCACGTCGGTCAACTTCTCCCCGCCGCTCATCGTCACGGCGGACCCGGACTTCGAGCTGATCCGCAGCACCGTCGACGAGAAGCTCTCCCCAACCCCGACCCCGGAGCCCACCGCCACCTCGGCGGCCCCGTCGGCGAGCGGGTCGGAGGCCGCAGCCTCGCCTTCCGCCCAGGCGGCCGACGACAAGCCGTTCACCGAAACCCCCGATCTGGCCGCCGTTTGCTCGGTCAGCTAGGTTGTCACCGGAGGAAGGAGTCTCGGTGCAGCCTGTCAGCGTGGTGATGCCCATCCGAAACGAGGAAAAGCATCTGCGCGCCGCGGTGGAGCGCGTGCTGGATCAGCGTTACCCGGGTGAGCTCGAGATCGTGCTCGCGGTGGCGCCGAGCGAGGACCGGACCCATGAGATCGCCGACGAGCTCGCCGCCGCGGATCCCCGTGTGGTCGTCCTGGACAACCCCACCGGATTCACCCCGGCAGGCCTCAACATCGCCATCGACCACTCCAGCCACGACATCATCGTCCGTGTCGACGGGCACGGCGAGCTCAGCCCCGGCTACATCGAGACAGCGGTGGCACTCCTGGAGGAGACCGGGGCCGCCAACGTCGGCGGGCTCATGGACGCGCAGGGCACAACGCCGCTGTCGGAGGCCATCGCGGCGGCGTACAACTCGCGGCTCGGGCTGGGTGGCGGCGGCTTCCACCTCGCCGACACCCCGGCGGGTCCGGCCGACACAGTCTTCCTCGGAGTGTTTCGCAAGGCGAAGCTCCAGGAGGTGGGCGCCTTCGACGAGACCCTCCACCGCGCCCAGGACTGGGAGCTCAACTACCGGCTCCGCCACGCCGGCCACCTGGTCTACTTCACGCCCAGCCTGCGCGTCGTCTATCACCCGCGGGACGGTTACCGCGCCCTGGCCAGGCAGTTCTACACC
The DNA here is from genome assembly GCF_054483915.1 of Tessaracoccus luoxuelianae. Lineage (NCBI taxonomy): Bacteria > Bacillati > Actinomycetota > Actinomycetes > Propionibacteriales > Propionibacteriaceae > Tessaracoccus > Tessaracoccus luoxuelianae. The sequence goes on along the minus strand of NZ_CM137013.1, from coordinate 2,743,114 downwards.
ACAGGCCAGTGGCGCCGTGAGGTGGCCCGCCGTCACCCGGAGACCCTTTCGCTGCGCTACCTGGCGCCTCCACTCACCGTGCTCGGGCTCGGCGGGGGGCTCCTCGGCGGGCTGCTTGGACTGATCCTGCGCAACAACGCCCTCACCGGCCTGCTGCTGACCCCGGCCGTCTACCTCGCGTTCGTCGCCGCCGCGACAGCCAGCGTCCGGTCATTGTCCCCGGCCGCGCGGCTCAGGTTCCCCGTCGTGCTCGCCGTCATGCACCTGTTCTGGGGGGCCGGGTTCGTCCGCGGCCTGCCTCAGTGACCATGGGGGCCGCGGAGACCGCCAGCGGCCTGCTCCTGCAGGCGCAACGGTTGGCGGACCGGGTCCGCGAGGAGGCCGAGGCTGATGTGGCGCGCTCCAGGCAGGAACTCGCCGGCCTCCTCCGGGAGCGCGACGAGGCGGCAGGCGAACTCGAGTTCGTCCGTCACCGGCTCGACGATGCCCGCGCGGACGCGCAACGGGCCCTCACCGAGGCTGCGGACCAGGCCGGCCGGATCACCGAGTCCGCGCAGCGCGCAGCCGATGAGGTGATCGGCGACGCCCGCGCCGAGGCTGAGGCGGAGGTCGCGGCCGCGCGCCGGCAAGCGGCTGAGCTCGTGGCCGAGGCGGAGGCAGAGACGGGACGAATCCGCGAGGAGTCAGAGCGGCGCCGCGCGGAGCACGACGCGCTACTGGAGCGCGAACGCCGGGCCTTCGAGCGGGAACTGGCCGAGCAGGCCGCCCAGGCCGACGCGGACGCTGCCAAGGTGCGCGCGGACGCCGAGGCCGAGGCGCGGCGCAGCGCGGCAGAGGTGGACGACCTGCTCCGGGAGGCGCGCGACGAGGCGGCCAGGGTCCGCGCCGACGCCGCGGCAGAGGTGGAGATCCAGCGTGAGGCGGGTGCCGCGCAGGCCGCCCGCCTGATCGACGACGCGGAGAGTCGCTCGCAGGCCCAGCTGGCCGACGCGGCCGCGCAGCTGGCCTGGGCCCGCACCACAGTCTCCGCGCTGCTCGATGGAGCCAAGGCCGACATCGCCCGCTCCACCCGCGATTCCCACCTGGCCAACGCAACCCGGTCCAGGGAACTGCGGGCCAAGCTCGCGCGGACCACGGACCGTGCCGTCGAGGTGGCCCGGCAACGCATCCGATCCGCCGAGGTGGACGCCGCCGACATCCGGGCGCGGGCCGAAGCCGAGCTGCGCGCCGCCGCAGACCACGCCACTCGCACCCGTGCAGACGCCGAGACGAGGGCAACCGATTCGCTGGACCGGGCCAGACGCGAGGCCGAAGCGATCGTGCGCCGCGCCGAGGAACGAAGCGCGGAGGCCGAGACCACGGCCGCTCTGGTGCGCGAGACGCTGGCAGCGGATCTGGAGCGTTCGCAACGCGCCTCCTTCGAGCGCACCCGTGCCACCCGCGAGGAGGCGGTGAGGCTGCTCGCCGAAGCCCGCACCGAGGCCGAGGCGCTCCGATCCGGGGCCCGCGAGACAGTCGCGTCCGCCCGCGACGAGGTTGCGCGGCTCACCCGCCGCCGAGATAACATCACCGCGCAGCTCAGCAGCCTCTCCGGCGTCATCGAAGCACTTTCCGTCCCAGGAACCACCCCCACCCCCAGCGAGGAATCATGACCACACCCAGTTTCCGTACCGTGCTGCGCGGCTACGAGCCGTCCCAGGTCGACGCCGAGATCGCCACGTTGCAGCAGGCCCTGGACTCGGCCAGGGCCGAGCTGGGTGAGCTGAGCGTCCAGCTGCGGGAGGCCGGCCAGGAGCGGGCCGCTCTTGAAGCCCGCCTCGCCGAGGCGCAGGCCCGGGCCGAGGAGGCCGCCCGCGCCCAGCACGTGGCCTCGCGGCCCACCTTCGCCGAGCTCGGCGAGCGCGTGGGCCAGATCCTCTCCCTCGCCGAGGAGGAGGCCGACGACACCCGCCGCGCCGCGCAGGAGGAGGCCGCCGCCCGGATCGAGGAGGCCACCCGGATCGCGCAGGCCACCGCCGTCGAGGCTGACCGCTACGCGGTGGACACCCGATCCTCCGCCGAGGCCGACGCGGAGGCGCGCCTCACCGGCGCCCAGCGTCGCGCCGACGAGCTGCTGGACCACGCGGACCGCGAGGCCGCCACCCGCCGTGAGGAGGCAGAGGCCGTCTACGAGTCCCAGCAGGCAAGGGCCGCCCAGGCCGCCGCGGACTTCGAGCGGACGCTCGCCGAGCGGCGCGATGCCGCGGCAGCGGACTTCGCGGCGGCCATGGGCCAGCGCGACGATCAGCTCCGGGCGGCCGAGGAGAACCTTCAGGCAGCCGAGAACGAGGCGCAGCGCATCATCTCAGACGCCTCCTCGCAGGCCGAGGCCGTGCGCGTCAAGGCCGAGCGTGAGGCCGACGCGTTGGTGAGCGAGGCCCGGACGCGGGCGGATCGCATCCGCCGTGACTCGGACCGCGAACTGGCCGCTGTGACCCAGCGCCGCGATTCGATCACCTCCCAGCTGTCCAATGTGCGTCAGATGCTGGCCACCCTCGGTGGGGGAGCGGTCCTCGCGGCGGTGGACCCGGACCCGGAGCCGGATCCTGAGCCGGAGTCCGAGGCCGAGGCGGAGGCCCAGCCGCAGGCGGACGAGGCGGAGCAGCCCTCAGATCAGTAGCGCGCGCTCCGCGGCGGCGATCTCGGCCGCCCGTTCCCGCGACACCCCCACTGCCACCACCGTCGAGCCGGACCCCTGGACGGGCGCCACGAGCGCCCCGGCCACGGTGGCCCAGCCCGCGGGCGGATCCAGGAGCAGAAGCCGTCCGTCTCTGGGCGCCGTCGCCGGCACAGGGGCGCCGTCCCACACCGTCGACTCGCCGAGCGGGGAGAGGTCGTGGGCATCCGGCTGCGCCATCGCCTCCCGGAAGTCCACCGCGCCGTCAGGGGCCACCGGGAAACCCAGCCCCAGCGGGTGCAGCGAGCACGCCACCGTCGTGGCCGCGCGGCGGTCGTCGCCCGGACCCACCACCAGCAGCTCCGCGCCCGAGATCCCCGGGTTGACCGGGCAGCCGCGCTGCCACGCCGCGGCCACCCACACCAACGTCACCCAGTGCGCCGGGTGGGTCTCGGCGAGCGCCACGTCGATCGGCTCGCCGTCGTCGTGGCCCAGGTCCGCGATGAGGTTGGCGGTCTTGTCCACCCAGTTGGCGAACGTGACGGCCGACAGCTCGATCCGGGAGCCGTCGTGCCCGTCGTAGTAGGTGAGGAGGGGCTGCGAGCCCTGACGGGCGACGCGACGGCGGAGGGCGCTGATGAGCATGGACCGATCCTATTGGGGGCCTTGGCCCCTCCGGATTCGCTAGCCTCCCACCATGCGCTACGTCGTCATCATGGCCGGTGGATCCGGCACCCGCCTCTGGCCGCTGTCCAGGCAGGGCAGGCCCAAGCAGCTGCTGGAGCTCTTCGGAGGGTCCTCGCTGCTGCGGCTGGCCTACGAGAGGCTCGTCGGCCTGGTGCCGCCGGAGCGCATCCTGGTGTGCACGGGACGCGCCTACGCCGAGGATGTGGCCCGGCAGCTGCCCGGACTGGCCGCCGGAAACATCCTGGGGGAACCTGAGGGCCGCGATTCGCTCAACGCGGTGGCCTGGTCCGCAGCGGTGGTCGCGGACAGGGACCCCGAGGCGGTGGTGGCCATGGTCACCGCGGATCAGGTGATCACGCCCGTCGAGGAGTTCCAGCGCAGCCTCGCACTGGCGTTCGAGGTGGCCGAGCAGCGGCCGAATGCGCTGGTGACCCTCGGCGTGTTGCCCACCTCGCCCCATACCGGCTACGGCTACCTCCACCGCGCCGAGGAGCTCGACGGTTTCCCCGGGGTGCACCGGGTGGCGGAGTTCAAGGAGAAGCCCTCGCGGGAGGTGGCCGAGCAGTACCTGGCCACCGGCGAGTACTGGTGGAACGCCGGCATGTTCGTGTGGCGGGCCGCGACACTGCTGGGTCAGCTGGACCAGCTGCTCCCGGACACCGCCGCCAAGGTGCGCGCCATCGTCGCCGATCCGGGGCTCCTCGACGAGATCTTCCCCACGCTGCAGAAGATCTCAGTGGACTACGCCGTGATGGAGCCCGCCTCCCTCGGCCGCACCGACGCCGAGGTGGTGAGCGTCGGCCTGGCGATCGACTGGCGCGACGTGGGTGGTTTCGTCTCGCTGGCCGGGCTCCTGACCCAGGACGAGCACGGCAACGCCGTCGACGGAGCCACCGTCACGCTGGACTCGCAGGGATGCGTCCTCATCAACACCACGGGCGCCGGGCACGTGCTCGGCACCATCGGACTCCGCGACTGCCTCGTGGTCTCCACACCCACCGCCACCCTGGTGGCGCCGCTCGCCGATTCGGAGCGCGTGAAGGAGCTGGTGGCCCTCGTGCGGGAGAATGCGGGGGACCAATTCGCCTGATCGGCTTGACCGATCAAAATCACTCGTGTGTAATTCACAACAACGAAGGGAGGCGACGGTGGATGAGACCATCGATCTCTTCGGAGACGACGGAGCCTTCTCGTGGCAGGCTGACGCGCTGTGCGCGCAAACGGACCCCGAGGCCTTCTTCCCGGAGAAGGGCGGCTCCACCCGCGAAGCCAAGCGGGTGTGTCAGAACTGCACCGTCCGCACCGAATGCCTCGAGTACGCTTTGGGCCACGACGAGCGCTTCGGGATCTGGGGCGGCCTCTCCGAGCGCGAACGCCGGAAGCTGAAGCGCGCGGCCGGCTAATCCCAGGTCCGGGAGGACAGTGTGACTGACGAACCGCAGCACGGACGCCTCGAGGATCTCTGGTCCTGGATCGATTCCGAGGATCCGGCCGGGGAGACCCCACTCATCGAACCCGCTGCGGTGACCGCCGTGATGGTGGTCCACGACGCGGCGGAATGGCTTCCCCGTCAACTACTCGCCCTGGCCCGCCTTGATCCCCGGCCGGGCAGGATCGTCGCGGTGGACACCGGATCGGTCGACGACTCGAGAGACCTGGTGCTGCGCGCGGTCGCCGAGGGCGTCCTGGATGAACTGGTGGACGCAGACGCGGGCAGCAGCTTCGGCGAGGCGGTGAGCCTGGCGCTCGCGGAGTCCGAGCCTGAGTGGATCTGGCTGCTGCACGACGACTCATCTCCCCACCCCGACACCCTCGCCCACCTCCTCGACGGCGCCCGTCAGGCCGACGTGGTGGTGCCGAAGCTCCTCGAGCCCAAGCGGCGCAACTACCCCGACACCCTCTCGGAGGTGGGGCAGGCCATCACCCCCGGGGGGCAGCGCGTGCCGCTGGTGGAGGAGGGCGACGTGGACCAGCAGCAGACCGAGCCTCGCGAGGTCCTGGGCGGGTCCACCGCCGGCATGCTGGTCAGGGGCGAGGTGTGGCGCGAGATCGGCGGACTGGCTCCCGAGGTGGCCCGTCACCGCGACGGCGTGGACCTGGGGTGGCGCGCCAACGCCGTCGGCTACCGCGTGCTGACCTGGCCCGCCGCCGCGCTGGTGCACCGTCGCGCCGGCCGCACCGGAGAGCGTCCCTCGGACCTGCACCCGCACGAGGACGACCGGCTGGCGGCGCTCCGGGTGGCCGGGGCGCGGGGCGCCTCCCGCGCGGGTGTCGCGGTGGGCTCGACGCTGCGGGCGCTGGGCTTCCTCCTGGCCAAATCCCCAGGACACGCAGGCGCCGAGCTGGCGGCGATACGCCGCTACCTGGGCAGCGGCGAGGTCACGGCCGCGCTGGCGGCCCGGCTGCCGGAGGAGGACCTCACCCCCGACGACCTGCTCCCCAACCGCTTCTGGCCGCTGCGCCACGCCGTCGACAAGCTGGGCGCCGGGGTCTCGGAGAGGTTCCGGGATCTGCGGGAGGCCGACACCACCCTCGACGACCTGACCGGCGACGACTTCGCCGGAGGGCCGGTGCGCCGCCGGGTGATCTCTCCGGTGACCGCGCTGCTGGTCCTGCTCGCCGTCGCGGCGGTCGCGGCCGGCCGTACCCTGCTCGGCCTCGGCGCGGTCTCCGGGGGCGGTCTGCTTCCGGCCCCGGGGTCGATCGGCGCGGTGTGGGAGGCGTACCTGAGCGGTGAGGCGCCCTGGATGGGTGTCGCGGCGGTCGCCTCGCTGGCCGGTCTGGGCAGCCCGGGTTGGTTCGCTTTCCTGGCCCTGCTCGCCACCCCGCTGCTGGCGGGGCTGTCCGCGCTGGCGCTGCTGCGCCGGCTCGGCGTGACGCCCGCGGTCGGGGCGGCCGTCTCGGCGGCGTGGGCCGGTGCCACCATCCTGCTGGGCCTCGTCACCGCCGGCGACGTCAGCGGCATGGTGCTGGCCGTGGTCGGGCCGTTGCTGGCCAGGGCGGTGCACGCCGTCGTCCGCAACGAGGCCGCCGGGGCGGAGCGGCTCCGGGCGCCGGCGGGCGCCGCCTTCTGGCTGGTCATCGCCTCGCTCGTGTGGCCGGTGCTGCTGGTGCTGGCCACCCTCGCCGCCGTCGGCTGGGCCGTGCGCGAACGCTCCCGCGTGGCGGACGTCGCCGTCGGCGTCCTGCCGGCCTGGGTGTTTTTCGCCCCCTGGCTGGGGCATCTCGTCGCGCACCCCGGCCGCCTCTTCACCGGGGTGGATCCGAATGCGTGGCCGGACTTCCCGCCGGCGTCCTTCGCACTGGTGGTGGGCCGCATCCTCCCCTCGGGGCTGCCGCTGTGGGCCAACGTGACCTTCTTCGCCGTGCTGGCCCTCGTCGCCGTCGTGGCCCTGGCGCGGCTCTCCGGCACGGCCTGGCGGTGGGCGATCGCCGGGATCGCCGCCCCGCTGGTGATCGGGACTCTGCTGTCGCGGCTGGTGGTCACCGTCGATGGCGGCACCGCCCGGGTCCTCCTGTCCCCGTGGGCGCTGCTCGTGGTGGCGGCGCTGCTCGCGCCCGTGGTGGCGGCCGAGCTTGGTGGCGCGGCTCTGACCCGCTCGGCTGTTGCGCTGGGCGTGAGCGGCCTGCTGGCCGCCGGGGTGTGGGCTGGGGTGGGCTTCAACGGGCCCGTGGACGACACCGCCTCGGCGCTCCCCGGCTACGTGCGTGACGTGCTGGACTCCCCGCGCGACACCCGGGCCCTCATGATCGAACTCACCGACGACGGTGCCCTCGCGTGGAATGTCGTTGACGCCCGCCAACCCCAGTGGGGCACCGGCGAACGCAATCCGGCTGGGGATTTCTCCGCCGAGTTCCGCGCCCTGGTCCAGGCCTTCTCCACCGGGGCGGTGCCAGACGACGTGGCCCAGCAGCTGACCGCGCTGGGGACCTCGCACGTCTGGCTGCGGGGCTTCGACCCCGAGCTGAGGGCTGCCCTGGACAACGCGGCGGGAATGACCAGCGCAGCGGCGGACGCCGAGACGGTGGTCTGGACCGTGCTCGGCCTCGTGTCCAGGTCTCAGGTCGTCGACGGCGAGACCGCCGAGCCGTTGGTGCAGGGCCGCGTGGAGGAGGGTGCCGCCGGGCGCAGACTGGTGGTCGCGGAGCCACCGGACGCGGACTGGCAGGCCACCCTCGACGGACGGCCTCTCCAGCGGATCGACGGCGCGGACCGCCTGACCTTCGACCTGGGCCAGTCGGCGGGCGAGGTGGCCGTGCAGCCGCGGCCGCATCCGTGGCGCTTCGCCGTCCAGCTCGCCGTCGCGGCGGTCCTGGCGATCCTGGCGGCCCCCACGCTGGGTGCGGCCACCGTGGCGCGGAGGGGGCAGGAATGATCCGCAGACTGGGCGTGTCGTTGGCGGCCCTCATGCTGGTGGTGGCCGTGGCTGTCGGGTTGGCGCTGATCAGCCCGCTCCGGAAGCCGGCCGCCGAGGTGATCGAGCTTCCCCGAAGCACGGCGTTGACCTGCATCCCCGCAGGTCAAGTCCTCGTCAGTGGCTCCGGTGAGCTCAGCGTCACGGGGCTCGACGGGGCCGAGCGCGCCGTCACCGCACCGGTGGCCGAGCCTGTGACAGGGTCGGTGGGCCTCCGTGCTGAGGACACGATTGCGGCGGGCGTCCTCGTCGAGGAGCCGCAGCGCGCCTTCGCGCCGTGCGGCACCCCGGCGACCGCCGGGATGGTGCTCGTCGCGGACCCCGCCGCCACGGAGCTCATCCTGGTCAACACGGACCCCGGCGCGGCCGCGGTGGATCTCACCCTCCTCGGCCCCGACGGCGAGGTGACCGCAGTGGGGGCCCGGGGGATCGCCCTGGCGCCAGGCGTCAGCAGGAGGGTCGCCTTGTCGGTGCTGGCGCCGGCCGGGCCGGTCGGCGTCGCGTTCAGTACCAGTCAGGGCCGCGTGGCGCTCATCGCCGCTGCGGTGGAGGGCCGCCCCACGCAGTTCGCGCCGCCCACCACGGTGGCCACCGAGCACCTGCTCACCGGCGCCCCGGGGGGCGCCACCTCGTCGCGGCTCCTGGTGAGCAACCCCACGGAGAACCGCACGGAGGTGTCCATCGAGGGCATGGGGCCGGCAGGGCCGTACGTGCCCGCGGTGGCCGATTCGCTCTCCATCCCGGCCATGAGCACCATCTCGATCGACCTCACGGCACCCCTGGCAGGGGAGCCGACGGCTGTGCGGGTCACGTCGACGGTCGCGGTGGGGGCGGCGCTCGTCACCGGAGCGACGGGCGCCCGAGCCACCGTCGTGGCTGAGGCGCCAGGCACGGACCTGACAGGGTTGGTCCCCGGGGCGGGGACCCTGCTGCTGAGCAACCCCGGCCGATCGGACACACTCACCGCGGACGTCGGCCTCACCCCCGTCGGGGGAGAGACCACCAACCAGCAGGTCAGCATCGGGCCAGGCCAGAGCGTCACGGTGCCGGTCCCGGAGGGCGGGCCAGTGGTGGTCTCCGTCACCTCGGACGCCGAGGTGCTCGCCGCTGCCGTGTCGGTGACACCGGAGGGCACCGTGGTGGTTCCCGTCGGCCCAGCCGCGGTCGCAGAGGTGCAGACCCTGCCTGCAGAGCTGCGCCCCGCGCTGCGCTGACCGAGCTGCTCAGTCCTCGTCGTCCCAGGAGGCGCCGCCCACCAGCTCGTCGATGCTGCGACCCGTCAGCGTCGACAGCTGCTCGACGATGGTGCGGTGCACCAGTCGACGCAGCTGGCTGCGCGAGGATGACCGATGCTCCAGCGGACGCTCGAAGATCACGATCTGCGCCCTCCGGCCCCGGCTGGACTCCAGGGCGGCCGAGAGCGGCACGCGGTCACCGGACCAGGCCACATTCAGGTGCGGCACCTCCTCCACGCCCACGACGATGCCGTTCAGCGCGTCCGGGGCCACCGCCGCGATGGCGGCCATGGCGGAGGTGACGCAGTCGTTGAAGAAGTCCACGCGGGAGGGCCGGCTCAACGGCACGGCTGTGCCGGTCCACTGATTGGGGGTGGCCAGGGGGCCGCGAATCCCGCGCCCGTGCCGGTCTCGTCTGCGTGGCATGCCGCCACCCTAGCCCGTGGTCGGGTAGCGTCAGCCCGTGCGCAGATGTTCCAGGACCGCGTGCGTGGCCCCCGCCCTCGCCACGCTGACCTACGTCTACGCCGACTCCACGGCCGTGTTGGGGCCGCTCGCGTTGGCCGCGGAGCCCGGCTCCTACGATCTGTGCGCCGTCCACGCCGAGCGCACCAGCGTCCCCAAGGGCTGGGAGGTCATCCGGCTCCCGCTCGACGGTCGCGGGCCCGCCCCGGACGTCCCGTCGGACGATCTCATGGCCCTGGCCGATGCCGTGCGCGCCATCGGGCTGCGTCACGACGACCCGGTCCCGGCACCCCTCCCTGCAGCCCCGGAGCTGCCGCCAGGTGGTCGCGGCGGGCACCTGCGCCTCGTGCCGACGATCGACTGAGCCGCACCGCTCCAGGAGATAGGCTGGCCCGCGTGCTAGCCCCGCAGATCTTCAAGGCCAACGACATCCGTGGCATCGTCGTCGGCCATGCTCCCGAGTGGGACGTCGACGGCGCCCGGGCGCTCGGCGCCGCGTTCGTCGAGCTGCTCGGCCCTGACGAGTTCGTGCTGGGCCGCGACATGCGCACCCTGGGCCGCGAGCTCTCGCTCGCCTTCGCCGACGGCGCCCGGCGTGCCGGGGCCTCGGTGGTGGACATCGGTCTCAGCTCCACCGACGAGCTGTGGTTCGCCTCCGGCTGGTTGCGCCTCCCTGGCGTCCAGTTCACCGCCAGCCACAACCCCAGCACCTACAACGGCATCAAGTTCTGCCTGGCGGACGCGCGGCCGGTGCCGGCGGACTTCATGGCCCGCCTTCGGGACGTCGCCGCCACCGTTGTCCTCGGCCCCGAGCCCACGGGCGGCTACCGCGAGCTTGACGCCCTCGAGCCCTACGCGGACAAGCTGGGGGATCTGGTCCCGCCGACGGGGGATCGCGAGCTGACCGTCGTCGTGGACGCAGGAAACGGCATGGCCGGACACACCGCGCTCACCGCGCTGGCGGGACGCGGGCTGGACGTGGTGGGTCTCTACCTGGAGCTCGACGGCACCTTCCCCAACCATCCCGCCAACCCGCTGGAGCCGGAGAACCTGGTGGACGCGCAGCGCGCCGTCCTCGAACACGGCGCGGACCTGGGCCTGGTGTTCGACGGAGACGCGGACCGCTGCTTCATCATCGACGAGCTCGGAGGCGTGGTGGACCCGTCGGTGGTCACCGCCATGATCGCGGTGGCGGAGCTGGCCAAGCATCCCGGCTCCACGATCGTCACCAACACCATCACGTCCTGGTGCGTCGGCGAGGCCGTGGCCCGCCACGGCGGGCGGGTGGAGCAGTCGATGGTCGGCCACACCTACGTGAAGGCGCTGATGGCCGAGACCGGGGCGGTGTTCGGCGGCGAACACTCCGCCCACTACTACTTCCGTGACTTCTGGTCCGCGGACACCGGAATGCTGGCCGCTCTCCACCTGATCGAGCTGGTCAGGCGTGCGGACCAGCCCTTGTCCGCGCTGGCGGCGGTCTTCGACGGCTACCACCGCTCCGGCGAGCTCAACTCCACCGTCACCGACGCCGGCGCGTGCACGGCTCGCGTGGCGGCCGCCTTCGAGGGCCGGGGCGTGGCGGACCGGGTGGACGGCCTCAGCGTCCGCAACCCTGAGGCCGGGTGGTGGATCAACCTGCGGTCCAGCAACACCGAGCCCCTGCTCAGACTCAATGTGGAGGCCCGCGACGAGGCCACGATGCTCGCCCTGCGCGACGAGGTGCTCGGGCTCGTCCGGGCCGGGTAGATTCGAACCGAGAACCAAGGGAGGTCAAGGACGATGGCAGAAAACACGATGGAACTCTCGCCCGAGTTCATGGCGGTGGCGGCGTGCCCCGCGTGCCACGCGAAGTTCGCCGTGGACTACGACGCGCACGAGCTGGTGTGCACCAACCAGGCGTGCGGCCTGGCCTACCCCGTACGGGACAACATCCCCGTGCTCCTGATCGACCAGGCCCGCAGCACGCTGTGAACGGGCAGTTCTTCGACGACTCGAGGTTGGAGGACCCGGGCCTCGAGGCGCATGAGGGTCTCCGTCGGCTGGCGTCGGCCGGGGCGAGGATCCGGCGCGCGGCACTGTCGGAACCGGTCGGCCATCTGGAGCGGGCTGACAGGCCCCGCGGCATTCTGGCGCTCGGCACGGAGGCCCGCCTGGTGCGCGCCGTGCTGGAGGTGGCCTGCCCGGTGCCGTTCATGGCGTGGCCCGGCCCAGGGCTCCCCGCGTGGGTGGGGCCGTTGGACCTCACCGTCGTGCTGGGCGATCACGACACCCCCGAATGGGTGCTGCAGTGCGCCGCGGAGGCCATGCGCCGCGGCTCGATGATGATCGTCGCGGCACCGATGGATTCGCGCCTGGCGCAGCTGACCTCCTCCTCTGCCACCACGCTCATCCCCACCTTGGAGCCGGATTCCCTGGCCGCCGCGGTGGGGGTGTTGTCGCTGCTGGGCGACCTCGGGCTCGGGCCCGCCGTGCATACCGGCCACGTGGCAGATGCCGCGGACCTGGTGGCGGAGGCGTGCGCTCCCGGCCGGGACCTGTCGGTGAATCCGGGGAAAGAGATGGCGCTGAACCTGGCGGACACACTGCCGCTGATCTGGGGCGGCACGGTGCTGGCAGGCCGGGCCTCGCGCAGGATCGCCGAGGCCGTCCGCCGCGCCTCCGGCAGGCCCGCCCTGGCAGCAGATGCCTCCGAGCTCGACACCCTGCTGCGCGCGGTCAAGCCGAAGGACCCGTTCGCGGATCCCCTCGAGGGCGACGCCGAGGCCCAGCCGTGCCTGGTCCTGCTCGACGACGACAAGCTGACCGATCGCCTCAGCGACGTGGCCGAACGGCTGGCGGCCCGCGCCGAGTCCGTCGGAGCCCGGGTGGCACGACTGTCCTCCGGGGACGCGGACCTGGCCCTCAGCGACGTGGAGCGCTATGTCACCCTCCTGCAGCGCGGGCTCTACGGCGCCGCCTACCTTGAGATCGGGCTGGCAGACTAACGCCATGCGCACGGTCTTCGTCCTCAATGGTCCCAACCTCGGCCGGCTCGGCACCCGGCAGCCGGAGGTCTACGGCGCCACCACCCACGCTCAACTGGCGGCCCACCTCGTCGAGTCGGGACGGGGCATGGGGCTGAACGTAGAGGTGCGCCAGACGGACCATGAGGGCGAGATGATCGCGTGGTTGCACGAGGCTGCCGACGCCGGTGCCCCCGTCGTGCTCAACGCGGGGGCCTGGACCCACTACTCCTACGCGGTGGCAGACGCGGCCGCCCTGGTGCCCAGCTACGTCGAGGTCCACATCTCCAACGTCCACGGCCGCGAGGAGTTCCGCCAGCACAGCGTGCTCTCGGCCAAGGCCCAGGGCATCATCATCGGCTGCGGGGTGGGTGGCTACGACCTCGCACTGGCCCACATCGCCGCGTCGGGGGAGGCCCCGTCGGCCGGGTAGAGTGGCGGCGTGGATTTTCGCGTAGCTGACCTGTCCCTTGCCGACTTCGGCCGCAGGGAGATGACCCTCGCCGAGCACGAGATGCCCGGCCTGATGGCAATGCGGGAACGCTACGGCACCAGCCGGCCGTTGGCCGGTGCCAGGATCGCCGGATCCCTGCACATGACCATCCAGACGGCGGTCCTCATCGAGACCCTCGTGGCGCTGGGCGCCGAGGTGCGGTGGGCGTCGTGCAACATCTTCTCCACGCAGGACCACGCGGCTGCAGCCATCGCCGCCGCAGGGATTCCCGTCTTCGCCTGGAAGGGAGAGACGCTGGAGGAGTACTGGTGGTGCACCCGCCAGATCCTGCAGTGGCCGGACGGCGGTCAGCCCAACATGATCCTCGACGACGGCGGGGACGCCACGCTGCTGGTGCATGAGGGCGTCGCGGCCCAGCGCTCCGGCGCAGTCCCCGAAGCCGCCGACCGCGACCCCCAGGAGTGGCGCGTCGTCCTGGACACGCTGCGCCAGGCGCAGGGCGTCGTGGACTGGCAGGCGCTCGCGGACTCCGTCAAGGGCGTCACCGAGGAGACCACCACCGGCGTCCACCGCCTCTACGAGATGTTCCGAGAGGGCACGCTGCTGTTCCCGGCCATCAACGTCAACGACTCGGTCACCAAGTCCAAGTTCGACAACAAGTACGGCTGCCGGCACTCCCTCATCGACGGCATCAACAGGGCCACCGACGTCCTGATCGGCGGCAAGGTGGCCGTGGTGTTCGGCTACGGAGACGTCGGCAAGGGCTGCGCCGAGTCGCTGCGCGGCCAGGGCGCCCGCGTCATCGTCACCGAGGTGGACCCCATCTGCGCCCTCCAGGCCGCGATGGACGGCTACCAGGTGGCGGCGCTCGACTCGGTGGTGGAGCGGGCGGACATCTTCATCACCGCCACCGGCTGCTGCGACGTCATCACCGCCGACGACATGGCCAGGATGAAGCACCAGGCCATCGTCGGCAACATCGGCCACTTCGACAACGAGATCGACATGGCTGGCCTGGAGTCGCGCTCGGATGTGGAGAAGATCGAGATCAAGCCGCAGGTGCACGAGTGGCGCTTCGCGGACGGGCACTCGGTCCTTGTCCTGAGCGAGGGCCGGCTGCTGAATCTCGGCAACGCCACCGGCCACCCGTCGTTCGTGATGAGCAACTCGTTCACCAACCAGGTGCTCGCCCAGATCGAGCTGTTCACCAAGACCGACGAGTACCCCGTCGGCGTGTACACGCTGCCGAAGCACCTCGACGAGGAGGTGGCCCGGCTCCACCTGGCCGCCCTCGGGGTGGAGCTGTCCACGCTCACCGACAAGCAGGCCGGCTACCTCGGGGTGGACCCGTACGGCCCGTTCAAGCCGGACAGCTACCGCTACTGAGGCAGGCTCACTCGCCGGGGTTCATGGACTGCCAGATCTCCTTGCACTCCGGGCAGACGGGGAACTTCTCGGGGTTCTTCGTCGGCACCCACACCTTGCCGCAGAGCGCCACGACGGGGGTGCCGTTGACCATGGCGGCCACCAGCTTCTCCTTGGGCACGTAGTGCGAGAAGCGGTCCTGGTCGCCGTCCTCGAACAGCTCAGTGCGCTCCTGAGTGACGGTCTGTGATCCGGGGGCGAGCTCAGTCATGCCCCCTATGCTAGTGTCCTGCGCCAGAAGCTCGCTGCGATTGACGGCCCCCCAGCGGCGCCTCGCCGCGTTCTCCTCACTCGACGAACGACCAAGTGCTACTTCGCTCGTCGGCCTTGCGATCCATCCCCTGGGACACCGCCACCCATCAACGAACTTCTGGCGCAGGGCACTAGTCGGCGGAGGTGGGCAATGACCGGGTCTGGGCAACGCATGCTCATCGTCGGCATCATGCTGTCGGTCTTCTCGGTGGCCTTCCAGTCCATCGGGCTGGCCACCGCGATCCCCACCATCATGGAGTCGTTCAACTCCGCCCACCTGTACCCCTGGGCGTTCACCACCATGATCTCGGGCATGCTGCTGGCCACCATCGTCAGTGGCCGGGTGGCCGACACGCGCGGTCCGGCGTTGCCGATGTACGCGGGCTTCGCCCTCTTCGCCGTCGGCCTGATCCTCGGCTGGCTCGCGCCGACGGTGTGGGTGGTGCTGGCGGCCCGCGTGGTGCAGGGCCTCGGGGCGGGGGCACTCAACCTCACGTTGTCGGTGACCGTGGCGCATGGGTTCGAGCCCCGCGACCGGCCCCGCGTGATGGCCCTGGTCTCGTTCTGCTGGCTGCTGCCGGCCTTCATCGGCCCCCCGTTCGCGGCGTGGCTGACGCAGTACGACTGGCGCCTGGTGTTCGCCACCATGCTTCCGCTGGTGGTGGTCGCGTTCCTCATGACCGGACCGGGCCTGCGCAGCGTCCAGGCGCGGTTCCGCGCGGGAGAGGACGCCGTCGCGCCCATCGCAGTGTGGCCCACGGTGGCGGTCACGCTGGGGCCCTCGTTCATCCTGCTGGCCGGGCAGGACCTCGGCTGGCTGAGCGCGGCCTCAGCCGTGCTGGGCGTTGCGGCGCTGGTGTGGGGTCTTCCGAGGATCCTCGCGCCCGGGACCCTCGGCGTGGGGCCGGGAATCCCCAGCGTGGTGCTCGCCCGGGCCATCCAGGCCGGATCCTTCTTCGCCGCCGAGACCATCCTGCTGGTCACCCTCCAGCAGTTGCGCGGGCTCACCCCGTTCGAGGTGGGGTTGGCGCTCACCGTCGGCAGCATCGGATGGACCCTCGGCTCCTGGCTGCAGTCCCAGGCGTGGGTGCGCCTGCACCGCGACTCCTACGTCACCTGGGGTGCGGCCTGCTCGACGGTGGGCATCGCGGCGATCACCGCCTTCGCCTGGTGGCCGGCCCTCCCGCTATGGGTGGGGCTGGGCGCCTGGATCGTGGGCGGTCTCGGCATGGGCCTGACCATGCCCAGCTCGGCGGTGGCCGTGATGAGTCTGTCGTCGGCCTTCCAGCAGGGCCGCAACCAGTCCTCGATGCAGGTGGCCGAGTCCGTGGGCAACGCGGTGATCACCGCGCTGGCCGGTGGCCTCTACACCGCGCTGCTGATGGTCGAGCCGCCGAAGCTGGCCTACTCGGTGCCGCTGCTGGTCCTCAGCGTCGCATCGGTGGCTGCCATCGTCGTCAGCAGGCGGATCGGGCGCATCCGCAACGAGTTGCTCGTGGCATCCTTGGACCCATGACCTACACCCCCCAGCAGCCGCCCGCAGGATGGTACCCAGACCCGGCCGGCTCCGGAGGCGAGCGCTTCTGGGACGGTATCGCCTGGTCCCAGGCCACGCGGGACCCGCACAGTCCGCCGCCATCGCATCCGCAGCCCCACCCGCAGCAGTCCTACGGCGCGCAACCGGGCTACGGCGCACAACCGGGCTACGGCACGCCTATGGGGGACACGCGCTACCAGCAGGAGCGTCCCTACGCGGGCTTCGGGTGGCGCGTGCTCGGTTTCATCATCGACTCCATCCTCCTGGGCATCCTCACCCAGATCGTCGCGGGCGCCCTCGGTCTCAACGCTGCGCTCGAGGTGGCGCTCCTGCGCTGGCAGCGGGACCTCACCGTGTTCGCGGAGAACCCCGTCGGCGATCTGCCGCTCCCCGGCGACGACTTCTGGACAGCGATGCTCTACAGCGCCATCCTGGGGGCCGCCCTGATGGCTGCGTACCGGACGGTCCTGTACGGCACACTCAGCGCCACCGTCGGCCAGTTGGCGCTGGGGCTACGGGTGGTCAAGGCGGGCGCCCCCGCGGACTCCAAGCTGGACTGGGGCACGGCGGCGGTCCGTGGGATCGTCAGCGCCGTCCTCTACGAGGTGATCTGGGTGATCAACGGACTCTTCGCCGCGTTCACGCGCGAGAAGCAGACGCTCGGTGACATGATCGCCAGAACACACGTCCTCAAGATCCGCTAAGGGGCCCTCATCGTGAATGACCTCCACCCCGGCCTGACCCAGTTGGCAGAGCGCTTCGGCATCGCCCAGGAGTTCTGGGACTGGAAGGGCCGCCACGTGCCCATTCCGGCCGAAACCATCGTGTCCGTGCTCGCCGCCTTCGACGTCGACGCCGGCACGCCAGAGACGGCAGCCGCAGCACTGACCAGGCTGGAGGACGAGCGCTGGTTGCGCACCGTCCCCTCCTGCACCGTCGTGGAGGAGGGGCGCGGCGTGCACGTGGCGATCCACGTCCCCGCCGGCACGCAGGTCCGGGTCCAGGTGCGCCTCGAATCGGGTGAGACGCGCCCCGCGTGGCAGTCCGAGAACTTCGCACCGGACCGGTGGGTGGACGGGGTCGCCATCGGGGAGGCCACGTTCTGGCTGGGCGAGGATCTTCCCACCGGCTACCACCACGTGGTGGCGCACACGGACACCGGCGTGCACACGGGCTCGTTGATCGTCACTCCGTCGTTCGTCGGCTTCCCTCCCGCGATGCGCAACCAGCGGATCTGGGGCTACGGCACGCAGCTGTATTCGGTGACCTCGCGGCAGTCCTGGGGGATCGGTGACCTCGCGGACCTCGCGGACCTGATCACCTGGTCCGGCACCAAGCAGTTCGCAGGCTACGTGCTGATCAACCCGCTTCACGCCGCCCAGCCCGTCCCCCCGATGGAGCCCTCGCCCTACCTCCCGGCGAGCCGCCGCTTCATCAACCCGATCTACATCCGTCCCGAGGCGATCGAGGAGTACGCCACCCTCGGCCGCTCCGTGCGGATGCGGATCAAGGCGCTCCGGCGGCAGGCGCAGGCCGCCGCGGAATCATCCGGCATCGTGGACCGCAACGCCATCTGGCCGCTGAAGATCGAGGCTCTGCGGCTCATCCACGAGTCCGGCATGCGCTCGGCCCGGCGGATCGCCTACGACGACTTCCGCCGCCGTGAGGGCAGCGGTCTGCGCAACTTCGCGCTCTGGTCCTGCCTGTGCCTGACCCACGGTCAGCTGTGGACCGAGTGGCCCGAGGAGCTTCGCCGGCCTTCGTCGCCGGCGGTGGCCGCCTACGCCGAGGAGCACGCAGCCGAGGTGGACTTCTTCGAGTGGCTGCAGTGGGTGGCCCAGACGCAGGTGTCCGCCGCGCAGACCGTGGCCGCGGAGGTCAACATGCCGGTGGGTATCGTCACGGACCTCGCGGTGGGTGTGCACCGTCAGGGCGCCGAGACGTGGATGATGCCCGACGTGTTCGCCGGGGGGATGAGCGTGGGCGCGCCGCCGGATCAGTACAACCAGGCCGGTCAGGATTGGGGACAGCCGCCGTGGCGCCCGGACAAGCTGGAGGAGCTGGCCTACGCCCCGTTCCGCGCCATGGTCTCGGCAGCTCTGCGGCGCGTGGGTGGGGTTCGGATCGACCACATCATCGGACTGTTCCGGCTGTGGTGGGTGCCGATGGGCCTGGGCCCCACGAAGGGCACCTACGTCCGCAACAACCACGAGGCGCTGGTGGGCATCCTGGCGTTGGAGGCGCAACGCGCGCAGGCCCTGATCGTGGGCGAGGACCTCGGCACCGTCGAGCCCTGGGTGCGTGACTACCTCTCGCGCCGGGGCATCCTCGGCACCTCGGTGCTGTGGTTCGAGGCCGGCATGCAGGGCGAACCGCTGGATTCCCAGTGGTGGCGCCAGTACTGCATGGCGTCAGTGACCACCCATGACCTCCCTCCCACGCTTGGCTACCTGGCCGGAGATCACGTTCGGCTGCGGGACGACCTGGGTCTGCTCACCGAGCCCCTCCAGGAGGAGTTGGAAACCGCCCAGCGCGAGCAGGCCGGCTGGCTTGCCAAGCTCGTCGAGGACGGGCTCCTGGCCCCCGATCAGACCGACGACCAGGTTGAGGTGCTGCTAGCGCTGCACAAGTTCCTCCTGCGCACCCCGTCGAAGGTGCTGCTCGCGGCGCTGACCGACGCGGTGGGGGAGCGGCAGACACAGAACCAGCCGGGGACGGTGGACGAGTACCCCAACTGGCGGGTGCCGCTCTCGGATCTTCGCGGGAAGCGGATCTCGCTGGAGGACATCTTCAAGGCGCAGCTGCCTCGCCGCCTGGCTGCCGTGATGAACGGGCTCGACGAGCAGCCGGAGTCGCGCTGGGAGTGGTGACGACCGACTGGTGTGACTCCCGGCGGCACCTCGTCGAGGTCAGATGTTGTGCACCACCGGCGCCGCCTGATAGGGGTTGGTGGTCTCGTCCCCCGTCTCGTCGAGGATCAGCGTCTCGAGCGCGGGCTCGCCCTTCGAGATCCGCAGCGCCCCCACCGGGAGCTCCGCCAGGGAGTCCAGATGCCTGCGGCGCGCGTCGTCGAGGGTGGCCCGGTAGACCACCTCGCCGCCCTGGATCACGGGAACCAGCAGGTCCCGGTCGTCGCCGTCGTTGCGGGGCGGGGTGCCCAGCCCGATCACCTCGGTCTCGGCCCGGCCGTCTGCCCCGCGGCGGCGCATCGCGAACTTGCGACCGCCCAGCGTGTTCTTGCCCTTGGACTTCTTCGCCACCGCAGTCATGTACGCGTCCGGCGCGTCGGAGTCGGCGCGCGCGACCAGCTTGTACACAAATCCGCAGGTGGGATGCCCTGAGCCGGTCACCAGGGCCGTGCCCACGCCGTAGCCGTCGACGGGAGCGCCTTGGAGGGCCGCGATCTGCCACTCGTCCAGGTCCGAGGTCACCATGATCTTGGTATGGGTGGCGCCGAGATCGTCGAGCAGGTCGCGGGCCTGGCGGGCGACGATGGCCAGATCACCGGAGTCCAGGCGGATAGCTCCCAGTCGGCCTTCGGTGAGCTCCACGCCGAGCCGGATCGCGGCGTCGATGTCGTAGGTGTCCACCAGCAGCGTGGTGGAGTCTCCCAAGGTGGCGAGCTGCGCCCGGAAGGCGTCCTCCTCCGTGTCGTGCAGGAGTGTGAACGAGTGGGCTGCGGTCCCGATCGTGGGGACCCCGTAGCTGCGGCCGGCCTCAAGGTTCGAGGTGGAGGCGAAGCCCGCCACGTAGGCGGCGCGGGCCGCGGCGACGGCGGACCACTCCTGAGTGCGTCGGGACCCCATCTCGGCGCAGGGCCTGTCGCCGGCCATCGACGTCATGCGCGAGGCGGCCGCGGCGATCGCAGAGTCGTGGTTGTATATCGCCAGCAGCACCGTCTCCAGCAGGCACGCCTCCGCGAAGGTGCCCTCGACGGAGAGCACGGGCGAGCCGGGGAAGTAGACCTCGCCCTCCGGATAGCCCCAGATATCGCCGTTGAAGCGGTAGTTGGCCAGCCACTCGGCCAGGTTGTCCTGGATGATGCCGCGCTGCAGGAGCCAGGTCAGCTCTGCCTCGTCGAACCGGAAGCGCTCGATGGCTTCGACGGCGCGGCCCAGCCCGGCCGCCACCCCGTAGCGGCGGCCCTCGGGGAGCCTGCGGGTGAACAGGTCGAAGAGGCTGCGCCGGTTGGCGGTGCCGGCGTTCATCGCGGCCTGCACCATGGTGAGCTCGTAGTGATCGGTGAGCAGCGCGGTGGTCATGAACGGCACCCTATCCTGGGGCCATGAGCAGTGCAGGCGATGGCGGAGTCGAGATCCTCGAGGCGCCCGCGGAGACCCCGGTGACGGTGGGCCAGTGGGTCACCATCGTGTGGGACGACCCCGTGAACCTGATGAGCTACGTCACCTACGTGTTCCAGGAGTACTTCAAATATCCGCTGGACAAGGCGGAGAAGCTCATGCTGCAGGTGCACAACGAGGGGAAGGCGGTGGTCTCCACGGGCAACCGCGAGTCCATGGAGCGAGACGTGCTGGCGATGCAGGGCTACAACCTGTGGGCCTCGATGGAGCAGTCATGATACTGGAACCCGACGACATCGTCTGGGCGTTCGACGGCAACGACGGCCGGGCAGACGGGCTGCGCTCGATGATCGAGCTGTACGTCACCCAGGTGGTCACGCTGCTGCCCACCGAGAGCGACGACCCGTTCGAGCAGATCGTCTCCGACCTCTCCGACGACCCCACCAACCGGATGCTCGGCAATCCGCGGCTGGTGCGCCTGTTCCCGCCGGCCCTTCCGGACGCCAAGAGCGCCGACGACTTCTGGCGTGACTCGATCCACAGCCAGGCCCGCGCCCGGGTGGCCGCCGCCCGCGCCGTCGCACAGGACCTCCAGGGGTGGGAGGGCCATGTGCCCGTGGCGTTGGGCCGAGTCGATGACTGGGCGAAGGTGCTCGGCGCGCTGCGGCTCTTCTGGTACACCGAGCTGGCCGGCCCGGAGCGTCTGGCGGAGCCGGACGACGCCGCCGTCGAGTCCGGTGGCCTGCACGACCTGATCGAGTGGCTGGGATTCCTCCTGGACGACCTCATGGAATCGCGCACCACGTGCCTACGGCTGGGAGTCAGCATGGACCCGATGGACTTCGAGGCGGAAGATGACTAGTCAACTCATCGAGCGGCCCATCGGCGTCTTCGACTCGGGCTTCGGGGGCCTCACGGTGATGCGCTCCCTCGTCGAACAGCTGCCCAACGAGGACTTCATCTACCTCGGCGACACCGCGCGCGCGCCCTACGGGCCGCGCTCTATCGCCGAGGTGCGGGCCTTCGCGCTGGAGGGCCTGGACTTCCTCGCCGCCCAGGGTGTGAAGGCACTGGTGATCGCCTGCAACTCCGCTTCCTCGGCGGTGCTGCGGGACGCGCGAGAGCGCTACGACGTGCCCATCACCGAGGTGGTGCTGCCCGCCGCCAGCCGGGCTGTCGCGGCCACCCGCAACGGCAGGGTGGGCGTGGTGGCCACTGAGTCGACGGTGAACTCCCGCTCCTACGACGACGCATTCGCCATCGCGCCCCACATCACGCTGACCGCCCAGGCCTGCCCGAGGTTCGTCGAGTTCGTCGAGGCGGGCATCACCGGCGGCGACGAGCTCCTGGACGTGGCCCGCGAGTATCTCGAGCCCGTGGCCAAGGCCCACGTCGACACGCTGATCCTCGGCTGCACCCACTACCCGCTGCTGAGCGGGGTGATCAGCTATGTGCTCGGCAACGGCGTGACGCTGGTGTCGTCGGCCGAAGCCTGCGCGCAGTCCACCTACTCCCACCTCACCCAGGCCGGCCTGTTGCGGCACCAGCCCCGTGAGGCCACGCGCCGCTTCCTCACCACCGGAGACGCCACGGACTTCCACGGCATCGGGCGGCGTCTACTGGGCAGTTTCGTCACCAATGTCGAGCAGGTGAGCATCGCCGCCGCCACGGTAAGTTAGGCGCCATGACCTTTCGCCGTGCAGATGGACGCGCCCCCGATCAGCTCCGCGAGGTGCGCATCACCCGCAGCTGGCTCGATCACGCCGAGGGATCTGTGCTGGTGGAGTTCGGCCGCACCCGTGTGCTCGTCGCGGCCTCCGTCACCGTCGGCGTCCCACGCTGGCGCAAGGGCTCCGGACTGGGCTGGGTCACGGCCGAGTACGCCATGCTGCCGCGTGCCACGCACACCCGCTCGGACCGGGAATCCGTCAAGGGGCGCCTCGGCGGGCGCACCCATGAAATCTCCCGCCTCATCGGCCGCTCGCTGCGGGCCGTGGTGGACTACAAGGCGCTCGGCGAGAACACGATCGTGCTGGACTGTGACGTGCTGCAGGCCGACGGGGGCACCCGCACCGCCGCCATCACCGGGGCCTATGTGGCCCTGGCCGACGCCGTCGAGCACCTGCGCGCGCTCGGAGCGTTGAAGGGGGAGCCGCTCACGGATTCGGTGGCGGCCGTGTCGGTGGGCTTCGACGCCGACGGTGTGGCCCTGCTGGATCTCGCCTACGAGGAGGATTCGGCGGCCGGCACGGACATGAACATCGTGATGACCGGGTCGGGGGCCTTCATCGAGGTGCAGGGCACCGCCGAGGGCACTCCGTTCAGCCGCGAGGAGCTGGGCACCCTGCTGGACCTGGGCACGGCCGGCTGCGAGGAACTCACCCGGCTGCAGCGGGAGGCCTTGGCGTGAGGCTCCCCGAGCGGCTGGTGCTGGCCACCAACAACCCGAAGAAGCTGGCGGAGCTGCGGCGCATCCTGGTGTCCGAGGGGGTGGGCGTCGAGGTGCTCGGCCTCGGCGACGTCGGCCGCTACCCTGAGCCCGCCGAGACCGAACGCACCTTCGAGGGCAACGCGTTCCTCAAGGCCGCGGCGGCCGCGCGCGAGACGGGCCTGATGGCCGTCGCCGACGATTCCGGCCTCGAGGTGGACGAGCTCAACGGCATGCCCGGTGTCCGCTCCGCGCGATGGGCGGGCCCGGCCTGCGACGACGAGGACAACAACCAGCTGCTGCTGGCCCAGCTCGACGGAGTACCCACGGAGCGCCGCACGGCGCGGTTCGTGTGCGCGCTGGCCATGGTCTCCCCCGCCGGGGAGCGGAGGATCTGGCACGGCACCATGCCGGGCCGGATCGCTGAGGCCCCCGAGGGGGAGCACGGCTTCGGCTACGATCCGCTGTTCATCCCAGCCGGTCTGGACGTCAGCTCCGCCGAGCTCAGCGCCGAGGAGAAGGACTCCATCAGCCACCGCGGCATCGCCGTGCGCGGATTCGTCGACTACCTCAAGGGCCTCGCGTGAAGCAGTACCTGGACCTCCTGCGCCACGTCACCGACACCGGCGTGGACAAGCCGGACCGCACCGGCACCGGGACGCGGTCCGTGTTCGGCTACCAGATGCGCTTCGATCTGGCCGAGGGCTTCCCGCTGCTCACCACCAAGAAGGTGCACACCCGGTCGGTGTTCGGCGAGCTGTTGTGGTTCCTCCGCGGCGACACGAACCTGGCCTGGCTGCACCAGAACAACATCACCATCTGGGACGAATGGGCCGACGCCGACGGCAACCTGGGCCCCATCTACGGCTACCAGTGGCGCTCCTGGCCCACGCCGGAGGGTCGCCACATCGACCAGCTGGCGGCCGTCGTCGAGTCCCTCAAGACCAAGCCGGACTCCCGCCGTCACATCGTCTCCGCCTGGAACGTGGCGGACGTGGAAGCCATGGCGCTCCCGCCGTGCCACATGATGTTCCAGTTCTACGTGGCGCCCGCGGACGACGGCGGCCCAGCGCGGCTGAGCTGCCAGCTGTACCAGCGCTCAGCGGACATCTTCCTCGGCGTGCCGTTCAACATCGCCTCCTACGCCCTGCTCACGCACCTCGTCGCTCAGGTGACCGGGCTGCGCGTAGGGGAGTTCGTCCACACGCTCGGAGATGCGCACATCTACTCCAACCACGTTGATCAGGTGGCCGAGCAGCTGACCCGCGAACCGAGGGACCTGCCGCAGCTGCGGCTCAACCCCGAGGTCACCGAGCTGGACGCGTTCACTCTGGCAGACATCGAGCTGGTGGGATACGACCCGCACCCCGCCATCAAGGCGCCCATCGCCGTGTAGGCGGCTAACCTGTCCGTCATGAGCGAACTGCGGCCGTCCTTCCAGGAGCGGGACCGGTACCTGGACCTGCTGTCCACGGCCTACGCCGACGGCCGGCTGGATGAGTCCGAGTTCGAGGCGCGCAGCAACGCCGTGCTGGCCGCGGTCACCCACCGCGACGCCATGGCCCAGTTCCAGGGCCTGCCGCAGCCCAACATCGTGCCCGTGACGCCAACCTATCCGCGCCCCCAACCTGGGCCGCCGCAGGCATTTCAGCCCCTTCCGGAGGTGTACCGCGGCCCGTCGTCGAGTGGAGTAGGACGCCGGGTTGTGCTCGGCGTCGCGGCAGCCATCGTCGGGATGGGGGCTTTGGGTGTGATCAGCTTTTCCGGTATGCGGACGAGCGAGTCCGGCTCGGGGGTCATGGACCCGATGATGCCGGAGCCCGAGTGGGCCGGGGGAGCCCTCGACCTGGACCCCGTGTACTTCGAGGGATGGGGCGAGACCTCGGCGCTGCTGCGTGAACACGGCTTGGACTCCCTCCTCGAGTTGCGCATCACGGTCGATGAGATCGGCGGTGTGGGATCTCAGGCCCGCGCGCCCGGCGAGCTCACCACCTTCTCGCGGCTGGGCATGGGGCCCATCGAGATGAGCGGATCGACGGCCGCCGGGCCGGTCAGCCTCGCGGACCTGAACCTCGTCGACGGGCTCGTCCCGCAGGCGCTGGACATGGCCGGGGCCAACCTCACCGGTGCCGTGTCCGAGGTGCTGCTGCTGTGGACGGAGGCCGGCGACCCGACGGTGCGCGTCACGGCCACCGACGGTCCAGCGTCCGGGTCGATCCAGATCGACGCCAACGGGGGGATGCTCGACTTTCAGCCGATGGAGCCACGATGAGGATCGTGGCGATCGCGGCCGTGGCGGATAACTGGGTGATCGGCTCCGGGGAGGACATGCTGTGGCACATCCCCGAGGACTTCCGCCGCTTCAAGAAGGTCACCACCGGCAACACGCTCATCTTCGGGCGGCGCACCCACGAGCAGATCGGGCTGCTGCCCAACCGGCGGATCATCGTCGTCACCCGAGACCCGGACTGGAGCGACGAGGGCGTCGAGGTGGCGCACTCGATCACCGAGGCCCTGGACCTGGCCGCCGAGACCCCCGAGCGGGTGTGCTTCGTCGGCGGCGGATCGCAGATCTACGAGGCGGCATGGCCGTACCTCACCGAGCTGGACATCACCCACGTCAACCAGCAACCCGACGGGGACGCTCGGTTCCCGGTCATCTCGCCGCGCGAGTGGACGGAGATCTCCCGCGAGGTGCGGGAGGGCTTCCACTTCTCGCAGTACGTGCCCACCCCGTCGGCCGCCGGCTGATCGGCCCATGCCACGCCGCATACTGCACCTTGACCTGGACGCCTTCTTCGCCGCCGTCGAGCAGCGCGACAAGCCCAGCCTGCGCGGCAAGGCCGTGGTCGTGGGCGGGGCGGGGCCGCGAGGGGTGGTGGCCACCGCCTCCTACGAGGCCCGCCGGTTCGGGGTACGCTCCGCGATGTCCGGGGCCGAGGCGCGCCGCCGAGTGCCGAACGCCGCCTTCCTGGGAGGCCGGTTCGCGGCGTACCGGGAGTCCTCGCGGATCGTGATGGCGCTCCTGCGGGAGGTGTCGCCCCTGGTGGAGCCGCTGAGCCTCGACGAGGCGTTCGTGGACCTCGGGCCCTCTGGGTGGGCCGACGACGAGGTGCCCGAGCGGGTGGCCGCGCTGCGGGCCGAGCTCACCGCCCGCACCGAGGGTCTGACGGCCTCCGTGGGTGTGGCGTCGTCGAAGTTCCTGGCCAAGCTCGCCTCGGAGGCGGCCAAGCCAGACGGTGCCCGCATCATGGACCCCGCCGAGGAACTCGATTTCCTGTCCCAGCTGCCGGTGCGATCCATCCCCGGGGTAGGTCCGGCCACCGAACAGAGACTGTCGGCCATCGGCGTGCACACCGTCGTGGACCTGCGGGCCGCGGACAGTGCCGAACTGATCCGTGAGCTGGGTCAGGCCGCCGGTGAAGGCCTGGCCGCGCTCGCCTGGGGCCGCGACACCCGCGCGGTGCAGCCCCAGCGTGACCCGAAGTCCATCTCGACGGAGGACACCTTCGCCACGGACCTCACGGACCGCGCCCAACTGGAGGCGATCCTGCGCCGCGACGCTGCGGCCGTCGCGGGCCGGCTCAGCCGTGCCGGCTACTTCGCGCGCACCGTCACCGTCAAGGTGCGGTTCCCGGACTTCACCACCCGCACCGTGGCGCGGAGCCTGGGAGGTGCCACCGACGCCGTCGACGCCATCACGGCCGCCGGACTGGCACTGCTGAGCGAGGTGGATGTGCGGGAGGGGGTGCGGCTGCTGGGGATCGGGGTGAGCAACTTCGCCACCTCGGCGCAGGAGCGGCTCTTCGGTGACGAGGAGGCCGCGTCGACGGTCACTGAGGTGAGCCTCGGCGACGACGTGGGGCTCAGCGGGGTGCGGGGCCGCGGCTTCCATCCCGGGGCGGATGTGGTCCACGACGAGCATGGTCGCGGCTGGGTGTGGGGGTCCGGCCTGGGGAGGGTGACGGTGCGGTTCGAGACGCGCACCACGGGTCCGGGGCCGATCAGGACCCTGCCCGTCGACGACCCGGCCCTCAGCCCTGCGGGGATCCACCCGCTCCCGCGAGCCGTCGTCGACGACGACGGGTGACCGCTCAGGGCCGCGCCGGGGGCTGCGTGACGGAGTCCGCCCGGCTCGTGGCGACGTACTGCTTGAGGATAGCCAGATCCGGGGCGGTGAGTTGACCCTCGGCCTCCTGCACCAGCAGATCGACGTGGCGGTCGGCCCGGGCGGCCAGCTCGGGGTCCACCGCCGCCACCCGGATCCTGGCGGCGAGGTCCACCAACGACTCCAGCACGATGCGGGCGTTCAGCGCGTACGGGCGAAGGTGTTCGAAGGGCATATCGACGATCTCCGCGGCGCGCACAGGCCTCAGATACAGGCGCGGGGCCCCGTCGTCGTCGACGAGGATGGTGCCGGTGTCCGGCCGGGAGACGGCGGTCAGCACCCCGGCGGCCACCTCCTCGACGGCGTTGACCGCCGTGTAGGGGTCGTTGGTGCCGGGGGAGAGCGCCCGGACGGCGAGCTCCACCACCTGTTGCTCCGCGAACCGCAGGTCCTGTTCCGTCGTCCGGGAGGGGCCGACGTGCACGTGGTCGCGGATCCTGTGCTGTGCCACGTCGACGGCCTCCGCCGGCCACACCAGGGCCAAGGGCTCGTCCTCCATCACCTGGTCCCCGACCCGCTTGAGCAGCCGCACGGAGGTGGCGGTCTGGGTGAGGTCCTCGGCGAGGTCGCGGACGTCGATCCTGGTGAGGTAGCCGGACCGGCCGAGCGTCGCGACGCCGCCACCATCGCGGGGATGATCGAAGTGGTCGACGTGCTCGTCGTCGGGGTCGAGCCAGTTGTTCCTGACCGCGCGGCGGAAGTCGTCGCGGGCGCCCTTGACGAGGGCGTCGACCTGGACCGATCCGGCGATGTGATGAATGAACCAGACGAACAGGAAGACGTCCACCACGCCCAGGGCGATGGCGCCGTTGACAGCGATATGCGGCACGAAGGCGGAGCCGTCGTCGCTCTCGGAGCGGATGGTGCGCAACACCATCAGCGTGTAGACGAACGTGGCCACCAGCACCCCCAGGACCATCTGGTTGTTGCGGTCACGCATGAAGTTGCGCACCAGGCGCGGCCCGTACGTGGTGGAGGTGGTGCTGATCACCGAGATGGTGATGGAGAATGCTGTGCCCGCGACGCCGAGGAACGACGCGACCGCGGAGAGCAGCGCCCGTGCCCCGTCGACGCCGGTGTCGAACAGGAAGGCCTCCACCACGCCCGGGAGGGGGAGTTGCGCGCGATCGGCCCCCACGAGGAGTTGCGACGCGGCGATCGCCGCGGTGATGAACAGCGCGGGGATGAACCAGAACCGTTGCGGAATCTCTGTCAGCCAACTGCGGAATCTGCCCATGTCGGCAGGCTAGTGGAGGGCGCTCCGCCGTGGGAGAGGCCCGCGTCACGGGTCGGTCAGCGACGCCCTAGCTGAAGGCGGACCAGCCCACCATGAACAGCCCGCGCTGGGGCAACCAGAAGTCGCCCAGCGCCTGCTGCTCGGCAAGCGGGGCCGGGACGCCGAGAGAAACCCCGGCCAGCGTCGCTGACGAATCCTCAACCAGCCAGATGCGGCGCGGTCTGGCCACATAGCTCTGTCCATTGGGCGTCCCGCCGATCAGCGCCAGCCGGCCGGTGCGGAGGAAGGCGGAGGCGACCGCCCCCATCATCCGGGAGAACACCTCACCTCGCCACAGCGGATCGGGGAGGGCGTTGCAGGCGGCCGACATCGCCGTCGTCAGGGGAGTGGATCGCAGGGTGATCGTCCAATCGAGGTCCACGGGGTGACCCACATGGACCCGAAGGGTCGAGTCTCCGGTCCAGGCAATCGAGACAGCTGTTTCGAACTCCCCGTCCAGGGCGGCCCCGAAGTACCGGGGGCAGGACTGCTGAGGGGCGACGTTGGCGGCCATCGTCCAGGATCCGGCGGGATCCCTGATCCAGACAGCGTTGTACCCCGGCCCCACCGTCGAGACCGGAAAATGACGAAGGGCGAGGAGGTGCCCCGACGAGAAGGGCTGGCCGACCACGCCGAAACCCGCGAACCGTTCGTCGGTGCCGGCCGGCGGCCTGGCATCCTCAGCCTCAAGTGCGGCAGACCTGGGATCCATGCCTCACTCTACGTCCGGCTCAGGGCGGTTGACCAGAGAGCGACGGGCGTACGCTGGCCGCATGGGAGCGCGCATGTTTACCGCAGTCCTGCCGCCCGCCGGTGTCATCCGTCAGTTGGACACCCTGCTGGAGCCCAGACGCGACGCCGAACCGTCGCTGCGCTGGACCCGCCCCGAGGGGTGGCACATCACCACCTCGTTCATGGGCGAGGTGCCGGAGGAGAACCTCGAGCGGCTGGAGGAGAACCTGGCGGAGCTGGCGGCCCGGACGCGGCCGTTCGACGTGGAGCTCGTCGGCGGCATCGCTTTCCCCGATCCGGCCAGGTCCCGGGTGTTGGGCCTCGCGGCGGCCGCCCCGGACGACCGGTTGGCGTTGCTGTCTGCGAGTTGTCGGGCCGCGGCCAGCAGGGCGGGGGTCGCGGCGGACGGCGCCCGGTTCGTCGGACACCTGACCCTGGCCCGGCACAACCGCGGGCTGCTCGCCGTGCGTTGGCTCGAAGTGTTCGACTCCTTTCCCAGCTGGCGTTGGGTGGCCGACGAGTTGTGCCTGGTGGAGTCGCACCCGGGCGCGCGCTATGTGGTCGCGGAGAGGTTCCCGCTGGGCGGGAAGCCGACGGGTCCCCTAGACTGAACGGCGCCCCCGACAGGGCGAGCCGAAGTGGTGGAATTGGTAGACACGCAGGATTTAGGTTCCTGTGCCCTCGGGCGTGCGGGTTCAAGTCCCGTCTTCGGTACCGCGCAGGTGCGATGATCCCACCCGCCTTCAGCCTCGTCTCCGCCCAGTGCGATAGTGGGCGGGTTCCACTCCGCTCGTCTCACTGGAGGACCTCATGTTCGTCGCCACACCCGTCACCCCCGATGGCCACTCCGCACCGTCCTGGGGCAAGGCGCACTGGATCGGCGTCGCGGAGGTCACCGATGGCGAGGTCACGTCGTGGCGGATCGACGAGGTGGCCTGGGATATGTCCCACGACGCCGGCACCCACGGCTCGCACCACGCGCGCATCGTGCGCTTCCTCAAGGACCAGTCGATCAGCGCCGTCGTGGTGGATCACATGGGGGAGGGGATGGTGCGCGTCATGAACACGATGGGTATCCCCATCCTCTCGGCCACTCCTGGCGACGCCCGCGTCTCCATCCTGAAGGCTCTGGAGGCCGCCCGCACCACCGCTCCCTGAGGAGGGCCGCCCGCGAAGCATGGCCTGTCCCCTTCGCTCCCTGAGGAGGCGCGCCGCCGAAGGCGCGGGTGCCGTCTCGAAGGGTTGTGACTACCACCTTCACGCAGTTTTTGTGGTCGGGTGTGGTGAGCCGTGAGCCGTGAGCCGATGCCCATGCGGCCGTTGTCCATGTTCTTGAGGTCGTCACGGCCAGGGTTTGTGGTCGGGTTGTTGAGGCCGCCCGGGCGTCGTCTCCCGTCTCCCCGCACTCGCCCTGCTTGTGGCGTTGCCAGGTCCCGGGTGCGGCTCGGCAGCGCGGCGTCGGGGGTCGGGCCTGCTTGAGCGGGATGCCGGTTGGGCGATCCTCGGGTTGGGCACCGCTACGCAGTACCGCCCTGCCGTCCCCCACCCTGGCTCTCAGGGGAGGGTTCTCGACCTGAACATCAATCCCTGACTGAGTCCGCTGCCCTGCACTCGTGAGCGGGTCGTCGGGCCCTGGTGAACCAGCGGGCTGACCTCTAGCCGGCGGAAGCCCAGACGGCGGAGCTGCGGCCGATGAGTTCGTCGAGATCCGGCGCACGGCGCTCAGGCACGACCGGCGAGACCGAGTCAGGCAGGCCGGGGTCGGGTGGGCAGGGTGGTCCCGCGACGCGGGGTGCGAGTTGCTGTAGCCGGTGGCGTTGATGCTGCCTCGGCCTGCGCGCCGGGTCGATGTGCCGGGGTGGGGTGAACCACGGCAGCCCAGTGGCCGGATCCAGGTGGACCTGCCATTGGGATTCCTCGGATTGGCGCGGGTCCGGTTCGAGCAGGCGGTGATGGAATGGGTAGAGCAACACGCGGTTGGCAGCGAGTTGCTAGTCTGCCCTCATGGGCGAGCAAGTGACGGCGGCCGCGATCTACACCAGGATCAGTCAGGACCAGGACGGCACGGGGCTGGGGGTGGAGCGCCAACGGATCGACTGCCAGGGGTTGGCCGACCGGTTGGGGTGGCCGGTGTCGGAGGTGTACGCCGACAATGACATTTCCGCGCACAGCGGGAAGAAGCGCCCGGCGTATCGGCGCCTGGTCGAGGACATCCGCGCCGGGCGGCGTGACGCGGTGGTGATCTATCACATGGACCGGTTGACCAGGCGGCCGATCGAGCTTGAGGAGTTCGTGTCGGTGTGTCAGGCCGCGGAGATGCAGGTGGAGTTCGTGACCGGTGACGCTGACTTGACGACTGGTGACGGGCTCATGATGCTGCGAGTGATGGCTGCCTTCGCCGCCGGCGAATCTGACGCAAAGTCCAGGCGCCTCAAGCGCAAGAACCTGGAGCTCGCCGAGAAGGGGTTGCCGTCGATGGGCGGGACGAACCGGCCGTTCGGCTACCAGGTGGATCGGGTGACTGTGGACGAGTTCGAGGCCGGTGTGATCCGTGACCTGGTGGCGCGGTATCTGGCGGGCGAGTCGTGGCGGTCCTTAGCAGATTGGACGCAGCGCGAGGGGATCAAGACCCCCACCGGCAGGGACTGGGCATCGACGGGGCTGAGGACCATGCTGCTGTCGGCGAGGCTGGCAGGGTTGCGGGCCCACGGCGGGCAGATCGTGGGTCCGGCGGTGTGGGAGGCGATCATCACCCCGGAGCAGCGAGACGCGATGTTGGCCAGGGTCCAGGCCGGGAAGGCCACCGGCCGCCGGACACCGCGCAGCTATCTGCTGTCGGGAATGCTGCGCTGTCACAAGTGCGGAGGGAAGCTGTTCGCGGCCGCACGACAGGAACGGCGCCGCTATGTGTGTATGTCTGGCCCGGATCACGGCGGCTGTGGGGGGACGATGATCGCGGCGGGACCGGTGGAGGAGCTGGTCAGCCGGGGGGTGCTGGGCAGGTTGGCGAGCCCGGCGCTGTTCGACGCGATCGCCGGACGAGCCCGCGCCACCATCGACGCCGACAAGATCGCCGCCGAGGTCAACCAGGACGCCGCCCAGCTGCAGGAGCTGGCAGAGATGTACGCCAGCCGTGAGATCACCGCCCCCGAGTGGCGCAAGGCCCGAGAGGTCATCGAGCAACGCATCAACACGGGACGAAGGCAGCTGGCCCAAGCGGCCCGCGTCGATGCGCTGGACTTCCTCGACCTGAACCGAAGCCAGGACCTCGAAGCGCAGTTCGCAGGGTTGGACCTATCCCGCCAGACCCAGATCGTGGCCGCCGTGATGGACCATGCCGTCATCGGCCCCGGCCGCCCAGGAGCCCGCAGCGTGGACCACAACCGAGTGACCGCCGTCTGGAGGCTCTGACACGGGCGGCCGCCCCGGAGGGCCCGCGCAGAAGCGCTGCGGCCCTCCCGGGGCTGCCCGGCCCGTCAGCAGTACCGCCACATCGGCCACCACGCCGGCATCAGTGACCAGCACCGGCACCCCCTGAGCATCACACGAGGCCTGCACCCAGGCGGCCACCACATCAGCAGCGAACCGCGGCATCAGAGGCCCCATTGCAGCCACAGCGCCGGAGCACCGCGCCAATCATCGACCTCATCGGAGGACCACGCCAGGGTGAACCGCTCCCCGACAATCTCACAGGCCTGGGCCACGACCTCAGAAGCAGTGTTACCCGAGACCCGCACCACGTCAGGATTAAAGCCCTGCGCCCAGTCGTAGCGATGCAACCCGAAGGGGCGTTGTGAGCGCAATACCGGCGGACAACCCCGCGAGCCCGGCGCCCCGCCTCCAACGCTGCCCGCTCAGGATCGGCCGCAGCACCTTTCACCCCCACCGAGCGGCGGACCAGGGACGGCACGAAACAGCCGCCAGCCTCACCGGCCCCGGGATACACATTCAGCGTCCACCGAGCAGGGACCTGCCCAGCCAACCGCGCCACCGGATCGTCATCCACGACCACAGCCCGAAACCCTCCGTCAGAGCCAACAGGAACTGCTGGCCCCTGACCACAGGGAGACGCCACAACGTCAAGAACTCAGAGGGTGAGAGGCTCAGCGTTCCCGGGCTCGCCCCGGGAAGGGCCTCTCAAATTGGTGGCTATAAGCGGGAGCACTGGCCTACCGGTGCCGCTCGACCCCTCCAGGCGGGCCTGTCATCTCAAATCTCACCCACGGTCCTGGAGAGCAACCGATGCGGGGATGACATTCAAAACACCATCCGTGTAACTCTCTGCCAAGGGGATGGGCCCGTGCTCGGTCCCTGCGCGCCCCCAAACATCGCTCCGCGATGCCCGGGGACCCCTAAGCGCGCTCCAAGGGGGAAGGGACCGAGGCCCGACCACGGCCCCACCCCACCCCACAACCCAGAGAGTTATGTTGCTAGTTGGACTGAAGCGGCCCGCCTGCGGCGTGCCACCGGGGACCGCCCGGGAGTAGCGGAAATCCAGTATGCAACGCTCACGCGCCAGAAGCCACAGCTTGAGGCCGAGTCGATGGCCACGGCCAACGATAGGATGCCGGACATGGCACTTCATTCTCAGCGCAAGCGGCGAGCCGAACGTGACTCCCGCGAAGCTGCTGGCGAACAGCTCTGGACAGACAAGGTCCCCCGAGCGGCCCGGATTTCGATTAGCACGGTGTGGGAAATGATCGAACGGGACGCCACATGGCTCGATATTCCTGCCGACGTGTCGAAGATCTTGCGAATCAATGGCATTCCGGCAGGTGCTAACGTCTACAGCGGCCAACTACTTAAGATGGACACCACGGACGATCTTGCGCTCGACCTGATCGGTGCTGTGTGCGAGACCCTCACCTCGTCCAATTCTCACCACAATCTCGCGGTCGTCTTCGAGGAGACAGTGAACGAGGCATTCGAGGATCACCGTGTTGGATACCGAGTGGTTGACGCTGAAGTCGTGCCTATTGAGTCCGACGAACTGCACCGGAAAGTAGTGGTTCCCACCTTACGCCTGTTGGTTGGCGTCCAATTCGAGAAGGCGCACACCGCATATCTGGACGCTCTGCGAGAACTCGCCTCCGACCCGGCTAACGCCATCACCGATGCAGGGACAGCCCTCCAGGAAACCCTCACAGCACTCGGTTGCCAAGGAAACGCACTAGGGCCACTGATTAAGGACGCTTCAAAGAGAGGGCTGCTGCAGAGGCACGACTCGCTATTGACGGAAGGGCTGATGAAGTTCCTGAATTGGGCATCTGCTAATCGGAGCGAGGCGGGGGATAGCCACCACGTGAGCGATGCCACCAGGCATGATGCCTGGATGATGATCCACATTGTCGGAACACTAATCCTGCGGCTGGTACGCAGCAATCCCAGTTCTTGGGAACTTCAGGAAGCGCATTGAGGCGGGGGACGCCAACTGCTCTTGACCTCCCATAGCTGGGAAAACCCCCGGTCCCCAAGGCGGCTCGGGGGGAATGGCCAACTAGCTAGTTCAAGTCAAGTCCTGGCTGGCCCTCTGGTTCGCTTAACGCTGGGTCGTTGACAGCCCACCACACGGGGGGCCATTGGGGGCTCTTCGTACCTGAGCGTGGGGTCAGATGCTTAGACCGCCGCCGATGAGGAGCATTCTGAGGCGGTAGTTGTCGGGGTCGCGGAACCCTCTGGCGACGCGGCGGGCGAGTTCGATCAACCCGTTGATGCTCTCGGTTCCGCCATTGTTGGCACCGCCGGTGGTGAAGTAGCCCAGGAACGCGTCGCGCCACTGGTTCAGCGTCCGGCCGAGGCGGGCGATCTCCGGGATCGGACACGACGGGAACGTGGCGAGGATCTTCTCCGCGACCCTGCGCCCGTCGGCGTGACAGGACTGGTGATAGACCGAGCGGAGCTGTTGGGCGCAGTGCCAGGCGACCTCGACTTCGACGTGGCGGTCGTCGGCTGTGAACGCGGTCTCGAGGCGGGTCTTCTGTCGGTCGGTGAGGTGTTCCTGCCCGGCGCGCAGCAGGTTGCGGATCCGATACAGCGGATCGTCTCGGCGACCGCGGTGGCCGTGGATGTCCTGCTGGACCCGGCGACGGACCTCATCGACCGCGGCCGTCCCGAGCTTGACTACGTGGAACGCATCGAGCACCGCAACGGCGTCCTCCAACTGGTCGTCGATGGCGTTCTTGTAGCCGTGGAACGGGTCCAGGGTGGCGATCGCGATCCCTTTCCGGAACGTGTCCCCGCGGTCACGCGGCCAGATCCTTTTCAGGCTCTTCGTACCTGAGCGTGGGGTCAGATGCTTAGACCGCCGCCGATGAGGAGCATTCTGAGGCGGTAGTTGTCGGGGTCGCGGAACCCTCTGGCGACGCGGCGGGCGAGTTCGATCAACCCGTTGATGCTCTCGGTTCCGCCATTGTTGGCACCGCCGGTGGTGAAGTAGCCCAGGAACGCGTCGCGCCACTGGTTCAGCGTCCGGCCGAGGCGGGCGATCTCCGGGATCGGACACGACGGGAACGTGGCGAGGATCTTCTCCGCGACCCTGCGCCCGTCGGCGTGACAGGACTGGTGATAGACCGAGCGGAGCTGTTGGGCGCAGTGCCAGGCGACCTCGACTTCGACGTGGCGGTCGTCGGCTGTGAACGCGGTCTCGAGGCGGGTCTTCTGTCGGTCGGTGAGGTGTTCCTGCCCGGCGCGCAGCAGGTTGCGGATCCGATACAGCGGATCGTCTCGGCGACCGCGGTGGCCGTGGATGTCCTGCTGGACCCGGCGACGGACCTCATCGACCGCGGCCGTCCCGAGCTTGACTACGTGGAACGCATCGAGCACCGCAACGGCGTCCTCCAACTGGTCGTCGATGGCGTTCTTGTAGCCGTGGAACGGGTCCAGGGTGGCGATCGCGATCCCTTTCCGGAACGTGTCCCCGCGGTCACGCAGCCAGGTCTTGTAGGCCTCACCCGAGCGGCCCGGGACCAGATCGAGGAGCCGGGCCCGGACGCGTCCCTCCTTGTCGCGGGTGAGATCGACCATGCCGGTGAACTCCTTCGGCCCGCGCCCGCCCTGGTCGACGGGCTTGGTGGAGACGTGATGCCAAATGTGTTCGTCGACGCCCAGCGAGGTGACGCCGGCGAAGCGGGCCTCGTCGTCGGCGGCGGCTTCAAGGATCGGCTTGACGGCTCGCCACAGCGTCCTCCAGGTGCAGCCGAGCTGCCGGGCCATCCCCTGGACCGAGGCGTTCTCCCGTCGCAGCTGCCCGATCGCCCACGACGTGGCGCGGCTGGTGAGCAGCGCTCTGGGTCGCGCGATGTCGGGGTTCTGTTCCGTGAATGAGTTCACCGGACACATCGGATCGGGACAGAGCCAGCGTCGTTTCCGCCACCACAACCGCACCGGTGCCGTGAAGCACGGCGCGTCGATCAGCTTCACCTTCTGCCTGCCATGGGCATGCGCGATCACGCCGCAGGCGGGGCAGCCCATCACCTCCGGTCGGACGGATTCGACCTCAACCCTGAGCCCAGCGTCGTCGCGCTGGACGCCGATCACGTGGAGCCCGGGCAGGCCCAGCAGAAGGTCGCAGCGCTGGCAGTAGCCGCCGGAGGCACGGCAGCAGGAAGTAGAATCAGGCATCGTCGAGGTCCTTGAAGATCAGGTGGTGTGGTAACCCCGATTCTTGAGGGCCTCGACCCCCTTCACCCCGCCGACACGCCCACCATCGGATCCACGCTCACCCCACGCTCAAGTAAGAAGAGCCCCATTGGGGAAGAGGTGGCGCCATTCCGACATGGTTCACCAGACGCCATTTGCTGCCATTCAGGCTCATAAGAAAGGTCAGCGACTGGGGCACCATGGCTGCTGTGGGTACGTAGTACCCGCCGGTATTCCCAATCGGCGCCAGAATCACGACTTCCATTCCCGGCAGGAGACTGCGCCGAGCGCTACCTGCCCCCATCAGGCCGAAGGCCCGCCACGTATCCTGGAACTGTTGCGATTCGGACTGGACGAAGTTGGACCAGTGGGGATCGGATACTCGATCCTTCAGGATGGCCGCGAGTTTGGCGTCGAGTTCCGCCACGCCCTGGAGTCCGAGCTCAACCTGACCACCCCACAACCACGAGCGAAGCCGGCATTCCAGCCAAAGAGGGTCCATTTCGTCTAGCGCGTGTTCAAAGAAGCCACCTTGGAGCTTTTCGAATACTTCCAGCGCGGCTGTAGCGACTCCGGTGGCTCCAAATTGCGGTGAGCTGGCGTTGACCGAAAGGGCCGCAACCCTGCCAGCCACCTGTTCGCTAGCCGTGCCGCTCTGTAGTGGCACGGCCCCGGGTGGCAAGTCCTGGTCGGGACTTATTGCGCGATTGGTAGTCATCCCAAGGATGCTGATCAGGAACAACCCAGTCACAGCACCCGTCGCGATAGACCACCAATTGAATCCGTTCTGATTTAGGTCCAATGTCCAGAGTCCGAAGACGACAACAACCAAGGTGGCGAATACAACCGTTCCCCAAGGGATGGGCTTCTTCTTAGCCCCTATCGGCGCCCCGGAAAGCTTGGCGACGTCCAGTAGGATCTTCCCGCTCAACCATGCAGACGCTTCGGTGTGGTCCCTAAGGAGAGAGTTCTTATTCAACTCATCGATTAGCTCAAGATCGCCCTTGATGTGTTCTCGTAGTGAACTCTGACGCGCGCCGAACTTGAACACGGCAAATGCCGATGCGGCCAGCGTGCCCAGGGTCTTTAATAGCCCAGACCAGTCGAACGCCAGCACGGCCTGCAAGAAGGAGTCCCAAGTCACGCAGTCCAAGTTATCGCCAAGCGCAACATCCGCGCACGACGAGCCGGGTGTTGAGGAGGGCAGCTTAACACCTTGTAATGTTGGCCAGGCACGTTGCACCGCCCTGCCACCACGGAACGATGTGATGCGCCTCACAGCCCGCTGGGGTAGCAGCACAGCCGGGGAACACACACCCCCGGTCCCGCTGCACGAGCGCGGCGCGGAGGGCGGGGGTGAACAGGCGATGCGCCCGCCCCACGTCCAGCGGCCGCGACGCGGTGCCCAGCACCATCGGGATCAGGCGCGCGTCGCAGGCCAACCGGCGGGCTTCCCCCGCCGACAAACCATCGACCCCGCCCGCTCCGAGGACGCTGACCTCACCCAAGCCGGATTTGAGGGTGTCGAAGTTGAGGGTGATGTGGACCTGGGGCCGGTCCACCCCATGCGAGGGCAGGGTGCCGCCACTGGCGGCGTGCTGGGTGAGGAGTACGAGGGCGTCGGCGCGGCGGGCATCCCTGCTGGGGGTCTCGCCGGTGGTGCCGTAGGTGGAGGCCGCGGGCATCAGGGCGTCGAGTTGCGCGGTGAGGAGGGCGGCGTCGGCGACGGGGAGTTGTCCGGTGATCCGCATCGACCCGTGGAAGTCCGGCGCGAGGTGCAGGAACCTATCCCGCCGCGCGGCGGCCTCTTCCCGGGCGAGGCGTGTGGCGTCGTCGGCATCCGACCCGTGGGGGTCGATCACCTCCACCAGTCGCGCTGCCAGGGTGCGTAACTCTGTGGGCCGAGGGTGTCGACATGCGCGAGGATCAGTTCCTGGCATTCGATCAGCTGGGCGCGGGTCAGGCGCGCCGGGAGTTTCCTGAGCCCGGCGACGATCGCCTCAGCTTGCGCCACGGAGACCACGCCCTCGTTGAGGGCGGCGCCGATCAGCGGGAACCGGTCCCCCAAATCCTGCGCGAGGCGCAGTGTCGCGGTGGCTTGGGCGGGGGTGGTGCGCACCGACTGCCGCACACCGTCGATCACCGCGTCCGCGGCCGAGAGCTTGGCCTCGTGGAGCAGGTGCAGACGCAGCCCGGCCAGTTGGGCTTCGGCCTCACTGATGGAGTCCATCAGCCCGGCCAGGCGTTGCATCGCGATCTCGTCTGCCCCGATGGATGCGGCGGCGTCCCACAGGGCGGCGATGTATCGCTGCCCCAGATCTGCCACCGTCTCGCTCATGTGAACAATTCTGTCACCCGCCACCGACAGAAACGGGCCCAGAACCCCGCCCCTGCAGAAAGAAATTCAGGCAATTTCTGGTTGTCTCTGGGAGCATGCCGCGTAGGTCGAGGCCAGGAAGTGACATGCCTTGTCAACCGACAGTTGAGTCGGTTCGAGAGCATCCGTGGTTCCCGATGTGAACACTTGGTCGGGGCCTGCTCGACGGTCGGGTTGGCTTCGACGCGGGCTGCGCCGCTACGCGGCTCGGCCCTGCTCACCCAGCTGTCGGAATGGGGCGGGTTGGCCACGACGGAGGTTGCGCCCTCCGCGGGCAAGTTCGAGCACGGAGGGTCCCGCGCCTGACAGGTAAGGGTGGGGGACTGCAGGGCGGCACTGCGCAGCGGTGCCCAACCCGACGATCACCCAGCTGGCATCCCGCCCAAGCAGACCCAACCCCGACGCCGCCCTGCCGGCCCGCACCCGGGCCAGGCACGCCACCCCAGACCGAGTGCGGGGAGACGGGAGACGATGCCCGGGCGGCCTCAACACCCCAGCCACCAACCAGACCAGCAGTCGACAACGGGACTCTGGACAACGGCCGCCCGGACATCGACTCACGGCTCACCGCACCCGGCCATGAGATTCGCACGAAGGTGGTAGTCACGACCCTTCGAGACGGGCCTCGCCGCTCCGCGGGCGGCCCTCCTCAGGGAGCGGGAGTCGACCTGCCACGTCGCTTCGCGGGCGGCCCGCCTCAGGGAGCGGGAGTCGACCTGCCACGCCGCTTCCGCGGGCGGCCCTCCTCAGGGAGCGGGAGTCGACCTGCCACGCCGCTCCTTAAGCGGAGCTGCTCAGGGGAAGTCGTTGCGGGCTCGGATGATGAGGTCCACCATGTGTGAGCCGCCGCTCGCACCATTGGTGGAGGCGTTCTGCCAACTCTGGTCGGCCACCACTCGGGGCCACGGCTCACCCTCCCACCACCCGAACATGGGCCCGCCGGACTGGCCCGGGATCACGTCGGCCTGGTGCATGATGGCCTGCGCCGTCTCCGGCTGGGAGTCGTGCCCGTCGAGGCTGAAGTCCCCGACGAAGCATGGGCGGCTGCCGCCGGCGATGTCCTGCGGGTAGCCGATGTGGCTCCAGTAGTTGCCGCCGTCCCACGAGTCCGAGTAGGTGCGCGAGCCCATCCACCCGGTCAGGTCACCCATCCGCCGGTCGAGCACAACCACCACGTAGTCGTGCCGTTCCTCCGTGCCCTCGATGGTGGGCCCGAACACCTGCTCCTGCCAGTAGATGTGGATCCCCCATGCCGTGCCGAACGGGGTGCTGCCGTCGAAGAAGCTGGGCATGAACTTGATCCAGCCGGCCACGTGCGGGTCCGGGTTGACGATCCAGCCGATGGCGTGGCTGCAGGTCAGGAGGTGGCGGGGGCCCACCATCGCCCCCGACGCCCAGCCGCCGTTGGACGTCTCCACCCTTCCGGCGGTGCACCACGGGAAGCCGGTGTCGCTGAAGTCGTAGCGGTTGTCGGTGCCGAAGACGGTAGTGGCCCACTTCGCGTCCGGGTCATCGAGGCTGGGGATGCGGCCCTTGAGTCGACGGCGCAGCCTTCGGTCCAGCTTCTCCGGCTTCACCCGGAGATCCAGGTGGTCAGGCAGGAAACCGACCACCGCGTCGGAGTGCTCCTCCTCCGTGAACAACCGTCGTCGAGAGGAGAGTTTGGTGCTGTCCACGCCGGGTCCGAACGAGTGGAAGCCGATGGCCTTGCGAGGGATGGTCAGGTCCACGCGGAAGGTCTTGTCGTCGCTGAGCGCAACCACAGGCTCGACCACCTCGACGTGGCGCACCTCCGGGATGGGTTCGCGGCCGGTGAGGAACAGGGTCTCGGTCACGCCCTCATCGGGCGGTGATGTGAGGGCCTCGCGGGCCTGGACGGCGCGTTCGAGGCGCTCATAGCGGATCGGTTCGGAGCTCATGGTCATCTCCCTCGTCTGGGACCGCCGTGCCAGCGGTCACACCCGTGAAGAGGCGCGCAACAGCCGTCCTGATACGCGAGCTATCCCATCCAGCGCTCGCCGGCTGGCGCCGCTGTCAGGCTCCCCCCGGAGATCGTTGCCAGCACCGCCGCGAAGTCGGACTCGCCGCCGGCCTGCACCGCGACCGTGATGTGTGCGCGGTCGGTCCACTCCACCCCGTCGACCACCACGGTCAGGCCGGACGGCAGGATCAGCCCCCGTAGCTGGTTCTCGTAGGCGCCGGCCTCGGCGTAGTCCACGTCGACCCTGAGCAGGCGGCTCAGCCGCACCTCGCGGATGCCCACCGCCTCCACGGCCGCGGCGACGGCGTCGGAGTACGCCCGCACAAGTCCTCCGGCGCCCAGCTTGATGCCGCCGAAGTAGCGGGTCACCACCGCGACAACGTCGGTCAGCGCGTTCTTCTGCAGCACCTGCAGCATCGGCAGCCCGGCGGTGCCGGCGGGCTCGCCGTCGTCAGAGCTGCGGGCGGTGCGCCCATCCACCCCCAGAACGAACGCGGAACAGTGGTGGCGGGCGTCAAAATGTGCCGATCGCCGTTCCTCGACGACGGCGCGGGCGGCGTTTTCAGTGGACACCCTGCGGAGCCGGGTGAGGAACCGCGACCGCCTGATCTCGAGTTCGACGTCGACGCCACCGCCCTGCGAGACGTCGATGGTGCGGAACGAGGTCTCAGACACCCAGCTCGCGCCGCAGCTTGGCCACGTGGCCCGTGGCCTTCACGTTGTACTGCGCCACGCGCACGATGCCCTCGCCGGCGTCGTCGACGTCGATGACGAAGGTGGAGCGGAGCACGCCCTCGATCTCCTTGCCGTACAACTTGCGAGGGCCGTAGGCGCCGTACAGGTTGTGCACCGCCTTGCCCGGATCCGCAAGGAGGGTGAAGCCCACTTCAGAGGTCTGCTTGAACTTGGCTAGGCGTTCCACCGGGTCCGGCGAGCAGCCGAGCACCGTGTAGCCGGCTTCGGTGAACTCCTCCAGTGACTCGGAGAAGTCCACGGCCTGCGTGGTGCATCCGGGCGTCATCGCCGCGGGGTAGAAGTAGAGGATCACAGTGCCGCCGGCGTGATCTGCCAGGGAGACGCTCGCGCCGTCCTGATCAGGGAGGGTGAAGGCGGGGGCGGCGGAGCCGGTGGTCAGGCGTGCGGTCATGCGCCACATTCTAGGGCCCCCAACCACGGGCTGGTTTCGTTGAATAGGCTGGGGGCAGTCAGTTGAGGAGAACCGCATGTCTAATGGCTCACGATCCGTCGATGAGATCCGCGCAGACCTGGCCGCGGCGCGCGCGAAGCTCGCTCAGGCCACGTCGGATGCGGTGGAGTCCGTCAAGCCGCAGAACATCGCCCGGGCTGGGGTGGACCAGGCCAAGCAGTTCGCCAAGGCCGAGTTCGACGCTGTGGCCGCCCAGGTTCGCGACGATGAGGGCGGCTGGCGCACCGACCGACTGATCGCCATCGGTGGGGCGGTGCTCGGGCTGGTGGTGTTCGTGGTGACCATCAACACCATCGCCAACCGTCGCACCTCCCTTGAGGCGCGCACCCGGCGGGCCCTCACCCGCTGATCACGCAGCCGGCAGTAGCTCGGCGATCAGCTCCTCCACGCGACGGCGGATGTCGTCGCGGATGGGGCGCACGGACTCCACGCCCTTCCCGGCAGGGTCCTCCAGGACCCAGTCCTCATAGCGCTTGCCCGGGTAGAAGGGGCAGGTGTCGCCGCAGCCCATGGTGACCACCACGTCGGAGACCTGCACGGCCTCCGTGGTGAGGATCTTGGGGCTCTCGGCCGAGATGTCGATCCCCTCCTCGGCCATCGCCTCGACGGCGGCCGGGTTGATGCTGTCGGCGGGGGCCGAGCCGGCTGAGAGGACGTCGATCCTTCCCTGGCCGAGGTGGCGCAGATAGCCGGCGGCCATCTGGGAGCGGCCGGCGTTGTGGATGCAGACGAAGAGGACACTGGGCTTGTCGGTCATGGGGTCAGGGGCCTTTCAGGTGGTGGGGATGCCGAGCTCGACGAGCAGGCCTTGAAGCTTGGCGGAGATCTGGTCGCGGATGGGGCGGACGTCGTCGGGTGACTGGCCCGCCGGGTCCGGGAGCTCCCAGTCCAGGTAGCGCTTCCCGGGGTAGATGGGGCACGAATCGCCGCAGCCCATGGTGACGACGACGTCGGCGGCGCGCACCACGTCGTCGGTGAGGGGCTTCGGGAACGCCTGACCAAGCTCGAGGCCGATCTCGGCGAGGGACTCGATCACGGCTGGGTTG
The DNA here is from genome assembly GCF_054483915.1 of Tessaracoccus luoxuelianae. Classification (NCBI taxonomy): domain Bacteria; kingdom Bacillati; phylum Actinomycetota; class Actinomycetes; order Propionibacteriales; family Propionibacteriaceae; genus Tessaracoccus; species Tessaracoccus luoxuelianae. The sequence goes on along the minus strand of NZ_CM137013.1, from coordinate 2,699,832 downwards.
ATCTCGGAGGCAGGCAGCGAGCCGGCGGAGCGCACGTGCACCCGGCCGGGGGCCATCGCGGTGAGGAGCGCGGCGGCCATCTGGGAGCGGCCCGCGTTGTGGGTGCAGACGAACAGCACCTCGGGGACCGTCTTGGCGATGTGGCCCTGCGACTGCGCCAGAGCAGTCAGCCGCTCCTGGGCGAAGCGGACGGCCAGCACCGGCACGAAGGTCTTGATCCGTGCCGTGCGGTACAGCGTCTGGAAGGACTCGTGGACGTAGCGGTCCACGGTCTCGCGGGCGAAGGTGCCGGTGAAGCGGTAGGTGAGCTCGTCGACGCCGCGGGCCAGGACATGCTCGACGGTTCCTGCCGAGGGCAGCTCGAGGTGAGCGGATTCGTGGACCTCGGGCGCCGGCCCCTTGCTGAAGGAGCCCAGCGCCTGGGCGACCTCATCCAGCTTGGTGGGCACCACGCGGTAGAAGACCCACGTGCCCTCCTTGCGGCGGGTGAGGAGCCCGGCCTCGAACAGCACCTTGAGGTGGTGGGAGACGGTGGGCTGGGCCAGGTCGATTGAGCCGGTGAAGTCGCAGACGCAGGCCTCGCCGCGCGGGTCGGCGGCGATCATGGCCACCATGCGCAGGCGTGCGGGGTCTGACAGTGCCTTGAGGGCGGTGGTGAGCTCGGAGGCGCGCTCCGGGCTGAGCGGATCAGGTAGGTCTACCTGCTCACAAATTGACATAGATAAATAGTGACATGCGTCGATACAAGGTGCAATGTGCTGGGTCCGCGAGGCGATGGGCGCACAGGAGTGGCTACCTGATGTCGCTCGCGATTCGATGATGAGTCCGGCGCTGACCAGATCGAAGAGGGGCCCCGTGGGGCACAAACGCCACGTGGCCCCCGCCCCGAAGGGCGAGGGCCACGTGGCTACGACGTTGGTACACCGCCAGGGACTTGAACCCTGAACCCGCTGATTAAGAGTCAGCTGCTCTGCCAGTTGAGCTAGCGGTGCGCGCGAGGACCAACTGTAGACGCTACCTTCCGGCGAAGTCCAATCGGCGGGCCGGCTCTGACCGGGTGACGCTCAGGGTGCCGCTTGGATGAGCTCCAGGAGCGCCGGCTCCAGGTTGCGTCCGTTCTTCGACACGTCCGACACCTGAACGGCCACCGCCCCCTGCCACTCGATGGCCAACGAGTCGGCCAGAATGCCGCGGGCGGAGGTCAGCCTGAGATCGGGGTGGGCCCGGTAGTCGATGCTGATCGCGGTGCTTTGATCGTCGGGTTCCCGGATGATGCGGAGAAACCGGTCCGTCAACACGATTGCCGCCGGCTCGAGCGTCAGCGACTTGTCCACCGGCACCTGGCCGACGCACACCAGGATGGCGGTCTCCCCGCCGTCGAGGAAGTAAGGCAGCGTTCTCAGGAGTTCGCGGTTCATCGTCACTTCGCCCTCGGTCAGCCCGACGGCGGCCTGCTGTACCCCATGGCTTCCGGGTAGCGCGGCAGCTGGCGCGTCCACGTCCACCGCCTGATCCTCGTTGCCCGGCCCCCAGTTGCCCATGTGAACTCCTTCGCCCGCAGGTTCGCTCATGGTAGCGCCGCATAAATCGGGAGGCGGGACGTTGTTTGCCACTCAGAGGAAGTGGGTACGTCCCCTCCAGGGGCAACGCTCCGACCAGAGAGAACCACGGGAGGATGACCATGGATCTGTACGCAGTGGACAAGTCGGCTCGAGAGCTCGCAGGGGAGAAGGGCGGGTTCCCCGCCCAGGAGCAGCAACCCCCGGGCCTGACCCCACCGATGGACCCGTACCCCGATCACGGCGAGGAGTCGTGGGTGGGCCGCGACCGCCTTGCCGGCCTCAAGGCGCTCATCACCGGAGGAGACTCGGGCATTGGGCGTGCCGTGGCCATCGCCTACGCCCGTGAAGGCGCCGACGTCGCCATCAATTACCTCGCCGAGGAGCAGTCCGATGCCGACGAGACCCGGACGTGGGTGGAGAAGGCGGGCCGGACCTGCGTGCTCCTGCCCGGCGACCTGACCGACGAGGCCGTCGCGCGCGGAATCGTCGACGACGCGGCCTCCGCGCTCGGCGGCCTTGACATCGTCGTCAACAACGCAGGCTTCCAGTGGGCCCGCCGCGAGAACGGGTTGGCCGATGTGACCACCGACGAGATGGACCGCGTGTTCAAGACCAACCTGTATGCGCTGTTCTGGGTGACCCAACAGGCACTCAAGTACCTGGGCAGGGGTTCCAGCATCATCAACGTGAGCTCCATCCAGGCCTACGATCCGTCGGAATCGCTCATCGACTACGCGGCCACGAAGGCCGCGATCAACAACTTCAGCGTCAACCTGGCCGCCGACCTGGGCCCGAAGGGCATCAGGGTCAACGCGGTGGCGCCCGGGCCCATCTGGACGCCGCTGCAGCCGGCCACGAAGCCGGGGGAGGGCATGCCCACGTTCGGCGGAAACACCCCGCTGGGCCGCGCGGGCCAGCCGTCGGAGCTCGCCGGCGCCTTCGTGTTCCTCGCCAGCCCGGCCGAGGCGTCCTACGTCAGCGGCACCGTGATCGGGGTCACCGGCGGGCGTCCGGTCTTCTGAGCGCATCAAGCCCCGCCCGGTGGGTGGGGGTACCGAACACCGCTTCCCCAGCCGATCTCCCAGCCTGCGGAGTCGTCGAAGTAGTCGGCAGAGGCGAGAGGCAGGCGTCCGGCCTCCTCGACGCGGCTCAGCAGCCCGGCGAACCACTCGACGTAGGCAGGATCGTCGTGCGTGGCGGCGAGCCCCGGCCACTGATCGAGGATGAGCTCGGCCACCTCCTCGGGGCTGGTGGCGAGGGTGACCTCTCCGTCGGCGAATCCCGTCAGGTCGCCGGTGGTGTAGCGGAGCACCTCGCGTGGCGGGCGATCCGCACCGGGATCCGTCGCGGTGAGGGTGGCGCGCCAGTGCATGCCCGAGGGGCTGATGCTCGGCCAGACCCGGATGCGGTGATGGCCGCGCTCGTGCAGCGCGCGCACCCCCCGGAGGATGCGCAGCGGCGTCCCCGCCGCGAGCGCCTGCCGGACCTCCTCCAGCGTGCTCTGGGCGGGCGTCACGATCCTCACCTCGTCGACCCGGGTCGACGTCGACGCGATGCTCTCGACGGCCGCGGCCACGGCGTCGCTCAGCGGCCAGCCGTACACCCCTGCGCTGATGAGCGGGAACGCCACGCTGCGGGCGCCCAGCTCGTCGGCCACGCCCAGCGCGCGGCGGTAGCAGGATTCGAGCAGCGCACGGTCCCGCTGGCCCGCGGCGTGATTGGGGCCGACGGTGTGGATCACCCAGCGGGCCGGCAGGTCGCCGCCTGTGGTCCATCCCGCGTCTCCTGTGGCGAGCCCGGTCGGGAACCGGGCGATGCAGTCGCGGAGGATCGCGGGGCCGCCGGCTCGATGGATGGCGCCGTCGACGCCCCCGCCTCCGCGCATCCGGTTGTTGGCGGCGTTGACGATCGCGTCCACGCTCTGTTCGGTGATGTCGCCCTTCACGGCAGTGATCGCGGTCATGATCCCAGTGTGGCCCGAAGCTCACTCCGTCAACCGCGGATGGCTACGATTGGAGGTGGTTTCCACCGCTCATCGGAGCAGAGATGTACGTCATCGAGACGCAGAAGTTGACCAAATCCTACGGCAGCGCCCGCGGCATCGTTGATGTCGACATGTCGGTGCTGGACGGCGAGATCTACGGCTTCATCGGGCCCAACGGGGCCGGCAAGTCCACCACCATCAGAACCCTGCTCGGCCTGATCCACCCCACCAGCGGCTCCGCGACCGTGTTCGGGAAGGACATCACCGAATTCGGTCCCGAGATCCGGCAGGAGGTCGGATACCTGCCCTCTGAGGTCTTCTACTACGACGACATGCGGGCCATCGACCTCCTGAAGTACTCGGCGAGCTTCTACGCCAAAGATCGCAAGGCCACCGAGGTGAGGATCCGGGAGCTCGCCGAGATGTTCGATCTGGACCTGAAGAAGAAGATCGACGACCTGTCCTACGGCAACAAGAAGAAGGTCGGGATCATCCAGGGCTTGGCCCACGAGCCGAAGCTGATCATCCTCGACGAGCCCACCGGCGGCCTGGATCCGCTCATCCAGCAGCAGTTCTTCCACCGGCTGAGGGAGGAGAACCAGAGGGGCGCCACCATCCTGTTCTCCTCGCACATCCTGGGGGAGGTGCAGCGACTCTGTGACCGGGTGGCCATCATCAAGGAGGGCTCGATCATCAAGGTCGAGGAGATCAGGACGCTTCTCGAGAACCAGACCAAGCGTTTCCGGGTGGAGCTGACCGGGCCGCCGGACCCGTCGCGCTTCCGGATCGACGGCGTGAGCGACCTTGTGGTGACCAACCACTCTGCGAGTTTCCTCTACCGCGGCCGGATCAACGAGGTCACACGGATGCTCGCCGAGCAGGACCTCGTCGACCTCCTCGTCGAAGAACCGGACCTGGAGGAGATCTTCCTGCACTACTACCAGAGGGGGGACGAGCGGTGAACGTCTTCCTGAGGGAGCTGAGGGCCCACGGCAGGTCGACGCTCAGCTGGGTGCTGTCCCTCTCCGGGATCCTGGTGGCGTTCATGGCGCTGTATCCCACGTTCACCCGTGACGTCGAGGTGATGAGTGAGGTGTTCGGGCAGTTCCCGGAGGTCGTGCTCGACGCGCTGAACATCTCGGTGGAGACCTTCTTCAGCATCTACGGCTTCTTCGGCTACCTGCTCAGCTTCGCGATCCTCGCCGGATCCATCCAGGCGATGAACCTCGGGACCGGGATCATCTCGAAGGAAACCTCGGGAAAGACGGCGGACTTCCTGTTGTCGAAGCCGATCACCAGGTCCCGCGTGGTCACCGCCAAGCTCGGCGCGGCTCTGGCGCTGCTCATCCTCACCAATCTCGTCTTCGCGGCGGTCGCCTTCACCGTCGGCTCTGTCCTGTCCGAAGAGGGCTTCTCGGCTCGGACCTTCCTTCTCATGGCGTCCACCCTGTTCCTGGTGCAGTTGTTCTTCCTAGCCCTCGGGACGCTGTTCGCCGTCACGATTCCCCGGATCAAGTCGGTGGTCGCGGTGTCTCTGCCCACTGTCTTCGCGTTCTACATCGTCGGCGTGGTGGGAGACGTCCTGGCCAACGACGAAGCCTGGTTCCTGACGCCGTTCAAGTACTTTGAGACCGGGCACATCATCGCCAACTCGAGCCTGGAAACCGCGCCCCTCGTCGTCCTGGCTGCCTTCGTCGTCGTCACGATCGCACTGAGCTACCTGATCTACGTACGCAAAGACGTGCGGGCGTCGGCGTAGGAGAAGTGATGAACGTCTTTCTGCGTGAGTTGAAGGTCCACCGCCTGGGGCTGCTCTTCTGGTCGCTCGGCATGGTGGCGATGGTGGGCGCCGGCATGGCGAAGTTCGCCGGCTACGAGGAGGCGGGCCAGTCGGTGGAGCAGTTGATGGCCACGCTGCCGAAGGCGGTCCTGGTGGTGTTCGGGATGACCGGCTTCGATCTGTCGACGGCGAGCGGGTTCTACGGTGTGCTGTTCCTGTACGTGGCCGTGATGGGGGCCGTACACGCCGTCCTCCTCGGCTCCACCCTCATCTCGAAGGAGGAGCGGGACAGGACCTCCGAGTTCCTGTTCGCCAAGCCCATCACCCGTGGCCGTGCGCTGACCGGCAAGCTGCTCGCCGGCCTGGTCAATGTCCTTGTCCTCAACCTCGTGACCACCGCCTCGTCGCTCTACTTCGTCGGCTTCTTCGGCGACGGGCGGTCCTCCAGCGATGAGGTCGCCGTCCTGATGGTGGGGCTGCTGTTCCTTCAACTCATCTTCCTGGCGGTGGGCGCCCTCGTTGCGGGGGCGTCGAGGCGCCCGAAGCTGGCCGCCTCAAGGTCTACCTCGGTGATGTTCCTGACCTTCCTCGTCTACTACCTGGTCAACCTCAACGAGGACCTCGCCTTCCTGAGGTTCCTGACGCCGTTCAAGTACTTCGACGCGGCCACGCTGATGGCCGACGGCGCCCTGGACCCGGTGTTCGTGGCACTGTCTGTCGGCATCATCGCGCTTGCCGTCGCCGGGACCTATCGCCTCTTCGCGGACCGCGACCTGGCCGTGTGAGCGCCGATGGCGCAGAAAACCCGCCCCGAGATGCTCGGGGCGGGTTCTGCGTGGGGTGAGTAACGGGACTTGAACCCGCGGCCCCCTGGACCACAACCAGGTGCTCTACCAGCTGAGCTATACCCACCATGTTGCCGTCAAGCCCACAGGGGCGCGACGACTGAGAAACAATAGCGCACCCCTAGTGGCCCTGCGAAATTGCCTCTCCTGCGGCCCCGGTGAGGGTCCCGCGATGGCGCTCCGCGATGGCGCGCAGCTCCGTCGGCGACGGACCTGGCGGCGGCACGAAGACCGCCTCGCGGTAGTAGCGCAGCTCCTCGATGGATTCCTGGATGTCCGCCAGAGCCCGGTGGTTGCCGGCCTTCTTCGGCGCACCGTAGTGCACCCGCGGGTACCACCGCTTCGACAGCTCCTTGATGGTGGACACGTCCACGTTGCGGTAGTGCACCCACTGCTCCAGCTCCGGCATGTCGCGGGCGAGGAACGCGCGGTCCGTCCCGATGGTATTGCCCGCCAGCGGAGCCTTGCGGGCCACCGGCACGTGGGCCCGGACGTATTCCATCACCTGCTCGGTGGCCTCGGCCATGGTCACGCCCAGGGGCAGCTGATCGAGGAGACCGGACTTGGTGTGCATGGCGCGGACGAAGTCCCCCATCTGCGCCAGGGCCGCGTTGCTGGGCTTGATGAGGATGTCCACACCCTCGCCCAGCACGTTGAGGTCGCCGTCGGTGACGAGCACGGCCACCTCGATCATCGCGTCCTCGACGACGTCCAAGCCGGTCATCTCGCAGTCGACCCACACCAGTTTCTCGCTCATGGGAGCCAAATCTAGGCCCTCGGGCCAAGCCCGTTACACTCAGGTGACCAGCCCCTGTAGCTCAGCGGATAGAGCATCTGACTTCTAATCAGCCGGTCGCAGGTTCGAGTCCTGCCTGGGGCGCCGTCGTTGGCAGAGACCAATTGGCCAACTCGATGAAGTCGAACCACCCCAGCTCCGGGCGCACTGTCACGGACAGCAGGTGCGCCGTCGCCACCCGCATCCGACCCACCGGCGCAGCGCCCGTCAGCCTGCCCCGCACCTCGTCGTCGGAGACCTCCCCTGTGGCATAGGCCAGCGTCACGTGCGGCGCGTACGGGCGGTCGGGCATCGTGCCCCCGAACGTGGCCAGGGCGGCGCGGCGCACCGCGTCGACCAGCGACTCCCACCCGGACGTGGACCCCGCGACACACTCGACGGCGACGTCGTGCACCTCCGGCGCCCCCACCTCCAGATCGAATGCCGGGACGCCGGCCAGCTCGACGGTGAGGGCGTCGCCGAGGCGCGTCAGTTCGGCCATCGACAGATCGTCGAACTGGGCCAACCGGTTGACGGTGAAGTGCAGCCACGCGCGCGGCATCACGGGGAGGTTCGGCACCCCGGCCAGCCGGGACTGCAGGTCCTCCAGGCGGTCCGCGGCCTCGTCGTCGGGCAACACGTAGACGTGGAGTGAGCCATCGGGCTGGTCCCAGGGCGTCATGGAGGCGAAGAAGCTCTGCATGGCCACACCGTAACGGCATCTCACCGGTCCCGGAGGCGCGGCGGGTAGGCTGTCGCCATCATGACTACCGCGGAGATCGCCACCAGGCAGCGACGCCTCAACGGGCTGCCCGTGCCGGATGCCCGCCCGTGGTACCGGCGCATGCTCGCCAATCCGCTGTTCTGGATGACGCTCGTCCTCCTCCCGGCCTACGCGTACTTCGTCTACGCCCAGTACTGGATTCTGGCTCCGCCGCAGACCTTCGAGGACGGCACCCAGACCCTCGGCATCACCACGGAGGCGTTCCGAAAGGCCGCCTTCTGGGCGATGTGGACGGCGCTGGCCTACTCGGCGCTGTTCATCTGGCTGGACCGCTTCCGGGCGTCGTCGCCGGTCGCGTGGCTGTTGACGTTCCTGTGGGGAGCCTGCGCCTCCACCTGGGTGTCCATCCACGTCAACTCGTGGGCCGCGGAGATGATGGCCACCACAGAAGCCAACTCGGACACCGGATCACGCGCGGCGGTGTTCTCGGCGCCGTTCATCGAGGAGCTGTCCAAGGCCACGATCCTCGTGGTGCTGGTGATCTTCATGCGGCGGCGGCTGGTGTCGCGGCTGAGCATGGTGGCGCTGGCGGGCCTGTCCGCGGCGGGCTTCGCCTTCACGGAGAACATCATCTACTACGCCCGCGTGTGGATGCAGGCCACCAACGACATCACCATCGCCAACCCGGACGAGACCATGATGGAGCTGGTCATGCTGCGCGGGGTCTACACCTCGTTCGGGCATCCGCTGTTCACCCTGATGACGGCCTCGGGCCTGGTCATCGGGCTGGGCGCGCGCAGCAGGATCGTGCGCGTCCTGGCCCCGGTGGGCGGCTTCCTGCTCGCCTGCGCCGGCCACATGTTGTTCAACGGCCTCGCCTCCACCAATCCCATGGACCAGCTGCAGCGGGCCTGGTACCTCGCCCTCGCGCTCGTCGGTGTGATCATCATCTCCCTGATCGTCAGCGTCGTCGGAAACGGCCAGCTGATCCGTGCCCGGCTCACCGACTATCAGCGCGCCGGATGGCTCACCGAGCAGGATGTCGCGGTGTTCGGCGGCCCCCTCAAGCGGCTCAAGCTGCTCTGGTTCGCTCTCTTCAGAGGGCCCCGCACCTGGTGGCACACGGCCACCCTCGTGCGGCGCGTCACCGAGCTGGCCTACCTCCGCAACTCCATGACGCGCGGCGTCGTCGACGAGGCGGGGGACCTGCACGCCAGAGATCTCGTCCACGAGATCGACGCCCTCCGCGGCAAGGCCCTCACCGACACCACCGGCCTGCGCCTGATCGAGCGCCGCCGCGCCCGGTCCCTGCCGCCCCCACCGCCCGACGGCGCCACCCCCGGCCCGCTGACCAGCAGCTATCCGCCACCCCAGGCGCCCGGCCCCGCCGGCGTAGGCGGGAACTGGCCCCGATGAGCGGCGCAGACAGCCTCGCCCGGGCCTTCCACCAACTCGACGACGCCCTCGGCGGCGCCCAGTTCCCCCTGCCCCTGCCAGGAGCCGAGGAGCTGCGGGCCCTGACGGTTTCGCTGGGTCACCAGGTGCGCGACTACCTCCTTCCCCGCGCCTCGCGCCTCGACGCCCCCCTGCTGGCCGTCGTCGGCGGGTCCACAGGCGCAGGCAAATCCACCCTCGTCAACTCCCTGCTGCGGGCCTCCGTCACCAGGCCCGGCGTCCTGCGCCCCACCACCAAGTCCCCGGTGCTGGTGTGCAACCCGGCAGACGAGGCCTGGTTCCGCAGCGACCAGGTGCTGCCCGCGCTGGTGCGCACCGACACCCAGCTGCACGACTCGCGCGCCCTGCACATCGTCTCCTTCCCGGACCTCAAGCCGGGCCTGGCGCTGCTCGACGCGCCAGACATCGACTCGGTCGACGACGCCAACCGAACCCTGGCGCGCCAGCTTCTGCTGGCCGCGGACCTGTGGCTGTTCGTCACCTCGGCCGCCCGCTACGCCGACGCCGTGCCCTGGGACTACCTGGCCGCCGCCGCCGAGCGCAACACCGTCGTCGGCGTCATCGTCAACCGGTGCCCGCCCGGCGCAGTCGGCGAGGTCTCCGGCCACCTCTCCGAGATGCTGGCCGAGCGCGGGCTGGCCTCGGCCAAGCTGTTCGCCGTCGTGGAACGCTCGCTGCCGCCGGACGGCATGCTCCCGGCCGGGGACGTGGCCGGCATCCGGCACTGGCTGGAGTCCCTCGCCGCCCAGTCCGAGGCCCGCTCCCAGGTGGCGGTACAGACACTGGCGGGGTCAGTGCGCTCCATCGACACCCAGCTGAAGGACCTCGGCGAGGGAATGGCGCGCCAGGAGGCCGCCATCGAGGAGCTCCGTGAGCAGGCCGCCCTCGCCTACCGCCAGTCCGCGGCGGACGTCAGCCAGGCCGCCGGCGACGGCACCATGCTTCGCGGCGAAATCCTCAGCCGTTGGCAGGACCTGGTGGGCACCGGCGAGTTCATGCGCACCGTCGAACAGCGCATCGGCGCTCTCCGAGACCGGATCACCGGCTGGTTCACCGGCGACGAGCGCGTCCAAGCCGTCGAGGTGGCCATCTCGGACAACCTGGCCGCCGTCGTCAAGGACGCCGGCGAGCGGGCCGCCGAGGCCACCGCCGTGGCGTGGTCGCACACCCGATGGGGCCGCGACATCATCGTCGCCGAACCCTCGCTGGCCACTGCGTCGGCAGGCTTCGACGAGGCCGCGGCCGCCGCCATCCGGGCCTGGCAGTCCGATGTGCTTCAACTCGTCGAGGAGCAGGGTCGCGGGCGGCGGATGCGGGCCCGGTTCCTGGCGCTCGGCACCAACGCCGTCGGCGCCGCGCTCATCATCTACGTGTTCACGCTCACCGGCGGCCTCACCGGCGCCGAGGTGGGCATCGCGGGCGGCGCCTCGGTCCTGGCCCAGCGCCTCCTGGAGGCCGTCTTCGGCGAGGACGCCGTCCGCAAGCTGGCCGAGCAGGCGCGGCGGGAGCTGGAGGCCCGCGTCGACGGCGCCCTGGGGCTCGAGCTCGCCCGCTACACCGAGGTGCTGGACTCGCTGGCCGTGGAAGCGGGGGCCGCGGCCGGGCTCGAGGCCGCCCGCAGCTCCCTCCGGTCGGCAGCCCGGGACGCGTTCGACGACCTGACCAAGCCCGTGGGGATGGATTGATGGCCGCCGTCGCCCAGCAGCTGGAGGTGCTGCGCGAGGCGCTGGACCTGGTGGCCGGGCGCATTCCCGAGGAGGTGGAGCGGCGAACCCTCGACGTCCTCGGGCGCGCCGGGCGCCGCCTCGCCGCCGGCGAGCAGACCGTGGTGGCGCTGGCCGGCGCCACCGGCTCCGGGAAGTCGTCCCTGTTCAACGCGCTGACAGGCGCTCGACTGGCCGAACAGGGCCCCCGCCGCCCCACCACCTCCACCACGCTGGCGGCCAGCTTCTCGGCCACCAATGTCGCGCTGCTGGACTTCCTCGGCGTGGAGCGCCGCCACGAGGTGGCCCCTCCGGAGCCGCGGATGGCGGATCTGGTGTTGCTGGACCTCCCGGACCACGACTCCACCGCCTCGTCGCACCGCGTGGAGGTGGACCGCATGGTGGGGGTGGTGGACCAGTTCGTCTGGGTGCTCGATCCGCAGAAGTACGCCGACGCGGCGCTGCACAAGAACTACCTGCGCCCCCTGGCCCAGCACCGCGAGGTGATCACGGTGGTGCTCAACCAGGCGGACCGGCTCACCCCGGCCCAGCTCGAACTGTGCCTGGCCCACATCCGCCGACTACTGATCGACGACGGCCTGGACGACGTGCCGCTGATCGCCACCAGCGCCGTCACCGGCACGGGCGTGGCCGAACTACGCGACCACCTGGCCCGCGTGGCGGCCGGGAAGCGGGCCGCTGCGGCCCGGCTGGCCGCGGACGTGAGTGTCGCGGCCGGGGCGCTCGACGAGGCCGTCGGCCGGGGGCGCGTCGGAACCGCGGACAAGGGCACCGTCAGCCGACTCACCGCCGACCTGTCGGGCGCCGCCGGCGTTCCCATAGTCGTCGACGCCGTGCGAACCTCTGTGCGCCACCGTGGCCAGCTCCACACCGGCTGGCCCCTGGTCAAGTGGCTCGGAAGGCTCCGGCCGGACCCCCTCAAGCGACTGCGGCTCGGCGCGCCGAAGGAGAAGGCGCAGCTGGAGGGACCGGCGCTGACGCGCAGCTCGCTGCCGGCCCGCTCAGCCGCGGCAGGCGCGCAGCAGTCCTCCGGCCTCCGGGCAGTCGCGGCCGAGCTGGGCGAGGGGATGCCGCCGGTGTGGCAGGAGGCCATTGGCCGGGCCGTGCGCAGCAACGAACACACGCTGGCCGACGAGTTGGACCGCGCCGTCGTCGCCACAGACCTGCGGGTGTCGCGGACGCCGCTGTGGTGGCAGGTGATCCGTGTCCTGCAGTGGCTCCTGATCGGCGCCGTCGTGGTGGGTCTGGGCTGGCTCACGCTCAACGTGGTCCTCTCCTACTTCGGGCTGGGGCAGCTGACCACGGTGCCCGTCGGACCCGCGGACGGCCCGCGGGTGCCGCTGCCCACGGTGCTTGTGCTGGGCGGGGTGGCTGCCGGGATCCTCTTGTCCTTCGGGTCGCAGCTGGCCATCGGCGCATCGGCCAACCGCGCCGCCCGCAGGGCGAAGAAGGCGCTGGAGGCCTCCGTCGCGACGGTGGCCCACGAGCTGGTGCTGCGGCCCGCTGAGGGTGAGGTGGCCCGCTACGCCGCCGCCCGGGCCGCGCTGGACCGTCTGCTCTGAGGCCACACCGCCGAATCGGGTCTCCTGGGGATTGCTGGCATACTGGCGTGCGGTCAATTCGAAAGGCTCTCAAGTGGCTGAGTTCATCTACACCATGCACAACGTGCGCAAAGCGGTGGGCGACAAGGTCATCCTTGACAACGTCACCCTCTCCTTCTACCCCGGCGCGAAGATCGGCATCGTCGGCCCCAACGGCGCCGGCAAGTCCACCATGCTCAAGCTGATGGCGGGCATGGACCGCCCCAACAACGGGGATGCGCAGCTGCAGAAGGGGGCCACCGTCGGCATCCTGCTGCAGGAGCCGCCGCTCACCGAGGGCAAGACGGTTCAGGAGAACGTGGAGGAGGCCGTCGCCGAGATCAAGGCGAAGATGGCCCGCTTCGAGGCGATCGGCCACGAGATGGCCGAGCCGGATGCGGACTTCGACGCCCTGCTCGCCGAGATGGGGGACCTCCAGACCTACCTCGACGCGCACGAGGCATGGGACGTCGACGCCCGCCTGGACCAGGCGATGGATGCGCTCCAGTGCCCGCCGGCGGATGCCATCGTCGACGTGCTCTCCGGCGGTGAGCGCCGCCGGGTGGCGCTGTGCAAGCTGCTCCTGCAGCAGCCGGACCTCCTGCTCCTCGACGAGCCCACCAACCACCTGGATGCCGAGTCCGTGAACTGGCTGGAGGGCCACCTCAAGGCCTACCCGGGCGCAGTCCTGGCCGTCACGCACGACCGGTACTTCCTCGACAACGTGGCGCAATGGATCTGCGAGGTGGACCGCGGCAAGCTCCACCCCTACGAGGGCAACTACTCCACCTACCTCGACACCAAGCGCCAGCGCCTCCAGATCGAGGGCAAGAAGGACGCCAAGCGCGCCAAGATCCTGGAGAAGGAACTCGAGTGGGTGCGGTCCTCGCCCAAGGCCCGCCAGGCCAAGAGCAAGGCCCGCCTCCAGCGCTACGAGGAGATGGCGGCCGAGGCTGAGCGCGACCGCAAGCTGGACACGGGCGAGATCAACATCCCGCCCGGCCCCCGCCTCGGGTCGATCGTGCTCGAGGTCAAAAAGCTCACGAAGGGCTTCGGTGACCGGGTGCTGATCAAGGACCTGTCCTTCACCCTGCCGCGCGCCGGCATCGTGGGCATCATCGGCCCCAACGGCGTGGGCAAGACCACCCTGTTCAAGACCATCACGGGCCAGGAGGAGCCGGATTCCGGCGTCGTGAAGATCGGCGAGACGGTCTCCTTCAGCTACGTGGACCAGAATCGCTCCGGCCTCAACCCGGAGGACAACGTCTGGCAGGTGGTCTCGGACGGGCTGGACTTCATCAAGGTGGCCAACTTCGAGGTGCCCTCGCGTGCCTACGTCGCCTCGTTCGGCTTCAAGGGCCCGGACCAGCAGAAGAAGGCCGGCATCCTGTCCGGCGGTGAGCGCAACCGCCTCAACCTGGCGTTGACGCTCAAGCAGGGCGGCAACGTGCTGCTGCTCGACGAGCCCACCAACGACCTGGACGTGGAGACCCTCTCAAGCCTGGAGGACGCCCTGCTGGACTTCCCCGGCTGCGCGGTCGTGATCTCCCACGACCGGTGGTTCCTGGACCGCGTCGCCACCCACATGCTCGCCTGGGAGGGCGAGGACGAGGACGGCACCCCGCGCTGGTTCTGGTTCGAGGGCAACTTCGCCGACTACGAGGTCAACAAGCTGGAGCGCCTCGGCCCGGAGGCGGCCCGCCCGCACCGCTCCACCCACCGTCGCCTCACCCGCTGACCCCGCACACCCAAGCGCTCCCCGGCCGCACGGCCGGGGAGCGCTTGCGTGTTGTGCCTACTTGACGAGGAGCTCGAGCACCTCCGGCATCGACTTGGCGAAGGAGCACTGGCCCGCGTCGTCACCTGCCAGGACCGAGCAGTTGTTGTCCATGCCCTCGAAGGTGCTGACCAGCCACACCACGCGCTCGCCGGCCTGCATCACCAGGGTGTCGTTGAACACTCCGATGTCCTCGCCCTCCATGACGGCCATGCCGTAGAAGTACGCGGCGCGCGTGGGTTCCTTGTCGACGGTGGAGCCGTCGAACGGCAGCCGGGTGTCCTCCGCTGAGCTGACCCGGTCCCAGCCCGCCTCCGTCATGATCGACTCGCACTCGACGGCGGCGGTGTGGATCTCGTCGTAGCCGGCTGAGGCCGCGGCCTCGTCGGCGTACCCCAGCACGATGGCGTAGGTGGGCAGCTCGCCCTCGATCCCGAACGAGCGGACCAGGGTTGTGGTGGGATCTCCCCACTCGCCACGGTCGCACAGGCCCTTGGCGGAATCGCCCATGGCCTCGCTCTCGGACAGCACCCCCACCATCGACCACTCGTAGGGATAGATCAGCTCGACGGTGGGCACGTTGGCCCACGTCGGGGGGACCGGGCCCGCCGGGGCGGAGGGCGACGGCGCCTCCGTCGGGCTCGGCGACATCGTCGGGTCCGGCGAGGCGCTGGGGCTCGAAGTGGGGCTGACGGTTGGGCTGGGCGAGGCGGCCCAGTCCGGGTTGTCGGCCCCTCGGAGCAGGGGAGTGACGGCCCAGACGCCCACGCCGAGCGCGGCGACGGCACCGACGGCGGCCACGGCAAGGCCCGCGCGCCGCGTGGTGCGACGGCGGTCACCGAGGCGACGGACTTCATGAGCGGGGAGCATGGGGGCCTCCTGAGCGTGGGCCGCGAGGTCGTCCAGTTGGGGGATGTGTTCAGGCATGACGGACCTCCAAGTCGGTGTTGAGTAGGCGGGCGAGTGTCTGCCGCCCGCGGGCGAGCCTGGCCTTGACGGTGCCGGTGGGGGAACCCACCTCCTGGGCGATCTCGTTGACGCTCAGATCGCACAGGTGGTAGAGCACGATCGCTCGGCGTTGGGCATCTGGCAGTTGTTCGAGGGCGCGGTTGATGGCGACCCGGTCCGGTGTGGGCTCGACGGTGCGCTCCGGCTCGAGTGCCCGGTCGGGTTGGCGGAGAGCGCGGCGCGCCTTGCGCCAGCGGCTGACGGCCAGGCGGTAGGCCGTGGTGCGGACCCAGGCGTCGGGGCTGCGGAGCACGTCGAGTTGGCTGCGATGGTCCCACGCCCGGATGAACGCCTCCTGGACGCAGTCCTGGGCCTCGGCCAGGTTGCCGCACATTGCATAGACCTGGCCCACGAGCTTGGAATACGAGTTCGCGTAGAACCGGTCGAATTGGGCTTCGTCCACGTCCCTCCCCCTCCTTTGTGGCGTTGTGACTGATGTGTCCTGTCTACGCCCGGGGGGAGGGTGCCGGTTGCATTTCAGTTTCCGGCGCGCCGCGATCAGTGTGTGGCGAGCAGCTCCGCCAGCGACATCGAGGACCGTCCCGCCAGCGACGTCAGCTGCGTCTGGCAGCTGAACCCGTCGGCCAGCACGATCGCGTCCGGGTGCGCCTCGACGGCGGGGCCGAGATCGTGCTCGAACACAGCCACGCTCACCTCGTGGTGCCCGCGCTCCACGCCGAAGTTGCCGGCCAGCCCGCAGCAGCCGCCCACCGCGACCAGGGTGGCTCCGGTGGACTCGATGAGCGCCTTGTCGTGTCCCCAACCGATGACCGAGGCGTGGTGGCAGTGCGGCTGCGCGACGATGGTGTGACCCGTGAGGTCCGGCGCGCGGAAGTCGGCGTCGGTGGCCAGGAACTCCGCCAGAGTCAGCACTGTGCCGTCGAGCGCGGCGACGTCGGCGTTGTCCGGGAGAAGCTCGGGGGCATCGCTGCGCCAGACCGCGGTGCAGGAGGGCTCGACTCCGACGATCGGCACCCCGTCTCGCACGTACGGGGCCAGGACGGCCGCGGCGTTGGTCAGCTGACGGCGGGCGCCGTCGAGCTGACCGGTGGAGATCCAGGTCAGGCCGCAGCAGGCGTTCTCGTTCAGGACCTCGGGCTCGTAGCCGAGCCGCACCAGCACCTGGACCGTGGCGGCGAACGAGGTGGACTCGAAGCAGTCCGAGAACGAGTCCACCCAGATGAGGACCCGACCCTTGCTGCCCGCGGGCACCGCGGGCATCCGGCTCCGGGCGCTGCGGTTGGCGAAGCGGGGAATGTCGCGGCGGGCGTCCACGCCGGCCCCCCAGCGCAGCAGCCGCCCGAGCCCGGGGGTCTTGCCCACCACGTTGATCAGCGAGCCCAGCCCGGGGATGGCGGTGATGAGCCGACCCCAGCGGGGGAGCCAGCCCAGCGCGTAGTGGTTGCGGGGGCGGAGCCTGCCCTTGTACCGCTCGTGGGTGACGCGGGCCTTGTAGGCGGCCATGTCGATACCGGTGGGGCAGTCGCGTGCACAGCCCTTGCAGGAGAGGCACAGGTCCAGCGCGGCGTGCACCTCGGGGGAGCGCCAGCCCTGGGTGATCAGCGAACCGTTGACCATCTCCTGGAGCGCCCGCGCCCGGCCACGCGTGGAGTCCTTCTCGTTGCGGGTGGCCTGGAAGCTCGGGCACATCACCCCGCCTGCGCCCGTGGTGTCCGCCAGGCACTTGCCCACCCCGCTGCACTGGTGGACCTGCTCGACGAACTCAGGCTCCGACAGTGACAACGGTGACCGGCTGGCGGCCACCATCCTGAGATCGGCCTCCACGGGGGCGGGGTCGACGAGCACCCCGGGGTTGAGCAGGTTCCTCGGATCGAAGATCTGCTTGACGCCCGAGAACAGCTCCAGCGCTTTGGGCGAGTACATGTGCGGCAGCAGGGCCGAGCGTGCCCGTCCGTCGCCGTGCTCGCCGGACATCGAGCCCCCGAAGCCCGCCACCAGCGCGGCCGCCTCCTCGACGAAGGCGCGGTACCGCGCGGCGCCGTCGGGTTCGGTGAGGGGGAAGTCGATCCGGCAGTGCACGCAGCCGTCGCCGAAGTGGCCGTAGGGGAGGCCGTGCAGGCCGTACCTGGCCAGGAGGTCGTCGAACGCGCGCAGGTAGTGGCCGAGCTGGGCGGGCGGGACCGCCGCGTCCTCCCAGCCCCCGTAGGCGGGCTTGGCCAGGCTGACGCCCGCGAGGCCGGCGCCATCTGCGCGGATCTTCCACAGCTGGGAGGCCAGGGCCGGATCGTCGACCACCCAGCCCTCGCCGGCCTTCGCGGCGGCCGCCAGCGCCTCAGCCCTGGCGCGGACCTCGGCGGCGTCGTCGCCGACCACCTCGAGGAACATCCAGCCGTCACCGGCGGGCAGTGGCGGGACGGCGGCGGCGCCCGACTTGGCGACCACCACGTCCACGATGCGCCGGTCCAGGCCCTCGCACGCGGAGGGCTTGAAGCGCAGCAGGTTGGCGATGTCGTCTCCCGCGTCGGCCATCGTCGGATAGCCGAGCGCCACCATGAGCCGCTCAGGGGCGTCGGCTACAAGGCGAACGGTCGCGCGGACGATCACGCCGAGCGTGCCCTCGGTGCCGGCGAAGAACTTCGCCACGTCGAACTTCCGCTCCGGCAGCAGGTGCTCGAGCGAGTAGCCGGAGACCTGGCGGGTGAACCGGCCGAACTCGGTGCGGATGACCCCGAGGTTGGCCGCCACCAGCGAGCGCAGCTCGGGCACGTCGTCGGCGCCGAGGGTCAGCAGCTCGCCGTTCCCGGTGATGATGTCCAAGCTGACCACGTTGTCCGCCATCCGGCCGTAGCCGAGCGCGCGGGGGCCGCAGGCGTTGTTGCCGATCATGCCGCCGACGGTGCACCGGTTCGAGGTGGAAGGATCCGGGCCCAGCCTCAGGCCGAACGGCCGGGCGGCGATCTGCAGTTGCTCCTGTACCACGCCGGGATCGATCACGGCGGTGCGGGTCTGCGGGTCGATGGAGTGGATCCGATTGAGATGCCGGGAGGTGTCGATGACCAGGCCGGGGCCGACGGCGTTGCCGGCGCAGGAGGTGCCCGCGCCGCGGGCGGTGATCGGGGTGCCGGTGTCCAGGGCTGCGCGCACCAGCGAGATCAGCTCTTCGGTGGTGCGGGGATGGGCCACCGCCTGCGGGGCCACCCGGTACAGCGAGGAGTCGCTGGAGTACAGAGCGCGGGTGAGCGTGGAGGTGTCGACGATCCCCGCGAGGTCCCCGAGGCGGTCGAGCAGCTGAGCGTGGGGCGCGGAGGTGGTGGTCACCCGCCCTAGTCTGCCACCGCCAACACCGCCGACATCGCGCGCCCGAGCGCAACATAGTCCTCCGGGGACATGGCGTCGACGAACACGCGCCGCACCGAATCCACATGGGCAGGCGCGGCCTTCTTCAACAGATCGAACCCAGTCTGGGTCATGGTGGCCTGGACCCCGCGACCGTCGGAGGCGCACGACGTCCGCTTGACGAAGCCCGCCTGCTCCATCCGCTTGACGGTGTGCGTGAGGCGCGACCTCGAGTGCCCGACCGAGGCGGCCAGCTCCCCCATCCGGATGGTATGGTCCGGGGACTCGGACAGGCGCACGAGCAGCTCGTATTCGGCGAGGCTCAGCCCGAAGTCGCGCAGGGCCTCCTCCAGGTATTCCTCGATGTGGGTCTTGGCCAGGAGATAGCTCCGCCAGACGCGTTGCTGGCTCTCGCTGAGCCACCCGTTCACTGGTTCGGACATTCCGTCAGTCTAGCAGGTTGTTAAGCTTTCAAGTATCCCTGCCGATACTTCGCCCACGGCTCAAACCCCTACCCGCTCAATGCCACCCCCGATAGTCTTGGCTGAAAGTGAGAAGGGACTGCCACCGTGGGTATTCGTGAAGACATCTTGGAGAAGGCGGCCGACAGCGTCGGCCACATGTTCCGGCGGCGCGTTGAGGCGACGCCCAACAAGCTCGCCTTCATGTATCCCGAGGCGGCGGCCGACATGCCGGCCGGGTGGACGAAGCTGACCTGGCAGGAGACCAACGACGTCGTGGAACGTCTGGCTGCCGGACTGCTCGCACGCGGTCTGCAGTACGAGCAGCGCGTCGCGATCTGCTCCAACACGCGCATCGAGTGGATCTTCATGGATCTCGCGATCGCGCTCGCCGCCGGGGCCACCACCACGGTGTACCCGAACACGCAGGCCGGGGACCTCCACTTCATCGTCAAGGACTCCGACTCGGTGATCTTCGTGGCGGAGAACGCCGAGCAGGTGGCCAAGCTCACCGACACGCCCGAGTTCGATGCGCAGGTGCACACCATCGTCGTGTTCGACACCACAGGCCTGACCCTTGACGACCGGATCATCTCCTTCGAGCACCTGCGCGAATCCGGCGAGCGCTACCTGGCCGAGCATCCCGAGGCCGTCGACGAGGCGGTCTCCTCCACCCACCGGGAGTCGCTGTCCACCCTGATCTACACCTCCGGCACCACGGGCCGACCCAAGGGCGTCCGGCTCAACCACATGTCCTGGGTCTACGAGGGCGCGGCCACCAAGTACCTGGACATCATCGGCCCGGACGAGCTGCAGTACCTGTGGCTGCCGCTCAGCCACGTCTTCGGCAAGGCGTTGATCGCCGTTCAGCTCGACTACGGCTTCGCCTCCGCCGTCGACGGGCGCATCGACAAGATCGTCGAGAACCTCGGCATCGTGAAGCCTTCGTTCATGTGCGGCGCGCCCCGCATCTTCGAGAAGGTCCGTGCCGCCGTCATGACGGGGTCCACCGGGCTCAAGGGCAGGATCGCCCGCTGGGCCTTCCACGTGGGCTACCAGTCCATCGACGACCGCCTCGCGGGCCGCCCGCTGACGGGGGCCCTGGCGCTGCAGTACAAGGTCGCGGACAAGCTTGTCTTCTCCAAGCTCAAGGAGAAGCTGGGCGGCAACATCAAGTTCATGATCTCCGGCGCGGCCAAGCTCTCGCCGCAGGTGCAGCAGTGGTTCTACGGTGCGGGCATCCTCATCGTGGAGGGCTACGGCGCCACCGAGACCAGCGCCATCGCCGGCGTCGACCTCCCGCGTGACCCGCACTTCGGCACCGTCGGCCCCATCCTGCCCGGCATCGAGCGGAAGCTGGCGGACGACGGCGAGCTGCTGCTGCGCGGCCCCATCATCACACCCGGGTACCACAACCTTCCCGAGGAGACGGCGGAGGCGCTCGACGCCGACGGCTGGTACCACACGGGCGACATCGCCGAGATCACGCCGACCGGCCACGTCAAGATCACGGACCGCAAGAAGGACCTCTTCAAGACCTCCGGCGGAAAGTTCGTGGCCCCGCAGAAGGTGGAGAGCGCCATCCAGGCCAACATCCCCTACGTGGCGCAGTCGATCGCCATCGGCGACGGCCGCAAATACGTCTCCGCCCTGGTGGTGCTGGACCCGGTGATGCTGCAGAAGTGGGCGGACAACCACGGGCACGGCGGGCTCAGCTACGCCGAGCTCAGCCGG
Source organism: Tessaracoccus luoxuelianae (assembly GCF_054483915.1). Classification (NCBI taxonomy): domain Bacteria; kingdom Bacillati; phylum Actinomycetota; class Actinomycetes; order Propionibacteriales; family Propionibacteriaceae; genus Tessaracoccus; species Tessaracoccus luoxuelianae. Next base: position 2,679,126 of record NZ_CM137013.1, on the reverse strand, counting down.
CGTCCCGAGATCCGGGCCTCGATCGAGCGTTGGATGGAGCGCGTCAACGCCAAGCTCGAGCGGTGGGAGACGGTCAAGCAGTTCGCCATCCTGGACCACGAGCTGACGGTGGACAACGAGGGCGTCACGCCCAACATGAAGATCCGTCGCTCCATCGTCACGGAGAAGTACTCGGACCTGGTCAACTCCCTGTACCCGCAGGAAGGCTGAGTGTTCGAGGTCCGCTGCCCCCTGCGCTGGTCAGATCTGGACGCGCAGGGGCACGTGAACAACGCCATCGTGGTGGATTACCTGCAGGAGGCCCGCGTGGCGTTCCTCCGCAGCGGCCCGGCCTCCGACCTCCTGGACGCCGGGGTGGTCGTGGTCGGCCACGAGGTGGAGTATCGGCGGGCCATCGACTATTCGGACGACGGCGTGGACGTCCGGCTCGGCGTGGCGGAGCTCGGCGCGGCGCGGATCGCGCTGTCCTATGAGCTACGCCAGGCGGGCGAGCTCGCCGTCGTCGCCCGGACGCTGCTGTGTCCCTTCGATTTCGAGGCGCAGGCGCCCACGCGGATCCTCCCGGAGTACCGGGAGTTCCTTCAGGCCCATCGCGTGGAGGCCGAGCCGCTCAGGGCGCTGGCGGCGCCGTCGCTCGAGGGTCGCGGGACGAAGGTGCCGTTGCCCGTGCGCTGGACGGACCTGGACTCCTACGGCCACATCAACAACGCCAAGGTGTTCGACTACCTGCAGCAGGCGCGGATCTCTGCGACGACGGCGTGGGATCCGGACATGGCCCGCGCCGGCTCGGCGGGGAGTCGGCATCTGTGGCTGGTGGCTCGCCAGGACGTGGACTACGTGGCCCAGATGGACCACCGGATGAAGCCCTACGAGGTCCGAATCGCACCGGTGGCGCTGGGGTCGTCGTCGATCACCCTGGCTGCCGAGATTCTCGATGCGGAGGACGGGACCCTCTTTGTGCGCGGCCGCACCATCCTGGTCTGCGCGGACCTCGACGGTCGCAAGACCCCCCTCGACGAGACCACGAGAGAGCGCCTCGGCAGGCACCTCGTCACCTGAGCCGACCGGCTGGACACGGCGGCCGGACGGGCGTAGATTGTGAACGTTCACATCGGCAGGTTGTGCCATCGACGGTGACAACGGCCGGAAGCGAAGATCCCTCAAGGAGAACCCATGGAAAGCCCCTTCGCCGGCAAGGAAATCTGGTTCCTCACCGGCTCCCAGGACCTCTACGGCCCCGAGACCCTGGAGCAGGTCACGGCCCAGTCGCAGGATGTCGTGGCCCTGCTCGACGCCGCCGAGATCATCCCGGTGTCCATCGTCCACCGCCCCACCTTGAAGGACCGCGACGCCATCCGCGCCGAGATGCTGGCCGCCAACGCTGATCCGTCCTGCATCGGTGTCATCACCTGGATGCACACCTTCTCCCCGGCCAAGATGTGGATCCTCGGCCTGGCCGCCCTCGACAAGCCGATGCTGCACCTGCACACGCAGGCGTCCATGGGCCTGCCCTGGGACACCATCGACATGGACTACATGAACCTCAACCAGTCCGCTCACGGCGACCGCGAGTTCGCCTACATCGCCTCCAGGCTCGGCAAGGCCCGCCGCACCGTCGTCGGGCACGCCTCCACCGAACCGGTGCAGGCGAAGATCGGCACCTGGGCGCGCGCGGCCGCAGGCTGGGCCTCGCTCCACAACACCAAGCTGGCCCGGTTCGGCGACAACATGCGCAACGTGGCCGTCACCGAGGGCGACAAGACCGAGGCCGAGCTGCGGCTCGGTGTCTCCGTCAACACCTGGGGCGTCAACGACCTCGTCGCGGCCGTCAACGCCGTCTCCGATGAGGACATCGACGCCCTCGTGGCCGAATACGAAGAGCTCTACGACGTCGTGCCCGAGCTTCGCAAGGGCGGCGAGCGGCACGAGGCGCTGCGCTACGGCGCCCGCCAGGAGCTGGGGATGCTCAGCTTCCTGGAGGAGGGCAAGTTCGGCGCCTTCACCACCAACTTCGAGGACCTCGGCGGGCTCAAGCAGCTCCCCGGGCTCGCCGTGCAGCGCCTGATGGCCGCCGGCTACGGCTTCGGCGCAGAGGGCGATTGGAAGACCGCCATCCTCGTGCGGCTGGCGAAGGTGATGGGCTACGGCCTCCCCGGCGGCGCGTCGCTGATGGAGGACTACTGCTACGAGATGACTCCCGGCAAGGAGAAGATCCTCGGCGCCCACATGCTCGAGGTCTGCCCGTCGCTGACCACGGCCAAGCCCAAGCTGGAGATCCACCCGCTGGGCATCGGCGGCCGCGAAGACCCCGTGCGCCTCGTCTTCGACGCGGACCAGGGCCCGGCCCTCGTCGTGGCCATGGCGGACATGCGCGAGCGCTTCCGCCTGACCATGAACGTGGTCACCAACGTGGCGCCCGACGCCCCGCTGCCGAACCTGCCCGTGGCGCGCGCCGTCTGGGAGCCCGCCCCGGACTTCGCCACGTCGGCCGAGTGCTGGCTGATCTCCGGCGCCGCGCACCACACGGCCATGTCCACCGCCACCACCCGTGAGATGTGGGAGGACTTCGCCGAGATCGCAGGCATGGAGCTGGCGATCATCGACGAGCACACCACCGCCCGCGGCTTCGCGCAGGAGCGCCGCCTTGAGCAGGTCTACCACCGGCTCACCCAGGGCATCTGAGCCCGCCCGCGGGGGTCGCGCCGCCGGCCGGCCCCCCGGGATGATGGCCGTGGCCCGTCTGGCGGGCGTGTCCCACCAGACGGTGTCGCGGGTCATCAACTCGCCGGACACCGTGCGCCCCGAGACGCGCGAGCGCGTCGAGGAGGCCATCCGGGAGCTCGGATACGTCCGCAATCTGGCCGCCCGCTCGCTGATCACGCAGCAGACCGCGCTGCTCGGAGTCGTCTGGACGGGCTCGGGCTACGTCGGCCCGTCGAGCACGGTGGCAGGCATCGAGGTCGCGGCCAGGGCCGCCGGCTACGCGACGCTGGTGGCCGCCCTCGAGAACCCTGACGACGACGAGGTGGCTCAGGTCTTCAAGGGCTTTCGGGATCGCGGTGTGGAGGGGATTGCCATCGTGGCCCCGCACGACCGGATGGCCAGGCTGGCCCGCGAGTGCAGCATCGGGATTCCCACCGTGCTGGTCGCCGATACCGACCCCACCGACGGCTGTCAGGTCGTCACCGTCGATCAGCGGCTGGGCGGCCATCTGGCGACGGCGCATCTCATCGAGCGCGGATGCCGGCGGATCGCACACATCTCCGGCCCCCTCGACTGGTTCGACGCGCGCGCCCGGGTCGCGGGCTGGCGCGACGCCCTCGTCGAGGCCGGGTTGCCCGTGCCCGAGGTGATCGTGGGGGACTGGTCCGCCGAGTCCGGGTACGCCGCGGCGCGGCAGATGCTGGCGGAGGCAGACCTTCCCGACGCGGTGTTCTGCGGCAACGACGCCACCGCCCTCGGCCTGATGGCCGGCCTCCGAGACGCCGGCGTCGAGGTGCCCGGGCAGGTCAGCGTGGTGGGCTACGACGACTCGATCGGCGCCGCGTTCTTCGCCCCGCCGCTGACCACCGTCGCGCAGCCGTTCACAGAGCTGGGCGGCGCATGCCTGGAGGTCCTCGTGGCCGCCATCACGGGCGACGCCCCGGCGCTCACGCAGTTGGCTCCCCAGCTGCGTGAACGCCGGAGCGTTCGATGACTCCCTAGCCCTGCGGCACAGCCCAGAGCGCGGTGGACCCGGGGCTGACGCCACTGAGCGTGGTCACCCATGTCTGGGCAGTCTCATCCCACTGACGGAAGGTCTCGGCCGAGACCTCCTCCCCGTCGAGGGTGAGGAGCACGCGGTCCCCGTCAGCCGTCCACGTGCCCGGGCGGTCGCCATTGATGCTGCCGTCGTCCAGCAGCGTGATGGAACCCGCCTCGCCCATGGAACGGTCGATGGTGCGCGGGCCGTGGTCCACCAGTGCATAGGTGCCGGGGATGTCCTCGGCGGTAGTCTCCCGGTCCGGGGCCCCCGCCCAGCGCAGCGGCGAGATGACCGGCCAGCCGTCCTCGTCGATGGCCACCTCGTGCACGCGCACCTGATGAGCCTCCCCGCGGCCCGGGAAGCGCGCGTGGAACGCGATGAGTGAGCGTCCGCTCTCCTCGTCGACGAACGGCGAGCTGCCACCGGGGGAGACGTATCCGAGGGCGGGCAGCGTGTCGGTGGCCGGTGCCAGCACGTGGTTCCCCATCAGCTTGACCGCGGACTCCGCGATGGTCACGTCGTCGAACAGCGGGAGGGTGGGATCCGACTTCACCTCTGCCATGTCCACACCCTCGGCGTCCAGGTAGGGCCCGTCGGGGCTGGTGGAGCGGGCCACGCGGATGTTGTAACCGCCGGCGGCGTCCAGGCCGCCGTAGGTGACGAAGAGGTAGTAGTACCCGGTCTCCTCGTCGTAGCTGACGGCCGGCCCCTCGATCCGGGAGTGGTTGCCGCCCCAGAGGTGCTTCCCGTAACCCTGATCGGGCAGCGGGAAGCCGGTGGCCGGGTCCAGCTCCAGGATGAACAGGCCGCCGGAGAAGCTGCCGTAGACCATCCAGAGCCTGCCCTCGGCGTCGTAGAACACGTCCGGGTCGATGACGTTGGGGTGGACCCGGGCGTCGAACGGGGTGCCGTCCTCGCTCTCGCCGCTCATGCCGGACTTGAGGATGAGGCCGAGGTCCTCGTAGGGCCCGGTGACCTCGTCGGCCACCGCGATCCCCATGGCCGACAGCGGGGAGTCGCCGCGGCAGGCGTCGTAGTAGAGGTAGAAGCGGCCGTCTGCCAGCTGGATGATGTCCGGCGCCCAGAGCGTGTCGGTCTCGGCCCATTCGAGGGCCTCCGACAGCTCCTGCGTGACGTCCTCGAACAGGGGGTTGTCCGCGTTGACGCCCTCGGCGATCTGCGTCCAGTCCATCAGGTCCGGGCTGGAGGCCGCCTGCAGGTGGGATCCGATGAGGTAGTGGGTGCCGTCGACCTCGATGTGGTCCGGGTCATGCACGGTGGCGTCGGCGAACTCGGGTGCGGCACCCTCCGCCTGACATCCCGTCAGGCCGAGGGCGACGGCGAACGCGAGCGCCGCGAGACGGGTCCGCACGTCAGCCCAGCGCCAGGGTCAGGGTGATGAAGCTGTGTGGGGGTAGTTCGATGTCGAGGTGGCCGTCGGTGGGGGTGGTGGTGGGGAGGTTGGTGGGGGCGACGGCGTCGGGTTGGTTCGCGGTGTTGTGGTCGGTGATGGTTGGGGCGGTGAGGATGCGTCCTGTGATGTTGGTGACGGTGCGGCCGCGGAGGTCGAGGTGCACTGTGCGGGGCTGGTCGAGGTCGAGGTTGGACAGGGAGATGAGTGCTTGTCCGTCCTTCACGCTGGCCGAGCCGCTGATCAGGGGAAGGGTGGTGTCGCCGACCTGCCGCGTGGGCACCGGCTCCCCGATCCACGCCACTGCCAGGCTGTCGGCGTCGTGGTGGCCTTTGTTCATGTCGAAGACGTGGTAGGTGGGGGTGGTGATGAGGGTGTCGCCGTCGGTGAGGAGGACGGCTTGGAGGACGTTGACGGTTTGGGCGATGTTGGCCATCGCCAACCGGTCGGCGTGGCGGTGGAAGGAGTCGAAGTGGACGGAGGCGACGAGGGCGTCGCGCATGGTGTTCTGCTGGTACAGGAAGCCGGGGTTGGTGTCGGGCTCAACGGCGAACCAGGTGCCCCATTCGTCGAGGACCAGGCCGATGCGCTTGGAGGGGTCGTAGACGTCCATCACGTTGCCGTGCCGGGTCAGCAGCTCGTCGATCCGCCAGGCGGCGGCCATCGTCTGGTAGTAGGTGGCGTCGTCGAAGTCGGTGGCTGACTTCTTGTCCTCGAACGTGGAGGGCATCGTGTAGTAGTGCAGGGAGATGGCGTCGAAGAAGTGGCGGGGGTTGCAGCCGCAGCCCAGGTCCCCGAGGGTCTTCATCAGCGTCTCGGTCCAGTGGTAGTCGTCGACGTTGGCGCCGCCGGCGATCTTGTACAGCTGGTTGCCGTCGTGCTCGCGGCAGTAGGTCGAGTACTGGCGGGCGAGGTCGGCGTAGTACTCGGCGCGCATGTTGCCGCCACAGCCCCAGGACTCGTTGCCGATCCCGAAGAACTTGACCTTCCAGGGTTCGTCGCGGCCGTTGGCGCGGCGTAGTTCGGACATGGGGGCGGCGCCGGAGCGGGTGAGGTATTCGATCCAGTCGGCCATTTCGCGGACGGTGCCGGAGCCGACGTTGCCGCAGATGTAGGGCTCGGTGCCGAGCTGGTCCACCAGGTCCATGAATTCGTGGGTGCCGAAGGAGTTGTCTTCGACGACGTTGCCCCAGTGGGTGTTGACCACCGAGGGTCGGTCCTCACGGGGGCCGACGCCGTCGTGCCAGTGGTATTCGTCGGCGAAGCAGCCGCCGGGCCAGCGAAGGTTGGGGATGTTGATGGCCTTCAATGCTTCCACCACGTCGGTGCGCATCCCGCGCACGTTCGGGATGGTGGAGTCCTCGCCGACGAACAGGCCGCCGTAGATGCAGGCCCCGAGGTGCTCGGCGAAGTGGCCGTAGACGTGCCGGGAGATGGTGGGGCCCGGCACGTCGAGATTGACGACAGCGGTGATGGGCGTTTTCGTCACGGGTGGCTCCTCTCAGCGGGCCAGGCGGACCATGGCCCACGAGGTGGGGGGCAGGTCGAGGGTGAGGGTGGTGCCGGTGAGGGCGGCGGTCTCGAGGGCGCGCGGGGCGACGGTGGTGTCGTCCTCGGGGCTGGCCTGCCAGAGCGGGTCGCTGTGGTGCAGCGCCACCGCCTCGGTGAGCGTGAGCCCCTCGGGCACCTCGCAGGAGATGGCGATGGTGTCGGTCTCGTGTCGGTTGACGAGGAACAGCGCGCCGTCTGTGTCGGTCCAGGTCGCGACGGCGTCGACGGCCTGCACGTCGCCGAACTGCTCGCTGTGGATGGTGGGGCCGTCGATGATGACGCGCAACACGTCGCCCTGGGCGAACTTCGAGGTGAGCGCGAAGGGGTGGAAGATGGTCTGCTTCCAGACCGGTCCCTCCGGCTCGGCCATGATCGGGGCGATGACGTTGACGAGCTGGGCCTGGCTGGCGGACCACACACGGTCCGTGTGACGCAGGAGTGAGATCAGCAGGTTGCCCACCACGACGGCGTCGGCGACGCTGTAGTTGTCCTCGAGCAGCCGAGGGGCCACCGGCCAGTCGTCGCCGGTGGGGGGCTTCGACGGAGTGCGGTCCTGGTACCAGACGTTCCATTCGTCGAAGGAGATGCCGATCACCTTCTCGCTCTTGCGGGCGGTGGCGACGGCGTCCGCGGTCGCCGCGACGGAGGCGATGAACCGGTCCATGTCCTCGGCGCTGACGAGGAACTCCTGAAGGTTGCCCTGCTCCCAGTAGTAGGCGTGGGCGGAGACCATGTCGACGTAGTCGTAGGCCTCGGTCAGCACGGTGCGTTCCCATTCGCCGAACGTGGGCATCGAGCGGCCGGACGAGCCACAGGCCACCAGTTCGAGGCCCGGGTCGATCATGCGCATGGCGCGGGCCGTCTCAGTGGCGAGGCGCCCGTACTCCTCGGCGGTCTTGTGGCCGATCTGCCAGGGGCCGTCCATCTCGTTGCCGAGGCACCACATCTTCACGCGGTAGGGATCCTCGGCGCCGTTGGCCCGGCGCTGGTCGGCGAAGTGCGAACCGCCGGGCACGTTGCAGTACTCCAGGAGGTCCAGCGCCTCCTGCACGCCGCGGGTGCCGAGGTTGACCGCCATCATCGGCTCGATGCCGGCCTTCGCGGCCCAGGTCATGAACTCGTCGGTGCCGAAGGTGTTGGGGTCCGTGGAGTGCCAGGCCAGGTCCAGGCGTGCGGGGCGCTCGTCGACGGGGCCGACGCCGTCCTCCCAGCGGTACCCGGAGACGAAGTTCCCACCGGGATAGCGGACGCTGGAGACGCCGAGTTCCTTCACCACGTCGAGTACGTCGGTGCGGAAGCCGTCCTCGTCAGCGGAGGGGTGGCCGGGTTCGTAGATGCCGGTGTAGACGCAGCGGCCCAGGTGCTCCACGAAGGAGCCGAAGGTCCGGCGGCGGACAGGCCCCACGGTGAAGGCGGGGTTGATGACGAGTCGGGCAATTGACATGGCTGGACGGGCTCCTTCGCCGGTCGAGATTTCATCGATGTAACCGATCATGTCACGGCCCGGCGGCGAGGTCAAGAGGCATGGCTGCCCCCACCGTCGCCATCGATGAACGACGACGCCGTGCAGGGTGGGTGGTCAGCGCGACGAGTCGCGCAGGACGAGCTCGTAGTCTGCGTAGATCCGCTGAATCGGACTGCGTTGGTCCAGCGGGGCATGCGCTTCGGTGATGCGCTTCTGCAGCAGTTCCACGGCCGTCCGGGCGATCTGGGTCCGCCCGGGGGCCACCGAGCTGAGGGTGGGGCGAGTGTAGGCGGCGTCTTCGATGTCATCGAAGCCGATCACGGCCACGTCTCCCGGCACGTCGATCCGATGCGAGCTCAAGCTGTGCAGCACACCCATGGCCATCGCGTCGTTGAGGGCGAACACGGCGTCGAACGGTTCACCGGAGGCGATGAGGGCCTCCATAGCCTGTGCGCCAGTGTTGCGATGCCACAGCTCCGCGGGGCACAGGAGCCTCTCGTCGACGGGGACGCCCGCCTCCGCCATCGCCGCCCGGAAACCCTGCTCGCGGAGGGGGCCTGAGCCCACCTTCTCGCCCGGGTGGGTGCCCACGACGGCGATCCGCCGCCGCCCGCTCTGGAGCAGGTGCTGAGTGGCGGCCTTGGCGGCCTCCACGTTGCTCATCGTGATGTGGTCGTTGGTGGACCCGAACACCCGCTCGCCCAGCAGGACCATCGGAAAGTCCACCTGGAACAGGTGGATGTCGTCCTGGCCGAGCGCCAGGGGGGAGAAGATCAGGCCGTCGGTCATGAACCTGCGTTGGCCGTGCAGGACGTCGATCTCGCGGTCGCGGTCGCTGTTGGTCTGCTCGATGAGCACCCGCAGGCCCACCTTCTCCGCCTCGACGATGACCGAATCGGCCAGCTCCGCGAAGTAGGGCAGCTTCAACTCGGGAAGTGCCAGCCCGACGAGCCCCGTGCTGCCCTTGCGCAGGTTGCGCGCGGTGATGTTGAGCTCGTAGCCAAGCTTGTCGATGGCGGCCTGTACGCGGGCCTTTGTTGCGGCCGCCACGTGCGGGTGGTGATTGACCACGTTGGACACCGTCTTGGCGGAGACGCCCGCCAGTTTGGCGACGTCCTGCATGGTGGCTGCCACCCGTGACTCCTCTCGGTGAAATCCTCTGTGTCGATCCTCCCACATTCATCGTTGAAATGGCAGGTGGGGTGGTCACATCCCGGCGGCCCCGAGCAACGGCTGACAGGCGGGGCACCACCAGATGACCCGCTCCTGACCGGCCCTCGGATCCGCCACGGTGGTGGCCCCGCCGAGGGCTCCGCCCAGGATGGCCGCGCCACACCGTCGGCAGGGCCGGCCCTTCCGTCCGAAGACGAAGCTTGTCTGCCCCGGCCGGTGGTCGCCGGTGAAGGTCCGCACGGGGCTGGTGAGGTTGCCGTGCATGACGCGTCCCGCCAGGTTCACGACGGCCGAGGCGTCCGTCGCGCCCACCGGCGTGGCGGGGTGCACGCCCAGGAGGAAGCACAGCTCAGCGCGGTACTCGTTGCCCACCCCGGCCAGGACCCGCTGATCCAGGAGCGCCTCGCCCACGGTGCGCTCCGGGTGGGCCGCCAAGCGGCGCACGGCCTCGTCGCGGCCGGTGGGTGCCCAGCGGCCGGTGGTCAGCCAGTCCTCTGCCAGCGGATCCGGGCCGAGATGCCCCATCCGCGCCTGGAACTCGCCCGCGGGCCACAGCTCCACCAGGCCGAGCGAATGTCCGACCAGCTCGATGCCGCCGCTCACCCGCAGCACCACCCGGGCGGTGTGCGCGGGCAACCCCCATCGGGTGCCCGCCGGGTGGATGCGCCAGGTGCCGTCCATGCGCAGGTGGGTGTGCAGGATGCGTTCGTCGCAGCGCCAGAAGAGGTGTTTGCCGTGCGGCCACACCCGGGTGATCGTCGATCCGGTGAGGGTGGCGGTGGCCAGCGGTGGGACCCTGAACTGGCTGTCCTCGATGGTGCGTCCGACGAGGGGCTGGAGCCGCTCGGAGAGCCTCCAGACGGAATCGCCCTCAGGCACGCCCGGCCTCCAGCGTGAGGCCTTTCGGGGAGATCCGCCCGCCGGCGGCGCGCATGGCGGGCTCCAGCCCCGAGGCGCCCACGCGCTCGCCGTCGATCTCCTCGATCCGGAGACGCTCCATGCGCCCCTCCGCGATGGCCTGCAGGAGCGCGCGGGTGACCAGGGCCGCCCGCTCCTCGCGCGCGGCGGGGTCGCCGAAGAGCGTGAGCGTCCGCCCGCCGCGGGTGAGGTGCGCCAGGCACAGGCCGTCGGCCAGCACCACGAGCGCGCCCGCCGCGCGGGCCACTCGTGCGCTGGGATGCTCGGGCCACGGGAGGATGCTGCCGTAGGGATTGGCCGGATCGAGTGCGGCCAGTACCACCGGCGCCGGGTGCCCGGCTCCCGACGGCCACTGGCCGGCGTCGGGCGAATCAGCGAAACTGCGCACCTGCTCGATGACCTCGCGGGTGGAGAACTGGGCGCCGCCCAGCCCCTCCACCACGTAGCCGCGCATCACTGTGCCGGCCGTCTCCAGCTCGGAGAGGAGGCGGTAGGCCGCCGCGAAGCCACCGGGGGTGCCATCGGCGGTGACCCCGCCCCGGGTCACCACGCCGTGCCGCTCCAACCAGGCCGACGCCACAGCGATGGCCGCCTCGGGGGCCGCCAGGAGGGGATCCCGGACGCGGTACCAGCGGCCGGCGGCCGACGGCGGGGTGAGCGTGCCGCCACCCATGAGCAGGGCGCGCGACGGACGCGGCAGCCTGGCCCGACGGCGGGGGGAGGGGCGTGCCGCACGATGGGCCGCCCTGGAGCTCCCGCCGATCCGGGCGCGGACCGGAGACATGGATGCCGGGGCGATGGCTCCCTCCTCCGCGGCGCGCCAGAGCGCGTCGGCCAGCTCCGCGGTCGACCCCCCGAGCGCGAGGTGGAGGGCGGGGAAGGTGCCGTCACCGTCGGCCAGGGCGGCCGCGACAGCCAGCGACTCCGCCGACGGGGCGCCCTCGAAGGGACCGAGCAGGTCCAGATCCGTGGCCGGCACGAGCGCGACGAGCGGGTCCTGGGGGCCGGCCGAGCCGCGCACCCGGACCACCACCTCGGACTCGGCCAGCAGCGCGTCGAGGTGCGCGGGGGAGTATCTCGCGACCCGTGCGGGGAGCACCTGGGTCTCCCAGGCGCTGGCCGGGAGGACCGCGCCTGCCAGGCGTTGCAGCGCCAGGAGCACCTCGTCCGGGCTCGACGGGGGGCGGTCCGTCAGCTGATGGCTACCTGCCAGGAAGCGCGCGTAGGCGCTCTGCGACACGGGCTGCAGCTCGCGCCTGGCTGCGGCGAGGCTGCGGCCGCGCAGGCGGCGAAGGACCTCGGTGTCCACGTACTCCGGCTCGAGGACGCCCGGCGTGAAGCGGCCGGTGGTGAGGCGGCGGGCCGCGGCCTCGCGATCCAGCACCAGCGCCACCGTCGAAGGTCCGAGACCGAACGCGGCCGCGGCGTCGTGGGCGGTGAACGGGCCGTGGGTCCGGGCGAAGCGGGCCACGAGCTGGGTGAGGGGGTCGCGGCCCTCGGTGGGCGGCACGCTGTGGCCGTGCGGCACGGGGATGCCCAGCGCGTCGCGCAGCAGCCCCAGATCCGAGGGGGCCACCAGGTGCGGCGCGCCGGCGAGCCGGACGACGGCCACGCGGCCGCCCAGCGAGGCCAGCGCGTCGTCGAGATCCGGGACCGTGGTGCGGCACGCCAGATCGGTCAGCGGGATGGGCCCGAGGAGGCGGGGGAGTTCTGCCAGGTCGTCCGGCGTCGCGGCCCGGCGCTGCGGCGCGGTGTGCTGGAGCTCGGCCACCACCTGCTCCACGATGTCCGGATCCAGCAGCTCCCGCAGATCCAACGTGCCGAGTGCCGCCGCCAACAACTCCGGATCCATCGAGAGCATCGCGGCGCGCCGCTCGGCCAGCGGGGCGTCGCCGTCGTACATGAAGGCGCCGGTGTAGCGGAACAGGAGTGTCGCGGCGAAGGGGCTGGGCTGCTCCGTGGCCACCTCCACCAGCCGGACGCCCCCGGAGCGGAGGCCACGCATGAGGTCCACGAGGCCGGGCAGGTCGTAGACGTCCTGGGTGACCTCACGGACGGTCTCGATGATGATGGGAAACCGGGGATGGTGGCGGGCCACCTCCAGCAGGTGTGCGGCCCGTTGGCGCTGCTGCCACAGCGGCGCCCGCCGCCCGGGTGTGCGCCGGGGCAGCAACAGGGCCCGGGCCGCGCACTCCCGGAACCGCCCGGCGAACAGCGCGGTGCCGCCCACCTGGGACGTGACGATCCCGGTCACCTCGTCGGGATCCACCACCAGCAGCTCGGGCAGCCGGTCCACCGCATCGCAATCCGGTAGCCGCAGCACCACGCCGTCGTCCGAGACCACGGGCTGCACCTCCACCCCCGCCGCCCGCGACAGCGACTCGGCCATCACCAGGGCCCACGCGCCCAAAAGCCGCCGGCCGAGGGGGGAGTGCACCACCACGCGCCAATCGCCCAGCTCGTCGCGGAAGCGTTCGATCACGACGGTCGCGTCGTCCGGGAGTGTGCCGGTGGCGGCCCGCTGCTCCGCGACATAGGTGGCGAGGTTGGACCGGACGTTGGCGTCCAGCTGCGGAGAGTCAAGGCGGGCGGGGTTGCGGGAGATCTCCCTGGTCAGGCGGCCGATCTGGCGCCCCAACTCGGCCGGGCGCCCCTCGTCATCGCCGCGCCAGAACGGGAGCCGGCCTGTGCGGCCGGGCGCCGGGATGACTCGCACCTGATCCCGGGTGATCTCCTGGATCTGCCAGGCCGAGGCGCCGAGGGTGAACACGTCGCCCACCCGCGACTCGTAGACCATCTCCTCGTCCAGCTCGCCGACGCGCCGCGACCCCTGCTCGTCGGTGGCGAGGAAGACGCCGAACATGCCGCGGTCCGGGATGGTGCCGCCGGAGGTGGCGGCCAGGCGTAGCGCGCCCGGGCGTGGGTAGAGGCGCCCGTCGTCGCCGAGGATGAGCCTGGCCCGCAGCTCCCCGAAGTCTGCCGACGGGTAGGCGCCGGTCAGGAGTTCGACGACCGAGTCCAGCAGCGCGCGGTCCAGGCCCGCGTAGGGGTGGGCGCGGGTGATCATCGCGAACCAGGCGTCCACCTCGAGTCCCGCATCGCCGGCGGCCGCGGCCGCCGCGACCGTCTGCTGGGCCAGCACGTCCAGAGGGTGCCTCGGCACGCGGAGCTCCTCGATCTCGCCGGCCAGCATCCGCTCGGTGGTGACCACTGCTGGGGCGAGGTCGCCGCGGTGCAGGGGATAGACGTCCCCCGTCGAGACCGCCCCCACGACGTGCCCGGCGCGCCCGATGCGCTGCAGCGCGCTGGCCACCGACGGCGGGGCGCCCACCTGGATGACGCGGTCCACCGCGCCCATGTCGATGCCGAGCTCCAGGGAGCTGGTGGCCACCACGCAGCGCAGCTCCCCCGACTTGAGTGCCGCCTCGATCTCCGCGCGGGCCTCCTTGCTCACGGACCCGTGGTGGGCCCGCGCGATGACGGCCGGCGCGCCGCGGACGGTGTCCACCGGTGCCATCACCTGCGCGGGCGGGCGGTCCGGCGGCGGGGGGAGCGTGTCGGGTGCGTGCTCGGCGGCCCACAGCTCGTTGAGACGGCCGGTGAGGCGTTCGGCCACGCGTCGGGAGTTGGTGAACACGAGCGTGGAGCGGCCCTGCATGATGCTGCTGTACACCTGTTGCTCGATGTGGGGCCACAGCGAGGCGCCCGCCGGTCCGTCGACGGTGAGAGTGTCTGTGCCCGCGCCGCGCAGCAGGGGGTCCACCGGCGCCTCCGCACCGGGGGGCGGGCCGGGGTCCGTGATGTCTGGCACGGGGAGCCGGACGGAGACGTCCCACTCCTTGTGGGAGGGGGGAGCCACGACGGTGACCTGGCGGTCGCCGCCCAGGAAGGCGGCCACCCGCTCGATGGGGCGGACCGTCGCGGACAGCGCCACCCGCTGCACGTCGTGGCCCACCAGGGCGTCCAACCGCTCCAGGCTGAGCGCCAGGTGGCTGCCGCGCTTGGTGCCGGCCACGGCGTGGATCTCGTCGACGATGACCGTCTCCACCCCGGTCAGGGTGGCGCGCGCCGAACTGGTGAGCATGAGGTACAGCGATTCGGGCGTGGTGATGAGGATGTCCGGGGGGCGGCGCACCAGGGCGGCTCGCTCCCGTGCCGTCGTGTCTCCGCTGCGCACCCCCACCGTGACGTCCGCCAGCGGGACGCCGAGCCGTTCGGCCGTGAGCCGGATGCCGGTGAGCGGTGCGCGGAGGTTGCGCTCGATGTCCACGCCCAGCGCCTTGAGCGGCGACACGTAAACGACGGTGGTGCCCGGAGTGCGGGGATGCGCGGCGAGCCGGTCCAGCGCCCACAGGAACGCCGCGAGCGTCTTGCCGGACCCCGTCGGGGCGACGACCAGGGCGTGATCCCCGCGCGCGATCGTGGCCCAGGCTTCCGCCTGCACCGCCGTCGGTGCCTCGAAGACGCCGTCGAACCAGCCGCGCGTGGGCGCGGAGAAGACGGCTGATTCGCTCATGCGTAGAGTCTGCCACCGCCCTCCGACGGCTGAGTGAGGGTCTCCGGGGGGAACTCACCCTCAGGACTCACACTGGCCTCCTCCGGACACCCGGGGCACCGCGTCATGGCGCCCTTCCATCCGTGCGCGGACAGTGCGGAGGCGAGTTGGGTGGCCACCGCGCAGGGGGTCAGTTCCACGGCCCACCAGCCGTAGCGGAGGGTAACCGCGCCGAGTTGCAGCGCGTGCTCGTTGTCGCGCCACATGTCCTTCGACCAGTCGGTGTGATCGCGCATCCCGTCAAGCTCGACGATGATCCCCTCATCGTCGTAGATGCCATCCACCCGTCCCACGTGTGTGCTCGCCTGCCGTCGGGGTGTGGCGAGGCGGTGAGGCTCCAGCACTCGGGCGTGAAATCTCCACTCGAGGGCGCTCTCGATGCCGGTGTTCGCATGGGTGAGGAGTTGGGTGAGAACGGGGAGGTGCCCCGTCGAACGCCGCTGCCTCAGGGAGGTCTGCAGGCGTTCGGCAGTGGTGCGTCGGTTGGCGAGGGCGGATGCGAAGGCGGCGACGGTGGTGGTCTCGTCGCTCTCGTCGGCGAGATCCCACAGGGCCGCCTCTGCGGCAGTCCGAGGCGGGGTGCCCCTGCCGGCCCGTGGGCCGCGTCGGAAGTCGACGCGCCACTTCGCCACCTGCAGTGCGCCCCGCTGCCTGTCCGTCCACACCGTGAGTGAGGCCGGAGGATCCCTCAGGAACTTGTGCAGGTAAGCGGCGCCGGCTCCGCTGATGACGGCTGATGCGCCTCCTCGAAGGAGGCCAGCCCAGGCGGCCGATTCCCAGGTGGGTGAGTGGATGAGGTAGAGCTTGGGGGCGATGGTTGTCCATTCTCGCCGGAGGCGCCGCCGGACGTCGTCGCTGACTCCTGCGGCCGTGAGTTGAGCAGCCGAAAGGACGCCGGCCTGGTGCGCAGCGAGCTGGATGATCGAGGGCGGGATGCTCTGGCGGGGTCGCATCCCGTCAGTGTTGAACCGGAGGGCTTCGGAGGGAAGCGAATCTCAGGTCACGGACAACACTTCGGGCACAACGGACAACACCCCTGCGACCGGGTGTGAGTCCTGCGGGTGACTACCCCCACAGGACTCACACTGGCAGCTCAGTGGGCGTCGGTGGCCTCCACCTCCGCACCGTCGGTGGACCAGTTGACGTGGAACGATCCCTCGCGATCCACCCGTCGATAGGTGTGGGCGCCGAAGTAGTCGCGCAGGCCCTGCGTGAGGGCGGCGTTGAGGCGCGGCGCCCGGGCCTGGTCGTAGTGGGCCAGCGCCGACGAGAACCCGGGCACGGGGACACCCGCCCGGACCGCCTCCGCGACCACGGAGCGCCACGCGTCCTGCGCCTCCGCCAGCCCCGCCGCGACCGAGGGCGCCTCCAGCAGCGTCGCCAGCTGGCCGGCCGCGTACTCTGAGCGGATCCGCTCCAGCAGCTTGGCGCGGATGATGCAGCCGCCACGCCAGATCTTGGCCACCTCGCCCACGTTGATCTCCCAGCCGTACTCCTCGGCGGCCATGCGGATCTCGTCGAGCCCCTGGGCGTAGGCGACCACCTTGCTCGCCCACAGCGCCTGGCGGATCTGCTCGACGAACGCGGCGCGGTCATCGACCCCGATGGTGCCGGCCGGGCCGTGCAGCGCGGCCTGCGCCGCCCGTCGCAGCTCGGGCGACGACGAGATGGCCCGGGCGAACACCGACTCGGCGATGGTGTTGACCGGCGTGCCGAGGGTGAGCGCCGACTGCACCGTCCAGGTGCCAGTGCCCTTCATGCCGGCGGCGTCGACGATGACCTCCACCAGGGGACGGCCCGTGGAGTCATCAACCTTGCGCAGCACCTCCGAGGTGATCTCGATCAGGTAGGAGTCCAGGTCCCCGTCGTTCCAGGTGGCGAACGTGTCCGCCATCTCCTGGTGGCTGAGGCCGAGCGCCTTGAGCAGCTCGTAGGCCTCGCCGATGAACTGCATGTCGGCGTACTCGATGCCGTTGTGCACCATCTTGACGAAATGGCCCGCGCCGTCGCTGCCGATGTAGGTGCAGCAGGGCTCGCCGTCGACCTTCGCCGAGATCGACTCCAGGATGGGCCCCAGCGCCGCATAGGACTCCGGGGAGCCGCCCGGCATGATCGAGGGACCCTCGAGCGCCCCCACCTCGCCGCCGGAGATGCCCGCGCCCACGAAGTGCAGACCCAGCCCGCGTAGTTTTTCCTCGCGGCGCCTCGTGTCCTCGAAGAACGCGTTGCCGCCGTCGACGACGATGTCGCCGTCCTCCAGAAGCGGGAGGAGGGAGTCGATCGTGGCGTCCGTGCCCGCGCCCGCCTTGACCATGATGATGATCCGGCGGGGCCGCTCCAGGGAGGCGACGAAGTCCTCCAGTTCGGCGGACGGGCGGAAGTCGCCCTCGTGACCGTGCTCGGCGATCACGGCATCGGTCTTGGAGGTGGTGCGGTTGTACACCGCCACGCGGTGGCCGTTGCGGGCCAGGTTCCGCGCGAGATTCGAGCCCATCACCGCCATCCCGATCACGCCGATGTTGGCCGGCTGCGCCTCAGTCATATCGATCCCTTCGTCAGGAAGTCAGGTTCCCGACGAGCCTATCTGGCAGGATCGGAGGACGTCCCGGCCCACCAGCGATTGGATCCGCCATGCGCCTCACGACCACACTCTGGTTCGCCACCGAGGCGGAGCAGGCGGCCGCCCGCTACGTCGAGGTCTTCGGCGGCGCTGCCCCGCAGATCCACCGTGGGCCGGACGGGTCCGCCCTCGTGGTGGAGTTCACGGTTCTAGGCTGCCACTTCACGGCCATGAACGGCGCCCGGGTCGCGCCCAGCGAGGCGATCTCGTTCCAGGTGCCCTGCGACACCCAGGAGCAGATCGACACCTTCTCCGACGCGCTCATCGGCGAGGCGGGGGAGCAGCAGGCCTGCGGATGGCTTCGTGACCAGTTCGGCATCTCGTGGCAGATCCTGCCCGCGGAACTGCCCACGCTGATGGCGGACCCGGACTGGGGCCCGCATGTGATGAAGGAGCTCCTCACGATGCGTCGCATCGAGCTGCGCAGGCTGCTGGCCGCCGGCCACGTCGAGTAGGGCTCAGCGCGTCGGGCCCCCGAGCAGTCCCAGCCCGCCGATCACCTCGATGACCTCATCATCCAGCACCACCTCGACGGCGCGGCCGTCGTGCGGCATGCTCGCGGTCAGCGCGGGCGTGGTCAGGCGTAGTTCCTGATCGACCACCTCCAGGCGCACACCGTCGGCCGGCTCCAGCAGCCCCTCGGGAAGCCACGTGAAGCGCTCGCTCGATCCCTGAGGGGCGTGGCGGTCCAGGTCCGGGTGGGGCGTGAGGGTCAGCGTGTCGTCGACGATGCTCATCACGTACGGAAGCGAGAGGCAGCCTGTCCAGCCGTCGCCGCGCACCTCGCGGGTCCACGCCATCACGCATGGGCGGCCGTCGGCGTCACGGAAGACCGTGGGCGCGTAGTAGGTGCCGTAGGTCAACCGCCCCCACCTGCGGGCGGCGAATCGGCCGCCGGTGAAACCCCCGACGGCATACGCCGCGTAGTGCAGAGTGCCGGCCTCCCAGACCGAGGTGAGCATCACCCACGAACCGTCCACCTCGAACACCTGGGGGCACTCCCACAGCGCACCCATCCAGGCGCCCTCGTTCTCATCCTTGTGACGGCTGAGCGCGACACCGTCGTAGGTCCACGTCTCGCCGTCCCGGGAGACATAGCCGTGCATCATCGCGTGGCCCGAGCCCGAGTCGGAGCCCACCATCATCCGCCAGAGGTCTCCGTCGCGGAGGACGAAGGGGTCGCGGTAGTCCCTGATCCCCAGTCCCTCCGGCGGCGTCGCGACGACGGGCCCCTTCACCCAGGTGCGCAGGCCTTCGTCGACGGGGCGGGCGGTCCTGATGGAAGCCAGCCCGAGGACGGGCTCACGGGCCGAGGTGTAGTAGGCGATCAGTCCGCGCTCGTCCTCGACGATGCAGCCGGTCCAGATCCCCTCGTCGCCGTCGCCCGGCTCCAACGCGGAGCCCACGTAGCGCAGGCTGAACAGGTCCTCGCCGACGGCGTGGCCCCAGTGGATGGCCTTGTCCCATTCGGCGGTGGAGGGTGAGTGCTGGTGGAACAGGTGGTAGCCGTCCGGGCGGTGGATGACGCCGTGGGGGTCGTTGAGCCAGCCGTGGGGGGAGCGGTAGTGCAGCCTCATGCCGCGAGCCTAGGGCGAACCGGCCGGTCCGGGTGGCAAAAAGTCACCTTCACCAACATTGAACAAACCCTAGACAAAGGCGGCTTTTCGTTGCTGTCCTGATCCTCGGCTGGGCTTGCCCGGCAGCCTCCGCGACCCTCCCGAACCCCCCGTCGGGAACGGTCGCGGAGGCTGCCTCTGTCTTGGCTGATGCGTTCTCTACAGGTTGGTCATCCGGTCCAACTCCTCGGGGTACCGGGCGCCCGTGATGACGATCCGATCGGCGGCATCCCGAATCTCGGCCAGCTGCGAGTCGCTGAGCTGGACGGCCGCGGCGCCGACGTTCTCCTCGAGGCGCTGAATGCGCTTGGTGCCCGGGATGGGAACCATCCACGGCCTCTGATGGAGGACCCACTGCAACGCGAGCTGCGCGGGCGTGCAGCCAACCTCGGCCGCCACCTGGTTCAGCTTCTCGACCAGCGCAAGGTTGGCCTGCAGGGCCTCGCCCTGGAAGCGGGGTGTCCGGCCGCGGAAGTCGGTCTCGGTGAACGTGGTCGACGCGTCGATGGTGCCGGTGAGGAAGCCCTTGCCGAGCGGGCTGAACGGGACCATCCCGATGCCCAGCTCCTCGAGCACGGGGATGACATCCTGCTCGCGGTCGCGCCACCACATGGAGTATTCGCTCTGTACCGCCGCCACCGGCTGGACGGCGTGTGCCCGCCGGATCGTCGCGGCGGACGCCTCGGACAGCCCGAAGTGAAGCACCTTGCCGGCGTCGATCAGCTCCTTGACGGTGCCTGCCACCTCCTCGATGGGGACGCTGGTGTCTACACGGTGCTGGTAGTACAGGTCGATGTGGTCCGTGCGCAGCCGGCGCAGGGAGTGCTCCACCGCGCGTCGGATGCTGTCCGGGCGGCTGCAGACGCCTCCCGCGGGGACCCCGTTCTCCTCGAAGGCGAACCCGAACTTGGTGGCGATCTTCACCTGGTCGCGCACCGGTTCCAGGGCCTTCCCCACCAGGTCCTCGTTGGTGAAGGGGCCGTAGACCTCGGCGGTGTCGAAGAGGGTGACCCCGAGGTCGACGGCGCGCCGGATCAGGGCGATCGCCTCCTCGCGGGGAACGTTCGCGGTGGCGCCGTAGGCGCCGGTGAGGCTCATGCAGCCCAGGCCGATCTCGCTGACGACCAGTCCTTGGCCGAGGGTACGTTGCAGCATGTTTCTCCTTGTGGTGCGTGTGAATGCGGGGTGGCTGCTGCCGAGGGGGTACGTCCTTCGTGATCCACCCAGGCCACGGTATGTCGCTGGGCGCGATGGTGGGAGGCTCTGTCAGTACCAGGGACCGGCGCTGCGCCGTCGACGGAGGGTCGTGGGCACCGCGTAGAGTGGGTGGGAATCCGTGGGGGCATCCGGAGGTTAGCCGTGAATGATTCAACCGTCGTGAAAGGCTTGTGCCGTGCAGAACCCATCTGACCTTTACCGCTTCACCACCGAGGCGGGCCGCAACGATCCGGGTTCAGGCGTGCTTCTGGTGGCGCTGGGGGCCTTCATCGACGCAGGCCAGGTCCAGGGCATGCTCAGCGAGCACCTCATCGGGACCGGCAACGCCGAGGTGGTCGCCTCCTTCGACGTCGACCAGCTCTTCGACTACCGGGGCCGCCGCCCGGTGATGATCTTCGACACCAACAGGTGGGCGGAGTACGAGGCCCCCGCCATCGTGCTGCACCGGCTGACGGACCGCGACGGGCACGGGTACCACCTCCTCACCGGACCGGAGCCGGACTTCCAGTGGGGCCGGATGGTCGAGGCCATCCGCGAGATCGTCGCCGCGCTGGGGGTCACGCTGGTGGTCACCGTCAACGGGATCCCCATGGGGGTGCCGCACACCAGGCCCGTGGGGATCACTGCGCACGCCACGGACGCCACCCTCATCGGTGAGGTGAAGTCGCCGTTCGGCCGCGTGCAGGTGCCCGCCTCGATCGGCGCCCTCCTCGAGCTGCGTCTGGGCCAGGCCGGGCACCGCGCCGCCGGCTTCGCCGTTCACGTCCCGCACTACCTCGCTGCCTCGGAGTTCGCCGAGGGGGCCCTGGCGGCGCTCAACGCGATCGTCGACCTGACGGGGCTCAACCTGCCCAATGACGCCCTCGTCGCGAAGGCCGAAGCCACCCGTCGCGCCATCGCCGCCGAGGTGGAAGGCAATGACGAGATCAGCGCAATCGTGGCCGCACTGGAGCAGCAGTACGACGCGTTCGTCCAGGGGCAGCACCTGCCGAACCTGTGGGCCGAGGGCTCGCAGATCCCTTCGGCCGATCAGCTCGGCGCCGAGTTCGAGAACTTCCTGCGGACGGTCTCCGACGACGAGACCGACTGACGCTCTCGGGCTAGCAGTGGCGGACCCTCAGTCCTGGGCCCTCCGATAGATTTCGCGGCCGCGCAGATAGGTGGCCTCGACGGGGTCCGGAAGGTCGCGGCCGTGATACGGGTTGTTGCGGCTGAGCGACGCCGAAGCGTCGCGGTCCACCGGCGCGCGGCGGGTGGGGTGCACGAGCACGACGTTGGCCGGCTCGCCCACGGCAAGGGGCCTGCCCTGCCCGTCGAGGCGCGCGACGCTCGCGGGCGTGTGGCTCATCCGCTCCGCGACCCCCGCCCAGTCCAGGCGGCCCGGGAGCACCATCGTCTCGATCACCACCGAGAGCGCCTGCTCCAGCCCGATCATCCCCGGCTTCGCGTCGACGAAGGCGTGATCCTTGTCCTGAGGGGCGTGCGGGGCGTGGTCCGTGCCCACCACGTCGATGGTGCCGTCCGCCAGCGCGGCGCGGAGCGACTCGATGTGCTCGGGCGTCCGCAGCGGGGGGTTGACCTTGTAGACGGTGTCGTAGCCCTCGAGCTCCTCGGTGCCCAGCAGCAGGTGGTGCGGGGTCACCTCGGCGGTCACGTCGATGCCGCGGGCCTTGGCCCAGCGCACCACCTCGACGCCCTCGGCCGAGGTGATGTGGCATACGTGCAGCCGCGACCCTGTCGTCTCCGCCAGCATCGCGTCGCGCGCGATGATGGTGGCCTCGGCCACCGGCGGCCACCCGCCCAGCCCGAGCCGGCCGGAGATCTCGCCCTCATGGCAGCAGGCGCCCGGCCCTGCCAGGTTGGACTCCTGTGAGTGCTGGGCGATCACGCCGCCGAACGGCTTGACCCACTCCAGCGCCCGCCGCATCAGCGCCGCGTTCTGGATGCACATGCCGTCGTCGGAGAACACCGTGACCTTGGCCCTGGAGCGGTTCATCAGCCCCAATTCGGCGAGCTCCTCGCCGCGCAGGCCCTTCGAGATCGCGCCGATGACAGCTATGTCGACGAGGCCCGCCGCGACACCGAGGTCGTGCACGTGCTCGGCCTTCTCCGCCGTGTCCGTCACCGGTTGCGTGTTGGCCATCGCCAGGACCGCGGTGAATCCTCCGCGGGCCGCGGCCCGAGCACCGCTGGCCACGGTTTCCGCGTCCTCCCGGCCGGGCTCACGCAGGTGCGTGTGCACGTCCACCAGACCGGGCAGGGCGATCAGGCCGTCGCAGTCGACGACGGTGGCCTCCCCGGAGGGAGAATCGACGAACACGCCGTCCTCGATCACCAGATCCGTGCGGGTGCCATCGGGGAGCTGCACCCCGCGGAGCACTGTTGCCGTCATGACTGTTCCTCTCCAGCGAGCAGGTGGTAGAGCACGCTCATCCGCACCGCGACCCCGGACGAAACCTGGTCCAGGATGATGGAGCGTGCCGAGTCGGCTGCCGCCGACGAGATTTCAAGACCGCGGTTCATCGGCCCTGGGTGTGCGATGCAGGCGCCGTCCTTGAGCATCGCCAGGCGGCGGGGCGTGAGCCCGTAGCCGTCGATGTACTCGCGTTCGGAGGGGAAGAAGCCGCCGCTCATCCGCTCGCGTTGCACGCGCAGCATCATCACCACGTCCGCCCCGGGAAGCACCGGGTCGAGCTCGTGGCTCACCTCGACGCCCCAGTTCTCCACGCCCGGCGGCAGCAGCGTCGGCGGCGCCACCAGCACGACGGAGGCGCCCAGCTTCGCCCACAACAGCACGTTCGAGCGGACCACCCGCGAGTGGAGCAGATCACCGGTGATGGCCACCCGCTTCCCCGCGACCTCACCCAGCCCGTGCCGGGCGAAGTGCCGGCGCACCGCGTGCGCGTCCAGCAGCGCCTGTGTGGGGTGCTCGTGCGTGCCGTCGCCGGCGTTGATCATCGACGCGCGCACCCACCCAGCAGCCTGGCGCACCGCGCCGGAACCGGAGTGCCGCATGACGATGGCGTCCACGCCCATCGCGTCGAGGGTGAGCAGCGTGTCGCGCATCGACTCACCCTTGGACACCGAGGAGCCCTTGGCCGCGACATTGATCGCATCCGCCGACAGCCACTTGGCGGCCAGCTCGAACGACGAGCGGGTGCGGGTGGAGTCCTCGAAGAACAGATTGACGACGGTGCGGCCTCGCAGCGCGGGGAGCTTCTTGATGGGCCGGGACTGCACGTCGTGCATCTCCACGGCCAGATCCAGGATGGAGGTGATCTCCTCGGCGCTGAGGTCCGCGATGCTGAGAAGGTGCTTCACTGGGCCGTCCGTTCGATGGTCACGAGGTCCTCGCCGTCGATCTCGCGCAGCGTCACGCGGACACGCTCCGCGCGGGCCGTGGGCAGGTGCTTGCCCACCACGTCGGCCTGGATGGGGAGCTCGCGCAGGCCGCGGTCCACGAGCGTGACGAGTTGGATGGCGCGTGGGCGTCCGAGGTCGGCCAGCGCGTGCAGCGCAGCCTGGACGGTGCGGCCGGAGTAGAGCACGTCGTCGACGAGCACCACCACCTTCCCGTCGACGCTCTCTGGCAGCACCGTGCGGCCGACGGGCCGGGTGGGCTGCGCGCGGAGATCATCGCGGTACATGGTGATGTCCAGCCGGCCCACCGGAAGCCGGTGCCCCTGGGACGCCGCGATCGCGGCCAGCCGCTCGGCCAGCGGGGCGCCGCGGGTGAGAATCCCGAGCAGGATCACCCCGTCGGCGCCGTGGTTGCGCTCCAGGATCTCGTGGGTCATCCGGGTCATCGCGTAGGACATGTCGTCGGCGGTCATCACCGTTCGCGGGGCCTGTTCCATCGCACCTCCTAGTCGAGGGAAATCTATCGCACCCGGCCCTCCGCCCGAGCCGGGAGTCTGTCCCGGTGGGCGCTCTTCGGCTAGAGTGCCCCCATGATTCTGCTCCCCCTTGAGGTCCTCCCAGGCTGGCCCCAGCCGGAGCCGGCGTCTGATCTGACGCTGCTCATGCTGACCGTCATCCTCCCCTTGGCCTTCGGTGCCATCGTCACCCTGCTGGCCTTCGGTCCGAAGCTCGCCCGCAAGCAGCGCGAGGAGCATGCGCGCGCCGCCGAGCTGGAGCCCGTGCGCAAGCTCTGAGCACCCTCGTACGACGACGGAGGGGCGGACCGCTGATGGTCCGCCCCTCCGTCGTCGTTTCGTCTTGTCACCCCTCGGCGCGGCTCCTGGCCTGCGCGCGCAGCGCACGCTTGGCCTCGTCCAGCCGCTCGGTGACGGCGCGCTTCACCTGTTCGCTCGGCTCGTTGTCCACCAGCCACGCGTCGACGGTGGCCACCAGCCCTTCATCCACCAGGGGCGTCGGGAACAACCAGCGCAGTGCGGTGCCGATGGTGGCGTACCCGCGATCCGCCCAGGTGCCCTCGCGGCGCGAGATCTTCCCCAACAGGTCCAGGTACGCGGCCGGGTAGGGCTCAAGCACGTCGTCCTGGCCGTACCGCCAGAAGCCCATGCACAGCGCGCGGTGGGTCTCGTTCGGGATCGAGGGGTCGTCGGTGGCGCGCGTCCACGCCTCCATCTTCGCCTCGACGGTGGGCAGCGACGCGCCCGCCCCGGCTGCCTGTTCGGCGCCCGCGGAGGTCTTGTCCCGCTCGAGCTCGGCCGCGATCTCGTCCTCGCCGATGGCGCCCAGCTTGGCCAGCGCCGAGGTGATGGCCCACCGCATGGCCGTGTCGATGGCCAGCCCCTCCGGGACCTCCTCGTCGACGAGCCAGCCCTTGAGCAGCGTCACCCCGGCGTCGGCCCGGATGCTGGCGATGAGCGCCTTGGCGATGAGCACCTGCTCGTCGGAACCGGCCGGCGCACCCTTGAGCAGCCTGGCCAGGCCCGCCACGAGCTTGACGTTGGCCTCCTCGCGCAGCTCGGGCGCCGTGAACGACAGCGACGCGGTGACCGCCTGCCCGAGCAGGGTGGAGACCGCGGCCATGTCGTGCTCGCTCGGCAGCCCGGCGAGCACCAGCGCCACGTAGTCCTGGGCGCGCAGGTCGGCGTCGCGCGTCATCTCCCAGAAGGAGGTGAACGCGACGGCGCGGGCCAGCGGATCCGAGAGCCCGCCAATGTGCTCCACCAGCGTGGCCGCCGACGCCGCGTCCAGGCGCACCTTGGCGTAGGTGAGGTCTCCGTCGTTGAGGAGGACGACGTCGCCCCTCTCCACGCCGACGAGCTCAGGCAGCTCGGTGCGCTCCCCGGAGATGTCCACCTCGGCGTAGTGGCTCCTGGTGAGGGCGCCGTCGGCCAGGGAATACAGCCCGACGCCCAGCCGGTGCGTGCGGAGCGTGGGCCACCCGGGGTGCGCGCTCTGCGTCACCGCGAAGCGCGTGAAGCGGCCCTCGTCGTCGACGTCGAAGTCCGCGGAGAGGGTGTTGACGCCTGAGGTCTCCAGCCACTGCGCCGAGAACCAGGACAGGTCGCGGCCGGAGGCCTCCTCCAGCTCGTCGAGCAGGTCCGAGAGCTCGGTGTTGCCGTAGGCGTGCTTGCGGAAGTACTGCGTGACGCCAGCGAGGAACGCGTCGCTGCCCACCAGCGAGACCAGCAGCTTGAGCACGGAGGCGCCCTTGGCGTAGGTGATGCCGTCGAAGTTCTGCTCCACCTTCTCCAGGTCCGACATGTCCGCCGCGATCGGGTGCGTGGTGGACAGCTGGTCCTGCAGGTAGGCCCACGCCTTGCGCTCGTTGCTGAAGGAGGCCCACGGGTCGGCGCCGGTGCCGAAGGCTTCGGCGATCTCCGCGTTGGCGAAGTGGGAGGCCCACTCGGCGAACGACTCGTTGAGCCACAGGTCGTCCCACCACCGCATGGTGACCAGATCGCCGAACCACATGTGGGCCAGCTCGTGGAGGATGGTGTTGTCGCGGGCGTCGAGCTCGCGGCTGGTCACGCGGGAGCGGAACAGGTACTCGTCTCGGAACGTGACGCAGCCCGCGTTCTCCATGGCGCCGGCGTTGAACTCCGGCACGAAGATCTGGTCGTAGGTGCCGAACGGGTATGCCACGCCGAAGGCGGTCTCGAACACTTCGAACCCGCGCTGCGTGGTGGTGAGGATCCTGTCGAAGTCCAGGTACTGGGCCAGGGACTGACGGCAGGCCACCGAGGCCGGCACCTCGCCGGCGGCGGAGGCGATCACGCCGCGCTGGACGTGGAAGTCTCCGGCCACGAGGGCGGTGATGTAGGTGGAGATCCGCGGGGTCGCGTCGTGCTCGAAGCGGCCGAAGCCGTCGCCGATGTCCGAGGGCGCCACGCTCGGGGCGTTGGTGAACACCAGCCACTCGACGGGGGCGAGCACGGTGAGCTGGAAGGTTGCCTTCTGATCCGGCTGCTCGGCGGTGGCGTACATGCGCCGCGCATCCGCTGCCTCGAACTGCGTGTAGAGGTAGGTGCGACCGTCGGCCGGGTCGATGAAGCGGTGGAGGCCCTCGCCAGAATTGGAGTAGCGGCACACCGCGAGGACGACCACCTCGTGGGGCCCCTCGTCGAGGTGCGGCAGCGGGAGGCGGTAGCCGTCGTAGCCGGAGGTGTCGAGCGGCTCGCCGTCGACCGTGGCCTCACGCACCTCGTCGGCGATCAGGTCCAGGTGGGTCTGTCCGCCGTGCCCGGTGAGGGCCAGCGACGTCGTCGAGACGAATTGACGCTCGGGGTCGGCGACGTCGCGCCCGGTGAGGTCCACCGTGACCCGGTAGGCCTCCGTCGAGATGATGCGCGACCGCTCCGACGCCTCGTCGCGGGTGATGTTCGCCGTACCCATCTGGGCCTCCTCGTTCATGGTTACGACGCCCAGCCGTGGCGGGACGCCTCTCACTGGACCCCATTCTGATGGTCATTCGCCCTGTGGCGTGGGATTTGGGTGGTCGAATCGCCCGTGATGGTGGAACCATGGCCCCATGAGCGAGCACATCGAGGCGGAGTCGGGGGTGACCTCCCCCGATCTCCGTAGGCGCTGGACAGAGCTGAACCAGGTGCTCACGGAGGCGCAGGAGGCCTACTACGGTGCTGCGGCGCCCACCCTGTCCGACGCGGACTACGACGCGGCCATGCGCACGCTTGAGGCTTTGGAGCGGGAGCACCCATCGCTGGTGACGCCCGATTCCGTCACGCAGCGGGTCGGGGCAGCCCGGGTCACGGACTTCAAGCCAGTGGAGCACCGGCGCCGGCTCATGAGCCTGGACAACGTGTTCTCGGACGAGGAGCTCGCGGCCTGGCTGGCCAGGACCCCCGCCGAGCGTTACCTGTGCGAGCTGAAGATCGACGGACTGGCAGTCAACCTGCTGTACCTCGACGGGCGGCTGAGTGTCGCGGCCACCCGCGGCGACGGGCGGGTGGGGGAGGACGTGACGCCCAACGTCCTCACACTCGACGGCGTCCCGCACCGACTGTCGGGGGATGCCCCGGCCGTGCTCGAGGTACGCGGCGAGGTGTTCTTCCCGGTGGCCGGCTTCGAGGCGCTCAACGAGAGCCTCGTCGAGGCGGGCAAGGCCCCGTTCGCGAACCCCCGCAACGCCGCCGCCGGGTCGCTACGGCAGAAGAACCCGGCCGTCACGGGGTCGCGGCCGCTGCGGATGCTGGTCCACGGCATCGGCGCCGTCGAGGGGGCCGAGTTCAGCCGGCAGAGTGAGGCCTATGCGCGAATGCGGGAGTGGGGCCTGCCCGTGCCGGACACGTTCGTGGTGGTCTCCTCGCCCGACGAGGTGGCCGGGTTCGTGAAGCACCACGGCGAGCACCGCCACGACCTCAGTCACGAGATCGACGGCATCGTCGTCAAGGTCGACGACCTGGCCGAGCAGGACCGGTTGGGGTCCACGTCGCGAGCCCCACGGTGGGCCATCGCCTACAAGTACCCGCCGGAGGAGGTCAACACGAAGCTGCTGGACGTCCGGGTCAACGTGGGCCGCACCGGCCGGGTCACGCCCTACGGCGTGATGGAGCCCGTGTTCGTCAGCGGCTCCACCGTCGAGATGGCCACCCTGCACAACGCCCACGAGGTGGCCCGCAAGGGAGTGCTGATCGGCGACACCGTGGTCCTCCGCAAGGCCGGCGACGTCATCCCCGAGATCGTGGCGCCCGTGGTAGCGCTGCGCGACGGCACCGAGCGCCCGTTCGTGATGCCCACGCGCTGCCCGTCCTGCGGCGCCGAGCTGCGGCCCGAGAAGGAGGGCGACAAGGACATCAGGTGCCCCAACGCCCGCAGCTGCCCCAGCCAGCTCCGAGAGCGGCTCTTCGCCCTTGCCGGGCGGGGCGCGTTCGACATCGAGGCCCTCGGCTGGGAGGGCGCCGGAGCGCTGCTGGCCAGTGGGCTGATCGCCGACGAGGGGGCGCTGTTCACGCTCACCGCCGAGGACCTGCTCCGCACGGACCTGTACACGCGACAGGCCAAGGCTGCGGAGCTGACGGACCCTCCGGCCACCGGCGTCCGCGACTCCCGCGTGCTGTCCGCCCAGGGAGAGAAGCTGCTGGCCAACCTCGAGGCGGTCAAGACCCAGCCGCTGTGGCGGGTGCTCGTCGCGCTGTCCATCCGCCACGTCGGCCCGACCGCCGCCCGGTCGCTGGCCGGGCGCTTCGGCTCGATGGAGGCCATTCGCGCCGCCAGCGTCGAGGAGCTGGCCTCCGCCGACGGCGTGGGCCAGGTGATCGCCGAGGCCATCGTCGACTGGTTCGAGGTGGACTGGCACCGCGACATCGTCGAAGCGTGGGCCGCGGCCGGGGTCCGGATGGCCGACGAGGTGGACGACTCAGCGCCGCGCACGCTCGAGGGGCTCACGGTGGTGGTGACCGGTGGACTGGAGGGCTTCACCCGCGACGGCGCCAAGGAAGCAATTCTGGCGAGGGGCGGCAAGGCGTCTGGCTCCGTCAGCAAGAACACCGACTTCGTGGTGGTGGGGGAGAACGCCGGCTCCAAGGCCACCAAGGCCGAGCAGTTGGGGCTGCGGATCCTCGACGAGTCCGGGTTCGTCACCCTCTTGGCCGAGGGCCCGGCCGGGGTGGAATAGTTGCCCCATGCGAGTCCACATTGCCACTGACCATGCAGCGTTCGAGCTGAAGAACTACCTCGTCGAACGGCTGCGGGAGGACGGCCACGACGTCGTCGACCACGGCGCGCACACCTATGAAGCGCTCGACGACTACCCGCCGCTGATCATCCCCTGTGCCGAGGCGGTGGCGGCCGAGCCGGGCTCGTTGGGCATCGTGCTGGGCGGATCCGGCAACGGGGAGCAGATGGCCGCGAACAAGGTGAAGGGGATCCGGGCGGCGCTTGCCAACAACGTCGAGCTGGCACGCCTGACCCGCGAGCACAACGACGCCAACATCATCGCCCTGGGCGGACGGATGCAGAGCCTGGAGGCGGGCTACGAGATCGTCGCCACGTTCCTGGCCACGCCGTTCAGCGGCGATGAGCGCCACCAGCGTCGGATCGATCAGCTGTCGGCGTTCGAGGCACGCTGACGCGCTCTACTGGCTGGAGGAGGTGTTTCATGTCACGCGCCTGGCCCACCATGGCGGAGGTCGCCGACGCGGTTTCCCGCGAGCTTGCCGTGGGGGACATCGACATGGCCCACCGACTCGTCATGGACGGTGTCAACCGCCTCCCGGCCGCGGCCGAGGCGGGGCTGTTGAGTCACGTGCTGGAGCCGCCACCGTCGACTGGCGACCAGCGGTGGGACGCGCTTCTCGCAGCCGCCGTCCGTTACCGCCTCCATGGGCTGGGGCGGCAGGCCCCCGAATGGACCGTCAAGGAACCCCTCAACGTCTTCTGGTGGCCGACCCGGATCAGCGCGTCTCAGCAGTACAACGCCATGGCCCACACACCCGCCGAGTTCCGCCGCCTGGGGATCTTCATCGACGAGCGAGACCTGACGAGCGCATGAGCACCCTGGATCGTGAGGCCGTGCTGGACCTGCTGCGTCAGGTCGGCGCCCGCCTGCAGGCCCAAGGGGTCACGGCGAGCATGCCTCACCCGAGCACCTCATCGCCATGAAGCTCCGGGCCATGCGCAGCAGGGACATGGAGGACCTGGACGTGCTCTTCCGTCTCTCCGGGATCACTAGCCCGGAACAGGCGGCAAGGATTCACGACAGGCTGTTCTCAGAGGCCGACATCGGCTATGGCGGAGCGGACGAGAGTCTGTTCGCTGCCCAGATGGTGTTCGATCGGGCGCGCCGCGCTGGCAGGCCGATCGCACCGTAGGCTCACTTGGGGTGCGGGGCGCTCCGGGATGGGGTCTCGCCGCGCGGGCGCTTCGGCGGCGGGAGCAGACGGGCACGCAGGGCGCGGTGGTGATCCACCAGGCCCGAGATGCCGTCGCGGCCGAACTCGCGGCGCTGTTCCTCGCTCATGGGCACATGCTACGCCCGGCTAGGCTGGGCCGATGCCCGAGGGACACGTCATCCACCGCCTCGCCCACGCGCTGACCGACACCTTCGGCGGCCGGCCGGTCAACGTCACCTCGCCCCAGGGACGATTCGAGGCTGCCCCGCTCGACGGCGCGGAGATCGAGCGAGGCGAGGCGGTGGGCAAGCACCTGTTCATCGACTTCGCCACAGGCGACGTCGTCCACATCCACCTGGGCCTGATCGGCAAGCTGACCCTCGAGCCGCTTGCGCCCCCGCGCGGCCAGGTCCGGCTCCGGATCGACGACGGCGTCACCGCGGCCGATCTCCGCGGCCCCCAATGGTGCCGGACCCTCACCCCGGCCGAGCGGGACGCGGTGGTCGAGGCCAGCGGGCCGGACCCGCTGCGCGTGGACGCGGATCCGGCCAAGGGCTACGAGCGGCTGCGGCGCTCGGGCAAGTCCATCGCCGCGCTGCTGATGGACCAGCGGGTGGCGGCCGGCGTGGGCAACATCTTCCGCGCCGAGGTGCTGTACCGGCACCGGCTGAATCCCACCGTGCCCGGAAACCGCATCGACGAGCGCACCTGGAGCGCGCTCTGGGACGACCTCGTGGGGTTGATGGGCTACGCCGTGCAGCAGGGGCGCATCGACACGGTGCGCGACGAGCACGGGCCGCAGGCGCAGGGCCGCGACCCACGCGTCGACAGGCACGGCGGCGAAGTCTATGTGTACCGCCGCGCCGGTCAGCCCTGCCTGGTGTGCGGTACCGAGATCCGCACCACCGTGCTCGAGGGCCGAAATCTCTACTGGTGCTCTCGCTGTCAACGCCGACGCAGGGCTGCCGCTGCGCACTAGTCTCAGACGATGGACTGGAGCGCATACGCTGCCGTGCTGTTCGACCTCGACGGGGTCATCACCCCCACCGCACAGGTCCACATGCAGGCTTGGGATGAGATGTTCAACGGCTTCCTCGCGGAGATCCCCGGGCAGGCCCCCTACACCGAGTTGGACTACTTCAACTACGTCGACGGGAAGCCGCGCTACGACGGCGTCCGCGACCTCCTCGCCTCGCGCGGCCTCACCATCCCGGAAGGCAGCCCCGTCGACGATCCCGCCCTGACCACGGTGTGCGGACTCGGAAACCGCAAGAACGACACGGTGACCGCGGTCATCGAACGCGACGGCGTGGCCGCCTACCCCGGCGCGGTCCGGCTGATCGAGGAGCTGGCAGCCAGCCACCACAGGCTGGCGGTCGTCTCGTCGTCGAAGAACGCTCACCTGGTACTCACCGCCTCAGGCCTGCTGAAGTACTTCCCGGTCATCGTCGACGGCAACCTCGCCCACGACGAATCGCTGCCGGGGAAGCCGGCGCCGGACACCTTCATCCGCGCCGCCGCACTACTCGGCGCCCTGGCCAGCGAATCTGTGGTGATCGAGGACGCGATCTCGGGTGTCGCGGCGGGCGCGGCCGGCCACTTCGGGCTGGTGATCGGGGTCGATCGCGGTGTGGGCGAAGAAGCCCTGCTGGCTGCCGGGGCGCACCTCGTCGTGACCGACCTCGGAAGCCTGGTGTCGCGATGATCCGCGAGATCGCGGCCGACCCGCTCAACCGGATGCGGTTCCCGATCGACGAGTGGCGGCTGGTTGAGGTGGAGCCGGACACCGCCGACGTCGGCGTCACCGAGACACTGTTCGCCGTCGGCAATGGCTACCTGGGGATGCGCGGCAACCCCGAGGAGGGCCGCCCCAGCTACGCCCACGGGACCTTCATCAACGGGTTCCACGAGACGTGGCCGATCAAGCACGCCGAGGAGGCGTTCGGGTTCGCGCACACCGGCCAGACCATCATCAACGTGCCGGACGCGAAGCTGATGAAGATCTACGTCGACGACGAACCGCTAGTGCTGTCCGTGGCGGACCTCGACGACTACGAGCGTTCCCTGGACTTCCGCAGCGGACGGCTCACCCGGACGCTCATCTGGCGCACCCCCGCCGGTAAGCGCGTGCGGGTCCGCAGCTCGCGCATGGTCTCGTTCACGGACCGGCATCTGGCCCTCATGGAGATCGAGGTGACCGTGCTGTCGGGTGGCGGCGCCCCCGTCGTGGTCACCTCGCTCATTGTCAACAGGCAGGACGGCTACACCGACTACCGCCGTCCGGACGCGGGCGGCGAATCCTGGGATCCGCGGCGCTCCTCGTCGATCAACGGGCGCGTGCTG
This sequence comes from Tessaracoccus luoxuelianae, assembly GCF_054483915.1. Lineage (NCBI taxonomy): Bacteria > Bacillati > Actinomycetota > Actinomycetes > Propionibacteriales > Propionibacteriaceae > Tessaracoccus > Tessaracoccus luoxuelianae. The sequence goes on along the minus strand of NZ_CM137013.1, from coordinate 2,646,246 downwards.
CAGCCCGAACTGCACTGGTACCGGGGGCAGCGCATGTTGTTGGCCTACCAGACCAGCCGCTCCGGGATGACCATCGCGGTGGGGGCCGATCATTACGTCGACACGGAGAACCCGGTGGAGATCTTGTCGTCGACGGAGGACGACGTCGGCAAGCAGGTGTTCCGCGTGGAGGCCGCCGAGGGGGTCCCGGTGCGGGTGCGCAAGGCGGTGGCGTACCAGACATCGCGGGGGGTGCCCTGTGCCGAGCTCTCCGACCGCTGCCGGCGGACGCTGGACCGGGTGCGCGACAACGGTTTCGAGCACTACTACGACAGGCAACGGCAGTGGCTCGACAAGTTCTGGCTCGATGCCGACGTCGAGGTGGAGGGCCAGCCGCACATCCAGCAGGCCGTGCGGTGGTGCCTGTTCCAGCTGGCCCAGGCCACGGCGCGCAGCGACCAGCAGGGGATCGCGGCGAAGGGAGTCACCGGCTCCGGGTACGAGGGGCACTACTTCTGGGACACGGAGATCTACCTGGTCCCCTTCCTCATCTACACCGCGCCCGGCGTGGCGCGCAACGCGCTGAGGTTCCGGGTCAATCTGCTGCCCCAGGCCAGGGAGCGGGCCGCGGTGATGTCACAACGTGGCGCCCTCTACCCCTGGCGCACGATCAACGGCGAGGAGGCCTCCGCCTACTACGCGGCAGGCACGGCGCAGTACCACATCGATGCGGATGTGGCCTTCGCCTTCTCGAAGTACCGCGACCTCACCGGCGACACCGAGTTCATGTACCGCGACGGCGCCGCCGTGATGGTGGAGACGGCCCGGCTCTGGGCGGACCTCGGCTTCTGGAGGGCGGAGTCCGACGGCACTCAGCGGTTCCACATCCACGGCGTGACCGGGCCCGACGAGTACACGGCGGTGGTCAACAACAACATGTTCACCAACGTCATGGCCCGGGCGAATCTCCGCTCGGCCGCCGCCCTGATGCGGGAGATGCGCGCGACCGACGACCACGCGTACCGCCGCGTCGCGGCCGCCCTTCGGCTGGACCCAGCCGAGATCGACGAGTGGGAGGCCTGCGCCGACGGGATGGTCGTGCCGTTCGACGAGACCTTCGGCATCCACCCCCAGGACGACAAGTTCCTCTCCTCAGAGCTGTGGGACCTGCCGAACACACCCGAGGACAAGCGACCGCTGCTGCTCAACTACCACCCGCTGGTCATCTACCGCTTCCAGGTCCTCAAGCAGGCCGACGTGGTGCTCGCGCTCTTCCTTCAGGGCGACGAGTTCACCTCGGAGGAGAAGCGTGCGGACTTCGAGTACTACGACCCCATCACCACGGGAGACTCCACACTCTCGGGGGTGGTGCAGTCCGTGATGGCGGCCGAGGTGGGATACCAGGACATGGCCATGCAGTACTTCCTCTCGGGCCTGTACGTGGACCTGGCGGACCTTCACTCCAACGCCCGGGACGGGGCGCACATCGCCTCCACCGGCGGGGTGTGGAACGCGCTGGTCTACGGGTTCGGGGGGCTGCGTGACCACCACGGCCGGATCTCGTTCGACCCACGGCTCCCGGCGGGGTGGGCGGCCCTCACGTTCCCACTGAGGATCCGCGGCTCCCGGCTCCGGGTCCGCTTGAGTGCGCAGGCGATCTCATTCGAGGTGGAGGAGGGCGGCGCGGTCGATCTCACCGTCCGCGGGGCGGCCGTGACGGTGCAGCCCGGTTCGCCGGTCACCGTCGTGCTGGAGGATCAGGGTACGCGGCTACCCTCTATGGAGGGCAGCCCCCTCGTCCTCGGAGAGAACCGCGAGGACGGGTCTGTGGTCCGCGCGATTGTGCCCGAGTCGCATCCCCAGGAAGTGACGAGTTCTGACTGATGACTGCTGAAGTGACCGGCGCTGTGCGCGAGGCGTTCGAGTCGCGCACCACCGCCCGCGGATTCGAACTGCTCGGCGAGGGCAGGCTGACCCGCCTCGCCGTCGAATTCCAGGATGGTTGGGGCCACCCGCGCCCCGCCGCGGACGCGGTGGGAGTCGACGTCGAGCATGAGGCCGGCGTGGCCGCCACTGTGCGGGTGCGTTCCGGGCAGCGGATGCGCCTCGAGGTCTCGCTGGAGTCCCAGTCCCAGGACGTGGTGACGGTGCCCGGCCCCCTCCTGCGCGTCGAGGGACTCCTCGAGCCAATCTCCTGGTTGGCGGGCGCGTCAGGGGAGATCGCACTGCGCTCCGCGGCCGGGCCCGGGCTGCTCACCCAGCGGCGCGGGTTGTCCGCCCCGTCGGACGAGGTAGGGGTGTCCTACCCGCTCGAAGAATCTGTGCTCGTGCGTCCCCGGCAGATGGTGTCGGCAGCATGGACCTACGAAGCGCACCATGGGGACGAACTCGAGGTCCCTGCCGAGCCGTCATGGTTGCCGTGGGCACGGCACGTCCCCCTCGGGCAGCCGGTCGAGTTCAGCGCGCCCGACGGCACGGTCACCGTCCCTGACGGGGTCCAGATGGAGGAGAGTGAGGGCGAGTTCTCGCTCGTCACCCCGCCCGGTCTGGTGCAGGTGGGGGTGTGGGGGCCCGGGGGGCGGACCTCGGTGGAGGTGGGCGCCTTCCGGGACCTTGCGGTGCTGCGAGGCGAGCTGATGGCCTCCGGCCCGAGGAGCGACGCCTGGGCCTACGTCGCGGTGCGGCACATGCTGGACGCGTGGGCCTCCGATGACCTGCTCGACGCCGTCGACAGGGTGATCGGCGAGCACCAGGACAGACCCACGGCCTGGATCGCGTGTGCGGCCGCTCTGGCGGGGCAGCTCGGGCTTCCCGTGGCGAGCGAGGCTGCGGCGTCGGCCACCGAGGTGCTGGCGCGGGCGTCGCGCCGCGACGGGGTGCTGCTAGCACTGCACGGGCTGGTTCCCATCGAGCTGGGGTCCGGGACATGGCCGGTGGGGGACTTCGACGTGCTGGGGGCGCAGGCGTTCGCGGCCATCGGGTTCGGGCGGATCAGCACGGATCCGAGGCCGCTCCGCGGGGCCGATGTGGCGTTGGCGAAGCTCTACGCGGCCGGGCTCGGGGAGACCGAACGAGGAATCCGGCTCGCCGCCTACGCGCAGGCGGCGGAGAACCGACTCCTGTGTCAACTCTCCACTCAACCGTCGGTCTCCGACGTGGCCTGGTTGTCGATCTAGCGGCCTCCCCGCTCTGAGGAGGGTCGCCCGCGTAACGCCGTGGGTCCATTTTCGTTCCCTGAGGAGGCGCGCCGCCGAAGGCGCGGGTGCCGTCTCGAAGGGTTGTGACTGCCACCTTCACGCGATCTCCCCGCACTCGTCCTGCTTGTGGCGTGGTCTGGTCCGGGTGTGGGCCGACAGGGCGGCGTTGGGGTCGGGCCTGCTGGGGCGGGATGCCAGCTGGGTTGTGGTCGGGTTGGGCACCGCTGCGCAGTGCCGCCCTGCCGTCCCCCACCTTTACTGTCGGGTGCGGGTTTTCGACCCTTCGGGACTCAAGCGGGGACCCTCAGGGCCCGAGTTTGGCCGTCCCTCTATAGGAGGCTCCCTGAGGTAACCGAGACTTCCTCTGGCCCGGGTCAGCTGATGCGGCCGAGTTGGTCCTCGAGGTTGAAGACCTCCTCCAGCAGCACCATGCCCTCGTCGGGGGCCACGGCGAGGTCGGCGAAGAACTCGCCCATCTCGGCCTGCCAGCGGGCGTTGACCTCGGTGTTGCCCATCGCCTCCTGGGCAGCCGCCAGGTCGTCGGATTCCACGTAGCCGATCAGCAGCCCGTCTGCGCGCATGAACAGCGAGTAGTTGTGCCAGCCCGACGCCTTGAGCGCCTGCAGCATGTCCGGCCAGACGGCGGCGTGGCGGGCCTTGTACTCATCCAACCGGTCGGGGCGGACGTGGAGTTCGAAGCAGTAGCGGCGACGGGTGGTCATGGGGCGTCCTCCTGGGATGCGACCGAATTGAAACGATCGAATCACGGGCTTCCACTCATGTCAAGGGAGCCGGGCGACGCAGGACGCGGCAGAGGGACCCGCACGGCGTGCGGGTCCCTCTGATTGCCGTGGCGTGTGCCAGATGTCAGCCGAGCAGCGCGGCGGCGTCGACCGTCGGCGGCACGATGACCTTGTCGATGACGTGGATGACGCCGTTGGAGGCATCGACGTCAGTGGTCACGACATTGGCGTCGTTGACCATGACGCCGCCGTCGGTGGTGATCGCGATGGTGGAGCCCTCGACGGTCTCGACATCGCCGGCCGTGACGTCAGCGGCCATCACCTCGCCGGACACGACGTGGTAGGTCAGGATGCTGGTGAGGGCGTCCTTGTTCTCCGGGAGCAGGAGGGCGTCGAGCAGGCCCTCGGGGAGCGCGTCGAATGCGTCATCGGTGGGCGCGAAGACTGTGAAGGGCCCATCGCCGGACAGTGTCTCGACCAGGTCGGCCGCGGTCACCGCCGCGACGAGGGTCTCGAAGTCGGGGTTGCCAGCAGCCACGTCCACAATGGTGCCGGCCTCCTCCATGGGGGCCTCAGACATCGACTCGCTCATGGACTCCGACGGCGAGGCCGCGGCGCTGGTCGTCTCAGCGGTGGTGGCCTCCGGGGTCATCTCGTCACTGGCTCCCGCGCATCCGGACAGGAACAGAAGTGCTGCGACGCTTCCGGCAGCTGCGATCTTGATGTTCATGGTGTCTCCTTGGGGTGGGATGAAGCTGCCGTGTGCAACTCGCTCTCACAGATGGATTCGCATGAAGTGCCGCCCTTGGATGCACCTGGGGCCAGGTTTTTTCGGACGCGATCCTGAAGACCGGCCGACACGTGATGGCACTGGGTGGTTTCCGAGGAGCCGCGCAACGAAGATGATGACCTGGCTGCGGCCCTGAGGGCCGCACCCACACGATTGAAGCCGACGTCATCGGGCGCCGAGGACAAGCTCTGCTACGGCACCCCGGTCTACGCCCTTGCAGATGGGGAGGCGTAGCACGAAGTCGAACCCTGCTGCGTAGGCACCGTTCACCGGCCAGGTGCTGGGACCGACCGACGAGGCCACGGTCGTCCACGCCTCACCGCTCCTCCGCCGTGGGGAGGTATCTTGGGGCGGCATCGGCGAGGTTGCTCTTCGCTCTGTGAGGTCACGGCGGGCGGTGACGGCGCTCCGCGGAGCGGTCCGCAGGGTGACCTCGGGATGCCTCGGTAGCGCCGCTCGATGGTGGAGTGCTGTGGGGGGGCCAGTTGGGGTAGTGGCGGCCGTGGTCGGGTCAGGCATCTTTGGCCTCGCGGCCGCCCACCTCAGCACCTTGGCGGCGGGGGCTTTGGAGAGGGCTGCGGTGAGGTGTGCGAGGCGTGTGACGCGCATGGTGCCGAGGGTGGTGTCGACGGGGAGCGCGTCGATGGTTGTGGTGTCGCGGAGGGTGAACACGATCCGGCCTCCGGTTGTGAGGTTGACGGGTCGGTGGTGCTCGGGTTGGGCGATCACGGTGGCGCCGATGGCGCGGGGGATGGCGTGCCAGTGGCGGGCGGCGCCGATGCCGGCGAGCACGGGGATGCGGTCGCTGTAGGAGGCGGTGGCGTAGGCCATGGCGGCTTCTTCGAACGGCGGTTTCCAGGGTTCGCTGGGGGCGCCGGTGTCGGGCTTGGCGATGTAGGTGCCGTGGGCGATCCTCGCCGCCACTTTGGACCCGCGGCCGGCCAGCCTGGCGGTGACGCATTGGTCCTCGCGGTTGCTGGCGCCTCGGCTGGGGGTCGACCATGCCACCGTCGCCGCGGTGTGGAAGGAGTTCGGGGTCCGCCCGGGGAAGGCGGAGACGTTCAAGTTCTCCACCGATCCGGAGCTGGTGGCCAAGGTCACCGACGTGGTTGACCTGTACCTGGCACCGCCGGACAACGAGATCGTGTTGTGTGTGGATGAGAAGTCGCAGATCCAGGCGTTGAATCGGACCCAGAAGGTGCTGCCGATGGCACCCGGCCATGCCGAACAGCGCACCCACGACTACGTCCGCCACGGCACCACCACCCTGTTCGCGGCGTTGGAGATCGCCACAGGGAAGGTCACCGGCCTGTGTAAGGACCGGCATCGGCATCAGGAGTTCCTGGGTTCCTCAAGCATGTGGCGGGCGCCTACCCGACCCAGGAGCTGCATTTGGTGATGGACAACTGCGCCACCCACAAGTAGGCCGAGGTCCGTGACTGGCTCGACGCGAACCCTCGGATCACGGTGCACTTCACCCCGACCTCCGGCTCGTGGCTGAACCTGGTCGAGGTCTGGTTCGGGATCATCGAAAGACAAGCCATCCGGCGCGGGACCTTCACCTCGGTCCGCGATCTGACGGGCAAGATCCGCGCCTTCATCAACGGATGGAACCGGCGCAAACACCCATTCATGTGGACCAAAACCCCCGACCAGATTCTCGACCGAATCGACCGGAAACGTAAACATGTCTCACTGACACGCCACTAGGTTTTTGCAAGGTGTGTTACATTTTTGCAGTCTTGAATTGGTCAACTTGGAGCATGTCATGTCTCAGGCCTTCGTAGACAGTCCTGTCTCACCGGGTCGTTGACGGTTATGTCTCACTGGTGTCGGGTCGCCAGGGTCGGATTGTGAGCAGTTTAACGGTGCCGGGGGGGACGGTGCCGGGGTGGGACACGTGACCGAGGAACACGCCGTCGGGGTCGAAGATCTCGATGGTGGTGGCGTCGAACATGACGTGCAGGGTTTGGCCGGCGAGCCGTTTGCTGACGTAGATCTTGGCGCGACAGATGTGGATACGGCCGTCGGTTGCGACGCGCCGGTCGGCCCATCGGGCCGTGTCGGAGGGGTCGGTGGGGGTGCGTTCGCCCATCATGCGGCGAGCGGCACCGGAACGGACAGTTCTCCGGCCGGGGTCGCGGGTCGGGGCCACGACCGGCGGCGCCACCTCCGGCGTGGGTGGGCCGGGCACGGCTTTCGCTTTGGCCTGGTAGGCCTCGGCTGGGGTCTGATCCGGGTCGAGTGCCTGATGCGCCCGCTGGGTGTTGTAGTACTCGTCGAACTCGTCAACGAGCTCAGCGAGCCGCTGCGCGGTGCGGATCGGGCGGTGGGCGTCGAGGAACTTCTGGATGGTTCGGTGCAGCCGCTCATTCTTGCCCTGGGTGGTGGGTTTGCCGGGACGGCCGGTGATCGGTGCGACGCCTTGATGGCGCAGGTAGACCTCCAGCTGTGAGGTTCCGCCGCGTCGGGCCTGGTTGAACGCCGTGCCGTTGTCGGTCAGGAACCTCGCGGGTGCGCCATGACGGCCGATGGCGGCGGCGACCACGGTGATCGCCGCCTCGCTGGTCTCCGACCGCGCCACGAGGGAGGCCAGGATGAACCGCGAGTGGTCGTCCTCGACCTGCAGCACGCACCGCTTCGACCCGGCCTCGTCATCGAGGCGGTACTCGAACCCGTCGAGTTGCCAGCAGCCATTGGGATCGGGGTACCGGAACCGGCGGTAGGACGCCCTGGGGCGTTTCGCCGGCTCGGGCGTGACCACCCCGTGACGGGTGAAGATCCTCGCCAGCGTGGCCCGTGACGGCGGCGTCACACCTTGCCGGCGCATCACTGCCGCCACCGACAACGGTCCATGATCCCAGCCAGCCCGCTTCAGATCGGCCCGGACCTGCAAAGCCAGCACTTCCAGCTCGTCGCTGGTGCGTCGCGTCACCGACCTGGCCACCGGCTGCCGGGCAGTGACCGCGGCAAGCTTGCCCTCGGTCTGCGCCCGCGACCTCACCTTGTAGAACTCGGCCCTCGAAATCCCGTGCTCACGACAGAACCGAGTGACCTCACCCCGACGAGGCTGGTCAGGGAAATTGATGATCAGGTGACGAACACGAACGTCGATACGGGCAGCCATGCCGATGACCCTCGCCGCCGACCACCGCGCCAGGGCGATCGTCCACGAAGGCGTGAGACAGAACCGTCAACACCCACCGTCCACGAAGGTTGAGACACATCTGTCAACGAAGCACTGAGACAGCACCGTCTACGAAGGTATGAGACTTCGCAGGTCAACTTGGAGCATCGGTGGGGCAATTCTCTTCGTCGGAATTTACACCGGAGATCGTACGGTCCCTCTTCTTTTCAATCTGGAAAAGAACCGGCATCAAACCGGGATGGGGTTGGAGCTCCTCGGCACGATCGTTCCTCGGGCCATGTCGATGCGGGTACGAAAGTACCTGTATCCGCACGCTGGCCGAAAGTTAACCCTCCCCAAGGGGCAGTATGAACCACCGCATACCATAGGCTCTCAATCGGTCAGTCAGAAAAGAGGGGATGATGAATGATCGTCAATCCGCAGAACGGCGCGTCGGTCAGCTTCTCCGGGTAGCGCTCTCCGTGCTCGTTGCGGCCGTACTCCTGCTCGCGAGCACCCCAGCCCGGGCATCCGGTGACAGGAGCGATCCAGTCGAGTTCGATCTCGAGCACGTAGTTGTTGCCGCTATGGCAGGGAACGCAACAAAGGCGCAGATCGCTTGGCTCATAGCGAAGCATCCGACGGTGGCTGATCGAACGCCTGCACCTGACGTCGAGGACGACATCACGGAACTGGCTCTGACGCAGGACGAGTTGAGCCGAGCGAGCTGCAAGGAGGTCTGGGGCACCCGGACGAAGCGCTCGATTACCGGGGCGGTTGTCCTGTACAAGTACACCCACAAGGTTCAATTCTGCTGGTTGGGAGGAGCGGTCACGTCGGCCGCGACGACCTCGGCCTACTTCACGAACGTGGACTTCAGCGTGGACATTGTGACAACGAATCACAACAGTTGGAAGTCCGGTGTGGGAACGCCCACGGCGTACGTCTTCCGACAGGGTCGCGTGAACCACATTATTCCCGTTGTCGGAGGAATAGTCGGCCACACATACCCATGGGTGAAGCTCAAGGTGACCGGGGCAGGCAATGCGACATACACGCAAGGAGAGTAAGAGTGCCTCGCGTTCTCGTTCCGGTGTTCGTGGGGATCATGATGGGCGGACTGATCATGGGGCCCATCCTCGGCGCTGCGATCGGCATCCTCTTCGGTGGGTTCTTGGGTGGTTTTGAGTGGGGAGTCTCAATGGTGGCGGGTGCGGCATTAGGAGCGTGGCTAGGCTTGCAATGGGCGCATCGGACGACTGTCTCGAAGTAGCCGGTCCATGGGCACGCCATTGCCCGCCGACACCGCCGCTCAGGCCCTTCCTTAAGTGCCGATGGGAAATGGCCAGGAGAAGCCCATGCGCTGCACGCTCTTGTGTCGTCGTGTGTGAGGGTGGGTGATCAGACGGACGCGATGTCGATCAGATCCTCCAGGCCTGGCCTGCGAAGTCGTCGATGTTGCGGGTGCAGAGGCGTGCGTCGTGAGCGTGGGCGGTCGCCCACGGGGTGCGCAAACCCTCGTCGAGGAGTTGCCGGTCCCGTTCCAGGTCGGGGTGGGTTGGGACGAGTCGTGCGGTGGGTCGGCCAGACAGGGTGATGGTGATCTCCTCGCCGGTCTGGATGCGGCGGAGCAGTTCGGAGGCGTCTTTGCGGAGCTCTCTGACTCCCATGGTCTTCATGACCTCCGCAGTAGCACTTGTGTTACGTCGTCCGGCGACCTCGCTGGCCTGCTCCGGCGACGTGTGCTGATCAAGCGGCCGCTGCTGCATTCATAGGCCGCCTCCACCACTGGGCGCTTGTCGTTGAGATGATCACCGGGTAGGAATCTGGCACGCCGTGAGCCCCCCCGGGGGCGAAACCTGCTCTGGTTATAGTCATTGCTGGTCGGGGCGACAGGACTCGAACCTGCGGTCTCCTGCTCCCAAAGCAGGCGCGCTAGCCACTACGCTACGCCCCGGTGGCCGTCGAAACCCCTGTCAGTGGAGCCTGACAAGGGGCTTCGACGACTCGAGCGGATGACGGGAATCGAACCCGCGTAGTTAGTTTGGAAGACTAGGGCTCTACCATTGAGCTACATCCGCAGAACCGTCGATGACTCTACCAGCCGACTGCTGGAGAGCGCGATTCCAACTCACCCGATCGCATCGCGTCGGCGCCGCGCCAACTGACGACGGACATCCCTGGTGACCGCGGAGTTGAACGGCAACGCGCCGCCCGCAAGGTCGTCGTCGAGGGACGAGGTGGCGCGCAGCGCGGTGTTCAATGCCCGCTCGACCACGCCGGTCGGCAGGCCGAGCCCCCGCCCGAAGTCCACGAGGTGCCGCCGGATGAGGCCGTCGGTGCGGCCGCCGACGCTGAGCGCGAGCGTGTGGTCACCGTAGGGGAGGGTGCTCAGAACGTCGTACATGGGTGCCACTCGCCACTCGCCGCCCGGGTTCTGCAGCACGGACACGTTCTTGGCGTGCACATCGCCGTTGCCGATGAGCCAGGCGAAGATGAGCTGGATGAAGACGTTGCGCATCGCGACGGGTCGTGCCGCGCATGCGTCCGCCACCGCGGTCGCTGCCTCTTCCGCGGACAGGAGGTACTTGTCGCTGGGATAGCGACCGAGGAGCTGGCATGCGTCCTCGACCGCGCGGCGACCATCCGCCCGGTCGAAGCGGTGCACCACAAGCCCCGATCTGCCCCTCGTGTCGGTAATGATCGCCGCTTCCACGACGGAGAGGCCGAGGCGCCTGGCCACGCGGAGGAAGTACGCCTCGTTCTCGACGGCGAAAGGGTAGTCGGGCGGCGACAGTTTGATGATCGTTGATGCCCCTGATCCGGAGTGACCGGGGAGTGTGATCATCCCGGCGGACAGCTTGTCCTGAACGCCTGGCATGCCGACGGGATCGATGCCGTAGTCAGCGAGCAACGCCGCGAAGTCCAGCGGCTCCTCCGGTTCCACCAGCGGGCGGGCGGGTACTGGAGGCCTGCCCTGCGGTAACACCTGGACGTCCCCGATGGTGTCGGTACCTGTCGCGAGCAGCAGGGTGAGCTCGTCGTCTCCTGAGGTCTTGACCGCCCGCTGGAGTGCCGCGAGGCGGCGCCCCTCGGGCAGCAGATTGGTGAAGAAGGGCGGCAACGTCCGCCCGGGGCGCACGAACCGTGAACCCAGGGGAAGCGAGTGGGCTACGGGGGGGCCTGAGTAGTGATCCACGTAGGCGAACGTGGTGTCCACCCCGTCGGCCTCGAGTGTCGCGGCGAGGAGCCCGTCCTTGTAGACGTCGGCGACGTTCACGGCTTGATCCTGACTGTGAGCTCCAACCCAAGGGTGTCAAGAAGGGCGCGGAGTTTGTCGAACTGCACGGAGACCTTGCCCGCCTCGACGGCGCGGACGAAACGCTCAGACACCCCGGCGAGGTCTGCGGCGTCGAGTTGCGTCAGGCCCAGCGCTCGGCGCCTGTTGACCACGGTGGTGGCGAGATCCATGCTGCTCCAATCGGCGTGAACGTGCCGGTTCCCGTCATTCTGCCCCTGCGGCGCGGCGCGGTCAAGGCTATTCGGTGCGTTCGTGCCGAATCTTGACCGCGACAGCCCTCCCTCAAGGCGTCGAGGAGATGATCGGCACGTTTGTGCCGGTCGTCAGCGCGATCTGGTTGATGGGGTCAGAGCCCCAGGAAGGCGCGCATGGCGTCGAGCTCGCGCCCGGCCTGGGCGCGTCCTGACTGGAACACCGACCGCAACACGGGTACCCGGCGCTCCGAGTTGCGGATCGGCATCGAGTCCGGGAACACGAGGTAGGCGCGGCCCTCCCGCTCCAGCTCGAGCAGCTCGCCGACGGAGCGGTTGTAATTGGCGGGCCGCTCGATCAGCCCCTGGGCGACGGCGGGGTAGCGCCGGAACAGCGTCCGCATGGCGGCCGTCGAACGGACGGGGGCCTTGCGGTAGCCACGCGGGCGTGTCATCACGACGAGGAACCGCCCGTAGCCGTCATTCCTCGCCGCATCGAAGGCGAATCCGCCAGTGGGGCCGAGCGCCCCGTCGCAGTAGTCCACGCCGTCGATGGTGGTCAGCGGCATGAGCAGCGGCATCGTCGACGACGCCCTCACCCGCTTCGCCAGGGACATCACGTCCTGCAGGTCTTCGCGGCCCCAGTAGATCATCTCGCCGTCTGCGCAGCGGACCGCTCCGATGCGGACCTGGGCGGGGTTCACCCGGAAGGTGTCGAGATCCAGGGGGAGGACCTGGTGGGGGAGCGAGGTCTGCTCGTAGATCCACTCGGCGTTGAACATGCCCTTGCCGGCCACCCAGGTGCGCCAGTCGCCGAACTGGGGTTCGGCCGCGACGTCGACGAACGACCGCTCCGCGCGCCCGGGGTCCCGGGAGACGTAGTTGACGGTGCAGCTGGACCCGGCCGAGATGCCGCCCACCCAGTCGAGGTGGATGCCCGCATCCAGGAGGGCGGCGAGCACACCGGAGGAGAAGGCGGCCCGCATGCCGCCGCCCTCGAAGACGAGTGCGGTGTCGGTCACGGTGCTGGTCATCACGGGCACCCACTCTAGAGCGGTCCCGGGCCAGAGCGGCGCGGAGGGGCGCGCTGCCGATTGGTGGGCTGGGCATTGACCGATAGACTCGATCCCGATCATTCCAACTTCAGGAGTCCATTCGTGCCTAGCACCTCCCAGAAGCTGAGCCCGACGCGGGTGAAGCTCACCGTCGAGATCCCCTTCGCCGATCTCAAGCCCTACCTCGATGACGCCTACAAGGGGATTGCCGAGCAGATCAACATTCCCGGCTTCCGCAAGGGGAAGGTGCCTGCCACCGTCATCGATCAGCGCTACGGCCGCGGCGTCGTGCTGCAGGAGGCCATCAACGAGGCCATCCCCTCGGCGTACAACGCAGCCATCGAGGAGCACAAGGTTGTGCCCATGGCGCAGCCTGAGGTTGAGGTCACCAAGCTGGAGGACAAGGAACTCGTCGAGTTCACGGCCGAGGTGGACATACGCCCGGACGTGACCCTGCCTGACTTCACCAAGGTCGAGGCCACCGTGGACAACGCCGCCAGCATCGACGCGCTCGTCGAGGAGCGCATCGGCCTCCTGCGCGAGCGCTTTGCCACCACCACAGAGGTTGACAGGGCTGCGGCTGAGGGCGACGTGCTCACCCTGGATCTCGTCGCCTCGCAGAACGGCGAGCCGCTTCCCGAGGCCACCGCCGAGGGGCTCACCTACAAGGTGGGCCAGGAAGCCAACATGCTCGACGGCCTGGACGAGGCCGTGACCGGGCTCAAGGCCGGCGAGTCGAAGACCTTCACCTCCACCCTGGTGGGCGGCCAGTTCCGCGGCCAGGACGCGGAGATCGAGGTGGCCGTGATCAAGGTCTCCCAGCAGGACCTGCCCGACGTGGACGACGAGTTCGCGCAGCTCATCTCTGAGTTCGACACCGTCGAGGAGATGAAGGAAGACCTGCGCAAGGGCGCCGAGCAGCAGGTGAAGGCCGATCAGCTGGCAGATGCCCGTGACAAGGTGCTGGAGGCCGTTCTGGAGGCCACCGAGTTCGAGCTGCCCGAGTCCGTGTTGGCCCGTGAGCTTGAGGCTCGCCGGGCTGAGGTCCAGCGTCAGCTGGCCGGCGGCGGCATGACGGTCGAGGACTACCTCGCCAACTCCGAGGACGAGGAGGCCAAGGATGCCGACGAGTTCTGGGCCATGATCGACAAGCGCTCTGAGCAGGCTCTCAAGGCGCAGGTGGTGCTGGACGTGTACGCCGACACCAACACCGTCGACGTCTCCCAGCAGGACCTGACCGAGCTCATCTTCCGCAAGGCGCAGCAGAACGGCTCCAGCCCGCAGGACGAGATCAACCACATGATGGAGCACAACCACATGCCCGAGTGGATGCAGGAGATCCGTCGCGGCAAGGCGCTCGCGGCCATCTGCGCAGACGCGAAGGTCACCGATGAGGACGGCAACCCCGTCGAGACCACGCTGGCGGTCGACGCCATCGAGGCCGCCGAGGAAGTCATCGCCGAGGAGGAGGCCGAAGAGGCCGAGGTCGACGCCAAGTAACACCCAGCACAGGATCGCCGCGGGACCCGTTCCCGCGGCGATCCTGTCGTCTCCGGTGACGCCTCGGGCGAACACGGCCCCGCGCTCTTGGGTCCTTGGCGAATGCCGGTAGGTTAGTGGGGTGACTGAGACTCGAAACGACATCCGGATGGCCGGGCCCTCGGGCGCCGGCCTCGGCATGACAGACAACGTGTATTCGTCCCTCCTGGCCAACCGGATCATCTTCCTCGGGTCGGAGGTGCGCGACGAGAACGCCAACGCGATCTGTGCACAGATGCTGCTGCTGAATGCGGAGGACCCGCACCAGGACATCTACCTCTACATCAACTCGCCCGGCGGCTCGGTGGACTCCGGCATGGCCATCTTCGACACCATGCAGTGGATCAGCAACGACGTCGCCACCGTCGCCATGGGCCTGGCGGCATCGATGGGGCAGTTCCTGCTCTCGGCCGGCACGCCCGGCAAGCGCTTCGCGCTGCCGCACAGCCGGATCATGATGCACCAGCCCTCCGGCGGGCTCGGCGGCACCGCCTCCGACATCCGGATCCAGGCGGAGCAGTCGCTGCACATCAAGCGCACCATGGCCGCCCTCATCGCCAAGCACACCGGCCAGACGGTGGACCAGATCGAGGCCGACTCAGACCGTGACCGGTGGTTCACCGCCGAGCAGGCGCTCGAGTACGGGTTCATCGACCACGTCTACGAGCGCGCATCCCAGATCAAGACGGAGGCCCCGAACCAGTGATCACCAACCTGCCCCAGGGCTCCGCACCCACCGGAATGGACATGAGCTACTACATCCCCCAGTGGGAAGAGCGCACCAGCTACGGCATGCGCCGGGTGGACCCCTACACCAAGCTGTTCGAGGACCGGATCATCTTCCTCGGCACCCCCATCAACGACGACGTGGCCAACGCCGTCATGGCGCAGCTCCTCTGTCTGCAGTCGATGGACCCCGAGCGCCAGATCTCGATCTACATCAACTCGCCCGGCGGCTCCTTCACCGCGTTGACCGCCATCTACGACACGATGCGCTACATCAAGCCGGACATCCAGACCGTCTGCCTCGGCCAGGCGGCCTCCGCCGCCGCAGTGCTGCTGGCCGCCGGCACGAAAGGCAAGCGGCTCGCGCTGCCCAACTCGCGCATCCTCATCCACCAGCCCGCCACCGAGGGCGGCTACGGCCAGTCCTCGGACCTCGAGATCCAGGCCAGGGAGATCCTGCGGATCCGCGCGCTGATGGAGACCATGCTGGCCGCGGACACGGGCCAGGACCTCGACAAGGTGAGCAAGGACATCGAGCGCGACAAGTACCTCACCGCCCAGCAGGCGGTCGAGTACGGCATCGTCGACGACATCCTCCCCTCGCTCAAGGGACTCGACTGAAGACCCCGGAACACTCCGGGCTCGGGAAGGCGTTTCGCAGTCCCCAGCCCGGGTGTCCCGGGTAGGGTGGGAAATCGGAGATCAACGCAAGGCACTCGAGCCAAGGAGGTGGAGACGTGGCACGCATCGGCGAGTCAAGCGACCTGTTCAAGTGCAACTTCTGTGGCAAGAGCCAGAAGCAGGTCAAGAAGCTGATCGCCGGTCCCGGCGTCTACATCTGTGACGAGTGCATCGGGCTGTGCAACGAGATCATCGAGGAGGAGTTCCCGGCTCCGGTGGACGCCGGCCTCGTCACTGAGCTGCCGAAGCCGCGCGAGATCCGGGACTTCCTGGACACCTACGTCATCGGCCAGGACGGCGCCAAGAAAGCCCTCTCCGTGGCGGTGTACAACCACTACAAGCGCATCCAGTCCCAGCAGGAGGCGCACGGCCGGCGCGCCGAGCACGACGACGTCGAGGTCGGCAAGTCGAACATCCTCCTCATCGGCCCCACCGGCTGCGGCAAGACCTACCTGGCCCAGACGCTGGCCAGGATGCTCAAAGTTCCGTTCGCGATGGCCGACGCCACTGCCCTCACCGAGGCGGGCTATGTCGGCGAGGACGTGGAGAACATCCTGCTCAAGCTCATCCAGTCCGCTGATTTCGACATCGCCAAGGCCGAGACCGGCATCATCTACATCGACGAGATCGACAAGGTGGCGCGCAAGTCCGAGAATCCGTCCATCACCCGGGACGTCTCAGGCGAGGGAGTGCAGCAGGCCCTGCTGAAGATTCTTGAGGGCACTGTCGCCTCCGTCCCCCCGCAGGGTGGCCGCAAACACCCCCATCAGGACTTCCTCCAGATCGACACCACCAAGGTGCTGTTCATCGTCGGAGGTGCGTTCTCCGGCCTGGAGGACATCATCAACCAGCGCATCGGCAAGCGCCCGCTCGGGTTCAACAACTCGGCGGACGCGCGGAAGCCGGACGTGGACCCGTTCACGGCGGTGCGCTCCGAGGATCTGCACAAGTTCGGCCTCATCCCCGAGTTCATCGGCCGGCTGCCCATGATCACCTCGGTCTCCCAGCTTGACCGAGACGCCCTGGTGCGCATCCTCATCGAGCCGCGCAACGCGCTCGTGCGCCAGTTCCAGAAGCTCTTCGAGCTAGACGGGGTGCAGTTGGAGTTCACCGACGAGGCCATCGTCGCCATCGCGGACCTGGCGCTCCTGAGGGGCACTGGTGCGCGCGGGCTACGCGGCATCCTTGAAGAGCTCCTCCTGGACGTCATGTTCGACGTCCCCTCCGAGGACGACGTGGCCCAGGTGCTCGTCACCAAGGACGCCGTCGACGGTGTCGCGGCGCCCACGATGGTGCCGCGCGCCAAGCTCGCCCGCCGCCGCGACCTCTCGGCCTGATCCCTCACCCGCCACAGAGGCAGGCATGGAGCTTCACCGACTGGTCGCCACGTCGGCGGCCGTCGCCGCCACCCGATCACGCCTGGAGAAGCGACGCCTCCTCGCCGAGGCGCTGAACGCGGCGGACCCTGCAGACGTGGAAGTGGTGGCCACCTTCCTCGCCGGCGGCATCAGACAGCGACGCACAGGGGTGGGATGGCGCACCCTCGCCAGCCTGCCGGCGCCCGCCCTTGAACCCACGCTGACCGCCGCCGCCCTGGACGACGCGCTGGCCCGGCTCGCTGACCTGGCCGGGCCGGGGTCCCAGGAGGAGCGCACACGCGCAGTGCGCGCACTGTTCGGCGCGGCCACCGCGGCCGAGCAGGAGTGGATCAGGGGACTCATCTCCGGTGAGTTGCGCCAAGGCGCGCTCGACTCGTTGCTCCTCGAGGCCATCGCCGAGGCCGCCGCGCTGCCTCTCGCGCTCGTCCGACGCGCCGCGATGTTCTCCGCCCCCACCGGCCCCGTCGCCGCCGCGGCCCTGACGGGGGGCCGCCAGGCGCTGGCCGACTTCCGGCTCGCGGTGGGTCGGCCGGTGCGGCCGATGCTTGCCGCTTCCGCCCCCGATGTGGACGCGGCCCTGGTGGGCCTCGGCGGCGAGGTCGCGGTCGACGGGAAGATCGACGGGATCCGCATCCAGGTCCACCGGGCGGGCCAGGACGTGGCGGTGTTCACCCGCTCGCTGGACGACATCACTGATCGGCTGCCGGAGGTGGTGGCGATGGTGCTGGGGCTGGATGTCAAGGCCGTGGTGCTCGACGGGGAGGCCCTTGCGCTCGGCCCGCACGGCCGGCCACGGCCGTTCCAGGAGACCGGCGCCCGGGCGATGAGCAGGGACGACACCCTCCGCGAGGCGGTCCCGCTCACCCCACTGTTCTTCGACGTTCTGCATCTCGATGGCCGCGACCTGATCGACGAGCCGGCCTGGACGCGATTCGAGGCGCTGGCCGCCGTCGTCCCGGAGGCCGCGAGGGCCCCCCGCGTGATCACCTCTGAGCCCGCCGTCGCGCACGAGTTCTTTGCCCAGATGCTCGCGCTCGGGCACTAGGGGGTGGTGGTGAAGGACCTTGCGGCCCCCTACGACGCGGGGAGGCGGGGCTCCGGCTGGGTGAAGGTCAAGCCGCGACACACGCTGGACCTGGTGGTGCTGGCGGTCGAGTGGGGCAGCGGCCGCCGTCGGGGCCTGCTCTCGAACATCCACCTCGGGGCCCGCGACGGCGACGGCTTCACCATGCTCGGAAAGACATTCAAGGGCATGACGGACGAAATGCTGGTCTGGCAGACCGAGCGCTTCCTCGGGTTGGAGGCGCGACGGGAGGGCCACGTCGTTCACCTGCGCCCCGAGCAGGTGGTCGAAGTTGCCTTCGACGGGGTCCAGCGTTCCAGCCGCTACCCCGGCGCAGTGGCCCTCCGATTCGCCCGGGTTCTGCGCTACCGCGACGACAAGACCGCCGCCGAGGCCGACACCCTGGAGTCGGTTCGGGCTCTCGCCTAGGCGGTATCGTGGGGCGGTGACTGATGGCTACCTGCGCTTCCCGCACCTTCACCGCGACACTGTCGTCTTCGTCGCCGACGACGACCTCTGGCTCGGGTCGCTCGGAGGCGGACGCGCCTCGCGGATCACATTGGGGGAGGAGACGCCCCGCAACCCCCGAATCTCGCCTGACGGCTCCCGGGTTGCGTTCACGGCCACCACCAACGGCGGGTGGGACGCCTACGTCGTGGACCTCGACGGCGGCACGAGGCGGCTGACCTGGCTGAGTGGGCGGCCCATGCTGGTGTCCGGGTGGCTGGATGCCGAGCACATCCTGGTCTGCTCCCAGCACGAGGGCTTCCACCGCGTGGACTCGTCCATGTATTCGTTGTCGCTCGACGGCCGGCTCACCCGGCTTCCGTGGGGGCTGGCCACCTCGGCGGCCGTGCACAGGAAGGGGCGCGTGGCCATCGCGTCGGCGAACTTCCGCGACCCCTCGGGATGGAAGCGGTACCGGGGTGGCATGGCCGCCCGCCTGTACCTCTCTGCGGAGGGCAAGGGCGACTGGAAGCGGCTCCTGCCGGACGTGACCGCCGGCCTCTTCTGGCCCTCCTGGGTGGGGGAGCGGCTGATGTTCACCTCGGATCTGGGGGAGGGGCCGGACGTGCAGGGGCAGGTCTGGTCCGTGAACTCCGCAGGCAAGGACCTGCGTCAGCACACCCGGCACAGCGCCGAGCAGGGCTACGTGCGCGACGCCACCACAGACGGCCAGGCCGTCATCTATCACGCCCGTGGGCGCCTGCACTACATGGCCACGTTGAAGGCCGAACCCCAGGCCCTGGACATCACCGTTCCACTGGGGCGCCCCCAGCCGGTGCCGGTCGCGCCCACGGACCGGCTCGAGTCGATCGCACCGGACCGCGGTGGGGACGCCTCACTCGTGGAGTGGCGCGGCGCCGCCTACCTGCTCACCCACCGCGGAGGCCCGGCCCGCGCCGTCGCCGAGTCGCCGGGCGTGCGCATCCGCGAGCCGCGTTTCCTCGCGCAGACAGGACGCGGGGTGTGGGTGACAGACGAGGGGGGCGAGGACGCGCTGGAGATCCGGCAACTAGACGGCTACGGCCCGGCCCGCCGCCTCGGCGCCGGGCGCCTGGGTCGCGTGATGACGTTGGAGCCCAACGCGGAGGGCAGCAAGGTCGCGGTGGGCAGCCACGACGGCACGGTCTACATCCTCGACGTGGCCCGCGGCTCC
Organism: Tessaracoccus luoxuelianae; assembly: GCF_054483915.1. Taxonomy (NCBI): domain Bacteria; kingdom Bacillati; phylum Actinomycetota; class Actinomycetes; order Propionibacteriales; family Propionibacteriaceae; genus Tessaracoccus; species Tessaracoccus luoxuelianae. The sequence goes on along the minus strand of NZ_CM137013.1, from coordinate 2,626,815 downwards.
GCCAGGAAGGTGGGCCGATCCCCGGTAGGTGAGGCGACCGGCCTGACCTGGTCCCCGGACGGCCGTTACCTGGTGTGGCGCAACGCCGTGGCGAACGAGGGCATGCTGGGCCAGCTCGTCGGCCACGACATGACGGCCGAGGCAGGATTCACGCTCACCCGCGGGCAGTTCAACGACTACTCGCCCACCTTCACCGCGGATGGGAAGTACCTGTGCTTCCTCTCCAGCCGCACCATCGATCCCACCTACGACGAGCTCGGGTTCGATCTGGCGTTCACCAACTCCACCCGTCCCTGGTTGGTGCCGCTCAGCGCCACCGAGCCGGCCCCGTTCGGGCCATCGGCGGACGGATGGCCCATCAGCGAGCCGGACGACAAGGACGAGGACAAGAAGTCCGACGGCGCCAAGGACGGTGAGCCGGCGCAGGAGGAGGCGGCCCCCGTCGTGGTCTTCGACCTGGACGGCGTGGAGGACCGGATGGTGCCGCTGCCGGTGGCGTCGTCGCGGTATGCCTCGCTGCAGGCCGCCAAGGACGGCCTGGTGTGGGTGGCGCTGCGCTCCACCGGTGAGCTGGGCGCTGCCCGGGCCGGGGTCGAGGGCGAGGTCAAGGACCACGTCGAGCACTTCTCGTTCAAGACCCGCAAGCTGACGGTGGTGGTCGAGGGCTGCGACGGCGCCGCGATCAGCGGCGACGGCGAGCGCCTCGTCGTGCGCAGCGGCGAGGACATCTGGGTTCAGCAGGCAGACCACGAGCCCGACGGCGACGACGCCAAGATCCCCGTGGACCTCAGCCGCCTCCGCCGCGAGGTGGACCCGCGGGCGGAGTGGCGGCAGATGTTCGAGGAGAACGCCCGGCTCATGCGGGACCACTACTGGCGCGACGACTTCGACGGCACGGACTGGGCGGCCGCCGTCGCCCGCTACCGGCCACTGCTCAACCGGATCGCCAGCCACGACGACCTCGTCGACGTGCTCTGGGAGACGGTGGGGGAGCTCAACACCTCCCACGCCTACGTCGATCCGCCGTCGCATCATCACGACGGCGCACACGTGGCGTTCCTCGGTGCGGAGTTCACCCGCAACTCCAAGGGCGAGGTGGTGATCTCGCGGATCCTGCCGGGGGAGACCTCGGACCCGTCCGCCCGGTCCCCGCTTCGGGCCGCAGGGGTCGCGGCGGCGCCAGGTGACGTCATCGCCGCAGTCGACGGGCGCTCCACGGCAGAGGTGCCAGACATCGGTGCGCTCCTCCAGGGCGCCGCTGACAAGGTGGTGGAGCTCACCCTCGTGCAGGGGCGGCAGCGCAGGCGCGTCGCCGTGGTGCCCACGCCCAGTGAGGCGCCCATGCGCTACCACGAGTGGGTGGCCGGCCGCGTGGCCCACACCCGCGCCCGGTCCCAGGGGCGCGTCGGGTACGTGCACGTGCCGGACATGGTGGCGCGGGGGTGGGCGGAGTTCCACCGCCTCATCGACGCGGCCATGCGGTGCGAGGCCGTGGTGGTGGACGTCCGCTTCAACGCCGGCGGTCACACCTCCGAGCTGGTCATCGAGCGGTTGTCGCGGCGGGCCGTGGGCTGGAACGGGGCGCGGCATCACGACGACGTCACCACCTACCCCAGCCAGGCCGCCCGCGGCCCGGTGGTGTTCCTCACCAACGCCTACGCCGGATCCGACGGCGACATCGTCACCGCAGCCGCCCAGGAGCTGGGCCTCGGCCCGGTGGTGGGGGAGCGGAGCTGGGGAGGCGTCGTCGGCATCGACGGCCGGTTCTCGCTGGTCGACGGCACCGAGGTCACGCAGCCGCGCTACTGGATCGCGTTCGACAAGTACGGCTTCGGCCTGGAGAACCACGGCGTGGACCCGGACATCGTGGTCGAGACGGGGCCGGCCGAGTGGGAGTCCGAGGACGACGTGCAGCTGGACCGCGCCATCGACGAGGCGCTGTCCCGGCTGGCCGATCGACCGGCGGCGAGCCCGCCGTCGTTCGAGGCACCTCGATTCGCACGCAGAGAGAGCTGAGCATGACAGGGACCAACTGGGCGGGCAACGTCACCTACTCCGCGCGACGCCTGGCCGAGCCGACGTCCGTCGATGAGCTGCAGGAGCTCGTCGCGGCCGAGGAGCAGATCCGGGTGGTGGGGTCGCGGCACTGTTTCAACGACATCGCGGACACCGCCGGGGTCCAGATCTCGTTGGGGGAGCTGAGCGATGAGGGTCCCGTGCGGGTGGGCGAGGCCACGGTCAGGGTCCCGGCGTGGTGGCGCTACGGCGACCTGGTGCCCGCGCTGCGCGACGAGGGCGTGGCCCTGGCCAACCTGGCCTCCCTGCCCCACATCTCCGTGGCGGGGGCCGTCCAGACCGGCACGCATGGTTCCGGGGACCGCATCGGCTCGCTCGCCAAGCAGGTCTCCGCGCTGGAGGTCGTCGACGGTCGCGGAGAGCTGGTGCGGATGGAGCGCGGCGGCGCGGACTTCGACGGCGCCGTCGTCGGACTCGGTGCCCTGGGAGTGCTCACGCACGTGGAGCTCGACGTGGCGCCGGCGCGCCCGGTGGCGCAGAGGGTCTTCGAGGGGGTGCGCCTCGACGCCGTCCTGGGTGATCTGTCGGCCGTGACGGGGGCCGGGGACAGCGTCAGCATGTTCACGACCTGGCAGGACCCGGCAGTCATCGAGCAGGTGTGGGTGAAGTCCGCGGGTGAGCCGTCCGTTGGCGGGATTCTCGCCGCGGGCGGGCGCCCGGCAGGCGGGCCGCGGCACCCGATCGCGGGCATCGACCCCACCCCCTGCACCCCGCAGATGGGCGAGTTCGGGCCGTGGTACGACAGGTTGCCGCACTTCAGGCTGGAGTCCACCCCGTCGGTGGGGGCGGAGCTGCAGTCGGAGTACCTAGTGCCGCGGACTGATGCTGTCGCGGCGATCGAGGCGGTGGCCGGGCTGGCACCGAGGATCGCGCCGCTGCTGTTCGTGTGCGAGATCCGCACCATGGCCCCGGACCAGCTGTGGCTCTCCCCGGCCTTCGGGGCGGACACGGTGGGGCTCCACTTCACCTGGAAGCCGGACGAGGCGGCGGTGCGCGCGCTCCTGCCCGAGCTGGAGGCGGCCCTGCCGGGCACGGCGCGCCCCCACTGGGGCAAGGTCTTCACGATGCCCGGCGACGAGGTGGCCGCCCGCTACCCGCGGTGGTCGGACTTCGCGGAGCTGCGCGGCCGGATGGACCCGGCCCGCCGGTTCGCCAACCCCTACCTGACCAGGCTCGGCCTGTAGCTCACGACCGACGGACGGGACCGGCGCGCCGTTACTGGTCGGCCGTGGGAGCCAGCTCCACCTCGACGCCGAGCGGGGCGTCGACCTCGGCCCACGTCACCTCGCCGACGAGCCGACCCACCGCGCGGAGGTCCGCCTCGATGGTGCGCAGCCTCGCGACGACGCCCGCGGGGCCGGCGAACGCCGCCCGCGACACTTCCGCCTTCATCGAGACCTTCGCCGTCGACTTGGCGCCCCGGATGGCGATGAGCGCCGTGGCCACGTCCGCCAGAAGGGCGGGGTCGCCGGTGGGAAGCTCGTCGACGGTTGGCCACCCCGCCAGGTGCACCGAGGCGCCGTGCGTCCAGCGCCACACCTCCTCGGTGACGAACGGGAGGATGGGGGCGAACAGCCGCAGCTGCACGTCGAGCGCCAGCGCCAGCGCGGCCTGCGCGGAGGCCTGCGCCTCGGGCCCTTGGGCGCCGTATGCGCGTTCCTTGACCAGCTCCAGGTAGTCGTCGCAGAAGGACCAGAAGAACGACTCCGTGGCCTCGAGCGCCCCGGTGTAGTCGAAGTCGTCGAACGCCTTCGTCGCGGTGGCCACAACTCCACGCAGGCCAGCCAGCATCGCAAGATCGACGGGGCTAGTCACGGCCTGGAGCCCGCCCGGATTCTCGGCCATCGTGAGCACGAACTTGCCGGCGTTGAGGATCTTCATGGCGAGGCGACGACCCACCTTCATCTGGGTCTCGTCGAAGGGCGAGTCCATCCCGGGGCGCGCCATCGCGGCGCGCCAGCGCACGGCATCCGAGCCGTACTTGTCCAGGATGTCTGTGGGCACCACGACGTTGCCCTTGGACTTGCTCATCTTCTTGCGGTCCGGGTCCACCACGAAGCCTGAGATGGTGGCGCGCTTCCACGGCAGGGAGCCGTTCTCGAAGTGGGCCCGCACCACCCGACTGAACAGCCAGGTCCGGATGATGTCGTGGGCCTGCGGCGCCACGTCCATCGGGAACGTGAGCGCGAACAGTTCCTCATCGCGCTCCCAGCCGGTGGCCAGGTGGGGGGTGAGCGACGACGTGGCCCAGGTGTCCATCACGTCCGGGTCCGCCATGAACCCGCCAGGCTGGTCGCGCTGCTCGTCGGTGAACCCCGGCGGGCAGTCGGTGACCGGATCGATCGGCAGCGAGGCCTCGTCGGCCACGATGGGGGACTCGTAGTCGGGTTCGCCGTCGGCATCCAGGCGGTACCAGACTGGGAACGGCACCCCGAAGAAACGCTGGCGGGAGATCAGCCAGTCACCGTTGAGCCCGCCCACCCAGTTCTCGTAGCGGTGTGCCATGTGCTCGGGGGTCCACTGCAATTCGTGGCCTCGCGCGAGCATCTCCTGCTTGATGTCCTCGTCGCGTCCGCCGTTGCTGATGTACCACTGGCGGGTGGCCACGATCTCGAGCGGCTTGTCGCCCTTCTCGTAGAAGTTGGTCATGCGCGTGGTGGGCTTGGGGTCGCCGTCGAGGTCGCCGGTCTCGCGCAGCATCGCGACGGTGGCCTCCCGTGCGGAGAACGCGGTCTTGCCGGCGATGGCTTCGTAGGCGCCGGCGTTGACGATCCACTCGGGCGTCTCCCCCTGGATGCGGCCGTCGCGGCCGATCACCGTGCGGGTGGGGAGGTTGAGCTCGCGCCACCACGTGACGTCCGTGAGGTCGCCGAAGGTGCAGCACATGGCAATGCCGGCGCCCTTGTCCGGCTCCGCCGCCTCGTGCGCCAGGACCGGGATCTCCACGCCGAAGAGGGGAGAGGTGACGGTGCTGCCGAAAAGCGGCTGGTACCGCTCGTCGTCCGGGTGCGCGATGAGCGCGCAGACGGAAGCCAGCAGCTCCGGGCGGGTGGTCTCGATGTGCACCGGGGTGCCGTCGGGCCGGTGGAACGCCACGCGGTGGTAGGCGCCCGGGTATTCGCGCGCCTCAAGCTCGGCCTGCGCCACGGCGGTGTGGAACGTGACGTCCCACAGGGTCGGGGCGTAGCTGAGGTAGGCCTCTCCGCGGGCGTGGTTGCGCAGGAAGGCCTTCTGGGCCACGGCCTGCGAGCTCGCGGAGATGGTGGTGTAGAGCGTGGACCAGTCCACCGAGAGGCCGAGCTGCTTCCAGAGGGCCTCGAACGCCTGCTCGTCGACGGCGGTCAGCTCGTGGCACAGCTCGATGAAGTTGGCGCGGCTGATCGGCACCTGCCGCTTGGGGTCCGGCTTGGCGGGAGCCTCGAAGCCCGCGTCGTAGGGGATCGACGGGTCGCAGCGCACGCCGTAGAAGTTCTGGACCCGGCGCTCGGTGGGCAGGCCGTTGTCATCCCAACCCATCGGGTAGAACACGTGCTTGCCGCGCATCCGCTGGTAGCGGGCCACGGTGTCCGTGTGGGTGTAGCTGAACACGTGGCCCACGTGCAGCGAGCCCGACACCGTCGGCGGGGGCGTGTCGATGCTGAACACGTCCTCGCGGCTTGAGGGCCTCACGAACGCGTAGGTGCCCTCCTCGGCCCATACCTGCCCCCACTTGGCCTCCAGGCCTTCGAGGACGGGCTTGTCGGGGAGGGCGCGCGCAGACGCGTTCGAATGGGTCATGGGACCCGATCTTAATAGGCAGCGCGCGCCCGCCCGAACCGTCGCCCGGTCAGCTCTCGAGCTGCTGGCCGCCCGACTCGAACGCCTCGGTGATGGCCCCGAGCAGGCTCTCCGCGGTGGGCTGGATCAGGACGGTCTGGGACTCCTGGTCGTAGAACTCCAGGGCCTGACCGCTCACGAGGAAGGTGGGCGTGGCGCCGATCTGGTCGTCGTTGAACTTCTGGTTGGCGGCGTCGGTGAAGTCGTTGAAGGCCCGGGTGTCGTAGAGCTCCTGGTACCGGGTGAGGTCCTCGCCCTCGATGCCGGCCAAGGCCGGGAAGTCCACCCGCAGCTGCTGATCGGTGAAGCCGGTGCCCTCCTGGGCAGGATGGTTGGCGTAGACCACGCGGTGGAAGGCGTCGAACGCGCCCACCTCGTCGGCCGCTGCGGCGGCCAGGGCGGCGCGCTTCGACGAGTCGTTGCGCAGCCCGGCGTCCAGGAAGAACGCGGTGCGGATCTCCGCGGTGATCGAACCGTCGGCCACCAACTGCTCGATGATGGGCCCGTAGCTCTCCTCCCGCGAGGCGCAGGCCGGGCACTGGAAGTCCTCCCACACCACCAGGTGGGGGGTGCCCTCCTGTGGCTGCTTGCCCGCCAGAGCGATGCCGGAGGAGGCCGTGGCGTTGGGGGGCGTCAGCTGCTCCGTCGCTACAGGCGCCTGCTTGGCCAGCGCCTGCATGATCACAATCGCCAGCACCGCGACGATGGTCAGCGCCGCGAGTCCCGCGCCGACGGCGAGAATGCGGCGCGTGCGCTTGGTGCGCTCTTCCATCTCCTGCTGCTGGCGCAGGGCGGCGCGCTTGCTCAGCGACGAATTGTTGGCCATATTGCGAAGCTCCTTGAGGGGCGTGAACGGTGCGGCGGAGCGATGGAACATGGCCCATCGCTGCCTACGGGTCATCCTAACCGGGCAGCTCAAAGGCCCGAATCGGCCATCAGCGTCCACGCGGCCATCGCGGCCCAGGCGCGGTTCGGCCTCGCCCCGACGCCGCTACGCCGGGGCCTTGAGCTCACCGTCGAGGCTCTTCGACGAGAGGCCGGTGCCCACTAGGCTGGGGTGCACCATGACTGACACCACGCACCACGAGTTGACGGCCGCCTTGACGAGCCGGTGGCCCGAGCACCGGGTGGCGCCCAGCCTGACGCGCATCTCGGCCCTCATGCATCTCCTCGGCGACCCGCAGAAGGCCTTCCCCGTGATCCAGGTGGCCGGCACCAACGGCAAGGGCAGCACCGCCATCATGATCGAGGCTCTGCTGCGCGCCGCGGGCCTGCGCACCGGACGCTTCGCCAGCCCGCACCTGAGCGATGCCAGGGAGCGGATCAGCGTCGACGGGGAGGCGGTCAGCGAGGAACGCTTCGGCGAGGTCTGGCGTGACATCGAGCCGTACGTCGCCATGGTGGACGAACAGCGGCTCGACGGCGTGTCGATGACGTTCTTCGAGGTCATCACCGGCATGGCGTACGCGGCCTTCGCCGACGCCCCGGTGGATGTGGCCGTCATGGAGGTGGGCCTCGGGGGAAGGTGGGACGCCACGAGTGTCGCGGACCCGACTGTCGCGGTGGTGACGCCCATCGGGCTGGACCACATGCACATTCTCGGCTCCACGTTGGAAGAGATCGCCGGCGAGAAGGCCGGCATCATCAAGCACGGCGCGACGGCGGTGTTCGCGGGCCAGGACCCGGCCGCGGCACGCGTCCTGCTGGAGCGGGCCATCGAGGTGGGGGCCCCGGTGAAGGTGGAGGGGCCGGACTTCGGCGTCCTGGACCGCAGCCTGGCCGTCGGAGGGCAGCTTCTCCGCATCGACACGGCGGGTGGCCCCGTGAGCGACGTATTCCTCCCGCTGTTCGGCGAGCACATGGCCCGCAACGCCGCGCTGGCCGTGGCCGCCGTCGAGGCGTTCCTCGGCGGCCAGCCGCTGAGCCCTGAGGTGATCGTCGAGGGCCTCGGTTCCGTGGAGGCGCCGGCCCGGCTGGAGCTGGTCCGGACCTCGCCCCCCATCGTGGTGGACACCGCCCACAATCCGCCGGCCGCGCGCGTCACCATCGACGCGGTCGTGGAGTCCTACACCTTCGAGCCCCTGATCGGCGTGGTGGCGATGATGCAGGACAAGAACGCCGAGGAGGTGCTGGGGATCTTCGCGGAGCAGATGGATCAGGTGGTCATCACGCAGGTGTCGTCCTCTACCCGCGGCCGCCCCGTCGACGAACTGGCCGCCGTGGCCGAGACCGTGTGGTCCACGCATCAGGTGCACCGTGCAGCCACCATGGCGGAGGCGCTGGACCTGGCCGTCATGCTGGCAGACACGGCAAGCGCCCACGCCGGCGTGCTCGTGGCCGGCTCCGTGATCGCCGCCGGCGAGGCACGCGACCTCCTGAGGACGGAGCGACACCCGTGACCCTCGATCCCTCAAACCCACTGCGCCCCGCCGCGATGTCGGTGCTCGTCTTCGAGATCATCGTGGTGTGGCTCGCCTTCATCGGCATGATCCAGGTCTCCGGGGTCAACCTCTGGGTGGCCGCCGCCTGGTGCGCCGTCGCCACCCTGCTGTGCCTCGCCGCCGCCGCGGGCCTCAGGAAGCGGTGGGGCTACGTCGTGGGCTGGGTGGCCCAGCTGGTGCTCATCGGGCTCGGCCTCCTCACCCCGTGGATGTACGCCATGGGTCTCATCTTCGCCCTGATCTGGGTGACTTGCGTGGTGCTGGGGAAGCGCCTCGAGGCGGCCCAGGCTGAAAGGAACCTCTCATGACCGAGCAGACGTTCGTCATCATCAAGCCCGACGCGGTAGCCGCCGGCCACGTCGGGGCCATCGTGTCGCGCTACGAGGACGCCGGGCTCCGGTTGGCGGCCATGGAGTTCCGTCAGATCGACCCGGAGTTCGCTGACCGTCACTACTCCGAGCATGTGGAGCGCGAGTACTACCCGCCGCTGCGCGAGTTCATGACGGAGGGGCCGCTGATCGCCATGGTGATCACTGGAGACGACGCGGTTTCCCGCGTGCGTGCCCTCCACGGGGCCACCGATCCCGCCAAGGCCGAGCCGGGCACTGTGCGGGCGGACTTTGCGGAGTCCACTCGGCGCAACGCGGTCCATGCCTCAGATTCGCCCGAGTCCGCGGCCCACGAGATTGCGCTCTGGTTCGGCGAAGGGTAGGTCAAACGCGCCCCCGCGGATATTCTTGGCGGCGTCATGACAACACTTTCCGCGCTGCCCACGCACTCCCTCTTCGCACGGCTGGAGCCGCTGCTCGCGCAGGTGAGCAAGCCCATCCAGTACGTCGGGGGTGAGCACAACTCCGTCGTCAAGGACTGGGATTTGGTCGAGGTCCGCTGGTGCCTGTCGTACCCGGACGCCTACGAGGTGGGTCAACCCAACCAGGGCGTGGCCATCCTCTACGAGATCCTCAACGAGCGCGAGTGGATCCTCGCCGAGCGCACCTACTGCGTGTGGCCGGACATGGAGGCCAGGATGCGGGCGGCCTCGATGCCGCAGTTCACGCTGGACGCGCACCGCCCCGTCGGCATGTTCGACGTGCTGGGGGTCTCCTTCTCCACCGAACTGGGCTACACCAACCTGCTCAACCTGATCGACCTCTCCGGGTTGAGCCTCCACGCGGCGGACCGCATCGACGGCGAGCCGCTGGTCGTCGCGGGAGGGCACGCTGCCTTCAACCCCGAACCCATCGCGGACTTCATCGACGTGGCCGTGCTCGGCGACGGCGAGGAGGCCTCGCTGCTCATCTCGGACATCATCCGCGAGTGGAAGGTGGACGGCCGCGAGGGCGGCCGCGACGGGCTGCTGCTCCGCCTCGCCTTCACCGGCGCGTTCTACGTGCCGAAGTTCTACGACGTGGACTACCTCGACGACGGCCGCATCCAGAGGATCGCGCCCAACCGCGAGGGCGTGCCGTTCCAGGTGCGCAAGCACACGCTGATGAACCTCGACGAGTGGCCCTATCCCAAGCACCCCATCGTCCCGATGGCCGAGACGGTGCACGAGCGCTACTCCGTGGAGATCTTCCGGGGCTGCACCCGCGGCTGCCGTTTCTGCCAGGCGGGCATGATCACCCGCCCCGTCCGGGAGCGCTCGATCGACACCATCGGTGCCATGGTGGAGGGCGGACTCCGGGCCACCGGGTTGGAGGAGATCGGCCTGCTGTCCCTCTCGTCGGCGGACCACTCCGAGATCGCGGAGGTCACCAGGCAGCTCGCGGACCGCTACGAAGGCTCAAACGTCGCGCTGTCGCTGCCGTCAACCCGGGTGGACGCGTTCAACATCGACCTGGCCAACGAGCTCAGCCGCAACGGCCGCCGCTCGGGTCTCACGTTCGCGCCCGAGGGCGGCTCGGAGCGGATGCGGAAGGTGATCAACAAGATGGTCACCGAGGATGACCTGATCGACACTGTCGCGGCCGCGTTCTCCTCCGGCTGGCGCCAGGTCAAGCTGTACTTCATGTGCGGCCTGCCCACCGAGACCGACGAGGACGTGCTGGCCATCGCGGACCTGGCGCGCCGCGTGATCGAGACCGGTCGGAAGGCATCCGGCACCCGCGACATCCGCTGCACCGTCTCGATCGGCGGGTTCGTGCCTAAGGCGCACACCCCCTTCCAGTGGGCGGGCCAGGCCAGCGCCGAGACCATCGACCACCGGCTCCAGCTGCTGCGCGACACCATCAGGCAGGACCGCCACTACGGCAAGGCGATCGGCATGCGGTACCACGACGGCAAGCCGGGGACCATCGAGGGCCTGCTGTCCCGCGGGGACCGACGGGTGGGCCGCGTCATCGAGCGCGTGTGGCGCGACGGCGGCAAGTTCGACGGCTGGAGCGAGCACTTCAGCTTCGAGCGCTGGGCCACGGCCGCGGCGGAGGAGCTCGCCCCCTTCGGTGTGGACCTGGACTGGTACACCACCCGCGAGCGCGGCTACGAGGAGGTCCTGCCCTGGGACCACCTGGACGCGGGTCTGGACCGTGACTGGCTGTGGGAGGACTGGCAGGACGCCCTCGACGAGCGCGAGGTGGAGGACTGCCGCTGGACGCCGTGCTTCGACTGCGGCGTGTGCCCCCAGATGGACACATCCATCCAGATCGGCCCCACCGGCAAGGTGCTCCTGCCGCTCGCCGTGGCCAAGCCCTCCCTCCAGTAGGGGGAGGGCCGCCCAGTAGGGGGAGGGCCGCCCGGACCGGCTAGGCTGGCCCCTCGTGGAGAGCGTGCGCAAGGTCGGGTTCGACCGCGAGAAGTATCTGGTCCTTCAGTCCCACCACATCGATGAGCGGCGCAGGCGCTTCGGCGGCAAGCTGTACCTCGAGTTCGGCGGCAAGCTGTTCGACGACCACCACGCCTCCCGTGTGCTGCCCGGCTTCACCCCGGACAACAAGATCGCCATGCTGGAGACCCTCAAGGACGAGGTCGAGGTGGTCATCGTCGTCAGCGCCCACGATCTCGCCCGGAACAAGGTGCGCGCGGACCTCGGCATCCCCTATGAGTCAGATGTGCTCCGGCTCATCGACGAGTTCCGGTCCTACGGGCTGTATGTCGGTAGCGTCGTCATCACGCAGATGACCGATGAGCACCGGCAGGGGAGGGCGTTCAAGCGCAAGCTGGAGCGGCTCGGGCTGAAGGTCTACCGTCACTACCCGATCAAGGGCTACCCCAGCGATGTCGCGCTGATCGTCAGCGACAACGGCTACGGCCGCAACGACTACATCGAGACCACCCGCGACCTCGTGGTCGTCACAGCCCCCGGCCCCGGCAGCGGGAAGATGGCCACCTGCCTGTCGCAGCTGTACCACGACCACAAGCGCGGGATCCCCTCCGGCTACGCCAAGTTCGAGACGTTCCCCATCTGGAACCTCCCGCTGGACCACCCTGTCAACCTGGCCTACGAGGCAGCCACGGCGGACCTCGACGACGTCAACATGATCGACCCGTTCCACCTCGCCGCCTACGGCGAGCAGGTGGTCAACTACAACCGCGACGTCGAGATCTTCCCCGTCCTCAAGCTGCTGTTCGAGCAGCTCACCGGCGCCTCGCCGTACCAGTCGCCCACCGACATGGGCGTCAACATGGCGGGGCAGTGCATCTCCGACGACGAGGTGTGCAGGGCGGCCTCCAAGCAGGAGGTCATCCGCCGTTACTACAAGGCGCTGGTGCACGAGCGACGCGACGAGCTCGAGCCCACGCTGTCGGACCGCATCGCGTTGATAATGCGCACGTTGGGCATCGGGGTGGAGGACCGCCCGGTCGTGGGACCGGCTCTGGAGACCGAACGCCGCACCAAGGGGCCGGCAGCCTCGCTGCAGCTGCCCGACGGCACCGTCGTGACCGGCAAGACCTCGGCGCTGCTGGGCAGTTCCTCGGCCCTCCTGCTCAACGCCCTCAAGCTCCTCGCCGGCCTGCCGGACGAGGCACACCTGCTGGCGCCGGAGACGATCGGCCCGATCCAGACCCTGAAGACGCAGCACCTCGGTAGCGCCAACCCGCGTCTGCACACCGACGAGGTGCTCATCGCCCTGTCCGTGGGCGCCACCTACGACGAGTTCGCCAGACGGGCCCTGGCCGAGCTGCCGCACCTGCGCGGCTGCGACGTGCACACCACGGTGATCCTCGGACCTGTCGACGAGGCCATCTTCCGTAACCTCGGGGTCAACGTCACCAGCGAGCCCGTCTACCAGAGCAAGAAGCTGTACCGGAAGCGGTGATCGGGCCGCGCCGTCCGGTGCTGATCTAGACTGCCGCCCGTGGGAAACCGACAGCCGCCAGTCCAGCAGGCACCTCCGGCGCAGAAGCTGCGGCTGCGCTACGCCAAGCGTGGCCCCGGACGCTTCACCTCGCACCGCGACTTCGGGCGTGCGCTCGAGCGCGCCCTGCGACGCGCGGAGATCCCGATGGCCTACTCCTCGGGCTTCTCGCCCCACCCCCGCATCTCCTACGCCAACGCCGCGCCCACGTCCGCAGCCTCCGAAGCGGAGTACGTGGAGCTGGGCCTCACCGAGGTCTGCAACCCGGTCAAGCTCGTGGAGGCGCTCAACGCGGTCCTCCCGCAGGGCTTCGTCGTGCTGGACGCGGCCGAAGCAGTCAAGGAGTCGCTCGGTGATCTGCTGCAGGCGTCGGACTGGGTGATCAGCCTCGCCGGGGCAGAGCCGGGCGTCCTCAGCTCGGCCGCGTCGTCGCTCCTCGATCGGGAGGAGTACATCATCGAGCGGATGACGAAGAACGGCATGCGGGCCTTCGACGTGCGCGCGGCCATCGTGAGTTTGAGTGTCTCCGACGACGAGACGCTGCTGCTGCGCTCGATTCACCAGGCGCCGCTGGTGCGCCCGGATGACGTGGTGACCGCACTGCGTCAGCTCACCCCCCAGGTGCCCGCGCAGGCCCTCCTCACCCGCCTGGCGCAGGGGCCGCTGGCAGACGGCGTGATCGGCGACCCGCTGCACTGATCGGCGCGGTGATGCGCCAAGTGTTGCGACGGTGTGCGAGAATAACGCTCAGGTCACGGCACCGCCGGTGCCAACCGGGAGCAGCGAGGCTGCACCGCGGCAGATCTGCCGCGACTGCTCGCACTGCCCTGGAGGCCGGAGTCTTAGCGCACAGCGCGTCTGTGCCCGTCCGCGCATCCGCGCCTGAGGAGCCTCATGCTCGATATCGAGAACGACGGCGTCACCACCGCCGAGGAAACCACACCCACCGCCCCCGTGAGGCGCCGCCGCGCTGCGGGCCGCCCGGCAGGCCCACCCCAGGACGCCGCGGCTGAGCCCACGGGTAGCCCCACGGCTGAGCCCACCAGTAGCCAGACGGCTGAGCCGGAAGCGGCTGACCTGACGCCCAAGCGACGCCGCGTCGCCTCGAAGCCGGACGCGGCCGCCGCGCCCGTTCGTCGACGCAGGGTGAAGGCGGTGGAGGCTCCCTCCGAGGAGGCTCCCGCTGAAGTCGCCCCCCTTGAAGAGGCCCCCGCTGCGGAGATCGCCGCGGAGGCTCCCGTCGTGGAGGCGACCCCGCCGGTAGAGGAGAGCAAGCCGGTACGCCGCCGCGCCACCCGCCGCACCGCGCCGCCCGCGCCAAGCGAGCCCGCGCCAAGCGAGCCCGCGCCCGTCGTCACCCCCGCCCAGGTCGATGATTCGCCCGCGCCGGCCGAGGAGTCTTCCGCGACGCCGATCGACGAGCAGTCCCCGGAAGCAGCAGTGCCGCAGGCGTCCGCGCCCGCTCCTGTCCGCCGCCGGCGGGCGTCGCGACCGGCCGCCGCCCCCGAGCCGGTGGTCGCCGCTGAGCCCGCAGCAGTCCCGGAGCCAGCGGCCGCGCCGCAGCCGGCACTCGTTCCCGCCGAGACCGCGACCCCCGTCGCTTCCGAGACCGCACCCGCCGAGGAAGCAGGCCCCACCTCCACCCGCAGCCGTCGTCGGCGCGCCAGCCGCCCGGCGGCCCCGCCCGCCACGCTCCCCGAAGGGCAGGACGAGGACGCCATCGGTGTCGCGCTCCGCGCCGCTGAGGAGGTCGCGGAGGCCCGCCGGGCCCTCCTGACCGACCCCTTCCTCACCGCAGCAGCCCGTGAGCAGCAGCTCGCGGCCCTGGCCGGCGCGATTGCAGGCAGCCCCGCGGAGGAAGGCGAGGCTGAGCCCGAGGACGAAGACGGCGAGCTGACCGAAGCAGAGACGGACGAGGCTGCCGTCGAACCCGCGGAGGACGAGCCCGAATCCGACGAAGAAGACAGCGACGAAGCCGTCGACGATGAGTCCGACGACGACCGTCCCTCCCGCCGTCGCCGCCGACGCGGGGGCAGGCGCCGCCGTCGGGGTGGCTCCCGCGATGGCGCGGAGGACTCGGAGGCCGACTCTGACGAGGCCGAGGAAGCGGAATCGGAGGCCCCCGCGGAGGAGGCTGCCGAGGGCGAGCCTGACGCCGAGGGTGCCGAGCAGGACACGGCTGAGGCAGACGACAACGGAACAACCCGCCGTCGCCGCCGCCGTCGCCGTCGTGGCGAGGGCGCAGATGCCGATTCCACGTCGTCTGACGAGGTGACCGGCATCGAGGGCTCCACCCGCATGGAGGCCAAGCGCCAGCGCCGCAAGGAGTCCCGTGCCGCGGGGCGCCGCCGCGCCCCCATCCTCAGCGAGGCCGAGTTTCTGACGCGCCGGGAGGCGGTGGACCGCAGGCTGGTCATCCGCCAGTCCGAGGACTACACGCAGTTGGCCGTGGTGGAGGACAACATCCTCGTCGAGCACTACGTGGACAAGGCGTCGGCCACCTCCCTGATCGGCAACATCTACGTCGGTCGCATCCAGAACGTGCTGCCCAGCATGGAGGCCGCGTTCATCGACATCGGCCGCGGCCGCAACGCCGTGCTGTACGCCGGTGAGGTGGACTGGGCCAACTTCGGCGTCACAGGGGAGAACCGCAAGGTCGAGAACGTCCTGAAGTCGGGCCAGAGCGTTCTGGTGCAGGTGACGAAGGATCCCGTCGGGGCCAAGGGTGCCCGCCTCACGGGGCACATCTCCCTGCCTGGCCGCTACATCGTCTACTCGCCGGGCGGCCACCTGTCGGGGATCTCCCGCAAGCTGCCGGACACCGAGCGCAACCGTCTCCGCACCATCCTCGGGTCGCTGATCTCCGACGACGAGTCCGTCATCGTGCGGACCGCGGCGGAGGGCGCCAGCGAAGAGGAGCTGATCCGTGACGTCAACCGTCTCAAGGCCCAATGGGAGGTCATCGAGAAGAAGACGAAGCAGGGCAGCGCCCCACAGGCCCTCTACTCGGAGCCGGACCTGACCCTGCGGATCGTCCGCGACCTCTTCACCGAGGACTTCGGCCAGCTGATCGTCCAGGGCGACGGCGGCCCGTCTGACGCCTACGACGCCATCTCGGCCTACGTGAGTCACGTCGCGCCGCACCTGGCGGAGCGCCTGGTGCGCTTCGAACCCGCCGAAGACGGCCGGGACGCGTTCTCGCAGTTCAAGATCGACGAGCAGATCGCCAAGGCGTTGGATCGCAAGGTCTTCCTGCCTTCCGGCGGGTCCCTGGTGATCGACCGCACCGAAGCCATGACGGTCGTCGACGTCAACACGGGGCGCTTCACGGGCACCGGAGGCAACCTCGAGGCCACTGTCACCAGCAACAACCTGGAGGCGGCGGAGGAGATCGTGCGCCAGCTGCGCCTGCGCGACATCGGCGGCATCATCGTGATCGACTTCATCGACATGGTCCTGCCGAGCAACCGCGAGCTGCTGCTGCGCCGCCTCGTCGAGTGTCTCGGCCGCGACCGTACACGTCACCAGGTCGCGGAGGTGACCAGCCTCGGGCTGGTGCAGCTGACGCGCAAGCGGATCGGCACCGGCCTGGCCGAGGCGTTCACCGAGCCGTGCGAACACTGCCAGGGGGCGGGCTATGTCCGCTTTGAGGAGCCTGTGGATTCGCAGGCGCCCTCCGACGGCGGGGAGCGCAGGTCGCCGCGACGCCGCGGCAAGAAGTAGGCCCCATTTGGTCAATTCCACGCGGGCGGGTTAACATTCTACGGTTGCCTGCTCGCGTGGGCTTCACCCCAGAGCAATCCAGGCCATGGCCTGGGCACAGACAACAAGGAGATTCCAGTGGCCGCCACGTGTGATGTTTGCGCCAAGGGACCCGGCTTCGGTCACAACGTTCCTTGGTCGAAGAAGAAGACCAATCGCCGCTGGAACCCGAACATCCAGCGCGTGCGTGCCACCATCAACGGCACCCCGCAGCGCGTGAACGTGTGCACCTCCTGCCTCAAGGCCGGTAAGGTCTCGCGCTAGTTCGCATCCCTGACGCCGAGAGCCGGCGGTCCCCACGACGGGGCCGCCGGTTTTTCGCGTCCCCATCCCGCGCCCCTCGGACTGTCTGCGGGGGCCGGTAGGGTCTTGCTCATGTCCTTCTGGCGCACCCCGATCTACCGCGACCTCGGGCGTCGGCTCGTTGACGTGGTCGGTGGCAAGACGGCCGCAGAGTTCGAGCGATTGGGGATCAGCACCGTCGACGATCTGGTGCGGCACGTGCCGCGCCGCTATATCTCCGGCACGGAGATGTCCGACTTCAGCACCCTCACCGTGGGGCAGGACGTCGCAGTGATCGCCCAGGTGGTCGGCGCGAGGCAGTTCCACTCCTCTGGCGCGGGCAGAGTCCAGGCGGTCCTCAGTGACGGTCACGGGCGGCTCTCGGTGGCGTTCTTCGCGAAGAAGCAGCGCGTGCTGGACTACTGGGAGCGGCAGCTGGCCCCAGGCCGTCGGGGGATCTTCATCGGCCGCGTAGGCCGGTTCAACGAGCAGCTCCAGCTGGCCCACCCGGATTTCGTGATGCTCGACGGCGCCCGCATCTCCGGAGGCAAGGACGCCGAGAAGAGGGCCGCTATGGAGCGCAGCGTGCAGCGCGCCACCATGATCGGGCTGTACCCGGCCACAGGAAAACTACCCACGTGGGTGATCGCCGAGTCGATCCAGTTGGTCCTGCCCACCCTGTCCGGAGACACCCTCCCGGGGTGGGTGGTCGACGAGGCAGGGGTGCTGCCGTTCCAGGACGCGCTCACCGCCGTCCACGAGCCTGTCGAGGTACGGCAGGCGGAGCACGGCCAGGCGCGGCTCCGGTTCGACGAGGCGTTCGGCATTCAGCTGGCCATGGCGGCCAGGCGGAGAGAGGCCGCCGGGGAGCTCGCCACGCCGCGTCCCCGTCGCCCAGGGGGGCTCCTCGAGGCGTTCGACGAGAGGCTGCCCTTCACCCTCACCGACGGGCAGAGAAACATCGGGGAGGTCATCTTCGGCGAGCTCGCAGGCGGGGCGCCGATGAACCGTCTCCTCCAAGGCGAGGTCGGGTCGGGGAAGACGCTCGTGGCGCTCCGGGCCATGCTTGCGGTGGTTGATTCCGGCGGACAGTCAGTACTACTGGCTCCCACCGAGGTCCTGGCCAAGCAGCACTACCAGACCATCTCCCAGCTGCTCGGTGATCTGGGCCAGGGTCGCCAGCTCGGCGCCCACCCGGAAGCCACGGGAGTGGTGCTCCTCACGGGGAGCCGCTCCGCCGCGGCCAAGCGTGGTGTGCTGGCGCAGATCGCCACCGGCGAGGCGGGGATCGTTGTGGGCACGCACGCGCTCCTCAGTGACCCGGTGGCCTTCAACGACCTGGGTCTGGTCGTCGTCGACGAGCAGCACCGTTTCGGCGTCGAGCAGCGGGCCGCGCTCGCCGCGAAGGCGGAGAGGAAGCCCCACACGCTCGTCATGACCGCTACGCCCATTCCCCGATCCATCGCCATGACGGTGTTCGGGGATCTGGAGGTCAGCGAGCTGCGCGAGCTCCCGGCCGGCCGGGCGGCCGTGCAGACGGTGTTCGTCGATACCGCGCAGACGCCGCACTGGGTGCCGCGCGCCTGGGAGCGCATCCGGGAGGAGGTGGAGCGGGGCAGGCAGGCGTTCGTGGTGTGCCCGTCCATCACCGCCAAGGAGGCAGAGGCGGGGGGCGCGCCCGCGATGTCCGCCGTCGAGGAGCTCGCCCCGCAGCTGGCCGCCGGACCCCTCGCGGGTCTGCGCATCGGGACGGTGCACGGCAAACAGCCCGCGGCCGATCGGGACGACGCCATGGCCGCCTTCGCAGATGGGCGGCTGGATGTGCTGGTGGCCACCACGGTGATCGAGGTGGGCGTGGACGTGCCCAACGCGTCGGTGATGGTGGTGGTGGACGCGGACCGCTTCGGGCTCTCCCAGCTGCATCAGTTGCGGGGGCGCATCGGTCGAGGGGAGCATCCGGGGCTGTGCCTCCTGCTCGCCGCAGTCGGGGAGAACCTCGACGCTCTGACCCGCCTCCAGGCCATGACGTCGACCACTGACGGCTTCGAGCTGGCCGAGCTCGACCTGAGGCTGCGCCGGGAGGGAGACGTCCTGGGCGCCGCCCAGTCCGGCGGGGGATCGCTCAAGCTGCTGCGGGCTCTGGACGACGCGGGTGTGATCCAGGCGGCCAAGGCGCTCGCTGAGCGTGTCCTGGAGGACCCGCGGTCCTCCACGGACCCGCTGCTGGCAGACCTGATGGCGAAGGCAGACGCCGTCGCCGCCGGAGAGTGGATGGAGAAGTCGTGAGCAGGATCATCGCCGGCCGGGCGAAGGGACGCCGCCTGAGCACCCCGAAGGGCGCGCGCACCAGGCCCACCACAGACCGCACCCGGGAGGCGTTGTTCTCTGCGCTGTCGAGCTGGTTCAACTCCGCTGACTCGGACGCCTCAGCCCACCTCGCGGGGGTCTCCGTGCTGGACCTCTTCGCGGGCTCGGGGGCGGTTGGCCTCGAGGCGGCCAGCCGTGGTGCGGCGCCGGTGGTGCTCGTCGAACAGGACAGGCCCACCGCCAGGCTGATCCAGGACAACGCCCGGGCCACGGGCCTGGCGGTGGAGGTGGTCGTGGCCAAGGCAGAGGCTGTCGCCGGTTCCCCGGGCCGGACGTTCGACCTGGTCTTCCTCGATCCCCCCTACGAGATGGCCACCGAATCCATCGAGACCCTGCTGGAGAACCTGGCCGTCAGCGCGTTGGCGGGGCGCGGTCTGGTGGTCGTGGAGCGCTCCTCCCGGGACCGTGACCCCGGCTGGCCGCCGGGCTACACGGACACCTGGCTGCGCCGCTACGGTGAGACGACGCTCCACTTCGGGGCTGTGGACTAGGAGTGATGCCATGACGGTCTTGTGCCCCGGGTCGTTCGACCCGATCACCGTGGGCCACCTCGACGTCATCCGGCGGGCGCACGCGCTGTTCGGGGCCGTGGTCGTCGCCATCGGCAACAACTCCACCAAGAACTACCTGTTCAGTTTCGACGAGCGCGTGGAGCTGGTTCAGGGAGCGACGGCGGACCTGGACCACATCACCGTGGAGCCCATGGAGGGGCTCCTGGTGGACTTCTGCCGCACCCGCGGGATTCCTGCAGTGGTTAAGGGCCTGCGGTTCGGGTCTGACTTCGACTTCGAGCTCCAGATGGCCCACATGAACCACGCCATGGGTCCGGTGGAGACTGTCCTGCTGCCCGCCGGCAAGGAGCACGTGACCTTGTCCTCGACCATCATCCGTCAGGTGGTCCGGCTCGGCGGCGACGTCTCCGCCTACGTGCCCGGCAACGTCGCGCTCGCCATCGAGGAGAGGCGTCGAGCGGGCACGCTCTGAGCGCATTTCCGTTTTGGGAATTCTGCGGGCCCTCGGTAGAGTTGGAAGCCGGTCATGACGAGTCATGGACGGTAGACGAAGGGAATCCGACGTGTCACCCGTGCATCCCCACCCGGATCGCCGCTCGCCACTGGTTTTTGAGGTGCACGAGCTCGCGCGCAGGGCTGGGACGATGAAACAGGTAGTCACCACGGTTCCCGCGCCTGCCGACATGGGCACGGAAGTGATCGGGGTGCCGCAAGACACCGACATCGAGCTGGATCTCCGGTTCGAGGCGGTGACCGAAGGCGTCCTGGTGACGGGCACAGCAACCGTGGAACTCCACGGCCAATGCGCCCGCTGCCTGGATGACATCGAGGAGCAAGCCTCCTTCGATGTGCAGGAGCTCTACTTCTATCCCGGCAACGAGATAGACACAGACGAGAGCCTCATCGTGGATGAGACGATCGATCTGGACGAGGCCCTGCGTGACGCCGTGGTGCTCGAGTTGCCGTTCACGCCCCTGTGCGAGGATGATTGCCTGGGTCTCTGCCCCACATGTGGAGCAGACCTCAATGACGATCCCGACCACACTCACGGTCTACAGGTTGATCCCAGGTGGGAGAAGCTGACCGGGCTGAGCGGGGAAGCACCCAACTGAGCAAACCTGTCAGTTACTGACGAAGGAGAAGATCGTGGCCGTTCCGAAGCGGAAGATGTCGCGCAGCAATACCCGTTCGCGCCGTGCGCAGTGGAAGACGACTGTCGTCCCCACCGTCGTGTGCGCCAACCCGGCCTGCCGCGAACCCCACCTGCAGCACACCGCATGCGCGAGCTGCGGACAGTACGGACCCCGCGGCAGCCGCCGCCAGGTCCTCGAGGTCTGAGCCTGGCCCACCCCCGCGGAGCGGGTCGTCCCCGTCCTCGGGGTCGGTGTCACGACGAGACCGCACGCGTGGGGGTCTCAGCGGGATGAGCAGACTGGAAGAGCAGCTGAAGGAGCTGGGCGTCGAGGTGGACGCCCAGCTCTTTGAGTTGTCCTTCACGCACCGCAGCTACGCCTACGAGCACGGCGGCATCGAGTCCAACGAGCGGCTCGAATTCCTCGGCGATGCAGTGCTCCAGATCGTCGTCACCGAGCACATCTTCCGCAGCTATCCGGACCTCCCCGAGGGACACCTGGCGAAGCTCCGGTCCCGCGTGGTGAGTTCCGTGGCCCTCGCGGACGTCGCCCGTCTCCTCGAGCTCGGGGATCACCTGCTCCTCGGCAAAGGCGAGGTGGCCACCCGCGGGCGGGACAAGACCTCCATCCTGGCGGACACGATGGAGGCGGTCATCGGCGCCGTCTACATCTCTGACGGCCCGGAGTCCGCCGCGCGTTTCATCCACCGCAATCTGGATGAGCAGATCGCCGACGCCCAACGAAGCAGGGACTACGCGGATCACAAGACGGCGCTGCAGGAGATCTGCTCGCAGCGCGGTTGGTCACTTCCCCGCTACGAGGTCAGCGGCGAGGGCCCTGACCACCAGCGGGTCTTCACGGCAGCCGTCATCGTCGACGAGCGGGTTCGTGGGCGGGGTACCGCACCGAGCAAGAAGCACGCCGAGCAGATCGCCGCCCGCGCGGCCTGCGAGGATCTCGCCGGTGCCTGAGCTGCCCGAAGTCGAGGTGGTGAGGCGCGGGCTGTCGGGTCACCTCACGGGACGCAGGATCATCCGCGTCAGCGTCCTCCACCCCAGACCCGTGCGAAGCCACCCTGGGGGGCCTGCGGGGTTCGTCGCCAACCTTGAGGGGCGACAGGTCGACGGGGTGCGCCGCCGCGGCAAGTACCTGTGGTGGGTCCTGGGCGACGACGCGATGGTGGCCCATCTCGGGATGAGCGGCCAGTTCAGGCTCAACCGTCCCGGCGACGAGCACGCCCGCAACACGCGCGTGATCTTCGGCCTCGACGACGGCCAGGAGCTGCGGTTCGTCGACCAACGGATGTTCGGCGGACTCGACTGGCGCGCCGGGCAGGCCACGTGTCCAGTCCCTCACGTGGCGCTCGATCCCTTCGACGAGGCTTTCGACGAGGCCGCCGTCTCAGCGCGGCTCCGCAGCAGGCGCACGACCGTGAAGCGGGCGCTGTTGGACCAGACCCTGGTCTCCGGCATCGGGAACATCTACGCCGACGAGGCCCTGTGGCAGGCCCGGACCCACTTCGACCACCCCACCGCGGGGCTGTCACCCCAGCGTTCCCGGAGGGTCCTCCGCGCGGCGGGCGAGGTGATGGCCGAGGCGCTGGCCCAGGGTGGGACGTCGTTCGATTCCCTCTACGTCAACGTCAACGGGGAGTCCGGCTACTTCTCCCGCTCGCTGGAGGCCTACGGGCGCGAGAACGGGCCCTGCTCGCGCTGCGGCACGCCCATCGCGCGCCGCTCCTTCATGAACAGGAGCAGCTACTTTTGTCCGAGATGCCAACGGGCGTGGAAGGGTGGCCAGTGATCAAGAAGATGCTGCACCGCTATCGGAGCTCAATCCGACAGCTCTTCCGCTTCGGCATGGTCGGAGGCCTCGGAGTGGTGGTCAACATGGCCGTCATCTGGGTCCAGCGCCACAGCCTGCCCATCTTCTGGCCGGAGTCCGCCTACGGCGGCGGGGCCTGGTGGTCCATTCCGGGCACCGAGTTCAACATCCGTTGGTATCACGTGATGAGCATGGTGGCCTTCATGGTGGCCAATCTCGTCAACTTCCAGCTCAACAGGTGGTGGACCTTCGGCTCGCACAAGCACTCGGCCTGGTGGCGCGAGTACTGGCCGTTCCTCACCGTCGGGCTCGCCGCGCAGCTCATCGGAATGGGCTTGCTGACCCTGTTGATGTGGGAGCAGTCGCCCATCGCGCTGCCCAGCGACGTCTTCGACAACTCCAGCGGCCTGCGGACCAAGTTCTACTGGGCGCAGCTGATCATGATTTTCTTCACCATCCCGGTCAGTTTCCTCCTGAACAAGTTCTGGACGTTCCGGTCCATTCGGACCGCCCTGCCGCCGGTCGAGGCAGCCTAGAGCAGGTATGTACCTCAAACAGCTGACCCTGCGCGGGTTCAAGTCCTTCGCCTCCGCTACCACGCTGGTCTTCGAACCGGGAATCACGTGCGTCGTCGGGCCCAACGGCTCCGGGAAGTCGAACGTCGTCGACGCCCTCAGCTGGGTGATGGGGGAGCAGGGAGCCAAGACGTTGCGCGGCGGCAAGATGGAGGACGTCATCTTCGCCGGCACCGCCAAGCGTGCCCCGCTGGGGCGGGCCGAGGTCGAGCTCACCATCGACAACTCGGACGGTGCGCTGCCCATCGAGTACGCAGAGGTCACGATCACCCGCACCATGTTTCGCAGCGGGGGCTCGGAGTACGCCATCAACGGGGCCGCGGCCCGGCTACTCGATGTGCAGGAACTGCTGAGTGACTCCGGGATCGGGCGTGAGATGCACGTCATCGTCGGCCAGGGCCAACTCGACGCCATCCTCCAAGCCACCCCGGAATCCCGCCGCGGCTTCATCGAAGAGGCGGCCGGGGTGCTCAAGCACCGCAAGCGCAAGGAGAAGGCGCTGCGGAAACTGGAGGCCACGAAGGCGAACCTCGAGCGGCTGGGCGACCTCGTCGCGGAGCTGCAGCGCCAACTGAAACCCCTGGGCCGGCAGGCCCAGGCGGCGCGCAAGGCGGCGGTCATCCAGGCCGAGCTGAGGGATGCCCAGGCACGCCTCCTCGCCGACGACCTCGCCACCGCCGAGGCCCAGCTGGCCGCCGAGCTCGCAGACGAGGCGGCCGCGGCTGAGGCCAAGGCGCTCGCCGAGGCAGCGGTGCGGCAGGCGCTCGAGGCGGAGGAGGCAGCCGAACGGATCCTGCGGGAGACCGGCGCCGCGTTCGATGCAGCCCAGGAGCAGTGGTACGCGCTGGCCGGGTTGCGCGAGCGCGTCACCACAACGGTCTCGATCGCAGCCGAGCGGATGCGGGCGGGGGACAACCAGCCGTCGCTGGACGTCGGAGGCCGAGACCCGGAGGCGATCGAGGCCGAGGCAGCCGAGTTCCGGACGAGGGAGCTGGGGCTCCGGGCGGAAGTCGAACAGGCGCAGAGTCGCCTGACGGACGCGTCGCTCAGGCGCTCCAGCGCAGAGCAGCGGCACGCCGCGGCGGAGCAGGCCTACGCGGCGGCCCTGAGGGCCATCGCAGACCGTCGTGAAGGACTCGCCCGGCTCACCGGCCGCGTGAACTCCGTCACATCCCGGCTGGAGGCCTCGGACGAGGAGGTCCAACGCCTCTCATCCCGGCGCGACGACGCGCTGGCGCGCGCCGAGGAGTCGGGACGCCGCTACCACGCCACCGAGTCCTCACTCGCTGGGCTGGGCAGCTCGGAGTCGGACCTCGACGAGGGCTACGAACGTGCCGCCGCCCTGGTGGCAGAGGCGGAGGCCGAGTCCGCCACCATGCGGAGTGCGGAGGCGGAGCTCGGTCGGCGCCGCGCCGGGCTGGAGGCTCGCGTCGACGCGCTGCGCCTCATGAGGCTGCGTCGTGACGGGTCGGCGGACCTGATCGAGGCGGGCCACGAGAGCGTGCTGGGGCGGCTGGGTGACCTGCTCACCATCGAGCCGGGGTGGGAGGCGGCCGTCGCCGCCGCGCTCCGAGGGATGGCCGAGTCCGTCGTCGTTCAGGGCCTCCACGGCGCGTTGGACGCCGCCCGATACCTCGCCGACGGCGACCTCGGCCGCGCGCCGCTTGTGGTTGCCGGGGCGCCGCGGCACGACGATGCCCCGTCGGTCGGACGACCGCTGAAGGCGCTGGTGCAGGCCCCCGAGTCCCTCGCGGGGGCCCTCGACCGGCTGCTGGGGCCAACGGTGGCTGTGGAGTCGGCGGACGAGGCAGCGGCCGTCGTCGCCGCGCACGCCCACATTGTCGCGGTGACCCGGTCGGGAGATCTGTTCTCCTCGTGGCTGGTGGAAGGAGGTTCGGCGGCCGCCCCGTCGATCCTCGAGGTGCAGGCCCAGCTCGCCCAGGCGGAGCAGGAGCTCGCCCAGTGCGAGCATGAGGCGCACCGGGCACGATTCGCCGCGGAGGCCGTGGCCGAACGTCTGGACGCCGCACGGCTCGACGAGGCCGCCGCCCTCGCGGAGCTGCACGCCTCGGACGCCCAGCTCGCGGCGGTCGCGGAGCAGCTCAACTCGCACCGTCAGGGGCAGGCGTCGGCCGCACGGGAGGCCGAGCGGCTCACCGAGGCCATCGATGCTGCGCTCGCCGCGAGAACCCGGGACGAGGAGCTTCTGACGGAGCTGTCCGCCCGCCTCGAGGCGGCCACAGCCGAGGGGGAGGACGCCGAACCCGATTCGGCAGACCGGGACGAGCGGGCCGCCGAGGCGCGCCGTTCGCGCCAGGAGGAGATGGACGCACGGCTGACGCTTCGCACCGCTGAGGAACAGGTCAAGGCCATCGCGGGACGGGCGGAGGCCCTCGCCCGGTCGGCCCAGCACGAGCGTCAATCACGGGCCAAGGCCAGGGCGCGGGCCGAGTATCTCCGACGGGAGGCCGAGGTGGCCCGCGTGGTGCATGAGGCCGCGCTCAGGCTGACGGAGTTCGTCGAGGGCGCGCGGCGGAGTGCGTCCACGGCGCGCGACGCAGCCGACGAGGCCCGCCGCCGCGCCGAGTCCGGCACCACTCAGGCCAGGCACGCCGCCAAGGCCGCTGCGGCCCGCCTCGACGAGATCGTCCGTGGGGCCCATCGCGATGAGATGGTCCGGATCGAGCATCGGATGCGCGTCGAGCAGCTGGTGGACAGGGCGCTTGCGGAACTCGGCCTGGAGCCCGGGCAACTGGTGGCCGAGTACGGCCCGGACGAGCTGGTCCCGGTGCTCACCCGCCCGGACGGCACCGCGCTCGCTGAGGACGACGAGCAGCCCCCGCCCATGCCGTACAACCGCGAGCAGCAGGCGGCCAGGCTCCGGGCGGCGGAGAAGAACCTGGCGATTCTGGGAAGGGTCAACCCGCTGGCGCTGGAGGAGTTCGACGCGCTCACCGCCCGCCATCAGTTCCTGGCCGAGCAACTCGATGACCTCAAGCAGACCAGGATCGACCTTCTCGAGATCGTGGGGGAGGTGGACAGACGGGTCCAGGAGGTGTTCGAGACGGCCTACCGCGACGTGGAGCGCAGCTTCGCAGACGTCTTCGGCCGTCTGTTCCCCGGCGGCGAGGGGAAACTGATCCTCACCGATCCCGGTGACTGGCTCACGACGGGCGTCGATGTCGAGGCCAGGCCCGCGGGCAAGCACGTCAAGCGGCTCTCCCTCCTCTCCGGCGGCGAGCGTTCCCTTGTCGCGGTGGCATTCCTGGTGGCCCTGTTCATCGCCCGCCCCAGCCCGTTCTACATCCTCGACGAGGTGGAGGCGGCCCTCGACGACGCCAACCTCGGCAGGCTGCTGGGTATCTACGAGGAGCTTCGCGCCTCGTCGCAGCTGCTCATCATCACGCACCAGAAGCGCACGATGGAGATCGCGGACTCGCTGTACGGCGTCACCATGCGCGGCGACGGCATCTCCACCGTCGTGTCGCAGCGCCTCCACGAACGTTGAGGCGCACAATGGGCTCGTCGTCCGCAACGGCGACTCGCCGACGATTTCCCGGCACGTCCGGGGGTCGGCACTATGGAGGTCCTTCCCCCAAGTCCTCCGAGAGGAGCCCCGAAGCATGAGTGTCGCGGTTATCGCAGTCCTGTTCGCCCTGGTCCTGGCCGTTGGCCTCCTGGTGGTGGTCGCCGTCTCGGCCGGGCACCTCGAGGTGAAAGAGCCCAAGCTCGGGCGGGTGATCGACGAGGCCAACCGTCACCTCAACGGCACGGGCGAGGTGCCGAAGTTCCTCGAGAGGCTGGATAACAGGGTCGGCTGACCGCCTCGCTAGGATGACCCCGTGGATTGGTTCTTCTGGGTCATCATCGCGATCGTCGGCTTGGCGGTCCTCATCGGCGGCATCGTCGTCACGCTGGACAGGCGCCGGCAGCTCGAACACCAGCAACGCCCCGAGCTGGCCGAGCCGGACCGCGAACCGGATGTGGTTCTGGCGCCGGAGGTTGAGCCGGCAGCTCCGGAGCAGGTGGCTGTCGAACCGGTGGCCGTGGAGCCCGCCGTTGTTGTGCCGGAGTCACCGGTCGTCGAGGTGTCCCGTGCGCCGTCCCTGGAACGGCCCGAGGCCCCCGCATCCCGTTGGGCCCGCCTCCGTCGTCGGTTGTCGAGCAGCAACAATGCGTTGGCCCGCGCGCTGGCCGATCTTCTCTCCGTGGACCGGCTCGACGCGGACACGTGGGATGACTTCGAGACCACGCTCATCACCTCGGATCTCGGGGTGGGCCCGGCCACCGAGCTCACCGAGGCGCTGCGTCGCCGGCTGGCGGTGGACGGCGTTGCTGATCCGGCTTTGGCTGAACAGGTGCTGCACGACGAGCTCCTCAAGCTCGTCGACCCCTCGTTGGACCGTAGCCTCAACCTCACCCCCGGCAAGCCCGGAGACCCGGCCGTCGTGCTCGTGGTGGGTGTGAACGGGACTGGCAAGACCACCACCGTCGGCAAGTTGGCCCGTGTGCTGGTAGCCGAGGGGCGCACCGTCGTCCTCGGGGCGGCCGACACGTTCCGCGCCGCCGCCGCGGAGCAGCTGGCCACCTGGGGCGAGCGGGTGGGCGTGGAGACGCTGCGCGGTGACGAGGGAGCGGACCCGGCCTCGGTGGCGTTCGACGCCGTGGCCGCAGGCGTCGAGCGAGGCGTGGACGTGGTGATCGTGGACACCGCCGGACGCCTGCACACCAAGACGGGGCTGATGGACGAGCTCGGCAAGGTGAAGCGCGTCATCGAGAAGAAGGCGGCCGTCACCGAGGTGTTGCTCGTCCTCGATGCCACCACCGGCCAGAACGGCATGACCCAGGCCCGCATCTTCGCCGAAGTGGTCGACGTCACCGGCATCGTCCTGACGAAGCTCGACGGGTCCGCCAAGGGCGGAATTGTGGTTCAGGTCCAACGGGAACTCGGTGTGCCGGTGAAGTTGGTCGGCCTGGGTGAGGGAGTCGACGACCTGGCGCCGTTCGAGCCGGAGGGATTCGTCCAAGGAATCCTCGGGCGCTAACTTTTGTCCACATTTCCGGGGCGACACGAGCCGACCTAACGTTGGTCAATAGCCCAGACATCTGGGATCGGCAACGATCATCACATGATCGAAGCGAGCCACCTGACGAAGACCTTTGGTCGCAGGACCGTGGTCGACGATCTCAGCTTCAGGGTTGATCCCGGAGTGGTCACTGGTCTGCTCGGCCCTGACGGCGCGGGCAAGACCACCACCCTGCGAATGATCCTGGGCCTGGAGCGCCCCACATCCGGATCTGCACTGATCAACGGGCGCCCCTACTCGCAGCTGGAGCGCCCAGACAACTCAGTGGTCGCCATGCTCGGCGGTAAGTGGCTGAGCCACGGATGGATCGGAAGATTCCGTCGTCGGCAGGCAGACGGCCCGGTCCCCGCCGGCCTGAGGAGGAGGGCCGGCATGGCTGAGGCTGCGCTCGCTGATCCGGATCATTACCTGTTCGACGAGCCGTTCGCAGGCTTGGGACAGGAGGATGCCCGCTGGATGAGGCAGTCGCTCAGGCGGCTCGCCGCGCAAGGGAAGGCAGTACTCGTGACCGGCCACTCGCTGGCCGAGATGGCCCAGGTGGCCGACAACCTGCTCGTGCTGGGCAACGGGCGGCTGATGGCCGCCACGTCGGTGGACGAGTTCATCATCAGCAGTGGTGGCCCGGCGGTTCGGGTCCGGGCGCAGCGCCAGGCCGAGCTGTACGACCTCCTTCTTGGCATGGGTGCGCGGGTGACACCCCGCATCTCAGATCAGGGCGTCTTGCTGCTCGTTCACGGGCTACCGATCGCCCGGGTCGCAGAGGCTGCGGTCAACTTCGGCATCCTGGAGTTGGTCGAAGAAGATGCCACGCTGGAGCGCGCACTACTGGAGAGGTCCGGGATGAATGTGCCCACCGTCGGCACGCTCGCCAAGGGTGGGATCACCTGACCGAGGGCGGGTCCAACTCCGCGAGGTCCACCACGCCGAGCTGGATGGCCCGCACCAGGATCTGGGTGCGGGACTTGAGCCCCATCTTGTCGCCGATGTGAGACAGATACTGCTTGATCGTTCCCTCTGAGACGAACATCTTCGTCCCGATCTGCTGGTTCGTCAGTCCTTGGGCGAGCCATCGGAGGAGTTCTCTCTCACGGGGGGCCAGCCCCGGGTCGGCTGGGACGGAGGGCGCCTCCGGCGCGTCCTTCACGTTGGAGACGAGTTCCTTGCGCACGGCGGCGGAGAGAGGCATGTCTCCGTCGATGGCCTGATCGATGCCGGTCAGGAGGGCTGGCCCGCCGGCGTCCTTGAGGAGGTAGCCGGAGGCACCGGCCCGCAGCGCGGCCACGATGTACTCCCGCGTCCCGAACGTGGTCAGCGCGACGATGCAGGCCTTGGGCCATTCGCGGCAGATGTCGCGGGTGGCCTCCACCCCGGACTTCTCGGGCATCTGCAGATCCATCAGGACGACGGAGGGGCGGAGGCGCCGGTAGGCCGTCACGGCCTCTTTGCCATCGCGCGCCTCACCCACCACCTCGTAGTCGCTGTGGCGTGAGAAGAAGGTCCGGTAGGCCTCGCGGACCATAGGGTCGTCATCCACCACCAGGATGCGGCGCACAATGTTCATTGCCTTACCCTAACGGGGTGTGGCCGCTTCACTCCCCTCGGGGACGGCCGATAGTGAACTCTGGCCATTAGTCAGTGTTGGAATTGGCGAGAGGACGGTTGACTATGGGGGAACATGACGTTCTTCAGCGCAAAGGACATTCCCATGAAGCTCCGCCCACTCATCGCCGGTCTGATCCTGACCGTCGCGATCGCCCCCACCGCCATGGCCGCTCCGGCGCCCCAGCCTGTCGGTGGGGAGAGCAGTACGGTCAGCCCGCAGTTCATCTGCCGGATCTTCCCGTCTCTGGGTTTCTGCCACCGCTGAGTCGGCGGGTTGACTTCGCGCTGACCTCCGAAGCCGGCTTCCGGCACGATCAAGCGCGTGCCGAATTTCAGTGACGGAGCGGTTTCTGACGTGAGTCGTTCCGACGAACCTCCCCTGGGGGTTCTCAAGGTCGCCCGCTACATCGTTGCCGCGATGGTGTTGTACGGGGCATTCAGCACCCTCCTGACGTGGCAGAGACTGGGCTGGCACACCGCCGTCTCTCCGATCGCGCAGATTGTTGAGGGCCTCGCCTGCATCCTGGTGCTGTGGCGTCCGCGCGCGGGGCTTGCCGCCGCCATGGTCCCGCTTGGGTTGACGCTGTGGTACGGCACGATGGAAGCAGATCTACTGGCCCATCTCCTGATTCCCTCTTCCTTCGCGGTGGTGGCACGCCCCCGCGCGGCGGCCGGGGTTGTCGCGCTCTTTTTGGGCTACGCGACGGCCAGGAGCATCCAGGCGGCGGAGTGGGGGGTCGGTGCCTCCTACCTCATTCTCCTCATCCCCAGCGTCACCGCGGGCCTGCTGCTTCGCGCCATGCTGATCGCGCGGCGTCGCGGGCAGGGCCGCGTGCAGGTGATGGGGGAGGACGCGAGGCGGATCCGGGGTGAAGAGCGGGCTCGGCTCGCGGCCGAGCTGCGAACCCTGGTGTCGGCGAGGCTGGCGGACAGCAGTGGCGTGCTGACCGCCGCTCAGAGACTCGCCGATCCAGACCAGATGCGCGTCGCCATCGCCCGGGTCAACGAGGCCTGCCTGGGGGCCTTGGTGGAGGTTCGGGCCCTCGTGGGAATGTTGAGGGAAGATCCGACCGGGGACGGTTATGATGAGGCGATCGCCGCGCCGGGAGTCACCACCGCCGCGTCCCGGCTTCGGGAGCGGCTGGAGGAGCGCGGCGTGCGCGTGAGCACCACGGTCCCTACGGAGGCGGACCTGGCTACCAGGGTCACGCAGTCCACGGTGATCAGGGTGATGGACGAGATCGCCGAGGCCATCACTTCGGGCGGCGAAGCTGGCGCCGAGGTGACCCTCAGGGTGGAGCAGCGTCGCGGTTGGCTCAGCCTGGAGGCCCTGTACCCGAATGCCGCAGGATCCCTGGGGGGCCACGATGGGCGGATGGATCGGCTCCGCCAGCGGGCCGAGACGCTGGGCGGGAGCCTGAGGAGTGAGATGCGGGGCGGTGTGCGGCACCTGCACCTCGATCTGCCCCCTGCAGTCGATCCACCGGCCGGCAGACCGGCCGGCCTGCGTGCAACGGGCTGGTGGCGCCTGATCACCGCTGGGACGGCGCGGGGTCTCCTGACCATGGCGCTGACCATCGGGGGCCTGGCTGCGGGCGCCGGGCTCGGGGAGGCGTTGTCCGCCGGGGAGATCCCGTGGGACGCACTGTGGGAGGTGGCCGGCTTCCTCTCCGCCGGCTTGCTGCTGTGGTGGCCGGTCGTGGGCGCGCTGCCCGCCGCGGCCACCACGATCGGAATGCTCTCGACACCACACTCTGACGATCTGGCACTTGCCGCCATTCTGATCGTCGCCTGCTGGCACGCGGCTCAGGTGACACAGCGCCGCGCGGCCATCGCACTCGGTTTGCTGGCCTCTGGGGCGCTTGTCGTCGCAACGGTGGCTGACGTGGGGGCCGTGCGCGAGCAGGCCGTCGTTGCCGCCGTGGTCCTCCTCGTGCTTCCGACCTTCATCGCCACGCGCCACTTCCTCGTCACGCGACGAAGCCAGATCGATCAGATTGCGGGTCTGCGCCGCACGGAGGAGGGAATCCGGACCGAGGAAAGAAACCTGCTCGCGCGCGAGCTGCACGACGTGGTGGCGCACCACCTCTCGGTGGCCACGCTGCAGTCCATGGCCTACGGCGAGAGCGACAACCCCGATGAACTCCGCACTGCACTGACGCGGATGGAGCGGTCGACGAAGGGGGCGGAGGAGGAGATGGAGCTGCTGAGCAGCATCATGGCCGAGACCGGGGGAGAAGAGACCGGCATCGCCCTGGTGCGCCCCACCACGGTGGTCGGCTTCCTGGCCGAGACCCTGCGGGACAACGGATTCCGAGTCTCCGTCTCTGTGGATCCGCTCTCGGATGAGCTGCCCGCACCAACCCTGCGTACCCTGACCCGCGTCATGCAGGAGTGCGTGACCAACATCCTGCGCTACGGTCGCCGCGACGGGGCGTGCACCCTGACGCTCGACGTCGGCACCCATGAGGTGACGCTGCGGATCGCGAACGCGTTACCGGCCCGGCGTCGGAGCTCACCGCTCTCGCTGGGCTATGGCCTGGCGGGGATCCGCGAGCGGGTCGACCTGCTGGGAGGCCGGTTCGCCGTCACCGCAGATGCGGGCACCTGGGTGGTCGAGGTCGCGCTCCCGCGGGACGGTTGATCCTCGGCGGACCGGGTCAGACCGCGGCCCCGACCGCGGCAACCAGGGCGTCGGCGCTTCCCTTCGCATCCCCGAACAGCATCGCCGTGTTCTCGTTGAAGAACAACGGATTCTCCACGCCGGAGTAGCCGGCTCCCATGGAGCGCTTGAACACCACCACCTGCCGCGCCTCCCACACGTGCAGGACCGGCATGCCGGAGATGGGCAGCCCGGGCTCCATGGCTGCCGGGTTGACCGTGTCGTTGGCGCCGATGACCAGTACCACGTCCGTGCGCGGGAAGTCGTCGTTGATCTCGTCCATTTCAAGGACGATGTCGTAGGGAACCCTGGCCTCGGCGAGGAGCACGTTCATGTGGCCGGGCAGGCGCCCAGCAACGGGATGGATCGCGAAGCGCACTGTCTTGCCCTGCGCGATCAGCCGCCGCGTCAGCTCGGCGACAGGGTGCTGGGCCTGCGCGACCGCCATGCCGTAGCCAGGCGCGATGACCACGGAGTCAGCGTCGCGGAGCCACCCGGCCACTTCCTCCGCGTCGGCGCTGATGGCTTGACGTGGGTTGCCGTCGGCGTCCAGGAGCGCCACCTGCGTGCCGGTGGAGTCCGCGGTGCCGAAGCCGCCCAGCAGGACGTTGGCGATCGAGCGGTTCATGCCGCGAGCCATGACGATCGAGAGGATGATGCCCGACATGCCGACGATGGTCCCCGCGACCACGAGCAGATCCGATCCGATCGCAAATCCTGAGAGAGCGCCCGCCCAACCCGAGAAGGAGTTGAGGAAGCTGACCACGACGGGCATGTCCGCACCGCCGATGGCCATCACCATGATGATCCCGACCACATAGCCAAGCACGTGGGTGATGATCAGCGCCCAGAGATTGGGGCTGGCCAGGTGCCATCCCAGCGATCCGAGGAGACCTACTCCCAGGATGGCCATGACCACGCCGCGGGCAGGCACCGTCAGCGGTTTGGAGGTGATCCTCCCGCCGAGCTTCCCGAAGGCGACCACCGACCCGGAGAAGGTGAGCGAGCCGACGAAGACCGCGAGCCAGACCTCAACGCCGTGGACGATCTGGTCCGTGAGGACGGGATAGTTGTCCACACCGAGGGAGGCGTTGATGCCGACCAGGGCGGAGGCCTGCCCACCGAATGCGTTGAACAGCGCGACCAGGCCCGGCAGCCCCGTCATGGCCACGCGCGCCGAGTACATGAGCCCGACGGCGAAGGCGATGACGAGCCCCACGGCAAGCAGGATGAAGCCGGTGGTGTCCCACCGCTGGGCGAACGTGTGGATGATCGTGGCCACCACCGCGAGGGTCATGCCGACCATGCCGTAGACATTGCCGCTGCGCGCGGTCTCCTGCTTGCCCAGCCCGACGATCCCCAGGATGAACAGGAGGGCGGCGGCAATGTAGCTTCCGAAGACGATGTTGGACAGCATTTGGTCAGCTCCTCTGGAACATGGCGAGCATGCGGTGGGTGATGGAGAACCCGCCGACACAGTTGATCCCGGCCAGGACGATGGCGACGAAGGCGAGGAGTTGGACGTGCAGCAGGTCCGAGGTCAGCTGTGTGATCGCGCCGACGATCGTGATGCCTGAAATTGCGTTGGACACGCTCATCAGTGGCGTGTAGAGCGCCGGCTGTACACCCCAGATCACGTAGTAGCCCACCACGCAGGCGAGGCCGAACACCAGAATGCTGGACAGGAATCCGCCCGGGAGAATCAGTGTCAGAAGCAGCCACACCCCCACCGCGAGCAGCACGCCGCGGAAGCGGGACCACTGGTCCGGTGGTGGGGGCGGAGCGGCGGGCGCAGCCGGGACCACCGCGCCGGCGGCCTTGACCGGTGCCACCGACACTTCGATCGGCGGGGGCGGGAACGTGACCTCCCCGTCGCGCGTCACCGTCATCTGGCGGTGGACCTCATCGTCGAAGTCCAGCTGGGCGACGCCGTCCTTGCCAGGGGTGAGCAGTTTCATGAGATTGACGACATTGGTGCCGTAGAGCTGCGAGGCCTGCCCCGGGAGCCGGCTCGCGAGGTCTGTGTACCCCACGATGTGGACCCCGCCGTCTGTCACGTAGGACTCACCCGGCCGGGTCAGCTCGCAGTTTCCGCCGCCGCTGGCGGCCAGATCCACGATCACGCTTCCGGGGCGCATCGAGGCGACCATCTCCGCGGTGATCAGCTTGGGTGAGGGTCGCCCCGGGATGGCCGCGGTGGTGATGATGACGTCGACGTCGCGGGCCTGCTTCGCGTACAGTTCCGCAGCGCGCGCGGCGTAATCGGCGGTGGTGGCCTTGGCGTACCCGTCGGATGAGATTCCCTGATCTGTCGCCGCGACGGCCAGGAATCTGCCCCCCATGGATTCCACCTGCTCGGCCGTCTCGGGCCGCACATCGGTGGCGGTGACCTCGGCGCCGAGGTTGCCGGCGGTGCCGATGGCGGCCAGGCCCGCGACACCAGTGCCGATGACGAACACCTTCGCCGGGGAGACCTTGCCTGCGGCGGTGACCTGTCCGGCGAAGAAGCGGCCGAACGCGTGGCTGGCTTCGATGACGGCGCGGTATCCGGCGATGTTGGCCATCGAGCTGAGCGCGTCGAGCGACTGTGCGCGGGAGATCCGCGGCACCATGTCCATCGACAGGGCGGTCACTCCCCGGGCAGCCAGTGCCTCCACCAGGTCTGTGCCTGTCCGCGGGTGCAGGAATCCGATCAGCAGCTGGCCGGGGTGGAGCCGCTCCAACTGGGCAGCCGTCGGCTCGCCGGCCATGGCGACGATGTCCGAGGACCAGGCCGTCTCCGATCCGACGACGGCAGCACCGGCCTCCTCGTATGCGCTGTCCGGCAGCGCGGCGAGCATGCCGGCCCCGGTCTCCACGGCCACGTCGTAGCCGAGCTTCAGCAGAGCCGACACCGTGACCGGCGTCGCGGCCACCCGCGTCCCTGGGGACTCATTGGGAATGCCGATCCTCATGCGTGGGTTCCTTTCGCCGGTGCCGGTGCGATCCTCAAGGGAGCCTAACGGTCCGGCGTCGGGATGTCCCGGCTGGGGGTGCCTGGGGCGCCGGGCGCGCTGAACCTGGCCGCCTCGCCTATCCTGGTGCGGTTCACACATCTTCGAAGGGCTCAGATCAGTGTTCGACACTCTGCAGGACCGGCTGTCGTCGGTATTCAAGGGGTTGCGCTCCAAGGGGCGGCTCACCGAGGCCGACATCGACGCAACGATGCGCGAGATCCGCATCGCGTTGCTCGAGGCAGACGTCAACCTGGGGGTCGTCAAGGAGTTCGTCGCGGCGGTCAAGACGCGCTCCCTCGAGGCGGAGCTGTCCAAGGCGCTGAACCCCTCTCAGCAGATCATCAAGTTCGTCAACGAGGAGCTTGTCAGCATCCTCGGGGGCGAGGCGCGGGCACTCAGATTCGCCAAGCGCCCGCCCACGGTGATCATGCTGGCCGGCCTCCAGGGAGCAGGCAAGACAACCCTGGCCGGCAAGCTGGCCAGGTGGCTGAAGTCTGAGCAGCACACACCGCTGCTCGTGGCGGCGGACCTGCAGCGGCCCAACGCGGTCAACCAGCTCCAGATCGTGGGTCAGCGCGCAGGGGTCCACGTGTTCGCGCCGGAGCCCGGCAACGGCGTGGGGGACCCCGTCGACGTGGCCCGGCGTGCCATTGTCCATGCAGAGGCGAAGCTCTACGACGTGGTGATCGTCGACACCGCCGGCCGGCTCGGCATCGACCAGGAGCTGATGCGTCAGGCGGCCGACATCAAGGCCGCGGTCAACCCGGACGAGACGCTGTTCGTGGTTGACGCCATGATCGGCCAGGACGCCGTCAACACCGCCAAGGCCTTCGACGAGGGCGTGGGCGTGGATGGCGTGGTCCTCACCAAGCTCGACGGCGATGCCCGCGGTGGCGCCGCCCTGTCCATCGCGCGGGTGCTGGGCAAGCCGGTCATGTTCGCCTCCAGCGGCGAGGGCCTGACGGACTTCGACAGATTCCATCCGGACCGGATGGCCTCTCGGATCCTCGGCATGGGCGACGTCCTCACCCTGATCGAACAGGCGGAGAAGACCTTCGACGCCGAGGAATCGCGCGCCGCGGCCGAGAAGTTGATGGGCAGGAACAAGTTCGGCCTGCAGGACTTCCTGGGTCAGATGCAGCAGCTGCGCAAGATGGGCCCCATGTCGAAGATCCTCGGCATGCTGCCTGGGGCAGGTCAGTTCAAGGAGGCCATCAACGACATCGACGAGAAGGAGATCGACCGCATCGAGGCGATCATCTATTCGATGACGCCGAAGGAGCGCGACGACGTCTCCATCCTCAACGGTTCGCGCCGCTCCCGCATCGCCAAAGGTGCGGGGGTCCAGGTATCCGAGGTCAACAAGCTGGTCAACCGCTTCGTCGAGGCCCGCAAGATGATGGAGGCCATGGCCGGCGGCGGCATGCCAGGGATGGGAGGTATGCCGGGGGCGCCCGCCATCGGGGGCGGACGCCGGGCCCAGCAGAAGAAGCAGCAGCAGAGGAAGCAGCAGCGCAAGGGCCCCAAGGGCGTGCGCCAACAACCCGCGCAGCAGCCGCAGATCCCGCAGTCCCTCGACGACTTCCAGTTGCCGCCGGACCTGCAGAAGATGTTCAACGAGAACAAGCCGAAGTTCTAGGAGTCACCATGGGGGCAGCGCTCCATCTCACAGGGACCTTCCTCCCCGATGAAGAACCGCGGGAGGCGTGGATCGCCGACGGCGTGATCTCGCACGAACCGGTCTCGGGGGCAGACACCGTCGCCACGGACGCCTGGGTGATCCCCGGGCTGGTCGACGCCCACTGCCACATCGGGCTGGGACCCCAGGGTGCCGTCAGCGCGGAGACGGCGCGGGGCCAGGCGGAGACGGACCTGGCGGCGGGCACCATGCTCATCCGCGACGCCGGCTCTCCGTCGAACACTCGGTGGATGCAGCAGGCCCCCGAACTGCCGCGGCTGATCCGTTCTGGGCGACACGTGGCGAGGCCGCTGCGCTACATCCGCTATCTCGGCGTCGAGGTCGAGCCGGAGCAGCTCGTCGAGCAGGTCCGCCATGAGGCGCGAGACGGCGACGGGTGGGTCAAGCTGGTGGGGGACTGGATCGAGCGCTCCGTCGGCGACCTGGCCCCCCTGTGGCCGGCCGATGTCGCGGCCGCGGCGATCGCGGCCGCGCACGAGGAGGGCGCGCGCGTCACCGCACACTGCTTCGGCGAGCAGTCGGTCCACGAGCTGGTCGAGGCTGGCATCGACTGCATCGAGCACGGGACCGGGCTCTCCGATGAGGGGATCGCGCAGATGGCGGAGCGGGGCACGGCGCTGGTGCCAACGATGATCAACCTGGACAATTTCCCGCGATACGCCACCCCCGCCCGCGAGAAGTTCCCCAGCTACTACACGCACATGATGGACCTCTATGCCCGGCGCAAGCAGACCATCGGTGCGGCCATCGAGGCAGGTGTCTCGGTGTTCGCCGGAACCGACGCGGGCACCGTCGTCGAGCACGGCCGGATCCGCGACGAGGTGGAGGCGCTGGCCGAGCTCGGCGGCACCGAATTCGCGCTCGGTGCCGCCAGCTGGCGCGCCAGGGCATGGCTGGGTGCCGACACCCTCACGCCGGGGGCAAGCGCCGATCTCATCGTGCTCGACGCCGATCCACGGGAGGACCTCACCACCCTCCGTCGTCCTCTCGCGCTGATCCTGCGGGGCAGGATGGTCGGCTGACTGGGTAGTCTGGCGGCTGACCGAAGGAGGCCCAAGTGTCCGACCCCAGCCAGTCGTTCCCGCCGCCCAGCGTGGAGCAGCGCTCAGCCGATCTGCCTCAGCCCGCATCGCCCCCCAAGCCGCCAGAGCAGCAGCCGCCGCGGCAACCGGCCGGTCCGCAATTTGCGCCCGCGCCGAAGCAGCCGAGCGGGTTCGGGCGCGGGTTCGGCATCGGAGCCGGCATCGGACTGGGCCTCGGGGCGGCGTCCCTGCTCATGGCCGTGGTGCTCGGCGCCATGACGATCATCGGCTCCCTCACCCTCGTGTCGACCGCCAGCGGCGTCGCCACCACCCAGCTGGCCACCATCTGGGGCGACGGGAGCCAGAGCCTCCGCGCCATCCCGGTATCGGGGCCCATCATGGCCGACGCGTCGGATGGTGCCCTGCTCAGCGCGGGATCGTACGGCTACGAGATCGCCTCCCAGCTCGATGAGCTGACGGTCGACGACGCAGCCGGCGTGGTGCTGCTCGTCAACACCCCGGGAGGGAGTATCGCGGGCTCGCGCGCCGTCAGTGACGCGGTGGTGAGATACCAGGAGCGCACCGGGCAGAAGGTTCTGGTCCATGTGAGTTCCATCTCGGCCTCGGGCGGGGTCTACGCGACGGCGCCAGCCGACGAGATCATCGTCGATCACGGTGCGCTGGTGGGCTCCATCGGGGTCATCTTCGGCCCGTTCGACCAGTACACGGACGTGATCGCCACCAGCGGGACCCTGTTCGAGTCCGGTGTGACCACCACTGGAGGCATCACCAGTGAATACCTGTCGCAGGGGGAGGGCAAGGACTTCGGCAACCCCTTCCGTCCGATGACCGACGAGGAGCGCGCCATCTACACGGCGGGCCTCGCCACCGAGTATGACGCCTTCGTGGCGCACGTCGCGCAGCACCGTGACATCACCGAGTCCGCGATCCGCGATCAGATCGGGGCGCACCTCTATGATTCGGAGCGCGCGCAGGAGTACGGGCTGATCGACGGCGTGTTGGGACGCGACGAGTTCTTCAGGCATGCCGCGGAGGCCGCGGGGCTGGATCCGGAGGACACCCGAGTCGAGGCCGTCCGGCAACCGAGCTCGTGGGAGGTGTTCCTCGGGGTGGAGCGACCGTTCGGGGCTGCGCCGGCGGTGCTGACCGGGGAGGGCATCGTGCCCGCGCTCAGCCCCGCTCTCTGTCGTCCCTCCCAGCCGTTGGCGCTTGCGGGAAGCCTCGAGGTCTACTGCGGCTAGGTCAGCCCCAGCCCAGTGAGTGCAGGGCCTCTTCGTCGATGCCGTGATAGTGGCCCAGCTCGTGCACCAGGGTGATCCAAACTTCGTCGTAGAGTTCGTCGGCTGTGCGGCACATCCGGCTCAAGGGTCCGCGGAAGAGGACGATCCGGTCCGGCAGCTGCCCGTAGCCGTACTGGTCGCGCTCAGTCAGCGCGGTTCCCTCGTACCAGCCCAGCGAGTCGGAGCCGTCCTCCGGTTCGTCCTCGACTACGAAGATGAGATTGTCCAGGCCGGTGACCAGCTGCTCGGGGAGGGCGTCGAGGGCCTCCTCGACAACCGCGTCGAAGTCGGATTCGGAGATGTCCACGGCTCCGATGCTACGTGCCGGCTGCGCCGAGGATTGGTCGTCGCGCGCTGATCTGGCACAATGTCGGGTGCACCTCTTTGCCCGGGCCCTCTCATCCGAGCGTTGAGGCCCCTAGGTTTGTCCGCGCCGTGCCCCACACGTCGAGGGCGTCCATCCACATCGTCTGCTGGCAGACGCATTCATCAACAGGAGAACCCACACCCGTGGCCACCAAGATTCGCCTTAAGCGGCTCGGCAAGATTCGCTCGCCCCACTACCGCATCATCGTCATCGACTCGCGCGCCAAGCGTGAGGGTAAGGCCATCGAGGAGATCGGCCTGTACCACCCGAAGAATGATCCGTCCGTGATCCGCGTCGACTCCGAGCGTGCCCAGTACTGGCTCTCTGTCGGCGCCCAGCCCACGGAAGCCGTCGTCGCGCTGTTCAAGCGCACCGGAGACTGGCAGCAGTTCTCCGGCGATAAGTCCCCGTCCGGTGTCGATCCCCAGCCTGAGCGGCGGGACCGTGAGGCCGAGTTCGCCAAGGCCCTGGCCGAGGACAGCGGCGCCACCTCACCCGCCATCTCCAAGGCGAAGAAGAAGGCCGACGAGGCCGCTGCGAAGGCCGCGTCCGCCGAGGCTGAGGCCGCTCCGGCCGCCGAGGCCGAGGCTCCTGCCGAAGAGGCGTGAGCGTGCTCGCCGAGGCACTTGAACACCTCGTCGCTGGGATCGTCTCGCATCCTGACGAGGTGAGTGTCAAGGACAAGGACCTGCGCCGCGGACGCCTTCTGGAGGTGCGGGTGCACCCGGAGGACGTCGGCAAGGTGATCGGCCGCCAGGG
This sequence comes from Tessaracoccus luoxuelianae, assembly GCF_054483915.1. Lineage (NCBI taxonomy): Bacteria > Bacillati > Actinomycetota > Actinomycetes > Propionibacteriales > Propionibacteriaceae > Tessaracoccus > Tessaracoccus luoxuelianae. The sequence continues at coordinate 2,586,234 of NZ_CM137013.1, read as the reverse complement.
TCGCACCGCGCAGTCCCTGCGCACCGTGGTCGCGGCGCTCGCCGGCAAGGAGAGCGTCCGCGTGGACTTTGTGGACGTGGACCGACCCCGTCGGCCCTGACCATCATGTGAATCGATGCCCCGGCACCCCCACGGGTCCGGGGCATCGTCATCCCCGCACGAGGCGGGCTGAGTGAAGGAGAACCCCGTGCAGGACATGGTGGAGGTGACCGTCGGCAGGATCGGCCGTGCGCACGGCCTGGGCGGCGAGGTATTCATCGACCTGCGGACCGACGAGCCCGTTCGACGTTTCACGGCCGGCGCCACACTGCTCCTCGGGGACACGGGGCGCAGCGTAGAAATCGCCACGGTGCGGTGGAACCGGGGACGGCTGATGCTGACCTTCGCCGGGTACCCGGACCGGACGGCCGTCGAGGCGCTCACCGGGCAGGTGCTGGCCACGCGGGTTCCTGCCGAGGAGCGCCCCAGCGAGCCCGAGGAGTTCTTCGACCGACACCTGGTGGGGCTCAGAGTCCTGGACCACACCGGCAGCCAGGTGGGCACCGTCACCGATGTGCTGCATCTCCCCGCGCAGGATGTGCTGGAGGTCGCCGTCGACGGCGGGGAGCGGCTGATCCCGTTCGTCGCCGCACTGGTGCCCGAGGTGGACCTCGCCGCCGGTCACGTGCGGCTCGCGGAGGTCGGCGGCCTCCTCGAGGACATCGAATGAGGCTCGACGTCGTCACGATCTTCCCGGAGTACTTCGCGCCTCTCCGCCTGAGTCTCGTGGGCAAGGCCATCAGCTCAGGTCTGGTCGATCTGGCGGTCCACGACCTCCGCCAGTGGACACATGACCGTCATCACACCACCGACGACACCCCCTACGGCGGGGGTGCGGGCATGGTGATGAAGCCCGAGCCGTGGGGGGAGGCGTTCGACGCCCTTGAGGTGGCGTCGCCGCTGCCGATGACGGTGGTGGTGCCCACGCCCACCGGCACCCCGTTCACGCAGGCCACCGCCTACGAGCTGGCGTCACGGGAGAGACTCGTCTTCGCGTGCGGTCGCTATGAGGGCATCGACCAGCGGGTGATCGACCACTGCGCGGAGCGCTACGACGTGGTGGAGGTCTCGCTCGGCGACTACGTCCTCAACGGCGGAGAGGTGGCCACCCTGGCCATCGTCGAGGCCGTCGTGCGTCTGCTGCCCGGCGTCCTGGGCAACCCCGCCTCGCTGGTGGAGGAGTCACACTCGGATGGCCATCAGCGCCTGCTGGAGTATCCCAACTACACCAAGCCGCCCGTCTGGCGGGATCGTGCGGTCCCGGCGGTGTTGCTGAGCGGCCATCACGGCCTCATCGAGGAGTGGCGACGTGAGCAGGCGGTCCGGCGGACGATCGAGCGCCGTCCGGACCTGCTCGCTGACGACATTTCGTGAGCGAAGCGGCACGTAAATGGCCTAGCTAATCGCGCCTTCGGTAACCGAACCCCGATGCCCGCAGGCTTGCTGGTTTGGCTACAGTGGGGTCCGTGGCAACAACACTCACCATTCATCAACGGGCGTTGCGAAGCACGGTCGTCAAGAAGGTCATCATGGCAGTGACCGGCTTGATCATGATCGCCTTCCTCCTCGTGCACATGTACGGCAATTTGAAGATGTTCCTCGGTCCCGAGGCCTTCGATCACTATGCCCACTGGCTGAAGGGGACCACCGAAGACGGCGGAATCCTTTATCCCGTCCTTCCGGCCGGATGGTTCATCTGGATCTTCCGGTCCGCCCTTGTCCTCTCCGTGATCCTTCACATCTGGTCCGCCTACACGCTCTCCATGGAAACGCGTCGCAACCGTGGCACGAAGTACGTCAACAGCCAGAAGAAGGTGCAGACCTACTCCTCGCGCACCATGCGCTGGGGCGGGATCATCGTCGCGGCGTTCCTCATCTTCCACCTCATCCAGTTCACGATCGTGCCCGGATCCTTCGGCGGCAGCGCCGACGAGCCGCACACCATGGTGCTGGCAGCGTTCGAGCAGTGGTGGATGGTGGCGCTGTACGCGGTGTGCATGGTGCTCATCTGCATGCACATCCGCCACGGCTTCTGGAGCGCCTTCACGACGCTGGGCGGCAACACCAGCGCCCAGACCCGTTCAGTGCTCAACGCCCTGGCCATGATCGTGGCCGTCGTCCTCTTCGTCGGCTTCATGATCATGCCTCTGGCCGTTCTCTTTGGAGTTGGTATCTGATGACCGCAACCACCACCGCTCCTGCCGTCAGCACCCAGCACTGGGTCGAGGGCGCGGATATCGCAGATACGAAGGCGCCCACCGGCGTCGACATCGACAAGGTGTGGAAGACCCGGCAGTTCCAGGCCCGCCTGGTGAACCCGGCCAACCGCCGCAAGCTCAGCGTCATCATCGTCGGTACCGGCCTTGCCGGCGGCGCTGCTGCCGCGACGCTCGGCGAGGCGGGCTACAACGTCCTCAACTTCTGTTACCAGGACAGCCCTCGTCGCGCCCACTCGATCGCGGCTCAAGGTGGCATCAACGCCGCCAAGAACTACCGCAACGACAACGACTCCACGCACCGCCTGTTCTACGACACGGTCAAGGGTGGCGACTACCGCGCCCGCGAAACCAACGTGTATCGGCTCGCTGAGGTCTCGGCCAACATCATCGACCAGTGCGTCGCCCAGGGCGTCCCCTTCGCCCGCGAGTACGGCGGCCTGCTGGACACCCGCTCGTTCGGCGGTGTGCAGGTGCAGCGCACCTTCTACGCCCGCGGGCAGACGGGTCAGCAGCTCCTCATCGGTGTCTACCAGCAGCTGGAACGCCAGATTGCGGCCGGCACCGTCAAGATGTACGCCCGCCACGAGATGGTGGAGATCATCGTCGTCGACGGTCGTGCCCGCGGCATCGTCACGCGCAACATGATCAACGGCAAGGTCGAGACCTGGACAGCCGACGCGGTGGTGCTCGCCACCGGTGGTTACGGCAACGTCTTCTTCCTCTCCACCAACGCCATGGGCTGCAACGTGACGGCCACCTGGCGCGCGCACCGCAAGGGCGCGTACTTCGCCAACCCGTGCTACACCCAGATCCACCCAACGTGCATCCCGGTGCACGGCGACACCCAGTCCAAGCTCACGCTGATGTCTGAGTCGCTGCGCAACGACGGCCGCATCTGGGTGCCCAAGCGGGCAGAGGACTGCGCGAAGGATCCCCGCCAGATCGCCGAGGAGGACCGCGACTACTACCTGGAGCGGATCTACCCGTCATTCGGCAACCTGGTTCCGCGCGACATCGCGTCGCGGCAGGCCAAGAACATGTGCGACGAGGGTCGCGGCGTGGGTCCGGCCGTCACTGAGCGCGATGCCGACGGCACCGAACGCCAGGTCCGCCGTGGCGTCTACCTCGACTTCTCCGATGCGATCAACCGCATGGGCCAGAAGACGGTGGAGAACAAGTACGGCAACCTCTTCGACATGTACGCGCAGATCACGGGTGAAAATCCCTACGAAACGCCGATGCGCATCTATCCGGCCGTGCACTACACCATGGGCGGGCTCTGGGTGGATTACGATCTGCAGTCGTCCATCACCGGCCTGTACGTCACCGGTGAGGCCAACTTCTCGGACCACGGCGCCAACCGCCTGGGTGCCTCGGCGCTCATGCAGGGCCTGGCCGACGGCTACTTCGTCCTTCCGAACACGATCAACGATTACCTGGCCGACGCACCGTTCGACAAGGTCGCCGATGATCACCCCGCCGTCGTCGAGGCGCGGGAGTCTGCCCAGGAACGGATCGACACGCTGCTGTCCATCCAGGGCACCCGGTCGGTGGACTCGTACCACAAGGAACTCGGCCACATCATGTGGGAGTACTGCGGCATGTACCGCACCGACGAGGGCCTGAAGAAGGCCATCGGCCTCATCCAGGACCTCAAGGCCGACTATTGGAAGAACGTGCGCGTCACCGGCGTCAACGAGGACTTCAACCAGGCCCTCGAGCGCGCGGGTCGCGTGGCGGACTTCTTCGAGCTCGGCGAACTCATGTGTGTCGACGCCCTGCACCGGCGTGAGTCGTGTGGCGGTCACTTCCGCGGCGAGTCTCAGACCGAAGAGGGAGAGGCGCTGCGTCACGACGACGAGTACCTCTACGTCGGCGCCTGGGAATGGGGCGGCGAGGGCGGCAAGCCCGTGCTGCACCGTGAGCCGCTGATCTACAAGGCAATCGAACTGAAGCAACGGAGTTACAAGTGAAGCTCAAGCTACGTATCTGGCGTCAGGCCGGCCCGGGTGCAGCCGGCCGGATGGTCGAGTACGACCTGGACGGCGTGTCGGACGACATGTCCTTCCTGGAGATGCTTGATCTGCTCAACGAGAACCTCACCCAACGCAACGAGGAGCCGGTGGCCTTCGACCACGACTGTCGCGAGGGTATCTGCGGCATGTGCGGCGTCGTCATCAACGGCATCGCCCACGGCGCCCCGGAGGGTGTCCGGACCACCACCTGCCAGTTGCACATGCGCTCGTTCGCCGATGGGGCCACCATCGACATCGAGCCGTGGCGGGCGGGCGCCTTCCCGGTGCTGAAGGACCTCGCTGTCGACCGCACCTCGTTCGACCGGATCATCCAGGCCGGCGGTTTCATCTCCTCCAACACCGGCTCGGCGCCGGACGCCCACGCCACTCCCGCCCCGAAGCGGGAGGCCGACGTGGCTTTCGACAATGCCACCTGCATCGGTTGTGGCGCGTGTGTCGCGGCCTGTCCCAACAGCTCCGCCATGCTCTTCACCGCGGCGAAGATCATGCACCTGGCGATGCTGCCCCAGGGCCAGCCCGAGCGGTACCGCCGGGTGAAGTCCATGGTGGCGCAGCACGACGAAGAGGGCTTCGGCAACTGCACCAACATCGGCGAATGCGCCGCGGTGTGCCCCAAGGGCATCCCGCTGGAGTCGATCTCGGCGCTCAACAGGGACCTGATCTCCGCCATGTTCAAGAAGGACGGGAAGTGAGTTTCTGCCGCTGAAAGCGACAGAAACTCAGGTTGAGTAAGGACGAGCCGCCAGGCGAGTCCGCATCGAAACAATCGCGAGGGGCCCGGGCACTCAGCCCGGGCCCTTCGTGATGCTCAGTCCACCTCAGTCGCCGCTCTGGAGGCAGGGGAGAGGGGCGAATTTTCCGGCCTCGTCGTCGTCTGCCATAATGACTAGTCGTTGCCCATACCCGGGCAGCCCGGATTCGTCGCAGCTCCTGCCACTGGGGGACTGTCTGTGGCCGTCCGGTCAGATCAAACCGCGGTGACCTGTGGCACTGACGGAAGGGTTCACACATGACCAACCAGCTGATCCAGCAGGTCAACAAGGCCTCGCTTCGCGACGACATCCCGGACTTCCGCGCCGGTGACTCGGTGAAGGTGCACGTCAAGGTCGTCGAGGGCGCGCGATCCCGCGTGCAGGTCTTCGCGGGCGTCGTCATCGCACGCAACGCCGGTGACGTCCAGGAGGCGTTCACGGTCCGCAAGGTGAGCTTCGGCGTCGGCGTCGAGCGCACCTTCCCGCTGCACAGCCCCATCATCGAGAAGATCGAGGTTGAGCGCCGCGGAGACGTGCGTCGTGCCAAGCTGTACTACCTGCGCGGCCTGCGCGGCAAGGCCGCCAAGATCAAGGAGAAGCGCTACTGAGCGCTCACTCCCTTCGAGCAATGCAACCGCCGGTGGCCCGTGGCCGCCGGCGGTTCGTCGTGTCCGGGCCCCGTGAGGACTCGCGGTATGCTCTGGGGAGCGCCTGCCGCTCCGCCCCCGAAGGACTGAACTCTTGAACTCGACGACCGATTCGCTCGAAGACGCCCCGGCGCACCGCAGCTTCGGACGGATGCTTCTAGGGTGGCTCACCGAGGGCGTGCTGATCCTGATCGGCGCAGTCGTCATCGCCACGCTCCTGCGCACCTTCGTCGGGCAGATGTTCGTCATCCCGTCCGGCTCCATGGAGAACACCCTCAAAGTCAACGACAGGGTACTTGTTGCCAAGTTCGGTGGCTTCCAGCGCGGCGACGTAGTGGTGTTCGAGGACCCGGGATCCTGGCTCGGGCCCAGCACCCCGTCGACCAATCCCGTCAAGATCGCGCTCGAGTTCGTGGGAGTGCTGCCCAGCTCCGGCACCGAACACCTGATCAAGCGGGTGGTCGGGATGCCTGGAGATCATGTGCGCAGCACCGAGGACGGGAAGATCGAGGTCAACGGCTCGGTCCTCGACGAGACGGGCTACCTCTACAGCGAGGAGGGCATTCAGGTGGCGCCGGTCACGGTCCCCTTCGACATCGTCGTGCCCGCGGACCGGCTCTTCGTGATGGGTGACCACCGCAACGCGTCGGCTGATTCCCGATGCCGGCTGGCGGAGGTCTCGCAGAACCCGGGGGAGAGTGCCTTCGTGCCCACCAGCAAGGTGGTGGGCGCCGCAGTGGCCATCGTGTCCCCCCTGGACCGGCTCGCCACCTTTACGCTCCCTGAGACTTTCACGGAAGTCCCGGCTGCCGTGGAGCCCGCGCCCGAGGAGCCCGAGCTCATCCATGTGGAGCCCGGCTGCTGATGATCCGGCTCGGACGGGGTGCCTACGGGTACGAGCGGGCTTTGGTGCGCGCGGGCCTGGGGCCGGTGGCGGGCGCCGACGAGGCAGGCAGGGGAGCCTGCGCCGGTCCGCTTGTGGCGGCGGCGGTCATTCTGGACCCGGGCCGCCCGATCGTCGGCCTCGATGATTCCAAAGTGCTGTCCGAGGCGACGCGCGAACGATTGTTCGAGGAGATCACCCGCCGTGCCACGGCCGTGGCAGTGGCGGTGGTCGAGGCCGATGAGTGCGATCGTCTGGGCATGCACCAGGCAGACCTGCAGGGGCTGCGACGGGCGGTCGGCCGGCTGGATGTGGCACCCAACTTCGTGTTGACCGACGGATTCGCCGTCGATGGACTGGGCGTCCCGGGGCTGGCGATGTGGAAGGGGGACAAGGTGGCCGCCTGCGTAAGCGCGGCCTCCATCATCGCGAAGGTGACGCGCGACCGCATCATGGTGGCTCACGACGCTTCATATCCGGCATACGGGTTCGCCGTCCACAAGGGGTATTGCACCTCGGTCCACCAGTCTGCGCTGGACCGGCACGGACCCTCCGCGATCCACCGGTGGTGCTTCGACAACGTGTCGAGAACGGCTAGAGTGATGGAACCATGAGCGCCGAGGATCTAGAACAATACGAGAGCAAGCTTGAGCTCGATCTGTACCGCGAGTACAAGGACGTGGTGGGCATCTTCACCTACGCCGTGGAGACCGAGCGGCGCTTCTACCTGTGCAACGCCGTGGATCTGAAGGTGCGCACTGAGGGCGGTGACGTCTACTACGAGGTCTCCATGGGTGACGCCTGGGTGTGGGACATGTACCGCCCGGCCCGCTTCGTGAAGTCGGCGAAGGTGCTGACGTTCCGCGACGTGTCCATCGAGGAGATCGCGCACTCGGATCTGCAGGTGCCCGAAAACCAGTAGTCCCACCACCTGTGGATAACGGGATTGAGGTGGTGTCGCTTCCGATCAAGGGATCGGAAGGTGGTGGCCATGGAAACCCCAACACAGGCCCTCGGGCGCCGCGGCGAAGACAAGGCCGTGGAGTATCTGGAAGCCCGCGGCTGGCGGGTGCTGGAACGCAACTGGCGTTGCCGCGAGGGCGAGATCGACATCGTCGCAGCAGAACCGGACGGGAAGACGCTCGTCGTCGTGGAGGTGAAGTCACGCTCAGGGTTGGGCTTCGGCTCGCCGATTGAGACCATCACCTACGCGAAGGCCTGCCGGTTGCGCAGGCTTGCCGCGCTGTACGTCAGGCAGTCAGGGTTGCGCCCCAAGCTCATCCGCGTGGATGGCATCGGCGTGCTCTGGCCGCGCGGTGGCGAATGCGAGTTCACCTACGCTCGAGGGATCGACGAATGGTAGGCCGACGGGTGTGGTCGGTGGCACTGTCCGGGATCAACGGCTTTCCTGTCGAGGTTGAGGCCGCCAAGGGAGGCGGGCTGCCGAGAGTTCAGCTGGTGGGTCTTCCCGACGCCGCGCTGAGCGAGGCCAAGGCGCGGGTGCGGGCAGCCGTCCTGGCCACCGGCTTGTCCTGGCCCCCGGGGCTGGTCACCATCAATCTGTCGCCTGCGGGCCTCCCGAAGGCCGGCACCCACTACGACGTGGCCATCGCCGTGGCGGCGCTCATCGCGGAGGGCCAGATGGAACTCGTCTCGGACACCCGCACAGTCCTGGTGGGCGAACTGGGCCTGGATGGCCGGATCCGCAAGGTCCGCGGGGTGCTCCCCGCGATGCTTGCGGCGGCCAAGGCGGGATTCGAACGGGCGATCGTGCCTGCGGGTCAACAGGCTGAGGCGTCCCTCGTGCCGGGCCTCACCGTGTGGGGGGCCGGCCGGCTTGCCGAGGTTGTCGATCTGCTGGAGGGCAAGCCGGTCTTCAACCCCACTGAGGCCGCCCCCGCGTCCTCGCCTCCCCTCGAAGGCCCCGCGGGCTTCACCCCTGACCTGGCAGACGTCGTCGGTCACCAGGACGGCAAGTTCGCCCTGGAGGTGGCTGCCGCCGGGCGGCACCACCTGTTCCTCCATGGCTCTCCAGGCGTGGGCAAGACCATGCTCGCGGCCCGCCTTCCATCCATCCTCCCGGACCTGGCGGAACAGGAGGCGGTGGAGGTCTCCGCCATCCACTCCCTGGCCGGCCGGGAGCTCACAGGGCTCATCCAACGGCCACCCTATGCGGACCCGCACCACTCCGTGACCCCGGTGGCGCTCGTGGGTGGCGGCACTTCCGAACTCAAACCCGGGGCGATCTCGATGGCGCACCGTGGCGTGCTCTTCCTGGATGAGGCTCCAGATTTCGGTGCCAAACTCGACGCCCTGCGGACCCCCCTGGAGGACGGCACCATCACGGTGAGCAGGGCCAGGCACACCACCACGTTTCCTGCCCGATTCCAGCTCATCATGGCCGCCAATCCGTGTCCCTGCGGCTCCCATGGCGTGGCTGGCATGGAGTGCACCTGCGATCCGATGAGAGTGCGACGGTACCAGGAGCGGATGAGCGGGCCCATCCTGGACAGAATCGACATCAAGCACCAGATGGCGGGCATCAACAGGGTCCTGCTGGACGTGGCCTCTGGCAGCGCCGAGTCCAGCGCCACGGTGCTGTCGCGGGTGGTGGAGGCCCGTGACAGGCAGCGTCGCCGCCTTGCAGACACGCCGTGGTCCACCAACGGTGAGGTGCCGGGCCCTTATCTCCGCCAGCAGCTGAGCCTCCCGACGGATCTCGGCGTGCTGAACACGGCGCTCCAGAGGGGTGTGCTCAGCGCCCGAGGTGTGGACAAGGTGATCAGGCTGGCCTGGACCCTCACGGACCTCGCCGGCCGGGACAGGGTGGGCAGCCGTGAGCTGCGGGCCGCGCTCCACCTCAGGCAGGGCGAGCAGCGGAGGGGCGCCGCATGAGCGTCACTGAACGCACGGCCCGGATGGGTCTCTGCTCCCTCCAGCCCCTGGGCTCGCCCCCGCTGGTCAAGGCTGTGGAGGAGTTCGGCGCAGTGGACGTGTGGCGCGGCCTCCTGGCGCAACCCGACGGTGGGGCGCTGTCACGCAAGGCAGCCCTGGTGGACACGGGCCTCGTGGAGCGTGCGGCCGCGGCGTGCGGGGCCCGCTTTCTCATCCCCTCGGACCAGGAGTGGCCCGCCCGGCTCGGTGACCTCTACAGGGCCAACGTCGCTGGGCAGACCGGGCCGCCGCTCGGGCTCTGGGTACGCGGCGCCTCGTTGGAGGGCCTGGAGGGTGGCGTGGCTGTGGTCGGGGCCAGGGCCTGCACCTCGTACGGGGAGCAAGCATCCATCACACTCGCCGCAGACCTCGCGGCAGCAGGCACTCCGGTCATCTCCGGGTTGGCCTTCGGGGTGGATGCGGCCGCCCACCGCGGCGCCCTGGGGGTCCAGGGACTCACGGCCGCTGTGGTCGCCAGCGGACTGGATGACCCGTACCCCACCGCCAACGCGCGCCTCGCGCAGGCGGTGGCAGGATCCGGAGCACTGCTCTCCGAGCTCCCCCCCGGGGCTCGGCCCACCAGATACGCCTTCCTCGCCAGGAACCGGCTCATCGCAGCCCTGTCGGAAGCCGTGGTGGTCGTCGAGGCCTCCTCGCGCTCCGGGGCGAAGAACACGGCCTCCTGGGGCCTGGCGCTGGGGCGTCACGTGATGGCAGTGCCTGGGCCCATCACCTCGTCGTTGTCAGCCACACCCCATCGACTCATCCGCGACGGCGAGGCGGTGCTGGTGTCCACCGCCCAGGAGATCCTTGCGCTGCTGGCCCCCCTCGGAACCGCGCCGGAGCCCTCCGGGAGAGGGGCGAACCGGCCGATGGACACGCTGGCCTCACCGCTCAGGGAGATCAGGGAAGCCGTGCACACCCGCGAGGAGGTGACGGCATCGGAATTGGCGGCCCGCACAGGCCAGACCATGGTGGAGGCGTTGGCCAACGCGGCCGAACTCGTCGAATCCGGTTGGCTGGCGGAAGGGGAGGAAGGCGGTTTCCGCCTCCCGGGGCGCTGTCGCTAAACCCTCTCGGCGGTGGCAGGGGACAGCTGCTCCCGGGCGGAGACGAGCCCTTCGGTCGTCCCGGCCTGAAGACGACTCCCCGCCACGATCCGTCCCATCCCAGAGGCTCGCCTCAGGACGACGAGGACGGGGCGCCCGAGGAGCACGATCGCCAGCAGTGTGCTGATCGCCCGGCCCGTGTCCCAACCTCCGGTGGACGTGATCAGGGTGAACCAGCCGAACCGGGCCAGGTTCTCCGTCATCGGGGCTCCGGCGACGTAGTCGAGGCTGCCCGCGCCACCGTCGATCCCCGTGATGAACGGCCAGAACCACATGTTCATCAGCGCGCCGTAAGCGTAGGCGGAGATGACGCCGAAGGCGCCCAGCATGGCCACCTCGGCCCCGCCCCGCACCCGCTTGGGGAGCAGCCCCGCCCCCAGGCCGATCCATGCGGCCCCCAACATCTGGAACGGCAACCACGGCCCCACCCCGGCCGTCAGCAGCGCGGAGGCGAACATCGACAGGAAGCCCAGCAGATAGCCGAACCCGGGGCCGAAGACCCTCCCTGCAAGGATCAACAGGAAGAAGGCGGACTCCAGGCCGGCCGTGCCGGGGCCCAGCGCCGGCCTGAGTGCCGCGTTCAGGGCGGACAGCACGCCGAGCACAGCCAGCGACCGCGCATCGAGGCCGCCCTCGCTCACCTGGGCCACCACCAGCAGAAGCACCACCGGAAGCAGGGCGGCGAAGACGAACGGCGCGTCGCCCGTGTGCTGGGGGGTGACCCCGATGGCAGGGATGAGGAGAGGCCATCCGATCGCGAACAGCCCTAACAGGGATGAGGCGCCTATCACCGCCCAGGTCCGCCAGCCCAGCTGGACGCCGACGAGCGGAGCGGGAATCGTCACGGTGGATTCATCGCGCATCGAGGTACTCCTGCACTGTCAGGATGGGGATCGGATTGGCCACCTTGGCCACCTGCGTGGCCAACAGCGCCGAGCCGGCGAGGATGTCGCGGGTGGGCCCGTCCGAAACCACCTCGCCCTCAGCCATCACCACCACGCGGGAGCAGCTCTGAGCCACCATCTCCACGTCATGGGTGGCGATCATCACGGCCCGGCCCTCGGCCGCCATCGCGGCGACGATGTCGGCGAGCACGGCCTTGGCCGCGTAGTCCAGGCCTCGGGTGGGTTCATCGAGCAGCACCACTGGGGGGTTGCCCGCCAGTTCCACGGCCAGCACCACAGCGAGCTTCTGCCCCTCGGAAAGGTCGCGGGGGTGGGCTTGGGGGTCGATGCCTGGGACCAGGCGCCGGAGGAGGGCCGCGGTTGTCCCCTCCGGGAGCCCGGCGGCCTGATCGCCGGCCAGGCATTCCGCCTCCACGGTGGCCAGGTACAACAGGTCGGTCGGAGTCTGCGGGACGAGGGCGACCCTGGCCCCATCCGTGAGGGTCACTCGGCCGGCGTCACGGCGTCCCGCGCCGTGAAGGGCCCACATCAGGCTGGACTTGCCGCAGCCGTTGCGCCCCATCAGGGCCGTCACCTCTCCTGCGTGCAGGCTGAGGTCGACATCGGACACCGCGACAGTCTCGCCGTACCGGACCACGAGGCCGTGGCCGGCCAGCACGCGCCGCCCCGGGGGCGGTGCCGTGGGAAGCGCAGGGGGGAGCTCGAGCCATGCGCGGCGCTGCTCGGAGCCTGGACGCCTCGCCTCACGGATCGTCAGGGGGAGGGGCGACCATCCCAGCCTGGCGCCGAGCTCCACCAGCGGCGGTTTGATGGGAGACAGTTCCAGCACGTCCCGAGTGGGGCCATGCAGGACCGTGCGTCCCACCAGGAGCACGCTGTCGGCAAACTCGATCACCCGCTCCATGCGGTGCTCGGCGATGACGACGGTGGTGCCAAGATCCCGCACCAACCGGCTGATGATCGCCAGGACTTCCTCCGCCGCGATCGGGTCCAGTGCGGAGGTGGGCTCGTCCAGGACGAGAACCTTCGGTGAGCTGGCCAGCACGCTGGCGATCGCCACCCGCTGCTGTTGGCCTCCGGAGAGGGTGCGCAGCGCCCGCGACCGCAGCTCGGCGATGCCCAACAGGTCGAGCGTTTCCTCCACGCGGCGCCGCATCTCCACAGCGGCGAACCCGAGTTGTTCCATGGAGTAGGCGATCTCGTCCTCGACGGTGTCGGTGACGAAACCGGCCAGCGGGTCCTGGCCCACGTAGCCCACCGTCGTGGCGAGCTCGCGGGGCGGGAGAAAGGTGGTGTCGCGGCCGTCGATCCGGATGCGGCCGGTGCGCACCCCTCCGGTGAAGCGGGGGACGAGGTTGTTGATGCAGCCGAGCAGCGTTGACTTACCGCACCCCGTGGGGCCGACGACGAGGCACAGTTCGCCCTCGTCGATGGTGAAGCTCACACCGTTGAGCCTCAGGGTGTCGTTGGCGGCGTAGCGGAAGGAGATGTCGTCGAAACTGATCATCGGGCGGTCCTCACCGTGACCGGTTCCGGCGCCAGGAGAGCGGGGAGGAACGCCACCGCAAGTGCTCCCGCGAGGAGGGGTGTGAGGGTCGGCCACGCCAGCGGGACGAGCGTTGGGAAGAGGACGGCGGCGTCGTCTCCCGACCCTACCCAGCTCACGACCGCGGCGGCGCCCACGCCCGAGGCGAGGACGAGGCTCTCATCCACACTCCAGGGGATGGGCCGGTACTGGGTGCGGCGGACGGAGGCCCCCGAGACCCGGAGCGCAGCGGCAGCGGCGGCCAGACCGCCCAGGAGGAGGCCGGCTGCCAGCAGCGGAATCCCGAACACCGGATAGTCAGGGGAACGGGCCAGGAACCGGAACGACCACACCGCCAGCAGCATCATGGCCAGCAGGCCGAGAGCCAGCGACAGCCTGCGTTGGCCCCGCGAGGAGGTGCCTGCCCGGCCGAACCCCCGGACATCCATCGATGCTGCGAGGGAGAGTGAGCGCTCCAGCGCATCGGAGAGAACGGGAACGATGATGGTCTCAACCGCGCGCAGCTTCGCCCGTCGGTTGGTCCCGTCAGGGCTGCGGCGTAGTCGTCGGGCGCGCAGCACACGTTGCAGGGATTCACCGAGTTGGGGAAGGGCGCTCACAGCCACGACGAGCACAGTGCCGGCCTCGTAGAAGGCGCCGGGCAGGCTTGCCAGCAACTTCCTGGGGTTGGCCAGGGCATTGGCCGCACCGATGCACACCACGATCGTGGCCAACCTCAATCCGTCATAGAGCCCCGCGAGGAGCGATTCAAGCGACACCGGGCCGAGCAACCGGATGCCCGTCACCCAGGAGGGAAGGGGCACCTCCGGCAGCGTGAACAGGATGGTGGGCCCGTCGCCGCCGCCGAAGATGATCCGGAAGACCACCCGCAGCACCACGATGAACAGGGCCAACCACAGGTAGAGCGAGAAGGACTTCGCCCACGGGCTGTCGCCCCGCTTGGAGAGGGTGACTACGCAGGCGACGGCGATGAGCCCCGTCAGGAGCAGTGGGTTGGTGGTCATGGAGGCGGCAGCTGCCAGCGCCAGCGCCCAGGCCCACCACGAGAACGGGTGGAGCTGGCGCGGCAGCCTCGGCCGCGACATCACTGTCCGCGGCGTCGCCACCACACCAGGCCACCGGCGGCGGCCAGGGCCACCACCACGCCGATCCCGATGATGGTGCCGGTGGGCACTCCAGAAGCGGGCTCGTCGTCTTCGGCGTCCGTGGCCGGCGCGGAGGCATCCGCCGAGGCGATGGGGGACGCCGACGCATCCGGTGCGGCCGAGGAGGCATCGGGTGTCGTTGCTGGGACGGACTCCGACGGTGCGGCGGAGGAGTCCTCAGGCTCGGCGGCCTCATCGGAGAGGGGGTTGAACTGAGGGGCTTCCTGCGGCTGGTTGTAGTCCTCGAGGAGGCGCCAGCCGATCACCTGTCCGGCCTCGGGCACCAGATCCCCGGCACCGACCTGCGCGAACACCCATTCGCCCAGCTGCCCGTCCTCGACCGACGCGGTCCACAGGCTCCACCACTGCGGGTCCTCGGCTGTGACGCCGTCGACGGTGATGAAGAACGCTCCCTGGTCCGCCGCCAGCCCGGTGCTGACCATGGCCTCGGTGGCGGTGGCGAACTCGGTGGCGCAGGCGCCGGTGACCTCTTCGTGCTCCACGTGCACCCAGACGTTGCCGGCATCGACGCAGGCCACTGCCGTTTCGTCGGCCGATGCGTGGGGCGCGAGGCCTGAGAGCCCGACCGCCAGCAGGGCAGCGAGAGGAAGCGCCCAGCGGCGCGTGGTGATGGGGGACATGTGGACCTCTATCCGTTGGTCCGTCGGCCAAGGGTTCTCCGCTGGTTCGCGACGGAAGTGAAACGACCTCTGTGTTGACCGGCGGTCCGACTCCCCACAGGTGGGTTCACGGTTGCGCGACAGTTCCGGGATCGCACCGGATTCACCTGCCAACGGCGACACATTACCCCACCGCTAGGCTGGGCCTCACCCCTACCCTCGAGGAGCGCGCATGCTGCCCCAGGCCCTCGTCTTCGACATGGACGGCACGTTGACCGACACTGAGGCCGTGTGGGACGTGGTGAGGCGCGGCCTCGCGACTGACGCCGGCCTCCCGTGGCCCGACGGCGCCACCCAGGCGATGATGGGGATGAGCACCCAGGAGTGGAGCTCCTTCCTCGTGCACACTGTGGGGCTGCCCGTCGCGCCCGAGGAGGCGGCCCGGCTCACGGTGGAGGCGATGGCCGAGCACTATCGTGGCGGGATCACGTTGCTGCCAGGCGCTGTGGAATCGGTCCGGCGCATGGCCGAGCTCTGCCCTGTGGCGATCGCGAGCTCGTCGCCACGGCTGCTGATCGACGCGGCGGTGGAGGTGATGGGCCTGACTGACGTGTTGACGGCCACCGTGTCCACCGAGGAGGTGGCACGCGGGAAGCCCTCCCCGGACGGCTACCTGCGCGCCTGCGAACTCCTGGGGGCAGATCCCCGGCTCAGCGTCGCCGTCGAGGACGCGCCCAACGGACTCCTCTCGGCGCTGGCCGCGGGGATGGCCGTGGTGGCAGTCCCCCCGCACTTCCACCCGCCGGCGGCCGAGCTCCTCGCCCGGACGACCGTTCTCGGGAGTCTCAACGAGCTCACCCCCGAGCTCGTCGAGACGCTCATCCCAGCTGCCACGTGACCTGACGGCCGAGCGTGCCGGCGAGTTCCTCAGCTGCGCCGGGGCGGGTGGACGTCTCCAGCCGTGCCTTCATCGCGTCGATCCGCTGGCCGATGCCGAGCCGCTCCGCCGCCGCAGCATTGGTGGGTTCCTCGATGAACTTCGTCATGGCCGCCACCGCGTTGCGTTGGTGCGTCGAGTCCGACTCGCTCTGCGACTCCAACCGGGCGCGGTACCACGCCGAGGACAGCACGTCCTCGCGGTCGAAGAGGCGGCGGAACCGCTCGTCGTGCAGGGTCATCCCGTCGGACTCGCCGGTGGCCATGATCTCCAGTAGCGCCCTGATCGGCGGAACGGCCAGGGCGACCGTGCCGTCGTCGAGGTAGGACTGGGCGACCCGCTTGTGCGTGGTCACGATGGTGCGCACGGAGGCGACGTAGGCCGCCACGTCCTGCAACTCGGGTTGCAGCATGTTCTCCGAGAACACCACGTGTGGGTGCATGAAGATCCGGCCGAAGTACTTGGCCTGGAACTTCGACGTCATGCGGTAGCCGAGCCGGCTGGCCTCGATGAGCTCGCCCTCATGCTCGAAGTCAGGGACCTGCTCGAGCGCACCCTCGGCGATGAGGCATCGGGCGTCTCGCTCCTCGGGCGTCATCCGGGAGAACACCTCCGGCACCAGGAGCGAGATGTCGTGATCGACCCGCACGTTGGGGCCGATCACACCGGCGCTGGAGAGCCAGCCGTCGTAGCCGGTCAGCGCGAACGACAGGAACGCGGCGTTGAGGTCGATCACCGAGGGCAGGGCGTTGAACGGACCTTTGGTCATCGCGCCCTCTGAACCGGCCCCCGTCGTCGAAGGCGACTTGCCGGTCATCGACGAGATGAATTCCATGAACAGCTCGGGCAACTCCATGTAGTGGAGCGGGGCGTAGGCGCACAGCGGCGGCACGCCGTCCTCCGCCGCGTTGTTGCGCCGACCCGCCGCCACCACGTCCACGGGGAGACGCAGCGGCTCGGCCATGGCCAGCCTCCGATGGAGCCGTGCCACCATCTCGGCCAGCACCGTCTCCTTGGGACGGGCGATGTCCTGTCGGACCTGAAGGTAGCGGGGATTCTTGGACCGCGCGCCGTTGATCAGCCGCGGGTGCGCCGAGGAGACGAAGTAGCCGGGGACCCCCTCGCCGCCCTTGGCCACTCTCCGGATCAGCTCCTGGATGGGCTTGGAGAAGGTGGAGAACGCGATGGCGTCGTCGACGAGCTCGCGGGCGTCCGCAGTGGTCAACGGCTCGAAGTTGCTGAGGAAGGCGCCGCCGGCGATGTCGAACTCTGCCTGCCTGTCGTAGCCGCGGTGGATCGCATCGTCGGGCCGCTGGAACAGGAGCTGTTCGCAGTTGGTGACGTACTTCCTCGACAGGCCGTCCTCGCGCCCGGCGACCGTGCCTGGGACCACGATGCTGGCGGTGATGTCGTCTTCTGTCTGCACCTTCGCGGCGGGGTGGAAGTCGTGCCTGAGGCCGAACAGGCGCCAAGACCCGTCAGGGGCGAATCCCACGCGCAGCATGTTGACGGTGATCTTGTCGCCGTCGAGGCGCAGCGCGTGCCCCGCCCGTCCGTTGATGCGCCCCACCGAGAAGTGGGGGGCCCACTCGCCGCCCCACTCGGGGCGGTAGAAGCGCTTGACGACGAACACCAGTTCCTTGATGTGGTGTGGGATGGACTCCACCCAGGCGTTGTACTCGTCGGTGTAGTCGGGGCTCGGGGTGAGCAGCTTGATCACGCTGCCCACGGAGCGCTCATCGGACAGGAGCGGGCGGAAATCGGCGGCGGCGGGATCGAGGAAGCGTTGCGAGAAGTCGCGGACCACGATGGCGTCCACCTGGGCCATGTCCTCGACGAAGTCCGCCACGTAGGCGTTACCGAACACGAACGCGTCCGTGATGGACTTTGAGATCTCGGACTTGCCGCCCCCGGAGACCGTGGCCGGCTTGTGGCACGACGTGGCGATGGGGGAGGTGCCGAGCAGCGTCCACTGGGCGCCGTCGGCCTCGATGTGGGCCAGTTCGACGACGTAGCCGTCGGGGCTGACGTAATAGGTGTCGGCCCGCAGTGCGATCGTGCTCGCAGCTCCGTCTCTGCCCCAGGTGATGGTGCTGTCGCGCAGGGAGAAGGTGGCCAACTCCGGCACGAGCACGATGTGTGGCTGCTCAAGGTCCAGGGCGTGCCCCTCCGGTTGCCGCGCGAAGCGCTCCGGGTTCCGGGCGATGACGTCGTCCAGGCGGTAGGACGGGTCCCCGTAGGTGTGGGTGTAGGTCTGGCCAAGGTTGTAGCGGGGGAAGGTGATGGCGCCGCCCGAATGCTCCTCCTCGACCATGCCGAGGAGGTTGGCCGAATAGCTGATCTGCGCCTTGACCTCCTTCTTGCAGTAGCCGAAGTAGTTGTCCGCGATGACGGTGACGATGACGCCCCGCTCGTCCCTGGCGCAGGCTTTGAACGCGGAGCCGTTGTTGTACAGCTCGTTCTCGTCGCGCCAGCACATCCCGTCGCGGCGCTGGCGTTGGCTGGCGTCGTCGTAGTGGGGGAGCCCCAGTTCCTTCTTGGTGAGCCGGGTGAGGTGCGGGGCCAGGACCACGAGGCCGGTGTGCCCGGTCCACTCGGCGGGGTTGAGCGAGCCGTCGTTCTCCGGCAGGTAGGGGTCGCCGCCGTTGCCGAAGATGCCCTCCACGAAGTCGAGGTTTGCCATCAACGTGGCTGGTGCGATGAAGCGGGTCTCCATCCGGCGTTCGACGGTGTAGCCGGGCACGGCTGGGACGACGATCGGGCGCAGCAGCAGCGAGACCCAGCATTTCGGCTGATCCGGCTGCGCGGCGGTGTAGGGCAGCACCATGGCCTCGTCGGGCGGAAGGAACGCCTGCTCCATCAACCGCCCGAAGACACCGCGGGGAACCGCGATCTTGTCGTCCTGAATGGGGAGGCCACCCTCGGCGATGTGGAACACGCCCTTGGTGGTGCGACGGTCGTTGGCCGGGTTGTGCAGGATGCCGTTGACGAGGCGGTAGCTGGTGAGGAGCTCCGAGGTGAACGTGTCACCGTCGACGGGCAGCGACATCTCGCGTGCCAGCCCGGCCTGATCGAGTACCAGGGTCTGTCGCGGCAGGCAGGGCTGGGCCCCGGTTCCGTCGAGGTAGGAATCGAGAAAGTTCTGGATTCGGGTGTCGACGGCGGGTAGCCGGTGGGCGAGGCGCCTGTTGAGTTCGCGTTGCCGCGCCAGGATGGGCCGGACCAGATCCACTGCGCGCCCGGCCGCACCCTCAGAGGGCAGCGGGAGCCCGAGCAGGCCGAGGCGGAGGTTGATAGCTGCGGTGTCCGCGAAAGTCGCCATGGTTCACTATGGACTTCGCACTGGTCCGGACAAAGCGGGGGTCCCCCCTCAAGCGCGATTGACCTCCTTTAGGATGCGGCGGCCCGGTGCACCGACTCGATGGCCTCGACCACCCGGTCGTTGAGTGGGGCGAGGTGGGCGAAGTCCTTCGGCGGATCACCACGGTAGAGGGGCCTGACGCACGTCAACTCCTCGTACAGGTCCTCCTTGGTGAAGTTCGTGCGCCTGGCCAGCATGCGCAACCCGCCGTGTGCCTCACGAAGGTCGTGCAGCCGCCCACGCCACCCCGGGTTGGACAGGGGCGCACCCTCTGAGTCCATGGCCTCGGTCAGGGCGCTGAGCGCCTCGATGAGATCGCTCAGGTAGGGCCGGACGCTCTCCGGGCTGAAGGGCGACAGGATGACCTCGCCGTCGTCGTCGCCGGTGTCGCGCCGCAGCAGCTTGTCGAGAAAACCCATGATGGTCACCCTTCGTCGTCGATTCTCCAACGGTAGCGCCTGGCCGGTGGCCGGCGACGTGGCCGGGCCCGCGAAAGATCAATCGAAGCGGGACTCGCTCTCCGCGTTGGTCAGCCCACCCAGGGAGTCTCCCGGCAGTTCGCTCGAGGTGGGATGGTGCTGATGCCCGCCCGCGTCGGGATCCAGCACGCTGTGTCCTGGGCCGGCATCTGGGTCCAGGATGTCCTGGCTCGGGTGGATCTCAGGGTCGTAGACCTCATCGTCCGGGTGGGTGCTCATCATGGCCTCGCTCCTCTTGCTGGGGGATCGACGCTACCCCCAATGCAGACCGCGTGCGGCGGTTTCAGCCCACCCGCGGCCCGGCGGTGGGAGACTGAAGAAGAGAGAGCGGGCGACGACGCCCGACCGCCTGCCGCCCCCCTCACGTTCGCAGTGTGACGAGGAGGCTGAACATGTTCGAGCAGCAGTATCAGAAGATGGCCGAGGCCCCAGGCTTCGTGGCCGCGTTGGATCAGAGCGGCGGCAGCACGCCACGGACGCTGCAGCGCTACGGCGTGGAGGCGTGGGTCGATGAGGCCGAGATGTTCGAGAAGGTGCACGCGATGCGCTCCCGGATCATGGCGAGTCCCAGTTTCGACGGCGACCGGATCCTCGCCACCATCCTCTTCGCCCACACCGTGGACCGTCAGGTGGACGGCCGTCCCACGCCGGAATACCTGTGGGAGGCCAAGCACATCGTGCCCATCCTCAAGGTGGACAAGGGGTTGGTGGAGGAGCGCGACGGAGCCCAGCTGATGAAGGACATCGACGGACTCGACGAGGTGCTTGCCGACGCACTCGCCAAGGGCGTCTTCGGCACGAAGATGCGGTCGGTGGTGCGGGCACCGGGGGCGGGGGCTGAGGCCGCCGTCGCGCAGCAGCTCTACCTCGGACGCCGCATCCTCGCCGCGGGTCTGGTGCCGATCCTGGAGCCGGAGGTGGACATCACCTCACCCCACAAGGCGGAGGCAGAACGGCATGTCCACGATCTGCTCGCGGTGGGTCTGGACGACCTGCCTGAGGGGGAGCGGGTCATGCTGAAGCTCACCCTGCCGGAGCACGACGACCTGTACGCGGACCTGGTGGCGCACCCGCGGGTGCTGCGCGTGTTCGCGCTCTCGGGCGGGTACTCCCGCGCGGAGGCCACGGAGCGCCTGGCCAGGCAACACGGCGTGGTGGCCAGCTTTGCGCGCGCTCTGATGGAGGGTCTGAACATCAATCAGTCCGACGAGGAGTTCGACCGGGTCCTGGGCAGCTCCATCGCGGAGATCTACGCGGCGTCCATGGCCTGAGGCACGCTCAGGCGGCTCCGTGGTGTCCAAGTTGGCGCCACGCCTCGTAGACGGCGATGGCGGCGGCGTTGGCCAGGTTCAGTGAACGCATTCCGGGCCGCATCGGGATACGCACGCGCTCGGTGATGCGAGGATCGGCCAACACGTCAGCGGCCAGTCCCGTGGGTTCGGGACCGAAGAGGAGAACGTCCCCGGGCGCGTAGGACACGTCGGTGTAGGCATCCTCGGCGTGGGCGGTGAAGGCGAACACGCGCGCCGGCAGCAGAGCGCCGTAGGCGGCGGCCAGCGATTCGTGGACGAAGGTGGCGGCCTCGTCTCGATAGTCCAGGCCGGCGCGGCGCAGCTTGGCGTCGTCCATGTCGAACCCGAGTGGTCGGGCCAGGTGCAGTTCGGCGCCGGTCACAGCCGCCAGCCGCATCGTCGCGCCCGTGTTGTTGGGGATCTGGGGCGCGTGGAAGAGGATGCGCAGCGGCCGGGTCCTGGGGTCTGTCGCGGTCAAGGCGTTACCTGCCACTGGTGGAGGGTGAGCGCATACTCGACGTCGCCGTCCTCGTCGCCATCGATTCGGACCGGCCACTCAGCCACGAACGTCCGGACGAGTCGTCGGGTCTCCAGGTATGGGGTCATGAAGGATGCTAACCCACGGCCGGCAGCCGGCCCGCGGGGAGGGGCGAGGTGGGTTTTCCGGCAGCCGTTCGTGCGGGCGGCGAGACGACTCCAGCGCTGACCGTGATCATTCCCTGAGACGCCCGCAATAGTCGACGGCGCATCGCCTCTGGGCCGGCGTCCTGCGGCAGGGCTCGGGCAGCCGTGAACTCACTTGTTCGACGCAGGCGGCACCCGGCCGGTAATGTGGTTGATCGTTTCGCCTCCACTGTCCCCGACGGAAAGGGGGGGGCACCATGAGTGCGCCCGCTCCTGTCCCGCGGCCGGAGACCGGCCACCCGCATCGCCGATGGTGGGTGGAACGCCTGCTGCGCGAACGGGCACAGGCAAGCGAGCCCGAGGCCGAACCCGAGGTCGCCCCCGACCGGCTTCCCCTCGTGTCCCTGGCGACCAGGGTCGGGGCGACCGCGCTGGTTTCCGGTGCGTCGGCGTCCCAAGCCACCGAGATGATCCTGCGGCTCGGTCTGGCACACGGCGTCCGCTTCCAGGTTGACGTCACCTACACAGCGGTCACAGTGGCGTGCACGGAGGCCGACAGGGAGGGCATCCCGCTGAACCTGTTCCGCACGGTGCCGGCGCTCGACCGCGACTACGCACGCCTCGCGCACCTGGAATCGGTCGTGGGCGCAGTCGCGCGGGGAGAGCGGTCGGTCGACCGGGCCACTCAGGAGTTGGTCCTGTGGCAGTCGCGAGCCGGCGTCTACCGGCGCTGGGTGACCGCACTGGTTGCCTTCACCCAAGGCGCCAGCATCACGGCACTCCTGGGTGGTGTGCCACTGGAGATCGGGGTGGCGGGGCTCGCCACCCTGCTGGTGCACGAAGTCACCGCGCGGCTCGCGCGGACGAACGCGTCCTACTTCTATGCCCAGGTCGTGGCGGGGGCGATCCCGATGATGCTGGCCATCGCCCTCATGTTCCTGCGGTCCCAGGGCGTCACCGACCTGTGGGCACTGTCGCCGTCGCTGGTGGTGGCCGCCGGCATGGTCACGATGCTGGCCGGCCTGGGCGTCGTCGGGGCCGCGCAGGACGCACTGGACGGCTACTACATCACCGCCGCCGCGCGCATCGTCGACCTGGTGATGCGCACGGGCGGGCTCATCCTCGGCGTCGTAGCCGTGCTGTGGCTCGGCGTGCGGCTGGGGGTGCCCGCATACCTGGCGCCGGAGTCCATACCGCCGCACCACCCCGCCGTGCAGGTCGCCGCGGCCTCGATCTTCGCCACCGCCGTGGGTCTGTTCGGAAGGTTCGGCCCTCGTGGGGCCCTGGTAGCCGGCATGGGGGGCGGCCTGGGGTGGATGGTGTACTTGCTGCTGTTGCCGCTCGTCGGCGGCGACTATGCGGTCGCGGCCGGGGGTGCGGCCGCCGTCGTGGCGGTGTTCGCCCACCCCGTCGGGCGATGGATGCGCCTGCCCGCCATCGCGATCGTGACCGTCGGCATCGTGCCCCTCATGCCCGGCCTGATCCTCTACCGCGGCCTATTCCACCTTGTCGTCGGGATGCCCGCGGTGGAGCCCGGTGACACGGCCGGAGAGCTGTTTCTTCTCGCCGCTGTGACGGGGGTCATGCTGGCCCTCGGTAGCTCCGTCGGCTCCACCCTCGGCCGGCACCTTGCCCAACCGACTGAGCAACTGGCGCGGCTGGCATTGCGGGCGTCCCTGCGCCGAGGTCAGCAGGGACGAACCTGACAGCCGTCCGTCTGCAGCGGCCCTCCTTGCCGACGCGCATGCGTCGGGTCCTGGTCTTCAACCCTGGAAGGGTTGTGCCGATCACGCTGGAGAGCGTGCTGCGCGAGCGATGACCTCGGCCGCTGTGTCGATGTCGGTGTCGGTGGTCCACCGCCCAACGCTCAGTCGGACGGCCGTGAGCGCCTCCGCCTCCCCGATCCCCATCGCGGTCAGCACAGGGGAGGGTCGGTCCTGCCCCGAGTGGCACGCCGACCCTGCCGACGCCGCCACCGACGGCACCGCCGCGAGCAGCGAAAGCGCGCGTAGGCCGTCGATCCGCACGTTGAGGGTGTTAGGGAGCCGCTCCGCCCTAGGCCCGTTCAGCCACACCCGTCCGGGGAGGAGTTCCCGCAGCCGCGCCTCGAGGTGGTCCCTCAGGCCTTCCAGTCGGGCGGTTTCCCCGCCGGCCAGCGCCTCTGCGGCGAGGTCCGCCGCCCGTCCGAGCCCGACGGCGTAGGCCACGTTCTCCGTTCCCGCCCGCAGTCCGTGCTCCTGCCCGCCTCCGCCGATGAGCGGGCGGAGGGCGACGCCGTCGCGCACGTACAGCGCGGCCACCCCCTTGGGCGCATACATCTTGTGCCCGACCACGGTGAGCAGGTCGACCCCCAACTCGCCCACGTTCACCGGAACCTTCCCGACGGACTGGGCGGCGTCGGTGTGCAGCAGAACCCCGCGGGCGCGAGTGATCTCCGCGATCTCGCGGATGGGCTGCATGGTCCCGGTCTCGTTGTTGGCGTGCATGACCGTGACCAGCACGGTGGCGGGGGTCATGGCGGCCTCGACGGTGTGAGGGTCCACCCGGCCGGCGGCGTCCACTGGGAGCACGGTGACGTCCACCCCGTGCAGTTCGGCCAGGTCCTGGCAGGCGGCGAGGACGGCTGGGTGCTCGGTGGCCTGGGTGATGAGGTGCGGGCGTGCCCCGTCGGCGAACCGCGGATCAGACGTCATCGCGGCCAGGACCGCGCCGCGGACGGCGAGGGCGTCCGCCTCCGAGCCACTCCCGGTGAACACGATCTCGGACGGGTCGGCGCCGATCAGGGCGGCCACCCTGGCGCGGGCGTCCTCCATCGCGGCGCGCGCGCGTACCCCGTATGCGTGGTTGCTCGAGGGGTTGCCCCCCTCGCTCGTCAGGTACGGAGCCATCGCGGTGAACACTTGCGGGTCCACGGACGTGGTTGCGTTGTAGTCCAGGTAGAGCGGGTGGTCGTTCGAAATCGGATGCTGATCGGTCATGTCCGGTGTTCCTCCCGTGCGATTCGGAATGCCCGCCGCTGTCGGGCGTCGGAAAGAGACGACTCCCTGGCGTTCCTGCCGTCAGGAGTGGCTGGGGTGGACGCCGCGGACCGTGTGGCCGCGGCGTCCAATGGGTTCCTGGTCAGAAGACCAGGACCTTGTCTGCGGCCAGGGTGTGGTCGGCGAGTTCTTCCATGGTGGAACGGCGGGCGCCGGGGACGAGCATCTCGGGGGTCATGCCGCGGGCGTCCATGCAGGTGCCGCAGCACAGGATCTCCCCACTGCTGCGCACGATCCCGCCGAGCATCCGGTCGAGTTTGTAGTAGCCGTCGGCCGTTTTCTGCCCGGCCATGGCGGCGGTCACGCCGTCGCCCATCAGGAAGACGGTCATGTCGACGCCGTCCCGCTTGGCCATGGCGGCCGCCAGGCGGATGGCGTTGAAGGTGGAGTCCAGCCCGTAGGCGGAACCGTTGATGATCATCAGGGCCTTCATGAGTGTTTCCTCTCGGTCGGTGGTCTCAGGCGCGTTCGACGGTGGTGGTCAGGGTGATCGGGTTGAGGATCGTGTAGACGAAGGGGCACTTGACGCGTGCGGCGTCCTGCCAGCGGGTCAGGATGGCGTCATCGACGTCCGCGGCGACCTGCATCGTCACGCTGATCTGCTCCATCAGGGGCGCATCTCCGACGTCGTACACGGCGGCGACGTTCACGTCCTGCTGGGCGACCACGCTGACCGCGTCCAGGGCGATTCCTTCGGTGGCGGCGATCGTCACCAGGGTGGAGGCGTAGCAGGCGCCCAACCCGGCCAGCAGGTACTGCAGCGGATCCGGCGCCAGCCCCTGCCCGCCAAAGCCGGGCGCGATGTCGACGTGCAGGTCGGTCGACGCCGTCCCGTGCTGCACAGATGCGGTGTAGGCGGGCTCGCCCGGCGTGAAGCTCCATCGGCCCTCGACGCGCTTGTGCAGCCGGTACACCGACGGATCAGTTCGGCCGCGTTCCATCACGCCGGACAGGACGTCAAGGTCCAGGTTGTTGAGTCTCACGCTCTAACTCCTTATTCAAGGATCGGGTTGAATAATGGGCCTAGCACCACCACGCGTTCCTTGCACTACTATTCACCTGAATGATTGAGGAGGTGTGGGGTTTGGACGATCGACAGTTCAAGGACGAGGCGTTCAGGCACTTCGCGCGTATGGGGGCGGCCTTCGGGCACGCGAAACGGGTCGAGATCATCGACGTGCTGGCCCAAGGCGAGCGGAACGTCGAGTCACTGGCCGAGCAGATCTCGGCCAGCGTGGCCAACACCTCTCGGCACCTGCAGATCCTGTCGGGGGCCGGGCTGGTCAGCCGCCGCGTCGAGGGCACCGCCCGGGTGTACCGGCTGGCAGACCCCGGCGTGGAGAGCGCCTACCGCACTCTGGTCACGCTCGCTGAGAACCACATCGCCGAGGTATCAGCACTGACTGAGGCCTTCTTCGCCGATGCCGATGGCACCCGCCCGATCGCGTTCGACGAACTCGACGAGCTGAGTCGCTCCGGCGAGGTCGTGCTCGTCGACGTCCGCCCCTCCAGCGAGTTCGCGGCCGGCCACGTCGACGGTGCCCTCAACATCCCGCTGGCAGACCTGGCCAACCGCCTGTCCGAACTGCCCGACGACGCCACCGTGGTGGCCTATTGTCGCGGACCCTACTGCGTGATGGCGTCGACCGCCGTCACCCGCCTCCGCGAAGCGGGCCGTGAAGCCGCTCGGCTGGAGGGCGGTTACCCGCAGTGGAGGGACGCGGGGCGTCCGACTGGTTCGGCGTCGAAGGGCTAACTGGCAGCTCTAGTGTCGACTGCGGCACCAGACCTGCCGATGAGCCGCCGACGACTCCCGCAGGGCGCCCCTGACCCGGACTCAGCGATCTGGCGACATCCGGCTGTCGGCCAGATCTGTGCGGTCATCCGAGCCTCGTCTGATCATCGTGCAACACAAAACCCGCAGTCAGAGCGGCTTTTGCCGGATTGACTGGGGGTTTCGAATGGTGTCCGAGAGAGGACTTGAACCTCCACGCCCTTTACGGGCACTAGCACCTCAAGCTAGCGCGTCTACCTATTCCGCCACCCGGACGAGTGGTGATCCCCCAAGGGGGAGCGACAAGGAACTCTAGCAGGCGCCCGCCGTGGTTGCACAAATCCGCCTAGGCTGGGGGAGAGGAGGGCGCCACCATGATCGTCAACGCAACGTTCGAGATCGAGATCACGCCGGAGGAAGGTCTGCTGCCCGGCACGCGACGCTTCGAGTTCGCCAAGGTGTGGACCGGTGAGGCAGAGGGCGCCAGCAGGGGGATCATGTTGTCGGCCGGCAACCCTGCAGACGGCACGGCCGGCTACGTGGCGCTTGAAGTGTTCGAGGGACGCATCGGCGGGCGCACCGGAAGCGTGGCGTTCCAGCAGTTCGGTTCGATGCGTGACGGGGACCAGCAGGTGCGCTACGAATTGGTGCCCGGGTCCGGCACAGGGGACTTGGCCGGCGCCGTCGGCATCCTCACCTTGGAGATCGACGCCGAGGGCGTGCACCACGTCGCCTTCGACCTCGTCTGAGCGGGCCTCACCGGTAGGCGTTCGGCCCACCCGAGATGTCGTCGAGGGCTGACACGATCGGCGCAACCAGCACTTTGTCCTCGGCGTCCAACAGTTCCGCCAATTGATCCGTCGTGCGGGGCCCGACAAGGGCCGAGGCCACCTGGGGGGCGTCGCGTACCCACAGCAGCGCAACCTGGGTGGCGGTGAGGCCGAGCCCCTGCGCGGCGTGGGCGACTGCGTCGACGATGGCCGCCGAGCGCGGCTGGAGATACGGTTCGAGGAACCACCCGAAGTGGTCCGACGCCGCCCGTGAGTCGCGCGGAAGCCGTCCGCCGCGATACTTCCCCGTGAGCGTGCCGCGGCCGAGTGCGGACCAGGCCAGGACACCCATCCTGTGGTGTTCGGCCGCGCCCACCACCTCCACCTCGGCTCGCCGGGCCAGCAGCGAATACTCCACCTGGACGCTCGAGATCGGCGTGCGCGCCCGGTCCGCTGCCTGCCAGGTGGCCGCGGTCGCCGATTGCCAGCCCACGAAGTTGGACACCCCGACGTAGCGCGCCATGCCCCGGCTCACGGCGGAATCCAGGGCAGAAAGCGTCTCATCAAGAGGCGCCTCCCCCCAGGCGTGCACCTGCCAGAGATCCACGTGATCGGTCTGGAGCCGCCGCAGTGACTGCTCGAGGTCGCTCAGCAGCGCGCCTCGCGAGGTGTCGATGATGCGCCGCCCGTCGCGGATGACGAAGCCGGCCTTGGTGGCGATCACCAGCGAATCGCGCGCGAGGCCCGCCGCCAGGGCCTTGCCGATCATCTTCTCGGCCACCCCGGCGCCGTATGCGGGCGCGGTGTCGACGAGATTGCCGCCGCCGTCGACGAAGTCCGCCAGCAGGTCACGGGCCGCGGGCCACTCCACGTCCCGGCCCCAGGCCATGGTGCCGAGCCCGAGGCGGGAGACGTGAAGGCCTGAGGCGCCAAGTGGTCTGAGCTGCATGAGGCCCGACCCTACGCGGAGAGGACGCCGGTGAGGATCAGCACCGAGACCACTGCGGCCAGGATGAGGCGGTAGAGCACGAAGATCCGGAAGTTGTGCGTCGAGATGTAGCGCAGCAGCCAGGCGATGACGGCGTAGCCGATGAAGAATGCCAGCACCGTGGCTGCGATGGTCGGGCCCCAGGCCGTGGTCTGGTCCGTCCCGATGTCCTTCAGCTTGTAGAGCCCGGAGCCGAACACAGCGGGAATTGCCAGGAGGAAGGCGTATCGGGTGGCGGCCTCACGCGTGTAGCCCATGAAGAGGCCACCGGAGATCGTCGCGCCCGATCGCGACACCCCCGGGATGAGGGCCGCGGCCTGGAACAGTCCGAACAGCACACCGTCGCGCCAGGTCAGCTGCCGGAGCTCGCGGGTATTCTGCGCCCCCATCGTGTCGGCGACGGCCAGGAAGATTGCCACCCCGGCCAGCATCGCCACCGTGATCCACAGGTTGCGTAGAGAGGTGTCGATGGCGTCCTGGAAGAGCAGCCCGAGGACGACGATCGGGACCGAACCGAGGATGACCATCCAGCCCATGCGGGCGTCGGGGTCCGATCTCTCGACGGTGCCGCGCAGGCTGCCGACCCAGGCCTTGATGATCCGCCAGATGTCGTGGCGGAAGTAGACCAGTACTGCCGTCTCGGTGCCGAGCTGGGTGACAGCCGTGAACGCAGCCCCTGGATCTCGGCCGTCGAACAGCAGCTGACCGACGATCGACACGTGGGCGCTGGAGGAGATGGGCAGGAACTCCGTCAGGCCCTGCACGATGCCCAATACGATCGCCTCGAACCACTCCACGTCACAGTCCCTTCGTCAACGACGGCGCCACTGTACCGTCGGGGCGGCTCCCACCGCCGACTACGCTGGCGCCCATGACGAAGGTTGTCCTGATCCGGCACGCACGATCCACGGCCAACGCGGACGGGGTGCTGGCGGGCCGGATGCCCGGGGTCTCCCTCGACGAGGTGGGTCGCGGCCAGGCGCGCGCCCTCGGGGAACTCCTGTCCGAGGCCCGGATCGCGGCGGCCTACACCTCACCCATCCAGCGCTGCCGCGAGACGGCCGCCCTGGCGGGTTTCCCCGACGCGACCGTCCTCGACGGCGTGAGCGAGTGCGACTACGGGGTGTGGACCGGTGCGAAGCTCGCGGCGCTGAAGGACGAGATGCTGTGGGCGGACATCCAGGCCACACCGTCGGCGGTGTCGTTCCCGGGTGGTGAGTCGATGATGGAGATGTTCGCTCGGACCACCGAGGCCGTGGCCGAACTGGCGGAGCGCCACCCGGATGAAGACACGGTCGTCGTGTTCTCCCATGGGGACCCCATCAAGGCCATCCTTGCCCACGCGTTCGGCATGCGGCTCGACGACTTCCAGCGGGTGCACGTGGGTCCCGCCGGGGTCAGCGTCGTGGAGTACCTGGCGCACAGACCCACCGTCCTCTGTGTCAACGCCGGCGGAAGTCTCGCAGGGCTCCTGGCCATGCACGCGGCCCCCGTCGTCGGTGGCGGCGACGTCGACCCCCCTCCAGCGCACCGCGGCTAGGCTGGGCGTCATGCTGATGGAGTTCAACAGACCGGATCGCTGCGTCGTGGGCACCATCGGGCAGCCGGGCAACCGACTGTTCCTCATCCAGGTGGCGCAGGGCAGCCGCCTCGCGGCGGTTGCGCTCGAGAAGCAGCAGGCACGGCTGCTGGGCGTGCGGGTGGGCGAGGTGCTGGACAGGCTGGCCGAGCTGGGCCACGACGTCCCCGAGGCGGGCGCCTCGGCGGACATGGGCCCCCTCGACGCTCCCGTGACGGTGGCCTTCCGTGCGGCGGCGATCGGCCTGGCCTGGGACCAGGAGCGCGGCAGGCTGGTGCTGGAGTTGTTCTCCGAAGAGGCCGACGAGTCCGGCGAGAGTTCGCTGCTGCAGGTCCTGCTCACCCCCTCCATGGCCAGAGAGTTCGCCTCGCGGGCCGAGCTGGTGGTGGCCTCAGGCCGTCCTGCCTGCCCGGCGTGCGGTCAACCGGTGGACCCCGAGGGTCACATCTGCCCCCGCTCCAACGGTTATCGGGGACCACTCTTCACATGACCGGGCCGGTGGGTGACCTGCGCCTTGTGGGGCGGCTTGTTGACGCCTCCAACGCCACGTTCCTCGCCGTGGACGGGCAGGACACGCGCTGGGTGTACAAACCTGTCGCGGGAGAGGCCCCGCTGTGGGACTTCCCGACGGGGACGCTCGGCCGCCGCGAGGTGGCCGCCTACTCCCTGGCGCGTGAGCTCGCCGTGGACCTGATTCCCCTGACCGTCTGGGTGGACGGCCCCCTCGGGGAGGGATCCGCGCAGCATTGGGTGGAGGGCGGGGCGACCGATCTGATCGACCTGCTCCGCCCCGAAGACCTGACCGAGGCCTGGCTCCCCATCCTCAGCGCCGTCACCGAGGACGACCAGCCAGTGGTGCTGGCCCACCGCGACGACCCCAGGCTGAGGGCGGTGGCCCTCTTCGACGCGCTCCTCAACAACGCCGACAGGAAGGCCAGCCACCTCATCGACCGCGGCGGCTCGCTGGCCGGTGTGGACCACGGGGTGAGCCTCCATGCGGAGGGGAAACTCCGCACGGTGATCTGGGGGTGGGCGGGGGATCCACTCAGCCCTGAGGAGCTGGACCTGGTGGCCAGGGCCGCGGCCGTGGCCGGCCCTCTCGCGCCCGGGCTGGCCGACGAGGAGTGGGAGGCGCTCGTCGCACGAGCCGAGGCGCTGCTGGCCTCCGGCAGTATGCCAGTGCCCGGTGGGCGCTGGCCGGGCATCCCCTGGCCACCGCTTTAGCACTCAACCAACTCTCAACCAAGGCGGTAAGTTGGGCGCCATGTATGCGTGGGCCCCCGTCGCCGTCCCCAGTCTCCCGAAGTCCGAGGGCACCGTCCCCGAGTCGCTCAACCTGTATGACACCGCCACCAGGAAGCTCGTGCCAGTGGGGCCTACTGAGGGCACTGCTCGGATGTACGTCTGCGGCATCACACCCTACGACGCCACCCACCTCGGGCACGCCAACACCTACGTGGCGTTCGACCTGGTCAACCGCGTCTGGCGCGACCTGGGACTCACCGTCGACTACACGCAGAACGTGACCGACGTCGACGACCCGCTGCTCGAGCGCGCCGCCGCCACCGGCCAGGAGTGGGAGGAACTGGCGGAGGACCAGATCGAGCTGTTCCGCAGCGACATGGAGGACCTCCGCGTCGTCCCCCCAGGCAACTACATCGGTGCGGTGGAGTCCATCTCGTGCGTGATCGAGCTGATCGAGCAGCTGCTGCCGAGCGGGCTGGTCTATCAGGTCGAGGACCCCGAACACCCCGACTGGTACTTCAACACAGTGGCCGCTGAGGGCTTCGGAGGAGTCAGCCACCTCGACGAGGCCACCATGATCGAGGTCTTCCGGGACAACGGCGGCGACCCCGACCGCACCGGGAAGCGACACCCCTTGGACTGTCTCGTCTGGCGCTTCGCGCGCCCCGACGAGCCCAGCTGGACCTCATCGTTGGGAGCAGGGCGCCCAGGATGGCACATCGAGTGCACCGCCATCGCGCTGCGCTTTCTCGGCCCCGCCTTCGACGTGCAGGGTGGCGGGTCGGACCTCGTGTTCCCTCATCACGAGATGTGTGCGGCCGAATCGATCACCGCCTCACGGGAACCCATGGCCGAGGCGTTCGTGCACTCCGGCATGGTGGGCCTCGACGGAGAGAAGATGAGCAAGTCGAAGGGCAACCTCGAGCTGGTCAGCCGACTGCGCCACAGCGGAGCGGACCCGATGGCCATCCGTCTCGCGCTGCTCGACCACCACTACCG
Organism: Tessaracoccus luoxuelianae; assembly: GCF_054483915.1. Lineage (NCBI taxonomy): Bacteria > Bacillati > Actinomycetota > Actinomycetes > Propionibacteriales > Propionibacteriaceae > Tessaracoccus > Tessaracoccus luoxuelianae. The sequence continues at coordinate 2,554,313 of NZ_CM137013.1, read as the reverse complement.
CACCAACTGGGACTGGACCCGCGACCAGCTGGATTCGGCCACCTCCCGCCTGGAGAGGTGGCGCGGGGTCCTCAACAACGCCGCCGCCCTGCCGGCGCAGGAGACCATCGACGCGATGCGGATCGCACTCCGCTCGGACCTGGACACCCCCGCGGCGCTCAGCGCCGTGGACACCTGGGTGGCCGCCAGCCTCGCGGTGGAGGGCGATGACACCGAGGCGATCGGCCAGATGACCACCGCCATCGACGCCCTCCTGGGCATCCGCCTGTAGGCGGTAGGCTGCGCGTCGTGAAGTCCTTCGACCAACTCTTCGAGCAGCTGACCGAGACCGCCCGCACCAGACCCGAGGGGTCGGGGACGGTGGCCCGGCTGGAGGCCGGGGTCCACGGCATCGGCAAGAAGATCGTCGAGGAGGCCGCCGAGGTGTGGATGGCCGCCGAGTACGAGTCGAAGGAACAGGCCGCCGAAGAGATCAGCCAACTGCTCTACCACCTTCAGGTGATGATGCTGGCGCTCGATCTGGACCTCGACGACATCTACCGCTACCTCTGACGAAGGCACCCACGTGAGCACAGACCGCCTCCTCCGCATCGCCGTCCCCAACAAGGGCGCCCTCGCCGAGCCGGCCGCCGCCATGTTGCGCGCCGCCGGCTACCGCCAGCGCACCGACGCCAAGGACCTCACGCTCATCGATGCGGACCACGGCGTCGAGTTCTACTACCTGCGCCCCCGCGACATTGCTGTCTACATCGGCCGAGGGGACCTCGATGTCGGCATCACCGGCCGCGACATGCTGCTGGATTCGGCGGCCGCCGCCACCGAGATGATGTCGCTGGGCTTCGGCGGCTCCCGCTTCCGGTTCGCGGCGCTCGGAGGCTCGTCGATGACTGTCGCGGACGTTCACGGCAAGCGGGTGGCCACCTCCTATCCGGGTCTCCTGCAGGTCTACCTCGACGACCTCGGCATCCACGCGGAGATGGTCAAGCTCGACGGCGCCGTGGAGTCGGCGATCCGGCTCGGGGTCGCGGACGTGGTGGCTGATGTGGTGGACACCGGCACCACGCTGAAGCGCGCCGGCCTCGAGCTCTTCGGGGACTCGATCTGCACGTCGGAGGCCGTTCTCATCCGTCGGGCCGGCGGGAAGCTGCCCCCCGGTGTGGCCGGCCTCGAGACGCGCCTCACGTCCGTGCTCGTTGCGCAGAACTACCTGATGATGGACTACAACGTGGCGCAGGAGGATCTGGCCGCCACCACCGCACTGGCGCCTGGTGTTGAGGGACCCACAGTGTCGGCGCTTGCCAAGGACGGCTGGTGCGCCGTGCGGGTGCTTGTCCCCCGTGAAGGGGCACACCTGCTCATGGATCGCCTCTACGAGGCCGGCGCTCGCGGCATCCTGCTGACCGAGCTCGCGGCGTGTCGCCTGTGACCGAGCGGCCGCTTCCGGAGCGGTTGTCCTACACCAGCCCCCCGGCGTTGATGACCGGGGTGGTGCTGTCGGTCATCCTGATGTCCTCAGCGCTGTTCGGGTGGTGGGCGCTGGGCAAGGAGATCCGGGACCGGGTCACCTGGCCGCAGGCAGGCACGCTGCTCTTCTTCGTGCTGCTCATGGTGGGCCTCATGCTGTCCATCGGCTATTCGCGCCTGTGGGCCAACGAGGATGGGGTGACCGTCCGGAACGGGCTGTTCCTGCGTCGCTACCGGATCGACGAGGTGGCGGGAGTCCGGTTGCGTCCGGGAGATGCCTGGTCGTCACTGCTGATCAAGGGCGGGCACGAGATCCGCCGCCGCCCGGTCCTGGCCATCCAGTTCCTCGAGGGCGAGGCCGCTCAGCGCAAGGTCGTGGAGCTTCGCCGTTGGCTCGTGGATCATGGGGCAACCAGCCGCGACGTGGATCCCAGCCTCCTCGACGACCCCGGTTCCCCACCGGATCCGGCCTGAGTCACATGATGCCGCGCTTGCGCAGCAGGGCCTCGATCTCAGCGTCCTCGGGGTCCACGCCCTTCTGAGCCGCGGGCTGGGGAGCCTGCGCGGCCGGCTTGGCGGCCGGGGCGGGGGAGGCCACCTGCGGGCGCTTGCCCTGCGCGGCCGGCTGCTGGGGCGCCGACGGGGCGGTGGTCTTGCGTGTCCGCGGCAGGAACGCCGCGATCACGATCAAGAGCACGCCGCCGACGAACAGGCCCAGGCCCCAGCTCGTCACCACGGTCCAGGGCGTGCGCATCAGCCAGTCGATGAACGCGCGGACGCCGTCGACGATCACCTGGGTCAGCCCCGTCAGGTAAAGGCCAACGGGAAGGAGCGCCCAACCGACACCCATGACGGCGGGCCGTGCGCGGCGGGAGCGCGCCGTCACGCCCGCGGCGATGGCGAGGATCACGATGGTCAACCCGATGGTGAGGAGCAGCGACAGTGGCATGCCCACCAGTCTGGCACACGGCCCTGGCTGCGTCGTGAGCGATAGGCTCGGACCATGCCCGAGCTGAGATCCCTAGCCCAGCCAAGTGCCCGTTTCGCAGGCGACGACGGCGCGCCCGACCCCCTCGTGCGGTCCGCCATCGCGCGTGCCACCGAGCAGGCGGGCTACGCGCGCGCCCTCGTCGCACTGTGCTCCAGCCGGCTGTTGCTCCCGGTGATCGCGACCGGGGATGAGACCGACCATCCGGATCCGGACCGCCATGCCGAGATGGCGGCCGTGACGCTCAGCGACGACTCGGGCGCCTACCTGATCGCCTTCACCGGATACGATTCCCTCCGCGCCTGGAACGACGAGGCCCGTCCGGTGCTGTGCCTGCTCGACGAGCTGGCCGCCACAGTGATCCCCGCCGGTGCCACGCGGCTGCTGCTGGATCCGGCGGGCCCGGTCCCATTCGTGATCGAAGGCGACACGCTGGCCTCGCTGGCGGACGGAAACGCGCTTGTGGAGCTCGACAACGGAGACTTCGCCTGGGCCAGAACCGCCTGACCGGGTGCTTTTGGAGTTTTTCTGGGCCGCGGCGTAGACTGCTGCGAGTTATCCGGCGGCTTCTGCTGCCGCGCACAAGTGGAGTGGTCACTCCCACCCGAGCCGCCCTGGTGGCCGGGTCGCCCCAGGCGAACGGTCGTGGACCGTGCGTCGGCGTCGTGGCCTCCGCATGCGCGGAGGCCTTTTTCGTCGGTGCCCACACCATCTCTCACTGGAGGACCCATCAGCACTGAACCGCGGATCAATGATCGCATCCGAGTACCCGAAGTCCGGCTCGTCGGCCCCAAAGGCGAGCAGGTAGGCATCGTGCGCGTCGAGGACGCCTTGCGTCTGGCGGCGGAGAACGATCTGGATCTTGTCGAAGTGGCGCCGATGGCCCGTCCGCCCGTCGCCAAGCTGATGGACTACGGCAAGTTCAAGTTCGAGGCTGCGCAGAAGGAACGCGACGCCCGACGGAACCAGTCGAACGTGAGCACCAAGGAGATGAAGCTCCGGCTCAAGATCGATTCGCACGACTACGAGACGAAGAAGGGCCACGTCGTCCGGTTCCTCAAGGCCGGAGACAAGGTCAAGATCACCATCATGTTCCGGGGGCGCGAGCAGTCCCGCCCCGAGCTCGGAATGGATCTCCTGAAGCGGCTCGCCGCTGATGTGGCCGAGTACGGCTACGTGGAGTCTTCCGCCAAGCAGGACGGCCGCAACATGCTGATGGTGCTCGGCCCCACGAAGAAGAAGACAGAAGCCAAGGTGGAGCAGGCCGCAGATCGCGACCGTCGCATCGCCGAGCGCCTCGAGCATGCCGAGCAGGAACGCAAGATGGAGGCAGAGCTGCGCGCCCAGGCGTCTCCCTCGCCGAAGAAGCATCGCGGCCCGGCAGACAACATGGACCCAGACATCGATCTCTGACGAGATCGAACAGAAGAAGAAAGCGAGCCAACCATGCCGAAGATGAAGTCGCACTCCGGCGCGAAGAAGCGGTTCAAGACGACGGGGACCGGCAAGCTGCTGCGCCGTCAGGCCAACCTCGGCCACCTCAACGAGCACAAGTCATCCACCCGCACCCGCCGCTTGGCCGGCGTCGAGGTGGTCTCGGCTCCTGACGCCAAGAAGATGCGCAAGCTCCTCGGCAAGCACAAGGGTCGCTGAGCGATTCCCCCGGCGCCACCGCCACCTCCCACCTAGACCATTCGTCGGCGCTGCCGACCACATCCAAGGAGATCCCCCATGGCACGCGTGAAGCGTTCTGTGAACGCGCATAAGAAGCGTCGTGAAATTCTCGAGCAGGCCTCCGGCTACCGCGGTCAGCGCTCGCGCCTGTACCGCAAGGCCAAGGAGCAGCTCCTGCACTCGGCCACCTACGCCTACCGCGATCGTCGCGCCAAGAAGGGCGACTTCCGCCGCCTGTGGATCCAGCGCATCAACGCCGCCGTCCGCGCGGAGGGCATGACCTACAACCGCTTCATCAACGGCCTGAAGAACGCTGGTGTCGAGGTGGATCGCAAGATCCTGGCCGAGCTGGCCGTCAACGACACCGCCACGTTCAACGCCCTGGTCGCGGTCGCCAAGGATCACCAGCCCGCAGCAGCCTGAGAACTCCTCAGTGACGATGGAACCGAACGTTGCCCCTGGCCTTCCCGCCTCGGTGCTGCGTTCGGTTCGTCGTTTGACGCAGAGGAGGGGCCGGGACCTGTCGGGGACCTTTCTCGTCGAGGGTCGCCAGGCGGTCCGGGAGGCGCTGGCCGCGGCGGATGTCGTCGAGGAGGTGATCGTCGACGATCCCGCCAAGCACGCTGATCTCCTGGAGGGGATCGCCGTGCCGGTGTGGCAGGCCGACGAGCACGCCATGAGGCAGCTCAGCGACACGGTCACCCCGCAGGGCATCGTCGCGGTCTGCCGGCAGCTGAGCTACGGCTGGGACGCCCTGGAGGGCGCCCGGCTGGTGGTGATCTGCGCACAGGTGCGGGACCCCGGCAACGCGGGCACCGTCATCCGGTGCGCCGACGCCTTCGGCGCCGACGCCGTGATCCTCACCGCCGGAAGCGTCGAGATCTACAACCCCAAGACCGTCAGGTCCACGGTGGGCAGCCTCTTCCACATGCCCATCCTCACCGGCGTTCCCCTGTCCGAGGCCGTCGCGCGGGTCAAGGCGATGGGGCTGAAGGTCCTCGCGGCCGACGGCGACGGGGCACCACTGGACCTCAAGGCCGCCGCCGGTGAGCTCAGCGGTCCCATCGCCTGGATCATGGGCAATGAGGCGTGGGGACTGCCGCCGGAGGATGCCCGGCTGGCGGACGAGGTGGTCGCCGTGCCAATGTGGGGGCAAGCGGAGAGCCTCAACCTCTCCAGCGCGGCTGCGGTGTGCCTCTACGCCACCGCATCTGCGCAACGTCGAACCGGTGAAGAAGGAGGACCCGACGATGTCCGGGCCCAATGACAACTTTGATCCCAAGCAGGTCGCTGCCCTCAATCCGGATGCCATCGACTCCGCCGTGGCGGCCGCCCTGGCGGCGATCGACGCGGCCACCACCACCGCCGAGCTGAAGCAGGCCCGCCTGGACCACGCGGGCGACGCCTCGCCGCTGGCGTTGGCGAACCGTGAGATCGGCGCCCTTCCGCCTCAGGCCCGCAAGGAGGCCGGGCAACGGGTGGGGCAGGCGCGCGCTACCGTCGCGCGGGCCTTCGCGGATCGCCGGGCCGGCCTTGCGGCCTCCGAACTCGAGGAGGCGCTCGTGGCCGAACGCCTTGACATGACGCTGCCTGTGGAGATGGGCCCCCGCGGGGCTCTGCACCCCGTCACGTCCCTCATCGACGAGATGATCGACGTATTCGTGGGCATGGGCTGGGAGGTGGCCGACGGTCCCGAACTCGAGGCCGAATGGTACAACTTCGACGCACTCAACCTGGCGCCGGACCACCCCGCACGGGCCCAACAGGACACCCTGTGGGTGGACCCGCCGTCGGAGGGCAAGCTGCTGCGCACCCAGACCTCGCCTGTGCAGGTCCGGTCTCTACTCGAGCGTGGCGTCCCGCTGTATGTGATCAGCCCCGGGAAGGTCTTCCGGGCCGATGAGTACGACTCCACCCACCTGCCCGTGTTCCATCAGTTGGAGGGCCTCGTCGTGGACAAGGGCATCTCGATGGCTGACCTGCGGGGGACTCTGGACCACCTGGCGCGGGCAATGTTCGGCGACGTGCAGACCCGGATGCGGCCCCACTACTTCCCGTTCACCGAGCCGAGCGCCGAGGTGGACCTGCAGTGCTTCGTCTGCCACGGTGAGTCCGTCGGCAACCCGGAGCGCCCCTGCCGCACCTGCCGGTCCGAAGGCTGGATCGAGTGGGGCGGCTGTGGCGTCGTCAACCCGCGCGTCCTCACGGCCTGCGGCATTGACGCCGACGTCTACTCGGGCTTCGCCTTCGGGATGGGCGTGGACCGCACGGTGATGTTCCGCACCGGCGCGCCGGACCTCCGCGACTTCGTCGAGGGCGACATCCGATTCAGCCGTTCAATCCTGGGAGGATCCCGATGAAGGCCCCCGTTTCCTGGCTGCGAGACCTCGTCACGCTGCCCGCCGGCGTCACCACCGCCCAGCTCGCAGACCAGTTCACAGCGTTGGGCCTCACCGTCGAACACATCGAGTCCACCGAGTCGCCCGTCACCGGTCCCCTCACCGTGGGGCGCGTGCTCACGTCGGTGGATGAGCCGCAGAAGAACGGCAAGACCATCCGCTACTGCCGGGTGGATGTCGGCGCCCACAACGACGAGGCCACTGACGAGTACCCCGCGAGCCGCGGCATCGTCTGCGGAGCCCACAACTTCGCCGAAGGCGACCTGGTGGTGGTGGCGCTCCCCGGCACCGTGCTGCCCGGCGACTTCCAGATCGCCGCCCGAAAGACCTACGGACACGTCTCCGACGGCATGATCTGCTCCCAGCTCGAGCTCGGGCTGGGCGAGGATCACGACGGCATCATCGTGCTGCCCTCCGACGCAGGTGAGCCGGGCGACGACGCAGTCGCCCTCCTGTGGACCGCCGATGAGGTGCTGGACATCGACGTCACCCCGGATCTGAGCTACTGCCTGTCCCTCCGGGGCCTGGCGCGGGAGGCCTCGATCGTCAACGGGGTCTCCTTCGAGGATCCGTACCGGCAGCACCTGCCTGAGCCCACCGACGGCGGACACCGCGTCGTGTTGGAGGACCCCCGCTGCACGGCGTTCGTAGCCCTTACGATTGACGGCCTCGACCCGGCTGCCGCCACCCCGGGGTGGATGGCGGACAGGCTGAAGGGGGCGGGAGTCCGCTCGATCTCGCTGGCGGTGGACGTGACCAACTACGTGATGCTGGAGTCCGGTCAGCCCCTCCACGCCTACGACGCGCGAAAGCTCCAAGGCCCGATCCGGGTCCGTGCGGCCGCAGCAGGGGAGAAGTTGCGGACCCTGGACGGGCAGGACCGGCAGCTGGACGCAGACGACCTGCTGATCACCGACGACTCAGGCCCGATCGGGCTCGCGGGCGTCATGGGCGGCGAAGACACCGAGGTGTCCGGATCGACAACCACCATCGTGCTCGAGGCAGCGCACTTCCAGCCGGTCTCCGTGTCGCGGACCTTCCGCCGCCACGGACTTCCCTCGGAGGCGTCCAAGCGGTTCGAGCGCGGCGTCGACCCGCAGGTGCCCTACGCCGCCGCCCGGCGCGCCGCCCAACTGCTCACCACCCACGGCGGGGGCGCGATGACAGCCGAGACCGTCGTCGGGTCGGCGCCATCGCCCCACAGGGTGTCGTTGCGCTCCGGACTCATCCCCGCCGTGCTGGGGACGCGCGTGGATCAGGACGAGAGCGTCCGGCTGCTGGCGGCAAGCGGGGTGTCCGTGACTTCGCTGGGCGATTCCCTGACGCTGGAGGTGCCGAGCTGGCGCGGCGACCTCGTTGACCCCTACGACATCGTCGAGGAGGTCGGACGCCACATCGGCTACGACCGCATCGGACTCAAGCTCCCCATCCCGCCCGTGAGCCGCGGGCTGGCGCCGCGCCTGCTCCATCGGCGGGCCGTGCTGCGGGCCATCGCGGCCCTCGGGTTCACCGAGGTGCTGTCGCTGCCCTTCGCCTCGGTCGAGGAGCTCGATCAGCTGCAGATCCCGGCCGACGACCCGACCCGGCGGCTCATCCGGTTGGCCAACCCGCTGTCCGAGACCCATCCCTACCTGCGGACCTCCCTGCTGCCGGGGCTGTTCGCCGCCGTGGCGCGCAACACCTCCCGCAGCCTCACGGACCTCGCGCTGTTCGAGCAGGGCAAGGCGTTCTTCGAGGGTGGCGAGCCCGCCGCACCGCGTCCCGGTGTGGCGCACCGACCGTCCGATGAGGAGATCGCCGACATCGACGCGGCCATCCCAGCGCAGCCGCACACGGTGGCCGCGGTCGTCACCGGCAACTGGAGGCCCGCGGGATGGGCCGGCCCGGCTGTCGCGGCGGACTGGACCCACGTGGTGGCCCTCGCGGAGCACGCCGCCGCGGCCGTGGGTGCGCGGCTGTCGCGGCGCAACGTGGAGCGGGCGCCATGGCATCCGGGTCGCTGCGCTGAGCTGTCGCTCAACGGGATCGTCCTGGGCTACGCCGGCGAGGTGCACCCAGCGGTGGTCGCGGCTCTGCGGCTCCCCGAGCGAACCGCAGCTGTCGAGTTCAACCTGGACCTCCTGCTGAGCCAGGCCGTCTCGGGGGGCGCCATCGGGACTCTGTCGCCGTTCCCGCTCGCCAAGGAGGACGTGGCGCTGATCGTCGATCGCGACGTCCCTGCCGCTGAGGTCGAGTCCGCGTTGGCTGAGGGTGCCGGGGAACTGCTGGAGTCCATCTCCCTGTTCGACGTGTACTCGGGCGATCAGGTGGGCGAGGGACGCAAGTCGTTGGCGTTCGCGCTGCGCTTCCGATCCGACAGGACGCTCACCGACGCGGAAGCCGCAGCCGCGAGGCAGGCGGCCGTGGCGGTCGCCGTCGAACGGTTCGGGGCGGTGCAGCGCGCCTGACGCTCACGCCGGTTCCCCGGCGTCCCGAGTAGGCTGCTCAGGTGCAGATCACGCGGATGGACTACCCCTCGTTCCCTGAGGATCCAGGCTTCTGGATCTTCGAACTCGACGAGCGTCTCTGGGGCGACGTGGTGCGCGGGCTGTTCGGCAACGAGGACCTGTCGCACTCGGCGCTGCGCCGCTGGGCCGAAGGGACCAGGCCCCAGTACAGCCTCCAGGTGCCGTTCGTCGCGTTCGAGGACGGCACGCCCGTGGGTGTCGCGTTCGTTGAGCTGCCGCAGCGTGACAACAGGCACGTGGCCTTCCTCAGCGTTGTCGTGGCGGAGGCTCACCGCGGCCGTGGCATAGGCGCGGCGCTCTATGACGCAGCGGTCGCGGAGGCGCGCTCCGCCGGCCGCGACACTCTGCAGGCCTGGACGTGGGAGCCGGCCACTCCCCGCGGCTCGCGCCGGCTCAGCGCCGCTGAGGGGGAGGGGGCCATCGACCCGGAAGGGGCACCGGCGCGCTTCCTGCTGAGCAGTGGCTACCGGCTCGTGCAGGTGGAGACCATCTCAGGGATGACCCTCCCGGAGCAGGGCCTGCTGGACGCCGATGCCGCTGCGGCTCGGGCGGCCACCGCGCCCGAGTACGACCTGGTGCAGTGGTCTGGAACCACCCCGGCTGAATGGCTCGACGAGATGGCCCGCCTGATGGTGGTGATGAGCACGGACGTGCCGATGGGCGAGGCGGCTCTTGAGCCTGAGCTGATCGACGCCGCCCGGGTGCTCAGCCACGATGAGGCGCTGGCCAGGGGTGGCTGCGAGTGGCTCTACACCGCCGTCCGGCACATCCCGACGGGGCGCCTCGTCGGCTTCACCCGATTCATCTACGAGTCCGGCCGGCCGGTGGTGGACCAGTGGGAGACCCTCGTCGTGGGAGACCACCGCGGTCGCGGCCTGGGCTGGTTCGCCAAGACGCACAGTCACGCCTCGGTGCGCGCACAGTGGCCACTGGCCGGGCGGCTGGTCACGGGCAACGCGTCGGAGAATGACTACATGTTGGCCATCAACCGGCGTCTGGGGTATCGCCCGATCGCGGCGTCGGGTTGGTTCGAGCACCGGATGCGGGGCTGAGGCGCGTGGCGCTGTCCCGTCGGTCCATCGTTGAGGCAGGGCTAGGCATTCTCGACGAGTACGGCCTCGGCGACCTGTCGATGCGGCGGGTTGCCGACGCACTCGGGGTCCAGGCCGGGGCGCTGTACTATCACGTTCCCAACAAGCAGTCGCTGCTCGCCGCCGTCGCCGACGAGATCCTCGCCGCCGCTGTGGCCGACGGGGCCCCGGGTCCAGGCGCCGTCGCCGATTGGCTGTCGGAGTGGGCGCGAGGGCTGCGTCGGGCGCTGCTCCAGCACCGCGATGCCGCCGAGCTGGTCTCCTCGGCGCACGCGCTCGGACTCGGCGCGGTGGATCCATGTGCCGCCGGTCAGGCGCGGTTGGAGGCCGCCCTGGCGCATGAGCCGGCCGCCACCATGGCGGCGCTCCTGCACTTCGTGCTCGGGCACGTCATGGAGGAGCAGACGCGGGCGCAGATGCATCAGTTGGGCGTGGTCAGCCACTTCGATGCCGCCGACGCGACCCGCACCTTCGAGTGGGGGCTTGCGCTCTTCATCTCAGGGGTGGACTCGTCCACGGTGCGGATCGGGGTCGGACCCGGCGCGATGCGATGAGCGCGAGTGCGCGCCTCGTCCTGCGTTCGCTGATCGGACCGGTGTACGCGCCCACGCTGGCTCAGGCCGTCGGAATGATGGCCACTCTGCCTGTGATCCCGCTCATCGCCCTGGCGTTGGGGTTCTCGGTACCGGCGGCAGCAGCGCTGACCCTCATCACCGGTGTCGTGGGTGTTCTCGGCCCCATCCCTTTGGGGGCGCTGATGACGGCGCTGGGGGAGCGGCGGGCCATGATCGTCACCGGGGTGGCGGTGACCTGCACCCAGATCGGCACGCTGGTGATGGTGGAGCATGCACGCATCACCGGCCCCACGCACTGGCACCAGGCGGGCCTTGTCGCCTCCCTCGTGGTGTCGTCACTGTCCCGGGAGGTGTGGATCATCGGGCGGCAGGCCTACCTCGGAACCGCTCTGCCACCAGAACTGCGGGCCCGGGGGATGAGCACCTTCGGAGGCATGATGCGCATCGGCCAGGTGATCGGGCCACTGCTCGGGGCAGGCATCATCGCCCTGGGTTACGAGGGTTGGGTGATCGGTCTCGACGCGGTGGCGATGGCCGCCGCTACGCTCATGGTGGCGCTCACGATGCTCCCCGGGGAGCACGCCGCGAAGCGACCCACCATGCGCCAGGCAGTGGGAAGAATCCCGGTGGCGCCCTCGCCGCAGGCGCCGGACCGGACCGCCGGCGTGACCATGGTCCTCGCCGGATTCGCCACGGTGCCGCTCACCATGTCCCGGATCTCCCGCCCGCTCATCTTCCCGCTGCTGGGCGCGATGCTCGGGCTCCGCGGTGACGAGATCTCGCTCATCTTCGCCATCGCCGCCGTGGTCGAGTTGGGGATGTTCGTTCCGGCGGGGACCCTGATGGACCGACATGGGCGGGCCGCCGTCCTGGTGCCGTGCCTCATCTTCTCCGGCGCCGGATACGTGCTTCTGGTGGTGCTCTCCGCGACAATCCCAGAGGGTTCGCGGACCGGGGCCTTCTGGGCCCTTGCGGCGTCGGCGGCCCTGGTGGCATTCGGGAACGGGTTCGGGGCCGGGATCGTGATGACGCTGGGCATCGACCTGTCGCCCGAGGCCCACCGGACCAGGCACCTGGCCAGGTGGAACACCGTCAACGGCACGGGTTGGCTGCTGGCGCCCGGCATCGTGGCACTGGTGACGGTGGCGTGGCCGATCGCGGCGGCCGGGGCCGTGATCGGGGGTCTGTGCTGGGCGGGAGCGGTGTGGGCGTGGTGGTTGATGCCTCAGATCACGCCCGGGCCAGCAGGCGGACCTGCTCGTCGAACTCGGCCTCGATCTCCGGGTTCCGACGGTAGGTCACCGACGACACAGTGAGCGCCGTGAGGAGGTTGAGCAGGAAGCCGGGCAGGATCTCGTAGACGTCGAAGATGCCGCCCTCCAACGTCCCCCAGACGCCGACGGTCACCGCGCCCACCACCATGCCCGCGAGGGCTCCCCAACTGCTGAGCCCGCGCCAGTAGAGGCTCAGCAGCACCGTCGGCCCGAAGGCGGCGCCGAAGCCGGCCCAGGCGAAGGCGACCAGGCCCAGGATGGTGTCGTTCTGCTCCCAGGCCAGCGCAGCGGCGACGATGGCCACGGCCAGCACCGCCCCCCTGCTCAACAGCACGCCGCGTGCGGCGGTCAGCCCTGCGGGGAAGAACGTCGCGTACAGGTCCTCGACGAGGGCCGACGCCGTGACCAGGAGTTGCGACGAGATGGTGGACATGATGGCGGCGAGGATCGCCGCCAGCATGAACCCGGCGATCAGGGGGTGGAACAGCAGTTGTCCCAAGGCGATGAACACCGTCTCCTGGTCCGGGAGGAGGCCCTCGTCACGCTTGAAGACAGCGATGCCCACGAGTGCGGTGCCTGCGGCGCCGAGGCAGGACAGGATCATCCAGCCCATGCCGATGCGTCGGGCGGGCACGGCCTCCTGAGGTGTGCGCAGCGCCATGAACCGCACGACGATGTGCGGCTGGCCGAAGTAGCCCAGCCCCCACGCGGCAGACGACACCACGCCCATCACGGTGGTCGTGGCCCCCCAGAGCTTGAAGGCGTCCGGGTCCAGCGTCACGACGATGTCGTACAGCGCGACCGGCCCGCCGACATAGACCACCCCTGCGAGCGGGACCGCGACCAGCGCCGCCAGCATCATGATTCCCTGGACGAGGTCGGTGTAGGACACGGCCAGGAAGCCACCCACCAGGGTGTAGAGCACCACAACCCCGGCCACCAGGACCATGCCCAGGCGGTAGTCCATGCCGAACGAGGCGTCGAAGAACTTGCCCCCGGCCACCATTCCGCTCGAGACATAGAAGGTGAAGAACACCAGGATGATCACGCCGGCGGTGAGGCGTAGCGCTCTCGTCGAGTCCCTGAGGCGGTTGCCGAAGAAGCTGGGGATGGTGATCGCGTCGCCCGCCAGTTCGGTGTAGGCGCGCAGGCGGGGGGCGACGAACTTCCAGTTGAGCCAAGCGCCGATGCTCAGCCCGATGGCGATCCAGAACTCCACCATGCCTGAGAGGTACAGCGCCCCGGGCAGTCCCATGAGCAGCCACCCCGACATGTCGGAGGCTCCCGCGGACAGGGCGGCGGCCACTGGGCCGAGCGCCCGTCCCGCCAGCATGTAGTCGTTGACCGTGGTCGTGCGGTAGTAGGCCCAGACGCCGATGCCGATCATCGCGACGAAGTACACGACCATCGCGATGCCCTGGTAAGTCTCCTCAGACATGTCTTCCCTTCGACGCGGCGAACTCGGGTCAACCTATCGCGCGGTCCCGGCCGCAGCACCGGCGAAGTCAGCTAACGCGTCTTCTCGCCCGCGCTGAGGAGACGGCAAGGCCGAGGAGCCCGAGTGCCAGGAGCGCCCATCCCACCGCGACGGCGGGTGCGGTCCAGTCCAGCAGGGAGGACATCGTGCCCTCCACCAGGCCCGCCTGAACCGCCGCCGCGATGGAATCCCCCTCAGGAATGGAAACCGCGGTGAGGGTGCGCCGCCCGAGGATCACCGCGACCGTCCCAGCCCCCGCAGCCAGGGTCCAGGCCACCCAGCGCCCTCGTCGTGAACCGACGGCGAGCCCGAGGACAGCCAACAGGGCTGCGGCCGCATAGAACCAGATCCAGTGCCTGGCCACCGCCAACCCGTCGGCGGCATATCCCGCCTGCACGGTGTCGGGTCGGCCGAGCGCGATGCGCAGCTCCTCGTCGGGGATGTCAGGCTCCGTGACGAGGGGCCGCAGGAGTTCCGGCGTCATCTCCAGCAGCCTGGCCTGACCCATCTCGACGAAGGGCGCCAGGGGCAGCCACAGCGTCGGCGCGTCGGCGCCCTCGGTGCGCATGGCGTCCAGGCCGGTGACGAAGTCCGCGCGCGAGAGGTCGATCGCCTCGTGCCAAGCCTCGGTCACGCCTTCATCGGTGAGCGCGGCGTCGACGGCGCGAGCGATCAGGTCCTCCAGCTGCGCTCGGACTCCGGGCAGAAGGTCGACGGCGGCGGGGAGCCGTGTGACCGCGGCCGCGCTCAGTTCGACGGCGATCGCGTCCATCACGCGCTGATCGGAGGCCAGGGGCCCCGCTATCGCGTGCAGGGGGGCCGGGGTGCGGGCGACCCGGTCGAGCCAGTGGGCCCCGAGCCCGGCCATCGCCGCGCCAACGGCCGCGAGCAGGAGCACGAGCGAGATCGTCGTGCGGACGAAGCCGGCCACCGGCGCCTCCTCAGATGTGGGAGTCAAGGGTATCCCGCCCCCAGTGGAATATGTATCGAACCCATGGCATACTCAAGCCTATGACGTATTCAGTGGCGGTCGCGGGCTGCACGGGCTACGCGGGCGGTGAGCTCCTTCGCCTCCTGCTCCAGCATCCTGAGGTCGAGATCGGCGCCCTCACCGGCAACTCGAGCGTCGGCGACAGGTTGGGGGTCCACCAGCCCCACCTGTTCGCCTTGGCGGACCGTATGGTCGCGCCCACCACCGCGGCCGAGTTGGCCGGCCACGACGTGGTCTTCCTCGCGCTTCCGCACGGCACTTCGGCCGCGATCGCGGCACAGTTGGGAGACGACACCCTGGTGGTGGACGCCGGGGCGGATTTCCGGCTTCAGGATCCGGCAGCCTGGGAGCGGTTCTACGGGTCGGCGCATGCCGGGACGTGGCCGTACGGCCTGCCCGAGCTGCCGGGCCAACGGGAGCGCTTGGCCGGGGCCAGGCGCATCGCGGTCCCGGGCTGCTACCCGACGGCCTGCACGCTCGCCCTTCTCCCCGCCGTGGCCAACGGCCTGATAGATCCGGGCCAGATCGTCATCGTCGCGGCCAGCGGGGCCTCCGGCGCCGGGAAGTCACTCAAGCCGAACCTCCTCGCCTCCGAGGTGATGGGCAACATGAGCCCCTATGGAGTGGGCGGGATTCACCGGCACACCCCTGAGATCGTTCAGAACCTCTCGTCTGTGACCAGCGCCGCGGTCAACGTCTCGTTCACCCCGCTGCTGGCCCCGATGCCCAGGGGAATCCTCTCCACCTGCTCCGCGCCAGTCGCCGAGGGTGTCACCTCCGAGGACGCGCAGCAGGCCTATCGGGAGTTCTACGCAGACGAACCGTTCGTGCACGTCCTGCCGCCGGGGGTGTGGCCTCAGACAGCCTCGGTCGCGGGGTCCAACGTCACGACTGTCCAGGTGACGGTCGACGAGTCGGCGGGTCGGCTGATCGCCATCTCGGCCATCGACAACCTCACCAAAGGCACCGCCGGCGGTGCGGTCCAGTCGATGAACCTGGCCCTGGGTCTTCCGGAGTCACTCGGGTTGCCCGCGGTGGGCGTCGCGCCCTGATCCAGGCAACGCATATCTCAGATAAGGAAGAGACACAGTCATGAGCACACCTACCGGAGTGACCCTCCCGCAGGGATTCCTCGCCTCGGGCGTCACGGCCGGCCTCAAGGCGAGCGGCCGCCCAGACCTCGCCGTCGTCCGGAACACCGGGCCGAGCATGGCGGCGGCCGGCGTCTTCACCTCGAACCGCGTCGTCGCGGCCCCGGTGAAGTGGTCGAGGCAGGCGGTCGAGGACGGACAGTTGCAGGCCGTGGTGCTCAACTCGGGCGGCGCAAACGCGTGCACGGGAGCGGACGGTTTCGCTGATTCGGCTGCGACGGCGTCGCGGGTCGCGGGGCAGCTCGGGCTCATCACTGACAACGTCGCGGTGTGCTCCACCGGGCTGATCGGGCTCCGGCTGCCGATGGACCTCCTGCTGCCGGGGGTCGACGACGCGTGCGCACACCTGTCGGATGACGGGGGCCCCGCCGCGGCCGTCGCCATCATGACCACCGACTCGGTCCCGAAGCAGGCAGGCATTCGGGTTGGGCCGTGGTCGATCGGAGGGATGGCCAAGGGAGCGGGCATGCTCGCCCCAGGCCTCGCGACCATGCTGGTGGTGCTCACCACCGACGCCGTCCTCGACGCGGGAAGCCTCGACGCCGCCCTGCGGGAGGCCACCCGGCTGAGCTTCGATCGGGCAGATTCCGATGGCTGCATGTCCACCAACGACACGGTGCTGCTGATGGCCAGCGGCGCCTCCGGGACAGCGCCGGAGCCCACCGAGTTCCAGGTGGCGCTGACCGCGATCTGCCAGGACCTCGCCCGGCAGTTGATCGCCGACGCCGAGGGCGCGGCCCACGAGATCTCCATCGAGGTGGTCGGTGCAGCGTCCGAGAGTGACGCGTTGACGGTCGGCCGGGAGATCGCCAGGTCCAACCTGTTCAAGTGCGCCATCTTCGGCGGCGATCCCAACTGGGGGAGGGTGCTCTCTGCCATCGGCGTCACCCACGCCACGTTCGACCCGGACGCCCTGGACGTCTCCTTCAACGGCATCATGGTGTGCCGGGCGGGCCAGATCGGCGACGACCGCGGCCTGGTGGACCTGTCGGGCCGTCAGGTCCACGTCCAGGTGGACCTGCATGCCGGCCGCGACACAGCGACGATCCTCACCAACGACCTCACCTACGACTACGTCAAGGAGAACGCGGAGTACTCCACCTGACCGCGGCGCTCCGCCGCACCTCCGCCTTCACGCTCCGCAACCCGAGGGACCTCCCATGATGACCAAGACCCGTATCCAGCAGCAGCCCGAGCTCATCGCCAAGGCGGGCACCCTCATCGAGGCGCTGCCCTGGCTGGCGGAGTACGCCGGGCAGACCGTCGTGATCAAGTACGGCGGGAACGCCATGACCGACGACGCGCTCAAGCGCGCCTTCGCCGAAGACATTGTGTTCCTGCGGCGCGTTGGCGTGAAGCCGGTCGTGGTGCACGGCGGCGGACCCCAGATCTCCTCAATGCTGGCGCGCCTCGACATCGCCTCGGAGTTCCGCGGCGGGCTCCGCGTCACCACCCCCGAGGCGATGGACGTGGTACGGATGGTGCTCGTCGGGCAGGTGGGGCGCGAGTTGGTCAATCTCATCAACCAGCACGGGGCGTTCGCCGTGGGCATGTCGGGCGAGGACGGCGGACTGTTCACCGCCAAGCGTCGCGGCCTGATGATCGATGACGAGGAGATAGACCTGGGGCTCGTCGGCGACGTGGAGTCGGTTGATCCGGCGGCCATCCTCGACCTGATCCAGGCTGGCCGCATCCCGGTGGTGGCCACCGTCGCCCCGGACGTCGAGGGGCAGGTGCACAACGTCAACGGCGACACGGCGGCAGCCGCGCTGGCGGTGGCGCTGGGGGCCAAGCGACTGGTGATGCTCACCAATGTGGCAGGTGTCTATGCCAACTACCCGGACGAGGAGTCGGTGATCACGCAGATCTCCACGCCCGAGGTGCGCGGAATGCTCCCGCGACTCGACGCGGGCATGATCCCCAAGATGGAGGCCTGCATCCGCGCCGTCGAGGGAGGCGTCACGTCCGCCACCGTCATCGACGGGCGGATCCCGCACTGCCTCCTGCTGGAGATATTCACCGACGAGGGCGTGGGCACCATGGTCACCAACGAGGGGGCAGCGGCATGAGCCAGGCAGATCTCCAGGCGCGGTACGGCGCTGTGATGATCAACGCGTTCGGCCCCCCGAAACGGGTGTTCGAGCGCGGTGAAGGGGTGCACCTCTACGACGCCGACGGCGCCCGCTATCTCGACCTCCTCTCCGGGCTCGCGGTCAACGGCCTCGGCCACAACCATCCAGGCGTCACCGCGGCCATCACGCGCCAGCTGGGCCACCTCGGCCACGTGTCCAACTTCTTCGCCAGCGAGCAGCAGATCCGCCTCGCCGAGCGGTTGGCTGCCTTCACGGGCGCGCCCGAGGCACGCGTGTTCTTCACCAACTCCGGAACGGAGGCCAACGAGGCGGCCTTCAAGCTGACGCGGCTCACGGGCCGTACCAAGCTGGTGGCCATGGAGGGCTCCTTCCACGGCCGCACCATGGGGGCCCTGGCGCTCACCCACAATCCCAAGTACCGCGAGCCTTTCGAACCTCTCCCCGGCGAGGTGACCTTCGTGCCCTTCGGCGATGTCGCCGCGCTGCGCGAGGCGGTGGACGACACGACGGCGGCAGTGGTGGTGGAGACCATCCAGGGGGAGAACGGCGTGGTCCCGGCGCCGGAGGGGTTCCTGGCCGCGGCGCGCGAGATCGCCACCGCGGCGGGCGCGCTGCTGTGGATCGACGAGGTGCAGACGGGGCTCGGCCGGTGCGGCGAGTACCTGGCGCACCGCGCTGAGGGCGTGGTGGCGGACCTGGTCACGCTGGCCAAGGGGCTCGGCAACGGTTTTCCGGTGGGTGCCTGCCTCGCCACAGGTTCTGCGGCGTCCCTGCTGCAGCCGGGGCAGCACGGCACCACCTTCGGCGGCAACCCGGTCGCTGCGGCCGCCGGACATGCCGTCCTCGATGCGTTGGAGGGCGGCGTCCTGGACAACGCCCGCACCACCGGGCGTTGGCTCGCCGACGCCATGCGGGATCTGGGTCATCCCCTGATCAGGGGAGTCAGGGGGCGGGGCCTGCTCCTCGGGGTGGTCCTGACCGATGAGGTGGCGGCGCGGGTGGCAGACGACGCGCTGGACGCGGGATTCATCATCAATGCGCCGCGCCCGAACGTCCTGCGGGTGGCGCCGCCGCTCATCTCCACGCCAGCAGAACTGCAGCCCTTCGTCGACGCGCTGCCGGGCCTCCTGGCGCCGCATGCCTGAAGTGACGAGGGCGGGACGGCTGGCCACGCTGCGCCAGCTGGTCAACGAGGCGCGTTACGCCTCGCAGGCGGATCTGATCGAGGCCTTGGCCGCGGAAGGCATCAGCGTGAGCCAGCCCACACTGTCCAAGGACCTTCTGGCGCTCGGCGCCATCAGGCAGCGGGCGGATGACGGCTCCCTCGTCTACGCCGCGGGCTCCGATGAAGGGCACGGAGCGACGATGGACAAGCTGGCCCGCCTGTGCGCGGAGATGCTCCAGTCGCTGCGTGCGGCCGGCAATCAGATCGTGCTGAAGGTGCCCCCGGGGGCCGCTCAGTATCTCGCCGCCAGCCTCGACGCCGCCGCGATGGCGGGCGTGATGGGTACGATCGCCGGGGATGACACCATCCTCGTCATCGCCGCAGACGAGGAGGCGGCCGACGGCGTGGTGCTGCGGATCTCCGAGATGACCAAGAGCGGACGACCAGGAAGAGGGCTTCTCGATGAGCACTGAGCAGGGACGACTCTGGGGCGGTCGATTCGCGGGGGGACCCAGCGAGGCCATGTTCGCGTTGAGCAAGTCCACGCAGTTCGACTGGCGGTTGGCGCTCCACGATGTGGCCGGGTCCCGGGCCCATGCCAAGGCCCTGCACGCCGCGGGACTGCTGGACGATCAGCAGGCGGCCGCCATGGACGAGGGTCTCGCGGAGCTATCCCGTCGGGTCGAGGCGCGCGAGTTCGTCGCCGCCGAGAGCGACGAGGACGTCCACGGCGCCCTGGAGCGCGGGTTGAAGGAGATCGTCGGCGCGGAGCTTGGAGGCCGGTTGCGGGCGGGACGCTCCCGCAACGACCAGATCGCCACCCTCATCCGCAGCTATCTGCGCGAGGAGGCCCGGCTGATCGCCCAGGACGTGGATCAGGTCATCGACGCGCTTGCCGCGCAAGCCCACCGGCATCTGGGCGTGGTGATGCCCGGCCGCACACACCTCCAGTCCGCGCAGCCCATCCTGCTGAGCCACCACCTACTGGCGCATGCCTGGCCGCTCGTCCGCGACATCGACCGCCTGCGCGACCTCGACCGCCGACTGGCGGTGAGCCCGTACGGCTCCGCGGCGCTCGCCGGCACCTCCCTGGGGCTGGACCCCGAGCTGGTCGCCCGCGAGCTCGGATTCGGCTCCTCCGTGCCCAACTCGATCGACGGCACCGCGGCACGGGACCTGATCGCCGAGGCCGCCTACGTGCTGGCCCAGATCGGTGTGGACCTGTCCCGCCTGGCGGAGGACGTGATCATCTGGTGCACCGCCGAGTTCGGATTCGCCAGCCTGGACGACGCCTGGTCCACGGGCAGTTCGATCATGCCGCAGAAGAAGAATCCGGATGTGGCGGAGCTCGCGCGCGGGAAGGCGGGGCGCCTGATCGGCAACCTGGCGGGGCTGCTCGCGACCCTGAAGGGGCTTCCTCTGGCGTACAACCGGGACCTCCAGGAGGACAAGGAGCCCATCTTCGACGGCGTGGACCAGCTTCACGTGCTGCTGCCCGCCGTCGCGGGCATGGTGGGGACCTTGACCTTCCATCCGGACCGGATGGCCGAGGTGGCGCCGAAGGGCTTCTCGTTGGCCACGGATGTGGCGGATCACCTCGTCCGCGCCCATGTACCGTTCGCCGTCGCCCACGAGGTAGCGGGGGAGACGGTGCGCTACTGCGAGGCGAGGGGCATCACGCTGCAGGAGCTCACCGCCGAGGACCTTCCCGCCATCTCGCCCCATCTCGACGGGTCGGTGCTGGCGGTCCTGACGGTGGAGGGATCCGTCGCCTCCAGGAATGGGCGGGGTGGCACGGCGCCGGATCGCGTGGGTGAGCAGCTCGAGGAGCTGCGCGCGGCCCAGGTGGAGCTCGCCGGGTTCCACGCAGGCTGAGCCCCGAGGAGCCCTCGGGCTATGCTGACCGGCGTGAACGCACTGCTCGACGACCTTCGCTGGCGTGGCCTGATTGCCCACTCGACGGACCCCGATGCGCTGGCGGCGCATCTGGACGACGGCCCGGTGAGGTTCTACGTGGGGTTCGATCCCACCGCGCAGAGCGTGCACACCGGCAACCTGGTCCAGCTTCTGCTGGCCCGAAGGCTTCAGGATGCGGGGCACCAGCCGTTCCTGCTGGTAGGCGGTGCTACGGGCCTCATCGGGGATCCGAAGCAGTCCGGCGAGCGTGTGATGAACTCAGCCGACGTCGTGGCGGGTTGGGTGGAGCGGATCCGGGCCCAGGTCGAGCGCTACGTCCTGTTCGAGGGGCCCAACGCCGCCACCATGGTCAACAACTTCGACTGGACCAGCCAGATGTCGGTCCTGGACTTCCTCCGCGACGTGGGCAAGCACTTCCCCGTCAACAGGATGCTCGCGCGCGACGTCGTCGCCCGGCGGCTGGAGTCCGGCATCTCGTACACGGAGTTTTCCTACGTGCTGCTGCAGTCGATGGACTACCGCGAGCTGCACAGGCGTCACGGCGTGACGCTGCAGACGGGCGGCTCGGACCAGTGGGGCAACCTGACCGCCGGGGTCGAGCTCATCCGGCGCAGCGACCAGGGGCACGTCCATGCCATGGCCACGCCACTGCTGACGAAGGCCGATGGCACCAAGTTCGGCAAGACCGAGGCCGGCACCGTCTGGCTCGATCCGACGTTGACCTCGCCGTACGCGTTCCATCAGTTCTTCCTCAACGCAGAGGATGCCAAGGTCATCGACTACCTCAAGGTGTTCTCGTTCCGCTCACGGGAGGAGATCGAGGCTCTCGAGCGCTCCGCGGTCGAGGCTCCGTTCAAGCGGGAGGCGCAGCGCGCCCTGGCAGACGACGTGACGGACCTTGTGCACGGAGTCGACGAGCGGCAGGCCGCGGTGCACGCCGCGGGAGCGCTCTTCGGGCGGGGGCAGCTGGAAGACCTGACGCCACAGACGCTGGAGACGGTGCTGAGTGAGGTGGGCGCCAAGAGCGTCGACGCGGACGTATCCATCGTCGACGCGCTGGCGCTGTCCGGCGTGGTCGAGTCGAAGGGCGCCGCGCGGCGCGCCATCGCCGAGGGCGGCGCCTACCTCAACAACGTGAAGGTGGAGGACCCGGAGCTCATGCTCACGCCCTCAACCCTCCTGCACGGGCGTTTCGCAGTCCTCCGACGAGGGCGCAAGACGGTGAGCGGGGTTTACCGCTCCTGAGTCACCCGCGTTCCGTCAAGCCCTCCACGCCGAGTGAGTTCACGGTGGCGCGGGTGCGCGCGGCGGAGGCCTGCATCTCGTCCTCCAGTGAGGTGCCCGCGGCCAGCTCGTCGGGGATCAGGTAGACGCGCGCGGGATTGCTGCTGCTGTGCTTGGTGATCATGGTGGGCGCATACTCGGCTGCGGTGGCGGCGAAGCCTCCTCCGCCCTGCTCGGTGAAGGTGACCTGGGCCACGTAGCCGTCGTAGGTGAGCGGCTGGGCCGGTCCACTTGAGGCGATGAGGTTTCCCGCTCCGTAGACCACCCATTTGTCGTTCACCCGATCGATGGGCTGGACGACGTGGGCGTGTTGACCGAAGAGGAAGTCCACGTAGGGCGAGGCGGTGACCTGTTCCGCATACAGGCGCTGCTGTTCGTTGATGCTGCTGGAGTACTCGTCGCCTGCGTGGATGTGCACCGCGACGAGGTCGGCGCCTGCCTCACGGGCACGCTGAGCCTGGGCGATGGCCAGGTCAGCGTCGAGCAGTTCGACCGACCACGGTTTGCCCTCGGCCTTCGGAATCCCGTTGAGGCCGTACGTCTGGCTGATGACGGCTACCTTGACGCCCGAGGCTGTGGTGTAGACGACGGGGGTGTTGGCCGCGGCCTCGGTGGCGTACGAGCCGGCGGTCATGATGCCCGCAGCCTGGTGCACGTCGATCGTGCGCACGAGGCCTTCCCATCCCGCGTCCATGGTGTGGTTCGACGCCGTGGTGCAGAGATCCCAGCCCACGGCCTTGATCGCGGGAGCGATCTCCTGGGGTGCCGCGAACAGGGGATAGTTCCGGAAGGGCCCGTCGACGGCGGCGAAGGGAACCTCCGAGTGGCAGATGGCCATGTCCGCCGCCGAGACGTAGCTCTGGAGCGATTCCAGCTGGGGGAGAAAATCGAAACGAGGGGCGCCTGTGACCTTGGCGTCCACCTCCGCACTGTTCCAGAGGGAGTTGTGCCACAGCAGGTCGCCGCTGACGTTGATCGTCACCGTCCGAGGGGGGACGGTGGTCGACGGCGCCGCGCTCGGGGACGGGGACGCGCTCCCACTGGCCTGCGGGGTTTGTCCGTCCTGCGAGACGGTGGACTGTGTGGCTTGTGGCTCATCAGGTCCGGCGGGGGACAACCCCATGGGCGCACAGCCCGTAGCCAGCAGGATCGCCAGGACCGGCCAAGGGGAACGGAGCGTCTTCATGGCGCAAGGCTACGCCGCGCCTTGAGGCACTCCCAAAGGCTCACCAGCGTCGAGTTGCACGGCCGCTGCGGGGTGTGTAAGGTTCATCAAGCTTCGACGGTGCACCGGACGATCAGGACGGACCCGAAGCCACCACCCAAACTCACAAGGTCGGGCGAGTGTGTGTTCAACAAGAACCCGCTCAAGGCCCGGGCGGCGAGTGCGGCCCCGAAGAAGTCGATTTGATCGGCCAGAGGGACTCGGGTAGTGTTCCACAGGTTGCTCCGGCAACCGGCAACAACTCAATAGCGGTCGGCCCCAAACCAAGCGGTTTGACAGGGGTGAGCAGAGTGAGTAACGTAGGACAAGCCGCGAAAGCGGAGTTCAAGGCTAAAAGCCCTAGTCAATAGGGATTTCAAGCCACTTGCAAGCAGCTCGAAGCTGTCAGAACGATTTGACAGGCCGAACGCAAGAGAGTAAAGTTGGACGAGCCGCCTAGCGGCAAACAACTAAACTGAGGAACTCGCCGATTTGACAGGCGAAACATTCCAAAGTAAAGTTGATCGAGTTGCCCCAAGCGGAAGTCGAGAGACAGAGGCGCGGGACGCACCCGAAACTTGAGAACTCAACAGCGTGCTTAAAGTCAATGCCAAAAATGCACATTGCAGGGCTTGCCTTGCAATTGCGAACCCGTCACGTGACCTCGGTCACGTACGGATTCCTTTGAATGAATATTGATAGATCCAGCAATGGATCCTGTCAGTTTCAAACCAAAATTAGATTGACGGTTAAACAGGCCTCGGCCTGCACCGATAAATTTCAATGGAGAGTTTGATCCTGGCTCAGGACGAACGCTGGCGGCGTGCTTAACACATGCAAGTCGAACGGTAAGGCCCCTTCGGGGGTACACGAGTGGCGAACGGGTGAGTAACACGTGAGTAACCTGCCCTTGACACTGGGATAACACCTGGAAACAGGTGCTAATACCGGATATGAACTTCCTCGGCATCGAGGAGGTTGTAAAGCTCCGGCGGTCAAGGATGGACTCGCGGCCTATCAGCTTGTTGGTGAGGTAACGGCTCACCAAGGCTTCGACGGGTAGCCGGCCTGAGAGGGCGACCGGCCACATTGGGACTGAGATACGGCCCAAACTCCTACGGGAGGCAGCAGTGGGGAATATTGCACAATGGGCGAAAGCCTGATGCAGCAACGCCGCGTGCGGGATGACGGCCTTCGGGTTGTAAACCGCTTTCAGCAGGGACGAAGCGAAAGTGACGGTACCTGCAGAAGAAGCGCCGGCTAACTACGTGCCAGCAGCCGCGGTGATACGTAGGGCGCAAGCGTTGTCCGGAATTATTGGGCGTAAAGAGCTTGTAGGCGGTTTGTCACGTCGGGAGTGAAAACTCAGGGCTCAACCCTGAGCCTGCTTCCGATACGGGCAGACTTGAGGAAGGTAGGGGAGAATGGAATTCCTGGTGAAGCGGTGGAATGCGTAGATATCAGGAGGAACACCAGTGGCGAAGGCGGTTCTCTGGACCTTTCCTGACGCTGAGAAGCGAAAGCGTGGGGAGCAAACAGGCTTAGATACCCTGGTAGTCCACGCCGTAAACGGTGGGTACTAGGTGTGGGGGACTTCCACGTTCTCCGTGCCGCAGCTAACGCATTAAGTACCCCGCCTGGGGAGTACGGCCGCAAGGCTAAAACTCAAAGGAATTGACGGGGCCCCGCACAAGCGGCGGAGCATGCGGATTAATTCGATGCAACGCGAAGAACCTTACCTGGGTTTGACATATGCCGGAAACATCTAGAGATAGATGCCCCTTTATGGTCGGTTTACAGGTGGTGCATGGCTGTCGTCAGCTCGTGTCGTGAGATGTTGGGTTAAGTCCCGCAACGAGCGCAACCCTCGTCCTATGTTGCCAGCGGATAATGCCGGGGACTCATAGGAGACCGCCGGGGTCAACTCGGAGGAAGGTGGGGATGACGTCAAGTCATCATGCCCCTTATGTCCAGGGCTTCACGCATGCTACAATGGCCGGTACAAAGAGCTGCAAACCTGCAAGGGTAAGCGAATCTCAAAAAGCCGGTCTCAGTTCGGATTGGGGTCTGCAACTCGACCCCATGAAGTCGGAGTCGCTAGTAATCGCAGATCAGCAACGCTGCGGTGAATACGTTCCCGGGGCTTGTACACACCGCCCGTCAAGTCATGAAAGTCGGTAACACCCGAAGCCGGTGGCCTAACCCTTGTGGAGGGAGCCGTCGAAGGTGGGACCGGTAATTAGGACTAAGTCGTAACAAGGTAGCCGTACCGGAAGGTGCGGCTGGATCACCTCCTTTCTAAGGAGCCTCAGACTGAGCGCATAGCGTCTCAGTCCAATGTCTGATTCCGAAGCATTCGTCTTCGGTCAGGCAGGCACCGGAATCGTGGAACATTGACCATTAAGTGAAGTGGAGTCGGTCTGTCAGTACAACCTGAGCAATCAGGAGTGGAAAGTCAGTCAGACGAAGCGACACCTGAGCACGCTGTTGGGTCCTGAAGGGTCGGTTGCGCAAGCAACCCCTTTCAACGCGGACCAGGTCGAAAGGCATCTATGATGCCGGCCAGCCTGGGCCCGCCCGTATCTTGAGAACTTCACAGTGGACGCGAGCATCTTTGTAGATTAACAAGCTACTAAGTGCGATCGGTGGATGCCTTGGCACCAAGAGCCGAAGAAGGACGTTGTAACCTGCGATAAGCCTCGGGGAGCTGGTAAACGAGCTTTGATCCGAGGATTTCCGAATAGGGAAACCTTGAAATACCGGAGTCATGTCCGGCAACCTCTGCCTGAACACATAGGGCAGTTGGAGGGAACGCGGGGAAGTGAAACATCTCAGTACCCGCAGGAAGAGAAAACAACCGTGATTCCGTGAGTAGTGGCGAGCGAAAGCGGAAGAGGCCAAACCTCAATTGTGTGATAGCTGACAGGCGTTGCAATTGGGGTGTAGTGGGGCCGTTCAGACTGTGCTGTCAAGCAGTCAGAGAGTAAAAAATGATTAACGAAGTCGAAGTGTGCTGCGAAGGCCACAGCAAAGAAGGTAACACTCCTGTAGACGTAAGTTATTCACTCTCGAGCGTAACCCCAAGTAATGCGGAACCCCTGAAATTCCGCATGAATCTGGCGGGACCATCCGCTAAGCCTAAATACTCCTTGGTGACCGATAGCGGACAAGTACCGTGAGGGAAAGGTGAAAAGTACCCCGGGAGGGGAGTGAAATAGTACCTGAAACCGATCGCATACAATCCGTCGGAGCCCGCAAGGGTGACGGCGTGCCTTTTGAAGAATGAGCCTGCGAGTTAGTGGTATGTGGCGAGGTTAACCCGTGTGGGGAAGCCGTAGCGAAAGCAAGTCCTAATAGGGCGATTCAGTCGCATGCTCTAGACCCGAAGCGGAGTGATCTATCCATGGCCAGGGTGAAGCGACGGTAAGACGTCGTGGAGGCCCGAACTCACTTGGGTTGAAAACCGAGGAGATGAGCTGTGGATAGGGGTGAAAGGCCAATCAAACTCCGTGATAGCTGGTTCTCCCCGAAATGCATTTAGGTGCAGCGTCGCATGTTTCTTACCGGAGGTAGAGCACTGAATGGTCTAGGGGGCCCAAAAGCTTACCGAAATCAGTCAAACTCCGAATGCCGGTAAGTGAGAGTGCGGCAGTGAGACTGTGGGGGATAAGCTTCATAGTCGAGAGGGAAACAGCCCAGATCATCAGCTAAGGCCCCTAAGCGATAACTAAGTGGAAAAGGATGTGGAGTTGCGGAGACAACCAGGAGGTTGGCTTGGAAGCAGCCACCCTTGAAAGAGTGCGTAATAGCTCACTGGTCAAGTGATTCTGCGCCGACAATTTAGCGGGGCTCAAGTTATCCGCCGAAGCTATGGCATTCATACGCATGACCGTAAGGTTGTATGGATGGGTAGGGGAGCGTCGTGTGCACAGTGAAGCGGCGGGGTAACCCAGCCGTGGAGAGCACACGAGTGAGAATGCAGGCATGAGTAGCGAATGACGGGTGAGAAACCCGTCCGCCGAATATCCAAGGGTTCCAGGGTCAAGCTAATCTGCCCTGGGTAAGTCGGGACCTAAGGCGAGGCCGACAGGCGTAGTCGATGGACAACGGGTTGATATTCCCGTACCGGCGAAATATCGCCAATGCTGAGGCGAGTAATGCTAAGCACGCAAGGTCAACGGAGGTCTTCGGACCGAGGTTGACTGAGTCTGCGACCCAAACTTGTATTAGGCAAGCTGCGGAGGGACGCAGGAAGGTAGCTCTTCTCGGGTTTGGATATCCCCGGGCTAAGTGCGTAGGGCGAAACGTAGGCAAATCCGCGTTTCATGTGCCTGAGACATGATGGGTCGATTACTTTGGTAATCGTAAGAGTGATCCTATGCTGCCTAGAAAAGCTTCGTGAGCGAGATATTAGCCGCCCGTACCCCAAACCGACACAGGTGGATAGGTAGAGAATACTAAGGCGATCGAGATAACCATGGTGAAGGAACTCGGCAAAATACCCCCGTAACTTCGGAATAAGGGGGACCTGAGACGTATTAGAATTTACTTCGAAAGCGTCGAGGGTCGCAGAGACCAGGCCCAAGCGACTGTTTACTAAAAACACAGGTCCGTGCTAAGTCGTAAGACGATGTATACGGACTGACTCCTGCCCGGTGCTGGAAGGTTAAGGGGAAGGGTTAGCTTCGGCGAAGCCTTGAACTTAAGCCCCAGTAAACGGCGGTGGTAACTATAACCATCCTAAGGTAGCGAAATTCCTTGTCGGGTAAGTTCCGACCTGCACGAATGGAGTAACGACTTGGGCGCTGTCTCCACCATGGACTCGGCGAAATTGCACTACGAGTAAAGATGCTCGTTACGCGCAGCAGGACGGAAAGACCCCGGGACCTTCACTATAGTTTGGTATTGGTGATCGGAGTGACTTGTGTAGGATAGGTGGGAGACTTTGAAGCTTGGACGCCAGTTCAGGTGGAGTCATCGTTGAAATACCACTCTGGTCACTTTGGTTATCTAACCTAGGTCCATTATCTGGATCAGGGACAGTGCCTGATGGGTAGTTTGACTGGGGCGGTCGCCTCCTAAAAGGTAACGGAGGCGCCCAAAGGTTCCCTCAGCCTGGTTGGCAATCAGGTTTCGAGTGTAAGTGCACAAGGGAGCTTGACTGCGAGAGAGACATCTCAAGCAGGGACGAAAGTCGGGACTAGTGATCTTCTGGTGGCACATGGAAGCGCCAGGACTCAACGGATAAAAGGTACCCCGGGGATAACAGGCTGATCTTGCCCGAGCGTCCATAGCGACGGCATGGTTTGGCACCTCGATGTCGGCTCGTCGCATCCTGGGGCTGGAGTCGGTCCCAAGGGTTGGGCTGTTCGCCCATTAAAGCGGCACGCGAGCTGGGTTTAGAACGTCGTGAGACAGTTCGGTCCCTATCCGCTGCGCGCGTAGGAGTCTTGAGAAGAGCTGTCCTTAGTACGAGAGGACCGGGACGGACTAACCTCTGGTGTGCCAGTTGTTCTACCAAGAGCACGGCTGGTTGGCTACGTTGGGAAGTGATAACCGCTGAAAGCATCTAAGCGGGAAGCACGCTTCAAGATGAGGGCTCCCACAGAATAATCTGGTAAGGCCCCCTATAGACCATGGGGTGATAGGTCGGATGTGGAAGTGCAGCAATGCACGGAGCTGACCGATACTAATAGGCCGAGGGCTTGTTCTACAAAGATGCTACGCGTCCACTGTGAGGTTCCCGAGATACGGTCGGGAACCGTCGACAACTGAAACTGTCGCGGATTACCGACACTATTTCAATAGTGTTTCGGTGGCCATAGCGAGAGGGAAACACCCGGTCCCATCCCGAACCCGGAAGTTAAGCCTCTCAGCGCCGATGGTACTGCAAGGGGGACCTTGTGGGAGACTAGGACGCCGCCGGACTTAAAAAACCCCCTGACTTCGGTCAGGGGGTTTTTTGTTTTCCACACCCAGAGTTCGCCTGGGACTCACGGCCGACTTCTGGCGCCTCATGCTGTGAGCGATTGGGCGGAACTGGCCTTGCCTGAGAAGATGGATGTATGTCTACTGATAACTCCACACCGAGTGACGATCGCCGAGGCGCCGGCGACGGCCGACCACAGCGCGACCACGGAGGTCACCAGGGCGGGGAGAACCGTGGGGCTCCGCGCCGGGACGACGATCGTGGTGGGTCGCGTCCGGATGGTGGGCGTGAGTGGGACAACCGTGGCGGATCACGCCCCGAGGGTGAGCGTCGCCAGTGGGACAACCGCAGCGACAACCGTGGCGGACCCCGTCGCGATGACAACCGTGGCGGATCACGCCCCGAGGGTGAACGTCGCCAGTGGGACAACCGCGGCGGACCCCGTCGCGATGACAACCGTGGCGGATCACGCCCCGAGGGCGAACGCCGTCAGTGGGACAACCGCAGCGACAACCGCGGCGGATCACGCCCCGAAGGTGGGCGTGAGTGGGACAACCGTGGCGGATCACGCCCCGAAGGTGGGCGTGAGTGGGACAACCGTGGCGGATCACGCCCCGAGGGTGAGCGTCGCCAGTGGGACAACCGCAGCGACAACCGTGGCGGACCCCGTCGCGATGACAACCGTGGCGGATCACGCCCCGAGGGCGAACGCCGCCAGTGGGACAACCGCAGCGACAACCGCGGCGGATCACGCCCGGATGGTGAGCGTCGTCAGTGGGACAACCGCGGCGACAACCGTGGTGGGTCCCGTCCGGATGGTGAGCGTCGTCAGTGGGACAACCGCGGCGACAACCGTGGTGGGTCCCGTCCGGATGGTGAGCGTCGCCAGTGGGACAACCGCAGCGACAACCGTGGCGGACCCCGTCGCGATGACAACCGTGGCGGATCACGCCCCGAGGGCGAACGCCGTCAGTGGGACAACCGCAGCGACAACCGCGGCGGATCACGCCCGGATGGTGAGCGTCGCCAGTGGGACAACCGCAGCGATAACCGTGGCGGGCCTCGTCGCGATGACAACCGTGGTGGGTTGCGTCCGGATGGTGAGCGTCGTCAGTGGGACAACCGTGGCGACAGCCGTGGTGGGTCCCGTCCGGATGGCGAACGCCGTCAGTGGGACAACCGCAGCGACAACCGCGGCGGATCACGCCCGGATGGTGAGCGTCGCCAGTGGGACAACCGCAGCGATAACCGTGGCGGGCCTCGTCGCGATGACAACCGTGGTGGGTTGCGTCCGGATGGTGAGCGTCGTCAGTGGGACAACCGTGGCGACAGCCGTGGTGGGTCCCGTCGGGATGACAACCGTGGTGGATCACGCCCCGAGGGTGGTGACCGCCCGCAGCGGACTCAGCGTGACGGCGAAGAACGCACCTATCGCCCCGGGACAGCACCGAAGATCGACGAACCGGCGACGCCGTCGGGCTTCGTGGAGTCCGAGTTGCCCGTGGGCGTGCGCGCCGAACTGAAGGGTCTGCCCAAGGACCTGGCTGATATCGTCGGAGCCCACATCTGGGCAGCCGGTCAGCTGGTGGACGAGGATCCCGAACTCGCGTTCCGGCACGCTGAGGCCGCGAGGCGCAGAGCGGGCCGGCTCCCGATCGTCCGCGAGGCGGCCGCGGAGACCGCCTACGCTGCCGGTGAATACGCGATCGCGTTGCGTGAATTCAGGGCGATTCGTCGGATGTCCGGGGGCGATCAGCTGATCCCCGTCATCGCCGACTGTGAACGCGCCCTCGGCCGGCCGCGCGATGCCCTCGAGGTCCTGGCCGAGCTCGATCCGAAGACCAAGGACATATGGCTGAGGATGGAGTGCCTCCTGGTTGAGGCGGGCATCCGCGCCGATCTCGGCCAGCGGGCTGAGGCGATGCGACTTCTGCAGGCCGCGATCAGCCGCAAGGTCGGGCCCCCGTTCGGCCAGGCACGTCTCCGCTACGCCTACGCCAACCTTCTCGAGGAGGAGGGCGATGTGGAGGGAGCCCGGGAGTGGTTCAGCTCTGCGGCGGCCCTCGATCAGGGCGCGGAGCTGGACACCTCGGATCGAATCGCTCAGCTCGACGGTGTGGTCCTGCCAGACTTCACGCCTGACGAGGAGGATGACGACGAGTCCGAGGGTGATGTGGGCGATGAGTCTCGCGACACCGAGGTCGAGCCAGAGGATTCGGAACTCGAGGGCGACGAACCCGAGGGTGACGAGGACGATGAGTCTCGCGACACCGAGGCCGAGCCGCAGCAACCCGAACTCGAGGGCGACGAACCCGAACTCCAGGTGGTTGAGCCGGAGCTCGACTTCGAGCCGGAGCCGCAGCTCGACCTGGAGGTCGAGCCGGAGCCCGAGCGTGACGTCGAGGCTGAGGGCGTCGATGATGAGCAGCTCAGCGAGGATGAGCCTTCGGGCGCTGATGAGGACGAGGAGCGGGCCGCCGAAGACGGCGGTGTCGCGGAGCAGGAGCAGGACTGATGCTGGCCTTGGCAGCCGCCTATGACGCGGCGCTGTTCGATCTCGACGGGGTGATCTACCTGGGCCCCTACGCCGTCGAGGGGGTTGCCGAGGCGCTCGACGAGCTCCGCTCACGTGGCACCCGCCTGGGCTTCGTCACCAACAACGCCGCACGCACCCCCGCGACGGTGGCAGAGCACCTGACGGAGCTCGGGATCCACGCGGAGGAGGCCGACGTGGTCAACTCGACGCAGGCGACGCTGCGCATGCTGGAGGCGGACCTCCCCGCCGGATCTCGCGTCCTCGCCGTCGGGACCAACGCGCTCGAGGAACAGTTGAGCGGGGCCGGGTTCACCGTCGTCGGCTCACTCGACGATGACCCGGTCGCCGTCGTGCAGGGGTACAGCCCGACGATCGCCTGGCATCGGCTCGAAGAGGCCGCCCTGGCGGTTCAGCGAGGGGCCGCCTGGTACGCCACCAATCCGGATCTCACCCGCCCGTCGGACCGCGGAATCGTTCCCGGCCTCGGGTCGCAGCTCGCCGTGGTGCGGGTCTGCGTGGACGTGGATCCCAAGATCGCAGGCAAGCCATTTCGTCCACTCCTTGACGAAACCGTCCGGCGCATCGGCGCGGACCGCCCGATCTTCGTCGGGGATCGCACCGACACGGACATTCTCGGCGCCAACACGGTGGCCATGGACTCCCTGTTCGTCTTCACCGGTGCCCACGGCAAGGCAGACCTCGCCGATGCTCGACCCGAGTACCGGCCCACCTACATCGGATACGACGCCTCCGCCCTGCTGGAGCCTCCGCGCGAGGTGGAGATCATCGGGCAGCGGTTTGTCTGCGGCTACCAGGAAGTCGACCTCATGGACGACCACGGCTACCTCTCGACGAAGCCGGTGACCCGGGACGAGCAGCTCGATGCCCTCTGGGCTGGGCTGCAGGCCAGATGGCGCTACGGCGTCGACATCTCGGCCGTGCTGAACTCCCTCGACACACTCAGGTGAGCGTCCCCACGCCGCGCGCCGCCGCGCCGTCGGACGTGCGCCGCAGCGAGGTGGTCGTCAGCGTCATGGCCGGCCTCGAGGGCGTCGAGGAGCTGCCTGTGGAGGAGCAGACCGCGAGATTGACCGAGGCACAGGCAGTCCTCGCGGGCGTGCTCAACAACGACCCCGGCGTTGGCCAGCCGGGTATCCCCGGCGTGGGCCGTGAGGCTTGATCTAGCGCTCGTCGACCGCCGGCTCGCCCGGTCGCGGACACACGCCTCCCTCCTGATCGCCGATGGGCGCGCCACCGTCAACGGGCGCGTGGTGAGGAAACCGTCCACACCCGTCGGCCCAGCCGATGTCCTCACCGCCGACGCCGAGCCGTGGGTCTCCCGCGCGGCCCACAAGCTGATCGGAGCGCTGGACGGAGCGGGGATCTCCGTGCAGGGGCGCGTGCTCGACGCCGGCGCCTCCACGGGCGGCTTCACCCAGGTCTGCCTCGAGCGAGGTGCGTCGCTGGTCTACGCCGTCGACGTGGGTCACGGGCAGCTGGCCCCCGCGCTGCGGGCCGATCCGCGGGTGCGGGTCCACGAAGGACTCAACCTCCGCTCATTGACCCTGGACCACATCGACGGTGTGCCGGTGGACCTCGTCGTCGGCGACGTGTCGTTCATCTCCCTGCGCCTGCTGTTGCCGCAGCTCCTCTCCGTTCTGGCGCACGATGGGGAGGCGTTACTGCTGGTCAAGCCGCAATTCGAGGTTGGACGGGAACTCCTGGGCAGCGGCGGACTGGTCCGCGACGACGACGCGAGACGCCGCTGCGTCGACGATGTGGTGCTGGCAGCCAACGAGCTGGGGTGGAGCGAGCGCTGGCGTGCCCGCAGCGCCCTCCCAGGGGCGTCCGGAAACGTGGAGTACTTCGTGCATCTCACTCGGTAGGGTGGAGGGGTGATGCAACGAACTGTGGCGGTGCTCGTCCACCCGGAGCGCGATGAGGCCATCGACAAGGCGGCGCAGTTCATCTCAGACCTTCACGCCATGGGCTTCGGGTTCATCGTCTTCCCCAACGACCTCGACCGGCTCCGGGGCAGGGTGCCGAGCGCACGGATCCACCCGCTGGACGGAACCCCAGCAGAGCTGGCCGTCGTCTTCGGAGGTGACGGCACCATCCTGCGAGCGGCCGAGTGGGCGCTGCCGCTCGGCGTGCCGCTGCTCGGCGTGAATCTGGGGCACGTGGGATTCCTGGCCGAGCTGGAGCCCTCAGACATCCACGCACTCCCAGGGGTGGTTGCCCACCGGCTGTACCTGGTGGAGGAGCGGCTTGCCCTGCAGGTGGAGGTGCGCGACGCCGGGGGGGACCTCACATGGTCCTCGATGGCCGTCAACGAGGTGTCGCTGGAGAAGCTGGCCCGGGAGCGCATGCTCAACGTGCTCGTCAGCATCGACGAGCGACCACTGTCGCGGTGGGGGTGCGACGGCGTGCTTGTGGCAACGCCCACCGGATCCACCGCCTACGCGTTCTCGGCCGGCGGTCCGGTGGTGTGGCCGGACGTCCGGGCCATGCTGGTGGTGCCGCTGGCCGCGCACGCACTCTTCAACCGGCCGATGGTGCTCAGCCCCTCGTCGGTGGTGAAACTCGAACTCCCTGATGACTCCCACACCCTCGGCATGCTGTGGTGCGACGGGCGACGCAGCCACGATCTGGCCCCAGGGGAGTGGGTGAGCGTGCGTTCACACCGTCATCAGGTGCGCATCGCGAGGATCGGAGAGCAGCCGTTCACCACGCGGCTCGTGAAGAAGTTCGCCCTCCCCATCGACGGATGGCGGAAGCGGAGCGATCGCTGATGCTTGCCGCGCTGCGGTTGACGGCATTCGGGGTGGTTGACGAGGCCCAGCTGGAGCTCGGCCCCGGGCTGACCGCACTCACCGGCGAGACCGGTGCAGGCAAAACCATGGTCGTGGCCGGGCTCGGGCACCTGTTGGGGGCGCGTGCCGATGCCGGCATCGTGCGCCGCGGCCGCGACCGTGCCGTCGTGGAGGGCCGGTGGGTCCTTCCCCCCTGGATGGTGGAGCGCGTCCGTGAGCTGGGCGGAGACGCGGACGACGGTGAGGTGATCACCCTCCGGCAGGTGTCGGCCACCGGGCGGTCACGGGCCGTGGTGGGGGGCGCCGGCGTCCCGGTCGCCGCGCTCGCGGACCTGATCAGCGACGCCGCCACCATCCACGGCCAGTCAGGGCAGCTACGCCTGTCCTCCCCTGACCGCCAGCGCGACCTGCTCGACGCCCATGCACGTCCCCCTCAGCTGGCGCACTACCGTCTCGCCTACGCCGAGCGCCGCGACGCCGCCTCCGAGCTGCACCTGCTCGAGAACGAGGCGATGGCCCGGGCACGCGAAGCCGACATGCTGCGCTTCGGGCTCGGGGAGATCAGGTCCGTCGACCCGCAGCCGGGCGAGGACCGGGCTCTGGCGGCGGAGCAATCGCTCCTCATGGACCTCGACGACCTGCGACGCCTCGGCAGCCTCGCCCAGCAGGACCTCAGCGGCTCCGAGACGGACTACGACGCGCCCAGCGCCGTCGCGCTCCTCGGTGAGGCGCGCAAGGCGCTCGCGCAGCTGGCTGACCGCGACGACCGGGCCGGCGCCCTCGCGGCGCGCGCGGTGGAGCTGGGCATGCTGGCCAACGACCTGGCGGCCGAGGTGGCGGGCTACCTGGACGACCTGGTGGCCGACCCGCTGCGACTGGAGGCGGTGGGGGCGCGCCGCGCGCAGCTGGCCGGTCTGACCCGCAAGTACGGCGCCACCGTCGAGGAGGTGCTGGAGTGGGCCGACGCGGCGGAGGATCGGCTTGGACAGCTCGTCGGGAGCGACGAGCGAATCACAGAGCTGCGCACCCGCCTGACCCAGCTGGACGCGCAGCTGGCCGCCGATGCCGCCGCCATCTCCGAGGCCCGGCGACGGGCCGCGACCGAGCTGTCCACCCGGGTCCGGGACGAGCTCGCGGCGCTGGCCATGCCGCACGCCGAGCTGCGCTTCGAAGTGGGGGAGGCGCCGCTGGGACCGCACGGGGCGGACCGGATCGAGCTCCTGTTCTCAGCCAATCCGGGCTCCTCGCCCGCGCCGCTGGGCAAGGTGGCCTCTGGCGGTGAGTTGTCGCGGGTCCGCCTGGCGCTGGAGGTGGTGCTCGCCTCGGGCGCGGAGGGCCACACCTTCGTCTTCGACGAGGTGGATGCCGGGGTGGGCGGTGCCGTGGGTCTGGAGATCGGTCGGCGGCTGCAGCGGCTTGCCTTGCGGTCCCAGGTGATCGTCGTCACCCATCTGGCGCAGGTGGCGGCCTTCGCCGACGCACACTTCGTGGTCCACAAGTCCTCGGACGGTCAGGTCACCACCTCAGGGGTCAGGCGGCTCGACGAGGACGAGCGGGCCGCGGAGCTGGCCCGGATGATGGGCGGCCAGGCCTCCTCGGAGAAGGGCGTGGAGCACGCCGCGGAGCTGCTGGAGAGGGCCCGCCACCGGTAACGCCCAAGGTGTTACGTTCTCGTTTCGACCCCCGGCGCGGCTGTACTTCGGCGCCCTCAACCCCATAGGCTGAAGTTCCGTGGAGAACTCGAAGATCACCAAGCATATTTTTGTGACCGGCGGAGTGGTGTCGTCGCTCGGCAAGGGGCTCACGGCCTCCAGCCTCGGCAACCTCCTGGTCGCACGTGGGCTCCGCGTGACGATGCAGAAGCTGGATCCCTACCTCAACGTCGACCCGGGGACCATGAACCCGTTCCAGCACGGCGAGGTGTTCGTCACCGAAGACGGCGCCGAGACGGACCTGGACATCGGCCACTACGAGCGGTTCCTGGACGTCAACCTCACCGGCGATGCCAACGTGACCACCGGCAAGGTCTACTCGACGGTCATCGCGAAGGAGCGGCGCGGCGACTACCTGGGCGACACCGTGCAGGTCATCCCGCACATCACCGGCGAGATCCGCGACCGCATGATGGCCATGGAGGCCGAGGGCGTCGACGTCGTGATCCACGAAATCGGTGGCACCGTCGGCGACATCGAATCGCTGCCCTTCCTGGAGGCCGCCCGGCAGGTCCGTCACGAGATCGGCCGCGGCAACGTGTTCTTCCTGCACGTCTCCCTGGTTCCCTACATCAAGCCCTCGGGGGAGATGAAGACAAAGCCCACCCAGCACTCGGTCGCAGCGCTCCGCCAGGTGGGCATCCAGCCCGATGCCATCGTGTGCCGCTCCGAGTTGGAGATCTCGCAGCCGCTCAAGCGCAAGATCGCCCTCATGTGCGACGTCGACGAGGAGGCGGTGGTCAGCTGCCCTGATGCGCCCAGCATCTATGCCATCCCCAGGGTCATCCACGACGAGGGCCTCGACGCGTATGTGGTCCGCCGCCTTAACCTCAGCTTCCGGGATGTGAAATGGAAGCCGTGGAACAACCTTCTCGAGCGCGTCGAGCATCCCCGGCACGCGCTCACGGTGGCCCTCGTCGGGAAGTACATCGACCTGCCGGACGCGTACCTGTCGGTGTCCGAGGCGCTGCGGGCCGCCGGATTCGCCCACTGGGCCAGCGTGAAGATCCGGTGGGTCGCCTCCGATGAATGCGACTCCCCCGAGGGGGCGGCGAGCCGGCTCTCCGATGTCGACGCCATCTGCGTGCCGGGCGGATTCGGCATCCGCGGCGTGGAGGGGAAGCTGGGTGCGCTCACCTACGCCCGTGAGCACCGCATCCCCACCCTCGGCCTGTGTCTCGGGCTCCAGTGCATGGTGATCGAGGCCGCCCGTAGCCTCGCCGGCATCGGTGACGCGGCCTCCAGCGAGTTCGACCCCCACACCCACCACCCCGTGATCGCCACGATGGCCGAGCAGGTCAGCATCGTCGACGGCGGGGGAGACCTCGGCGGCACCATGCGGCTCGGCTCCTACCCGGCCGTCCTCGTCGAGGGCAGCGTGGTGGCGTCGGCGTACGGCGCGCTGCGGGTGACGGAGCGGCACCGTCACCGCTACGAGGTCAACAACGCCTACCGCGGTCAGCTGGAGGAGGCGGGGCTCGTCATCTCCGGCACCTCCCCGGACGGGCGGCTCGTCGAGTTCGTCGAGCTCCCGAAGGCGGTCCATCCCTACTACGTGGGCACGCAGGCCCACCCCGAACTGAAATCCAGGCCCACCCGGCCACACCCCCTCTTCGTCGGGCTCATCGAGGCCGCCCTCGCCCGACGGGAGTCCAGCGCCGATGCGAACTGACGAGCCGATGAGCTGGCCGGTCCGGTCCCGCACCGTCCTGGGCGAGGGGCGGGTGTCCGCGTTCGTCGACGAACAGGTGACCACGCCGTCGGGCGAGGTGATGGACAGGCAGTACCTCACCCACCCCGGAGCGGTGGCCGTGGTGGCATGGAGGCAGGACAGCGACGACATCGCGGTCCTGCGCCAGTACCGGCACCCGGTACGGATGGAGCTGGTGGAGATCCCCGCCGGGCTCCTCGACCTCGACGGGGAGGAGTGGGTGGTTGCGGCCCAGCGCGAGCTCGCCGAGGAGGCGGAGCTTCAGGCGTCGCGATGGGACGTCCTGGTGGACATGTGCACCACGCCGGGCGCCTGTGAGGAGTCGCTGAGGATCTTCCTCGCCCGCGACCTTGCCCCGGCGGAGCGCCCCGTCGGCTTCGTCCTGGAGGGCGAGGAGGCGCACATGACATGGGAGTGGGTGCCGCGCGCCGAGCTGGTCGCCGCGGTGATGGGGGGCCGCTGTCAGAGCCCCACGCTCGTCGCCGGCGTCTTGGCCCTCGAGGTGGCGCGCCTGACCGGATCGGTGGACCGGCTGCGGGCCCCCAGCGCCCCGTGGCCGATCCGGGAGTGAGTAGCATCACCGACGCGGTGGCCGATTACCTCAACCACGCGCGGGTGGAGCGGGGGCTGGCGGCCAACACGATCGTCGCCTATCGCCGCGACCTGACCGGCTACGCCGCCTTCCTGGCGGGGCGTGGCATCGAGGCCATCGGCGAGGTCACCCCCGTCGAGGTGAGCGCCTATGTCCGGGAGCTCAGCGCCGTGCAGGCCAGGTCGTCCGTGGCGAGGCACGTGGCCAGCATCCGCACCCTGCACCAGTTCGCGGCCGACGAGGGGATGGCCGAGACCAACCCCGCCGCCGATATCTCCCCGCCCAAGCTCGAGCAGCGCCTCCCCAAGGCACTCAGCGTCGACGAGGTGACGCGGATCCTCGACGCACCGGACCGGTCGGAGGTGGTCGGACTCCGGGACGCGGCGCTTCTGGAGCTCCTCTACGGCACGGGCGCCCGCGTCTCCGAAGTATGCGGAATGGACGTCGACGAGGCGACGGCCGCCCTCGCTGCCCCGGACGCCGGGCTGCGGCTGCGCGGCAAGGGCAGCAAGGAGCGGGCCGTCCCCCTCGGGTCCTACGCGGCTCAGGCACTTGACGCGTACCTGGTGAGGTCACGGCCGGTCCTCGCGGGTGCGGCGTCACGACACGACCCGGCGCTGCTGCTGAACCAGCAGGGGAAGCGGCTCAGCCGCCAATCGGCCTGGGCCGTCCTTCAGCGCGCGGCCGCGGCGGCCGGGATCGCAGTGGATGTCTCGCCGCACTCCCTCAGGCACTCCTTCGCCACCCACCTGCTCGACGGCGGGGCGGACCTGCGCGTGGTGCAGGAGTTGTTGGGCCACGCCTCGGTGGCGACGACCCAGATCTACACCCTGGTCACCATCGAGCACCTCCGCGAGGTCCATGCCGCAGCGCATCCGCGGGCCCGCTGACGGTGCGACCCACGTCAGGGATGCAGGGCACGGCATACTAGGCTGAATCGGACACTGAGACGAGGAGGCCGACAGGTGGCTGAAGACGGGCTGTTCGAGGCGCCCACATTCAACGTCCCGGACGCGCCCGGGCCTTCAACGCTGGTGGATTCGGGGACCATGGGACCCACCGGGCGCCCCCTTCCCGTGTTTCCTGAGCCACTGCCGGTGGCGCCGGGACGCAAGCACGCCACCATCGTGTCGATGTGCAACCAGAAGGGTGGTGTAGGGAAGACCACCACCACCATCAACCTTGGTGCGGCGCTGGCGGAGCTCGGCCGCTCGGTGCTCCTGGTGGACTTCGATCCGCAGGGGTCGCTGTCGGTCGGGCTCGGCGTGAACCCCCACACCCTCAATCTGTCGATCTACAACCTGCTGCTCACCCGGGGCATCGACGCGATGGACGTGATCACCCAGACCAGCGTCGAGGGCCTCGATGTGCTCCCTAGCAACATCGACCTGTCTGCGGCCGAGGTGCAGCTCGTCAGCGAGGTGGCCCGCGAGCAGACCCTGCTGCGCGTGCTGTCCAAATTGCGCCCCCACTACGACTTCATCCTGATCGACTGCGCGCCCAGCCTGGGGCTGCTCACCATCAACGCGCTCACGGCCAGCGACTACGTGATCATGCCGCTGGAGTGTGAGTTCTTCGCGCTGCGCGGCATCGCCCTGCTCACCGACACCATCTCCAAGGTGCAGGATCGGCTGAACCCAGACCTCCAGCTGCTCGGCATCCTCGGCACGATGTACGACGCCCGCACGCTGCATGGTCGCGAGGTGCTGGAGCGCGTGGTGCAGGCGTTCGGCGACGAGGTGTTCCACACGGTCATCCGCCGCACCATCAAGTTCCCCGAGACCACAGTCGCGGGAGAGCCCATCACCACCTATGCGACGGCCTCGCCGGGAGCGGAAGCCTACCGCCAACTCGCCCGGGAGGTGCTGCTGCGATGCCAGGACCAGTGAAGCGACGCGCCTCACTGCCCGGAGCATCCGAGCTGTTCCGACCCACCCGCGAGCCAGTGCAGGCGGAGACGCAGCAGAACGCCGCTGCCGAGCCTGAGGCCCGGGACGACGGCGAGGCCACGCCCCGTGCCACTGGACGGGTCCGGCACTCGCAGAAGATCACGGTTTACTTCAGCGATGATGAACTCATCGCCCTGGAGGATGCCAACGGGCAGCTACGCCGCGAGCACGGTATCCGGGTGGACCGGGGGCGGATCGTCAGGCTGGCGGTCTCGCGGGCCATCGCGGACCTGACTGCCAACGGCGGCGACAGCTTCCTGGTGAGCGAGCTCACACAGCAGTGAGCCGCGCCACTGCGATGGAGCGCCACGATGGGGTGGACGGCTTCGAGGTGCACCTGAGGAACTTCGAAGGGCCCTTCGACCTGCTCCTGCACCTGATCTCGCGCCGTGAGCTGGACGTCACCGAGGTGGCGCTGTCACAGGTGACCGACGAGTTCATCTCCCACGTGAAGCTGGGGGGCGCAGTGTGGGACCTGGAGAAGACCAGCGCCTTCCTCGTCGTGGCCTCGACGCTGTTGGACCTCAAGGCGGCTCGGCTCCTGCCCGGCGGCGAGGTGACCGACCCGGAGGACTACGCGGCGCTCGAGGCCCGGGACCTCCTGTTCGCCCGGCTCCTGCAGTATCGGGCGTTCAAACAGATCGCGACGTGGCTGGCCGAAACCATGACGGCCGCCGACTCCATCCACTGGCGCCCGGGAGGCCTCGAAGACAAGTTCCGCGGCGTGATGCCCGAGGTTGAGCTTGGCCTCAGCCCCGCCGACGTGGCACGGCTGGCCGCGGCGGCCATGGCGCCCAGGCCAGAGCCCGTGGTGGAGCTGGCCCACCTCCACGGCTCCACGGTGAGCCTGGCCGAGCAGGCCAACCTCCTCGCCGACCGGCTCCGCCGCGACGGTTCCGCCTCGTTCCGGGTGCTCGTCGGCGGCTGCGACCGACTCACCGTCGTGGTCCGCTTCCTGGCGATCCTCGAGCTGTTCCGGGCCCAGCAGGTGTCCCTGGACCAGATGTCACCGCTGGGCGAACTGACCGTCCGGTGGACAGCCGGCGATCAGGCCGCCGTCGAGGTCACCGACGACTACGGCCCACAACCCGAACTGGAGGACGCATGAGTATCGCAGCCGCGCTGGAGGCCATGTTGCTGATGGCCACCGAACCCGTGCCGGCCGACGAACTGGCAGCCGCGCTGGAGGCGCCGTCGGCGGAGGTGCAGGGCGAGTTGGAGGCCATCGCGCGGTTCTACGAGCTGCACGGTCGCGGGATCCAGCTGCGTGCCGTCGCCGGGGGCTGGCGGTTCGCCACCAGGGAGGACCTCTCCGATGTGCTGGAGGCATGGCTGGTCTCGGATCAGCGGGCGCGCCTCACGCAGGCCGCGCTGGAGACGCTGTCGGTCATCGCCTATCTGCAGCCCGTCTCCAGGGGTCGGATCTCGGCTGTGCGGGGCGTCAACGTCGACGGCGTCGTGAAGACGCTGCTCGTGCGCGGCCTCATCCGCGAGTCGGGCGAGGACCACCTGACCGGAGCCATGACCTTCGCTACCACGCCGCTGTTCCTGCAGAAGTTGGGGCTCAACTCGCTGAAAGAACTGCCCGACTTGGCGCCGCTGCTGCCGGACGCCGTAGCCTTGGAGGCTGAGCTTGGTCAGCTGGCCGCCGTTGAGGCCGCCGGGGCCGGGCCTGAGAGCGAGGGCAGCGATGACTGAGGAGACCGAGGGCACGCGGTTGCAGAAGGTGCTGGCGGCGGCGGGAATCGCGTCGCGCCGCGCCAGTGAGATTCTCATCGACGAGGGCCGCGTCGAAGTCAACGGCAAGGTGGTCACCGAACAGGGCCGTCGGGTCAACCCGGAAACAGACCAGATCCGCGTCGACGGCTCCCGGATCCCCCCGCCCCGCAGGCACCTCTACCTCGTCCTGAACAAGCCTAGAGGCGTGGTCTCCACGCTGGAGGACCCCGAAGGTCGCCCCACGCTGAGCGACTACCTGCCGGCCACCAAGGAACGGCTGTTCCACGTGGGCCGCCTCGACACCGACACCGAAGGGCTGATCGTCCTCACCAACGACGGCGACTTCGCGCACCGCCTGGCCCACCCGAGCTACCAGGTCCCCAAGACCTACACGGTGCAGGCCGCGGGCGTGATGGACAACAGGATCATCCGGCGCCTCGAGAAGGGCGTCACCCTCGAGGACGGCCCGGTCCGCCCGGACAAGGTCAAACTCATCTCCCGTGGCCAGGACCGCACCCTCCTGGCCATCACGTTGCACGAGGGCCGCAACCGCATCGTCCGCCGCATGATGGACACCGTCGGCCACCCGGTCGACAGGCTCTCACGCACCGAGATCGGCCCGATTAGGCTCGGCAACCTGCGCCCGGGGGAGACCCGCGACGTCACCCGCGAGGAGCTGGGGGCGCTGCTCGACCTGGTGGGGATGTGAACAGGTTTGGGGCGCTGGGTTAACATTCCGGCGT
Source organism: Tessaracoccus luoxuelianae (assembly GCF_054483915.1). Classification (NCBI taxonomy): domain Bacteria; kingdom Bacillati; phylum Actinomycetota; class Actinomycetes; order Propionibacteriales; family Propionibacteriaceae; genus Tessaracoccus; species Tessaracoccus luoxuelianae. The sequence goes on along the minus strand of NZ_CM137013.1, from coordinate 2,511,355 downwards.
GACATTCTCCGCCCGCACGCTGCGCCGCGCCGTCCTGGCCACGGCCACGGCGTCCCTGATCGCCCTCACCGCCTGCACCAGCCCGGAGGGCACAGACTCGCCCTCGGCTTCGCCGTCGGTGGCTTCCGCAAGCGCTTCTCCGAGCGCAAGCGCCAGCCCGGCCGTGTCGGTGAGCCCGTCGGCTGATCTCAGCCTGATCGAGGTCAGCGACGGGGACGTCCCGGAGATCACCGTGCCGGCCCCGTGGGGCATCTCCTCCACCCAGTCGCAGGTACTGCGGGAGGGCGGCGCGCAGAAGCTGTCCGCCAGCTCGGTGGTCACGCTGAACTATGTGGGCGTCAACGGCACCACGGGTGAGGTCTTCGACAGCTCCTACGAGCGCGGCGAGGCCGCCACCTTCTCCCTCGAGGGGGTCGTGGCGGGCTTCCAGAAGGGACTCGAGGGACAGGCGGTGGGTTCGCGAGTGCTCATCGCGATGCCCAGCGAGGACGGCTACCCCGACGGCACCCAGGACGGCAGCATCTCCGCCGGTGATTCGATCGTCTTCGTCGTGGACATCCTCTCGGCCAACTTCGACGACGCCACCGGCGAGGCTGTCACCCCGGCCGCTGGTCTGCCCACCGTCACCATGACCGACGGCAAGCCGGAGCTGACAGTGGTGGACGGGGTCGCGGCCCCGGCTGAGCTGACCGTCGCGCCCCTGATCAAGGGTCCCGGGGCGGCCATCACCGAGGCCTCCACCATCCAGGTGCGCTACCGCGCCTGGACCTACGCGGACGGACAGCTCTGGCAGGATGCCTGGCAGCCACAGGAGGGCCCCCTGGCCAATCTGATCCCCGGCTGGACCGAGGGCCTGCTGGGTCAGACCGGCGGCTCCCGCGTCATGCTGGTGGTGCCCCCGGCCATGGCCTACCCGGACGGACTGCCGCAGGCGACGCCCACACTCGCACCCGCTCAGACGCTGGTCTACGTGATCGACATCCTCAACGTGCAGGGCTGAGTGGGCGGAGCATCCCGCCTCCCCACACAGCGGACGAGAAGAAGCGCTGGTCGCCTGGCATGGCGGCCAGCGCTTCCTGCGCCGTGCGGCAGCCGTCCAGCCCCAGCGATGTGCACAGAAGGGCCATCACGTCGGCCGGGGTGTGGTCTCCCAGGTCTGCCAACGACACCGCACCGTCGCGTTTGGCGAGACGGCGGCCCTGCTCGTTGGTCACCAACCCCACGTGCGCGTACCGTGCGGGGCGCGCACCCAGGCGTTCGGTGAGCCAGGCCTGACGTGGCGCGGACGCCAGCAGGTCCTCGCCGCGGGTGATGTGCGTGACGGCAGAGCCGATGTCGTCGACCACCGAGGCGAGGTTGTACGCGAACTGCCCGTCGTTGCGGACCAGGACGAAGTCGTCGACCAGGCCGGTGACAGATCCGGCCGTGGCGTCCTCGACGGTGTAGCTCTCCCCGCGCGAGTCCAGCCGGATGGCAGGCGGGCGGGCTCTCCTTCGCTCGGCCCGCTCAGCGGCGGTGAGCCCCCTGCAGGTGCCGGGATATGGTCGATGGGCCCCGTGCGGCGCCGAGGACGCCTCCGCGATCTCGCGGCGAGTGCAGTAGCACTCGTAGGTGGGCAGCGACGCCACCGCGTCCCGGTACAGGTCCAGGCGCTCCGACTGGCGGAGCACCTCTCCGTCCCAGGTGAGCCCCAGGACACGGAGGTCGGCAAGCTGCCGGGCCTCCACGCCGTCGGCGGCCCGCACCCGCTGTGCGTCGAGGTCCTCGATCCGCATCAGCCATGACCCGCCCGCGTGACGGGCCAGCAGCCATCCAGCCAGAGCTGTGCGCAGGTTGCCGACGTGCAGGTCCGAGGTGGGGCTGGGCGCGTAGCGGTCGACGTGGGGCACGTCGTCCATGCTGCCACCCCTAGGCGGGTTGACGCCTCCGAGACCCCGGTGCAGATAGCCTGGGTGGCGGAGGTGTCATGTCGGCGAGGAAATCCGAGCGGTTGCTGAACCTGCTCATCGCGCTGCTCAGCACCCGCCGTTACCTGACCAAACGCGAGTTGCGTCACATGGTGGAGGGCTACCGCGGCGGGACGGTGGTGGGCTTCGAGCGCCAGTTCGAACGCGACAAGGAGGACCTGCGCGGATTGGGCGTGCCCATCGAGACGGGCTCGAACAACCCCGACTCCGACGAGGAGAGCGGCTACCGGATCATCCGCAGCGAGTTCGAGCTCCCCCCGCTGACGTTCACCCCGGAGGAACTGGCGTCCCTGGGGGTGGCGGGGCAGGTCTGGCAGGACTCCGTCGCCGCGGAGCACACCGCGCAGGCGTTCGAGACTCTCCAGGCCGGCGGGGCGGCCCCGGACCCGGCTCTGGTCCCCACTGTGGCGCCGCGCGTGGCGGTCCGCGACCCCAACTTCGACGAGGTCTACGAGGCGGTCCTCACCCGTACCGAGGTGAGTTTCGGGTACGGCGGGGCGCCGCGGCGGCTCCAACCCTGGAAGCTGATCCAGCGGCGCGGACAGTGGTACGTCTTCGGCTTGGACCCGGATCGGCAGGCTGACCGCTTCTTCAAGCTGGGCCGGATGACGGCCCCGGCCGGCCGCACGGGGAAACCCGGCTCCTTCGTCGTGCCCGACGACGTCGACGACAGGGCGGCCCGCCTCGAACCCACCTTTGAGGTGACCGCGGTGATCGGCCTCCGGAATGACGCCGCGCACGCCTGGCAGGCGATCGAGCCGGTCGAGTGGCCTGCCGAACTGCCGCCGGGTTTCAGCGCCCACCGGATTCGACTGAGCAGTGAGAGCGCCATCGTCGACGAGGTGGCGGCCTCCGGGACAGATGCGATCGTGCTCGCGCCCCCGGACCTGCGCCGCCAGGTCATCGAGCGGCTGAGGAGGATGGCGTCGTGAGGGCCGAGGAGCAGGTTGCGCGGATGCTGCGGATGGTGCCCTACCTGTCCGCCCACCAGGGCGTGGCCGTGGCGGAGGTGGCACGGGTCTTCGGCACGACACCCGCCCAGGTGGTCAGGGACCTGGAGGTGTTGCAGTTCTGCGGGCTGCCGGGGGGCTACTACGACGACCTGTTCGACGTCGACATCGAGGCCGCTCGGGAGGAGGGGCACGTCTACTTCCGCAACGCCGAGGTCCTCCGTCGACCACTGCGCCTCCGGCCCGTCGAGGCAGCGGGCCTGCTTGCCGCGCTGCGCCTCGTGGTGGAGGTGGCGGGGGAATCGGACGCCGCCCGTTCCGCCCTGGCCAAGCTCGAGGCCGCAGTCGGAAGGGAGGGGCAGCGGGTCCAGGTGGCCGTGGCCGCGACCGACCCGGGCCGGCGCTCCGAGTTGGCCGCCGCCATCGCGGCGCGCCGTGCGGTGCGCCTGACCTACCGCACCCCGGGGCGCACCGGGCCATCGGAGGCCGTCGTCGAACCGGCCCGGCTCCACTTCGTCGCAGGCTTCACCTACCTCGACGCGTGGAGCAGGCCCCGCGAAGCCTGGAGGTCCTTCCGGCTGGACCGCATCGAGGGTGTGGACGTGCTCGACGACAAGGCGGACGATCGAGGCGAGCCCCCGTCGGCCTGGTTCGACGACGTGGCGAGGCGGCTGACGATCACGGTGGCCCCGAGCGCCCGCTGGATCACCGAGTACTTTCCGACCACGTCGGTCCAGGAATCGGAGGACGGGATCGAGGTCACCTTCCCCGTGGCATCGACCCAATGGGCGGTCTCGCTGCTCCTGCGCCTCGGCGACAAGGTCCGATCCGTCTCGGACGACGCGATGAGCGCGGCGGCGAGGGCCACGGCCGTTGAGGCCCTTGCCCTCTACCCCGACGCGGTCGGGTAGCATCGGCCCGGTGATCTGGGTAGCGGTAGTGGGCGGAATCGCCGTGCTGGGGTTCGTCGCCGTCGCGGTGTACGCCGTGATGCTGAGGCACAAGATGGACGACGTGATGGCCGAGGTCGCAGTCGTCAGGAAGCGCGCCGAGGAGATCGGCGTCCTCATCGGACAGCTCGATCTGCCCTCGAGATCACTGAAGTAGACTGAGCACCATCACTCGCAGTGGCGCGCCGCTGCAGACAGGAGAATCATTCATGCCCGGAGGGATGGAATGGCTCATCATTCTGGCCGTTGCCCTGCTGCTGTTCGGAGGCTCGCGTCTGGCGGGCCTGGGCAAGGGAGTCGGCCGTTCGATCCGCGAGTTCAAGGAAGAGGTGAAGAGCGTCGAGGAGCCCAAGACCACCACGGATGAGGTCGTCGACGCCGAGATCGTTCAGCCCGAGATCGATCGCAAGCCCCCCGCCGAGAGCTGATCGTGTCCGCCGCACCCACTGAGCCGGCGACGAAGCCGCGTCGGCTCGCCTGGCTGCGGCCCCCGGACGGCGGCCCCGGCGGCACGATGTCGCTGACGGACCATCTGCGGGAGCTGCGCTACCGCGTGACCGTCTCCGCGTTGGCCATCACCATCGCCGCCCTCTCCTGCATCCTGTTCTACACCGAACTGATCGCCATCATCATGGCCCCGTACTACTCGGCGGTCGACGAGCTCAAGAACCTGCGGCCGGACGCGCAGACCATGATCGTCAACGACGGCGTGGTGTCACCGTTCACGCTCGCGGTCATCGCCTGTGTCGCCGGTGGCATCGTGCTGTCCAGCCCCGTGTGGCTCTACCAGGTGTGGAGCTTCGTCGCACCTGGACTGGTGTCCAAGGAGAAGAAGTACGCTCTCGGCTTCGTCGGCGCGGCCCTGCCGCTGTTCCTCAGCGGCGCGGCTCTGGGCTACTTCGTGTGGCCCAAGGGCATCACGGTGCTCCTCAGCTTCACGCCCCAGGACATGGACATCGTCAACCTGCTCGAGATGAGCAGCTTCCTTGCCATGGAGCTCAAGGTCATCCTGGTCTTCGGCCTGTCCTTCCTGCTCCCCGTCATCCTGGTGGGGCTCAACATGGCCGGCGTCGTGCGCGGCTACCAGCTGCGGCAGGCCAGGAAGTTCGTGATGTTCGGCAGCGTGGTCTTCGCCGCCATCGCGACCCCGTCAACAGACCCGTTCTCCATGCTTGCGCTGGCGGTGCCGCTGTCGGTGATGTTCCTGATCGCCGAGATGATCTGCCGTGTCTGGGACCGCAGGCGGGGCATCTCCGAGGAGACGGCCGGCGAGTTCGCAGTGGACCTGGACGACGGGAAGTGAGCCGCGAGCTCGCCAAGCGACGGCTGGTCACCGTCGTCTGCAACCAACAATCCGGCGGCGGACGCGCCGGACGGGCCCTCCCCAAGGTGGTCCGTCGCCTCCAGGAGGGCGTCACCGACGCAGAGCTGCACGTCGTCACGTCGACGTCCTACGAGCAGGCCCGGGACCTCACCAGGTCTGCCGCGCTGATCGCGCGCGAGGGTGACGTGGTGGCCGTCATGGGCGGAGACGGCATGGCCCATCTCGGCCTCAACGCCTGCGCAGACACCGACGCCACCCTGGCCGTCATCCCGGCCGGGACGGGCAACGACTTCGCGCGGGGCGCCGGTGTGCCCGGCTCGATCAAGGAATCAGTGGAGGCACTGGTGCGGGGAAAGGTGCGCGTGATGGACCTGTCCCTGCTCACCAACTCCAGCGGCTCCCGCTACGTGGGCGCCGTGGTCTCCAGCGGCTACGACGCGCGCGTCAACCGGGCCACCAACGACATCCGTCTCCGCCTGGGCCCCCTCAGCTACGGCTACATCGCGCTGCGTGAGCTGGTGCACTTCTCCCCGCTCACCTACCGGCTCGTCATCGACGGCGAGCCCCGCGAGGTCGAGGCCATGCTGGTGGCCGTGTGCAACACCGGCGTTTTCGGCGGCGGGATGCAGATCTCCCCGGACGCGGACGCGGCCGATGGGCTGCTCGACGTGACCATCATCCACAAGGCCTCACGCGGGAAGCTGCTGCGCCTGCTCCCGCTCACCTACAACGGCAGCTTCGTGAACTCACCTGTGGTGGAGCGCCTGAGGGCGCGCACCGTCGAGGTTGACGGGAACGACCTGTTCCTCATGGGCGACGGCGAGGAGATGGGCGACGTGCCCGCCAAGGTGGAATCGCATCCAGGGGTGCTGCGCCTCATCGTCGCCTGAACCGGGCCGGGAGGAAGCGCTGCTAGTGTCCTGCGTCAGGGGTTCGTTGATGAGTGCCGGTGTCCCAGCGGATGGGTCGCAAGGCCGACGAGCGAAGTAGCACTTGGTCGTTCGTCGAGCGAGGAGAACGCCGCGAGGCGCCGCTGGGGCGCCGGAAATCGCACGAACTCTTGACGCAGGACACTAGGTTTGATGGGTGAGCACTGACGCCCTGCCAGACGAGGTGCGCGAGTTCGCCGCCCTCTATCCGTTCGGCCTGGACGAGTACCAGATCGACGGCTGCCGCGAGCTTGGGCTAGGCCGCGGGGTGCTGGTCGCCGCTCCCACTGGCGCAGGTAAGACCGTGGTGGGGGAGTTCGCCGTCCACCTCGCGCTCACCAGGTCCCGCAAGTGCTTCTACACCACCCCCATCAAGGCGCTTTCCAACCAGAAGTACCACGACCTGGTTGACCGCTACGGCCCGGAACGGGTCGGGCTGCTCACTGGAGACATCTCGGTCAACTCCGAGGCGCAGATCGTGGTGATGACCACCGAGGTGCTGCGGAACATGATCTACGCGGGCTCGCCCACGCTCGGGAACCTCGGCTTCGTGGTGATGGACGAGGTCCACTACCTGGCGGACCGGTTCCGTGGGCCGGTGTGGGAGGAGGTGATCCTCGGTCTGGCGGACTCGGTGCAGATCGTGGCCCTCTCGGCCACCGTCAGCAACGTCGAAGACTTCGGCGAGTGGCTGCGCACCGTGCGGGGTGAGTTCTCCGTGGTGGTCTCCGAACGCCGCCCCGTGCCGCTCTTCCAGCACGTCCTGGTGGGACGTCGCCTCCTGGACCTGTTCGACGGGGTGGCCCCCACCGCCACGGAACTGCCCGCCGAGCGGATGGCCAGGGTCAACCGCGAGCTGCTGCAGGTGAGCAGGAACGAGGCATCCCGGGTGCGCGACGACTCGCGGCGCCCCCGCGGCCGGAGCGGGCGCGGCAAGACCGGACAGGGCCAGGGCTCCGGACAGTACGGCGGCGCCACCCATCCGCGTTTCGCGGGGCGTCCCACGAGCCGCGGCGAGGTGGCGATCGCCCTGGAGGGCGGCTCCCTGCTGCCCGCCATCTACTTCATCTTCTCCCGGGTGGGCTGCGACGCCGCGGTGCGGCAGGTCCACGACGCCGGGATCAGGCTCACCAGCCGCGGGGAGGCCGCCCTTCTCGGGAGCATCGCGGACCGTCACGTGGCGGGGCTCAGCGCCCAGGACCTGGAGGCCTTGGAGTTCGAGGCCTTCAGGGACGCGCTGCAGGCGGGTGTCGCGGCGCACCACGCGGGGCAGCTGCCCGCCTTCAAGGCGATCGTCGAGGAGGCCTTTGCGACGGGGGCACTCAAGATCGTCTTCGCGACGGAGACGCTTGCGCTGGGCATCAACATGCCCGCCCGCACCGTCGTGCTGGAGAAGCTGGTCAAGTACAACGGCGAGAGCCACGCGGATATCACCCCGGGGGAGTACACGCAGCTGACCGGCCGCGCGGGGCGTCGTGGCATCGACGTCGAGGGGCATGCGGTGGTCCTGTGGCAGGCGGGCATGGACCCCCGCGCCGTGGCCGGCCTCGCCTCGCGGCGCACCTATCCGCTGCGCTCCAGCTTCGCCCCCACCTACAACATGGCCGTCAACCTGATGGCCACGCTCGGGCGCGAGCGCGCCCGGGACCTGCTCAACCAGTCGTTTGCGCAGTTCCAGACCGACAAGTCCGTGGTGACCGCGGCACGCGTCGGGAGGCGGCGCCAGGCCGAGCTGCGAGACGCGCAGGACGCAGCCCAGTGTCACCTGGGCGACTTCATGACCTACGCGCGGCTGCGCGACCAGATCTCCAGGCTGGAGGCGGCCTCGTCGAAGGCTCGGAGAGCCGAGCACGACGAGGCGGTGGCCGACAGCATCACCACCCTGTTCGCAGGCGATCTGGTCCACGTGCCGCGGCAAGGATGGTCCGTGGTGCTGAAGGTGGGACAGAGGGCGCATCGGGGCGCGGACCCGTGGGTGCAGGTGATCAGCGCCGATCACACCGTCCTCAAGCTGGAGCCACACGATCTCCCCGGCCCGCTGCTCCCCGTGGGCCGCGTCCGGGTGCCGCGCGACTTCTCCCTGCGGGAGCGCAAGGACAGGCGTTCGTTGCTGACCGCGATGGAAACCAAGCTGGAGCAGCTCGACCCGAGCATCCCGGACACCGCCCTCCCGAGCGACGAGGCGGTGGCCCGGGAGATCAGGCAGCTGAGGGGCGAGCTGAAGGCGCATCCGTGCCATCAATGCCCGGAGCGGGAGGAGCACGCGGTGGAGGCGGCCCGGGTGCTGCGCCTTGAGCGCGAGGCCGAGCGCACGGATGCCGAGGTGACCGGCCGCGCGAACTCGCTGGGCACCCAGTTCGACAGGGTCACGGCGGTGCTCGAGGCGCTGGGTTACCTCGACGGCGATGAGCTGACCGACGCCGGCAGGATGCTGCGACGGATCTACAACGAGCTGGACCTGGTGGCCGCCGAGTGTGTCCGCCGCGACACCTTCGCCGGCCTCACCCCACCGCAGCTCGCGGCCGTGCTCTCGACGCTGCTGTACGAATCGCGCCCCACGCGCGACGCGGCGCCGCCCCGGATGCCCGACGCGGCGTCCGAAAGGGCCCAGTCCGAGCTGCGCGCCGTGTGGCTCGAGGTGGGACGGCTGGAGCGGGTCCACCACCGGGACCGCGGGCGGGAGCCGGACATCGGGTTCGCGGAGGCGGCCTGGAGGTGGGCCAGCGGGCAGGACCTGTCCAAGGTGCTCCGGCACACCGGCCTCTCGGCTGGAGACTTCGTGCGCTGGGTGCGCCAGGTGATCGACCTGGCGGGCCAGCTGGCCACCGCCACGGGCCCCGGGGACCTGCGGCGCACCTGCCGTGAGGCGGCCGATGCAATGCGCCGCGGCGTGGTGGCGGCGGACCTGACGGAGGATTAGGTTTGCCCCCATGGCCGTAGCTCTGCGCGTGATCCCCTGCCTCGACGTCCACGACGGTCGCGTGGTCAAGGGCGTGAACTTCCGTCAGTTGCGCGACGCGGGGGACCCCGTCGAGCTGGCCGCACGCTACTCGGCCGAGGGGGCCGATGAGTTGACCTTCCTCGACATCTCGGCCTCCTCCGACGGCCGGGCCACCACCCGCGACATGGTGGCGCGCTGCGCGGAGACCGTGTTCATCCCCCTGACGGTTGGCGGCGGGGTGCGGGAGGTGCAGGACGTGGACCTCCTGCTGCGCAGCGGGGCGGACAAGGTGGGCATCAACACCGGCGCGCTGGCGCGGCCCGGCGTCATCGACGAGATCTCGCGCACGTTCGGCAACCAGGTCCTGGTCCTGTCCGTGGACGCCCGGCGAGAGGAAGGGATGCCCTCTGGATTCGGCGTCACCACCCACGGCGGGCGCCGTTCGGCCGGCGTCGACGCCCTGGCGTGGGCGCAGGAGGCCTGCGCACGCGGCGTGGGGGAGGTGCTCCTCAACTCGATGGACGCCGACGGCACCACCGACGGCTTCGACCTCGAGATGATCCGGGCCGTGCGGGCCGTGGTGGACGTGCCGCTGATCGCCTCAGGCGGCGCCGGGACGATCGAGCACTTCGTGCGGGCGGCCGAGGCCGGCGCCGACGCCGTGCTGGCCGCCAGCGTGTTCCACTACCAACGACTCACCGTCGATCAGGTCAAGGCCGGCCTGCGCGAGGCAGGCTTCGAGGTCCGATAGAGAAGGAGGAGAGCCATGGAGTGTCTGTTCTGCGCCATCGTCGCCGGTGACATCCCGGCCCGGATGATCTACGAGGACGACGTCGCTGTCGCGTTCCTGGACATCCAGCCCTGGCAGGAGGGCCATACCCTGGTGGTGCCCCGCCGCCACACCGCCGATGCCCTAGCCGATGACATGGTGCTCGCCGAGATCGGCCCCGCGGTGGCCCGCGTCGGCAGACTCCTCAAGGAGCGGCTCGGCGCCGACGCGTGCAACATCCTGTCCAACGCTGGGCCGGTCTCCGGTCAGGAGGTCCTCCACACGCACGTCCACGTGCTGCCTCGCTATGCGCATAATCCTGGCATCGCGGGCCTCCGGGGGCCGGTGACCTCAGACCTGGACGGGGTATGGGCCAGGGTGGGTGGGGCACCCTAACGGATCAACGTCCCCTGGCAATACCACCCCCCGGTTAGGGTCTCGACAGGCTGGTCTACATTGATGTGTATCAAGGGACGTGGACGCGTCCCGTAAAGAAAGAGAAAGGGACCTTCATGAAGGCCACCAAGATCGCCGGGATCCTCTCCATTGTCGCCGGAATCGTCATGATCGTCGCGGGCGCCCTCACCTGGGGCACCGTCAGCTCGCAGCTGGCCGCGGAGAACATCACCGTTCCGGGTGACTCCACATTCATGGGCGGCGCCTACGCAGGCAAGCCCGTCGCCGGGCCCCTCAGCGCCTTCGCGCAGGCCGACATCATCAACCACCACGCCCTCGACGGCGCCGGCGGCAAGACCTACGCCGAGCTCGGCGCGCTGGCCCGCGAGGCCAACGAAGCCGGCGACACCGCCGCCGCTGAGGAATACACCGCGCAGCGCACCACCGCCATGAACGCCTCGTTCCTGCGCGCGTCGCTGTTCACCTCTGTGGTGTCCTACGGCATCGCGGCGCTCGTCATCGGCCTCGGCCTCCTGTTCGCCATCATCGGCTGGGCCCTGACCACCATCAAGTACCCCACCGCGAAGTCGGCCACCGTCACCGAGTGACACCGCCCACTGGGCTCAGACGGCGGGCAGGACTCAGGTCCTGCCCGCCGTCTTACATTTCGGACCACGCGGCACCAATGCTTGACAGCCGGCCACGTCACCGGCAAGCATGTACCCATGCCCACTAGCTGGCTCGTAATTCCCTAAGCGTTTCGGCTCATCAACGAACCGAAGCGCTCCCTCGTGTGCCCGATACGGGCAGCGGGGGTTTTTTCTTGGGATGACAACAGTGCGAGCGATCAACGAAGGGAGAGGCGCATGACACAGACGGACGGTCAGGTCATGACGGGGGCGCAGGCCCTCGTCGAGTCACTGGAACGAATGGGTGTCGATGTAGCCTTCGGGATTCCCGGCGGCGCCATTCTCCCCGCCTACGATCCGCTGTTCGACTCGAAGATCCGCCACATCCTGGTGCGTCACGAGCAGGGCGCGGGCCACGCCGCTGAGGGCTACGCGATGAGCTCAGGCCGGGTCGGTGTCTGCATCGCCACCTCGGGCCCGGGCGCCACCAACCTCGTCACGCCGATCGCCAACGCCTACATGGACTCGACCCCGCTCGTTGCCATCACCGGCCAGGTCAACAGCCACTCCATCGGCACGGACGCCTTCCAGGAGGCCGACATCCGAGGCATCACGATGCCTATCACGAAGCACAGCTTCCTGATCAAGCGCGTCGAGGACATCCCGCTGGCCATCAAGGAGGCGTTCCACATCGCCGCGACGGGCCGGCCGGGCCCGGTGTTGGTGGACATCGCCAAGGACGCGATGGTGCACACCGCGCCCTTCGTGTGGCCGCTGGAGCTGGACCTCCCCGGCTACCGACCCACGGTGAAGCCGCACGCGCGGCAGGTGCGGGCGGCCGCCAAGCTGATCTCGGAGTCGAAGCGCCCCGTGCTGTACGTCGGCGGTGGCGTCGGCCTGGCCAAGGCCGCGCCGGAGTTGGCCGAGTTCGTGGCCAAGACCAGGATCCCCGTCGTCACCACGCTCATGGCACGGGGCCAGTTCCCGGACAGCCACGAGCTGAACATGGGCATGCCGGGCATGCACGGCACCGTCGCCGCCGTCGGTGCGCTGCAGAAGTCCGATCTGCTCATCGCGCTGGGCACCCGCTTCGACGACCGCGTCACGGGCAAGCTGGACAGCTTCGCCCCCCACGCCAAGGTCATCCACGCCGATGTGGACCCGGCCGAGATCGGCAAGAACAAGGCGGTGGACATCCCCATCGTGGGCGATGTCAGGGAGACGCTCAAGGAACTCAACGAGGCGATCGAGGCCTACCCGGCTCCGGAGGCCGACGCCTGGCGCCGTCAGCTGGGCCTCATGAAGGCCCGCTACCAGCCCCGCTGGGAGGAGGCGCCCGACGGGCGGCTGTCGCCCCAGGAGGTCATCAAACGCATCGGCGAGCTGAGCCCGGCGGACACCATCTACGCCTCCGGCGTGGGGCAGCACCAGATGTGGTGCGCCCACTTCCTGCCCCACGAGAAACCAGGCACCTGGATCAACTCCGGGGGAGCGGGCACTATGGGCTTCTGCGTGCCGGCCGCGATGGGCGCGAAGGTGGCCAACCCGGACACCACGGTGTGGGGCATCGACGGGGACGGCTGCTTCCAGATGACCAACCAGGAGCTGGTCACCTGCGCGCTGAACAACATCCCCATCAAGATCGCCATCATCAACAACCACGCGCTGGGCATGGTCCGCCAATGGCAGTCGCTGTTCTACGAGGGCCGGTACTCGAACACGGACCTGATGACCGAGTCGCTGCCCAACTTCCCCATGCTCGCCGAGGCGATGGGGTGCGTGGGGCTACGCGCCACCAATGAGGTGGAGATGGATGCGGTTATCCAGCAGGCGCTCGAGATCAACGACAAGCCGGTGGTTGTGGAGTTCGTCGTGCACAAGGACGCCATGGTGTGGCCGATGGTGCCCGCCGGTGTCAGCAACGACGAGATCCGCGTGGCCCGCGACATGGCCCCCGAATGGGAAGAGGAAGTGCTGTGAACAACCACACCCTGAGCATCCTGGTCGCAAACCGCCCAGGCGTGCTGACCCGGATCGCGGCGCTCTTCTCGCGCCGCGGGTTCAACATCCAGTCTCTCGCCGTGGGTCCCACGGAACGCGAGGAGGTCTCGCGGATGACGGTGGTGGCCCAGGTCGAGGACAGCGCCGCCCTCGAGCAGATCGTCAAGCAGCTCAACAAGCTCATCGAGGTGCGCAAGGTCCTCGAGCTCGGGGATTCGGCCGTGAGGCGCGAGATGATGCTGGTGAAGGTCCGTGCGGACGTGCAGAGCCGCAGCCAGGTCATCGACGTCGTGGGCCTGTTCCGGGGCAAGGCCGTGGATGTCTCGGCGGAGTCCATCACCGTCGAGGCCACCGGCAGCGACGAGAAGCTCGCCGCCCTGCTGGAGATGCTCGCGCCGCACGGCATCATCGAACTCGTCCAGTCCGGGCAGGTGGCGCTCACCCGAGGCGCCAGGAGCATGTCCGAACACAAGGCTAAGTAGAAACCGAAGAAGGAGAACCCATGGCAGAAATGTTCTACGACCAGGATGCCGACCTGTCGATCATCCAAGGTCGCCACGTCGCCGTCATCGGCTACGGCTCGCAGGGGCATGCGCACGCGCTGTCGCTGCGCGACTCGGGCGTCGATGTGCGCGTGGGCCTTCGCCCTGGCTCACCGTCGGCCGCCAAGGCCGAGGCCGAGGGCCTTCGGGTGCTCCCCGTCGCTGAGGCCGTCGAGGAGGCCGATCTCATCATGATCCTGGCCCCCGATCAGGTCCAGCGCACCGTGTACAAGGAGGAGATCGAGCCCCACCTCACCAAGGGTGACGCGCTGTTCTTCGCCCACGGCTTCAACATCCGCTTCGGCTACATCACCCCGCCTGAGGGCGTCGACGTGTGCATGGTGGCGCCCAAGGGCCCGGGGCACCTGGTGCGCCGCGAGTACACCAACGGACGCGGCGTGCCCGCGATCATCGCAGTGGAGAAGGACGAGACCGGCAATGCCTGGCCGCTGGCGCTCAGCTACGCCAAGGCGATCGGTGCGCTGCGCGCAGGCGGGATCAAGACCACCTTCACCGAGGAGACCGAGACGGACCTGTTCGGAGAGCAGGCCGTCCTGTGCGGCGGCGCGTCGGCGCTGGTCCAGGCCGGTTTCGAGACGTTGGTCGAGGCCGGCTACCAGCCAGAGGTGGCCTACTTCGAGTGCCTGCACGAGTTGAAGCTCATCGTGGACCTCATGTACGAGGGCGGCATCGCCAAGCAGCGCTGGAGCGTTTCGGACACCGCGGAGTACGGCGACTACGTCTCCGGCCCGCGAGTCATCGATGCCAGGGTGAAGGAGAACATGAAGGCGGTGCTCACCGACATCCAGACCGGCGCGTTCGCCCAGCGTTTCATCGACGATCAGGATGCGGGTGCGCCCGAGTTCAAGGAGCTGCGTGCCAAGGGTGAGGCGCACCCGATCGAGGAGACCGGCCGTCAGCTCCGTGGGCTGATGAGCTGGGTCAAGACCGACGACGCCGACTACGTCGAGGGTTCGGCTTCCCGCTGACCTGTTCCACGACTTGAGGGCCCGCGACGCGCGTCGCGGGCCCTTTTGGTTGCCCAAGCTCCAAAAACAACACGATCCAACATTAAAGTTCTCCGATTTACTTGACTTCTGTTGGTTTTGCCTTCAAGATTGCGGTGTGGGCAACCCCCACCCGGCTGCGCATCGAGGCGCTGCCCGGCCGAGTACGGGAGTAGATGATGACCGCTCTTCCTGACGCACGCGTCAACAAGAACCTTGAAGGACCCGGCCTCCGCGCCCGGATTCAGAAATTCGGCGGCTACCTGGCCGGCATGATCATGCCGAACATCGGCGCCTTCATCGCCTGGGGCCTGATCACGGCGATGTTCATCGAGACAGGCTGGCTGCCGAACGCCACGCTGGCCGGCCTGGTCGGCCCCATGCTGTACTTTCTCCTGCCCATCCTGATCGGCCACACCGGCGGCAAGATGGTGCACGGGAACCGCGGCGCGGTCGTCGGTGCCATCGCCACCGCCGGCGTGATCATCGGCGGCATCACGGAGTTCGCCACCCTGAGCGGGACGCCGATGTTCCTCGGCGCGATGATCATGGGTCCCCTCGCCGGCTGGGCGCTGAAGCAGTTCGACCGGGCTGTCGAGGGCAAGGTCCGCGCCGGCTTCGAGATGGTGGTGGACAACTTCTCGCTCGGCATCATCGGCATGCTGCTGGCGATCGTCGGCACCCTGGGCGTCGGCCCCGTGGTGGCGGCCATCGTCGGCGTGCTGTCGGCCGGCGTGAACTGGCTGGTGGCCGCGAACCTGCTGCCGCTGGCGTCACTGTTCGTCGAGCCCGGCAAGGTGCTGTTCCTCAACAACGCCATCAACCACGGCATCTTCACGCCGCTGGCCGCGCTCGACGTGGCTGAGACGGGCAAGTCGATCCTCTACATGGTGGAGTCCAACCCGGGCGCGGGCCTCGGCCTGCTGACCGCCTTCATGCTGTTCGGACCCCGGTCTCTGCGCGCCTCCACCTCCGGCGCCATCGTCATCCACTTCCTGGGCGGGATCCACGAGATCTACTTCCCCTACATCCTCATGCGCCCGGTGATGCTCCTGGGCATGATCGCCGGCTCCATGTCCGGCCTGTTCGTCGCCACCGCCACCGGTGCCGGGCTGGCCGGCCCGCCGTCGCCCGGATCGATCCTGGCCTACTTCGCGGTGACGCCTCCCGGTGGTCATCTCCCGATGATCCTCACCGTGCTGACCGCCGCCGTCGTCTCATTCCTGGTGACCTCCGCCCTCCTGAAGTTCGGACGGGGCTCCGACGACTCGGTCGAGGCCGAAGCGGCGGCCCTGGCATCCTCCGGCTCGCTCGGCGACGGCGTGAGCATCCTCGGTTCTGACGTCCGCAAGGTGGTCATCGCGTGCGACGCAGGCATGGGCTCCTCAGTCATGGTGGCCAGCCAGATGCGCAAGCGCCTTGCCCCCTACGGCGTCGAGGTTGTCCACACGCCGGTCGATCAGATCCCCACCGACGCGCAGGTCGTGCTGACCCACGAGGGCCTCGCGGACCGGGCCGGCAAGCGTGTCCCCGGCACCGTCGTCGTCCCCTTCGCCTCGTACCTCGGGGACCCGGCCTTCGACCGCGTCGAGCTCGCGATCCGTGAGGGACGCACCCTCACCGCGACCGGTGTCGGCGACGCCGAGGGGGAGCCGATCTCGTCGGCAGCGGCACCCACCGCGACCACCGCGACTCTCGCCCGCCCCAAGAAGCGGCTCGCCCCCGGCATCCTGCCGCGACAGAACATCCGGCTAGGGCTGACCGCGACCGGCAAGGACGACGCCATCCGCCAGGCGGGTCAGGTCCTCGTGACCTCCGGCGCCGCGGAACCCGCCTACATCGACGGGATGCTCGCCCGTGAGCTGCAGACCACGACCTTCCTGGGCCAGGGCGTCGCGATTCCCCACGGCACCAACGAGGCCCGAGCCCACATCAACTCGGCCGCCCTGGGCTTCCTCCAGTACCCCGAGGGCATCGACTGGGACGGGAACACCGTCAATGTCGTAATCCCGATCGCCTCGAACAGCGACGAGCACGTCAAGCTCCTGGCGGCGCTTGCCACCACGCTGTCCGACAAGGAGCGGGCCGCGCGACTGCGCTCGGCCACCTCCGTTGACGAGGTCATCGACCTCCTGACCCCCACCGAGGAGTGAACGAAGTTATGAAGGCACTGAGATTCCATGCCCCCGGAGATGTGCGGCTCGAGGACGTCCCTGAGCCGCAGTGCGGCCCGGAGGAGGTCAAGATCCGAGTCCGCAACTGCTCGACCTGCGGCACCGACGTGAAGATCCGCAACAACGGTCACGTCAACATCACCCGCGTCACGACGATGGGCCACGAGATCGCCGGCGAGGTGGTGGAGGTTGGCCCCGAGGCGCTCGGCGGCTTCGCCGTCGGCGACCGGGTGCAGGTGATCGCGGCCGTGCCGTGCGGCGACTGCCACGAGTGCCGCAAGGGCTGGATGGCTGTCTGTCAGAACCAGACCTCCGTCGGCTACCAGTACGACGGCGGGTTCGCCGAGTACATGATCGTGCCCAAGGAGGTGCTGAAGGTCGACGGCCTGAACCGCATCCCGGACGAGGTGGGCTTCGACGAGGCCTCCGCTGTCGAGCCCTTCGCCTGCGCGATCAACGCACAGGAGCAGCTCGGCATCGAGGAGGGCGACTTCGTGGTGGTCTTCGGGGCCGGCCCGATCGGCTGCATGCACATCCGGATCGCGCGGGGCGTGCACAAGGCGGGCACCATCGTCCTGGTCGACATCAACGCCGAGAGGTTGGCGATGTCAGCCGATGCGGTCCATCCGGACGCGACGATCGACGCCTCCAGCACCGACGTCGTGGCCGAGATCATGCGCATGACAGACGGGCGCGGCGCGGACGTGGTGATCACCGCCACGCCGGCCAACATCAACCAGGAGCAGGCCATCTCGATGGCCGCGCGCAACGGCCGGATCTCGTTCTTCGGCGGCCTGCCGAAGACCAACCCGACCATCACCTGCGACAGCAACCTGGTGCACTACCGCCAGCTGCACATCCACGGCGCCAACGGCTCTGCGCCGAAGCACCACAAGGATGCGCTGTCCTACATCGCCTCCGGCCAGATCCCGGTGAAGGATCTGATCACCCGGCGGGTGCCGCTCGTCGACGCGCTCACAGCGTTCGACATCGTCGCCCGCGGCGAGGCCATCAAGGTCACCGTCGAGCCGTAGCACCATGATCTGAACGCCGAAAGGGCCGGGAACCTCAGGTTCCCGGCCCTTTCTGTGCGCCCTCAGCCCAGCAGCGCGAGCGCCAGCTCCTTCGCGTCGCGTGCGTTGCGGGTGCCGACGATGCGCTCGGCGGCCTCGCGGCACTGGTCCAGCGTGACGCTGCCGAGGCGCACCCCCACCGACGGGATCGCCGTGGCGGCCATCGACAGAGACGTGACTCCCAGCCCCACCAGAACGCAGGCGAGCAGCGGATCCGCAGCTGCCTCCCCGCACACCCCCACCGGCTTGCCGACGGCCAGCCCGGCCTCGGCGGCGAACTGGACGAGCCGCAGCACGGCGGGCTGCCAGGGGTCGGTGAGCTGGGCCAGGGCGCTGGCCATCCGGTCCGCGGCCATCGCGTACTGGGTCAGGTCGTTGGTGCCGATGGAGAAGAAGTCCACCTCGGCGAGGAAGCGGTCCGCCAGGAGCGCTACCGAGGGGACCTCCACCATGATGCCCGGCTTCAGGCCGCGGGCCCGGCAGAGGGCTGAGAACTCGAAGGCCTCGTCGACGGTGGCCACCATGGGGGCCATCACCCACGCCTCCGCCACGCCGGCCCCGGCGGCGGCGAGCGCGATCGCGTCCAGTTGGCGTTCCACCAGCCCCGGGTTGGTCCAGCCGAGGCGGATGCCCCGCACGCCGAGCGAGGGATTGGCTTCATCCTCGTGGTTGGCGAACGGCACCGGCTTGTCGGAACCGGCGTCGAGCGTGCGCACCACTACCTTGCGGCCTGCGAACGCGGCGAAGACCTCTCCGTAGATGCGGGCCTGCTCCTCGACGCTGGGCTCGGTCTGGGCGGTGAGGAAGCACAGCTCGGTCCTGAACAGGCCCACGCCCTCCGCCTCCGAGCCGGCGGCCGTGCGCGCGGCGGCGCCGTCCTGCACGTTGGCGAGCAGTTGCACGCTGACGCCGTCGGAGGTCCGGGCGGGGCCCTGCCAGGTGGCCGTGAGTGCCCGGAGCTCCCGGTCCCGGTTCATCAGCTCGGTGGCCTCGTCCGGGTCGGGGTGCACGGTGATGAACCCCGAGGTGCCGTCTACCAGCAGGGGGGCCCCCTCGGGGACCGAGTCAAGCTCCGCCGCGGCGACGATGCAGGGGATGCCGAGCTGCCTGGCGATGATCGCGGTGTGGCTGGTGGGGCCACCGAGCCGGGTGACGAGCGCGGTGATGAGCGCTGGGTCGAGGCCGGCGGTGTCCGCGGGGGCGAGATCCTCCGCGCACAGGATGACGGGCGACGAGGGGGTGGGGATGCCCGGCTCGGGGAGCCCCAACAGCTCGGCGAGCACGCGGTTGCGGATGTCGCGCAGATCCGTCGCCCGTTCGGCCATCAGGCCGCCCAGCTGGACGAGTTGGGTCACGAACCCCTCGATCGCGGTGCCGGCGGCCTCCTCGGCCGGGGTCCCGGCGGTGATGAGCTTGCGCGCGGCGCGCACCCATCCGCGGTCCCGGACCAGTGCGGCCGTGGCGGTGAGGACCTCGGACGAGACGCCGGTGACCGCGCTGGCGCGCTCGTCGAACCGTTGGGCGACGGCGGCCACCGCCGCGGCGAAGCGCTCGGCCTCCTGCTCCCGAGCATCCTCGGGGAGGGTGCCGCGGGGTGGGGGCGCTGGGATGGCGGGGCGGGGCCAGAGGGCGGGCGCGTAGGCGATGCCGCCGACGACACCGGTGCCGCGAAGGGACTTCGATTCCATGGTTCCTCCACAATGAGGGGGTAGTTATGACTATCGTCGCCTGCAGGGACCATGAAGTCAACATAAACACAGGTTCGGCCCCGTTTGATCATGTTGGAAACGGGGCGAGCCCCGAGGAAGGGGTCGGATGTACGCCGAAGAGCGCCAGCACGACATCGTGACGCTTGCGAGGGGCCTGGGCCGGGTGGCCGTGGCCGACCTGGCCGTGCGCTTCGGTGTGACGCCCGAGACGATCAGGCGCGACCTCGACGCCCTGGCCGCGCGTGGGCTGCTGAGCCGCGTCCACGGTGGGGCCGTGCCCTCGGACAAGCTGTGGCTGGCCGAGGCCCCGGTGGGCCAACGGGAGGCGACGTCGCAGGACGAGAAGCTCGCCATCGCCGCCCATGCCGTCTCGCTGCTCCCGCAGCGCGACGAGCTGACCGTCCTGCTGGACGCCGGCACCACCACGGCCAAGCTGAGCGCGCTCCTACCGGCGTGGGTCTCCACCGTGGTCACCAACTCCGTACCCACTGCCGGGGCGCTCGCGGACCGCGGGGACGTGGAGGTGCTGCTGCTCGGGGGGCAGGTGCGCGGACTCACCCAGGCCACCGTCGGGGCTGAGGCCCACGCCGCGCTGGCCCGGCTGCGGGTGGACGTCGCCTTCCTCGGGGCCAACGGGTTCTCCGCCGAGCACGGGTTCTCGACGCCCGATCCGGCCGAGGCCGCCGTCAAGCAGGCCATGGTGCGGGCTGCCCGCGAGGTGTACGTGCTGGCCGACGCCACCAAGTTCGGGGCTGACTATCTGGTCCGGTTCGCGGAGCTCGGGGACGTCGACGCGCTGGTGACGGATACCCGTCTGGCCCCGGCATCGCGGGCCGCACTGGAGGCGCTCGAACTCCGGGTCGACGTGGCGGGTTAATGTTTGTTTATGTCGGTTTACCTTGCTTTGTGAGTCAAATTGGGATATAAACGGAGGTAAGCAGAGCCTCGAGGGAGCGGACAGCATGGTCGACGACGTCGCACGCAGAGTGGTCACATTCACGGCCAACCCCAGTATCGACCGCACGCTGACCCTCGACGGCCCCCTGCTGCGGGGCCAGCTGCTCCGGGCCAGCGGCGTGACGGAGCAGGCGGCGGGCAAGGGCGTCAACGTTGCGCGGGTGTTGAGTGCAGCAGGGCTGCCCGTGACCGTCGTGGCCGCGGCACTGGATCGCGGATTCCGCACGCTGGCAGAACACGCCGAGCCGCCGCTGACCGTGCTCGGGCAGTCGCTCGACGACGGACGTCGGGTGCGGATGAACACCACAGTCACCGAGCCTGACGGCACCACCACGAAACTCAACGAGCCCGGGCCACTGCTGACCGCGGCACACCTGGAGGTGGCGGCGGACTCGCTGGTCGACGTCGCACGGGGCGCGGCCTGGGTGGCGCTGGCCGGGTCGCTCCCGCCCGGAGCCCCGGACCACTGGTACGCGAGCCTGGTGGGGAGGCTCTCCGGGCTCGGCTGCCGAATCGCCGTCGACACCTCAGGCCCAGCGCTCGACGCGCTGGTGGCGTCGCTCGACGCACCGATCGATCTCATCAAGCCCAACGCCGAAGAGCTGGCCCAGCTGACCGGTGGCAGCCCGGAGGAGTTCGAGGCGGCCGCGGAGCGTGGAGAGCTGGACGGGATTGTCGCGGCGGCCCGCAGTCTGCAGGAGCGCGGGATCCGCGCCGTCCTGGTCACCCTCGGCGGGTCGGGTGCCGTACTGGTCACCGGCGGCGGCGCCTGGTTCGCGCGTGCGCCGCGGATCAGCGTGCGGAGCACGGTGGGGGCCGGCGACTCGTCAGTGGCCGGCTTCATTCTGGCCGACATCCGCGGGGCCGACCCCGCCCAGTGCCTCGCCACCTCCGTCGCCTACGGCTCGGCAGCCGCTGCGCTCCCGGGAACCACCCTGCCCACCCCTGCAGATCTGACGACCGGTCAGGTCGACGTCATCGCCCTCGGCTGACCAGCCGCGGGCTCACCCACACCAGAAGGACACCATCATGGCAAGCAAGACCGTCACCGTCGGCTCCTCCGTCGGCCTCCATGCCCGTCCCGCGGCCCTCGTCGCCCAGGCGGCCGGGGCCTACGACGACGACATCCTCATCAGGCTCGCCGGAACACCCGCCGAGGATGGGGTGGACGCCGCCTCCAGCCTCATGATCATGACCCTGGGTGCCGGCGCAGGCGCGGAGGTCACCGTCGAGTCTGACAACGCTGAGGCGGTCGAGAAGATCGCAGCGCTGATCGAGCAGGACCTCGACGCCTGAGACCCCGTCGGGTGAGCCTCAGGAGAGGCGTGCCGCGATCCGGTCGCCGATCTCGGTGGTGCGCAGCCTCGCGGAGCCCCGCTCGGTGATGTCGGCGCTGACCGCCTCGTCGATCCGTGCCGACAGCTCCGGCCGGCCCAGGTGGTCCAACAGGAGCGCCATCGACGAGATGGCCGCGGTGGGATCCGCGATGCCCTGACCCGCGATGTCGGGGGCCGATCCGTGCACGGGCTCGAACATCGACGGGAACTCGCCGCTGGGGTTGATGTTGGCCGACGCGGCCAGCCCGATGCCCCCGGTGACCGCGGCAGCCAGGTCCGTGACGATGTCGCCGAACAGGTTGTCGGTGACGATGACGTCGAACTGACTGGGGTCCACCACCATGGCGATCATCGCCGCATCGATGTGCAGGTACCTGCGCTCCACGTCCGGGAACTCCTCGCCGACCTCGGTG
Organism: Tessaracoccus luoxuelianae; assembly: GCF_054483915.1. Lineage (NCBI taxonomy): Bacteria > Bacillati > Actinomycetota > Actinomycetes > Propionibacteriales > Propionibacteriaceae > Tessaracoccus > Tessaracoccus luoxuelianae. The sequence continues at coordinate 2,489,287 of NZ_CM137013.1, read as the reverse complement.
AAGATGCGGTTCCACAGGGTGCCGGCGTTGACCAGCACGTTGTGCTTGTGCAGCAGCGTGAGCTGGCCCCGACGCGCCTGGGCGCGGCGGTAGGCGTCGCGGACGACCCGCTCCACGCCGTAGGCCGTGTTGACGGAGACCTCCGTGGCCAGCTCGTGCGGGGTGCCGACGCGCACCGCCCCGCCGTTGCCGCAGTACAGACCCTCGGTTCCCTCGCGGACGACGACGAAGTCAACGGTTTTGCCCTCGACGATGCGGGGGGCCAGGGGAGTGGGCACTCCCGGGTAGAGCTTGGAGGGGCGGAGGTTGATCGCGTGATCGAAGGCGAACCGCAGCTTGAGCAGCAGGCCGCGCTCGAGAAGCCCGCTCGGGATCGCCTTCGACCCCGGGGCCGCGCCGACCGCGCCCAGCACGATGGCGTCCACGCCCTTGAGCTCTTCCAGCACGGAGTCCGGGAGCACCTCGCCGGTGCGCTGCCAGCGCTCGGCGCCCAGGTCGTAGTGGACGAAGTCGAAGGCATCTGCGCCGGCGACGGCGGTGAGGGCCTTGAGCGCCTCGGCGGTCACCTCGGGGCCGATGCCGTCGCCGCCGATGACGGCGATGGTGCTGGTCTGAGTCATGGGCAGGACCCTACGGCTTGGCGCTTTGGGCCGGGAAGGGATGGGGCGTGCCCGTCCACTGGCTGAGACGGGGCGGGTCCGCCCGCGCGGGGTATCCTTCGCTCTGACTGACCACCCCTGGGAGAGATCAATGCCGATGCTGCCGACCCGACCGGCCGAGTTCCACGTCTTCGACACCTCACTGCGCGACGGCGCGCAGCAGGAGGGCCTGCACCTGTCGGTGCAGGACAAGCTGAAGATCGCGGGCTACCTCGACGAGCTGGGCGTCACCTTCATCGAGGGGGGTTGGCCGGGCGCCAACCCCAACGACACCGAGTTCTTCGTCCGCGCCAAGGAGCTCAACCTGAAGCGCTCCCAGCTGGTGGCGTTCGGCGCCACCCGCAAGGCCGGGGCGAAGGCGGCCGAGGACGCGCTGACCCGGGCGCTGGTCGACGCGGACACGGACTTCATCTGCATCGTCGCCAAGTCGCACGACGAACACGTGTACCGGGCCTTGCGCACCACGCTCGAGGAGAACCTCGAGATGGTCACCGACACCGTGCAGTACCTCCGCTCGCAGGGCAAGCGGGTGTTCGTGGACTGCGAACACTTCTTCGACGGCTACCGTGCCAATCCCGAGTACGCCATCCAGGTGGTCCAGACGGCCCACGACGCCGGCGCCGAGGTGGTGGTGCTCTGCGACACCAACGGAGGCATGTTGCCCAGCTGGATGGGGGAGATCATCGAGGCCGCAGCCGCCACCGGGGCCAACCTGGGTGTCCACTGCCACAACGACACCGCCTGCGCCGTCGCCAACACCCTGGCCGCCGTCGAGGCCGGTGTCATGCACGTGCAGGGCACGTTCAACGGATACGGGGAGCGCACCGGCAACGCGGACCTGTCAGCGCTCATCCCCAACCTGCAGCTGAAGTACGGCTGGGACGTGCTGCCCCCCGAGCAGCTCGCGGAGCTGACCCGCGTTGCCCACGCCATCGCGCTGGTGGCGCATCAGCCGCTGGTGGGTCGCCAGCCCTACGTGGGGCATTCGAGCTTCGCCCATAAGGCGGGGCTGCACGCCTCCGCCATCAGGGTGGACGAGAACCTCTACCAGCACATCGACCCGTCGCTGGTGGGCAACGACATGAGGATGCTGATCTCCGACATGGCCGGCCGCGCCAACATCCAGATCAAGGGCGAGCAGCTGGGCTTCGACCTTGAGGATCGCGCGCTGGCGGCCTCCATCACGGAGCGGGTCAAGGCCAGGGAGAACGAGGGCTACTCCTACGAGTCCGCCGACGCGTCCTTCGAGATGCTGCTGCGCGACGAGCTCGGCATCCTCGCGCTGCCGTTCCAGGTCCAGTCGTGGCGCGTGTTCACCGAGGAGCGCGACGGGGTCAACATCTCCGAGGCCACCGTCAAGCTCACCGCCAAGGGCGAGCGGCACATGGTGGTGGGCGAGGGCAACGGCCCCGTCAACGCGCTCGACGGCGCGCTGCGTCAGGCGCTCGCGATGCCCTTCCCGGCAGTGGCCGAGTTCGAGCTGACCGACTACCGGGTGCGGATCCTCGACGAGGGGCACGGCACCGACGCTTCGGTGCGCACCCTGATCGACACCTCCTACAACGGCTTCACCTGGACGACGGTGGGGGTGGGCACCAACGTCATCGAGGCCTCCTGGGAGGCGCTGATGGACTCCCTGGCCTACGGCATCCTCACGCATCTGCCGCCCGCCTAGCCTCCACTACGCTGGGGGCCATGCGCATCGCACGTTTCGTCAAGGATGGCCAGGACCCCACCTACGGGATCATCGAACTCGCTGTTGACGGGGGAGATCACCCCGACACCATCGCCGCGTTGACCAACGATCCGCTCGCCGGGCTCGCGGTCAACTACACAGGGGAGCGCCACGACCTCGTCGACGTGCGCCTGCTCGCGCCGGTCATCCCGCGCAGCAAGATCGTCGGGGTGGGCAAGAACTACGCGGACCACGCCAAGGAGATGGGCGGCGAGGTGCCCGAATCGCCGCTGCTGTTCTTCAAGCCCAACACCTCCGTGATCGGGCCCGACGACACCATCATCCGCCCCGCGGGCTGCGAGAACCTCCACTTCGAGGGCGAGCTGGCGATCGTGATCGGGCGGATCTGCAAGGAGGTGCCCGCCGAGCGCGTGCCGGAGGTCATCTTCGGCTACACCATCGCCAACGACGTCACCGCGCGGGACTGGCAGGCCACCGATGGTCAGTGGGCCCGGGCGAAGGGGTCAGATACGTTCCTCCCGCTCGGCCCCTGGGTCAACACGCACCTCACCGTCGAGGAGGCCGAACACCTCACCATCGAGACCCGCCTCGGCGACGAGGTGCGCCAGCAGGGCTCCACAGCGCAGATGGTGCGTGGCATCGTCGAGCTCGTCAGCTACATCACGTCGTTCACCACGCTCCTTCCGGGCGACCTGATCCTCACCGGCACGCCGGCGGGCGTGGGTTCGATGGAGCCGGGAGACCGGGTCAGCGTGGAGATCGACGGCCTGGGCGTGCTGAGCAACCCCGTCGCGGACGCGTGACCCAGCCCCCGCTGCTGTTGCTGGCCGGCGAGCCGCAGGACCCGCCGTCGGGATTGAGCTACCCGCTGGCGCTGCGGCGCCGGGGATTCACGGTGCCGATCACAGTGTTTGGTGCGCTGCTCGCGTTCAGCGCGTTCGCGCTGGTGGTGCCTGCTGTGTCCGCCGTCGTGCTTCGCCTGGGCTTCCTGCTGCGGGGCGGTGGGGACTACGCGGCCTACGAGCGGGCGGCCACGGCGTATGAGCTGCCGGAGGGACCGGCTGCCGGTCACCTGGCGTTGGCTGCGCTCATCCCCTTGTCGATCCTGCTGGTGCGCTACGTCCACGGCGTGCGGCCCCGCTGGCTGGCCTCGGTCCAGCCAGGACTCAGATGGCGCTATCTGGCGATGTCGCTGGTGGTGGCGGCGGTGATCCTCAACGCGTTCACGTGGGCCTCGTTCCTCGTGGGCGACATGCCGGTCTTTCACGACGGCCAGGACGGCTGGGTGTGGTTCCTGCTGGTGGTGGCGGTCACCTCGCCGCTGCAGGCGGCGGCGGAGGAGGTGTTCTTCCGGGGCTACCTGCTGCAGGTGATCGGATCGGCCACCGGCCGGGCGTGGGCGGGCGTCGTCGGATCCGCGTTGATCTTCGCGCTGCTGCACGGGGTGCAGAGCCCGGCCCTGTTCGCGCACCGGCTGGCGTTCGGGCTGGTGGCGGGGGCGTTGGTGGTGGTCACCGGGGGTCTGGAGGCGGGGATCGCGGCCCACGTGGTCAACAATGTCGCGGCGTACGGGTATGCGATGTTCACCATGTCGGTGGCGGAGTTGCGCGGCGTGACCACCATCACGTGGGCTGAGGCGGGCTGGAATGTCGCGGCGTTCGCGGCGTTCGGTGTCGCGGCGTGGTGGTTGGGGCGTCGGCTGCGAGTCGCCACCGTCACCCCTTGACGCCACTGTCACCCCTTGGCGCCACGGTCGCCCCCTGACGCAACGGTCGCCCCTTGACGCCACGGTCGCCCCCTGGCGCCGCCGTCGCGGTGGCCGGCGCCTCCTTGCAGATGTGGCTTGTGGCTGGGCTGGTGGCGAGTTGAGCAAATGGCACGGGTCACGGCGCCGCCCGCGCTCAGCCTGAGCGTGCGGGGTTCCGTGACCCCTGCCATTTGCTCAACGCAAGAGCCGGGGAGCGCGTCGCCCCGAGACGGACGCGCGCTATCAGGTGGACCGCAGAGCGATCAGACTCAGGGTGGTCTCAACGAGCGTCGGGAGGCTCTTCTCCGTGAAGTGGACCACGAGCCAGCCCGCCTTGATCAGGGCGATGTCGCGAAGACGGTCGGCGTGGAAGGCGTCCTGAGAGCTGTGGAAGGCGTAGCCGTCGAACTCCAACGCGATCTTCTTCTCGCGGAACCCGGCATCGACGTAGTACTTCCGCCCGCCAACGAAGACGGGCAGATTTGACCGCCAGCCCGTGATGCCGGCGCCGCGTAGCGCGGCGTGCGCTGACAACTCAAGTGGGGACCAGGGCGAGTCTGCAGATTGTGCGAGGAGATCGCGTCTGAGCTTGTTGCCGCGACGGTGGGGGGTCAGTGACAGCGCGTGCTTCATCTGTTTCAGGGTGCACGCCCGACGTCGGAGTGCCTCCTGGATTGGCTCCGCTTCCAGATCGGGTATGAGATCCAGAACCGTCAGCGCCGGCACGGTGCACAGAACGCCGTCACGTCGCGTCAGGAGTTCAACGGGGATGAGCCGTTGTTCCATGCGAAGACCGTAGCCCGGGGTGATCGCTCTGGCGCAGGCAACCTCAAGCGACTCGGACTGTTCGATTTCGGGCCAGAATGTCAGCGCCGCAGCGCTGCGCCCGATCACGGCCATATCGTCGCCGTAGGCTTTGATCGCCCGAAGCCTCCCCTCCGTCGTCTCCCCGGCGCCGGGCCGGCCGTAGACGCCGGGCAGAAGCCGCTCAAGCTGACCGCGGTGGGCGTAGGAATTGAGCGCGCGAGCCTTGCGTGGGGCGAGGCGGGCAGTGACCACGCCGTCGGTGACAGCGCGGGAGACGTCAGGATCCATTCGTTCAGTCTGCGCAAGCCAAGCCTCGCCGCCAAGGGCCTATCGCGCCCCTGTGGATAACTGGGTCCGCGGCTGGGTAGGGGTTGAGCAAATGGCACGGGTCACGGCGCCGCCCGCGCTCAGCCTGAGCGTGCGGGGTTCCGTGACCCCTGCCATTTGCTCAACACCATCCACAGGCCGGGGCGAGGCAGCCCCCGGCGACGGCGACGGCCGCGACATTCAACGGGGCGGGCCATGCGGGGCTGTCTCCCAGGGGCGGGCGGCCGGAGCGACGAGTGAGTCGGTTTGCGGGGCGCCGAAGCCATCGTGTAGGGTTCATCTTCGTGCTCGGGTGACCGGGCGCACAGGGGTATGGGGTAATTGGCAGCCCGCCGGATTCTGGTTCCGTCAGTCTAGGTTCGAGTCCTAGTACCCCTGCGGAAGGTGTTAAAATCCTTCTCGCTAGGGCCCCGTTGTGTAGCGGCCTAGCACGCCGCCCTCTCAAGGCGGTAGCGCGGGTTCGAATCCCGTCGGGGCTACCACCAGGAATCCCCCAGTCGCATGCGGCTGGGGGATTCCTGCGTCTCAGGCGGTTCCGACTACTCGGGGGTTCCGCTGCGACGCAGCACCTCACTCAGCCGCTCGGCCGCGGCCAACACCGCCGGTGCATGCAGCCGCCCGGGCGAGCGGGTCAGCCTCTCGATGGGCCCGGACACCGACACGGCCGCGATCAGCTTGCCCGACGGCGCCAGCACCGGGGCGGACACGGACGCCACCCCCGCCTCCCGCTCGGCCACCGACTGGGCCCAGCCCCGCCGTCGGACGGACTGCAGGGTGGTCAGGGTGAACGAGGCGCCGTCGAGGAGCTTCTCGAGCTTCTCCGGCTCCTCCCAGGCCAGCAGGACCTGCGCCGCAGATCCGGCCGTCATGGACAGCTGGGCGCCGACGGCGACGGTGTCGCGGAGGCCGGTGGGGCGCTCGACGGAGGCCACGCAGATGCGCATGTCACCCTGGCGGCGGAACATCTGCACCGACTCGCCTGTGATGTCGCGCAGCCTGGTCAGGATGGGGCCGGCGGTGGCCAGCAGGGGATCCTCGCCGGCGGACTCGGCCAGCTCGATCAGCCGCGGCCCGAGGACGAAGCGCCCCTGCAGGTCTCGACCGACGAGGCGGTGATGTTCGAGTGCCACCGCGAGCCGGTGCGCCGTCGGGCGCGCCAACCCTGTGGCGGTCACGAGGCCCGCCAGGGTGAGGGGATTGCGCTCCAGGGCTGCGAGAACCGAGGCCGCCTTGTCGAGTACGCCAACGCCACTTGTGTCGTCCATATGGTGAGATTATCAATCCACTATGTGGACATGCAAACCGGTGGTGGGCGTGTTGCGGGTCATACTTGGCGACAGATTTCCACGCCGAATGTTTGAGAAGAGGAGCCATGGGCAAGACCCTGAGCGAGAAGGTATGGGACGCGCACGTCGTCCGCGCGGTGGAGGGGGAGCCTGACCTGCTCTACATCGACCTTCACCTGGTCCACGAGGTGACCAGCCCGCAGGCCTTCGACGGCCTGCGCCTGGCCGGCCGCCCCGTCCGCCGCCCGGACCTGACGCTGGCCACCGAGGACCACAACACTCCCACGCTCAACATCGACCTGCCGATCGCGGACCCGGTCTCGCGCACCCAGGTGGACACGCTCCGCAAGAACGCGGCGGAGTTCGGCATCCGCATCCACTCGTTGGGTGACCGCGACCAGGGCGTGGTGCACATCATCGGCCCGCAGCTGGGCGTCACCCAGCCCGGCATGACCATCGTCTGCGGCGACTCGCACACCTCCACCCATGGCGCGTTCGGCGCGCTGGCCTTCGGCATCGGCACCTCCGAGGTCGAGCACGTGCTGGCCACCCAGACGCTGCCGCAGAAGAAGCCGCAAACCATGGCGGTCAACATCAACGGCGAACTGCCCGACGGCGTCACCGCCAAGGACGTCGTCCTGGCGCTGATCGCCAAGGTGGGGACCGGCGGCGGCCAGGGCTACATCGTCGAGTACCGCGGCTCCACCGTCGAGGCGCTCTCGATGGAGGGTCGCATGACCATCTGCAACATGTCCATCGAGTGGGGCGCCAAGGCCGGCATGATGGCCCCCGACGAGACCACCTTCGCCTACCTGAAGGGCCGCCCCCACGCCCCGGAGGGCGAGGACTGGGACGCCGCCGTCGAGTACTGGAAGACGCTGCGCACCGACGACGACGCCACGTTCGACGTGGAGGTGGACATCGACGCCACGCAGCTCACCCCGTTCGTCACCTGGGGCACCAACCCCGGCCACGGCGTGCCCTTGGGCAGCGTGGTGCCGGCGCCGGAGGACTTCGAGTCCGAGGTGGAGCAGGCCACCGCCAGGCGTGCGCTCGAGTACATGGCGCTGACCCCCGGCACCCCGATGCGCGACATCACCGTCGACACCGTATTCCTGGGCTCCTGCACCAACGGCCGCATCGAGGACCTGCGCCTGGCCGCCTCCATCCTGGAGGGCCAGCACATCGCCGACGGCGTGCGCATGCTCGTGGTGCCGGGCTCGGCCCGGGTGCGCCTGCAGGCCGAGGCCGAGGGCTTGGACAAGATCTTCCTGGACTTCGGCGCCGAGTGGCGCGCCGCCGGCTGCTCGATGTGCCTCGGCATGAATCCGGACCAGTTGGCCCCGGGCGAGCGCGCCGCGTCGACGTCGAACCGCAACTTCGAGGGCCGGCAGGGCAAGGGGGGCCGCACGCACCTCGTCTCGCCGCCCGTCGCCGCCGCCACCGCCATCGTCGGCCACCTGGCCGCCCCCGCTGACCTGATTGGACGCTGATCATGGAACCCTTCGTCAACCACACCGGCGTCGCCGTCCCGCTGCGCCGCTCCAACGTCGACACCGACCAGATCATCCCGGCGGTGTACCTCAAGCGGATCACCCGCACCGGCTTCGAGGACGGACTGTTCGCCGCGTGGCGCAACGACCCCGAGTTCGTGCTCAACCAGGAACCGTTCAAGGCCGGCACCATCCTGATCCCCGGCCCGGACTTCGGCACCGGCTCGTCGCGCGAGCACGCGGTGTGGGCGCTGCAGAACTACGGCTTCACGGTGATCGTGGGCACCCGCTTCGGCGACATCTTCCGCTCGAACTCGGGCAAGGCCGGCCTGCTCGTGGCTCTCGTCTCCGAGGAGGACCGTGACCGGCTGTGGGACGCCATCGACGCGGACCCGAACGTGCCCACCACGGTGGACCTGCCCAGCCAGACGATCACCCGCGGCGACGTGGTGGTGAGCTTCGAGATCGACGAGTACACCAAGCATCGCCTGCTCAACGGCCTCGACGACATCTCGCTGACCCTGATGCAGTCGGACTCCATCTCCGCCTACGAGGCGACCCGGCCGTCGTTCAAGCCGAAGACCCTCCCGGTGCGGACGGCCGACACCGTCGCCTGACGCTCGCTGATTCCACTCGACGGCAGCACGGGTTCCCTCGGGAACCTCTGCTGCCGTCGTGCTTCTCCCTGGGACTCTCACTCGCTCACCGGCGGCCTTCGGGGTGTCGGGAACGCAGGTGGCCAGGCTCCGCCACGCCATGGCCGGCTGGGTTGCGTGTGTCGCATATTCCGCGAGCCCACTGACGCATACGACGGCGGCGCGGCTCATCGACACCCGACCACCCGGCGCGCGAGGCGGGTCCAACGCTGAGGTCCCTACACTGTGACAGTGACCTCCCCTGACGATGCGTCGGCCCCTCGTGACGACCCGTCGGCGCCGGCTCGGTTCGACCGCTTCAGCCGCGGGATGTACGGCGCGTTCCTGCTGTGGGGATGGTTGCTCTACTCATTCGGTCCGGTGATCCAGATTCTGGGCGGCGAGTTAAGCTTCAGCGCCGCGGAAATCGGTCTGCACGGGACCGCGCTGGCGATCGGGACGGCGCTGGCGGGCATGGTCCTGGCCCCCGTCGTCAGAGCGCTCGGTCGACGCGGGGCGATCCTGCTGGGAGCGGGCCTGGTCGCGTCGGGCGGGGTTGGGCTGACGGTGTTGTCGACCCTGCCCGCGACCTTGAGCGCAACGGTGGTGCTCGCCGTCGGGGGCAACATGGCGATCGCGGCGGCCCAGGCCGGGCTCGTCGTCCACCATTGGCTCAAGCCGGCCGACGCCGTCACCACGGCGAACGGCCTCGGGACGCTGGTGGGTCTGCTGGGCCCGGTGGCGGTCGGTGCGGGTGTGGCGGCGGGCTTCGGCTGGCGCCCCGTGGTCCTGGTGACGGTGCCGATGAGTGTGGTCATGGCCGTCGTCTGGCTGCGAATGCCGGCGTCGCGTGCGATGACGCCACGTGGTCAGTCCGGGCCGACCCGTGCCGATCCTCCTCGCGGCGCGGAGAGGACTGGTGTCCTGCGGCGTTCACTGGACCAGCTGCCCGCCGCCGGCTGGTGGTTCCTGCTGGCCATGCTGATGGGGGTGGCGATCGAGAACGCGACAACGTTCTGGGCGCTCCCTCTGATGACCGAGCGCACCGGCGCGGGGACGGCCGTGGCCGCGGCGGCGGTGGCCGCGTTCATCGGGGGCATGGCGACTTCGCGGTTGATCTCGTGGTGGTTCACTGCCCGGTACCCACCAAGCCTGCTGGTGATTGTCGCCTTCGGCGTCACCGCCGTCGGCTGGCTGGCGCTGTGGTTGGCGACGGTGCCGCCGGTTGCGATCCTGGGGCTTGCGGTGTCCGGGATGGGCTGCGGACTGCTGTACCCGTTCGCGTCCAGCATCATGCTCTCCACCGCGCGCGGGTCCAAGGATGCCGCCCAGGGGTTGGTCATGGTGGCGCTGGGCACCGCCGTCGGCGTGGTGCCGTTCCTGCTCGGCGTGCTCGCCGACGCCGCGGGCGTGCACACCGCGTTCCTGCTCATTCCCGCTCTGGCGGCGATGGGGGCGGCTGCGGCCTGGCTCGGTGCGATGAAGCTCTCGCCGGCGACAGCGCCGGTCGTGCAACGGTGACCGCCAGCTGAACCCGCGCCGGCGAGCCCATGCAGTCCATGTGAAGGGTCCCGATCGCGCCCGACCGCCGCGGGCAAGAGGGTTGGACAGGTGCTGCTCGCCGCCGTCGGCTCGTGCGGACGGGCGCGCGGGTCTCGGCCGTGGCGTGGTAGGTGTTGACCATGACGATCCTCGACGCAACGACTCTCAGTGGTCGCCTGGTCAGGCTGGAGCCCCTCAGCGACGCGCACGTCGATGGGTTGCGCGAGGCGGTCCAGGACGGCCGCATCCACGACCTGTGGTACACCTCCGCCCCCGCGCCCGGCGAGATGGCGGCGGATGTCGCTGCCAAACTCGAGCAGGGGGACCGTGGGCTGATGCTGCCGTTCGCCATCCGCAGGCTGGACGACGGTCGGCTGATCGGGGTGACGACCTTCTGCAACCCCCTCCCCTCGGTGCCCGCAGTGGAGATCGGCTATACCTGGCAGGCGGCGTCGGCGCACGGTACGGGCACGAACAGGGAAGCGAAGTTGCTGATGCTGACCCACGCCTTCGAGCAGTGGGGCTGCCGGCGTGTGTGCCTCCGGGCGACGTGGTTCAATCATCAGTCGCGACGGGCGATCGAACGACTCGGGGCCGTGTTCGAGGGGCGCATCCGCAAGGACCGCATCCTGCGCACCGGGGAAGTGACCGACACCGCGCAGTACTCGATCACCGACGGCGACTGGCCCGCCGTGCGACGCCATCTCCATCACCTCCTCGACTGCCGCTGACGTCCCTGATCGTCGACGGCGTGGCTAGCCGATCGCGACCGCTCCCGCCAGGCCGATGGCGCCGATGAGGAGGGTCGCGGCGGCGCCCAGCAGCAGTGGTTTGCGCCCGACGGTGGCCAAGGCGCGCAGGTCCACCCCGAGCCCCAGGGCGAACATCGCCGCCGCGAGCAACAGTTGCTGCGCGTGGCCCAGAACGGCGAGCGCGGGCTCGGGGATGAGCCCCGTCGTCCGCGCGGCCATGGCCGCGAGGAAGCCGACGACGAACAGCGGGAGCGCGGGAGGCAGCCGCACGTCGCCGCTCCCCCCGGGCAGCCGCCGGAGGCGCCGTCGCTCCCGGAGGGCGAGCACCCCCATCACCGGCGCCAGCAGCGCCACCCGGGCGAGCTTGACCGTGACCGCCACCGCCAGCGCCTCGGCTCCCACCAGGCCGGCGGCGGCGACCACCTGCGCCACCTCGTGGGTTGAGGCGCCGATCCACACCCCGGCCCCGGTGGGCGTCAGGCCGAGGAGCGCGGCCAGCAGCGGCAGCGCCACGATCATCCCGGTGCCGAACACCACCACCAGCGCCACGGCGGTGGCCACCTCCTCGTCGTCGGAGTCGGTCACACCCTCTGCTGCCGCGACCGCGGCCGCCCCGCAGATCGAGAACCCTGCGGCCACCAGCAGCGACTGCTCGGCGCCCAGCCCGAGGCGTCGTCCCAGCCAGGCGGTGGCCGCGAAGGTGACGCCTACCGCCGTCGCGACGAGGGCCAGGGTCGCGGGCCCGAGCCCGGCCACCGTCAGCAGCGACACCTGCAGCCCCAGCAGGACGATCCCCGCCCGCAGCAGGTGTCGGCCCGCCAGCGCGACACCCGGCGCCCACCCCGCCGTCGTGACGCGCGCCGTCCGCCAGGCGACCCCGGCGAGGATCGCCACCAGCAATGGGCTGGCGATCGGCACCACCCTGTTCACCGCAACCGACGCGACCGCGGCCGCCAGGCAGGCGGCCAGCCCAGGGGCGACGGCGCGGAGGAAGTTCACCGCTCTACCGTGCGCCGGATCGGCCGCGCGACGGTAACCCGATCGGGACAGCAACCCATATGATCGCGATATGACCGTCCTCCCGCCCGATGAGCCAGGGCTCCCGGCCCTGCGGCTGCTGGTCGCCGTCGCCGAGCAGGGGTCGCTGGGTGCCGCGGCCAGGGAGATCGGCATGGCACAGTCCAACGCGAGCCGCGCCCTGGCCGGGCTGGAGCGACGGCTCGGGTTCGCCGTCGTGCACCGCAGCGCAGCAGGCTCCGACGTCACCCCCGAGGGCGCGCTGGTGGTGGGCTGGGCGCGGGAGGTGGTCGAAGCCATGGACCGGCTCATGGCGGGCGCCGGCGCGGTGACGGCCAGCGCCGGGGGAGCGGTGACGGTGGCGGCGAGCATGACGATCGCCGAGTACCTGGCGCCCGTGTGGCTCGCCGCGCTGCGGCGCGCGCACCCCGACGCCGCCGTCTCGCTGGAGATCCTCAACTCCGACGCGGTGATCGAGGCGGTGCGTCACGCGCGGGTGGCGGTCGGGTTCGTCGAGTCGCCGGACGTGCCCGACGACGTGTCGAGCCGGCTGGTGGGCCGCGACCGGCTGATGGTGATCATCCCGCCGGAGCACCCGTGGGCCGAGCGTCGCGGGGCGCTGACGGTCTCGGAGTTGGCCGCCACTCCGCTGGTCGAGCGGGAGCCCGGCTCGGGGACCCGTCGCTTCCTGGACCGGGCGGCCGCGTCCGCGGGGGTGTCGGCGCGGGCCACGCCGGTGGCGCAGTTGTCGAGCAACGCCGCCATCGTGGCCGCGGTTGCCGCCGGGCTCGGCCCCGCCGTGTTGAGCAACCACGCCGTCCGCGGCGCGCTCATGGACGGCAGAGTGCTCGCGGTCCCCGTCGAGGGTGGACAGATCGAGCGCGAGCTGCGCGCCGTGTGGATGGGCGCACCGCCGCGCGGCGTCGCCGGGCGCCTGGTCGACGTGGCCGCGTCAACGCAGACCTCCACCGGTCCCTGAAGGAGGGCTGCCCGCGTAGCGGCGTGGCCCGATGCGAAGGGTCGTGGCTCGCTCCATCGAGCGAGACTGATTGTCAGTTGGTTGGGTTACGACCCTTCGAGACGCCCACGCGCCTTCGGCGGTGGGGCCCTCAGGGAGCGGTGGTGGTGCGGAATCCGGTGGGGCGGATGGGTCTCGCCGGGACGCCCGCGACGATCATGTCCGGCTCCACGTCCTTCGTGACGACCGAGCCGGCACCGATCACCGCGCCGTCGCCGATGGTCACCCCCGGGACGACCGTCACGCTCGCGCCGAACCAGACCTTGCGGCCGACGACGATCGGCGCGGGGACCATGTCTCCGCGGCGGTCTGGGTCCATCGCGTGGTTGATGGTGGTGAAGGTGCAGCCGTGCCCGATGAGGGTGTCGTCGCCGATGGTGATGCCGCCGGTGTCCTGGAATCGGCACCCCATGTTGATGAAGACACGCTTGCCCAGAGTGAGGTTCCTGCCGAACTCGCTGTAGAACGGCGGGAAAACCATGACCGACTCGTCCACGGGGCGGCCGGTCAGCCGCGACAGGAGCGCGCGCACCTCGTCGGCGGACCCGTACGCGTTGTTGAGCTCCGCGGTGATCCTCAGCGCCTCCTCCGAGGCCCCGATCATGAATCGGTGGAGCTCCGAGCCGCTCTCAATGAGCTGCCGGCGTTGGACGTGGGCGAGGAAGTCCTGCATTTCCATGGGCTCACCGTCCTGTCAGGCGCTGTACTCGTCGTCGGTGACGTGCTCAAGCCAAGTCACGGTCACGCCCTGATCGTCGGCCTCGTGGATGGCGACGTGCGCCATGAACCGGTCCGACGTGGCGCCGTGCCAATGCTCCTCGTTCGGCTCGATGTAGACCACGTCGCCGGGGCGGATCTCCTGCACCTCGCCGCCGCGCCGCGCGACGTACCCGATCCCGTCGGTGACGTACAGCGTCTGCCCCTTGGGGTGGCGGTGCCAGGCGGTCCTCGCGCCCGGGGCGAACCGGACGTGGGCGGAGCCGACGGCCGACTGCTCGTCCGGGGTGCGGATGGCATCGAGGAACACGGTGCCGGTGAACCAGTCCGTGGATCCTGGGGTTGTCTGGCCGCCGCTGTGGGTGATCCTCATGGGGGACGTCCTTTCAAGTGTGGGGGTTCTGGACCAGCCGGAGCAGTGAACCGTCGGGGTCCAGCAAGGCGCCGATCCGCATTCCGGATGCTTCAAGTCGGGGCCGGTGGAGGCGTGGCCACCCCACCATCGTCTCGGGAATGCCGGCGCCTTGGCAGTGTGTGTAGAAGGCGTCCACGTCGTCCAGGCGAAGGCACGCGCCGAAGGACGACGTGGCCGGATCGAGATCCGCGTGGGGGAAGAACTCGAGAACGACGCCGCCCCGCTCGAGGATGAGCCAGCCGGAGTCATGGAAGACAACCGAGAACCCGAGCCGCTCGTAGAACGTGACCGTCGCGGTGAAGCTGCGCGACGGGAGGTTCGGCGTGGCGTGGTCGACCATCCTCGGACCCTAACATCCGGCGTCCGAGGTTCGAGCCGTTGCGTAGTGCCGGAAGGGTCACGCGCCCTTGGCCAGATAGTGGTCGATAGCTTCGCGGGCGAGTTCGGACTCGCTCACTCCTGCGGCGTCCGCGGCCGACTTGAGCCGGTCGTGCAGCTCGCGGGGGAGGCGGACTCCGATCCGGCTCGTCTCGGTGGACAGTCGGGGGCGCCCGCCCTTGCGGCCGTGGCGGGCAGCGATGTCGCGGGCAATAGCGGCGGCGCGGGCCTCCGTGAGCCGCTCGCCTTCGAAGTAGACGACCTCGTCGTCCAGGTTGATGTTCTCGATGCTGGTGATCTCGGCGCTGGCGCCGTCACCTACCTGGATACCCATGGCGCTCATTTCCTCCTCAGTGCTGTCGGCATGGCGTGGATGATCAGCATCGTCGGCTCGCCGTCCGTCTGGACGAGGACCCCGACGATCTCCAGTTCCAGTCCACGGTCGTCCCCGCCGATCCAGTAATACTCAGGTTCCCCGCTGGGTCTGACCCCTACTGTGGGCTGACTAGTGCTGACCACGTGGGTGATCCGGGCTGCACCGATGCGATGCTTGCGAGCCGCTTGAGTCAGCTTCAACCTCACAGCCCAATTGTGCAACGAAACCAGGATATGTTCAACAAAATCTCCTTGGATTCATCCTGCGCCCGGGCTCTTGGTGAATACTCTCGTCCCATGACCGACATGAACCGATCCGGCGAGGGGCCTCGCCGCCGGCGACCCATCGTGGTTGCGGTGATCGGCACCGTCGTGGTGGTCGCGTACGCGCTGCTCGCGGCCGTCCAGATCCTTGTGTTGAACCCGCTGGCGGCGGTGCCCGGTGCCGAGCTCTCCCAGATCTACGCCGACGTCTCCGCGGCGGGGGAGTCCATGGGCGCGCCGCTGGTCCTGGCCGGCCTGGCGGTTGGTCCCGTCGTCGCGGTCGGCCTGCTGTTGCGCACACGGAGGCGGCCCGACGGTGAGACTCGGACTGTCGTGGTGCAGTACCTGGCGCTTGTGGCGCTGGGGGCGTTCGGCTACTTCTGGGCCAGCTTCGGCCCCGGGATGGCGCTGGCTGACACCTACGGAATCGGTGGCGGAGACCACTCGCCGTGGGCCGCACCCCTGCAGGCGGTCAGCGGCGTCGCGTTCGTTGTATTCCTCATGCAGGTGCCCGGGGCAGTGTCGATGGCGCGGGCTCTGCGTGGCGGCGCGCAGCGGCGCTGACATAGCCCGTTCCTGGATACCGGGGGCGGGATCGTCTGGGGCCAGGCTGGCGCGTCCTTCACGGCCTGCCGCCTTCTGCCAGTGGAATCCTGGCCTCGCTAAATGTCAGGCTCAGAGTCGTACTCGACACTCAGCCTGACATTTAGGGTGATGCCGGTGAAGCGGGCGAGTTCGTCGAGGAGCCGGCGCTGGAAGTCTTCGTCGTGGACCGCCGGGTGCGCCTCGGCGCGGCGTTGGTGGTGCCAGTAGCCGCCGGTGCTCCGGGCTCGGGGGTCGTCGCTGGTGGCGAGCCACTCCTGGGTGAGGTGTCCCAGGCGCAGGTCATCGGGGGCCGAGGGCCCGCCCATCCTGGTGGGCACCCATCCGGGGTCGACGGCGTTGGTGGTGGTGTGGGGCCACAGGCGGGCCACGGCCATCGCGAGTGTGGTGACCAGCAGCTTGCTGTCGGAGTAGTTACCGGCGCGGGTGCCCGCCCAGTCGATGTGCGCGAGGTCCGGCCGGCCGGCCGATCCGGTGACAAAGATGCGCACGTCAATCAACCTACCCGCACCTGTGTTCAATTGTTTCCGCTGGGCCTGGCCTGGGTACTCCGGGGCTGACGGGCTGGCCTGGTTGTGGTGAGACGGGCTCCCTGGCGGCGTGACTCTTTGTAGGTGTCGACGGCCCTGCGGGAGCTGAGCCATTGCCCGTCGCTGCGTTGGTGGGCTTCGAGCCGTCCGCGTTGCGCGGCCGCGCGAATGGCGACGAGGCTGAGGTCGGCGTCGACGAGGGCCGCGATGGGGACGAGTTTCGCGGGCCCGGCCACGTTGGGGATGATGAAGCGGTTCAGGTTGTCGATCATCCCGCGGGCGAGGATTTCGCCGAGGGGTCCGACGTCGCCCTTGTCTGCTTGTTGCATGGCCCGCAGGTAGGCGGTTCGCTGTTCCTTGAGGATCACCACCGGCGGGTGGCCGAGTCTGACGAGCACGAGGTTCAGCGCGAGCCGGCCGGTGCGGCCGTTGCCGTCGATGAACGGGTGGACGCGTTCGAAGTGGTTATGTGCCTCGGCTAGCAGTTCGGGCAGGTTGCCGCCGCCGTGCAGCCGGGCCGGGATCGTGTTGGTGGTGGCGACCCATTCGTCCAGGCCGGCGGGTACCAGCGGCCACGACGGCGGGGTCATTCCTGCGGTGAACGGATGGATGTCGTGGCGCCGGAAGTTGCCGGGTGATTCGGCCTCGGTGGCGTCCGGATGGGGGGAGACCTGCCACACCGGGGACATGGCCAGGTGGTGGATGTGGCGAACTTCCTGGACGGTGATCAGTGTGTCGGTGGTGCGGTCGCCTGCGCCGATCGCTTCGCGGTAGACCCAGGAGGCCGCGTCGCCGTAGCCCTTGACCTCCATGTACTCCTTGAGTGGCTTTGCGCCGACGGCTCGACCTTGGTCGAGGAGTGTCGTTACCTCGCGCAGGACCAGGGTGTTGCCTTCCAAGGCTGTGGAGTGGTGGGCTTCCAAGTGCCAGATGTCGGTCCACACGTACGCAGACTCCTCGGGAGAGGGGAGCCCTCCGAGTCTGGTGCGTAGTTCGGCAAGTTGGCTGTCGAGCCGGGCATAGACCGTGGCACGGGAAGGGCGACCTCGGGCCATCGTCTCCCCTGACTTTGTTCACTCAGACGGACAGGGAAATGAACTAAACAAAGTCTAGCCCTCCAGGCACCTTGTTCATCGGTTGGCGCCCCGAAATGAATTGAACAAACTTCGAGTGAGGCGAGGCGATCCACGTGCCTGTCTGGGGGTCATGGACGGGTTCAACGCGTCTCTGCAGGCGCATTCTGTGGTCGCATGACACCGGTCGTCCGAGAGAGTCCGTGGCGTGCTGCGCTACCCGTAGTGGTAGCGGCAGGCGGCGATCCGGACCTCGTCGCCGGCGATCTTGTAGACGAGGCGGTGCTCGTCGGTGATTCGTCTGGACCAGTAGCCGGCGAAGTCGTGCTTGAGCGCCTCCGGTTTACCGATGCCTTCGTTGCCGTTGCGTTGGATGTCAGCAAGGAGCGCATTGATCCGCTTGAGGACCTTCCGGCCCTGCGCCTGCCACCAGAGGTAGTCGTCCCAGGCGTTCTCATCCCAGACGAGCAGCACGTCAGTCGGTGTCGATCAGATCGTGGGCCTGACCGCGCCCAGCCTCAAGTCGCTCCATGGCGTCCAGCAGCCGGCGGGCGTTCGCGGGGGAACGCATGAGGTAGGCGGTCTCGCGCAACGACTCGTAGTCATCGAGCGACATGATCACCACGGGGTCGTGCCCGGCGCGGGTGATGACCACCTCTTCGCGGTCGTTGACGACCGAGTCGAGTACCTCTGCGTATCGTGCTCGGGATTCCGTGTAGCTCATTGTCTTCATGGCAGCCTCCTGTACAGAAAAGTGTACGTCTCTCCCAGAGGGTCAGGCAACCAGTGCCAGGTCAGTGGCTCGTCGACGAGTGGCGAAGGTCGTACGTGGACAGCGGCTCGGGTCCCGCCACCACCCGGCGGGTCACCTGCAGGATCGCGTCCTCGTTGGGGTCTACACGCCACCTGACCAGAGAGATGGCGCTGTTCTCGATCTCCAGGGCGGTGATGTGCGACGGATAGATGCAGCTGCCGGAGTTGAAGTAGGGCATCTGGTCGCCCCGCGGGAACTTCTCGCGGTGTGTGTGGCCGCAGATGAGTGCCATTCGGTTCTGGCGGATCCACTTCACGTAGTTGCGCTCCACCTTGTGCCGCTTGTAGGAGTTGGCAACGGGGCTTGTGGGGCTGTGGAACCCGAACGCATGCGCATACCTCCAGAACGCGCGCATCATGAACCGGCTGAACCTCCAGGCCTGGTCGTTGGGAAAGTCGCCCTGGTGCCCGTGCACCAGCAGGACGTCCTGCCCGGTCTCCTTGTGCCGGAACACCACCGACTCCACCGCCTCCAGTCCGTGGAAGAACGGCCCGATCTCGCCGGTCACCGCGTCCTTTGCGGTCCACAGGTGTTGTCGTACGAACCTTGGGTCTCTCAGGTCGAGGTCATGGTTGCCCCACATCCGGATGAGCCTGCCAGCCTGGTGGAACTGGAGCAGCTGCTCCCACACGGCGCGGTTGGCCCTGATGATGTGCTTGAAGTCGTGCTCCCAGAGCTCGTCGCCGTCGCCGGCCTCCACGTAGGTGAAGCCGTTCTTCCAGTAGTAGTCCATGGCGGCAGTGAACGAGTTTTTGTTCTTAAGGAACTCGTCGGACTTGGAGCCGTCCCCGCGATGGCAGTCGCTCATGATCACGTAGCGGGAGGTATCGTCGATGAGCTCGACGCGGGCGTCCCTGTAGGCCTCCGTCAGACGAGTCATCGTCTTCACAGTCATCACCGCCATGCTCGGTCGTGTCGTTTCCGATCATAGGTCGGTGGCGCCGGAGGTGTCCGCCAATCGCCCAGGTGCTACCTGCTCGGCGCATTGAGTTCGCGTAAGAGCCAGCCGACTTCGTGGGCCAGCATCGCGGGGGGTAGCTCATGTCCGCCGTCGAAGATCTCGTGGTCGGCGATGCATGGTGCGAAGGCGGCGACGACCTCGTCGACGCCCGAGATGGGGAACAGAGGGTCGTCGCGGCCGGCCACGAGGAGGACTCGTTGCTGGTGGAAGGCGCGTGCGACGGCGGGGGAGTCGCCGAGTGTCACGATGCCGGGCGGATACCAGGCCGGGTTATGGAGAATGCCGGCGGGCTCGAAGGACGCCACCGTCCCGACGCCGCAGTTGAGCACGCCGGCGACGATGCGCTCATCGCAGGCCATGGAGAAGAAACTGACTTGGCCGCCGAGCGAGTGTCCGATCACGCCGCACGAACCGGCGCCGGTGTGGTGGAGGATCCAGTCGATGGCCATGGAGACGTCGGTGACGTGTGTGCCTTGCAGGGTAGTGCCGTGGGCGATGAGGTTCCATGCGTGGAACCGTTCGTCGTGGGCGCCGTCGCCAGAGGGGTCGCGCCGCTCCTCGAACCCGTGGAGGTCAGGGATCAGCGTGGTGACCCCGGCCTTCGCCAGTGCGAGGCCGTAGGCCATGCCCGGGTTGCCCGCCATCCCCGCAGGTTCGCTCTTGCCGAGGTGGAACTCGCCGTTGTGTTGGTGCACGGCCACGACGGGCAGGGGCGTCGAGAGGTGCTCCGGTTCCAGGAGGAGGCACGGAATCGTGTGCTCGTCGGAGGCGCGCAGCAACACCCGTGATCGTGAGATCCCCTGCCATGGCTCCGGTGCCGAGGCTTCGGCACCGACGAGGCGATTCCGCGCAGGCTCAATACCCAGCAGGCGTCTCACGCCTGAACGATCCATGACCACTCCTCCTCAGGCCCAGCGGGGCGCGTGTCCAGTAGACCACTGTGGGTGGATCTATCAACGATCTGTGTCGGGTCGGGTGTCCGACCCTGGGGAGTCCTGTCACACCCTGGACGGACGGGCATGCGGACGCTTGACACAATACGTCGTTCTAGCGAATATATGTGCCATGGAGTTGACGGTCGCACAGATCGCGGAACAGCACGGACGCTCGGACAGGTTCGTGCAGCAAGCAGTGCGCTCTGGGGATCTGGCCGCGCTGAGGACGGTGGGGCGCCTCGCGCTGGTCGACGACGTGGCAGTGATGGCATGGGTGCGCACCTTGGCGCGAGGCCGGCGTTGGAGCTCCGACGTGCGCGAGGCCGCCATGGACCTTCTCTCGAACGGTCGCACGGAGAGGCTGTCGAGTTCCGAGAGGTCCAGGCTCCGCTCGCGACTCAGGGAAATGTCGGTTGTGGAGATTGCGCACGCAGCCGACGGACTCGGCGGAGGGTGGGCGCGCTACCGGGTGGCGCACGCTCCCGACTTCCCCAGGGTCGGTCCTTCGGCTGCGGACATGACGACGCTGGGCGTCGTCCCGGGAGAGGGTTGGATCACGTTCGTGGAAACCGACGACTTGGACCGGCTGGAGCAGGGGCACGACGTGATCCTCGATGCTGACGGGAACCTGGGCGTCGTGGAACGCCCAGTCACCACCCCGCGCCCCGCCAGGTTGCTTCTGGACAGTTATCTGTTGGGCGACGCCAGGGTGTCGGCCGCTGCGGCGAACGAGTTGGAGCAGCGGGCTCATGATCTCTGACGTCTTTGAGCGCCTGGACGAGATCGCAAGCGCTCTGCCCCCGGAGCGGTGGATGCTCGTGGGTGGACTCATGGTTCACGCTCACGCGCTACTGTCCGGGGTCAGTCATGCGCGGCCTACAAATGACGCCGATCTGGTGGTCGAGCTGGTGAAAGCGCGGTCATCCATACGAAAAACGTAAAATTCCGATGGCTCAGACTGATACTGTTGCTCCATGATCATGCTCAGCTTCACGGTGCGCAACCACAAGAGCATCCGCGACGAAGTCACGCTGGACCTCGTCCATCCTTCATTGCGGACCCTTCATCCCAAGGATGGGGACTGGAGTTCAGCGTCCTACCCCCTGGCTGGCATCTTCGGTGCGAACGCGACCGGGAAGTCGGCAGTGCTGGACGCGATGAGCTATGCCTTTGCCGCGATTCGCCGCTCAGCAACGGCCTGGCAGGATGCGCCGTCGATGATGCGGGCTCCCTTCCTGCTCGACGGCACTTCTCGCACCTCCACGAGCACCTACGAGCTGGACTTTGTGCGCGACGGGCGTCGTCATCTCTACGGTTTCGAGGTTGACGCCGAAGGAGTCAGGCGCGAGTGGCTCCGCGATGTCCCCAGCTCTCGTTGGCGCTCGCTGCTGGAGCGAGACCGTACCGACGGTACGCTCAAGGTCCACCCGAGCATGCGCACTGTGGGTGCGGTGACTAACCGCGAGTTGGTGCTCAGCCGCGCGCTCCTCATGCCCGACTCGCCGTTTCACGCGATCGCCGAGAGGCTGGTCGGAAGTTTTGACTACGTCACCGTGAAGGACTCTCACAGGGAGGCACGCCTCAAGAAGATCGCAGACTCGCTAGCTGATGGGACGATCACGTTTGCTGATCTCGAGTTGCTGCTTCAGGTCGCTGACATCGGGGTAACGAGCGTGAGCATCGAGGAACGGAACATCCCGGAAGAGATCTGGCGGGCCGTTTCGCACTTTCTCCGTGAGGTTCAGAGCGGCAGCGATAGCGATGGCCAGGCTAGAAAGTCGACTGAGACCGAAGCGGCCGACAACCCTGGTGAGCTCGACGACGATCAGCTGGAACAGGTGGTTCGGCACCTCACCTTCACGCACCGAGGGACGGTAGACGACTGCCCACCGTTCTCGATTCAGAACGAAAGCGACGGCACCATCGCGTGGCTTGCGACCGCCGTTCCCGCGCTGGAAGTGCTGCGCGCCGGGGGACTCCTAGCGGTGGACGAGATTGACGCGAGCCTCCATCCCCATCTGCTGGAGTTGCTGCTGGAGATGTTCGCCGATCCCGCGGTCAACAGCCATCATGCGCAGTTGGTGTTCACCAGCCACGAGTCCTACGTGCTCTCGCCGTTGAGTGACGTGCAGCTCGCGCCGGAGCAGGTGTGGTTCACGGACAAGACCTACGACGGGGTGACCACGTTGACGTGTCTGGCGGACTTCCCGCAGCACCCTGATGCCAACGTGGCCAAACGCTATCTGACGGGCCGCTATGGAGGGACGCCACGCCTCTCGAGTAGCTCCTTTGCCGCACTCGTCAACTCTGGGGCTGAGTGACGGGCGTGGCATCGAGCAAGAACTCAACTCAGCGTAGGCGTCGTCCGCCGCGTCAAGAGGCCCGGCGCGTGCTCGTCGTCACAGAGGGCACGGAAACCGAGCCGCAATACGTGGAGCGCCTGGATGCGTTTCTACGAAGCAGTGAGTTCACGACCCATGTCAAGCGCGTCGGCGTAGGGAAGGATCCCCTCAGGGTGGTGGAAAAGTGCGTGGAGCTCCGGGACAAGGCAGACAGTGATGACAAGCCATACGACATCTGCGTCTGCCTGGTGGACGTTGATCAGCACTCCACTCTCGAAGAGGCATGTCGTCTTGCCCGAAACGAGAGCATCCTGGTGCTGATCTCAAACCTCAAGTTCGAGGTCTGGCTGCGCTGGCATGTGGAGGAGAGCCGCTCGGTCCTGACCTCTGATCGGCTCGATCAACTGGTCTCCAAGTTGGGACTCCTTCAGGGAAAGGCGCTTACGCCCAAGTTCCCGATCGAGTCCGTCCACGCTGCCTGCACCGTGGCGCTCAAGGCGGATCCAGACTTGGCTGCGTGCAGGAAGGGTCCCGATCCGTCCACGGCCATGCCGCTGCTGGTGGATCTACTTCGGGGACAGCTCTAGGGTGGTCGTTCTCCGCCGGGGGCCTTCGACTCTCGGTCAAACACTCTGACTCCGCCCTCGCCCAACCTGACCGACCCAGCCGATAGGCTCCATCCCACGATGAGTAGCACTAACACCTTCGCACCCGGCAACGTCGTCGTGGTGCGCGACGAGGACTGGCTGATCACCTCGCTGGACGAGTCGTCCGACGGACCCGTCCTCAACGCCCAGGGCCTCTCCGACCTGGTCCGCGGCCAGGACGCCGTCTTCTACCCCTCGCTGGACCGGATCAAGCTCAACGACCCCCGCGACACTCAAGTCCGCGCCGACGACTCACCCAAGTACCGCCGCTCCCGCCTCTGGGTGGAGTCCACCCTCCGCAAGACCGCCGTCCCCCTCAGCGACGACTCGCTCACCGTCTCGCCCCGCATGCTCGCCCGCCAGCTCGGCTACCAGCACAAGGCCGTCGCCAAGACCCGTGGCGCCCTCCTAGAGGAGGACTGAACGGACATGGCGCGACCACCTGCATGGAGGTACACACTCGATGAGGCTCGGCGACAAGCTCTCGTCGCGATTGATTTCTACAACCGGCCCGGTGACCGGCGCAGTTTCAGCGACTTCATCGTCCACATCCACTTGGCCTGGCAGAACCTTCTCCACGCTGACCGTATGCGCCGTAAGGCCGAGATCTTCTACCGTGAGTCGGGTGGGCGGCGCCACTTCAAGCGAAACCCAGACGGCTCGAAGAAGACCTGGGACTTGAGTCAGTGCCTGAGATTTGAATTCAACGAAAACGACCCGACTAGAGCCAACGTCGAGTTCCTTGTTGGACTAAGGAACCGCGTTGAGCACCGCTTCCAAGACTCCGTCTTGGTGGCCACGGCAGCAGAGGCCCACGCTTGCATCATCAATTTCGAGGCAGAGTTGGTAGGCAGATTCGGCTCAAAGGAGACGCTGGGCTCCGAACTGAAGTTCCCCGTCTTCGTGCAGTCGCTCAGTCCGTCGAGATACGAAGAACAACGGAATCTCCGACGCGGACTGCCGGCGACGGTTTCGAACTTCATCTCTGAGTTCCAGGCTGGCCTTCCTGACGACGTGCGAAGAGACGAGCGATTCGCCTACCGACTCCTGTTGCTCCCCATGAAAGGGCCAAAGACTGAGGCGGACCTTGCGCTTAACTTTGTGCGCCAGGACGACCTTAGCGAGGAGGATCTTCGGGACCTCCTCGGGCAGGAGGGCAGCGTGATCGTTGCTGAAAAATACCGAGAGGCGATCCACAGCGTTGAGATGCTCCCCAAATCGGCGGCAGCAGCCGTAGAGGAACGCATTGACTTCAAGTTCAGCGTCAATGATTTCACGGTCGTTCGAAAAGCGTGGCAGATCGGTCCAGCGAGGAGTGGTGACAAAAAGCAGTTGCCAAAGTCGGATGGCTATTGCCTCTATTCGCCCGCCTTCAAACAGTTTGTTTACCAGCCGAAACTCGTGGAGCGGATGGCCGCAGCGGTGAATACGGCTGAGAAGTACCAAAGCCTACTTGGTCGTCCGCCTACTGCGAAACCGCTGCCGCAGGTCTAGGGCCTGCACGGACGGGTAGCCCACAGCAGTGGCAGCACCCGATCTCGACACGCGCTGCCTTGTGTTGCCAGGGCCAACACACCGGTGACGTGCGACGTGCGCTTGACCAGGCAGTAACGAACCCGAGTGGGCTCGCTGCGGATGTGGGCGAGGCCAGGAGCACCACGCCCAAGCCGGCACGAGCGTTGGTATCAGCGAGTGCCGCCCCCCGACCGTCGCTGCTCACCCGTGGCACTGAGCTGCCCTGCGATCTGGGCGGCAAAAACCCAGTCGGTATGGATTCGGGCAACGACGTCTTCGGTGATCCTTTCAATATCGAGTGGACCTCCGTATTCCAGCCTTTCGTCGAGGCGAGGCCGGAAGTCCGCCCGCGAATCGTAGGCAGTCTCGCCATTGTCGCCGTAGGCCGTCAACACGTGGTCGAAGACGAGTTGCACCTTCGCATGGAAGATGTCGACGTTGTAGGGCGTCTCGGGTAGGTCCTGGTCGAGGACCCGACGGATGGTGCTGTTGACATCGCTCATCACGTCAACTTTGCGTCGCCAGTCCTGGACGATCCTTTCGTGCAGGTGCTGCAGAAGCTTCTTGGCGCTCGACTTAACGGTCTCACGCTCCTCATCGGTCAGCACGGGATCGGGTTGGGTGAGAAGGTCGAATATCGCGAGTTCCTCCTCGGTCAGGCCCTCGCGGGCGGATCTTTCCTCTTCCCCGGTCAGAGTGTTCGACAACTCGATCAAGCGTTGCAGATACTCGTCGATGTTCACGCTGCCGGCGTTGTAGTCGTCGATCAGCTGCTCGATCCGCTCGACCAGCTCATACCGGGTCGGGTTTCGCGTCGCCGAGGCGATGGCCTGCTGGCGCAACAGTTGCGCTAGTCGGTCCGTTTCGGCTCGTTTCCTGTCGGCGAACTTGGCGGCCAACCCCTCAAAGTCGATCTGAGACAGGTCGATCAGCGGGTAGGATTTGGTCCCCTCCGCAGCCGCGCGGATGACGTACTCTTCAGCACCAACCGATCTGTCGAGCAAGGCGTCGACTGCATCGGTCACCGTTCCCAGGTCCGCCTCGGGGGGGCGCGTGACTGCTGCGATACGTTCGGCAACCACCCGGATAGCCGCGACGTTGCGCTGCTGGGCAGTGGCCTTGGGATTAGGCAGTAAGGCTTTAAACAGCTTGCGCACCTGACGGGCTCGCTGCTGGAAGTCGGTCCGAGTCTTCTCGTCGACGAGCAACGCTTCGACGGCGGAGTCGCGCCTGGCGACGTGGTCGAAGCCTTCCGCGTCGCGCATCGCGGGCAGGTCAACGCCGACCTCCGAACAGAATGTGAACAGCTCACCGACTGCCGAGTCGAGTTCCACCGCCAACGCGTCGATGATCTCGATGGGCGACTCGCCAGCTTCCGCGGCGCCGTAGATTGCCAGCGCCTTCTCCAGGTTCCGGAAGACCCCCACGTAGTCGACAATCAGCCCGTTGTCCTTCTCGGGGAAGACCCGGTTGGCCCGCGCGATGGTCTGCATCAGCGTGTGGTTGCGCATCGGCCTGTCGAGGTAGACCGTCGAGACACTCGGAGCGTCGAACCCGGTCATCCACATCGCGCACACGAACACCAGGCGCAGCGGATCCTTGGGGTCCTTGAACTTCTCGGCCAAGTTCTCGCGGATCATCCGCTCCCGATGGGGTCGAATGTCGAGACCAAGGTCGTCGAGCATCTTCAGCTCGTTCTGGCTCTGCGAGACGACCACCGCCATATCGGTGGTCTCCATCAGCTGGATCCGCGACGCCAGCCACGGACGTTCCAGTTCGGGCAGCGTGTCATGCTCCGCCCGCAACGCGGCCAGGTGCTCCGCCCAGGCCTGCTGCACCAGGTTGTACATCCTCACGGCTGCGGCCTTGTCGAGCCCCACGTACATCGCCTTGCCGGTGAAGCCACGGCCCACGAAGTGGGCGACGAGGTCCTTGGCGATCGTCCTCAGCCGCTCAGGGCGCGTCAGGAGCGTGTACTGCGTGCCGAACTCGCGAGCCAGCTGGCCCTCTGCCTCCTCGTCGAGCTCGGCCTCTTCGAGCAGGGCGTTGAGGTCGTCGGAGAAGTTCTCGTTGATCAGCTGGAGCTCGGGGATGCGATTCTCGTAGTAGAGCGGGACCGTAGCGCCGTCCGCGATGGCGTCGCGGAAGTTGTACATGCTGACGTAGTCACCGAACTGCTCCCGCGTGGCCTGTTCCTCGCCGGCGATCAGCGGGGTGCCGGTGAAGCCCATCATCGACGCGTTCGGCAACGCCGTGCGCATGTTCAAGGCGAGTGTGTCGTACTGGCTGCGGTGCGCCTCGTCCGTGATCACGATCACGTCAGACCGCGTGGACAGAACCGGCATCTGCCGCTCCCCCAACGCCTTGGACGGCTGGAATTTGTGAATCAACGTGAACACGTACCGGTGGTCAGCTGCCAGGAGATCGCGCAGATGCGCGACGGACTCGGCGTGCACCCTGGCCTCCGGTGAGATCGCGCTGGCATCGGCGAACTCACCGTGCAACTGGGTATCCAATTCCGTGCGGTCCGTGACCATGACGAATGTCCACTTGCCCGGCACCTGACGCAACACCTTCTGCGTGAACCAGAGCATCGACAGCGACTTGCCCGACCCCTGCGTGTGCCAGAAGACACCGAGCCTCTTGTCCTGCACGGCCCGCGCACGATGCAGGTTTTCGATCGCCGCATTGACCCCGAGATACTGGTGCGACCGTGCCAAGACCTTGATCAGGCCACCGGGCCGCTCCAGGTACGCGACGAAGTTCTCCAGGAGGTCCAGCAGCACGGTCGGGTCGCAGGTACCGCGCAGGGCTGTCGCCAAGGCGACCGTCGAGCGGGTGCCGTGCGCGTCGATGACCTTCCAATCGTTGAAGAACTCGTACGGCGAGTACGTTGATCCGACCTTGGCCTCGGATCCGTTGGACAACAGCACGAAACAGTTCGGGACGAACAGCTGCGGAATCGTGTCCCGGTAATCGGTGAGGTTGTTGTCGTAGGCCGCCTTGACCGGCTCGTTCGGCTCTTTGAACTCCATCAGCACCAACGGGATCCCGTTGACGAACAGCACCAGATCCAGCCGCCGGCTGTGCAGATTGCCCTTGACCCACATCTGCTGAACGGCCAACAGGTCGTTGTTCCCAGGCGCTCCGAAGTCGAGGTAACGAAGCGTCTCGATCTGCCTCTCGCCGCGGTCGTCGGTCCACTCGGCCCGATACCCGTCGCGCAGCAGGCCGTGGATCTCGCGGTTGGCACGCACACGGTCCATCGCCGAGCGGTCCTTGGTCAGCACCTCGATCGCCTCGTCGATCGAGGAGGCGGGCACGTGCTCGGGATTGAGTTTGCGCATTGCGGCACGCAGGCGGTGGGTCAGTACGACGTCACGCTGCGAATCCCGACCGAGCGTGCCCTGGGCTCCGAGGGTCTCAGCGAACGCATCGATCGGGATCCAACCCAGCTGCGCCAGAAGCTCGATGCTCGGCTTCTCCACATACCAGTACTCCGGACCCGTAGGAGTCATCACGCCATCTGCTCCACCATCCACGCATCCAAGTCGAGCGTGGAGACATCGATCTGGCCAGTCACCAGCTTTGGCAACAGTAGGTCGCGTAGCTCCGCGAGTTTCGCGTTCGCCGAGACGAGTTCCATCATCGAAGCGCGCATGGGGACTATCGCGTCCTCGAATCTACGCTGCACCGCGAGTGGGGGGAGGACGATGCGTGGCTCGGTCATGACCTTGGCGCTCACACTCTTTCGTGTGGCACCAGTGCTGGCTCCAGTTACCCACGCTTGGTAGCTGTCGCCCGAGAGAGTGAAGAACAAAAAGTACGACGACAGCGCTTCACTGGTGGGTCGAACTCGGACGAGGTAGGACGCAAAGACTGCGTCGACGTTGGATTCGCACATTCCCACCTTTCCAGGGTCAGCCATGCGGATGATGAATATGTCGCCAACGTCTACTTGGAACTTGCGCGCAGCCCTTTCATCCACTGGGCAGAACGGTACGGACGCCCAGTCGATGTAACTGGTCTTGTTGATGTCCATGCCCCGCAGATACTTCGGACCGATCGGGTCCTTGGTAGCAGACTCGGTGTAGCCGTACTGGGTGGACACGTAGTCCGCGAGTTGCGGCGTCTCCCACCCTTCGGGAATCGGGCCGAGGGCGGAGTCGACCATGGGCACGTCGGCGTGGCCGGGGTAGCGGAACTTCACGAACCACTCGCGGTAGATGGCCCGCGCCATCTCCTCCAGCAACTCGACCCGCCGCCGGTTGTTCTCGATGAGGTCGTCGAACACATCGAGAGTGCTAGCGATCCGCTGCTGATCGCTACGCGGTGGAAGGTGGACTTGAAAGTGCTCCAGAAACGGCTTCCACCTGAAGTTGGTAATGCCCGTGGACTGGACCTGGTAGGTGTCCAAGCTGCCATCCGCGTATGCGGCCTGAAGCGCGCGGAAGATGAAGCCGGGCTCAGCGATCGCCGGATCCACGCGGACGAGCTTGCAGAAACTCGCACACATGACCGTTTCGTCGAATTTCGCCAGAACGCCTTCAGTGATCTGGAGAGCGCGCCCTACCGGCTGGCCCTTACTCCCACCTGAGACCTCGAAGACGATGTCGCCGGAGCGTAGAACACGGGAAGCGAGGTTGGAGGCCTTGTGAAATCTCAATGGCACTGTCGAGACATCACCGACAGCGACGCGCGGTATATCGGTCCCCCGGATCACATACCCGATTGACGACGACTCGGGATCGGCTGCATCAGTGCCCCAGCCACCCCCGATGTCGAACTTCAGAAGTCCCCCGAAGGCGGTGCTCATGCTCCGAGAATCCCTCGAACAGCGACGTCCACCTTCGACCGCAGCACATCGGCCTCATCGCTCAGCTTCGTGAACTCCTCGTACAACGCCTCGAGGTCGCCCATGAAGTCGATGTCGGTCTCGTCGACCGCGGCGGTTCCGGTGTACCTGCCGGGGTTCAGGCTCCAGCCCTGCGTCTCGATCTCGGCACGAGTTGCCACCTTGCAGAGGCCGCCGACGTCGACGTACTTGCCGTCGGGGAAATTCTCTGCCAACAGGCTTTCGCTGCCTTCGCTGAGCTCGACTTGCTCGTCGCGGTAGAGCCGCACGATGTTGGCCAGGAACTCGATCTGCTCGGGCCTAAAGTCGCGATGGGCGCGATCGATCTGACGGAAGAGATGGCGGGCGTCGAGAAAGAGCACCGTGTCCTCCCGCGGCGTTCCAGCTTTGGTCTTGTCGAGGAACCACAGGGTCACCGGCAGCGTGACGGTGTAGAAGAAGTTCGAGCTGATCGCGACCATCACATCGACGGAGCCGGACTCGACTAACTGCTTGCGGATCTCCTTCTCCGAATGGCCCGCGTCACCAGCGGAGTTGGCCATGACAAAGCCGGCGCGGCCCTTCTCGGACAGCGCCGCGTAGAACTGTTGGATCCACAGGAAGTTGCCGTTGTCGGCCTTCGGCAGCCCGAAGGGGAACCGCTTGTCGCCTGCCAGCTGATCCTTCTTGATCTTGTCGACGTTGAATGGCGGGTTGGCCATCACGTAGTCGAAGGCGCCCACCGTGCTGTGAGGGTCCTCGTAGTAACTGTTCGCCTGCCGGATGTCGCCAGAGAGCCCGTGCAGCGCCAAGTTCATCTTGGCCAGCGGCACGGTGTCCTCGGTCTTCTCCACGCCGAAGACCGACAGCTTGCGACTCGCCGACTCATGGTGGCGTTCAACGAACTTCGCGCACTGCACGAACATGCCTCCTGACCCACACGCCGGGTCGAAAACGCGCCCCTGGAAGGGCTGCAGGATCTCGACGATGAGACGGACGATGGAGTATGGCGTGAAGTACTCGCCACCGCCCTTGCCTTCTTGAGAGGCGAAGTTGGAGAGGAAATCCTCGTAGATGAAGCCGAACGCGTCGCCCTCCAGTTGGGTTGGCAACGGCGCGAACAGGCGCAGCAGCTCAATGAGAGTGGACCGCTCCAGCTTCTGGTACCCCCTCGGAAGAACGTCCTTCAACTCGGGGTTAGCCGCCTCGATGGCCCTGATCGCCTCATCGGTCGCCTTGCCGACGTCCTCACCCTCCGGCAGGTCGACCAAACTGGAGAGCCGGGACTCGTCAGGGACGTACAGCACCGACTTGGCCTTGTAGTCAGCAATCGTCGCCGGGTTGCGGGCGGTGGCCTTGGTCTCGACCTCACCACGCACTGCCTCGAAGCGGTTTTCGGCGTAGGCCAAGAACACCAGGCCCAGCACCGGGTCGCGGTATTGCCCCGGCGTCAGTTTCGAGTTGGCCCGGAGTTCGTCAGCGGCAGCCCACAGCGTTGAACGCACCTTGGCAAGGTCAGTTGATTTCACGGCACCTAGGCTATCGGCCACGGCCGACATACTTGAGTGGACATCCGGCTTGGCACTGAAGCCAATCATTCGTCATGAGGACCAGCCGGTGCCCATGTGTGGCCACGTTCACCACCAACCTGGCCGGCGAGCTGTCGCGGAGCCTCGAGCGCCTCGACCCCGACCTGCGCTTCGCCGACGCCCTCGGCGCGCCCGGCCTCCACGTCAAGGGCATCGACGCGCTGGCCCGGGCGGTGCTGCAGTCGGCGGGGGCCGACGTGAGCGAGGCCGTCGCGGCCGTGCTGGGGGTGGGGCGCACCGACATCGGGGGCCGGACCGACAGCGACGCAGCCTGGCGCCAAGCCGTGCTTCGGGCCGGTGAGGACCTGGACGAGAAGCTGCGCAAGCCGGCGTTCCTGGCCGCCGAGTACGAGATGGTGATCCTGCCGCACCGCATCACGCAGCTGGCCGACTACCTGAAGGTGGCGCGGACGGGTCGCGGGGTGCGGCTGTCGCGGGCGGGGCGCAAGGCCGTGTGGGTCGTCGTCGAGGCCTACCGCGGCGCCGCGCGCGAGGCGGGCACGTTGGACTTCGCCGAGGCCGCCTCCGTCGCCGCGGCTCACCTCGAGGCGACGGGGCAGCGGCCCGCCAGGCACGTGCTGGTCGACGAGGGGCAGGACTTCAAGCCGTGCCACTGGCAGCTGGTCCGGGCGCTGGCGGCCGAGGTGCCGAACGACGTCTTCATCGCCGAGGACGCCCACCAGCGGATCTACGGGCAGAAGCTGGTGCTCTCGGCGTATGGGATCCGGACGCAGGGGCGGTCGCGGGGGTTGAAGCTGAACTACCGCACGACGGCGCAGAACCTGGCGTGGGCCGTCGGTGTGCTGACGGGGCAGGAGGTCGTCGATTCCGACGGCGAGGCCGAGACCATGGCCGGCTACCTGTCGGCGCGCAGGGGCCCGAAGCCGGAGGTGCGGTCGTTCCCGACGCTGACGGCGGAGCTGGACTTCGCGGCGGACCTGGTCGGATCCTGGGTGGGCAGGGGAGACGTGGCGCCGGAGACGGTCGCGGTGCTGGTGCGAGACCGGGTGACCCGCGACCGTGTCGTCGCCGGGCTGGGGGAGCGGGGCGTCGAGGTGCGGGCCCTGGAGGCGGGGACGGTGAGGCCGGGCTACCCGGTGGCGCTGACGATGCACCGGGCCAAGGGCACGGAGTTCGCGCGGGTGCTGCTGTTCGGGCTCAGCAAGGACTCGATGCCGATGGGGTTGAAGGCCTACGACTACGACGACGAGGAGCTGAGCGAGGCGCAGTTGCGGGAGAGGTCGCTGCTGTACGTGGCGGCGTCGAGGGCGCGCGATGAACTGGTTGTGACGTACAGCGGCACCCCGTCGTCGCTCCTGCCCGCCTCTGGTTGAGCGGTTGTCACAGACGCGGAGCTTGATGCTGGACCGCGGGTTGAGTTCAGATCCTATGGCCGGGTCGTTGGTCATTGTTGACCTCGATGTCATACTGGTACAAGAAGTAGTACTAATGGGGAGGGGTGTCATGGCCATCACCGCAAGTGAGGCTCGCAAGAACCTGTTCCCGCTGATCGAGCAGGTCAACGAGGACCGCACGCCGGTCGAGATCACTTCCCGGCGGGGTGACGCAGTGCTCATGTCCCGAGCTGACTATGACGCGCTCGAGGAGACTGCTCACCTCCTGCGGGTGCCCGCCAACGCAAGACACCTGCTCGAAAGCCTTGCCCAGGCACATGCGGGGCAGCGCGACGAGCACGACCTCATTCGATGAGGCTGGTCTTCACGCCGAACGGATGGTCGGACTACACGCACTGGTTGGCAGCCGACCGGCAAACACTCAAACGGATCAACCGCCTTATCGACGACGCGCTGCGCGACCCTGTCAGCGGAATAGGTAAGCCCGAACCACTGCGACACATGCTGGCCGGTGCGTGGTCCCGACGGATCACCGAGGAACACCGCCTCGTCTACCTGGACGACGGCGACGACCTGATCATCCTGCAGGTCCGCTTCCACTACAACTGACCACAGATGCCGCGAAGTTGGGCGCGTCCCGCCCCTGCCGGTGCGGCGCCTCTGGATCCTCCTGAGTGCCCTGTCGTCACATCTGATTCCGCCGCCAGTGGTCAGTGCCAAGAAGCTAGGCGCGCCGACACTTCCTGGTATGTCGCGGTCCCGCTGGCGACCGCGACTACCAGGTCGTACGCCTCGTCGTCAGGTCAGGCGCCGAAGGCAGCGCGACCCTGTGTGGCGGAGGTGCCCAGATCGCTCTTGGGGAGGGCTTGGCCGGCGGTGACGGCCGTAGTCCAGGCCTGGGTGGTCGCGACGGCGGCGAAGTTGGAGTGCAGGAGCACGAGCAGGGTCTCGTGGAGCTGGTCCGCGGAGACCTGGCCGGCCTCGTTGGCCAGATGGATGGCGCCGGTGGCGTCGGAGAGGATCTCTGCCGCCAGGCCGAGCTCCTCGGCGCCCGCGGCCGTGGCGATGTCGCAGTTGTTGGTCATGTAGCCGACGATCGTGATGGTGTCGACCTCACGTTCGGCCAACCACTGGGCCACGTCGGTGCCGGCGAAGACACTGCCCTTGTCTTTGCTGACTCGCTTCCAGGAGGGGTTCAGGCGCTCCTCGATCTCGGGGTGCAGCGACCAGCTGTCGCTGCCGACGGCGAACACGGGTGCGCCCTGCGGCAGCTCGTGCTGCACGACGACAACGGGCAGCTCCTGCTGCTCCGCGACCTCGAGTGCGGCCACGATGTTGGCGAGCGTCTGGTCGCGCGGCGGGGCCTGGATCTGCAGGATCCCGGTGAAGTACTCCTGCTGGACGTCGACGACGATGAGTGCTCGGCGGGGGGCGGTCATGGTTTCTCCTACTGCTGGCGGGACTGTCTTGATCCATCATCGCCAGGGGCGATGGGTTATCGTGAGTGGCACAAAAGACCTTCTTCGATGGAATCAGGCCAATCATGCGCATTGCCGTTCATGCCTTCGACGACATCACGATGTTCCACCTGGCTGCCCCCTTGCTGGTCTTCGGTGAGGTCGGCCGTCAGGGCCTGGCCGCGGGGTGGGATCCGGTCGTGTGGACCCGCGACGGTCGCGGCATCCGGACAGCCGAAGGCCCCCGCATCGAGGACGTCAGGGGCCCCGACGCGGTGGAGGACGCCGACCTGGTGGTCCTGCCATCCTGGCCGATCGATCTGCCCATGACCGACGAGCCCCTCACAGCCAGGATCCGCGCCGCGCACGCACGCGGAAGCCGGATCGCCGGCCTGTGCCTGGGGGCCTTCCCGGTGGTCGACAGCGGCCTGCTCGACGGCCGCGAGGCCGTGACCCACTGGGGCTCAGCCGACGTGCTCGCACGCCGTCGACCCGAGGTGAAGGTCCAGCCCGCCGCGCTCTACGTCGACCACGGGGACGTCCTCACCTCGGCCGGCACAGCGTCGGCCATCGACGCCTGCCTGCACATTGTCCGATCCCACCTGGGCTCCGCCGCCGCGGCCACCGTCGCCCGCAGCCTCGTCGTCGCACCCCACCGCGACGGCGACCAGGCCCAGTACATCGATCGCCCGATCCCACAGCCCGGGGGAGTGGGGCACCTCGGGCCGACCATCGACTGGGCCCTGGCCCACCTCGACCAAGAGCTCACGGTCGACGACCTCGCGGCCCACGCGCGCATGAGCCGCCGCAACTTCACGCGACGGTTCGCAGAGGCCACGGGCACCACCCCCGCGCGCTGGGTCTTGGCCCGCCGCCTCGACGAGGCCCGGCGCCTCCTGGAGACGACGGCGTGGCCGGTCACGCGCATCGCCACGGCCTGCGGCTTTACCAGCGTCGTGACGTTCAGGCAGAACTTCACCGCCACCTACGCCACCACGCCCACCTCCTACCGCCAGCGATTCTCGGCTTCCTCGACGTGACGCGCTCAGGACCGTGAAAGCCGCATAGCATCGCAGCATCAGAGGAATGGGGTGTGATGAAGGTGGTGGACCGAGTGGCCGCGGGCCTGGCGCGCGGAGTGCGCGGGTGGATGGCCGTTGCCGCGGTGGTGCTGTTCGCGGTGTTCACCGCCACGGTGTTGCCAGCCCAGGCTGAGGCCGGGGCTTTCTACACGGACCGCTACGCCGCCCCGGACACATCCCTGTGGTACTCCCCGGACGACCTGTACGCGGCGGCCGAGGCGTGGGGATCTGACGGTCGAGCTGCCTACGTGTACGCGCGGGTCACGTTCGACGTCATCTGGCCGCTGGTGTACGGGGCGTTCCTGCTGACGACGCTCGCGTGGGTTTGGGCGCGAGGGACAGCTCCCGGGAGTCGGTGGCGAGGGGTGGCCCTGCTGCCGGTGGTCGCGGTGGCGCTGGACTACGCCGAGAACATCTGCGCCGCGACGGTGATGGCACGCTATCCGGCCGGGACACCGGTGCTCGCGGAGTTGGCGCCGTTCTTCACCGCCGGCAAGTGGCTCGCCCTATCGGCGAGCTTCGTGCTGTTGGCGATCGGCGTTGTCATCGCCATCGCAGCGTGGTGCCGCGGCTGGAGGCTGAGCCCAGACCAGCTTGCCGCGAGACGGCAGCTGTAGACTGATCGGTCTACAATCGGGTAGAGTTGGTTCATGTCCGAGACAACGACGATCCGCATCAGCAGGGTCACGCATGCGCAGGTGACCCGATTGGCAGCCGAACGCCACGAAACGATCGATGAGACGGTGAGCAAGGCCATCCGCACGCTCCGCCAGGACGCCATGGCGCAGGATCTCCGCGTGAAGCTGACCGACGACGAGACTGAATGGCTCGATGCTGACGCCGGGTGACGTCGTCGAACTCGACTTCGGAGTGCCCGCCGGACACGAGGCCGGACTTCTTCGGCCGGCCATCGTCGTGACCGCGAGGCGGGTCCTGAGGGGCGGGCCGCACGTCATCCAGGTTGTGCCGTTGACCCGGATCCTTCGTGAGAGCAGTACCGAGGTGGTCATTGAGCCCGATGACGACAACCGACTCGCGGCCCCATCGTCGGCGCAGTGCCAGCATGTGCGCTCCGTGGCCGTGACTCGGATTCATCGGCGCACTGGCAATGTTGGGCCGCCAGCCCTGAGCGAGGTGCGCGAGATCCTGGGGTTGCTGCTGGACCTGTAGCCGCTCTGACAGGCGAGCCTAGCCGGCCTTGTGTCGTCGGGCGAGGTGGATCGAGTACGAGGACACCGGGCATGTGGTCATCTGGGAGCAGCCGGAGAGGCTGGTCGCCGGCATCCTCAAGTTCGCTCAGCTCCGCCTGCCCCCACTCAGGCGTGACTTGAGGGCGGATGCCGCCGGAATGCTGTCGGTGACGGCGAAGAGACTGCAACTCGCTACCCATACAGCGGCATCTGCATATGTGCGCAGATGCCGCTGTATGGGTAGCAGCTTGCAGACCTGGGACCCGCCGGACCGACGATTCCGCGCCCGTCGGCGGTCTGATCCCGGTGTGCGCCCCAGGCTACGACAGAGCAGCCCTGGCCGATCTCACTCACGCCGGCAACCCTCGGTCTCACTTGATGTGTCCGGGAGTCTGTCTCGCGCGCTCGGTGAGGATGCTCAGGCGCGCGACGAGTCGCTGCATCGTGGGGATTCCGCGGCAGGTGACCGGGACGCCGATCAGCCGGGTCAGGACCGGTCCGGCGGAGATACCTGCGCCGGTGGCACTCGTGACCGCGTGGCTGCGGGTGAGTGTGTGCACGACAAGCTCGCCGGTTGGAGTGCGTTCGACGTGAGGCAGGACGAGCCCGATCATCCCATGCTGTCCCTCGTCGAACATCGGCTGTGGCCCCTGACTTTGTCGTCGTGCCGGAGCCATCGCGCGCTGTGGGAACTGGGTCGTGTGCCAAGCTGGCGGCGTGCCTCTGCTCACCTCCACTCAGTCACTTCAGGCGTGCCCGCGCCGCGTCTTGGTGGCTGGGACCTCCGGGTCTGGGAAGACGACCTTGGCGTCTCGGATCGCACGGCAGCTGGGCATCCCTCACGTCGAGATCGACGCGCTCTATCACGGCCCGGGCTGGACTCCTCGGGAGTTGTTCATGGACGACGTGTCTGCTCTCGTGGAGGAGGACAAGTGGGTGACGGAATGGCAGTACAGCAGTGCCCGCGCTGTCCTGGCTGCCCGAGCCGATCTGGTGGTCTGGCTCGACTTGCCCGTCGCCACTGTGATGCGTCAGGTCACGGTGCGGACGCTGCGCCGTCGGCTGCGACGCGAAGTCCTCTGGAACAGCAATCGTGAACCGGCGCTTTGGACCGTGTGCACCGATCCCGACCACATCATCCGCTGGGCCTGGAAGACCCGTCGCCGGACAGCCGAACGAATCGTCGCTCTGGTGGGCGAACGCCCCGAACTGCCCGTTGTCCGACTGCAGTCGCACCGGGAGGCGCGAGCATGGCTCGCCGGGCCGCTCGCGGCGTCGTCGAGCCGAAGCAGCGGCGTGCCGAACGCAGAGGGCGGCTAATTGGCAGGTCTGGTGTCGTAGTCGGTACCAGACCTACCCATTAGTCCTTGCGAGACACCTGCGGCAGCCACAAGACGGGCAGCACCACCTCGTTCCGACGGCGGAACCACGGCGTCCACGGAGGGTCGAAGCGGGCAAACCGGGGCGCCCCGTCGACCTCGAGGCCGGCCTGCTCAACAGCGGTACGGAGCCCGGCCAACTTCCTCTGGTAGATCTGTTCCGTCCATCGTCCGGCGAAGCCCTTGGCCGCGGCCACCTGGGCAGGGACCTGCCGCACCTGGATGCGCGGGTCGGACGGCGTCGGTAACGTCTCCAGCGTGTACTCGGCCGGCATCACGAAGGCCACCACGTGTCGGCCTAACTCGGCTCCTGGCTGCTGGACCACGGGTGAGGTCATCTCGATCGTGGTGGGCGCCTGCTCCTGCAGCACCGGCGCGGTCATGGCGACCTTGCCTCGGGTGCTGTTGCGGCCCGAGATGAAGCCCACCAGCACCCCGAATGCCTCGTTGCCTGCGCGGGTGAACGAGGCGTCCACCTCCACCTCCGCCACGAGGTGTGCTGGGTAGCGGCGCACCTCGAAGTGGGGGAATCGCGTGACGACGTCGTACGGCTGCTGTTCCGTCATGCCACCAGCGTGACACCCCTGGGCGGGCGGCCCACCCGGAACTCACACATCCGGCCCGTGAGATGTGGGGCGGTGGGACCAAGCTGCTCAGCCCGCGTTGCGGAAGGCCTCGACCATCCAGCCGCGGACCTCATCGTCGACCTCTTCGATCCGGTGGAGTTCGATGTGGTGCATCCACACGGTGCTGGACGGGTGGGCGACCTGCTTGAACCGGGGGGAGATCAACTCGTGAGGCAGGACCACGGACAGTACGGCCGGCACGTCGCTCTTGACGTACTGCCCGGGACGCCAGAGGTACAGGAAACCCTTGCTCCGCCTGAAGGCGATCTGGCTCTTCGTCACGTGTACGGACGCCTCGCCGATGTCACGAACCGCCTGCTCCACTGCCGCGTACAGTCTCAACCCAACCGGAGAGCCGTCGAAGAACCCCTCCGGGGTGCGCTCGGGCTCGCCCGTCCCCATGGCTCCCATCGTAGCCACCCCAGGGTGCGCGTACCTGCCCGACGCGCCCAGGCGCGACCCTGGTTCCGCATGCCACAGTCCGTCGCGCCTGCTCAGGTGCGAATGATCCGGCGCTCAATGGCAGCCGCCACCGCGCCGGCACGCGTGTCCACGCCGAGCTTGGTGTAGATGGGGGAGAGGTGGGATTTGACGGTGGCCTCCGACACGAAGAGCTCGCGCGCCATCTCCTTGTTTCCCAATCCGCGGGAGAGCAACTCCAGGACCTCCACCTCGCGCTCGGTGATGGTGACGGCCCCGGGGGTGGCGCGCCGCACCAGAGTGGCGGCCACCGACGGCGCCAGCACGGTCTGGCCGCGGGCAGTGGCCCGGATGCCGGCGAACAGCTCGTCGGGTGGGGCGTCTTTCAGTAGGTAGCCGCGCGCGCCCGCGTCGAGTGCGCGCAGTACGTCTGCCTCGGTGTCGTAGGTGGTGAGCACGAGCACCTCCGGCGGGGCGACGAGGCCGCGAAGCGCCGTCGTGACCTCCGCTCCTCCGGGTCTGCGGTCCCCGAGGTTGAGGTCGACCAGCACCACGTCGGGCCGCTCGTCGGTCACGACGGCGACCGCGGCTTCGAGCCCGTCGACGTCGGCGATCACCTCGAGATCGTCCTGGCCGTCGAGGAGCGCGCGCAAGCCGGCGCGGACCACGGGATGGTCGTCCACCAGAACGATGCGGATCACGGGGTCTCCAGTGGTGGGCGGATCGGAAGGTGAACCGAGATGGTGGTACCCT
The DNA here is from genome assembly GCF_054483915.1 of Tessaracoccus luoxuelianae. NCBI lineage: Bacteria > Bacillati > Actinomycetota > Actinomycetes > Propionibacteriales > Propionibacteriaceae > Tessaracoccus > Tessaracoccus luoxuelianae. Next base: position 2,450,054 of record NZ_CM137013.1, on the reverse strand, counting down.
CGCCGGGCGCGCTCTCAACGTACGCGGCGCCGCCGAGCGAGACGGCCCGCTCCCGGATCCCCGCCAGCCCCCGTCCACGTGCACCCCGGACTCGCGCCTGGGCGGGGTCGAAGCCGCGTCCGTCGTCGCGCACGTCCAGGACCACCTCGTCGGAGTGATAGGTCAGGGTCAGGGCGACGCGATCCGCTTGGGCGTGCTCCCGCACATTGGCCAGGGCGCCCCGCGCGGTTCGCACCAGGGCCGCCGCGACGTCCGTGGGAAGCGCCTCAGGCTCTCCGTCGACGCGCACCTCGACCTCCATCCCAGGTCCGAACTGTTCCGCGACCCGGTGCAGGGCGGCCGGGAGTCTGCCGCGAGGGTCGTCGCCTTCGAGGTCCGTGGGCGCGAGGTCGCGCACCACTCGGCGCACGTCCTCCAGGCTGTCGCGGGCGGTCGCGGCCGCGGTCCGGGCGTGGTGACGCGCGCGCCCGGGGTGGCTGTCCCAGTCCTGGTCCGCGGCCTGGAGCAGCAGGTTGATGCTGGAGAGCCCCTGGCCAACTGAGTCGTGGATGTCGCGGGACAGGCGGGTTCGCTCGGCGAGGGCGCCGGCGCGCTGCTGCTCGTCGGCCAGGTCCTCCTGCGCATCGATCAGCTGATCAAGCAGGTCCTGGCGGGCCCGCGACTCCAGATCGAGGGCACGGAAGGCCATCACAGTGACCAGCGCCACCCCGACGGGGCCGACGACCTGCACCGGGTCGAAGTCCTCCACAATCCGCTGCCAGGCCGCGGTCAGCAGCAGCATCATCGCCACCACCGTCCCCACCGCCCACCCGAACGGCAGCACCCGCAGGACGGCGAAGGCCACCGGGACGGCGCACCACGCGAAGGACGGCGCGGCGGCGGTGAGTGCCCCCCACAGGACGACCATCCCCACCACCCACGCCGCGGGCCACCACGGGCGCGACGACATGAGGCCACGGGTGGCGTAGGCGAGTCCGAGCAGCGCCGCTCCGGCCAGCACCGCGACGCCGGCCGGGTCGAGCCCGTGCCGATCCACGTAGCGGACCGCGGAGGTGACCAGCAGCACGATGAGCACCACGAGGAGCCAGCGGTCGAGCCGGACGGCGGGGGCCAGGATGCCGTGCACACCCGAGGCGCGGTCTCGGACGTCCGTGGGGGTGCTCACGGTGTCCTCATCGTATGGAGAACCCCGGCGAGCCGCATCAACCGATCGGCTACCCAGCGGTGACCGTTCCACCGACGCGCCGCGCCGGCCGCGCACGCAGACTGGACTAGTTCGCAGACCCCAGTTCGAGGAGATCACAGTGACTCGCCACACACGCCCGACCATCACGTTCGCCGTCGCGGCGATCGCCACCCTCGGCCTGGCCGTCGGCGCGGCTCCGGCTGTGGCCGACGGCCCCCGCCCCACGACCTACCAGCTGACGGGCGACGTTGACTCCACCACCGGCTCCAAGTTCGAGGGAATCGGCGCGGACGAGCGGCGGGGTCTGTTCTACGTCAGCGAGGTCACCGGCGGGGAGATCCACCGCGGCTCCGCTCACTCAGACGAGACCGTGGAGTGGCTGGACGGCGACGGGACCGACGGCCGCTTCACCGCGAGGGGCATCACCGTCGACGAGCAGGGTCGCGTCGACATCGCCGGTGGCCCCAACGGCATCGGCACCGGCCGCCCTGACCTGTGGGTGTACGAGGCCGACGGCACGCTGCTGGCCGCCCTCCGCGCGCCCGGCGTCGGCGTCTTCCTCAACGATGTCGCGCTCGGGCCGGACGGCGCGGCCTACTTCACCAACTCCAACGACGCCCAGGTCTTCCGCGTCGCCGACGACGGTGCAGGCTGGCAGGCGAGCCTCTGGGCCGATGCCACCGACCGGGTCGAGCGGCTCGCCGGGTTCAACCCCGGCGGCATCGTGCTGTCGGCCGACCGCAGCGCCTTCGTGGTGGCCCAGGGCAACGCCGGCCTGCTGTGGCGCTTCGACGCGAGCACCGGCGACGTCTCGGAGGTCGCGACCGACGGCGCGGACCTCGTCAACGCCGACGGCCTCGTCCTGCGCGGCAACCAGCTCACCGTCGTGCGCAACTTCAGCCGGATGATCGCCACTCTGCGCCTGTCGGCCGACGGCTCCCGGGCGGTCCTCCTGGACCAGGAGGCCACTGCGGCCGACCGGGTGCTGACGACTGCGAAGGCGCTGCGCGGACGCATCCTCTACGTCGACAGTAAGTTCGACGAGCCAGTCGCCACTGGCCCCTACGAGATCCTGACAGACCCCACCCGATGAGGCGCATCACCCGCACCGCCATCGCCGCCGTCCCGATCGCGCTCCTCCTGAGCGCGTGCGGGTCTGGCGAACCAACGGCGTCCCCCAGTACCGTGCCCTCAGACCGGTCGAGCAGTAGCGCGACGCCCGAACCGACACCCAGCGTCGCCCCTAGTGCTTCACCCAGGAAGGACGACCCCGTGCCCGAGCCCTCACTCAACGCCCAGGAGCAGGCAACCCTCGACGAGCAGCTGCGGGATGCAGCGTGGGCCAACGACGTCGAGCTCACCCGACGACTCGTCGAGGCGGGCGCGGATGTGAACGCCAAGGACGAGACCGAGCAGTCTGCCTACCTCGTCGCTACCAGCGAGGGATACCTCGACCTGCTGCGCCTGACGCTCGCCAACGGAGCGCTTGTGGACGACAAGGACAGCTGGAACGGCACCGGTCTGATCCGTGCCGCCGAGCGCGGGCACGGACTGGTGGTCGGGGAGCTGCTGCAGGCCGGCATCGACCGCGATCACATCAACCGGATCGGCTACCAGGCCATCCACGAGGCCATCTGGCTGGGCGAGGACACCCCGACCTACGCCACCACAGTGCGGGTGCTCGCGGCGGGCGGCGTCCAGCTGGACCTCACCTCGCCGTCGGCGGGGCTGACGCCGCTGGAGATGGCCGTGGAGCGGGGTTTCGCGGGCCTGGAGCGGATCCTACGGGCGGTGACGGCCGCCGATAGCCCCGCAGACCCGGACGCCGTGCTGCTGCAGGGGGCCGAAGCTGGGGACGCCGACGCTGTCGCCGTTGCGCTGCGAGCAGGCGCAGACATCGAGGCGCGCGACGAGCGTGACCGCACCGCACTGCTCCTGGCCGCGACCTTCGACCATGTCGCGGTGGCGGAGGTCCTCGTCGCGATGGGTGCCGATCCCGACGCGCTGGACGACCGCCACGACACGCCCTGGCTGGTCACGGGGGTGACGGGCAGCGTCGCGATGCTCGAGGCGCTGCTGCCGGCGAACCCCGATCTGACCATCCGCAACCGCTTCGGCGGATTGTCGCCGATTCCTGCCAGCGAGCGCGGCCACGTCTAGTACGTGCGTCGCGTGGTGCAGACCGGCGTCGACATCGACCACGTCAACAACCTCGGCTGGACCGCGATGCTCGAGGCGGTCGTCCTCGGCGACGGCGGACCCCGGCATCAGGAGATCGTGCAGATCCTGCTCGACGCCGGCGCCGACCCCACGATCGCCGACCGTGACGGCGTGACGCCGCTGCAGCACGCCGAGCGACGCGGCTACGACCGCATCGCTTCCATCCTGCGCGGCAGCACCAGCTGAGCCAGCGAACGGTCCGCACAACCCGAGCTCACCCTCCGTGGATCGCAGACGCCCGCGTCGGGCCCCCGCGGACTCCGGGCGCGCCTAGGATCGCGTCGAGGACACCACGGAAACCGGAGGATCGCCATGACCGTCGAGGCCGTTACCCACACCGTCGAAGTTCCCGGGGCCACCATCGTCTACGACGTGCGCGGGCCGCTGCCCACCGTCGACGGGCGGCCACCGCTCCTGCTGATCGGGCAGCCCATGGACGCCACCGGCTTCGCCACACTGGCGTCGCACTTCCCGGACCGGACCGTTGTCACCTACGACCCGCGGGGGCTGGCCCGCAGCACCCGTAGCGACGGCCGCACCGACAACGACCCGCTGCAGCACGCCGACGACCTGCATCACCTGATTCAAGCTCTGGGCGCCGGTGCGGTGGAGGTCTTCGGCAGCAGCGGGGGAGCGGTCGACGGGTTGGCGCTGGTCGCCGTCCACCCTGAGGACGTCCGCCTGCTCGTCGCGCACGAGCCGCCGCTGACCCATCTGCTGCCGGATGCGGACGCGGTGCTTCGCGCCGAGCAGGACGTCAATCGGGCCTACCGGGAGGGCGGCTTCGGCCACGGAATGGCCCGGTTCATCGCCTACACCTCCTGGGAGGGTGAGCTCACCGACGAGTTCTTCGACGGCCCCGCCCCGGATCCCGCAGCCTTCGGCCTCCCCTCTGAGGATGACGGCTCCCGCGACGACCCGTTGCTGTCCGGCGACTCCGACGGCGTCGTCGCGTGGACGCCGGGCCTCGATGCACTCGAGTCGTCCGGCGTGAGGTTGGTGATCGCCGCGGGGGAGGAGTCGGCGCGGCAGGTGACCGGGCGGTCCGCCGAGGCTTTGGCGGAGAGGCTGGGGCTGCCCCTGACCATGTTCCCCAGCCACCACGGCGGGTTCGTCGGCCCGGAGTTCGGCTGGCCCGGGCAGCCAGAGGCGTTCGCCGCCAAGCTCCGGGAGGTCCTGGACTCACAGACCAGCTGAGGACGCCGACCCTTGGGCTACTTGGCCTTCGCCTGATGGAGGGGGCAGCGACCTACAGGTGGAGGTGCAGCCTGAGGGCGTCGTCGAGCTCGGCCATCAGGTGAACGGGGACCCGGCCGATGACAGGGCCGAGTCGGTCGATCGAGACTGACCGAACCTGCTCAGCCTGTGCCTTGGAGTCCACTCGGGTGCCTGTGTCCTCAGCTGGCAGAAGCGCTTGGAAGGGGTAGACATGGGCGGTGTTGCTCGCGAGGGGGACTACCGTGACCACGCCTCGTCCGAGCCTCGCGGCGACTGTGTTGGCGTGGTCGTTGCTCACCACGACGGCTGGGCGACGCTTGTCAGCCTCGCCGGCACGGGCAGGGTCGAGGTCCGCGAGCCGGATCTCACCGCGGAGCATCGGTCAGCCCGTCCGCCGAGGTGGAGTCCCAGTCGCGCGCGTTCCCGGACGCTTCCCACTCCTGCCATGCGGCGGCGTACGCCTCTTCGAGTTCCTGGTCTCCCAGCAACCGGATGGCCTGCTGGATCGCCGCAGACCGGGACCGCAGCCCTGCCGCCTTGGCGTACTTGTCCAGAGCCGCGACGTCATCCTCAGAGAGACTCACGCTCAGTTTCACCTGACTCATGCCACCACGGTAGCATCAGGAGTAGCGCCCGGGTGAGTCGTCGAGTCCTGTCGCCTTCCGGATCGCTGCGAGCTCCGTTGTCGGTGAGATCGGGAGGGTTGGCGCCACACTGGGTACATGTCTCGTTTGTCCCTGGAGCAGATCTGGCCACCGTTCGCGCTTCGGATAACGGCCGGAGACCTTCTGCTCACCGTGATCCGCGAGGGTGATCTGCCGGAGCTCATCGAACTCGTCCTGGACGGCATCCACGACCCGACTCAGATGCCCTTCCTCTTCCCGTGGACCGATGCGCCAGCAGACCAGCTGCCCGCCAACTACGTGCGCTACTTCGGGCGCACCCTGGCCGGTCAGACCCCCGAGACGATCACCCTTCAGCTGGTGGTCCGACGGGCGGGTCAGGTGCTCGGGATCCAGGCGCTTGAAGGGGAGGGCTTCCCCGTGACCCGGACTCTCGAGACCGGGTCGTGGCTCGCCGGCCGCTTCCATGGCCAAGGCATCGGCACCCGGATGCGTCAGGCGGTGTGCGCCTTCGCGTTCGACCATCTCGGTGCCGAGCGCATTACGTCCTCCGCGTTTCTCGACAACCCTGCGTCTCTGGCCGTGAGCCACAAGGTGGGTTACAGGCCGAACGGGCGCCAGTGGGTGTCGCGGCGGGGGGAGGCCGCCGAGCAGGAGCGGCTGCTCCTCACTCCCGGCACGTTCGTGCGTGGAGACCCGGTCCACGTCGATGGCGCCGCCGAACTCAGGGTCTTCCTGGGCCTTGCCTGACGTGATCGCCATCCAGGCGACTACGCAGCAGTCGGCGGCAACCGTGAGCCGGTACGCAGTCCGGACCGGCGCTTGACCCCTTGGGCGACAGACCCGCCCATGAGGCTCAGAGCCCACAGGGTGATCGCCACATCGATGACGCCTTGGCTCCAGGTGCCGGCGGAGCTCCGGCTGTCGCCGTCCTTGGGCACGATTCGTCCCGGAAGGGCTTGGAGAGCGGATCGTCAGAGATCTGTTCAGGCGGTAGGAGCGCCGCGTAAGGAAGTGATGTGGCCATGGCCACCAGCCGACCCAAAGCCCTGACGAAGAACTTCGGGCCCAAACGCATACTCCTCGCCCTTCTCGAAGTGCCGGCCGGAGCGGCCGCCTTGTGGCTTGCGTGGACCCTCACTGCCGCGAATCCGCTCGAGGAGATCTTCGAGAACTCGAGGGTGAACTTCGTTCCCGGCGCCCTGATCCCGTACGTGGTGTACATGAGCATTGCAGCACTCGGGATCTGGCTCGTGTTCGACTCGTTCTCCACGGGATCTGGCGCCCTCCGCCAGGTGTCCGGCCGGCGACGGCGCCGACGCCTGCATTCTCACCACAGGTGAATCACCGACGACAGCCGCCAGCGCCCCTCCTCTCGCCGGCCTCCGTGCAGCTGCGATGGAACCACACACCGTCTACCGTGGGCCGCATGAGTTCATTCGAGGGGGTCCCATTCGAGGCGGTGGACTTCTACGAGGAGCTGGAGATCAACAACTCCCGCGAGTGGTGGGCCGCTCACCGTCAGCTGTACGACACCGTCGTGAGGGCTCCGATGGAAGGGCTCGCCGCCGCCCTGGAGGACGAGTTCGGCCCTGCGAAGCTGTTCCGCCCCAATCGCGACGTCCGCTTCTCGCAGGACAAGTCCCCGTACAAGACCCACCAGGGCATCGTCGTCGCGACGGCCTCCGGGATGGGCTGGTACGTGCAGATCAGCTCGGCGGGCCTGATGACCGCGGCCGGGTGGTATGCGGGCACGGCCGGCCAGGTCGCTCGCTACCGCGGCGCCGTCGACGACGAGGACTCGGGGGAGGAGCTGCAGCGGATTGTCGACGGGCTTCGGGAGGATGGTTACGTCATCGACGGCGACCGTCTGAAGACACGTCCGCGCGGTGTCGCAGAAGACCACCCGTTGGTCGAACTGCTGCGCCACCGGACGCTGACGGCTGAACGCCAACACGGAGCCCCGGGGTGGTTGCCCACGCCGGAGATATTGGATCGCGTCGCCGTGGACTGGCGGGCCTACCGCCCGCTGATGGCCTGGCTCGGCGAGCACGTCGGCTAGGGCTGAATCGCCCGACGGCCTTCCGGCAAGCTCGATCAGCTGGGGAACGATGCTGAACCAGCGACTGCTAATGTTCGCCGCACACGTGGGGCGTCCCCGACTGCCCTTCGTACCCGAGTTGGTGACGTCGGCATCGCCCGCCGGGGCAAGCGCACGACGACGAATCGAGGCATCGTGAGTGACACCCCGCAGCGGGCCCAGATGGCCAGCCTCCTCCGGGTCGGGAGGGCGAGCTGGGCGGCTGTCGGCGCCATCGTGCTGCTGGTGATCCTGTCGGCGGCGCTCGGAGCCATCAACGGAATCGTCGTGCCGCTCATCGTCGCCTTCATCATCGGGGTGGTCCTGGAGCCGCTCGTGTCGCGGCTGGAGCGCCGAGGCCTCAGCCGGCTTCTCGCCGCTGTCGTCGGCCTGTTCGTGGCCATCGCGCTGGCCGCGGCGACGGTCACGGTCGTCGTGCGCGGCTTCCTCACTGAGTTGCCCCAGATCTACCAGCAGCTGTGGGCCGGCTGGAACTCGTTCGTGGCCTGGGGGCGGACCCTCGACCTGGACCCGCTGATGCTCGAACGGATCAGGGCCAACCTCGAGGAGTACGCACCGCGCTTGGCCCAGGGCGTCGTCGGCCTGGCGTCCGGCACCTTCTCCGGGGCGCTGGCGTTCGGCATGGGCACCTTCTTCGCCCTCTTCTTCCTCTTCTTCATGCTGCGGGACGGCCGCGACTTTCCGGGCTGGCTCTCGCGGGTCGCGTCGTGGGACGCCGGACTCACCGCCGACGTGGCCACCGTGGTGCAGCAGTCGCTTCGCGGCTACTTCAAGGGCATCTCCATCACCACGCTGCTGACGGCACCCATCTTCATCGTGCCGCTGCTGCTGCTGAACGTGCCGTTGGCCGGCTCGATCTTCATCCTGTACTTCGTCCTCTCTTTCATCCCATTCCTCGGCGCCTGGATCACGGGCGCCTTCGCGGTGCTGATCGCCTTCGGATCCGGGGGAGCCTCCACCGCTGCCATCATCGCCATCACGTTCGTGATCTCCAACGGCACCATTCAGAGCGCGGTCAGTTCGTGGGCGCTCGGCTCGGCCCTGCGCATACATCCGCTGGTGGTCCTGCTGTCCACCCTGATCGGCGGCACTGTCGCGGGCCTCCTCGGCATGGTCCTCGCGCCGCCGCTCGTCGCGGCGGCCACCAAGTCCGTCGCCGTCGTCCGGGAGCGTAAGGCGATGGCAGGCACCGGGCTCCCCTCTCCAGATCATGAGGCGGCGCCGGCAATCTGATGAGCCGGATGGCGACGCTGTGACTGTCAAGCGACGCGGCCGGAGTCTGGGGAATTCTCAGGAGATTCTTCGTTTCAGGGTCTTGTGCTGGCTGCCAGACAGGCGTTCAATGGTCTGTACGCGAAAGGCCATCGACAAGCACAACCCTCGGGAGAAGCTGAAGATGGAATGAGCGGTCGAGTGGTTTCCAGATGGATTGCCGACGATCTACATCGCCGACGCCCGCCGAGACGGACGGGCAGGTCTCAGAGCCACTCGAGTCCGGGAGCCGTCCTCCCCCGAACAATGTGCGAAGGCCGAGCATTGAAAAGTGCTCGGCCTTCGTCTTGTTTCGGGGGAGGCGCTGGAGTCGCCGGGGATGGTGGGCGAACGCTGGGTGCGGCCCTCCTCAGCTGCAGGATTCTACGTGGAGCGCGGCTTCTGCATATATGCACAGAAGCCGCGCTCTGGATAGCAAGTTGCAGGCCGGGCCCGAGGTGCAGCACGCCGTCGGCCTGACCAGCTCGTGAGCTGCAAGCTCAAGCGGGGACGTAGCTCAGCCGGAGGACGTCACCGTCGATGCGGTCGGCGCTCACCAGGTGCAACGGCGGCCGAGGCCCGGCGAAGTACGGATCCCCATGGCCGAGCACGACGGGGTGGAGATAGATGCGGTATTCGTCGATCAGCCCCAGGTCGGTCAGGCTCCCGGCCAGCCGTGGGCCGGCCACTGCGATCTCGCCGTCGTAGTCCGCCTTCAAGCGCCGGACCGCGACCTCCAGATCCCCCTCGACCAAACGTGCGTTGGGGCCGGCCGAGGTGAGGGTGCGGGAGACGACCCACTTCGGCTGGCTTCGCCACGCCGTCGCGAAGGCACGCTCGTCGTCGCCCCAGGAAGGATCATCGTCGTCCCAATAGCTCATGATCTCGTAGATGCGTCGGCCGTAGAGCGAAGCCGCCTCGGCCTTGGCCTCCTCGATGAAGTGCCGGAAGAGCGCGGGGCCGGGGGCGAACCTGTCGTGGTCCACATAGCCGTCAAGCGACTGGTTCATCCCGAAGACAAGCTTGCCCATGCTCTGATCCTTCCCTAGTGCCCCTCTGGCGCCCACATCCACAACTATGGCTGGCTATCCGAGCTCCGACCAGAGCCACCTTGATCCACCTGCCGAGCGCGATGCTGCCGAGGCTCGCCTATGGCAGCATCAACGCATGGTCACCCTGAGGTCCGTCGTGCTGTTCGTCCTCGCCGCCGTCGCCGAGATCGGCGGCGCGTGGCTGATCTGGCAGGGGGTCCGGGAGCACAAGGGCTGGGTCTGGATGGGGGCAGGGGTGGTCGCGCTCGGCCTGTACGGGTTCGTCGCGACCCTCCAGCCTGACGCGAACTTCGGCCGCATCCTCGCCGCATACGGCGGGGTGTTCGTCGCCGGTTCTCTGGCCTGGGGGATGGTGATCGACGGATTCCGGCCGGACCGATACGACGTGGTGGGCGCGCTCGTGTGCCTCGTCGGGGTGGCGGTCATCATGTATGCGCCCAGAGCCGCCTGAATCGCGTCGCGACGCCAACCGGCGGGTTGCAGTCACCCACGACGGGTGACGGCCTCGCGGCGCGACGCCATGAGGGCGACCGTTCCGAGGGCGACGGCGGATCCCGCCACCCACACCACGTGCACCCACAGCGGGCGGGTCTCGGCGCCGGTCCAGAACGCGACGTCCGAGGCGGGCATCACCAGGTGGTGGGCCAGCTGGCCGAAGTGGAAGGTGGGTAGGAAGGCCGCGATGTCGCGGAGGACCTGAGGCAGCTGGTTCATGGGCACGAAGAACCCGGACGCGAAGGCCAACGGCAGGAACACGAGGTTGGCGATCATGGCCGCGGCGCGTGGCCGCGCGACGAAGGCGATCGCGAAGCCGAGAGTGCTGAACGCCAGCACGCCGGCCAACATGAGCAGCCACACCTGCACCCAGGTGCCGAGCGCGAGATCAGCCCCGCCCAGGAGGAACGCGAGCGAGGCGATGGCCGCAACGATGACGGTGCCGAGCACCAGCGCATTGGCGAGCTTGCCCACGAGATACACCCAGGTGGGCAACGGCGTGGCGGACAGGGTCCGCGTCCAGCCCCGGCCGCGTTCCTTGGCGACGTCCTCGCCGAAGGTGAAGATGGCCAGCGACACCACGCCGTAGGCGCACATCGACACTGCCATCACCAGGCCGACGACGGTGCCGCCCGGCAGGACGCCGTCGGCGTTGGGTAGCCCGAACATCGCGTACAGGATGACGGGGATCGCGATGGCCCCGGCGGCGAACTCAGGCGTTCGCAGGCTGGCGCGCAGCTCGGTGGCCGCCGCCAGGAGGGCGAGACCGGCCAGGCTGCCGTTGGGTCGCGCGGCGCGACGGGTGGGCGCAGTCGGGGCGCCCTGGCGTAAGGGTGAATGGTTGGTGGTCATCGGTCGTCTCCGTCGTCGAGGGCGGAGGATCGCTCCGCGGTGAGGGCGAGGAAGACCTCTTCGAGGTCCTCGTTGCCGTGGTTGGTGAGTGCGTCGGCGGTGGTGTCCGCGACGAGCCGACCCTGGGAAACCACCAGCACGCGATCCGCCACCGCGGCCGCCTCCGCGAGGTCGTGGGTGGCGAACATGATCGTGGCGCCGTCCAGCGCCCGGGCCTGCTCCCAGAACGTGCGCTTCGCCGCCACGTCCATGGCCGCTGTGGGCTCGTCGAGTAGGAGGAGCTCGGGCGCCCCCACCAGAGCCAGAGCCAGGAGCAGCCGTTGGCGCTCGCCTCCCGAGAGGGTGGTGACGGTGCGGCGGGCGCGCTTGGTCAGGCCGGTGCGGCCGAGCACGTCGTCGACGTCGAGCATCTGCGGGTAACTCCGCCCGATCAGCCTGACGAGCTCGCGCACCGTCACCTGCTCGGGGAGCCCGGCCGATTGCAGCATCGCCCCGATCCGGCCTCGGACCCTCGGCCCGGGCTCGTCGCCCAGGACCCGCACCGAGCCGGCGGACGGGTGGATCAGGCCGAGCAGCAACTCGAAGGTGGTGGTCTTGCCCGCCCCGTTGGGGCCGAGCACCGCCACGATCTCCCCACGTTCAACGGCGAGATCCATCCCGTCGAGGGCGGTCACCTCTCCGTACTCCTTCCGCACCCCCTGCATCTCCAGGACTGTCATGGCGCTCTCCTTTCGTCACTCACCACGCTATGGATCGGGTGGGGGAGGGCGGATGTGCCGGACGGCACCAGCTGCACCCATGACCAACGGCACGTCCCCCGGCGCGCCCGGCTCTCGTAGCATCGGGATGTGGCGAACAAGGCGGAGGAGGTCCTCAGCGCAGGCGCCGGCCTCGTGGCGGTGCTGGTGGTGGGCGTGGCCGTGCTCGCCGCGCGCGCGGAGATCAGCGTCGACCCGGTGATCATCGCCGCCTGGTGGGCGGCCTACCTCATCTACCTCGGCGTGTTCCTGGTGGGTGCCGAACTGATCCGCCGCCGGCCGCCGTGGCCGGCCGGCGTGACGGTCGCGGTGCTGTTCCTCACGGCTTCCTCCATGTGGCTCCTCGCGCCGCACCTCGGCTGGACCGCGCTGTTGTCAGTGGTGACGACGGCGGTCGCGGCGTTCGACCTGCAGTCAAGGGCCGTCGTGGCACTGGTCGCCGCGCAGACCCTCGTCATCCCCGTCGGTGGGGTGCTTGCTGGGTGGGAACCGAGCGATGTGGTGTTCCAGACGCTCGCGTATCTGGCGTTCCAGGTGTTCGCCGCGCTCGTGGTCACCACCGCCCGGCGGGAGGCCACTGCGCGAGCCCAGCTCGCCGCCGCGCACGCAGACCTCCACGCCGCTACCGCCTTGCTCGCCACCTCGAGCCGGGAGGCGGAACGGCTCCGCATCGCGCGTGACCTCCACGACGTGCTCGGCCACCAGCTCACCGCCCTCGCCCTGGAGCTCGAGGTGGCCACCCACCAGGTGAGCGGGGCCGGGCGGGAACACGTCCTCCGCGCCCGGACCATCGCGAAGGACCTCCTCGGGGACGTGCGGACAACCGTCGGCGAGCTGCGCGACACCCGGACCGGGCTCGAGCCCACCCTGCGCGACGTGATGGAGCGGCTCGGCCTCTCCGTCGACCTGCGCGTGGAGGAGCGGTCGCCCCTCGACGACGCGCGCAGGCTCGCTGTCGTCCGGGCGGTCCAGGAGATCGCCACCAATACGGTGAGGCACTCGGGCGGCACGAAACTCGAGGTGGAGGTGGTGTCCGACGACGACGGGCTGAGGCTGCGTGCCCATGACGATGGAGCCGGGGTGCGCCGCATCGAGCGCGGCCACGGGTTGACCGGGATGGCGGAGAGGTTCGAGGCACTCGGCGGGGAGCTCGAACTGGAGTCCACGCCGGGGCATGGCTTCACGGTGACCGCCCGGGTGCCGGCTCCATGATTCGGGTGGGCCTCGTCGACGACCAGACGCTGGTTCGGCAGGGGATCCGCAGCCTGCTGGGGCTGAGTGACGAGATCGAGGTGGTGGGCGAGGGGGAGGACGGCGACGCGGCCCTCGCGCTCCTGGCCGACACCGATGTCGATGTGCTCCTCCTCGACCTTCGCATGCCTCGCCGCGACGGGATCGCCACCCTGGAGGCGCTGGCGGAGCGCGGCTCGACCGTGCCGGTGCTGGTGCTCACCACGTTCGATGACGACGAGCTCGTCCTGCGGGCACTTCGCGCCGGTGCCCGCGGCTACCTGCTGAAGGACGTCACCCTCGACCAGCTCGTAGGAGCGATCCGCACTCTGGCGGCCGGCGGGACGCTGCTGCAGCCCGGCCTCACCGACCGGTTGTTCCGCGCGGCCGCGGCCCACCCCGCCGGTGTCGAGGCCTACGAACGCCCCGAGCCGCTGACGGCGCGCGAGACCGACGTGCTGCGTCTAGCGGCGGCGGGCTACTCGAACGCGGAGATCGCGGCCGCCCTGCACCTGGCCTCGGGGACCGTGAAGAACCATCTGTCCAGCGTGTTCCTCAAGCTCGGGGTACGGGACCGGACCAGGGCGGTGCTGCGGGCGCTGGAGTTGGGCCTCCTCGAGGGCTGAGGATCGGAGTCGCGGATTGCCTGCGGGGCGCAGCGCCCCTACTACCAGGACCCCGCCCGCATCGAACTGCGAGGCGTGTTCGACTACATGGCCGACTACGACATCCACCCGGCCCGGCAACTCGTTCTCCCGGCCTGAGGTCGGGCGCAACCGGTGAACTGCGGCACAATCGTTGCGTGACAGATGAGCGGACGCTGCAGGCCAGGCGGCCTGAGGCGCACGTGCACGTCGCCCGGATCGGCTTCACCTCGCTGAAGGGGGCCCGCCACGTGCCGCGGCCATTCGTGGACCTGACGTTGGCCGGGCCGGTGGGAGACCGGGTGTTCTGCCTCGTGGACCCTGTGCGCGGCAGGGTGATCCGCACCGTCGAGAACCCCACCCTCATGCAGACCACCGCCACCTGGGCCGACGGTCTGTTGACCGCCACGCTGCCCGGGGCGGTGGTGGAGGGAGCGCCGGGGTTCACAGGCGAGACCCGCGCTGTCGACTACTGGGGGCGTCGGGTGACGCTCGAGATCGTCGACGGGCCTTGGGCCGAGGCCTACTCCTCGTTCCTGGGCCGCGACGTGGTGCTGGCGCGTGCAGGAGGGGGCGACGTGGTCTACGGAGCCAGCGTCAGCCTGATCACCAGCGGTTCGGTGGTCGAACTCTCCCGGAGGGCCGGGATGCCGGTCCTCGACGCGCAGCTGCGAGCCACGTTCACCGTGCACACTGACGCGCCGCACCTCGAGGACGGCTGGATCGGGCGTCGGATTGCCCTGGGAGAGGCCGAGGTCGAGGTGCGCCGCGCGATCGCTCGCTGCCGGGTGATCGACCTGGATCCCGACACGGGCGGGGGTCGCACCGAGGGGTTGAAGGCCCTGGCGGACTATCGCCGCCAGGGCAACGAGCTCGTGTTCGGGGTGGACGGCGTCGTGACGAAGGCAGGTCGCGTCCACGTGGGCGATACCGTCAGGCCGGTCAGAGGTCCTCAATGACTGCTCGCGAGCCGTGGTGGTCCGGAGCGGGCTCGCCGGAGCTCGGAGAAGGTCTCGTGCCTCGTGAGCGTCAGGAGGGCGTCGTAGAGGTCAAGGGCCTCCTGCCCGTCGGGGATCGCGTCGAGCACCGGTCCGAACCAGGGCACGCCGTCGAGGTGGAGGATCGGGGTCCCGGCGCCGCGACCGAGTCCGCGCACGGCATCGGCGTGGCTGTCCGCCAGCGCCCCGTCGTAGGTGTCGGTGTCGGCTGCCTCGACAAGCCAGGCGGGTAGCCCCACATCAGTGAGGGCGGCTTCCAGGGTGCCGCGGAGCGCGTCGGGGTCTGGACGCCGCCATCGGGCGAACCACCTCGTGCCGAAGGCGGTGTACAGGTCACGGAGGATCCCCTCGCCGACGTGGACGGCAGCAGCCGTGAACACCCGCGACGGTCCGGCGGTCCGGGTGACGTTGGCCTGGTAGGCGATGCCCTGATGATGCCCCTCGTTGAGGATGCGCAGGCTCATCACATGGTGTCGCAGTTCAACAGGCCGAGAGGGGGCAACCTCTTCGAGCCAGCGAGACGCGATCCATGCGTAGGGGCAGACCGGATCGGCGTAGACGTCGATGACCGTGACCCGGTCGGTGTGGCCGGTCATGGGGTCAGCCGCTCCCCAGGCTCTGGCGCAGTGAAGCCAGACCCTCGCCCTCCAGCCGGGGCAGCGCGACGGGGCGTCCGGTGAGGAGCAACAGAATGGCCAGGATGGGACCGGTGATCTCGGGGCCCTCGCCGACTGACCAGTGGGTGTCGGTGGCTCTGAACCGGAAGCCTCGCCACGGCACCGGACGGAACACCGACGCCATCCGTGTGCCGAGGGTGGATACCCGCGTGGCAGCCTCGGCGGCCGCGTCCACCGGAACCGAAAGGTCCAGGCCGATGGGGAGAGCGATGTCCTGGCCGTGGACGATGATGTCGATCAGGGTGTCGCGGCTCGTCACGCCGAGGTTGTGGCGGCGGGAGCCGACCATGGCCCGGATGTCGGCGATCAGCATCTCGACCGGTGCGGCCGCCTTGGTGCGGGCGGACTCGTCGATGAGCCGGTTCGTGCCGCCACCGCGGTACTTCGGCAGCATCCGCAACAGATCACCGAGCCCCATCTGTTGCAGGGTCAGGTGGGCTGCGACGTCGCGGACCGTCCACCCCCCGCACAGTGAGGGATGTCGCCACTCGGCGTCGGTGAGTCGCTCAAGCAGGTCCGCGGTCCGCAGCCGCTGGGTGTCGATCCGCTCCCAGAGCGTGTCGTCGTCCATCGTCGTGTCTCTCTGTGGGGGCTAAGATAGTACGATATTGGAACCAACGATAGTTCGGTTATGGGATTAGATCAAGGGGCAGGAATGACCGAGGAACTCCATGTCGGGGTGTTGATGTTCATCGCCCACCGCGCGGCCGAGACCAGGATTCTCGCCGCGATGCATCGGGCCGGATACACAGACATCACCGCTGCACAGGCGCGGATCGCCGCGCGGATCGGACCTGACGGCACCCGGATCTCCGACCTGGCGGACCAGGCGCAGGTCGCCAAGCAGACCGCGACCGCGCTGATCGACAGGCTTGAGGGGGCCGGTTATGTCGAGCGCGTCGCCGACCCCGCCGATGCCCGCGTCCGTCTCGTCAGGATCGGTCCCCGTGGACGCGAGGCGGCCCCCATCGTCCGGGCCGAGGAGGCCGCCATCGAGGCCGAATGGACCGCCCACCTCGGCCGACGCCGGATGGCCCAACTCCGCGAGGCGCTCACCCGGCTCCGCGAGATCACCGATCCATACCGGGGCTCATAGAGACAGCTGGACCGGGCCTTCGTCGGACCCGTCGCGATCATTGGTCTACCCACCCCGAGAGCGACCGCGTCGCCCGGCCCCGCTGCAGCGATCCGTTCAGGCGGCAACGGGGTCCGGTGCCGGGCCGGTCGAGGCGGCCTCGGCAGGGTGCAGCTCCCACCGGTCGACGACGGGCTGTGGGACACGCCCCGCGACAATCGCCGTCGAGACCAGCATCAGCGCCACCACCGCGACGAAGACCGCAGGGATCCCGAACCACTGCGCCACCTGCCCGCCGACGACGGCCCCCAGCGGCATGGTGCCGAAGCCGATCACGCGGGCGGCGCCGTGCACGCGGCCCAGGAGGCGCTCCTCGACCATCCGCGGCCGGAGCGACCCGCTGACGACGTTGCCCACGACGCCGAACACTCCCGCACAGATGAGGAACAGGGCGAAGGACCAGGCGGCCGGCCACAGCAGAGGGAGGAGGTTGATCAGGCCGGCGGATCCCCAGCAGGCCACCAGCACCCGCATCTCCGGCCATCGCGACGTGAGTGGCCCCGCGACCACGCTGCCGAGCAGCCCGCCGACGGGCATGGCCACCAGGATCAGCGACCACTCCTGCGGCGTCAGCCCGCCGGCCGAGCCCGGACCCACCATCCACAGCACGATGACGGCGGACAGCGCGGTCGAGGCGAAGTTCCACAGGCCCGCGGCGATGAGCAGTGGGCGCAGCACCCGATGTCGCCACAGGACGCTGAGGCCCTCCCCGAGCTCGCGGCGGAGCGACCCGGCCCTTGCTGCGGCGCCGGCCTCACCGTCGTCGTCGACGGCCTGGCGAGGGGCGGTGAACCGGCCCCGGAGCCCCAGCGCCAGCACAACCACCGCCCCGACGACGATGAGCGCCGGCACCCCGGTCACCCACGCCGCGCCGACGGCGACCAACAGTCCTGCCACCGGCGGGGCCACGAACCCGCCGGCGGCCTGCTCGACGGCGAGCAGCCGCGAGTTCGCGCTCCGCAGCGACGCTCCGTCCCGGCCGACCAGTGCCGGCACCTGCGCCTGGGCGGCCAGGTCCGTGAACACCTCTGTGAACCCGTACGCCAGCGCGAAGCCGACCAGCCACCAGATGCTCAGCCCGCCCGCGGCGCCCACCACCGCGACCGAGGCGAGGAGGAGGGCGCGCACAGTCAGCGCCACCAGCATCGTGCGACGGCGGTCCCATCGGTCCACCAGCACCCCCGCCGGGATGCCGGCCAGCAGCCATGGCAGCCAGACGGCCGCGGTGAGCAGCCCGATGAGCGCCGGGGAGCGGGTCAGGGTGACGGCCAGCAGCGGCACGCCGGTGGCGACCACGCCGTCGGCCAGATTCGCCAGCGCGACGGTGGACAGGTGGACGCGGAATCGTCGATCCAGGGGACGCACGGCCATGAGATCCTCCAGTAGACTGATGCAGAAGAAGCTATGCAAAGATTTCTCTGCAAAGGTACCTCTGCATCATGTCCGAGCGCAAGACCCATTCCCGGCCGGCCACGGCCCAACAGATCAAGGCGTTCGCGCACCCCCTGCGCATGCAGCTTTATCGGCTCCTCAGCGACCAGGGGCAGGCCACCGCGAGCGTCCTCGCACGCGAGACGGGGGAGAGCAGCGGCCAGACCAGCTACCACCTCCGGCAGCTAGCGAAGTTCGGCTTCGTCGAGGAGGTCGCGGGCGAGGGGACAGGGCGCGAACGCTGGTGGCGCGCCGTCGGCTTCTCCTACGACAAGGTGGCAGACCCGGATACCCACACCGTGCGGACCCTCAACCGGTGGATGATCGACAACCAGGCAGACACGCTGCACGCCGCCGTCGAGGCGCTGGAGGACGACCCTGAGGGCTGGCGGGACGCCAGCGTGCTGGGATCCACCAGCGCGTGGCTCACCCGAGACGAACTCGAGGCGCTCAGCGACGAACTGCTGGCCGTCGTCGAGCGGCACACCGAGGAGGCGAAGGGCCTGCGCGAGGCCGCGGGCCCCACCCCAGCCCACCTGGCCGCCCGTCCGGATGAGCGCCGGGTGCGGGTCTACGTCAGCGCCGTCCCGCTGCCGTCTGTACCCGGAGACGCCGCGGCGATCGGGGCCGGGCGATGAGCCGGGGGGCACACCGCCGGGTCGAGCGACCCGGAGAGCCCGACGGGCCGCGCGTCGAGCGGGCCGCGAGAGTGTGGCGCATCAGGTCGCTCGCCGCCGCCCAACAGGTGCTCCGCGCCCGGCACGCCACCACCCAGGCCGGATTCACCGCCGAGGCCATCCCCAAGGGCTACCTCACACACCACCCCATCCTCATGTCTGACGGGCCGATGCACGACGAGCAGCGCAAGAAGGTTGCCCGGTTCTTCGCCCCCGTGGTGGTCACCAGACGCTACGAGACGCAGATGGAGGACTGCGCGGACAGGCTGCTCGACGAGGCGGGCCCGGAGATCACGCTCGACGAGCTCGCGCTCCACTACACCGTCGAAGTGACCGCCGAGGTGGTCGGGCTCACGGCAGCGCCGCCGAAGAAGATGGCCAAGCGGCTGGTTAGCTTCTTCAACCAGCCCCCGTTCGACATCACCAAGCCCGGCCTCGGCCGCACCAATCTGCAATGGGCGAAGGCGGCCTTCAACGGGCTCCTGCCCATCGCCCGCTTCCACCTCCAGGACGCCCGCCCCGCCATCCGCGCCCGGCGCAAGGAGCCCCAGGACGACATCATCAGCCACCTCATCGCGGAGGACTACTCGGACATCGAGATCCTCGTCGAGTGCGTCACGTACGGCACCGCCGGGATGGTGACCACCCGGGAGTTCATCTGCATGGCCGCTCTGCACCTGCTGGGCGACGACGCCCTT
The DNA here is from genome assembly GCF_054483915.1 of Tessaracoccus luoxuelianae. Lineage (NCBI taxonomy): Bacteria > Bacillati > Actinomycetota > Actinomycetes > Propionibacteriales > Propionibacteriaceae > Tessaracoccus > Tessaracoccus luoxuelianae. The sequence continues at coordinate 2,430,808 of NZ_CM137013.1, read as the reverse complement.
CGGGAGCGGTACCTGGTGGCGGGTCAGCCGGAGCGGCACGCCATTCTCAACGAGATCATCCGGTTGGAGCCTGTCGTCGGGCACCTCTACCGCCGCGTCCAGGAGCCCATCGAGGTGACCGACCGCGGCGAGACCTGCACCATGGCCGCTGGAGACCTGGTGGACATCTTCGTGCGCACCGCGAACGCGGACCCGGACGCAGTCGGCGAGGACCCGCTCCACCTCTGCCCCCACCGCGACACCGCCGCCGGCGTCAACGAGGCCGGGCTCAGCTTCGGCGACGGCGCCCACAAGTGCCCCGGACAGCCGCTGGCGATCCTCGAATCCGACGTGCTCCTCACCCGCCTCCTCCGACGCCGGCCGCGGATCCTACGGGAGCCCGACGTGGGCTGGGACGACCTCATCGCCGGATATTGGCTGCGCGGTTTCCGGCTCAGGATCGACGGCTGAGGGCGGCCACCTGCCATGATGACCCAATGACGAAACCGGTCACCGTCGCGAAGCCTTGGCGTCGCCCGCTGCGCAAGGTCAACCATGAGCCCGCTCCCTGGGTCTACCACCTGATCGGGCACCTCGCCCGGTCCGGGGTGCCGATCTTCGCCCGCCAGACCTGGGCCGGGCAGGAACACATCCCGCCCACCGGCGGCGTCATCCTCGTGGCCAACCACATCTCCAACTTCGACCCCATCGTGCTGGGCGGGTTCGTGATCTGGAGCGGCCGGTGGCCGCGATTCCTGGGCAAGTCGGACATCTGGAAGGTGCCGGTGCTCGGCTGGGTGGCCACCCAGTGCGAGCAGATCCCCGTGCATCGCGGCACCTACCGTGCGGGGGACTCGCTCTCCCACGCGGCGAAAGCCCTGGAGAAGGGGCAGGCCGTGGCCATCTACCCCGAGGGCACCATCACGGCAGACCCGGACGTGTGGCCCATGACCGGCCGACGGGGAGCCGCCCGCCTGGCGCTCTCCTCCGGGGCGCCCGTCGTCCCCATCGCTCAGATCGGGGCCAACCTGATCCTCGGCCAGAAGAAGCTTGAGTTCCGCCGGATATTCGGCCGCCGCAAGGACGTGGCCATCATGGCCGGCCCGCCCATCGATCTGAGCCGCTACATGGGCATGAAGCCCACCCCGGACGTGCTCGACGCGGTGACCGACGAGATCCTCGACGTACTGACGGACATGGTGGGCAAGCTCCGCGGGGAGGAGCCGCCCACGGACCGCTTCGACATCAGGGTGGGCAGGCGCGTGCCGAAGAAGCCGCGACCCTCCGAGTAGACTGCCGCTCGCATCACCCCTAGGAGGACCAGTGAGCGACCGCATCCGCGTGGCGTTGATCTTCGGCGGCCAGTCATCGGAGCACGGCATCTCGTGCCTGACGGCCTCCGGCGTCCTCAAGGCCATCGACCGTAGTCGCTTCGACGTGGTGGGCGTGGGCATCAGCCGCAACGGCCGGTGGACGCAGGTCCCGCTCGAGGTGATCGCCGGCTACCGGATCGTCGACGGCAAGGTCCCCGAGGTGGCGGACCCCGAGCACGACGCGGTGTGGATGGTGGGCGAGCACGGCTGCGAGGTGGCCACCCGCTCCGGCGAGAAGCTGGTCGACATCAACGGGGTGGACGTGGCGTTCGCGCTCCTGCACGGCCCCTTCGGCGAGGACGGCACCATCCAGGGCATGTTCGAGCTGATGGGCATCAAGTACGTCGGCAGCGGCGTCACTGCGTCGGCCGTCGGCATGGACAAGCACTTCATGAAGGTGGCCTTCGAGGCCGCAGGGCTCCCGGTGTGGCCCTACGTGGCCGCGTCGGGCCACCGCCTCCGGCACGACCGGGCCGCCGTCGTCCGGGAAATCAACGAGAACCTCACCTACCCGCTGTTCGTCAAGCCCGCCCGCGGGGGGTCGTCGCTGGGCATCTCGCGGGTCACCGGCCCGGACCAGCTCGACGCGGCCATCGACGAGGCCCAGCGCTTCGACCCGAAGATCGTGGTGGAGCAGGGCTTCACCGGGGCGCGGGAGCTCGAGGTCGCGGTGCTGGGAGACCCGGAGGACCCAGAGGGCTGCCGCGCCTCCGGCGTCGGGGAGATCAGGGTCCAGGCCGCCGACGGCTTCTACGACTTCGAGGCCAAGTACATCGACGAGAACGGCGCCGCGCTGGACGCCTCCGCGGACATCCCCCCGGAGCTCACCGCCCGCCTCCAGGCCCTGGCCAAGCGGGCCTACGCCGCCGTCGACGCCGAGGGCCTCGTCCGCGCGGACTTCTTCGTCACGGATCAGGGCGCGTGGATCAACGAGGTCAACACGATGCCCGGCTTCACGCAGATCTCCATGTATCCCACCCTGTGGCAGGAGACGGGCATGACCTATCCCGAGCTGGTGGGCCGCCTGATCGACCTGGCGCTGGCGCGCCCGGTGGGGCTGCGCTGACGTGGCGGGTGAGTTCGAGCTGATCGAACGGATCACCTCGGGGCTCGTCGTCGGCGACGACGTGGTGCTCTCGGTGGGCGACGACGCCGCGGTCCTGGACCTGGCCGGCCATGTGGTCGTCACCACCGACATGCTGATCGAGAACGTCCACTTCAAGCGCCAGTGGTCGCCCGCCCGCGCGGTGGGCCGCAAGGCGGTGGCGGTCAACGTCTCCGACGTGGAGGCGATGGGGGCACGGCCCAGCTCCGTGGTGGTGGCGCTGGCCTTTCCCAAGGACCTGGACCAGGACTGGGTGGCCGAGTTCGAGGAGGGCGCCAAGGAGGAGTGCGCCAAGGCGGGCGTGAGCCTGGTGGGTGGAGACCTGTCGTCGTCGGCGCACATCGCCATCTGCGTCACGGCCCTCGGAGACCTCGGTGGCAGGCCTGCCGTGACCAGGGCCGGTGCCCGGGTCGGAGACGTGGTGGCGGTCTGCGGGCGCCTCGGTTGGGCGGGTGCAGGGCTTGCGGTGCTGCAGCGCGGCTTCGGCTCGCCCAAGGAGCTGGTCGCGGAGCAGCTGACCCCCACCGTGCCGTACGGGCAGGGGATCGCGGCCGCCCTGGCGGGGGCCACCGCGATGCTCGATGTCTCGGACGGACTCCTGGCGGACCTCGGCCACATCGCCGAGGCCAGCCACGTGCTCATCGATGTGGACACCTCCGCACTCACCGTTCCCGAGGCCGTCCAGCGGGTGGCCGCGGCCACCGGCAAGCCCGGGCTGGGCTTCGTGCTGGCCGGGGGAGAGGACCACGCACTCGCCGCGACATTCCCGCCCGGAGCCCCCCTCCCCGTCGGATGGCGCAGGGTCGGGGTGGTCCGTGAGGGCCGGGGCGTGCTCGTCGACGGCGCCCACTTCGACGGCAGCCTCGGCTGGGACCACTTCGCCTGACCCGCCGGATCCGCCGAACGGCCGGGGCAAATACGGGCCACGCGGCGGGCCTGGGCTAGGTTGGGACGCATGGCGTCCCGCGGCTCTTCCCCCACGCGGAGCGCCAGCACGAAGTCGAGCTCTTCGACCAGTGCTGCGCGTTCCAGCAAGACAACGGCAACCAAGAAGCCGGCCTCCCCGTCGAGGTCCGGCTCTTCGTCGCGCCGTCCCGCGCCCGCGAAGGCGGCGCCACCCCAGGGCCCCGGCGGCTTCAGCCGCGCCATGCGGGCCCTGGCCCGCGGCATCGGCGCCACGTTCCGCGGGCTCGCCGGGGGCGTCGGCTGGATCGCGCGCAGCTTCGGCGGTGCCGCCCAGGACGTGGACCCCAAGCTCCGCCGCGACGGCTGGGGCCTGTTCCTGCTGGCGCTCGGCATCGTGGTGGCGGCCCGGTTCTGGTTCCTCCTGCCCGGCCCGGTGGGCCAGGGCCTGGGGGACGGCATCTCGACGGTATTCGGTTCGCTCTCGGTGGTGGTCCCCGCGGTGCTGCTCTACGGCTCGTGGCGGGTGCTGCGCCATCCGCGTGATGTGGATGCCGCGCCGCGCACGGGACTCGGCTGGGTCCTCATCACCATCGGCGTCCTCGGGTTGGTGCACCTCAACCGCGGCATGCCCCAGCCCAGCGACATGACCGCGCTGCGTGAGGCCGGGGGCATCGTCGGCCACGTGGCCTCCAGCCTGCTGGTGGAACTGCTGACCGTCTGGGTCACGGTGCCGATCCTGGTGCTGGTCACCCTCTTCGGCGTGCTCGTGGTGATCGGGCGCCCGCTGCATGAGCTCGCTGCCGGGGCGAAGGGCCTTGTCAGCGCCCTCGTCGAGACCGACGGCGACGCGGACGAGTCGCGCCCGAAGCTGAAGCTGGGCGTCGACGTGCCCTACGACACGCCGCTGGTGGCCGATCCGGCCGAGGAACCCTCCGAGGAGGCCGTCTACGACATCGATGACGAGGGCTATCTCCTCCCCGCCGAACCCGAGGTCAGGCCCGCGCCCGGCCGGCCCAAGACCGAGGCGCACCGCGAGCTCGATCCGCCGCCGCACACGCCCCCGCCGGCCAAGGCCGAGCAGCTGCAGCTCGGCGGAGACATGGTCTACACGCTCCCCGACGACCGGACGCTGGCCACCGGCTCCAAGCCGAAGTCGCGCACGGAGGCCTCGGACAAGGTGGTGCGCCAGCTCGGGGACGTGCTGCGCGAGTTCGAGATCGACGCGCGCGTCACCGGCTACACCCGCGGCCCCACCGTCACCCGCTACGAGGTGGAGCTCGGCTCGGCCATCAAGGTGAGCAAGGTCACGGGCCTGGCGGACAACATCGCCTACGCGGTGGGATCCAACGAGATCCGGATCCTCACCCCCATCCCCGGCAAGTCCGCCATCGGCATCGAGATCCCCAACCTGGACAAGGAGGTGGTCTCGCTCGGCGACGTGCTGCGCTCCCCGAAGGCGAAGAACGACCACCACCCGCTCACCGTGGCGCTCGGCAAGGACGTCGAGGGTGGCTTCGTGGTGGCCAACATGGCCAAGATGCCGCACCTCCTGGTGGCCGGAGCCACCGGCTCCGGCAAGTCCAGCTTCATCAACTCGCTGATCACCTCCATCATGATGCGCGCCACCCCGGACGAGGTTCGCCTCCTCCTGGTGGACCCGAAGCGGGTGGAGCTCAACCACTACGAGGGCATCCCGCACCTGGTCACCCCCATCATCACCAACCCGAAGAAGGCCGCCGAGGCCCTCGCCTGGGCCGTGCGCGAGATGGACCTGCGCTACGACGACCTCGCAGCCTTCGGGTTCCGGCACGTCGACGACTTCAACAAGGCCGTGCGCGCCGGGCAGGTCAAGCTGCCCGAGGGCTCGGAGCGCGTCCTGGCGCCGTACCCCTACCTGCTGATCGTGGTCGACGAGCTCGCCGACCTCATGATGGTGGCGCCGCGCGATGTGGAGGAGTCCGTGGTGCGCATCACGCAGCTCGCCCGCGCCGCAGGCATCCACCTCGTGCTCGCCACGCAGCGCCCCTCCACGGACGTCGTCACCGGCCTGATCAAGGCCAACGTGCCCTCCCGGCTGGCCTTCGCCACGTCGTCGATGACCGATTCGCGCGTCATCCTGGACCAGCCCGGGGCCGAGAAGCTCGTCGGCAAGGGCGACGGGCTCTTCCTGCCGATGGGGGCGGGCAAGCCCGTCCGCGTCCAGGGCGCGTGGGTCAACGAGTCCGAGATCCGGGATGTGGTGTCCTTCGTCTCCACGCAGCTTCAGCCCAACTACCGCGACGACGTGACGGTCGCGGGCGGGGGCGAGAAGAAGGTGGTCGACGACATCGGCGACGACATGGACCTGGTCCTGGACGCCTGCCGCCTCGTCGTGGAGCTCCAGCTGGGGTCCACCTCGATGCTGCAGCGCAAGCTGCGGGTGGGGTTCGCCAAGGCCGGACGGCTGATGGACATCCTCGAGAGCAGGGGAGTGGTGGGCCCGTCCGAGGGCTCCAAGGCCCGCGACGTGCTGGTCAAGCCCGATGACCTCGACGACGTGCTGGCCAACCTCGCGGCCGGGTAGCGGATAATGGCCCGGTGAAGACAGCCACCCACTCCGTCCACATCGCCTCCCTCGGCTGCGCCCGCAACGACGTCGACTCCGAGGAGCTGGCCGCGCGCCTCGAGGTGGGTGGGTTCCTTCTCGTCGACGACCCGGGCGCCGCGGAGACGGTGGTGGTGAACACCTGCGGCTTCGTCGAGCAGGCCAAGCAGGACTCCATCAACACCCTCCTGGAGGCCGCCGAGCTGAAGGACTCGGGAACCGTGCGCGCCGTCGTCGCTGTGGGGTGCATGGCCGAGCGGTACGGCGTCCAGCTCGCCGACGAGCTGCCGGAGGCCGACGCCGTCCTCGGGTTCGACGACTACGCCGACATCGCCGACCGGCTCCGAGGCATCCTCGACGGCGAGCACCACACCTCGCACGTCCCCCGCGACCGCCGCCTGCTGCTCCCGCTGACGCCGTCGGCCCGTCCTGCCGCGGCTGGAGGTGTCGCGGTGCCGGGGCACTCCCCGCTGCCCGACGGTGTGGCCCCGGCCTCGGGGCCCCGCACGCTGCGCCGCCGCCTCGCCGGGGGGCCGTCCGCGTCCCTGAAGATCGCCTCCGGGTGCGACCGTCGATGCGCGTTCTGCGCCATCCCCGCCTTCCGCGGCAGCTACCTGTCGCGCCCCGTCGACGAGATCGAGGCGGAGGCACGCTGGCTCGTCGAGCAGGGCGTCAAGGAGGTCTTCCTCGTCTCGGAGAACACCTCCTCCTACGGCAAGGACCTCGGGACGGAGCACCGGCTGGAGACGCTACTGTCGCGGCTGAGCCGGGTGGACGGGCTGGACTGGATCCGGGTGTCGTACCTGCAGCCGGCGGAGATCCGCCCCGGGATGCTGGACGCCATGCTCACCACGGAGAAGGTGGTGCCCTACTTCGATCTCAGCTTCCAGCACGCCTCACGCTCCGTCCTCCGCGCCATGCGCCGTTTCGGCGATGCGGACAGCTTCCTGGACCTCATCGGCAGGATCCGGGCGCATGCCCCCGCGGCCGGCATCCGCAGCAACGTCATCGCGGGGTTCCCGGGGGAGACCGAGGCGGACCTCGAGATCCTGAGAGGGTTCATCGTCGAGGCGAACCTCGACGTCATGGGCGTCTTCGGCTACTCCGACGAGGAGGGCACCGAGGGCGTCGGGCTGCCAGGGCACCTCCCCGAGGACGAGATCGAGGCGCGGCGCGCCCACCTGGCCGATCTGGCCCTCGAAGTCTGCGAGGCGCGCGCCGCGGACCGGGTTGGTGAGGATATCGTCGTCCTTGTGGAGAGCATCGACGATGAGATCGTCGGGCGCGCGATGCACCAGGGCCCTGAGACCGACGGTGTGGTCACGCTCGATCGCGAGGCTTCGGTCGGCGATCTGGTGGCCGCGCACGTGGTGGATTCGGCCGGAATCGATCTGATCGCGGAGGCGACATGAGCCAACCCAAGCGGGCCGTCGGGAAACCGAGCAACCTGAACGTCCCCAACGTGCTGACGGTGATCCGCATCCTGCTGGTGCCCGTCTACGTGGTGCTCATGTTCATCGCCCCGGATGATCTCGGCTGGCGCCTCGCCGCCACCGCCGTGTTCGTGGTCGCCATGTTGACGGATCTGGCCGACGGCTACATTGCGCGCCGATACAACCTCGTCACGGACTTCGGCAAGCTCTGGGACCCGGTCGCGGACAAGGCGCTGACCGGCGCCGCCTTCGTCTCGTTGTCCATCCTGGACTCCTTTCCCGGCCAGGTGGGCCTGCCGTGGTTCTTCACCATCATCATCCTGGTGCGCGAGTGGGGCATCACCTGGGTGCGCGCCGCCATCGCCAAGTACGGGATCATGGCCGCGAACAAGGGTGGCAAGGCCAAGACGCTCACCCAGACCCTTGCGCTGATCGTCTTCAGCGTCGGGCTGCAGTTCCTTCCGAGCGCCGTCCAGTTCATCGCCTGGGCGCTCATGTGGGCCGCGCTGATCCTCACGGTCGTCACAGGCGCGGACTACCTCCGCCACGCCTGGAACATCCGCAAGCAGGGCAGGGCGGGCCAGGTAGGCTGACCGGACGGACGCGACGAGGGGGCCTGGTGACCACGGCAGAAGATGTGATCAAGAAGATGACCCACCGGTCCGTGACGCTCGCCACCTGCGAGTCGCTCACCGGCGGCGGCATCGGTGCGGCCCTCACCTCGGTGCCCGGCGCCTCGGTCGTCTACCGCGGCGGCCTCATCACCTACGCCAGAGACCTCAAGGCCCGCCTGGCCGGGGTGGATCCGGAGCTGATCGACTCGGAGGGGGTCGTCAACGAGCTCACCGCCCTCCAGATGGCGGTGGGCGCCAAAGCACGCTGCGATGCGGACTGGGCCATCGCCACCACGGGCGTGGCCGGTCCCACGGAGACAGACGGCGCCAAGGTGGGCACCGTGTGGTTCGCCGTCGTCGGCCCCAGGGTGGGGATGTCGCCGGCTCCCCAGTACACGGAGCTCAGGGTGTTCGACGGAGACCGTGAGGCCGTGCGTGCCGCCGCGGTCGAGCACGCCTTCGAGATGCTGCTGCGCGTTCTGTAGATCCAAACAATCGGGAACAAACCGGCAGCTGCCGTGGTTTCACCCTCCGAGGACGGGCAGTGAGCCCTCCAGTTGGGTAGGTAGCCGTGAAGACGATTCTGATTCGTAAGGTGATGGGTGAGACGCTCCGGGAAAAGCGGATGTCCACCGGCATGACCCTGCGTGAAGTGTCGCTGGCGAGCATGGTCTCGCTCGGCTACCTTTCGGAGATCGAGCGGGGCCACAAGGAGGCCTCCAGCGAGGTGCTCTTCGCCATCGCGACCGCTCTGGACCTGTCGCTGTCGGATCTGATGATCGCCATCAGCGGCAAGTTGGCCGCCCTCGAGGCGCAGCGGATGCGTCGCGTGCCGGTGGCCGCCTGAGCAGAGGGCCCGCTCAGTGGCTGGGTGGTCCCTCCACCACGTAGACCTCGACGCCCGCGTCGCGGATGCGTTGCAGCTCGTCTTCGGGCGCTCCCGCATCCGTGACGAGGGCGTGGATCTCTGTGATGTCGGCCATCTTGGCCAGGGTCACGTGACCCACCTTCGTCGAGTCCACCACCACCACCACCCGCTCGGCGCGCTCGATCATCGCGTAGTTGGTGCGCGCCTCGATCTCGTCGTGTGTGGTCAGCCCACCTGAGGCGCTGACCCCGTCGACCCCCACCACGGCTGTGCCCACGTTGACCAGCTTCATGGTGGATTCAGCCAGGGAGCCGACCAGCTCCAGTGAGCTCGGACGGAGGACGCCGCCGGCGATCAGGATCCGGGCCTGGCCCTGCTCGGCGGCCTCGAGGCCGATGCTGATCGAGTTGGTGATGATCGTCAGATCGCTGCGGTGGTGCAGTGCGCGCAGCACCTCCGCCGTCGTCGTGCCCCCGGTGAGGCCGATGGCGTGCCGCCCCGGAGGGAGGAGCCCGACGACGGTGCGGGCGATGCGGCGCTTGGCGTCCTGATTGCGCCCATCCCGCAGCCGCACCGGCAGTTCCCTGCCCTTGACCGCCCGCGCGCCGCCGTGCGTGCGCTCCAGCAGTCCCTGTGCGGCGAGGAGGGCCACGTCGCGGCGGATGGTGGCGGCCGACGCGCCGAGTGTCGAGGCCAGGTCCGACAGAGCCAGCGGCCCGTTCTCGTTGAGCATCGCCAGCAGCGCCACCATGCGGTCTGAGCGCTTGTGGGAGGTCAGTCCAGGCGCATTCATCCGAGCGGGCTCCTTCGCACCGGTTGAGCGTTGTGCTCAACTTTCTGAGCGAGTCTACATCCCTCGCTCATCGCTCTCGCGTGAGTCGAACGCGGGTTGCGTGGGCGGCTACGGTGGCGGTGTGCGTGAGGTGGAGTTGTGGCTGCGAATGGGCACCGTGCTGCCCTCCGGGTACGCCGCCGTGTGGGCGGATCAGGTGGTGCTCGCGGAACTCGGGGGCCGCACGGTCCGGGAGGCGCTCGAGGCGGGGCTGCCCTGCAAGCGCATCTGGCGGGCCGTATGGCTGCACCTCGAACTGGATGACACGCAGCGTTGAGCGTGTCGCGCGGCATTCGAACGAGTGTTCGCCTAGGCTGGGTTCCACAACAGTTCTCCACAGGCGGTGGCTCGGCTGAAAAAGTGTCCGAGCCGTTTCCTAGAGTGACAACACCACACAGCAGCTGGCCGTTCGCGGTCCAGTCCTCGAGAGGATTCATCCCATGGCCGTAGCGGACCGCAACAAGGCGCTAGAAGCAGCCCTCGCCCAGATCGAGAAGGCCCACGGAAAGGGATCCGTGATGCGCCTGGGGGAGGACAACCGTCAGCCCATCGACATCATCCCCACCGGTTCCGTGGCGCTGGACGTGGCGCTCGGCATCGGGGGTCTTCCGCGCGGCCGGGTGGTCGAGGTCTTCGGCCCGGAGTCCAGCGGAAAGACCACCGTGGCTTTGCATGCCATCGCCAACGCCCAGCGCGGCGGCGGCATCTGCGCGTTCATCGACGCGGAGCACGCGCTGGATCCCGACTACGCGCAGAAGCTCGGCGTCAACACCGATGAGCTGCTGGTCTCCCAGCCGGACAACGGCGAGCAGGCCCTGGAGATCGCGGACACGCTCGTGCGGTCCGGGGCGATCGCGCTCATCGTGATCGACTCGGTGGCCGCCCTCACCCCGCGCGCGGAGATCGAAGGCGAGATGGGAGACTCGCACGTCGGCCTCCAGGCTCGCCTCATGTCGCAGGCGCTGCGCAAGATGACGGGCGCCCTGAAGACCACCAACACCACCGCCATCTTCATCAACCAGCTGCGCGAGAAGATCGGCGTCATGTTCGGCAGCCCGGAGACCACCACCGGTGGTCGCGCCCTGAAGTTCTACTCCTCCGTGCGCCTGGACGTCCGCCGCATCGAGACCCTCAAGGACGGCACAGAGAGCGTGGGCAACCGCACCCGCGTCAAGGTGGTCAAGAACAAGGTGGCACCGCCCTTCAAGCAGGCCGAGTTCGACATCATCTACGGCGAGGGAATCTCCCGTGAGGGCAGCCTGATCGACATGGGCGTGGAAGCCGGCATCATCCGCAAGGCCGGAGCCTGGTTCACCTACGACGCGGATCAGCTGGGGCAGGGCAAGGAGAACGCCCGCAACTTCCTCAGGAACCACCCCGACGTGGCGGCCGAGATCGAGCGCCGCATCCGCCTCCACCTCGGGGTGGACAAGGAAGGGGTCCCTGAGGGGATCAACCCGGAGACAGGCGAAGTTGACTTCTGAGGTTCCCACGGAGCGGGCCACCCAGCTCGAGGTGGCCCGCAAGATCGCGCTGGACCAGCTGGCTGTGCGCCAGCGCTCCGAGAAGGAGTTGCGCAGCGCCATGGCGCGGCGCAACGTTCCTGAGGATGTGGCAGACGAGATACTCGAGCGCTTCACGGATGTCGGCCTGATCGACGACGCGTCGTTCGCTGCAGCGCTCACCGCGTCCAGGTCGGGGTTCGGTCTTCGAGGACGGATGCGGATCAGGCAGGAGCTGCAGACCAAGGGCATCGAGCGTCACGTCGCCGATGAGGCGTTGGCAGGGCTCAGCAGGGACGACGAGCGCCGTGCCGCACTCACGCTGGCCCGTCGCAGGCTGCGGTCGATGGCTGCGCTGGAGCGGGCGGTCGCGCGCCGACGGCTCTACGGTGCACTCGCCCGTCGCGGGTTCGACGGGGGCGTGGTGGCCTCGGTCGTCGATGAGGTGATGGGGGAGTCCGAGGAGACCGGCGTCGCGGATGATGATTTTTGATCGTGCCAACTGTTGAGTTTTCCACAGGTCAGGAATAGGCTCGGGGGCAAGGTTCCAGGACCCCGCATAAACTCTCGCCTGCTTCGGCCGGTGAATCTGAAACGACACCACTCGGTGGCCTCGGCCACCGCATGACGCCCACCCTCGGAGTGCGCTGGCGCGCTCCGAACCTTTTCCCGACCCATGAGGTCGGGCGTGTCTGCCCGGAGATGTGCGGTGCCCGCGAACCATGTGGTTCTAGCGAAGGAGGCGCCGTGCGCGAGCTCGGTTGGATCGTTGCAGGCCTTCTCCTGGTTGGCGTCCTCGTCCTGATGTGGTTCCTGTGGCGATCAGCCGCGCGGTCACGGGCGGAGCGTGACTCCTGGGAGCGGCGTTCCCGGGACGACATGGCCTCGATGCGGGAGTCGGCCCAGGTGGCCGCCAACTCGCTGCGCGAAGACGCGGAGCGGATGCTGGCGAAGGCCCAGGACCGGGCCCGGGAAGCCATGGAGGACGTGGAGCGACGGCGTGCGGAGATGGAGATCTCGCTCGCCGCGCAGCGCGCCGAGCTGCGGGAGATCCGAGCCACGCAGGAGAGACGCGAGTCACGCCTTCACGAGCGCGAGGACCGGGTGGCTGCAGACGCAGAGGGCCTCGAGTCCCGCGCCCAACGGATGGAGGCGCAGCGTGCCCAGCTGCGCGAGCAGCGTGAGGCCCTGCGCGAGGAGCGGGAGCAGGCCAATGCTGAGTTGGAACGCGTGGCCGGCCTGACGGTGGCCGAGGCGAAGGCGGAGATCATCGTCGAGGCGGAGCGGCAGGCCAAGCTCACCGCCACATCGCTGGCCCGCGACATCGAGGCCACCGCAAAGCGGGAGGCGGATCGGCTGGCACGCTCGATCGTCATCACCGCCATCCAACGGGTGGCCTCCGAGCAGACCAGCGAGTCCGTGGTCTCGACGGTGGATCTCCCGAGCGACGACATGAAGGGCCGCATCATCGGGCGTGAGGGCCGCAACATCCGTGCCTTCGAGCAGATCACCGGCGTCAACGTCCTCATCGACGACACTCCCGAGTCGGTACTGCTGAGCAGCTTCGATCCGGTCCGGCGGGAGACGGCCAGGCTCACGCTGACGGACCTGGTGGCCGACGGCCGCATCCACCCCGCCCGCATCGAGGAGGTCTTCGAGCGCAGCCAGCGCCGCATCCACGAGCGGATCGAACGGGAGGCCGAGGATGCTCTCGCCGAGGTGGGCATCGTGGATCTGCATCCGGACCTCATCCCGATCCTCGGCTCGCTGGCCTACCGCACCTCCTACGGACAGAACGTGCTGCGCCACCTGGTCGAGTGCGCGCACCTCGCCGGGGTGATGGCGGCGGAGCTCGGGCTGGACGTGGCGGTGTGCAAGCGGGCCGCCTTCCTCCACGACATCGGCAAGGCGCTCACGCACGAGGTGGAGGGCCCCCACGCCCTCATCGGCGCGGAGCTGCTGCGCAAGCACGGCGAGCACGAGGACATCGTCCACGCCGTCGAGGCCCACCACAACGAGGTGGAGCCCCGTACCGTCGAGGCGGTGCTCACCCAGGCCGCGGACGCCATCTCAGGCTCGCGTCCCGGCGCCCGGCGCGAATCACTCGAGGCCTACGTCGAGCGGATGGAGAACCTCGAGGGCATCGCGATGGCGCACGAGGGGGTCGTGCGCGCGTACGCCATGCAGGCAGGCCGCGAGGTGCGGATCATGGTGGCCCCGGAGAGCGTCGACGACGCACAGGCGCACTCGCTGGCGCGTGACATCGCCGCGGAGGTGGAGCGGAACCTGAGCTATCCGGGGCAGATCAGGATCACCGTGGTGCGCGAATCGCGCGCCACGGAGACCGCCCACTGACGCCGGTCAGCTGACCCGGAAGCCCCACACCGAGCGCGACGACGCCCCCGGCTCCAGCACGATCAGACCCTCGTGGGTGGGGCCCTCGTTGAACGCGTCCGGGCCGCAGGTCATGGGTTCGACGGCCAGAGCCTTGCGCTGAGGCTGCGTGAACACCTGCCCCCAGGGGAGCGTCTCGTCGGCCCACAGGGTGACGGTGCGCCCGAGCGTGGTGAGCGTCAGCTCCCACGCGCCGTCGACGCCGGTCAACGCCGTGTCGAACTCGGTGTCGCCGATGACGCGCGTCTCGCGGAAGTCGTGCTCCGCTGTGACCTCGGCGATGGAGATCGGCAGCAGCCGCTCCGGGTCCACCAGCAGCTCCTGCGCGAAGGGGAGGGTGAGCTCCGCCGTGGCGAGGTCCGCCGCCAGGTAGGGGTGCGCGCCGTAGCCGTAGGGGGCGCGCGTGGCGCCCACGTTGGTCACCTCGACGCTCACCGTCAGCCCGTCGTCGCCGACGCGGTGCCCGATGGTGGCCTCCAGCACCGCGTTCCACCCGCGTTGCGGGTAGTAGCGCGACGTGAGGATCACCTCGTCGGCCGTGTGGCTGACGAGCTGCCAGGCGACGCCGTCGTTGAGCCCGTGCAGGGCTGTGGTGCGCGGCACCTCGGTGATCGGCAGCTGGTAGCTCTCCCCGTCGAAGGTGTAACGGCCGTCGCGGATCCGGTTGGGCCAAGGGAGGAGCTGGCGCCCCATCGAGCCGGAGGGGGCCTCGTTCTCGGCGAAGGTCCAGAGCACCTCCTGGCCGTCAAAGGTCAGGCTGCGCAGCGTGGCTCCGACCTCCGTGACGACGGCGGCGAAGCGGCCGTGAGTGATGGTGAACTGGGTGCCGGTGGGGTTGAGCGTCATGGGGCCGAGCCTACGGCAGGCCCATGATTGGGTGGCCCTCAGGCGGGCGATTAGCATGGTGGAACCATGGCTGACCCACGCACCTACCACGTCATCACCTACGGGTGTCAGATGAACGTCCACGACTCGGAGCGGATCAGCGGGTTGCTGGAATCGGCCGGCCTGTCCCGCGCGCAGGCAGGCGACGGGCTCGGCGCCGGAGCCGACGTCGTGGTGTTCAACACGTGCGCGGTGCGGGAGAACGCGGACAACCGGCTCTACGGCAACCTGGGCCACATGGCCAGCGTGAAGGCCCGTCATCCGGGCCTGCAGATCGCCGTGGGCGGCTGCATGGCCCAGAAGGACCGGGACCTCATCCTCGCGAAGGCGCCCTGGGTGGACGTGGTGTTCGGCACCCACAACGTCGGCTCCCTCCCCACGCTCCTCGAGCGGGCACGCGTGGAGCGCGAGGCGCAGATCGAGATCAAGGAGGCGCTGGAGACGTTCCCCAGCAACCTGCCCACCCGTCGGGAGTCGCCGTACTCCGCGTGGGTGTCGATCTCCGTGGGCTGCAACAACACCTGCACGTTCTGCATCGTGCCGGCGCTGCGCGGCAAGGAGGCTGACCGGCGCCCGGGCGACATCCTCGCCGAGATCGAGATGCTGGTGGAGCAGGGCGTGCAGGAGATCACCCTGCTGGGCCAGAACGTCAACGCCTACGGCGTGGAGTTCGGGGACCGGCAGGCGTTCGCGAAGCTGCTCAGGGCCTGCGGGGAGGTGAAGGGCCTTGAGCGGGTGAGGTTCACCTCACCCCACCCCAAGGACTTCACCGACGACGTGATCGACGCCATGGCGGAGACCCACAACGTGATGCCCCAGCTGCACATGCCGCTGCAGTCCGGATCAGACCGGATTCTGAAGTCCATGCGCCGCTCCTACCGGTCCGAACGGTTCCTCGGGATCCTGGACCGCGTGCGCTCAGCCATGCCGGAGGCCGCCATCACCACCGACATCATCGTCGGCTTCCCCGGCGAGACGGAGACGGACTTCCTGGCCACGATGGACGTGGTCCGCCGCGCCCGGTTCTCCGCCGCCTACACGTTCCAGTACTCCATCCGGCCCGGGACCCCCGCCGCGACCATGCCGGACCAGGTGCCGAAGGCGGTCACGCAGGAGCGCTACGAGAGGCTGGTGGAGCTCGTCAACGACCTGGCCTGGGAGGAGAACCGCCGCCTGGCAGGCAGCGACATCGAGGTGATGTTCGCCACCGGCGAGGGCCGCAAGGATTCGGAGACACACCGGATGAGCGGCCGAGGCCGCGACAACCGCCTCGTGCACGTGGCTGTGCCCTCGGAGCCCGCGCTACGCCCGCGCCCCGGGGACATCGCGACGGTGCGGGTCACCCACGCGGCGCCCCATCACCTCAACTCCGACGAGCCCCTGAGGAACCTGCGGCGAACCCGGGGCGGCGACGCCTGGGAGGCGGCCACCGCTCAGCCGAAGCCCGTGGGCATCGGGCTGGGGATGCCTGCGGTGGGCGAGCCGGCGCCCGAAACGGTGAGCGCCGGCTGCGCCTGACCCGTCAGGACCCGGCGGGGGGCGCCTGGTCGCCCGTGACAGAGTCGAGCTTCTCGTTGGCGAACGCCTGCGCCTGATCGACCTGGCCAGCGTACTTGCCGCCGGTCTTCTCGTCGATCAGGTCACCGGCCTGCTCGATGCCCGCCTCGATCTGCTCCTCGTGCTGCTTGGCGAGGTCTCCGATGTTGTCGAAAAGTCCCATGTTGTGCTCCTTCTGGGGTAGGTGAATAGAACGCCTCCATCATGCCCGGCGCGCAAAACGAACGCGGGCAGCGTGGCACACTGGCGTGCGTGTCCCTGCCGCTCATCGTGCTCGTGGGCCCGACGGCGACGGGCAAGTCCCGACTCGCCGTCGACCTGGCCCTCAGCCTGATCGCCTCCGGCCGTCCCGCCGAGATCGTCAACGCGGACTCGATGCTGGTCTACCGCGGCATGGACATCGGAACGGCCAAGCCGACCCGCGAGGAGCGGGCCGGGGTGCCGCATCATCTGATCGACACCGCTGAGGTCACCGAACGGGCCTCCGTGGCCGAGTTTCAGGCGGCGGCGCGGTCGGTCATCGCCGAGCTGCGTGCCCGGGGGGTGGTGCCCATCATGGTGGGCGGTTCGCCCCTGTACACCCGGGCCATCGTGGACCACTTCGATTTTCCCGGCTCGGACGCGGAGATCCGGGCCCGGTGGGAGGCCGAGCTGGACCGGGTCGGGGCGCCGGAGCTGCACCGTCGGCTCGCCCTGCTCGCGCCGGAGTCCGCGGCCAAGATCGAGCCGGGCAACGGACGCCGGACCGTGCGGGCGCTGGAGGTGGCGGAGCTGACCGGGGGCCACCGGCCCAGCCTGCCGGAGTGGACCTACGAGCTACCCGACGTGCACCAGTTCGGCCTCAGCTTGGAGCGCGCGGCCCTGGACGCGCGCATCGAGCAACGGGTCGATGCAATGTTCGACCAGGGGCTCGTCGACGAGGTGCGGCGGCTACTGGACGTCGGGCTGCGCGAAGGGGTGACGGCGGTGCGCGCCATCGGCTACCGGCAGGTGGTGGACCACCTGGACGGAGTGAGCACCGCAGAGGAGGCGCGCGCGGCCGTCAAGGCGGCCACCCGCAGGTTCTTCCGCAGGCAGCTCGGGTGGTACCACAGGGACCCGCGCATCGTCTGGCTGGACGCAACCGCCACCAGCAACGTCGCGACGGTGCTTGCCGCGCTAGGATTGGCCGATCACGCGGGAGAGGGTCACGATGCGGCGCTTCAGCTTCCACAAGGGTCACGGCACCAAGAACGACTTCATCATCCTCGATGATTCCTACGGCATGCATGAGATGCATCCCCAGTTCATCCAGGTGGTGTGCGACAGGCGTTCGGGCATCGGCGCCGACGGCGTGATCCGGGTGGTCCGCGCCGGTAGCGTGCGCGACTGGGAGGGCGAGCCCGGTCTGTGGTTCATGGACTACTACAACGCCGACGGCTCCGTGGCGGAGATGTGTGGCAACGGGCTTCGCGTCTTCGCCCGGCACCTCATCAACGAACAGCTGGTGGACAGCGGGTCCTTCGACGTCGCCACCCGCGCCGGAGTCAAGCACATCGATGTCGCCCGGCACGGCCTGATCAGCACGGACATCGGGCGCGTCGCAGTCCTCGACACCCCCGTCACGGTGCTCCACGAGGGCCTCGAGTGGCCCGCGGTGAAGGTGGATGTGGGCAACCCGCACGCCGTGGTCTTCGTCGACGAAGGGGTCCTGCCGGGGCTGGAGCTGCATCATGCACCGGTCTGGGAGCCTGCGTCGGCCTACCCCGAGGGCGCCAACATCGAGTTCGTGCACGTCGAGGGCCCCGGCCGGCTGGCGATGAGGGTCTACGAGCGGGGCGTGGGTGAGACGATGAGCTGCGGCACCGGCGTGGTGGCCGCAGCCGCCGCCCACCGGAACAGCTCCGGGCATCCCGGCCCAGTCGTCGTCACCGTGCCCGGCGGGGAGCTGACGGCCGAGTTCGTCGACGGCGAGGCGCGGCTGACCGGCCCCGCCGTGATCGTGGGTCGCGGCGAGTTCTGGATCTGATCCGTCGCGGGTTATCCACAGCCAGGCTCCCGCAGCTTGGGTTACGGCGTGTGGGCTGGGACAATGGGGCCCACGATGACAGAACATTCACTTGACGAGCAGCTCGACTTCGACGCCGAACCCGAGCCGGACCTCGACGGAGACCAGGAAGACCTTGAGGCCCGGCGCTCGCTGCGCAGGGTCGCGGGGTTGCGCACCGAGCTGGAAGACGTCACCGAGGTCGAGTACCGCCAGCTGCGCCTCGAGCGGGTGGTGCTGGTGAGCGTCTGGACCTCCGGCACTCAGGAGGACGCAGACAACGCGATGACTGAGCTGAGGCTGCTCGCGGAAACGGCCGGCTCCGAAGTGTTGGCAGAGCTGGTCCAGCGGCGCAGCCACCCTGACCCGGCCACCTACGTGGGTCGAGGCAAGGTGGAAGAGGTCGCGGAAACGGTGCGCTCCACCGGCGCGGACACCGTCATCTGCGACGGCGAACTGGAGCCCGCGCAGCTGCGCAACCTGGAAGACCGGATCAAGGTGAAGGTGGTGGACCGCACCGCACTGATCCTGGACATCTTCGCCCAACATGCCAAGAGCGCCGAGGGCAAGGCACAGGTGGAGCTGGCGCAGCTGCAGTATCTGAAGCAGCGGCTCCGCGGATGGGGCGGAAACCTCTCCCGCCAGGCGGGCGGCCGCGCCGCGGGGGGAGCCGGCATCGGAGGCCGTGGCCCCGGCGAGACGAAGATCGAGACGGACCGGCGCCGGATCTACAGCAGGATCGCGGTGCTGCGGCGGCGGCTCCGGGAGATGGACGCCACGCGGGAGGGAAAGCGCGCCGAGAGGCGGCGCCATCAGGTGCCGTCGGTGGCCATCGTCGGCTACACCAATGCGGGCAAGTCCTCGCTGCTCAACAGGCTGACCGGGGCGGGGGTCCTGGTCGAAGACGCGCTGTTCGCCACGCTGGATCCCACCACGCGGCGCACCGAGACGGACGACGGCCGCGTCTTCACGCTGACGGACACCGTGGGGTTCGTCAGGCATCTGCCCCACGACCTCGTCGAGGCCTTCCGCTCCACGCTGGAGGAGTCCGCTCAGGCGGACCTGCTGCTGCATGTCGTGGATGCCTCAGACCCTGACCCGGAGGGGCAGATCGCCGCGGTCCGCACCGTGCTCAACGAGATCGGCGCCTCCCAGGTGCCCGAGCTCCTGGTACTGAACAAGGCCGACGCGGCAGACGAGGCCGCAATCATGGCTCTGCGGGCCAACCATCCGGACGCGGTGGTGGTCTCCGCCCGCACGGGCCTGGGCGTTGAGCCGCTGCGCGCGGAGCTGGACGCACGGCTGCCGCGTCCCGAGGTGCAGCTCACGGTGATGGTGCCCTATGAGCGGGGAGACCTGGTGGACAAGGTCCACAAGACCGCCGTGATCGACTCCCTGGAGCACACCGCTGAGGGCACCCTCATCACGGCACGCGTCCGCCCGGACCTGGCCGACGAGCTGGTGGCCTTCGTCCGTGACTGATCACGGCCTCATCCTGGCCGCGGCCGTCGGGGAGATCCACGGCGAGGCCCGCCCGGGCCAGCAGGCGATGGCGGACGCGGTGGCAGACACGCTGGAGGGCGGGGTCCACCTGCTGGTGCAGGCGGGCACGGGCACCGGAAAGTCGCTCGGCTACCTCGCTCCGGCGCTCGCCCGCTGCGTGGACACCGACGAGCGCATCATCGTCGCCACCGCCACCCTCGCGCTCCAGGCGCAGCTGGCCAGCAAGGACATCCCCACCGCTCTCGACGCCGTCGAGGAGGTGACGGGAACCCGGCCCAAGGCCGCCATCCTCAAGGGGCGCACCAACTACGCCTGCCTGTACCGGGCGCGGGCAGGCGGCTCGGCCGAACAGGACTCGCTGCTGGGCAGCTCCGCACTGGCCGAGGCTGCGGGCAAGGCCGACGACGTCTCCAGGCTTGGCGCCGAGGTGCTGGCGCTGAGGGAATGGGTGGAGGAGGAGGCCGAGCGGAAGGGCCTGGCGGATCGTGACGACGCGCCGTCGCACACCGCCAAGGGCTGGGCGCAGATCTCGATCCCCACTCGCGAGTGCCTAGGGGTGGCTCTGTGCCCCTTCGGCTCGGAGTGCTTCGTGGAGGCCTCCCGCGAGGAGGCCCGCAGCGCCCAGTTGGTGGTCACCAACCACGCGCTGCTGGCCATCAACGCGATGCACGGGGGCACCGCGCTGCCGGAACACTCCGCGGTGATCATCGACGAGGCCCACGAGCTGGTCAGCCGGATCACCACCGCCGCCACAGACGAACTGACCCCTGGCGTCGTGGAGCGCACCGCCCGCCGCGCCCTCCCGTGGCTCGACGACGACCTCGGGGTGGACTTCCTGGACCAGGCGGACGTGCTGCGCGAGGCCCTGGCCGAATCCGATCTGACGCGCATCCTATCGGCCTCCGCGCCGCTGCCGTTCGCCGCCGCGCAGCTGCGCGACGTCACCCGCAAGGTGGTCAGTGCGCTCGGGAAGGTCACCGACGACGCCGAACGCACCCAGGCATCGTCTGCCGTGAAGGAGATCTTCGACGTGGCGGAGCGGATCGCCAAGGTCAGCGAGG
This sequence comes from Tessaracoccus luoxuelianae, assembly GCF_054483915.1. NCBI lineage: Bacteria > Bacillati > Actinomycetota > Actinomycetes > Propionibacteriales > Propionibacteriaceae > Tessaracoccus > Tessaracoccus luoxuelianae. The sequence goes on along the minus strand of NZ_CM137013.1, from coordinate 2,410,186 downwards.
AAGACGTCGTCTGGGTGACCGAATCCGACATCCTGGGCCGCGCCGCCTACGTGGCGCCGTTGAATGTCGCGGGGCTGCTGCGGAGCCAGGTTTTCGGGGAGACCACGGCCGTGCTCACCTCAGCCACCCTCGAGCTCGGGGGCTCCTTCGAGGCGGCGGCCAGCTCCGTCGGGCTCAACTACAACGACAGGCTCACCGGCGACGCCGAGCCCGCAGACAACTTCGCGTGGCGCGGGGTGGACGTCGGGTCGCCGTTCGACTACGCCCGCCAGGGGATCCTCTACGTGGCCAAGCGGCTTCCCCCGCCGGGCAGAGACGGGATGAGCCCCGAGACGCTCGCCGAGATCGCGCAGCTGATGTGGGCGGCCGAGGGGCGCACCTTGGGGCTGTTCTCCTCGCGCCGCGCAGCCGAGCAGGCCGCGGAGTACTGCCGCCGGGAGCTTCCGGACCTGCCGCTGCTGTGTCAGGGGGATGCGCAGCTCTCCGAGCTGACCCGCACCTTCATCGAGGACCCGAAGACCTCCCTGTTCGGCACCATGTCGCTCTGGCAGGGCGTGGATGTGCCGGGGGAGACCTGCCAGCTGGTCATCATCGACAAGATCCCGTTCCCGCGCCCAGACGATCCGCTGATGCAGGCACGGAAGAAGGCCGTCGACGATGCCGGGGGCAACGGATTCATGAGGGTGGCAGCCACTCACGCGGCGCTGCTGCTCGCGCAGGGGTCCGGCCGGCTCATCCGCCGCCTGGAGGACCGGGGCGTGGTGGCCGTACTCGATCCGCGCCTCGTCACGAAGCGCTACGGCGAGTACCTCAAGTCCTCGCTGCCTGGGTTCTGGATGACCACCGACGGCGACATCGCTGTCCGCGCGCTGCGGCGCCTCCGCGGCTCGGAGTAGCCGCTGAAGCAGGCCCTCAGAGCTTGCGCATCACCGCGACCACCTTGCCCATGATGAGGGCGTGGGTGCCGTCGATGGGGGAGTAGTCCGGGTTGTGCGGCAGCAGCCACACCTGGCCGTCCTTGCGCTTGAAGGTCTTGACGGTGGCCTCGTCGTCCAGCAGGGCCGCGACGATGTCTCCGTTGTTGGCGTCCGACTGCTGCCGCACCACCACCCAGTCGCCGTCGCAGATGGCGGCGTCGATCATGGACTCCCCGCGCACCTCCAGGAGGAACACCTGGCCTTCGCCGACCAGCTGCCGGGGGAGAGCGAACACGTCCTCCACCTGTTGCTGGGCCAGGATGGGCCCGCCGGCGGCGATGCGGCCGATGAGGGGAACCGCGACGGACTTCGGGACGTCGTCGTAGGACTGCGCCGGGTCCAGCTGATGCTGCTCGCCGGGCATCGTGACCACGACGGCGCGGGGACGGTTGGGATCCCGGCGGAGGAAGCCCTTCTCCTCCAGCACACGGAGCTGGTAGGTCACGCTCGACGTGGAGGCCAGCCCTGCGCGGGCGGCCACCTCGCGGATGCTCGGCGGATAGCCCAGCTCTTCGATGGACTGCTTGACGACCTGCAGGATGGCCACCTGGCGCTTCGTCAGCCCGTGGACATCCTCCGGCCCGTCCGGGAAGGAGGCGATGTTGCCGAGCTCGGCCTCGATGGATGCGTTGGTGGGGCGGCCTCGTCGTGGGCGCTTCGTCTCTTCAGCCATGCCGGCAGCCTACCGCTCGCGAGAACGTGTGTTCGAAATGTCGACGCGTGTCGCGAAGGGACCCGGAAAAAAGTGTCAGTGGGCTCGTGTGGACTGCATCTATCGCTCCCGCGACACGCCGGATAGAACGAGTGTTTCATTCCGGCGGTGGAGGCGCTAAGGTTTATTTCGAACAGGCGTTCTAGGTCAGGAAAGAGGTTGTCATGACCGCAGCACAAGCAGTCAGCTTCAAGGTCGTTCATGCCGGCGCGCGTCGCGTGGTCACCGTGTCCCCGGCCGGCCGGCCAGAGCTCGCGGGACCCCTGGCCCGCCCGGCGAGGCCCGCCGCGCCTGGCCGCGTGGGCACTGTCTCCTCGTGCCAGGTGGCCCGCCCGGCCACGGCGTCGCCATTGCTGGCGTTGAAGGTGGCGTTCGTCGGTATCCTGGCCGCCGTCGGGCTCACCCTGTCTGCCGCCCAGTTCGTGGGCATGGCCCAGGTGGATCCGGCGACGGACTACGTCGCGGGGGATCCGGCCTGGGCGCATGTGACGGCCTCCCGATAGGTGCGAAGTCGTCGGCGTTTCGCCCTTGCCCTCCGGCGGACCCCGATCTAGGCTGTCCCTACATCTAGTAGTTACAGCGGTGTCTTTCCCCTATAAGTTGTGGTTCCGGCTGCAGCATGGCAAGGTAGGGCCTCCGCTGTCCACCAGGGAAGGCCCGCCGGTCATGCACTGCCCGTTCTGCCGCAATACAGACACCAAGGTGTCTGATTCGCGCGCAACCGAGGACGGGTCAGCCATCCGACGGAGGCGGGTCTGCCCCGTCTGTGAGCGCAAGTTCACCACAGTCGAGCAGTTGGTGCTCACCGTCGTCAAGCGCTCCGGTGTGGTCGAGTCCTTCAACCGGGACAAGGTCATCATGGGGGTTTCCAAGGCGTGCAAAGGCAGGCCGGTGACGGCCGCGCAGCTGGCGGCTCTGGCCCAACGCGTCGAGGAGTCGCTGCGTGCGTCCGGCCAGGCCGAGATCCCGGCCGAGCAGATCGGCGTGGCCATCCTCGGCCCGCTCGAGGAGCTGGACTCCGTCGCCTACCTCCGGTTCGCCAGCGTCTACAAGAACTATGACTCCGTGGACGATTTCCAACGCGAGATCGATCTGCTGCGCCTGAGCGCGGCCGAGAAGGATCTGAGCCGCGCCGCCGCGGTCGTCGGGCCCGTCTCGGCACAGCAGCCACTCATCAGCTAACACACATCTTCCAGCGCTACACATCAGGAAACCGAGGGGAATGACTATGACCGCGACAGCCGCACGCGCCACGCGTACCAAGGACGCAGCGCCGCGCAAGGGACTCACCATCGAGCGGGTCTTCACCAAGAAGGGGGTGCATCCCTACGACGAGGTCGAGTGGGACCGCCGTGACGTGGTGCAGACCAACTGGCGGACCGGGGAGAACGTCTTCGAGCAGCGCGCGGTGGAGTTCCCGTCCTCCTGGAGCGTCAACGCCTCCACCATCGTCACCACCAAGTACTTCCGTGGCGCGCTGGGCACCCCTCAGCGTGAGGAGAGCCTGCGCACGCTGATCGACAGGGTGGTCACGTCCTACGCCAAGGCGGGTCAGGACTTCGGCTACTTCGCCACGGAGGAGGACGCCGAGATCTTCGGCCACGAGCTCACCTGGATGCTGCTCAACCAGTACTTCTCCTTCAACTCACCCGTCTGGTTCAACGTCGGCACCCCCTCGCCGCAGCAGGTCAGCGCGTGCTTCATCCTCAGCGTCGATGACTCGATGGACTCCATCCTCAACTGGTACAAGGAGGAGGGCTTCATCTTCAAGGGCGGCTCCGGCGCCGGGCTCAACCTGTCGCGCATCCGCTCCTCGAAGGAGCTGCTGAGCTCCGGAGGCACAGCCTCCGGCCCGGTGTCGTTCATGCGCGGCGCGGACGCCTCGGCGGGCACCATCAAGTCCGGGGGTGCCACCCGGCGCGCCGCCAAGATGGTGGTCCTGGACGTGGACCACCCGGACATCGTCGAGTTCGTCGAGACGAAGGCGCGCGAGGAGGACAAGATCCGTGCCCTGCGCGACGCCGGGTTCGACATGGATCTGGGTGGCAAGGACATCACCTCCGTGCAGTACCAGAACGCCAACAACTCGGTGCGGGTCACCGACGAGTTCATGACGGCAGTGGTTGAGGGTGGCCCCTTCGGGCTGCGTTCGCGTACCGACGGCTCCGTCCTCGAAGAGGTGGACGCCAAGGAACTCTTCCGCAAGATCTCCACCGCTGCGTGGGAGTGCGCCGACCCCGGCATCCAGTACCACGATCACATCAACGACTGGCACACCAACCCGGTCACCGGCCCCATCACGGCGTCCAACCCGTGCTCGGAGTACATGAGCCTGGACAACTCGTCGTGCAACCTCGCCTCGCTGAACCTGCTGAAGTTCCTCAAGCCGGATGGCACGTTCGACGCGGAGCTGTTCGTCAAGGCCGTCGAGCTCATCATCACGGCGATGGACATCTCCATCTGTTTCGCGGACTTCCCCACCGAATCCATCGGGGAGACCACCCGCAACTTCCGCCAGCTGGGCATCGGCTACGCCAACCTCGGGGCGCTGCTGATGGCCATGGGCAAGGGATACGACACCGACGGCGGGCGCTCCACCGCGGCGGCCATCACGTCTGTCATGACGGGGGCCTCCTACCGACGCTCGGCTGAGCTCGCCGCCATCGTCGGCCCCTACAACGGGTACGCCGTCAACGCCGAGGCGCACCAGCGCGTGATGCGCAAGCACCAGGCCGCCAACGACGACCTGCGGGTGCTCATCGACGACAGGCACCTGTACTCCGTCGCCGCACGCGAATGGGACCGGGTGGTCACCCTCGGTGCCAAGAACGGCTTCCGCAACGCGCAGGCCTCGGTGCTGGCCCCCACCGGGACCATCGGCTTCATGATGGACTGCGACACCACCGGCGTCGAGCCGGACTTCTCCCTGGTCAAGTTCAAGAAGCTCGTCGGTGGCGGCTCCATGCAGATCGTCAACCAGACCATCCCGCGCGCCCTCAAGCGCCTCGGCTACAGCACCGAGGAGATCGACGGCATCGTCGAGTTCATCGGCTCCAACGGCCACGTCATCGGCGCCCCCGGTCTGGCTGCCGAGCACTACGAGGTCTTCGACACCGCCATGGGCGCACGCTCCATCAAGCCGATGGGCCACGTCCGGATGATGGCGGCCGTCCAGCCGTTCCTCTCCGGCGCGATCTCCAAGACCGTCAACCTGCCGGAGACGGCCACGGTCGAGGAGATCGAGGACGTCTACCTGCAGGGCTGGAAGCTGGGCCTCAAGGCGCTGGCGGTCTACCGCGACAACTGCAAGGTCGGCCAACCCCTCTCCGAGGGCAACGGGGAGACCAAGGAGGAGAAGAAGGCCGAGCCCGAGGTTCGGATCGAGTACCGGCCGAAGCGCCAGCGCCTCCCGAAGTCCCGGGCGTCGCGCACCACGAGCTTCTCCGTCAGCGGGGCCGAGGGCTACATGACCTCCAGCGCCTACGAGAACGGCCGCATCGGCGAGGTCTTCCTCAAGCTCGGCAAGCAGGGCTCCACCCTGGCCGGCGTCATGGACGCGTTCTCCATCGCAGTCTCGATCGGTCTGCAGTACGGGGTGCCCTTGGAGAGCTTCGTGCAGAAGTTCACCAACCTCAAGTTCGAGCCCGCAGGCATGACCGATGACCCGGACATCCGGATCGCCCAGTCGTTCATGGACTACATCTTCCGACGCCTCGCCCTGGACTACCTGAGCTTCGACGACCGCGCCGAGCTGGGCATCTACACCGCCTCGGAGCGCGCACGCTACGTCGAGACCGGGTCCTACCTCTCCGAGGAGGACGAGGCGGCCATGTCCGAGGCGGACTCCCTGCGCAACGACGCAGGCGATGACTTCCAGGTCGACGGGGCTCGTCAGCCCTCACTGATCGACGCGCCGTCGACGGCCGGTTTCACCACGGCCCACACGACGGCGGAGCTCATGGAGTCGCTGACCGGCCGGGAGGTCGACGCCCCCTTGTGCATGACGTGCGGCACGAAGATGCGGCCCAGCGGGTCCTGCTACGTCTGCGAGGGCTGCGGCTCCACCAGCGGCTGCAGCTGATCTGAGTCTGCTAGGGGCGGTCCGGCGATGAGCCGGGCCGCCCCTTTCAGGATCCGAGGCCTTGGCCCTCTCTGATGGGGATATCGTTCAGCCAGCGTCCATCCAGGGCGCCCAGGGAGAGGAACGCCGCTGTGAGAAGTCTGGATCTGTCGGGTCACGTGCGTCGGCTCTCGGCGGCGGTCGCGGTGCTGATGGCCGGCGGCCTCCTCGCGGTGCCCGTCGCGCAGGCCGCACCCTCCCCCAACCCCGATGTGGTGGGCAAGACGTTCGCGATCGCCACCGACACCACATTCGCGCCGTTCGAGTTCCGCGACACCAGCGGCGAGCTGACCGGCATCGACATGGACCTGATCCGTGAGGTGGCCGAGCGCGGTGGCTTCACCGTCGACATCAAGTCGGTGGGCTTTGACGCCGCCCTGCAGTCGTTGCAGTCCGGGCAGGTCGCCGGGGTCATTGCGGGCATGTCGATCACCGACGAGCGCAGACAGACGTTCGACTTCTCCGATCCGTACTTCGAATCCGGCATCCAGATGGCAGTCAAACAGGACTCCACCATCGCGTCCTACGAGGACCTCCGCGATCAGACTGTCGTCGCCAAGACCGGCTCGGAGGGCCTGAAGTTCGCTCAGTCCATCGCGGGTGAGTACGGGTTCACGGTCAAGGCGCTTCCTCAGGCAGACACCATGTACTCCGAGGTCAATGCCGGCACGGCAGCGGCGGTTTTCGATGACTACCCGGTTCTGGCCTACGGAATCAAGCAGGGCAACGGACTCAAGACCGTCACCGCCAAGGAGCCCGGAGGGTCCTACGGATTCGCGGTGAGCAAGGGTCAGAACGGGGCCCTGCTCGCCGAGTTCAACGCGCAGCTGGCTGCGATGAAAGAGGACGGCACCTACCAGCAGATCCTCGACGAGTACCTGGACGACGGCGGGGGCGGTGCCGGTGGCGAGCCCGCCTCCGGGATCGATCCGCTTGTCGCCGGCAAGACCTACGCGATCGCCACGGACACCACGTTCGCGCCCTTCGAGTTCAGAGACGCCAGCGGTGAGCTGACCGGTATCGACATCGATCTTCTCTACGCCATCGCCGAGCGCAAGGGGTTCGAGGTCGACGTGAAGTCGGTGGGGTTCGACGCGGCCCTCCAGGCCCTGCAGTCCAACCAGGTGGCGGGTGTCATCGCCGGCATGTCGATCACCGACGAGCGCAGGGAGATCTTCGACTTCTCCGATCCGTACTTCGATTCGGGCATCCAGATGGCGGTGAAGGGGGACTCTGCGATCGCAACGTATGAGGACCTCGAGGGTGAGACGGTCGTCGCCAAGACGGGCTCGGAGGGGTTGGCCTTCGCCGAATCGATCAAGGACCAGTACGGCTTCACGGTCAAGGCGCTGCCCCAGGCAGACACCATGTACTCCGAGGTCAACGCCGGCACCGCGGCCGCCGTCTTCGACGACTACCCGGTGTTGGCCTACGGCATCAAGCAGGGCAACGGGCTCAAGGCCGTGACGCCCAAGGAGCCCGGAGGCCAGTACGGGTTCGCAGTGAACAAGGGGATGAACCCCGAACTGCTCGCCGCGTTCAACGCCGGCCTCGCCGAGATGAAGGCCGACGGCTCCTACCAGGCGGTGCTCGACACCTATCTTCAGGCACCCACTGATACGGGTCGCCTGGGCTTCATCGACCTGCTGGTCACCAGCCTGCCCGCCTTGAGCAAGGGCATGCTGATGACCATCGCGGCCACCGCATTGTCTCTGCTGTTCGCGCTGATTCTCGGTCTGGTCCTCGGGTTCTTCAAGGTCGGTGGAAACGCGGTGCTCAACGCTATCGCTAGCGTCTACGTCGACATCTTCCGCGGGACGCCGCTGCTGGTTCAGGCGTTCTTCATCTACTTCGGGCTGCCGACGCTCACAGGGGTGAAGCTCGACGTGCTGGTGGCCGGCATCCTGACGCTGGCCCTCAACGCCGGCGCCTACATGACAGAGATCGTCCGCGGCGGCATCCAGTCGGTGGACCCGGGCCAGCTCGAGGCGGCCCGCTCACTCGGCCTCCCGTGGATGACGTCGATGCAGAAGGTTGTCGTTCCCCAAGCGGTGAAGATCATGACGCCGTCGTTCATCAACCAGTTCGTCATCACGCTGAAGGACACGTCGCTGTTGGCCGTCCTCGGACTGGCCGAGCTGACCTATCAAGGCCAGCAGATCATCGCCAACAACTTCCGATCCGCGGAGATCTGGCTGATCGTGGGTGCGCTCTATCTGATCGTCATCAAGGCCCTGACCATGCTGTCCAACGCCGTCGACCGGAGGTTCAACAAGTGACCACGCAGAACAGTCCACTTCTCGAGGTCAAGGACCTGCGCAAGTCATTCGGCACCCTTGAGGTGCTCAAGGGTCTGGACGTCTCGATCCGGGAGGGTGAGGTCGTCACCGTCATCGGGCCATCAGGCTCCGGCAAATCCACCTTCCTGCGCTGCCTCAACAAGCTGGAGGAGCCCACGAGTGGCCGGATCGTCTTCGAGGGCCAGGATCTGACGGACCCCAAGACCGACATCGACGTGGTCCGTCAGCGGATCGGCATGGTCTTCCAACACTTCAACCTGTTCCCGCACATGACGGTCGCGGAGAACATCATGCTTGCCCCGGTGCAGCTGAAGCGGATGTCCAAGGCGGCGGCCCGCGACAGGGCACTCGAGCTCCTTACCCGTGTCCAGCTCTCCGAGAAGGTGGATGCCAGACCGGCACAGCTCTCAGGCGGGCAGAAGCAGCGCGTCGCGATCGCGCGGGCGCTGGCGATGCGGCCGGATGTGATGCTGTTCGACGAGGCCACCAGCGCCCTCGACCCCGAAATGGTGGGGGAGGTGCTTGCGGTCATCCGCACGTTGGCCGCGGAGGGCATGACGATGGTGATCGTGACCCACGAGATGGGATTCGCCCGCGAGGTGTGCGACAGGGTCCTGTTCATGGCGGAGGGCACCATTGTGGAGGAGGGCCCGCCGTCGGAGCTGTTCGGCTCCCCACGGGAACCACGGACGCAGGACTTCCTGAGCAAGGTCCTGTGACCCGCCACAGGCACGAAGGAGAAGAGAGATGATTTCACGTTCGACGGCCGAACGGTTGGCGAGCGCCGGCGTGGTCTGGAAACCCGCGGAGGGGGACCGGTTCCTGGTTCAGGCGCTCGACCTCGAGGACGAAGTGTTCACGCTGGCCAACATGGTTGTGGAGGCCAGAGACCACGCCACGGGGACTCTGCTGGCTTTCAACGGCACCACCGAATGGGCGTTGGACTCGGTGCCGGCGGACAAGGCGCTGTGGCTGCCGCGCGAGGACCAGTTGCGCGAGCTGCTGGGCGGCACGTTCCGTTCGCTCGGCAGATCACAGACAGGCGAGTATGCCGTCGTGATCGAGATCCCGAGCCAACCCGCCCGTTCCTTCATCGCCGACGACCCCGCCGAGGCATACGCCGACGCGCTGCTGGCGCTGGTGTCGGCCGCCCGCTGAGAGTCCCGGCTGCTATGGGGAGCGGCCTGACCCTGGGCGGGCGGCGAGCCCGGAGCAGGGGTCGTAGGCTGGGCTCGTGATTCCTCCAGTGGTTGACCAGGGCTGGCTCGCCGCCCATCCCGACGCGATCGTCGCAGACGTGCGCCACTACCTCGACGGGCGCTCGGGCCGCGACGCCTACGCCGCCGGCCACCTCCCCGGGGCCGTGTTCGTCGCCATGGACGACGTGTTGGCGGACCCGCCGTCGAAGGCCCGGGGCCGCCACCCGCTCCCGGACCCGGCCACCTTCGCCGAAGGACTGGCCCACCTGGGCATCAGCGACACGGACACGATCGTGGCCTACGACGACGCAGGCGGGGCCATGGCCGCCCGCCTGGTGTGGCTGCTGCGCATCCTCGGCCACGACGCCGCCCTCCTCGACGGAGGCCTCCAGGCCTGGGACGGCCCCCTCACCGCAGAGGTGCCCAAGCGACCCCATGGAGAGTTCTCCGTGAGGTCCTGGCCGGACTCAGCCCTGGCGGACATCGAGGAGACCGCAGCGGGTGTGTTCGTCATCGACGCCCGCGGACCCGAACGCTTCCGTGGTGAGGCGGAGCATCTGGACCCCAGGGCGGGCCACATCCCCGGGGCACGCAACTATCCGATGACCGGCAACCTCACAGACGGCTGCCGATTCAAGACCCCCGAGGAGCTGCGCGGGCGCTTCGCAGCGGTCGACGACGCCGCCGCCGTCATCTCCACCTGCGGCTCGGGCATCACCGCCTGCCACAACCTGATCGCGATGGAATACGCCGGGCTCGGGAGGGGGCGGCTCTACCCCGGCTCCTGGTCCCAGTACAGCCACACGTCCCGTCCCCTCGCGACGGGGGAGTAGCCGCCGCGGACCCAGGTCGGCCGCGGACCAGCCGGGCGCGGTGACGGCCGGAGGGTACCCTTGGTGGGTACGAAGCCTGCCCTTGGAGGATCCTCATGCCGGCACTCCGGTCCCGCACCACCACCCACGGCCGCAACATGGCCGGCGCCCGCGCCCTCTGGCGCGCCACGGGCATCACGGACTCGGACTGGGGCAAACCGATCGTCGCCGTGGCCAACTCCTTCACCCAGTTCGTGCCGGGCCACGTCCACCTCCGCGACATGGGCAAGCTGGTCTCCGAGTCTATCGCCGAGGCGGGCGGCATCGGACGCGAGTTCAACACCATCGCCGTCGACGACGGCATCGCGATGGGCCACGGGGGCATGCTCTACTCGCTGCCCAGCCGCGAGCTGATCGCCGATTCGGTGGAGTTCATGGCCAACGCGCACTGCGCGGACGCTCTGGTGTGCATCTCCAACTGCGACAAGATCACCCCCGGCATGTTCCTGGCCGCCCTCCGCCTCAACATCCCCGCCGTGTTCGTCTCGGGCGGCCCCATGGAGGCAGGCAAGGCCGTGGTCAAGGAGGGCGGCGTCGTGAAGTCGCTGGACCTCGTCGACGCCATGGTCTCGGCCGTGGACCCGAGCGTCACCGACGACGAGTTGGGCCGCATCGAGGCCAACGCCTGTCCCACCTGCGGTTCCTGCTCCGGCATGTTCACCGCCAACTCCATGAACTGCCTTCTGGAGGCGGTCGGCCTCGCGCTTCCCGGCAACGGGTCCACGCTGGCCACCGCGTCGGCCCGCAAGGGCCTGTTCCAGGAGGCCGGCCGCCTGATCGTCGAGCTGTGTCGCCGCTGGTACGACGAGGAGGACGCTTCTGTCCTTCCGCTCTCCATCGCCACGAAGGCGGCCTTCTCCAACGCCATGAAGCTGGATGTGGCGATGGGTGGCTCCACCAACACGGTGCTGCACCTGCTGGCCGCCGCGCAGGAGGCGGGCGTGGACTTCACCATGGACGACATCGACGCCATCTCGCGCGTCACGCCCTGCCTGGCCAAGGTGGCGCCCAATTCGCCGAAGTACTACATGGAGGACGTGCACCGCGCCGGTGGAGTGCCTGCCATTCTCGGCGAGCTGTACCGGGGAGGCAAACTGGACGACGCAGTGTCGACGGTCCACTCCCGCACCATGGAGGAGTGGCTCGGCAGCTGGGACATCCGCAGCGGCAAGGCCACCCCCGCGGCGGTCGAGCTGTTCCACGCCGCCCCCGGCGGAGTCCGCACCACCGAGGCATTCTCGTCGACCAACCGCTGGGAAACGCTGGACACCGACGCCGAGGGCGGCTGCATCCGCTCCGTCGACCACCCCTACACCCTGGACGGCGGTCTCGCGGTACTCAAGGGCAATCTGGCCCCCGATGGCGCCATCGTCAAGACCGCCGGGGTGCCGGAGTCCCAGTGGGAGTTCACCGGGCGCGCCGTCGTCACAGAGTCCCAGGACGACGCAGTGGAGGCCATCCTGGGCAAGCGGATCCAGCCCGGCGACATCGTCATCGTCCGGTACGAGGGTCCCAAGGGCGGCCCCGGCATGCAGGAGATGCTGTACCCCACGGCGTATCTCAAGGCGCTCGGCCTCGGACCGCAATGCGCCCTGATCACCGATGGCCGGTTCTCAGGAGGCTCCTCGGGCCTGTCCATCGGCCACGTGTCGCCTGAGGCGGCCTCGGGCGGTGCCATCGGCCTCATCGAGGACGGCGACACCATCACCATCTCCATCCCCAACCGCTCCATCACGCTCAACGTGGACGACGCCACTCTCGTTGCGCGCCGCGCCGCGCAGGACGCCGCCGGTTGGGCGCCGCAGGCCCGCGAACGCGAGGTCTCCACGGCCCTGAAGATCTACGGCATGCTGGCGCAGTCCGCGGACAAGGGCGCGGCCCGCAAGCTCTCCTGAGGGCTGTGGAGGAGAGCGCTACAGCCAGCCCTTCAGCTTGAACACCGTGTACATCCCCACGCCGGTGACCAGCATCAGCGCCAAGGCGAACGGGTAGCCCCACACCCAGGCGAGCTCCGGCATGGTGTGGAAGTTCATGCCGTAGGTGCCGGTGACCAGGCTCGGCACGAAGAGCACACCCGCCCAGGCGGCGATCCGGCGCGTCTCCTCCGCCTGCTTGAGGCTGGCGGCGGTCATGTTGCTGATCTCCTCGTTCTGCCGCTGGGCCTGGAGCGAGATGTTGAGGTCCAGCGTGCCCTTCAGGGTCTCGCGGAGGGCGTCGATCCGCTCGATCATGGCGATGGCGTGGTCCTCGATGTCGCGGAGCTCCTGGCGTCTGCGCTCGCCGGCTGAGGCGAAGACCCGATCTCCCCGGACTCCCTCGATGATCTGTTTGAGGGGCCGAACCGCGCGCTGGAAGTCGATCACCTCGCGGGAGAGCTGATAGATGCGCCGCGACACCCGCGAGCTGCCCGTGAACACCTGCGTCTCGATCTCGTCGATGTCGTTCTCGATGCCCATCGCGACGGGGGTGTAGTCGTCGACGATCCCGTCCAGCAGCCGGAGCAGCACCACGCTGGGACCTTTGGCCAGCACCGACGGCGTGCCCTCCAGTTCCTGACGGACGCGGGTGAGGTCCGGGGTCTCCGAGTGCCGCACCGTGACCACGAACCGGTCGCCGACGAAGGCGTGGACCTCACCGAAGTCCACCGTCTCGCTGCGGTCGATGTACTGCGCGGCTCTCAGGACCAGGAACAGCACGTCCTCGTAGCGCTCGAACTTGGGCCGCTGATGCGCGGTGATGGTGTCTTCCACGGCCAGGGGGCTGAGCCGGAACTCCTCGGCCAGCAGCGACATGTCCGAGTGTCGCGGGCGGTAGAGCCCCATCCAGGCGAATCCCTCGGGATGTTCGTCGAGCAGCCGGAACGCCTCCTCGAACGTGCCCGGCGTGGCGATCCGCCGACCCGCCACGTAGATCCCCGCGTCGACGATGCAGCTGGCCGCCGTGCGGGGCACAGTGTCGACGGCGACGGGCTCCGGGGCGGGTCCCGCGGGGGACGGGACGGTGGGCCGCAGGCGCAGCGAGCGCAGCAGCCGGTCCGTGCGACCCTGGTCCGCCATGACGCCTCCTGCCGCAGTGGTTCGACGGGGTGAGACTACTCTGCGGGCACCGCAGCCGGGACGCGGTCGCGCCGGGACACCGCCCAGACGATGCCGGCAGCGGCCAAGGCCACCACCGCGAGCGTCAGTGCCGGGGAGCGGCCCCACAGCGCCTCGACGGCCAGCCAGCCGATGAACCCCACGGTGCCGTACATGAAGGCCCACATCATGCAGCCGACGGTGACGGCGGGAAGGTAGCGCCGCAGCGGCATCCGCGCCACCCCGGCGGCGAGATTGACCATGGTCTGGATGCCGATGGTGAGGAACGACAGCGACACCGCTGGCGCGCCCCACCTGTTGAGCCACCGTGCCCCGGTGGCGTAGTGCCTCGATTCGAGGAGCCTCTCCCACCGGCTGCGCCGGGCCCCGGCCGCCAGCGCCCGCCCCAACCAGTAGGTGCCGTTGGCGCGCAGCATCACGATCACGAAGAGCGCGAGCACCACGACGGCGAACGGTGCGTCCCATGTGGTGGGATCGAACATGGTGCTCCCAGAAGAATGGCCGGCGGAGCCGCCAGTCTACCGGCTCACCGCAAGAGGGCCCCGGCCGCGACGATCACGGGCACGCTGAGCAGCATGGACCAGAGCGTCGTGGCCTGCACAAGCCGCACGCCCACCCGGTAGCGCACGGCGTGCACGAAGACCACCTGTGCCGTGGGGAGCGCCGCCAACACGACGGCGGCACGCAGCGGGGTGCCCGACAGCCCGAGGGCGAGTCCGAGCAGCAACGCCACGGCGGGGACGACGAAGGACTTGGTGAGGATCGCCGCCACCGCTCTGCGTGACAGCTGACGCGGCAGCGGGCTCGAATGCAGCGACATGCCGAACGCCAACAGCATCGCCGGGATGCCGAGATCGGCCAACAGGCCCACGGGCGCCCACACCATGGCGGGAGGCTGCAGGCCGCTGAGGTTGAGGGCCAGCCCGCCTAAGCCGCCGAGGACCAGTGGATGGGTGACGAAGCTGCGCACCACGGAGCGTCCCCGCCCTGAGGGGGACGACTCCAGCACGGCCACGGCGGTCGGCTGCAGCACCAACACCTGGAGCAGCATGGCGGGCGCCGCCCACGCCGGGTCGCCCAGGACGAAGGCGGCGATGGGGATGCCGAGATTGCCCGCGTTGACGTAGCTGGTGGCGAGGTACCCCATGGTGGCTTCGGCGCGGCCCGTGCGCCACCGTCGGGCCATGACAAGCGCGAACGTGAGCCCGGTGGCGATGCAGGCCCCGCCGAACGCCACCACGTGCCATCCGAACAGGAGCTCCAGGTCAGCCTCCGCGACCGCGACCAGCACCAGGGCGGGCTGGCCCACGAAGAATGCCACGTCCCCCAGGGCCCGCTGGGCCGAGCGTCCCACCAGGCGGGCGCGCGCCAGCACGAACCCCACGGCCATCACCAGGCCGATCGTGCTGAATCCCTCGAGCGCTGCCCACATGCCGCTCAGCCTAGGCACCAGCGCGGACGCTGGTGTTTGCTAGGTTGACGCAGGAGGAGGTGGAGTGACCACCATGGCCGACTATCAGGACTTCGATTTCGACGTCACCCAGAGGCATGCCTGGGCGGAGTTCACCCTCCGCCTCGACGAGGTGCTCTCGGTGATGGACGCCAGCGCAGACCTCACCATCTCCGTGGCCAACACCGACGCCGCCGCGCTGCGCCCCGGCCTGCGTTTTTCGATGACCTCGCCCCTGGTGGTGACTGCTTACGTGATCGGCGCAGACGACGGTGCGCCCTCTCCGGCGGAGGCCGCCGCCCTGCGGGAGCTGGGCTGGGGCGCGCCGGATGAGAGCTCGGACAGCTACCACACGGAGGCGGACCAGGAGTCGTCCTCCACCCTCGCGGAACTGGCCACCCAGACGCTCACGGGGGTGTTCGGGGTGCTGCACCCCGTCTTCCTCGAACCGGACCAACTCGCCGAGATCCTTCAGGGCAACACCGCATGGGCGCCGCTGTCCCCACGGAAGCTGTCGCGGGAGGAGACCGCCGTCATGCCGGGGTCGCGGGCGGAGTTGGACTCGCTGGTCGACGAGGAGCTCCGTCGGACCTACCGGCACCCCACGCTGCGCAACGAGCTGGGCGACGTGGCCATCCGCGTGGGCTCCACCATGGTGTTCCTGCGCTCCACCCCCGACGGCGCCGAGCTGGTCCTCTTCTCGGCGCTGGTCCACGACGTCACGGGCCGGTCGAGGGCCTGCGAGGTGCTCAACGACCTCAACGTCGAGTCCCGGTACGGGCGGTTCGCGCTGCACCGGGACCGGGTCTTCGTCCAGCTGTCGGTGGCGGCCCAACCCTTCGTGCCGGCTCATCTCCACCAGGCCCTCTCCGCCCTGAGTCAGATCGCCGACGGCATCGACGACGAACTGGCCACCAAGCTGGGTGGCCGCACCACGTTCTGACGGCCGCAGCCGCCTCTGGTGAGCACTAGAGTGGAGTCATGACGACGGACCCCCAGGCAGTGACCTACTTCTCCCGGCTCGACGCCGATGAGTGCTGGGCGCTGGTCTCGGACGCGGTGGTCGGGCGCGTCGCGTGGAGCTCCCCGGAGGGGATCTCCGTGGTGCCGGTCAACTTCCGCGTCGTCGAGGGCGTCATCGTCTTCCACACCACGCACGAGTCGTTCCTTGCGGGCCTGGCGGCGCCCACGGAGGTGGCCTTCCAGGTCGACGAGATCGACCAGGAGACCGCAACGGGATGGTCCGTGCTCGTGCGCGGGATCAGCGGGCCGGCGGACGCCGCGGTCTCCAGCATCAGCTGGCTCGAGGGCGGCCTGACCGTAGGGCTGGCCATCACGGCAAGCACGATCGCCGGCCGCGTCGTCTCGGGAACCTTCAAGAGTTAGGAGTCCACCATGACTGAACGCACCTCACCGCTGGTGGTGGTCGGAGTCGACGGAAGCGACGACGGTCTGCGCGCCGTCCGGTTCGGCACCGGCACCGTGCTGCGTTACGGCGGGGAACTCCTGCTCGTCAACGCTGTCGACGACACCCTGATGGCAGGCGCCTGGGGCGTGGTCTACGACCCGGAGATCCTGCAGTCCGCCGGCGCCACCGCCAACGAACAGGCCAAGGATGTCGCCCTGGAGATGGGCCTCGCCGAGGACAAGATCAAGACCGAGGTGGTGATGGGCTCGCCGGGCGGCGTGATGTCGCGGCTGAGCGAGGTCGCGGACCTCGTCGTGGTGGGCCGCCGGGCCGCCACCGGCCTGGAGCGCATGTTCGTGGGCTCCACCTCCGTGGCCGTGGTGGCCAACGCGGCATGCCCGGTCGTTGTCATCTCGGCAGCGGCCCACCCGAATCCGGTGGGCGGTAAGGGAGTCGTGGGCGTGGGCCTGCAGACGGATCCCGGCTCGGAGACGATCCTCGAGGCAGGCTTCCTTCAGGCCGAGCGGCTCGGCGCGAAGCTGGAGATCGTGCACGCCGTCCAGCCCCCCGTCGGCCTGTTCGCCCGCAAACTGAGCCCCAACCAGCTCGACGAGCAGGTGCGCTTCGCGAAGGGCGGCATCGAGGCCATCGCCAAGACTGTCGCGGAGAAGCACCCCGGCGTCGCCTACGAGGTACTCGTGGCGGCGGACAGCCCCATCAACGAGCTCGTCAGCCGCAGCGCCGGCTACGACCTGCTGGTGCTCGGGGTGGGGGAGTCCCACATTCCGGGCTTCAGCCTCGGTGGGCTGATGCGAGGGCTGATGGCCCACGCTGAATGCCCGCTCTTCATCACTCGATGACGCTGCCGCCACCCACGGACCAGCCCGTCATCGAAGTCGTCGCGTCGCTGCCGATCGCGGCGGAGGCCGAACGCATCGCGGGGCTCATCCGCGACCATCAGGTGGTGGTGGTGGCCGGGGAGACCGGCTCCGGCAAGACCACTCAGCTGCCCAAGATCTGCCTCCTGGCGGGGAGGGAGCGGATCGCCCACACCCAGCCGAGGCGGATCGCGGCCCGCACCGTGGCGCAGCGGATCGCGGTGGAGTGCGGCGTCGAGCTGGGCGATTTCGTCGGCTACCAGGTGCGTTTCACCCGGAAGGTGACGGCGCAGACCAGGGTCAAGGTGATGACCGACGGCATCCTGCTCTCCGAGCTCACCCACGACCGCCTCCTCAGTCGCTACGACACGATCATCATCGACGAGGCCCACGAGCGCAGCCTCAACATCGACTTCCTGCTCGGCTACCTCAAGCAGCTGCTGCCGCGGCGGCCCGAGCTGAGGATCATCGTGACCTCGGCCACCATCGACACGGCCCGCTTCTCGGAGCATTTCGACGGCGCGCCCGTGGTCGAGGTGTCGGGGCGCACCTTCCCTGTCGAGACGCGCTACCGGCCGCTCGAGGAGGACCAGGACGAGATCGACGCGATCGCCTCCGCTGTGGAGGAGATCGTCACCGAGTCCGCGGTGGGCGACATCCTCGTCTTCCTCAGTGGGGAGCGGGAGATCCGCGACACCGCCGAGGCCATCGACAAGCTGGGCACCGGCCTCGACGTGTTGCCGCTGTACGCCCGGCTCTCGTCCGCCGAGCAGCAGCGCGTGTTCCAGCCGCACAGCGGCCGGCGGGTGGTGCTCGCCACCAATGTGGCCGAGACCTCTATCACGGTGCCCGGGATCCGCTACGTGGTCGACGTCGGCACGGCCCGCATCTCGCGCTACTCCGCGCGCACGAAGGTGCAGCGGCTGCCCATCGAGCCGGTCTCGCAGGCCTCCGCCAACCAGCGCGCCGGCCGCTGCGGACGCCTCGGCCCGGGCATCGCGATCAGGCTCTACAGCGAGGAGGACTACGAGTCGAGGCCGCTGTACTCGGAACCCGAGATCCTGCGCACCAACCTCGCCACCGTCATCCTCCTCATGGCGCAGGCCGGTCTGGGCGATGTCGAGTCGTTCCCCTTCGTCGAGGCGCCGGTGGTCTCCCAGATCAACGACGGTGTTCGGGTGCTCACCGAACTGGGCGCGCTCCATCCCCGCAAACGTCACGACCACGTCCGGCTCACCCGCACCGGACGCATGCTGGCCCGGCTGCCGGTGGACCCGCGCCTGGGCAGGATGCTGATCGAGGGGTCCAGGCGCCACACCCTCGGCACGGTCCTCGTGGTGGTGGCCGGTCTGACGGTCCCGGACGTCCGTGAGCGTCCCGCGGCCTTCCAGGCGCAGGCGGACCAGTCCCACCGTCGTTTCTGGGGCGTCGAGGACGCCGCCCAGCCGGCCACGGACGGCGCGCCCCTGCGCCACACTGCCCACAGCGGCACCCGCAAGGACAGCCCCGCCAAGCCCACCCTGGAGGGCGGCGACTTCGAGGTGCTGCTCAACATCTGGACCTATTTGAGGAAGCGTCGCCACGAGCTCTCCGGCAACGCGTTCCGGCGGATGTGCCGCGAGGAGTACCTCAGCTTCATCCGGTTCCGCGAATGGGAGGATCTGGTCTCGCAGCTGCGGGAGGCCGTCAAGGAGCTGGACCTGGACGCCTCAGGCCGGGGCCCGATGCCGGACGTGCTCACCTGCCTGCTGACCGGGCTGTTGTCCAACGTGGGGCTGGTGGAGCAGGAGAAGGCCAAGCCGCAGCCGGGCAAGCGCCGCCCGCTCACGCTGTATCAGGGCGCACGGGGGGCGCGGTTCGCCATCCAGCCCGGCTCGTCGCTGGCCCGCTCCACCCCGCCGCTGGTGATGGCCTTCGAGTTGGTGGAGACGTCTCAGCTCTGGGCGCGCACGGTGGCGGAGGTGCGGCCGGAGTGGATCGAGGAGGTGGGCGGGCACGTGCTCACCCGAACGCTGTCCGAGCCCCGATGGTCCTCTCGCTCCGCGAGCGTGGTGGCCAGCGAGCGGGTGACGCTGTTCGGGGTGCCGATCGTCGCGGGCCGTCGCGCGGACTACGCCTCCGAGCACCCGGTCGAGGCGCGTGAGATCTTCCTGCGCAGCGCCCTGGTCGAGGGGGACTGGGAGACGCGCCAGCCGCTGGTGGCGGCCAACAGGGCAGTCCTGGACGAGGCCACGAAGATGACCGACAGGATGCGGCGCCCGGACCTCCTCATCTCCGACGAGGCGCTCTACGAGTTCTACGACGCCCGCATCCCGCCAGAGGTGGTCTCGGGCGCCACGCTGGACAAGTGGCTGCGCGGGATCCCGCGCGAGCAGTGGCCCACCCTCATGATCGACGACGCGGTGGTGGACGCCACCCAGCTTCGGCCATCGGACTTCCCGGACAGGTGGACCGTCGGTCAGCACAAGCTACCCATCCAGTACGTCTTCGATCCGGGAGCAGGCGGCGACGGCGTCACCATCACCGTGCGGCTGGAGCTCCTCAACCAGCTCGACGGCGCCCGCTTCAGCTGGCAGGTCTCCGGACTGAGGAGGGAGCTGGCCACCGAGCTGATCCGCTCCCTGCCCAAGGCGCTGCGGACCAGTTTCGTGCCCGCCCCGGACTTCGCGGCCAAGGCGCTGGCCTGGCTCGCCGGGCGCGAGGAGGTCGGACAGGGGAGCTTCACCGACGCGCTCGGGCGGGCCCTCACCGCCCTCACGGGCACCGTCGTCGACGGCGCGAACTTCCACCCGGAGCTGCTCGGCAGCCACCTGCGCCCCACGTTCGTGGTGATCGACAACGGCCGCGAGGTCGCCCGCGGCGACGACCTGGACGCGTTGGCGGC
Organism: Tessaracoccus luoxuelianae; assembly: GCF_054483915.1. Taxonomy (NCBI): domain Bacteria; kingdom Bacillati; phylum Actinomycetota; class Actinomycetes; order Propionibacteriales; family Propionibacteriaceae; genus Tessaracoccus; species Tessaracoccus luoxuelianae. Next base: position 2,390,291 of record NZ_CM137013.1, on the reverse strand, counting down.
CCGGCTGGCACCGAAGGTCACGGCCAAGCTGACCGCCTCCGCGGGGGAGCGGGCCAGCACCGGCCAGCGGGCCTGGACCTTCGGGGCCATCTCCAAGGAGACCGCCGTGGGGAGGGGGGTGGTGGGGTACCCGGCCCTCGTCGATGAGGGCACCACCGTGGGGCTGCAGGTCCTGGACTCCCCGCAGAAGGCCGCACGCTCGCACACGCTGGGCGTCCGCCGGCTCCTCACCCTCACCAATCCTGACCCCACGAAGTGGGTGGTGGGACACCTGGGCAGGCAGGAGAAGCTGTCCCTGGCGGACTCGGCCTACCCGACGGTGCCCGAGCTTCTCGCCGACGCCTGGTTGAAGGCGGGGGAACAGCTCGCCGCGGAGCAGGGCCCCATCGTCGAGGTCCGGACCGAGGCGGACTACGCGCGGGTCGCCTTGGCTGTGCGTCAGGAGTGCCCCGGGCGCACCCGCCAGGTGGTCTCCACCGCAGCGCAGGCCTTGGCTGCGGCCACGCAGGCCCGGCTGCTGCTGCCAGGTTTCCCTGAGCAGGCCCCGGTGCGCCGCGATGTCGCCGCGCAGCTGGACAACCTCCTGTTCAACCGCTTCATCTCAGCCACACCGGACCCATGGTTTGCCCACCTTCCCCGCTACGCGCAGGCCGCGGTCGCCAGGCTACGCGCGGCGGCCGAGCAACCGGAGCGCGACGCCCGGCTCCAGGCGGAGATCGACGAGGTGGAGGACGCCTACGCCGAGCTGACCGACTCCCTGCCCAGCGGCCCGCTGCCCCCGGCCGTCGAGGAGATCGCCTTCCTCCTGGAGGAGTTCCGGGTGAGCCTGTTCGCGCAGCAGCTGCGCACCGCGGTGCCCGTCTCCGCCAAACGCATCAGACAGGCCATCCGCCAGGCCCGATGAGTGGCACTCACGACTCCTGGCGGCCCCAGAATCCCTCACTTGAGAACAGGCCTTCCACTATTGCGTCGAGAAGACCGGCCTCGAAGACCACATCCAGGACCGTGTAGCGCTTCCGAATGGTCTGGGCGCGAAGGTACGTCTGGCGAAAGCGATCCCAGTCCAGACCGATGTCTGCAGGATGAGCCGGCGCTCCGGCTGCCCTGAGCCGACGCTGCAACTCGTCAGCTGGCAGAAGTTGCTCGCGCAGCCGTGGCACGATCCGGTCCCAGCTCTCGACCAGCTTGATCAGCCGGGCCCTCAACTCGACCGGTGAGATCCACTTGGAGAGCGTCTGTTCCACCGTTTCGTCGACCAGTTTCGGGTTCGGGTTCAAGGTCCGCACGTACTCTTCGAGGTCACCGTGCGAACGCCACGCCGCCACCGCCGAGTCCACATCGAACTGTGACATGTCGAATCTGAGCAGCTCCTCGTAGAGGGCCGCGATCGCCACGGTTCCCAGGCCGACCTTGAAGCCGTGCGACAGCCGCGGCACCTGGTCGACGCCGTGCCCCTCCATCTCCCACAGATGGCTGAACTGGTGTTCGGCGCCGGAGGCCGGCCGTGAGGACTGGTGCGCCTGCATCGCAAGCCCGGACATGATCAGCCCCTCAGCCAGGCGGCCAACGGCGTCCGGTTCACCCATGGCCAGCGCCGCCGGTTGGGCGACGGCTGTTCGGAGGCTGCCCTGGACCTTCTCCCAGACAGCGGGATCAATCTGCTCAACCTCGAGGGCGTCGGCCAGAATCCAGTCTGCTCCCGAGGTCACCTTTCCCAGCAGGTCGCCGTAGCCAGAGGCCGTCATGACGCGGGGCGCCGCCGCCATGACGTCCAGATCGGCGATGCACGCTTGGGGCGCGGGGCAGGCCAGGGTCTGCTTGAACCCGTCGACGGCGATCGACGCGCCGAAGGCCGTGTACCCGTCCATCGACGCCGCGGTGCCGACGATGATGTAGCCACGCTGGAGCTCGAAAGTGGCCCGCTTCACGATGTCGTTGAGGGTTCCTGCACCCACCGCGATCGGAACCGCATCGACCTCGGCAAGACGGCCACGCAGGGCGGCGATGTTCTCATACTGGGCATAGAGCTCGGGCTCACCGGGGAACACGTGGGGTTCACGGCAGTCGATCCCGGATTTGGCGAGCACGCGAGCGACGGCTTCGCCGGCCACAGACATTGTCCGCTCGTCTGCGATGATGACGGCCGCACGTCCGGGGAAGAGGTCGGTGAAGACCTCCGCCACGCGGTCGATTGCGTTCGCGCCCAGAACGACACGCTTGGTGTCGTCAGCGTCAGCGAGGGCAGCCTGGATCAGATCGGACATGTGTTTCTCCTCTACTTCGAAGCTTCGTGGTCGACGACCTGGTGGGTGAGGTCGGCCAGTTGGGGGTACGACTCGCAATACCGGTCGACGTAGAACTGGTACTCCTCGTGACGCTCAAGGTCCGGCTCCAACCGTTCGACCTCGTGCACCATGTGATCGGACGCGTCCTGGATGTCGCGGTAGATCCCAGCGCCGACGGCGGCCAGCATGCACGTGCCAAGGACCACAGCGTCGCCGACCTCCGTGAGGGTGACCGGCACGCCGGTCACGTCCGCGTGCATCTGCATCCACTCCCGCGAGTTCGTGGCCCCGCCGCACGCGACGATCTCCGACACCTCGAATCCCTGGCTCTTCATGGCCCGAAGGTTGTGCGCCGTGCCGTAACACACCGACTCCTGGATGGCGTGGTAGAAGTGGGCCGGTGTGTGGTGCAGGGAGAGTCCCCACACGATCCCGCGTGCCTTCGAGTCCGTGTACGGGGTGCGGTTGCCCTGGAAGTACTCATTGATGATGAGCCCGTCAGAGCCAATAGGGATGTCGCGGGACTTGCGGTTGAGGATGTCGTAGGCGTTGAGACCGCTGGTCTCCGCGGCGGCGACCACGTCCTTTGCGAAGTTGTCCTTGAACCACTTCAACACAGAGCCGGTGGAGACCTGACCTCCTTCGACCGTGTATTGGCCCTTGATGACCCCATCGGTGTAGGCGCCGAAGAAGCCGGCCCCGTGGATCTCGGTGTCTGTCTGGCCGGTCAGCACATGGGACGATCCGGTGATCAGCGCCATCTTGCCCGGCGTCACCACGCCCAAGCCGATCTGGCCGGCCCAGGCGTCCGCCGGACCTTGCGCGACGGGGATCCCGGGCACGAGGCCGAGCGCCGAGGCGGCTGCGGGGGTGAGGCCTCCGACCGGAGTGCCGAGGTCAAGCACGCGATCCGGAATCTTGTCGAAGACATCCCCGCATCCGATGGTGTCGTAGAAGTCCTCAGGCCATCCGTTGTGAGCGCGGTTGTGGTACATGCGCAGGGCTGCGGAGTTGATGTTGACGCTCCACTCGCCTGTCAACTTGTGCGTGACCCAATCGGGTGCGTCTACCAAGCGGTGGGCCGCCCGGTAGATCTCCGGCTCGTTCTCCTTGATCCAGGCTGCCTTGAACGGGTACCACTCTGCGGTGGCCGGGGCTGTGCCCGCCCCGTTGTATAGACGGGCCACGGAGTCGGACAACTCTGCGCGGGCTGCCTGCTCAGTAGCGCGGACGTCCATCCACATGATCGCGGGCCGCAGCGCATCTCCGCGGGCGTCTATCGCCACCACGGTCATGGTGGTGGCGTCACAGGAGATGCCCGCGATGGATGCGGCCGGGATCCCGGAGTTGGCGAGCGCCTTTCGGGAGGATGCCTGAAGGGCCTCCCACCAGACATCGGGGTGCTGCTCAGCCCATCCCGGGCGGGGATGGTGGGTTCGGTAGGCGGTCGCGGCGAACGTCACGGGCCGCCCCGCCAGGTCGAAGATGGCGACCCGGCAGCTTTCGGTGCCGAAGTCGATACCCATCAGGTAGGGGCCGTCAGTGCTCATGGTCAAGAACCTTCCTCGTTGAGTGTTCAGGGTCAGTTGTGGTCGTTGTCCTCAGTCCACCCGAGCTCATCCCAGAGTTGGGCTGGAATGAGTCGGTCGATGCGGTCCAGGACGTAGGTGGGTCGTGTCGTCAAGGGGAGTGCCGCGACATCGTCGGCCGTGGCCTCTCCCGTCAGTACAAGGGCTGAGGGCATGCCGGCATCAAGGGCCATCTGGATGTCGGTGCCGAGTCGGTCGCCCACCATCACGGCGTCGGACAGGTCGACTCGCAGCCCGGCCATCGCCTCGTGCAGCATGATGGGCGACGGCTTGCCGAGGCTGACGGCGCATGTCACCCCGGTGCAGGCCTCGATGGCCGCCGTGATCGCGGCGCAATCGGGCTCCCCGCGTCCCTCGGGAAACGGACAGTACCGATCGGGGTTTGTCTGGATGAGGAAGGCGCGTTTGTGGTACCAGATGGCGTCGAACGCGATCTGGAGCTTGCGGTAGTCGAACGATCGATCGTAGGAGGCGATCACGATGTCGATCTCGGCTGGGTCTTCACTCAGCCGAAATCCCGCCTCCAACAGCGCTGCCCTCAGCGGCTCCTCACCGATACAGAAGAGAACGGCGAAGGGATGGTTCTCGGTCAACCAGCGGACCGTGGTGATCACCGTGTTGGCGATATCCTCGAGGGGTGTCTGGAGCCCGAGCCGGGCAAGCTTGCGCTGGTATTGCGTCGGGTCCTTCGTCGGATTGTTCGAGAGGAAACGAACCGGGATGCTTCGTCGACGTAGCTCACGGATCATCCGTGCGGCACCTGGCAGCAGGTGATCGCCGAGATAGATGGTCCCGTCGAGATCGAAGATGTAGGCACCCTTCAATGTCGTCGGAGTGGTGACACCTGTTGGCACTTCGGCCATGACTCTTTCCCCGTTCCGCTCAGCTGAAGATGCTGGCGAGCGTCAGCACGATCGTCGTGGAGACCCAGATCGCCATGGCGGGAGGGTCAATGTGGGTCGTGCCACGGACGTGCACGAGATTGGATTGGAACTCGGCGAGAAACGCCGACAGCATGCCGAACAGCGCTGCGACAAGCAGTGCGGCCACGGCAATCCAGCTGAGGCTCTCGCCCCACTCACCCCACTCGAATCCGGCACCGGCGAGGATGGGCATGAACCTCACTGCGGCGAGGCCACCGATGATGGTGATGTGGTGCTGTACCGGCATCTCGTGTCCCAGGATCAGAAACAGGATCACCACTGCCGAGAATCCGAAGGCGAAGGTGTGGGCCCATGCCTCTGCGCCGGGGAAGAACGTGGCCAGGGCGATGGACGAGCCCCCGCCCAGGATGCCGAAGAAGGCTCCGATCGTCAGGTACTGCGAGGGACGCTGCTGCCATTTCAGCCAGAAGTGCTCGTCGTTGGAGGCGATCCTTCCCCACAGGCCGGACGCGGTCCGGTTCATGCCTTCGGGGTTCACCAGGCTGCCGCCGCCGAAGATGAGACGAGCCGTGACGGCCGACACGACGACGGTCAATGCGACCGAGTCCGTGTGGGTGCCGAACCATGGCAGCTTGGAGATGCCGATCTGGGTGAGGTAGCCCAGAAGGCCGAAGGCCGCCCCCACCAGGAGCACGCTGGGTCGACCCAGGCGGGCAAGCGGTTCGGAGACGTCCCGGCCGTTGGCGTATCCGCGCTTGTGCGCGAAGGCCGCTGCGGCGACGCCACCGGCAAATGCGATGTGCGGACCCATGAATGGCCCGAAGGCGAGGAAGTCAAAGCCTGCGCCAGAACCCGTGGCGGCGAACAGGCCCCATGCGACGAAGACGCAGATACCAGTAACGGCGAACGCGTAGTTGGCCCCGATGGCCGCGCCGGCGAAACCTCCGGCGAGGGCGACCACCAGTCCGAGGAGGAAGACCCCCAGAGTTGCAGTGAACATCGTTGTTCTCCTAGAAGACCTGAAGTGACGTGGTGGACGAGGGTCAGGGGGCGGGCGGCTCGTAGGAGCACAGGGCGTCGACCTTGTCGGCAGAGGCCGATGTGGGGTCGAACTGGTAGCCGAGGAATTCGTTCGCCAGCCGCAGCGCCAGCTGCTCGCCGATGACGCGTTGCCCCAGGCAGAGGACCTGCCCGTTGTTGGAGAGCACTAGACGCTCCACAGAGAATGAATCGTGCGCAGTACTGGCGCGCACCCCGGGAACCTTGTTGGCAGCCATGGCGACACCCATGCCGGTCCCGCAGACGAAGATGCCCCGGTCGGCTTCACCATTGGCGATCTTCCTCGCCCCGGCCACGCCGAGATGGGGGTACGCCGTCGGGTCGGTATCGGCATTCACGCCTACGTCGATGACCTCATCGACGCGCGGGTCGTTGTGCAACATGTCTTTGATGGCGTCCTTGTAGGAGACGCCCGCCTGGTCGGCGGCCAGCACCACTCGCAGTCCCATAATCCAGCTCCTCAATCCCGCAGCTGCTCTGCCGCGTCTTTGAGAAGAGTATCACCAAAGATGATAGAAATACCACCTCGCGTGGTAAAACTTTCACAAGTGGTGTGAAGTGTGGGTTCAGCCCGCCTATGGGCTCGCGATCGTGACCTGAGCCCCCCACTCCGTAAGCCGTTGAAGGTCGGTGGGCTCGATTCCGGGGTCCACGATCACGTGGTCGAACTCGTCCAGGCGCGCGAACGTGTGCAGCGCCTTTCGCTGCAGCTTGGTGTGGTCGAGCGCCAACACTTTCGTCCGGGCCGACCGCATCATCGCCTTCTTCACCTGGACGACTGACTCGTAGGGATGGAAGCATCGGCCGTCGGATATCCCGGAGGCGGACAGCACGCAGAAGTCGACGTCGAGACCCGCAAGGGTGGAGATCGCTGTTGGGCCCAGGAGTGCGTCCGCCCAGCCCTCGTATGTGCCGCCTGTGACGAAGAGGTGCAGGTCCTGGGTCTGAGCGGCCTCGCGGGCCACCAACAGCGAGTTGGTGATCACCGTCATCGGGGCGGACCTGGCCAACTCCCGGATCACATAGACCCCGCTGGTTGAGTCATCGAGTGCCACCGAACTGCCAGTGGGGATGAGCTCCGCGACGCGTCGGGCAATCTTCGCCTTGCTCTCCGGCTCCTGGTCGAGCCTGAACACGGCGCTGGCCTCCTGCAGCCCGCTGGCGGCCGCCGAGACCTGGCCTCGATGCAGCTGCAACAACCCGGCCTCCTCGAGGGCCCGAACGTCGCGATAGGCGGTCATCGTGCTGACCCCGGTGTGTTTGACGATGTCGTCAATCGTGACCGATCCGTGCTTGATCACAAGCTCGGCGATCACGAGGTGACGGGCACGTTGTGGCGCGGAGCCCGGCTGCTTTGCTCTGCTGTCATCGACCATGGTGGGGCACTCCTGCGTAGGCACGCCTCGTGTGTATTGGGCAGTTGCACCCTACTCCGGGTGGCACGATGGTGACCGTGCCTAAGGACGTTGCCGAACTCATCGCGTTGTTCGACCTGCAGACCACCGGCGAGAACCGGTTCCGCGGGCCGCACCCCACCACGTTGCTGCAACGGCTCTTCGGCGGGCAGGTGCTGGGGCAGACGCTGGTGGCTGCCGCGCACACCGTGCCGCCGGACCGGCTCGTGCACTCCCTGAACGCCTACTTCCTACGCCCAGGGGCCATCGACCAGCCCCTGGACTTCGAGGTGGAGGTGATGCGCGACGGCAGCACCTTCAGCAACCGGCGCGTGGTGACACGCCAGGGGGATTCGGTGATCTTCCAGATGACGGCCTCGTTCCAGAAGCCCGAGGAGGGCCTCAGCCATTCGGCGTCCCCGCCAGGCGACGTCGGCGTTCCGGAGTCCTGCCCCTCGCTGCACGAGGTGCTGGAGCGGCGGTTCGGTGCCAGCGTGCGGCTGGTCTCCGAGTGGGACGCCCTCGACGTGCGGCTCGCGGCCAGGCCGGACCTTGTGGAGGGGGGAGGCAACATGAAGGCGTGGATCCGGACGAAGGAGCCGATGCCTGATGACCCGCTCCTGCACGCGGCCGTTCTGGCCTACCTGTCCGACATCACGCTCCTGAGCGTGTCGACGGTGCCGCACGCCGTGGAGTTCCTGTCACCCTCGATGCAGGCCGCCTCGATCGACCACGCGATGTGGTTCCACCGCCCGGTGCGGGTCGACGAGTGGCTCCTCTACGACATGACCTCTCCGTCGGCGTCCCACGCACGCGGCTTCGCGATGGGGCGGTTGTTCCAGGACGGCCAGGCGGTGGCGTCCTGCGCCCAGGAAGGGCTCATCCGGGTCCTCTCCTGAGCCCGGACGAACCGTGGCCCGCACCCCGGGGGAGGGGGCACGGGCCACGGCGTCTGGAGGAACCAGGTGGGCAGGGTCAGGCAGCGAGTCCCTGGCCTGCGCGCAGGGTGGCCAGCGCCTGCCGCTCGATCTGGCGGACCCGCTCGGCGGTGATGCCCCAGTGGACGCCGATGTCGGCGAGCTTGGCCTGGCGGCCGTCGAGGAGCCCGTAGCGGCGGCGCACCACGTCCTGGGACCGCTCGTCGAGGCTGGAGAGCATGCCCTCGAGCCGCGCCCGGTCCTCGGCGTCCAAGACCATCTCGTCCGGGCCTGGCGAGGTCTCGCGGGCGATCAGATCTCCCAGAGCCGTGTCGCCGTCGGCCTCGACGGGGGCGTCGAGGGAGACGTGATCCCGCGAGTAGCGGATCAGGTCCACGATCTTGGACTCCTCGAGACCCAGCTCGTCGGCGATCTCGGCCAGTTCCGGCTCGCGGCCCAACTGGCGCTCCAGGTTGCGGCGCACCGCGGAGACCTGGTTGACCTGCTCGGCCACATGGACGGGAAGCCGCACGATACGGCCCTGCTGGGCGATGCCCCGCGAAATGGCTTGGCGCACCCACCACGTGGCGTAGGTGGAGAACTTGAAGCCCTTGGCGTAGTCGAACTTCTCCACCGCCCGGATCAGGCCGGTGTTCCCCTCCTGGACAAGATCCAGCATGGGCATCTGGGAGCGCCCGTACTTGCGGGCGACGGAGACCACGAGCCGCAGGTTGGCCTGGATGAAGCGCTGCATGGCGCGCTCGCCGAGCACGGCGAGCTCCTGGAGCTCGTCGTCGGTGGCCTCCACCTCGGAGGCGGCGAAGCCGTCGAGGATCTGCTGGGCGTAGAGCCCCGCCTCGATCTCGCGGGCCAGCTCTACTTCCTCGAGGGCGTTGAGCAGGGGGGTCTTGGCGATGGCGTCGAGGTAGAGGCCCACCGCATCCTTGCCGTCGATGCCGTCGTTGGTTCGTGTACGCGCAGTCGTGATCATATCTCTGGTTACCTTTCGCACAGTCGTCACCCGGAACAACGCGCGAGAGGCCCCGAGGGTTCCCGCGCCGGGTAGTCGAACGAAGAACTGCGACCTGGGTCTGACCCGCGGGGGCCCGGACCCTGACCAGGGACGGGGGTTTCCCTGGTCGATCCGTTTGAGTGGCCGGTTTTCGCGTGCAAGAATGGAGCGCGTCACCCTTGACCAAAGCGGGGCGACGCACGCGCTGAAATCCCTAGTGGCCCGCGAGAGGACCAATGTGACCCAGGACGCTGAAGGAACCGGCAAGCCTACCCGCACACGCAGGCCCGCCGAAAGCGCGACGTCCGCAGTTCCGGCCACCCCTCGTCGCACACGGGCCGCTGCCAAGCCGGCCACCGCGGGCCAGGCCGCACCCAAGACCGCTACTCGCCGCGGGAGAACCGCGAAGGCCGAGGAGCCCACCATCGCCCAGGCCTCCACTGGTGAGGTCGAGGTCCAGTTCAAGCGCGAGGGGGAGGACGTGGTTCTCACGGTCGGCGGCAAGAAGCGTTCCCTCGACGAGGTGGACGACTCGTCGTTCAACGAAGCCAGCGAGGCGCCGCTCGTCAAGGAACTCGTCGAGGAGGAGGGCTTCGCGCTCTCTGATTCCGACGACGCCGACGAGCCCGAACAGCAGGTCGTGTCCGCGGGCGCCACGGCTGACCCCGTCAAGGACTACCTCAAGCAGATCGGCAAGGTGGCGCTCCTCAACGCCGTCGAGGAGGTGGAGCTCGCCAAGCGCATCGAGGCCGGCCTCTTCGCCGACGAGCGTCTGCACTCCGCCGAGACGAAGGTCAGCCCCGGAGACGTCGAAGACCTGGAATGGATCGCCGAAGACGGGCGCCGCGCCAAGAATCACCTCCTCGAGGCCAACCTCCGCCTCGTCGTCTCCCTCGCCAAGCGCTACACCGGCCGCGGGATGCTGTTCCTGGATCTCATCCAGGAGGGCAACCTCGGCCTCATCCGTGCGGTCGAGAAGTTCGATTACACCAAGGGCTACAAGTTCTCCACCTACGCCACCTGGTGGATCAAGCAGGCCATCACCCGCGCCATGGCGGACCAGGCCCGCACCATCCGCATCCCGGTGCACATGGTTGAGGTCATCAACAAGCTGGCGCGCGTGCAGCGGCAGATGCTGCAGGACCTCGGCCGCGAACCCACCCCCGAAGAGCTCGCCGTCGAGCTGGACATGACGCCCGAGAAGGTCGTCGAGGTGCAGAAGTACGGCCGCGAACCCATCTCGCTGCACACGCCCCTGGGCGAGGACGGGGACTCGGAGTTCGGCGACCTCATCGAGGACTCCGAGGCCGTGGTGCCCGCAGACGCGGTCAACTTCACGCTGCTCCAGGAGCAGCTCAACGACGTGCTGGACACGCTCAGCGAGCGGGAAGCCGGGGTGGTCTCGATGCGCTTCGGGCTGACCGACGGTCAGCCGAAGACCCTCGACGAGATCGGCAAGGTCTACGGCGTCACGCGCGAGCGCATCCGCCAGATCGAATCCAAGACCATGTCGAAGCTGCGCCACCCGTCGCGCTCGCAGGTCCTCCGCGACTACCTGGACTGAGCCGCCAGCTCCACGAAGTTGCGCAGCATGCCGTGCACGGCGTGGGTGATCGTCGAGGACTCGGCGAACGCCACCAACTGCTCGGTGTCGGCCGGGTCGAAGTACCCCGCGTCGCGGTAGATGCGGATCCGGGCGGCAAGGCCGGCCGAATCCAGCTCCGGATGGAACTGGGTGGCATAGACCCGCCGCCCGATCCGGAACGCCTGGATCGGGCACGCCGCGCCAGTGGCGAGCACGGTGGATCCCGCAGCCGGGACCCGGCAACCCTCCTTGTGCGCGGTGAACGCATGAAAGGAGTGGGGGACGCCCTCGAAGAGGGGATCCTCGCGGCCGTGGGCGGTGAGTGTCGCGGTGACCACGCCCACGTCCTCGCCGACGCTGCGGTCCACCACGCCGCCCAGCTGCGCGGTGATCGCCCCGACGCCGTAGCAGAGGCCGAGGAACGGGAAGTCCCGCTCCACCACCTCGGCAATGACGCGGCTGAGGTCTGCTTCGACGCGCTGCTGCAGCGGTGACTTGTCGGTGTCGCTGGCGTTGTAGGGTCCACCGCCGAGGAACACCCCCGAGAACTCGTCCAGCCGCGGCGGCGCCATCGGGGCTTCCTCCACGCGGATCTGGAGCAGTTGGTCATCCCGGAGGCCGGCGAGGCGAGCGATGGCCTCCCACTCGCCCAGGGCGGCGTCGTCCTCCGGGCGGGTGCTGAGCAGCAGGAAGGGCTTCATGTGGGCTCCTTGAATGAGGGAGCGCCGGCGCGTAGCTCCTCTATGACCGCCCGGGTCACGGCCACAGGGTCGCCGCCGTTGGCCGCGGCGACCCGGCGCTGGCGCAGGTAGCTCGGGCCGAGACGGACCAGGTCAGCCACGTGGGCGAGGTTCTCGGCGCAACCCAGCTGGTCCGCGATCGGGGTCAGCTCCTCCACCCAGCGCAGGATGCCGTCGCTGATGTGGATGAGGTATTCATCCTTGCGGGGCGTGATGATGTCTGCCGCAAGGCCGTACCGGGCCGCGCGCCACTTGTTCTCGCGCATGAACCAGAACGGCAGGCGGTCGATGGGCTCGCCCGAGGCTATGGCCCGGGACATGCGCTCCACCAGGCACTGGTTGAAGGCGGTCAGCGCGCCGAGCTCCATCAGGGTGGGCACCGAGTCCATCGTGCGGTTCTCGACAGTGCCCCAGGTGGAGGGCCGCACGTCCCACCTGATTTCAGAGGGGTTCTGGATGAGGCCCACACCCTCGAGCTGCGAGGCGTACCGCTCCAACTCCTCCCAGTCGCTCATGTGGTAAGGAAGGCCGTTGGTGGGCAGCTGCTGGAAGACCATCGTGCGCTGGGACGCGAACCTGGTGTCCTCGCCGATCCAGAACGGCGACGAGGCGGACAGCGCGATGAAGTAGGGTGCGAACCGTGCCATGCCGTAGACGATGGGCAGCGCCTTGGCCCGCTGGTCGATGCCGGTGTGGATGTGGAGCCCGTTGATGGCCATCTGCCGGCCCCACCACGCGTTGCGCTCGGTCACCCGCCGGTACTGGGCCTTGTCTCCGGGCAGCTGTCGAGTGGGATCGCCGAACGGATGCGCACCCGCGCCCAGGAGCGTCAGCCCCTTCGGCTCCAGCAGCTCCAGCGCGAAGTCCAGGTGCTGGCGCATCTCACGCACCGCTGAGGGCACGGTCTCGTGCACTCCCGAGACCAGCTCGATCATGCTCGTGAGGTACTCGGAGCGGATCGGCCCGTCGACCGCGTCCTCGACCTTGGACAGCACCACATCAGCGGCCGGCACCTGCTCCATCGTGTGCGCGTCGACGACGGCGAGCTCCCATTCGATGCCGATCGTCGACTGCTTGGACTGCCCGAACTTGATCCTCATTGAGCCCCTCCTCGCTGCAGGCGCTGGTTGCAGCGACAGTCAGAGCCCCAAGTCTGACACCTCGGGCCCCCTCGCGGCGGGCGGTGTGCGGGGATCTGGACAGCAGGCCAGTTGCATTAGGCTGGCCACCGAGGAAAGAGGTGCCCACCATGAAGCTGTTCGATCGTGTCGAACTTGCCCCCGCTGACCCCATTCTCGGACTCACCGAGGCCTTCGTCGCCGATCAGCGCCCGGAGAAGGTCAACCTCGGGGTGGGTGTCTACCTCGACGAGACGGGCAAGATTCCGCTACTGGAGTGCGTGCGCACAGCCGAGCAGCGGATCGCGGCAGAGTCCAAGCCGAAGGGGTACCTGGGGATCGACGGGATGCCCGCGTACCGCGAGGCCGTCAGGTCGCTGGTGTTCGGCCCAGGGGCTGAGGCCGTGGCTGAGGGGCGCATCGCCACCGCGCAGACCCTGGGCGGGACGGGCGCGTTGAAGGTGGGCGCGGATCTCCTCAAGCAGATCGAGCCGTCGGCCACCGTCCTGATCTCCAACCCCAGCTGGGAGAACCATCGCGCCCTCTTCACGCGCGCCGGGTTCAGGGTGGACTCCTACCGCTACTACGAGGAGGCCCTGCACGGCATCGACTTCGACGGCATGCTGAACGATCTGCGCCTGGCGGACCCCGGCACCGTCGTGTTGCTCCACGCGTGCTGCCACAACCCCACCGGATACGACCTCTCAGCGGAGCAGTGGGACCAGGTCATCGAGGTGCTGCGCGAGCGAAACCTGATGCCCTTCCTGGACATGGCGTACCAGGGCTTCGGCTTCGGCATCGAGGAGGACGGCGCCGTCGTCGCCAAGTTCGTGGCCTCGGGGTTGGAGTTCTTCCTCGCCACGTCCTTCTCGAAGTCGTTCAGCCTGTACGGAGAGCGGATCGGATCGCTGTCGGTGATCACGTCCTCGCCGGACACGGCCCGAAGGGTCCTGTCCCAGCTGAAGATCTGCATCCGCACCAACTACTCCAACCCGGCCACCCACGGCGCCGCGTTGGTCACCACCGTGCTGGAGGATCCGGAGCTGCGGCGCGGGTGGGAGCACGAGCTGGCCGGGATGCGGGACCGCATCAAGCAACTGCGGCGCGGACTGGTGGGCGCGCTCGAGGCGCGCGGCGTCAACGACATGGGGTTCATCGCGGCCCAGCTCGGCATGTTCAGCTACTCGGGCCTGACCAAGCCCCAGATGGTTGCCCTGCGCTCCGAGTACGGGATCTACGGCACCGACGCCGGGCGCATGTGCGTGGCCGCGCTCAACGACGGCAACCTCGCCTACGTTGCCGACGCCATCGCGGCGGTGCGCACCTCCGGGCGCTGATCGGTCCAGGCGGGTCAGAGTCGGGCCAGCCCGCTGGCCCGCCGCACCGGGGTGGCGATCGCCTCCTCGAGGCGTTCCCAACTGCCGTAGAGGCGGACCCGTCCCCGCGCCCTGGTGACCGCCGTGTAGAGCAGCTCGCGGGTCAGCAGGGCGGAGCCCGACGGCGGGATCACCACCGACACCGTGCCGAACTGGCTGCCCTGAGACTTGTGGATGGTCATCGCGTGCAGGTCCGCCGCGTCGTCCAGCAGGGCCGGCGCCACCCACAGCGGCCCGTCCGGCCGGTCCACCACGGCCACGAGGTCGCCGTCGGCTCCCTGGAGCACCACCGCCGTGTCGCCGTTGTGGTAGAGGTCCGTGTTGCGCTGGATGAGCAACGGTTGCCCCCCGTAGGGCCTGCCGTCGAAGCCGTAGTCCGGCAGCTGGGTGGCGAGCCACGCCCGGGCGGAGCGCGCCCAGTGCCCCACGCCGAACGGGCCCTCGCGATGTCCACACAGGACCCGGTGGGTGCCGAGCGCCGTGAGTGCGCCCACCGCCTCGCCTCGGACGGCCGCGGCCACCACACCGGAGGCGGTGGCCAGCACGTCCTCGCGCACGGTGGGCAGGGAGACGGGGTCCGCCGTGCCGTCGAAGCCGATCAGCTCGATGCTGTGGGACTCCTGGATCACCTGACGGGCAGCCGCGGGGTCGCCGGCGAGAATGGCCTCCGCGAGGCGGTTGATCTCCTGGTTGGAGCGGAAATTCGTGCGCAGGCGGGCGATGTGGCCGCCGGGCTCTGTCACCAGCGTGCCGGCCTGTTCGATGTCTGCCAGGACAGCCCCGGCCTCAACCGAGCGCAGCTGGTGCGGATCCCCCAGCAGGATCAGGCGCGTCTCGGGGGCCAGTGCCGCCACCAGGTGCCCCATCAGCTCCAGCGACACCATCGAGGTCTCGTCGACCACCACCACGTCGAACGGCAGTGGGCTGGCCGGCCCGTACTCGAGATGCATGGAGCGGGGCCGCGCCCCGAGGAGTTTGTGCAGTGTGCCGCCCCAGAGGCGCAGGCTGCCCGTGAGCCGCTCCGCGACGGCCGACTGCAGCCTGGCCGCAGCCTTGCCGGTGGGGGCTGCCAGGGCCACCCGCGGATCTGAGGGGGCGAGCGAGTCCAGGATCCTGGCCACGATGCTGGTCTTGCCGGTGCCGGGCCCGCCGGTGATCACAGTGGTGCCGTGGGAGAGGGCGGCCGCGACGGCCGCCTCCTGGTACTCATCGGGGGTTTCGCCGGCCGCCGCCGCAACTGCGGCACAGGGGACCGCGGGGGCCTCCGTCGAGCTCCGCAGCCTCAGCGCCCGCGACAATCGACGCTCCTGCTTCCAGTACCGGTCCAGGTAGAGGAGGGAGCCGTCCAGCCGGAACGGGCGCGTCTCGGCTTCCGGGACCCCGACGGCGGGGGAGGCCGCCACGCGGGTGACCCACCCGCCCGGTTCGGGCCAGGCCAGCACGGGGAGATCCCCAGGGGTGGCCTGACCGTCGAGGTCTGCCTCGGGGAGCAGGGCGAGCGATGCCGTGGACAGATCCACGCACACCGACCCCAGCCGCAGCTCGCGCGCGGCCATCGCGAAGGCCAGCTGCACCTCGGGGTCGGTCTCGCCGGCCAGCGTCGCGAGCCGGCGCGCCAGATGGAAGTCGATGGGTTTGAGCATGCCGGCGGCGCAGAAGCTGGCGAGCAGGCCGGTGGCCGCGACGGGAACCTCATGCATGAGTGCCTCCCAGCAGCTCCGAGGCGGCCACCACCAGGTCCGCCGACGGTCGCCACGCCATCACGCCGCAGGCCGTGCCGTCCACCACAGGGGTGGTCGGGCCGGCCATGCCACGTACGAACAGGTAGCCGACGCCGCCCAGGTGTCGCTCAGGGGTGTAGCCCGGAAGGCGGGTGGACAGGTAGCGGTGCAACGCCACGCAGTAGAGGATGGCCTGCAGCGGGTAGTGGGCCTGCATCATCGCCTCCGCCATCGCCGGGGCCACGTAGTGGCCCACCGTCACCTCGGCCTCGCCGGCGGGGGCGAGTCTGTTGGTCTTGTAGTCAACCACCAGGAAACGGCCGTCGGCGAGCTGGAGGACGGCGTCGATGGAGCCGGTGAGGAACCCGTTGAGCACGGAGTCCGCGGCGTCTGATGAGCGCAGGCGCTGCGGATACTCCGCCAGGGGGTCCGCGTTCGGAAGATGGACCGCCATGAGGTCCGCGAGCATGCGCAGCGTGGCGGGCGCGCCCCGGTCTGCCAGCGGAAGATCGAAGTCCAGCTCGGGGAGCCGTTGATCGGTGGGGATGTTTGCCAGCGCTGCGGCGCTCAGCGGCAGGAGCGGGGTGCGGCACACCGCCACCAAAGCGGCGCTGAGCGTGTTCTGCAGCCCCGGGTCCAGGGCGTGCTGCGGGCCGAGCTCCGCCACGACGGCGGCGGCAGAGGACTCCAGGGACTCCGGCCCCCAGTCCAGGCGTTCCAGGGCCTCGTGCGTCAGAGTGCCGAACGCGGCACCAGCTGGGAGCCCGTTCATGGGCGAGGGGGCGGCGAGCGTCTGCCCCGCGGGGGTGGGCAGCGCGACATCGACCACAGCAGCCTCATCCATCAGGACGTGCGCCGCCGCCTGCTCGTGGAGCCCCTGGGTCAGCCCCGAGTAGGACGTGCGCCGCCAGGTGGTGTCGATGTCGCGCTCGAGCACCGCAAGCTCCAAGGGAGGCGCAGAGCGCGGTGCCGGCGGGGATGACCGGGGCGTCTCCGGCAGTAGATCCATGTCGGTGCGGGACACCGCGGTGCCCGTCACTGCCCCGCGGCGCCGTCGTTCCCAGGCCCGCAGCAGAGTGCCCAGGGGCCCGCCCCGCTGTTTCCCGGAGGTCTCGACATGCCAGGCGACGCAGAAGTGCTGCGCCCTGGTGAAGCCGACGTAGAGGAGTCGTAGCTCCTCCGTCAGGCTCTGGTCGTCCAGGGTCCGCGCCAGGGGGTCGTCGAAGCGGGGCACCGGGCCGACGTAGAGATGACGGCGGCCCTCGTGCACGAGCGTGAACGGCTTGGACCGGCTCGCCTTCACCCCGTCGGTCTCCGGCAGGAGAACGATGGGGAACTCGAGGCCCTTCGCGGCGTGGATGGTCATCACACGCACGGCTTCCTCATCGGAGGCCACCCGAATCGCGTCCCCCGAGTCCTCATCGGCGGCCCGCTCGTCCAATACCGCCAGGAGGCCACTGAGCGACGTCGCGCCCTCCGCATCGAGTAGTTCGGCCACGTGGAGCAGGTCAGTCAACTCGCGTTCGCCGTCCGGCTCGGCCAGGAGACGCCCGTCGAGACCCTCCGCTGTGCGCAGGTGGCCCAGCACCGACGAGATGCCACCCTCGGCGAACCGTAGGCCGAGCGTGCGCACCAGGGTGGAGACGCGGGCCGGCTCTGAGGAAGCCGGGTCCAGCAGCGCACCCAGGCGCGAGCCGATGAGCGCGGTCAGGGCAGCCAGCCGGATCGTGGCCTGGGCCGGATCCGACATGGCGGTGAGGAGTGCTGCCCAGTCGCGGGCCGCGGGCTGGGTCCAGACTGACTGGCTCCCGGTCAACACGGCCGGGATCCCGGCATTCTCCAGCACGGCGCGAAGTTCGCGGGCGCGTGCCCCGCGGCGCACGAGGATGGCTATGTCGGAGTACCTGACCCGGGGCTCCGCCCGCCTCGTGAACTCCGCTCGGGAGATCAGGTTCCGCACCGTGACGACCAGATCCTGGTCGATGGCTGCCCCGGGGGAGTGCGTCTCGAGTTGCCGCGGGGTGGCGGTGCGTAGCCAGAGGCGGTGCGGTCCGGGCACCTGGAGCCGGGGTTGGGTCTCATGCGCGCTCACGAGGCCGACGGCGACCGACTCATGACCCAGGCTGACCCCTTCGAACAGCTCGAGGACGCCGTCGACGAGCGCCTTGTCGCTGCGGCGGTTGACCGCCAGGCTGTGCACGTCCGCCGCCTCCTTGGCATCGAGATAGCTCTGCAGGTCGGCACCGCGGAAGGCGTAGATGGACTGTTTGGGGTCCCCGATGAGGATGGTGGCGCGGCCATCGCTGACGAACGCCTGCTCGACGATGGCCCACTGCTCTGGATCCGTGTCCTGGAACTCGTCGATCAGCACCACGCTGAACCTGCGCCTCAACTCCGCGACGACGGCCTGCCCGCTGCCCTCCGCGCGGGTCAGCCGCAGAAGACGGGTGATGACGTCGTTGTAGGTGCACACGCCCTCGGCGGTCTTGCGCTCGTCGTACAGCCCGCGGACGGCCTGGGCGAAGTGGTGGTGGGGGCCCTCGGGGGGGAGCAGGTCCAGAGTGGTGGTGCAGGCTGCCTCACCGATCCGCAGCGCAGCCTGGGGGAGCAGCGGGGGCTGCGGATCTGTGCGATGCAGCCGCAGGTAAGTGTCTGCCGCGCACTGTCGCACGAGGTCCATCGGGTCTGCGCCCACCTCTTCGGCCGGGTCCCAGTCCCCGAGTATGCCGAGCTCGTGCAGCATCGCCTGACAGAAGGAGTGGGTGGTGAGGATGGTCAGTTCGTTGAACCGCGCGACTGCATCCGCGAGACGGGAGCGGTGCAGCGCGACATCCCAGGAGGCCAGGTGCGCGGCGACGGCGTCCATCGGGTCTGGGAGCCGGCCGCCAGCGAGGACCTCATCGAGGGCCCGCACGGTGCCGGTGAGGCGTTCGAACACGCGGGAGCGCAGCTCGCCGGTGGCGTGCCGGCCGAACGTGATGAGGAGCAGCTGCCCCGCGTCGAGTCCGTCCTCAGCGAGGTAGCGCGCCGCGAGAGCGGCGATGGCGTAGGTCTTGCCGGTCCCCGCGCTGGCCTCCAGCAAGGTGGTGCGCCGGGGGAGCGGCCCGGTGAGGTCGAAGGGTGATCCGCTCATGACTGTGTCCTCACGAGAGGGGTGTAGAGGGCGAGCGCCCATGAGGCGAAGGCCGAGGGGTGCGTGCCGGGATCCTGGGGCAGCGGGGGGTCCTTGAACAGCTCGGACACGTCTGAGTCGAAGAAGAGGGTCCAGGACGGCCCCGGCCAGCTCCACTTCT
Organism: Tessaracoccus luoxuelianae; assembly: GCF_054483915.1. Taxonomy (NCBI): domain Bacteria; kingdom Bacillati; phylum Actinomycetota; class Actinomycetes; order Propionibacteriales; family Propionibacteriaceae; genus Tessaracoccus; species Tessaracoccus luoxuelianae. Next base: position 2,371,318 of record NZ_CM137013.1, on the reverse strand, counting down.
TGTGGTAGCTGCGGAACGGCCCGGCCCATTCGGCGTCTTTGAGCGCGCCCTGGTGGACGTCCCGGGCGTAGGCGAGCGCGGCGGCGGCCGGCACCGCCAGGAGCCGCTGCTGACCGAGGATGTAGGCACCGGTGATCACGCCGAGATGGGCGAGGGCCTCCTCCGGACCCGTCGGCGCGAAGTCCTGCGACCGCGGCTTCAGCTGCCCGAAGTCTCGCTCCAAGCGGTGCAGCCGCGCGGGGGCGGTGTGTCCGGCTGCAGCGAGGGCGAGCGACTCCAGCCAGGGCCGGATGACCTGTTCCTCGCCGGTGCTCGCGCTGACCGTGACCGCGGTCCCGCCGCGGGTGCGGACCTCGTCGACCAGACGCAGCGTGCCCAGACCGGGGGCGTCCACCGACAGGGAGATGGCGTGTTCGGTGAGCTCGGCGTCCCAGTCCTGCTGCGCGCAGGCCCACAGCGCGGCGGCATCGGTCCGGGCCGCTTCGAACGCGAGGCGACCGACCTCCAGCGGCGGGTGTAGCTCCCGCTGCCTGAGCTCCACTTCCACGGCCTCCCCGCTGAGGCCGGACTTCCAGGCGTCGAGGAGGTTGTTGACGATGCCCCACCGGTCCAGGCCGCGCGTCTCCAGCGGGATGTCGTCGGTCAGCTCCGGCGGCTGCCGGAAGTTGATCCCCGCCGCCGACTGGAGGAAGGCACGCGCCGGGTCGGCGAGGAAACGGGCGAGCTGGGTCAGGCTCACTTGGGCCGGGATGGCGCCGACGGGCCGGCTGCGGGCCTCAGCTCGCCGTCGCTCATGGCGCCGGGGCAGCGGCTGGCGGCGGCGCCGGGCCAACGCCCCGGCGTAGGCGGCTGAGTCGAAGCTGGGCTCGGTGACGAAGTTGCCGGCCGAGGTGGCGGTGGGCGGGTGCTGCCGCGGCTCCGGGGTGGTTCCCACCCGCTCCAGCAGCCAGTCGACGGCCACCGGCAGGGCGGACGGGCCGTTCGTGCGCTCCGACCGGGCCTGGCGAACGATGAGGAGGCGTTCGGCGGACCGGGCGTGGCTGAGCAGTTGCTCGCGTCGCTGTGCCCGCGGATCAGGCATGTCCTCCGCGAGGTCCAGGCAGTCCGCCGGGGCGCCCGCCCGGCCGGGGACGGCGTCGTCGGTGACGCCGAGCAGCGCCACCACCCTGAACTCGACGTGTGGCAACTCCCCGAGCGGCACCACCGCCAGTGACCCGTTCCCGGCCGCCGGACGCCGCCGGTAGCCGGCCGCGGCGTCCGCCAGCAGGAGCGAGAATTCGTGGCGCGTCAAGGTGGTGTCATCTGCCGCGTGGTTGGTTTCCAGCCTCGTCAGCGCCCGCGCGGCGGCGGTCAGCTGCCACTCCTCGGTGCGCGGGAGGCCCACCAACGAGTCCAAAGCGGCCCGGCAACGCGCCACCCAGCCGGGGATGGTGGCCGGAGCTGTGGTGCCTGCGACGAGGAGACGGAGGCGCGACACGATCTCGCAGAGGGACCCCACCGTGTCCATGTCTGAGGCGGTGACCACCTCCGTGCCGCTGAGACCCACGCCGGCGTCCTCTCCGGGCGCCACGGCGAGCCCGACGAGCAGGCGGTCCAGGCCGCGGATCCACGTGTTCTGGCTGACGTCGCCGAGCCCGAACTGCGCGCGGTGCGCCGCGTCCATACCCCACCGGACGCCGGCGCCGCCGATCAGCTCGACCATCGTGGCCCGGTCTGTCAGCCGCCAGCGATGGGCGATGGGCGGGCGGAGCAGCAGCTCGACCAGCCCGTTGGCGGTGGCGCGCGAGCCCCCCAACCGCATGAGGTCCACCAGGAGCAGGACCAGGGGATTGGGTGGGGTGAGGCCGACGGAGTGGACGCGCAGTGACCGTCCGGGATGGGACGCGCCCCGCACGCCGGGCGCGAAGGCGGCATCCAGCAGCGGGGCGAAACGCTCCGGCTGTGGACACACCACCACCACGTCCCGAGGCTCCAGCGTGGGATCCGCGGCGAACAACCGGGTGAGCTCGTCGCGCAGCACTTCCACCTGACGGGCCTCGCCGTGGGAATCGTGGAGCGCAACCAGAGGCGCAGGGGCTTCGTCACCGGGGAGTTGCAGCGTGCGGGTGGCAAGCGAGGCGGCCCAGTGAGCCCCGGGGGTACCGGCCTTCTGGATGAGCCGCACCTCCCGCCGCGAGGCCAGGGATTCGATGACGCGCAGCTCGGAGGCGCTCACGTGGTCGATGCCCACCAGCATCGTGGGCGTGGTGTCGCGACCCGCCGCGTCCCCGACTGCCGCCAGCACCGCGAGGGGATCCAGCTCCAGCCGGGCCACAGCCGCCCGCATCAGCTCAGGCTGCCATGCGGCCACCTCAGGCAGCTCGGCTCCGCCCGGACCCGTGGCACCGCCGTCGAGCCACGAGGCGACGAGCTCCGGCGCCAGCTCGACGTAGCTGCGCAGCAGCCGTGCGAGGCGGATGGCGGTGGCGCGCCGCCGGCCGGGGCGCCGGGCGTCTGCCTCGAGGGCCCCACGCAGCAGCGGATACCCGTCAGCCACTTCGTCGAGGGCCTTCTGGACCGCCAGGTCAAGCGGCGTGCCGAGCCACCTCCCGCGTTCGCGGTGAACCCCCGCGGCGTCGGCCAGCTGCCGGGTGAGATCCGCTGGCGTCAGGTAGTCGATGCCCGCGGAGATGCCCACTCGGGCCGCCACATCCTGGCCGACGAGGCGGCCCGTCTCATGGGTGGCCACGAGGACGCGCGCGGCGTCGAACGGGCCGAGCGCCAGACTGTGCAGCGTCTCGACGAGATGGTCCATCAGCGCACCCCACCGCGTGCCCAGCACCGCCGTCACCGACATCCTGAAGTCCCCCTCATCCACCTCGCCAGTCACCTTAGCTGGCCCCACCGACAAGACCGGATCGGTGCCTCGACGCCATCGATGAAGTGCGGTTTGTCGGCGGCGCCCGCCAGAATGGGGGGATGCGCGACCATATCCTCGAAGCCCTGGACCCGGAGCAGCGCCGCGTGGCCACCCTCCTCGACGCTCCTGTGGTGGTACTCGCAGGCGCGGGCACCGGGAAGACCCGCGCCATCACGCACCGGATCGCGCACGCCGTCAGCCAGGGCCGCTACCAGCCCTCCGCCACCCTGGCGGTGACCTTCACCACGCGCGCCGCGGGCGAGATGCGAGCCAGGCTCGCCTCGCTGGGGGTCCGCGGGGCCCAGGCCCGCACCATCCACTCGGCGGCGCTGCGCCAATGCCAGTTCTTCTGGCCCCAGGCGTACGGGGTGGAGTTCCCCCGCGTGGCGGAGAACACGTTCGGTCTCGTGGCACGCGCCGCCCATCAGGTGCTCGGCAAGTCGGACACGCCACTGGTCAGGGACCTGGACAGCGAAATCTCCTGGGCCAAGACCAGCAACGTCTCGGCGTCCCGGTACCCGGACGTGGCGCAGAGGCGCTCGGTGGCGGGCGCCTCCGCCGCCCAGGTGTCCGCCGTCATGGCTCTCTACGAGAAGCAGAAGGTTGCGGAGGGCAGCGTCGACTTCAACGACATCCTCATGTGCAACGCGGTCCTGCTGACCGAGCACGAGGAGATCGGCGCCACCATCCGCCAGACCTACCGCCACTTCGTCGTCGACGAGTACCAGGACGTCTCCGCCCTGCAACACCGCCTCATCACGCTCTGGGTCGACGGCAGGCAGGACGTGTGTGTGGTGGGGGATCCCAACCAGGCCATCCACTCCTTCGCCGGCGCGGATGCCTCGTACCTCCTCGGGTTCGCGGCGGGCATCGAGGGCGCCGAGACGCTCCGGCTGTTCCGTAACTACCGCTCCACGCCTGAGGTCATCTCCTCCGCCAACAAGGTGCTGCGCGTGCGGCCCGGCGGCCCGGGCGCGCTGACCCCGACGCGCGCCTCCGGACCGAAGCCCACCTTCAGCGGACACCCGGACGAGGCGTCTGAGGCAGCGGCAGTGGCGGACTGGCTCAAGCAGCGGCACGCGGCCGGCACCTCCTGGTCCGAGCTCGCCGTGCTCTACCGGATCAACGCGCAGTCCCCGGCGCTCGAGGCCGCCCTGAGTGAGAGGGCCATTCCCTACTCGGTGCGCGGCACGGAGAAGTTCTACGACCGGGCGGAGGTGCGCCAGGCGCTGCTGGAGTTCGGCAGGGCCGTCGAGCGTGGGGGCGAGACCGCGGCTCCCGACGTGCTGGAGGCCGTGCTCGGCTCGCTGGGGTGGCGTCCCGAGGCGCCGGCCGGCCAGGGCCGGCAGCGCGAGCGCTGGGAGTCGCTGTCCGCCCTGAGGGGCATGGTCGTCGACGAGGCCGCCGCCAGGGGCACATGGCCCGCCTCGGAGGCTGCGGAGTGGCTGCGCGAGCGCTCCGCCTGGCAGGCCGGCCCGGTGGCCGAGGCGGTGACGTTGGCCACCCTGCACGCCGCCAAGGGACTCGAGTGGGACGGTGTGGCCATCGTCGGCGTGCGCGAGGGCATGATCCCGTTCGTGTTGAGCCAGGAGGAGCCGAGCCTCTCCGAGGAACGAAGGTTGCTCTACGTCGGCTTCACGCGGGCGAAGCGCGAGCTGCGGGTCAGCTGGGCCGCCGGGAAGGGAAGCGCCACCCGATCGCGATTCATCGCCGATCAGGTCTCGGGACCCTCCACCATCGCCCGGAAGCCCAAGGAGAAGGCCACCTCGGCCCGCTCCCGGACCTGTCGGGTCTGCGGCCTCCACCTCCATACCGCCGCGGAACGGAAGCTGAGCCGGCACCCGGACTGTGAGGTCAGCTACGACGAGGGTCTGTTCGAGGCGCTGCGGGCCTGGCGCAAGGCGGCCGCGGACGAAGCGTCCGTGCCGGCTTTCGTGGTGTTCACCGACGCCACACTGCAAGCCATCGCCGAGGCCGCCCCCGCCACGGAGGCGGATCTGCTGCGTCTTCCCGGCATCGGGCGGGTGAAGGTTGAGCGCTACGGGGGCGGCGCGCTGCAGGTGGTGCGCAGCCATCAGGGCTGAGCGCAGCCCACCGTCGGGCACCCCGCCTTCCTGGTCCACGCGGTGAGGCTCAGCCCCGGGTGCTCGAGCCGCCAGACCCAGCCGACCCCCACCAGGTCCGTGCTGCCGCGGAGTACGTCACGGACCTGGAGCGCGGCCAGGGAGCTGGCCCAGCTCACCAGCGCCCGGTGTGTTCCACCGCCCGCCGGTGAGCCGGCCTGGGCCAGGCAGCTCGGGCATGGGCCGTGGCCGGGGGCGACGAACGGCCCGACGAGCGCGTCAGAGGCATCCCAGGCGACATGCAGCGCGCCGACCTCCGCGGCGTAGACCTCCGCCTCAAGGGTGGGCTGCGTTCCGGGCGGGGAGCAGAAGACCGTGAGCGCGCAGCCGGAGATCAATCCGGGGGAGCGGAGAGCGGCCGCAGGCTCGACGGGGATACTCCGGAGCTGCGCCCGACGCAGGGCGGCCTCCAGTGGACGGGTGGCGGTGGGGATCCCCACGACGGCGATCTGCTGGGTGTGCATGGGCCAAGCCTCGCCGTCGCGGCTTCTCAGCAGCAGGCACCGCGGGGGACGGACAACACATCGTCTGAGTCGGACAACACCGGGCCGGTTCCGGACAACACCGCGGCCGTTCGGGACAACACCTCGGGAGGGCCTGGGCCCGGAGGTGTGAGGGCAGCACAATGGGGCGGTGCCGACGGCTGCCGCCCCATTGAGTGCCCGCATCGGGCTCGATCCGGCCTTGCTCAGGCCTTACCGAGGATGCGGTTGAGGTTGGTGCCGCACTCGGGGCACTTGCCCTTAGCCATCTTGGTGCCCTTGGCGTTGACCACAACCTCGCCCTTGGCGTCGCGCTTTTCCTTGCACTTGACGCAGTAGAAAGAGCCTTCCCAGATCTCCGCCGTCATTTTTTTCCTCCTTGTTTTGGGTGGTTGCTGCGGTCAGCAACCCCGTTCACTCTAGGCGCCGCCCGGAGCGCTCACAATGAGACACACCGTCCGGACGTGGTGGAGCCCGGCAGCTCGATCCGCCTTCCCCTGCGTAACGAGCTACCGGGACTCTCCCGGCAAGTTAAGCGTCACCGGATCCGCCACGTCAAGGTTGGGCGAGACACTCAGGCCCCTGAGCCTCCGAGGAGCTTGCGCAGCTCAGCGTCAAGGGCGTCCTCAACTGGCTCCGCGGGCGAGACTCCGGCGGCGAACGAGAGGGGATCCGCCAGGTGCGCCCGAGTGGGAAGCAGGTCCGGGTGGCCCCAGACCTCGTCGCGGCCGTCAATCCCGCGGTGGTGCTCGACGGCGGCCCACAGATTCTTCGCGTCTCGCACGAGCCGGGGCCGCAGGTCGAGGCCGAGCAGCTCCGCGAAGACGCTGGTGACCGGAGTGGCGGAGGCGCGGCGGCGGTGGATGACCTCCTCCAACTGAGGGGAGTTGGGCATCCATGGGGCCGTGGCCCGACCGACCACGTGGTCCACCCACCCTTCCACCAGGGCAAGCAGGACCTCAAGGCGCTGCAGGATCTCCACCTGGGTGGGGGTGCTCGCAGGCTGGAAGAACGAGCCCCGCACCGTCTCGCCGACCGCCACCACCTGCTCGATGGACAGGTTCTGCAGGTTCTCGGGCTGAAACTGGCTCGCGATGGCGTCGAAGTCGATGGTGATCTCGCGGGCGAAGTGGCCGAGCAGTGCGCTGAGCTGGGGAGAGAGCCAGGCGACGTGATGGAAGAGCCGCTGCCTGGCCGCCTCGCGCAGGAGGAGGAACAGGGTCACATCGCGGTCGCCGGCGGCCAGATCCTCGGTGAAGTGCGCCACATTGGCGGGAATCATCACCACGTCAGCCGAGCCCAGCAGGTTGAATCCGATCTCGGTCCCGGTGAGGATGTCACCGGCCACCTTGGACAGTTCACGCTTGAGCCGGTCCCGGTAGATCAGCGACGCCGACTGCTTCATCATCGGCGCAAGGAACTTGCCCATCGGTTCCAGCTCACCGCCCGAGTCGTCGACGGTGCCGCGCTTGAGTGCCTCCGCCAGGCCGTCGATGATCGGTTCGATCACCGCTCGCCAGCCGTCCCCCGTCTCGTCGAGCCATGCTCCGCGGGTGATGGCACGCGCAGGCCGACCGGTCTCGGGGAAGGCTGTCTGCGGGGTGAGCCACGCCTGGGCGAGCCGCTCGGCATCGACGATGGCGGCCTTCTCCTCCGGCTTGAGCAGCGGATCAGCGCCGGCGGCCGACGCGAGTTGCTTGGCCGCGGTCAACGTGGTGCGCCACGCGGCGTCCGGGTCCAGATCGGCGTTGGTCATCCCGAACATTCCGGATCCCGACTGCTGCATCCGCTGGACGTGGGCGAGCAACTCCTCAAGGTTCAGCTGGTCTGCGTCGGCGAATCCCATCGACTCCAGCATTTTGCGTAGTTGCTCGAAGTCGAACGCTCCGAACGGGTCAGGGTTTGACATCAGGAGACCTCCTTGATGCCCATTCTTCCCCATCGTGCAAGCGCCGCGCGACGGCTTGCCGCCGGTTGCTAGGGTGAAGCGGAAGACGATGAAGGGAGTCTCGGTGTCGCGCAACGCAATGGCGATCGTTTCCTCCCTGCTTTTCGTGATGCTGGCGGCGGCTCTGGTCGTGATTCCGGTCCCCTATGTGGCGTGGCGCCCGGGGCAGACCGTCGACGTCCTGGAGACCACCGAGGAGGGTGGCGCCGTCATCGAGATCTCCGGCCTTCCCACGTTCGACACCGCCGGTCAACTGCTCATGACCACCGTGTCCACCACCCGGGTGGACTCCACTCTCAGCCTTCCCGAGGTTGTCTTCGTTTTCACAGCCAACGATTCGGACGCGATGCCCAGGGAGGTCATCTACCCGCCTGGCAAGTCGTCGTCGCAGGTGCAGGACGAGGCGGTGGCGATGATGGACAAGTCGCGCATCAACGCCACCGTCGCGGCACTGCGGGCGGCCGGCGTAGCCGTGACCGAACTGCCCCGGGTGGAAAGCGTGGTGCTCTCGGGCCCCAGTGTCGACCGTCTTCAGCCCGGGGATCTGATCACCGCCGTTGACGACATCGAGATGAAGACCCGCGAGAATGTGATCGCCCAGGTGGCCACTCACGCCGTCGGCGACGTGATCGTCTTCACGCTGCTCCGCGACGGGCAGGAACTCACAGAGAGCGTCACCTCCAGCGCCAGCAACACCGACGCCCGCCGTCCAGTGGTGGGGATCTCCCTGGACACGGGCTTCCAGTACGCGCCCCAGGTGGACTTCGGCGTGGACCAGGGCGTCACCGGCCCCAGTGCGGGGCTGGTGTTCGCGTTGGGCCTCTATGACCGGATCACCGAAGGACACCTGATCGCCGACGGGGTGGTGGCCGGCACCGGAGAGATCGATCCCGATGGGCGGGTCTCGAGGATCGGGGCCGTGCGGGAAAAGATCAAGGGGGCGGAGCGCGACGGAGCCACCATCTTCCTCGTGCCCGAGGACAACTGCTCGGACGTCGGCAACCTGGCCACAGACGTCATGCTGGTCAGGGTAGGCACCCTGAAGGACTCCATTGCGGCGCTCCAGCTCATCAACGAAGGAAAGACTGCGGAGGTGCCCACCTGTGGCTGACTCGTCGAAGCTCATCGCCGCCCTCATGGACGTGGAGCGACACGTCTCATCCTCAGGGTGGGACCAGCCGGCCCGCCTGTTTGCCCTGGTCACCACCCGCACGCTGCTCGATGTCGAGCCGCAGCTGCGCGGCCGGGTGCCGGAGAGCAGCCCAGACGCGCTCACCGCCATCGAGCAGGACGAGTTCCACGCCACGGAGAACGTCGTCGAGCGCCTGGCCGGCATCTTCTGGCCGGACACGGTCGAGGGCTGCGCGCTGGCGATGGAACGCGCCTTCCTTCCCCCCGAGCACGAGGCCGAGCTGCCTCAGGAGCCTGAGGCTGCTGCCGAGTTCGTGGCCGCCCATCCGGAGAAGACTGATGTACGCATCGTCGTCGGGGTCCTCCGCGATGGCACCCGCCACGGCCTGGCCCGGCTGGTGAGCAACCCCGATGATCTGCTGGGAGCCGAGGACCTCGTCCCAGGCCTGGCAGACGCCCTCGTCAATACCTTCAGGAGTGAGTTGTGAGCGCCACCACCGCCAACCCCGAGGCCCCGGCCGGGCGCGGGCCCATCCTGTGGACCGTCATGATCGTGGGCGGCCTACTGCTGGTGGCCGTCATCGCCTCCCGGGCCGTCACCGACTATCTGTGGTTCCGCAGCATCAACTTCCAGACGGTTTTCACCACCCAACTTGCGGCGCGGGCCGGTTTGTTCGCCGTGTTCGGGCTGCTGATGTTCTCGGTGGTCTTCTTCAACATGGTGATCGCCTACCGGCTGCGCCCCAAGGTGCGGCGGGCGAACCTGGACTCGGAGTTCCTCATCCAGTTGAGGGACGCGTTGGACCGCAGGTCGAAGGTCCTCATGGCCGTGCCCTCCGTGGTGCTCGGGCTCCTCGGTGGGATGGCGGCCGCCGGCGTGATCGAGGTGTTCCTCGCCTGGTGGAACGCGACCCCGTTCGGATGGGCCGATCCCTACTTCGATCTGGACGCCAGCTTCTACGTCTTCACGCTGCCCTGGCTGGGGTTCGTGGTCGGGTTCCTCCTGTTCACCATGATCGTCGGGATGGTCGCGGCGGCCGCCGTGCACTTCATGACCGGGGCGCTGACCTCGTCGGCCCTGAGGGGCCGGGGCAACACCGCCGCCGGGCTGGGCGCCCAGCGGCACCTGTCCATCCTCCTGGGCATCGTCATGCTGCTCATCGCCGCCAGCACACTGCTGGACCGCTACGCGCTGAGCATCACCGCCAACAGGATCTTCACCGGGCTCTCCTACACCGACGTGACCACGCGCGTGCCTGTGGCCGCCATCATCGCCGCCATCTGCGTGATCACGGCGATCCTGGCGTTCATCAACGCCTGGAAGGTCAGGTGGAGTGTTCCTGGCGCCTCAATCGCGCTGCTGGTGGTGTCCACTCTTCTGCTCTCCATGCTGTACCCGTGGATCGTGCAGAGCTTCGAGGTGATCCCGGACGAGCAGGAGAAGGAGCGCCCCTACATCGCCAACAACCTCGCGGCCACCAGGTACGCCTACGGCATCGAGGACGTGGAGATCGAGGACTACGAGGCCACCACCACGGCCGGCGCGGGGCAGCTGCGGCAGGACGCCGAGGCGCTGCCCGCCATCCGCCTCATCGACCCCGCGGTGGTGCCGGCAGCGTTCGAGCAGCTCCAGCAGGTGCGCGGCTACTACACCTTCCCCGACACCCTGGATATCGACCGCTACGTCATCGACGGCAAGGCAACGGACTCGGTGGTGGCCGTCCGGGAACTGGACCTCGACTCCGTCGAGTCCGGCGACACGTGGAACAACCGTCGCACCGTTTACACCCACGGCTACGGCATGGTGGCGGCGTACGGCAACCAGCGCGAGGCCAACGGCGAGCCGGTGTTCTTCTCCGGCGGGATCCCCACCGTGGGGACGCTGCCGGAGCACGAGCCCCGCATCTACTTCGGCGAGAAGACCGACTACTACGTCGTGGTCGGAGCGCCGGAGGGCATGGACCCCGTTGAGCTGGACACCCCGTCGGGCGGTGAGGGCCGCACGGAATCGCTCTACACCTACACCGGCGACGGAGGCGTGGGCATCGGCAACATCGCGGTGCGCGCTGCCTACGCGCTGCGGTTCGGCGACATCAACCTCATGCTCTCGGACCGGGTCAACGAGGAGTCGAAGATCCTCTACGACCGCCTGCCGGTGCAGCGCGTCCAGGAGGCTGCGCCGTGGCTGACGGTGGACTCGGATCCCTTCCCCAGCGTGGTCGACGGGCGGGTGGTCTGGATCATCGACGCCTACACCACCACGGACAACTTCCCCAACTCGATGCGCAGCGACTGGACCCAGTCCATCTCCGACTCGCGCACCTCGGCCGACAGGCTGCTGATGGGTCAGCAGGTCAACTACGTGCGCAACTCGATCAAGGCCACCGTGGACGCCTACGACGGCACCGTCACGTTGTACGAGTGGGACGAGACAGATCCCATCCTGAAGACCTGGGAGAAGGTCTACCCGGGTGTGGTCACGCCGAAGTCGGAGATCTCGCAGGAGCTCCTTGAACACCTCCGCTATCCTCAGGACCTGTTCAAGGCGCAGCGCGAGATCCTGGGGCGCTACCACACCATCAGCCCAGACACGTGGTACCGGCAGACCGACATCTGGCAGGTGCCCAACGACCCGGTCCGTGCCGGGCAGCAGGGCCTCAAGGAGCCGCCGTACTTCCTCACGATCCGTTGGCCCGGCGACGAATCACCCCACTTCGCCAACACCACCGTGTTCGTGCCGAAGGACCGCGAGAACCTCAGCGTTTACATGTCGGTCAACGCGGACGCCACGACCGAGGATTACGGCCGGATGAGGGTGCTGAAGCTCTCGGACGCCGAACAGATCGCCGGCCCCGGACAGACGTACAACTTCATCGCCACCAACCCGTTGGTCGCGGACAAGCTGTTGCCCTTCAACCGTCAGGGAGCCTCGGCCGCCGCCATTTACGGCAATCTGCTGACCCTGCCACTGGGCGGCGGGCTGCTGTACGTGCAGCCCATCTTCACCCAGACCACCGGAACCACCGGCGCCTACCCGGCGCTGCGATTCATCGTGGTGCGCTTCGGTGAGCAGATCGGTATCGGCGAGACGTTGCAGTCGGCGCTTGATCAGGTCTTCCAAGGAGACGCCGGTGCGGACACCGGTGAACAGCCCACGGAGGAGCAACCCACCGTCGATCCGTCACAGCCGACGGTTCCCGCGGACGTTCAACAGCGCGCCCGGAATATGCTGGATGAGGCTCAGTCCCTGTTCGAGGCGGCGGAGCAGGCGCTCCGCGACGGCGACCTCGCCGACTATCAGGCCCAGGTCAAGGCCGCGGAGGCGAAGATCGCGGAGGCCGCGGAGGCGCTCGGCTGAGCCGGCGCCTCAGCGGCGCAGGTCTACAACCTCCGCGACCAACCCGACGGCGGCAAGGGCCGGAAGCAACGCGGAGGCGTCTCCCATCACCGCGACAGTCACGTTCCGCGGCGACACCAGCGTCCTGAAGGCGGCCGTCGCGTCGGCGGGAGTGACCGCCGCCAGGTCTGAGAAGTGGCGGTTCATGTAGCCGGGGTCCAGACCCGCCGCGGCCAGGGCGGAGGCCTGCGCGACGATGTCGGCGGAGGTTTCGGTGGCAAGGGGTGCCACGCCGATCAGGTACCTCCGCGCGTCGTCGATCTCGTCGTCGCCGAACGCCTCTGGCAGCGCAACGCCCTCCAGCAGTCGGGCGACGGCGTCGGCCGCGACCTCGGTGCGGACGCTGCCGCCGACGGTGAAGAGTCCCTCGTCCGGGCCGGGGGAGAAGCCGCCACCGATGCCGTAGCTGTAGCCGAGGCGCTCCCGGAGTTCGAGATTGAGCCTGCTCGCGAAGGCCCCCGCGACCGCGTGGCCGGCCAGCCGCAGGGAGGCCCAGCGCGGGTCGGATCGGGTGACGGTCCGTCGGCCCACCACCACCGTCGCCTGAACTGCCCCCGGCTGGTCCACCACGACGATCCGGGGCTCCCGCGCCGGGGCTGCCGCCAGCAGGGTGGGCTGAGGTGGCGGAGCCGTCCAGGGTCCAAGCGCGGCCTCGGCCTGCGTCACCGTGAGGTTCCCCGCGACCACCAGGGTCGCCCCTTGGGGGGAGAAGTGCGCCCGGTGCCAGCCGTGGGCATCTGCCGGTGTCACGGCGGCGAGGGTGGCCGGGGTGCCTGCGGCGGGGCGCCCACCGCGATCCCCGGTCCCGAACAGCTCGCGGCGAAGCGCCATCCTCACCGCGGAGGAGGGGGAGGCGAGCGTGGACTCGTAGCCGGCCACCTGCGCCTCGACGTGGTGGGCCACGTCGCGATCGTCGAAGGTGGGCTCGCTGAGCACCTCCGTGAAGAGGGGCAGCACCTGGGGGAGCCGACGGGATGGTGCCTGCCCGCCGAGGGTGGTGTAGCGCTGGCGGGCGGTGCCGTGCAGGGTGGCGCCCTGGTCCTCGAGCAGCTCGCCGATGGCGCCGTCCGGATGGGTGCGGGTGCCCTCGTCGATGGCGTGCAGCGCCACGGTGCCCACGCCCTCCCGATCGGCGGGTTCCGCGGCCAGCGGTGCAGGAATCATCACCTCGAAGGTGGCGATGTGCTGCCAGGGGAGCTCGAAGTGCCACATCGTGAGCCCCGAGCCGAGCGTGCTGACGGTGGGGGTGGGGAAGTGCCAGGGAATGCCGAGGGTGACGTCGGGGCGGTTCATCGGGTTTCCTCGGCTGCGTAGTGGAGCTGGTGGGCCGACGATGGTGCCAGCCAACGTCCGGCGGCGGTGGCGATGTGTTCCGGGGTGAGCGCCAGCACGTCCGCGAGGTGGGTGTTGATCTGGTGCGGCGATCCGTGCATCAGCCAGGCCTCGTTGATGGCGTCGGCCCGGCCGCTGGTGGTGGCCAGTTCCCAGAGCCAGTCGCTCTCGTACTGGGCGACGGCGCGGGCCAACTCTGCATCGGTGGGGCCATCGGCGGCGAGACGGCCCACGCCCTCGAGGATGGCCGCCGACATTGCCTCGAGCGAGATTCCGTCGGCGGGGCGGCCCAGGATGGCGGCGATCGACGCCGCCGAGCGGTGGGTGAGCGAGGCGCTGTGCACCTCGTTGGCCACGTCGGCGTGTTTGACCAGGGCGCGGTGCAGCCGGGAGGAGTGGCCGTCGGCGAGGATCGACAGGGCCAGGTCGATGGCGGGCTGATCCGCGTGTGAGGCGGGGGGAGTGGGCCAGGAGAGGTAGGCAAGGGAGTGGGGGACCTGCCGGCTCACCGCGACAGTCGAGGCCTGCGCGACGGGGCGCTCCGTCATGGGCAGGCGCTCCGGCTTGGGGAGGGCGGGAAGGTCTGCGAAGTAGCGCCCGGCGAGATCGAGCGCCTCGTCCGGGCCGACCGGGCCACACACCACCAGGCGCAGGTTGCACGCCCGGTACCAGGCGTCGAAGAACTCGGACACGTCCTGCAGTGAGGCGGCATCCAGGTCCGCCATCGACCCGATGGCGAGGTGCCCGTAGGGGTGGGTCTCCGGGAAGTGCTGCGCAGTCAGCAGCTGCAGGAGGTCGCCGTAGGGCTGATTGTCGTAGCGCTGGCGCTTCTCCTCCTTCACCACCTGGCGCTGAGCCTCGAAGTTCTCCGGGGTGATGGCCAGGGACGAGAACCGGTCCGCTTCCATCCAGAGCGCGAGCTCCAGCGCGCCGCGGGGGACCGTCTCGAAGTAGTTGGTGCGGTCCGTGGAGGTCGTGGCGTTCACGGTGCCGCCGAGGGACTCGACGGTGGCCATGTGCTCGCCGCTGGCCAGGTGGGCCGAGCCCTGGAACATGAGGTGTTCGAAGAGGTGCGCGAACCCGGTCCGGCCGGGGGCCTCGTCGGCCGATCCCACCTCCACCCACAGGTTCACCGCGACACCCGGCGCGTCCGGATCAGGCGCCACCACCACTTGGAGGCCGTTGTCGAGGCGCGCTTGGGTGAGCTCGTACTGGAGGGCCTCGGTCATGCGCGCAAGGGTAGCCGACGCCGTCGAGGGGTCAGTGCAGCGTGGAATCGGCTGGTCCCGTGGTCCATTCGTGGAATCGGACGACAAGCCCGGAACGCGTGGGGGCGCAGGTGAACGGCCCTGCGGCGGCGCGTGCGTCGCGGGGGAACGGGGCGAGGCGGACGAGGCTGAGGGGGTCGCCGTCGAGGCCGGCGCGGATGGTGAGCGCGTCGCCGGAGCGCGAGACGCGCACCCGGACCCGGCGTCCGTGCCAGGCGTCGACGGGGGCGGATGACCAGTCGGAGAGCGGGTTGGTCACCACCGCACCCAGCTGCGGATGGCCGTCGGCGAACTCGACGCCCGCCTTGACCCAGCAGTCGGCCGCGGACACGACGAACAGGCCGGCCTGATCGAACTGCTCGGAGTATCCGGCGGTGAACACCACCTCCATGGCGCTGTCCGTCGGGAAGGGGGCGACGAGAGCGTGCTCCGTGTCGTGGGTGAAGCCGTAGGACGTGACACGCCACGCATCCGAGCCCTCCTCGGCGGTGACCACGAGATCGGGTCCGTCCTCGTGGACGTCGACGGGTTGGGTGGTCCAGGTGCCGGAGGTCCACGGCAGTGGCAAGGTGTCCATGGCGATGACGCTATCGGTGGGCTGGCCGACCGGAGTAGGTTTTGTTGTATGAAGTATCGCTATCTGGGCAATTCTGGACTCAAGATCACCGAACTCACCTACGGGAACTGGCTGACCCACGGCTCGCAGGTGGAGGCCGACACCGCGACAGCCTGCGTGCGCGCGGCGCTGGACCACGGCATCACGTCGTTCGACACGGCTGACGTCTACGCCAACACCGCCGCCGAGGTGGTGCTGGGGGAGGCTCTCAAGGGTGAGCGTCGGGAATCCTTGGAAATCTTCACCAAGGTCTACTGGCCGGTCGGGCCCAAGGGCGCCAACGACGTCGGGCTCTCACGCAAGCACATCATGGAGGGCATCAACGGCTCGCTGCAACGGCTGCAGACGGACTACGTGGACCTGTACCAGGCCCATCGCTACGACGTCGAGACGCCGCTGGAGGAGACGATGGTGGCCTTCGCCGACGTCGTCCGGCAGGGCAAGGCCCTCTACATCGGCGTGTCGGAGTGGCCGGCTGACAAGATCCGCGAGGCTGCGCGCTACGCCAAGGAGCTCAGGATCCCGTTCGTGTCCAACCAGCCGCAGTACTCCATGCTGTGGCGGGTGATCGAGGACCAGGTGGTGCCCGCATCCGAGGAGGTGGGCGTCTCGCAGATCGTGTGGTCGCCCGTCGCGCAGGGCGTGCTCACCGGCAAGTACCTGCCGGGGCAGCCGGCGCCGGAGGGGTCGCGGGCCACCGACACCAAGGGCGGCCAGGGCATGATCAGCCGCTGGATGCGCGACGACGTGCTGACCAAGGTGCAGAACCTGA
Organism: Tessaracoccus luoxuelianae; assembly: GCF_054483915.1. NCBI lineage: Bacteria > Bacillati > Actinomycetota > Actinomycetes > Propionibacteriales > Propionibacteriaceae > Tessaracoccus > Tessaracoccus luoxuelianae. The sequence continues at coordinate 2,355,350 of NZ_CM137013.1, read as the reverse complement.
GCCCGATCGCCGACGAGCTGGGCCTCACCATGGCGCAACTGGCTGTGGCGTGGGTGCTGCAGAACGACAATGTCGCGGCGGCCATCATCGGGGCCTCGCGCCCGGAGCAGATCGCCGAGAACGTCAAGGCCAGCGGGGTGGAGATCCCCGATGAGCTGATGGCGCGCATCGACGAGGCGCTTGAGGGCATCGTCGAGCGCGATCCCGCGAAGACCACCGTGCCGGAGGGGCGCCCCTGATCCCCCCCGCGTCGCTCGTCGATTTGGATTGTCCGCGGACAATCCCTATAGTTATCAGAGCGACGCGGGGTGGAGCAGCTCGGTAGCTCGCTGGGCTCATAACCCAGAGGTCACAGGTTCAAATCCTGTCCCCGCTACGAAAAGTGGCCCTGACAAGCAGAAATGCTGTCAGGGCCACTGGCTTTTCCAGGCTTGTTCCTTACTTGTTCCCCACCGGCGACGCGAAGACGCCCTCCGGCTGGCACGGACCTGGAGTCCGGGCGTGAGCGTGCCGACGGCGGCAAGGCCAGTAGCGGCAACCGGACACGGCTTCTCCTTCCTCGCGCCATCGCTCCATGCCTCGTCGGGCAGGGCTACGCTCCCCGCAAGGTGCGGAAACAATCTCAGCAAAGAAGCAGAGGTGACTTCATGTCAGAGGCCAGCAACAGGGCCAGCGAATACCCGCCCGTCGTCACGATGTTCGAGTTGTACGGCGCGGGCGCCGTCACGATCGGCGAGAGGGTCTCCCAGAGACTCGGCCTGCCGTTCCACGGGCAGGCGTTCACCTCCGGTGCGATCGCCGGACAGGCAACCGGCGACGACGAGGAGAACCGTGCGGTGCTCGCGAATGTGCTCGCCCTCCTCGGGGGTGCCTACAGTGCGCTGGAGGACCGCGAGATCGTGCGCACCCAAGGTGACAAGTACTCGCTCATCGAGGACAACACCCGGAACGTGAAGCAGTTCGCCCAGGAGGGCGGAGTCATCGTGGGTCGCAACGCCACCGTGATCCTGGCCGACCGTCCCAATACCCTGCACGTCCTGCTCACCGGCGACGTCGCGGACCGGGTCAAGCGGGCTGCCCAGAGCCTGGGCATCTCGGAGGCCGAGTCAGCGAAGCGCCGAGCCCACGAGGAGGACCTTCGTCGGCAGATGTCAAGGACCCTGTACGGCTGGGACCCTGCGCTCCCAGACCGCTACGACATGCTGCTCAACACCAGCCGTGTCTCCGTCGATGCAGCAGTGAACGCCATCGTCGACGCGATCCAGCACCAGACCGCCTGACCGGCGCCTGAACAGAACGGAATCGACACCATGTCTGCAAGCTCAGTCTCGGCGCCGGCTGTCACGGCCCAGCCCCTCAGCATGAAGAACTACCTCGCCTACGCGGCGGGTGACGCGGCCAACAACGTGTCTTTCACCATGGCGGGCATGTTCCTCATCCTCTACTACACCAACGTGGTCGGTATCGAGGGTGGCGTCATCGGCACCATGTTCCTGGTGCTGCGCTTCATCGACGCCATCACGGATGTCTTCATGGGCCGCATCATCGACATGAAGAAGCCCGGCAGACTCGGCAAGTTCCGTCCGATCATCCTGTGGTTCTCGGTCCCGCTGCTTGTCTCGAGCTGGATGCTCTACGCCGCGAAGTGGATCATGCCCGACGCGAGCACCACGGCCTACACCATCTACATGTACGCCTTCTACATCCTGATGGGTTCGGTGTTCTATACCGCCGTCAACATCGCGTACGGCTCCATGGCCCCCTCGTTGACGCAGGTCCCCACGGAGCGGGCGAAGCTGGCCAGCTTCCGGATGTACGGCGCGGCCCTCATGATCCTGGCGCTGTCCTGGGTCATCGCACCGCAGATCCGGGCGAACGTGGGCAACGCCGACGCGCTGCAGAACTCGATCGCGATCTCCGTCGGCATCCTGTCGATCATCGGCGCCGGGCTGTACCTGTTCACGGTGTGGGGGACGAAGGAGCAGGTCGCCCGCGACCCGCGTCCGGTGACGATGAAGGAGAGCTTCGGCTCCCTCGCCGTCAACCGTCCGCTGCAGGTCCTCTCCGTCGCCGCGGTCTTCTTCCTGCTCGGGACCACCGTGATGGGCACCCTGGGCGCCTACATCGCGATCTACGTGCAGAACGACGCCAACTACATCGCCATCAACCAGACGGCCCAGGTGGCGGCGCTGTTCCTTGTCGGCCCCATCATCCCGGTGCTCGTCCGCACCATGGGCAAGCGCCTGGGCTACGTCGTCCTCGCGTCCTTCATGTACATCGGCGCCCTCATCCTGTGGCTCGCCCCCCTCGGTACCTACCCGTGGCTCGGGTCGGTGGCGTTCTTCGTTATGGGCATCGCCATGTTCGGCGTCAACACGCTCATGTGGGCTCTCGAGGCGGACTGTGTGGAGTTCGGCGAGTGGAAGATCGGGCAGCGCACCGAGGGCACCACCTACGCGGTGTTCTCATTCACCCGCAAGATGGGCCAGGCGCTGGGTGGATTCGTCGGCGGCTGGGCGCTCGGGTGGGCGGGCTTCGTCGCAGCCGAGGTCGCGGCGGGTGGCGAGGTCTCCGACGAGGTGGCCGGCAACATCCGCATGTGGGCCGCGGTCTTCCTGATCGGCTCCACCCTCCTGACCCAGCTCGCGATGTTCTTCTATCCGTTGACGGAGAAGAAGTACCTCGAGATCGTCGGCGAGATCGCCGCGCGGCGCGCGGCCAGGGTCGACGCGTAGGGCTGACCCCTCGGCGAGCGTCCTCCACTGCGGGAGCAGCCATGTGCAAAGTGTCGGCGCAGGATGGGAGGGTGGTGGCATGACGCAGCCGCCCGCATGGTTGGACGAGCCACCACCAGACCCGGAGACCCTCCCGCCGGACGACCTCGACGAGGCGTGGGCGCGTGAGCCCGTGGCGCCCGCCCGACGGCGGCCTGACGCGGGACGCAGGGAGCCCGCCCGGGCGGTGCAACGATCGGCGGCCGGTCTTCGTGACGAGGCTCTGCAGATCCTGAAGGCCCTCACCGGGAGCGCGGAGGCCGATTTCCACCCCGGGCAGTACGAGGCGATCGAAGCCCTGGTGGCGGATCACCGTCGGGCCTTAGTGGTCCAGCGCACGGGATGGGGCAAGTCGGCGGTCTACTTCATCTCCGCCCTGCTGCAGCGCAGGGCCGGGTCGGGGCCGGCGCTGATCGTGTCTCCCCTCCTGGCGCTGATGCGTGACCAGGTCGCGGCCGCTGAACGGGCCGGCGTCCGAGCCTCGGCGATCAACTCGGCCAACGTGACCGAGTGGCGCGACATCGAGGAGTTGCTGGCCGCAGACTCGATCGACGTGCTCTTCGTCTCACCCGAGCGCCTCGTCAACCCGATTTTCCGGGCGGAACAGCTGCCCCGGCTCGTCGCGACCTGTGGCCTTCTGGTGATCGACGAGGCACACTGCATCAGCGACTGGGGTCACGACTTCAGGCCGGACTACCGGCGCATCCGCGACCTCATCGCCGACCTGCCCGATGGCGTCCCCGTCCTGGCCACCACCGCGACAGCCAACGCCCGGGTTGTCGACGATGTGGCCGAGCAGATGGCCGCCGGTGGGCGGGAGGTGTTCACCCTCCGTGGCGCGCTGGGCCGCGACTCGCTGCGGCTCGGCGTCCTCGATCTCGGCACGCCCTGGCGCCGCCTGGCCTGGCTCAGCGAGCATCTCGCGGCGCTCCCGGGGAGCGGGATCGTGTACTGCCTCACCGTCGCTGCCGCCGAGGACACGGCCGCGCTGCTCGCGAAGGCAGGCCACCGCGTCCTCGCCTACACCGGTCGGACGGATCCGGCTGAGCGACTGGTTGCCGAGGAGGCGTTGAAGCGCAACGAGGTCAAGGCGCTGATCGCCACCTCGGCCCTCGGGATGGGCTTCGACAAGCCTGATCTCGGCTTCGTCGTCCACCTCGGCGCTCCGAGCTCGCCTGTGGCGTACTACCAACAGGTCGGCCGGGCCGGCCGCGCCACCGAGAGCGCTGACGTGCTGCTGCTGCCTGGCGCCGAGGATCAGGCGATCTGGCACTACTTCGCGACGAACGCGATGCCAACCCAGCGCAAGGCCGACGCGGCACTGGCAGCCCTCGCCGACGCTGACCGCCCGCTGTCAGTGGCTGCACTGGAGGCCCGCGTGGACATCAAGCGGGGTCCGCTCGAGCTGCTGCTCAAGGTGCTGGCGGTCGACGGTGCGGTGGAATCGGTCAAGGGCGGGTGGGTCTCGACGGGGGCCCCGTGGACCTACGATGCCGACCGCTACGGGCGCATCGCCGCCGCCCGTCAGCAGGAACAGCGCGCCATGCTGGCCTACGAGCATCTCGACGAGTGCCGCATGGCGTTCCTGACCGCGGAGCTGGACGACCCGCACGCCGCAGCCTGCGGTCGCTGCGATTCCTGTTCCGGCCCGTGGTACCCGACCGGGGTGACGCTGACCGCCAGCCAGGGCGCCCAGACGGCACTGGATCGGGTCGGTGTCCCGCTGGCGCCCCGAGTGTTGTGGCCCACGGGGCTCGACAGGCTGAGCGTCCGGATCGACGGTCGTCCCGTCAAGGGCAAGATCCCTCCCGAGGAGCAGCTCGCGGTGGGGCGGGCCGTCGCGCGTCTCTCCGACCTGGGCTGGGGTGGGCCGCTGCGTGAGCTGTTTGCCTCCGACCGTGACGGGAACCCCGTGGACGCCGAGGTGCCGCCCGAGTTGGGCAGGGCATGTCTCCGCGTCCTCAAGGAGTGGGCGTGGGACGCGCGTCCGGTCGCGGTGGCCTGGGTGCCGAGCCTCGGGCGTCCCCGTCTGGTTGAGTCGGTCGCCACGGGCATCGCCGCAGCCGGGCGTCTGGAGGTCCTCGGTCCGCTCGGGCTCAGCCCCGGGGCCCAGCGGGTTCGGGGTTCCACCAACAGCGCGTACCGCGTCCGCGATGTATGGGACCGCTTCGTCGTGCCGCCGGCCATGTCGGAGCGCCTCGAGAGTCTCGACGGCCCGATCCTCCTCGTGGACGACCTCGTCAACTCGCGCTGGACCCTGACCGTGGCCGGACGACTCCTTCGCAGGGCAGGGGCCCGTGCCGTGCTTCCGCTCGCACTCGGGTCGGTGGGCTGACGAAGGGAGACAATCCGGTGCGCCCATCGCACGGGTGCGAGGGTGGGGCTCGCGAGGACGGATGGAGGGCGTCCGCGGGCCCACGCTGGTGAACTTGGCAAGGGCGGAACGGAGCCTCGGCGATGGTCGTAGGCTGGAAGAATCCCGACTTCAGGAGGATCCATGGACCTACTCAACCGCTCGGACATCCAGTCGCTCGCCGCATCCGAGGCCGACGGAATCCACGTGTCGTTGATGCTGCCCACCCACCGCTTCGGCAGTGGAATCCAGGCCGATCAGCTGCAGTGGAAGAACCTCGTGCAGGGGGCAGAGTCCGTGCTGCTCCAGGAGATGCGTCGGCCGGATGTGGAGGCGCTCCTGGCCCCAGCGCGCGAACTGCTCAACAACAATCTGCCTTGGCAGTACATGAGCGACGGCCTGGCGATGTTCCTCACCCCGGCCGGTTCCCAGATGGTCCGCATCCCCGCATCCCTGCCCACCCTCGCCGCAGTCGGTGAGCATTTCGTGACCGGTCCGCTCATGCGGCTGCTCTCGGGCGACGCGCACTTCCTGCTGCTGGCCATCAGCCAGGGCTCCGTGAGGCTCATGGATGGCAGCCGTCATACCGTGCGTCAGATCGAGCTCGACGACGTGCCCACGAGCCTGGCAGACGTCGTAGAGCCCAGCGGACGCTCAGACTCCATGGCCCGGTCCTTGACCGCCGGGCGCGGCGGCAGGGCTGTCTTCTACGGCCACGGCGTCGGCGCGGACGAGGCGAAGAAGGACGACGTGATCCGGTTCTTCCGCGAGGTGGAGGCCGGTCTCCGCGAGGTGCTCGCCGGCCAGACGGCCCCGCTGGTGCTCGTGGGCCTGGAGCAGAACGTGTCGGCCTACCGGGAACTCAACACCTATGCCGAGGTGCTTGACGAGGCCGTGCTCCGCAGTCCCGACGAGCTGTCGGTCGACGAGCTGCACCAGGTGGCGTGGCCACTGGTCGAGGGCCGACTTCGAGCCGACCGGACCCGGCTCATTTCGCGCTTCCACGACCTGCAGGGCACCGGCGGCCAGGTGTCCAGCGATGTGGATGCCGTGAGCGACGCTGCGGAGCAGGGCCGCGTCGAGACGCTGTTCATCCGCTCGGATCCGTGGTGCTGGGAGCGGGTCGAGGACGGCGGCGACCCTCCCGTCGTCCGTCTCGGGACCGACGACCGCTTCGCCGTGTGCGAGGAGGTGGAGTCCGCGGCCAGGCACACGCTCGCGTACGGGGGCATGGTCCACGCCACGTCGCAGGAGGTGGTGGCCGACAGCGAGTTGGCTGCGATCCTGCGCTACTGAGCCCGGCGGGTCACTCCTCGCGCCCGTCGGCCATGAGGGCCGCCCTGGCGAGCCGGGAACCTGAGGGTCCCGTCGCCAGGCCCGAAATGCGCTGACGGAGCGTGGGGGAGTCACCCAAGTTCAGCAGCACCGGTGAGAGCTCCTGGTAGAGGTGGTGACCCAGGATGGGTCCATGGTCACCGAGCTGCCAGCCCAGCCGGGTCAGCATCGAGGCGACCTCGTCGACGGGGACGGCGCCCATCTCATCGGTGGCCGCGTAGGCCAACATGAGGAGGGCCGCGTCGCGTTCGAAGCCCTCGGCCGACGGGATGACCAGTCCCGCCAGGCCCGCCCACAGTGCGGCCGGATCCTTCTGAAGCTTCTTCCCCAGCCTCGTGGACTTCAGCCTGCCGTTGTACACCCTCAGCAGCCCCAGGCGCTGCAGCGTGAGACGGAAGCGCAACAAGGGGAGGGCCGATCCCTCCCGGTTCACCGCACCGATCCATCCACTCATGCCGGGAAGCATGGCCGCGGCCTCCGAGACGCGCGCCGGCTTCAGGTAGCCGGCGCTCGTCATCTCCAACCCGTTGCCCGCCGCGGCGTCGAGGAACCACTGGATCGGGGCCAACGCCTCGACCGGGACCGGGTCGTCGTCCATCTCCGGCAAATCGATGAGGCGTTCGAGCAATTGAAGCGCCGCCTCGTCGTGCGACAAGCTCATCAGCATGATCACCAATCGGTGCGGCAGCGAAGTCATCGTGGCCCTGAACCCCGGATCGAGCAGCCAGGCGTTGAGTTCGGCGGCGTCGAAGAGTTCGAGGTCGTAGAGAACCTCGGCCAGCGCCTCAGCGTCGCGCAGCCCGCCGCAGTCCTCGGGCGGGGCTGCTCGCGCACCGTCGACCACCAGCGCGGGGGCATCGCCCGGCAGCATCGGCAGAACCTGCTCCAGGCGGAGGGTGATGTCCCAGTGGTCGCCGTAGTCGTACACGTAGTTCAGGACGTCGCCCGGCTGCTGGAGGACCTCGTCCAACCTGACGTCGGCGGCGGCCGCGGATTCGCCGTCGGCCGGATCCTCCTCCTCGACGTCGAACTCGCACAGGAAGATCTGGGCCGAGCGATCGAAAGGATCGCCGCCGAGCGAGAACCGATACAGGTGGGCGCCACTCCACACAAACGCCATCTGCAGCGTGTGATGGACCATCTCAAGAGGCAGATCTGAGCGGAGCGCGAGGGTTCGCCAGATCGGCGGGTTCGAATCGCGAAGCTCGGCGCGGACGTGATAGATCATTGGCCCCGCGAGCCGCGGCCGCCGGAGTTCCGGGCGCACAGGCGTGGCGAGATCGCTGGTCAGGACCGTGGCGAGCCGTCGTAGGTCGGCCAGCTCGGTTCCCGAGACCGCCTACTCGAATCGGCGGCGAAACTCGGCTTCTACTGGGTCGGTTCCGGTCATGGCTCAACGCTAGCGGCTGGGCGACGCCCACCCGAAGCGGAATGGGCAGCTACCACCCGCCCTGCATCTCGCGTGGGGGCGCTTCTGGGCCGCGAGGCCATCTCGGGGGGGAGCCCATCGTCTCGTGCCTCGAACCGAGGTAGGCGCTGACCCAGTGCGTAGGCTACTGACTTGTGAGAGCAGGAAAGGCGATTCAGCGGTGATGGCGACTGCACGATCTCACGCGTGGGCTGTGGCAGCAATCGGCTCAGCTCTGCTGGGCGTGGCAACCGCGGCGGCATGCCTCCTGGCCATCAGGCTTGAGCTGACCGGGCTCGGCCGACCGAGGGACACCGCGCCGCGGCTCGCATACCTGCTCCTCCTGGCCACGGGACTCGTCGGCAGCCTTGGGGTCCCTGCGCTTGTGGCCTGGAGAGGTCTAGGGGCGTGGTGGCCGATGGTCCCGGTGGTCATGATCCTGGCCACCACCGCCACCTGGCTGCTTCTGGGCGTGTGAGGGAGGGCGACGGGTTGTCTCCGTCGCCGTGTGGCTGCTTGTGGCCGTGCGCGTCCCGCCGTTCGGCGAGCATGCGGGTGCCGGTGGGGGTGACTTCGTAGCGGTAGCCCAAGGGGCTGGACCAGTGGAGCTGGCTTGGTCTGGGTTGGTCGGCGCGCCAGGTGCGGGCGGTGCCGGTGAGGTGGCCGAGGGCGTCGGTGTGGACGTGGACGGCGAGCCAGCTTTTCTAGTGGCCGGTCCTTTCCCGCTCCCTGAGGAGGCCCGCCCGCGGAGCGGCGTGGCCTGTCTCGAAGGGTCGTGACTACCACCTTCAGGAGATCTGGTGGTCGGGTGCGGTGAGCCGGGACTCGATGCCAGGTCGGCCGTGATCCAGCGTCTGGTTGCTTGCTGCTGGTCATTCTGTGGTCGAGTGGGTGAGGCCGACCGGGCATCGCCTCCCGTCTCCCCGCACTCGTCCTCCTGTGGCGTTGCCAGGTCCGGGGTGCGTGCCAGCAGGGCGGCGTTGGGGTTGGGTCTGCTTGAGCGGGATGCCAGCGGGGTGATCGTCGGGTTGGGCACCGCGGCGCGGTGCCGCCCTGCCGTCCCTCACCCTTGCGTTCGGCCGCGGGTTCTCGACCCTTGGAGACGTCCTGCGGTTCCTTCGCGACGCGGGCGAGGGCCGTCCCCTCTCCAGTTGCCTGAGGTGACGGCGTCGGCCGCCTCGGCGGGTAGCTCGCGGCACAGGTCGGCGGCCTTGCAGGCACGCCCGGCCTCGATCCGTCCCTCCTGCATCGCCGCGTAGAGGCGGGGGTGGCGGTGCTTCAGGCTCAGGGCGTCGGCGAGTTTGGAGGCGGCCACAATCGGTGGGCAGCGCAGCAACCCGGCCAGTTCCAAGCCGATGAACTCGGAGACCGCCGGGGTCCCGATGCCCCCGACCACGACCTTGCGCTCAGCCAGGACTTCAAGGACCTGGTCGTAGTCCACGTCGTAGTGTTCGGCGAGGTCACACAGGAGGGTGAGTGTCTGGGCTTCGGCGAAGCGGCGCAGCTCGTCGGCGGAGCGTAACTGCTCCGCGATCTCGTGTGCCTTGTCCTTCATGGGTTCCACGCTATGTCCGACCACTGACATTTTTGGCTCCCAGCAGGGGCGCCGGGCAGAAATTCTTTGAGAAGTTTTTCTGGTGGTTGCTGGGGGGGGCGGCGACGGTGTCGAGGCCTCGATGCGTCGGGTGAGTTGGCTTGCCAGCTAGCGTTTCTTAGGCTTCGAGGCCGCTGCGCGGCACCTCGGCCAACGGTGAATGCCCTCGCCGCCGATCGGCGGCTCCTCAGCCAGCGGGAAGGGCTCCAGCCCGCTTCGCGGCACCTCAGCCGTCGGGGAGGGCTCGAGCCCGCTTCGCGGCACCTCAGCCGTCGGGGAGGGCTCGAGCCCGCTGCGCGGCTCCTCAGCCAACGGGAAGGGTTCCAGTTCCTTCGCGGCACCTCAGCCAATGGTTGATCGCCACCTTCTCGGCCAGAGGATCGTGACGGTCACTGCGAGTTGGGGTGGCAGGACCAGGTGCCTGATGGCATCGTCGGTGGGTGTCAGAACGGTAACGATTCGGCCGTTGTCGTTGACACCCGAGCGGCGGGGGTTGGAGCATGGCGGCACCTTGAACGATCAACGGAGGCCCAATGAAGAAGCCGACGCTCGCCAGCCTGGCCGCGGAGCTGAGGGTCTCACGCCAGACCATCTCGAACGTCATCAACTTCCCTGACAGAGTCAGGGCCGAGACCAGGGCCCGGGTCCAGGCCGCGATCGACAACTCCGGCTATCGGCCCTCCGCCGCGGCGCGAGCGCTTCGCAACCAGCGCGCCATGGCGGTGGGCATCCGGCTCAGCCCGCCTCGCAACGGCATCTCCGGCGCCTTCATGGACGACTTCCTGCGCGAGCTCGTCACGGTCGCGGACGAGCGCGGATACCGCGTCGTCGTGTTTCCGGCCGATTCGCGGGACGAGGAGGTGGAGCGGCTTGTGGAGTTGCGCGCCACCCTCGCGATCGACGGGGGGATCCTCACCGACACCTGGACCGGCGACGATCGCCCCGCCTGCCTGGCCGAAGCGGGTGTGGCCTTCGTGGCGTTCGGGCGGCCGTGGGGCGCAGAGGACCACGGCCAGTGGGTGGACGTCGATGGTCGCGCCGGGGCTTGTGAGGCCGTGCGCTTCCTGCAGGCCCGCGGGCACGAGCAGATCGGGTTCATCGGCTGGTCCGACGGTTCACCCGTGGGGGCCGATCGCCGCGCGGGCTGGCAGGCTGCCATGGCGCTGGGTGACGACGACGCCCGTCGGCTCACCGTCGAGGGCGAGGATTCGGTGGACGCGGGCGGCGCGGGCATGGCCGAGCTGCTGACCCGCGGCGCGACGGCCGCCGTCTGCGCCTCAGACGCGCTGGCGCTGGGGGCCTTCCTCGCGAACCAGGGCGTGACTCGGACGCATGTGGTGGGCTTCGACGACAGCCCGGTGGCGCGGGCCATCGGAATCCCCAGCCTCAGGCAGCCGGTGGACGAACTGGCCCGGCTGGTCTTCGAGAAGGCCTTGGTGCAGATGACAGGAGTCGACGAGGAGGCGGGCGGCGTGTTGGTCAAGCCGGTCCTGGAGGCCCGCGGGAACTGAGCCGAGGGTTGCGTCAATCCATGTCAGGGACGGCGTCCCTGGCGTCGGTGTAGTCCTCCCCACACAACTCCAAGAGGTCCACCAGCATCGAGCGGACCTGGGCCAGCACCACGGTGGAGGAGAGCTTCGGCAGGATCGGCACGTGGGCCGACCGCTCGGCCAGCGCGCGCAGCGCGTCCAGCTTGGCTGTGGGGAGCCTGCGGGCGAACAGCTCTGCCGCGCACTCGTCGATCACCTGCGCGAACTCGGCCAAGAGCTCCAGGTATTCCTCCGGCACGGTCTCACCCCGGTGCGCGGCCACCGCACACCGGCGCGCCAGCACCCGCAGGTTGCGGATGAACCGGTCCAGCGGGACGACGAGGTCCGCCACCTGCAGCGCGGCGTCACGATGCCGCCGAAGGAAGGGTGAGGTGCGGACCACGGCCATGCCCTCCGACGACGCGGCAAGCAGCGCGGACAGCTCACCCTCCGTGGCGCGTGCCCGGGTCAGAAGCTGCTCCGCCGCGTCGACGTCGTGCCTCTGCAGGGCGCCCACCATCGCGCGCACCGTGATGGCCGCCTCGTGGAGCACCTTGGCCGCGATCATCCTCGGACGATCGATCGGTGAGGTGGGCGCCACCGTGGCGAACAGGAGCGCCACGGCGCATCCCACCAGAGCGTCCTGCCACCGGGAGATGCCGGCGTCGACGCCGGGGAGCACCGTGAGGACCGCCGCCGCCTGGACCGCCGACTGCGTCACCATCAGGGTGCGCGCCCCCAGCCAGGTGGTGATGGACATCGCTACGGCTACCACCAGGATGATCTGCCAGACGCCGGTGCCGAAGTAGTGCACGAACACGTCGCCCACGAACACCCCGATGGTGACCCCAACGGCCACCTCGACCACGCGGCCCAGACGCTGGCCGAAGGAGAAACCCAGACAGATGATGGCGGCCACCGTGGCGAGGAACGGTTCCTCATGGCCCAGAAGACGCCGGGCGATCCACCACGATGCTCCGGCCGCCAGCGAGATCTGCAGGATCATGAACAGCCGCGACCGCCACCGTCCCACGCGCCGCTGCTGAGAGCGCCACCCCCGCCTGGCGGTGCGCTCCGACACGTCGAAGGCCCTGATCGAGGCCCGTTGCAGCGCGCGCCCCGTGTCATGCCACGAGAACCCGTGCCCCTGCTCCTCCGCCATGGCGCCTATCCTGCCGTCTCGGCCATGTTTGCGCCCGTGGAGAGCGTCGCGGGTGTGAGAGGTGCCCGGTGGGTAGACTGAACCAGCCGTTGACCGTTGCCGGAAGGGAACCCAAGAAATGCGCCGAGCCCGCACCCTGGGGATCGTCATGGTCCTTCTGCTGTCGACGGCACTGGGGGCCTGCACCCGCCCGCCCATCGAGGAAGAGGAGGAGGCGCGCACCCTCACCATCGGGGCCACCGGTGAGCCCGCCGGTCTGGACATGATCACCGTCTCGGGCGCGGGCACGCCCTTCGTGCTCCTCTACAACGTCTACGAGACCCTGGTGAAGCTCGACGGCGAGGGAACGATCCGGCCGCTGCTCGCCTCAGAGTGGCTCACCTCCGAGGACAACACGGTCTACACCTTCACCATCGACTCGGGCGCCCGCTTCGCCTCCGGCACGGACGTCACCGCTGAGGCGGTCGTCGAGAGCTTCGAACGAAACCGGGGCGCCGCGGCCACCGACCAGATCAAGGGCAAGTGGGCCGCAGTGGACACCATCGAAGCCCTCGACGAGGACACCGTCGAGGTCACGCTCAACCAGCCGTCGAACCAGTGGCTCTACGAGATGACCGGCCCGGCCGGGATCGTCACGGACCCCACCGGCGCCGCCAACCTGGACACCACCCCCGCCGGCTCCGGCCCGTTCCAGTTCGTGGCGTGGGAGGAGGGATCCTCTGTGGAGCTCAAGGCCAACCCCAGCTACTGGGCCACACCCAGCAGGTTCGGATCGGTCATCTTCCGCTACTACGCAGACCCCAATGCCATGAACACCGCGATGCTCGCCGGGCAGCTGGACATCATCTCCAACCTGACGGTGCCCCAGGCCATCGGCCAGTTCGACGACGAGGAGCGCTTCACCGTCCACGAGGGCACCACCGACGGCGAGGTGGTGCTCGGGTTCAACCACCGCACCCCCGCGCTGCAGGACCTCAAGGTGCGCCAGGCCATCAACCACGCCATCGACCGTGAGGCCCTCATCGACGCCGCATGGGGCGGCAAGGGCACCCTGATCGGCTCCATGGTGCCGCCCACGGACCCCTGGTTCGAGGACCTGTCCGACACCTACCCCTTCGACCAGGCCAAGGCGCGCGAGCTCCTCGCAGAGGCGGGCTACGCCACCGGCCTCACCCTGCGGCTGCGGGTGCCGAACCTTCCCTACGGGCCCCCGGCCGGCCGCTACATCGCGGCCAAGCTGCAGGAGGTGGGGATCACCGTCGAGCTCGACGAGCTGGAGTTCCCCGCCCGCTGGCTGGATCTGGTCTACACCGCGCACGACTACGACATGACCATCGTGGCCCATGTCGAACCCCGCGACATCGGCGCCTTCGCCAACCCCGAGTACTACTGGGGCTACGACAACCCTGAGTTCCAGGAACTCGTCACCGAGGCGGACGCCGGCACACCCGAGGAGCAGGTGGCCAAGCTCAGGCAGGCCGCCCGGATTCTCGCCGACGACGCGGCGGCAAGCTGGCTGTTCCTGCTGCCGAACCTCATCATCACCACCCCCGAGATCTCCGGCATCCAGGCCAACCAGATCAGCCTCGCCTTCGATCTCACCACGATTGCCGCCAGGAGCTAGCCCATGGCCCTTCGCCGGGCGGCCACGCGGGTGGCGTGGCTGCTCGCGAGCCTCCTGCTCGCCTCCCTGCTGATCTTCGCCGCCACCAACGCGCTGCCCGGCGACATCGCCCAGGTGATCCTCGGCACCAACGCCTCACCCGGCGAGGCGGAGCGGCTGCGGGCCGAGTTGGGCCTCGACCGCCCCTTCCTCACCAGGTATCTCGAGTGGCTCTGGGGGGCGGTGCGGTTCGACTTCGGGGTGTCCTACTTCAGCCGCCGACCCATTGCACCGCTGATCGCGTCGCGACTGGAGGTGTCGGCGTGGCTGATCCTCTTCGGCATGCTGGCGGCCATCCTCATCGCGCTCCCCGTGGGCGCCTATGCCGCCGTCCGTCGCCGCCACGCCGACGGGGTGGTGGTCTCGGCCCTCTCCCAGGTGGGTCTCGCGGTGCCCGCCTTCTGGGCCGGTATCTGGCTCGTGGTCCTCTTCGCGGTACAACTCCGCTGGCTCCCGGCCGGCGGATACGTCTCCTACTGGGATTCGGTGGGGGAGTGGATCCGGCACCTGATCCTGCCCGTCACATCCCTGGCCATCGTGCAGGCCAGCGTCATCTCCCGCTACGTCCGCAGCTCGGTCCTGGAGGTGATCCATGAGGACTACTTCCGCACGGCCCGCGCCGTCGGGTGGTCATACACCGGAGCGCTGTGGCGCCACGGGCTGCGCAACGCGGCCATCTCGCTACTGACCGTCATCGGGCTGCAACTCGCGACACTCCTGGTGGGAGCGATCATCATCGAGCAGGTGTTCGCGCTGCCCGGGCTTGGATCCTCCCTCCTGCTGGCGGTCTCGCAGCGCGACCTCGGCGTGGTTCAGGCAATCGTCCTGCTGCTGGTCTGGGCGGTACTGGTGATCAACTTCCTCGTCGACATCGCCTACCAGATCATCGACCCGCGGCTGCGGCGAAGCGGTGACGCCCGATGAAGCGCGGCACGCTCTACCTGGGGGCCATGCTCATCGGGATCGTGGTCGTGATGGCCGCCGTCGGTCTGGTCTGGACCCCGTTCCCACCCGACGCGGTGGTGTCCACGGGGCTGCAGCCCCCCGGCTGGCCGTACCTGCTGGGCACCGACGGCCTGGGTGGGGACATCTTCTCCCGGCTCCTCAGCGGCGCCAAGATATGCCTGCTCGTCGGCATCGTCTCTGTGGCGGTGGCGGCCGGGATCGGCGTGCCGTTGGGCATCGTCTCCGGCATGGTCCGCGGCTGGCAGGGAGAGATCCCCGCGCGCCTCGCCGACATCCTGTACGGGTTCCCCGCACTGCTGCTGGCCATCCTCTTCGCCGCGGCGCTGGGGGGCTCCACCTGGACCGCGATGATGGCCATCGCGCTCGCCTCCGTCCCCGCATTCGTGCGCATCGCGCGGGCGGCCACGCTGCAGGTGATGAGCCAGGGCTACGTGGAGGCGGCCAGGCTCAGCGGCACCCCGCACCTCGCCGTCGCGTGGCGGCACGTGCTGCCCAACATCGCCCCCATCGTCGGCGTGCAGGTCTCGGTGAGCATCGGCATCGCGATCCTCGCCGAGGCGGGCCTGTCCTACCTCGGCCTCGGCTCAGGTCCCGAGGCCCCCACCTGGGGGCGGATGCTGCGGGAGGCGCAGGGCTACATCTTCAACGCCCCACTGCTGGCGCTGTGGCCAGGGCTGGCCATCGCGGTGGCCACCATGGGGTTCAACCTGCTTGGAGACGGGCTGCGGGACCTGCTGGACCCGAGGCTGAGGGAGATCCGATGAGCTACCTCGAGGTCACAGACCTCCGCGTCGAATTCGGCGGAAGCCGGCAGCCGGCGCTGCGTGGGATCAGCTTCGCCGTCGACGAGCGTGAGCGGCTGGGCATCATCGGCCAGTCGGGTTCCGGGAAGTCCGTGACGGCGCTCGCCATCATGGGCCTGCTGCCAGCCCACGCCCGGATCACCGGCAGCATCAAGCTCGACGGGCGCGAGCTCGTGGGCCTCCCCGAGCGCGAGCTCCAGAAGCTGCGCGGCGACGAGATCTCCATGATCTTCCAGGAACCGATGACGGCGCTGGACCCCACCATGAAGGTGGGTCGTCAGGTGGGAGAGGTGGTGGCGCTGCACCACGGCGAACGGCGCGGCGCCATCCACGACGAGGTGCTCACCTGGCTGGGCCGCGTCGGCATCACCGAGCCCGACCGCATCGCCGACTCCTATCCTCACGAGCTCTCCGGAGGGCAGCGGCAACGGGCGCTGATCGCGATGGCGCTGGCCAACCAGCCCGGCCTGGTGCTCTGCGACGAGCCCACCACAGCCCTCGACGTGCTGGTGCAGCGCCAGATCCTGCTCCTCCTCGCCGAGCAGCTCGCGGACCGGGCCGCAGTGTTCGTCTCGCACGACCTGGCTGTGGTGCGGCAGGTGTGCCAACGGGTGGCGGTAATGCTGCAGGGCGAGATCGTGGAGCAGGGCACCATCGACGAGGTCATCGCCCAGCCCCGTCACCCCTACACGCAGGGGCTCATCGCGTCGGCGAGGATAGACCGGGTGCAGCCGGGGCAGCCGCTGCCCAGCGTCGAGGACTACTACCCTGGAGTCACCTCATGAGCCTGGTGGAGCTGCGTGACGCCGAGGTCACCTACCGCAGGGCGGGCAGGCCGTTCGTCGCGCTCCACGGCATCGACCTCGAGGTCGGTCGGGGGGAGCGCATCGGCATCGTCGGCGGCTCCGGATCGGGCAAGACGACAATGGCGCGCCTGATGCTGGGGTTGCAGCCGCCGTCGCACGGCGACGTTCTGTTCGACGGCCGATCCATCGTCGGGTTGAAGGAGAGGGACCGTGGCTTCCTGCGGTCGGCGGCGTCGATGGTGTTCCAGGACCCGAACTCCTCCCTGAACCCGAGGATGCGCCTGGGCGACATCGTGGCCGAACCGCTGCGGTCTCCCGTCCTCCGCGGTCGCGGCGACGTGCCGGAGCCCACCCGGGACGTCGTCGCTGGGGCGCTGCTCGGCGTGGGGCTGACGGAGGAGATGATGGACCGTTTCCCACACCAGCTCTCCGGCGGGCAGCGGCAGCGGGTGGCCATCGCGCGGGCATTGATCAGCGACCCGTCACTCCTGGTGGCCGACGAGCCGGTCTCGGCGCTCGACGTCTCGGTCCGGGCGCAGGTGCTGAACCTGCTCACCGCGGAGGTCCAGGAGCGCTCGCTCACTTTGGTGCTCGTCTCCCACGATCTGTCGATCGTGCGGCACCTGTGCGAGCGGGTGGTGGTGGTCAACGCTGGACGGATCGTCGAGCAGGGCACCGTCGCCGATGTGCTGGGCGCGCCCAGGCACCCCTACACCGCGGCCCTGGTGGACGCCACCCTGACCCTCTGACTTCAGGGAACCACTGATCAATCATGTCCTGGCTGCGGCGCACCGGATCGGGCGATCTGGCGCCCCTCCACCTGGATATGGACGTCAAGTACACGCACCAGCCGGAGTGGTGCCACCTCATCCCGCCCGGCACGTCCTCGCCGAGAACAGCATTGACCAGTGCTTCCCTACGCCGCGAGCGGACGGGTTCGGGGCACCGGGGCGCGCGGGCCTAGAATGCCCAGCGTGAAGGCACTGCTACTTGAGAACATCCACGCCGACGCCGTCAAGGCTCTCCAGGCCAAGGGCTACGAGGTCGACTCCCGGCCCGGGGCGCTGGCCGAGCGGGACCTGATGGCCGCCCTCAAGGGGGTGGACTACCTCGGCATCCGATCGCGCACCTACGTCACGCGCGCCGCCCTCGAGTCGGCGCCGCAGCTCAGCGCCATCGGCGCCTTCTGCATCGGCACCAACCAGATCGACCTGGAGGCGGCCACGGACCATGGTGTCGCGGTGTTCAACGCGCCCTACTCCAACACGCGCTCCGTCGTGGAGCTGGCCATCGCCGAGATCATCTCCATGGCCCGCCGGCTCACGGACCGCAACCGCGATATGCACGCAGGGATCTGGGACAAGTCCGCAGTCGGCTCGCACGAGGTGCGCGGCCGTACCCTCGGCATCATCGGGTACGGCAACATCGGCTCCCAGCTGTCTGTGGTGGCGGAGTCGCTGGGGATGCGCGTGATCTTCTACGACCTGGTGGACCGTCTGGCGCTCGGCAATGCGCGCCGCGTCGATACCCTCGAGGAGCTGCTCGGAGAGGCGGAGACGGTGTCTCTGCACGTGGACGGTCGCCCGGAGAACAAGGACATGTTCGGCGCCGAGCAGTTCGCCGCCATGCGGCCACGGTCGCTCTTCCTCAACCTGTGTCGCGGGGCCGTGGTGGACCTTGACGCGCTCTACGACAACCTCGTCTCCGGCCACGTCGCCGGCGCCGCGATCGACGTGTTCCCCTCGGAGCCGAAGGCCAAGGACGAGCCGTTCGTCTCCAAGCTGCAGGGACTCAGCAACGTGATCCTCACCCCTCACGTGGGAGGCTCGACGCAGGAGGCCCAGGTGGATATCGGACGCTTCGTCGCAGGCAAGCTCAACGACTACGAGACCCTCGGATCGACGTCGATGAGCGTCAACCTCCCCGAGGTGCCGGCCGGCCCCACGTCGACGGCGCGCGTGGTGCACCTGCACCACAACGTGCCCGGCGTCCTGGCGCGGCTGAACCAGCTGTTCGCCACGCACAACATGAACATCGGCTCCCAGACGCTGGCCACCCGCGGCCAGTTGGGCTACGTGGTCACCGACGTGCAGGGCGAGAAGTACGACGGGCTGCTGGCGGACCTTGAGGCGCTCGACGAGACGGTGCGCGTCCGCGTCCTCTGACGCCTCTGGGTCGCTTGTCAGGTTGCGATTCGACCCTTCGAGACGGCCGACGGTCGCTTCGCGACGTAGGCCTCCTCAGGGATCGGTGGACTGAGCTGCGGGGCTCGTGCCTTCGTTCCCGAGGAGAGCCGCCCGCGGAGCGGCGGGGCTCGTCTCGAAGGGTTGTGACGCGACCGTCCAGCGGAGCGCATGGGTTATCCACAGCCACCCGTTGACCCCTTGAAGACTCGCGGGGCCGCTGGTCTGATGGCTACATGGCATGGACATACATCCTCGAGTGCGCCGACGGGTTCTTCTACGTCGGGTCGACGCGCAACATCGAACAGCGCGCCTGGGAGCACGGCTTCGGCGGGTCCCGATTCACATCGAAGCGGCTACCGGTGAAGATGGTGTGGGCGCAGGAGTTCGAGAACATCGGTGAGGCCTATGACATGGAACGTAGGCTCCACGGCTGGAGTCGAGCGAAGAAGCAGGCGCTGATCGACGGGCGATTCGAGGATCTGCCGCGGCTGGCGCGTCGAGGAGGTCCGGCCGACAGTGGCCCCGCCGGAACAACTGCGAGCTGACATTTCTCACGGGGCTCGTGCCTTTCGTTCCCTGAGGAGAGCCGTCCGTGTCAAGGGCCACTGGTTTCTGCCCGGAGGCGGACATGAAACCTGCCCGGTGACGGTCACGAGATGTGCCCGGTGGTGGCCATGGGATCTGCCCCTGGGGGGTTGTTGGCCATCCACCTCGGTCGAGGCTGGGTTAGTGCAAGGGGGTCACCCCCCGGCCGGCGAGGGCTTGGGTGAGTCGGACGCTGTCGCCGCTGGTTTGGCAGACGTGGGCGTGGTGGAGGAGCCGGTCGACGGTGGCGGTGGCCAGGGTTTTGGGCATGAGTTCGTCGAAGCCGGCGGGGTGCAGGTTGGAGCTGATCGCGACGGAGCGTTTCTCGTAGGCGGCGTCGACCAAGCGGTAGAGGCCCTCGGCGGCGTCGTGGGACACGGGTAGCAGGCCGATGTCGTCGACGACGACCAGGTCGGCGCGCAGGATCCGGGCGATGGCTTTCGACACGGTGTCGTCGGCGCGGTGCCGGCGTAGCAGCAGGCCGAGGTCTTCGAGGGTGAACCAGGCGACGCGGAGTCCTTGTTCGACAGCCAGGTGGCCGAGTGCTTCGAGGAAGAACGTCTTCCCGGTGCCGGAGGGGCCGCAGACGACGAGGTTCTCCCGCCGGCCGACCCATTCCAGGGTCCGCAGTGCTTGTTGGGTGGGGGCCGGGATCGAGGATGCTGTGTCCTGCCAGGCGTCGAAGGTTTTGCCGGTGGGGAACCCGGCGGCGGTCCGGCGGGTGGCCAGCGCGGAGCGTTCCCTTCCGGTGACCTCCTCGACGAGGAGGGCTTTGACGACTTCGGCGGGGTCCCAGCGTTGCGCTCGGGCGGTGGCGAGGATGTCAGGTGCTGCGGTGCGCATGTAGGGCAACCGCATCCGGCGCAGCAACGCTTCCAGGTCGGCCGGTAGCGGCGGGGCGACCGGAACCCCAGCCACCGGGGCGCTCTGGCCGGTCATGAGGCGATCTCCTCGGGGTTGGTGGTGCCGTAGGTGGCCCAGCCGCGGGTGCCTTGGGTCAGGGACTGGTCCTCGCTGGCCTGCAGCTGTGTCGGGTTCGGTCTGCTGCGGTGGTGGTCGAGGATGGAGGCGAGGTCGGCCTCGGCGAAGCGGCCGTGGACGGCGGCATGTCCCAATGCCCAGTCGACGTCGGCGGGGTTGAACAGGCGTGCCAGCTGGACCGCGGCGGCCATCTTGACTCGCATCTTCCCGGTGCCCGCGGCGGCGGCCTCGACCAGCCAGATCCGCGCCCCTTCACCCAGGGCGAGGAACTCGCTGTCAGCCACCGACTTGGGTGTGGGGGTCCGTTCCAGGGCGCCGGCTGGTGCGGGCGGGAAGTGCGTGTCGTCGAGCATCGGCGTGCCGGGGGTCGCGCGTCGGTGGCGGGCGACCTCGACCGGGCCCGCGGCGTCGAGGTGGGTGATCACGATCTGCTCATCCGCGCCGCGGCCGTGGACGCGGACCCAGACCGTGGCCCCGCAGAGCCGGTGAGGGACGGAGTACTGGCCGTGTTCGAAGTTCACCATCGGCGTGTTGTCCGGCACCACCCTCGTGGTCCCGAACGCGACCGTGAACGGCGCCGCCGCGACAGGATGCAACCGTGGGCGTTCCTCGGCCAGCATCTCGACCGGGGCCCGTCGGGTGACCCGATGCGGGCGGGCGTTGACCATCTCACCAAACGCTTCGCAGGCGGCTTCGAGGTCGGCGAACGTGTCGTAGGCGTCGCGCAGGTTCGCGTCGGTGGGCACCAGGTCGGCCTTCGCGAGCTTCACCGATGATTCGGTGCCACCCTTCGACGCGGGATCGGCCGGCCGACACGTATGAACGGTCACCGCGTAATGGGAAGCGAAGGCGACCAGCTGCTGATTCCGGACCGGGATCCCGGCGATGTGCTCGCTGGTGACGGTCTTCTCGTTGTCGGTCAACACATACGTCGGGACGCCCCCGATCCGGCGGAACGTGACATCCAAGGCGGCGAACACCGAGGGCAGGGTCTTGTCCCGCAGCGGCAGCACCACCCGGAATCTCGACCACGCGACCCAGGCGACGAACAGGACCGTCTTGACCCCGTCGATCAACGGCCCGTCGCCGTAGTCGTACTGCAACCACATCCCCGGCTCGGTCACCCACGGCCGATGGACCCTGCGGTTCCCGACCCGGAACGCGGTCTTCGCGGCCGCGACCGCGCGGCGGGTGGTGCGCTCCGAGCCGGTGTAGCCCAGCCACTCCAGCTTCTGGTGGACCCTGTCGGCGCGGACCTTCCCCTTCGACCGCTCGACCCACTCCTCGACCTTGTCCAGGTAGTCGTCGATCAACTGAGGCCGGCGGGCCGTCCCCGACGGCGGGCCACCCAGCTTGTCGCGGGCCTCCACATAGCGTTTCACCGTGTGATGAGAACACCCCACCAACTCGGCAGAATCACGCAACGACCCAGTCAGATCGTAAGCATCCAAGATTTCCATGATTTCCTCGGCAGACTTCAAGATGTCCCTTCCCCGGGTGACGAACAGTGCTTCAGCACCACTCATCGCACTCGAGGAAGGGACGCCGACCGCGGACGCGGCCAGGCAACGGATGTCGTGTCGGGCAGATCCCATGGCCACCACCGGGCAGATTTCATGACCGCCAGCGGGCAACTACATGACCGTCACTGGGCATTTTTCCGTGTCCGCCGACACGTCCGCGGAGCGGCGGGGCTCGTGCCTTTCGTTCCCTGAGGAGAGCCGTCCGCGGAGCGGCGGGGCTCGTCTCGAAGGGTTGTATCTGGCCCTTGGGTGGGGTCGCTTGTCAGGTTGCGATTCCACCCTTCGAGACGGCCGACGGTCGCTTCGCGACGTGGGCCTCCTCAGGGAGCGAGGGGGAGGGGCCGAGGGGTCGCTTCGCGACGTGGGCCCTCAGGAGTCGGTGGACTAAGCGACGGGAGCGCGCAGGAACTCCATGGCGGCGTGGTGGAGCAGACCGTTGGTGGCCAGAGCCCCCGGGCCGCCCACGCCGTCGACGCCGTCGAGGTTGCTGAACCGGCCGCCCGCCTCGCGGACGATGACCTCGAGCGCAGCCATGTCGTACAACTCCAGGTCCGGCTCGCACGCCACGTCCACGGAGCCTTCGGCCACCAGCATGTAGCTCCAGAAGTCTCCGTAGGCCCGCGTCCGCCACGAGCTGCGCATCAGGTCGATGAAGCCCTGGCCGCGGCCGGTGTCCACCCATTCAGCGATGTCCGAGTAGGACAGCGACGCGTCACCGATGGTTTCGACGCGGCTCACCCGAAGCTCGGTTGAGCTGAGCAGGGAGCGTCCCGTGTAGGCGCCGCCGCCGGTGCTCGCCCACCACCGCCTGTTCAGCGCGGGGGCCGACACCACGGAGGCGGCGATCTCACCATCCACCTCCAGGGCGATCAGCGTGGCCCAGACCGGCACGCCCCTCAGATAGTTCTTGGTGCCGTCGATGGGGTCGATGATCCAGCGCCGCGACGACTTTCCGGTGTCGCTGAACTCCTCGCCGTGGACCGCATCGCGGGGGCGGGTGCGGGCAAGGGTGCGGCGGATGGACTCCTCGACGGCGGTGTCGGCCTCCGTCACCGGGGTGTTGTCCGGCTTGCTGGTGAACCTCAGATCCTGAGCCTTGAACTTGCTCATCGACAGCGAATCCGCGTCGTCTGCCATGAGGTGCGCCAGGCGCAGATCGTCCGTGAGGTCCTTCGAGACAGCCATGCGCCAAACCTAGCGCGTCGGGCGCTTGATTCAGGTGAACGCCCGGCCCATCCTGCGGAACGAGGCGAGCCGCTCGGGGGCCAGCGTCCCCGCCGCGACCGCGTCGTCGAGGGCGCACTCGATCACGCCGGTGAGGTGGCTGCAGCCACGGGGGCAGTCCTCGGCGAACTCCGCCAGGTCCGGGAAGGCGCCCAGGATCGAGGTGGTCTGCACGTGGCTGATCCCGAACGAGCGCACCCCGGGGGTGTCGATGATCCAGCCGCCGCCTGGAAGCTCCATCGCGATGGCCGACGTGGAGGTGTGCCGACCCTTGCCGGTCAGCTCGCTCACCTCCGCTGTTGCCCGCCCCGCCCCGGGGATCAGGCGGTTGACCAGCGTGGACTTGCCCACCCCGGAGTGACCGACGAACACCGTCACCCGGTCCTTGAGCGCCTCCCTCACGGCGCTCAGGTCTGCCTCCGGGTCGGTCACCAGGATGGGGACCCCCAACGGCTCGTAGGCGTGCCGCAGCTCGACGGGGCTGGCCAGGTCCGCTTTGGTGAGGCACAGCACAGGCGCGATGCGGGCGTCGAAGGCCGCCACCAGGATCCGGTCGATCATGCCCATCCGTGGGGGAGGGTCCGCGAGGGCCGTCACGATGAACAGTTGATCCGCGTTGGCGACGATGGGCCGTTCGAAGGTGTCGGCGTCGTCTGCCGAGCGGCGAAGTACCGTGGTGCGCTCCAGCACCTCCACGATGCGCGACAGCGTGCCCTCCTCGCCGGTGGAGTCCCCGTCCAGCCGGACGTTGTCTCCGACGAGCACGCCGCCCTTGCGGTCGATCAGCCGTCCACGCACCGCCGTGACGTCGTTGCCGTTGAGGGTGCAGCGGTAGCGGCCGCGGTCCACGGAGATGACGCGGGCCACGGGGAGCTCCGAGTAGTCAGGCCGTTCCTTGGTACGGGGCCTCGAGCGACGGCGGGGCCGGTCGAAGCCGCTGTGGTCGTCCTCCCGCAGGGACTTCACCGCTGCCTCACGCGTGGACCAGCCCGTTCCAGTCCCGCGCGAAGTGCGGCATCGTCTTGGAGACGCACTCGATGTCCGTGACCTCGATCCCGCGCACCGTGAGGGCCAGGAGCGCGGCGAAGTGCGCCATCCTATGGTCGGCGTAGGTGTGCAGCACGGCCGGCCGAAGCTCACCGCCGCCGACGATCCTGAGCCCGTCCTCGGTCTCCTCAGCCTGGGCGCCCAACCGGCGCAGCTCGGTGACCAGGGCCGCGAGCCGGTCCGTCTCGTGCCCACGGATGTGGGCGACCCCGCGGATGGTGGTGGTGCCCTCGGCGAGCGCCCCCAGCGCCGCCACCACGGGGGTGAGCTCGGAGGCGGTGGTGAGGTCCACGTCGATGCCCGTGAGCCGACCCGTCCCGGCGACCGTCGCGGTGCCCGCGGAGCGTTCGACCGTCGCACCCATCGCCGTGATCACGTCGAGGAACACGGCACCCGGCTGCAGGCTGCGCCTCGGCCAGCCGGGGACGGTGACCCTTCCTCCGGTGACCGCAGCGGCCGCGAGGAACACCGCGGCATTGGTGAGATCCGGCTCGATGGTGCGACTGCGGGCCGCGATCCTGCCGGGGAACACCTGCCAGGTCCGGTCGTCCTGCTCCACGACCTGCACCCCGACGTCGCGCAGCATGCTGGCCGTCATCTCGATGTGCGGCCGCGACGGCAACCGGTCTCCCGTGTGTCTCAGCGTCAGGCCGCGGGGAAGCCGGGCGCCGACGAGCAGCAGACCGGAGATGAACTGGCTGGAACCTGAGGCGTCGATGTTGGCCGTCGAACGCGGCTCAACGGGGGGGCTGAGGGTGAAGGGAAGGGCATCGCCGGAGATCACCGCGCCCAACTGCCGCAGCCCGTCCAGGAGCGGGCCCATGGGGCGCTGGCTGGCGTGCGGGTCACCGACGAAGGATGACGGGCCCTCTGCCAGCAGGGCCAACGGCGGCACGAATCTCATCACAGTGCCGGCGAGCCCGCAGTCGATGATCGCTGCGCCCTTGAACCGCTGAGGAGGTGAGACGACCAACGTCTCCCCACGGTCCTCGACGCGCACGCCCAGCGCCCGGAGCGCCCCGATCATCAGCGCGGAGTCCCGCGACTCCAACGCGCCGGTGAGGGTGCTGGGCCCGTCCGCGAGGGCGGCCAGCACGAGGGCCCGGTTGGTCTCCGACTTCGAGCCGGGCACGAGCACCTCCCCCTCGACGGGGGTCAGGGCACGGGGGAGCGGGTACGTCATCAGCTGACGGTGGCCTCGATCTTCTTGCTGAACGCCTTGGCCGACCTGCGGGCCCGCTTCGCGAGCTGCTTCGCCCGCTTCTCTGCGCGATCGGCGGCCTTCTGGGCGGACCGGCTCACGTCACCGCCGAGGGCGGCGGCTTTCTTCTCGGTGACCTTCGCGGCGTGATCAGCCCGCCACGACAGGCTGGGCTTGCCCTCGGTGTCCTGTGCGGCGAGCACAGCGGCGCCCAGGAGTGCAGCGTTGCGCAGCACCTCCGGCCGGGCGGCGTCCTTGGCCACCTTCGTGGCGTCCTTGTCCGGCAGGGCGATGGCGAGATTGAGCACCGATGCCTTGGCCAGAAGCAGCGCCCCCAGACGGCGACCGATCCCAGTGGCGTACATCGCGCCGCCGGCGATCTGAGCCACGCCCGCGAGGCGCACCCACGTCTCAGCCTTCTCGGGCACGTACGAGGCGACGTCTGCCGGCACCACACGCTGGAGGAGCGGCGAGACGGCGGAGGTGAAGCGTTCGGCGTCCGGCGCGAGCTCAGCGGGCCTGGTGACAGCCTTCACCCCCTCGGCGATGAAGTAGCTGGCGAACAGACTCCGGGCAACAAATCGCAGCAGACTCATGCGGCCACACTACTACTAGGCTTCGAGCATGTGCGGACGTTACGCGGCCACCGCGAATCCCGACGAGCTGGTCGAGGAGTTCGAGATCTCCTTCGTGGCCGATGAGATGGCGGAGGTGTGCGCCCCCCGCTACAACATCGCCCCCACGGACCTGGTGCCGGGCGTCCTGGACCGGGCCTCCGACGGGCAGGTGACGCGCAAGCTGGTGCCGCTCCGATGGGGGCTGGTGCCCAGCTGGGCCAAGGCTCCGGGCTCCACCATGATCAACGCCCGCGTGGAGACCGTCACCGAGAAGCCGGCCTACCGCAAGGCGGCGGCGGCCCGCCGCTGCCTGCTGCCCGCCGTCGGCTACTACGAGTGGCGCTCTGAGACGCCCGAGGGCGCAGCCAAGCCGGTCAAGCAGCCATACTTCCTGCGTCCGTCGTCCGGCCTTCTGGTGATGGCCGGCCTCTATGAGTTCTGGAGGGGGCCCGACGGATGGCTGACCTCCACCACCATCCTCACGACGGAGGCCACCGACGAGCTCGGCTGGGTGCACGACCGGATGCCCATGACGGTTCCTCGCGAGGCCTGGGAGCACTGGTTGGATCCAGGGCTGACGGACGCGCGGGCGGCGGTGTCGCTGTTGCGGGCGCCGACGTCGCTGGCCCATCTGAAGGTGTCGCGGGCGGTCAACACGGTGGGTACCGACGGCCCGCAGCTGATCGAGCCACTGCCCGACTGACCTGATTGGCACCGCCGGGAATAGACCCCCGGGGGTGTGCGTTGTGGTGCTACATGAACGTCAAGCCCCTGGTGCCCCTGCGCGCCCGGCCCGCAGCGGGGGCCATTGCGGTGGCTGAGGCGGAGGCGATTGTCGCGGGGGCGCTATTCTCTCTTCTGATGGACAGCGAGCTCGCCGCGGCCCCCGGGGACGCAGACACCCTCGACGCCGAAGCAGAGGCGTTCGAGGAGGAAGCGCTGAGCCATGTTGACCGGCTCTACGCCGCCGCGATGCGGATGACCCGCAACCCTGCCGACGCCGAGGACATCGTCCAGGAGACCTACGCCAAGGCGTTCGCGTCGCGCCGCACCTTCACGCCGGGCACCAACCTCAAGGCCTGGCTGTACAGGATCCTGACCAACACCTACATCAACGCCTACCGCAAGGCGCAGCGCTCCCCACAATCCAGCAGCGACGAGGCGGTCTCGGACTGGCAGCTCGCCCGCGCAGCCTCGCATGATTCGGCCGGACTGCGCAGCGCCGAGATGGAGGCCCTGGATCAAACCCCGGACGGGGCCGTGGCCGAGGCCATCGCACAGCTGCCTGAGAACTTCCGGATGGCGGTGCTGCTCAGCGATGTGGAGGGCTTCTCCTACAAGGAGATCGCCGAGATCATGGGCACACCCATCGGCACGGTGATGAGCAGGCTCAACAGGGGTCGCTCACAGCTGCGGGATCTGCTGGCAGATTACGCGCGCGACAACGGCATCGGGCGCAGGAGCGGGGGACGGTGATGGCGGATCCGGACATGTACTCGCACGAGCACGACGAGATGGACGAGTGCGTGCAGGCGCTCTCGCAGGTCCATTCGTTCCTGCGCAACGAACTCCTCGAGGGTGACGCAGACCTGATCCGGCTGCACCTGCACGCCTGTGAGCGATGTATGGAGAACTTCGAGATCGAATCCACGATCACCGAGATGATCCAGCGCAGTCAGCTGGCGGCCAAGGCGCCGGCCACGCTGAGTGCGCGGATCCAGACGATGCGAGTAGTGACCCGCAGCCACTGACGGCAGGGACAACGCAACAGCCCCCGCAGGGATCCGCGGGGGCTTATTGGTTTTTCGGGCCTCGGCTCAGGTGTTGGGACGCTTGCCGTGGTTGGCCTTGTTCTTGCGGCGAGCGCGACGCTTGCGTCCGGTCTTACCCATGAGAGTCTCCTTGTATTTCAGTAGCTGTAGGACACCACATTGTGCCAGATCGACCCCCGCGCATGCTAAAGCTCATCCATGGCAAGCTGGGTCCGTGATGCGAGACCTGGGACAGTTGACCGACGACGAGTGGCTGGACGCCTTCGTCTCCCAGTGGCATCTGCTGGCAGACCTCAGTTTCTCGGACCTGGTGCTGTGGAAGCCCCTCACCGAGGAGGGCGACGTGTTCTCGTGCACCGCGCAGGTGCGGCCGGTGACCGGGCCGACCGCCCTGGAGGAGGACATCGTCGGGGAGACGATCGAGTTCGAGCCCGATCATCAGGTCACGGTCGCGTTCATGACGCACGCCATCGCCGAGACCAGCGACAACGAGCTGGGCGCCGGGATCCCGGTGGACGTGTGGGCCATCCCCGTGCTGCGGCACGACCGCCCCATCGCGGTCATCGAACGCCACACCAACCAGATGGGGATGCGCGCCACCGGCGCCCTGGAGGAGAACTTCATCGAGGCGGCCGAGATCCTCACCCAGATGCTGATGCGCGGCGAGTTCCCGCTGGTCACGCCGTCGGACAAGGCGTTGGCGCCGCGCGCCGCCGACGGCGTCCTCAGGGTGATGCCGGACGGCGTGATCTCGTACGCCAGCCCCAACGCCGTGACCGGCTTCCGTCGCCTCGGTGCCGTCGGCGACATCGAGGGTGAGCACTTCCGCGACCTGACGCGCCAGCTGCGCGACCGCGTCGAATCGATGGGGCAGACCGTGGACGCCGACCTCGACGGCCGGCTCACGCTGGAGTTCGACGTCGAGTCGCGGGGCGCCTCGATGCGCTTCGTGCTGCTCCCGCTGTGGCTCGAATACACCTCCGCCGGCATGCTGGTGCTCTGCCGTGACACGACAGACCTCCGCCGTCGCGACCGGATGCTGGTCACCAAGGACGCCACCATCCGCGAGATCCACCACCGCGTGAAGAACAACCTGCAGACTGTGGCCGCGCTGCTGCGAATGCAGTCGCGCCGGCTGTCGTCACCTGAGGGCAAGGAGGCGCTGCGCGACGCGATGCGGAGGGTCTCCTCCATCGCGATGGTGCACGAGACGCTGAGCTACAGCCTGGGCGAGGCGGTGGCCTTCGACGAGGTGTGCGACAAGATCCTGGACATGGTGGGGGACCTGGCGGCCTCCCACGGCATCGTCAAGGCCGTGCGGCGTGGATCGTTCGGGGTGATCCCGGCGGAGATGGCCACCTCGCTGTCCATGGTGGTGACCGAGCTCTGCCAGAATGCCGTCGAGCACGGCCTGGACGGCGCTTCCGGTTACGTCGAGGTGCTCCCCGAGCGGGTCGGTGGTGCTCTGACGATCCGGATCGTCGATGCGGGCCATGGACTGCCTGAGGGCTTCATCCTGGGCAATCAGACGTCGCTCGGGTTGGCGATCATCTCCACCCTGATCAAGGACCTGCACGGCACGCTGACCATCGAGAACCGGCACGACACGCAGGGGGCGGTGGCCACGATCGCCCTTCAGGTGCCCGCCGTCGTCGCCTGACCGGTCAGCGCAGAGGAACGAAGCTGAACAGGCCCTTGGCCCGACGCCGACGGACGGCCCCGTCGGGGCGCCTGTGCACCACCACCATCTCCCGGTCCGCCGGGAGGACCATGCGCCCGCCGGGCGCGAGCTGGTCCTCGAGTTCGGCGGGGACCCGGCCCCCATCGGCCGACACCAGGATCCGGTCGAACGGCGCCTCAGCGGGCCACCCCAGCACACTTGGTTGCGCCAGCTCGACGCGGGCCCACGGCCGCCCGCCGCCCAGGTTCGTGCGGCCCATCGACACCAGCTCAGGGGTAATGTCGACGCCGATCACCAGCCCATCGGCGCCCACGAGCTCCGCGAGCAGCGCGGTGGTCCACCCGGAACCGCTGCCGACGTCAAGCACGCGTTGCCCGGGCTGCGCGTCCAGGAGTTCGAGCATGAAGCGCACTGTGGACGGCTGCGAGTTGGTGGCTCCGTGGCCGATGGCCAGCGGGGCGTCGAGGTCACTGAGGTGGCGCTGATCCGCAGGGAGGAACTGCCTCCGAGGGGCTGCGTCGAAGGCTTTCTGAAGCCTGTCGGTCATCCCACAAGTGTGCCGCGCAGCGACGGCTCAGGAGTTGCGCAACCGCGAGCGTGCGGCGCGCCGCTTGATGGCTCGACGCTCGTCCTCGCTCAGACCGCCCCACACCCCGTGATCCTGACCCGCCTCCAGCGCCCATGAGAGGCACTGTTCCCGGACGACGCAACGCATGCAGATCTTCTTGGCTTCCTCGATCTGCTGGAGCGCCGGGCCCGTGTTTCCGACGGGAAAGAACAACTCCGGATCCTCCGTGAGGCAGGCGGCCTTGTGGCGCCAATCCATAGTGGGGGCTCCTTCGTGTTGGGGATGATCGAGGGCAAGGATAGCCGTCAAGCTCAAGCAGGCTACCCCCGCGACCTACGATAGGCAATAGCTGCTGGCCACGCGGTGATCCACACCCAATGGCCGGGCAACTTGTGGTATTTCGACCGCGTCGGGCAGGCTCGGGGCGTGAACTCCGTCTTCCGAAGCCCCCTGCTCGCGATCTGCGTGATCCTGACCGCCGCTGCGGGGGTGGCCACCATCGGCATCGGGGTGGCCACCGTGGCGGCCAACGCGAGGCTGTTCGGCGTCGGGATCGCGGCGGTGCTGATCGCCTACGGGGCGGGGCTGCTGCTGATCGCCTGGCTGGTGGTCAAGCGTGTTCCGTGGGCGCTCGGACTGATCGTGGCCTCGTCGCTGCTGCACCTGATGGTGGTGGGCAGCTTCCTCACCACCGCGGACCGGGCCCAGTTCGTCGGCAGCCTGATCGTGGCCCCGCTCGTGCTCGCGACGGCCGTCACAGCGGTGCTCGCCGTGGGCCGTCGAGAGCTTGAACGGCGCCCCTGACCTGGTGTGAGGCCCCTGTCAGTGGCCCGGGAGCCGCCCGGCTCCGGGCGCCGGGGTGGCTGAGAACCACTCCGGGGTCCCGTAGCCGGCCTCGGCGAAGGCCCCCGCGACAGCCCTGCCGATCCCATCGGCCTCGCCCGCGTGCGTCAGGGCGATGATGCAGCCACCGAAGCCGCCACCGGTCATCCGGGCTCCGAGGGCGCCGGCGGCCCGTGCCGCCTCCACGGCGAGGTCGACGGTGGGCACCGTGATCTCGTAGTCGTCGCGCATCGAGGCGTGGGAGGCGTCCAGGAGGGGCGCGAGGCCGGGCAGGTCTCCGCGCTTGGCCAGCTCGAAGGCCTGCAGCACCCGCTCGTTCTCCGTGACGACGTGGCGGACGCGCTTGCGCAGCGTCTCGTCCTCCAGCTGGGACAGGGCCTCCTCAAGGTCCGTCACGTCCCGCAGGGCGGGGACCCCGAGGATGGCCGAGGCCTCCTCGCAGGAGGCACGACGGGACCCGTACTCGCCGTCGACGTGGCTGTGCGGGGTCTTGGTGTCCAACACGAGGATCTCGTAGCCCTGCTCTGCCATCGGCAGTGGAACGTGCTGGGTCTCCAGCGTCCGGCAGTCCAGGAACAGGCCGGAATCCGCCTCGCACAAGGTGCTGGCCGCCTGATCCAGCAGGCCGGTGGGGGCGCCGACGTAGGCGTTCTCCGCCACCCGGGCGAGCTTGGCCCGGTCCATCTTGGGGATGTCGAGCCCGTACAGGTCCGCCAGGGTGGCGACGGTGGCGCACTCGATGGCGGCAGAGCTGGAGAGGCCCGCACCCAGGGGCACGTCCGAGGTCATCACCAGGGTGGCCCCGCCCACGTCGTGGCCCGCCTCGCGAAGGGCCCACGCCACGCCGGCCAGGTAGGAGGCCCACCCTTCGGTGCCGGGGGCCAGGTCAGCGAGCGCGACACCCACCTCGTCGTCGAGCTCGAGGGAGACCATCACCAGGCGGTCGTCGTCGCGGCGTCCGCCGGCGATGACGGCTTTGCGCTCCAGGGCGAACGGCAGCACGAATCCGTCGTTGTAGTCGGTGTGCTCGCCGATCAGGTTCACCCTGCCCGGGGCGAACCACAGGCCCTCGGGATCCGCCCCGGCCACGGTGCGGTAGCGCGCGATGAGCGCTTCCAGGTTCAACATCAGTCGTCCTCCTCGTCGTCCAGCCTTGCCAGCCAGGAGGCCAGGCGCTCAACCGGAGTCTCGAACTCCGGGTTCAGATCCACGAATGTGCGCAGCTGGTCCGCGAGCCACTCGAAGGTGAACTCCTCGTGGCCGCGCCGATGAGCGAGCTCCTCGAGCCCGCGGTCGGTGAAGTACACCGGATCAGCCTAGCGCCGCGTCCAGGAGTATTTCCTCCTGGGCCTTGTGGACCTTCAGCGACCCCACCGACGGTGCCGATGACCACTCCCGCGACACCAGCTGCATCCGCAGCTCGTAGTCCGGCAGGTGCCGTTTGACGCCCCTCGGGAGGTGCGCGGACAGGAACGGCCAGCCGCCCTGGTTCTCCGGCTCGTCCTGCACGAAGCGGACGTCCTCCACATGCCGGTAGCGCTGCAGCACGGCCGCCAGCTCTTCGCTGGGCAGCGGGTAGAGCCGCTCCAGCGCGACGATGGCCACCTTCCCCTGGAGGCCCATCTTGTCGCGACGAGCCACGAGGTCCCAGCGGACCTTGCCGGAGCAGAGGACGACGCGTTCCACGCCGGCGGGATCCTCGACGGTGGGGTCGTCGAGGACCGGGTGCCAGGCCCCCGAGGTGAAGTCCTCCGGCATCGAGGTGGCCAGCTTGCTGCGCAGCATGGACTTCGGCGTGGCGATCACCACGGGCCGGTGGAAGTTGACGTAGGCGTGCTGGCGCAGCAGATGGAAGTAGCTGGCGGGCGTCGACGGCTGACACACGGCAAGCGCGTTCTCGGCGCAGAGCTGGAGCCACCTCTCGAGCCGCGCCGAGCTGTGATCCGGTCCCTGGCCCTCGAAGCCGTGGGGGAGCAGGAGCACGACGCCGGACTTCTGGGTCCACTTCGCGTTGCCGGAGGCGACGAACTCGTCCGAGATGATCTGCGCGCCGTTGACGAAATCACCGAACTGCGCCTCCCACAGGACCAGCGCATCCGGGCGCGCCACCGAATAGCCGTACTCGAAACCGAGCGCGGCGTACTCGCTGAGCAGGGAATCGAACACATCGAAGGTGCCCTGGTCCCCGGTGAGGTGCTTCAGGGGCACCCATGCCTCGTTGGTGACCCGGTCCACGATGGCGGCGAACCGCTGCGAGAACGTGCCACGCCGCGAGTCCTGGCCAGCCAACCGAACGGGTCGGCGCTCCATCAGGAGCGAGCCGATGGCGATCATCTCCGCGGTGGCCCAGTCGATGGGGCCCTCCAGGATGGCCTGCGCCCTCCGCTCCAGCTGGGGCATCACCTTCGGGTGCACCATGAACCCGTCCGGGAACTGGGTGTGCACGTCGGCGATGGTCCGCAGCATCTCGGCGGTGATCTCCGTGAGCCGGGCATCGGGCTTGGTGGGGTAGTAGGGCACCTTGCGGTAGTCGTCGTCGGTCTCGGTGCTCTCGCGCACCTCGCGGAACACGTTCTCCAACCGGGAGCGGAACCGGTTCATGACGTCCTCGGCGTCGGCGAGCGAGATGTCGCCACGGCCGATCAGCGACTCGGTGTAGAGGCGCCTGGTGGAGCGCTTCTGCTCGATCAGGTCGTACATGTTGGGCTGCGTGAAGCTGGGGTCGTCGCCCTCGTTGTGGCCGCGCCGACGGTAGGACACGAGGTCGATGACCACGTCACGGTGGAACTTCTGGCGATAGTCGAACGCCACCCGGGCAGCCCGGATACAGGAGTCCGGATCGTCGCCGTTGACGTGCAGCACGGGCGCCGAGATGGACTTGGCGACATCCGTGCAGTACGTGGAGCTGCGGGATTCCGTGGGTGCGGTGGTGAACCCGACCTGGTTGTTGACCACCACGTGAATGGTGCCGCCGGTCTTGTAGCCGCGCAGCTGGCTCATCTGCAGGGTCTCGAACACCACCCCTTGGCCCGCGAACGACGCGTCGCCGTGCAGGGTCAACGGGAGCACCGGGTAGTCGTCGGCGTCCAGGGTGTCCTGCTTCGCGCGGGCGATGCCCTGCAGCACGGGATTGACCGCCTCCAGGTGAGACGGGTTGGCGGCGACGGAGGCCTTGATGGTGGCGCCGTTGGCCGCGACGAACGTGCCCTCGGCGCCTAGGTGGTACTTCACGTCGCCCGTGCCGCTGCGGTCCACCTGGCCGTCGAACTCCTTGAAGATCGACGCGTACTTCTTGCCCACGACGTTGGCCAGCACGTTGAGCCGCCCGCGGTGGGGCATGCCGATGCAGACTTCGTCCAGCGAGTCGTTGGCGGCCTGCTGGGCGATCTCGTCGAGCAGCACGATCAGCGACTCGCCGCCCTCCAGCGAGAAGCGCTTCTGGCCCACGAACTTCGTCTGGAGGAACGTCTCGAAGACCTCGGCCTCGTTCAGCTTGTCCAGGGCGTGCATGTGCTCCTCGTGCGCCAGCGGCGTGTGCGGCCGCTCGGTGCGTTGCTGGAACCATGCCCGCTGGCGAGGATCGGCGATGTGCATGTACTCCACGCCGATCGTGCGGCAGTAGGAGTCCTGCAGGATTCCGATGATGTCGCGCAGCGGGAGGTACGCACGGTCCTGACCGCCGAACACCCCGACGGCGAACTCCCGATCCAGGTCCCAGATGGAGAGGCCGTGGGTCTCGAGACGCAGGTCCTCGTGGGAGCGCTGCCGGTACTCCAGGGGGTCGGTGTCTGCCACGAGGTGGCCGAAGGTGCGGTAGGCGTTGACCAGCTCCAGCACGCGGGCGGTCTTGCTGACCTGAGAGTCGCGGTGCGCCGACACATCCGGTGACCAGCGCAGCGGCTCGTAGGGGATGCGCAGGGCCTCGAAGATCTCGTCGTAGAAGCGGTCCTGCCCCAGCAGCAGCTCGTGCATCTTCTTGAGGAACTCGCCCGAGGTGGCGCCCTGGATGACACGGTGGTCGTAGGTGCTGGTGAGGGTGGTCACCTTGGACACGCCCAGGTCCGTCAGCCGGGAGGGGCTCATCCCCTGGAACTCGGCCGGGTAGTCGATGTTGCCGACACCCAGGATCACGCCCTGCCCGCTCATCAGGCGCGGCACGGAGTGGTTGGTGCCGATGCCTCCGGGGTTGGTCAAGGAGGCGGTGGTCCCGGCGAAGTCGCTGACCTGAAGGTCACCGGCGCGGGTCTTCTGCACCACCTGCTCGTAGGCGGACCAGAACTGGAAGAAGTTGAGGTTCTCGCAGCCCTTGATGTTGGGCACCAGGAGTTGGCGGGTCTCGCCCTTCCTGACGTCGATGGCGATGCCCAGGTTGATCCCGGGATTCTCGATCAGCGTGGGCTTGCCGTCGACCACGTCGTAGGCGTTGTTCATGTCCGGCAGCGCGCGCAGGGCCTTGATCATGGCGTAGCCGACGAGATGGGTGAAGGAGACCTTCCCGCCCTTGGAGGTGCGCAGGAAGTTGTTGATGACGGTGCGCTGGTCGATGACCAGCTTCATCGGCACCGAACGCACCGACGTGGCCGTGGGGACGGCCAGCGACGACTCCATATTCTTGGCGGTGCGCATGGGCGCCCCGCGCAGCACCGTGTACTTGGGCTCCACCACCGACGGCGCCGGGCGCAGCGCCGGGTTGGGCGCGTTGGCAGACAGCGTGGAGCCGGTACCCGGATTCGCGGGGGAGCCGGTGCCCTTGCGGACCTGTTCGACCTGACTCTTGGAGGACTTCGACGGCGCGGGGGCGGCGACCGGCGTCGCTGGAGCGGGGGGAGCGGGCGTCGTTGCCGGTGCCGGGGCCGGGGCCGGCTTGGGGGTGGGGTCCGGCGGTGTTGAGGGGGGCGCCTGAGGTGCGGGAGCCTCGTCTGCGGCGAAGAGCTCGCGCCATTCGGCGGCCACCGAGTGGGGATCAGCCTCGTAGGCCTCCCGCATCTCGTCGATCAGCCAAGAATTTGCCCCGAAAGCGTCCAGTGAGTCAGGTGCTGACATGTGTGAGTGGCCGTGGCCACGATCCCCTCTGTGAGTCCTGGTGGCCGCAGACGTCTGCGGCTGCTGCTTACGGGCAGCTTACCCACATCAGAGGGGCGTTGCGGATCTCTGACCAGCGGGGAGGATGGACGCGCCCGGTGCTTCGGAGACGTCCGGAGCAGGCCGGCTGGCCATGATGGTGAGGGCGAACGAGTACCCGGTCAACACCACAAGGGCGAGGTTGCGCAGCAGCAGGATGGAGGTCTCCGGCCCTGACCCCAGGGGGATCGCCATGATCCCGTAGGCGCCCCACGGGTACGTCAGCTGGGTGAGCAGGCCCACGATCACCAACGAGACGGCCAGCACAATGAGGGGACGACGCAGCCAGTGACTCGTCCGGGCCACCAGGAGCGCGGCCACCGGACCGCCCAGCCACAGGATGTACTGCGGAGAGAGCGTCTTGTTGGCCACGATCGTGGCGAGCACGATGGTGAGGATGGCCAGCAGGATGGCCTCATGCAGGCGCTCGTCGTCGTCGTGCATATGACGCATCAACCGGTAGCTCAGGTAGCCGGCGAGGATCAACGACAGTGCGGTCAACACCGTGGACACGGTGAGGAGGCCCCCCACGTATGGACCCTGGAGCTCAAGGGCGTTGTAGGGGGACAGGAAGATGTTCCACGACGGGTTGTCGGTGAAGGTTCTGAGGAACATCAGCGGCGAGGCGGGCACCGACTCGATCTGCAGACCGCGCTCGCCCTGCCACGTGACAGGGGAGGCGGAGCGGGCCCACCCGCTGGTGATCAACGACGCCAGCGCAAGCCCGAAGCCCACGACGGCGAAGCCGACCACCCTGCCGCGCGCCCGGGCCGACCGCCAGGGGTGCGGGGCCAGCATCGGTCCGATGAGGAGCGCCGGCCACAGCTTGATCGCCGCCCCCAGACCCACGAGGCCGCCGGCCAGCCTCGGGAACCGGGTCACGAAGACGCACGCCCAGGCCACCAGCGCCGCTGGGATCAGGTCGAAACGGAACCACACGATGGGTCCCTGGATGCCGGTGAACAGGATCCAGAAGAGCGCTCCGGCAGCGTTGTCGCGGCGGTACAGCGTCAGCGCGACGGCGGCGTCCAGCAGGACGAACACACCCACGTAGACCGCCGTCCAGGTCTGCCACCCTCCGCCCAGGCGGTAGACGGCCTGCAGTATCCACACCGCGGGCACGGGGTACTCGGTCATCACCCCCGACTCGCCCTCATCCAGGCGGAAGAGGTGATAGCCGTAGTAGGAGACGTCGTTGGCGACGAAAGCAACAGCGTCCAGGCCCAGCAGGAGGTGTGAAACGAAGCGGGTGAGGATGAACGTCGCGATGAGCGCGAGGGCCACCGGCCACCTGGTGAACGGGCCGGCGGGTGCCGGCGACCGCGTGTGGGTCATCTCGGAACTCCTGCCAGCCGGCGCTGAGCGCCCCCGCGAGGATTCGAACCTCGGCTCCCGCCTCCGGAGGGCGGTGCTCTATCCCCTGAGCTACGGGGGCTGGACCACGAAAGGTTAGCACCTCCTCAGTGGGGCTGTAAGTTCCGGCTACGGTGGCCGGGTGCGCACGATCCTCTCCGTATCCTTGACGGTCCTGATCCTGACCGCGTGCGTGGCGCGCCCAGACCCTGCCCCGGCGGTGCTCCGGGAGACGGCTCCGCCGTGGGACGCCCCGCGTGACGCCGTCTCCTACATCCGTGCGGCCGGCCTCCCGGAACAACCGTTGGGCACTGACACAGACCCGTGGGTGCTCGACCTCACGGTCACCGTGGACGGCGAGCCGGTGGACATCCCGGCCTTCATCGGAGCCGACCGGCTGCGCGCGGTCCAGGCGCCCGTCCACACCCACGACCCCGGCGGCGAGGTGTGGCTCGAAGGCGACGGCAACCGCGACATCACGCTGGGGGAGTTCTTCACGCTCTGGGGGGTGCGGTTCGACGACGAGTGCCTGGGCGCCGCGTGCGGAGACCTCATGGTGACCGCGGACGGTCGCCGGGTGGAGGCCCCCGCGGAGCTGGTGCTCCGCGGCCTCACGAGCGTCTCAGTCACGGCCTGAGGCGCGCGGATGGCGGCGGGGCGCGGCGCTCTGGCAGGCTTGGCGCCATGACGCACATGCACATCGCCGGGTCCATCCACGCGGACGCCGCGCACGGGGGGCCGCAATGGCTCGACGTGCCCGCGGATCTCAACGCGTTGGAGACCAAGCTCTGGCCGCGCGGGACCCACCGCGACGACCGGGGCCGCATCGTCGTCGCCGGCGTGGCCCTGACGGAGGTGGCCGAGGAGCACGGCACGCCCGTCTACGTCATCGACGAGGCGGACTTCCGCTCCCGCGCCGCGGACTTCCGCACCGCGTTCCCAGGGTGGGACGTCTACTACGCGGGCAAGGCCCTGCTCACCCGCACGGTGGCGCGCTGGGCGGCCGAGGAGGGCCTCAACCTGGACGTCACGACGATGGGCGAGATGCGCATCGCGCTGGCCGGCGGCATGCCGGCGGCCCGCCTGGGCCTGCACGGCAACAACAAGTCCGACGAGGAGATCGTGTTCGCCCTCGCCCAAGGCGTGGGCCGCATCATCGTGGACTCCTTCGACGAGATCGCCCGCCTGGAACGCGCCTGCGCCGACGGTGGTCACCGGGCGAAGGTGATGGTCCGGGTCACCACGGGCGTGGAGGCACACACGCACGAGTACATCGCCACCGCCCACGAGGACCAGAAGTTCGGCCTCTCGATCACCGGGGGCCAGGCCCTCACCGCGCTGGTGCGCTGCCACAGCTCGCAGTACCTGGATCTGGCCGGCATCCACAGCCACATCGGGTCGCAGATCTTCGACACCCACGGCTTCGAGGTGGCGATCCGCCGCACCATGCGGCTCGCCTCCCAGTTCCGCACCGCCACCGGCGTCGAACTGGCCGAGCTGGACCTGGGTGGCGGGTTCGGCATCGCCTACACCTCCGCCGACACCCCCGCGGCGACGGCGGACATCGCCGCCGGATTCGAAGAGATGATCGACCTCGAATGCCGGGGGTTCGGGCTGAAGCGCCCCCACCTGTCCATCGAGCCGGGGCGCGCGATCTGCGGCCCGGCAGGGGTGGCGGTCTACCGTGTCGGCACCGTCAAGGTGGTGGATCTGGAGGGCGGCCGGTCCCGCGTCTACGTCAGCGTCGACGGCGGGATGAGCGACAACATCCGCCCGGCCCTCTACGCGGCCGAATACTCCGCGGCGATCGCCAACCGCACCTCCAGCGCGGGGCCGGTGCTGAGCCGGGTGGTCGGGAAGCACTGCGAGGGCGGCGACATCCTGATCCGCGACGTCTTCCTTCCCTCAGATGTCTCCATCGGCGACCTCATCGCGGTCCCGGGCTCGGGCGCCTACGCGCGCAGCATGGCCAGTAACTACAATCAGATCCCGAAGCCCCCCGTCGTCTCGGCACTGGACGGCGTCACCCGGGTGATGCTGCGTCGCGAGACACTTGAGGACCTGATGAGATTGGACGTGGGAGAGTGAGCAAGCCGCTCAAGGTGGCGCTGTTGGGCGCCGGC
This sequence comes from Tessaracoccus luoxuelianae, assembly GCF_054483915.1. NCBI lineage: Bacteria > Bacillati > Actinomycetota > Actinomycetes > Propionibacteriales > Propionibacteriaceae > Tessaracoccus > Tessaracoccus luoxuelianae. The sequence goes on along the minus strand of NZ_CM137013.1, from coordinate 2,316,132 downwards.
GTGGTGGGGTCCCAGGTGGCCCGCATCATCCTCAGCGAGGGCGCCACGTTGGAGTCCCGGATCGGGCGTCGGCTGGAACTGGTCGGCATCGGCGTGCGGCGGCTGGACGCGGAGCGTCCCGGCATCGACCCCGCGCTGCTCACCACAGACCTCGAGTCGCTGGTTGCGCGCACGGATCTCGACATCGTCATCGAGTTGATCGGCGGGATCGAGCCCGCCCGCTCCCTGCTGCTGACCGCGATCTCCAACGGAGCCTCGGTGGTCTCGGCCAACAAGGCGCTGCTCGCCGACGACCTGGGGGAGCTCTCCCGCGCGGCCGAGGCCAAGGGCGTGGACCTGTACTACGAGGCCGCTGTCGCCGGGGCCATCCCGATCGTGCGGCCGCTGCGTGAGTCGCTCGTGGGGGACGACATCACGGCCGTGATGGGGATCGTCAACGGCACCACCAACTTCATCCTGGACAAGATGGTCACCGACGGCAGCAGCTTCGAGGCGGCGCTCGCGGAGGCCCAGGCGCTCGGATACGCGGAGGCGGACCCGACGGCGGACGTGGAGGGCCACGACGCCGCGGCCAAAGCGGCGATCCTGGCCGGGCTCGCCTTCCACACGGAGGTCAAGCGCGACGAGGTGTTCTGCGAGGGGATCGCGGACGTCACCGAGGCTGACATCGCGGCAGCGGAGCAGATGGGCTGCACCATCAAGCTGCTCGCCATCGCCAAGCTCACCGACGACGATCGCGTGATCGTCAAGGTCCATCCCGCGATGGTGGCCAACAAGCACCCCCTCGCCAGCGTGTCCGGCGCCTACAACGCCATCTTCGTCAAGTCACGCGAGGCGGGCGAGTTGATGTTCCTCGGCCAGGGCGCCGGCGGCGCCCCCACCGCCAGCGCCGTCATGGGCGACGTGGTCACCGCGGCCCGCAACCGGCACCGCGGCACCGCCGCCCACGGAGGCTCCAGGTACGCCCGCCGCCCCGTCGCGCCGATCGGCGAGTCCCAGGCACAGTTCTACGTCAGCTTCGACGTGGTGGACCGGCCCGGGGTCCTCGCCCGGTGCGCCGCCATCTTCGGCGAGCACGACGTGTCGCTGCGCATCGTGCAGCAGAGCTACCGCGAGGGGGGAGACCACGAGGCCGGCTTCGCGGCGAGCCTCGGGGTGATGACGCACCTCACCAGGGAGAGCGACCTCGCCGTCGTCACCGACGAGCTGCGGAGGGCGGACTTCGTCGGCTCGGACGTGCGCGTGATGCGCGTCGAGGGCTTCTGATCCATGACACGGCTCACCGTCCGGGTCCCGGCCACCACCGCGAACCTCGGCTCGGGGTTCGACTGCGTCGGCATGGCCTTCGACTGGTTCGACGAGCTCACGCTCGACCTGGTGGAGAGCCCGGTCCTGGAGGTGGTCGTCACCGGTGAGGGCGCCGACGGCGTGCCCCTGGACGACGGCCACCTGGTGATCAGCTCCCTGCTCGACGGGTTGGCGGAGTTCGGTGTCGAGCGCCCCGCGGGGATGCGCCTGACCTGCCGCAACACCATCCCCCATTCGCGCGGGCTCGGTTCCTCCGCCGCTGCGATCGTGGCCGGGCTCACCCTGGCGTGGGGGATCGCCCGTCCGGGCGAGCCGGTGGACCGCGCGGCGATCACCAGGCTGGCCACCTTCGCGGAGGGGCACCCGGACAACGCCGGGGCCGCCGTGTGGGGCGGGGCGATCCTGGCCTGGGCGCGGGAGGGTCGGGTGTCGCTGGTGCAGCTTCCGCTGCCGGAGGGGTTCGAGGCGGTGGCCTTCGTGCCAGACTTCGAGTGCCGCACCGACGACGCGCGCCGGGTCCTGCCCGAGACCGTGGCCCGGGCGGACGCCGTCGCCCAGGCCATCGCGGCGGCGGCGCTGCCGCTGGCGCTCACCCTCCGGCCGGACCTGCTGCTGGACGCCACCGCGGACCTGTTGCATCAGCAGTACCGGGCCGATCTGATGCGCCCCGCCCACGAGCTGATGCTCCGGTTGCGCGCCGCCGGAGTGCCGGCGGCCATCTCCGGGGCGGGGCCCACCGTCATCGCCGTGGGTCTGCCCGAACAGTTGGCGGGCATCACGGGGGTCGCGGCGGACGGGTTCGAGGTTCGTCGACTGGTGCCGGCGGGCGGCGTCGAGCTCACCACCGGGTGAGGCCGCACGCCGCAGATCCCGGGTTTCTTTGGTTGTGGCCCTCGCAGTTGCTAGGCTGAGGAACGGTTTACCCGAAGGCGCCGCCGTGGACTTCTTTTCACACCGGCTCGTTGGCGCCCAGTACTCCACCACTTTGACGCTGTCGGCGCGCCTCCTCAGGTGCCCCCACGGCTCCATGGAAGGAACCATTCGTTGAGCGAATCCAATGACCTTGCCGCTTTGAAGCTGGTCGAGCTCAAATCCGTCGCCGCAGGCCTGGGGATCAAGGGCGTCTCCGCCATGCGGAAGGGGGACCTTGTCAACGCCATCCAGACCGCCGGCGGACAGGGTGCTCCCGCCGCCCAGGGCGCCCCCTCGGACGCGCCAGCCGCGCCCAGTCAACGTCGCCCCCGCAACGAGAAGCCGGCCGAGCAGCCGGAGGCCGCGCCCCAGCAGCGCGAGCCCCAAGCCCAGACCCAGGCGCCCGTCGAGGCGTCCAGTCAGCAGGGCGAGCAGCAGGAGGGCGGACGGAACCGCCGTCGTCGTAACCGCGAACGAGGGCCCCAGCAGGAGACCCTCAACGAGGTGGGCGAGCTGTTGGAGGCCGCCATGGGGGGCGGAAAGCCGGCCACCGCGCCCCAGCAGCAGGCCCCGGCCCCTGCGTCGACCTCGGTCACCATCGAGCCAGGTGGCTACGACGAGGATCAGGGCGGATCGCGCCGCAGCAGCCGCCGTCGCCGCAACCGCGAGCGCCCCACCAACCGCCGCCCCGCACGCGGATCCCAGGGCATGGAGCGCATGGAGGCCGAGCCGACGGTGGGGGAGGGCGACGTCCTGGCCAACATCTCCGGCATCGTCGACATCCTGGACAACTACGCCTTCGTCCGCACCACCGGCTACCTGCCGGGACCCAGCGACGCCTACCTCTCGACCTCCACCCTGCGACGCTACGGGCTGCGCCGCGGTGACGTGATCACCGGCGCCATCAAGACCACGCGCGAGGGTGAACGCAAGGAGAAGTTCAATCCCCTCGTGCGCCTGGACACCATCAACGGCGACGACCCGGAGAAGGCCAAGGCCCGCCCCGAGTTCGCCAAGCTGACACCCCTCTACCCGCAGGAACGGCTGCGCCTGGAGACGGTCCAGACCAACATCGCCGGGCGGATCATCGACCTGATCGCCCCCATCGGCAAGGGCCAGCGTGGGCTGATCGTCTCGCCGCCCAAGGCCGGCAAGACGATGGTGATGCAGGCGATCGCCAACGCGATCGCGGCCAACAACCCGGAGGTCCACCTCATGGTGGTTCTCGTCGACGAACGTCCCGAGGAGGTCACGGACTTCCAGCGGACAGTCTCCGGCGAGGTCATCGCCTCCACGTTCGACAGGCCCGCGGAAGACCACACCATGGTCGCCGAGCTGGCCATCGAGCGGGCGAAGCGACTCGTCGAGCTGGGCCACGACGTCGTCGTGCTCCTCGACGGCATCACCCGCCTTGGCCGCGCGTACAACCTGGCGGCCCCGGCCTCTGGTCGGATCCTGTCCGGTGGCGTGGACTCCGCGGCGCTGTACCCGCCGAAGAAGTTCTTCGGCGCGGCCCGCAACATCGAGAACGGCGGCTCGCTCACCATCCTCGCCACCGCTCTCATCGAGACTGGCTCCAGGATGGACGAGGTCATCTTCGAGGAGTTCAAGGGCACCGGCAACATGGAGCTGCGGCTGCGCCGCGAACTGGCGGACAAGCGCATCTTCCCGGCCATCGACGTTGACGCCTCCGGCACACGGCGCGAGGACCTGCTCCTCGGCCGCGACGAGCTCAACATCATCTGGAAGCTGCGGCGGGCGCTCTCGGGCCTCGACGATCAGCAGGCGCTGGAGACCCTCAAGTCCCGGATGATCAAGACGGCCAGCAACCACGAGTTCCTGCTGAGCGTCCTCAAGACCACTCCCGCTGCCGACGGCTGATCGGCCGACTTGGAAATGCTGGACCGGCGAGGCACAATTGGGGGTCGCGCCGGTTCACGCATCCTCCAGGCCCATCGGGCCAGCGACCCGGCCACCGGATAACAAGGAGTCCATCATGAAGCAGGGAATCCACCCTGACTACGTCGAGACCCAGGTTCACTGCACCTGCGGTAACGCGTTCACCACGCGCAGCACCAGCAAGAAGCCGTTGAGCGCTGACGTGTGCGCCGAGTGCCACCCGTTCTACACCGGCAAGCAGAAGATCCTCGACACCGGTGGCCGCGTGGCCCGCTTCGAGAAGCGCTACGCCAAGAAGTAGTTCCACGCTCGGGCGTCGGGAGGGTAATACCCGCCCGGCGCCCGTTTCGTTTGCCGCCCCGGAAGGAGCCGTCATGTTCGACAACGCCCAGCCCCTGGTGGACGAGTTCCGAGACCTGGAGCGGCAGCTCGGGGAGCCGGAACTCCACTCGGACATGGCGCGCTCCCGCAAGGTGGGCAGGCGCTACGCGGCGCTGCGCCCCATCGTCGAGGGAATCGAGGCGTTCCGGAGGCTCTCGGAGGACCGCGGCGCCGCGGCCGAGCTCGCCGCCGACGACGCCTCCTTCGCTGACGAGGTGGCGGACCTGGACGCCCAGCTGGAGGTGGCCACGCAGCGCCTCACCAAGCTTCTCGCTCCGCGGGACCCCAACGACGACACCGACGCTCTGATGGAGATCAAGTCCGGCGAGGGCGGAGACGAGTCCGCGCTGTTCGCCGGCGACCTGCTCAAGATGTACTCCAAGTACGCCGAACAGGTGGGCTGGAAGATCGAGGTGCTGGACTCCCAGGAGACCGATCTCGGGGGCTACAAGTCGGTCACGGTGGCGGTCAAGGCGGGCACCGGCACCGAGTTCGGGCCCTACGGCCGGCTCAAGTTCGAGGGCGGCGTGCATCGCGTCCAGCGCGTTCCCGTCACCGAATCCCAGGGCCGCATCCACACCTCGGCTGCCGGCGTGCTCGTGTCGCCGGACGTGGAGGCCGACGAGGTGGAGATCAACGACGACGATCTACGCATCGACGTCTACCGCTCCTCGGGCCCGGGCGGCCAGGGCGTCAACACCACCGACTCGGCGGTGCGGATCACCCACCTGCCCACCGGCACCGTGGTGTCCTGCCAGAACGAACGATCCCAGTTGCAGAACCGCGAGTCCGCCATGCGGATCCTCCGCGCGCGGCTCATCGCCCTGGCCGAGGCGGAGGCCGCGACAGCGGCGTCGGCGGTCAGGAAGTCACAGGTGCGCACCGTCGACAGGTCGGAGCGCATCCGCACCTACAACTACCCGGAGAACCGGATCACGGATCACCGGATCGGCTACAAGGCCCACAACCTGGACCAGGTGCTGGAGGGGGCGCTGACGCCGCTGCTCGACGCGCTGGCGGAGCAGGACCTCGCCGAGCGGCTCGCAGGAGTGGGTGGGTGACCGAGGTCGCCCACCGGGTCGCCCAGCGGCTTTCCAAGGCCGGCTCGCCCAGCCCGGGGCCCGAGGCGCGGCTGTTGGTGGCCCACGTGCTGGGCGTGGAGCCGTCCCAGCTGGTCCGCGTCGACGCCGTCACCGACGAGCAGCGGTCGGCCATCGACGAGCTCGTCACGCGCCGCGCCGCCGGGGTCCCGCTCCAGCACCTCACCGGCGTGGCGTACTTCCGCTACGAGACGCTGGCGGTGGGTCCCGGGGTGTTCATCCCCAGGCCGGAGACCGAGGAGATGGTGGGCTGGGCGCTGCGGCAGCTGGACGGCCGCCCCGTCGAGGAGCGTCGCGTCGTCGAACTGTGCGCGGGGTCGGGCGCCATCGCGTCCGCGCTCGCGCGTGAGCTGCCAGGGGTGCGCCTGCATGCCGTCGAGCTGTCCGCCGAGGCCATGGCCTACCTGAGCCGGAACCTTGCCGGGCTGGACGTCGAAGTGGTGCACGGCGACATGGTCGAAGCCTTTCCGCACCTGGACGGCGCGGTGGATCTCGTCATCGCCAACCCGCCCTACATCCCGGAGAACCACCGGGGGCTCCTGCCCGCCGATGTGGTGGACCACGACCCCGTTATGGCCCTCTTCTCGGGCCCCGACGGGCTGGACGCCCTCCGCGTCGTGGTCTCCGTCGCCGAGCGGCTGCTCCGCCCCGGAGGGCTGCTGGCCACCGAGCACGACGACAGCCACGCCGACGCCGTCGTCGATCTGGTGGCCGCGGCCGGGTTCGGCGAGGTGCTCAGCCACCAGGACCTGACAGGTCGCCCGCGGTTCGTCACCGCCGTGCGGCTTCCCGCACATGGCAGGATGACCCCGTGAGCACAGTGTTCGACCTCAGCACCGGTCCCGAGACGGGCCTCGCGGAGGCGGTGGCGGCCGTCCGCGAGGGACGGTGCATCGTCCTACCCACCGACACCGTCTACGGCATCGGAGCCAACGCGTTCGAGGCCGCCGCGGTCCAAGGGCTGCTGGATGCCAAGGGCCGCGGCCGCGACATGCCGCCGCCGGTGCTGATCGCCGAGCCGTCGATGCTGCGTGCCATCGCCGACGTGGTCCCCGCCGGTGCGACGGCATTGGCCAAGGCCTTCTGGCCCGGCGCGTTGACGCTCATCCTCAAGGCCCAGACCCGTTCCGGCATGTCGCTGGGGGAGACCAAGGGCACCGTCGCGGTGCGCGTGCCGGACCACGACGCCGCCCGCGCCCTGCTGCGCCGGACCGGGCCCCTGGCCGTCAGCTCGGCCAACCTCTCGGGCCGGCCCGCGGCGTTGACCTGTGACGAGGCCAGGGAGCAGCTCGGCGAGAGTGTCGCGGTGTACCTCGACGGCGGACCTGTGAGTGGGGGAGTGGCCTCCACCATCGTGGACTTCGCCTCGATTCCTGAGGGGCGGGTGCTCAGGGCGGGTGCGCTGTCACTCGAGGCGCTCCGCGAGGTTGCCCCGGACATCGAGTCGCAGGGCTAGGCCCCTGTGCGCGAGTACCTCCTTGTGCTGCTGGTAGCGGCCGGCACCACCTATCTGCTGTCGGGGCTGGCCCGCAGCCTCGCGGTGCGCACCGGCGCGCTGGCCACGGTCCGCAGCCGCGACGTGCACACCCAGCCCATCCCCTACTTCGGCGGGTTGGCCATGTTCGGCGGGCTCGCGGTGGCGTTCCTGCTCGCGCTCCAGATGCCGTTCCTCGGCCGCTACACCACCGTCGAGCACGACGCGTGGGCCGTTCTCTGGGCCGGGCTGGTCATCACCGTCATCGGGGTGCTGGACGACAAGTACGACATGCCGGCGCTGGTCAAGCTGGGTGGCCAGGTGCTCGCTGCAGGGGTCGCGGTGCTGCAGGGGGTGCGGATCTACTGGATCCCGCTACCCAACCGGATCGTGGCCCTCGACGACGCGACCAGCATCCTGATCACCGTGTTCTTCATCGCGCTGTGCGTCAACGCGGTCAACTTTGTCGACGGGCTCGACGGGCTGGCCGCCGGGGTCGTGGCCATCGGCTCCGGTGCCTTCTTCAGCTACACCTACGTCCTGGCCTACGAGCAGGAACTCGTTCGCGCCACCACGGCGAGCCTGATCACGGTGGCCACCTGCGGGATCGCGATCGGCTTCCTCCTGCACAACTTCCACCCCGCGAAAATGTTCATGGGCGATTCCGGCGCCATGCTGCTCGGTCTGCTGATGGCCATGAGCGCGATCTCGTTCACCGGTCAACTGGATCCGGGGGCCACTGAGCAGGACGGCAGCCTCCTCCCGGCGCTGCTGCCCATCCTGCTGCCGCTCGCGGCCCTCGCCCTCCCCATCCTCGACCTGATCCTCGCCTGGGCGCGGCGCACCTGGAAGGGGCAGCACGTCTTCCATGCCGACAAGCAGCACCTGCACCATCGCCTGCTCGAGCACGGACACTCGCATTGGGGAGCGGTGCTGCTGATGTACGGGTGGACGGCTGTGGTGTCGGTGGGTCTGGTGGTGGTGGCCCTGTCGCAGTGGCCCCACACCGTCTGGGTGGTCATTCTCGCGCTGCTGGTGGTGCTGGTGCTCACCCTGCGCCCTGCCAGTCGGGAGGTGGAGGGTGGCTGAATCGCGGATCACCGACGCGACCAGGCGCTCCCGGCAGATGATGATCGGGGGACTGGTCGGTGCTCACGCGGCCGGCGTGCTCATCCTCCTGCTGGCCGTTCTCGTCGGAGGTCCCGGCGCCGTCCTCACCACCGTGCTCGGCTTCGCCGCCGTCGTCATCTTCTACTCCGTCGGGCAGGCGCTGGAGGTGGTGGCCTCGGAGTTCGGCGACATGCAGGGCATGGCGCTGGTGCTGGTCAGCTACGCGGTGCGGGTGGTGGGGATCGCCGCCGGGCTGTGGTTCATCCTCGGGCATCCTGCGGTGGCGCCGCAGGTGCGCGACGGCTGGCTGCTGCTGAGCGTCGTGGGCACAGTGTTGGCGTGGGTGACCGGGGTGGTTCTGGTGGCCTCCCGGCAGAGGGTTCCGGTCTACGACACCGAGTACCGGCCCCCGTCCGATCAATGACCGGGAGAAATATGATTCACGGACCCGTTTCCGCTAGGCTCACACACGACATGGGCAACTCACCGTCAGAGAACGCGCCAGAAGGACCTTCGCGCACCGATGACGGCATGCTCGTGCTCAGCTACCTGCTCAGCGGGATCATCTTCTACGGTGGACTCGGGTGGGTCGGGGACTACCTGTTGCACACCTCGTGGTTACTGCCGCTGGGCCTCATTCTTGGCCTGGTGACCAGCATCTACCTCATCATCAAGCGATACGGGAGCGGTACGTGACACTGGGGCTACTTCCGATGGAGACCGGCGACGGAGGCGGATACCACCCTCCTGGCACAGACGATTTCCTCTGGTACTCGGTCTGGCCGGGCGTGCTGCCCGACTGGATGAACAGGCCGTTCTTCCAGGCCCTCATCGGCGCGGCCATCGTGATGATCCTCTGGTGGCTGGCCTCCCGCAACCTCAAGGTCAAGCCCACGAAGACGCAGTTCTTCGCCGAATACGTCTACGAGTTCGTCCGCAACGGCATCGCGCGTGACATCCTCCACCACGACTTCAAGAAGTTTCTTCCCTATCTGTTGGGCCTGTTCTCGTTCATCCTGGTCAACAACTGGTTCGGCGAGTTCTTCCTCTTCATGTACCCCACGTTCTCCAACGTCGGCTACGCCTACGGCCTGGCGATCCTGTCGTGGCTGATCTACGTGGGCGCCGGGTTCAGGAAGTGGGGGTTCGGCGGGTTCCTCAAGAAGTCGCTGATCCCGGACGGCGTGCCGGGCTACCTGCTCGTACTGGTGATCCCGCTGGAGTTCCTGGCCACCTTCATCACGCGCCCCATCACGCTGGCCCTGCGTCTCTTCGCCAACCTGTTCGCCGGTCACCTCGTGGTGCTCGTGTTCGTGGTGGGCGGCGGGTACCTCCTCACGGTGCAGGACAACCTGTTCTTCAACGTCGCCGGCGGAGTGTCGTTGGCGTTCAGCCTGCTCATCCTCTGCCTCGAGCTGTTCATCGGCGCGCTGCAGGCCTACATCTTCACGGTTCTCACCGCCCAGTACGTGTCCACCTCGATCGCCGAGGCGCACTAAAGTCAATCCGACTCCTGAGAAACAAGCCCGTTCTCAGAAGCCATCCGAAAGGAAAGTAATGTCCCTCCTCGAAATCACCGGCTCGCTGAACATGATCGGCTACGCGATCGCCACGATCGCCCCGGCCCTGGGTGTCGCCTGGATCTTCGCGTCGGTCATCAACGGCACCGCCCGTCAGCCCGAGGCCCGTGGCGCCATGATGGGCACGGCCTTCATCGGCTTCGCCGTGGTTGAGGCGCTCGCCATCATCGCCATCGCTCTCGCCTTCGTCCTCTGAGCAGCGTCATGTTCCCCTTCACCGGGGCGCTTCTCGAGATCGATCTGGGGCCGCTGTTGCCCCACTATCTCTCGGAGATCGTCGTCGGCATCGTCCTGATGCTGCTGATCTACGCTCTGATGCGTAAGGCCGTTGTACCGGCCTTCGAGAAGATGTACGAGGAGCGCTCGAACAAGATCGAGGGCGGCATGCAGCGTGCGGCGGCGGCGGAAGCCAAGGCTGAGGCTGCACTCGCCGAATACAACGACCAGCTGACGGCTGCCCGCGAGGAGGCCGCGCGGATCCGTGAGGATGCCAAGAACCAGTCGGCCACCATCGTGGCCGAAGCCCGGGACAAGGCGGCCAAGGAATCCCAGCGGATTCTGGAGTCCGGACGCGTCCAGCTTCAAGCGGAGCGCGCACAGCTGGTCAAGGACCTGCGAGGCGAGGTCGGCGGCATGGCCACCGTCCTGGCCGGCAAGATCGTGGGCGAGTCGCTGAGCGACGACGAGTTGGCCATGCGCACCGTTGACCGGTTCCTGGCCGAACTCGAGTCCGCGGGTCAGGCCCGATGATGGCCCGCGGCGCCGCACCCGCTGGACTCGATGCGTCCGTCGACGGCATCCTCACCGATGCGTCCACGGCCTCCGAGCTGTTCGCCGTCGTCGATCTGATCGACGGCCAGCCGGTGCTGCGTCGTTCGCTGTCGGACCCGTCGTCGTCCTTCGACGACCGCGCGGGCCTGGCGAGGCGACTTCTCGGCGGCCGCGTCTCGGCCGCGACGATGTCCGTCCTGTCGGAGGCCCTCCGGGCGTCCTGGGGCAGCGGCGTGGACCTGGTGTCCGGATTGGAGCGCCAGGGCATCCGCGTGGCGCTGGCATCGGCCCATCGGGCCGGACAGATCGACCAGGTCTCCGACGAGCTGCACGCTCTGTCCTCCACCATCGTCGGTAGCCCGGAGTTGGCGGCCACCCTGCGCAACCAGACCTATCCCGTCGAGGCCAAGCAGGCTCTCGTCGATGGGCTGATCGAGGGTCGCGTCCATCCCGTCACCCGCACGCTGGCGGCTCGCGCGGTCAAGGCCCGCCGTCGCAACATCGCGCAGATCTTCTCCGCCATCCTTGAGATGGCTGCGGACCTGTCCGGAGAGAAGATCGCCCGGGTCACAGTGGCCCGTCCGCTGGACGAGGGTCGCATCGCCCGCCTCAAGGCGGCGTTGGAGGCCCAGCTGGGCACCACGGTGTCGCTCCAGATCGAGGTGGACCCCTCGGTCCTCGGTGGCATGAACGTGGCCATCGACGATGACGTCATCGAATCAACAGTTGCTGCGCGGCTAGACCAGGCCCACCGGCAACTCACCACTCTGTAGACGAAAGTAGAAACGCAATGGCTGAACTCACCATCAGTCCGGACGAGATCCGCAGCGCGCTGGACGACTTCGTCCAGGCATACCAGCCCCAGGCCGCGTCCCGGACCGAGGTCGGCACCGTCGTGACCTCCGGCGACGGCATCGCCCGGGTCGAGGGCCTGCCCTCGGCGATGGCCAATGAGCTGTTGCGGTTCGAGAACGGAACCCTGGGCATCGCCCTGAACCTCGACGAACGCGAGATCGGCGTCGTCGTCCTCGGAGACTCCGAGGGCATCGATGAGGGCTCCGTCGTGCACGGCACCGGCGACGTGCTCTCGGTGCCCGTTGGCGACGGCTACCTCGGACGCGTCGTGGACGCCATGGGCAACCCCATCGACGGACTCGGCGAAATCGACGGCATCGACGGCCGTCGTGCGCTCGAGCTTCAGGCTGCCGGTGTGATGGACCGGCAGGAGGTCCGGGAGCCACTGCAGACGGGCCTGAAGGCCATCGACGCCATGATCCCGATCGGCCGCGGCCAGCGTCAGCTGATCATCGGCGACCGCAAGACCGGCAAGACGGCCATCGCGCTGGACACGATCATCAATCAGAAGGCCAACTGGGCCTCTGGCGACAAGAAGAAGCAGGTGCGCTGCATCTACGTGGCGATCGGCCAGAAGGGCTCGACCATCGCCGAGGTGCGCAGCACCCTCGAGGCAGCGGGCGCCCTGGAGTACACCACCATCGTGCACTCGCCGGCCTCAGACCCGGCCGGCTTCAAGTACATCGCCCCCTACTCCGGCTCGGCCATCGGCCAGCACTGGATGTACCAGGGCAACCACGTCCTCATCGTGTTCGACGACCTCACGAAGCAGGCCGAGGCCTACCGCGCCATGTCGCTGCTGCTTCGCCGGCCCCCGGGCCGTGAGGCCTACCCCGGAGACGTCTTCTACCTCCACTCCCGCCTGCTGGAGCGCTGCGCCAAGCTCTCCGACGAGCTCGGCGGGGGTTCGATGACCGGCCTTCCGATCATCGAGACCAAGGCCAACGACGTGTCGGCCTACATCCCCACCAACGTGATCTCCATCACCGACGGCCAGATCTTCCTGCAGTCGGACCTGTTCAACGCCAACCAGCGCCCGGCGGTCGACGTCGGCGTGTCCGTCTCCCGCGTGGGTGGCGCCGCGCAGGTCAAGGCGATGAAGGCGGTATCGGGCTCGCTGAAGATCAATCTGGCGCAGTACCGCGACATGCAGGCGTTCGCCATGTTCGCCTCCGATCTGGACGCGGCGAGCCGCCGCCAGCTGGCCCGGGGCGAGCGCCTCACCGAGCTCCTTCGGCAGGGTCAGTACGCCCCCTACCCGGTCGAGGATCAGATCGTGTCGGTGTGGTCCGGCATCGAGGGGCACTTCGATGACGTGCCCGTCGACGACGTGCTGCGCTTCGAGGGTGAGTTCCTGGACTACCTCCGCCACAACACCACCGTCCTGCAGTCGATCGCGGACACCTTCCTGTTCGGCGACGAGCTGAAGGCTGCGACGATCACCGCCTTGGCCGATTTCAAGCGCGTGTTCCGCACGTCCGAGGGCAAGCTGCTCGTCGGACGCGAGGAGCACAAGCCGCTCGAGGACGAGGAGATCGGCCAGGAGACGATCGTCCGTCAGAAGCGGAGCTGATCGATGGCTAGCAGTCTGCGGGAGCTTCGCGAGCGCCGGAAGTCGGTGAGCACGACGAAGAAGATCACCCGTGCCATGGAGCTCATCGCCGCGTCGCGCATCATCAAGGCGCAGAACGCGGCCCGGTCCGCCCTGCCCTACGCGCGGGAGCTGACCAGGGCCGTCTCCGCCCTGGCCAGCGCCCACGACCTGGAGCATCCGCTCCTGGTGGACGTCGAGCAGCCGCAGCGGTCGGCCATCCTGCTGATCACCTCTGATCGCGGCCTCGCCGGCGCCTACTCGGCCAACGTCATCAAGGCGGCCGAGCAGCTGTACGCGAAGCTCAAGGGCGAGGGCCAGGACGTGGCGATGTACATCGCGGGCCAGAAGGGCGTGGCGTACTACGACTTCCGTCACCGCTCCATCGAACAGAGTTGGACCGGATTCTCCGACCGCCCCAGCTACGCCGAGGCTCGGGAGATCGCCGGGGTGCTGCTGAAGAAGTTCATGCAGCCCACGGAGGAGGGCGGGGTGGACCAGCTCCACGTCGTCAACACCCGGTTCGTGTCCATGCTCACCCAGACCGCCGTGGCCCGCAGGCTGCTGCCGCTCGTCGTCGAGGATGCCCCGACGGATCCGGACCCGGATCCGGAGGAGCTCAATCCGTTCTTCCACTTCGAGCCGGACATCGCCACCGTGCTGGACTCTTTGCTGCCGCTGTTCGTGGCCGAGCGCATCCACAGCGCCCTTCTCCAGTCCGCTGCCTCGGAGCTGGCAAGCCGTCAGCGGGCGATGAAGTCCGCGACCGACAACGCCCAGTCGCTCATCGAGCAGTTGACCCGTGAGGCGAACCAGGCCCGCCAGGCCGAGATCACCCAAGAAATCACTGAAATCGTCGGTGGCGCCTCGGCGCTGTCCGAGTAGCCGAACGAATGAGGAACTAATGACTGCCACTGTTAGCGAGACGCAGCCGGCCACCACAGGTGGCGTCGGTCGAGTTGCCCGCGTCATCGGCCCCGTCGTGGACGTCGAGTTCGCGGCCGACCAGATCCCCCCGATCGGCAACGCGCTGCTGGTCGAGACGGAGGTCATGGGCGAGAAGCGCACCATGACCATGGAGACCGCCCTGCACATCGGTGACAACCTGGTGCGCGCCATCGCGCTGAAGCCCACCGACGGCATGCGGCGCGGCGCCGAGGTGCGTGACACGGGCGCTCCCATCACGGTCCCCGTCGGGGACGTCACCAAGGGGCACGTGTGGAACGTGACCGGTGACGTGCTCAACGTGGACCCGTCGACCATCGAGATCACCGAGCGGTGGCCCATCCACCGCTCCGCCCCGAAGTTCGACGCGCTGGAGCCCCGCACCGAGATGCTGGAGACCGGCATCAAGGTGCTGGACCTCCTCACCCCGTATGTGAAGGGCGGCAAGATCGGCCTCTTCGGCGGCGCCGGCGTGGGCAAGACGGTCCTCATTCAGGAGATGATCTACCGCATCGCCCACAACTTCGGCGGCACCTCGGTGTTCGCGGGCGTGGGCGAACGCACCCGTGAGGGCAACGACCTCATCAACGAGATGGAGGAGGCCGGCGTCCTCAAGGACACCGCGCTCGTCTTCGGCCAGATGGATGAGCCGCCGGGCACCCGCCTCCGGGTCGCCCTCTCGGCGCTGACCATGGCCGAGTACTTCCGTGACGTCCAGAACCAGGACGTGCTGTTGTTCATCGACAACATCTTCCGGTTCACCCAGGCGGGTTCCGAGGTCTCCACGCTGCTCGGCCGCATGCCGTCCGCCGTGGGCTACCAGCCCACCCTGGCAGACGAGATGGGTCAGCTCCAGGAGCGGATCACCTCCACGAAGGGGCACTCCATCACGTCGATGCAGGCCATCTACGTGCCGGCGGACGACTACACCGACCCGGCGCCCGCCACCACGTTCGCGCACCTTGACGCCACGACGGAGCTGTCGCGTGAGATCGCCTCGCGCGGCCTCTACCCGGCCGTGGACCCGCTGACCTCGTCGAGCCGCATCCTCTCCCCGCAGTACATCGGGCAGGAGCACTACGACACCGCGGTGCGCGTGAAGCAGATCCTGCAGCGCAACAAGGAACTCCAGGACATCATCGCCATCCTCGGCATCGACGAGCTGTCCGAAGAGGACAAGATCATGGTGAACCGCGCCCGTCGTCTCCAGCAGTTCCTCTCGCAGAACACCTACATGGCGGAGAAGTTCACCAACATCCCAGGCTCCACGGTGCCGCTGGCCGACACCATCGAGGCGTTCCAGATGATCACCCGCGGCGACGTGGATCACATCTCGGAGCAGGCGTTCTTCAACGTCGGCGGCATGGACGACGTCATGGCCAACTGGTCGAAGATGCAGAAGGAAGACTGATCGTGTCCCGACCCCCGCTCCACGTCGAGGTCGTCGCGGCCGACCGCCTGGTCTGGTCCGGCGAGGCGGTGAACATCATCGCGCGCACCGTCGAGGGTGACGTCGGTATCCTGCCTGGCCACGAGCCGTTCCTGGCGGTGTTGGTGCCATGCGTGGTGGAGATCGTCACGGCAGACGGCAGGAGCGAGTCGCTCGCCGTCGACGGCGGATTCATCTCCGTCGCCAATGGCCGGGTCTCGGTGCTCAGCCAGATGGCGAGGCTCGGACATGAGGTGGGCCTGGAGGAGGCGCGCCGAGAGGCGTCCACCCTGGAGGCCAAGGCGATGCAGGGCGAAGCCGACGAAGACGAGCTGCATCACCTGCGCATCCTGCAGGCGCAGATCCGTGCCGGTGAAAGGGCAACCACGTAGCCCACGTAGTCGAACCGCTCAGGGCGGCTCTCCGCGCCAGGGGAGCTGCCCTGAGCGCATACCGGGGTCAGAACCTGGGAGGAGAGGGAGGCACCGATGGTGTGGCAGTTCGTCATGACGACTGTGATCGTCGTGGCCGTCGTACTGCTGCCCTTCGTGCTGCTCTACCTCCGCCGCCGCTGGCTCACGGGCCAGGGCGGCCTCTTTGACTGTGCGCATCGGGTCCGCGACGATGCTCCCGGCGTGGGTTGGGTGCTGGGGATGGCCCGTTTCCGGGGCGAGAGCCTGGAGTGGTTCAGGTCCTTCTCGTTCAGCCTGCACCCCAAGCTCGTCCTCCAGCGCGCGGGCACGGCCTACCTGCACCAGCGCACACCGGAGGGTATCGAGCTGATCGCGCTGTTCGACAACTCCGTGATCGTGACGGTGAAGGACCGCAGTTCCTCCCATGTGCACACCCTGGCCATGGCCAGCGACGAGGTGCTCGCGCTGATGAGCTGGCTGGAGTCCGCACCGCCAGGGAGCCACTACTTCCCCGCGAGCGCGGATTCGCCCTTTTAGCTGGCTGTGTCTGCCGGCTTGACGCGGTCCGTTCCGGGCACCCACAGGATCTCACCGGCCGTGCCGTTGGCCGCGCGGGACATGATGAACAGCAGGTCCGAGAGCCGGTTGAGGTACGTGATGGCCAGCAGGTTCACTCCGCCGTCGGCGGCCATCCCGTAGCGCTCCACGCACCGCCAGGCGGCGCGCTCGGCCCTCCTGGCCACCGTACGGGCCACGTGCAGTTGGGCGCCGGCCGGGTTCCCGCCCGGGAGGATGAAGCTGCGCAGCACGGGCAGGCCCTCCTGCAGTTCGTCGCAGAACGCCTCCAGCCTGTCCACCGAGGACTGCTCGATCCGCAGCGGAGGCCAGGCCGGGGCAGGGTTGAGCGGCGTCGACAGGTCCGCTCCCACGTCGAACAGCTCGTTGCTGATCAACGCCAGCATCTCCTGGAGCCGCGCCGACAGGCCGCCGGTGGCCACCGCGACACCGATGGCGGAGTTGGCCTCGTCGACGTGTCCGTACGCCTCCACGCGAAGGTCCGTCTTGGACACCTCGGAGTTGTCGGAGAGTCGGGTGGTGCCGGCATCGCCGGTGCGGGTGTAGATCTTCGAGAGGGTGACCATGCCCCCAATCTATGCCAAGCTGTCATCCGTGCGCATCCCACCCCTCCCGCTGCTGACCGTTGCGGCGCTGCTGTCTCTCAGCGCCTGCCAGAACGCCAACGAGTCCAACCCAGGATCAGTGCAGGCAGCCACCGGAGTGACCTGCGAGTACCCCTCGGACGGTGAGCCGGCGCGCCCCGTCGATCCGCCGGTAGGTGAGAACGTCCCGGATCAGGGCACCGTCGGCCTCACGCTGCACCTCACCGCCGGCGACGTGGACCTGACTCTGGACCGCGCGAAGGCCCCCTGCACCGTCAACTCGTTCGTGTCGCTGGCAGAGCAGGGCTACTTCGACGAGACCCAGTGTCATCGGCTCGTCGACTACGGCATCTTCATCCTCCAGTGCGGGGATCCCACCGCCACGGGCACCGGCGGCCCGGGCTACACGATCCCGGACGAGCTGGACCCGGCGCCCACCTATCCGGCGGGCACCGTCGCGATGGCCAAGCGTCAGCCGCCGGACACCGGCGGCTCCCAGTTCTTCCTGGTGTGGGCGGACACGCCGCTGCCGCCCGAGTACACCGTCTTCGGCACCATGGACCAGGAAGGCCTCGACGTGGTGGCGGGGATCGCGGCGCAGGGCGTCGACGGCACGGATCAGACTTCGCCCAACGCCGAGGCGAGGATCGAGTCAGTCACGCTGGGCTGAGGCCGCGTCACCGTAGTCGGTGAGGAAGTGCCGCACCACCGTCACGAAGCCGTCCGGGTCGTCCGAGTGCACCCAGTGCCCGGCGCGCTTGAGCGTGAGCTGCAGGACGCGGGGGAACAGGCGGCGCATCGGTTCCAGGTGCTCGGGCAGCACGTAGGGGGAGCGGCCTCCGTTGACCCACAGCACCGGGCCGTCGAACGTGGCGTCGATGGCCGGCCACCCTCCCACGGTGTGCAGGGAATCGCCCAGCAGGTCCAGGTTGGCCTGCCACGACCAGTGCGCGCCCTTGTGCCGCAGGTTCTGCAGGAGGAATCGACGCACCACGACGTCCGGGATGAGTTCGGCCAGCTCCTCGTCGGCCTGGGCGCGGCTGGTCAGGGAGTCCATGTCCAGCGTGCGCAGGGCTGCCACCAGGTTGACGAAGGTGGCCGCCGCGACATTGCGGGCCGGCGAGATGTCCAGCACCATGAGGCGGTCCACCAGCTCGCCGCGGGTCAGCGCCAGCCGCATCGCCACCTTCCCGCCGAGGGAGTGCCCGATCAGCGCCACCGGGCCGTCGAACCGGTGCGCCAGCCAGTCCGCGACCACCTCGGCCTGTCCGTCCAGGGTGAACTCCTCGGTCCACGCGGAGCGCCCGTGGTTGGGTAGATCGACGAGGTGGCAGGTGGCGATGTCGCCCAACCGGGCGGCGACGGTGCCGAAGTTCTTGCCCTGACCGAACAGGCCGTGCAGGAACACGGCCTCCACAGGCCCCGAGCCGACGACCATCTCGTGCAGGGTCACCTGTTCAGCCCCCAGCAGTGCGTGTGCCAATGGCGACGGACCTCCAGCCCTGAATCTGCGCCCAGTGGCGGGGTGTCCGGCCAGGCCACCACGTGCGCCGTGCTGGGCTGGATCCGCTGCTCACAGCCGGGGCAGCGGTACTCCTTGCCCGCGCGGTGCGCGGGCACGTCGCGGACGATGTAGTCCGTGCCACGTCGTCGCTCGCGGCGCTGCGCGCCACCCGACAGCAGGGGCCGCGGCGCGCGGAGGTGCTTCGACGGGCGCCGGGCCATCAGAACAGCCGCTCGTCGGCGTTGTCCAGGCCGCGGAGCACGTCGTAGTCGATGAGGCGCCACTCGATGTTGCGGTCCGCCGCCAGGGTGCGCGCCTGCGGCTTGATCTGCTGCCCGGCGAAGATCCCGCGCACCGGCGCGAGGTGGGGGTCCCGGTTCATCAGCTCGAGGTAGCGGGTGAGCTGCTCGACGCCGTCGATCTCGCCGCGCCGCTTCACCTCCACCGCCACGTAGCCTCCCCGCTCGTCGCGCAGCAGCAGGTCCACCGGGCCTATGGGGGTGAGGTACTCCCGCTGGATGAGCTGCAGCCCGTCCCCCAGGGTGGCGGGATGCTCGGCCAGCAACGCCTGCAGGTGTGCCTCGACGCCGTCCTTCTGCAGGCCTGGGTCGATCCCGAGCTCGTGGGCCGAGTCGTGGAACACCTCGGCGAGCGCGATGCGCAGGGTGTCTCCGTCCTTGGCGCGGACCTGCCACACCTGCGTGACGCCGAGCGAGGCCGCGGACTCCACGTCCGGCTCATCGACGACGAGCGTGCAGGGTGGGCTCATCCAGTTGAGGGGCTTGTAGGCGCGGTCATCTGCATGGACCGACACCGAGCCGTCCGCCTTGACGAGGATCAGCCGGGTCGCCATGGGGAGGTGGGCCGTCAACCTTCCGACGTAGTCCACCTGACACTTCGCTACCACCAAACGCACGGGGCCAACATAGCGTGAACTCAGGCAGCGTCCAGTGCCGGCTGCACGATCTCGCGGTAGAGCAGCAGCATCGCGGCCGTGGTCGGGATGGCGATCACCGCCCCAATCACCCCGAACAGCATGCCGCCGATGATGGCGGACAGGACCACCAGCGCGCCCGGAATCCGGACGGTGCGCTTCAGCACGTTGGGGTAGAGGACGTAGGCGTCGAACTGCTGGTAGATGAGGAAGTAGATGATGGTGGCGATGCCGATGGTGGGGTCCACAGCGAACGCCACGATGGCCACGGATGCCATCGCCAGCGACGAGCCCACCAGGGGGATGAAGCAGAACAGTGCCACCACGAACGCGAGGGCCAGCGAGTAGCTGCCGAGGCCGGCGAAGTTCATGAACACAAAGGCGCAGACGGAGGCCACTGAGACGATGACGAACATCCCCGTGATGTAGCCGGAGACGCCCCTGAAGATCTCGTCGGCGAGATACCGGGTGCGGGCGCGACGGCTCCCCGGGGAGAAGGTGTAGAGCGTCTCCTTGATGGTGGGGAGGGAGGCGAGGAAGTAGATGGTCAGCACCAGCGTGACGATGACCGAGAAGACGAGGTTGGCCACCAGCCGCCCCGCCCCCCACAGCCCGCCGAAGAGGTTGTTGATGAGCGCACCCGAGGAGAAGAAGTCCGTGATCGTCTGGGTGATGTCGTACTGCTCCTCCCACTGCGCGATCTGAGGGTGTCGGGCCAGGTTCTGCAGCAGCGTGGGCAGGTTCCTCGTCAGGGCGGCGGTCTGCTGGGTGAGCACCGGAACCAGGGCGGTCACGCCCAGCGCTATGACGGCCAGCAGCGCGATGGTCACGATGGTCACCGCGAAGGGTCTGGGGATCCGCCGCCTGGTGAGGAACTCGACGGCGGGGCTCAGCCCGAGCGCCAGGAAGAGCGCCATCACCACGAGGATCAGGACGCTCTGCACGGTGATGACCGCTTGGGCCAGTGCCACCGCCACGAGGACGCCGAGGGCTCCCATGAACCCGAACACGAACGGCGAGGGCCACGGGGAGCGGGCCAGCGGGTCCACGGGCGCCGGCGGGACCGGGACCACCACGGGCTCCGGGGTTGGGGTGAGCAGCGTACGGGTGCCGCGCGCGACGAGGCGCACTCCTCGCCCCAGGAGGCTGCGCCGTCTGGCCGCGGGTGCGGGAGCCGGGGCGGCGACCTCGATCGGCTGCTCCTCCCCGCCTGCGGGTGGTTCGGTCACTGGGGTGGGCTGTCCTTCTGGATCACGGCGGTGAGCTCATCGTCGAAGCGGGCGGACTCCTCCGCCAGCGCCCTCAGGTTGCTGAGCTGGGCCAGTGCGGTGGCGCGGCGGCTTTCCAGGGTGGCGATGTCGCGCTCCAGTTGCTCCTTGCGCCAGGCCAGCTTCTCCTCCAGGGCGGTTTCGGCGTCGAGAGCGCGGGCGCGCATGGTGGCCAACGTCTCCTCGCTCTGCCGCGTTGCACCCAGGCGGATGGACTCCGCCGACGCGACCGCCTCGGCGCGGATCCGCTGGGCCTCCTCGCGTGCTTCGGTCACCCGGTTGTCCGCGGCTGCCGTCTCCGCGTCCGCCTGCGCGAGCCGGTCCGTGACCGACTCTTCGGCCTCGCGAGCGGTGCGCGACGCAGCCGCCAGGGTCTCCTCGGCGGCCTTCTCGGCGGCCAGCTTGATTTCGGTGGCGGCGCGTGAGGCGTCCTGGGCGCGGCGCGCGCCCTCGATGGTGGCAGCTTCCAGCTGTGTGGCGGCCTGCAGTGAGGCCGCGTCGAGGATGGCCTTGGCCTTCAGCCGGGCGTCGGCGATCATCATGTCCGCGTCGCGGCGCGCCATCTCCAAGGTGGACTTGCCGGCGTCGGCCTGCTGCTGGCGCAGTTCACGGAGTCCGGCCAGGCCGGTGAGGCGCACGTCGTCGGCCTCCTGCTGCGCTGACTCGCGCAGCGCCGCGGCCGTCCGGCGGGCCTCGGTCTTGATCCGTTCGGCCTCCTGCTGCGCGGAGTTGACGATGTCTCCGGCCTGCGCCTCCGCCGAGCGCAGGAGCCCGGTGGCGTGCGCGCCGAGGCGGGTGAAGTCCGTGGTGCCCTGCTCAGCCTTGATGAACGCGATTTCGCGGGTGCGTTCGCGCACCTGCATCTTCAGCTGGCTGACCGAGGTCTCCACTTCGCGCACGTAGGTGTCCACCGCATGCTTGTCGTAGCCGAGCATCGAGTGGGGGAAGCTCCCCGCCGCGGTGGCCCGGTCGTCGAACAGGTTGAGACCGGTCTCTTCGCTCTCGAAGTCGCTTCTCGGTGTGGACACCGGCACTCCTCTCCTCGACGGGGGATCGTCACGTCCGAGCCTAGTCGCTCCGGAAGACGGGCGAGGGCCGGGTGCGCTCACCCGGCCCTCGTCATTCAATCCGCGCGAACTCAGTGCGCGGCCGGTTCCTTGGGCAGCTCGACGAGCTCGAGCAGCACCCCGCGGGCGTCCTTGGGGTGCACGAAGTTGATCCGCGACCCGCCGGTCCCGCGCTTGGCCTCCGGGAACAGGAGGCGCATGCCGCGCTCCTTGAGAACCTCGGAGACGTGGTCCAGGTCCGCCACGCGGTAGGCCAGCTGCTGCATGCCGGGGCCGTTCTTGGCCAGGTACTTGGCGATGGTCGAGTTCTCGTTGAGGGGGGCCAACAGCTGGATCTTGCCGTTCTCCTCGCCCTGCTCGCCGGTGCCCATCATGGCCTCGGCCACGCCCTGCTCCTCGTTGACCTCGCGGTGCAGCTCGCGCCACCCGAAGGTCTCGGTGTGGAACTTGACGGCCTCGTCGAGGTCCGGGACGGCCAGGCCGACGTGATCGATGCAGATGAAGAGGTCAGTGTTGTCCATGCCGCCAGTTTTTCACACCGGCGGCCGCCGCGGGCGGTGGGGGTCGGGGAAGACTCGGCTGCTTCGGCGCGTCGCGACGGGGCCCTTCGGTGCGTGCGGCACACTGGCAGCTGACGACGCGAGGAGGACGCCGTGCTTGGTTGGCTGAAGAAGGCCCTGTTGGTATTGGTGGCCGCCTTCGTGCTGTTCTACCTGTTCACCCGCCCTGAGGCCGCCGCAGAGGCGGTCAAGTCGTTCTTCGGTGCATTCGAGGCGATCGGAGTCTTCTTCACCTCGCTGGCCGCATGAGGTGAACTTCTTCCGCAGCCTGGTTGAGCCGGACGTCCAGGGCCACCTTCTGGTGGACGAGGGAGAGGTGATCATCGACGAGGTGCGCAAGCACTGGGCCGCGACGATCTGGTGGTACGCGCTCGCCAGCCTCAGCATCCCGTTGTTCATCTCGGCGATCGGCGCCGGCAGCCTCTACTGGGTGCCAGTGATACTCGCGTTGGGCACCCTCAGCACCGGGCTGTGGAAGGTGCATGTGGCGCACATGGACCGATTCGTCATCACCAACATGCGGGTGTTCCGAGTGCACGGCGTGTTCGACAGGTCCCTGGCCACGATGCCGATGACCCGCATCCTCGACATCTCGATGTACCGCTCCCTGGTGGGGCAGCTGCTCGGCTACGGCCACTTCGTGTTCGAGTCCGCCGCCCAGGGCCAGGGCTTGCGCGAGATCCGCTATGTGGGGGACCCGGACAGCCGCGACCTCACCATCCAGCGGGTCATCCAGCGCTCGGGGCTGCGGCAGACCATGCGGATGGACACCGCCGTGCTGAACATGGACCCGGTCAGCCTCGACAGCCCCAACGAGGCCGACGGCGTCTGACCGGGTCCGCCCGTCTCAGCCTGCCAGAGCCTGGTCCACCAGCGCCTTGGCGGCCTGCTGGACCTCGATCAGGTGGTCTGCGCTCTTGAGGGATTCGGCGTAGATCTTGTACTTGTCCTCCGTGCCGGACGGGCGCGCGGCGAACCAGGCGCTGTCCGTGGTCACCTTGATGCCGCCGATGGCCGCGCCGTTGCCCGGTGCGTGGGAGAGCACCGCGGTGATCTGCTCACCGGCCAGCTCGGTGACCGTGACGTCCGAAGCGCCGAGGTGGCCCAGCCGCGCCTTCTGCTCGCGGCTGGCGTCGGCGTCCACGCGGGCGTAGTACGAGCGGCCGAACTCGGCCTCCAGCTCGGCGTAGTGCTGCGAGGGGGTCTTGCCGGTGACCGCGATGATTTCGGAGGCCAGCAACGCCAGCAGCAGACCGTCCTTGTCCGTGGTCCACGTGGAGCCGTCCATGGCCAGGAACGACGCCCCGGCCGACTCTTCGCCACCGAAGCCGATCGAGCCGTCCATCAGGCCGGGCACGAACCACTTGAAGCCCACCGGCACTTCCACGAGGCGGCGGCCGAGCTTGGCTGCCACCTTGTCGATGATCGACGACGACACCAGGGTCTTGCCGATGCCGGCGTCGGCCGCCCACCCCGGGCGATGTGCGAACAGGTAGTTGATCGCCACCGCCAGGAAGGCGTTGGGGTTCATCAGTCCGTGGTCCGGGGTGACGATGCCGTGGCGGTCGGAGTCCGCGTCGTTGCCCGTGGCGACGCTGAACGAGTCGCGCTGCGCCACCAGCGAGGCCATCGCGTTGGGGGAGGAGCAGTCCATCCGGATCTTGCCGTCGGTGTCCAGCGTCATGAAGCTCCACCGGGGATCCACCCGCGGGTTGACCACCGTGATGGGCAGGCCCATCTCGGCGAGGTGCTCCCAGTACTGCACCGACGCCCCGCCCATGGGGTCTGCCCCGTGCACCAGCCCGGAGGCCTTGATGGCGTCGAAGTCGATGGCGGTGGACAACTCCTGGCAGTAGGGGGTCCGGTAGTCGTACCGGTTGACCTCCGTGGACCCGTAGCTTCCCCGGCGGATGCCGGAGGGATCGCCCATCAGCTCGTTGGCGCGGGCGGCGATCACCGAGGTGGCGTCCGAGTCCGCGGGGCCCCCGGTGGGCGGGTTGTACTTGAAGCCGCCGTCGCGAGGCGGGTTGTGCGAGGGGGTGACGACGATGCCGTCGGCCTTGGCCGAGTTGAGGCGGTTGTAGCGGATGATCGCCCGCGACACCGCGGGCGTGGGCGTGTACTCGTCCTCGCGCTCGGCGCAGATCTCGACGCCGTTGGCGCCAAGCACCTCGATGGCCGTCTTCCACGCGGGCAGTGAGAGGGCGTGGGTGTCCTTCCCGATGAACAGGGGGCCGGTGGTGCCCTGTTCGGCGCGGTATTCGACGATGGCCTGCGTGGTGGCCGCGATGTGGAGGTCCTGGAAGGCGGTGTCCAGCGACGATCCGCGGTGCCCGGAGGTGCCGAAGACCACCATCTGGTCTGGGTTGGTGGGGTCCGGGGTGCGGTCGTAATACGCGGCGAGTAGCTCGTCGACGTTGATGAGGTCCTGTTCCTGGGCCGGCTGGCCGGCTCGCTCATGTGCCATGGGCCCATCCTTCCACCCCGAAGGCCGGGTTGCATGCGGTTGCCCTGGGGTGGGTCCTGGTGGGCTGGCCGTGGCACCGCTCGCCCGGCATCGCCTGGCGCTGAGTCAGGTCAGAACAGGACCGTGGCCAGCCTGCGCCGCGCCTTGAGGACGGCGGGATCGGTGCGGCCCACCACCTCGAAGAGCTCCAGGAGCCGCACGCGGATGGTGTCGCGGTCCTCGGGGCCGGACTGCGAGGCCAGCCCGAGCAGCCGCTCGAAGGCCTCCGCGTAGCGGCCGCTGATGATCTCGAGATCGGCCGCGTCGAGTTGGGCGGCGAGGTCCTCGGGGTTGGCGTTAGCGCGGTCCACGATGGCGGCCGGGTCGAACGAGGCGCTGCGCTCCAGCAGGGCGGACTGGGCGCGCCCGGCGATCACCTCGGCATCGCCCGGGGTCTCCTTCAGCAGGACGTCGAACTCGCGCACGGCGGCCGCGTAGTCCCCGGCCTCCAGGGCGGCGTCGGCCTTCGCGAAGCGCGGGTTCGCGGCCGGCTCGGCCGGCGCACCCTCGGCGACGGGGGAACCTGACACGGGCTGGGCGCGTCCCGTCATCCCGTTGGCCACGGCGAGCTGGGCGATCTGGTCCAGCACCGCCGAGATCTCCTCGCGGGACTTGGTGCCCTGGAACAGGGGCGCCATCTGGCCGCCGATGACCGCCACGACGGTGGGCACGGCCTGGATCTGCAGCGCCTGCGCCAGGCGAGGCTCGGCGTCAACGTCCACGCGTCCCAGCAGGAATCGGCCGCCTGCGGCGTTGACCAGCTCTGCCAGCGCGGCGGAGACCGCCTGGCCGTTGGGGTCTCGCGGGGAGTGGAACTCGAGGATGACCGGATGCTGGGCCGACATCGCCGCCAGGCCCTGGAAGTCCGCCTCCGACACCTGGGTGACGTAGCCGCCGCCGCTGCTGCTGGGGCGCGCGGGCTGGGAGAGGGCGGAGAGGTCCACGGCGCCGGGGCGCGAGAAGTTGGCATCAGTCATGGCCCCCATCTTGGCCGCACACCCGGCCTCGTTCAACTGACGGCGATCACCGCGCCAGGTCCGCGCAGCCGGTACCGGCCCCCGCCCAGGTCCGCGCCGTCGTCCCACGAGGCGAGCAGGCGCCCGCCGAGTTCCACGTCGCGGCCGGCGCCCCGGGTGGCAGCCACCCGCACGTCGCCGCGGTGCAGGACCACGGTGTCGTCGTCGATGATCTCCACCCGCGTGGCGCTGAGGTCCGGGGAGCCGACGCCGGGCTCGGTGCGGCGCAGCTGCAGGAGCCGCCGGTACCAGCGCCGCATCCTCGCGTGCGCGGGCTCGCTCCGCTCATCCCAGCGGAGCACCGCCGAGCGCCAGGTCTCCTCGGCCTGCGGGTCCGGCGTGGGCACCGACCACCCCGTGGCCTCGAACTCGCGGGCCCGGCCCTCCGTCACGAAGGGGCCCAGCTCCGGGCCGAGGTGGCTGAAGTAGGGGAAGGGGGTGGAGGCGGCCCATTCCTCGCCCATGAACAGCATCGGCGTGAACGGTCCGAGGAGGTACAGGGCCGCGGCGGCCGCCTGCAGGTCCGCCGAGGCGTGCTGGGCGAATCGGTCGCCCACCGCCCGGTTGCCCACCTGGTCGTGGTTCTGCAGGAACACCACGAAGGAGTGCCCGTCGTAGTGGGGGCTGTCCGGATCCACCGGCGCGCCCCACTCCTGGCCGCGGTAGGTGGACAGGGCGCCGTCGTGGACGAAGACCCGGGTGAGCGCCTTGGCGAGGACCTGGGCGGACCCGAAGTCCACGTAGTAGCCCTGCTGCTCGCCGGAGAAGAAGCTGTGCAGCGCGTGATGCACGTCATCTGCCCACTGCGCGTCCATGCCTGCCGCCCAGGTACCGGACCCGGCAGGGGCCATCATGGAGGGCTGATTGAGGTCCGACTCGGCGATCAGGCTCAGCGGCCGACCGGTCTCATCCGCCCACCTGGCCACGTTGAGGGACAGCTCCGCGAGGAAGTGCTCCTCGGAGTTGTCCTCCAGCGCGTGCACCGCGTCCAGCCGCAGCCCGTCCACGCCGACGTCGACCAGCCAGTGCCGGGCCGAGTCCAGGAGGAACCGGCGGACCTCCGCGCTGCCCTCCCCGTCCAGGTTGACCGCGTCGCCCCAGGGGGTGGTGTGCCGGTCCGTGAAGTAGGGCCCGAAGAGGCTGAGGTAGTTGCCCTCGGGGCCGAAGTGGTTGTGCACCACGTCCAACACCACGCCGAGCCCGCGATCGTGGCAGGCGTCGACCAGCCGCACCAGCCCGGCGAGGCCGCCGTAGTTCTCGTCGGCAGCGTACAACGCCACCCCGTCGTAGCCCCAGCCGCGACCCCCGGGGGCCGCCGCCACCGGCATCAGCTCCACGGCCTCGATGCCCAGCCCCACGAGGTGATCAAGCCGTTCGATCGCCGCGTCGAAGGTGCCGGCCTCGGTGAAGGTGCCCGCGTGCAGCTCGTAGAGCACGGCGCCGCGCAGGTCCAGCCCCGTCCACGTCGTGGCGCGCTGGAGCAGCGACGGGTCCACCACGGCTGAGGGGGCGTGGACGCCGTCGGGCAGCCACAGGGCCCGCGGGTCCGGGAGCGGCGGGCCGCCGTCGAGGCGGAACGCGTAGCGCTCCCCGGGGGCAAGATCGACCTCCGCGGCGAACCAGCCGTCGCTGCGACGCACCATCTGGTGCTCGCCGGACGTCGTCACCATCGCCACCTCGCGGGCCAGCGGGGCCCACACCTCCGGCCTCATCGGGCCACCAGCAGCGCGACGGGGAGGGTGGCCAGCACCTCGGCCAGGGAGGTGGAGCCGCCCGGGAACTCGCGCCCGGTCAGCGCATCCACGAACGGCGCCTCAGGCAGGATCACCTGATGCTCGCCCCATCCGCCCCGCTCCGCCAGCAGCGCCGGGAGGCGCGTGGCCACCGCGACCGCCGCGACACCACCGTCGCGCACCCCCCGGGCGAACGCGACGGCGTGGCCGCTGGTGCTGGGCACCGGCGAGTAGGTGGCGGACTCGCCGCGGAACGCGTCCGGGAGGTCCCGGCGCAGCCGCAGCGCCCGGCTTGTGACGAGCAGCTTCTCCGCGTCGAGGCTCTGCTGCGCGGAGCCGTCGACGGCGGCGAGCAGGTCTGCGCGCGCGACGTAGTCCACGGCGCGGCGGTTGTCCGGGTCCACGAGCGAGAGGTCCACGACCTCGCACCCCTGGTAGACGTCCGGGACGCCCGGCATGGCGAGCTGGATCAGCTTGGCACCGAGCACCACGCAGCGCACCGACTCGGCGACGGTGGCGGTGAAGGCATCCAGGGCGGCGCCGCAGCGCTCGTCGGCGAGCACGGCGTGCGCCAGCCCGAGCACCGCCTGCTCGTAGGCGGGATCCGGGGACGACCAGGTGGTGTGCAGCTTCGCCTCGCGCATCGCCTTGGTGAGGTAGCCATCGAGCCGTTCGGCCGTGATGGGCGCCGCGCCGGCGGTGGTGCCGGGCAGCCGCCAGGTGGCGGCCAGGGTCTGCCAGAGCAGCAGCTCGGTGGCGCCGTCGACACCCGAGCGCTGCGTTTCGGTGGCCGACCGCAGCTCCGCGACGCACGCATCCCATTCCTTCGCGTGCTCCAGGAGCGCGGCCAGGCGGGCGCGGACGTCCTCCGACCGCTTGGTGTCGTGGGTGGACAGGGTGGTCATGGTGGAGGGCCAGGTGCCGCTCAGGTCCTCGCAGAAGCTGTGGAACGCGTCGACGGAGACGCCCACCAGCGTGGGCTCGCTGCCCACCTCGTTGACGCCGACGAACCGGTTCCAGCGGTAGAAGGCGGTGTCCTCCTTGGACTTGGCCATCACCGGCCCGCAGGTCTGGGCGAAGCGGACCATGAACTCGGCGCGCAGCTCCGCGACCCCGTGCCCCTCGGCCGGCAGCTCCGTGGTCACGGCCCCGGAGCCGACGGTGGGCAGGTCCTCGGCGCCACCCGGCACGCCCGGCCTGGTGTCGCCGCAGGCCAGCGCGACGATGAGGTCCAGGGTGGCCTGCTCGTCGTCGTCGAGCTGGGGACGGGCGCGGTCCGCCGCCTCCAGGATGACCGCACGCTCCTCGGGTGGCGCGGGGAGGCCCGGCTCCACGTAGG
Source organism: Tessaracoccus luoxuelianae (assembly GCF_054483915.1). Classification (NCBI taxonomy): domain Bacteria; kingdom Bacillati; phylum Actinomycetota; class Actinomycetes; order Propionibacteriales; family Propionibacteriaceae; genus Tessaracoccus; species Tessaracoccus luoxuelianae. The sequence goes on along the minus strand of NZ_CM137013.1, from coordinate 2,287,277 downwards.
CCCGGTAGCGGTCCATCGACACCAGCAGCGCCCGGATGGCGCGGTCCAGCTGGCGGCGGGTGTGGTCGCGCAGCCGGACGTCGGCCTCGCACACGGCCACCGCGATGGAGACCAGCCGGTTCACCTCGGCGAACAGCATGGTGCGCACCACCTCGTCCTTGGCGCGCAGCAGCATGGCCCCGAACCAGCCCTCGTTGCCGGCCACCCGCTCCCACAGGTCGTTGAGGCGGGGCAGCTGCGCCGGATCGTGGAACAGGCCGTCCACCCGCAGCAGCGCGTCGTAGCCCGTGGTGCCGGCGCAGCGGGAGCCGGCGGGCAGGGTCTCGTGTGGCTCCAGGATCTTCTCCACCACCACCCAGCAGCCGCCGGTGGCGCGGTGCAGCTTCTGCAGGTAGCCGCGCGGCGTGGCCAGCCCGTCGGGGTGGTCGATCCGGAAGCCGTCGATCAGGCCCTCGTCGTAGAGGCGTAGCAGCAGGGCGTGGCTGGCGTCGAAGACGGACTGGTCCTCCACCCGGATGGCGGCCAGGGTGTCCACGTCGAAGAAGCGTCGGTAGTTCAGCTCCTCGTTGCCCACCTTCCAGTACGCGAGCCGGTACCACTGCTGATCCAGCAGCTCGTCCAGGGGCAGATGCTCGGTGCCGGGCCGGATGGGGAAGACGTGATCGTGGTAGGCCACCACGGTCTCCGTGCCGCCGTCGATCTCCCGCTCCACCACCTCGATGGTGCCCTCGGCCAGCTCGTCGCCGATCCGGCGACCCAGCATCGGCATCAGGATGGCCCGGGAGCGGCTCACGTCGATGTCGAACCAGCCGGCGAACTCGGACTCCGGCCCCGTGCGCAGCACGTCCCACAGCGCCCGGTTCAGCCACAGCGGGGTGGGCACCGCCATGTGGTTGGGTACCACGTCGACGACGATGCCCAACCCGTGTTCGCGCGCGGCAGCGGCGAGGCGCCGGAAGCCCTCCTCGCCGCCGGTCTCCGTGGAGACGTGGGCGTGGTCGACGACGTCGTAGCCGTGCACCGACCCGGGGGCCGCCTGCAGGATGGGGGAGCAGAACAGGTGGGTCACCCCCAGTGAGGCCAGGTACGGCACCTGCGCCGCGGCGTCGTCGAACGTGAAGGACGCGTTCAGTTGGAGTCTGTACGTGGAGGCTGGGGTGGCTGTCACACCCCCAGACTAGAAGGCCACGCCGCCGGAGTCGATCAGCCGCGCGTCCTGCGCACCGCCTTGACCGCCTCCTCGACGAGGATCACCACCAGCCCGGCCCCGGCCGCGACACCCCAGTGCGCCCAACCGAGCGACGCCGTGCCGAAGGCGTTCTGCAGCACCGGAAGGTAGACCACCGCAACCTGCGCCAGGAGCGCGCCGGCCAGCGAGAGCCACAGCCAGGCGTTGGTGAAGAGGTGATCGACGATGCTCGCCTTGTCCGAGCGGCTGTTGAGCGCGTTGGCCAGCTGCATCACCACCAACGACGTGAACACGGTGGTCCGGGCCAGGTCGAGCTCGCCTCCGGCGGGCGCCAGGTGCTCGAGGCCGCCGATCAGCCCCCCGGGCAGGGTGAGGTCGTAGGCCACCAGGCTGAGCAGGCCCATGAGGGCACCGATGACGAGGATGCGCTGCCACATGTGGCGGTCGATGATGCGTTCGTCGAACCGCCGCGGCGGGCGGCCCATTACGTCGTCGATCTCCGGATCCACCCCCATCGCCAACGCCGGACCCGAGTCCGTGACCAGGTTGATCCACAGGATCTGCGTGGCCAGCAGAGGAACTACCGCGGCGCCGGGTGCCGACGGGTCCGCCAGGCCGATGACGCCACCCAGCGTCACGCCCAGGAACACGGTGGCGATCTCGCCCATGTTGGAGCTCAGCAGGTAGCGCATGAACTTGCGGATGTTGTCGAAGATGACCCGTCCCTGGCGGACCGCGGCCACGATCGTGGCGTAGTTGTCGTCGCCCAGGATCATCTGCCCGGCTTCCTTCGTGACGGCGGTGCCGGTGATGCCCATCGCCACGCCGATGTCCGCGGACTTCAGCGCCGGCGCGTCGTTGACGCCGTCGCCGGTCATCGCCACGATGTGCCGTCCGGCCTGCAGCGCGTCGACCACCCGCAACTTGTGTTCGGGGGCCACCCGCGCGTACACGCGGGCGTCGACGGCGGCGCGGGCCAGCTCCTCGTCGTCGGATTCGTCGACCTGGCGACCGGTGACCACGACGGGGCTGTCGGTGCCCGAGATGCCCAGGTCCGCCGCGATCCGGGCCGCGGTGACGGGGTGATCCCCGGTGATCATCACCGTGCGGATGCCGGCCCGGTGAGCCTCGGCGATGGCCGCGGCGGCCTCCTCGCGCGGTGGGTCCAGCAGTGCGACGACGCCGAGGAAGGTGAGGTTGCGCTCGGCGGACTCGCCGAAGGTGTGCGACTCGGCGGCGGTGGCGCCGCGCCACGCCACGCCCAGGGTGCGATAGCCCTCGGCCCCGAGCTCCTCGATGGTGTGGGCCAGCTCGTCGCGCCGGGCCGGCGTGAGCGGGGTGGTGTCGTCCCCCACCTGTTCGTCGGTGCAGCGTTCCAGCAGCACGTCCGGGGCCCCCTTGGCGTAGAGCACGTGGCCCCGCGAGGGGTGCGTGCTGAGCACCGACATCATCTTGCGCTCGGAGGTGAAGGGCACCTCGCCGGCGCGCGCGTGGCCCGAGATGAGCTCTGCGGCGCCGTCGAGCTTCCGGGCGCCGACGAGGAACGCGGCCTCCGTCGGGTCGCCCTGGATCTGCCACGAGCCCTCCAGGTGCGTGAGCTGGGCGTCGTTGGCCACGGACCCGGCCACCAGCGCCCGTCGGGCCTCGTCCAAAGTGCGGTCGACGTCGCCCTCCACCAGCACCTCGCCCACCGGCGTGTACCCGGTGCCGCCGAGGGTGACCCTGCCGGAGGCCGTCACCACCTCGCGCAGCGTCATCTCGTTGCGGGTGAGGGTGCCGGTCTTGTCCGAGCAGATCACGGAGACCGACCCCAGCGTCTCCACCGAGTGGAGGTCCTTCATCACCGCGTTGCGGCGCGCCATGGCCTGCACCCCGATGGCGAGCACGAGCGACAGGATCGCGGGCAGGCCCTCCGGGACGGCGGCCACGGCCAGCGAGACGCCCATCAGCAGGATCTCGACGGCGCCCTCGAGTGTGTTGACCCGGTTGACCAGGGCGGTGGTGAGCATCACCACCACGGCTATCCCGACCACCAGCAGTCCCAGCGTCTGGGAGATCCTGCCGATCTCCGCCTGCAGCGGGCTGGGCTCGGCCTGGGTCTCGTCCAGCAGGGTGGCGATGCGCCCCATTTCGGTGTCCATGCCGGTGGTGGTGACCACCGCGCGGCCCACGCCGCGGGCCACGGAGGTGCCCTTGAACACCATGTTGCGGCGGTCGCCGATGGCCGCGGGCTCCGGGAGGGCGGCCGGGTCCTTCTGGGTGGCCTCCGATTCGCCGGTCAACGAGGCCTCCTGCGTGAGGAGGGACGTGGCGGTGAGGAGGCGGGAGTCCGCGCCCACGGCGTCGCCCTCGGCGAGGACGAGCACGTCCCCGGGGACCAGCTCCGCGGAGGGGACGGAGGCGAGGAGTCCGTCGCGCAGCACGGTGGCGCGGGTGGCGGTCATGCCGGCCAGGGCGGCGACGGCCCGTTCGGCCCGATTCTCCTGGACGAAGCCGATGACGGCGTTGGCCACCACGATGACCGCGATGACGATCGTGTCCACAGGTAGCCCGGTGCCGCCCTCCACCACCCAGGCGATGATCGAGATGACGATGGCGGCCAGCAGGAGGTAGATGAGGGGGTCGGCGAACTGGCGCAGGAACCGGCGCCAGGCCCGCTCTGGGGGAGTGGCCCGCAGCTCGTTGCGCCCGTACAGGTCCTGGCGGGCGGCCACCTCGGCGGGGCTCAGCCCCACCGACGGGTCCACGCTCAGGGCGAGGGCCACCTCGTCGGAGGGAAGGAGGGTGACGTCGCGGGTCGCGAGGGGCATAGCCCCATTGTTCCCCCCCGTTGGCTGAGGTGCCGCGGAGCGGCCTCGAAGCCTGAGAGACTTGAGCGGACGACGTTGCGCTTTCTAGGCTTCGAGTCTCGTCGCTGCGCTCCTCGAACCTCAGCCAGCGAAGTTCGCGAGTCCTCAGGGGACCGGGTGGCCGTTCTCGGTCATCCCGCGAAAGCCCGTCAGCATCAGGGCGATCCTGCGCGCGGACAGGTCCGTCACGTGGCGGTGCACGTCCTCAGGCTCCACCCAGTGGATGGCGCGGATCTCCCGGTCGTCGGTGCCCAGCTCGGCCGCGACCTCCGGCGCCAGGACCCCGCCGTCGAAGATGAACTCCACCGCGTCCGACCACCCAAGGTAGGGCGGCATCCAGTCGGTCAGCAGCGGCTGCCCGAACGTGACCTCGATGCCCAACTCCTCCATCGTCTCCCGCTCGCCCCCGGCGCGGGGCGTCTCGTGCGGCTCCACCACGCCGCCGGGGAGCTCCCAGTCCTCCTTGTAGGAGGTCTCGAGCAGGAGCACCAGGCCCTGCTCGTCGCGGAACAGGGCGTGGGAGATCACCCGCTTGGTGGGAAGGATCGAGTCCAGGACCCCGGAGAACCCGTGCGGGCCGTAGACCGTGTCCACGGCGAGGCGCGAGTAGATGAGGATGTCGCGGAAGACGCCTGGTTCTGGCTCGACGGCGGAGCGCAGCCGCCCCTCCAGGCGGAAGCCGCAGCGGTGGAGGGCCACCCGCGCGGCCGTGTCCCACTCGGGCAACTCCACCTGCAACCGGCGCAGCTCGTGCGCGAGGATGGCGTCGTCGGCGGCCAGTGAGAGCGCGCGGCGCAGTGTGTCCACGTCGACCTCCTGCTCGGCCCACCGCAGGGTGCCGACGCCGCCGACGATGTCCACCGACACCTTGAAGTCGCTCACGTCACGACCGTACCCGGTGGGTCCCGCGCCACGCGACACGGGGGCACCCACCGGGGAGACGGGTCAGTCGGCCTGCCGACGCAGCCAGATGGAGCCCAGCGGGGGCACGGTGACGCGTGCGCGGGCGGGGAAGTGGCCCCAGGGCTCGTCGTAGGCGGTGACCTCGCCGAGGTTGCCGAACTCGCCGGACCCGTCGTAGGTGGGCGAATCCGTGTTGAGGATCTCCTCCCACGCACCGGCGGCGGGAAGTCCGATCTCGTAGTCGCGCAGCGGCTCCGGGGAGAAGTTCGTCACGCACGCGATGTGGTTGTAGTCCTCGTCGTGGCGCACCCAGGAGAGGGCGTTGCGGCCCGCGTCGTCGGCGTTGATCCAGCTGAAGCCCTTCGGCGAGCTGTCCAGCTCGTAGAGGGGGCGGTTCGACTTGTAGATGTGGTTGAGGTCCCGGAAGAGACGCTGCAGGCCGCCGTGGCCCCACAGCTCGCTGACCCACCATTCGAGGGAGACGGACTCGCTGAACTCGGGCCGCTGTCCGAACTCGCAGCCCATGAAGATCAGCTGCTTGCCGGGGAAGCTCCACATGAAGGAGTAGTAGGCGCGCAGGGTGGCGAACTTGCGCCAGTCGTCCTGCGGGACCTTGTTGATCATGGATCCCTTGCCGTGGACCACCTCGTCGTGGCTGATCGGCAGCACGAAGTTCTCCGAGTAGGCGTAGACCATGGCGAAGGTGAGCAGGTTGTGCTCGTACTGGCGGTAGACCGGGTCCAGCTGCAGGTAGCGCAGCGTGTCGTTCATCCAGCCCATGTTCCACTTGAAGCCGAAGCCGAGGCCGCCCTCGTGGACGGGTTTGGTGACGCCGGCGAAGCTGGTGGACTCCTCCGCGATCATCAGCACGCCGGGCTCGCGCTCGTAGAGGTGACGGTTGCAGTAGCGCAGGAAGTCGATGGCCTCGAGGTTTTCGCGGCCGCCGAACTGGTTGGGCACCCATTCGCCCTCTTCGCGGGAGTAGTCCAGGTACAGCATGGAGGCGACGGCGTCCACCCGCAGGCCGTCGATGTGGAACTCCTGGATCCAGTACAGCGCGTTGGAGATGAGGAAGCTCTTCACCTCGTTGCGGCCGTAGTTGAAGATGTAGGTGCCCCAGTCCTGGTGCTCGCCCTGGCGCGGGTCCGCGTGCTCGTACAGGGCGGTGCCGTCGAAGCGGCCGAGCGCCCAGTCGTCCTTGGGGAAGTGGCCGGGCACCCAGTCCATGATCACGCCGATGCCGGCCTGGTGAAGCCTGTCGACGAGGTAGCGGAGATCATCCGGCTTGCCGAAACGCGACGTGGGGGAGAAGTAGCCGGAGACCTGGTAGCCCCAGCTGGGCTCGAACGGGTGCTCCGACAGCGGCATGAACTCGACGTGGGTGTAGCCCTGCCACTTGACGTAGCTGACGAGCTCCTCGGCCAGATCGAGGTAGCTCTTGCCCTTGCGCCAGCCGCCCAGGTGCACCTCGTAGACGCTCATCGGCTCGGCGTGGGCCTGGGAGGCGCGTCGCTTGGCGATCCACTCGTCGTCGTCCCACACGTACTTCGACTCGTAGACGATCGACGCGTTGGCCGGCGCCTGCTCGCTGAACTTGGCCATCGGATCGACCTTCTCGATCCAGCGGCCGTCCTGGGTCTCGATGCGGAACTTGTACAGGGTGCCCTCGTCGAGGCCCTCGATGAACGCGCCCCAGACGCCGGAGCCGGGGATCAGCTCCATCGCGTCGCCGGTCCACCAGTTGAAGTCCCCGATGATGGAGACGGACTTGGCGTTGGGGGCCCACAGGGCGAAACGCACCCCGGTGACGGTGCCCCTCTCGTCGTCCTCGACTGTGACCACCTCGCTGCCGAGGCGCTTCCACAGCTCGGTGTCTCCACCACCATGGAACCCTTCGAAGTCCCAACCGGTAAGTCCACCGAAGCGGTCGTGCGCCATTTTCTTGACTCCTTCGAAGCGATGTCGTTTGCGCGCCAATCTAGCGTGCCGAGCGTCGCCGCGGGCGGACTGAGGCCGCACCGCGGGGGTTCCGCGGGTGCGGGTTATGGGATCGTTATCAACGATTCGAGGTGCTGGAGGGGGACCTGCAGCAGGTGCGGGCGGAACCGGGCCTCGTAGACGGCCTCGTATCCTGCCTTGTCCGTCTCGTAGGCGGCCAGCACCGGGTCCCCGGCGTCCGCGTCGATGCCGTAGCCGCGCAGGAATGCGGATCGGCACTCGGCCAGCCATCCGGCGGAGGCGCCGCCGGCGGCGCGGGCGTAAGCGAACGAGCGCAGCATCCCGGCCACGTCACGCAGCGGCGAATCGGGGAGCCGGCGCTCCTCCATGGACTTGAGGGGTTCGCCCTCGAAGTCCACGTAGCGCCACCGGCCCTCGCTGAGCAGCACCTGGCCCAGGTGGCAGTCCCCGTGCACGCGCTGCGCGGGCAGGCGGGCGTGGTCGATGGCGGCGAAGACCGCCTCCGCGGCGTCCGCGTAGGGCGCCACCGCATCCACCTCGGCGACCACCGCGGCGAAGCGACGGCGGCAATCAGCGGCCAGGGCGGCGCCGTCGACGGTGGCCGTGGCCAGCCGTTCGGCGAGGACCCTGTGCACCGTGGCCAGCGCCTCGCCCAGGGCATGGGAGTGCTCGGCGAAGCTGCGGCCCTCGGTGGCGTACTCGCAGGCCAGCACGTAGCCGTCGGTGGGCTCCGGCAAGGCCTCGAGGAAGACCGCCAGGTCTGTGCCGTCCCAGGTCCACGCCCCGTACAGCTCCGCCACCACGCCGGTGCCCGCCAGCGCGGCGTGCAGCTCCACGTCCACCGAGCGGCCGGGCTCAACGCGCCGGAACACCTTGACCAGCAGCTCGTCGCCGAAGAAGACCGAGGTGTTGGACTGTTCGCCCGCGTAGCGACGGGCGGGCAGCCCGGGCGCCACCGCCCGGTACCGCTCGAAGCCGGGGGCCTCGTCGTGGAGGGCGCGCAGCAGGACGCCGCCCTCGTCGCAGGCGTCGGTGGGCTCACCGTCGCGGTAGAGAAGCGGGACGTGGAAGCGCTCCTGGTGGCCGTCGTCGAACTCGACGACGAGCAGCGCGGGACGCAGCGCCGGCCCGGCCCACGGGCCGAGCTCGACGCCGACCGGGCGGCCGCTGCGCCCCGAGAACCAGCGCGAGCTGAGCGCCAGGTCCCAGAGCTGCTGCTGCAACTCCGTGCTCACTCAGCCACCACGTGGAAGATGTGCGCCGGCTTCCCGGGCCACAGCTGCACCCAGGACCGCTCACCCCAGACGTACTCCTCGCCGGTGAGCTCGTCGACCACCCGCACGCTGCCCTGCCCGTTGACGCCGAGCGCGCCGAAGTCCAGCATGATGTCCGAGGACACCGTGTTGTCCGGGTCCAGCGAGCACACCACCAGCACCGTGTCCGTGCCGTCGTTCTTGGAGAAGACGATCACCGAATCGTGGGGCGCGTGGTGGAAGTGGATGTCGCGCAGCTGCTGGAGGGCGGGGTGCGTGTCGCGGATCTGGTTGAGCTTGCCGAGCAGCAGGTTGAGGTTGGGCTGGGCGTTGAAGTCACGCGGGCGGTACTCGAACTTCTCCGAGTTGAGGTATTCCTCCTTGCCCGGGGCCAGCGCCTCATGTTCGAAGAGCTCGAAGCCGGAGTAGACGCCCCACGTGGGCGACATCGTCGCGGCGAGGATGGCGCGGATGGAGAACGCCGCGTGATTGCCCGACTGCAGGAAGAACGGGTTGATGTCCGGGGTGTTGACGAAGAAGTTGGGCCGGTAATAGGACGCCATCTCCTGCGACAGCTCCGTGAGGTACTCGGTGAGCTCCCACTTGAGGTTGCGCCACGTGAAGTAGGTGTAGCTCTGCTGGAAGCCCACCTTCCCGAGCGCCGCCATCATCTGCGGGCGGGTGAATGCCTCGGCGAGGAAGATGACCTCCGGGTTGGTCTCGTGGATGCGCTCCATCAGCCAGTCCCAGAACTCCACAGGCTTGGTGTGCGGGTTGTCGACGCGGAAGATGGAGACCCCGTGGTCGATCCAGAACCGCACGATCCGCAGCACCTCGTAGTAGATGCCCACGGGGTCGTTGTCGAAGTTGATGGGATAGATGTCCTGGTACTTCTTCGGCGGGTTCTCCGCGTAGGCGATGGTGCCGTCGAGGCGGGTGCTGAACCACTCCGGGTGCTCCACCACCCACGGGTGGTCCGGGGAGGCCTGCAGCGCCAGGTCGAGGGCGATCTCCAGGCCCAGCGAGCGGGCCTTGGACACGAAGGCGTCGAAGTCGTCGAAGTCGCCCAGGTCCGGGTGGATCGCGTCGTGGCCGCCGTCGGGGGATCCGATGGCCCACGGCGAGCCGGGATCCTCCGGGCCGGGGTTCAGCGTGTTGTTCCTGCCCTTGCGGAACGCGGTGCCGATGGGGTGGATGGGTGGCAGGTAGACCACGTTGAAGCCCATCGCGGCGGCGGCCTCGAGGCGCTCGTGCGAGGAGTTGAACGTGCCGGAGTGCCAGTGGCCGTCGCCGTCCTGCCAGGCGCCCTGCGAGCGGGGGAAGAACTCGTACCACGACGAGTAGAGGGCCCGGCGGCGCTCCACGCGGATGGGGAACTCGGCGGTGGGCGAGACGAGCTCGCGGGGGCCGAAGCGGGCCATCGCCCGGGTGATGGGCGCAGACGTGATGAGCTCCAGCATCTCCTCGACGTCGGTCTCCGGGTTGACTGTCTCCGCGGCGGCGCGGAGCAGGTTGGCGGCCCCGGGGACGCGCATCGAATCGGCCTGCTGCGCGGAGCGGGTGAGGAGGTCGCGGCCCTCCAGGCACACCAGCTCCACGTCCATGGACACCGGCAGCTTCGCCTCGGCGTGGTGGCGCCAGGTGCCCCACGGGTCGCTCCAGCCCTCGATGCGGTAGGTCCAGTCGCCCTCGGCGGCCATCCGGACGTACGCCTGCCAGATGTCGAGGCCCTTGGGCTCGACCTGCTTCATGTCGATGCGGCGCTGGGTGCCGCCCGGAGAGGTCAGGATCACCGACGCGTTGACCGAGTCGTGACCCTCCCGGAACACGTTGGCCTGAATCAGCAGCCGTTCATGGACGACTGACTTGACGGGGTAGACCCCGCCCTCGATCACGGGGGAAGCGCCGGTGACCGGGATGCGGCCGAGGCCGCCGTCGGTCCGGACGATGCGCTTGAGGGACATGGTTGGGTAATCCGCACTCACGCCCGTCAGCCTAGCTGGCGGGGCGCCCTGCATGCACCGTTCAGGAGAGCAGATCCAGCGACGACGGCTCGGCCTCCGCCTGCAGTGCGAGCAGCTCGCGGGTGCTGGTGGGCACCTGGACCCGCATCAGCACCACGGACCGGGCCGGCATGGTCATCTCGGCCAGGGCCGGCAGGACGCCTCCGGGCAGCTCGTAGGACTCGGCGCTGTGCCACACGATCTCGTAGCCGTAGCCCCACGGAAGGGTGGGCAGCGTCAGCGGCACCGGGGCAGCGCCCGAGTTGAACCAGGTGAGGAACGCCTCGCGCTCGTCCGAGACGTACATGCCGAGCAGGCGGCGGCCGCCGTCGTGCCAGGCGTCGTGGCTCATCTCGCCGAACTCGCCGTCCATCCAGGTGAGGTCCACGCGCTGCAGGTTCTCGCTGTGCTCGGTGATGATCTCGGTGTGGTAGGCGAAGTCCACCGGGCGGAGCACCGGGTGGCTCTGACGGAGCTTGATCAGGGCGGCGATGCGGCTCTGTACCTGGAGCCACTCGAACGGGATGTCCCAGCTGACCCATGAGAGGGGGGAGTCCTGGCAGTAGGCGTTGTTGTTGCCCTTCTGGGTGCGGCCGAACTCGTCGCCCGCGGTGAGCATGGGGGTGCCGGCGGCCAGCAGCTGGGTGGCCATCAGGTTCAGCACCTGGCGACGGCGCAGCGCGTTGATCTCCGGGTCCTCAGTCTCGCCCTCCCAGCCGTGGTTCCAGGAGCGGTTGTTGTCCGAGCCGTCGCGGTTGGCCTCGCCGTTGTCCAGGTTGTGCTTGACGTCGTAGCTCACCAGGTCCCGGAGGGTAAAACCGTCGTGGGCGGTGATGAAGTTGATGCTCGACTGCGGTGCGCGGCCCGGTTGATCGAAGATGTCCGGGGAGCCGGCCAGGCGCGTGGCGAGTTCCTGGACGCCGTGCACGGCGCCGCGCCAGTAGTCGCGGATGTGATCCCGGAAGCGGTCGTTCCACTCGTACCAGCCGGGGCCCCAGGCGCCCACCTGGTAGCCGTACGGGCCGATGTCCCACGGCTCGGCGATCATCTTGATGCCCTCGAAGGCGGGATCGGACTCGACCAGCCGCTTGAACGCGTGATTGTGGTCCACGTGGTGCTGCTCGTCGCGGATCAGCGTGGTGGCCAGATCGAAGCGGAACCCGTCGACGCCCATCTCGGTAACCCAGTAGCGCATCGAATCCAGCACCAGCTGCAGCACCATGGGGTGCGAGGTGTTGACCGAGTTGCCGCAGCCCGTGACGTCGTAGTCGTCCCGGCGGTCGTTGGTGAGTCGGTAGTAGGCGTCGTGGTCCAGGCCGCGCATGGACAGCGTGGGCCCCTCGTGGCCGCCCTCGCCGGTGTGGTTGTAGACCACGTCGAGGATCACCTCGATGCCGGCCTCGTGCAGCGCGCTGACCATCTGCTTGAAGTCGGCCACCTGGTTTCCGACGGTGCCGCGGGTGGCGTAGTAGGCGTGCGGGGCGAAGAAACCGAGCGAGTTGTAGCCCCAGTAGTTGCGCAGCCCCTTGGTGGCCACGAACGGCTCCGAGACGAAGTGATGCACGGGCAGCAGCTGGATGGCGGTGATGCCCAGGCCGGTCAGGTACTCGAGGACCGACGGGTCCGCCAGCGCCAGATATGAGCCGCGGAGGTGCTCGGGGACCTGCGGGTGCAGCTTGGTGAAGCCGCGCAGGTGCGCCTCGTAGAGGATGGTCTCCGACATGGGACGACGGCGTGCGATGGGCTTGGGCGGGGGCGTGTCCGCCACCACCACGCTCAGCGGCACCGCCCCGAAGGAGTCCCGGGTGGAGATGCTGAAGGGGCTGCCGGGGATGTGGTCCAGGATGGGGCCGCGGAAGTCCACCCCGCCGCTGATGGCGCGCGCGTAGGGGTCCAGCAGGAGCCTGGCGGGATTGAATCGGCTGCCCGACGACGGGTCCCACGGCCCGTGCACGCGGAAGCCATAATGCTGCTCGGCGTCCACGCCGGGCACCTCGACGGTCCAGATGCCCTCATCGTCGCGGGACATCTCGATGTTGTGCTGCTGATTGAGAGGATCGATGAGCGCCAGCTCGACCCCGGTGGCACGCGGGGCCCACAGGCCGAAGCGCACGCCATGGGCGGTGATCCGGGCGCCGAGGGCGCTCGAATCAGGCGGGGTGAGGGATGTCATCGGTAGCTTCCTGGAATCGTTTTTTTCGACAGCGCCCCATTGTGCCACTTTCTGGCACAAACTCCACTTCGCTGGGGGGTTTGCCGTCGTCGCCGCCTGGCTAGCATGGACTCTCGGGAGTCGCGCGTGCGGGGCCCGAACGAGGGGGAGCCGTGGAGTCCGTCTATCTCGACCATGCCGCCACCTCCCCGCTGCGCCCTGAGGCGCTTGAGGCCTTCGTCGAAGCATCGGGACTGGTGGGAAACGCCTCGTCGTTGCACCGGCCGGGGCAGCGCGCCCGGCGCCGGTTGGAGGAGGCGCGCGAGGAGTTGGCGGCTGCGGTGGGCGCGCACCCGACGGAGGTTGTGTTCACGTCAGGGGGGTCTGAGGCGGACACGATCGCGGTGCTGGGGGGTTGGGAGGCGGGACGGTCGCGGGGTCGGGGGCGGTGCCTTGTGTCGGCCGTTGAGCATCCGGCGGTGCTCGGGGCGGTGTCGCGGGGGGCTGAGGTCTTGCCGGTGTCGCGGGAGGGCGTGGTGTCGCTGGGCGTTCTCGAGGCGATGCTCGACGAGGCCGTTGCGGTGGTGTCGGTGATGTGGGTGAACAACGAGACGGGGGTTGTGCAGCCCGTTTCGGAGGTGGGGGAGTTGGCTGGGGCGGTGGGGGCGTGGATGCACACGGATGCGGTGCAGGCGTTGGGGCATCTGCCGGTGGATTTCGGGGCCAGTGGAGCGGATCTGATGAGTGTGTCGGCACACAAGATCGGTGGGCCCGTGGGCGTGGGGGCGCTGCTGGCGCGTCGTGGGGTGGTGCCGTCCGCCGTCGGGCTGGGCGGTGGGCAGGAGCGCGAGGTGCGGTCCGGGACCCAGCCCGTGGCGTTGGCGGCGGCGTTCGCGCGGGCGGCGAGTGTCGCGGTGGGGGAGTTGGGGGCTGAAGTGTCGCGGGTTTCTGGGCTGCGGGATCGCGTGGCGGAGGTGTGCGTGGCTGCTGGCGGGCGGTTGAACAGCTGGCCTCGGCCGGCGGGTACGGGCGTGCCGAGTGGACCCCTGCCGGGAGGCGCGCCGCACATCGTCAACGTGACCTTCGACGGCGTGCGCGCCGACGACCTGCTGTTCCTGCTGGACCAGCGGGGGATCGCGGCGTCGGTGGGGAGTGCGTGTCGCGCGGGGGTGCATCAGCCCAGCGAGGTGCTGCTGGCGATGGGGCGGACGTCCGACGAGGCGACGCAGTCGTTGCGCTTCTCGTTGGGTTGGACCACGACGTCGTCCGACATCTCGCGGCTGGTGGAGGTCCTCCCGGAGGCCTTGAGCGTCGCCCGCTCCGCCTTCTGACCCCACGTTCGCTCCCTGAGGAGGCCGGCGTCGCGAAGCGACCGTCGGCTGTCCCCACCGCTCCCTGAGGAGGCCGGCGTCGCGAAGCGACCGTCGGCTGTCTCCATCGCTCCCTGAGGAGGCCGGCGTCGCGAAGCGACCGTCGGCTGTCTCGAAGGGTCGTGACGCAACCCGTCCGCTGACCCGCCCCAGCGGTGGTGCCGGCAGCCGTGAGCCGAGTCACGGGCGGCCGTCGGCAACGGTCTCTCCGTGCGCAGCGACTGGCCTGTGGTCAAATGGTGAGGCCGCCCGTGCCTCGTCTCCCGCCTCCCCGCACTCGATCGCCTGTGGCGTTCCCAATCCGGGCGTGTGCCGTCAGGGCTGCCCGGCTCAGGTCTGCTCAGGCGGGAGGCCAGCTGGGTGATCCTCGGGTTGGGCATCCCGACGCCATACCACCCTGCCGGCCCACACCCGAGCGATCAGCTCGCGTTCTCCGCTGTGCATCAGCGATGACATGACTCCAGAGAATCCCTACTATCACGGCTAGACTCCCGTTCACGAGTGGTCTTGATGGGGGAGCTTGGTGTGATCGACGCAGAGACTGGCGCTTCCGAGCCCATGGAAGTAGTCCCGGTTGGGATCTCATCCGAGCGCGGCGCGACCGCGGTGGAGTACGCGATCATGGCCAGCCTCATCGCAGCAGTCATTGTCACGGCGGTGACCGTCTTGGGGACCCAGGTGAATGCGCTCTTTCAGTCCGTCATCACGGAGATGGGCTGGTAGTAGTCCGAAGCGGGAGTCCTGGCTCTGGTGGAATGGCACTGTGGGCTCCCGACTTCAGGTCTACGCTCCCGGCATGGAACAAGCAGACTCACGGATCCGCAACCTCGCCGTCGGTCTGCCCGTCCGCGATGGTCACGTTCTCGTGCAGGAATTCGGTGGGGCCGACGGCGAGCCTCCCTTTGTGCGTGCGATCGGTGGGGGCATCGAGTTCGGTGAGCGTGCCATCGAGGCGTTGTTGCGTGAGTTCTTGGAGGAGTTGGGTGTCGCAGTGACGGCAGCTGAGTTGTTGGGCGTCACCGAGAACATCTTCACGTTCCTTGGCCGAGCTGGCCATGAGATTGTGCACATCTTCTCCGTGGAGTGTCCTGCCCTCGAGGCGTGGCCGCTCGACACAAGGGTGAAAGTGATTGACGACGAGAGCATCGTCGCGTGGCACCGGTTGGACACCCTGGGCGGCGAAGGCCTTCCGTTCTACCCCGACGGCGCGCTGGACGCTGCCCTGTCACTCCTTGATGGAGCTCCCACCGGGGACGGTCGGCGATGACGGCGGACGCCTCGGCGGTAGTGAGCCCCGACACCGAAGCCGTCGGCTCCGCGAGCAGGGGCTCTTGGTGGGTCACAGCACTCTTCGCTGCCACCTCATTCGTGGGTGCCTCACTCCTCTTCGTGGTGCAGCCGATGGTGGCACGCCTCGTGCTACCCCAGTTTGGCGGGTCGGCGACGGTGTGGAGTACCAGCAGCCTCTTCTTCCAGGTAGTGCTTCTGATCGGCTACATCTACGCGCACATCAGCACACAGAAGCTCGGTCCCCGTCTGCAGCCACTTCTGCACGTGGGGCTCGTCCTGTTGCCACTGATGGTCCTTCCCGTCGCCTTGGCCGGTGGCGGACCGCCAACCGATGCGTCCCCAATCCTGCGGCTGCTCTGGATCTTGGCGCTGACGATCGGCCTGCCTTTTGCAGTGGTGTCCACGACCGGCCCGCTGTTGCAGCGTTGGTACTCCTGGACCGTCGGTCATCGCGCAGAGGACCCGTACTTTCTTTTCGCCACCAGCAACCTGGGCAGCTTTGTGGGGTTGCTGGCCTACCCCTTCGTGGTGGAGCCGTTGTTGACGCTCGATCAGCAGCGCCTGGGGTGGTCATTCGGGTACGGGGTATTCATGGTGCTGATGATTGGCTCCGGGGCGGTTGCACTCGTGAACAGGTCGCCTCACCTGCCGATTCGCGCTCAGAAGGAGCTTGCCGTGGCATCCGCTCGCGAGCGGATCCCAGCCCGGCAGGTGCTCATCTGGCTCGCTTTGGCCTTCATCCCCTCCAGTCTCATGTTGGGGGTGACTGCGCACATCTCCACGGACGTCGCAGCCGTGCCCCTGCTGTGGGTGGTGCCCCTTTCCATTTACCTCGCGACATTCGTCGTAGCCTTCGCCCGGTCCTCGAGGCACGTCAGCCCGCGATGGCAGGTGGCTTCGGCAGCGGCGGCCGTGGTGGCACTCCTGGCGTGGTTCCCCTCGGGTGGGCTGCCGATCTGGCTCCTGATCGTGCTGAACCTGGCGGTTCTGGCCGTCGCATCGTCCACCGCCCACGCGATGCTGGCATCTCGGCGCCCGCCAACAGCCCACCTCACGTTCTACTACATCGTCGTGGCGGTGGGTGGGGCGCTGGGTGGCCTGCTGAACGGCGTGGTGGCGCCCCTGCTGTTCAACGCGGTGTGGGAGTACCCGCTGATCCTGGTGGCCACGATTGTCTTGGCCCTGCCACAGACGAGGCCATCGTTGGGTGTGCTCAGTCGTCGCTACCACCCCGCCTTTGTCCGCTTTCTCGAGGTCGGGGGCACCCTCGCGATCCTTCTAGTGCTCTCCGTCGGCGGTGCTAGGTCGATCGGATGGCAGCCGTGGCTGGTGTCGGTGGTGCCCGTGGGATGGATCGCCGCCGGTGTGCTGTTCAGTCGGCGACCGCTGGCCACAATGGTGGCCGCCCTGGTGTTTCTGCTCATCCCGTCACTGACCGGTGGCGAGATCTTGGTCCGCGACCGATCCTTCTACGGGGCTTACACGGTCAGGGAACGCGACGGGTGGCGCCTCTTCTCGCACGGCACAACGCTGCACGGTCAGCAGGCGTTGGGCGAGCGCCGTTCGGAGCCGTCGACGTACTACGCGCGCGGCGGACCGGTGGGGGACGCCTACTCGGTCTTGGAGGGCGCCTCGGACATCGCCGCCGTTGGGCTGGGTGTCGGAACGCTCGCGGCCTACGGGGAGCCGGATCAGCGGCTCACCTTCTTCGAGATCGACCCGGACGTGATCGAGGTCGCGTCGAACCCCGACCTCTTTACCTTCCTCTCCGAGAGCCTTGCGGCCGTCGACTTCGTCGTTGGCGACGGTCGGCTGCGGATCGAGGAACAACGCGACGCCTCATACGACATGGTGGTTCTGGACGCTTTCACCTCTGACGCCATTCCCGTGCACCTGCTGACGCAGGATGCCTTCGAGTCCTACGGCAGGGTCCTGAAGGAGGACGGACTGCTGCTAGTGCACGTGAGCAGTCGAGTCTTCGACCTTGAGCCAGTTGTGGCGGCCGGTGCAGACACGCTGGGTTGGGAGGCTGTCCTTGGGCGTGGCGAGCTGGACGACGAGACCGGCGCGACGCTCAGCGAGTGGGTCGCGCTTTCGGCGGATGGGGCGAAGCTCGACAGCCTGCTTGCCGACGACAAATGGCGCTCGATCGACGATCGACGAGTGGTCTGGACGGACAACTTCTCCTCGATCGTGACCGTCTTGCGGCGCGGCTGACTCGCGTCGCGAACAGAGACCCAGGCCGAGAGTCAATACGGGGGATCGTGACGGACTGTGCAGGTCTGACATGCGGATCGGTACAGTGGAGCACTGCTGAGCAGAGGAGCGCCACGTGCGGGTGTTGGTTGCCATGTCGGGCGGGGTGGACTCCGCCGTCGCTGCCGCGCGCCTGGTGGCCGAGGGCCACGAAGTCACCGGCGTGCACCTCGCCCTGTCCAAGAACCCCGCGTCCTACCGATCGGGGGCGCGGGGGTGCTGTTCGCTGGAGGACTCCCACGACGCGCGCCGCGTGGCGGACAAGCTGGACATCCCCTTCTACGTGTGGGACTTCGCCGAGGAGTTCCACGAGGCTGTCGTGGAGGACTTCGTCGCCGAGTATCGAGCCGGCCGCACGCCCAACCCCTGCCTGCGCTGCAACGAGAAGATCAAGTTCGCGGCGGTGCTGGACCGCGGCATCGCACTAGGCTTTGACGCCGTCGCCACGGGCCACTACGCGGACCTGAGGCGCCACGACGATGGCGCCGTCTCCCTGCACCGCGCGGCCGACGCCGCGAAGGATCAGTCCTACGTGCTCGGCATGCTCACTCAGGACCAGCTCCGGCGCTGCACATTCCCGCTCAACGACGTGGAGAAGCCGGTTGTGCGCGCCGAGGCGCAGGCGCTCGGGCTGGGTGTGGCGAAGAAGCCGGACAGCCACGACATCTGCTTCATCGCCGACGGCGACACCCAGGGTTTCCTCGGCCGGTACCTCGACGACGCACCCGGCCCCATCGTCGACGGCGACGGTGCAGTGCTGGGGGAGCACCGCGGGACGCACCGCTACACCGTTGGCCAGCGCAAGGGCTTGGACCTGAGGGTGCCTGCACCATCAGGGGAGCCGCGCTACGTGCTGCGGATCGAGCCGGTGGGCAACACCGTCGTGGTGGGGTCGCGGGAGGACCTGGCCGTCACCCAGTTGACGGGGATCCGACCCTCGTGGACCGCGGAGGCCGTCGACGGTCCCTGGCGGGGGCAGGCGCAGTACCGGGCGCACGGGACGCCGCAGGATGCGACCATCGCGGCCGTCGACGGCGCCCTGTCCGTGCTGTTGGAGGAGCCCGGTCACGGCGTGGCGCCGGGTCAGACCGTGGTGGTCTATGACGGTGACCGCGTGGTGGGCAGCGCCGTGATCGCCGAGGCCCGCTGATGCTGATCACCGCTGCGGGCTCGCTGCCGGGGACGGACTTCAGGGGGGCGTTGGCGGCCATGGCTGAGACCCTGCCCGAGGTGCTGCCGCTGCCGGAGCTGCCGGAGCGCGGTGTGGGGTCGGACATGATCGGACGTGCGCTGGGGCTCATCTCGGGGCTTGGATTCGACGTGCAGCCTGCCGGCTGGCGTCTGGTGCCGAACTCGGGGGCTGAGCATCGTCGGGCTCACGCTCAGTGGCGCCAGGACCTTGACGACACTGAGGAGCTTCTCCAGGGCTTCGACGGCGTGCTGAAGGTGGCCGTGCCCGGCCCATGGACGCTGGCGTCCTCCGTCGAGCGGCCCATGGGCGACCGTCTCCTGGCCGATCACGGAGCCCGGCGAGAGTTGGCCCAGGCGCAGGTTGAGGCTGTGTCGCGGTTGCGGGCGGAGGTGTCGCGGCGGGTGCCGGGTGCCACCTTGTGGGTGCAGGTGGACGAGCCGTCGATGATGGCGGTGGCCGAGGGGCGCGTGCCCACGGCGAGCGGGTTCTCGCGCCATCGTCGGGTGGACATGCCCGCGCTGGTGGAGGCGTTGCGTCCGCTGGCCGGTGGCGCCTGGCTGCATTGCTGTGCGCCTGGGCGGTGGCTGGAGGTGTCGCGGCGGGCTGGGTTCGCTGGGGCGTCGGTGGACGCTGCGCTGGTGGACCTCGACGAGTTGGCGCAGTGGCGCGACGAGGGCCGCGGGCTCATCCTCGGCGTCGTCGACACCGCACGAGGGCCGCAGACCGTCGACGAACTCGTCAGGGCCTCCCTGCGGGTGCTCCGAGCGATTCAGGTGGACTCGCTGCAAGGCCTCACACTCGGCACGGCGTGCGGCCTCTCCGGTTGGCGTCGGGAGGACGTGATCCCACAGCTCGAGGCGCTGCGGAAGGCAGCGGCCCTGGTGGAGGAGCAGCTGGCCCGTGGGTAGCGCGCCGACGCTCGCCTAAGCTGGGCTCGTGCGCATCTTCTCCGACCTCAACCTGAACGACAACGTGCCCGTGCGGGCGCAGGTGGGGCGAGGACCATGGGGTCCGACGGGGGTACCGAGCACGCGGCTCAAGAAGGTCCAGCGGCTGGTCGTCCCCTTCGTGGTGGTTGCCATCGCGGTGGGGCTGTTCTTCCTCGGCCGGATGTTCTACCTGATCCTTACCGGTGCGTGACTCGGGGCGTTCACCAGCCTAGGAGTGACCCGGCCCAGGGGGTAACGAGAACGCCCAGGATCATGAATGGGCCGAAGGCGATCTCGGCTTCGCGTTTGATCTTCTCGGTGGCGAGCAGAAGTCCGCTGATGACGGCCATGAGGATGAACGCCGCCGCGACCCCCAGCAGCGCAGTTCCGATCCCGAACCAACCGAGCGCCGCACCGGTGGTGAGGCCGAGTTTCACGTCTCCGAGGCCGAAGCCACTCGGGTTGATGTAGGCGAGCACGAAGAGAATGGCCGCGGTGAGCAGCGAGCCCAGGAGCGCTGAGCCTAGCCTTCCCCATCCGCCCTCCAACACAGCCCACGGTACTTGGAGGGCGAAGAACAGGGGGATTGGGATCAGCGTGAGTGCGTCAGGTAGGCGATGTTCGGCGAGATCGACGGCGGTGGCGGCACCCCACGCTGCCGCGAGGACCGCGAACGCGGGTAACGCGGAGGGGTTTACAGCTATCGCCGCCCAGGTTGACGTCGTGAGGGCAAAGGCTACGGACAGCCAACGTTGGGCCGAAGGTGATAGGTAGCCGGTCACAAGAGGGGCGATAATCGCCGGTACAAGGACGACCCCGACGACAAGGAGAGTCACGCCAGTCCTTGCAGCCCGCATGTGCAGCTTTCCAAGAGCAAATCTCTCACAGAGCTCACCCCATTGCAGGGAAGAGATTCTCCATGATGGAGATTGCGGCCGGCCCAAGAATCACGATGAATATGACAGGAAGGATGCACAGGATGAGTGGAAACACCACCTTGACGGGGATCTCCATGGCCTTCCGCTCCGCCCGCTGCCGGCGAGCGATACGCATCTCGTCGGCTTGAGCGGTCAGTACATCGGCAAGGGGGATGCCATACGATTCAGCCTGGATAACAGTGCGGACGAATCGTCGAAGTGAGATCGAGCCCGTGCGTCCGGCCAACTCCTCGTATGCGTTTCGCCTACTCTGCCCCACCTGGATGTCCTGCATGGTCCTGACCAACTCCTGGGCCAGTACCCCAGTTCCATTGCGTGCGACACGGAGCATGGCCGCGTCGAATCCGAGCCCAGCCTGAACTGCGATGCTCATCTGGTCGAGGGTGTCGGCGAGCTCCAAGTCCACCTGCTCGCGACGCTTCTGGTACGTATTCAGCAGGAGCAGGTCGGGAAGGAAGTAGACACCGACCGCCAATGCGGCTCCGAGGATCGCTATGACGAGGGATCGCGACGCCATCCACAGGAGGAACATCAGGATTGCGGTGAGAAGTGCCCCCAACACCTTGATGGACAGCAGTTGGTCCACCGTCCAGCCCCCCGGGAACCCCGCCTTTGCGATGGCACGCTCCATGCGTCCACGGCGGAATGGGGTGTCGATGAACCGCCCGAAACTCAGATGCCCCTGATGCTGCCGGGGGCGAGCCACATCTGTCGCAGTGCCCCGGTTGAGGTTGTCAAGCGCCCTGCTGCGGACCTGATCGGGCCCGGCCAGCAAGAGCCAGAAAAGGACTCCAAGACCGGCGGCGAAGGTGGCGATCGATGCGATCACGGTGGTGGTCATCGCTCTAGAACTTGATCTGAACGGTCTTGTGCAGCCAGAAGGCTCCGACGGCGAGGAGGATCACCGCGGTGCCCAACATGAGCCACCCCACAGGATGGGTTAGGAGGGACGAGAGGTATCCGGGGTTGACGATCATGAGTAGCGCGATGATGACGAACGGGAGCCCGATCAGGACGATCGCCGAGAGCCGACCTTCCGCGCTGAGCGCTGCGACTTGGCGACGAAGCTGCGCACGTTCCCGGATGGTGTGTGACACGCCATCAAGCACATCTGCGAGGTTGCCGCCCACCTCGCGGTTGATGGCGACTGCCTGCGAGATCCAGCTGAAGTCCTCGCTCTTCATCCTGTCAGCGGTGTGACCCATCGCCTCGGACAGTGGTCTCCCCACGCGGAGCTCGTTACTGATCCTGGCGAACTCCTCGGCTGTGGGTGACGCCGCCTCGCGTCCCACCATGCTCATCGACTGAGTGAACGAGTAGCCCGAACGCAGGCTTCCAGCCAACATTTGAGCGGTCTCATCCAGCTGGAAGGCGAACGCCGTGCGGCGCCGCTCTGTCCTGACGACCACAGCGGCCGCAACCACCAGCGGGATCAGAAAGGCAATGATGAACCCAGCGGCGAGCGAGCCAAGAAGTAGGCCGAGGGCCACGGCCGCGATGCAGGCGCAGAGCACGATCACCACCAACTGTGCTGCCGGAGTTGCGATGCCGGCCACGTCGAGCCGCTCGGTCAACGTGAGCCTGCGGCCAGCGAGGAGACGGTCGACGCCCCGGGTGGCGGCGTCTGCGAGCCCTGCGACGGCACTGCGGCTCCGGTGAGACACGGGCCGGCGCCGGTGAAGTGGCACCTCGCGTGTGTTGGGTTTCAGCCACAGCAGCATGACTACGACGAAGGCGAGGCCGATGGCCAGAGAGGCTGCTGCCAGCATGGGGGAGTCAAAGCCCAGCATCAGCGCATCCCAAGCCCCGCGCCGAACACCCTCGAAGACAGCTGAATCCCGAGGTCCGCGAAACGGTCGGTGAACTGCGGGCGTACTCCGGTGGGTACAACGTGGCCGAGAAAGCGCCCGTCACGGTCGAGCCCTGCCGAGTAGTCGAAGAGGAACACGTCCTGCAGGGTCACTGTCTGGCCCTCCATGCCGTGCACCTCGGTGACCGCCACGACGCGCCGCGTGCCGTCGCGGAGCCGGGCGAGTTGGACGATGAGGTCAACAGAGCTGGCCACCTGCTCGCGGATGGCGCGCAGGGGCAGTTCCATGCCCGCCATCAGCACAAGCGTCTCCAGGCGCGCGAGTGCATCACGAGGCGAGTTGGCGTGGATGGTGGAGAGCGAGCCGTCGTGGCCGGTGTTCATGGCCTGCAGCATGTCCAGCGCCTCCGCGCCACGCACCTCACCGACGATGATCCGGTCGGGGCGCATGCGCAGGGCATTGCGCACCAGCTCCCGGATGCTCACCTCACCCTTGCCCTCGATGTTCGGGGGGCGGGACTCCAAACGAACCACATGGTCCTGCTGCAGCTGGAGCTCAACGGCATCCTCGATCGAGATGATCCGCTCCCCGTCGGGGATGAACGAGGACACCACGTTGAGCAGCGTGGTCTTGCCGGTGCCGGTACCGCCGCTGATGATGATGTTGAGCCGGGCCTTGACACAGGCGTGCAGCAGCTCGGCGATCTCCGGCGAGAGCGTGTCCAGCCGGATGAGATCCGGAATGCTCAGCGCATCGTGGCTGAACTTGCGAATGGTAAGGGTGGAGCCGCTGAAGGCCAGGGGCGGGATGATGGCGTTGACGCGCGAGCCGTCCTCGAGGCGTGCGTCGACAAGGGGAGAGGACTCGTCGATCCGCCGGCCAATGCGCCCGACGATGCGGTCGATGATCTGGCGTACGTGTGCCTCGTCGCGGAAGGTGACGTCCGAGCGGTAGAGGCGTCCGGCGTGTTCCACGTAGACCTTGTCGGGGCCGTTGACCATCACCTCGGTGACTGATGGGTCGGCCAGGAGACCCTCGATAGGGCCCAGACCCAGCACGTCGGCCTGGATCTCTTCGAGCAGCCGACGCCGCTCGCTGCCGGTCATGGCCAGGCTCTCGCCCTCGATGATCGAGGTGAGCTCCTGCTGCACCAGCTTCTGTAAAGCGTCGTCCGTGATGGACGCGTCGGAGAGCCTGTTGCCAAGCCGCTCGTACAGCGTGGTGGTGGTGCGGTCCTTCAGCGCCCGCATGGCGTCCTGGTTAGTCCGCGGCGTCTGCACCACCCGCTGGGCCAGCGACGGCCCTGCCGGTGATTCCTGCAGGACCCTCTGCCCCGGAGCCGCGAATCCCGGTCCTGCCGGTGTGACGGGGGGAGCCAACGGGGCGTCGGTGGGCGACTCCGGGCTGGTCGCGGGTGCAGTCACCGCGTCGGACCCGTCAGCGCGCGCGGCCCGGAGCCGGTCAGCGAGCCCCATCGGGCACCGCCTTACCCCGACTGAACAGGCCGGCCCGCTGTTTCTCCTGGGCCGGTCGCTTTGCGATCCGATCTACCAGACCGGAGAGCTGCCGCGAGATGGGATCCTTGCCCCGGGTCTGCAGGAGCGGAATACCCTGGTTGACCGAGATCGGCACCAGCTTGGCCGACGGCAACGTCACGTCCACCTTGGCGTTGATGGTGGCCTCAACGTCGGCGATGCTTAGGCCGCGCGATGAGTCGGCGAAGTTGATCACCACGTGGCGCGCCTCCAGGAGGAGGGCCAGCTGGCTCAGGGTCTCGATCTCCTTGCGGAGCCCGCGGATGCCGGGCACGTCGAGTCCGGTCACCAGCACCAACTCGCCAGTGAGGTCCAGCGCAGCGAGAGTGTGCTCGGTCAACCCGGGCGCGGTGTCCACCACGACGAAGTCGAATGACTGGGCGAGCGCCTTCAGGAGTGCGGTCGCATCCTCTGGTGTGACGCTGTCGGCGGCGGCGGGGGAGTCTGAACCGGGGACTACCCACAGGCCCGTCTCGTGACGGGTGAGATAGCTCTTGAGCGCAAGTGCATCACCGGCCGCAGCCGGGCGGGTCGCATCTGGCAGCGAGTAGATGGGCGTCAGGTTCAAAGCGCTGGCCACGTCGCCGAAGTGGAGGTCCAGGTCCACGAGCACAACCCGCTCGGGCGCCAGCTGAGCGAGGCCGACGGCAAGGTTGGTGGCCACAGTCGTCTTCCCCACGCCGCCCTTCGGGGACGCGACGGTGACGATCTGGCCCCTGTGTTCGCCCTGGGTGGTGTTCACCACAGGAGCTCGTCGGTTTCGCGCGATGGCGTCGCGGATCTCTTCAGGTGAAGCGTCCGGCGAGAGCATGTCCCTGACGCCTGCGCGCATGGCGGCCAGCGCCAGGCCCTCGGCGTCGTCGGTGATCAGGACCACGGCGGCGCCGAACCGCTCTCGCGCCCACGATGCCACGGCTAAGGCCCCCTGGGGATCGAAGCCGGTCTCGAGCATCAGCAGTTCCGGAGGAGGAGCTGAACCCAGGGCGCGAGCTAGTGCATCGGCGTCCTCGCCCGTCAGGACGGCCAGCTGACCACCGGTGGCGAGAGTCACGTGATCAACGATGCGGGGGGAGCGGGCAACCAGGAGAACAGCGCTCATGAGGCCACATTCTCCAGGGTGACCTGCCTGGTGCCCTCGACGAGCGAGGTCTCCCGCTCCAGGGTCAGCCAGATGGTGCCGTGCTCGGCGGCCCACACCACTCGCTCTGCGTCGGGTGCCGACACCGCCACCGTGATGTACTGAGCGCCGGGTGGAGTGGCATCCTCGCCTTCCTCCGTCTCGCCGGAACCTTGCTGAGCATCCTGCACGCGGGTGACCAGGACGCGGTGGAGAATCGTCTGAGTGCTGGCGGCGGGATCAGTCACTGAGAGGAGCACGCCGACCGTGTCGCCGGCTGTCAGCCTGCCACCGATCACGCGCTCAGGGCCGAGGGATACCGTGACCTGAACCAGCTGCTCTGGAACCACCACTTGGTCTCCGGTCAGATCCTCAGGCGCCACGAAACGGTTGGACAACACCTGCTCTCCGGGATAGAGCGCGGCGATTGCCACCTGTCCGGTGACCGGTTCCGGTGTCGTCAAGGCACCCGGCACCACTGCGGCCAGTGGAATCTCGCGGGTCTCGACGTTCTCTCCCAAAGTGATGGGGGAGCCGGCCGGGATGTCTTGAGTGACGACCAAAACAGCAGTAGGCTCAAGCCTAGCAAGCGCTCGTTCGTCGGCACCCACTATATATGCTCCGAGCAATGCGGCGCCAAGGACGGCAAGTAGGGTGGCTGCGATCGCAGCGATGACACGTCTTCTCATAGGTCTCTATCTCAAGTCTGCTGCTTGGCTCAGGCTGTCAGTTTGACGGCTTTAACGCCCATCGATCCTCCGCCAAGCTCCGCATCGAGCACGGGCTTGGTCTCGATCCATTCACCGGCGAGGAATTGCCCATCGCTGCCCCCACCCGAATTGCACTTCACCCCGGGGCCACCAAACCATCCGCCTTTGCCGGGATCTATGCAGTAACTGGTGATCTTGAGCTTGGCGTATGCGGCAATATGAAAGAGGTCCGGCCCCGGGAGTTCCTCGACAGCGTCGAACAGGGGAATTAGCACCTCGATGCCGACCAGTGCGCCGTCAGCAAATAGCGGAATACAGTTCTTGAAGTCCTTCAGGGTGTCGCCGTTCCCACCGACCACCGTGGAGTCTGCAGAGGTCTCGGCTAGACATTCCTCCGTGATCGTCGGAGTGAGGAACCCGAATCCCCCTGGGACGATCGTGGGATCGGAGTAGCCGCATTCGAACGTCTCCGGCTCGTCTGGCTCCTCTGATTTCTTATCTGATCCGGAGGGCCCACTTGGCTCCTGAAAGTCGAATTTGATCGTCTTCCCGCTCTCGAGTAGTTGTTCGAAGCACGTCAGGGAAACAGTGAAAGGTAGTGTGGCTCCACCTCCCATTACGCTCCATGATGCGGTAGCTGATGCTAGGACATCTGATTTTGAATCCTGTTCGAGCACAGGAGCGAACCAATGGGTCCGGGTACTCGCGACAGTGACCGTGACCGAATTTGTTGTTTTACTGATCTCCGTATCGGTCCAGTAAGTCACTGATATCTGATCATCGCGGATTTCAGCCTTACTTGTCTCGTCGGAGGTGTTCATGCGCGCGTATTCTGCCGCTATATCCAGCTGGTCGATATCTGCGGAACCGTCGATGCACTTGCCATCATCAGCGCACGTCTGCGCCAATGCGAGCGCTGCGGCGTCTGCTGCGTTCTGGAGTTCTTTCCTGTCCAACCAAAGTGCTCCCACATCCACTGCTATGGCAGCAAATCCCACAAGCGCAACCATCAGAATGCCGACGATGACGGCGACCGCGCCGCGCTCATTCGTTATCCCCCGCATCGCATGACACTACTTTCTACAATTTCCGGAATTGGGAAGAAGCCAGAAATCGAACCGTTGCTGTAGCGGAGAGTGACTGCTACTGGTTGCCCGGCTTTGCATGAGTCTGGGACGACCACTTCTGCCGGAGTGTCCACAGAGCCACCCGGAAAGGCGTTCAGAGCCGCAGCCTCGGCCGCAGACCGGTCATTGTAGATCGCCATCACGCGGACACCTTCGCGGGCCGCACCAGCCGCGGAGGCTCTGAGGTAGAGGTAATATCCCCCGTCCATGATCCCCAGAAGAAGAACACAGAGAGGTAGCAGCACGAGCGCGAACTCCACTGCCGCTGACCCTCGGTGCCTGCCAGTCATTCCTGCCTCACTGATGTTGTCAGGGCCGCCCGGTGGGTCGGCCCTGACAGGTTTCGTCCGACTGCTGAAGGAGGGTTAGGGGGCCTTCGCTCCGCCGATCTTCGTCAGAACTTCGGTGAACTTCACGTCAAGCTGGGTGCCGATAGCGGCCACCGCGGCGATGATGACGACTGCGATCAGGGCGACCATGATGCCGTACTCGACGGCGGTGGCGCCCTTGGTCTTGTCGGCGAAGCGGTTACCGACGACGTGGAGGAGGGCGGTGAGGTGGGCGTACAGTGCAACCATGGCGGTTGCCCCCTTTCTTGATGAAGGCCAGGGGAGATGAATCAGGTCCCCAAAGGGGTACAACTCACTGCGTCCCCCGTGGGCTAAAGTTAAGGCCCGGTTGGCCGTTCGTCAACTTCATGACCGCGCGTGTAGCGTGCGATGGACAGCAGATGCAAGTTCGGGGGAGATGTGCAGGGAGCCAGGGCGTCGGTCGCGGTCCTTGTCGGACTACTATTGGCTGTAGTAGGGGCGCTCCCTGCGGCTGCCGAAGAAAATCTTGACGCCATCGCCGCGACACTCGGCATCGAGGACCAGGCCACCGACTACATCCTCATCGTCGACACCTCCCTCTCCATGCAGGAGGAGGGACGCTGGGGGCGCGCCCGCGACGCGCTCTCCGGCCTCGCGGATTCACTCACGCCGGACGACCACGTCACCCTCATCACGTTCGACGACGGCGCCCAGACGGTCTTCGATGGCGACGCCCCAAGTACGAACACACTCCTGGGCGCCCTGCCCGACGAACCCACCGGCGACCAGACCGACATCGGCGCCGCCATCAACGAGGGCGTCGATGCTCTCAACCGCGACGGCGCCTCCGAGGTGGCCGCGTTCGTGCTCCTCACCGACGGCGAACTCGATGCGGCAGAAGACTCCGACTTCGTCACCGCCGACGCGCCCGCCTGGGCAGACCTCCGCACCCGCGCCAACGAGGCCACCGCGGACCGCCAGGTGGGCGCCTTCGCGCTGTCGCTCGGTCCCGAGTCAGACGCCGGTCTGCTCACCCAGGTGTTCCCCAACGCGCAGGTGGCCACCCCGGACGACATCGTCGGCTTCCTCTCCGGCCTCACCGACGAGATCACCCGCTTCCGCGTCGGCGAGGTGCTGGCCCCGGATCTCGAGCAGCCGGTCACCGTGACCCTGAGCGAGCCCACCGTCGACGGCGCCACCGCGACACTCACCGCCACCTGGACCTCCACCACCAGTAACCTCCCCACCAGCGTGGCCGCCATCCAGCTGACGCCTGCCATCGAGGGCGCCGCCGTCGGCATGGAGCCCGCGACACTCGACCTCACGCCCGGGCAGCAGCAGACGAGCACCATCACGCTGGCGCTGCCGCCCGGCACGGACGCCGCCGTCGCTGTCACCGCGACAGTCACGTCCCCCTGGCAGGCGCAACTCGCGCCCCTCGGGCTGGGGCAGGAACTCACCGCCACCTCGGCCCCCATCCAGCTCACCATCGCCGCGGAGGCGGTGGCGTCTTCGTCGGCGGAGGCCTCAGTGGCCCCGGATGCCAACGGCGCAGGGGAGCCCAGCCCCCTCGCCGCCCTGCCCTCCTGGGCCATCCCCGCCACGATTGCAGCCATCGCGGCCGTGGCCATCGTCGCCCTGATCGTCGGCGCCATTCGCAAGCGCATGCCACAGCTCGACGGCTCACTCGCGCTCGTCACCAAGGAGGGCGAGGTGGTGGACGAGTTCCTCGTCACCGGCCCCTCCTCCAGCACCCAGCGCGGCGGGCTCACGGTCAAGGCCAAGCCGGGCAAGGACACCTCCATCCGGATCAAGGGTCGCCAGGGCAAGGAGACCTTCACCGCGACACTCGCAGACGGCGACCAGCTCAAGCTCCCAGACGGCACCACCCTGCGCTACACCACGGAGCGCTCGAGGATGCTCGAGATGATCAACTCCACCGGCCCTGTGGTACCGCCTCGCGACTGACGGGGTTCGGGTCCCTGCACCGGGTGCAGGAGGTTTCGACGCCGCTGCGGGCGCTCCGCGCCGCGGCGGGCTCAACCAGCGGGGGTAGCGGGCGAATTGGCGGGCGGACACCGCGACGCCGCTGGGTCCTAAGATGGGGCGAGCCGCCGCCGCGGCACCCGTCGACCTGAAGGAGCACCGTGGGTATCACCGCCGACGACGTGGCCCGGCTGGGCGCGCTGGCCCGCATCCAGCTCACCCCCCAGGAGTGCCAGGACCTGGCGCCCGAGCTCAACGTCATCCTCGAGTCCGTCCGCAGCGTCTCCGAGGTCGCCGGCCCCGACGTACCCATGGCCACCCACGCCATGCCGCTCACCAACGTGTTCCGCGACGACGTGACCACCCCGTCGCTCACCCAGCAGCAGGCGCTCTCCGGCGCCCCCGACAGCGAGGACGGCCGCTTCCGCGTCCCGCAGATCCTGGGGGAGGAGTGAGCATGAACCCGATCCTCACCAAGCCCGCCCACGAGCTCGCGGCGCTCCTCGCCGACGGCGCCCTCACCTCCGAGGACCTCACCCGAGCCTGCCTCCAGCGCATCGACGAGCTCAACGACACCCTCAACGTCTTCCTCTCCGTCGACCCCGACTTCGCCCTCGAGCAGGCCAAAGCCATCGACGCCCGCCGCGCCGCAGGCGAAGAGCTGGGCCCCCTCGCAGGGATCCCGATCGGCGTCAAGGACAACTTCTGCACCACCGACCACCCCACCACCTGCGGCTCCCACATGCTGGAGGGCTGGGTCCCGCCCTACGACGCCACCGTCGTCACGCGCCTCCGCGAGGCCGGGCTGGTCATCGTCGGCAAGACCAACATGGACGAATTCGCGATGGGGTCCTCGACGGAGACCTCCTACTTCGGCCCCACCCGCAACCCGTGGGACACCGAGCGCATCCCCGGCGGCTCCGGCGGCGGCTCGGCCGCGGCCGTGGCGTCGTTCATGGTGCCGCTGGCCGTGGGATCGGACACCGGCGGCTCCATCCGCCAGCCGGGCTCAGTCACCGGCACCGTCGGCGTGAAGCCCACCTACGGGGGAGTGTCGCGCTACGGCCTGGTGGCCATGGCCTCCAGCCTGGACCAGCCCGGCCCCTGCGCACGCACCGCCCTCGACGCCGCGATGCTGCAGCAGGTCATCGGCGGCTACGACCCGCACGATTCGGCCTCGATCAACCAGCCCGTCGGCGACCTCGCCGGCGCCGCTGTCGCCCCTGACCTCACCGGCGTTCGCGTCGGCGTGGTGAAGGAGCTCGGCGGGGAGGGCTACGAGCAGGGCGTCCTGGACCGGTTCGCCGAGGCCGTGGAGCTCCTGCGCGCAGCCGGCGCCGAGGTGGTGGAGGTGTCCTGCCCCGCGTTCAGCTACGCGCTGCCCGCGTACTACCTCATCCAGCCCGCCGAGCTCTCCAGCAACCTCGCCCGCTTCGACGGCATGCGCTACGGCCTGCGCGTCGGCGACGACGGCACCCGCGGAGCCGAGGAGGTCATGAACATCTCCCGCGACGCCGGCTTCGGCAAGGAGGCCAAGCGCCGGATCATCATCGGCACCTACGCCCTCTCGGCCGGCTACTACGACGCCTACTACGGCTCCGCGCAGCGCGTCCGCACCCTCATCCAACAGGACTTCGACAAGGCCTTCGAGGCCTGCGACGTCCTCGTCTCGCCCACGACGCCCACCGTCGCGTTCAAGATCGGCGAGCGCATGGCGGACCCGATGAGCATGTACATGGCGGACCTGTGCACCATCCCGTCCAATATGGCCGGCAACGCGTCCGCCTCGTTCCCGATCGGGCTCAGCGACGACGGGCTCCCGGTGGGCCTTCAGGTGATGGCCCCGCCCATGGAGGACCCCCGGCTGTACCGGGTGGGCGGCGTCGTCGAGCGGGCGCTCGAAGCCCAATGGGGCGCCCCGCTCCTGAGCAGAATGTCCGACGGCGAGAAGGCGGTGTCCGCATGAGCGAGACGGTGGACTACGACGACCTCCTCACCCGCTACGAGCCCGTCCTCGGGCTCGAGGTGCACGTGGAGCTCAACACCAACTCCAAGATGTTCTGTGGCTGCACCGTCGAGTTCGGCGGCGAGCCCAACACCCAGGTGTGCCCGGTTTGCCTCGGCCTACCCGGCTCGCTGCCTGTGATCAACGGCAAGGCGGTGGAATCCGCCATCCGGATCGGGCTCGCGCTCAACTGCGAGATCGCCCAGTGGTGCCGGATGGCCCGGAAGAACTACTTCTACCCCGACATGACCAAGAACTTCCAGACCTCCCAGTACGACGAGCCCATCGCGTTCGACGGCTACGTGGACTTGGAGCTGGACGGCAAGACCTATCGGGTGGAGATCGAGCGCGCGCACATGGAGGAGGACGCCGGGAAGGCCCTCCACATGGGTGGCGCCACCGGCCGCATCCACGGCGCGAGCCACTCGCTGATCGACTACAACCGCGCCGGCGTGCCGCTGATCGAGATCGTCACCCGGCCCGTCCGCGGGGCGGGGGAGAAGGCGCCTGAGGTGGCGAAGGCCTACGTTGCCCACCTGCGCGAGCTGCTGCGCTCACTGGGCGTCTCCGACGTCCGGATGGAGCAGGGGTCGCTGCGCTGCGACGCCAACATCTCGCTCATGCCCATCGGCTCCGACGTGCTGGGCACCCGCACCGAGACCAAGAACGTCAACTCGCTGCGTTCCGTCGAGCGCGCCATCCGCTACGAGATGACCCGCCAGGCCGCCATCCTCGATGGCGGAGGTCGCGTGAAGCAGGAGACCCGCCACTTCCACGAGGCCACTGGCACCACCTCGCCGGGGCGCTCCAAGGAGGAGGCGGAGGACTACCGCTACTTCGCCGAGCCGGACCTGATGCCCATCGCCCCCTCGCGCGAGTGGGTGGAGGAGCTGCGCGCCACGCTGCCCGAGCCGCCCGCCGAACACCGGGCGCGCCTGCAGGAGCAGTGGGGGTTCAGCGACGTCGACTTCGGTAACATCGAGGCCGCCGGTGCGCTCGCGCTCGTCGAGGCGACGGTGGAGGCGGGCGCCTCCCCGGGCGCGGCCAGGAAGTGGTGGGTCACCGAGCTGGCGCGTCGGGCCAACGAGGCCGGCGTCGAGCTGGAGGAGCTGGCCATCACGCCCGCCCAGGTGGCGGCGGTCCAGGGGCTCGTCGACGCGGGCAAGGTCAACGACAAGCTGGCCCGCCAGGTGATCGAGGGCGTGCTCGCCGGCGAGGGCGAACCCGCCGAGGTCGTCGCGGCCCGCGGGCTCGCGGTGGTCTCCGACGAGGGCGCCCTGAGCGTCGCCGTCGACGAGGTGATCGCGGCGAACCCGGATGTCGCGGCGAAGATCCGCGATGGCAAGGTCCAGGCCGCGGGTGCCCTCATCGGCCAGGTGATGAAGGCCATGAGGGGCCAGGCCGACGCGGGGATGGTCCGCGAACTGATTCTGTCGAAGCTGTCCTGAGGAGGGCTGATGTACCTGTTCCATGCCTACGTCACCGTGGGACCCGGAGCTGAGGACGAGTTCGCCGAGGCGTGCGTCGTCAACAGTCGTGCGTCGCTGGAGGAACCGGGTTGCCTCACCTTCGACGTGCTCCAGCAGGCCGACGACCCCACCCGCTTCGTGCTGGTGGAGGCGTATCGGTCGGAGGACGACCTGGCTGCCCACAAGACGACCGACCACTACAAGGCATGGGCCGAGGTGGCCAACCGTGTGCAGGTGGAGCCTCGGTCGAAGACGGTGTTCACGCTGCTCGCCGGCTGACCTTCCCGGTCCCTGAGGAGGTCGGCGTCGCGGAGCGACCGTCGGCCGTCTCGAAGGGTTGTGACGCTACGTTGGAGCGAGACTGCTTGTCAGGTCACGATTCGACCCTTCGAGACGCCCACGCGCCTTCGGCGGTGGGGCTCCTCAGGGATCGAAGATCAGCCCAGGGCGGCCCACGTCTGCTGGCCCACGACGCCGTCGGCCGACAGGCCGTTGCTGCGCTGGAAACTTCGCACCTGGGACTCGGTTCCCGGGCCGAACTGGCCGTCCGCGGTGAGCCAATAGCCGTGGTCGGACAGCCGCTGCTGCAGGTACTTCACGTGCTCACCAGTGGACCCGCGACGCAGCGTCGGCCGGGTCTGGGTCTGAGTACCGCCGCCCTGGTTGCCTGAGCCCCCCGAGGGGTCGCCCCAGCCTCCACCGCCGCTGCCGCCACCGCCCTGGTTGCCGGAGCCGCCGGACGGATCACTCCACCCACCGTTCCACCCGCCAGAGTTGCCGCCTCCGGAGTTGCCGCCGCTGGGCTCCTCCCAACCGCCCGAGCCTCCTGAGCCGCCGCCCGAGCCGCCCTCAAGGGCCGCCCACGTGGCCGGGCCGACCACCCCGTCGACCGTCAGCCCGTGCGAGCTCTGGAAGCCGCGCACCGCGTTGGCCGTGGCCGGGCCGAACTGTCCGTCCACGCTCAGCCAGGCGCCCCCGTCGACCAGCAGCTGCTGCAGGTAGCGCACGTCCTCCCCGCTGTCGCCCTGGCGCAGCGTCCGCCGCGACGTCCCCGGGCCGGGCTCGCCCCAGCCGCCCGGATCCACCGGCACCGAGGCCGCCGGGGCGGTGAGGGTGAAGGGCCGCTGCGCCTGGAACGCCGCCGACACCGTGCCGACGGTGTAGAAGTTGGGCGTCTGATCCATCGGCATCCTGCGCACGATCGCCGAGTGGAACGAGCGGTAATCGCCCGAGAACGACGCATTTGCCCACACCCGCAGCAGCGTCTCGGTGAACAGTCCGTTGACGTCCCCGTCGCTGGACAGCTGGTTGTCCTGGCAACCGGAGATGAGGATCAGCTCCGCCGCGATGTCCGTGCTCCGCGTGCTCCCCGCGACAGTCTTGGCCACGGCGTACAGCTCCCGGCGGCGTGCCGAGTCGGCCGCCGCGACACTCGGCGCCATCATGCGCGGCTGCAGCCTCGGCACGTGCACATCCGTGGGCCAGTACTCCTCGCCCAGCGGGTTGCGCAGCAGCGCTTCGCGGGTGGCGATGGCCAGGATGCTGCGCGCCACGGTGCCCGAGTGGCAGGAGTCGGACAGCACCACGATCCGCACCCCGGAGCGGAACTGGGACCACTTGAGGTACAGCTCGTCGTCGAGGACCTGCCTGTCGTACAGGCACCAGGTTTCGTCGAGCCCGTCGTCCTCGTCGCCGGTGTTGTCACGGATCTGGCCGCCGTGGCCCGAGAAGCTGACGAACGCGATGTCCCCGTCGACGGCGGTGTTGGCCAAGCTGTCCAGGGCGCTGAGCAGCGCTGTGGAGGTGGCCTGCGCATCGAGCAGCTTCCGGGTGCGGAACCCCTCCCCGGAGGCAAGGGCCTCCATGTCGTTGGCGTCGTTGACGCACCCCGCGAGCACGGTGGGCGCCGGGATGTAGCTGGAGGTGTCTACCACGTTGAGTCCGACGTGGAGCGAGTAACCGGTCATGGAAGTGTCCTTTCGGATGGTGCGTGGTTCACTGCGGAACGGGGGTGGAGAGGGGGACGAGCACGCCACGGGTGCGCACCGGCCAGTCGACAGGCGGCGCCGCGGTGCGGGTGCCGTCGGTGCCCACCGCGGTGACGGTGAACCTCACGGCGGGATCGGTGGCATAGGTGGTCAGCGGGAGGACGAACTGACGCTCTGCCTGGCGCTGGGCGTGGGTGAGAGTCACCGGGTCCGCGGCGGCGCCCAGCAACGTGGCCGCCACCTCCAACCCCGCGACACCCGTCAGGTCCCCGGTGGCCACGAACGTGACGCCCAGGTGGAGGTCCTCGATGTAGCTGCGGGTCTCGTCGAGGCTCTCGGTGCCGGGCTCGACGGTGTGGTCCAACGCAAGCAGACCCACCGTCCCCGGCGGCAGGGGCACTGTGGCCTGCTGCCCGGCGGTGAGGAGCAGCGACGGCGTGGCCACGACGGCGCCGTCGGCCACCACCCGGTTGACCGCCACGCGCCGGTCCAGCCGGTTGGTCAGCCGCACCTCGTCCCCCGTCCGCTCCGCGGTGACCGGGCCCCCGGCCGGTCCGACGACGCGGCTCAGGTCCAGCCGCAGGGTGCTCACCGCGCTGTCGCCGCCGGGAATGGCGTAACGGGCGGAGCCCACGAGCCCGCCGCGCTGCAGCAGGGTCCTCAGCGTGAGCAGGCCGGGAATGTCGGTGGTCAGCATGAAGGTGAAGCCGGTGTCGATGGGTACGCAGTCCGCGCGGTCCGAGCCCGGCACCGCCCAACTCACCTCGGGTGCCACCCCCGCCTGCCACGGGCCGACGAGCTCGACCGGTCGGCCGAGGCGCTGGCGGAGCTCACCGGCGAGGAGAGCGAAGTCCGCCGCGTCCGGCTCGGGCTCCAGCGCTGCGGCCAGCACGCAGCGGATGTTGGCCGGGTTGTCCACGTCGATGGTGGAGGTGAGCAGCAGCGTGGGCTCATAGGCCCGGTCAGGGTCTTCGGCCGGGTAGCGGCCCACGGCGTAGTTCTCGGGGATGACCAGGAACCTGCCCGGCTGGGTCAACGAACGGAAGACCCTGACGCCGGCGACCGTGACCGGTTCCGGCTGCCACGGCCGGTACTGCGTCTCGCCCAGGCGGAGAGCAGGCCGGCAGCCGACGGCCTCCCATCCGTCGCCGGCGCGCTGTCGGTACAGCTGCGGGTGGTCGGCGCACGGCAGAAGGGCAGGGAGCCTGGTGGTGGCGGTGGCGCTCACCTTCGCGTGCCTGATCACGCCAAGCTGCGCCAGGTCGAACTTCTCGAGGGCGATCGCCGGCGTCAGGCGGATCTCCGCCTTGGCCATGGCAAGCAGCTGAGTGGCCGCGATCGTCCGGGTGGCGTCGTCGCGGCGCCGCAGCGCCATCAGCTTCGGCGCGGTGAGACGGTCCACGGTGAGCCTCGACGGCGTCCGCTCCGCCCGCCAGCCGCTGTGCGCCAGACCCACCTCGACGACGGCGGGCTCCGCCTGGAACCCCGGCGTCGACAGCGCACCGTAGGCGAGGCGGGCCCAGTTGTTCTGCAGCACGAAGGTGGCGGTGATTCTCGAGCCGACCTCGCCGAGCACCCCGCTCACCACCGCCGAGTTCGCGGTGACCAGCTCGGTGCGGGCGGCGCCGTCGTCGTCCCGGAAGGGCAGGTGCAGCCCCACCTGCGGCACGCACGGCACAGGCTTCAGCGGAGGCCTTCCCCCGCTCTCCCAGGGTGCGAGTGTGGCGGCGGAGGGGCGGGCGAGCAGGGTCACCACCACGGTGGCCTCCAGCGCGGGGGAGCCGTCGGCCTGATGCCCGACCTGCGCCAGATCGAACCGGAAGGGAGAGGAGTCCGGGTCCTGTCCCGGGGCGGGGACGTCGAGCACGATCTCGGGCAGGTACCAGCGGTCCTCGCCCCGCCGGTCCGCCAACAACGGCCTGCCGTCCAGCACCGGCCCGGTCTCCTGGGGCGCCAGGGGCGTGGACAACACCAGATTCTCGGCCAGGAGCGGCCGGATCACGGCGGGCTGCGGGCGGATGACCTGCATCAGGGGGACCGCCTCGTTCCGGCGCAGCATCAGCAGCTCACGGCCGGGGCCTCTGGTCCTGGTGCTGCGTGCGGGAAAGACGTCCCCCACGACGCCGCCCTCGGCGGTGACCAGGTGCACCACCCGATCGGGGGCGGCCCCGAGGAGGGGAACGATGAGGTCGGCCACCGGCCGCCGCCACTGCCCCGACATGCCGTCGGTCCGCCGGGCCCGGATCACCAGGTCCGGGCCCCCGCCGCCGCCCGCCAGCGCCGCGAGGAGCCCGCGGGCATCGTCGCCGGCGAAGGTGGCGGCCAGCGCCGCCGCCCCGAACGGACCCCGCGACTCTGCGCGCACCGGCTCGGCCACCTGCAGCGTGAACTCCACCCAGGCGAGGTCATCCAGCGTGCAGCGGAGGTCCAGGGCAAGCGTCGCCGTCATCACCAGGCCCGCTATGGGCTCGTGGGGCGCCGGCCTCCGGCTGAGGAGGAACGTGACCGAGCACGCCGGCGCGCCGGAGGGGTCGCGCCGGATCTCGGCGATGCTGGCCATGGCCAGACCTCACAACGGGTAGGACAGGAACGAGGTGGGCGTGCCTCCAGCCGACCGCCTCACCGGCTCGGCCTCCGTCTCGTGGGCCTCCGGGGAGTAGCCCTCCGCGGCGTACTCCTCGGCGTCGTACCCGACGGCGGTGGCAGCTGCGGCAGCAACCACCTCGCGGGTCGACGGGGTGGCAAGCTCGCGCAGGCGGCGGACCCGGTCGTCGGACAGGGAGCGCGTCACCACGCCGTCGGCGTCCGGGGCGGGCACCTCGACGATCAGCGGGCCGTTGCCGTTGGCCGTGACCCATGGCCCGGTCCACGTCTGCCCCTTGCGGAACAGGGTGCCCTTGACGGTGGCCGTGACCTGGTAGCGGTAGTAGGGCAGCAACTGCGGGTCGCCGGAGAAGATCGTCCAGCTGCGGTCCTCGTCCACGTCCTCGAAGCCCCACCGGAAACGCACGGGCGCCAGCCCGATCGGCTTGTAGTCCGCATCGGTGGCCTCCAGCACCACCTCGACGGTCTGCGAGCGGTCCTCCAGCATCACGCCCAGGCCGATGGGACCCACCGCCACCCGGCCTGCGTTGTCGGCGCGGACCTCGAGCGTGGTGTCGTTGAGCAGGGTCCCGTTGGGCTCCGGGTCCAGGTCGATCACGTTGCGCTCGATCTGCACCCGGTGGAACGGATCCAGAGCCTCACTGGGCGGCTCGGCCAGGTGGACCTTGCGCTTGACGTAGGTGAGGTCCGGCGTCCAGCCCGAGGGCGGGTTGTTGACGTCGCCGGCCACCTTCTTGGCGGTCTGGAACTTCCACGTGGGGTCGTTGCCGTCCGCACCGGAGAAGCTGTGTCCCTGCCAGTTGAGCTCGCCGCCGGTGTTGGGATAGCCGATC
Source organism: Tessaracoccus luoxuelianae (assembly GCF_054483915.1). Lineage (NCBI taxonomy): Bacteria > Bacillati > Actinomycetota > Actinomycetes > Propionibacteriales > Propionibacteriaceae > Tessaracoccus > Tessaracoccus luoxuelianae. The sequence goes on along the minus strand of NZ_CM137013.1, from coordinate 2,249,498 downwards.
TGAACCGACATGAACTGCACCGTCTTGTCCTCCCAGCTCGCCACGGGGCGGACCACGCGCGCCAGCCGCTGCGGCCAGTCGTCCAGGTAGACGGTGAGGAAGTACTTGCGCTCGGCCTCGGGATCGCCCTTGATCTCGTCACCCATCCCGGCCAGCGAGCTGGAGATCGTGTGGTCCTGCAGATAGGCGAACTGCCTGGTCTCCTCGTAGTGGAGGTCCAGGTGGCTCTCGTCGCGGCGGTACTTCAGCGACAGCCCAACCCCCCACGGCGACCAGAACGAGCCGCCCGAGGACGCCTGCGCGGCGTCAACCTTGGGCTGCGGCTGCTCGAAGATGGTCTTCTGCGCCATCTCCATGAACTTGTTGAACACCAGATCCGAGCGCTCGTCCATCTTCCGCGCGATCTCGTCGGCGCCCGGCAGCGTCGTGTCCACCTTCACGTCGACCTTGATGGCCCCGGACTTGCGCATGTTGTTGAACTCGGCCTGCGCGTCCACCTTGGCCCACAGGTAGCGGCCCGACGCCGCGGCCGAGAAGTGCGTGAACACCGAGTCCCAGTTGCCGTCGATCTTGATGGTGCACACCGGTGACCAGACCTTCAGCTTGTAGTTCTGGATCACGATCAGCGGGCTGGCCGTGCCGTGGAACGCCGCCCACGCGATGTTGGCCGGGTAGACCCCCAGCAGGCCCGAGAAGGCGTGCGTGCCGGTGGGGTCGATGGAGCCGCTGCCCTGGCCCTGCATCATGCAGTACCACGGGTCCAGGTTGTTGTCCCTGGCCGGGGTGGCGCCGGGCTCCGGGTCCCGGGTCAGCGCCCGGTTGCCGGGCATGCCGACGGTGCGGAACCCCCGGGTGCGGCCGCCGCGGGTGGGCTGGTCCGCCGTCGGGAACCCGGTGGGGGTGGGCGACATGTTGGACACCGACGTGATGGTCTGCGCGATCACCGCGGGCCGGAACATCGGAGGCTTGCGGGCGTTCTTGATGCCCCAGAACGCGTCGGTACTGGTGCTCATCTTGGCGGTGATGTCCGCCTCGGCCTGCCGCCTGGTCTGCTCGGGGAGCGCGCCCGTCACCGAGAACGTCATGATGCCGCCGGCCACGTCTCCGCCGCCGCCGATCACGCCCTCGCCGCCGGTGCCGGAGAAGCGCACCAGGTTGAACAGGTAGTCGCCCTTGTCCGGGCCGTCCTTGCGGGCCATCCGGATCCGGTTGGGCACGTAGTAGAAGACCGGGGCCTCGCCCTGGGCGATCAGCTCGTGGTTGTTGACGTCGGGCAGGTAGAGCACGTCGTACCCGTCCTTGGTGATGGGTTGGGTGCCGCCGGCGTAGGTGGGACCCATTGCCTGGACCATGGTTGCGCCTTCCTCGTCGAGTCTCCGATGCGCACTGCACCGTCACAGACACAGGAGCCCGCGGGCGGCCCGGTGATACGTCAGACGGTGGCGCGCCACGGAGCGCCGAAGCACACGAAGGTGCCCGCGCTCGCGTCGTCGACGGTGGCGCGGGCCAGCGCGGTGGCGGCGTCGGCGCCGCCACAGAGCTCGGCGTGGTAGGCGGCCATCACGGCGGCGGCCAGCTGGTCGCCGATCGGCGCGACGGGGGCCACCACGCAGGAGGCTCCGGCCGACAGCAGTGTCGCGGTGAGACCCAGCGGCTGATCGCCGGGCCGATGGGTGGCGCGCCCCACCTCGCAGGCGGACAGCACCACATGGCTGGCCCGCACCTCCAGGCCCTCCAGCTCGTGCGCGAACACAGGACCGCCGGCCAGCAGGAGGCTGGAGAACTGAGGGTTGTCGCCGCGATGCTCGCCGTGCGCGGCCACGTGGACCAGGTCGTCGCCCGCCAGCGCGTCGCTGAGGTTGGTCGTCTGCACCAACGGCCAGCACCCCGCGACGGACTGCCGCTCCTCCGCCGCGAACGGCAGTCCGGGGCCGGTCAGCACGCTGACCCGCGGCCGGTGCACCACCCGGCCCGAGCTCGCCCAACTCGACGCGGTGGGTGCCACCGTGACGGCGCGGCCGCGCAACTGGGGCAGGGCCAGCCACGGCACCCCTGACAGGACGCGGGTGGGCACCACCACGAGCTGCCCGGGAAGGCCAGCCAGCGGCGCCGCCACCAGGTCCCCCAGCGCGGCCAGGCGCGCCGCCAGCGACGCCGCGACAGCCCCGGCCAGCGGGTGCGCCGGATGCATGTTCGCGCGCGCCGTGAGGTCCGCCCTGGCGGCCTCCACCAACTCGGCTGCCAGCTCGGCCGACCCGAGGCTGATGGTGCGATCCGGGCCGTCGCCCAGCACGACGGCCCTCAGCTCGTCGCCCCAGCGGAGCGTCACCACGAGGCTGCATCCCTGCTCCTCGGCGGCGCTGCGCAGCGTGGCCGCACGGAGAACGACGACGGTGGGGGGCGGTTTCGTCACGGCCCCCCAGGTGAGCGCCCGGAGCTCCCGCTCGGCCCCGACGACGGCGCGCGCGGCCTCCTCTGCGTCGGCTGCCCCGGGGTCGAACGCGGCGCGAAGGCGGCGCAGCTCGGAGGCGGCCTCCTGCACCCGCTGGTCCGGTCCCGCCCTCAGCCGCGGCGTGGGCCGGGTGGCGGCCCGCCACCGCTCCGCCGCCTCCACCACGGCCGACGGGCCCCTCGAGTCGGCGAGCTCCAGGTCCAGAGCCGCCGCAGCCTCGCCGTGCAGGGCGGTCGCGGTGCGCAGGTCCAGGCTGGCCAGGCCCAGCTGGGCGTGCACCAGGGTGGCGTTGGCCCGCCTCAGCACCCGCCGTGCCTCCTCGTCGTCCCCCCGCCGGGAGGCGGCGGTGGCCAGCGCCACCAATCCGGCCAGCCGCAGCGAGACCACCGGCGAGCGCGACAGCCACACGACGTCCGGGATCAGGTCCGCGACCTCTGCCGGCCGCCCGGAGGCAGCGCGCAGCCCGGCCGCCGCGGCCTGGGCCGCCACGAACCGGTCGCCGTCGGCGCTCGCCGCCTCCCACAGCGCCCGGGCCGCGGACAGGCGCGGCCGCGACATCAGCTGGCAGAGCACGGCCCGACGGTGCCAGCCCGGCTCGCCCCGCCGTCGGAACACCTGGGCCGCGGCACGGCTGCGGGTCAGCGCCTCGTCCGAGCGGCCGAGCAGGAGGGCGCACCTGGCCAGGTCAAGGTCCACCTCGGAAGCCTGCTGCGCCCCGGGCTGGCCGGCGCGTGCCAGGAGCAGGAGGTCGTAGGCCTCGGACACCAGGCCCGCCTCCATCAGGGCTCGTGCGCGGTCCTGTCGGGCGACGGAGCGGTCCAGGGTGACGCTCAGGGCGTCCGCGTCGTGCATGTGGCGAAGCGCGGCGGGAAGATCCCCGCGCAGAAACCGGATCCAGCCCAGGTTGTGCCGGGCCATGAACGACACCGGCGCCACGCCCAGCTCGTCGGCCAGCGCCGCCGCGGACGTCAGGTCGGCGGCGGCCTCCTCGAAGCGCTGCAGCTCGGAGGCGATGGTGCCGCGGTTGAGCAGCAGCCGCATCCGGTCAGGCGGCGGAAGGAAGTCCTCGTCCAGGCCGGCCAGCGCGCGCCAGGCCGCCGGCCGGTCCCCGGCTCGGGCCAGGAGAGTCCCTGCCTGGACGTCCGCGGCGCAGGCGATCTGGGGGAGTCCCTGGGCGAGGGCTTCGGCGGCCGCGGCGCGCAGCTCCTCCAACGCCGGCGAGGTGCCCCGCTCCTCGAACGTGACCCAGGCGGACGAGATCCGGATCCGGAGCGCCAACTCGACCTCCGAGGCGTCGCAGGCGGCCGCCGCCCGCGCCAACAGCGCAGCCCCCTCTGCCGTGCGATGCTCCGCGAGCGTCGCACGGGCCGAGTCGTAGAGCTCCTGCGCGGACCGGGTCACCTACACCTCGATGGTGGGAGTGACGACGGGCCGCTGGTCCGGGCGGCCCGGGCGGATGAGGAAGCGCAGCTGGCCGTGCGGCACCAGCGGCCAGGTCAGCCGCCCCGTGGCGTCCGAGACCTGCAGGTCTATCGAGTCGGCAGTCCTGGCCTCCACACTCACCCCACCGCCGGTGACCCAGCCGTCCACCCGGACCCCGCCGTCGGTCTCGCTGAGGACCACCATCAGGCTCAGGCTGGAGGCGGTGAACGTGAGCGTGTCGGTCACCGCGGGGTCCAGCCCCCTGGCGCCCGCCCGGTCCTGCTGGCTCAGGGAGGCGAGCTCGGCGTCCATCAGCTCCAGCGACACCGCGAACGAGACCCGTTCCGCCAGTCCGACCGGCGGCGGATCGAACCGGGCCTGGGCGGCGGCGACGGCGGCGATCAGGTCATCGTCGCCGGCGTCGAGCGGCCGGAGGGCGTCGTCGTGAGGGCTCATGCAGGGCTCCAGGCGGGATCGGAGGCCAGCGAGCGGCGCAGCGTGGCCAGGCATCGCCCCCGGGTGGGGCCGATGGAGCCGACAGGCATGCCGAGCGCGGCGGAAATGGTGGCGTAGTCGGGTCTGGTGGAGTAGGCGATGACGCGCAGCAGGGCCTGGCAGCGCGGGCTCAGCGCGTGGATGTGGGTCCACAGCCGCCGGTTGAGGTCCTCGGACTCGGCGATGACCTCGGGCGTGGGTTCGGGGGCGACGGTGGACTCGGGCAGCTCAACCTCCGGCGGTACGCGGGCCAGGCGCCACGCCTCCCTGCGGGTGGTGGTGAGCAGCCACGCGAACACCGCCTGCGGCTCGGCGATCGATCCGGCGCTGCGCACCAGCGCCAGCCAGGAGGACTGGACCACGTCCTCTGCCTGGGAGTGGCTGAGCCCTGACGAGCGCGCCACAGCCCACAGCGGTGGGGTGAGCAGCTCCACCAGATCCGCGAGGCGCGACGAGTCGCCCTCGCGGTAGCCGCGGAAGGCCTCGGCAGCCCGGCTGGACAGCGACTCCGCCGAGGTCATGGCGCCCGACCGGCCGAAGGGGCCGTCGTCACCACCAGCCGAGGGGCCCCCGTCCGCGCCGAGCCGTGGAACGGCATCGGCACGTAGTAGGGCATCGGGACGTAGTAGGGCAGCGGCACGTAGTACGGCTGGGGCGCATAGGACGCGCGCTGGCGGGGGGATGGCGGGGCGTCGAGGATGCAGGGCTGTGACGGTGACACTGGTACTCCTCCGGGGACGGTTGAAACGGACGTCACCGGACAAGAGCCGACGGCCGCCCTCCTGATACCTCAGTGTCTCCGCTGAGGGCCCACAGTGGAAGGACCGGCTTCCTCAGAGGCCGGAGAGCGCCTCCCGCCAGGCCTCCAGCGCGGCGGGTTCGCCGCCGACAGTGACGTCCGCCTCACGCCCGCTGAGCAGCAGAACCAGCTCCGACGGAAGCCCGGAGACATGGATCGGGCGATTACCCGTGCCCATGGCGATTTGTTGCGCGGTGTCGGTCCGGGTCAGAAGAACGCGCCCCCGGTAGCCCGCCTGCGCCTTGTGGGCCAGCATCCGCGCCACCGGCCACAGCTCCTGCTGCTCCGCCGGGGTGAGCACCTGCGAGCCGCCGTTGGCGCGCAGCACGTCCTCGTGGTGGATGAACAGCTCGGAGGTGTTGACGAGCTTGTCGATCGGCCGCATGAACCAGGCCGGCTGCTCCAGTGCATCCAGCAGGGCCGGATAGCCGAGGCTGTGCAGCGATTCCCGCTGGATGCGTTCGGTCAGCGGCGCGAAGCGCGGAATGCCGATGCCCGGCAGTGCGGCCGGCCGGTGTTCACGGACGTAGAGGTGGGAGGCGAGGTCCTGCGTCTGCCAGCCGCCGCACTTGGTGGGGGCGAACGGGCCGAGGCCGCGGAGGAGGGAGACGAGGGCGGAGCGCTGCCGCTGGGCGAAGGTCATGGGCTCAAGCTTAGGCAGGGCACAATGTGCTCCATGACTGGCACCATCGTGTACAACCAGGACGGACTGATCCCCGCCGTCGCCCAGGACGCCGACACCGGCGAGGTCCTCATGCTGGCCTGGATGAACGAGGAGTCGTTGCGCCTCACGCTGGCCACGGGCCGCGCCACGTACTGGTCCCGCTCGCGGCAGGAACTGTGGGAGAAGGGCCTCACCTCAGGGCACACCCAGCAGGTGGTGTCCGTCGCGCTGGACTGCGACGGCGACGCACTCCTGCTGCGCGTCCACCAGAGTGGCGCCGCCTGTCACACCGGCAACCGGACCTGCTTCTTCACCCCCCTGACAGCGGAGGACCTGTGATGCGGATCGCGCCCACCATCTCGGAGTTCACCAGGCTCGCCGAGGACCGGCGGGTGATCAGCGTCTACGCCAAGCTCCTGGCCGACGACCTGACCCCCGTGGCCGTCTACCAGGCCCTGTGCGGGGCGCGCGAGGGCACCTTCCTGTTCGAGTCCGCGGAGGCCGGCGTCTGGTCGCGCTACTCGTTCGTCGGTGTCAGGACGGCCGCCACCCTCACCGAGCTGGACGGCAAGGCGCACTGGGTGGGGCACCCGCTGGCCGGCATCGGCGACGGCGACCCCCTGACCGCGCTGCGCACCACCCTGCAGCAGCTGGCCACCCCCGTCGTCGAGGGGCTGCCCCCGTTCCACGCCGGCATGGTGGGCTACCTCGGCTACGACGTGGTGCGCCGGCTGGAGCGCCTGCCCGACACCACCGTCGACGACCTCGAGCTGCCCGAGCTGGTGATGATGCTCACCAGCGAGCTGGCCGTGTTCGACCACCACCGCGGTGAGCTGTGGCTGATCGCCAACGCCATCAACTTCGACGGCACAGACGAAGGGGTGGAGCGGGCCTACTACGGGGCCGTGGCAGCGGTGGAGGCCATGGCCGAAGCGGTGCGCGCGCCCCGCCCGTCGTTCGCGGCGCAGGAGGGAGAGCCGGCCACGCTGGCGATCACGCGCCAGCGCACCTCCGAGGAGTACATGGCCATGGTGGAGGAGGCAAAGGAGGAGATCCGCGCCGGCGAGGCGTTCCAGATCGTGGTGTCCCAGCGCTTCGACATCCCCATCACCGCCGACGCGTTGGAGGTCTACCGGGCGCTGCGGCTCACCAACCCCAGCCCCTACCTCTACCTGCTGCGCCTGCCCGGCTTCGACGTCGTGGGCTCCAGCCCCGAGGCGCTGGTCACCGTGCAGGACTCCGTGGTCACCACCCGTCCCATCGCCGGCTCCAGGCCGCGCGGCGCCACCCCGGAGGAGGACCGCAGGCTGGGCGAGGAGCTCCTGGCGGACCCCAAGGAGAGGGCCGAGCACCTCATGCTGGTGGACCTGGGCCGAAACGACCTCGGCCGGATCTGCAAGCCCGGCAGCGTCACCGTGCACGAGTTCATGAACATCCATCGCTACAGCCACATCATGCATCTGGAGGCCGCGGTCTCCGGGCGCCTGGCCTACGGGCGCAGCGCCCTCGACGCGGTCCTGGCCTGCTTTCCCGCCGGCACCCTGTCCGGGGCGCCGAAGGTGCGCGCCATGGAGATCATCGACAGGCTGGAGGTGTCGCGGCGGGGGCTCTACGGCGGCGTGGTGGGCTACTTCGACTTCGCCGGCAACTCGGACGTGGCCATCGCCATCCGCACCGCTGTCCTGTCCGACGGCGTGGCCCACGTCCAGGCGGGGGCGGGCATCGTCGCCGATTCGGTCCCGGAGACCGAGGACGCCGAATGCCGTCACAAGGCGCAGGCCGTCATCACGGCGCTCGCGCGGGCAGAGGCGATGGGCACGGCGTGACCGGACGGTGGGCCGTCACGCTGCTGGCGCTGGCCGGCGCGCTGACCGCGGGGTTCTCGGCGCAGGCCGCTGGCAGCGGGGTTGCCTCCCTCGGATGGGCGCTGGCGGCGGGCCTCGGGCTCTCGCTGATGCTGCGCGGGCTCCAGCTGCGGTTCCTGGGCGTGGCCCTCACCGCCCTGGCGGTCGCGGCCGCCGGGTGGGCGGGTCAGGCCGGGCAGTGGGTGTCGCTGGCCGGATTCGCGGCCTCCGCCATCGCCCTGCTCGGCATGGTGTGGTGGGGGCCGGGCTGGGTGACCCGCCGCCGCGCGGACGGCGCGCACCCCGTCGACCTGTGGGCCGCGATGGATTCCGGGGCCGATCCCACCGACGAGCAGGACGTGCACCGCGCTGGGGACGCACGGTAGTCTCGGCGCATACCTGAAGCGACGAAAGGCTCACGGCAATGGCGCGCACTCCGCAGTACTACCACCACGGCAAGAGCCCCATGGCCTGGGCCGCCTCGGGCATCGCCGCCCTCGGCTTCATCATCGCGGCCGCGGGATCCCTCATGGGCCCGCACTGGGCGCTCGTGATCACTGGCGGGGTCATCGTGGCCATCGCCGCCGTGCTCGCCCTGGTCATGAAAGCCATGGGCTACGGGCAGCCGTGACCGTCCTGGACGACATCATCGCCGGAGTCCGGCTAGACCTCGAGCAGCGCAGGGCGCGAACCCCCCTGGCTGACGTGATGCGCGCGGCCGAGCAGGCCGCGCCCGCTCTGGACCCCATGCCCCGGTTCCGTGCGCCCGGGATGGCCGTGATCGCTGAGGTCAAGCGAAAGTCTCCGTCGAAGGGTGACCTCGCGGATATCGCGGACCCGGCAGCGCTGGCCGCCTCGTACGAGGCGGGCGGCGCCGCGGCCATCTCGGTCCTCACCGAGCAGCGGCGGTTCGGCGGCAGCCTGGCAGACCTCGAGGCGGTCCGAGCCGCCGTCGGCATCCCCGTGCTCCGCAAGGACTTCATGGTGGAGGAGTACCAGTTCCACGAGGCCCGCGCCCACGGGGCGGACCTGGTGCTGCTGATCGTCGCGGCGCTCACCGATGAGGAGCTCGCCAGATTCGGCGCCCTCACCCACGAGCTCGGCATGACGGCGCTCGTCGAGACCCACACCGTCGACGAGGTGGACCGGGCGCTTGCGCTCGGCTTCCAGCTGATCGGCGTCAACAACCGCAACCTCAAGACCCTGGAGGTGGACCTGTCCACCTTCGGCGCGTTGGCGGAGCGGATCGGCGGCACGGCTGTCAGGGTCGCGGAATCCGGCATCCTCACCACCGACGACGTGGCCGCCGTCGCGGCGGCCGGCGCAGACGTGATCCTCGTGGGGGAGGCGCTCGTCAAGCACGGCGACCCCTCCCGGGCCATCGCGGACTTCAGGTCCGCAGCAGAAAGGCAGGACGCATGAGCGTGCCAGATGACAGGGGCCACTTCGGACGCTTCGGCGGCCGATTCGTGCCCGAGGCGCTGCAGGCGGCGCTGACCGAGCTCACCGTCGCGTTCGACGCGGCGCAGGCGGATCCCGCCTACCACGCCGAACTCGCCCGCCTCCAGCGCGACTACTCGGGGCGCCCCACCCCCATCTCGGAGGCGGAGAACTTCTCCAAGCTGTGCGGCAACGCCCGCATCCTGCTCAAGCGCGAGGACCTCAACCACACCGGCGCGCACAAGATCAACAACGTGCTCGGTCAGGCGCTGCTCACCAAGCGGATGGGCAAGACCCGCGTGATCGCCGAGACCGGCGCCGGCCAGCACGGCGTGGCCACCGCCACCGCGGCCGCGCTGCTGGGGCTGGAGTGTCGCGTCTACATGGGCGAGGTGGACACCAAGCGCCAGGCCCTCAACGTGGCGCGCATGCAGCTGCTCGGCGCCGAGGTGTACGCCGTGGCGTCAGGCTCGCGGACGCTGAAGGACGCCATGAACGAGGCGATGCGGGACTGGGTCACCACCGTCGAGTCCACGCACTACCTGATCGGCACCGTCGGCGGACCGCACCCGTTCCCGTACATGGTGCGCGAGCTGCAGCGGATCATCTCCACCGAGGCGCGCCAGCAGATGTTGGACGACCACGGCGCCCTGCCCGACTATGTCGCGGCGTGTGTGGGCGGCGGCTCCAACGCCATCGGCATGTTCTTCGACTTCATCCCCGACGAGAACGTCAAGCTCTACGGCTTCGAGGCCGAGGGGGAGGGAATCGCGACGGGCAGGCACGCGGCCACCATCGTCGCGGGCACCCCGGGCGTGCTGCACGGCGCCCGCACCTACGTCCTGCAGGACGAGGACGGGCAGACCATCGAGTCGCACTCCATCTCCGCCGGGCTGGACTACCCAGGAGTCGGGCCGGAGCACGCCTGGCTGGCCGACACCGGGCGCGCGGTCTACGAGGGCATCACCGACGACGAGGCCATGGACGCCTTCCGGCTGCTGAGCCGCACCGAGGGCATCATCCCGGCCATCGAGTCCGCCCACGCCCTGGCGGGAGCCCGACGGCTGGGTCTGAGGATTGCGGAGGAGGACCCGTCGGCCCGCCCCACGATCCTGGTGAACCTGTCGGGTCGCGGGGACAAGGACGTGGCCACGGCGTTCGAGTACTTCGGGTTGTCGGGCCAGCCGGACCAGACCGTCGGGGGCATGGAATGAGCCAGTTCACAGACGCTGACCGGCTCGGAATCTCCGGCCAGGTCGTCGCCCGCGCACTGGACGCGGGACGCCCGGCGCTGGTGGGGTACCTGCCGGTGGGGTACCCGAGTGTCGCGGATTCGATCACCGCGGTGAAGGCCATCACCGAGGGCGTCGAGGGTCGCGGGGTGGACATCGTCGAGATCGGCATGCCGTACTCGGACCCGCTGATGGACGGTCTGGTCATCCAGCACGCCACCGCCAAGGCCCGCGCCAGGGGCGTGCGCACCCGCGACGCGTTCCTCGCCGTCGAAGCCGTGGCGCAGACAACCGCCACGCCCATGGTGATGACGTACTGGAACCTCATCGAGGCCTACGGCCCTGACGCGTTCGCCCGCGACCTCGCCGCCGCCGGCGGGGCAGGTGTGATCACCCCGGACCTGCCGCCGGACGACTGCCCGGAATGGCATGAGGCCACGGACAACTACGGCCTGGACCGGGTGTTCCTGATCGCGCCGTCGTCGACGGAGGAGCGGATCGCGCTCACCATGGCGTCGTGTCGCGGCTGGGTCTACGCCTCCAGCGTGATGGGCGTCACCGGCACCCGCACCGCCACCTCGGACGCGGCCCCCATCATCACGGCCCGGGCCCGGGCCGTGGACCAGGGGCTCCCCATCGGCATCGGCCTGGGCGTCTCGAACGGGGACCAGGCTGCCGAGGTGGGTCGCTACGCGGACCTGGTCATCGTGGGATCGGCCCTCCTGAAGTGCCTGGACTCCGACGGGCTGGACCTGCAGACAGACCTCGGCCGCCTCCGCAGGCTCGCCGACGAGCTCGCCGGTGGCGTCGAGAGGGCCCGCCGGTGATCTCTCGGCGCGGACTCCTCGGCGTCGGCGCGGTGGGGCTCCTGGCCGGCTGCACCCCCGACGAGGGGCCCGTGGCCAGCGTCAACATGGGCCAGAGTGAGTGGAACGGAACCATGCTGGCCGACGGCGGCAACCCGCTTCCTGACGTGACGCTGACCGACCAGTTCGGGCAGCCTTACAACCTGGCCACGGGGCCCACCACCAGCGCGGTGGCGCTGTTCTTCGGCTACACCAACTGCCCCGACGTGTGCCCGGGGATCATGGCGGACATGGCCACCGCCAAGCGTCGCCTCCCCGAGGACCTCATCGACGACATCACCCTCATCGTGGTCACCACGGACCCCGCCCGCGACACCCCCGAGGTGCTCCGGGAGTACCTGGCGCGCGTGGATGACTCGTTTGTTGGCCTCAGCGGCCCGCTGGAGGACATCATGCCCGCCGCGATGAGCCTCGGCATCGACATCGCCGAGGGCAAGCAGCTGCCCTCAGGCGGCTACGAGGTGGACCACGGCACCTACGTGCTGGGCTTCGGCGAGGACCGCCTGATGCGAGTGGTGTGGAACGGGCTGTCGGCCGGTGAGATGAAGGACGACTTCGAGCGCCTGATCGCCGCCTGACGGGCGCTGGGAGTAGCCTGGGGCAGAGCCGACGAGGAGGACCCCGCATGGGCCTGATGGAGCACGCGATCTGGTGGCAGGTCTATCCCCTGGGAGCGACGGGGGCGCCGATCCGAAACGAGCATGGCGATCCCGCGCACCGGCTGACCCGGCTGGAGGGATGGCTGGACTACCTCGTCGAGCTCGGCTGCAACGGGCTCCTGCTCGGTCCTGTGTTCGCGTCGGTCTCCCACGGTTACGACACGCTGGACCACTTCCGCATCGATTCCCGGCTGGGCGACGACGCAGACTTCGACCGCTTGATCGCCGGAGCCCGCGCCCGCGGGATCAACGTCATGCTCGACGGGGTGTTCAACCATGTTGCCCGTGAACACCCGCTGGTGGCCGAGCGCCCGGAGCTGATCCGTCAGGAGAACGGCCACCCCAAGGGCTGGGAGGGGCACGACTCCCTCGTGGAGCTCAATCACGACAATCCGGCGGTCCTGGACCTGGTCGCCGACGCCATGCTCCACTGGCTCCGGCGCGGCATCGCCGGATGGCGCCTGGACGTGGCCTACGCCGTCCCCACCCGATTCTGGCGCGACGTCGCCGAGCGCGTCCGGGCCGAGTTCCCTGACGCCGTCCTCCTCGGCGAGGTCATCCACGGCGACTACTCCGCCTTCGTCCGCGAATCGACGCTGGACTCGCTGACCCAGTACGAGCTGTGGAAGGCGATCTGGAGCTCGCTCAAGGACGAGAACCTCTGGGAGCTGGCTCACGCGTTTGAGCGTCACGCCGTGTTCTGCGCCGAGTTCCTGCCCCAGATCTTCGTCGGCAACCACGACGTCACCCGCATCGCCACCACCGTGGGCGCCCAGCGGGCCGGCCTCGCGGCGACCATCCTGATGACGCTGCCCGGCATGCCCAGCGTCTACTACGGCGACGAGCAGGGATTCACCGGCACGAAGACCGAGGCCTGGCATGGCGACGACGAGGTCCGCCCGCCGCTGCCCGCCACGCCCGACGAGCTGTCCGCGCTGGGTGAGCCCCTCCACCGCCGCTATCAGGCCGCGATCGCGTTCCGCCGTCGTCACCCCTGGCTGGCCACGGCCTCACTGGAGGTTCTCCACCGAAGCAACACCGAGCTGGTCTACCGCTGCTCCTCCGCCGAGGGCGCGGCCGAGTTCCGCGTGGACCTCGGGGCGGGGATCGTCGCCGTGCGCTCAGGCCACGACTCGCTCATTCTGGACTGATGTTTCGGCCAGGTAACAATTGCCTTACGCTCTGCCACCGGGCATGGATTCAGTTGCTCGGCGCAGGCCGCCCGCATACTGTTTCCTCGCTGTGGCCCGGCCGCAGCATGTCCTGAATGACTTCGAGGAGGACCAGTAGATGGCTCAGAGCGTGTTCCCGCACCGCGAAAAGGTGGGTCTCTACGACCCGTCCTACGAGCACGACGCCTGCGGTGTCGCCTTCGTGGCCCAACTCGACGGCGTGCCCCGGCACCGGATCGTGGCCCAGGGGCTCGAGGCTCTGCGCAATCTGGACCACCGCGGCGCCACCGGCGCCGACGAGGCAGCCGGTGACGGCGCCGGCATCCTGATCCAGGTCCCGGACCGGTTCCTGCGTGCCGTGGCGGGGGTCCACCTGCCGGAGGCCGGCGAGTACGCCGTCGGCCTGGCCTTCCTGCCCACCGACGACGCGCGACGCGCCGAGGTCAAGGCCGCCGTCGAGGCGATCGCCGGGGAGCTGGAGCTCGACGTGCTCGCCTGGCGTGAGGTGCCCGTGGAGACCTCGACGCTCTCGCCCATCTCGATCGGCGCGATGCCACGCTTCGAGCACCTGATCGTGGCAGGCCGCGAGGGGCAGACGGGGATCGACCTGGACCGGGTGGCCTACGTCCTTCGCCGCCGCGCCCAGCACGAGACAGGCCTCTACTTCGCCTCGCTGTCGGCGCGGACACTGGTCTACAAGGGCATGCTCACCACCGCGCAGCTGGAGGAGGTGTTCCCGGAGCTTCACGACGAGCGGATCGAGTCAGCGCTTGCCCTGGTCCACTCACGCTTCTCCACCAACACGTTCCCGGCCTGGGAGCTGGCGCACCCTTACCGCATGATCGCCCACAACGGCGAGATCAATACCGTGCGCGGCAACCGCAACTGGATGCGCGCCAGGGAGGCGCTGCTCACGTCGGACAAGTTCCCCGGAACCCTGGAGAAGCTGTTCCCGATCTGCACCCCCGACGGCTCGGATTCGGCCTCGTTCGACGAGGTGCTCGAGCTGCTGCACCTCGGCGGGCGCTCCCTGCCGCACGCCGTCCTCATGATGATCCCCGAGGCGTGGGAGGGCCACGCCGAGATGGACCCGCAGCGCCGCGCGTTCTACGAGTACCACTCGATGATCATGGAGCCCTGGGACGGGCCCGCCTGCATGACGTTCACCGACGGCACCATCATCGGTGGCTGCCTGGACCGCAACGGCCTGCGCCCGGGACGCTTCTGGGAGACCGCCGACGGACTCGTGGTGTTCGCCTCGGAGGCCGGAGTGCTGCCCATCGAGGCCGGAGACGTGATCCGCAAGGGGCGCCTCCAGCCGGGCCGCATGCTCCTGGTGGACCTGGAGAAGCACACGATCCTCTCCGACGACGAGGTGAAGGGCTCGCTCGCCGCTGAGCACCCCTACGAGAAGTGGGTGGCGGAGAACAAGATCGAGCTCGACGCCCTTCCGGGTCGTGCGCACATCGTGCACTCCCACGCCTCCGTGATCCGCCGCCAGCAGGTGTTCGGCTACACCGAAGAGGAACTCCGCCTCATCATCGCCCCCATGGCCAACACCGGCACCGAGCCGATCGGCTCCATGGGCACGGACTCGCCGATCGCGGTGCTGAGTAGCCGGCCGCGGCTGATCTTCGACTACTTCAAGCAGCTGTTCGCGCAGGTGACCAACCCGCCGCTGGACGCGATCCGCGAGGAGCTCGTCACCTCGCTGACCACCAAGATCGGACCCGAGCGCAACCTGCTGGAGCCCACCCCGGAGGCGGCCAGGCAGCTCACCATGAACCGGCCGGTCCTGGATTCCGAGCAGCTGGCCAAGATCGTGCGCCTCAACAAGGACGGCGAACTGCCCGGGTACGGCACCCACGTGGTGCACGGCCTGTACAAGGTGGCCGGCGGCGGCAGGGCGCTGGAGAAGAAGATCGAGGAGATCTGCCACGAGGTGTCCGCGGCCATCCGCGGCGGAGCCCGCGCGATCGTCCTGTCGGACCGGCACGCCACCGCCCAGCTGGCGCCCATCCCGTCGCTGCTGCTCACCGCGGCCGTGCACCATCACCTGGTGCGGGAGAAGACCCGCACCCAGGTGGGCCTCGTGGTGGAGGCCGGCGACGTGCGCGAGGTTCACCACATGGCGCTCCTGATCGGCTTCGGAGCCGCCGCCATCAATCCGTACCTGGTGTTCGAGTCCGCGGAGGACCTGGCCCGCCGGGAGATGTACGTCGAGGTGAGCGCCGAGAAGGCCATCGCCAACGTCGCCAAGGCGCTGTCCAAGGGCGTGCTGAAGGTGATGAGCAAGATGGGCGTCTCCACCATCGCCTCGTACACCGGCGCGCAGATCTTCGAGTGCGTCGGCCTCAGCCAGGACGTGGTGGACCGCTATTTCACCGGCACCACGAGCCGGCTCGGAGGCCTCGGCCTGGGCCAGCTGGCAGACGAGATCCAGGCCCGGCACACGACCGCCTACCCCACGGATGGCATCCCGCTCGCGCACCGCAACCTCCTGGTGGGCGGCGAGTACCAGTGGCGCCGCGAGGGTGAGCCGCACCTGTTCGACCCGGAGACGGTCTTCCGCCTCCAGCACGCCACCTCCACCGGCGACTACACGATGTTCCAGCGCTACACCTCGCTGGTCAACGACAACTCCTCGCGGATCATGACGCTGCGCTCTCTGATGGACTTCAAGCCCACAGAGCCGATCAGCATCGACGAGGTGGAGCCCGTCGAGAGCATCGTCAGGCGGTTCTCCACCGGCGCCATGAGCTACGGCTCCATCTCCATGGAGGCCCACCAGACCCTCGCCGTCGCGATGAACCGCATCGGCGGCAAGTCCAATACCGGCGAGGGCGGCGAGGACCCGGAGCGGCTCCACGACCCGGCCCGCCGCTCCGCCATCAAGCAGGTGGCCTCCGGCCGCTTCGGCGTGACCTCGGAGTACCTCACCTACGCCGACGACATCCAGATCAAGATGGCCCAGGGCGCCAAGCCTGGCGAGGGCGGCCAGCTGCCCGGCCCGAAGGTCTACCCGTGGGTGGCCAAGACGCGTCACTCGACGCCCGGCGTGGGCCTCATCTCCCCGCCGCCGCACCACGACATCTACTCCATCGAGGACCTCAAGCAGCTGATCCACGACCTCAAGTGCGCCAACCCCTCGGCGCGGGTGCACGTCAAGCTGGTCTCCGAGATCGGCGTCGGCACGGTCGCGGCGGGCGTCAGCAAGGCCAAGGCGGACGTGGTGCTGATCTCCGGCCACGACGGCGGCACCGGCGCGGCGCCCCTGACCTCGCTCAAGCACGCCGGCGCCCCGTGGGAGCTCGGCCTGGCCGAGACGCAGCAGACGCTGCTGCTCAACGGGCTGCGTGACCGCATCGTCGTCCAGTGCGACGGCCAGCTCAAGACCGGCCGGGACGTGCTCATCGCAGCGCTGCTCGGCGCCGAGGAGTTCGGGTTCGCGACTGCGCCCCTCGTGGTGGCCGGCTGCATCATGATGCGCGTCTGCCACAAGGACACCTGCCCGGTGGGTGTGGCCACGCAGAACCCGTTCCTCCGGGGCAAGTTCCACGGGGACCCGGACCACGTGGTCAACTTCTTCATGTTCATGGCGCGCGAGGTGCGCGAGCTGCTCGCCTCCCTCGGGCTGCGCTCCCTCGAAGAGGCCGTCGGACGGGCGGACCTGCTGGACGTCGGCAAGGCGGTTGGCCACTGGAAGACCCACGGCCTCAACCTCTCGCCCATCCTTACGCAGATCGACGTCCCCGAGGGCACGCAGCGCCACTGCACCACGGTCCAGGACCACGGCCTGGACTCGAAGCTGGATGTCGAGCTGATCCGGCTGTCGGAGCCCGCGCTCGCCCGCGGCGAGCAGGTGCGCCAGTCGTTGCCGGTGCGCAACGTGGACCGCACCGTCGGCACCATGCTGGGCCACGAGGTGACCAAGGCCACCGAGGGCAAGGGCCTGGAGCCAGGCACCATCGAGTTCACGCTCACCGGCACCGGCGGCCAGAGCTTCGGCGCCTTCCTGCCCCGCGGCATCACGCTGCGGCTCATCGGTGACTCCAACGACTACTTCGGCAAGGGACTCTCGGGCGGACGCCTCGTCGTCACCCCGCCGCAGGGGGTGCGCTTCGACCCCGCCGAGCAGATCGTCGCAGGCAACGTCATCGGCTACGGCGCCACCTCAGGGGCTATGTTCCTGCGCGGCCTGGTGGGCGAGCGCTTCTGCGTGCGCAACTCCGGGGCCACCGCCGTCGTCGAGGGCGTGGGGGACCACGGCTGCGAGTACATGACCGGCGGCGAGGTCCTCGTCATCGGGCCCACCGGCCGCAACTTCGCCGCCGGCATGTCCGGTGGCGTGGCCTGGGTGCTGGATCTGAACCCGCTGCGCCTCAACACCGAGTTGGCGGACCCGGTCGACCCGGAGCCTGAGGACGTGGCACGGATCCGGGAGCTGATGGACGAGCACCGCGCCGAGACAGGCTCCCTGGTCGCCGACGAGCTGCTCCAGCTCAGCGACGAGGACCTGCGCCTCCGCTTCACGAAGGTGCAACCGCGCGACTTCGCCCGCATCATGGCCGTCAAGGCCCAGTCCGTCTCCGACGGGCTGTCCGACGAGGACACCACCACACTGATGATGGAGGCCGCTCATGGCTGATCCCAAGGGTTTCATGACCACGCCACGGCAGGTGGCCGAGCGTCGCCCCGTGGAGGAGCGCGTGCACGACTGGAAGGAGGTCTACCCGGGCACCCCGGGCAAGGCCCTCCTGCCGATCATCTCCCAGCAGGCCGGCCGCTGCATGGACTGCGGCATCCCGTTCTGCCACAACGGCTGCCCGCTGGGCAACCTCATCCCCGAGTGGAACGACCTGGTCTGGCGCGACGAGTGGCAGGCCGCGCTGGACCGGCTGCACGCCACCAACAACTTCCCGGAGTTCACCGGCCGCCTCTGCCCGGCGCCCTGCGAGACGGCCTGCGTGGTGGCGATCAACATGGACGCGGTGACCATCAAGAACGTCGAGGTGGCCATCATCGACAAGGCGTGGGAGGACTCCCGCGTCTTCCCGCAACAGCCTGAGTGGCACACCGCCAAGACGGTGGCCGTCGTCGGCTCCGGGCCGGCCGGCCTCGCCGCGGCGCAGCAGCTGACCCGCGCCGGGCACACCGTCGTGGTCTACGAGCGTGCCGACGCCATCGGCGGCCTGCTGCGGTACGGCATCCCCGAGTTCAAGATGGAGAAGGCCGTCCTCAACCGCCGCCTCAAGCAGATGGTGCTGGAAGGGACCCAGTTCAAGACCGGCGTCAACGTGGGCGTCGACATCACGGGCAAGGAACTCCTGGACCGCTACGAGGCCGTGGTGCTCGCCGTCGGCTCCACCGTTCCCCGCGACCTGCCCGTCCCCGGGCGCGAGCTCGCAGGCATCCATCAGGCCATGGAGTTCCTGCCCCAGGCCAACCGCGCCGCGCTCGGCGAAGAGGTGGCGGACCAGATCACCGCCGAGGGCAAGGACGTGGTGATCATCGGCGGCGGTGACACCGGCGCCGACTGCCTCGGCACCTCCACCCGGCAGGGCGCACGATCCATCACCCAGCTTGAGATCCTGCCCATGCCCCCGGGGGACCGCCCCGCGGGCCAGCCGTGGCCCACCTACCCGATGACGTTCAAGATCACCTCGGCGCACGAGGAGGCCGGGGACCGGGTGTACTCCGTGTCCACCAACCGGTTCGTGGGCGACGACCAGGGCCGGGTCGCCGGCCTGGACATCGTCGAGGTCCGCTTCGACGCCGGCCGCTTCGTGCCGGTCGAGGGCACCGAGCGGCACATCCCGGCCCAGTTGGTGCTGCTGGCGATGGGGTTCACCGGGCCCCAGCAGACCGGCCTGGTCGAGGAGCTCGGGGTGGAGCTCGATCCCCGCGGCAACATCGTGCGCGATGACAAGTACCGCACCAGCGTGGAGCACGTGTTCGTGTGCGGCGACGCGGGCCGCGGGCAGTCGCTGATCGTGTGGGCGATCGCGGAGGGTCGGTCCTGCGCGCAGGGCGTCGACGAGCACCTCAGCGGCTCGTCGAAGCTCCCACGGCCGATCGGGCCCCAGGAGCGCCAGCTGCTGGTCTAGCGGTCATCTTCGATTGTCAGTCGGGGTTTCGGTCCCTGAGGTGGGGCCGCCCGCGGAGCGGCGTGGCCTGTCCCCATCGCTCCCTGAGGAGGGCCGCCCGCGTAGCGGCGTGGCCTGTCCCCATCGCTCCCTGAGGAGGCGCGCCGCCGAAGGCGCGGGTGCCGTCTCGAAGGGTCGTGACTATCACCTTCACGCGTTTCTCCCCGCACTCGTCTGGCTTGTGGCGTTGTCTGCTCCGGGTGTGGGCCGGCGGGGCGGCGTTGGGGGTGGGTCTGCTTGGGCGGGATGCCGGTTGGGTGGTCGTCGGGTTGGGCACCGCTGCGCAGTGCCGCCCTGCCGTCCCCCACCCTTGCGCTCGGGAGCGGGACCCTTTGGACCTGAACCCCCGACAAGCCAGCGGAGACGACCATTGGTGTCCTGCGTCAGGCCGATGGGGCTGTCTCGCACCGGGAGGGTCCCACAGGGATAGGCTCGGCAGATGAAGACACTGTTCGCCGAGTTCACCGCGCTGCCCGGACACGAGGATCGGGTCGCCGAGTTGATGGCTGGCCTCACCGAGAAGGTCCGCCAGGAGCCCGGCAACGTGGTGTTCCTCCCGTTCACCCGGGAGGACCACCCGCGCCGCTGGTTCGTCTTCGAGCAGTACCGCGACGACGACGCCTTCCAGGCACACATCACGGCCGAGTACGGCGCTGAGTTCAACGCGGAGCTGGTCCACCACATCGTGGAGGACGGCTCGCACCTCACCTGGTTGAACGAGCCCTGAGCCGCCCGCGTTTCGTGAAGCGCTAGCCTGCTGACTGCCCGGACGAGTGAACGGGCGGGGGAGGAGTCACCGTGCTGGGCCTGCTCGCGTCGTCGCCCCTGCTGACCATCATGCTGGTCGTGGCGTTGGGCGCCGCGTTCGGCATGATTCCCTTCGGGCCCCTCAAGCTCGGCGCCGCGGGGGCCTTGTTCGTCGGCCTCGCCGTGGGCGCGCTTGACCCCGCGCTCGGCGACGGACTGGCCCTGATCTCCACACTCGGGCTCGCCCTGTTCGTCTACACCGTGGGCATCGCGGCGGGGGAGACCTTCTTCTCAGACCTCCGGCGCCAACTCCCGCTGATGATCCTCGCGGTGGCGGCCATTGCCGCCGTGACGGCCCTAGCCTCGATGATCGGCTCCTGGCTGGGCCTCGGCACCGGCATGGTGGCCGGGCTCATCGCGGGCGCGCTCACCTCGACTCCGGCACTCGCCGCCGCCACCGCAGCCACCGGCAGCCCCGACGCCGCCGTCGGCTACGCCCTCGGCTACCCGGTGGGCGTGATCCTGGCCATCGTCGTGGTGGCGCTCGTGGTGGGACGGAAGTGGCCCGGCCGGAACGACCCGGCGCCCGCCTCGGCCGACGCCATCGTGGCCGAGTCCGTGCACGTCAAGAGGCCCACCTCCCAGCGGGGCGTGCCCGGCTGGGCGGACGAGAGCATCAAGATGAGCTACCTCGTCCGCGACGCCCGCACCCGGGTCCTGGCCCCCGGTGAGGACCTGCAGGCCGGGGACGAGGTGCTCGTGGTGGGCGCACCGGCCGCCGTTGAGGAGGCGATCGCCTACCTCGGGCACCGGCTGTCCCGGGAGCTGACCGACGACCGCGCCTTCGTGGACTTCACGCGGTTCGTGGTGTCCTCGCCGTCGGTGGCGGGGCGTACCGTGGCGCAGCTCAACCTCCCGGGGCGCTTCGGGGCGGTGATCACCCGGGTGCGCCGCGGCGACTCGGATCTCCTCGCCCGTGACGACCTCGTCCTGCAGCTCGGCGACCGGGTCCTGGCGGTGGCACCCCAGGAGGAGTTGGACGACCTGTCGACGTTCCTGGGGGACTCCGAGCGACGAGTCGCAGAGGTGGATGCCCTCGCGCTCGGCCTGGGGCTGGTGGCCGGCCTGCTGATCGGCACGATCGCGGTCCCCATGCCCGGAGAGGCCGTGTTCTCCCTCGGCTCCGCAGCCGGACCTCTCCTGGTGGGCATGGTGCTGGGCGCCACCCACCGCACCGGCCCGCTGATCTGGGCCATGCCGCTCACCGTCAACCTCACCATCCGGCAACTGGGCCTGCTGCTGTTCCTCGCCAGCGTCGGCCTGGCCTCGGGGCCGCTGTTCGCCGACCAGGCGCTCACCGCCACCGGGCTCCGGGCCGGGCTCCTGGCGGCCATCATCGTCGCGTTCTCCGCCGTCGTCTTCCTCGCGGGCGCCAGGTTCCTGGGGCTCAGCGCCCCTCGCGCCGCCGGGGGCTTCGCGGGTTACATCGGCCAGCCGGCCATCCTGTCGTTCGCCACCTCACGGGTCAGCGACGGGCGTCTCGACGCGGGCTACGCCGCCCTGTTCGCGTTGGGGATCATCGCCAAGATCGTCGCCGTGCAGGTGCTGGGGGCGGTGGCGTGACCCACCGGCCGCGCCACAGGGCCGGCGCGGCCAGGGGCGAGTATGGTGGGGTCCCGTCGCCCGCTGACGGATGGAGGAGATGACAGATGGCCGATACCTTCGTTCACCTCCACAACCACTCCGAGTTCTCCATGCTCGACGGCGCCGCCCGCGTCAAGGACATGTTCAAGCAGGCCGAGAAGCTCGGCATGACGGCGCTGGCCATCACGGACCACGGCAACCTGTTCGGCGCCTACGAGTTCTACAAGGCTTCGAAGGAATTCGCCGTCAAGCCCATCATCGGGCTCGAGGCCTACCTCACTCCCCGCACCCACCGCTCCGAGCGCAAGCGGGTCCAGTTCGGAGACGGGACCGGCGACGACGTGGCCTCCAAGGGCGCCTACACCCACATGACGATGTGGGCCTCCAACCAGGAAGGCATGCACAACCTCTTCCGGCTCAGCACACGCAGCTCGCTGGAGGGGTTCTTCTACAAGCCGCGCGCGGACCGGGAACTGCTCAACCTGTACGGGAAGGGCCTCATCGCCACCACCGGCTGCCCCTCAGGGGAGGTGCAGACGTTCCTGCGGCTCGGCCAGTACGACAACGCGCTCGCCACCGCCGCCGAGTTCCGCGACATCTTCGGCGAGGGCAACTTCTTCGTCGAGCTGATGGATCACGGGCTGGAGATCGAGACCCGGGTCCGGCACGACCTGCTCAGGCTCGCCAAGGACCTGCGGCTGCCGCTGGTGGCCACCAACGACTCGCACTACGTCCACGCCGACGACGCCGACGCCCACGACACGCTGCTGTGCGTCTCCGCGGGCTCCCGCAAGGCGCAGACGGACAGGTTCAAGTTCGACGGCAACGGCTACTACATGAAGTCGCCCGCGGAGATGCGCGCCCTCTTCCACGAACTGCCCGAGGCTTGCGACAACACGCTGGCCATCGCCGAACGCATCGAGACCACCTTCGACGAGGGCTCCGGCACCTACATGCCGAAGTTCCCCTGCCCCGAGGGGGAGACCGAGGACACCTGGTTCCTCAAGGAGGTCCAGCGCGGGCTCGCCGCGCGCTATCCCGGGGGAGTGTCCGCCGAGGTCGCGGACCGGGCGCACTTCGAGATGGGCATCATCACGCAGATGGGCTTCACCGGCTACTTCCTGGTGGTGGCGGACTTCATCAACTGGGCGAAGAAGAACGGGGTCCGTGTCGGCCCCGGCCGAGGCTCGGGCGCAGGCTCCATGGTGGCCTACGCGATGCGCATCACAGACCTGGACCCCATCGAGCACGGTCTTCTGTTCGAGCGCTTCCTCAACCCCGAGCGCGTCTCCATGCCGGACTTCGACATCGACTTCGACGACCGCCGCCGCGGCGAGGTGATCGCCTACGTCACCGAGAAGTACGGCTCGGACAAGGTGGCGCAGATCGTCACCTACGGCTCCATCAAGGCCAAGGCCGCCGTCAAGGACGCCGCGCGCGTGCTGGACATGCCCTTCGCCATCGGCGAGCAGATCACCAAGGCCATGCCCGCCGACGTGATGGGCAAGGGGGTCCCGCTGGCGGACCTGTTCAACGAGAACCACAAGCGCTACAACGAGGGCAGCGAGTTCCGCGAGCTGTACCAGGGCTCCCCGGACGTGCGCACCGTCGTGGACACAGCCATGGGGCTGGAGGGGCTGAAACGCCAGTGGGGCGTGCACGCCGCCGGTGTCATCATGTCCGCCTCCCCGCTGATCGACATCATCCCGCTCATGAAGCGGGAGGCCGACGGGGCCATCATCACCCAGTTCGACTACCCCGGCTGCGAGTCCCTCGGGCTGATCAAGATGGACTTCCTGGGCCTGCGCAACCTCACGGTGCTCGACGACGCGGTGCGCAACGTCAAGCTCAACAAGGGCATCGACGTGGACCTCGACACCCTCACCCTCGACGACCCGGCCACCTACGCGCTGCTCCAGGCCGGAGACACGCTGGGGGTGTTCCAGCTCGACGGCGGACCCATGCGGGCCCTGCTGCGCCAGATGCAGCCGGACTGCTTCGAGGACATCTCCGCCGTGGGCGCCCTGTACCGACCCGGCCCCATGGGCGCCGACTCGCACAACAAGTACGCGCGTCGCAAGACCGGCCGCGAGCCGGTGGAGCCCATCCATCCGGAGCTCGCCGAGGCGCTGGAGCCCATCCTGGGGGAGACCTACGGCCTGATCGTGTATCAGGAGCAGGTGATGGCCATCGCCCAGCAGCTGGCCGGATACTCGCTCGGCAGCGCGGACATGCTGCGCCGCGCCATGGGCAAGAAGAAGAAGTCCGAACTGGACGCCCAGTACGAGATCTTCTCCGGCGGGATGCAGGAGCGGGGCTACTCGCAGGACGCGGTCCGCACCGTGTGGGACATCCTGCTGCCGTTCTCGGACTACGCGTTCAACAAGGCACACTCCGCCGCCTACGGCCTGGTCTCCTACTGGACGGCGTGGCTGAAGGCCAACCACCCCGTCGAGTACATGGCCGCCCTGCTGCAGTCCGTCCGCGACGACAAGGACAAGTCCGGCCTCTACCTCGCCGAGTGCCGCCGGATGGGCATCCAGGTCCTGCCGCCGGACGTCAACTCCTCCGAGTCCGCGTTCACCCCCGTGGGTGACCACATCCGGTTCGGCCTCGGCGCGGTCCGCAACGTGGGCGACAAGGTTGTCAGCGCCTGGATCGTCGAGCGCCAGCGGAAGGGCCCGGCCACGGACTTCCACGACTTCCTGGACAAGTCCCCGCTGCTGATGTGCAACAAGCGCACCATCGAGTCGCTGATCAAGGCGGGGGCCTTCGACGAACTCGGCCACGCTCGGCGCGCGCTGATGGGCATCTTCGAGACCGCCGTCGACTCCATCATCGACGTCAAGCGCAACGCCGAGAACGGCCAGGACGGCTTCGACTTCGGACTGAGCCTCCCCGACGACTCATCCGGCCCCGCCCTGCACGCCCAGGTGCCGCAGGTCGACGAATGGGACCGTCGCACCAGGCTCGCCTTCGAGCGGGAGATGCTGGGCCTCTACGTCTCGGACCACCCCCTCAACGGCCTCGAACACGTGCTGCAGGCCAACAGTGACCGCCCCATCGCGTCAGCGGCCGCAGGCGAGGGCTTCCGCGGGCAGACCAAGCTGTGCGGCCTCATCACCTCGGTGAACCGTCGGGTGAACAAGGCCGGCAACATCTGGGCGCAGGTGGTGCTGGAGGATCTGACCAGCTCCATCGAGGTGACGGTCTTCCCCCGCGTCTACGACCAGGTGGCCGCCCACCTCGCGCCGGACACGATTGTCGCGGTGGAGGGCACGGTGGAATCCGGCGAGGACCGCGGCCGGATGCGCGCCCAGCACCTCGTCTCGCCCCACGTCAGCGCGGAGGGCAACGTCGGGCCGCTGGCCCTGACGCTCCCGGCCGTGCGCTGCACCCCCGGCGTGGTGGCCCGGATCAAGGAGATCCTCGCCCAGTACCCGGGGGCCGCGGAGGTGCACCTGCAGCTGCGCACCGGAGACCAGGTCAAAACCTTCAGGTTGGGCGACGGTTTCCGGGTGGAGCTCACCTCGGCGCTGTTCGCGGACCTGAAGGCGGTCCTCGGGCCCAGCTGCGTCGGCGTCGGAAGGCAGGACTGATGGCCGAGGATGTGCTGGTCATCTCCCGCCGGGGCAGGTTGTCGGAGCTGTGGGACAGCACCGCCTGGCGCGTCGCGGCCTACCTCGCCGCGGCGGTGGCGCTGGGCGTGATCGCAGGCCTGCTGTGGTCCTCGCTGTCCCCGCTGCCCGCCTTCACCATCAACAACGACATGACGGCCTCGATCAACGAGCGCAGCCAGACGGCGATGGTGGCTGCGGACGTCACGTTCACGGTGCTCACCGGCGTTGTCGGGCTTGTCCTGGGGGCCGTCGGCTGGGTGATTCTGCACCCCAAGGGCTGGGTGGTGATCGCTGTCCCGCTGATCGCGGCGCTGGCGGCAGCCCTCACGGCGTGGCAGACAGGGCTGCTCGTGGGCGAATCCGGTTTCGTTGACCGGCTCGCCGCCGCCCAGGCCGGCGACGTGGTACGCGTGGACCTGGCGTTGCGGTCGATGTCGGCGCTGCTGGTGGCGCCCTTCGCGGCTATCACGCCCATCATGCTGATGGCCGCCTTCTGGCCGGAGCCCCGCGTGGACCGGCCCACGGAGGAGCCCGTCGGCACGGTCTAGACTTGGGCAGCGTGCTGCGAGTTCTTGACCTGACCGGCGTCAACGACGCCTACCGTGACCACCTTCCGCGTGGCCAATTCGACGTGGAGGCCGCGGTCTCCGTCGTGGCTCCCATCGTCGAGGCCGTGGCCCATCGCGGTGAGGACGCGCTGCGCGAGTTCTCCCAGCGCTTCGACGGGGTGGACCCCACCCACCTCAGGGTGCCGGCGGAGGCGCTGGCCAGGGCGGCCGAGGAGCTGGACCCGGAGCTGGCCGCCGCGTTCGCCGAGGCCATCCGGCGCCGCCGCCACGTGGCCGAGGCGCTGGAACTCGACGGCAACCCGGCCCCTGCGCTGCTGGCCGCGGGCGCCCGGGTGGGGTTGCGCAACATCCCCGTCGATCGGGTGGGGCTCTACGTGCCCGGAGGTCTCGCGCCCCTGTCCTCCAGCGTCATCATGAACGTGGTGCCGGCCCAGGTGGCGGGCGTCGCGTCGATCGCGGTTGCCTCCCCGCCGCAGAAGGACTTCGGCGGCCTCCCGCACCCCAACATCCTCGCCCTGTGTCACATCCTCGGCGTGGAGGAGGTCTACGCCGTGGGCGGGGCGCAGGCCATCGCCATGTTCGCGCACGGCGTCGCGGGGCTCTGCGAGCCCGTCTCCCTCATCACCGGCCCCGGCAACATCTACGTGGTGGCCGCCAAGCGCCTGGTGCGCGGGCTGGTGGGCATCGACTCCGAGGCCGGCCCCACCGAGATCGCCATCATCGCCGACCACACCGCCACCCCGGCGTTCGTGGCCGCGGACCTCATCTCGCAGGCTGAGCACGACCCCATCGCGGCGTCGGTCCTCATCACGGACTCGGCGGAGCTTGCGCAGCGGGTGCAGGAGGAGCTGGCGGTGCAGGTGGCCGCCACCAGGCACGTGGAGCGGGTCCGCACCGCTCTCGGCGGCCAGCAGTCGGCGGTCGTGATGGTCCGCGACATCGATCAGGCCGTCGCCGTGGCGGACGCCTACGCCGCCGAGCACCTCGAGATCCAGACCGAGAACGCGGAGGCCGTGGCCAACAGGATCCGCAACGCGGGCGCGATCTTCGTCGGCGACTACGCGCCGGTGTCGCTGGGCGACTACTCGGCCGGCTCCACCCACGTGCTGCCGACTGCGGGCTGCGCCTGCCACTCGTCGGGGCTGACCGTGCGGTCGTTCATCAAGACGGTCCACGTCATCGGCTATACGGCCGAGGCGCTGCTGGCGATCGCCGACGGGGTTGAGCGCTTCGCGCTGGCCGAGGACCTGCCCGGGCACGCCAACGCCATCACCGTGCGGAGGCCGCAGTGATCACGCTGGAGGATCTGCCATTGCGGGCGGACCTGGTGGGCCAGGAGCCTTACGGTGCCCCGCAGCTGGACGTCCCCGTGGTGCTCAACGTCAACGAGAACCCGTACCCGCCCTCCCCGCTGATCCGCCACGAGATGGCCGCGGCCATCGTCACCGCGGCCGGCACCCTCAACCGGTACCCGGACCGTGAGGCGCTCGCGCTGCGCGAGGATCTCGCGGCCTACCTCGGGCACGGGCTGACGGCGGAGCGGATCTGGGCCGCCAACGGGTCCAACGAGATCATGGCGCACCTGCTCACCGCCTTCGGCGGACCGGGGCGCCGCGTGCTGGCGTTCACCCCCACCTACTCGATGTACCCCGAGTACGCCCGCAACACCTGCACCGAGTACGTCACCGTGCCCCGGCACCCGGACTTCACGCTCACCGCGGACCTCGTCCTCGACGCTGTCCGCGAGACGGAGCCCACCGTCGTGATCATCGCCACCCCCAACAACCCCACCGGCACCGTGGTGCCGGTGGAGGTGATCGACGAGATCTGCTCGGGCACCGAGGCCATCGTGGTGATCGACGAGGCCTACCAGGAGTTCTCGGCCAAGCCGTCGGCGCTGGAGCTGCTGGACAGGCATCCCCGGATGGTGGTGTCGCGGACCATGTCGAAGGCCTTCGCCCTGGCCGGCGGGCGCGTGGGGTACCTGGCTGCGGCGTCGGCCATCGTCGACGCGTGCCGGATCGTCCGGCTGCCCTACCACCTGAGCGCGCAGACGCAGGCGGTGGCCAGGGTGGCGCTGGCCCACGCAGACGAGCTACTGGCCCAGGTGCGTCAGCTGGCCGCGGAGGCCCGCGGCTTCGAGGCCTGGGCGAGGGGCCGCGGCTACGCGGTGATCGACTCCGAGGCCAACTTCACCCTCGTCGGGCGGTTCGCGGACCGGCACCGGGTCTGGCAGGACCTGCTGGACCGTGGCATCCTGATCCGCGAGACCGGACCCGCCGGCTTCCTACGCGTCTCGGCGGGCACGCCGACCGAGATGGCCACCCTCCGCGACGCGCTGGAGGACCTGAATCCACCCATCGAAGGGACCACGCTGTGACCCGCACCGCCACCGTCGAACGCTCCACCAGCGAATCGAGGATCACGGTCACCGTGGACCTGGACGGCACAGGAGCCTCCAGCATCAGCACCGGCGTGGGGTTCTACGACCACATGTTGACCGCCCTGTCCAAGCACTCCCTCATCGACCTCACCGTCGAGGCCACGGGAGACCTGCACATCGACGGGCACCACACCATCGAGGACACCGCCATCTGCCTCGGCCAGGCGCTGAAGCAGGCGCTGGGGGACAAGTCCGGCATCCGTCGCTTCGGGCACGCCGTGGTGCCCCTCGACGAGGCGGTGGCGGACTGCGTCGTCGACGTGGCCGGCCGCCCGTACGTGGTGTGCTCCGGAGAGCCGGACGGACAGGTGTACGCACAGATCGGCGGCTCGGGAGTGCCCTACGCCGGCTCCATGACCTACCACGTGGTGGAGGCGCTGGCCCTCAACGCAGGCCTCTGCGTCCACCTGCGGCTGCTGTCCGGCCGTGACCCCCACCACATCGTCGAGGCCCAGTTCAAGGCCCTGGCCCGCGCCCTGCGCGACGCCGTGGAGCTGGACCCTCGGGTCCAGGGCATTCCCAGCACCAAGGGCGCGCTCTGAGCCGCCGGGTGGGTCTGCTCGACTACGGCTCGGGCAACCTGCATTCGGCCGCCCGCGCGTTCGCCAACGCGGGCGCGGACCTCGTCGTGACCTCGGACCTGGCAGAGCTGCGCCGCCAGGACGCGCTCGTCGTGCCCGGTGTGGGCGCCTTCGCGGCCTGCATGGCGGGGCTGCGGGCCGCCGGGGGCGTCGAGCTCATCTCCGGGTGGGTGGAGGCCGGACGGCCACTGTTCGGCATCTGCGTGGGTCACCAGGTCCTGTTCGACGGCGGCACCGAGCACGGGGTCGACACGCCAGGGCTTGGGCTGTTCCACGGACGGGTCGTGGAACTGGACGCCCACCGGCTGCCGCACATGGGCTGGAACACCGTGACCCCGCCGGAGGGCAGCGTGCTCTTCGACGGGTTGGCGGCGGAGCGCTTCTACTTCGTGCACAGCTACGCGGCGATCGCACCGCCCCCGGACGCGCTGGTGACGCTCTCCCGCCACGAGGACGCCACGTTCGTGGCCGCCGTCGAGCAGGGGCCGGTGAGCTCCACCCAGTTCCATCCTGAGAAGTCCGGGGCCGCCGGTGCGCGGCTCATCGCGAACTGGCTCGGGTCCTGGTAGCCCCGTTTCAGCTAGGGTTGGGCGTCGTGGAGAAGTTGCAGCTGTTGCCAGCCGTCGACGTGCAGGACGGCCAGGCCGTCCAGCTCGTGCAGGGGATCGCGGGGTCACAGAAGGA
The DNA here is from genome assembly GCF_054483915.1 of Tessaracoccus luoxuelianae. Taxonomy (NCBI): domain Bacteria; kingdom Bacillati; phylum Actinomycetota; class Actinomycetes; order Propionibacteriales; family Propionibacteriaceae; genus Tessaracoccus; species Tessaracoccus luoxuelianae. Next base: position 2,220,019 of record NZ_CM137013.1, on the reverse strand, counting down.
GTTCGGCGACCCCCTCGCCGCTGCCCTCAGATGGCAGCACGGGGGAGCCGAATGGCTGCACCTCGTGGACCTGGACGCCGCCTTCGGCCGCGGCAGCAACGCTGAGCTGCTGCGCTCCATCGTCGGCAGCCTCGAGATGAACGTCGAGCTGTCCGGCGGGATCCGCGACGACGAGTCCCTTGAGCGGGCGCTGTCCACCGGCGCCAGGCGGGTCAACATCGGCACCGCTGCCCTGGAGAACCCCCAATGGTGCGAGCGGATCATCGGCCAGTACGGGGACCGGGTCGCCATCGGCCTCGACGTGCGCGGCGAGAACCTCGCCGCCCGCGGCTGGACCACAGAGGGGGGCCCCTGGCCCGAGACTCTGGACCGGCTCGTCGCCGCCGGATGTGAGCGGTTCGTCGTCACCGACGTCAACTCCGACGGCATGCTCACCGGCCCCAACATCGAACTGCTCACCGCCGTCGCGCAGCGCAGCGGCCAGAAGGTGATCGCCTCCGGCGGGATCGCCACGCTGGAGAACCTCCGGGCTCTGCGCGGCCTCGTGGACCGCGGGATCGAGGGCGCCATCATCGGCACGGCCCTCTACCTCGGCCGGTTCACCATCGAGGAGGCACTCGCCGTGGCCGAAGGAGACCTCTGATGCCCAAGCCACCCGCGAGTACGTTCGGCGAGGTCAACTCGGCCCGCGTGCACGTCCCGCCGCTGCTGAACGGCCGGATCGCGGACCTGCTCGCCGGCAAGAAGATCGTGATGACCGGCGTCACCGGGTTCATCGGCGAGCAGCTCCTGTGGAAGGTGCTCACCGAATGCCCGGACACCACCACCGCCGTCCTGGTGCGCCGGAAAGGCTCGGTCACGGCCGAGCAGCGCGTCGTCGGCCTCCTGGGCAAGAAGATCTTCAAGCCCATCGTCGAGGCTGCCGGCGGCGTCGAGAAGCTGATGGCAGAGCGGGTCTCCGTCATCGAGGGTGACCTGCCCAACGTGCCGGACCTCCCGCGCGACCTCGACGTGCTCCTGCACTGCGCGGGCGACGTGTCCTTCGATCCGCCCATCGACCAGGCCTTCATGACCAACGTCATCGGCACCAAGGCCCTCCTGACGAAGCTGCGCGAGGCCTGCTCGGACGAAGACGGCACGCTGGTCAAGGTGCCCCACTACGTGCACGTCTCGACCGCCTACACCGCGGGTCGTCGGCGCGGCGCCATCCCCGAGGCAGCGCACGTCCACGACGTGGACTACGAGGCTGAGACTGTCGCGGCGATGGCGATGAAGGAGCACATCGAGGCCCGCTCCCGCGAGGCGGGGCAGCTGACGAAGCTCCGCAGGGAGGCCGAGGCGCTCCACGCGAAGGCCGGCTACCTGACCACCTCCCGCGACACCGAGCGGCGCCGCCAGGAGTGGGTCAAGACCGAGCTGGTCCAGGCCGGCACCGAGCGAGCCCGTTCCCTGGGCTGGACCGACGTCTACACCTTCGCCAAGGCGCTGGGGGAGCGGGTGGTGGCGGACCTGGGGCAGGATTTCCGGATCTCCATCTACCGTCCCGCCATCGTTGAGTCCTCCCTGAAGCACCCCTATCCGGGCTGGATCGAGGGGTTCAAGATGGCGGAGCCGTTGATCCTGGCCTACGGCCGGGGTCAGCTGCCTGAGTTCCCGGCCTCCCCGGATGCGGTCATCGACATCATCCCCTGCGATTTCATCGTCAACGGCATCGTCGCGGTTTGCGCCACCACCCCAGAGGTGGGCCGGCCGGAGTACTACCACGGCAGCTCCGGGGCCAGGAACCCGCTCACCTTCCGCGGGGTCTACGAGCACGTCCGCAGCTACTTCGAGGCTCACCCCTACACGTTCGGCCAGGGCTCGACGCCGCTGGCCACCTGGACCTTCCCCGGCGCCGAACCCATCGAGAAGTTCATGTGGGTCGCGGGCAAGGGCGTGACGGCGGCCAACAAGCTGCTCAGCTTCGCGCCGCGCGGAAAGTCAACCCGGGCCTGGGCCACCCAGCTGGACAAGTCCGCCAAGCAGCTGGACTTCCTCAGCAAGTACCTCACCCTGTACGGCGAGTACCTGCAGTCCGAGCTGCACTTCGTCGACGACGCCGCCCTTGCGCTGCACAACTCCCTGCACCCTCAGGACTTGGACATCTTCGGGTTCGACTCGGCCTCCTACACCTGGACGCACTACATGGAGGAGGTGCACATCCCGGCCATCACGGACCCTGTGCGCCGACTCGAGGCGGCCCGGAAGCGCCGGCAGGCCCGATCGGCCACCTTCAGGGAGCTGAAGCCGGCGGAGCCGGGCACCGTGGTGGCGGCCTTCGACCTGGACGGCACCGTCATGGCCACCAACGTCGTCGAGACCTATCTGTGGGCGCGCCTGCCCGAGCTCTCCCCGATGAGACGGGCGCTGGAGGTGGCCCGGGTCACCGCCCAGCTGCCCGTCTACCTGGGCGCTGAGCGACGTGACCGGGGCGTTTTCCTGCGTTCCATCTACCGCCGCTACGCCGGGGCGGACCTGGCGGCGCTGGAGCAGTTCGTCGACGAGAAGCTGGCGCCCCTCATCCTGGACCGGATGTCCCCGGACGCCATCCGGCGCATCCGCGAGCACCGCGACGCCGGCCACACGACCATCCTGATGACCGGCGTGATCCGGCCCCTCACCCGCCCGTTCGAGGGCCTGTTCGACACCATCGTGGCGGCCGAACTGGCCACTGACGAGAACGGCCGCTGCACCGGGTTCCTCAGCGGACCGCCCATGGTGGGCGAGTCCCGCTCGGCCTGGCTCACGCACTACGCGTCGCTGCACGACATCGATCTCACGCAGTGCTACGGATACGCAGACAGCCACGTGGACCTCCCCATGCTCACCACCGTGGGCAACCCGGTGGCGGTCAGCCCCGATATCGGCCTCATGCGAGCGGCAAAGGCCAAGGGCTGGTCCATCGTCGAGTGGCCTGCCATGTCTCCGCTGCCCCGCTGGAGGATGTCGTGAACGGAAAGGAAGACTGATGTCTCGACCCGGATTTGTCCTCGAGGTGGACGACCAGACCCCGCCGCTGCTCACCATGGCCGGCTCTGATCTGCGCCTGGAGCGCCTGGGGCTGGGCACCAGGGTGATCTACCCCGCCGACGCCGCGCCCTCCACGGACCCGGTGGCGCTGGTGGATTCGGCCCTGGCCGCTCCGCTCGGCGCCGACCCGCTGGCCTCGCAGCTCAAGCCTGACACCCGCCTGACCATCGTCGTGGTGGACTCCGACAGCCCGCTGCCCCGCCCCGAGTTCGAGGTCCGCCGCACCCTCGTCGAGCGCGTCCTCGAGACGGCCGCCCGGGTGGGGGTCGACGACGTGGAGCTGGTGATCGCCACCGGCCTCAAGCAGAAGTGGAATGCGGCCGCCGTCACCGAGGTGCTGGGCGACCGCGTGGCCACCTCCTTCCTGCCGGACGGGCTGGTCAGCAGCCACGACGTCACCTCGCCGGACCTGGTGCACCTCGGCGACGTGGACGGGGTCCCGGTGAAGTTCAATCGCCGGGTCGCCTCCTCGGACCTCGTGGTGCTGGTCTCAGCCCGGGCGGACTCGGGGGAGCGGTGCCCGTTCGTCTCTGGTCTGGTGGACGTGGAGACGATCAACCGGCTCGCGGGGGCGCAGAGCGAGGATCGGTACTGCGCCGGCGTCGAGTCGCTGGTGCACGGGAAGATCCGCACCTTCGCCGTGGTTGCGGTGCTCGGGCAGCCCCTGCTGGGCCGGTCACTGCGCTTCGCCTCCCGCCGCGAATGGGAGTGGAACCTGGCCGACAAGCTGTCGCTGGCCAGCGCCCGCCAGATCGTCGCGGCCCTGCCGCGACAGGGCGCCCAACTGCTACACGGCAACCCGCGAGCCGATTACGCCATCGTCGACGTCCTCAGCGGTGACTACCAGCGCGTGATGGCGGACTCACGCCTGGTGTGGAAGGCGGCCAACGCTGTCGAGGTGAAGGGGCAGGCGGATGTCCTGGTCACATCGGTCTGGGGCGCCTCCTTCGATGAGGGCGACCCGGTGGGTTCCCCGCTCGGCGCGGCGCACCACGCCCTGGTGACCCGGGCGGGAACCCACCTGGGCACCCCCTACGCCCGCGAGGGAGGGGCGCTGATCGCGTTCCATCCGCTGCGGAGGCGGTTCTCGAACCGCCGTCAGTCCGCGGCCGCCGACTTCTTCGCGACGGTGCTGCCGCAGACCACGGACCCGGCCGAGATCGCCGCCACCTACGAGGCGCGCGCCATCGACGACGAGTGGTACCTGGACCTGTACCGCAAGCAGTTCGCCGAGCACCCGCTGCACGTGTTCCACCGCTGGTACGCCACCGCCCGGGCGGCTGAGCGGTTCTCCGACGTGATCTGGGTGGGCGGGGACCGGCGCAGCGCCGCGATCCTCGGGCACCGCAGCGCGACCACCTACGCTGACGCCCTCGAGATCGCGTCGAACACCGTGGGACGCGCCCCTTCCATCACGGTGCTGCGCAGTCCCGGGCTCGCGCTGGGCGATGTGCGATGAGCCGCCTGCTCCCGTCCTGGGCGCAGAGCGGGCGCGGACGCCAGCGGCCCAAGCTGACCTGGCCCCGTGACCTGAGGCAGATCGCGTCCGGGATGCTGCACACCGGCACACCCGCGGGCGCGCCCCCGCGGCCCCCCGTGGCCCGCGACAGACTCAGCCTCCGCGCCGCCCTGTCTGGGCGACACCTGATGCTGAGGCTGCTGAACCTTCGCCTCGACATCGAGCTGGTCTCAGCCGACAGCGTCGCCGGCCTTCAGCCGCCAGTCGTGTTCGCCGCCAACGAGCAGGGTGCGATGGACTACCACCTGCTCCGCTTCGCCCTCCCGTCAAGGGTGCGGCCGACGATGATCGCCCCGTCTCGGGCGATCGCGGGCGGGCGCAACGTGGTGGTGTTCGCCGACGAGCCCGTCAAGCGCCGCCTTGTCGGCGAGTTCTCAACCGTCCCCGCGGCACTGGCCAACCAGCACAACGTGCCCATCGTGCCGGTCGGCATCGTCGGCACGTTCAAGCTTCAGGACATCCTGAAGCTGGCGCTCCGCAGCCGGCCGAAGGTCTCCATCCGCTTCGGCGCCCCCCTCTACACCCGGGGACGCTCCCTCGCCGAGGCCACGGCCGAGGTGCAGGCCCGCGTCGAGGAGCTCGTCCACGAGGGCGATCTGTCGTGGTGGACGGTGCAGCGCCGCCGCGGCGGAGCCAGCTCGGGCACCACCCTGTCCGCGCCGCGTTGGCGCAGGCTCTGGGACCAGGCCGCACCCAAGCCGGCCCCCGAGCACAGGATCTGGCGGTAGCGCGGGGAATGGACGTCTATGTGGAGCCGCACCTCGCGTGGCGACTCCTCGGCCCGGACGACGCTGCCGATCTCGATCATTTCCGCAGCCAGCTCGACGCCTTGGAAGATTCGGTGCTGTCCGGCGTGGCGGCATCGATCACGCAGCGCAACCTGCAGGTGGCGCACGCCGTCGGCGGCTACGACGCCTACCAGTCCCTCTCGGCCTACGCGGTGGCCTACATCGCCGAGACGGACCCGCTGCGCATGTACCTCATGGGCGGAGTTCACCCCACCCACCGGCACCTGCACATCGGCACCGCGCTGCTGCACTGGCAGGTCACTCACGCCGCCGCGTGGCGGGACGAGTTCCGGCCCGGTCAGCCGCTGTGGCTGGGCTGCTACGCGGAACTCGGGCGCCCCGGCCTCGAGCGCGTGGCCCACAGCCTCGGCTTCACGATCGAGCGCTACTACTACGATCTCCACCGCGACCTCACCCGGCCCGTCGCGTCACCGGCACTCGAGGACGTGCAGCTGGAGGCCTTCACCCCCATGCACTCCGAAGGGGTACGGCAGTTGCACAACCTGTGCTTCAACGGCATGGGCCATGAGGTCACCACGGACGTGTGGGCGGCGCGTCTCCACGATCCGGACTTCCGCCCGGACTGGTCGTTCCTGGCCAGCGTCGATGGCCAGGTGGTGGGGTACGCCATGAGCGGCGTGGCGGACACCGACGACGATGGGGCCCCTGTGGGCTGGATCGAGCGTTTCGGGGTCCACCCGGAGCACCGCGGCCACAAGATCTCCCTGGCCCTGATGGGTCGCTGCCTGCAGGCGATGCGGGAAGCCGGCTGCCACGAGGCCGGCATCGGCATCGACACCCCGGACGGGGTGGGCGTGCAGCGGCTCTCCGCGGAGCTCAGCTGGACGACACGCGACGCGGTGGCACTCCTCACGAAGGTGGTTCCCTGAGCCCGCGATAGGCTGTCGGCCAGTACAGACGACGGAGCGCAAGAAGGTGGGACAAGGATGAGCGGCCATTCCAAGTGGGCGACGACCAAGCACAAGAAGGCGGTCATTGACGCCAAGCGGGGCAAGCTGTTCGCCAAGCTGATCAAGAACATCGAGGTCGCGGCCCGGCTGGGCGGCGGTGACCTCGCCGGTAACCCCACCCTCTACGACGCGGTCCAGAAGGCCAAGAAGTCGTCGGTGCCCAACGACAACATCGACCGCGCCGTCAAGCGCGGCTCCGGCGCCGAGTCCGGGGGCGCGGACTACGAGACCATCATGTACGAGGCCTACGGCCCGGCAGGCGTGGCGATCCTCATCGAATGCCTCACCGACAACCGCAACCGCTCGGCCTCGGACGTGCGCGTGGCGGTCACCCGCAACGGCGGCACCATGGCAGACGTCGGCTCGGTGCAGCGCCTGTTCGCCCGGAAGGGCGTGGTGACCGTTCCCAAGCAGCAGGGCGGAAGGGACATCTCGGAGGACGACCTGCTCGAGGCGGCGCTGGAGGCCGGAGTCGAGGAGGTCGACGACGACGGCGACGTGTGGGAGGCGGTCTGCGACCCCAACGACACCGTCGAGGTCCGCAAGGCCATCGAGGCGGCGGGGCTGGACTACGACTCCTCCGAGGTGCAGTTCGTGCCGTCCTTCGACCAGGAGGTCGACTCCCTCGACGTGGCGCAGAAGGTGTTCCGCATCATGGACGCCCTCGACGACTCCGACGACGTGCAGAACGTCTTCACCAACCTCGACGTGACCCCCGAGGTCGCCGAGGCCCTCGAGGCCGAGGACTGATCCGCCGGGCATGCGCATCATCGGCATCGACCCCGGCCTCACCCGCTGCGGCATAGGGATCGTCGACGGCACAGTCGGGAAACCGCCGCGGCTGGTGGCCGTGGGGGTGGTGCGCACGCCTGTCGGGCTGGACATCGCGCAGCGCCTGCTGGCGCTCGAAGCAGGCCTGGCGGGCTGGTTCGACGACTACGCGCCGGAGGCGGTGGCCATCGAGCGCGTCTTCTCCCAGCACAACGTCAACTCCGCCATGGATACGGCGCAGGCCGCCGGTGTCGCGGCGCTCAACGGCGCCCGCCGCGGCCTGCCCGTGACCTTCCACACGCCCTCGGAGGTGAAGGCCGCCGTCACCGGCTCCGGCTCCGCCGACAAGGCACAGGTGGCCCTCATGATCACCCGCATCCTGAGGCTCACCGAGCCGCCCAGGCCGGCCGACGCCGCGGATGCCCTGGCCGTGGCGGTGTGCCACGCCTGGCGCGGGGGCGCCACCAACCGTTACGCCGCGGCAGTCGCGGCAGCCAAGGGGACCCGATGATCGCCCTCCTCACCGGCACCGTCCTGTCGGCCGGCGCCACCTTCGGCGTCCTCGACGTCGGCGGCGTCGGCTACCGGGTGCTCACCACCCCTCAGACCGCCGCCGGGCTCCGCGTGGGGGAGCGCGCCACCCTGCACACCACTCTCGTGGTGCGGGAAGACTCGATGACGCTGTTCGCCTTCGGCGAGGAGGGGGAGCGGCAGGCCTTCGAGCTGGCCCAGACGGCCACCGGGGTCGGTCCGAAGTTGGCCCTGGCCATCGTGTCGGTGCTCACCCCGGGCGAGCTCCGGCGCGCGGTGCTGACGGAGGACCTCAAGCGCCTGTGCGCGGTGCCCGGCATCGGGCTCAAGGGCGCGCAGAAACTGGTCATCGAGCTGAAGGACAGGGTGATGGTCCTGGCGGACACGCCCGCCGGCGACGCCTCCGGCCCGGCGGACACAGACGCGTGGCGCGCGCAGGTCAGCGAGGGCCTCCAGGGCCTCGGATGGTCGTCGCGGGACGCCGAGGCGGCTTGTGACAACGTCGCCCACCTCGTCGAGTCAGATCCCGGGATCGGGGTGGCGAAGCTGTTGCGCGCCGCCCTCAACTCGCTGGCGAGGCGGTGATGGACCACACGGAGGTGGACCCGACGGCAGACTTCGAGGACCGCGACTACGAGGCGGCCCTGCGCCCCAAGCGGCTGGCGGAGTTCGAAGGCCAACCGCGGGTGCGGGAGCAGCTGGCGCTGGTCCTGGACGCCGCGCGCCACCGCGGCAGCGCCCCGGACCACGTCCTGCTGTCCGGCCCCCCCGGCCTGGGGAAGACCACCCTGGCCATGATCATCGCGGCCGAGCTCGGTACCGGGCTGCGGATCTCCTCAGGCCCAGCCATCCAGCACGCGGGCGACCTCGCCGCGATCCTGTCCGGTCTGGACGAGGGTGAGGTGCTCTTTCTCGACGAGATCCACCGGCTGTCCCGCCCCGCCGAGGAACTGCTGTACCTGGCCATGGAGGACTTCCGCGTGGACGTGATCGTCGGCAAAGGGCCCGGCGCCACGGCCATCCCCATCGAGCTGCCGCCGTTCACCCTCGTGGGAGCCACCACCCGTGCGGGGCTCCTTCCCGGGCCTCTCCGGGATCGGTTCGGGTTCACCGCGCAGCTGGACTTCTACGCCTCAGAAGACCTGGAGGGAATCGTCGCGGGCTCGGCAGGGAAGCTCGGGGTGCGGATCGACGACGCCGCGCGCCGGGAGATCGCGACCCGCTCCCGCGGCACGCCGCGGATCTCCAACCGTCTGCTGAGGCGGGTGCGGGACTTCGCGCAGGTCAAGGGTCACCCGGACGTGGACCGCTCCGTCGCGCGGGCTGCGCTGGAACTCTATGAGGTGGACGAGCGCGGCCTGGACCGGCTGGACCGCTCGGTCCTCGTGGCGTTGTGCCGCCTGTTCGACGGCGGCCCCGTCGGGCTCTCCACGCTGGCGCTCAGCGTGGGGGAGGAGATCGAGACCATCGCGGAGGTGGCCGAGCCGTTCCTCATCCGGGAAGGACTCATGGTGCGCACCCCCCGCGGCCGCGTCGCCACCCGGGCTGCCTACGCCCACCTCGGCATGTCGGTGCCCTCGGCCAACCCCGCCCTGTTCGACTAGCGGTCCTCTCCGTGAATTCACCAGGGTCAAGTAGTCCACCAAGGGTGTAGCAGTGGCCCATCGAGTGGGCACATATGCTTGTCAGCTTGAGTTGCGACCCTTCGAGACGGTCCACGCCGCTTCGCGGGCGGCCCTCCTCAGGGAGCGGTGGGGACGGTCCACGCCGCTTCGCGGGCGGCCCTCCTCAGGGAGCGAAAGCTCGGTCCCTGAGGGTCCCGCGTCGCGAAGCGACCGTGGGAGTCTCGAAGGGTCGAAAACCCTCAGCTGACAGCAAGGGTGGGGGACGGCAGGGCGGCACTGCGCAGCGGTGCCCAACCCGACGGTCACCCAACCGGCATCCCGCCCAAGCGGACCCGACCCCGACGCCGCCCTGCCGGCCCGCACCGGGACAAGTCAACGCCACAGGGGGAACGAGTGCGGGGAGACGGGAGACGATGCCCGGGCGGCCTCCACAACGCGACCACCGACCGGACCAGCACCCGGCAGCAAGACGTTTGACAATGGCCGCCCGGGCATCGACTCACGGCTCCCCGCACCCGACAACGAGATTGGCGTGAAGGTGGTAGTCACGACCCTTCGAGACGGCACCCGCGCCTTCGGCGGCGCGCCTCCTCAGGGAGCGGTGGGGACGGGCCACGCCGCTTCGCGGGCGGCCCTCCTCAGGGAGCGGTGGGGACGGGCCACGCCGCTTCGCGGGCGGCCCTCCTCAGGGAGCGGTGGGGACGGTCCACGCCGCTTCGCGGGCGGCCCTCCTCAGGGAGCGGTGGGGACGGGCCACGCCGTGCCGCGGCCGCGGACCGGTAGCCTTTCTGCCATGCGGACGCGTGCGGACATCAAGGCCTGGCTCACGGACATGGACGGCGTGCTGGTGCACGACAACCGGGCGCTGCCGGGCGCGCAGGAGCTCATCGACCACTGGGTGTCATCGGGGACCCCGTTCCTGGTACTCACCAACAACGCCACCTACACGCCGCGGGACCTCTCCGCGCGCCTCAGGGATTCGGGCCTCAACGTGCCGGAGGAGAGGATCTGGACCTCGGCCATGGCCACCGCCAAGTTCCTCGCCGAGCAGAAGCCCGGCGGGACCTGCTTCATGGTGGGGGAGGCAGGCCTGTCGACCGCCCTCCACGACGCCGGCATGGTCCTCTCCGACCGGGCCCCGGACTTCGTCGTCATCGGCGACACCCGCACCTACTCGTTCGAGGCCATCACCACCGCCATCCGGCTCATCGACGGCGGGGCGCGGTTCATCGCCACCAACCCCGACGCGACGGGGCCGACGCCCTCGGGGGTGGTCCCGGCCACCGGCGCGGTGGCGGCGCTGATCACCAAGGCCACCGGCCGCGAGCCCTACGTGGTGGGCAAGCCCAATCCGATGATGTTCCGCTCCGCGTTGAACAAGATCGGTGCCCACTCCGAGGAGACGGGCATGATCGGGGACCGGATGGACACTGATATCGTCGCGGGCATGGAGGCGGGCCTGCACACGGTGCTGGTGCTCACCGGCATCTCCACCACCTCCTCGATGACACAGTTCCCCTATCGCCCGGTGGAGATCCTCGACGGCGTCCACCAGATGCTGGCTGGGGCCACGCCGACCGACGATGGGGCCTGACGCGCCTCGGCGCGGTTATCCTTGCAGGCACCGCTATCCTGATCGATGGCTTACCCACGTACGGAGTGAAACGAACTATGGACCTCATCCTCATGATGATCGCGCTGTTCGCGGTCATGTACTTCCTCATGATCCGCCCGCAGCAGAAGCGCGCCAAGCAGCACCAGGAGATGCAGTCAGGGCTCAGCGTCGGTGAACGCGTCCTCCTCACCTCGGGCATGTTCGGGACCGTCGCCTACGTCGGTGAGCGTCAACTGATCATCGAGCTCGCCCCTGGGGTCGAGGTCACGGTGCTGAAGGGCAACGTGGCGCGCAAGGTCCTGCCTGAGGACGAAGAGTTCGAATTCACCGATGAGGCCGCCGAGGGCGACGACGTCATCGGCGACGACGCGGACCTCACCCCGGCCCTGGCCGAGACGCCCTCCGACGACGCGGCCACCCCCGTCGACAACGGTGCTTCAGCCGATGACACGTTCTTCCAGGATCGCACCGCGGAGCCGCGTGCGGAGGACACCAAGTAACGGTGGCCACCTCAGCGAAGAGGGGGCGCCCCGGCGTCGTCCTCACTGTCTTCCTGCTCATCATCGCGGGTCTCTACACCATCATGGCGGCCACCAACACGTGGACCCCGAAGCTCGGCCTTGACCTCAAGGGCGGGCAGACGATCACCCTGACGGCCACGAACGACGCAGTGCCCATGGAGTCGCTCGAGTTGGCCCGCGACATCATGCAGCAGCGCGTCGACGGCCTCGGTGTCGGTGAGGCCTCAGTGGTCATCCAGGGCGAGCGCAACATCGTTGTCTCGGCGCCCAACGTCGAGCGCGACGATCTGGTCCAGCTCGTGGGAGCCACCGCCCAGCTCGAGTTCCGCCCCGTGCTCCAGGTGGCCGCGGGCACCGGCACGGACCCGTCGGCCTCTCCGGACCCGTCCGAGTCGCCGCTGCCAGGTCTCCCCGAACCCGCCCCCAGCCCCACGCCCTCCCCGTCGCCCGGCCCGGACGGCGAGCCGGTGGATCAGCTGCCCATCGCCGAGGTGCTCGCTTTTGAGCCTACGGAGGCCGAGTACCAGGCGTTCCTGGACTTCACGTGCGGCGACGAGGTGGCCGACGATCCGCTGACCTCCCAAGTGGCCTGTGACACGGAGGGCTTTCAGAAGTACCTCCTGGCCCCCGTCGCGGTGCGTGGTCAGGACCTGTCCACCGCCTCGTTCGGGATTCCGCAAGGCGAGTTGCAGTACGCGGTGACGCTCAGCTTCGACGCCGAGGGCACCGCCAGCATGTCTGAGCTGACGGGCGCCCTGGTGGGTGCAGCCGAACCGCGCAACATGTTCGCGATCGTCCTCGACGGCAAGGTCGAGTCGGCGGCCACGGCCGAGAGCCGGATCACCAACGGTGACGCGATCATCCGCGGCGGGTTCACCGCAGAGTCGGCTGCCGGCCTGGCCAACGTGCTGAAGTACGGCTCCCTCCCGCTGTCCTTCGAGCCGTCCCAGGTGGAGACCGTCTCGGCCACGCTGGGCGGCGAGCAGCTCCGGGTCGGCATCATCGCCGGCATGATCGGGCTCCTCGTGGTCATGCTCTACAGCTTCCTCTACTACCGGGGCATGGGCATCGTCGTGGTGCTCTCGCTCGCGGTGGCGGCCTCGGCCACCTACGCGATGATGGTGCTACTGGGTTCCGTGATGGGCTTCGCGCTCAACCTTCCCGGCATCGCAGGTGCCATCGTCGGCATCGCCGTCACCGCCGACTCGTTCATCATCTACTTCGAGCGGATCCGCGACGAGATCCGGGAGGGGCGCAGTCTCAAGTCCGCACTCTCGGCCGGTTGGGCGAAGGCGCGCGGCACCATCGTCATCTCCGACGCGGTGTCGCTCCTCTCGGCCGTGGTGCTGTTCGTCCTGGCCGTCGGCGCGGTCAAGGGCTTCGCGTTCACGCTCGGCCTCACCACGCTCATCGACCTGGCCGTGGTGTTCTTCTTCACCAAGCCCCTGGTCGAACTGCTCAGCCGCACGAAGTTCTTCGGGGAGGGTCACAAGTGGTCCGGGCTCGACGCCCACCGCATGGGCGTCACCCGGGACTCCCTGCTCGGGCGCCGCACCAGGCGCGCCACGGCCGCCGCCCCAACCGTCCCGCAGGAGGCCTGATGTCCACCAGGAAGCTCGGGATCGCCGAGCGGCTCTACACGGGCCAGACCAGCTACGACTTCATCAAGCACCGGCGCCTGTGGTTCATCGTGTCGGCCGTCATCATCGGCGTCTCCCTGCTGCTGCTCGTGTTGCGCGGTCTCACCCTCGGCATCGAGTTCAGCGGGGGCACCGACTTCCAGGCCCCGATGAGCATCCAGCAGGGCACCGTCGACGAGGTGCGCGCGCAGATGGCCGACGTCGCCGTCAAGGACCTTGCCCCGCAGGTCTTCGCCCTCGGCGAGGACGCGATCCGCGTGCAGACCCGGGCGCTCAGCCCCGACGAGACCAACGTCGTTCGCGCCGAGGTGGCCCGCATCGCGGGTTCGCCGGTCAACGACGTCACCTACAACGCGATCAGCGGCTCCTGGGGTGAGCAGATCACCCGCCAGGGCACCATCGCGCTGGTGGTGTTCATCGTGCTGGTGATGGCGCTGATCGCCGTCTACTTCCGGGACTGGAAGATGTCCGTGGCCGCGGTGGTGGCCGTCTTCCACGACCTTCTCGTCACGGTGGGTGTCTACGCGGCGGTGGGCTTCACCGTCACCCCGTCGACGGTGATCGGCGTGCTGACCATCCTCGCCTACTCGCTGTACGACACCGTCGTGGTGTTCGACAAGATCCGCGAGAACGTCAAGGGCATCGAGCACACGAGCCACACCTACTCGGAGCAGGCCAACCTGGCCGTGAACCAGGTCCTGGTGCGCTCGCTCAACACCACCGTGATCGGCGTGCTGCCCGTCCTGGCCCTGTTCATCGCCGGCGCCACGCTGCAGAGCGGGCCCCTGGCCGATCTCGGCCTCGCGCTGCTCATCGGCATGATCGCCGGCGCCTACTCGTCGCTGTTCATCGCCATGCCCGTGCTGGCGTGGCTGCGGGAACGCGAACCGGTCATGGTGGAGCACCGTGAGCAGCTGGCCCGTCGCAAGGCCCGCGCCGCGCAGCGCGCCGGCGCACACAAGCAGCAGTTGGACGCCGCAGCAGAGCCGATGGCCCTCGTCGACGGCGAGGCATTCCTGGCCGCCGGCGTGCGTCAGCAGAGGCGCACCGGCGGGTCCCGTGCGGAGCGGAAGGGCAAGCGATGATCGTCAACGAATCCGCCAAGCGCCGCGAGCTGGTGGGCGGACTGATCTCCGACGTGCCGGACTTCCCACGCCCCGGTGTGGTGTTCAAGGACATCACTCCGCTGCTGGCGTCCCCGCAGGGGTTCCAGGCGGCGGTCACCGAGCTCGTCACCACGGCGCCGCGCGGTATCGACGTGGTGGTCGGCATGGAGGCGCGCGGGTTCATCTTCGCCGCACCCGTCGCGCTGGCGCTGGGCGCCGGCTTCGTCCCGGTGCGCAAGCCCGGCAAGCTGCCCGGCGAGACCATCTCCGAGTCCTTCGAGCTGGAGTACGGGTTCGAGACCCTGTCGATGCACCGCGACGCCATCCGGGAGGGGGCGCGGGTGCTGGTGGTCGACGACGTCCTCGCCACCGGCGGCACTGTGGGGGCCACAGCCGCCCTGGTGAAGCAGATGGGCGCCGAGCTGGTGCACGTCAGCGTCCTGATGGAACTGAGCTTCCTGGGGGGTCGCCAACGGCTCGCTGAGCTGGGGATCGACAATCTCACCGCAGTCCTGACAGTCTGAGCCATGGCCAAGTTGGAGCCCGGCGGACGGGGCGGGGTGCTGTCGCTGGTCAGCCTGCCGCGGATCACCTCCTCGCCGTTCAAGGAGCTCGCACGGCGGGCACTGCTGGCGCTGCTGCTCCTGATGGTCAGCACGATGATCGTGTGGCTGGACCGCGACAGCTACGCCGACAACACCGCTGCCGACGGCGTGTCCCTGCTGGACGCGCTGTACTACTCCACTGTCACGCTGACAACCACGGGCTACGGTGACATCACGCCGTTCGCTGCGCATGCCCGCCTGATCAACGTGCTCGTGGTCACCCCGCTGCGCATCGGCTTCCTCGTCCTCCTCGTCGGCACCACCATCGAGGTGCTGACGAAGGAGGGGAGCCGGAGCATCAAAGACACGTTCTGGAGGAGGAAGATGCGCAACCACGTCGTCGTGATCGGTTACGGCACCAAGGGCCGCAGCGCCGTCAACACGCTGCGCCGCCACGGTGAGGCCGCGGACAAGATTCTGGTCATCGACGCGCACGCCAGCGCTGTGGCTGACGCCAACTTCGACGGGCTCGCCGCGTTCCAGGGCGACGCCACCCGCCGTGAGCTGCTGCGCCGTGCCGAGATCAGCAAGGCCAAGCAGGTCATCATCTCCCTGGACCGCGACGACACAGCCATCCTGGCCACGCTCACCGTCCGGCAACTCAACCCCACCGCAGGCGTGGTCGTCGCGGTGCGCGAGCACGAGAACGTCCCGCTGGTGCGGCAGTCAGGTGCGTCGTCGGTGGTGACCAGCTCCGAGACCGTCGGCCGGCTCCTCGGGCTCTCGGCCATCGGACCAGAGCTGGGCACCATCATGCAGGACATGCTCACCGGGGCCGAGGGTCTCGAGGTTCACCAGAGGCTGGCCGAGCCGCAGGAGGCCGGGCAGCCGCCGTCGGCCGTGCAGGGTGAACGCGTCATCGGCATCATCCGCAACGGAACCCTGCGCCGCTTCTACGATCAGACGGCCACCAAGATCGAGATCGGGGACGAGCTGATCGTCGTGCGTCGCGCGCAGCCGCCGGCCAAGGATTCACACGGGCTGCTGTCGCGCCCCTACGACGAGTAGGCGGCTACGATTGGGCTTTAGCGGCGCGAAGGGAGGCGACCCATGTCAGAGGATTCGCTGACCGGCGTGTCGCGGCTGGTGACCGGCCCCGAGCAGCCGCGGTTGCGGATGCGGCACAGGCTGGCCCGTCTCGGCGCGGTGCGCTCCAAGTCCGCCGTGCTGGACCCGCTGTTCAGGATCGTGAAGTCCAACCATCCCAAGGCGGATCTCGACGTGATCGAGCGCGCCTACCGGGTGGCCGATCAGTGCCACGAGGGGCAGAAGCGGAAGTCGGGGGACCCGTACATCACCCACCCGCTGGCCGTGGCCACCATCCTGGCCGAGCTCGGGATGACCGAACCGGTGCTGGTTGCCGCGCTCCTGCACGACACCGTCGAGGACACGCCCTATTCGCTGGAGCAGCTGCGCCTGGACTTCTCCGACGAAGTCGCGCGGATGGTCGACGGCGTCACGAAGCTGGACAAGCTGACCTACGGGGAGACGGCCAAGGCCGAGACGATCCGCAAGATGATCATGGCCACCTCCGAGGAGGTGCGGGTCCTGGTGATCAAGCTGGCTGACCGGCTGCACAACATGCGCACGATCGGCTTCCTGAGGCCGGACAAGCAGGTCCGGATCGCCACCGAGACGCTCAACATCTTCGCCCCCCTCGCCCACCGGCTGGGCATGAACACCATCAAGTGGGAACTGGAGGACCTGTCGTTCTCCGTCATCGAGCCCAAGGTCTATTCGGAGATCGTGGACATGGTGGCCCAGCAGGCCCCCTACCGCGAGCGGTACCTGAGGGAACTGATCGCCGAGTTCCAGAATCTGCTCAGCGAGGCGAAGATCACCGCCACCGTCTACGGCCGGCCCAAGCACTACTACTCGATCTACCAGAAGATGATGGTTCGCGGCCGCGACTTCAAGGAGATCTACGATCTCATCGGGCTGCGGGTCCTCGTCCAGGACACCGCCACCTGCTACGCGGTGCTCGGGGTGGCGCATGCGGCGTGGAAGCCCATCCCCGGCCGGTTCAAGGACTACATCGCCGGGCCGAAGTTCAACCTGTACCAGTCGCTCCACACCACCGTGCTGGGCGCCAACAACGAGCCCGTCGAGCTGCAGATCCGCACCCACGAGATGCACCGTCGTGCCGAGTACGGCGTCGCGGCGCACTGGAAGTACAAGGCGGACCTCCGCGAGGGCGTCACGCCTGAGGAGGCCGGCCTGCGCGCCATGCACCAGCTTGGCGTGATGTCGAAGGAGACCGAGGACCCCAGCGAGTTCCTCGACTCGGTGATGTTCGAGATCAACTCCGACGAGATCTACGTCTTCACGCCCAAGGGCGAGGTGATCGCCCTGCCGCTGGGTGCCACGCCCGTGGACTTCGCGTTCGCCGTCCACACCGAGGTGGGTTACCGGTGCATCGGCGCGCGCGTCAACGGCCGGCTGGTCGCGCTCAGCACACGGCTGGCCCAGGGCGACAAGGTAGAGATCCTCACCTCGAAGGCCGAGGGTGCGGGCCCGAGCCGTGACTGGCTTGGCTTCGTCGTCTCCAGCCGCGCCCGGCAGAAGATCAAGGCGCACTTCTCGCGCGAGCGCCGCGACGTGGCGATCGAGCAGGGCAAGGATGCGCTGGCCAAGGACCTGCGCCGCACCGGCATCCCGATGCAGCGCCTCCTGACGCTGGAGAACCTGACGGCCGTGGCCAACGAGCTGGGCCTCAAGGACGTTCCCAACCTGTACGCGGCCATCGGGGAGGGGCACCTCGGCTCCCAGGGCGTGGTGGAGAAGCTCATCGTGCTGCACGGTGGCGAGGAGGAGACCGTAGACACGGTCACCGAGGACGTCGTGGTGCGGCAGCGCAGACGCCCGGTGCGCGACGGCGCGCATATCCTGGTCGACGGCGACAGCTCGGTTGCCGCGAAGTTCGCCAAGTGCTGCTATCCGTTGCCCGGGGACGAGATCATCGGATTCGTCACCCGCAGCGAGGGGGTCTCCGTGCACCGCGCGGACTGTTCCAACGTGCCTGCGCTGATGAAGGAGCCGGAGCGCATCGTCGACGTTGCGTGGTCCGGCCACGAGCAGGGTGCGAGTTTCCTGGTGACCATCCAGATCGAGGGAATCGACAGGGCACGTCTCCTGTCGGACGTCTCGTCGGTGCTGTCCGAGCAGCACGTCGACATCCTCGCGGTCAACATCACCACCAATAAGCAGCGCCAGTTCAGCGGCCGGATGACGTTTGAATCGGCAGATCCGACGCACCTGCAGCATGTGATCCGTCAGGTGCGCCGGGTCCCGGGTGTCTACGACGTGTATCGGGTGGCCGGTTAGCCCGTGAAGTCCGCGAGGGTCTCGCGGGCCTGCTCCAGCCAGCTCTGGTACGTCTCGATGGACTGCTTGGCGTCCTTGGCCCGCTTCGCGTCGCCCTTGGACTCGGCCGCGGCCAGGTCCTTCTCGAGCTTGGCGATCTGCGCCTCGAACATGGCGACGGTGTCCTGGGCTCGCCTGCGCGCCTCCGGATCCGTCCGGCGCCACTCGTCGGCCTCCATCGTGGCCATCTTGTCCCCGAGCGCACGCACCCGGGCGTCCAGGTCGCGCATCGCGTTCCGCGGCACGTGACCGAGCAGGTTGAGCTTGGCCAGGAAGTCCCGGTGGATGGTCTTGGCGGCCTCCACGTCCGTGACACCCTCCAGGTCCTTCTCCGCCTGCTCGACCAACGCCAACCGGGCCGCGAGATTCTCCGCCTGCTCGCCGTCGACGGCGCTCTGCGCCGCCGTGCGCGCGTCGAAGAAGGAGTCCTGGATGGCGCGGAACTTCGCCCAGAGGGCGTCGTCCTCGGCGCGGCGGGCGCTCCCGGCTGCCTTCCAGCGCTGCATCAGGTCGCGGAACGCGGCCGACGTGGCGCCCCAGTCCGTTGAGGTGGCCAGCGGCTCGGCCTCGGCGATGATGGCCTCCTTGGCCTCCTTCGCCCCGTCGCGGCGCTGGTTCAGCTCGCCGAAGTGGGTCTTGCGTCGGCGCGTGTACTGCGTGCGGGCGGAGGAGAAGCGGTGCCACAGCTCGTTGTCCGTGGCGCGGTCCACACGGGGGAGGGCCTTCCACTCCTCGAGCAGCACGCGGAACCTGTCCACGCCGCCGCGCCAGTCGTCACCCTCAGCCAGCTTCTCGGCCTCCTCGACCATGGCCTCCTTGGCGGCCACCGTGACGGAGTTCTGCTCCGCACGCTGCGCCTTCCTGGCCTCGATCTGGGCCGGGAGCACCTCCAGCAGGGCGTCGAGGCGGCGGATCAGGGCCTCCAGGTTCCCGACGGCGTTGGCCCCGGTCACGTTCGTGCGTGCGGTGCCGATCGCGGAGCGCGCCTCCTCCGGAGACATGGCCTGGGCGGCCACCCGCGATTCGAGGAGGCCCACCTCCGCGGCCAGATTCTGGAAGCGCCGAACGTAGAACGCCATGGCTTCATCAGGGGTGGAGTCGGGGATCTGCCCGACACTTCGTTCGGTGTCACCCACGCGGACGTAGACCGTGCCGTCGGCATCGACACGGCCAAAATCGGAGGGCGCTTGCGATTCGCTCATGGGCCCAATCTAGCCGTATAGGGTGTCGTCGTGCTCATCCAGCCCATCCAGGTGTCGCCCTGGCAGTCCAACTGTTATCTCGTCTCGCCGCACGAGGACACGGCGGAGTGCATCATCGTCGATCCGGGCATCACGGCGGCCGAGCCGGTGCTGGCGGCAGTGGCCGAACGTGGGCTGAGTCCGGTGGCGCTGGTGGCCACCCACGGCCATCTGGACCACGTTGGAGACGCGCACCTCCTGGCGTCCCACTGGAGCATTCCTCTGTACCTGGCGAAGGCCGATCAGCACCTGCTGGTACGGCCAGGCGACGGCCTCGGTGCCCAGGGGGGTCAGCTCATGCGTCAGCTCACCGGCTCGGACACGCTGCCGCCCGTGGCCGACGTGCGTGACTTCGAGGGCCCGATCACGCTGGCGCGGATCCTGGTGACACCGTTCCCGGCCCCCGGCCACACGTCGGGCTCCACCCTCCTGGAGTTCACGTCCGCGCGCACCTCCGTGGTGTTCACCGGCGACGTGCTGTTCGCGGGCACGATCGGGCGCACCGACCTGCCCGGCGGTAGCATGTCGGAGATGCGCGAGTCGCTTCGGCGCATCGCCACGCACTTCCCGGCCGAGACGCCGCTGCTGCCCGGCCACGGCCAGCCCACCAGCATCGGCCAGGAGCTCAACTCGAACCCCTTCCTGCAGCCGAACCCCTTGTGAGGAACCCTGTGTCCCGCCCCAAGCCGCTCAGCGGTTACCCCGAGTTCCTCCCCTCCGGACGGATCATCGAGAACCGCGTCCTCGACGTCGTGACCAGCACCTTCGAACTGCACGGCTTCGCGCCCATCGAGACCCGCGCCGTCGAACCGCTGGCGCAGCTGGCCCGCAAGGGAGAGATCGAGAAGGAGATCTACGTGGTGCGCCGGCTCCACGCCGAGGCCGGCGACGCCGACGAGTTGGGCCTTCACTTCGATCTCACCGTCCCCTTCGCGCGCTACGTGCTGGAGAACGCCGGCCACCTGGCGTTCCCGTTCCGCCGCTACCAGGTGCAGAAGGTGTGGCGCGGGGAGCGCCCGCAGGAGGGCCGGTACCGCGAGTTCACCCAGGCGGACATCGACATCGTGGGGCAGGACGCGCTCGCGGCGCACCACGACGTCGAGATCCCGCTGGTGGCCGTCGACGTCTTCGAGAAGCTGCACCGAGACCTCGGCCTCCCGCCGGTCTCCCTCCACGTCAACAACCGGAAGCTCTCCGAGGGCTTCTACCTGGGCCTGGGGATCGAGGACACCGCTGCCGTGCTGCAGCGGGTGGACAAGTACGACAAGATCGGGCCTGCGGCCGTCGCGGAGCTGCTGACGGCCGAGGTGGGTCTCTCCGAGGCCCAGGCCCGCGCCTGCGTCGCCCTGGCGGGCATCTCCGCCAGCGACGAGTCCTTCGTCGACGATGTGCGCGCCCTCGGCGTGACGCACGAGCTCCTGGAGGTCGGCCTGGAGGAGCTCTCCGCCCTGGTCCGTGTGGCGCGCCGGTCCGTGCCCGACCGCGTCGTCGCCGACCTCAAGATCGCCCGCGGGCTGGACTACTACACCGGCACCGTCTACGAGACGTTCCTGGTGGGCTCCGAGAGGCTCGGCTCCGTCGCCTCCGGCGGCCGCTACGACTCGCTCGCCAGCGACGGCAAGGTGACCTTCCCCGGCGTCGGCTACTCCTTCGGCATCACCCGCATACTCGTCCCGCTGATCGGCAAGGGACGGCTCGTCTCCTCGCGCAGCGTGCCGAGCGCGGTCCTGGTCGCCGTCGACGACGAGGAGTCGCGTGAGCGGGCCATCGCGGTCGCGGCGCTGCTGAGGTCGCGGGGGATCGCGGTGGAGGTCGCCCCGAAGGCGGACAAGTTCGGCAAGCAGATCCGCTTCGCCGAGCGCAGGGGCATCCCGTTCGTGTGGTTCGGCGCCGGCTACGAGGACTCCGTCAAGGACATCCGCACCGGCGCACAGGTGGCCGCCTCGCCGGACACGTGGCAGCCACCCCTGGAGGACCTCCGGCCCTCAGTCGGGGCCCCGGAGGACTGAACCGGGCCTCACCAGGTACCGGGCCCGGGCGGCGAGCCGTTACGATGTCGGGGCCAGCTGCACTGTCTATGCAGCGCAACGAGAGGAATACCGTGATCCGCACCCACGACGCAGGGGCGCTCCGCGCCGGGCACGCAGGAAACCAGGTCGTACTCGCCGGATGGGTGGCCAAGCGCCGCGACCACGGCGGTCTGGCCTTCATCGACCTGCGCGACGCCTCCGGGCGCGTCCAGGTGGTCATCCGCGACGAACTCCTCGAGGCCACCGGCGCCCATGACCTGCGCAACGAGTACTGCATCAAGGTCACCGGCGTCGTCGAGATCCGCCCCGAGGGCAACAACAACCCGGACCTCCCCACCGGCGAGATCGAGGTGGCCATCACCGAGCTCGAGGTCCTCAACACGTCGGCTCCGCTGCCGTTCCAGATCGACGAGCGGGTCACCGTCGGCGAGGAGGCCAGGCTGAAGTACCGCTACCTGGACCTCCGCCGTCCGGCCCCGGGTGCGGCCATCCGGCTGCGCTCCGAGGTCAACAAGGCCGCGCGGCGCGTTCTGGGGGATCGCGACTTCGTCGAGATCGAAACCCCCACCCTCACCCGCTCCACCCCCGAGGGCGCCCGCGACTTCATCGTCCCCGCCCGCCTGGCGCCCGGATCCTGGTACGCGCTCCCGCAGTCCCCCCAGCTGTTCAAGCAGTTGCTCATGGTGGCGGGCATGGAGCGCTACTACCAGATCGCGCGCTGCTACCGCGACGAGGACTTCCGCGCCGACCGCCAGCCGGAGTTCACCCAGCTCGACGTCGAGATGAGCTTCGTGGACCAGGACGACGTGATCGAGCTGGGCGAGGCCCTCATCAAGGAGATCTGGGCGCTGATCGGGGCGGAGCTGGAGACTCCGTTCCCGCGGATCACCTACCTGGACTCCATGGACCGGTACGGCTCCGACAAGCCGGACCTCCGCTTCGACCTCGAGCTCACGGAGCTCACCCAGTACTTCGCCGACACCACCTTCCGCGTGTTCCAGGCCCCCTACGTGGGCGCCATCGTGATGCCCGGCGGCGGCTCGCAGCCCCGCCGCACCTTCGACGCCTGGCAGGAATGGGCCAAGCAGCGCGGCGCCAAGGGCCTGGCCTACGTCACCCTCGACGAGAACGGCGAGCTGGGCGGGCCCGTCGCGAAGAACCTCTCCGACGCGGAGCGCGCCGGGCTCGCGGAGAAGACCGGCGCCAAGCCGGGGGACTGCATCTTCTTCGCCGCCGGCGCCCGGGCCGCATCCCAGGCGCTGCTCGGTGCAGCCCGCAACGAGATCGGTGAGCGCTGCGGACTCATCGACGCGGATGCCTGGAGCTTCCTGTGGGTGGTTGACGCGCCGCTGTTCAAGCCAACCTCCGATGCGAAGGCAGAGGGTGATGTCGCGGTGGGTGAGGGCGCCTGGACGGCGGTCCACCACGCCTTCACCTCCCCCAAGCCGGAGCACCTGGACACGTTCGACACGGCCCCCGGCGAGGCGTTGGCCTACGCCTACGACATCGTGTGCAACGGCAACGAGATCGGCGGAGGGTCGATCCGTATCCATCGCCGTGACGTGCAGGAGCGCGTGTTCAAGGTGATGGGCATCGGCGCCGAGGAGGCCCAGGAGAAGTTCGGCTTCCTCCTCGACGCCTTCCAGTTCGGTGCGCCGCCGCACGGTGGAATCGCCTTCGGCTGGGACCGGATCGTCGCGCTGCTCAGCAGGTCGGACTCGATCCGTGACGTCATCGCGTTCCCGAAGAGCGGCGGCGGCTTCGACCCGCTGACCCAGGCGCCGGCCCCGATCTCCGTGCAGCAGCGCAAGGAAGCGGGAGTCGACGCGAAGCCCGAGGCGAAGGGCGTCACTGCCTGACAGCGACGCTCCGGTGCGCGGACCGCGAGTCGATGCCCGGGCGGCCGCGGTCGACGCAGCGCCCCTGGGGTCTTTGACCACCCAAACCGTCTCGGGCTCGGTCTTTCGATGCGCGGAGTCGAAAGCCGATGCCCGGGCGGCCGCGATCGACGGATCTTGCTGCTGCTCTGGCCTCGCGGGGCTCGGGTGGTTGAGGCCGCCCGGGCATCGGCTTGCGCCTCCCCGCACTGGTTCGGCGGTGGCGCGGCCCGGTCCGGGTGCGCCTCGTCAGGGCGGCCCTGGCGCAAGTTCGTCCAAGCGGGACGCCAGTTGGGCGATCGTCGGGCTGGGCATCACTGCGCCGAGCCGCCCCCACGAGTCGCGCCCTCATCTGCGGCTCTCCCGCGGGTTGAGCCGGGCCGAGCCGCGAAGCGGCGCAGCCCGCGTCGACTTGGGTTGAGCCGGGCCGAGCCGCGAAGCGGCGCAGCCCGCGTCGACGCGAGGGTGTAGCAGGACCCAGTTGAGTTTCAGGACCGGCGTGACCCGACAGGAATTCGGTCAGCCGCCGAGGATGTTGGGGACGCTGCGCGGGCGAAGGACGAGCCACAGCGCGGAGGTGGCCAGCAGCGCGCAGATCAGGATCCCCATGCCCATCGGCACGGCGCTGGTCATCGCGAACAGCCCGATCAGCGGGCCCACCGTCGACCCGACCACCTGAGTGACGGCACCCATCAGGGAGGCTGCAGTCCCGGAGTGCTGGCGATGGTTGTGCAGCAGGAGGATCTGCCCACAGGGCGCGGACAGGCCGAACCCGAAGGTCAGGATCCACAGCGCGGGCACCAGGGGCACGAAGCCGACGTTCGCGGCGTCAACCACCAGCACCGCGACACCCGACGTCACCATCAACGACGTGGCCAGGACCAGCACCCACTGCGGACCCCAGCGCTGCGCCAGCCGGCTGCCGAGTTGGACGCCGACGAAGACGCCGAAGGAGCAGATCGCGAAGACCGTGCCGAAGCCTCTCGGGGAGAGGCCGTACACCTCCTGCAGGAGCACCGACGAGCTGGCCACGTAGGAGAACAGCGCGCCGAAGGAGAATGCCGCCACGAGGATGGCTCCCAGCGCCATCCGGTCGGCGAACACCGCCCGGAAGGCCAGGCCGACCGGCTTCAGCCCACCGCGGGCCCGCTCCGACGGCGGCCGCGTCTCCACCGTCATCACGACGATGAGCACGATCACGACGGAGCCGTAGGCCGCGAGCCCCCAGAACACTCCCCGCCAGTCCGTGAAGCTGACCATCCAGGAGCCGACGATGGGCGCGACGATCGGCGCAAGGCCGGAGATCAGGGCAAGTCTCGACAGCATCACCACGAGCGGGCGCCCGCTGAACAGGTCGCGTGCCATCGCCATCGCCACCACCGCGCCACCCGCCGCGCCCACGCCCTGCAGCAGCCGCATGGCCGTGAGGAACTCGATGCTGGGAGCCACCGCCACCAGCACGGAGGACACCACGTGCAGGATCGAGCAGACGATGAGAGGGAGTCGCCGGCCCAGTCGGTCACTGAGGGGGCCGACCAGCAGCTGCCCGGTGGCGAACCCCAGCGTGGTGGCCGACAGGGTCAGCTGGACCTGCGCGTCGGAGATCCCGAGGTCAGTTTTGAGCGCCGGGAAGGCGGGAAGATAGAGGTCGATGGTGAACGGACCGAGGCCCGTCAGCATGCCGAGGGTGACGATGATCGCTATGCGACGACGTCGCGAGAATGTGTTGCCGAGGTGGGAAGCCACAACGGATCATCCTAGGATGGTTTGGGATTCAAACAAACTCGGCCGGGCTAGAGTGGCGGGCGATGAGCTTCGACCTTTTCGGCAACCCGGACCCCACCCCGCCCACGCGGGGCGGCTCGCTGAGCGACGCCACCAACCCGCAGGCGCCGCTCGCCGTGCGGCTGCGGCCACGGACCCTGGACGAGATCGTCGGGCAGCAGCAGCTCCTCGCTGCGGGCTCGCCGCTGAGGCGGCTGGCCGACGGGCAGCCGATGTCGGTGTTCCTGTGGGGGCCCCCCGGGGTGGGGAAGACGACCATCGCCTCGGTGGTCTCTCAGGCCACGAACCGCCGCTTCGTCGAACTGTCCGCCGTCACCGCAGGCATCAAGGAGGTCCGCGCCGAGCTGGAGACCGCCCGCCGGGAGCTGGCCCGTGGGCACGCCACGGTGCTGTTCGTCGACGAGGTGCACCGCTTCTCCAAGGCGCAACAGGACGTGCTGTTGCCGGCGGTGGAGAACCGGCTGGTCACCCTGATCGCCGCCACCACTGAGAACCCCTCGTTCTCGGTCATCTCGCCGCTGCTGTCGCGTTCGCTGCTGCTGCGGCTCCAGCCACTCACCGCCGCAGACCTGGGCGCGTTGCTCGATCGGGCGTTGACCGACGAGCGCGGGCTCCGTCGCGCCTCGGGGGAGCCGTTCGTGTTGACCGGCGAGGGCAGGGACCTCATCCTCCGGCTCTCCGGCGGTGACGCGCGGCGCGCGTTGACCTACCTGGAGGAGTCCGCCGCGGCCGCTGTCGCCCTGGGACGAGAGGAGATCGACGAGGCCGCCGTCGAGTCCTCCGCGGACAGGGCGGCCGTGCGCTACGACCGCGACGGGGACCAGCACTACGACATCATCTCGGCGTTCATCAAGTCCATCAGGGGCTCGGACGTCGACGCGGCGCTGCACTACCTGGCCCGCATGCTGGAGGCCGGCGAGGACCCCCGCTTCATCGCGAGGCGGCTGATGATCTCCGCCTCGGAGGACATCGGCATGGCCGCCTCGGGGGTGCTGCAGACGTGTGTGGCGGCCGCCCAGTCCGTGCAGCTGCTGGGGATGCCGGAGGCTCGGATCACCCTGGCGCACGCCACGGTCGCGGCGGCCACCGCGCCGAAGTCCAACGCGGCCTATCTCGCTCTCGACGAGGCCATCGCAGACGTCAGGCGCGGCAAGGGCGGGCTCGTCCCCGCCCACCTCCGCGACGCCCACTACGCCGGTGCGGAGAAGCTGGGCCACGGCCAGGGCTACCGCTACCCGCACGACTTCCCGCACGGCGTCGTCGCCCAGGCCTACCTGCCCGAGGACCTTGAGGGCACCGAGTACTACCGGCCCACGGCCCACGGCCAGGAGGCCGCCATCGCTGAGCGCGTCTCGCTGCTGCGCGGGCTGCTGGCGGGAGAGCCGTCGGCTAGAGTTACGCCGTCCGTAGATCCAAGGAGGACAGGACCATGACCGTTGGAGACATCGCCGCTCTGATCGCCGCGATCGCGCTGTGCGTGCTGGTGGCACTGTTGGCCGTGCCGCTGCTCAAGCTGAGCCGCGTGCTGGACGAGGCGCGCCTGACGGTGCGCGACGTCGGCCACAACTCGGTGCCCATCCTGCAGGAGCTCAAGGGCACCGTCGTGGCCACCAACGAGGAGCTCGCCAAGCTCAGCCTGGTGACCGACGACGTGAGCAAGGCCTCCGGTCACGCCACGGTGGTCACCGAGAACGCCGCCCAGATGTCCACCCTGTTCGCGGCCACCCTCGGCGGCCCGCTCGTCAAGACAGCTGCCTTCAGCTACGGCATCCGCAAGGCCTTCCATGGACGGAAGAAGAAATGAGCCGCCTGTTCTGGATCATCGTCGGCGCCGGGCTGGCCGTCTTCCTGATGCTCCGCGGCAAAGAACTGCTCCATCGGCTGACCCCCAAGGGCGTCCAGGAGCAGGTCGTCGAAAAGGGTCACGAAGCCGCAGCAAGCTTCGGTGACTTCATGGGGACATTCCGCACCGCCATGTCCCAGCGCGAGGCCGAGCTCCGCCACGAGCTCAACATCCCCGCCACCACCCACTGACCACTCAAGGGACCCCTCAATGAAGACCTCCGAGATCCGGAGCCGTTTCGTCGACTTCTTCGCCGCGAACGGCCACACGGTGGTGCCCAGCGCGTCGCTGCTCTACAACGACCCCACGCTGCTGTTCGTCAACGCAGGCATGGTTCCCTTCAAGCCGTACTTCCTCGGGGACGAGCCTGCACCGTTCAAGCGGGCCGTGTCGTCGCAGAAGTGCGTCCGGACGCTGGACATCGACGAGGTGGGCAAGACCACCCGACACGGCACGTTCTTCCAGATGCTGGGCAACTTCGCGTTCGGCGACTACTTCAAGGAAGGCGCCATCAACTACGCCTGGGAGCTGGTCACAGGTTCCGAGGCCGACGGCTGCTGGGGCTTCGACCCGGACAAGGTGTGGGTGACCGCGCTCTACGGCGATCAGGAGACCATCGACCTCTGGCAGCAGGTGGGCGTGCCCCGCGAGCACATCCAGGAGCGTGGCCTGAAGGACAACTACTGGCACATGGGCGTCCCCGGCCCCGGTGGGCCCTGCTCCGAGATCTACATCGATCGCGGACCGGCCTTCGGCGCCGACGGCGGGCCCGAGGCGGACGAGGACCGCTTCCTCGAGATCTGGAATCTCGTCTTCCAGCAGGAGGAGCTCTCCGCGGTGCGCAAGAAGGACGACTTCGACGTCCTCCGGCCCCTGCCCAGCCAGAACATCGACACCGGCTCCGGCCTTGAGCGCGTCGCCCTCCTCAAGCAGGGGGTGGCCAACATGTACGAGATCGACGAGGTGTTCCCGGTCATCGCCAAGGCCGCCGAGCTCTCCGGGCGCGCTTACGGCGCGGACCCGGCAGACGACGTGCGCTTCCGCGTGGTGGCGGACCACGTGCGGTCCTCCCTCATGTTGATGACCGACGGCGTCACCCCCGGCAACGAGGCGCGCGGCTACGTGCTTCGCCGCCTGCTGCGCCGGGTGATCCGCTCCATGCGCCTCCTCGGCGTCGGCGATCCAGTGTTGGGTGAGCTGCTGCCGGTGTCGCGGGATCTCATGCGCGTCTCCTACCCCGAAATCGACGAGAACTGGACCCGCGTGTCCCAGGCCGCGGCAGCGGAGGAGGAGTCCTTCCGCCGCACCCTCCAAGCCGGCACGGTCATGTTCGACACGGCGGTCGCCGAGGCCAAGGGACGCGCGGCGTCGTCGCTGGCCGGGCCCCAGGCGTTCCAGCTGCACGACACCTACGGCTTCCCGATCGATCTGACCATGGAGATGGCCTCCGAACAGGGCCTGAACGTGGACCGGGCGAAGTTCGACGAGCTCATGAAAGAGCAGAAGGAACGCGCTCGGGCCGACGCGAAGGCCAAGAAGGGCGCGGCCACCTCCATGGACGCGTACCGGGCGCAGCGCGACCGCGGCGAGGTTCCGTTCCTCGGCTACACAGACCTGGACGTGTCCACCCGCATCCGTGGCATCATCGCGGACGGGACCGCCGCTGACAGGGCCCTCGACGGCACCACCGTCGAGATCGTGCTGGAGGAGACCCCCTTCTACGCTGAGGCCGGAGGCCAGGACGCGGACCGCGGCACCATTGTCGGCGAGGGCTTCACCCTCGAGGTGCTCGACGTCCAGAAGCCGGTGCCCGGGTTGACGGTGCACCGCGTGGAGGTCTTCGGGGAACTCACCCTCGGCTCCGCCGCGGACGCGCGGGTCGACGCCGCAGCCAGGCACGGCGCCAGCCAGGCCCACACGGCCACCCACATCGTGCACGCGGCGCTGCGGGAGCTGGTCGGCCCCACCGCCACCCAGGCCGGGTCCTACAACAAGCCCGGCTACATGCGCTTCGACTTCTCCTCGGCCAAGGGGCTCTCCGAGCAGCTGAAGTCCGAGGTGGAGGCCCGCGCCAACCAGGCCATCGCGGACAACTTCGCCGTCACAGCGCAGCAGATGCCGCTGGAGCAGGCCAAGGCGCTGGGCGCCATGGCCATGTTCGGCGAGAAGTACCCCCCGATGGTGCGCATGGTGGAGCTCTCCGGCCCATGGTCGCGTGAGCTGTGCGGCGGCACCCACGTGGCCACCACAGCCGAGATCGGCGTGCTCAACCTCCTCACCGAGTCCTCGATCGGCTCGGGTGTCCGGCGGGTGGAGGCCCTGGTGGCCCACGACGCGTTCGCGAAGTTCGCGGCCGAGCGGGCGCTGGTCTCGCAGCTGACCGACACCCTGCGGGTTCAGCCTGACCAGCTCGTCGGGAGGGTGGAGCGCCTCGTCGCCCAGCTGAAGGAGGCGGAGAAGCACATCGCCGCTCTCAACTCGGAGCGCCTGCTTGCCACCGCGTCGTCGCTGGCCGAGCGCGTGCAGGACGTCGCCGGCGTGCGGTTCCTCGGACTCGAGGTGCCCGGTGTCGCGGGCGCGGACCTGCGCACCCTGACGCTGGACCTGCGCGAACGCCTGGGTTCGGCCGCCGCGGTGGTGGCGCTCGTGGGCGGGACTGACAAGCCGAGCGCCATCGTCGCCACCAACGACGCGGCGCGCGGACTCGGGCTGCGGGCCGGCCAGCTGATCGGAGTCGCGTGCGCGGCGCTGGGCGGTAAGGGCGGCGGCAAGGACGACCTCGCCCAGGGCGGCGGCACGAACCCGTCGGCGGCCCCCGAGGCGATCGCCGCTGTGCGGCGAGCCCTGGAGACGCGTGCCTGAGGGCGCCAGGCTGGGCATCGACTGGGGCAAGGCACGGATCGGTGTGGCGGCCAGCAACCGGCGCACCTCCTTCGCCTATCCCGTCGAGACGGTCGTCGCCGGTCCCGACGAGTTGCGCAGGCTCGCGGCCCTGATCGCCGAGCACGACGCCGACGTTGTCTACATCGGGCTTCCGCTGACGCTCGCCGGGACTCACGCCCTGGCCGCCGAGTACGTCTCGGCGAAGGCAGCAGCCTTGGCCGCGGCGGTCTCTCCCATCCCGGTGCTGCTCGTCGACGAGCGGATGAGCACGGTGTCGGCATCACGTAGTCTGGGGAGCGCGGGCCGCCGGGCCAAGCACCAGCGCAGCGTGATCGATCAGGCCGCGGCCGTCGAGATCCTCCAGAGGGCCATCGACGCCGAGGAGCGCCAGGGGGCACCGGTCGGGGAGCCCGCGCTGGAGGAGGAATCGTGAGCCCACGTTTGGTCGACAACGACAGCGCGCTGAACTGGCGCAAGATCGGTTACTACGGCCGCAGCGCGTTCGCCGTGCTGCTGTCGCTCGCGGTCCTGGTGGGCGGCGGCTGGTTCGTCTACGACAAGGTCAACGACGCCTACATCGCCTGGCGCACCGAGGACGACTACCTCGGCGAGGGCCTGGAGCCGGTGCAGGTCGTCATCCCCAGCGGTGCCACCATCACCCAGATCGGCGACCTCCTGGTGGAGGCGGACGTGGTGAAGTCCACCCGCACCTTCCGGCAGGTGGCCCAGCGCAGCGGCGAGTCGAACCAGCTGCAGGCAGGCCGCTTCAACCTGAAGACGCAGCTGCCTGCCCAGACCGCGTTCGACATGCTGCTGGATCCAGCCAACCAGCAGCGCCTGATGGTGACGCTGCCGGAGGGAACCACGACCCTCGAACAGATCTCCTACATCACCGAGAAGACGGGGCTCACCGCGGAAGAGCTCACCGCGGCGGCCACGGACACCAGCGCCTTCCCGCTCCCTGCCTATGCCGCTGGAAGGCTGGAGGGTTTCCTCTTCCCCTCGACCTACGCGGTGCAGGAGCCACCTCAGGCGGCGGCCATCCTCGCCAGTCAGGTGAAGCAGTTCAACGTCATCGCCGAGGCGATCAGCCTGGAGGGACGCGCTGCCGAGATGGCGGTGGAACCCCTCAGCGTGGTGACCATCGCCTCGATCATCGCCAGCGAGGTCAACCAGGCTGAGGATCAGCCGAAGGTGGCGGCCGTCATCTACAACCGCCTGGAGCAGGGAATGCCGCTTCAGATGGACTCCACCGTCCATTACGCGGTGGGGAAGTCCGGCCGGGTCACCACCACGGCCGAGGACCGGGCCACCGAGTCGCCCTACAACACCTACCTCAACACCGGCCTCCCGCCGGGACCGATCAGCAACCCTGGCCAGACGGCTTTGGAGGCGGCGCTGGCCCCGGCAGACATCGCCTCCCTGTTCTTCGTGACGGTGGACCTGGACACGGGCGAGACCCGCTTCGCGGACACGCTCGAGGAGCACAACGCCAACGTCGCGCTCTTCCAGGCGTGGTGTCAGGCCAACACGGGCCGATGCTGAGGAGACGCTGCGGGGTGATCGGGGATCCGGCCGGGCACTCGCTCTCGCCGGCCATCCACCGCGCCGGCTATGAAGCGAACTCACTGGTGTGGGCCTACGAGGCCTACAGCGTTCCCCCCGCGGAGCTTGACGGCTTCGTCCGGGCGCGGATCCAGGATCCGGTCTGGGCGGGCCTGAGCGTGACCGCCCCGCACAAGGAGGCCATCCTCGCCTTCGGGGAGGCCGACGAGCCCACCCGGCTGCTGGGCGCGGGCAACACGATCGTTTTCGGCGGCGAGGGTGCGCGGGTGTTCAACACCGACGTGCCCGGCTTCGTCCGCGCGTGGCGTGCGCATGGGCTGGACTCGCCCACCACGGCAGCCATCCTCGGCAACGGCGCCACCGCCCGCTCGATCCTCCTGGCGCTGGCCGGGCTCGGCATCCGGGAGGTGCGGATCCTGGCCAGACGCCCGGAGCGCGCCGCCGGGATCCTGGAACTGGCTGCCACCCTGGGGGTCTTCGCCGAGGTACACGGCCTGGACGAGGCCCCCGTCGATGTGGATCTGCTCGCCAACACCATCCCCGCCGCCGCCACGAGGCCGCACGCCCCCGCCCTGGCCGGGGCGGCGAAGGTGATTTTCGACGCTGTCTACGACCCATGGCCGACGCCCCTGGGTGAGGCGGCCGCCACGGCAGGACGCGTCGCGTTGAACGGTCTGGACCTGTTGGCGGGTCAGGCGGTGGACCAGTTCTTCCTCCTGACCGGCGCCCGCGTGAGCTTCGAGGCGTGCCGGTCCGCCGCCGAGCAGGAACTGAGGCGCCGCGCCGGTCTCTGACACAATGGCGCGCATGCTTCGTTACCTCACCGCCGGCGAGTCCCACGGCCAAGCGCTCATCGCGACCATGGAGGGCATCCCCGCCCACGTGCGCGTGGGCGTCGACGAGATCTCCACGAACCTGGCCCGCCGCCGGCTCGGAGTGGGCCGGGGTGCCCGGATGAAGTTCGAGGCGGACGAGGTGACCCTCCTGGGAGGCTTCCGCCACGGGGAGACGATGGGCTCACCGATCGCCATCATGGTCGGCAACACCGAGTGGCCCAAGTGGCAGCAGGTGATGGCCCCCGGTGAGGTGGACGCCGACGAACTCGCGGCCCTGGCCCGCAACGCCCCGCTCACCCGGCCCCGCCCCGGGCACGCGGACCTCGCGGGCATGCAGAAGTACGACTTCGACGAGGCCCGGCCCATCCTCGAACGCGCCTCCGCACGGGAGACCGCGGCGCGGGTGGCGCTCGGCACCGTCGCCCAGGCCTTCCTGCGCCAGGCGCTGGGCATCGAGGTGCTGAGCCACGTCGTCGAACTCGGCCCCGTCCGGGCCACCCGTGCCGACCTGCCCACCGCATCGGATCTGGCCGCGATCGACGCGGACCCCACGCGCTGCTTCGACCCGGAGGCCGCCCAGGCGATGCTGGCAGAGGTGGAGGCGTGCCACCGCGACGGCGACACCCTCGGCGGCGTGGTGGAGGTGGTGGCCTGGGGGCTGCCCCCAGGCCTGGGCTCGCACTCCCAGGGAGACCGCCGCCTCGACGCGCGCCTCGCCGGCGCGCTGATGGGCATCCAGGCCATCAAGGGAGTCGAGCTGGGCGACGGCTTCGGCCTGGCGCGCCGCCGGGGCTCGGCCGCCCACGACGAGATCCTGCCGGGCGCGGACGGAATCCAGCGAGCCACCCACCACTCCGGCGGCACGGAGGGCGGCATGTCCACAGGCGAGGTGCTGCGGGTGCGGGCCGCCATGAAGCCCATCGCCACCGTGCCCAGGGCCCTGCGCACCATCGACACCTCCACCGGCGAGGCCGCCGCCGCGCACCACCAGCGCTCCGACGTCTGCGCCGTCCCCGCGGCGGGGGTGGTCGCCGAGGCGATGGTGGCACTGGTCCTCGCCGAGGCGGTGCTGGAGAAGTTCGGCGGGGACTCGGTGGGTGAGACCCGCCGCAACGCCGACGGCTACCTGGCCGATGTCGCGGCGCGCGGGCTCAGGATCGACCGATGACCATCGTGCTCATCGGCGCTCCCGGCGCCGGCAAGTCCACGGTTGGTCGACGCCTGGCCAAGAAGCTCGGGAAGACGTTCGTCGACGTGGACCAGCGCATCGAGGACGTCGTGGGCAAGCCCGTGGCGGAGATCTTCGCCGACGAGGGCGAGGCGCACTTCCGTGCGCTCGAGCAGGACGCCACCCTTGAGCTGCTCCAGACCTACGACGTGATCGCGCTGGGCGGGGGAGCGGTGATGAACCCGGCCATCCGCCAGGCACTCGACGGGCACGACGTGATCTGGCTCAAGGTCTCCATCGGCCAGGCCACCAGGCGCGTGGGCATGAACAC
Source organism: Tessaracoccus luoxuelianae (assembly GCF_054483915.1). Classification (NCBI taxonomy): domain Bacteria; kingdom Bacillati; phylum Actinomycetota; class Actinomycetes; order Propionibacteriales; family Propionibacteriaceae; genus Tessaracoccus; species Tessaracoccus luoxuelianae. The sequence continues at coordinate 2,186,335 of NZ_CM137013.1, read as the reverse complement.
GGTCCGGCCGCTCCTTCTCGGCAACGTGCGCGGCAGGTTGATCGAGCTGCTGCGCGAGCGCACCCCCGTCTACGAGGCGCTCGCCACCCAGATCCTCGACACCGACGGCCGCGGAAGCTCCGAGCTGGCAGACACCCTGGCCGCGGAGCGGGGTGCCCCGTGAGCGTCCGCGTCGATTCCGCGCTGGGCCCCTACGACGTGCACATCGAACGCGGCGCCGTCGACCGGCTGCCAGGCCTGCTACGCGACGCGGACCGCGTGGCGCTGATCCACGCACCGTCCGTCTCCGCCACCGCCCGGGACATCGCGCTCCGCCTCGAGGTTCCGGTCACCCTGATCGAGGTCCCGGACGCGGAGCGGGCCAAGACACCCGAAGTACTGGCCAGATGCTGGGACGCGGTGGCTGCGGCCGGACTCACCCGCAACGACCTCATCGTCGGAGTGGGCGGCGGCACCACCACGGACCTGGCGGGATTCGTCGCCGCCACCTGGCTGCGCGGCGTGGCCTACGTGAGCGTGCCGACGACCGTGCTGGCGATGGTGGACGCCGCCGTCGGCGGGAAGACCGGGATCAACCTCGGCGCGGGTAAGAACCTTGTGGGGTCCTTCTACGAGCCGCGCGCCGTTCTGTGCGACCTGGCCCTGCTGGACACCCTCCCCTCCCGCGACGTCCGAGCCGGCCTCGCCGAAGTGGTCAAGTGTGGCTTCATCGCCGATGCCCGCATCCTGGAGCTCGCCTCCGAGGACCTGGCCGACAGCGCCGACGTCGCCGGCGCGCGCTTCGCCGAGCTGGTGGAGCGCGCGGTCGCGGTGAAGGCCACCGTCGTGGCCGTCGACTTCCGCGAGGCCACCTCGACGGGGGCCAGCGTCGGCCGGGAGGCGCTCAACTACGGCCACACCCTCGGGCACGCCATCGAGGCGCACGCGCACTTCTCCTGGCGGCACGGCGACGCGATCAGCGTGGGCATGGCGTGGGTGGGGCGGGTGTCGCGGGAGATCCTCGGCCTGCCCGCGGAGGCCGTGGGCCTGCACGACGAGCTGCTCGGCGGCCTCGGCCTCCCGCTGCGCTACCAGCCCGACGCCTACCCGAGGCTGCGCGAGCTGATGAGCCTCGACAAGAAGGCCCGGGGCTCGCGGCTCCGCCTGGTGGGCCTGGAGGCGCTGGGCAGTCCCAGGATCATCGACGACCCGCCCGAGGACGTGCTCAGCGCCGCCTACCGCGAGCTCGGCTGAACCCATGGTCGACGTCCTGGATGCCCTGACCGCGGCGCTCACGCTGAGCCCGGCCGGCCTCGCCGGGGCCGGCGCATGGGCCGCGATCGGAGTCGCGGCATTGGCGGGCCTGTCGACGATGCTGGGCTACAGCGCGGTCCTGACGCTCAACCGCATCGGCGGCCTCCGGCTGCTGTCCACCCTCCTGCTCAACGCCACCGTGCTGGCGACGCTGCGGCTCCTGCAGGTCTCCATCACCTGGGTCGTCGCCAGCCTGGTCCTGGGCCGCCCGCTGCCGTTCGTGCCCCTGGTCATCGTCGGGCTGCTGTCCCTGGCCCCACAGGTGTTCGCCGTGGTCACGGCGCTCCCGCACGTCGGGCTGTTCATCGGCCGCGCGCTGGAGGCGTGGGGCTACCTGGTGCTGGTCGTCGGGGTGAGCGCCGCCTTCGACATCAGGCTGCCGCTGGCGCTGGGAGTGAGCCTGGCGGGGTGGATCATCATGCAGATGGCGTCTCGGTTGCTCAAGGCGCCGGTGAGCTGGCTGGGGTCGAAGCTCTGGACGCTCGCCACCGGGCGACCCACCATGGTGACCTCCCGCGACATCCTGGCCGGCACCCCGCTGATGCCGATCGAAGCCGACGGGGGCAGGCCGTGATCGAGTGGGTGGTCGGGATCCTGCTGATCGCACTCGTGGTGCTCGCCCTGCTGTCGCCGCTCGAGTCCGCGCGGTGGTGGGCCGACAGGGGCGAGGCGGAGCTGAGGCGCACGTTCGAGGAGTTGCCCCGCGAGATCGTGCCCGCCGAGGACGGGGCGCGTGCGCATCTTGTCTACCTGTCGGGGATCGGCGATGTGGGCGGCAACCGGCTCCTGGATCGCGAAAGCTCCTGGCTGGTCACCCTGGACGAGGCGCTCCCCGAAGTCACCGTGGTCTCGGACGTCTTCCCCTATTCCGTGGACAACCGGGGCCTGCTGCAGCGCACCACGGTGCGGCTTTGGTCTTGGCTGGACCACGGGCGCCGCGCGCGTCGGATCAGGATCCTCCACTTCCTGATCAACCTGCGCAACGTGCTGTACGTGCTGATCTCCGCGGACCCGCGCTACGGCCCAGCACACAACATCGGGCTTGCGCAGGAGATCTGGCGGTCGTTGCAACGCCACGGCTACCGGCCAGGCAGCGGTCGGCCGGTGGTCCTTGTCGGCTACTCCGGCGGCGCCCAGATGTCGCTCGGGGCGGCCTGGTTCCTCAGCCGAGCCGGGGTCCCCGTGTCGGTGATCTCGATCGGAGGTGTCTTCGGCGACGAACCCGGCCTGGACCGGATCGAGCACCTGTGGCACCTCATCGGCGCCCAGGACCGCGTGCAGTTGATCGGTTCGGTCGCCTTCTCCGGGCGGTGGCCCACTGCCCCGTTGTCCTCGTGGGGACGGGCGAAGCGCGAGGGACGGGTGACGTTGCGCACCATCGGCGACATGCGCCACGACGGCGGGGAGGCCTACTTCGGGCGGCGGGCGATGGGGGCCGACGGCCGGACCCACGCCGAGACCACCCGCGACGAGGTGGTGGCCATCCTCTCGACCCTCGGGCACGATGGGGAACATCCCAGCGGCGTCGGGTAGACTTCCGCGTTGGCCTGACAGCCCCCGAAGAACCCGCGAAGGAGACCCCTGCATGGCGTCAACCAACGACCTGAAGAACGGAATGGTGCTCGACCTCGACGGTCAGCTGTGGCAGGTGCTGTGGTTCCAGCACCACAAGCCGGGCAAGGGCAACACGGTGGTGCGTTCGAAGCTCAAGCACGTGATGACCGGCAAGATCATCGACCGGACGTTCAACTCCGACACCAAGGTCGACACCGCCACCGTGGACCGCCGCGAGATGCAGTACCTGTATCTGGACGGTGATGACTACGTCTTCATGGACAACACCTCATTCGAGCAGTTCCACGTCTCCGTGGAGACGCTGGGCGAGGCCAAGGACTACCTGCTGGAGAACCAGACGGCCGTCGTCGCCACCCACGAGGGCACCCCCCTGTTCGTGGAGCTGCCGGCCGCCGTCGAGCTCGAGGTCACCTACACCGAGCCCGGCCTGCAGGGGGACCGCTCCACCGGTGGCACCAAGCCCGCCACGCTGGAGACCGGCAAGGTCATCCAGGTGCCGCTGTTCATCACCACCGGCGAGCGCATCAAGGTTGACACCCGAGACGGCTCCTACCAGGGCCGCGTCAGCTCCTAGTGGTCACGGCGCCCCACTACACGGCCCAGACGAAGGCCCGCAAGGCTGCCCTGGACATCCTGTTCCAGGCGGAGCTGCGCGGGGACTCGCTGGCCGAAACGTTCACCGAACAGCGGTCACTCTCCGGCGGGGTGACGCGCGAGCTCACCACCCGGATCGTCCTGGGCGTCGCCGAACACCTGCGTGACATCGACCGGAGGATCTCGCAGTGCACCTCCGACGGATGGCCTCTTGAACGGATGCCGGCCGTGGACCGTAACCTGGCCCGGATCGCCATCTACGAACTCGACTACTCGGACGTCCCGCCGGCGGCGGTCATCTCGGAGGCCGTCCGCCTCGCGGGGGACCTGTCCACCGACGAATCACCGGCCTTCCTCAACGGCCTGCTCTCCACGGCCCTGGCGGCCAAGCCGACCACGAACTGACTAACAAGCGAGGTGCGCATGAGTTCCCTTCCTGCGATTCTGGTATTGGAGGATGGGCGCGTGTTTCGTGGCCGGTCCTTCGGCGCCACTGGTGAGACCTTCGGCGAGCTGGTCTTCTCGACCGGCATGTCCGGCTACCAGGAGACCCTGACCGATCCCAGCTACCGGGGACAGGTGGTGCTCGCCACCGCCCCCCACATCGGCAACACCGGGTGGAACGACGAGGACGACGAGTCGGGCCGCATCTGGGTGGCCGGATACATCGTGCGCGACCCGTCGCCGCGTCCCTCCAACTGGCGGTCGCGGCGCAGCCTCGACGCTGAGCTCGACGCCCAGCGGGTCGTCGGCATCAGTGACATCGACACCCGTGCGCTGACCCGCCACATCCGCGACCGCGGCGCCATGCGCGTGGGCATCTCCACCCTGACGGCCGACGCCGGCGAGCTGCTCGCCCGGGTGGTGCAGCAGCCGCAGATGGCGGGCCGCGACCTCACCGCGGACGTCACCACGGCTGAGCCCTACCTGGTCCCCGCGGTGGGGCAGCGCCGGTTCACCGTCGTGGCGGTTGACCTGGGCATCAAGTCCATGACGCCGGTGCAGCTCGCGGCCCGGGGTCTGGACGTCCACGTCGTGCCGGCACACACCACCTTCGAGCAGATCCGCGCCCTCAACCCCGATGGCGTCTTCTTCTCCAACGGCCCAGGCGATCCCGCCACCGCTGACGGGCCGGTCTCCGTGCTGCGGCAGGTTCTCGACGCCGGCATCCCGTACTTCGGCATCTGCTTCGGTAATCAGCTGTTCGGGCGCGCCCTCGGGCTGGGCACCTACAAGCTGAAGTTCGGCCACCGCGGCATCAACCAGCCCGTGATGGACCGCACCACGGGGAAGGTCGAGGTCACGGCGCACAACCACGGCTTCGCCGTCGACGCGCCCCTGGAGGGGGCTGCGGAAACGCCCTACGGCCAGGCCACGGTCAGCCACGTGTGCCTCAACGACGATGTGGTGGAGGGCCTTGAGCTGCACCGCGACGGCCGCCTGACGGCCTTCTCCGTGCAGTACCACCCCGAGGCCGCCGCCGGCCCGCACGACGCCAACTACCTCTTCGACCGTTTCGTCGACGTCATGAAAGCAAAGGACGCCTGATGCCCCGTCGCACCGACATCTCCTCGATCCTCGTCATCGGCTCCGGCCCGATCGTCATCGGGCAGGCCTGTGAGTTCGACTATTCCGGCACGCAGGCCTGCCGGGTACTGCGCGAGGAGGGGTTCCGCGTCATCCTGGTCAACTCCAACCCGGCCACCATCATGACTGACCCGGACTTCGCCGACGCCACCTACGTCGAGCCCATCACGCCGGAGTTCGTCGAGAGGGTCATCGCCAAGGAGCGCCCGGACGCGGTGCTGGCCACTCTAGGCGGCCAGACCGCGCTCAACACCGCCGTGTCGCTGCACGACAACGGGGTGCTGGCCAGGTACGGCGTGGAGCTGATCGGCGCCTCGATCGACGCCATCCAGAAGGGCGAGGACCGCGAGCGGTTCAAGGAGATCGTCGTCTCGATGACCGACATCCCCGGCGGTGTGCCGGAGGTGGCCAAGTCGCAGATCTGCCACTCGATGGACGAGGTGCTGGCCGCCGCCGAGGTGCTCGGCTACCCGGTCGTGGTGCGACCCAGCTTCACCATGGGCGGCGTCGGCTCGGGCTTCGCCCACGACGAGTCGGAGCTGCGCCAGATCGCCGGCGCAGGCCTGTCGGCCTCGCCGGTGACGGAGGTCCTCATCGAGGAGTCCATCCTCGGGTGGAAGGAGTACGAGCTGGAGGTGATGCGCGACAAGGCCGACAACGTCGTGATCATCTGCTCGATCGAGAACTTCGACCCGATGGGCGTCCACACCGGCGACTCCATCACCGTGGCGCCGGCGATGACGCTGACGGACCGCGAGTATCAGCGCATGCGCGACGTGGCCATCGGCGTGATCCGCGCCGTCGGGGTGGACACGGGCGGCTGCAACATCCAGTTCGCCGTCAACCCCGACGACGGACGCATGATCGTGATCGAGATGAACCCTCGGGTGTCGCGCTCCTCGGCCTTGGCGTCGAAGGCCACCGGCTTCCCGATCGCCAAGATCGCGGCCAAGGTCGCGGTGGGTTACACCCTCGACGAGATCCCCAACGACATCACCCTCGAAACGCCCGCCAGCTTCGAGCCCAGCCTGGACTACGTCATCGTCAAGATGCCCCGGTTCGCGTTCGAGAAGTTCCCGGCGGCAGACCCCATCCTCACTACCCACATGAAGTCCGTGGGCGAGGCGATGGGCATCGGCCGCAACTTCACCGAGGCGCTGGGCAAGGCCCTGCGGTCCCTGGAGGACCCCACGGCGCCATTCGACTTCACCGCCCCCCTGCGGGAGGTCGACGAGCTGCTCGCGCTCGCATCGAAGCCCACCGACGGCCGCATCCAGCTCGTCATGCAGGCCCTCCGCGCCGGTGCCAGCGTGGAGCAGGTGTTCACGGCCACGAAGATCGACCCATGGTTCCTGGACCAGATGGCCCTCATCCTGGACGTGGCCCGCGAGGTGCAGGCGGCGCCCGAGCTCACCCCGGAGGTGCTGCGCTACGCCAAGCGCCACGGCCTCTCCGATCCCCAAGTGGCCTCGCTGCGCAACCTCAGCACCGAGGTGGTGCGCGGTGTCCGCTGGGCGTTGGGTATCCGGCCCGTCTACAAATCGGTGGACACCTGCGCGGCCGAGTTCGCGGCCTCGACCCCCTACATGTACTCCTCCTACGACGAGGAGACGGAGGTGCCGCCCCGCACCAAGGAGGCGGTGCTCATCCTGGGCTCCGGCCCCAACCGCATCGGCCAGGGCATCGAGTTCGACTACTCGTGCGTGCACGCCACCATGGCGCTCCGCGAGGCCGGCTACGAGACGGTGATGGTCAACTGCAACCCGGAGACGGTCTCGACCGACTACGACACCTCGGACCGCCTCTACTTCGAGCCGCTGACCGCCGAGGACGTGCTGGAGATCTACCACGCGGAGCTGAAGGCCGGCCCGGTGGCGGGCGTCATCTGCCAGCTCGGCGGGCAGACGCCGCTCAAGCTGGCCCAGACCCTCAAGGACGCCGGGGTGCCGATCGTGGGCACCTCCCCGGAGGCCATCCACCTGGCTGAGGAGCGGGGCGCGTTCGGGCGGGTGCTGGCGCGGGCCGGGCTCGCCGCCCCGAAGCACGGCATGGCCACCACTGCTGAGGAGGCCAAGGCCATCGCCGGAGAGATCGGCTACCCGGTTCTGGTGCGGCCCAGCTACGTGCTGGGCGGCCGCGGCATGCAGATCGTCTATTCCGACGACGCGCTCGAGAGCTACATCGACAAGGCCACCGACGTCAACGAGAACCAGCCGGTCCTGGTGGACCGCTTCCTGGACGACGCCGTGGAGATCGACGTCGACGCACTCTACGACGGCACCGAGCTGTACATCGGCGGCATCATGGAGCACATCGAGGAGGCGGGCATCCATTCCGGGGACTCCGCCTGCGCGCTGCCCCCGATCACGCTGGGCGACGCGATCATCGACCAGATCCGGCACCACACCCTCGCCATCGCCGACGGCGTAGGGGTGCGCGGCCTGCTCAACATCCAGTTCGCTCTGCACGCCGACACCCTCTACGTGTTGGAGGCCAATCCCCGCGCGTCGCGCACGGTGCCGTTCGTGTCCAAGGCCACCAACACGGCGCTGGCGAAGGCGGCGGCCCTCATCATGCTCGGCCGCACCATCGCCGAGCTGAGGGCCGACGGGAAGCTCAGGGCAGAGGGGGACGGGTCCACGCCCCTGCCAGGCGCCCCCATCGCGGTCAAGGAGGCCGTGATGCCGTTCAACCGCTTCCGCACCGCCACGGGCGCTTTCGTCGACACGCTGCTCGGCCCCGAGATGCGCTCCACCGGTGAGGTGATGGGCCTGTCGGACAACTTCGGCACCGCCTACGCGAAGTCGCAGGACGCGGGTGGCGGTCCGCTGCCCACCTCCGGGAAGCTGTTCGTTTCGATCGCGGACCGCGACAAGCGTCACGCGATCTGGCCCATCAAGCGGCTGGTGGACCTGGGCTTCCAGGTGCTCGCCACCAAAGGCACCGCCTCGGTGCTGCGCCGCAACGGCGTGGCCGCCGAAGAGGTGCTCAAGCTCTCCGAGATGATCGAGGGCGACGACAGGCCGAGCATCGTCGACCTGATCACCTCCGGCGGGATCGACCTCATCTTCAACACCCCGGAGGGCTCCTCCTCGGGCGCCAGCACACGTGAGGACGGTTACCTCATCCGCACAGCCGCGGTGCTCGCGGACGTTCCTGTCGTCACCACCGTCCCGGGCCTGGCCGCCGCCACCCAGGGCATTGAGGCGCTCCAGCGCGGCGAGGTGGACGTCCGCTCGCTGCAGGACTGGGCCCGCAGGTGACCTCGCCGGGCACGCGGGCGCTTCGTGTCGGCTACCACGCCCTCCGGGCGGGGCTGTTCCGCTACGCGGGAGGGGACCCGGAGCGGGTCCACGAGGACATGATCGCCCTGCTCGCCCGGGTGCCCGCCGGCCGGCGCGCCACCGTCGCGGATCCCGTGACGGTGTCCGGCGTCAGGTTCCCCAACCGGGTCGGCGTGGCGGCCGGCCTGGACAAGGACGGTGCGGCCGCCCAGGCATGGTCCTGGTTGGGGTTCGGATTCGCCGAGCTCGGCACCGTCACAGCGCTGCCCCAGCCGGGCAACCCGAAGCCCCGGGTCTTCCGGGCGGTGGCGTCGCGCGGGATCGTCAACCGGATGGGCTTCAACAACCACGGGGCCGCGGCGCTGGCGGACACCCTCCGCGCCAAAGGCGTGGCGCGCGGCAACGGGGCGCTGGGGATCCCGTTGGGGATCTCGATCGGCAAGTCAAAGGTGGTCGAGCTGGACCACGCCGTCGACGACTACCTCTCCTCGTTGCGGCTCCTGGCCCCGCTCGCCGATTACGTGGCCGTCAACGTCTCCAGCCCCAACACGCCGGGGCTGCGCAGCCTGCAGGCCGCCACCGAGCTGTCGGCACTCCTGCGGGCATTGACCGACGAGGCGGCCGTGCTGGATCCCGCGCGCCCGGTTCCGATCTTCGTCAAGCTGGCACCGGACCTCACCGGCCCGGACCTCACCGAGACCCTGGCCGTGCTCAACGACTCAGCTGCCGCCGGAGTCATCGCCACCAACACCACGCTGGCCCGCGACAGCCTCGCCCCGGAGGACGCCCACCTGGCTCGCGAGGCGGGAGGCCTCAGCGGCGCACCACTGACCGCCAAGGCGCTCGGCTTCGTCCAGCGGCTGGCCTCGTCGACGGCGCTCCCGGTGATGGGAGTCGGCGGGGTGATGAGCCCGCGCGACGGGGCCCGCATGTTTGACGCCGGGGCCACCCTCCTGCAGCTGTACACCGGGTTCATCTACGAGGGCGTGGCGCTCGTGCGCGCCCTGCAGCAACTGGAGAGGACCACACAGTGACCTATGCCGCCAGCCTCGCCGCCGCCACCGCCGAGCGCGGCCGGCTGTGCGTCGGGATCGACCCGATGCCCAGCGTCCTGGATGCCTGGGGCCTGCCGCACGACCTGTCCGGCCTGGAGCGCTGCGCGCGCGGGATCGTGGCGGTCCTCGGCGGACGGGTGGCGGTGTTCAAGCCGCAGTCGGCGTTCTTCGAGGCGTTCGGATCGCGCGGGGTCGCGGTCCTGGAGCGGGTGCTCAGCGACATCCGCGACGCCGGGGCGCTCAGCATCCTTGATGTCAAGCGTGGCGATATCGGATCATCCATGGCCGGCTACGCCGCCGCGTTCCTCGGTGACGACGCCCCCACCCGCGCCGACGCGATCACGCTGAACCCCTATCTGGGGGTGGGCGCGCTTCGGCCGGCCATCGACGCCGCCGTCGCCGGCGGTCAGGGGCTCTACGTGCTGGCCCGCACGTCCAACCCCGACGGGGCACCCATCCAGCTGGCGCGCAGCGGGGATGTCAGCGTCGCCCAGCACGTGGTGGACACGGTCGCGGGGCTCAACCCCGCGGCAGACCACGCGGTGGGGCTGGTGGTCGGGGGCACCCATGCAGAGCTCGGCTGCCGCCTGGACCACTTCAACGCCTCCATCCTGGTGCCCGGCATCGGCGCACAGGGGGGCACCATCGAGGGGCTGCGGTCCACGTTCGGGCGGGCGCTCGGCCACGTGCTGCCGACGGCGAGCCGCGAGGTCATCGGAGCGGGGGAGGCGGCCCTGTCCGGGCGCCTTGAGCGGCTGCTCGAATCGACCGCCGCGCTGACCTGATTCGTCGGCAATTTCGCGTCGCGGCGAGCCGCTGCGCGGTACATTTCACGGAGGGCCCCAAACTGGGGTTGTCAAGGTCATTGACGTGAAGGGGACTTCCGATGGCGATTCCTCAATTGAGCAGTGCTCAGCTCGAAGCTGCCCGAGAGGCGGCCACCCAGGCCAGGCGTGCACGCGCCGAGCTGAAGGAGCAGGTGAAGACCGGCACGGTCTCCTTCACAGAGGCCCTGAACAAGTCGGTGGGTGACGACACGCTCTCCCGCATCAAGGTGGTGGACCTGCTCCGCGCCATGCCCCGAGTGGGAATCACCCGCGCCTCGGAAATCATGGAGAACCTCCAGATCGCTCCCAACCGCCGCATCCGCGGCCTCGGCCGGCACCAGGTGGACCGCCTCAACGAGTTGTTCAAGTAACGCTCGGCTGCCCTAAGCTCGGGCGGGTGAGTGGCGCTGCGAATGTCTGGGTGATCTCCGGCCCGAGCGCGGTCGGCAAGGGCACAGTGTGCGCTCGGCTGCGGGCCCTGCACCCGGAGCTGTTCTACTCGGTTTCCCTGACCACGCGCCCGCCCAGAGCAGGCGAGACCGACGGCGTCAGCTACCACTTCGTCGACGAGGACGAGTTCCGGCGGCTGATCGAGGCGGGCGAACTGCTGGAGTGGGCCGTGGTTCACGGCACGCACTACTACGGGACTCCTCGCCGGCCGGTGGTCGAGGCCGTCGCGGCCGGCCGCCCCGTCGTCCTGGAGATCGACCTCCAAGGCGCCCGCCAGGTCAAACGAAACCTCCCGTCGGCCCGGCTTGTGTTCCTCACCCCGCCCACCTGGGACGAGCTGGTATCCCGGCTGCGCGGGCGCGGCACAGAGGACGAGGCGGCCCAGGAGCGTAGGCTGAACACAGCCAAACTGGAGCTGGAGGCCCAGGCGGAGGCCGATGTCGTGATCGAAAACACCGAGATCGAGGAAACCGTGGCGGCTTTGGTAAGCTTGATGGGCCTGTGATCGGGCCGCACTCTTTCAGAAGGAACACCTTGAACAGTCAGCCAGAAGGCATCACCTACCCGCCGATCGATTCGCTGCTGGAGAATATCGACTCCAAGTACCGGCTCGTCCTGTTCGCGGCCAAGCGCGCCCGGCAGATCAACGCCTACTACTCGCAGCTCGGCGAGGGCCTGCTCGAGAATGTCGGCCCCATGGTCGCCGCCGCGCCGGAGGAGAAGCCGCTGTCCATCGCCCTGCGTGAGATGAACGAGGGCATGCTGCAGTTCACCCAGATCGATCCCGAGGCCGAGGCCGAGGCCGCCCGCACCGCAGAGGCGGATCCGGCGTTCTCGTTCGTGGATCCCTTCGCCGACACCGCGCCGGAGCCCGACTCCGCGTCCTGACCGAACGTCCCACCTCCAGGGGGCGGCTTGTTGCCGCCGTTGACAACCCCACGATGCGGCTTGTCGCCGCGCTAGGAGTGCTCGCATGAGCCGTCTGTTCACCTCCGAATCGGTGACCGAGGGTCATCCCGACAAGATCGCGGACTCCATCTCCGACGCCGTCCTCGACGCGTTGCTCGAGCAGGATCCCGTCGCCCGCGTCGCTGTGGAGACCCTCGTCACCACCGGACTCGTCGTCCTGGCGGGCGAGGTCTCCACCACCGGCTACGTGGACGTGGCCGGACTGGCCCGGCAGCGGATCCTCGACATCGGCTACGACTCCTCGCGCAAGGGGTTCGACGGCGCCTCCTGTGGTGTGTCGGTGGCAATCGGGGCGCAGTCGCCGGACATCGCCCAGGGCGTCGACGACGCCTTCGAGCACCGCACCGGAGCCGAGCAGGACCTGATCAGCCTCCAGGGAGCCGGCGACCAGGGGCTGATGTTCGGGTTCGCCTGCACAGAGACCCCCACCCTCATGCCGCTGCCCATCGATCTGGCCCATCGCCTCGCCGAGCGGCTCACCGAGGTCCGCAAGACTGGCGTGCTGGACTACCTGCGCCCGGACGGCAAGACGCAGGTCACCGTCGAGTACGGCGACGACGGCCGCCCGGTGGGCATCGACACAGTGGTGGTCTCCTCCCAGCACAGCGCGGACGTCAGCCTCGAGCGCATCCAGCCGGACATCACCCGCGAGGTCATCGAGCCGGTGCTGCAGCGCTACGGCTTCCACGCCCCGCGGCGGGTTCTGGTCAACCCCACCGGCAAGTTCGTCATCGGTGGCCCCATGGGCGACGCTGGCCTGACAGGGCGCAAGATCATCGTCGACACCTATGGCGGCATGGCCCGTCACGGCGGCGGCGCCTTCTCCGGGAAGGACCCCTCCAAGGTGGACCGCTCGGCCTCCTACGCAATGCGCTGGGTGGCCAAGAACGTGGTGGCCGCGGGGCTGGCCGGGCGTTGTGAGGTGCAGGTCGCCTACGCGATCGGCACCGCTCACCCCGTCGGCTTCTACCTGGACACCTTCGGCACCTCCGTAGTGCCCGAGGAGCAGATCCGCGACGCGGTGCTGGCCACCTTCGACCTTCGCCCCGGCGCGATCGTGCGGGACCTGGACCTGTTGCGCCCCATCTACAGCAACGTCACCGTCTACGGCCACTTCGGGCGCGAACTCCCCACCGCCACGTGGGAGCGCACGGACCGCGCAGCGGCCCTGGCCGCAGCCGTCAAGGGCTGACCATGCCCCCGCGGGTGGCGCGGGTCGCCGTCGACGTGCCGCTGGCCCACCTGGACCGGCTCTTCGACTACGAGGTACCCGAGGCGCTCGCGGAGGCGGCCGTGCCCGGGTCGCGGGTCAAGGTGCCGTTCGCCGGCACCACCCGGGACGGGTGGCTCATCGAGCTGGTCGACGAGTCCGAGGTGTCCACCTTGGCGAAACTGGGCAAGGTGGTCTCCTCCGAGCCCATCGTGACGCCCGAGGTCTACGGGCTGATCCGCGCCGTCGCGGACCACTACGCGGGCACCTGGCCTGACGCGGCACGGCTGGCCATCCCCCCGCGCCACGCCGCCACCGAGAAGGCCCCCCAGCGCGCCTGGTCCGAGCCCAAGCCATTGGAGCAGGCCACGGTGCTGCCCGGGTACCCCGACGGACAGGCCCTGCTGGAGGCGCTCGCGGAGGGCCGCTCGCCGAGGGTGCTGTGGCAGGTGGCGGCCGTCTTCGGCGGGGTGGGAGACCTGGTCGGTGGGGTGACGGAGGCCGTCGACGCCACCCTGCGCTCCGGCCGTTCGGCCCTGGTGGTGGTCCCCACCATGCGCGAACTCGCGGTGGCGGCCGCCCGCCTGCGCACGGTGTTCGGGCACGGCTCCGTCGGCACGCTCGCCGCGGAGAGTGGGCGATCCGCCCGGTATCGCGCCTTCCTGGCAGCGTCCAGGGGGGAGGCGCGCATCATGGTAGGCACCCGCAGCGCCGTCTACGCGCCCATGCGTGACCTCGGCCTGCTGGTGGTGGTCGACGACGGCAACGACGCCCACGCCGAGCCTCGGGCCCCCCATCCGCACACCCGGGCCGTCGCCGTCGTCCGCTCCGCCCGTCAGGGGCCCGCCCTGCTGATCGCCGGTCACGGCCGCTCCACCGACGCGCAGGCGCTTGTGGAACGGGGCTGGCTGCGGGAGCTCTCGTTGCCCCCGGCGCAGGCGCGGCGCGTCTCCACGCCTGTGCGGGTGGTGGCCGAGGAGGACCGGGAGCGCGACCCGTCGGCGGCCCGGCTGAGGATCCCGTCCGTGGCCTTCCGCTTCCTCCGCGACCATCTCGCGCAGGGGCCCGTGCTCGTGCAGGTGCCGATGAGCGGCTACGCCGGGGCGCTGAGCTGTGCCCGCTGCTTCAACCGCGCCGTCTGCGACAAGTGCGGGGGGCCGATGCGGGAGCGGCGGCGAGGCGTGCCGGAGTGTGCGCTGTGCGGGCACACGCCTGTGCGCTGGTCCTGCCCCCACTGCCACACGTCGGCTCTCCGCACCCCGCTGCCCGGGGCCGCGAGGACTGCCGAGGAACTGGCCCGGGCTTTCCCCGGCGTGTTGGCGCTCAACAGCTCGGCCGATCGGATCCGCGACGAGGCCCCGGACGAACCCGCCATCGTGGTGTCGACGCCAGGAGCCGAGCCGATCGCTCCCACCGGCTACGCGGGTGTGCTGATCCTGGACGCCGAGGTGGCACTCAACCGGGCGGAGCTTCGCGCCCCGGAGGAGTCGGTGCGGCGATGGGCCAACGCGGCCGCCCTTGCCCGGGGCCCTCGCGAGGGCGGATCGATTCTCATCGTCGGCCCCTCGCCGCACCCCGCTGTGCAGGCGCTGCTGCGGGCAGATCTGGCGGGTTTCGCATCGCGTGAGCTCGAGGACCGCGCAGAGGCGGGCCTCAGCCCCGCGGTGAAGCTGGCCCGGATCGTCGGGGAGCCTGAGGGCGTGCGCGAGTTCCTGGACAACGACGACTGGGCAGGAGTCGATATCCTCGGTCCCACAGAGGTGGGGCCCGAGAGGTGGGCGGCGCTGCTGCGGGTCCCCGTCGAGCGGGCCAGGGACCTCACCGTCCGGGTGAAGAGCGCGGCGGCAATCCGCTCGGCGCGCAAGGAGCGTGGGCTGCTCGGCATACATGTCGACCCTGAGACGTTGGAGGACAGATGAGGCTCGTGTTCGCGGGGACCCCCGAGGTGGCGGTCGCGTCGTTGGACGCACTGGTGGCGTCGGATCACGACGTGGTGGCGGTGGTGACGCGCCCGGACGCGCCGTCGGGTCGCGGGCGGCGGATGACCGCCTCACCGGTGGCGGCACGGGCGGTGGAGCTGGGCATCGAGGTGCTGAAGCCCGGCCATCCGCGAGACGAGGACTTCCAGGCCCGTCTCCGGGAGATCGCGCCCGACGCTTGCGCGGTGGTTGCCTACGGTGCCCTGCTGCCGCAGTCCGCGCTCGAGATCCCCCTCCACGGCTGGGTCAACCTGCACTTCTCGCTGCTGCCGCGCTGGCGCGGCGCCGCCCCCGTGCAGCGGGCAATCATGGCCGGCGACGACGAGATCGGGACCAGCTGCTTCCGGATCGTCAAGGAGCTCGATGCCGGGGACGTGTACCTGATGGAGTCGCTGCCGATGCCTGAGGGCACCGCCGGGGAGATCCTGGCGTTGCTCGCCGAGACCGGCGCCCGCCAGCTGGTCACCGCCATGGACCTCGTCCAGGCGGGTCTCGCCCCCACGCCGCAGCTCACCGACGGCGTCACGATCGCGCCCAAGATCGGCGTCGAGGAGGCGCGGATCGACTGGAGCCGCCCGGCCAGGGAGATCCACCGCCTGATCATGGGTTGCTCGCCGGACCCCGGAGCGTGGTGCGAGCTGGACGGACAGCGGTTCAAGGTGTACCGGTCCGCGCCCGCGCCGGACGCCCCCTCCCTGGGCCCGGGAGAGCTCTCCGCCACGAAACGACGGGTCCTCGTCGGCACCGGCTCGGTGGCGCTGGAACTCCTGGAGGTCCAGGCCCCCGGGAAGCGCCGGATCCCGGCGGCGGACTGGGCGCGCGGCGGCGTCGAGTCCACGGTGCTCGCGTGAGCGCCCGTCGCGTCGCGTTCGATGTCCTGCGCCAGGTCACCGGCGAGGACGCCTACGCCAACCTCGCCCTGGCCAAGCGGCTCGCTGTGGCCGGCCTTGACTCACGCGATGCCGCCCTTGTCACGGAACTCGTGGCCGGCACCTGCCGGCTGATGGGCACCTACGACGCCATCATCGAGGCCGCCGCAGGGCGGCCGCTGTCCTCGCTTCAACCGGCCGTGGTGGACCTGCTCAGGCTGGGCGCCCACCAGGTGCTGTCGATGGGCATCAAGCGCTACGCCGCCGTCGGGGCCACCGTTGACCTGGCCCGCTCCACCGTGGGGCAGCGTGTGACGGGAGTGGTCAACGCGGTGCTGCGCAAAATCTCCGCAAGGAGCCTGGACGAA
Source organism: Tessaracoccus luoxuelianae (assembly GCF_054483915.1). Lineage (NCBI taxonomy): Bacteria > Bacillati > Actinomycetota > Actinomycetes > Propionibacteriales > Propionibacteriaceae > Tessaracoccus > Tessaracoccus luoxuelianae. The sequence goes on along the minus strand of NZ_CM137013.1, from coordinate 2,170,275 downwards.
TGGACCGCGCAGCTGTCCGCCGATGCCGACGAGATCGGGGCACTGGCCATCACGGGCCACCATCCGCGGTGGATCGTCGAGGCCTATGCCGACCTCCTGCCCCCCGAGGAGTTGCCGGAGGCCCTCGCGGCCAACAACGTGAACCCCAGGCCCACGCTGGTGGTGCGGCCCGGGCTCGCCAGCCCTGCGGAGTTTGAAGGCGCCACGCCCACCAGGTATTCGCCGTTCGGTGCCGTGGCCCAGGGAGCGCCGGCGGATCAGGCCGCGGTCCGCGAGGGTCGCGCCGGGGTGCAGGACGAGGGCTCCCAGCTGGTGGCGTGGGCTCTGGCCCTCACCGACGCCCCCGTCGGGCCGTGGCTGGACACCTGCGCCGGCCCGGGCGGCAAGGCCGCACTGCTGGCCGGGCTGGCCGTGGAGGCGGGGGAGTGGCTGCTGGCGAGCGAGGCGCAGGAGCACCGGGCCCGCCTGGTGCGCCAGGCGCTGTCTGCCTATCCGACCGGGCACGTCACCATCGCCGCGGACGGCACCGCCCCCGCGTGGGGCCGATCGTTTGCCCGCGTGATGGTGGACGTGCCGTGCAGCGGACTGGGAGCGCTGCGGCGCCGCCCGGAATCGCGCTGGCGCCGTCGCCCCGAGGACGTCACTGCCCTGGGCGAGCTTCAGCGCTCGCTGCTGCGGCACGCGCTTGACTCCGTCGTGCCCGGTGGGGTGGTGGCCTACGTCACGTGTTCCCCCCACCGCGCGGAGACGGTCGAGGTGGTCGACGACGTGTTGCGGGAACGCCCCCACGTGCGCCGCCTCAGGGCGGCTGACTCACTGCCGGGCGTGCCGGATTGCGAGCTGGGCGAGGACGTGCAGCTGTGGCCGCACCGGCACGGCACCGACGCGATGTACCTCGCGCTCCTGCGCGGCTGACCGGAGGATAGGCTGTCGGGCATGCGCATCACGCCCAGCATCCTCAACGCGGACTTCGCGAACCTGGCCGTCGAGATCGGCCGGATCCCCGGCGCCGACATGATCCACGTCGACGTCATGGACAACCACTTCGTGCCCAACCTCACCATCGGCCTGCCGGTGGTGGAGGCGCTGCGCAAGGTCACTGGACAGATGCTGGACATCCACCTCATGATCCAGGATCCGGACCGGTGGGCGCCGGCTTACGCCGAGGCGGGCGCGGAGTCCGTGACGTTCCACATCGAGGCCGCAGGGGCGCCCATCCGCTTGGCCCGGGAGCTGCGCCGGCTCGGAGCCCGCGCCTCGATGGCGCTCAAGCCCGCGACCGCCATCGAGGGCTACGCCGACATCCTCGGCGAGGTGGACATGGTCCTGCTCATGACGGTGGAGCCTGGCTTCGGGGGACAGAAGTTCCTGGACGTGGTGCTGCCCAAGATTCGCCGGACCCGGGCGCTCATCGGGGATCGACCCATCTGGCTGCAGGTCGACGGGGGCGTCAGCCCCGAGACGATCGGGCGCTGCGCGGAGGCCGGGGCGGACACGTTCGTCGCCGGGTCCGCGGTCTACAGCGCCCCGGATCCCGACGTCATGGTGCGCGAGCTGCGCGAGGCCGCTGTGGCGGCCTGCGCCCACTAGCGTCCATATCCAGATGGAGGGGTGTCAGATCGCCCGATCCGGTGCGCCGCAGCCAGGACATGATTGATCAGTGGTTCCCTAGCCTCCGTCGGACTCCTCGTCCTCGATCTGGCGTCGGAGGAACTTCTCCAGCTCGGCCGCGATCGTGTCGCCGGTGGCCTCCTTGACCTCCTCCTGGTCCCGGGCCTCCTCGAGCTGCTCGATGTACTCGGCGATGTCCGGGTCCTGCTGGCTCAGCTGATCCACGGCAGAGGACCAGCGCACCGCCTCCTCGGGGATGCTCTTGTGGTCCACGGAGATCTTGAGGACGCCCTCCAACTCGGTCAGCAGTGCGTCCTGGGCCTTGGGGTTGGGTGGTGTGGACACATAGTGCGGCACCGAGACCCACAGGGACGCCGCGGGAATCCGCTCGTGGATCATCAGCTGGCTCGCCACTCCGATCATCCCGGTTGGTCCCGTGTAGTCGTTGTTCTGCATGTGGAAGGTGCGCTCCACCATCGGATCCGAGGTGTAGAGCCCCACCGGGAGCGGGCGCGAGTGGGGGGTGTCGCTCAGCATCGCGCCGAGGAACAGGACGATCTCCGGCTCGATCTGCTTGATCCGCCCGATCAGCTCGGCGGCGAACGTGCGCCACAGCAGGTTGGGCTCGGGACCCAGCATGACCACGATGTCGCGCTCGGGGTGATGGACTACCCGGATCCGCACGGCGGGCCACTCCACCCATGGTCCGTCCACCGCGCGTTGCAGGAGTGGACGGGTGTGTTGGAAGTCGTAGTACCGCTCGTCGTCGATGATGCCCGCGTCCGTGCCGGGGTAGGCGTCGATGAGGTGGCGCATCAGGTCGCTGGCGGCATTGCCCGCGTCGTTCCAGCCCGAGAAGGCGATGACGACGGCTGGCTCCCGAAGACCCTCCAGCGGCGTGAACTGCATTGTTCCACCCTACAGTGGGGCAGGTAGCCTGTGCGGGTGTCGAAAACCCTCTCTGACCTGTTGAACCGTCGCGTCCTAGTCGCCGATGGGGCGATGGGGACCATGCTGCAGTCCTTCGGCGAGCTGTCCGTCGATGAGGACTTCCTGGGGCTTGAGGGCTGCAACGAGATCCTGTCCGTGACCCGCCCGGATGTGGTGGCCTCCGTGCACCGCGCCTACTTCGAGGCCGGCGCGGACGCGGTGGAGACCAACTCGTTCGGCACCAACCTGGCGGCGCTGGCCGAGTACGACATCGTGGACCGCCTCGAGGAGTTGGCTGAGGCTGCGGCCAGGATCGCGCGCGGTGTCGCGGACGAGTTCAGCACCGACGAGTGGCCCCGCTTCGTGCTCGGCTCCATGGGCCCGGGCACCAAGCTGCCTACGCTGGGCCACATCGCGTTCGCCGACATCCGGGACGCCTACCAGCGGCAGGTGGAGGCGATGATCCGCGGCGGCATCGACGCGGTGCAGATTGAGACCTGCCAGGACCTGCTTCAGGCCAAGGCGGCCGTCATCGCCGCCAAGCGCGCGCGCGAGCGGATGGGGGTGGAGCTGCCGATCCTGATCAACGTCACCGTCGAGACCACCGGCACCATGCTGCTCGGCTCGGAGATCGGCGCTGCGCTGACCACTCTCGAGGCGTTGGGCGTGGACTGCATCGGCCTCAACTGTGCCACCGGCCCGGCGGAGATGAGCGAGCACCTCAGGCATCTGTCGCGGCGCGCCGGCATCGCCATCGGAGCCATGCCCAACGCCGGGCTCCCGGAGTTGACCGCCGACGGCGCCCGTTACCCCCTCGGCCCCGACGGGTTGGCCGACGCACTCGGGGCCTACGTCGAGGAGTTCGGCCTTGCCATGATCGGGGGCTGCTGCGGCACCACGCCCGAGCACATCCGGCTGCTGGCTGAGCGTTACGCCGGCCGCGAGGTGGTGCCCAGGCACCCGGAGACCGAGCGGGCGGCGTCGTCGCTGTACATCGAGGTGCCGTTCGCGCAGGACGCGAGCTACCTCAGCATCGGGGAGCGCACCAACGCCAACGGCTCCAAGGCGTTCCGCGACGCCATGCTGGCGGAGAACTGGGACGAGTGTGTGGACATCGCGAAGGCGCAGGCCCGTGACGGGGCCCACGTGCTGGACCTGTGCGTGGACTACGTGGGGCGCGACGGTGCCGCCGACATGGCGGTGCTCGCCGCCCGGCTCTCCACCTCGGTGACCCTTCCGGTCGTCCTCGACTCCACCGAGCCGCCCGTCCTCCAGGCCGGGTTGGAGCGGCTGGCGGGCCGCAGCATCATCAACTCGGTCAACTACGAGGACGGGGACGGGCCGGAATCGCGATTCGGGCGCATCATGCCGATGGTGCGCGAACACGGTGCCGCCGTGGTGGCGCTCACCATCGACGAGGAGGGCCAGGCGCGCACGGCCGAGTGGAAGGTGCGGGTGGCGTCCCGCCTCATCGACGACCTGGTGGGCAACTGGGGGATGGACGTCGGCGACATCCTCGTCGACTGCCTCACGTTCCCCATCGCCACGGGCCAGGAGGAGACCAGGCGCGACGGCATTGAGACCATCGAGGCCATCTCCGAGCTCAAACGCCGCTATCCCGGGGTACGCACCACCTTGGGCGTGTCCAACGTGTCCTTCGGCCTCAACCCAGCGGCGCGCATGGTGCTCAACTCGGTGTTCCTGCACGAGTGCGTCGTCGCCGGCCTGGACTCGGCCATCGTTCACAGCGCCAAGATCATCCCCATGGACCGCATCCCTGAGGAGCAGCGCCTGGTCGCGCTGGACCTCGTCTACGACCGCCGGGACGGTGACTACGATCCTCTGACGAAGTTCCTGGACCTGTTCGAGGGCGTGACGGCGGCCTCGGTGCGGGCTTCGCGTGCCGCCGAGCTGGCCGCGCTCCCGCTGGCCGAGCGGCTGCAGCGCCGCATCATCGATGGTGAGGGCAAGGGCCTCGCCGCGGACCTGGATGAGGCCCTCCAGGGCAAGGCCGCGCTGGACATCATCAACGAGGACCTCCTGGCGGGCATGAAGGTGGTGGGGGAGCTGTTCGGGTCCGGCCAGATGCAGCTCCCGTTCGTGCTGCAGTCCGCCGAGGTGATGAAGCAGTCGGTGGCCTATCTCGAGCCCCACATGGAGAAGGCCGACGACGATGCCGGGAAGGGCACCCTGGTGCTGGCGACGGTCCGCGGCGACGTGCACGACATCGGCAAGAATCTCGTCGACATCATCGTCAGCAACAACGGCTACACGGTGATCAACATCGGCATCAAGCAGCCCATCCAGGCCATCGTCGAGGCCGCCCAGCAGCACGGGGCGGACGCGATCGGCATGTCCGGGCTCCTGGTGAAGTCCACGCTGGTGATGAAGGACAACCTCGCCGAGCTCAACCGCCTCGGTCTGGCGGAGAAGTACCCGGTGCTCCTCGGCGGCGCGGCGCTGACCAGAACCTTCGTCGAGCACGACCTCGGCGACATGTTCGACGGCGAGGTGCGCTACGCCAAGGACGCCTTCGAGGGCCTGGCGCTGATGGACGCCGTGATGGCCGTCAAACAGGGCATTCCGGGTGCGGCGCTGCCCGCGCCGCGGAAGCGCCGCTACGCCAAGACCTCCCTGGTGGAGGTCGTGGAGCCGGAGCTGGGGGTCCGCTCGGAGGTCGCCCGTGGCGTCGACGTGCCCACGCCCCCGTTCTGGGGCACCCGCGTGGTGAAGGGCATCGCCCTGGCCGAGGTGGCAGCCTGGCTGGACCACCGGGCCACGTTCCTGGGGCAATGGGGGCTCAAGCCGCTGCGCGACGGCGCCTCCTACGAGGAGCTCGTCGAGACCGAGGCCATGCCGCAGCTGCGGATGTGGCTGGACCGGATCAAGACCGACAACCTGGCCAACTTCGGCGTGGTCTACGGCTACTTCCCGGTGCACTCGGCTGGCGAGACGCTGATCGTCGGGTCGCCGGAGGATACGGCACGCGAGGTGGCCCGGTTCACGTTCCCGCGGCAGCGCCGCGACAAGCGGCTGTGCCTGGCGGACTTCTTCCGCGACGAGGAGGAGGCCGCCGCCCACGGCCCGGACGTCCTGGCGATGCAGCTGGTCACCATGGGGGCGGAGGTCGCCAAGGCAACGCAACGAATCTTCGAGGCCAACGCCTACCGTGACTACCTGGAACTGCACGGACTCTCCGTGCAACTCACCGAGGCGCTGGCAGAGCTGTGGCACAGCCGCATCCGCGAGGACCTCGGCTTCGCCGCCAGCCCCGACATCACCGCCGCCATCCGGGACCAGGCGTACCGCGGGTCGCGCTACTCATTCGGCTACCCCGCCTGCCCGGATCTCGAGGACCGCGCGAAGTTGGTGGCGCTGCTCGATCCGTCGCGCATCGGCGTGGAGCTGAGCGAGGAGCTTCAGCTGCACCCCGAGCAGTCCACCGACGCCATCGTCGTGCACCACCCCGAGGCGAAGTACTTCAATGCAGGCTGAGCCGAAGGCGGTCCTCTGGGACTTCGACGGCACCCTGGTGGACACCGAGCCGCTGTGGGCCGCCACAGAGCGCGAGATGCTGGCCGGGTACGGCGTCGAGTGGGGTGAGGACATGATGCTGGCCTGCCACGGGCAGCACGCCATGATCACCGCGCAGATGATGGCCGACGACATGGGAATCCCGGAGGAGGCGGCCTCGGTGTGGCAGGAGCTCCATGAGCGCATCGCCGCCCACATCCGCGCCCACGACCTGCCGTGGATGGCCGGGGCGCGGGAGCTGATGGCCGAGCTGGCCGACGCGGGCGTGCCGTGCGCCATCGTCACCGCCAGCGACCGCATCATCCTGGAGGCGGCCCGCGAGCGGCTGCCCGGCAACGTGGAGGTCATCGTGACCGTCGACGAGGTGTCGCGGGCGAAACCGCATCCCGAGGGCTACCTGACGGCGGCCTCCAGGTTGGGCGTGGCCGCCGAGGATGCTGTGGTCCTGGAGGACTCCGTCCCCGGGACCACCGCCGCGCTGGCCGCGGGTGCGGTGGTCTACGCTGTCCCGTCGATGGTGGACCTGCCGCCGCATCCCCGCATGCATGTCTCCTCCCGCGGGCTGACCACCACCACGTGGCCGGAGCTGGCCAGCGTGTGGCGTGAGTTGAAGGAAGTCAGATGAACCTTTCCGGCGTGAACACAGGCCCGCTCAAGGCGGGGGACCGGGTCACTCTCACCGACGGCAAGGGCCGCCGCAAGTCGATCCTCCTGAAGGACGGCGGGGTCTGGCACACCACCAAGGGTGCCGTCAGCCACGACGAGCTGATCGGCGGACCTGAGGGCGTCACGGTGACCTCCGCCGGAGGGCAGCAGTATCTGGCGTTCCGGCCGCTCATGAGTGAGTTCATGGTCTCGATGCCGCGGGACGCCGCCGTCATCTATCCCAAGGACGCCGCGCAGATCCTCATGTGGACCGACATCTACCCGGGCGCCCGCGTACTGGAGGCAGGCGTCGGGTCGGGCGCGTTGTCGATCGCGCTGCTGCGCGCCATCGGGCCTGAGGGTTCGCTGCACTCCTACGAGCGCCGCCAGCAGTTCGCCGACGTGGCCCGCGGCAACGTCGAGGCCTTCCTCGGGGGGCCGCACCCCGCCTGGCGGCTGACCGTCGGGGACCTCGTGGAGGCCATCGACGACGAGCCCATCGACCGTGCGGTGCTGGACATGCTGGCGCCGTGGGAGTGCATCGACGCCGTGGGGGAGCGCCTCGTCGCCGGCGGGGTGCTCACCTGCTACGTGGCGACAGCCACCCAGCTCGGCAAGGTGGCCGACACGTTCCGGGCCCACGGGGGATTCACCGAGCCGCACGCCACCGAGACCACGGTGCGGGACTGGCACGCCGAGGGCCTCGCCATCAGGCCGGGCCACGGCACCTCGGGGCATACCGGCTTCCTCATCACCTCCCGACGGTTGGCGCCCGGGGTCGCGGCGCCGATGCGCAAGCGGCGCCCCGCCCCCGGTGCCTACGGACCCGACTATCAGGGCCCCCGGCCGGCGAACATCCCCGCCGAGCTCGGCGGCAGGGCATGACGCGGCGGGTGCTGATCCTGGGCGCCGGCCTGGTGGGGTCGTCGCTGGGCCTGGCGCTGACCCGTGCCGGCTACGACGTGATGCTATGGGACATCGTCTCCTCGCACTCCCTGGTTGCCGCTGGGCTCGGCGCCGGACGCATCAGCGACGAGTCCACGGACAACCCGGACATCGTGGTGGTGGCCACCCCGCCCGCAGTGATCCCCACGCTGGTGGCCGAGGTGCTCGGTAAGTTTCCTGACGCGGTGGTGACCGACGTCGGGTCCGTGAAGGCACCCATCCTCGCCGCCGTCGCCACCCTGGCGCCCGAACACCGCCGCTACGTGGGCTCGCATCCGATGGCCGGCTCACAGTTCACCGGACCGCTCACGGCGTCGGGAGACCTGTTCCGCGACCGCACCTGGGTGGTGACCCCCGTCGAGGGGAACGCGCCGGCGGATGTGGCCGCCGTCGAGCAGCTGGCCCGGGACGTGGGCGCGCTGGTGGTGACCATGCCCCCGGCTGCGCACGACGAGGCGGTGGCGCAGGTCAGCCACGTTCCGCATCTGATGAGCATCCTGACGGCCAGCCACCTGCGGGAGGTGCCGGCGGAGAACCTGAGGCTGGCGGGGCAGGGGATCCGTGACGTCACGCGCATCGCCGGCTCCGACCCGGCTCTGTGGCGCCAGATCCTCACCGCGAACGCGGGCGCGGTCCGGCACGAGCTGAGTGAAGTGGCGCAGGACCTGAGCCACCTCATCGGCGTGCTGGACCAGCCGGAGGAGCTTGAGCAGTTCCTGGCGATGGGCCAGGCCGGCGCCCACTCGCTGGTGGGTAAGCACGGCCACGGCCCGCTGGACACGGTGTCGGTCACCGTCGAGATCCCGGACGAGCCCCGAGCGCTGGGTCGGCTGTTCACCGACATCGGCGAGGCCGGGTTCAACGTGGAAGACTTCGAGCTCACGCACGACCCGGTCCGCGAGGTGGGCTACCTGTCGATCTCGGTGGAGCGTGAGATGGCGGAACAGCTGCGGGCAGACATCGTGGCCCGCGGGTGGACCGGCTGGGCCGTTAGGGGAGGCGTTCAATGAGCTTGCTGATCGCGATCGACGGGCCCAGCGGGTCGGGGAAGTCCACCACCGCGAAGCTCCTGGCCGGCCGTCTGGGGCTCGGCTACCTGGACACCGGCGCCATGTACCGCGCGGCCACCACCGAGTATCTGCGCCGCTACCCTGACGGCGCCTCGAGCGAGGAAGCCGCGGCGCTGGTGGCGGGCTGCGACCTGGTGGTGGAGACGTCGCCCGACGCGCCGACGTTCGTCATCGACGGGACGGATGTGACGCTCGAGATCCGCGAGCCCCGGATCTCGGCGGCCGTGTCCCAGATCGCCACGAACCTGGAGGTCCGTCGGCTGCTGACCTCCCTGATGCGCCGCATCATCGACGAGCACGGCGGCCGGATGGTCGTCGAGGGCCGCGACATCACCACCGTCGTCGCACCGGACGCCGATGTGAGGGTACTCCTGGTTGCGGACCCGGCGGCACGGGTGGCGCGCCGCGCGGCCGAGGTGGCGGACCTCGCCACGGCCGAAGAGGTGACGGACCAGGTGCTCCGCCGGGACCGCGACGACTCGACGGTGGCCAACTTCACGGAGGCCGCCGACGGGGTCACGGTGATCGACTCGACGTGGCTCAGCCCCGACGAGGTGGTTGAGCGAATCGTCGCTCTTGTCGGCTCCCAGTAGGATGGAGAGTCCGCACCAAGACCAAGGAGCCACTGTGAGCGAGCTGCGCAAGCCGATCGTTGCCGTCGTCGGGCGGCCCAACGTCGGCAAGTCGATGCTGGTCAACCGCATCCTTGGCCGCCGCGAGGCGGTGGTGCAGGATCAGCCCGGCGTCACACGAGACCGTGTGTCCTACGACGCCAACTGGAACGGCCGCGAGTTCGTGCTCGTCGACACAGGCGGTTGGCTTTCCGACGCCCAGGGCATGGCAGCGCAGATCGCGGAGCAGGCAGAACTGGCCATCTCGTTGGCCGACGCCGTGCTGTTCGTCGTGGACGCCCACGTCGGCACCCTCGACGAGGATGAGGCCGTGGTCCGCGTGCTGCGCAGATCGAACAAGCCCGTGGTCCTGGCGGCCAACAAAGTCGACGATCAACGCCACGAGGTGATGGCCGCCACGATGTGGAACCTGGGGCTGGGGGAGCCCTACCCCGTCTCGGCCATGCACGGTCGCGGGTCCGGGGATCTTCTCGATGCCCTCCTCGCCGCGCTGCCTGAGGCGCCTCGGGAGGCCGAGGTCGAGGAGGCGGGGCCGCGTCGGGTGGCCATCGTCGGAAAGCCCAACGTCGGGAAATCGTCCCTGCTGAACAAGCTGGCCGACCAGCAGAGGGTCGTGGTCTCGGACATCTCCGGCACCACCGTGGACCCCGTCGACGAGATCGTCGAGGTGGGCGGGCAGGTGTACCGGCTCATCGACACGGCCGGCATCCGCCGCCGCGTCAAGGAGGCCAGCGGGCACGAGTACTACGCCAGCCTCCGCACCCAGGCGGCCATCGAGCGCGCCGAGGTCTGCATCATGGTGATCGACGCCTCCGAGCCGCTCACGGACCAGGACCTGCGCATCCTCAACTCCATCGAGGACGCCGGGCGCGCGATGGTCATCGCGTTCAACAAGTGGGATCTCACCGACGAGGAGCGCCGCAAGTATCTCGAGCGCGAGATCGACCGCGACCTGACAGGTTGGCGCTGGGCGCCCACCGTGAACATCTCGGCGCTGACGGGGCGCAACGTGGACAAGCTGAGCAAGGCCATCGAGGCCGCGGCGGCAGGGTGGGAGACCAGGATCTCCACCGGCAAGCTGAACGCCTTCCTCGGCCGGCTCGCCGCTGCGCACCCGCACCCGGTTCGGGGCGGCAAGCAGCCGCGCATCCTCTTCGGCACGCAGGCCCACAACTGCCCGCCCATGTTCGTGCTGTTCACGAGCGGGCTCATGGACGAGCAGTACAAGCGCTTCGTCGAGCGCCGGTTGCGGGAGGACTTCGGCTTCGTCGGGTCACCCGTGCAGGTTGAGGTCCGTGCGCGGGAGAAGCGCAAGGACCGCGTCTGATCGTCCTGGTGAGTCTTCCCGAGGAGGCCGACGGTGTGGTTGGGTGGAGGTCCAACGCACTTGACCCCTCCGGGGCCGACAGTAGGAGACCATCATGGCAACCACCAGCACCGCGCAGGCACATTGGGAAGGCAGCCTCTTCGAAGGCTCTGGACAGGTCGAATTGGTGACTTCCGGCCTCGCGACGTTCGACGTCGCATGGGGCGCTCGCGCGGAGTCTGGCCCAGGGACCACCAACCCAGAAGAGCTCATCGCAGCCGCACACGCCACGTGCTTCTCGATGGCGCTGTCGAACATCCTGGCCAAGAACGACACGCCCCCGGCGTCCCTGGATACGAAGGCCGACGTGACGTTCGTGCCGGGGACGGGCATCACCGGCAGCCACATCACGGTCGTCGGGCGGGTGCCCGGGCTGACTGCGGACGAGTTCCTCTCATTCGCGGCGACGGCCAAGGCCGAATGCCCCGTGTCCAAGGCGCTGGCCGGTGTCGCGATCACGATGGAGGGCAGTTTCGAGGAGTGAGCTGGGCTGCTTGAGGCGAGCGGGCAGCCGTCATCCCTGACGGCTGCCCGTCGCATCGGAACTGACAGGATGGGCCGATGTGCCAAGTCCCGGCAAAGTCGCTAAGCTGTGCGAGTTGCCAGAGATGGCGACGGCGGGCTGTAGCGCAGCTTGGTAGCGCACTTGACTGGGGGTCAAGGGGTCGCAGGTTCAAATCCTGTCAGCCCGACAAGTGAATAAGACGTAGTGAGAGCCGCTTTCGGAGGTAATCCGAAGGCGGCTCTCGTCGTTCTGTTCAGGCCCTGCACACCTTTTCCGCACACCTTTTGTCAGGAGAGCGCTGCTCCGAGCGTCGCGAGAGCGTCCGTCGCGACCTCCGGCGATACGTGCCCGTAGACGTCACCAGTGATCGAGATCGAGGAGTGGCCCAGGATCTCCGACACGACCTTCAGCGGAACGCCGTTGCTCAACATCACCGAGGCCGCGGAGTGTCGCAGCGTGTGGAGGCCGACGGTCGAGGGGAGTCCGGCCTTCTTTGCGGACGCCTTCAAGGCTCTCAGCGCGTTGCGCGGGTCGCTGGGCTGTCCGAACTCAGTCGTGAAGACATAGTCGGTCTGCTGCCACTGTGAGCCCGCCTGAAGACGTTCGAGGCGCTGTCGCTGCCGTAGTTGGCGCATCAGCTCCTGCACGGTCGCCGACATCGGGACAACCCGGCGCGACTTCTGGGTCTTCGGCTCGGTCACGACCAGGTCGCCGCCGACCCTTGCCAGGGTCCCCGCGACCTTCAGAAGGTCCTTCTTCTCGTCGACCCTGTCCCACGTCAGCGCGAGGGCCTCGCCCCGTCGCAGCCCGGTGTTCACCATCAGCTCAAACAAGGGTCGGTACCTCGTCGAGTCCGAGGCTGCGAGGAGTGCCTTCGCCTGGTCGGGGGTCAGATACGCCGCTTCATGATGCTCGACCTTGGGTCGCGTCACCACTGCCGCCGGATTCTCTGCGATCACCCGGTCGCGAACCGCAGTGTCGAGGATCGCTCGCAGGACGGTATAGATCGACCGGATCGACGACTGGGAAAGACCGGATCGACGGAGATCCGCGACCCACGCCTCGATCCGACGAGGAGTCATTCGATCGAGGGGGACCGTACCCAGCTTGTTGCCGGCGATGTGCTTCGTCGCCAGCGTGCGATAGAGCGACTTGGTGGACTCCTTGCGCTCGGACGCTTCGAGGGTCGACTCAATCCACTCTCGAGTGAACGCCGCGACCGTCACCTTCGCGTCCTTGGGCGGCTGATTCTTGTCGAGTCGCTGGCGAACCTCCTTCGCCCGGTCCCTGACCTCCTTCTGAGTCTTCCCTGTTACCGTCGTCCTCTTCGAGAGTCCCTCCGCGTCGATGTACCGCAGCGCGATCTGCCAACGGCCGTCCTTGCGCTGGATGGGCTTCGAGCCCTCGTGGTTGCCTCGCCTAGCCGCGGTCGTCATTTCAGGAGCCCCTTATCCTTCGCACGCTTGACCCATAGTTGGGCGGTTCGGATCGAGCCGAGGTCGAACTCGTCGCAGATCGCCGCATAGGCTTCCCTGCTCGCCGTCGCGTCGGCGCGCTCGAACGAGGCCTTCGGGTGTGCCCGGACGATCTCGGCGACCCGCTGGAGGCTCTCGAAAGTTACCTTCTGGCGCCGCCTGTTGACAGACGGAAGGACCCTGTCCCGTGGCGCCGGGAAGGTGGACGCCTCACTGGGCAAGGGTCCAATGGCTGCCATCGCCCAATGGCCCTCGGCCAGCGCGACCCGCGTGATCGCGTCCTCGAAGAGCGCGTGGAAGGGGAACTCACGGAGATCGCGCGCTCGCAGCTCGGTGTGCAACTCGGTGGACGCAAACTCGCAGCCGTGGCACACCAGACGGTCCTCGTCCCACCTGAACGACATGGTGACCGAGCCGAAACTCGGCCCGATGTAGGTCACCTGGAAGCGTTCGGGATAGACGTTCCCGTCGAGCACTTTGTACTTCCCGCCACCCATCGGGATGTTTGCATGCCACGCGGCCACGCCCTGGGGGAGGCCGGGGAGCTGGTTGGATGCGCGCCCCGCCTCTTCCATGCGTTTGTCCAGCAACAGCTCCCTGATCGAACGCGAGTCGTCGTTCATGGCCCCTCACTTCCTTGAAACCGCGCAACCGCTCGGTTCGTACTTACGTGGAAAGTGTTGCACGGATACGCGAAACTAGCAATAGATCACGGCGGACGCCGACGGATCGCACAAGACACAAGGTCCCGAGGAGGACTCATGGCAGAAACGCTCCCGCTGCTTCACTCGCTCACCGACTCCTTCAACCGGCTGGGCATCGGACGATCGAAGGGTTACGAGGAGATCGCCGCCGGCCGCCTACGGGTGATCAAGATCGGCAGGCGCTCACTGATCGCCGAGACGGAGCTTCAGCGCTACGTCGCAAGCCTCACGGAGGCCTCGGCGCGATGACCCAGGACATGAAGAATCGCCCCGACTGGCAGGTCGAGGCGATTCAGGAGAACCACAATTCCAAGCCCATTCTAGCGCCTGAAGCGGTCTTCGGACGAGTGCGTCTCGATCTGTCGAAGCTCTTCGTCCGCTACTCCCGCGAGGACCACGACCAGCGGGTCACTCGTCGTCTGCAGTCGCTTTCTTGGGCTCCCAGGGGAGTGGACGTCGTCCTCCTCGTCGCCGAGGGCCAGCGCCCACCGTGGCCGGGGGTCGTGTGGGTCCGCGAGGAGTGCGGTCATCTCGGCTCGATCACGGTCGAGTGCGACGACGCCGCGACGTCCGGGGCCTGGATCCAGGCACTCAGGAGTGCCCAGTGGTGAGTCGCGACTTCGACGAGGAGGAGTCGCCGCCCTCGCTTCTGCATGGCATGTTCTCGGCGGACTGGCTCATGGCGCAGAGCTTCCCTCCAGTGGAGTACGTGGTCCCCGGACTGATTCCCGAGGGCCTGTCGCTGCTGGTCGCAGCTCCGAAGATCGGGAAGTCCTGGATGGCGCTTGGACTCGGCGTCGCGGCTGCTGGTGGTGGCTTCGCCTTCGATCAGCTCGAAGTCGATCAGCGGCCTGTCCTGTACCTCGCCCTGGAGGACGGCAGGACGCGACTGCAGGGTCGACTGCGATCTCTCGGAGTGACCGAGCCGCCCTCGCGGCTGCACTTCATCACGGAGTTGCAGCCGGGCCGAACTCTGGCCACGATCTCCGAGTTTGTCGAGACCTACGCCGCCGATCATCCGATGGTCATGCTCGACACGCTGGGCAAGTCCATGCCGCCTGCCATGCCCAACGAAACCCAGTACGGGCGCGACTACCGCGTGACGGGAGCCCTGAAGAGCGTCGTCGACCGAGTCCCCGGATCGTCCCTGATCGCCATTCACCACACCCGGAAGGCGGACACCGCAGACTTCCTGGAGGCCGTCTCTGGGACCAACGGGATCGCAGGCGCAGCCGACACGATCATGGTCCTCCGACGCGACAGGGAGGAGTCCTCGGCGATCCTCAACGTCACCTCCCGCGACGCCAGGGAAGGAAGCTACGGTCTGACCCTCGACGACTCCGGTCGCTGGAGTCTTCTCGGGACCACGCTCGCCGAGGCCGCGGAGGCTGCAGGCACCAGTCAGCAGACCGCCGGCCTCGGTGATCGCATGGCGGAGCTCGTCGCCTACGTCAACGGCCAGCGCGGAGGGGTCCGGGCCGAGGAGGTCGCGGCTGCCCTCCATATGACCAAGGACGACGCCGGTCGCTATCTCAGGCGCGCCTTCGAGTCGAGTCGGCTCGACAGGCCGAAGCCAGGTCTCTATATGCCTGTCCGGAGTGTCCGGAGTGTCCGGTTTGAGTTCGACGGACCGGACACATCGGACACACCGGACACCCCCACTTATCCCCCTGTCGTCGCCTGACCCTCGGAAGGACTCCCATGATCCAGACCCCCAACATGTCCCTCGATCACCCGGCGTGGAAGGTCGCTCACCGCTGCTACCTGGACGCGGTCGCCCGTCAGTCCGAGCACGTCCGCGAGTCGCTCGACCGTGAGATCGGCTGCACCTTCGAAGGCTTCATTCAGGCCCTCGCTGATCGGCTGCTCAACATCTCCAGCCACTTCCTCGACGACGGTCTGAACTACGTCGTCAGCATCGGCACCGCCGAGGGTTACGCGCCGCTGGCGAAGATCCACGCGTCCCGGCTCGGCCTCGACGACGAGGACAGCCAACTCGCCGAGTTGCTCAACGGAGCCTGACCCCACAGACCGCGACCGCAGGGTGAGTCTGCCGCCTCGATCCTGCTGTCGCCCCCGGAGACCCCGTCCCTTGTGGGCGGGGTCTCCTGTATACCCCCAGGGGTATTGTGCTATGCTCTCTGTGAGGCGGCAACCTCTAGTAGAGAGCTGCCCCGCATGTCCCTGATCGACACCCTCCGAGCGAAGCGCACCGAGACCCGCGCCGCCGTCGATTCCATCCTCACCCGCGCCGCCGACGAGGCCCGCGACCTGTCCTCCGACGAGAGCACCGAGCACCAGGCCCGCGTCGCCGAGCTGCGCGACCTCGACGATCGGATCGAGGAACTCCTCTCCGATCAGGTCCGCGAGCTTCGCGCCGCGACCGTCCGTGCCTCTTCGACGATCGAGAACCGCGGAGGCGAACTCCTCGCGACCGAGATCCGCGCCCTGACCACGGGCACCCCGTCGAGCTTCTCGCCGTCGGAGTACGCGAGCTACTTCATCGACAAGCTGTCCGCCCAGTCGATCGCGCTGAAGGCCGGTGTTCGCGTCGTCCGCACGACCCGCGACTCGCTGGTGATCCCCACCTGGACGACCGACACGACCTCGGCCTGGACCGCTGAAGGCGACGCGATCGTGAGCACCGACGCCGCCGCGTCGAGCATCACCGCGACCGTCCGCAAGCTCGCCGCGCTGCAGGCCGTCAGCAACGAGGCGATCTCCGACTCGAACCCGTCACTCCTGGACGCCGTATCCGCGGGCCTGGTGCGCTCGGTCGGTCTGTCCTTCGACCTCGGCTTCTTCGAGGGCTCCGGCGTGGCCCCCGAGATCCGCGGACTGAAGAACGTCGTCGGGATCACCCTCGACTCGTCCCTCGGTGTCGACGGCTCCGTCCCGGCCAACCTGGACACGATCGCGGGCGCGATCGGAACCCTCCTGTCGGCGAACTCCGGCGATCCGGTCATCGCCATGCATCCCCGCACCTGGGGAACCCTGCTGAAGCTGAAGGACCTCGCGGCCGGCTCGAACAAGCCGCTCCTGAGCGACGCGACCGCGTCGGCTCCTCGGCAGATCTTCGGCCGCCCGGTCTACCTCTCCTCGCAGCTCTCGATCACCGAGACCAAGGGAGCGAACGCCGACTGCTCCTCGATCTACGTCTTCGACCCCGCCTCGCTGGTCGCCGTCATCCGTGAGGATGTCCGCGTCGAGGTCGACCGGAGCCGACTGTTCAACTCTGACCAGTCCGAGCTGCGAGCGATCATGCGCGCCGACGTCGTCGCAGCGCACGCTGCTGGGATCGTCCGCATCCAGGGTGTCCGGGCCTGATCGTGAGCTTCTTCTCACGCCTGCTGGGAGTGGAGGGACGCGGCTTCGAGGCCGCGTTCCTCGCCCCCGGTGCGGCCACAGACTCCGGCGTCGCCGTGACCCCCGATCAGGCCATGCGGCTGTCCGCGGTCTGGTCGTGCGTCCGGCTGCTCGCCGACACGATCAGCACACTCCCGCTCGACGTGTACCGCGATGGGAAGCCGATCACCACTCCGCCGCTGCTGGTCGAGCCCGCGGCCGGCCAACCCCGGCATGACTGGCTCTACTCGGTCATGGTCTCGTTGCTGCTGCGCGGGAACGCCTTTGGTCTGATCACCGCCCGCAGCGGAGCGACTCTGCTTCCGTCGCAGATCGAGCTGGTCGACCCCGACAAGGTCCAGATCGCTCGCGTCGACGGGGTCACGACGTACCGGATCGCCGGGGTCGCCTTCGACGCCGAAGACGTCTGGCACTGCCGGGCCTACCCTGTCGCCGGTCAGGTCGCGGGCCTGTCCCCGGTCGAGTACGCCCGCCAGTCGATCGGACTCGGGATCGCCGCGGAGAAGTTCGGGGCACAGTTCTTCGGGGGTGGCTCGATCCCCTCCGGCGTCCTGCAGGCCGACGTCAACCTGACCCCCGACGCCGCCGAGTCGATCGGCGCTCGCTGGCGCTCCCTGCACGAGGGCCGGCATAGGGTCGCCGTCCTGTCGAAGGGCCTGTCCTTCCAACCGATCAGCGTCGTCCCCGAGGAGTCTCAGTTCATCGAGACGCAGCGCTTCAGCGTGTCGCAGATCGCGAGGATCTTCGGGGTCCCCGCCGAGATGATCGGAGGCGACTCGGGAGGCTCGCTCACCTACAGCAACACCGAGGCCCGCGCCCTGGACTTCATGCGCTACAGCGTCGCGCCGTGGCTGGTCCGCCTGGAAGCTTCGCTCTCGAAGCTGCTCCCGCGTGCCCACTACGTCAAGTTCAACCCCGACGCACTCCTTCGCGCCACCACCTCGGAGCGCTACGCCGCCCACAAGATCGCACTCGACAGCGGCTTCCTCACGATCGACGAGGTCCGCGCCCTGGAGAACCTCCCACCCATCGAAGGACCGACCCATGACTGAGACCCGACTGATCTCCGGCCTCGAACTCCGCGAGGACGCGAAGACCCTCGTCGGGGTCGTCGTCCCCTACGGCGTCCAGACCCGCGTCGGACGCTACTTCGAGAGCTTCGCCCGCGGAGCCTTCGACGGGGTCGAGATCGACCAGATCCCGCTGCTCGCCGCCCATGCCCACGCCGAGCTTCCGATCGGCCGCGTCGTCGACCTCACCGAAGAAGACCGAGGCCTGATCGGGACCTTCGTCGTCGCCGACAGCGGGAAGGGACAGGAGGTCCTGGCCCTCGCCCGGGCCGGCGTCCCCCTCGGTCTGTCCGTCGGCTTCGTCCCCACCGAGGACCGCTGGAACGCAGACCGGACCCAGGTCGTCCGCGTCCGAGCACGCCTCGCCGAGATCTCCGTCGTCGGCGTCCCCGCCTACCCCGGAGCCCGTGTCGAAGCGGTCCGCAGCCTCGACGACCAGCTCCTCGCCCGGCCTCGGCTCGCTCTCGCCAGAAGGCCTCGATGACGATCCAGCTTCGGAGGCGCTGACCATGGCCCCTCGACCCTGCATCCAGCCCGGCTGCCCGCAGCTCGTCAGGTCCGGCTCACGCTGCCCTGACCACGCACGACCCGGCACCACAGCACGCGGCTACGGCTCCTCGTGGCAAGCCCTGTCCCTGCAGGCCCGCGAGATCCAGCCCTGGTGCACCGACTGCGGAGCCGAGGACGACCTCACTGTCGACCACCTGCACTGGCCTGCCCACAGCCTCGACGACGTCGAGGTCGTCTGCCGAGGATGCAACAACCGACGCGGCAAGCTCCGCCGATTCTTTGACTAGGCGCATCCAGATGACCCACACAGTCGAAGTTTCAGTTACATACCCCCGGGGGTATGTGAGGTGAGGGCAGGACCGAAGGCGGCGATCACCGCAGGCCCCCTCGACCTCTCCTGCCTCCCGAAGTCCGGAGCTGCCCGCGTCATCGCCTTCTGTGAGACCTTCCTCTTCGTCCCCAAGGGCACAGGAGCCCGCAGGAGGCTACGGCTTCGCCCCTGGCAACGAGAGATCATCGAGGCGCTCTTCGGCGATCAGCGACCGCGTCAGGGCCTGCTGAGCCTGCCCAGGGGCAACGGCAAGTCCACCCTCGCCGCGGCCCTCGGCCTGTACGGTCTGTTCGCCGACGGGGTCGAGGGAGCCCAGGTCCTATGCGTCGCCTCCGACGAGCGACAAGCCCGGATCGTCTTCAACGCCGCCCGACGCATGGTCGAGCTCGAACCTCGCCTCCTCGAGCAAACTCAGATCTTCCAGAACCGCCTGTACGTCCCCGAGACCGACTCCACCCTCTACCCGCTCCCAGCCGAGCCCGGAGCCCTGCAAGGCTACGATCCGAGCCTCGCGATCGTCGACGAGCTGCACGTCGTCACCGAGTCGGTCTGGGAGGCGATCTCCCTCGCGTCAGGCAAGCGCGACCGCTCCCTGGTGCTGGCGATCTCGACCCCTGCAGGCGACGCTGACTCGATCATGTGGAGGCTCGTCGGTCACGGCCGCGAAGGCACCGACCCCGCCTTCTTCTTCCGCGAGTTCGCAGCGCCGGCCGGCTGCAGGCTCGACGACGAGGAGGGGTGGGCGATCGCGAACCCGGCCCTCGACGACTTCCTTCACCGCGACGCACTCAGAGCCACCCTGAAGACCTCCCGCGACGCCAGCTTCCGCCGCTACCGCCTCGGCCAGTGGGTCCAGGACGACAACGCATGGATGCCCCGTCCGGCCTGGGGCGCATGCGAGGCCGCCCGCGAGATCCCCGACGGTACCGAGGTCATCCTCGGCTTCGACGGCTCCTTCAACGGAGACGCGACCGCACTGGTCGTCTGCACGATCGCGGACCTTCCTCACATCGACGTCGTCCATGTCTGGGAGCGACCTGACGGAGCCCGCCCGGAGTGGCAAGTCCCGATCCTCGACGTCGAGGAGACGATCCGCGCCGCCTGTCGCCGCTGGCAGGTCCGCGAGATCGTCTGCGACCCGTTCCGCTGGGCACGCACCTACCAAGTCCTGGAGGCCGAAGGGCTCCCGATCGTCGAGTTCCCACAGACCCCCGCCCGCATGACCCCCGCGACGACCCGCTTCTTCGAGGCCGTCCAGAACCAAGCCCTGACCCACTCCGGCGACCCCGACCTCGCCCGCCACGTCTGCAACGCGATCGTGAAGACCGACAGCCGAGGAACCCGGATCGTCAAGGAACACAAGACCTCTGCCCGCAGGATCGACCTCGCCGTCGCCGCAGTCATGGCCCACGAAAGAGCCGCAGCAACGGAGACCGTCGAACCGATGATGTTCCTCGTCTGACAGTTAGATTCGGTCAAGGGGTCGCGGATTCCGCACACCATTCCGCACACCTTTTGCGTTTGTCCGCCGATATCCTCGGTCGTCCGTAACGGCTTCTGACTAGGGGAGTCGGTCATCAGCGGATCATCGCGGACCGGCTGCCGATGGCTGGGGGTCAAGGGGTCGCAGGTTCAAATCCTGTCAGCCCGACCGTGTGAGGTTGGCCGCATATGTGTTGCCCACAAGGCATCTTGCAGGAACGAAGCCCCTTCTCGACTATCACCGGGAAGGGGCTTCTCTGTGGCCTCTCACAGGGAGCTCTCACAAGTGGGCAAGCAGCTCGCCACCCGAGAAGCGTGGATAGTCGGGCCTCCGGCTTCTGTCGGAGGGGGGCCGTATAGTCTCGGAGCACGG
This sequence comes from Tessaracoccus luoxuelianae, assembly GCF_054483915.1. NCBI lineage: Bacteria > Bacillati > Actinomycetota > Actinomycetes > Propionibacteriales > Propionibacteriaceae > Tessaracoccus > Tessaracoccus luoxuelianae. Next base: position 2,149,726 of record NZ_CM137013.1, on the reverse strand, counting down.
GAAGCACGAGGGAGTGATGGTGACACTGCTAGACGTGGCTACGGGCGTTCCGCCCATCGGGCGTCACCGCGCGACAAAGGACGAGATTGAGGCCGCCTTCGTCACTGCCCCCGAGTTCGCTACATCCACGACGCGTAAGGAGCTCTGGGATGAGTTCGAGTCTGGGCTCGGCTTGTTGTCGGGTGCGGTCCTTGTGCACGCCGTTTGGCTAGGGGGGTCGTTCTTCTCGAACAAGATCGACCCAAGTGATATTGATGCGGTGTTCGTCGTCAACAACACTGACTTGACGCATCGGACGGATGCAGACCGGCAAGTGGTGAACGCGTTCCAGGAACGGAGTCATGGCCTTCGCCTGGACTCGTTCATTCTCCGGTGGCGACCAATCGCAGAATGGAACTACGACGCACCGGGACATCGGCAGTACACCAACTGGAGGGGGTACTGGGATGACTTTTGGTGCCGCATCCGCACAGGCATGAAGTCGGACCCGCCCGTTCGCGAAGACTCGATCCCCCGACGGGGATACCTGGAGTTGATGGTCAATGACTACTCCTGCTGAGCGCATCGCCGCTTTACGCGCCTCGATCCTAGAGAGCGCTGGAGACCCCCCTGTCGAGGAATGGGAATGGGATGTCGCGGACCAAGCCGCGCACACCTCTTGGGTAAGGGGCGCCGCGCCCAGACCACGGACAGACCTCTTCATCCACGTGGCTGGGCAAACGCTTGACGACCATCGTCTTCCGGTGGAGTCGATGACCGCGATCCTGCACGCGGTGCAAGGTCTCGTGACGAACATCGGCTCGGCGCTCATCCGGGAGGGGAAGTCAAAGACTCCTAGCGGAGGCGTCAAGAAGGCAACGCGCTTCTGTGTCACTACCAACGCGTGGCCGGGGTCGGTCGTCTTCCATTTGGATCGCGAGGGGACCGAAACGCTGGTTGAGTCCAAGGAGAGCGGCTCCCTCGCGGAGATGTCGGTGAATCGTCTCCTCGAAGTGCTAGGCGAGGCGGAGAGGGACAGCGCCGAGAGCATTGGCGCTGTGGTTGAACAGGTGCGGCCCTTGGGCGCACGCACGGCGTCGCACCTGGCGAAGTTGGTGACCGCCCTCGAAGCCAACGAGTATCAGCTCGCACTGAGTCACTCGCTCGCATCAGGCCACAGGCGCCGCGCGAGCTTGGGTGAACGTGGTTGCATGGTTCTGCGCGAGGCGGTTGATCGCAATCGAAAGGACGACAAGAATGTGACGCTCGTCGGTCACCTGAACACATCGAGCGACGTGGATTCCGTGAAACTCACACTTGGTGACAACTCGACGGTCAAGCTAAAGGCAGATCCGGACACTGGGATCCAGTTGGGCAAGTGGCTGGCTCAGCAGGTCGAGATTGTCGCTGAACGTCACACAGAATGGCTGCTCGCATCAGGCATAGAGAAGGTCACCTACCGAATCCTTGAGGCTCGCCTCGCCGACCCAACGCGACAACTCCCTCCAGGCTGAGACACCGGTCCACCGGGCGATCCGGGTACGGTTTGCTTTCGAGCGCTGGCGCAGCGGCAGCTATCACTCTGCCGCTGCAACCGCCCGACCCAACGCGCGAGCTGCGGCGGCGATGCCCGCTGAGCCTGAGTCTGGGAGGTACGTGCTGAGGTGTACCTCGACGGTGTGACCGAGCAGCGCTGCCGCATCGGCGGGGGCGACTCCCACCGAGTGAAGCCAGAACGCCAATGAGTGGCGCACCGAGTGCAGCCGGATCACTGGTACGCCCGCCTGACTGCATAAGGCGTGAAACCTGTCCGAGTACCACTCGGGGCGCACCGGCCGGCCGAGCGCGTCAACTGCCACGAAACCCGAATCGATGTAGACCTCGCCCGCCCTCAGCTTGTCGGCCGCCTGCTGCCTGCGGAGGGCCTTGAGGAGTACGACTGTGCCGGGGTGGATCACCTCAACCGGAACTGTCCTCCGCCGTTGCGCACTCTTGGGCTCATCGACGTGTGAGCGCTGACCGCCATCCTGTAGCTGCACACGCCCCTGCGCAACCGTGACTGTCCCGGCCTCAAGGTCGATATCCGACCATCGGAGGCCCAACACATCCGCCCGGGTGAGCCCGGAGAGGGTAAGCCGCCACGCCGCCGCTAATCCATCTCGGTCGGTGAACGCCCTGAACTTGGGGAGCACCGACGGCTGCCAGTGCTCGAGATCCCGGCCGAGCTTAGTCGCCTGCCGGGGCCTCTTGACTCCCCGGGCCACGTTCCGGGTTAGGGTGCCATCGGCCACACCCATATCGAGCACCTGCCCGAGCGCTACGAGCGCTGCGCGGACGGACCGAGGGCTCAACGGACGGCCTTCCGGGTGTGAGGCGGAGATCCGCCCCCCGCCCCCCGAAAGCCATGACACAAGATCACGCATATCAGCGGGGGTCAAGGACTCGGCTCGCCGGCCCCCCAACCGTCTCAGGACGGGCGCGAGCGCGCCCCGGTATCCCTCGACTGTGATCGCCCGAACATCGACTCGGGAGGCCAGCCAGCGGCCTGCGAGCGACTCTAGAGAATCGGCAGGGACCGGAGCGTACTGACCTTCCCTGGCGATGATGGAGCGCACTTCCTCGACGCGCGCGCGGGCCTCCTCCAAGGTGCTCAAGGTCATGGTCACTTGCCGCCGCTTTCCACCCGTGGCGGTGGTGTCCATGACAACGCGGAATCGGACGCCGCCCACCTTGGTCTCGACACGTCGAATTGGCTCGCTCACGTTCGGGCACCCCCCGCACGTCCAGCCGACAACGAGCCCGGCACGGGTGATGGGCTCCCATCCGCGCCTGACGTTGCGCCGCTCGACGCCGCACGAGGCGCAGACGCGCTGCGGATTGTCGGGTAGTGCGATTCGATTTCCTGAGGGACTCATCACTGTCTTCCTTCCTTTGACCTGCTCGTCTTGGGCCTCGGGCCCCGCTTGGCCTTCGGGACCGACGGATCATCGGCGTACTCGGCGCGAGCTTTCCTGATCCATTCATCGGCCGTGCTGAGGGCGTACCCCTTCGCAGCGATCGTGTGCCGTGTGTGGCCTTGGCGCAGTAGCTCGGCGACGGTCTCTGCGTTGAGGCTTGTCTTCTCTTGGGGGAGAAGGACACCTCCTGGCCCCACGAACATCAAGAGTTCTCCCGCGCCGTTCGTCTCCTCTAGGAGGATCAAGAACTCATGGACGTACTGCGCCAGCGTCGCGACCGGGACCCGGCGAAGGGTCGCAGGGTCGATGGGTTGGCCATTTCGGGGCTCGATCTCGAGCGTTCGGAGGACGGGACCCTCCGCGCTACGTCGGATGGTCACTCGGTAGGCGACACCCGCGTCAGGATCGCTCACCTCTGCACCCCGGACGAGCGCATCCATGGGGGGTCCATTGTGTGACGGGACGATCCACTCCTGCCGGTTCCACGGGACTGCCGACCAACTACGATGTTTTGGCTTCACATTCCCTAGTTTATCAGACCAAGGAACTCTGCCCAAGACGCGTACCCTGTGGGTGTAACCACGCGCAACGAACTCACACAAGGAGCATGGCATGCCGACTGCGACCACCAACCCGCCCCCGGCGCGGATCACCACGTTGGACGAAATCAGGCACCTAGCGACCCTCCCTGTGTGGTCCGCGACTGAGCCGAGCGCTGCGGGTTTGCTGGGGCTTAGCCGATGGCACGCCTACCAGCTCGCCAAGAACGATGGCCTTCCGACCCTCCGATTCGGCGGCCGCGTCCGCGTGCCCGTTCCGGCGCTTCGGAAGCTCGTAGGAGACCTCTAGCACGCACATTTTCAGGCTCGCTCGCGGTGGCAGAAGGGCCCGGAGCTGCTGCACAGAAGCAACGCTCTAGGAGACTCCTATGTTCAGGAACAGCAACAGCTGCCGCCCTTCCGCTCAGATGGGGGCGGCGGTTCCAGCTACATCGAGGGGAACTGACCCGCGTGAGCGGGCGTACGGCGACGACGCCCCCGGCAGGTACACACGCTGGCAGAAGCGGCGCGCCGAAGCGACCGAGACGATCTTCGATCCCACCCTCGTCAGAAGGGCGCCACCGAACGAGGGGCGGATCGATCTGGTGAACGATGCTCAGCTCGCGGTCATTTCGCATTCGCTGCAAACCGGTGTGTTGGCGGCGATGCAGCCATGACCGCCGCCACGCTCAGCTCGGAGTCGCCCGTAATGGTGGCGGCACTCGGACTACACGCCGAGGGCCGCGTGCCGCTGCCAGTTGCCCCCGGCAGCAAGCGCCCGGCCCAGTCGGGTTGGCGTCAGACCACGTACCTGGACGCCGCCGACGTCCAGAAGATGTTCTCCTCGATGGTCGATGGCAGTGGCGTCGGCTTACGGCTCGGAGACGGGCTGGCAGACGTCGATCTCGACAAGCCGATGGCTCGCCGGGCCGCGCCGATGCTGCTGTCGCCGACGGGGCTGAAGCACGGCAGGAAGTCGTCGGCTGATTCTCACTGGTGGTTTCGGCTGACTGACTGCAAAGAATTGCCGTACTTGAAGTTCACCGGCCCCGACGGCTCGACGGTGGTTGAGCTGCGCGCCGACTCCGGTCACCAGACGGTGATCCCCCCGTCGATTCATCCCAGCGGAGAGCCGCTGGAATGGAGCGGAGCAGCTTCAGAGAAGGTTGTGGGTGACTGGGACGCCGCCGCTGCGGTGAGCGGAGTTGAGCTTCGCTCTCGTGTTTCCGCCATCGCCTTGGTCTCGATTCTGGCGGAGGCGTGGCCGGGGCCGGGTGCTCGTCACGATGCCTACCTAGCCCTGGCCGGAGCCCTGCTTCGCTGCAACCATGATTCCGCCGAGCTGGTCCAGCTCGCGGAGAAGGTGATCCGGGCCCTGGCCATCGTCACCAATGATGCCGATGGAGCCGACGCTCGCGTCGTGGAGTCTGTTCCGACGACAGTGATGCGACTGTCCCGCGACGAGGCCGTGACCGGGTGGACGGCCCTGGCTGCGCTCCTGACGGACCCGAATCCTAACGGGGTAGTCGAGTGTGCGAAGCGTGCCGCCGATGCCATTCGTGACGCTCTAGGGCTCGCCGTACCTGGTGGTGAGATGGAGAGGCCGGCCTCCTCGTGGTGGCCGGTGGACGTCTCGTCCGTGGTGAAGGCGCTGGTCGCTGGTGGCGATCCTCGCCCCGTGCCGACGGTTGGCTTGCTGCAGGGTGTGGAGGCCGCCTTGTTCTATCGCGGAAGGGTCAACGGTGTTGCGGGGGAGTCCGGGGCAGGCAAGACGTGGACCGTCCTCGTCGCGGCCGCTCAGGAGTTCGCCTTAGGAAACTCGGTTGTCTATATCGACCTTGAGGACTCCCTCGTCGGCATCGTGGGGCGATTCCTCGAGATGGGGGTACCGCCTTACCTCATCAGCAGGCACCTTGCTTATGTGTCACCTCAGGAACGTCTAGGGGAGACGGCCCGGGCAGCACTGTGGGCGACCCTTGACGCTGTTCGTCCCTCGCTCGTAGTCATCGACTCCACGGGCGAAGGTCTCTCTTTGGAGGGCGCCAATCCCAATGCCGACGATGAGGTGGCCCGCTGGTTCAGGATGCTGGCGCGTCGCGTGGCCGCCCACCAATCCGAGCCCGCCGTCGTGGTGCTCGATCACGTGCCGAAGTCGGATGATGGCGGCGGACTCTGGCCCATCGGCTCCCAGCGCAAGCGCGCCGCCATCGACGGGGCCCAGTACATGCAGAAGACGGTGCGCCCCTTCTCGCGGGGCGTGCCGGGCTTCGCCAAGCTTCTGTGCGCGAAGGACCGGGGCGGCAACTACCGGCTCAGCCAGACCGTGGCGGAGCTGCACGTTGACCCAGTGATGGATCTGCGGGCCGATGACGCCGACACCGCCGCCGAGGCTGCTGGTGCGAGTCTGCACGTGGTGAACCTGACCCTCCTGCCGGTCGGTGACGCGGGTGGCCCCACGCCCTTCCGCCCGACCCTGCTCATGGAGCGGGTGAGCCGTTACGTTCAGGACCATCCGGGCGATGCGGATCGCACCGCTCGGCAGATTCGCGCGAACGTGTCCGGCAAGGAGCGCGCGGTGATCGCGGCGGCCAACCTGCTGGTGGCGGAAGGATACATGCGCGCATCGCTGGGCGTTCGGGGCTCGACCGTGTATACCAGCGTAAGGCCGTTCACTGAGGCCACCGATCCGGGGGCACCAGTCACATGAGCGCAACCGGAGTGATTCGGTGTCTGGACCGGTGCCCCTATAGGGAGGGGCACCGGGCACCAGGCAAACCGACCGGTGCCGGGCCCCAGTGGGGCACCAGTGAGGCACCAGACGGAGCCCGGGAGCCCGGAGCCACCAGAAGGCGACGCGGGGAGCGCGAAAGCGGACCCATTCGACATTGGACCCCATCCTCGCGGGCGCGACGAAATCCCCTGCCCGACAATCCACGAGCCGGATCGGGGGACATCGGAGGATGCCCGACCGCGCGATGGCGCCGCGCGATGGCGCAGTGGGTGGTGCTCGACCTCTGCCGCGACGCCGGGGAAGGGGGAGCACCTCGAACCGAGGGGTGCCCCACCAACGTCCCTCGGGGTCCGAGAACGGGCCCCGCACTTGAGGCCCGGACAAGGGGTTTCAGCCTGAATGCCCTAGTCAAACGCGTAACGGGCAGGCCAAATCACAGTTTCCCTCACACCGGAGCACCGATCAGCCCCACGTCTCTATTGAAAGAGAGGACCGAAGTGACCCCTTGGACATGGATGAGAACGTGCCGGCTGTGGTTCATGAGATACGTGTTGGACGCTGCCGTCTGCGCCCGGGGCGCACCCCGGCCCGGGTCATGGGGTACCTGCCGGTTCTACCTGACCAATGAATCCCACGAGCCCATCACCGTTGGGCGCAACGCGGCCCCAACACAGTTGAAGGAGGGGAACAGGCGTGATGACAATGACGACGGATGACGACGCCGCCGAGACGCCGGCTCGACTGACGAAGGCCGATCAACACCTCGTTCGGCTGCTGGCGCGCGGCTACACATATGGCGAGGCGGGTGAAGTTCTAGGGCTGAGCAAGGCAACCATCTACAGGCGGATGCAGGACCCGGCCCTGCGCGCAGAACGCGACCGCTGGCGCGCTGTCGATGTCGATACGCTGCTTGTGAGGTCAATGTCCGAAGCCGAGAAGTCGCTGACCTTCCTCGCGGAAGTGCGAGATGACGATAACGCGACCTTGTCGCTGCGCGTCAAGTGCGCTACCGAACTAGTGGCAAACGTGGTGCGCTGGAAGGGCCAGGATGAGCTGCCACGGCGCAGCATGACTCCTCAGGAGGCCAAGGACCTCCTTGTGAAGAGGCTCCTTGAGATGCGCTGAACGGTGAGGCCGGCGGACCGGACCAGTGCGAGCTCGTCATGCTCCAAAGCCCAATGTCGCGGGGCCCAGTCCCACCTCCCCCGCATCGTGATCGAGTACCTACCGACTGGCTTTGGGCAAGGAACTACCTCAAGGGCATGGGGCTGGCCTAGAAGGGTCTGGAGTCTCCCTGAGGCCGGACGGGTGGCGGGTCGCGCGCCCTTTGACCATGCCGTTACATGGTCGGCCTCCATCTCCTGACGCCTTCCGTGTCAGCGGCCCGGGCGCGTCACCAAACACCGTCGTCCTGTTGGTGGACGTGCCGAAGCTGGACGCCCTCCGCAAGCAGCTGCGGGGGCAGGACTAGGCCCTCCCCACCGACGACGGCCTTCGCCCACGATGATTCCGCGAGCCAGGCCCAACCCTGCCGAGGGAACCCGATAGCCTGCCTGGGTGATCACAGGGGCACTGAAGAGCAAGATCGACCGGGTGTGGGACGCATTCTGGTCTGGCGGTATCGCGAATCCGCTGGAGGTGATGGAGCAGATCACCTACCTGCTCTTCATGCGCCGCCTGGATGATCTCCAGACGCTTGCCGAGAAGAAGGCCAACCGCTTGGGCCGCCCGGTGGAGAACCCCGTCTTCGGCCTGGGAGAGCATCACCTGCGCTGGTCGCAGTTCAAGAACCTGGAACCGGTCGAGATGCACAAGCTCGTCGGTGAGGCGGTTTTCCCGTTTCTGCGCAGGCTGGGCACGGACGGCTCCACCTACAGCCACCACATGAAGGACGCCCGCTTCACCATCCCGACGCCCGCGCTACTGGCGCGGGTGATCGACCTGCTCGATGACGTGCCGATGGCCGACCGGGACACCAACGGTGACCTGTACGAGTACATGCTGTCGAAGATCGCCTCCGCCGGGCAGAACGGGCAGTTCCGCACCCCCCGCCACATCATCCAGCTCATGGTGGAGCTCACCGCGCCGACTCCGACCGACGAGATCTGCGACCCGGCCTGCGGTACCGCCGGGTTCCTTGTCGTTGCCGCCGAGTACCTGCGTCGGGAGCATCCGTCGGTGATGACCGACGGTGAACAGCGCCGTCACTTCCATCACAGCACGTTCCACGGCTACGACTTCGACACCACGATGCTGCGGATCGGGTCGATGAACATGCTGATGCACGGTGTGGAGAATCCCGACATCTCCTACAAGGACAGCTTGTCGGAGGATGCCAGTGTCGATGAGGGGGCCTACTCGTTGATCCTGGCCAACCCGCCCTTCGCGGGGAGCCTGGACTACGAGTCCACCGCGAAGGCACTCCTGGCCATGGTCAAGACCAAGAAGACCGAGCTGCTGTTCCTGGCCCGATTCGTGCGACTCCTCAAGCCTGGCGGTCGGGCAGCTGTCATCGTCCCTGATGGGGTCCTGTTCGGCTCCAGCAACGCGCATAAGACCCTGCGGAAATCGCTGGTGGAGGACCAGAAGCTCGACGCCGTCATCAAGCTGCCCTCCGGGGTGTTCCGCCCGTACGCGGGCGTTTCCACGGCCATCCTGGTGTTCACCAAGACCAACAGCGGCGGCACCGACAACGTGTGGTTCTACGACATCCAGGCCGACGGCTGGAGCTTGGACGACAAGCGCACACCCCTGCTGGCTGCGGATCAACTCGGATGCCATCCGAGCACTCGCCTCACCAATGACGAGCACAACAAGAATAACCTGCCGGACGCCCTCGCTCGCTGGAACGAGCGCGCCGCCACGGAACGGGACCGTGCCCGGACCGAACAGAGCTTCTGCGTACCCAAGGCCGACATCGCCGCTCAGGGCTACGACCTTTCCCTCAACCGGTACCGGGAGGTCGTCCACGACGAGGTGGAGCACCGGGCACCGCTGGACATCATCGCCGACATCGAAGAGCTCGAAGGCGACATTGTCCGGGGTCTGGCTAGCCTAAAGGCGCTGCTCGCATGACAGCTTCGGTTCCACTTGGCGAAGTCGCGGAGTTCGTCAATGGGGTGGCCTTCAAGCCGGGAGACTGGGGGGAGACCGGAGCACCGATCATCCGTATCCAGAATCTAACCTCGCCTGAAAAGCCCTTCAACCGAACCAGCAGGTCGGTTGGGGAAAAACTGCACGTTCAGCCCGGTGACCTGTTGGTCTCTTGGTCTGCCACTCTTGGAGTTTTCGTATGGCCAGGGCCTGAGGTCGGGCTGCTCAATCAACACATATTCCGGGTGCTCCCGAAGGACGGGTTGGTCGAGAAGGACTACCTCGGTTACATGCTCGCCGGGGCACTCAACGACATGAGACGCCACCTCCATGGGGCGACGATGCAGCACGTCAATCGGGGCGAGTTTCTTGCCACGAAGATCCCTTTGCCATCGTTGACTGAGCAGCGGCGCGTTGCGACGATTCTGGACCAGGCGGACGCACTCCGGACCAAGCGTCGTCAGACCCTCGCCCTCCTCGACGACCTAGGACAGGCTGTCTTCCTGGACATGTTCGGTGACCCCGTCAAGCATGGTAGCTACCCTCTGATGCGCCTCGGGGAGGTCGCGGACATCCAAATCGGACCGTTCGGTTCTCTGCTGCATCGCGAGGATTATGTCGAAGGCGGTGTGCCGCTCATCAATCCGATGCACATCGTGGGTGGCTTGATCGCACCGGATCCCTCCTACTCCATTCCCTCAGATATGGCCGACACGTTGACGCTCTATCGCATCAGAGAGGGCGACGTCGTGATGGGTCGCCGAGGTGAAATGGGCCGTTGTGCTGTCGCCGCGCCAGAACATGCGGGCATGCTCTGCGGAACCGGATCCCTCATCGTTCGACCTCGCATTGGGTACGCCAGCCCCATATACCTGTGGGCGGCGCTACGACAGCCCAGCGTGAAGAGCATGTTGGAGCGTCGTGCTCTTGGCGCGACGTTGCCCAACCTCAATGCAAGCATCGTCAAGGACATTGCTCTGGCGATTCCTCCGATGGCGGCGCAGGAGAGGTTCGAACATCGGCTCCTGCGGGTGAGTGCTCATCGTGACGACCTTGAGGAGTCCGACTGGTCTCTGCAACTGCTGGTGAAAGCTCTCCAGGGGAGAGCATACGATTCTGGATTCGCTGTAGCGACTGACACCTCGATGGTGGGATAGGCGGAGGGGATGGTTCGAATGAGCAACTTCGACTTCATCGCCGGCGAATGGCCCGAACTATTCCATGAGTGCGTGCGGGCGGAGCGGTATGTGCGTTCGGACCCGCGTGCCTCGGTGATTTACGCCCGGCGGGTGGTGGAGCAGTTGGTCGGGTTCGTGTACGACGTTGCTGGGCTGCCGTTGCCGTACCAGGACGATCTAGCGGCGAAGATGAACGCTCCCGAGTTCAGGAACTTGCTGGGTTCGGACATGGTGTTGAAGGCGAACGCTGTCCGCAAGGCGGGCAACGCCGCTACCCACGCCTCCGCGAAGGTCTTCGAGCACGGCGCATTGCAGGTGTTGCGCGAGGTTCACCACCTTGTGTACTGGGTGGCGTTCCGGTACTCGACCAACTCGGCCACCGTTTCGCCGAGTCTCAAGTTCGACCCGGCGTTGGTCAACGCGGCTGATGTTGGTGCCAACCCACTGACGAACGCCGAGCTGAACGCCCTGCTGAAGAAGTTCGACGACCAGGACGTGCTCATCGCGGCAGCGAAGGCGACCAACCTGGCGCTGGAGGCCGAGCTGGAACAACTGAGGGAGCAGATCGCTGCCGCGCAGGCCGCGAAGGCTGGTGTCCCGGACACCCACGACTACGACGAGGCCGCGACACGGGACCTTTTCATCGATCTACTTCTCGGTGAGGCCGGGTGGGCGTTGGACGATCCGCGTGATCGTGAGTTCGAGGTAATCGGGATGCCGACCGCTGGCGGCAAGGGCTATGTCGATTACGTCCTGTGGGGTGATGACGGGCTTCCGCTGGCGGTGGTCGAGGCGAAGCGGACCAGTAGGGGTGCGCAGGTGGGCCAGCAGCAGGCCAAGCTCTACGCCGACTGCCTGGAGGCAATGACCGGCCAGCGTCCGGTGATCTTCTATGCCGATGGGTACGAGCACTGGATGTGGGACGACGCCGCCGGGTACCCTCCCCGGCGGGTGCAGGGCTTCTACACCAAGGCCGAGTTGGCGCTGATGGTGCAGCGCCGCACGGCGCGGAAGCCACTGGCCTCGGCCACGGTTGACCCCAAGATCGCCGGGCGGCACTACCAGCAGCACGCGATCCGGGCGGTGGACGCTGCCTTGGAGGCGCGCCAGCGCCGGGCTCTGCTGGTGATGGCCACTGGTTCGGGGAAGACCCGGACGGTCATTGCGCTGGTGGATCAGTTGATGCGGGCCGGGTGGGTGAAGCGGGTGTTGTTCCTGGCTGACCGGGTTGCATTGGTGAACCAGGCGGTCAACGCGTTCAAGGCCCACCTTCCCTCGGCGACCACCGTGAACCTGGTGACGGAGAAGGTCACTGACGGTCGGGTGTTCGTCTCCACCTATCCGACGATGATGGGGTTGATCAACGAAACCGAGGAGGGGCTGCGGCGGTTCGGGCCCGGCTACTTCGACCTGGTCGTTGTCGATGAGGCGCACCGCTCGCTGTACGCGAAGTACGGGGCCATCCTTGACTGGTTCGACGCCTTCCTGGTAGGGCTGACCGCCACACCTAAGGACGAGGTGGACCGCAACACCTACGGCCTGTTCCATCTCGAAGAGGGCGTGCCCACCGCCGTCTATAGCCTGGAGGACGCGGTCGCCGAGGGCTTCCTGGTCCCGCCCGTCACCGTGTCGGTGCCGTTGAAGTTTCTGCGCCATGGCATCCACTACGACGACCTGCCCGAGGACGAGAAGGACGCCTGGGACGCTCTGGAGTGGTCCGAGGACGGCCTCATCCCCAACGAGGTGGACGCCGCAGAGGTGAACTCATGGCTGTTCAACGCCGACACCGTGGACAAGGTCCTGGCCACGCTGATGACTAACGGCCACCAAGTCGCCGGAGGCGACCGGATCGGCAAGACCATCATCTTCGCCAAGAACCAGCATCACGCCCAGTACATCCGGCAGCGCTTCGACCGGGCTTACCCCGAATACGGCGGCGAACTGGCCCAGGTCATCACGTACGCCACCGAGTACGCCCAGACCCTCATCGACGACTTCTCCGACCCCGACAAGGCCCCTCACATCGCGCTCTCGGTGGACATGCTCGACACGGGCATCGACGTGCCGGAGGTCGTGAACCTGGTGTTCTTCAAGCAGATCCGCTCCAAGACCAAGTTCTGGCAGATGCTGGGTCGCGGCACCCGACTGCGCCCCGACCTGTACGGGCCCGGGGAGGACAAGGCCAACTTCTACCTGTTCGACTTCTGCGGGAACCTGGAGTACTTCAGCCAGAACGGCGCGACCTCGGAGGGCGCTCTCCAGAAATCGCTGTGGCAGCGCCTCTTCGAGACCCGCCTCGGTCTGGTCGCCGCGCTCGACGCGCATGGCCACCATCAAGTCACCGACGGCAGCAAGGATGACGACGGAACGAGCAGCCTGTCGGGGGTGCGGTCGGGCACCGCGAAGCTGCTTCACGAGATCGTGTCCGGGATGAACCTGGACAACTTCGTCGTCCGGCCCCACAGGCAATGGGTTGAGACCTACCGCGACTGGGAACGCTGGACGAAGGTGTCCCCTGACACCGCCGCCGACATCGCCGGGCACTTGGCGGGCTTGCCATCGGCGGTGCGCGACGACGATGAACAGGCTAAACGCTTCGACCTGCTGATCCTGCGCCGCCAACTGGCTCAGCTCGAAGGCGACAATCTGCTGGCCGAACGCCTCCGCGAACAGGTTCAACAGATCGCGACGGCGCTGCTGGGACAGACCGCCATCCCTACGGTTGCCGCCCAGCAGCAACTGCTCGACGAAGTCGCCAGCGACGAGTGGTGGATCGATGTCACCCTGCCCATGCTCGAACTCGCCCGACGACGACTCCGGGGCCTGGTCCAGTTCATCGAGAAGACCAAGCGGGCCATCGTCTACACGGACTTCGAGGACACACTCGGGGAGAAGACCGCCGTGGTGCTCCCGTGGGTAGCAGCGGGCACGAACTGGGCCAGGTTCAAGGCGAAGGCCCGCGCCTACCTCGCGGAGCACGACAACAACGCCTCGCTACGACGCCTGCGAGGCAACCTGCAACTTTCGGCGGCGGACCTCTCGGAGCTGGAGAAGCTGTTGCTGGCCAGTGGCGCGGGAGGAGAGGACGACATCAAGCGGGCTGAGGAAGAAGCCCACGGGCTGGGTCTGTTCGTCAGGTCCCTGGTCGGGTTGGACCGTCAGGCAGCTGCTCAGGCCTTCACCCGCTACCTGGGCAACTCCACCTACACCGCCGCACAGATCGACTTCATCAACCTCATCATCACCGAGCTCACGGCGAACGGGGCAATGGAACCCAGCCGGCTCTACGAGTCACCCTTCACCGACCACGCACCCCACGGGCCGGACATGGTCTTCACCGGCAAGGACCTCGACATCATCTTCGACACCTTGAACGAGGTGAGAGCCCACGCGCTCCCTGCGTTCGCTCGGTAGGTGATCGCCCGGAGTGAGTGAGCTGCCTAGTCCGCCTTGGAGTCGATCGAGTTCCTGAATGAAGGCGGCGGATGTCGCCCGGACCACACTGTAGGTCGCGCGGGTGGAGGCGAACGCGATCTGGACGCCACGGTGACACTGCTACCCCAAGTCCGCAGACACATCACCCCCTGTCATCATTGGGCGAGGGTTTGCGACATCGACACGATCGTCCAACAGCCTTGCTGGCTTAGGCGGGTGGACCAACCATCCATACTGTGCACACCGCTCGAAAGGGCAACCGGTAGTGCTTGCGACGCAGGACCCCACTAGGGCGCACGGACGAATGATGCGATAGGGCATGCTCTGATGGCGGTGTCACGAACGCTCCCAGATCAGTGGCCGCTGGCCGCTGATCACGCGGGCGCAGCAGCACCACCCGGGTCGGGATCATCCTGGCCACCGTGAACCTGGAGTGAGCCGCGGTCAGCACCAGCACCGGCAACAACGTCCGCGAACCGTCCTCGAGGAGGATCTTGCGCGGCGGGAACCACAGATCACACTGCGCGGCATCCCCAGGAGCCCACACCAGCCGATCCGCCGGATCGACCGGCCGCTGCTCGACCCGCAGCTGGTTCACGTTGTCGCGGAACCAGCGGATCGACCCCGTCCAGCCCACCCGCTCAGCAACCACCGTGGCCGGCATGTCCGGGGTGTCAGCCAACAACTGCCGCACCCTCGCCTCGACCGGCGTGAACGACGTCGGCCTCGGCTTCCGCTCGTACTTCGGCGGCCCATCCGACACGATCGCCTTCGCCACCGTGTTCCGCGAGATCCCCAACCTCGCAGCGATCCTCGCTTTCGGCATACCCTCCGCCGCCAGCCTCCTGATCAGTGCCCAGTCCTCCATAGTGATCACACTCCAATCGTCGAAGAGTGCTCACTTTTCAAGCGCCGTTACGGCCCAACCTTCAAGCGCCGTCGAGAAGCGTGCCTGGGCCCGCCCGCCCTGCCCATCGAACGGGGTTGGACCAAGCTTGGCGGTGCCCTCTATTCCCGGTCTGACCGCAATGGCAGGCGTAGCCTGAAGGGACCACCGTGAAGCAAAGGAGCGCATCGTGGGCAAGAAGGACGTACGTCTCGCGTGTCGGGACTGCAAGAAATGCACCAACAGTGAGGTTGCCAACCTCGGCAGGAACTCAGGTCGAGCGATGGCGGGAATCATGACCCTCGGCATGTCCGAGGTGGGGTTCCTGGCAACGAAGACGTGCCGTCAGTGCGGGCATGCGCTGAGTCTCCACCAGAACGAGAAGATCCTCACCAGCAGCAACCAGCCCCAATCCGCGCCTGCGTCTGCGGTCGCGTCGGCGGCGCATCCGGGTGTGCCAGCGGCGCACGGGCTCCAGGAGGCCGCCGCTGGTCTCTCTGAGGGCGAGGTGTCGCTCAACCGCCAGCCGCTGGAGGCGCTGCCCTTCCTGCTCGACGATAATGAGACTGCGGTGTTGGTCTGCACCGGCAGCATCTCGATCCAGGGCAAGTTCTTGCCCGTGTCCACGCTCGTCGTCCTGACCGACCAGTGGCTTCGCGTCGTCCGCAAGCACGACACTCGCGACACCGCCATGCGTATTGACTACCGGGCACAGGCCGACGCGAAGCTGACCTATCAGTCGGGGGGCTTCCCGGGCGGCGCGCTGACGATCGAGTCACCGGATGGTTCCACGCTTCGGGTAGCGGCGATGTCGAGGAACTCGAGCACCTTGCAGATGGCGATCGACCAGCAGCGAGCAAACCCGCCGGCGCCGAGGGACCAACCCCTCGCCGGAGATTCGTTCCCCCCTGCTCTCGACCCTGGTTCGTCGGGAACCTCGAAGCAGAGTGTCGTCGCTCTGCTCCGGGAACTGGGGGAACTTCACACTGCAGGTGTTTTGACGGACGAGGAGTTCGCGGCCCAGAAGGCGAATCTGCTTAGCCAACTCTAGGCAGCCGACCGGCGCGGCTGAGGCAGCTCATCCATCCCCGGAGGTCAGATCTCCTCCGGAGAAGCGTTCACTGTACGCGATGTGCAGCCTCGCCCCTTCCTCCTCGTTGGTCTGGTCGCCGCCGATCTGCCATGACGACGGCTCATCCGCGCCCCGTGCGACCCAAGGTTGACCCTGGATCGCGTTGCATGCCGGTGCGCAGCGCATCGGAACAGGCGAGTTGGTGGCGCAGGACGACCACCCGTGGGACAACCACTCTCGACGATCCGCCCGTCAAGTTGCCGCCGTAAGAGGCGCAGAACCACTTCAGGTTCAATCATTTGGGGAGTAGACTGGTGTAGCCGGAGAGGTGAGCCCCCACCAACGACCCGGCCTGAGCGTGGTGTGGCAGGCATGGCTTGGCATGGAGTCCGATCAATCGATTCGGGCTTTAGTTTCGACCCTGAAGGGTGATTGCCATGACCGACCGAGAAATCAAGAACCGTGAGAACCGCCTCCGCCGCCTCGCGAAGGGCAAGGGCTTCATGCTCGTCAAGAGCCGCCGACGCGATCCGTTGGCAGAGGACGTCGGGTTGTACTTCTTGGCTGGGGATACCGCAGGCAACCGTTACGGTCGCTACGGCGGACAGGAAGCCGTATCCGCCTTCGCCAATGGCGGCGGAATGACTCTCGACCGGATCGAATACGAACTGTCCTAGAGCCCATCGCTCCTGCTTGGCGAAGACTCGTCAAGAGCAGGGGTTGAGTTCGCGCTGCGGTGAACGCTGAGCCTCGCACGCAGCTCGGCGCGGTCCCGCGCCGAGCTATCGCAGTAACTCCCAAGGGCCGAGCAGCAGGTGCTCGGTCTTCCCTGATCGGGATCATCCTGGCGACCGTGAGCCTGGAGTGGGCTGCCGGTCATCACCAACACCGGCAACAACGCTATCGCCCAACCTTCAAGCGCCGTCGAGAAGGTGGCGCGTCCCGCACAACAGTTCGAAGTGAACCGCTGAACCAGCGATGAACCGTCCGCGCGAGCAACGCGACCATGACACCAGTGCCCTTCTACGCAGCGGCGGAGCAGACGGAAGCGCCCTCTCACAGGACCTCTCACAAACGGTTCCACACAACACGACACTGAGGCACCGCCAGCGAACCGAGCGGAGACAGTCGTCGCTCCGGAACAGCATGAACCCGCACTGGTCAGCACCCTTCGGCCGTTCTGGGGGTCAAGGGGTCGCAGGTTCAAATCCTGTCAGCCCGACAAGTGAAACACCTTGTCAAACGTGATTAACCGCAATCACCGGGGAGTTGCATCCCTCACGAATCCTAGGGTTCCTGTCGTTCGGTAGCCGGTACCAACGCCCCCTGGCGATGATGCTGAGCGTACGCTTTGACGCTCCGGGTCGAAGCTCCCGAGTCCTGGAAGCCGCGGCCACGCGTGCTCGGGCTACGACGGGCAGGCGCAGACCACTCCCGACATCGGCCCCTCCAGGCCACCGGTCGACACCACCGACACTGCTGCTGGAGGGATACCCTGCCAGGGCACGTCACGCCAGGGACTCCCCAACCGCTACCGGCGCCGATTCACTGGTCCTATGACGCTTCGAATCCTGACCGCACTCGCCCTCACCGCCGTCGCCGCGACCGTGTCCGCCTGCTCAACAGCGGGCGGGGCTGAGGTGACTCTGGACCTCTCACTGAGCACCTCGCCGTCGATGGTCGCCCAGCTCCCGGGCACCCTGTCCTTCAGCGACCGCATGGGAACCGCGCAGGTCGCCAGACTGCCGGAGGCGCTCAACATCGCGGGTGATCCGATGAAGCACTACGAGGCCGGCGACGTCGGCTACGCACCGGTTGAGCGGTCGTTGGTGGTGTTCCTCACCGACGGCGCGGGGGACGCCGCAGCGGACCTGGTGAAAGTCGGCCACCTGGACAGAGGACTCAGCGAACTGTCGAACTGCGTCCTGGAGTGTGAGGTCGCGCTCGTCTCCACTGCGATCCCCCCCGTGCCGTGAGCTCAGCCCAGGTTATCGAGGAGGCCCGGGAAGCGCGAAGGCGTCCGGACGGCTGCCCACTCCACCAGTGCGTGGAAGGCCTCGGAGTCGTCCACGTCGATGCCGTCGCCACGGATCACCTCATGGCTACGCCGACCGACCGCGATCCAGAGCCGCATAGTCATTCCGTCGTTGACCGGCGACTCCGGCAGGACGTTCGCGACGTTGAAGAAATCGGCCTCAGTGATCAGGCGGCGGAGCTCGTCCTGCTCGGCGTCCGAGAGCTGGTAGCTGTCCGTTTCGTAGAGCGTGGAGCCGCCGGTGATCCCACCCGAGATCGAGTAGCGCAGCCTGATCTCGGTGTCCGGCTGCGGAGCTTGCTTCCGGGCCCGGCGAATGCTGCCCAGTTGGTCCGCGTGGTAGGTGAAGCCGTCGCTCAGATGGATGAGGTATCCAGGGGTGACGACGTCTGCGCATGCGTCGTCGTCTTCCGGGAGGCCCAGGCACGAGTCGGGCCACTCGTGGGCCTCCATGCGTTCCAGTGCCACTCCGTCGACGGGGACGCGAAGCAGGTTGGCGGCGTCCTTGAGTGCGGCTGAGAGTGCGGAAAGGGCGGGGTGGTCAAGGTCGGTCATGGGCGCTCCTTGGGTGGGCTTGAGACGCTTCCAGTGTGTGGTGACTTTAATGATTCCCCTCCGAGAAGGGAAGAGACCAAAGGCCACTGTCACAGCCGGGCACTCCCGGCTACTGTGGGCGCCATCCTCGGCCTCACGGAGAAGGAGCATTCATGGACATCCCGACCCCGGACACAGAGCCCCTCGAGTTCACGAGCGTGGCCCAGGGCGACGACGGGCCCCTGGAGGCCGTCGCCACAGTGCTGCGCGACCAACCCGCCTTCCTCGACTTCTTCCAGGGCGAGCCGCCGACCGGGCAGCCTGTCGACTGGGACACGGAGGTGGTGACTGTCGTCGCGCTGGGCCAACGGCGCGGGGGAGCCAGGGTCACCATCGAGGAGATCCGGCTCTTCACCCACGGGATCCGCGGGGGGACCGCGG
The DNA here is from genome assembly GCF_054483915.1 of Tessaracoccus luoxuelianae. Taxonomy (NCBI): domain Bacteria; kingdom Bacillati; phylum Actinomycetota; class Actinomycetes; order Propionibacteriales; family Propionibacteriaceae; genus Tessaracoccus; species Tessaracoccus luoxuelianae. The sequence continues at coordinate 2,130,846 of NZ_CM137013.1, read as the reverse complement.
ATGTCCACTACCTCGAGGTCGAGGATGAGCTCGGCGGCGCAACGGTCACCTGCCCCTTCCACGCTGTCCGGTCGTCGCGGTTCGGTCACGCGTTCTTCTACCGTGCGGGGAACGCCGACGTCCCGGCCGCCCTGTTCCAGGACTGGCGTGGCCCGATTCGCATGGAGCACGACGGTGTCGGCGTCTACATCCCGCGGGAGGGGGCTCCGGTGTCGCGCTCGGTGGCCGGGTTCTCCGTCGAGGAGGATGGCACGTTCGTCGCCATCCACGACGCCCCCGGGGACGGCCCGGTCCCGGTGGCCGGGCGTTGGCAGCCGACCCCGGATGGCTTGGCGGTCGAGCTTGAGGACGGCCGCGCCTTCACCCTCCAGGTGCTGTCGGTGGACAGCCACGAGTTGCGCGCTCTCAGGGTGGAGAAGTCTCCTACGAGCTGACTCCAGATCGCCAGGGGGATGGGGGCTGTCACCCGGGAATCGTGCACTCGATGGCCGCGTCGTCAAGGTAGGCGTCCCCGGGCCCGATGGGGTCGAGGGTGTCGAACCATGGTCTCGCGGTGGACATCTCAAGCCGGTAGTCGCCGTCGGGCAGGGTGCCCAGTGGCAGGAGCAAGTGCGTGCGTGGCCGGCGAGTTCTGGATGACGGCGCACTTCTGGTCCATGAGGGCGCCGATGAGCGCACGACCCTCCGATCCCACGACCGGGTTCTCGACCCAGCGGGTCAACCGCACCTTTCCTGGTCGGGTGCTGGGAGGTGCGGCCCTCTCTCACCGGCAGGCCGCCGGGCCCTCTGCCCGCCCAGGGTGCGTCCCCGGCTCATGACGTGGCCCATCGCGGCGGCTGGACTACCCGGCGTGGCGATCAGGGTGGTCGGTTGCGCCGTCGGAGGTCGTGGCGATGGTGATCGAAAGGGAGCATCCGGTTGGTGGGACCGTGATGTCGGTGTCAGGGCCGGTGGCGCAGGCGACGCGGCTGAGTCTGCTGCCCCGTGGTCCGGGAGAGTTGTCCATCGGAAGCCAGCTGCTGGACCTGCTCGAGGCTGTGGCAATGGATCGTGGGTGTCAACGGCTCATCCTGGACAGCAGCGCCTTTCTCCACCCTGGATTGCCCTACCTTCAGCAACGGGTACACCGTCCAGCCCCCTCATGAAGGTGATCCCGACGCGGCCGTATGGGTGCAGCAGGACCTTTCCATACCCCGGGACCCAGGATCAGGGCTGCTCGGTCAGGGTGATCGTGGCCTGGAGAGGCGACTCTGCGCGCAGATAGACCACTGGCACCTCGTCGCCGACCTGCGCAGTGGCCAGAAGCCATGCGATCGAGAAGCTTGTGGCGGCGCCGCCGTCGAGCTCGGTGATCACATCGCCGGGTCTGAGGCCAGCCCTCGCGGCCGGTCCGTCGGGGGCGATTGCTTGAACGAACAGGCCGGCCTGGGTTCCGAATCGGTCCGCGGATTCCTGGGTGATCTCGGCGGTCTGCGCACCGATCCATGGGTGGGTCGCGCGGCCGTCGGCCACCATCTGGTCAACGATCCGCTGGGCGATGCTCGCAGGCACGGCGAACCCGATGCCCACGCTGCCGCCTCCGGCCACTCCGTCGACGTTCGGAGCCGTCGCGATCGCGGTGTTGACGCCGACCAGATCCCCCTCACAGGTCACCAGCGGACCTCCGGAGTTCCCGGGGTTGATCGACGCGTCGGTCTGGATCGACCCCACCAACACGGTGGAGCCCCCGGCTGCCTTCGGTGCGGGTACATTCCGACCGACCGCGCTGACGATTCCGCTGGTCACCGTCCCCGAGAGTCCGAGGGGTGCGCCCAGCGCGACGACAGGCTGACCGACGCTGAGGTCCGCGCGTGGCGCGAGGCGGAGCGTTGGCAGGTTGTCGCCTTCGATCTGGAGAACGGCAAGGTCCGTCACCGGGTCGGTTCCGATGAGCTCCGCAGGGTGACGAGCTCCGCTGTCGAGAAGGACCTCGATGGTGCCGGTGTCGGCAGCCGCGGCGATCACGTGGTCGTTGGTGAGGATGAGCCCGTCGGCACTGATGATCGCGCCACTCCCTGAGCCTGCACCGCCCTGGCCTTCGACGAAGACCGTCACCACAGAGGGCAGCGCGGTGGTAGCCACCCGCACGATGTCGCACGCTCTCGAGGTAGGGGAGAGTTGGACCGCCAAGCCCGCTCCGACGGCGCCCCCAGCCACCGCGGCAAGAGCTGCGAGTGCGATGAGTTGCGTCCAGCTGAGCACTGCACGCTGCAGCCACCAGCCTCGCTGGGCTGTCTCCCGTTCGGGTTCGGCAAGGTTCGACACGCTGGTCTTCTTTCGCGAGGTCGTGGTTCAAACGGCCAGATCCGGAGGAGGTGCTGGCGGCGACGATATCAGGCGGATTGGGGCCACAGGGTCGACCGGCGACGCTGATCGCCGAGGCGACTCCGGAGGGTGTGTGATCCGGCGCTGGCGTTCCTGGCATCGCGCCTACGCTTGACGGATGACTCTGGGATACCGCACCACACAGCCCACACGAGACGAGATCGACCAGTCGGAAGGTTTCACCGTTCTCCAGTTCGGCACCAATTGGTGTGGCTACTGCCGAGCGGCTGAGCGGGTGATCGAACCGGTCCTCGCGGCGGCACCTCATGTCCGACGCATCAAGGCGGAGGACGGCAGAGGACGGCCCTTGGGGCGTTCGTACCACGTCAAGCTGTGGCCCACCCTGATCTTTCTGCGGGACGGCCAAGAGGTGGCGCGCGTGGTCAGGCCAGAGAGTCGCCAACCCGTCGAGTCAGCCGTCGACGAACTTACCCGAGGGCGCACTTAGGCCCGCGCCGACGGGTGCGGTGGTCGGGACCGGCTATGTCGACGAGGACGAACCCTGTGGCGACATTGCCCAATGACTGTCCGAAGTCGGCGATGCCGTGCTCGAACCAGTGGGTGGGATGGATGCGCGGCATCAGCCACAGGAGGGCGAACGCGCTCCAGGGGACCCACCGGGCCTCGTTGTAGTTCGGGATCATGGCGTCATCGTTCTCCCGTCGCCCCAGTGCCGAACCACCCGTGACGGGTGAACGCGGCCCGCTCAGGCCGGTTGAGAGGCTTCGTTAAGATCGTCGTGCGTCGTCACCCAGAAGAGCCCGGCGACGAGAAGGCCGAGTACCAACAGCGCCGACGTCAGAACGAAGGGCCAGCTGCGGTCCATGCTGGACAGCCACCCGCTGATCCAGCCGAAGGGGGCGGTGACCAGCATCACGCAGGTGCGCTGGATGGCCATCACCCGGGACCGCTCAGCCTGGTCCACGTGAAGCGCCACCAACGACTCGGCCAGCATGAAGAGGATCCCACCGCCGAAGGCATCCAGGATCAGGCAGACGCCGAGCAGCGCGTAGGTTGAGAGGCTGGCCGCGCCGTCGGGGGAGGGGATCCCCACCAGGAGCGCCTGGCCGGCGAAGTAGACGCCGAATCCGATCAGCGTCGGCGCCTTCAGGTGCTTGGAGTGGGTGAGCAGGGGGATGAGCGTGAAGAAGAACAGCACCGACAGCAGCGACCGCACCATCGGGAAGAACGGCAGCAGCGCGTCGGGAACGCCCAGACGCTGATTGATCACCACCTGCCAGAACGTGGCATTGACCAGCGTGACGGCGCCCACGATCGCGGCGATGCTGAGCGAGAACATCGTGCCCTTGGATCGGAGGATGAGCCCGAGGACGCCCCGATACTCCGACAGGGATGTCCAGATGCTCACGCCGCGCGTCCGCTCCATGCGGACAACTCCCGTCGCGGTCTCCGTCGTGTAGCGGTACAGGAGCCAGATCTTGATAGACATGATGAAGAAGGCGTTGAGGTAGAGGATCCGCACCGCGAGTTCGAGGCCCAGGCCGGAGACTAGGACGGCTGCGATGGGCGCGAACAGGGCGGAGAACTCGGCCGCGACCTTGATGAGCGAGTAGACCTTCGGGATCTCGGCGCGGTCGACGTCCTCAACCAGCAGGCAGTCCCACGAGTTCTGCGTGACCTGCCAGGCGCCGTTGACCACGGATGCGACGAGGAACCACCAGAAGTTCTGCGCGAAGGCCCAGATCAGGCAGGGGATGGCCCAGGCGATGATGTCGAAGACAGCGGTGGTCATCCTTCGGCCGAGCTTGTCGGTGATGACGCCGCTGAGCAGCCCGAAGACCACTTGGGACAACATCGAGATGGTGGCGAGCAGGCCGATCTGCGCGTCGCGCACCCCCAAGGCCAGCATGAACACCGACGCGTACGGCAACACCAGCATCATGGAGAGCCCCCACAGGGGCTCGGTGTAGACCGATGCGCGGCCGTTGCCGCGGAGCCCGAGAAGAGTCACGATCATGGGGTTGCGTCCGCGTAGCACCGCCTCAGTCAACCCGTGCCGACCCGACTTGTCCAACTGCTCAACTCCGGGCCGGACTGACCAGATGCTCGCGGCCCTGCGCGGTTCGGGGCGTGGCGAGATGTCGGGACCTCAGCCTGGTCCTCAGCCGGGTGTGACGCGCTCGCAGTTGAGGGAGCTTCATCGCCGGAGTCAGTCCGGTTGGTCGCCTCCGAGGACCTCGATCGCAACGTGATGGCGCCGATCCCACACCAGGACTGCGTGCACGCCGGACCCGTCGTCGTGGACGTCGGTCAACAACACAGCAGAGCCACGGATGACAGCGACGGCTGCGAAGCCGAGGCCGCCCTTCCCGTCGCCCCGCGCCAGGACGGTGGTCCCGTCCGCGAACCGCAGCCGGACGGCGCCGTCCGAGCCGTAGCGCTCGGCGCCGCGCAGGGGCGTTCCGCGGTTCGACACGCGGCTGAGCGCGGCATACAGATGGCTTGTGAGTGCCGCATGATGCTCCGCCGCAGCCGCATCCAGCGCAGCGTGGAGGTCTTCGTCGAACAGATCGTCGAAGGAGTCACCGGGTCTACGTTCCCGCATGATCCAGTATCACCTCAGTCGGGCCGAGGACGAAAGACACGTGGACGCAGAGTTGGCGCCTGACTACTGCCAGCTCCAACGGGTGCGGCCACGCCTGCAGAGTGGGTGCCTGGTCCACGAAGTCGAGGTTCTCTCCAGTTGTGGGTAGACCGTGTTGAACGAGTCGATCAGCCCACGGGTGTGGTTGACCTTGTCAGCCACACCCGTACTCGGGGCGAGGAAGGGGTTGATGAGGGACATCCGCGGTTGCCCCATGAGGCGACCACCGCAGGCGATGAGTACACACCGCCAGAGGGCGGACGGCTCGACCACGGCGCGACGTGCGATCAACCACGCGACGAGTGCCAGCTGTGCCCCGGGCAGCGGAACCCAGACCAGCGGCGGCACGGCGGGCGTCAGAGGAAGCAGGGCAACCGGCAGCACTAACGTCACTGCGATGGACACGGCGAGGACGGTGGCCCAGACCCCGGGGCGATGGTGCCGCGGGCCACTGACCGGATCGTTCATCAGGCCTCCATGGAAGGCTTCTTGCCGGAACCCGCCTACGCCTCGGCTAGTCTCCCGGGGCCTCATCCGACGGGTGATCCTGGGCGTTGTCGCCACCGATGAGCACCCGTGCGTGATCGAGGGCCGCGCTGACCGCGGCTCCCACCGAGGGTTTTGCTGGGAAGACGTTCTCCTCGCCAATGAGGTCGTTCTCGACGACTGGAAGGCCGAGGTCGGCGAAGCGCGCAAGCAGTCCGTCGAGGTCGCTGCGGTCCCGCACTGGACCGTAGAGCACAGCCCCACCGAGCGGGCCGGGGATCGTGGTCAGTTCGGGAAAGGCGGAGCGCACCACGTCCGCGCCGTGCCGGCGATCAGAAACTCGTAGCGTGTCTTCGGCGCGCCGCCAGGCAGGACCGACATCGTCAGTCCTTCTTGCCCTCGGGGCGGGCCCTGCCGATCATCATGAGGTTCAGGCCCTCCAGGAGTGTCTGGATGCCCAACAGCGTGCCCAACAGCGTGAGTGTCGCGGCACCGAGGTTGAGCAGGACGAAGAACCCGAGTCCCAGGGACACCAGTCCACTGATGATGAGCAGGATGCGGCCCTTCTCGGTGCCGAACGCCCACGCAATCCGGGTCAGGCCACTCACGAAGAATGTCACTCCAGCGCCGAGGGTGAGGGCGACCGCCCCGACCACGGGGTTGCGCAGCACGAACAGCCCGATCACGGTGAGGATGGCGCCACCCAGGACCGCCGACCAGAATCCGCCGGACCTTATTCGGAAGACCGATCCAACCAGAAGGACGACACCGGAGATCAGGGTGGTCCAACCGATGACCCACACGGAGATGGCTGTGGCGAAAACCGCGTTGCCCAACAGGAAGAAGCCTGCCAGGACGAGGACGATGCCGAGGATGACATCCCAGGCCGTCCTCTTCGCCGAAGCTGTCGTGGTCGACGTCATGGGGCTCCCTCTGTTGTGCGTGACACCAGTATCGGGAGGTACATCCGGCGGGAGGTCACCCGCTGCGGGTGAACCGGGAGGAGGAGACAGTGCAACTGATCGGACTGACCGCGTTGCCCTCCGCCCACCTGGCCCGGAAACGCCGCGACCCCCCGTCTGTATCCAGACGGGGGGTCGCGGTTCTCAAGCCCTAGGAGATGCCTACCGGCACCTCACTCAGAGGGGGCGGATGTTCGCAGCTTGGAGGCCCTTCGGGCCGCGCTCGGTCTCGTACTCAACCTTCTGGTTCTCTTCGAGGTTGCGGTGTCCCGCACCAGCGATCGCGCTGAAGTGCGCGAACACATCGGCCGTGCCGTCATCGGGAGCGATGAAGCCGTAGCCCTTGTCGGAGTTGAACCATTTGACGGTGCCAGTGGCCATAACGTCATTCCTTCTTATTTCTGGACCACACTGTGTGGTCGTTCTACGATCTTAGGCCATCGAGCCCAGGATGTCGGCATTCCGGCCCCAGACTGATCTAGGATCGGCCCATGCGGCTCACTCGGTGGCTGGGCCATCCGGCCCGTGTGGTGCCGTCCGTGTACCTCTTGGCCATCGTTCTCGGCACCGGGCTGCTCATGCTTCCGGCCGCCACCACCACCGGGGAGTCGGCGCCTCTCCTGCACGCCTCGTTCACCGCCGTGTCGGCGATCTGCATCACCGGGCTGACCACCGTGGACACCGCCACCTTCTGGAGCCCTTTCGGGCAGTTCATCATCATGGCACTCATCCAGGTGGGTGGCTTCGGCATCGTTACGCTGGCGAGTCTGCTCACGCTGCTCGCCACTGGGCGGATCTCCCTGCAGGGGTCACTGTTGGCCGGTCAGGAACTCCGCACGGGGTTCGGAGGGGTTCTGCGCATCCCGAAGATGATTGCCGCCGTGATGCTGGCGGCAGAGGCCGTCACCGCCGCGGTGCTCACCGTCTCGTTCCGTCCCTACACCGAGAGCTGGGCCTCGGCTGCCTGGCAGGGCGTCTTCCACGCCATCTCGGCGTTCAACAACGCCGGCTTCGCGCTCTACAGCGACAACCTGATGAGTTTCGTGGGGGATCCCGCCATCATCGTGCCGATCTGTGTCGCCGTCGTGGTGGGAGGCCTCGGGTTCCCGGTGCTTCTCGAGGTGGGGCGCCGGGTTTTCCGCCGCGGGAACCGGGCCCTCGGGTGGAGCACCCACACGAGGCTCACCGTGGCGGGCACCGTCTCGCTCCTGCTGCTGGGGGCGCTGGTCTTCGGGATCGCCGAATGGAACAACCCCCGCACCATCGGCTCCATGCCGTTCGACGACCGGGCCCTTGCCGTGCTGGCCGGTGCGGTGTTCCCGCGGACGGCCGGGTTCAACTCCATCGACTACGGCCAGGCGAGCGAGACCACGCTTGGTCTCTACTACCTGCTGATGTTCGTCGGCGGGGGATCGGCCGGCACCGCGGGTGGCATCAAGATCGGCACCATCGGCATCATCCTTGCCACCGTCGTCGCGGAGCTTCGCGGCGAGAACCAGGTGGTGGTCGGTCATCGCGCCATCCCCGCGACCGTGCAGCGCGCGGCCCTCGCCGTCGTCATGCTCGGCGCCGGAGTGGTTGCCCTGGCCACCCTCTTCATCGTCGTCGATGACGAGTTCACGCTGCAGCAGGTCCTCTTCGAGACGATCTCGGCCTTCGGAACGGTTGGAGTGTCCACCGGCATCACCCCGCACCTGCGTCCGGAGTCCCTGATGGTCCTTATGCTGTTGATGTACCTGGGGCGGGTCGGGACGGTATCGGTTGCGGCCGCGCTGGCCCTGCGGACCCACCACCGCCATTACGTCCTCCCAGAGGAGCAGCCAATTGTTGGGTAGATCGGGTGATCGTCGGATCACGGACGACACTGTGCTCGTCGTCGGACTGGGCCTGTTCGGCACGGCCACCGCGAAAGCGCTGGCTGAAATGGGTGTCCCCTTGATCGCGGTCACCGACGATCACACCCAGGCGGTCCGTCACGCCGACGACTTCGCCCACGTCATCGAGATGGACCCCTCCGATCGCGAGGCGCTGCAGCAGATCGGCATCGAGCAGATCCACAAGGCGGTCGTGGGGCTGAGCAAGGTGGAACTGTCCATCATGACGGTCCTTGCGCTCTCCGAGATGGGGGTCCAGGAGATCTGGGCCCGCGCCGCCACCCGCGAGCACGGGGCGATCCTGGAACGCATCGGCGCCCACCACGTCGTGTACTCCGAGGCATCCACCGGACGGCGCGTCGCCCATGCCGTGTCGGGGTACATGATCGACTACTTCGAGTTCGAGGACGGCTTCGCCATCGCCCGCACGCGGGCACCGAGAATGACCTGGGACAAGACGTTGCGCGAAACGCTGGTCCGCACGAACAACAAGGTCACGGTGGTGGGCGCCAAGCGCCCTGGTCAGGACTTCATCTACGCGGTGCCGGAGATGGTGATCGAGGCCGGTGACGAGCTGATCGTCTCCGGGCGGGTCAACCACGTCGACGCCTTCTGCCGGCTCCGCTGATCAGAACCCATTCTCACGGGGATCAGCGGCGTTCCCAGCTCTCGGACTGCCGGGCGATCGCGCTCGCCTGCGCGAGCCGGATCGTCGACGTCGGATCGGCGATTCCGGGATCGGCCCCGCCAGCCTTGGGGAGGTGACCCCCGCTGCCCGTCCGCCACGACAACCACCGGGCGAACCACGAGAGCAGCAGGTTGATCGTGAGGTAGATCACCAGGGTGACGATGAAGAGCGAGAACAGGTAGCGGTTCCCGAAGAAGCTGGCCAGGTTGTTCATGTTGCTGCGGATGATCTCGTTGTAACCGACGATGTAGCCCAGCGACGTGTCCTTGAGGAGCACCACCAGCTGGGCGACGATGATCGGCAGCATCTGCCGGAACGCCTGCGGGAACTCCACGAGGATCTTCGACTGGAACTCGCGCATGCCAAGGCTCAACGCCGCCTCACGCTGTCCGCGGGGCAGGGCCGCGAGCCCGGCGCGCAGCGCCTCGCCGATCAGGGTGCCGTTGTAGATGATGAGGGCGATGACGACGGCCCAGAAGGCGCCCGTCGAGGCCACCAGCAGGATGAACAGCATCATCAGCAGCACCGGCATGCCGCGGAAGAACTCCAGCATCACGGCGGTCGGAATGCGCACCCACGGAAGGACGGAACTGCGCATCAGCGAGAACACCACGCCCAGGGCGACGGCGCCGACCGCCGCGACGCCCGCGGCCCGGAGAGTGCCGACGACGCCGTTGCCGATGAAGTCCCACACCTGCGGATCGACGAAGATGTCCCATCGCGAGGCGTCGAACATCCCTGGCAGCGTGATGCCGCCCGACTGGCGCGGGGCCGCCAGGATGCCGATGATCCAGGCCGCGCCGGCGACGATGGCCACCAGCGACACGATCGACCCGATGAGCGAGGCGCGGCGGGCGCGGGGTCCGGGGGCGTCGAACAGGACGCTGGTGGCACTCATCGCGACACAACCCATCGCTTCTCGAGTTGTACGGCCGCGAAACCGAGCGGAACCGTGATCACGAGGTAGAGCGCCGCCGCCAGCACGAGGATCGGGATGACGATGTTGCCGTTGTCGTTGACGAGTTGGCGAGTCGTCGCGAAGAGCTCGACCACGAAGAAGCCGCCGGCGACGGAGGTGTTCTTCGTCAAGGCGATGTAGACGTTGATCAGGGGGGGAATCGTCATGCGGAACGCCTGCGGCAGGACGACCAGCGACACCGTCTGGCCGAAGCCGAGGCCGATGCTGCGTGCCGCCTCCGCCTGACCGACCGGCACGCCGTTGATCCCCGAGCGGAGGGCCTCGGCCACGAACGGCGAGGTGTAGTAGGTGAGGGCGACGAAGGCCAGCAGAAGGAACGGAATGCGTACCCCCAGCATCGGCAGCACGAACGCGGTGAAGAGGAATACCAGCGTGAGGGGAGTGTTGCGGGCAATCTCGGTCCAGGCTGCCGCGAACCAGCGCAGGACGGGGACTGGCGAGATCCTCATCGCCGTGATCACGGTGCCGAGCACGAGCGCGAGCCCACCCGAGACCACGAGCAGCAGCAGTGTGACCCGAAGTCCCTCCCAGAACTCCGGCATGAGTGACCAGAGCTGCGTCATGGCCTCCCCCTTCGTTGTAGTGCGGTGGACCCGGCTCGGCCCGGCCCGGGGAATCGGGACGGGCCGAGCGCGGAATCAGTAGCGGTCCGGGGTGGGCGGATCGACGAACTCCAGCACCGTGCCGGCCGTCTCGTTCCAGGCCGCCTCGTAGGTGCCGTCGGCGTAGCTCTCCTCGAGCACGTCGTTGATCCACATCCGGAAGTCGGTGTCCTCCAGTGCGAGACCGATGCCGTAGGGCTCGGAGGTGAACGGATCCCCGACCACCTTGAACTCGCCCTCGTTCTGGGCGGCAAGGCCGGCCAGGATCACGTTGTCGGTCGACACCGCCACGACTGTGCCGTTACGCAGCGGCTCGAGGCAGTTGGAGTAGGTGTCGGTGAGCACGGGTTCTGCCCCGATCTCCGCGAGCTTCGCGGCCGGGGTGGAGCCGGTCACCGAGCAGACCGGCTGGCCGACAAGATCGGCATCGCTGGTGATGTCCTCATTGTCGGCGAGGACCAGGATCGACTGTCCGGCCATGAAGTACGGACCGGCGAAGGACACGACCTCCTTGCGCTTGTCGTTGATGGTGTAGGTCGCCACGACGAAGTCCACCTGCCCGTTCTCGATGAACGGCTCGCGGTTGGCCGAGACGGTCTCGACCCACTCGATGTTCTCCTCGGAGATGCCCAGGTGTGACGCTATGATCTTCGCGATCTCGACGTCGAAGCCCTCTGGGACACCGGAGGGGCCCATCAGGCCGAACAGCGGTTGGTCGAACTTGGTGCCGATCGTGATCTTGCCGGCCTTGTTGAGTTCGGCCATCGTGGTGCCCTCCTCGAACGTCACCTCCTCGGGCGCCGCTGACGTGCTCGTCCCGGCAGCTGGGGAGGTGGTCTCGCTGGAGCTGCCGCCGGCGCAGCCCGCAAGCGCGAACGCGCCTGCGGCCGCGAACGCGATCAGGGAGTTTCTCGTCCTTCTCATGCCTCTTCCTTTCCTAGTGTGCGGTCCGCCTAGGTGGCGGCCGTTCGATCTCCGCCCTGGGGCGGGTCTGGTCAGTGATGGAGGATCTTCGACAGGAAGTCCTTCGCCCTATCGCTCCGCGGGTTCGTGAAGAACTCCTCCGGTGTTGCCTCTTCGACGATGGCGCCGTCGGCCATGAAGAGGACCCGATCGGCGGCCTTGCGCGCGAAACCCATCTCGTGCGTGACGACCACCATCGTCATCCCCTCAGCAGCGAGGCCGACCATGACGTCGAGTACCTCGTTGATCATCTCCGGGTCGAGCGCGCTCGTGGGCTCGTCAAGGAGGATGAGCTTCGGGTCCATCGCAAGTGAGCGCGCGATCGCCACCCGCTGTTGCTGACCGCCGGAGAGCTGGCTCGGCATCTTCTTGGCCTGATCGGCGACCCCGACCCGTTCGAGGAGCCGCATCGCCTTGTCGTCGGCGTCCTTCTTGCTCATGCCACGTACCCGGATGGGTCCGAGGGTGACGTTCTCGAGGACCGTCTTGTGTGCGAAGAGATTGAACGACTGGAAGACCATGCCGACGTCGGCGCGCAACCTCGCCAGGTCCTTGCCCTCTTCCGGCAACGGGCTCCCGTCGATGGAGATGGTGCCGGAGTCGATCGTCTCGAGCCGGTTGATGGCCCGGCAGAGCGTCGACTTCCCTGAGCCCGACGGACCGATGACGACGACGACCTCACCGCGATGGACCACCGTGTTGATGTCGCGGAGGACGTGCAGCGCACCGAAGTGCTTGTCGACGTGATCCACCACGACGAGAGGGCCGCCCCGCCCCACGTTCACGTTCGACGTGGGAAGCGCGGATGCGTCCGGTGAGGCCATACCAGCACCATACGAGGCTCCAGAGGGTCCCAACAAGGCATTCGGGCCGATTAACGGACCTGTAACAGGAAGGGAACGCCCGGATCGACCGGGGCCGAAACGGGGGGCGTCAGGCGAGACCCTCCTGCGCCAGCCAGTCCGCGGCGATGTCAGCGGCCGGAAGCTGCTCGGTCACGCTGCGGTCGTTGAGGGCGATGAGCTCGTCGGGGCTCATGGCCGCGCTCACGCCGTCGATGATGGCGGCCGCCTCGGCGGTGACGTCGTCGCTGGCCAACGGCACCAGGTGCGAGGCCAGGAAGAGCCCCTCGTTGTCCTCCAGCGAGACCAGGTCGTTCTGGGCGATGGAGGGGTCCGCTGTGTAGATGATGGCCAGCTGGATGTCGCCGTCCTGGAGCGCCTTGACGGTGAGCGGGCCGCCGCTGTCCTCGATGGGCGTGAAGCCCACCTCCAGGCCGTACTTCTCGGCCAGGCCCAGGGGGCCGTTGGGGCGGGTCTCCGCCTCCGAGTTGGCACCCAGAGTCAGGGGTGTGGTCACGTTGGCGAGATCGGCGATGGTGGCCAGTTCCCATTCCTCGGCAAAGGCGCGGGTCACAACGTAAGAGTCCTGGTCTGTGGCATCGGACTGGGCCAGAACGCGGAGCCCGTCGGGGACAACCGCCTGCAGTTCGGCGAAGACATCCTCGGACAGTCGCGCCGCGGAGTCGGGCGCCCAGTACTGCAGGAGCGGCCCGGTGTACTCCGGGAACAGGTCGATGGTGCCGGCCTCGATCTCCGGAAGGTAGGCCTCCCGCTGCCCGATCCGAAGCTGACGGTCCACCTCGAACCCGCCCCCCTCAAGAGCCTGGGCGTAGATCTCGGCGACGATCTCGTTGGAGTAGTAGTCCTGAGATCCCACAACGATGGGGCCGCTCTGAGACGAGGCGCCGCTTGGAGACGCGGATTCGCTGGCCAGGGGGTCGCTGGCGGCGCAACCCGCCAGGACGAGCGTCGCGGCGAGTGCGAGGGGGATGAACCGGGGGAGTGAGCGAGCCATGGGTGAGTCCTTTGTTGAGGGATCAGTGGGCGGCAGTGGATCGACGGGTGGAAGCACCGGCCGGGTCGGCGATGCGGAGGGACCAGCGTTGGCAAGCGGCCAATGTCAGTTCCAGGATGAGGGCCAGGCCGATCACCACGATGGAGCCGCCCAGCATCTGGGCATAGTCACGGGTCTTCAGACCTGCGAAGAGGTACCGCCCCAGGCCGTGGTTCGAGGTGTAGGCGGCGAGGGTGGCCGTGGCCACCACCTGGAGGGTGGCCGCACGGAGGCCGCCGAGCATCACGGGCAGCGCCAGTGGTGCCTCGACGCGGAGCACCACCTGCGCCGGGCTGAAGCCGATGGCCGACGCGGCCTCAGGGACCGAGGGGTCGACGGCGTGGAACCCCGAGTACACGCCTGCCAGGAGCGACGGCACGGCAAGGACCACGAGGGTGAGGATGGGGGCCTCGAGGCCGATGCCCAACCACAGACCGAACAGTGTGAGGAGGCCCAGGGAGGGAATTGCTCGAGCGGCGCCCGTGACGGCGCCCACGGCGGACGCCCCGCGCCGCGTGTGACCGACGACGACACCAGCGGGGACCGCGGCCAGCGCAGCCAACGCCACCGCAACCCCAGTGATGGCGAGGTGCTCGCCGACCCTCACCGGGATCCCTCCTGCGCCGCGCCAGTTCGCCGCGTCACCCAACCATGCCAGGGCCCCAAGGAAGAGACTCATCGCCGCACCTCCACCACGGCCGGCGGTCTGGCGCCCGAGGCACGGGTCCACGGCGTCAGGGCGTGGCCGGCCAGGATCAGAAGCCCATCAAGCAGGAGGGCGAGCAGCACGGTGAGCACGACGCCGGTGCCCACCTCGGCGACGATGCCGCGCTGAAACCCGTCGGTGAAAAGCGTTCCGAGACTCGGGACGCCGATCAGGGCCCCGATGGTCACCAGGCCGACGGTCGACACGGTCATCACCCGCACCCCGGCCAGGATGACCGGCGTCGACAGTGGAAGGTCCACCCGCCAGAAGACGCTCGACGGGGAGTGGCCCACGGCCACGGCTGCGTCGCGGACCGGCTCGTCGACCGAGCCGAAACCGTCGGCGACGCTGCGCACCAGCAGCGCCACGCCGTAGGCGCTCAGCGCGGTGATCATGGTGGCCGCCGAGCGGAGCGGGGTGCCGAGGATCACTGGAATGACGATGAGCAGGGGAAGGGCCGGCACCGCGTACAGGAGGCTGGCGGCGCCGAGCAGCGGTCCCCCGAGGCGGGGGCGGCGGAAGGCCAGCCTCCCGAGGGGAAGCGCTACGAGGATGCTGATCAGGACGGCCGGCACGGTGAGCAGCAGGTGTCCGATCGACAGCTCGATCACCTGCGTCCAGTTGTTCACCAGCCAGGTCACTCGATGATCCCCACTGCCCGGCCCTCCCCGTCCACCGCGACACTGCGGCCCTGCACCACTTCCACCCGGAGGCTGCGGCTCCCGCGGTCGGCCCCGATGAAGTCCCGGACGAAGTCGTCGGCGGGGGAGAGCATGATCTCGACGGGGGTGCCACGCTGGGCGATCTGGGCCTCCGGCCGCAGCACGACCACCTCGTCGCCCAACCGGAAGGCCTCGTCGACGTCGTGGGTGACGAACACGATGGTCTTGCCCAGCTCGGCTTGAAGGCGGAGCAGTTCGTCCTGCAGCTCCCGCCGCACGATGGGGTCCACCGCCCCGAACGGCTCGTCCATGAGCATGATGTTGGGATCCGAGGCCAGCGCCCTGGCCACGCCAACCCGCTGCTGCTGCCCGCCGGAGAGCTGCGACGGGTAGCGCCCGGCCAGCGCCGGGTCCAGCCCCACGCGCTCCAGCAGCCCGACGGCCCGGGCGCGGGCGTCGCGGCGGGTGGCGCCGGTGAGCATCGGCACGGTGGCCACGTTGTCCGCGACCGTGCGGTGAGGGAGCAGCCCGCCACTTTGGAGGACGTACCCGATGGATCGGCGAAGCCGGACGGGGTCTGCGCTGCGCACGTCCTCGTCGTCGATCAGGACACTGCCCGAGCTGGGCTCCACCATCCGGTTGACCATGCGCATGAGCGTGGTCTTGCCGCTGCCAGAGGAGCCGAGGAGCACGACGCAGCGATGCGAGGGGACCGTCAGCGAGAAGTCCCTGACCGCGACCGTCCCATCCGGGTAGACCTTGGAGACGCCGCGAAACTCGATCACCCCGCCAGCATATGAGCGACGCAAGGCACTCCGGCGCGATCCGGCCACTAGGCTGGACGCCTGATGCGGAATGGTCGCGACGAGGCGGGCACGGCGTTCGAGCGGGAGCGCAAGTTCTCACTGCCCGAGGGGGGAGCACTGCCGGATCTCGGGCTCCTCGGACCGGTTTCGCCGACGCGCACGCTTCGGTTGAGGGCTGAGTACTTCGACACCCCCGGCGGGGCCCTGGCGGGCGCCGGGATCACCCTCAGGCGGCGCTCGGGCGGTGAGGACGACGGGTGGCACCTCAAGACGCCCGGCCCCCACGGTTCCCGGCTCGAGCACAGCCTCCCTCTTGGAGCCGCGTGCAGGGTCCCAGCCTCCCTCCGCGCCACGGTGGCCGACGTCGTGGGCGAGGATCCGCTCCTGCCGGTCCTTCTGCTTCGGACCACCAGGCGCATCACGCACCTCTTCGGCGAGAGCGGCAGGATTCGGGCGGAGGTGGCGGTGGACCGGGTCCGATCAGGCCTCCTGGGGGAGCTGTCAGACGGCGCGAAGTCCTGGCGCGAAGTGGAGGTGGAACTTGCCACCGGTGAACCTGAATCCACCTTGGACGAGGTGGCCTCTCTGCTGCTGCGTTCAGGCCTACGGCCCGCGGCGCATGCGTCCAAGGCTCAGCTGGCCCTGGCCTCCGGCGTCCGCCGGGGCACCGCCCGCGACACCGCCGCACACGCCGTCCAAGCGGAGCTCACGCGGCACTACGGCCAGTTCCAGGCGCTGGACACGGCGCTCGCCGCGGACGAGGACGACGCCGTCCACCAGGCACGGGTCGCGCTGAGACGGCTCCGGAGCGTCCTGACGGTCTTCGGCAGGACCCTCGAAGCACCGGATCTCCCAGGGCTGGTGAGAGAGCTCAGATGGGCCGGGGTCCTCCTGGGTGGCCCTCGGGACACCGAGGTCATCCTCAGCCTAATCGACGATCTGGTTGGCGAGGTCCAGCTCAGCGTGGAGGATCACACCCGGATCCGTGCGCACCTGACTCGGCGCCACGACGACGTGCGCGGGCTTCTGCTCAACGCCATGGCAACCCCCCGGTGGGACGCGCTGCACGAGCGCGTCATCGGTCACCTGCTGCGGGCGAAGGCCTCGAGGTCCGGGAGGAGGGATGCCGCCCCGGAGCTGCGGCGCCTCACCGCTAGGGCAGACGACCGGGTCCGACGCCGCCTCGAGGTGGCGCAAGCCCACCCGGCAGACGTCAGCCTGTGGCACGACGTCCGCAAGGCCGCCAAGGCCGCCCGGTACGCACACGACGTGGTGGCCGGTCTCCCGCGTTCCCGTGCTGCAGACGAGGAGTGCGCATCCGCCTGGAAGGAGGTCACCTCCGCCTTCGGCGATGTGCAGGACCTCGTGATCGCCCGGCAGGAGTTGGGCCTCCTGGGCAGGCCCACCGTCGGCACTCTGATGGACCTCGCCGACAGCCGGGCGGACTTGGCGCTCGCGGAGGCCAGGGCAGCGCTGCACATCGCGCTCGCGGGGGAGGCGCCGGAGCCGGTCTCCTGAGCTGGATGGAGCCAAGGGTGACAGGCAGCGGTCAGTTCCCCTCGAGGGCGGCCGCGATCGCCTCCTCGACGGTGCGGTGCCGGAACTCGAACCCTTCGGCCAGGAGTCGCTCGGGACGAACGTCGGCATCCGAGGTCAGCAGTGACTCGGCCGTGTCCCGCCCCAACAGGGTGGTGAGTGCGAACTCCGGCACCGGGACGAGGAAGGGACGGTTGAGGTGCCTCGCCAACGCCCGCCCCAGGTCGTTGGCGGTGGCGGGCGTGGGACCGACCAGGTTCACGGGCCCGGCGAGGTCGTGGTCGATCACGTGCCGAATGGCCCGGACCTCGTCCTCGAGGGAGATCCACGGCCACACCTGGGTGCCTCGGCCGATGGGCCCAGCCAACCCCAGCCTGGTCAGAAGGAGCAGGGGCTTCAACACCGCCTCCGGGTGCACGAGCGGAGCCGTCCGCACGGCGGCCACCCGGGCGTGGGGACCGGCGAGGGCCGCTTCCGCCTCCCACGCGACGCACAGCCGCGCCAGGAAGGTGTCGCCAGGAGGAGACGCCTCGGTGAGCACCCGCCCGGGAACTGAGCCGTAGTAGCCCACTGCCGAGGCGGAGATGAGCGCCGGTCCTCCGGGGCCCACCGCCCTCACTGCCGTGGCCGCTTCCCTCGTGGGACCCAGGCGCGACTCCCACAGCGTGCGCCGGTAGCTCCGCGTCCAGGGCAGCCTGCCGATGCTCGCCCCGTTGAGCACCACGAGGGCGCGGGCACCCTCGAGCAGGCCGGGATCGAGCCGCTCCTCGCCCCTCAGCCACTGCGCCTCGTCGGAACTTCGCGGCGCGTGCCGCACCAGCGTCGTCACCTGGACGCCGTCTGCCCGGAGGGCCTGGACCAAGGCCCTCCCGATCAGCCCTGAGGCCCCCGCCACCACCACTTTCTGCGCAAACATGTCCGAACCTGTCATGAGCAGAGACTGCCACTTTTCATTCCGAAATGCTTGCCAAATGGCGACGAGCCGTGCCAAGGTGAGGTCAGACAGAGCGGTTCAAACCACGTGCCGACTCCGACTCTTCCGTAAAGGTGAGTTGAATCATGGCAACTGTCCACACCCCCTCGCCCTCAGAAATCATTGAGCGCGACGAGCGCGCCCTTGAACTGCTCCGGCAGCTGGGCGCCGAAACCTCCGCCACCGCCCGTCAGAGTCTCCTGGATGAGGTGGTGGTGATGCACCTGGACCTCTGCGAGGCACTGGCTCGGCGCTACGCCAACCGCGGACTCGATCTCGACGACCTGATTCAGGTGGCCCGCGTCGGACTGATCTGTGCGGTCCAGCGCTTCCGCCCCGACGCCGGCGCCTTCGTCCCCTTCGCGGTGGCCACCATCACAGGGGAGATCAAGAGGCATTTCCGCGCCGGCTGGATGGTGCGCCCGCCCCGCCGCTTGCAGGAACTGCGTCCTGACGAAGCCGAAGGCGGCGGCAGGGCTTCTGGTGAGCGTGAGACGCTGGCGTTGGCATTCCGGCCGATCTCACTCGACGCCCCCACAGGCGCCGACGATGGCGGGCCCGGGCTACAGCTTCCTGCCACCGACCACGACCTCGACCTCATCCCGGACCTCATCACGCTGAACTCGGCAATGCGCCGACTCAGCCCCGTGGAGCGCCGAGTGCTGCATCTCCGCTTCGTCGACGACCTTCCCCAGGCCGAGATCGGCCGCCTTGTCGGGGTCAGTCAGATGCAGGTCTCCCGCATCCTGGCCCGCGTCCTCGGGGAACTCCGCGACGAGATGGAGCCCGCCGCCGCGTAGCGGCCACCCGGCCGGGAACTTCGATGTTTGAAACTCCGGGTATCGGGTACGAAGACAGTGAGACGGCCTCCGCACCCGCGTGGAGCCGATTCAAGAAACTGAGGAGGGAAATCATGGGAATCGACGACAGCATGCGCAAGGCCGCAGACGAGGTTGCCGGTCGCGCCAAGGAGATGTGGGGCGACGCCACGGACAACGAGCGGCTCGAGGCCGAGGGCAGGGCCCAGCACCGGAGCGACGACGCCGGGCACGCCCACCACGACCTCGATGACGCCCGTCTGGATCGTCCCGATCACGTACCGGGCGACCTGCGTACCGACGGCCCTGGCGACGACGGAACCCTGCGGGACAACCTCCGCGACGACATGGGCCAGGACCGCGTCCACGACGTCCTGCCCGACACACCCACTGCGACGCCCGGCGACGACGGCACCCTCCGGGACAACCTTCGCGACGACATGGGCCAGGGTCTGCACCACGGCGATCCCGCCACAGCGGACCTGCGGAACACCCGCGATCAGATCTGACGACCACCTTCAACGAACAAGGAGTACGACATGGGAACCATCTTGTGGATCATCGCCGCGGTGCTTGTCATCGCCGGCATCCTGGCCATCGTCCGGAGCCAACTGGTGTGGGGCATCGTGCTGATCATTCTCGGCCTCCTCGTCGGTCCGGGCGGCGTGAGCTTCTTCACCTGAGCCTGACCTAGCCCCCCACGGCGCCTTCCCGCAAATTGCGGGGAGGCGCCGTGCTCGCGTTAGACGAAGATGATCTGAGCGCCCTCTGACAGTTCGATGAAGTCAGCGGCGCTGATCACGTCTTCGACGCCGTCGTAGAGGTCGGCCAGGGTGAGGCCGTTCATGTCGAAGCTCAACTTGCAGCCCCACAGGTGGCCACCCGAGGCGACGATGATGTCGAGCATCTCGCGCACGTCGGGGATCTCCAGGTCGCTCAGCTGCTTCTTCATCATCGCGGTCGACATCTTGGTCATGCCGGGGATGGCTCCCATGCCGGCCCACAGGGGAAGCGACTTGGCCATGGGCAGGTGCATCGCCGTGTTGCCGAGCATCGTGAACTTCAGATCGTCCATCGTGCGCTCGGTGACCAGGTCGAAGCCCCAGAACGTGAAGAAGATGTGGGTCTCGATGCCCTCGCCGAGCGCGGCGTTGGCCATGATCAGCGCCGGGTAGGCCATGTCCAGGTTTCCCTTGGAGGCGATGAAGCAGATCTTGCGCGGCCGGTCCTCACCCGACGACGGTGCCGCGAAGTCGGACACCTTGGGCTTGGCGTGGCTCGCCGTCGGGTCGGCCGGGGCGGGGGACGACGCCGGGCGGGCACTGCCGCCGAAGTCGGGGATGATCGGGGTCTCAGAAATTTGGGTCATGGGGCAGTCCTTCCTAGACGCAGCCCTTGGGCTTCGGCAGCCCAGCGATGTAGGACATCTTCTTGGCGGGTTTGCCGGGGAACAGCCTGAACAGCTGCTTCATATCGAAGCCGCCGACGCTGGCGACGCGGCGCAGGGTCGCGGTTTCCTTGCGGGCCGGGTAGTCGGCCCGCAGGAAATGCAGCACCTTCCAGTGCTCGTCCGTCAGCTCGTCGATGCCGGCGTAGCCGGCGAGGATGGGGGCGAGGTCCTCGTCCCATTGCTTGTACTCGGTGAGGAAGCCCTCGTCGTTGACGTCGATGGCTCTGTCGCCGATGCGGGTCGTGGGCACGTGGATTCTCCTTAGAACTTGGGGATGATCGGATTGGGCAGCACCGACGAGGGGTCGGCGGGGGAGTCGACGCCCTTGGCAGGCACGTACGCGGCCACCGGTGCGGCGTCCCTGGCAGGGGCGGTGGGGCGCGGCACCGGGCGCGGCGCCGACTTGCGTGGAGCGGCCGCCCGGGAGACGGCCTTCGTCGACTTGCGAGCCTTGTTGGCAGGAGCGGTGTGCCCGCGCTTCCCGAGGGCCCTCAGGAAGAGGTCCTTGTTCGAGGTGCCTGAGGCGTCGCCCTCCACGTTCTTACCCAGGAGGTGCATGTCCGTGGTGAAGGGGAGCGGGCGCCCGCGCAGCAGGAACTCCCAGTACACGAACCGGAACGCGAGCTTCGCCAGATGGTTGGAACGGGACTCGCCCAGGAGCGTCATCGGCCCCACCCCGGGGAGTGGGAACCCGCCCGTGTAGGGCTGGGTGCCGTAGTTGAAGTCCAGCAGCATCCCCTTGCCGTGCCCGGTCTCGATGAAGCAGTTGGCGTGCCCGTCGAAGTGGTGGGGCAGCTCCTGGCCGGCGATGTAGTAGGGCCAGTTCTCCATGAACACGTCCACGGAGAAGTGGGCCACCGAGCCCGCCTTTGACGTCTGGAGTGTGCCGCCGTCGCCGAGAACGAAGATGTCCGGGTGAGCGAGGGAGCGCATGGTCTGCTGGTCACACGGCACCAGGTTCATGTCGTCGCCCAGCCCGGATCGGGCCACGTACTCGGCGCCGAAGTTCAGCGGGATCGAGACCAGCAGATCGTAGGGGACGTGCCGATCGTCGAACGAGACCAGTTCCTTGGCCTCGGTGTCCACCCGCTCGACGGCGAAGTCCGCCTCGAGGCGGATGTCGCGATCCTTGAACATGGTGCCCAGTTCACGCGAGGCGATCGGCTTGGTGAAGGCGCCGTCCAGCGGGGTGACGTAGATGATCTCCACCTTCTTCCGCGTCTTCCGCTCACGGAAGTAGGCGTCGGCAAGGAACGTGAACTCGAGCGGGGCGACAGGGCACTTGATGGGCATGTCCGTCAGGTGAACCACGAGCCGACCGCCGCGGAACTCCTTGAACGCCTCCGCCAGGGCGAGGGACCGCGGCAGGTCGTAGAAGTGGTGGACGTCGTCCGCGTCCGCGCCCGGGGTGAGGTCGGGTCTCGGCTCCACTCCGGTGGCGATGACCAGGGTGTCGTAGTCCAGCTCGCGGCCGTCCGCCAGGTGGACGGTCTTGGCCTGAGCGTCGACCCGATCGATCTCCGCCAGCACCAACTCCACCCCATCGGGGATGAAGTGGTGCCGGGATCGCACGATCTTGCCCTCGTCGTAGATCCCGAAGGGCAGGAACAGGTACCCGGGTTGGTAATGATGGTCGTCGTCGCGATCGACGACGGTGATCTGCAGCTCGGCAGGCGGATAGGCAGAGCGCAGCTTGTTGGCGACCATGGTGCCGGCGGTACCCCCGCCCAGGATGACCAGTCTCCTCATTGAGGCTCCTCCGAAGAAGTGGTGGTCCACATAGCCTATACGTGTTGGGGTATGCGGTGTGCTGGGGGACCCACTTTCTACGACCGGACGTAGGACTCCACGGGCGGTTAGGCTGGCCGCACACAGGTGTACCGGGGAAGGGAGCCGCTGGTGGGTGATCGGGGCTGTTACGTCTCCGCGCTCGACATGTTCTCGATCGGGATCGGGCCGTCGTCTTCGCACACCGTCGGCCCGATGCGCGCTGCCGCGGACTTCGCGGGCCGCCTCGCTTCGATCGGCGCCTCCGTCGCACGGCTCGAGGTGGTCCTGTACGGCTCGCTGGGCGCCACCGGGATCGGGCACGGCACACCCGACGCGGTGGTGGCAGGACTGCTCGGCATGAGGCCGGAGACCTGCGACCCGGCCGCTGTCCGGCGCGCGTGGTCCGGCCACGTCGACGGGGGGCCGCTGGCCATCCCCGGCGTCGGCCCGGTGCCCTTCCGCCGCGACGAGGTGAGGTTCGCGCCGCTGACCCGCAAGCCGGCGCATGCCAACGCGCTGAGCCTCAGGGCACTGGGGCAAGGCGGCGGCCCGGTCCTGGAGGAGATCTACTACTCGGTCGGCGGCGGTTTCATCCGCAGGGAGGGCGAGCCCTCCGTCGGCGGCAGCGACGCCGGCGGCGGCGTGGCGTTCGAGACGGCCGCGGATCTGATGCGGATCTGCGGCGAGTTCGGGCTGGGCGTGGCCGACGTGGCCCGCGAATGCGAACGCGCGCACCGCCCTGACCCCGACAGCGACGCCGGGCTCGACTCCGTCTGGGCGGCCATGAGGAGCTGCATCGACGCGGGCCTGACCGCCCACGGGACGCTGCCCGGTCCGCTGCGGGTCCCGCGCCGCGCGGCTGGGGTCCAACGGCAGCTCGAGAAGGAGGAGCTCGGGCACCAGCGGGGCGCCGAATGGCTGCAGGTCTACGCGCTGGCGGTCAACGAGGCCAACGCCTCCGGAGAGCGCGTCGTGACCGCCCCCACCAACGGCGCGGCGGGGATCATTCCCGCAGTGGTCCAGTACTTCCTGGACTCCCACCCCGCCGCCGGGGCGTCCGAGGTCCGCCAGTTCCTCCTCACCGCCACGGCCATCGGAAGCCTGATCAAGGCCAACGCCTCGATATCCGGGGCGGAAGGGGGCTGTCAGGCGGAAGTGGGTTCCGCGTGCGCCATGGCCGCGGCCGGGCTGTGCGCCGTCCTGGGCGGAACCGCCCCCCAGGTGGAGAACGCCGCGGAGATCGCGATGGAGCACCACCTCGGGCTCACCTGCGATCCCATCGGCGGGCTGGTCCAGGTGCCCTGCATCGAGCGCAACGCCATCGCCGCCAGCACCGCCGTGACGGCGGCCCGGCTTGCACTACACGGCGACGGGCGCCACATCGTCTCCTTGGACGCCGTCATCGCGACGATGCGCCAGACCGGTCTGGACATGCACAGCAAATACAAGGAGACCAGCACGGGCGGCCTGGCCGTCAACGTCGTCGAGTGCTGAGGCACCCCCGATCCCGGAGAAACCGACACGACCCGCGGCCGCCCGGCTAGCGTTCTTGCAGGAGGTGGCCCCATGGACATCATTCTCATTCCCGGCCTCTGGCTGGACGGCTCGTCGTGGTCCCGGGTGGTCCCGTTCCTCGAGAAGGCGGGCCATCGCGTCGTGGCCCTGACCCCGCCGGGCCACGACGGACAGGACCCGGCCACGGTGACCTACGGCGATCTGGTGGCGGCTGTGGTCACCGAGATCGACAACTCCGCGGACCACGTCATCCTGGTCGGCCACTCCGCCGGGTGCGCGGCGGCCTGGGCGGCCGCGGACCGCCGGCCGGACAGGGTCGGCTGCGTGGTGCTGGTGGGCGGCTTCCCGATCCCACACGGATCGCCCATCCTGGACGGTTTCGAGCCGGTCGACGGCGTCCTCCCGTTCGTGGGGTGGGCCGCGTTCGACGGGCCTGACACCGCAGACCTCGACGAGTCCGCCAAGGCCGAGCTCGAGGGCTACATGACCCCCGCACCTGGACAGTACGCCCTGGGCGTCCAGGAACTGAGCGACGATCGCCGCTACCGGATCCCCGTGGTCAACGTCTGCACCGAGTACTCCGCCGACGAACTGCGGTCGTGGACCGAACAGGGCTTCGCCCCCGTCAGCGAGCTGCGCAAGCTCCAGCACGCCGGCTATGTGGATCTGGAGTCCGGCCACTGGCCCCAGGTCAGCCGAGCCGGAGACCTGGCCGAGGTGATCCTCCGCGCCGCGACCGTGCGCTGACGGCGTAACGGACACCCTCCCAGGAGATTGGCGCGGCCACTACTTTGGGGGCAGAACACTTGGCCCACGAGGAGTCACCGATGACCTACCGCCCCGAAACGCTCGCCGTCCACGCCGGTCAGGAGACCGCCGATTCGGCCACGAACGCCCGCGCAGTGCCGATCTACCAGACCACAAGCTACGTCTTCGACGACGCTCAGCACGCCGCTGACCTCTTCGCACTCGCCCGCCCCGGCAACATCTACACCCGCCTGATGAACCCCACCCAGAGCGTCCTCGAGGCCCGTGTCAACGCGCTCGAGGGCGGCGTCGGGGCCCTGGCCACCGCGTCCGGCGCCGCCGCGATCACCTACGCCGTGCTCAACCTCACCTACTCGGGCGACAACATCGTCGCGCTGTCGACGCTCTACGGCGGCACCTACGCGCTCTTCGCGCACACGCTCAAGCAGTTCGGCATCGAGGCCCGCTTCGTCGATCCGGGCAAGCCGGAGGACCTGGCCCAGCACGTCGACGCCCACACCAAGCTGGTGTTCGGCGAGACGGTGGGCAATCCCGCCCTCAACGTCATCGATCTGGACGCGTGGTCCGAGGCGGCGCACGCCCTGGGCCTGCCGTTCATCGTCGACAACACCGTGCCCACCCCCCACCTCACCCGGGTGTTCGACCACGGCGTGGACATCTCAGTGCACTCCGCCACGAAGTACCTGGGCGGCCACGGCACCTCGCTGGGCGGCGTGCTGGTGGACTCCGGGCGCTTCGACTGGGCAGCGCACAGCGACCGCTTCCCCGGGCTGACGCAGCCGGATGCGGCCTATCACGGAGTGGTGTGGACCGACGCGGCCGGCCCCGCCGCGTACGTGATCAGGGCGCGGACCGTGCTGCTGCGCAACACAGGGGCGGCGATCGCCCCCATGAACTCGTTCCTCCTGCTGCAGGGCATCGAGACTCTCCACCTGAGGATGGAGCGTCACAGCGAGAACGCGCTCGCGGTTGCGAACTTTCTGACCGCACACCCCAAGGTGTCCTGGGTCAACTACCCGGGCCTCGAGTCCAGCCCCACCCACGAGATCGCCACCCGCGTCCTCAAGGGCGGCTTCGGCGGCCTCGTCTCGTTCGGCGTGCAGGGAGGCCGCGAGTCCGGCACCCGACTGGTGGAGGCATTGGAGCTGTTCAGTCATCTCGCCAACATCGGCGACGCGAAGTCGCTGGCCATCCACAACGCGTCGACCACCCACTCGCAGCTCTCCGACGAGGAGCTTCTCTCCGCGGGCGTGCCCGCCGAGATGGTGCGGCTGTCCGTCGGCATCGAACACATCGACGACATCCTGGAGGATCTCACCCAGGCGTTGGACCGCATCTGAGTGAGCCGCGGGCAGTGGGGGCGGGTACCGTTCCCTCCCCCTACCCGCTCCCTGAGCTGAGGAGGGCCGTCCGCGTAGCGGCGGGTCCCGTCCCCATCGCTCCCTGAGGAGGGCCGCCCGCGGAGCGGCGTGGCCCGTCCCCATCGCTCCCTGAGGAGGGCCGCCCGCGAACCGGCGTGCCCCTCTTTCTTCGCTCCCTGAGGAGGGCCGCCCGCGAAGCGGCGTGCCCCTCTTTCGCTCCCTGAGGAGGGCCGCCCGCGAACCGGCGTGCCCCTCTTTCGCTCCCTGAGGAGGGCCGCCCGCGAAGCGGCGTGGCCTGTCTCGAAGGGTTGTGACTACCACCTTCACGCGAATCTTGTGGTCGGGTGCGGTGAGTCGGGAGTCGATGCCCGGGCGGCCGTTGTCCAGGGTCTTGCTGATCGCCGCCGGTCAATCTGGGGTCGGGTTGTTGAGGCCGCCCGGGCATCGTCTCCCGTCTCCCCACACTCGGTCCTCCTGTGGCGTTGCCAGGTCCTGAGTGCGGGCCGGCAGGGCGGCTTTGGGGTCAGGTCTGCTGAGGCGGGATGCCGGTTGGGTGATCCTTGGGTTGGGCACCGCTGCGCAGTGCCGCCCTGCCGTCCCTCACCCTTGCGTTTGGCCGCGGGTTTTCGACCCTTCGAGACGTCCTGCGGTCGCTTCGCGACGCGGGACCCTCAGGGACCGAGCTAAGGCGGCCTGTCTAGCGGCGTGACCCGTCCAAGTTCGCCGCCTGAGGAGGACCGCCCGCGAAGCCTCGTGGCCCGTCCCCATCGCTCCCTGAGGAGGGCCGCCCGCGAAGCCTCGTGGCCCGTCCCCATCGCTCCCTGAGGAGGGCCGCCCGCGAAGCCTCGTGGCCCGTCCCCATCGCTCCCTGAGGAGGGCCGCCCGCGAAGCCTCGTGGCCCGTCCCCATCGCTTCCTGAGGAGGGCCGCCCGCGAAGCGGCGACGGCCGTCTCGAAGGGTTGTATCTGGACCTGACAAGCAATCCCTGACCCACTGAGGCGGCTGCCCTTGCACCGGTGAGCCCACTGAGATGACCGCTAGGGCTGGGTCGGCGTCTCCTGCTGGTGACGCCGATCCGCCTCGATGTCCTCCTCGGCGATCGAATGGTCGGATGAGTGCAGGTGCTCACCGCCGTCCGGGTCCTCGGTCTGGCGTGGGGAGAGCTCGCTGTCGTCGACGACGTCGGCGTCGTCCGGGCTGGTGATCGGGTCGCTCATTGGTCCTCCTAGACGTGCGCTCGTGCTTGTCAGGGTAGCCTTTCCTGCATGGACTCGCCGCCGAAACGGGTGTCGAATGGTGCCATGAGTGTGACTGTCGCCCCGAACCCCGTCGAGTCGGCTGAACTGTCCGGCCGGCTGAACTGGCTGCGCGCCGGGGTCCTCGGAGCCAACGACGGCATCGTGTCCATCTCGGCCACCGTGGTGGGTGTGGCGGCCGCGACGAACACCGTCACGCCCGTCCTGCTCGCCGGAGTCGCCGCGGTGGTGGCAGGAGCCATCTCGATGGCGTTGGGCGAATACGTCTCCGTGTCCAGCGCGGCAGATTCGCAGCGCTCGCTGATCGCGTCCCTGCGCACGCTGCTGACCTCCGATCGTCGGGCGGCCGACGAGGAACTCGTGGCCGCCTATCAGCGTCAGGGGCTCACAAAGGCCACGGCGGAGAAAGTGGTGGAGGAGATCGGCGAGGGACACGCCGTCAAGGCCCACCTCTCCCAGCGCTTCCACCTCGCCGAGGACGAGATCGTCAACCCCTGGCACGCGGCCCTCGCATCCGCGGTGGCGTTCCTCGCCGGAGCGATCCTGCCGCTGCTGACGATCCTCCTGGCCCCCCTCCCGCTGCGCATCCCCGTGACGGTGGTCGCGGTGCTCGTGGCCCTCGCCGCCACGGGCGGTGTGGGCGCGAAGCTCGGCGGCGCGCCGGCCGGCCGCGCGGTGCTCAGAGTCGTGACCGGCGGGATGCTCGCCCTGGCCGCCACCTACTCGATCGGCCTCCTGATGGGCGTCTCCGGTCTCTGATCCCCTCCGGGTTGCGCAACAATGGGGGCGTGAACGGCCCCCTCGGAACCAGCCTCGGCGTGGTGGAGACGTCGTCGATCCGGGTCTTCGACCCGGATCGCCCGCTGATCCTCCGCAGCGGCGCCACGCTGGGCGTCGTCGATGTGGCCTACGAGACATACGGCACCCTCAACGCTGAGCGCAGCAACGCCGTCTACATCTGTCACGCGCTCACCGGGGACGCCCACGCGGCCGGATATCACGAGGGTGAGACCCGGCCGGGCTGGTGGGACACGATGATCGGCCCCGGCAAGCCCATCGACACGAACGTCTGGTTCGTGGTCTGCTCCAATCTGCTGGGTGGCTGCCAGGGCACCACGGGGCCGTCGTCGACCAACCCGGAGACCGGAGATCCCTACGGCCTGGACTTCCCCCTCCTGGACATGGCGGACTTCGTCGAGGTGCACCGCGGCCTCGCCCGGCACCTGGGCATCGAACGCTTCGCCGCCGCCGTGGGCGGCTCGCTGGGAGGCATGCAGGTGCTGCAGTGGGCGATGACCCATCCGTTGGAGCTGGGCCGGGCCCTGATTTTCGCCGCCTCGTCGCGCCTCACCGCCCAGAACATCGCGTTCTCCGCCGTCGGGCGGCAGGCGATCATGCGCGACTCCCACTTCCTCGACGGACGCTTCCTCACCGCGGGCACCTCGCCGCGCAAGGGGCTCTCGGTGGCGCGGATGATGGCCCACATCACCTACCTGTCGGAGTCCGGATTCGAGGAGAAGTTCGGGCGGACCGCTCAGCGCGGCCAGCTCGCCAAGAACTTCGGCGTGGACTTCGCCGTCGAGAGCTACCTCGAGCATCAGGGGGAGCGGTTCCTCTCCCGATTCGACGCCCTCAGCTACCTCTATCTCACCCGGGTGATGGACTACTTCGATCCCTTCGCAGACCCGGGCGCCCTGGCGGCGCTCATCGACGATCCGGTCCGCTTCCTCATCGTGAGCTTCGACACGGACTGGCGATTCTCCACCGAGCACTCCCGTCGGATCGTCAGGCACCTGGAGGGCGCCAAGCTGCCCACCTCGTTCCGCGAGATCGCCTCCCGGTGGGGCCACGACTCGTTCCTGCTCGACGTGCCCGACTATCACGCCACAGTCCGGGCCTACCTGGAGCGCGCCGCGGAGGAGCTGGGATGAGCAACACCCTGCGGCCGGACCTGTGGCTGATCACGAAGCTGATCCCCGAGGGCTCCCGCGTCCTGGATCTCGGCTGCGGGGACGGCGAGTTGCTGCGCCTGCTGACTCTCAAGGGATGCTCCGGCACCGGCGTCGACATGGACCCGGGCAACCTGGTGGCGGCGATGCGCAGCGGCGTCGACGTCATCCAGCTCAACCTCGACACGCAACTGGGGGAGTTCGGCGACGACAGCTACGACTTCGTGGTCCTCTCGCGCACGCTGCAGACCGTGCGCAAGCCGCGCGAGGTCCTGCAGGAGATCGGCCGGATCGCCGTCCATTCAGTGGTCTCCATGCCCAACTTCGCCCACTGGCGCAACCGGCTGCGGCTGCTTTCGGGGCGCATGCCGATGTCGCGTGACCTGCCGTTCGAGTGGTACGACACCCCGAACCTGCATCACTCGTCGCTGCCGGACCTGGAACCACTCTTCGCCGGGCTGGACATGGTGATCGATTCACGCATCTCGTTGGATGCCTCGGGGAGGGCACGACGGCTGGGCAATGTGGCGGCCAACCTGCTGGCCAGCTCGTCGCTCTACGTGCTGCACGCTAAGCGATGAGCGCCCGGATCCGGGTCGCGGCGCCGCCGAGCGCCAGGCCCTCGGCCAGCGCCTCCCACCGCTGATCGTCCACGGGGGAGCGGGTGAGGTCCGGCAGCGGGAGCGTGTCGACGCACGTCACCACCTCGCGTGCCCTCGCCAGGTAGTCGACGTCTGCCAACAGCTTGGAGCGCACCGACGGCGACATGCCTGAGCCCGGGTCGACGGCGGCCGCGACCATCGCCTCCAGGGAGGGGTAAGCGGCCACGAGCGTAGTGGCACTCTTCTCGCCGATGCCCTTGACCCCAGGGAGCCCGTCGGAGGGGTCACCGCGCAGGACGGCGAAGTCCACATACCTCTCCGGAGCCAGGGCGTACTTCGCCGCCATCCACTCCGGCGTGACCAGCTCGTGACTGGCCACCCCGCGCGCCACATAGACAACGCTCGTGTGGTCGTCGACGAGTTGGAAGAGGTCGCGGTCCCCGGTCACCACCAGACTCGTGCCCGCATGCTGACGGGCCAACGAGGCCAGCACATCGTCGGCCTCGTGCTGCGCCACGCCCACGACGGGGATGCCCAACGACTCGAGGCAGTCGCGGATCAGCGGCACCTGCCGGCTCAGGTCGTCGTCAACGAGCTCCGCCTCGCCGTCGGCCAACTGGACGACCCGGTGTGCCTTGTAGCTCGGGAGCAGGTCCACCCGCCAGTCGGGTCGCCAGTCGTCGTCCCAGGCGCACACAAGGCTGTCAGGGGCGTATTGGTTGGCGAGACGCGCGATGAAGTCCAGCGTGCCCCGCACCGCGTTGACCGGCCTCCCGTCGAGGGCCCGGAAGGTGGAGGGCACCCCGAAGAACGCCCGGAAGTACAGGTAGGACGTGTCGAAGGCCATCAACGTGCTCATCCCGCCATCCTGACACAGTGTCCTCAGACCCGGGCCGGGTACTCTTGGGCCTCGTGATCACCCGCCCGCCGCTGCCGTTCCTGGTGTCCGCGGCGCTGGCCGTCGGGTCCGGGCTGCTCACCGGCGCCGGACAGGCGCCGATGGGGATCTGGCCGGCGACCCTGGTGGGCGTGGCTCTGTTCACCTGGCTGATGGTGGATCGTCGGCCCCGCTCCGCCTTCGGCCTCGGCTACCTCGCCGGCCTTGCGATGAACACGCTGACCGTGTCCTGGGTCTCCGTCCTGGGGGTATGGGTGGGCGTGGCGCTGGTGGCGTTCCTGTCGCTGTGGTGGGGGGTGCTCGCGCTCGCTGTGTCGTGGCTGCTCAAGCTCCGCGCATGGCCGCTCCTGGTACCCGCCGCGTGGGTGGCGGTGGAGTTCGTCTCCGGCAAGGTGCCGTTCGGCGGATTCTCCTGGGCGCGGCTCGGCTACACGACGGTGGACCAACCCATGTCGGGTCTGCTCGCCTGGGTGGGCGTCACCGGGGTCGGCTACCTGGTGGCGTTGGTGGCGCAAGCGCTGCTGCTGGCCGTTTCGTCGCCCAGCCGGCGTAGGGTGGCGATGGCGGGGGTCGCCGGTGTGTTCACGCTGGGGGGACTCGCGCACCTGGTACCGCAGTCCGAGCCGGTCGACGAGGTCGCGGTGGCCATGGTTCAGCCGGCCGTCAACCGGGCCGAGAAGGGCACTGGCACCTACGCCCGCTCCGTCACCAACAATGCACTCAGCGAGACCATCTTCGCGCTTTCCGAGGCCCGCGCGGGCGGCCACGAGGTTGACTTCGTGTTGTGGCCCGAGAACGCCACCGATGTGGATCCGGAGGCCGACGCCGCCACGCGAGGCCTCGTCGAGCTCTCCGTGCGGCTGGCTGGGGCGCCCGTCTTCGTGGGGGCCGTCACCGACGGGCCGGTACCGGACTCGCGTCAGACCTCCAGCATCTGGTGGCATCCCGACACCGGTCCGGGTGCCGTCTACCACAAACGAGACCTGGTTCCCTTCGGCGAATGGATCCCCTTCCGCGACGTCCTGCTGCCCCGGCTCCCGATCCTTGAGCAGATCGGCCGGCAATCGATCCCGGGGGAGGGGCCCGGAGTGGTGTCGGCCCCCACGGAACGGTTCCCGGACCTCGTGGTAGGCACCATCATCTGTTTCGAGCTGGCCTACGACGACACCTCCTACGACCTGGTCCGGCACGGGGCGCAGGTGGTCGTGTCGCAGTCCAACACCAACACCTACGCCGGCACGTTCGAGCCGCACCAGCAGCTGGTCATCAACCGCGTCCGGGCGATGGAACTGGGCCGTGAGGTGGCGGTCTCCACACTCAACTCGCTCTCCGCGGTCGTCGACACCCGTGGGCGCGTGCAGGAGGTCACCGCCGAATACCAGGCGGACAGCGTGCTCACCTCCCTCCCGCTGCGCACCAACGTCAACCTCTCGGTGCTGCTCAGCCCCTGGCTGGCGTGGGTTGCCGTGGCAGCAACCGCCGGTGGCATCGTCGCCGCCCTGGGGCCGCGCCGAGGTGGGGCCCGGTAGCATGGCAAAGACACCACAACAGGAAAGAAGTGTTCCATGACCAGTCAGGACGCGCTCGAGCGAGTTCTCGTGATCATCCCGACCTACAACGAGTCACAGAACATCGAGAGCATCGCCACCAGGATCCGCCGGGCCGTCCCGCAGGCCCACATCCTCGTCGCGGACGACAACTCCCCGGACGGCACCGGAGCTATTGCGGACCGGCTGGCGGAGGCCGACGAACAGATCCACGTGATGCACCGCAAGGGGAAGGAAGGCCTGGGCGCCGCCTACCTGGCCGGTTTCCACTGGGGCCTCG
Organism: Tessaracoccus luoxuelianae; assembly: GCF_054483915.1. Classification (NCBI taxonomy): domain Bacteria; kingdom Bacillati; phylum Actinomycetota; class Actinomycetes; order Propionibacteriales; family Propionibacteriaceae; genus Tessaracoccus; species Tessaracoccus luoxuelianae. The sequence continues at coordinate 2,098,530 of NZ_CM137013.1, read as the reverse complement.
ACGAGGGCTTCGGCGTGCTGATCTCGCACGACGCCGACGGCTCCCACCAGCCCGAGGAGTTGCCGAGGCTGCTGCGCGCCATCAGCGCGGGCGCGGACATGGTCAAGGGCTCGCGCTGGGTCAAGGGCGGCTCTGTGGTCAACTGGCCGAAGTCGCGCGAGTTCATCTCGAAGGGCGGCTCGCTGTGGACGCGGTTGTGGCTGGGTATCCCGGTCAAGGACGCCACCGGCGGCTTCAACGCCTACCGCGCCTCCACGCTGCGCGGCATCAGCCTCGACGAGGTGGCCTCGGCCGGGTACTGCTTCCAGATCGACCTGGTCTGGCGCGCGCTCAAGTCCGGCTTCACCGTCGTCGAGGTCCCGATCGAATTCGTGGAGCGGGAGTTCGGGGATTCCAAGATGAGCCGCAGCATCGTGATCGAGGCGTTGATCCGGACCACACTCTGGGGCATCGACCACCGGCTGGGTCAGCTCACCGGGGGCGTCAGGCGTGCGATCACCGGCCGAAGGGCCGCGTGAGCGCCGTGGATCCGCGCAAGGGAGCCCTACGGCTCGCGCTCATGGGACTGACGGTCTTCGGCCTCGTCTTCGCGGAGATCGCCGCCATCCTGTGGGTCGCCGGCGAAATCGGTTGGTGGACGTTGGCCATCCTCTCGGCCACCACCGTGCTGGGCATCTACCTCCTTCAGCGTGAATGGCGGAAGGCCTGGGGCGCCCTGTCAGCGGCGCTGACCTCTGGGCAGCTGCCATCTGGCCAGTTGGCCGACGCATCGCTGGTGCTGATGGGCGGCGTGCTGCTCGTCGTGCCGGGCCTGCTCACGGACGTGGCCGGACTGCTTCTGCTGCTGCCGTTCACGCGCCCCTTCATCCGGTCGGGCATCGCGTGGTGGGCCTCCAAGACGATGCAGCGCTCAGGCGCGGCGCCCACCGTCATCCGAGGCGACGTGGTGACCGAAACGGTGACCTGGATCCCGGTCATCGACCCGTCGAGCAACGAAAACGACACGATCCGCGGGGAGGTCGTCGAGGACGACCGGCCCGCGGACCGTGATCGGGGAAAGGGTCAGTAGATCCTGTCGGACTCGCGCAGCTTGGTCAGCTGCTCGTTGAGGATGTCTTCGAGCTCCGGGATCGAGCGACGCTCCCGCAGCATGTCCCAGTGGGTGCGTGCCGGTTTGGTCTGCTTCTCCTCGCCCACCACACCGTCAGAACGCACCGCGATCGATCCACACTTCTTGCACTCCCACTCGGTGGGGAGTTCCGCTTCCAGGGCGAAGGTCACCGTGAAATGGTGATCCTTCGGGCAGTCGAACGCCAGCTTCCGGCGCTCGGCGAATTCGATGCCCTGCTCGTCTTCGAACGTCTTGGAGCCCAGCCCCATGCCGCGCAGCGCACGATCAGCCATGTTTGCCTCCTTCGTCTGCTTCACCAACGAACCGGGGCGCCGATTCGTTCCTCAGCCGTTATCGAGTAGACCACATCCCCCGAGCCCGGAGAACCTCTTTGAGCAAATCCGGCCGATCCGTGACGATGCCGTCGACGCCCCAGTCGATCAGACGGTGCATCGTAGTCGGCTCGTCGATGGTCCACACGTGGATCTTCCGTCCTGCACGGTGGATTCTGGCGATGTTCCGCGGTGTGACGATGTCCATCATCACCGGCCCGACCGGGTGGTTGAGCGGCACCTGGAACACGGGGCCGCCCAGCATGACGGCCGTCAGTGCCATGGCGGCCACGCCCGTGCGGGACACCGCCGTGGGGACCTGGGGGAGTATCGACCGGAACCGGCGGATGGCCGAACGGGAAAAGGAGCCCACGCAGACACGCCGCTCCGCGCCATGTCTGCGGATGCATTCGGCCAGGGGCACCACGGCCGTCACATGCTTGATGTCGATGTTGAAGCTGCACGAGGGAAACGTCTCGAACAACTCGGCCAACGTGGGGATCGGCTCGCGTCCGCCCACCCTCAGGCTCTGCAGCTCCTTCAACCGCAGGGACCTCAGCGAGCCGGCCTCATCCGTCACGCGGGAGACATCATCGTCGTGGAACGCGACGAGGTGGCCGTCGATGGTGGCGTGCACATCGGTCTCCAGATAGCGGAAGCCGAGGGCGACGGCATTGGTGAAGGCGCGCACCGTGTTCTCGATGCCCAGGTTCGCGGTCAGCAGTGCACCGCCGCGGTGGGCCATCGGGATGAACTGGGGGGACAGGTAGTCCTCGTGCACACCGGCCATAGCGTGGCAGTTTAGTGTCCTGACTGTGGGTTTCGCTACGAGTGCAAAGATGTGCCAATGACCACGGTTGTCTCCATCCAGTCCGCTGTCGCCTACGGCCACGCCGGAAACTCCTCCGCAGTCTTCCCGCTCCAGCGCGCGGGGGTCGACGTCTGGCCTGTCTACACCGTCAACTTCTCCAACCACACCGGCTACGGGTCGTGGCGAGGACCCCTGATCCCAGCCTCCGACGTGTGGGAGGTTGTGCAGGGAATCGACGAGCGTGGCGTCCTCGGTGTCGTCGACGCGCTGCTGTGCGGCTACCAGGGCACACCCGAGGTGGGGCAGGTCATCCTGGACACGGCCGAGCTGATCAAGGCGCAGAGCCCCGGGGCCGTCTTCTGCGCGGATCCGGTGATGGGCGACGTCGACCGGGGTTTCTATGCCCGGCCCGGGATCCCGGAGTTCTGGCGCGACCACGTGGTCCAGCGCGCCGACATCATGACTCCCAACCTGTTCGAGCTGGAGTTCCTCACGGGACATCCCACGCACACCACCGCGGACGTCCTCACAGCGATCGCGGAACTGCGAGCCCGCGGCCCTCAGGTGGTCGTCGTGACCTCGGTGGTGGGCTCCGACGCATCCGCGGACGCCATGCGCATGATCGGTGTCGGCCCCGACGGGGCGTGGCAGGTGGAGACCCCGGTCCTGGACCGCAAGTTCACCGGATCGGGTGACCTCACCACCGCCATGTTCCTGGCCCACTGGTTGCGCACGCGCGATGTGGGCGCCGCGTTGGGTGCCACGGCCTCGATCGTGTACTCGGTCCTCGAGGCCACCACCACCGCCGGGCACCCCGAGCTCCGCCTGGTGGATGCGCAGTCTGACATCGTGGCCCCGCGGCACGTGTTCGAGGCCCGTCGCGTGGGGTGAGCGAAGTCCTCAGTCGTTGGTGTCCGGCGTGCCCCAGAACACATTGATGCTCGCGCCCAGCTTGTTGAGCCTCTGGGGAAGATCCTCGTAACCCCGGTTGATCACATAGACGTCCATCAGGTTCGTGGTCCCGCGGGCCGCCAGGGCGGCCAGCAACAGGCAGACCGCGGGCCGCAGCGCCGGCGGGGACTCGACCTCGCGGGCCCGCCACTTGGTGGGGCCCAGGATCAGCAGCCGATGTGCGTCCATCAGCTGGATGTTGGCGCCCAGATCGGAGAGCTTCTTCAGGTGGATGGCCCGGTTGTCGTAGACCCAGTCGTAGATGACGCTCTGGCCCGTCGCGGTGGCGCAGATGACTGCGAAGAACGGCAGGTTGTCGATGTTGAGCCCCGGGAACGGCATCGGGTGGATCTTGTCCAGGGGGGCGGTGAGGTCCGACGGCTTGACCGTCACGTCGACAAGGCGTGTCTTGCCGTTGCGGCTGCGGTACTCCTCGGAGAGTTCCAGGCGTTGGCCCATCTCGTCCAGGATCGCGAACTCCACCTCGAGGAACTCGATGGGGCAGCGCCGCACCGTGATCTCCGACCTGGTCACGATTCCGGCGGTGAGCAGGCTCATCGCCTCGATCGGGTCCTCCGAGATGTGGTATTCGACGTCGGCCTCGATGTGCTCCTGACCCGTGACGGTCAGGGTGGTGGTGCCGACCCCCTCGATGGTGACGCCCAACTGCTGGAGGTAGAAGCACAGGTCCTGGACCATGTAATTGCCGGAGGCGTTGCGCAACGTGGTGATTCCGGGGGTGCGGGCGGCGGCCATGATGGCGTTCTCGGTGACGGTGTCTCCGCGCTCGATCAGGGTGATGGAGCGCTCGCCGTCCGGGATCTTCTCGACGACGGCGTGGTAGTTGCCCTCGGTCGCTTCAACCGTCAGGCCCATCTTGTGGAGCGCAGACATGTGCGGATGGACGGTTCGGGCACCCAGGTCGCAGCCGCCCGCGTACGGGAGGAGGAACTGGTCGAAGTCGTGCATCAGCGGTCCCAGCAGCATCAGGATACTGCGGGTGCGCTTGGCGGCCCGGGCGTCGATGTTCTCCGGCCTGAGTTCGGCCGGGCGGATGATCTCCAGGTCGTTGTCGCCGATCCAGGTGAGGTTCACCCCGATGGAGGTCAGCACCTCACTGATGCGGTCCACCTCCTCGATCCTGGCGATGCCCCGCAGGACCGTGCGGCCCTGATTGAGCAGGCTGGCGCACAGGATGGCCATGGCCGCGTTCTTGCTGGTCCGCACGTCGATGTCGCCCGACAGCTTTGTCGGGCCCTGGATCTCGAAGTTCACGTTGCCCTGAGTGGCCGTCTGGATCAACGGCATCTCGAGCGCCTCCGCCAGGCGGGTGATCATGCTGAGCGAGAGGTTCTGCTGCCCGTTCTCGATGCGGTGGACCGCGCTCTGGACGGTGCCCAGCTCGTCTGCCAGCCTCTGCTGCGACCATCCCCGGGCGAGGCGGGCCTCGCGGATCATGCGTCCGATGGACTTGCTCGTTGCGCTCATCGGGTCAGGTTATCTCACGGGTGAGATAGCGTCACAGGTTTGGAGAAGAGGGCAGCGGTGGGGTGCCACCAGGGCACTAGAGTGGGCGCCATGAGCTCTGAATATGACGTCGTCGTCCTCGGTGCCGGCCCCGGCGGTTATGTGGCCGCCATCCGCGCCTCCCAGCTGGGACTCAAGGTAGCCGTGATCGAGAAGCAGTACTGGGGCGGGGTGTGCCTCAACATCGGCTGCATCCCCACCAAGTCGCTCCTGCGCAACGCCGAACTGGCGCACATCTTCACCCACGAGGCGGACACCTTCGGCATCGAGGGGCAGGTGAGCTTCAACTACGGCAAGGCGTTCAAGCGCAGCCGTCAGGTCTCGGAGCGCATGACCAAGGGCATCCACTACCTGATGAAGAAGAACAAGATCACCGAGATCGACGGCTGGGGCACCTTCCTTGACGACCACCGGATCGAGGTGGCCGGCAACGACGGCCAGAAGCAGACACTCACCTTCACAAACGCCATCATCGCGGCCGGCGCCACCACGCGGCTGCTCCCGGGCACGCAGCTCTCCGCCAACGTGGTGACCTACGAGGAGCAGATCCTCGCCGACGACGTGCCGGGGTCGATCATCATCGGCGGCTCGGGCGCCATCGGCACCGAGTTCGCGTTCGTGCTCAGCCAGTTCGGCACGAAGGTGACCATCGTCGAGTACCTGGACCGGATGGTCCCCACCGAGGACGCGGAGATCTCCGCCGAGCTGGCCAAGGCATACAAGAAGCTCGGCGTCACCGTCCTGACCTCCACCAAGGTCGAGGGGATCGAAGACACCGGAACCGGAGTCAAGGTGACGGTCAGCCCCGCCGCCGGCGGAGAGCAGAAGGTCCTGGAGGCTGACCGGTTCCTCTCGGCCATCGGTTTCGCCCCCCGGGTGGACGGCTTCGGCCTCGAGGCCACGGGCGTGACGTTGACGGATCGCAAGGCGATCGCCATCGACGACTACATGCGCACCTCGGTGCCCCACATCTACGCCATCGGGGACTGCACCGGCAAGATGATGCTGGCCCACACCGCCGAGGCGCAGGGCGTTGTGGCCGCCGAAACCATCGCCGGCGCGGAGACCCATCCCATCAACTACGACATGATCCCGCGTGCCACCTACTGCCAGCCGCAGATCGCCTCCTTCGGCTACACCGAGCAGCAGGCCAAGGACAAGGGCTACGACGTCAAGGTGTCCAAGTTCCCCTTCGCCGCCAACGGCAAGGCGTGGGGCCTGGGGGAGGGGGTCGGCTTCGTCAAGATCGTCGCGGACGCCCGTTACAACGAGCTCCTGGGCGCCCACATGATCGGCCCGGATGTCACCGAGTTGCTGCCCGAGCTCACGCTCGCGCAGGCCTACGACCTCACGGCGGAAGACATCAGCCGCAACATCCACGCTCACCCCACGCTGTCGGAGGCCATCAAGGAGGCGGTGGAGGGCATCGCCGGTCACATGATCAACTACTGACATCGTGACCGTCTCGTTCTCCCTGCGTGACCAGGTCGCCCTGGTCACCGGTGCCTCCAAGGGCATCGGCCAGGCGATCGCCGTGGCGCTCGCCGAGGCCGGCGCCCGCGTCGCCTGCAGCGCGCGAGCCGAGGAGAGCCTCACCGAGACCCTGGGCCTCATCTCCGACGTCGGAGGCCTCGGGGTCCCCGTCGCGTGGGATGTCCGTGACCCTGAGGCGGCCGGGCCCGCCGTTTCCTCCGTGGAGGAGCGCCTGGGCCCGCTCCGCCTCGCCGTCAACAACGCCGGCATCGGCGCGGGCACCCCGGCGCTGGAGCTGACACCGGACCAGTGGCGCTCGGTCTACGCCACCAATGTCGACGGCGTGTTCTGGTCATGCCAGGCGCAGGCCCGTGCCATGCAGGCACACGGTGAGGGGGGAGGAATCGTCAACATCGCCTCGATCTCGGGCCACATCGCCAACCGTAACCTCACGCAGGCGCAGTACAACTCCGGCAAGGCAGCGGTCATCCACCTCACGAAATCGCTCGCCGTCGAGTGGGCGGGCCTCGGGATCCGCGTCAACGCGGTCAGCCCCGGCTACACACTGACGCCCATGAACCAGCGCCCGGAGGTGGCCGATCTTGTGCTGGAGTTCGCCGACAGCACACCCCTGGGCCGGTTGGCGACCCCCGAAGAGATCGCCGGTCCGGTGCTGTTCCTCCTGAGTCCCGCAGCCAGCTACATCACAGGTGCGGACCTGCTGGTCGACGGAGGCTACTGCTGCTGGTAGCCGCCGACCAGCGCCTAGGGTGGGGCCATGGAGCAACGCAGCGTCGGCACATCAGGGTTGAAGGTCAGCGTCGTCGGGATGGGGTGCAACAACTTCTCCCGGCCGGGAACCGCCACGGAGTCCCTTGAGCAGAGCGTGCGGGTCATCGGCGCAGCCATCGACCAGGGAGTCACGTTCTTCGACGGCGCTGACATCTACGGTGGTGCCCCGGGACGCAGCGAGGAGTTCCTCGGCGTTGCGCTGCGGGGCAAACGGGATCAGGTGGTGATGGCCACCAAATTCGGGCATCAGGACTTCACGATGCCCGGCTCCGAGGCTTGGGGCCCGAAGGGCGCGAGGCGCTATGTCCGCTCGGCCGTCGAGGCCTCCCTGTCGCGGCTCCAGACGGACTGGATCGACCTCCTGCAGATGCACACCCCGGATCCGGAGACCCCCATTGAGGAGACCCTGGAGGTCCTGACGGACCTGGTGGGCGAGGGCAAGGTTCGCTTCATCGGGCACTCCAACTTCACCGGGGACATGGCGCGCGAGGCCGCAGAGATTGCCGTGGCGGAGGGCCTCGAGTCCTTCGTCTCGGCCCAGAACGAATACTCGCTTCTGGCCCGCGACATCGAAAACGACCTTCTTCCGGCGGCCGTGGACCTGGGGCTCGGCGTCTTCCCCTACTTCCCGCTGGCCAACGGACTCCTCACGGGCAAGTACACCCGCGACGGTGGCGGCGAGGGGCGGATGCGTTCCATCAAGTCCGCCCAGCTGGCGGGCGTGGACTGGGATCTGCTCGAGCGCTACCGGCGGTTGTGCGAACGCGCCGGTCACACGATGCTGGAGGTGACCGTCCAGTGGCTGCTCGGCCAGCCGTCCATCACCTCGGTGATCGCCGGCGCGACGCTGGTGGAGCAGGTGGCGCAGAATGCCGCCGCCGGGTCCGCCGCGGTCCCGGACGGGGTGCTGGACGCCGTCGACGAGATGTTCGCCCCCTGACCGGATTCAGTGGGACGTGATGGTCACGGAGTGGGAGACGTGGTCGATGACGAAGGTCACATCGCCCCGCTGGACGACTTCCGTGCCGGGCTCCGGGGCGGCCTCCACGGGCCTGGCAGCCAGGCGCGCAAGGGAGCGCAGGCCCTCGTCGTCGGGGATGGTCGCCACGTAGATGGCCCTCCCCGCGCCCAGCGTGCGCATCGTGACGGCCGGCCTGGCGTCCGCGCGGCCTCCCTCGAAGCTCGCCAGGACCTCGGCGGTGTCCACCGTCAACTCCTCCGCACAGTGCGTGCCCTCGAATCTTCCGAGTGACCCCGCCACTGGTGCGCTCTGCTGGCCAGGCGGAGTCAGCGCCAAGGCACCGAAATCGGTCACGCGCATCCCGAAACTCTCGCCGAGGAGAGTGGTGAAGCCACCGGCACGGAACCTGTCGTGTTCGTCCACGATGTCACTGAAGGGCCCCGTCACCACGGTGCCTCCCCGCTCCAGCACGGACAGTATGCCTTGGGCGGCGTGCTCGGTGAGCAGGTAGAGCAGGGGGGCGAAGACGGTGTCGTAGTGGCCGAGGTCCGCCTCCGCGTCGACGACGTCCACCAGCACGCCCAGATCGAGAAGTGCCGAGTGCCAGCGCTGAATCTGGGCCAGATAGTCCAGCGTCACCGGATGGTCCGGCTGCTCGATCGCCCACCTGTTCTCCCAGTCGTAGACCAGCGCCACCCGTGCCCGAAGCCGGCCGAGAGGCGGCAACTCCTCCAGCGCCGCGCCCAAACCGACGACCTCGCGCCACGTCCGCGTTCCCGTGCCCGCATGGGGAAGCATCGCGGAGTGGAACTTCTCCGAACCCGCGCTCGACTGCCGCCACTGGAAGAACATCACGCCGTCCGCCCCACGTGCCACGGCCTGCATGCTCAGGGCGGACATCTCACCGGGCGCCTTGGGCGCATTGCTGGGCCGCCAGTTCACCGCGTTGCTCGCCTGCTCCATGAGGATCCAGGGCGTGTCCGGCTTGAGTGAGCGGATCAGATCCCTGGTGAATGCCGCCGAGCGCCACGCGTCGGGGTCGTTGGGATCCGGGTAGCTGTCGTCGGAGATCACGTCCAGATGGGGTGCCCAGCGGTGGTAGTCCAGCGGCTCGAACGCCCCCATGAAGTTGGTGGTCACGGGCTGCGTGGCCCCTGCGTCCCGAATGATGCCCTTCTCCATGAGGTACAGGTCCAGAAGGGCGTCGGAGGTGAAGCGCTTGAAGTCCAGCACCCCGGCCGGATTGAGGCTGTAGGGCGCCTTGCGCGGGGGGACGATCTCGTCGAAGGATCCGTAACGCTGGGACCAGAAGGCGGTGCCCCAGGCGCGGTTGAGATCCTCGATGCCCGCGTAGCGCTCGGCCAGCCACACGCGGAAGCCGCGGGCTGCGTTGTCGGAGTAGTCCGCGGGGAGGTGGCAGCCGAACTCGTTGTTGACGTGCCACAACTGCACCGCCGGGTGCGACGCGTAGCGCTCGGCGATGGCGGCGACCAACTCCCCGGCCAGCCGCCGATAGTCCGGTGAGGTGGGGGCATAGGCTTGGCGGCTGCCATGCCAGAACCGGGACCCGTCACGGTCCTCGGGGAGCGCCGACGGGTACCTGATGCCCAGCCACGGCGGCGGCGAGGCCGTGGCCGTGGCCAGGCACACACCGATCCCGTGCGCGTGGAGAATGTCGAGCACCCTGTCCAGCCAGACGAAGTCGAACACGCCCTCGCTGGGCTGGATCCTGGCCCAGGAGAAGATCCCGACGCTGACCAGATTCACCCGCGCCTCACGCATGAGGCGGGCGTCCTCGAGCCACACCTCCTCGGGCCACTGCTCCGGGTTGTAATCTCCGCCGTAGTACATCGCCATCGTCCTCGATCGGGGGGCCGGCCCTGCCGAGCCGCTCCGGGCAAGGATAGGGGAGTTGCCCCCCGTCGGCGCAGCGTGGCCCCGGCGGCGATAGGGTGCGCAACACATCGACATCCGAAGGAGCATGTGTGATGCAGATTCTCGCCCCCTGCGCCGGCCAGGTCATCGCGATCACCGACGTGGCGGACCCCGTGTTCAGCGCCCAGACCGTAGGCCCGGGCGTCGGGATCGAACCCGACGGAGGGCGCCAGGTCGTCGTCGCCCCCGCTGACGGAACCCTGCTCAAGGTCAGTCCCCACGCCTTCATCCTCCTCGTGGGAGGGGAGATCGGGATCCTCGTCCACATCGGCATCAACACCGTCAAGCTGGCCGGCCAGGGTTTCGAGGTGCTCGCCGACCAGGGCAGCGACGTGACGGTAGGGACACCCATCGTGGCCTGGGATCCGGCCTCCGTGACGGACCCGTCGATGTCGAGGACCGTGGTGGTGGTCGTCATGGACGCGGAGCCCGACTCGGTCTCCGACGTGGCAGGCGGCACCGTAGCGACGGGTAACCCGCTCTTCACCTGCTGAGACGCGCCCCGATAGTGTCGCGGGGTGAGCCGAATCCACCCCGTCGTCCTGGTGTTGATCGCCATCGCGTCGGTGCAGTTCGGGGCCGCCCTCGCGAAGGGCATCTTCGACGCGGCACACCCCGCCACGCTCGCCTTCCTGCGTGCAGCCATCGCCAGCCTCGTGTTCCTGCTCATCGCCCGCCCGCGGGTCTCGGGCCGGTCCCGAGGGGACTGGCTGGTGGCCACCGGCTACGGGTTGTGCCTGTCCGGGATGAACCTCCTCATCTACCTGAGCATCTCGCGGATCCCGATCGGCCTCGCCGTCACGCTCGAGTTCGTCGGCCCGCTCGGGTTGGCGGTGCTGGGCTCGCGGCGGGCGGTGGATCTCATCTGGGTGGCGCTGGCCGCCGGCGGCGTCGTGCTGCTGGGCTCAGGCCCGACGGAGCCCGACCTCATCGGCATCGCCCTCGCGCTGGGAGCGGGCGGACTGTGGGCCTGCTACATCGTCCTGGCCGGCCCGCTCGGCCGCCGCTGGGAGGGCACCAGCGGGCTGACGGTCGGATCGCTGATCGGGGCCGCGGCCCTGGCGGGTCCTGGCGTCGCCCTCGCCGGCGGGTCCCTGGGAGACCCGCGGGTGCTCGTCGTGATCTCGCTCGTGGCGCTGCTCAGCACCGTCATCCCCTACGGCCTGGAGCTGCGTGCCCGTCGCAGCATCGCGGCCGGCACGTTCGGCATCCTGATGAGCCTCGAACCGGCAGCGGCGGCACTGTTCGCGTGGGTGGTGCTGGGAGAATTGCTGCACCCGATCGAGTGGTTGGCGATGGCCGCCGTCATCGCCGCGTCGATCGGGGCCATCCGCACCGCCCGGAGGAGGACACATGACCAAGCCACACGGAGCCACACCGGCGTTGAAGGCGCTTGACGCGGCCGGGGTGAGCTACCGGGTGCATGAGTACGTGCACGATCCCCGGGCCACCAGCTTCGGGCTCGAGGCCGCGACCGCCCTCGGGGTGCCGGCCCGTCGGGTGTTCAAGACGCTGCTCGCCTCCGACGGCGCGGCCTTGGTGGTGGGGGTCGTTCCTGTCGACACCACCCTCGACCTCAAGGCCCTCGCCACCGCCGTCGGGGTCAAGCGCCTGGCCATGGCAGCTCCGGCCGTCGCCGAGCGCTCCACCGGCATGATCATCGGCGGCATCAGCCCGCTCGGGCAGAAGCGCAGCCTGCGTACCGTCGTCGACGCCTCCGCCATGGACCACGACACCGTGCTGGTCTCCGGAGGACGGCGAGGGCTGGATGTGGAGCTGTCGCCCCACGAGCTGGTCCGGCTGACCGGGGCCTCGGTCGCCGTCATCGCGGCGGGGTAGTCTCGAGCCATGACGGAGAACCTCACGTTGACCAACAACGCCGCCGCCAACCGCTACGAGCTCCACCACGGGCACGAGCTCATCGGCCTGATCGACTACCGGATCGACGGGGACGTGGTGGACATGCACCACACCGAGGTGGACCCGGGCCACGGGGGCAACGGGCACGGCAACCGGATCGTTGAGTTCGCGCTGAACGACGCCCGCGAGGCGGGGTTCAAGGTCAGGCCCACCTGTCCCTTCGTCGCCAAGTACCTCCACCGGCACGAGGACTTCTGGGATCTCCGAGCCTGACCCGCCCCTGAGGTGACGCCCACGCCGCTGAGGGGCACAATGGGCCCTGATTCACACTGACCGTCACACCCGAGGGAGCCCCGATGAGTGGAGCCATCACCATCCGCCGCAACGACGACGCGCAACAGGTGACGCTGACCACCACTACCACGGGCCTGGACCTGTTCGGTGATGACCGCAGCGTCGTGGCCATGCGGGTGAGCGGGGAACTTCGTGATCTGGCCGCCGAACTGGTGGAGGGGGACGAGGTGGAGCCGGTGCTGATCGACAGCCCTGAGGGCCTCAGCATCCTGCGCCACTCCGCAGGGCACGTCACCGCGCAGGCGCTGCAGGGCCTCTTCACGGACGCCAAGCTCGGCATCGGCCCTCCCATCACGGACGGCTTCTACTACGACTTCGCCACCGCCCCCCTCACGCCGGAGGACATCAAGTCCATCGAGAAGCAGATGGGCCAGATCGTCAAAGAACGCCAGCGCTTCGTCCGCCGAGTCGTCACCGACGACGAGGCCCGCGCCGAGCTCGCGGCCGAGCCATTCAAGCTGGAACTGGTCGCGGACAAGGGCTCGTCGTCGGACGAGGACGGCTCCAGCGTCGAGGTGGGCGCCGGCGAGCTCACCATTTACGACAACGTCCGACGAGACGGCTCAGTGGCCTGGAAGGACCTGTGCCGCGGACCCCACGTCCCCCACACGGGCTATCTAGGAAACGGTTGGGCGCTGACCCGCACCTCTGCCGCCTACTGGCGCGGTGACCAGCGCAACGCAGGACTGCAGCGCGTCTACGGCACAGCCTGGCCCTCGAAGGAGGCGCTCCAGGCGTACAAGAACCGCTTGGAGGAGGCAGCCAAGCGTGACCATCGCAAGCTGGGTGTGGAGTTGGACCTGTTCAGCTTCCACGAAATCGTGGGCTCGGGCCTGCCCCTGTTCCACCCCCGCGGCGGCGTCATCAAGCGGGAAATGGAGGACTACGTCCGGGCCCGCCACATCGAGGAGGGGTTCGACTACGTCGGCACCCCGCACATCGCCAAGGAAGAACTGTTCTACACCTCCGGACACCTGCCCTACTACGCCGACGGCATGTTCCCACCGCTACTGGAGGACGCCGAGCGCGACGAGCAGGGTGTCGTCGTCCGGGGGGGCCAGGCCTACCGCCTCAAGGCGATGAACTGCCCCATGCACAACCTGATCTTCGCCTCCCGCGGACGCTCCTACCGTGACCTGCCGCTGCGTTTCTTCGAGTTCGGCACCGTCTATCGCGACGAGAAGTCCGGCGTCATCCAGGGCCTCACCCGGGTGCGGTCGATCACCCAGGATGATTCGCACAGCTACTGCGCCAAGGAACAGGCGCCGGACGAGGTGCGCCACCTGCTCAAGTTCGTGCTGTCGCTCCTCAACGACTTCGGCCTCACAGACTCGGTGCTGGAGGTCTCCACCCGCGACGAGGACGGCAAGAAGAAGGACAAGTTCATCGGCTCGGACGAGCAGTGGGCCGAGGCGACGGCGGTGCTGGACGAGATCGCGGCCGAGTCCGGTCTCCCCATCGTCGCGGACCCCGGCGGCGCGGCCTACTACGGCCCCAAGATCTCCATCCAGGCCAAGGACGCCATCGGGCGCACCTGGCAGATGTCGACCATCCAGTACGACTTCAACCAACCTGAGCGGTTCGGGCTCGAATACACGGCCCCGGACGGCAGCCGCCAGCAGCCGGTGATGATCCATTCGGCCAAGTTCGGTTCCATCGAGCGGTTCATGGGGGTGCTCATCGAGCACTACGCCGGCGCCTTCCCGGCGTGGCTCTCACCGGTTCAGGTGATTGCCATCCCGGTGGCCGCGGAGTTCGACGAGTACCTGGGCGGCGTTGTCGCCCAGCTCCGAGCCAGTGGCGTCCGGGTGGACTTCGACGACTCCGATGACCGCTTCGGCAAGAAGATCCGCAACGCGGCCAAGGAGAAGGCTCCCTTCGTGCTCATCGCTGGTGGCGATGATCGCGACGCAGGCTCGGTGTCATTCCGGTTCCGGGACGGCTCTCAGCGCAACGGCGTGCCCGTGGCGGAGGCGGTGGCCACCGTCGTGGACTTCATCGCCTCGCGATCGAACACCTCCCCGACAGCCGATGCCTGAGTCCGAACCAGAGACCAGCGACGAATTCGCCGGGGTCCCGGACGCCTTCCAGCGGCTGTGGACCCCGCACCGGATGGTCTACATCAAGGGCGATGGCAAGCCACGCAACAAGGGTGAGTGCCCGTTCTGCTCCTCACCGCGCCGCGACGATGCCGAGGGCCTCGTCGTGGCGCGCGGCGAGCATGCCTATGTGGTGATGAACCTGTTCCCCTACGCGCCCGGCCACCTCCTCGTGTGCCCGTACCGTCACGTCGCCGACTACACCGACCTGACTCCTGAAGAGGCCATGGACGTGGCCGCGCTCACGCAGCGGGCGATGACGGTGGTGCGGCGGGTGTCCCGGCCGGACGGGTTCAACATCGGTATCAACCAGGGGGCTGTGGCCGGCGCCGGCATCGGCATGCACCTTCACCAGCACATCGTGCCGCGCTGGTCCGGCGATATGAATTTCCTGCCGATCGTGGCGCAGACCAGGGCGCTGCCGCAACTCATCGGTGAGGCCCGCTCCCTGCTCGCCGAGGCCTGGCGGGCCTGAGGTGAGGTTCAGCGGCGCGGTCTGGGCGGTCGGTGGCCGGCTCCCGCGCCGATGCGGCGACAAGTTGGCGCGGGTCGTGGCACCGGTGGCCGCGCTGATGCCGCTCCGAGGAGTTGCTTCCTGGGAAGCCACCATCGAGCGGGCCAACGGGAGACAGCCCACACGCGCCCAGCGTCGCCTGCTCGTGGAGAACTGGCTGCGCAATCTGCTGTGGTCGTTGAGTCTGGCGCGGTGGTCCGACGAGGAGGTCATGGCGGTCATCGATATCTCCGCCGGGGATGAGGCCAAACTCCACTCCTCGCTCGCTGGTCCGGGTCTCGTGGCGGCTCTGCCGCACATGGGTTCCTGGGACTTTGCCGGCGCCTGGGCCGCCCGCGTCGGCATCCGGGTGGTCAGCGTGGCCGAGCGGCTTCCCGACGGGCTCTTCGAGCGGTTCCGTGACGCCCGGCAGGGCATGGGAATGACGATCTACCCCGTGGACCAACCCGAGCTCATGCACGCCCTCGCCGACGACATCCGTGCCGGGCGACTGGTATGTCTGCTGAGCGACCGCGATCTCTCATCGCGCGGCCTCCGTGTCACATGGCCAGAGGCCGGTGAGGTGGGCGTGCCGGCCGGGCCCGCACTGCTCGCAGCCCGCACCGGCGCAGACCTGCGGGTGGTCACCACCGGCTTCCACGGTGGCCGGCTCCGCCTGGAGGTGTCGGACCCGATCCTCGGCGACAGCCCTGAGGCATTGATGCAGGGCGTCGTGGAGCGGTTCGCGTACGCCGTGCGGCGCAGCCCGGAGAATTGGCTCATGTTGCGCCGGATGTTCAGGTGAGCCTTCGGGTGACGCTCGTCTGCCCCTACTCCCTGGACGAACCAGGGGGTGTGGCCACCCACGTGCTCGGCCTCGCCCGCTGGCTCCAGAACGAGGGCCACCGCCCCGTCGTGGTGGCACCGGGGGAGCGGGCCCAGGAGTGGGGCGTCCCGGTGACGTTGCTCGGCGCGACGCACGGGATCCGGTTCAACGGCTCGGTCGCCCACCTGGCGATCCGTCCCGCGCAGGCTCGGGTGGCGGCTCAGGCGGTGATGGGCTCCGACGTCGTCCACGTCCACGAGCCGTTGACGCCAGGGGCGGCCTTTGCTGCGGCCAGGGCGTCGCGGCGCCTGGTTGTCACGCACCACGCCTCCTTCGATCCGGGCCGGGCGGGCGCGCTGATCCGACTCAGGGCCGCGCTCCTCCCCGAACGGGTCACCGTTGCGGTCTCGGAGGCGGCCGCCAGGACCGCACACGCCGTCACCGGCATCGAGCCCCTGATCATCCCCAACGCCATCACGGCGCCGACGATGCCGCGTGCCGACACCCGCGAACCTGGAGGTCGGCCACTGGTGGTCTTCGTGGGCCGGCTGGACGAGCCACGCAAGGGCTATCCACTGTTCGCGACGCTGGCCGACCAGGTACCCGAGGCCGATTTCGCCGCCATCGGTCCGGGGCTGGGGTCCGGGGGCCGGGTGCGCCAGCTCGGACGCCTCGACGACGCGGCCAAAGCCCTGGTGCTGCAGAAAGCCTCCGTGCTGGTGGCGCCCAACCGGTTCGGGGAGAGCTTCGGCATGATCCTGGTGGAAGCGCTGGCCTATGGCTGCGCCGTCGTGGCCACGGACCTGCCCGCGTTCCGTGACGTGGTGGACCATCCCGGCTTCGTGTCCTGGTTCCCTGTCGACGACGTCGCCTCGGCCCGCGTGGCGCTTCGTCGCCGCCTCGCCGCACCCGTCGACCCGACGGCGGCAGGTGCGCTCGTCCGTCGCTACACCTGGCCTGCCGTCGGTCCCCGGATCCTGGATGCGTACGCACTCGTGGCCGGTGCACCCGGCGCTGACGTAGGCTGAGGACGTGCACAGCTCGCCAGTGGTCAAGGAGTGGGACACCGAAGCCGTCCTCACGGTGCCCAACGTGCTGTCGTTCATCAGGTTGCTGGGAATCCCCGTCTTCTGCTGGCTGATCCTGGCCGGCCACGATCTCGCCGCCGTCATCATGCTGGCGGTCTTCGGCGTCACGGACTGGTTCGACGGCTACCTCGCGCGTCGGCTCAAGCAGCGGAGCCGGCTGGGCACCCGATTGGACCCCATCGCGGATCGGCTCTACATCCTCGCCGCAGTGGCGGTGCTCCTGGTCCGCGGCATCGTGCCCTGGTGGTTCCTCCTCATCCTCTTCGCCAGGGACGTCATGCTGGCCGCGCTGGTACCGGTCCTCCGTAGGCACGGGATGCTGGCGCTTCCCGTCAACCTCGCGGGCAAGGCGGGCACCATGCTCCTCCTTCTCGCGCTGCCCCTGATTCTGCTCGGCTCCGCCACCTCCCTGAACCTTGTCTGGGCCCACTACGCGGGTTGGATCCTCGGCGCGCTCGGCGCGGTGGTCTACTGGGCCGCCGGACTCCTCTACGTCCGCGCCACGCTGCAGCTGCACAGGGGCGCTTCGTGAGGCGTCCCGACGCCAGCATGAGCCTCCTCACCGACATCCAGGCAGACGCGCTGGAGCCCGGTTATCGCCAGCAGACGGAGCGGAGGCCCAGCCGCAGCCGGCTCCTCATCGCGGTCGCCCTGGTCAGCGTCCTGGTCACGGTCGCCGCCCTGCAGACCACCCGCGGCGCGGGAGACATCGCCGCCCAACGCACAGAACTCCTGGACCGGGTGGCGGCCGCTCGGGCCCGTCAGGACGAGTTGGCCGTCCTCTCAGCTGAGTTGGGGGCCGAAGTGCGCGAACTCAGCGAGCGTGCGCTGGGAGATCCGGTCGAGCGGCAACGCCTCGCCGACGCCGAGTTGTCGGCAGGCAGCCTCCCGGTGAGCGGTCCCGGCATCGTGGTCACCGTCGATGATGCCCCCGAAGCCACCCAGTCGCAGGGTCTGGTGCTCGACAGCGACCTCAGCCGCCTGGTCAACGGCCTGTGGGAAGCCGGCGCCGAGGCGGTCTCCATCAACGGGCGCCGGATGAGTGCGCTGACCCCCATCCGGGGGGCGGGGGCCGCCATCACCGTGGACTTCGTCTCCCTCAGCCCTCCCTACCGGGTGGAGGCCATTGGCGACTCCCGCACCCTCCCGGCCCGCTTCAACGAGACGGCCGCCGCGGCGTGGTGGCAGTTCCTCACCATGAACTACGGCCTGACCATGGACATCGAAGCCTCCGATGAGGACCTTCAACTGGAAGCCGATCCCGGAATGACCATCCGCTATGCCACCACGGCCGGCACCGACGAGGAGAACTGACGTGTTTGCGATCTTGGGACTGGTGGCAGGGGTGGTCGTGGGACTACTGCTGCAGCCCACGTTGCCTCCCGTGCTGGCCCCGTACCTTCCCATTGCCATCGTCGCGGCCTTCGACGCCATCCTCGGCGCGACCCGGGCCTATCTCGAAGGCATCTTCTCCGATCGGGTGTTCCTGGTCTCCTTCCTCTCCAACGTGGTGATCGCAGGGCTGATCGTCTTTGTCGGGGACCAGATCGGCGTGGGCTCGCAGCTGTCGACAGGAGTGGTCGTCGTCCTGGGAATCCGGATCTTCACCAACGCCGCCGCGATCCGACGGGCGCTGCTGCATGCCTGAGACCAAGGCGCGTCGCGCCACGAGGCAGCAACCGACCGGGCACCTCCGGGCGTTCTTCCGGCCCAGCCGGGGCCAGTTGGTGGCCGGCGTTGCCCTCTTTCTCACCGCCCTCATCGTGGTGCTCACCCTTCGCTCCCAGGCCAACCAGCCCGAGTTCGCGAACGTGCGCCAGGCGGACCTGATCCAGCTGCTGGACAACGTCACCGTCGAGACGCGTCGGCTGGAGGACGAGGTGCGTGAGCTTGAGCAGGCCAGGACGGAGCTCCTCAGCGGCGCTGACAGGGACGAGGCCGCCCGCCTGGAGGCCGCCCGGCGCCTCGAGCAGGCCCAGATCATCGCCGGCACCATCCCCGTGACCGGCCCAGGGATCCGGATCGAGATCAGGGACCCGCAGGGCCGTGTGGGCGCCGAGTTGCTCCTGGACGCCGTGGAGGAACTTCGCGACGCCGGCGCCGAGGTCATCGAGCTCAACGACACCGTCCGGCTCGTGATGCGTTCGTGGTTCAGCACCGACCCCTCGGGACGGGTCACCGCCGACGGTGTCGCGCTGGAGGAGCCCTATGTCATCGAGGCGATCGGCGACCCCGCCACCCTCGAGGCCGGCGCCCGGTTCCGTGGGGGTCTGGTTAGCGAGATCGAGGGCGACCGGGTGGGCGGCCGTGTCCAGATCACACAGTTGGATGCCATCGATATCGACTCCGTGGCCGCACCTGGGGACAACGAGTTCGCCAGACCGCGGTAACGCAGTTGATAGCGGGTGATAAGTTCCTCAGGTAGCGTTGTACGCTCAGCGCCCCACCGATGTCCTAGTGAGGAGTCCCACCCATGAAGTGCCGACAGTGTGGATCTGAAAGCCCGTCGGAGGCGCGGTTCTGCAGTGTCTGCGGCGCCCCACTCACGGACCCCACCGGTGACACCACCACGATGATCCCCGTCACCGCTGACGACAGGCCGAGCGTCGAACTCACCGAGCAGGAGCGCGCCGAGGCCAAGTTGCTGGCCGAGGGGAACGCCCTTCTCGTCGTCAACCGCGGCCCCGGTGACTCCAGCCGATTCCTCATCGACAGCGACATCACCAACGTGGGCCGGCACCCGGAGTCGGACATCTTCCTCGACGACATCACGGTCTCGCGCCACCATGCGAAGTTCGTCCGCAGCGGCGGGAAGCTCTACCTGGAAGACCTGGGAAGCCTGAACGGCACCTACGTCAACCGCACGCTGCTCGACGGTCGGACCGTGCTGCGCGAGGGCGACGAGATCCAGATCGGGAAGTACCGTGCCACGATCTCGCTGAGCGAGCCCGGTCTGAGCTGATGCCCGGCGCGGCGCGCACCATCGGCCGCGTACTGGAGATGATCCGGGCCGAATTCCCGGACATCTCCGTATCCAAGCTGAGGTATCTCGAGACGGAAGGCCTGATCTCCCCGGACCGCCAGCAGCCTTCGGGCTACCGGAGGTTCAGCCAGGAGGACGTGGACCGGCTGCTCTATGTGCTGCGCGCGCAACGCGACCGCTACCTCCCGCTCAAGGTCATCCGCGAGGAACTCGACGCGCTCGATCGCGGAGAGCAACCCGAGTCCCTGGCCTCGGTGAGCGCTGACGAGGAGCCCGCAGCCGAGCGTCGCCAGACGTCGCGCTCCTCCTCGGGCCCCGGCCTCATGACGCGTCGCCAGGTCTTGGGCGAGTCCGGTCTGGGGGAGGCCTCCCTCATCCATCTGGAGCGGCTCAAGATCGTCCAACCCCGCCGCGGGTCCCAGCTGTATGGACGTGAGGCGGTGGCGATCGCCACCGCCGCCAAGAAGCTCGTCGGCTACGGGATCGACCTGCGCCAGCTCAGGGTGATGCAACAGGCCGCCGCGATGGAGGCCGCGGTGGTGGAGCAGGCGCTGGAGCAGTATCAGCGCCGCTCGGGACCGCCGCCGGACGTGGTGACGGACCTCTATCGAGTGGTGATGCAGGCACACGCGGCCCTGCTCCACGGCCAGATCCACTGAGTAGGCTGTGACCATGATCCATCTCGACGTGCTCGGCATCCGCCTGGTCTCCACGGAGGAACCCGCCGTCCTGCTGCTGCAGGAGCGCGGTGGCTCGCGGTGCCTGCCGATCTGGATCGGCACGATCGAGGCCGCGGCCATCGCCAGCGGAATGGAGGGGCCCGAGTCCGCGCGGCCGATGACTCACGACCTCCTCGCGGCACTGCTCCCACTCATCGACCCCGGACAGGGCAGGGTGGAGATCCTCGCCGTCAAGGACGGGGTGTACCGGGCGCAACTTCACCTGGGCGAGCATGTCGTCGACGCCAGGCCGAGCGACTGCGTGGCCATCGCGGTGCGACTGGGATGGGAGATCCAGTGCCCTGCAGCGCTGATGGATGAAGTAGGGGTTGAGGTTGAGGCAGCCCAGACCGACGAGGTCGAGGCCTTCCGCGCGTTCCTCGACAGCGTCAGCGCAGACGACTTCGAAGACGAATAATGCCTAGTCAGATGCCAGATTGCTGCGGCACTGCGAGTCCCGCCAACCAGAGTGCGGTCGTCGGTCCGGCAACTTTCTCAGGGCGGCTCGGGCGTGTCGCGGACCGGTGCCCGCGCGCCCGATTAGCGTCAGCCACGTCGATGATCCATCGCCGCCGTAGGAAGTGAGGGAACGTGACCGAGACGCCAGAGGCCGAGCCGCTGCAAGCCCTGCTCTTCGACGGCGACTTCGCGCCCGTTCCCAGTGACACCGGTTACCGCGGCCCGATCGCCCACCGCGTGGCAGGAATCACCTACCGCCAGCTCGATTACTGGGCTCGGACCGGCTTGGTAGTCCCGTCCATCCGTAACGCCGAAGGCTCCGGTACCCAGCGTCTCTACTCCTTCCGCGACATCCTGCTGCTGCGCGTGGTGAAGCGCTTCCTCGACATTGGGATCTCGCTGCACCAGATCAGGGTGGCCATCGACCACCTTCACACCCGGGGGGTCGACGACCTCACCGAACTCACCCTCGTCAGCGACGGGTTCAGCGTCTACGAGGTGACCTCCGCCAACGAACTGTTCGACCTCACCCGCGGCGGTCAGGGCATGTTCATGATCTCGGTCAGCAGCGTGTGGCGCGAGTTGGAGGGCACCCTTGCGTCCCTGCCGGGGGAGCGCACCGTGGAGTCGACCGTCGTCGAGCCGTCGGATCCCTCCGACGAGCTGGCACAGCGTCGCCGCGCCCGGGTCGTCTGAGCACCCACACGGTCCGAGGCACGGGGGTAAGGTCTGGTCCGTGAAGGACTGGATCGAGAAGGTGACCGCCCACCCCGTCGTTGCCCACGGCATGGCAGCGATGGACCGGTACAACAAGCGGCTCGGCCCCCAGTTCGCCGCAGGAGTCACGTACTTCTCGGTGCTCTCCATGGTCCCCATCCTCATGTTCGCCTTCTCGATGCTGGGCCTGACGCTCACCGTGCTGCGGCCAGACCTGTTGGACCAGATCAAGGAGACCATCGACGCAGAGCTCGGCACCAGCAGCCTCGCCAAGAGCCTCAGGGCCGTGGTCGATGACGCGTTCTCCAACTGGGCCTCGGTCACACTCGTGGCGCTCGCGACCGCCGGCTACTCCGGCTCGAACTGGGTGGGCAACCTGAAACGCGCCGTGCGGGTGATGTGGGCCGACTCGTTCAGCGACGGCGCCTTGAAGGGCAACTTCTTCGTCGAGCTCGCCATCAACCTGGCCATCTTCGTCGGTCTGCTCGCGACGGTGGGGCTGAGCCTGGGCGTCGCCTCGATCGGCGGCGGCTTTTCCAGGCAGGTGATCGAGTGGCTCGGCTGGAGCCATCTCCCAGGGATCGGGTTCGTGTTCCAGGCCGTGGGGCTCGCGCTGAGCCTGGTGGCGAGCTGGATTCTGATCGCCTTCCTCTTTGTGGTGCTCCCCAGGGCCACCGCAGCGCCAAAGGCCTGGCTGACCGGCACCCTGATCGGTGCGGTCTCGGTCACCGCGCTCCAGCAGATCGCGGGCCGGCTGGTGGGAGTGTTCTCACGGAATCCGGCGATCGCCGTCTTCGGCTCCACCATCGTGCTGATGCTTGTGTTCAACATCCTCGCCACCATCATCCTCATGTCGGCTGCATGGGTGGGGACGCACGACGTGTGGGCGGCCGAGCTCGCCCGCAAACGGGCCGACAACACCTCGGACCTCCTTGAGGCGAGCCGCATCGACGTGGACGAGACCCGACCCGCCGGGGCGGCCGGGGCGCCGCGTCGGTGGGCGGCCACGCGAACCCTCGATGACCTGCGCCGCGCCGAGCCCCTGCCGCCCCTGTCGACGGACCCTGAGCGAGGTGTCCGGCAGGACGTAGCAGGCAGGAGCGTCCGGATCGGAGCCACGCTGGGCTACGGGGTGGGTGCGGCCACCGGTCTGGGCCTCGGCGCCGCCCTCGCCACACTGGTGCGTCGACTGGTCGCTCTGAGGCGTCGCTGAACCCAGGACGCTAGTGGGCGGGATCGAAGTCGACGTGGACCCGGCCCTGTGCCGGCACCTCGACGTCCAGTTCCTCTCCGCAGTGGGCAAGGAGGTACCTGCCCGCGTGCTGCGGTGAACGCGCCGCGAGTGAGACCCGGGTCGGCCGGCGGTGCCGCCAGGCCAGGTCCACGTGGATCCCGGGACGCGCAACCAGGCCGGTGACCGCACCATCGTCGAGGCCTGGGGCGAGCGCCGGCAGCACCTCGATCCTGCCTGGGCGGTGGCTCTGCAGCAGGGACTCGACGAAGGCGCCGAGGAAGCCGAGGTTGCCGTCGATCTGGAATGGGGGATGAGCCGCGAACAGATTGGGGTAGAGCCCACCTCGGTGCGCGATCCCCGCCCCATCGTCGGCCGGCCTCAGCACGAGGTTGAGCAGACGACCCACCGCCGCACCGTCGCCCAGGCGCGCGCGCAGCGCGATCTTCCAGGCCAACGACCAGCCCGTTGAGTCGTCACCGCGGGCGTCGAGTGTCGCGGCGGCCGCGGCGTCCACCGGGCCGGGCTCAGCGGCCCCGGGGTACCAGCCGAACAGGTGAGACAGGTGCCGATGCTGCACATCCTCCTGCTCGCGCGGCTCCCCCCACTCCGCGACCGTGCCGTCCGCCGAGACCCGGGGCCCCGGTATCCGGGTGGCCATCTTCCGCGCCTCGTGCGCGATCGGATCCTCCGGGTCACACGTGGCCGCGATCTTCGCGGTGAGCAGGAGGACGTCCCGGACCAGGGCGCGGTCCATCGCCGAGGACCGGGTCAGCGATGCCGGCCGGCCCTGATGGAGGTAGCGGTTCTCCGGGGAGGTCGACGGGCTCGTGAAGGGCACCCCGTCGGCGTCCAGGCGCAGAAAGTCCAGCAGGAACCGCGAGGCGCCGCGGGCAACGGGCCAGAAGCGCCGCAGCGTGTCCTCATCCATCCCACCGAAGCGTCGCTGTTCGTCGAACTGGCGCACCAGCCACGCTCCACCCATCGCCCACTGCGACCAGGACGCGTCGCCGTTGGTGGGGAGCGTGTAGGCCCAAGCGTCCGAGTTGTGATGCGCCACCCAGCCTCGCGCTCCGTAGAGGCGACGTGCGGTGTCCTCCCCGCGCTCCGCCAATGCCTCCAGGAGAGGAAGGAGCGCTCGATGACTACCGGAGGCCCCAGTGCTCTCGGCGCCCCAGTAGTTCATAGGCAGGTTGATATTGAGCGTGTAGGCCGACGACCAGGGGGGCTGCAGCTCAGCGTTCCAGATCCCCTGGAGGTTCGCCGGCAGGCAACCGTCGCGGCTGGAGCTGAGCAGCAGGTAGCGACAGTACTCGAGGAGGAGCGCCACCAGGGCCGGGTCGGTTGCGGGCACGTCGCCGCCCGCAGCCCCGGCGCGGAGGCGCTCAGCGGGATCCCGCCCGGTCGCGGCCGCCCCGTCGAAGGCGCAATCAGGGCCCAGGCGCACCGTGAAGCGTCGGGCGCGCTCGGCATGGGCGAGTACGTGCCGGCGTAGGGCCTCGTCGGGCACGGCGGTGGCGCGCATGACTGCCCTGCCGATGGCGTCCTGGAGCGCCTCGGGTGGTCGAGTGGCGCTGGTGAAGGTGGTTTCCAAGGCGACCGCCACGTGCGTGGACGTGGCGCCTCGGATCAGGAGGGCCTCCCCGTCGGAAGCAGGCTCGCCGTCCGTGGTGACACGCAGCCGCACGACGGCGTGCAGCGGCTCGATGCCTGGCAGGTCCCAGGTCAGGGCCGGCGAGTCGGGCTCGTGACTCGGCGCGACGTCCGCCGGGAGCGCCGCGACCAGCGTGAGGGCGTCGGCCGCCACCTCC
This sequence comes from Tessaracoccus luoxuelianae, assembly GCF_054483915.1. Taxonomy (NCBI): domain Bacteria; kingdom Bacillati; phylum Actinomycetota; class Actinomycetes; order Propionibacteriales; family Propionibacteriaceae; genus Tessaracoccus; species Tessaracoccus luoxuelianae. The sequence continues at coordinate 2,073,997 of NZ_CM137013.1, read as the reverse complement.
GTGGACACGACCTTCAGCGGCGTCGACAGGCTGATCCTCACCTCACCCGGGGTGCTGGAGCGCACGGTGTGGACCAGCACGTCATCCTCCAGGCAGGTGGCGGTGGTCATCTCCCAGGTGCCGCCGTCGACGGTGAGGGCGGCGGTGTGGACGCCGGTGGTCAGATCCAGGGTCCGGGTCACGGCGGCACCGGCGGTGGGGAGCTGCACTTCCACTACCCCCACCGGCAGGAAGGCCTGCGAGTAGCCGTGCTGCAGGGGGCGCAGCGCCTCCTCGGCGCCCACCGGATCGTCCGCGTCGATCAGGGCGCGGCCGCGGGACAGAGCGGCGGACGCGTCCAGGGGATCGACCAATCCCCGGGCCGCTGAGCCGACCCCGCCTGACCAGGCGGTGGCCTCGTTGAGCCCGATGCGCACCCGGGTCGGTTCCACGCCCACCATCGCGCCCAGGCGCCCATTGCCCAGGGGCAGTCGGTCCAGCCAGGACTTGGAGGCATGCCGGTAGGTCAGGCTGGTCATGCTGCGCCACCGCCGGGATTGGATTCGCGCACCACGGCGACGTCGCCCGCTGCGATCGTGTGCCGGCCCTGGATCTCCTCGCCGCTGAGCAGGTTCAGCCCGGACACGTCCACTGCCCGGGGGGTGTCGGTGTGGTTGATGGCGAAGAGGTAGCTGGCGCCGCCCGCGCGTCGGCGCACCAGCTCCAGCCCGTCGTAGGGTGCGGTGGGCAGGCCCGACTCCGCGAGGACCCGCGCCAGGAACACTGTCAGGGACGCAGCCTCGAGCCGCGTCGACACATAGTGGACGTGCCCACCGCCAGGCCGGACAAGACGGGTGACGGCCGGTGCGCCGGCACCGATGACAGGATGGGCATCGGCGGTGTAGCTCGCCACTGCCTCGGCGCCCCGCAGCTGGAGCACCTCGGTCCAGGAGCCACCCGAAGAGCCGTCGGACAGGGTGACCCGCGACGCGTCGGGCAAGGGCACATGCTCCTCGACCCTGATACCCGCTAGCTCAGCGAACGCACCCGAGTAGCTGCCCTGTCGCACCCGGAGGTGCTCGTCGGTGGAGCCCGCGAAGTGCCACACGGCGAGGTGGCCGCCCTGCTCGACGTGACGGGCGAAGGCCGAGGCCTGAGCGTCGCTGACGGCGAGCAGGGAGGGCACCAGGACCACGTCGTAGGCGGACAGATCCCCATCGGGGGACACCACATCGGCCACCACACCCAGCTCCCAGAGCGCGGTGTGCACGCCTCGCACGGCCGGCAGGAACTCCACGTCGGCCGACGGCAGGGCCGGGGTCTGGGCAGCCCACCAGGCGTCGGCGCTCCACACGATGGCCACCCGTGCCTCGACGACGGGACCTTCCCCAGGATCCGCGACCGCCTCGGCCACCGACTCCAGCTCCGCCCCCAACTCGGCGAGCTCCCGGAAGATCCGCGAGTCCGCGCCCACGTGCGGCACCATCGCGGAGTGAAAGAACTCGGCGCCCACCAGGGGGGAGCGCCACTGGAAGAACAGGGAGCCCATGGCGCCACGGGCCAGGTACTGGTAGGTGTTTCTGCGCATCCGGCCCGGCTCCTTGGGGAGCATCCGGCCGCCGGCATAGTCGTAAATGAGGCTGGTCGCCTGTTCCATCAGCAGCCAGGGCCTGCCGCCGGCGAACGACCGGGCAAGGTCCGCGCCGAAGGCCACGTGGGTCTCGCCCGCCGGGCCGGCATCGTCGAGATAGTGATCGATCGAGACCACGTCGATCTCGCGGGCGAAGGCCCACTGGTCGTAGTGGTTCCAGGTGGGGAGCATGAAGTTGGTGGTGGTCGGAACGCCCGGGGTGAGCTCCCGCACGACGGCCACCTGGTCGCGGAGGCAGTCCAGCAACACGTCGGCGCTGAATCGTCGGAAGTCGAGGACGTGCGAGGGGTTGGGGAGGTACTGGGTGGCCTGCGGGGTGTGGAGGTCCTGCCAGTCGCTGTAGATCTGGGACCAGAACGGCGTGTTCCAGGCCGCGTTCAGGGCGTCGAGATCGACGTAGCGTCTCCGCAGCCACGCCCGGAAGGCCTCGTCGGTGACAGGACCGTGGGAGAGGGTTCCGTACTCGTTGTGCAGGTGCCACATCGCCAGGGCGGGATGCGCGCCGTAGCGCTCCGCGAGCACGCGGGTGATCCGCACCGCCGCCTCTCGGTACGCGGGGGCAGCCGGATTGTAGGTGTCGCGGCTGCCGTGGATGAGGCGCACCCCGTCCGCTGTGACCGGCAGCGCCTCCGGGTGGGCACGTGTGAACCAGGGCGGGGGAGAGGCGATGGGGGTGGCCAGGATTGCCCGCGCGCCCGCCGCGTGCAGCCTGTCCATGGCATCGTCCAGCCAGCCGAAGGTGTAGCGACCCTCGGCCGGCTCCAGCGACGACCAGGCGAACACCCCGACGGTCGCGGTGTTGACGTGGGCGGTGGCCATCAGGTCCATGTCCTCGTCGAGAACACTCGACGGCCACTGCTCCGGGTTGTAGTCGCCGCCGAACCACACGGCGTCGGGAAACTGTCGAAACGATTCGATCCTGCTCACGCGCTCACAGTACACGCAGCCGCCCAGCAGCGGAACACCTCTCTGGGTTGCGTTCTGCATCCGAGGGGGGGAACCGGACCCGCCGCCCGCCCCCGGTGGAAGGAGGAGTGCGGACGGCGGGTTCACGAGCATGCCGGGGCCGGCACGCGGGCGGTCAGTGGGCGGCGGTGACCGTGGGGAAGTCCTGGCCGATGGAGGCCAGCATCTCCTTGAACCAGTCCTGGTTGAGGTCGAACGGCTTTCCGCCCTTGATCCGGTCGAACGCGATGGCGCTCAGCACATCACCGTTCTCCTCGTCGTGGCCGATGACACCGGCCTCGCCCTTCAGGGCGGAGTCGACGGCGAGGTCTGTGCACTCCTTGATGAGGGCGAGATCCGCGTCGTTGGCGGCGGCGGAGCGGGAGAAGTATCCGGACTTCTGGATCATGACCTTCTCCGCGTTCAGCTTGTCAGCGAACTTCGACGCGAACCAGGCGCCGGGGTTGATCTTGTCCAGCTTCACGTGCCCGAACGGATCGCGCGGGACCTCCTCGCCTGCGCCCTCCATCTCGGCGACGATGGCGTCCAGGCCGGCACCCTCGGACAGGAAGATGGTGACGTTGCCCACCTCGTCCATGATCTTTCCAAGGCGTTCGGCCTCCTTGGCGATGTCGATGACGCCTTCGGGCACGTAGACGCCGTGGACGTCCCACGCCTCCCGCGACAGTCCGATCTCCGGCAGCCACTCCTGCGTGTCCAGCCAGGCGCGGTACTCGGCCGCGGTGGCGGCGGTGAGCCACCCGCAGTGACGGCCCATCACCTCGTGGACGATGAGCATGCGTGAGCCGGAGTTGTGTTCACCGACGATGTTCTTGGCGAAGACGGCGCCCTGCTCGGCCGCGGTCCACGCGCCTAGGGACTGCTTGATCGGGATGACGTCGTTGTCGATGGTCTTGGGCAGGCCCACGACGGTCAGGCCGTAGTCGTGTTCGGCGAGGTAGGCGGCGAGGTCTGCTGCGGTGGTGTTGGTGTCGTCGCCGCCGATGGTGTGCAGCACATCTACGCCGTCTGCCACCAGGCGGTCCGCTGCCACCTGGAGCGGGTTGGCCCCCTCCGCGACCAGTCCGCGCTTGACGAGGTCCTTGGCGTTGGTCAGCTTGACGCGGGAGTTGCCCACCGGAGACCCGCCGAACTTGTGCAGAAGTGCCGCGTTGGCGCGCACCGTGTCGTCGACGACGAGGATTCGCCCTTGAGCAGGCCTTGGTACCCGTGGCGGTAGGCGATGATCTCGATCTCCGGTGCCACCTGCGTGTAACGCTCGATCAGGCCACCGATGGCGGAGGAAAGGCAGGGGGCGAATCCGCCGGCCGTGAGGATGGCTACCTTCTTGACCATGAGGGTCCTTTCGTGGAGTTCTGTGTGGATTCCACCCTATTGCACGCGCCCCGGAGCGGCGGCTCTGGGGCGACGATGCACCGCAGGACCGGGGTTGTCCACAGGCGTTCGCGGATGACCCCCACACTTGGCACGATGTCCCCATGAGAGTGCGGCGAAACGAGCGCGGATTGAGCGGCTCGGTCCAGGCTGTGGTCCTGCTGCCGGTCAGCATCGGGATCATGTTCAGCCTGCTTCAGTGGTCGCTGCAGTACTGGGCCGAAGCTACGGCGCTGGCCGCCGCACAGCAGGGCGCGGCCGTCGCCTCGGCATACAACGGGACCCGGGCCGACGGGGAGGTAGCGGCCGCTGAGGTGGCGGACAACGGGGCGCTGTCCGGCGTCCGGGTCGAGATCGCCCGCGGCGCCCGGAGCACCACGGCCACGGTCCGCGGGCGCGCGGTCGTCGTCGTGTGGCCCCGCGAGATCAGCAAGGCGGTCACCGTGCAGACCGAGCGGCTGACCGGGTCATGATCGGTGAGGCTCGCAGGGGTGCGCAGCGGGGGTTGGCCCTCTCTGTTGAGGCGGTGGTGATCCTGCCGGTGCTGGTGCTGTTCATCGGCCTCCTCATCACCCTGGCACGGGTGGCCATCGCGGATCAGGCCGTCGGCTCGGCTGCGGCCGCGGCGGCGCGGGCAGCGTCCCTGGAGCGGGTCACGTCGAGCGCCCGGGCGGCGGCGCTGGACTCGGCCCGCGCGTCGCTGGCGCAGCGCAACATCGTCTGCCGCGACACCCGGGTCACCGTCGACGCCGACGGGGTGGGTCGGAGCGTGGGGGAGCGCGCCACGGTCAGCGCCGAGGTCCGCTGCCTCATCGAGATGAGAGACGTCAGCCTCCCGTTCATGCCGGGTGAGGTGGCGGTCTCCGCCACCCGCACCTCCCCGGTGGACCCCCTGCGCGGGAAGTAGAGTGACTGACATGACCACAACGAAGCAGCGCCGTATCGGCCAGTTCTCAGTCTCCCCGGTGGGCCTCGGAGCCATGCCATTCTCCATGAGCGACAAGCCGGAGAAGCCCTCCGAGGAGCAGGCGATTGCCACGGTCCACGCCGCCCTGGACTCCGGTGTCACCCTCATCGATACCGCGGACATCTACGCGCCGAGTTGGGATGCACTGGGCCACAACGAGCGGATCGTCGCCCACGCGCTGCGCAGCTACGACGGCGATGTGAGCAACGTCGTGGTGGCCACGAAGGCCGGCATCACGCGCGGCGTGGGGGAGACCTGGGGCCGTAACTCGGCGCCGGACTATCTTCGCAGCCGGCTGGAGTCCGCTCTGGCGACGCTGGGGGTGGACAAGCTGGACCTGTTCTATCTGCACCGCCCGGACCGCACTCGCGTCTATGGGAGCGTGATGGAGACCCTCGCCGCGTTCAAGGCGGAGGGCTTGATCGCGGAGATCGGCATCTCGAACGCCAACGTCGAGGAGATCCAGATCGCCGTCGACGTCCTGGGCGCAGGCGAGCTCGCCGCCGTCCAGAACGAGTTCTCCCCCCGGTTCAATGACACCAGCAAGTCCGAGCTCGACTTCTGCGCCCGTCACGGCATCGCATTCCTGCCCTGGTCACCCTTGGGCGGCACCGGCGGCGGGGCAGCCGCGGTCGGTTCCCGATTCCCCGTCCTGGCGGAGATCGCGGCTGCCCACGGGGTGTCTCCTCAGCGGGTGACCCTGGCGTGGGAGCTTGCCTTGGGGGACCATGTCATCGTGATCCCGGGCGCCTCGCGGCCGGAATCCATCATCGACTCCGCCGGCGCCATGGACCTGGATCTCACCGGCGATGAGGTGGATGCCATCTCCGCCGCCGTGCTCTGAGGTTTCGGTAGCCTGGGCCCATGGCCCAGTACTTCGACGTCCATCCAGACAACCCGCAACCCAGGGCACTGGCGCAGATCGCCAGGATCCTGGAGGGCGGGGGCCTCATCGCCTACCCGACGGACTCCTGCTTCGCTCTGGGGTGCGCGCTCGGCAACGCGCAGGGGATCGAGCGGATCAGACGGATCAGGCAGCTCGACGACAAGCACCACTTCACCCTGGTGGTCGACGAGTTCGCCAAGCTCGGCGCCTACGTCGAGATGGACAACTGGGCTTTCCGCGCCGTCAAGGCAGCCACGCCCGGGCCTTACACGTTCATCCTCAAGGCGTCCCGCGAGGTGCCGAAGATGATGCAGCACCCGAAGAAGCGCACCGTCGGTGTGCGCATCCCGGATCACCGCACCACCCTGGCCCTGCTCAAGACAGTGGGTGCGCCACTCCTGTCGTCGACGCTGCTGCTGCCTGGCCACGACGAGTCACTCACCGACGGCTGGGGCATCAAGGAACTGCTCGACCATCAGATTGATGCGGTGCTGGACTCCGGTGATTGTGGTGTCGAGCCCACAACCGTGGTGGATCTGAGCGGCGACGAGCCGGTGGTCGACCGCGTGGGTGCCGGGGACCCGTCGCCGTTCGAGTGAGCTGCAGCTTTGTGAGGCGGAGCGCCTCCTGACGATGGGCCCAATGCGGTCAGACGCAGGTGTGCCCCGGGCGGAGGGCCCAGGGCACACGAGGTCTACCCGCGTTTCAGCGACGGCCTCCGCCGAGCAGACCACCCAGGATGTCGCCGAGGATCCCGCCGCCGAGTCCGCCGGGCACCGTCGGCTGCTGTTGAGCCTGGGTCTGCGTGGGCCGTGACTCGGGCTCCGGCATCCGGAGGGTGCCATCGTCCGGTCCTGCTGTAGGCACCCGGAACTGCGGCTGGGCGCTCGGCTCCGCCCGCGGCGCCTGCGCCTGAGGTGCCGCCGCACCACCACCGAGGATCTGGCCCAGGATGTCGCCCAGCCCACCGCCACCGGTCGGCGATTGCTGCTGCGGTTGGCCCTGGGCCTCGTCACGGCCCATCAGCTTTCCTGCCAGCCACGACATCACGATGGGGGCGAGGATGGGCAGGAGCTTCTGAATCAACGCGTTGCCGCCGCCGAGGCCGCCCAGCTGGTTGACGACCTGCTCCTCGTTGTCGCCGAAGACGTGGTGGGCAATCTTGGCGCCGTCCGCCTCGTCCACATCGTCGAGGTTGATGCCCCCCTGGACGAGCTGAGGGCTGTGCTGCCCGATCGCGGAGGCCAACGACGCCTCGCCGTCAGGATCCCGCGTGTTGGCGCCCATGCCCATCAGAAGTGCGGGGAGTGCGTTACGCGTTGCGGCCTCCACCTCTTGCGGGCTCGCCCCGACACGCTGAGCCAGTTGATCGATCGGGAGGGTGGACAGCAGTTCGTCGAAATCGAACATCAACAACTCCTTGTCAGAGATTCAGCGCGCGAGGTGCGCCTCATCCAAAGCTAGGCGACGGCGGCGGTCGCTGTGACCGATTCGCTTACACCCGTGGTCGCGGCCGGGCGTAGCGACGATCAGGCAGTGTCCCGGGTCAGTCGGTGGGCCCTGAACAGGCAGGCGAAGTCGGTGCCCATCGCCCGGCCCTGGGCGGCCAGCATCTCCGGAATGAAGTCCGCCGGGGCCGGGTGGTCCGGGATGTCGGCCAGGTAGGCGCCGTGGGCTTCGAGGGAACGCACGCCCGCGTCGACATCGGCGCGGGTCAGGACGGCGCCGTGCGTGGGGGAGTTGTCGGCGGAGACGAGCAGCCACGTGGTGGCCCACTTCGCCAACCCTTCATCCGCGGCGAGTTCGGGGTGGACCCACGTGTTGTCGGCGTCACGGACCGCGTCCAGGGTGACAAGGCCCGCCACGCGGTGGTCTGCCTGGTTGAGTCCCCATCCCACCTCCACGTCCCAGGAGCCCGTCACCACAACGTCGGGCTTGAATCTGCGAATCGCGCGGGCCACGTCGCGGCGGAGATCGAGCGAGTAGACAAGCATGCCGTCCGGATGGTCGAGGATCTGGAGGTCGGTGACGCCCACTTCGTCGCAGGCCGCGCGCTGCTCGAGCGCGCGCAGTGGACCCACCTCGGCCGGCGGGCGCTGCATGCCCGCCTCACCGGAGGTGAGGAGAAGGTAGGCCACCTCCGCGCCTTGGGCTACCCAGTGATGCACGCACGCGGACAGTCCGTATTCCACGTCGTCGGGGTGGGCCACGACGCACAGGATGCGCCGGAACCCGGCATCCGGCAGCGGCTCCAGGACGGGGCGGTCGGGCCCGCTCATGAGCGGGCCTTGTTTCCTTCGGGCGCGGGGCCGGCCAGCGAGGCCACTAGGCGCAGGATGAGGTCACGGGGGAGCGGCTCAGTGAGCGGGAACCAGAGGGTCCCTTTCCCGCGTACGTAGGATGCGAGCTCAGAAGCCAGCTCCGGGTCCGCAGGGACCGGATAGACGGCCACGTGATCCTTCCACCCGGATACGAAGACCTGTGCCCGGCCTTTCCCTTGCTTGTAGCCGATGATGCCGTAGCTGAACACCTCGTCGGCATGGGGGAGCGCTCCCTTCACCAACTCCCTCAGCTCGTCGAACATGGGCCGGGCATCTGCCGGGACGGCAGCCACGTACTGGTCCACGGTGGTCACCTTCTCCGCCGGTGATTCGCCCAGGGCGTAGGAGGCCTCAAGCATCTGCCGCAGGACGGCGAGGTCGACGTCGGCGAGTTTGGTGAGATAGAGGCACGATACGCCGGTCTTGTGCTTGCCAAGCTTCGCCAGGTGTTCGCTGTAGTAGCGGTCGAAGCCCTCGTTGAAGTAGACGGTGAGCGTCGCCTTGCGGGGGCTGAAGCCCAGCCTGGGCATGTCGCCCTCCCTGCCCGTGTCATAACGGTAGTGCTGCGACCCGAAGCCGATGATGCTCGGGCCCCACATCGTCGGCTTGTCACCGGTGATGTCCTGCATCATCGACATGAGCTCGTGGGCTTCGTTGCGCCGTCGCTCTGTGACGGTCTCCAGGAAGTCCTCGACGGGCACTGGGGTGGGGCGGGTGACGGCTTCTGCTGGCATCCGTCAACTGTCGGCGCATGCACCAGTGGTGTCAAGGGGTGTGCGAGGGGGCGCGATCACGGCAAAGTGACATAATGCAGCTTATCGGTCAATTGCGTGGAGGCTCAACAGGCGCCGGAAACAGATCAGCTCCCCGATCATGGATCGAGGAGCTGAATCAGTCTGGTGGGCGATGGCGGTTTCGAACCGCCGACCTCTTCCGTGTCAGGGAAGCGCGCTACCACTGCGCCAACCGCCCGAGGTGGAGACGGGATTTGAACCCGTGTACACGGATTTGCAGTCCGTTGCCTCGCCTCTCGGCCACTCCACCTGGTGGAGCTATTACCCTCCCCAAACGGGTTGGGAGAGACTACATCTCCGAGCGGACGACGAGATTCGAACTCGCGACCCTCACCTTGGCAAGGTGATGCTCTACCAACTGAGCCACGTCCGCATGCGCTGTGTGCATTTGCCCTTGTGGGACAGCAGCAGCTGGCGCGTAGAAAACATTAGCGCACCCCCGGGGAGGACACAAATCAGCGACACCCTTCGTTCAGTCACATTTGGGGCACCGCCTGAACGCCCGCAACTGCCGCGGGTGGTCGTTGACGATGAGGATCAAGGCTTGTATCGCGTAGCGCTACGCGATACGATGCTTTTTGTGATTGTCAGCTTCCGGCACAAGGGTCTGGAGCGGCTGTATCGCGACGGTTCGAAGAAGGGTGTTCAAGCGACTCACATCCCCAAGTTGCTTCGCATCTTGTCGCTTCTGGACGTGGCACAGACCCCCGACGACCTCGCGATCCCGTCGTTTCGGACCCACCCCCTCACAGGGGACCTGGCCGGGCACTGGTCGATCTGGGTGAACGGCAACTGGCGAGTGACGTTCCGCTTCGTTGAGAGCGACGTCGAACTCGTCGACTATCAGGACTACCACTGACCAGGAGGTGGACAACATGGTGATGAGGACCCCGGTCCATCCCGGCGAGATCCTTCGCGAGGACGTGCTGGCCGATCTCGGGCTGAGTGTTGGGGAGGCCGCGTCCCGGCTCGGGATCTCCCGGGTGACGTTGAGCCGAGTCCTGCACGGCCATGCCCGCGTGAGCCCCAACCTTGCTGTTCGACTGGAGGGAGCAGGCGTTGGTACCGCCCGTGCATGGCTGGCCCTGCAGTCGGCTTTTGACCTCGCTGCCGAGCGTGCCGCCGGATTACCCACCGTCCGCAGGCTCGACCCCGTCGCCTGACATTGCCTGCCTATCAAGGCCTGTCGCTCGCTGTCGCATGCCAAATGATCAAACGATCAGCCACCGCACTGCGGTTCGACACGAAACCCGGAACGTGCGTCGTGACGCCGGTCGGTTCGCGTTCTCCCGCAGATTCTACTAGACTCCCGTTTCGCTAGGGGCGATTGGCGCAGTGGTAGCGCGCTTCGTTCACACCGAAGAGGTCGGCGGTTCGAAACCGCCATCGCCCACTCTAGATCCTCGAACCGCCATGCTCTGTGGCCCGATGAGAGAGAGTCGATGACGGCGCCGGCAATCGTGCTCGTGGCTGAAGGCCCGGACGACGTGCCGGTGTCGGAGGCGCTACAGGCCATTGCTGCCGCCCTCCGTGAAGCCCGGCCAGATCTACGCATCCACCTCGCCAGGCTGGGTGGCGTCTCCCCCAGGCTTGAGGACGTCATCAAGAGCCTGGTTGCCGACGACGTGGCGGAGGCCGTTCTGGTGCCCCTGGACCTGGTCTCCGCCGCTGCGCACCCCCCGGAGTTGGACACCTTCTCGCACTCCTCGGACATCCACCTCGCGGTGAGCCGCCCCGTCGGCCCTGCGGGCGAGGTGCTCAACATCCTCGACGAACGGGTGCGGGAGGCCCTTCACCGAGGGGGCGCCCTGGAAATCGACGGACTCATCCTCACCGCCCCGGGTGGTGGAGACGTGCGTGGCTCCTCCCTTCTGGCACGCAGGGCACGGCAGTGGTCCGCCCACCACAGGTTGCCTGTCCAGCTCGCCGTCGAGGACGGAGACGGAACGGCAACCGCTGCGGCCGTCCAGTCGCTGCGCATGCAGGGCCGGAGACACATCGCGGTGGGCAGCCTCCATCTCACTCCCACGCCCGCCTACCGCGCCCACGCGCAGGCCGCGCTGCGGGCCGGCGCCGTCGCCGTCACCGCCCCCATCGGGGACAACCCACACCTTTGCCAGCTCATCCTGGCGCGCTACGCCTTCGGCGCCATGGAGTTGCTCGACGGGACCCCAACGCGCCTACCCGACGGCCTGGACGGCGACGACTCCTGAGCCTTGACTCGGGTGCCTAAGCTCGATGCATGACAGAGCCTTACGTCGCCCCCGTGTCCAAGACCGACGACCAGTGGCGCACCGAGCTGTCGCCGCTGGAGTTCAAGGTGTTGCGCCAGGCCGGCACCGAGATGGCCTACACAGGGGAATACACGGACACTGAGGATGAGGGCATCTACGAGTGCCGCGGGTGTGGCGCCGAGCTCTTCCGCAGCACCGAGAAATTCCACTCCCACTGCGGATGGCCCAGCTTCTTCTCCCCCTTGGCCGAAGAACGGGTCCGCTACCTGCGCGACGATTCCATCCGCGGGCGGACCCGGGTGGAGGTCCGCTGCGCCGCATGCGACGGACACCTCGGCCACGTCTTCGAGGGCGAGGGCTACGAGACCCCCACGGACCTTCGCTACTGCATCAACTCGGTCAGCCTGCGCCTCAGGCGCGCCTAGCCGGGACCGCGCCCGGCGCGCCATCGCTGGATCGGATGCGCCCCGGCCTAGGCTATCACCCGTGCCAGCGAACGTGACCCCCATCCCCCCGGAGCCGTTCGCGCGGGCGCTGCGAGAGCTCGAGTCCATGACCTGGAGGCGCGGGTTCAACACGGACGAGATCGGGTCCCCTCAGCGGATCGCGCCCTTCTCGGTGGCCATCGAGGCCGAACTCGCCGGCACAGACGAGCCCCTAGCCTCGGGGAGACTCATCCTCCTGCACGATCCCTCCGGGAACGAGTCCTGGGGTGGAACCTTCCGCCTCGTCACCTACGTCCGCGCCGACGTCGAGATGGAGATGGTGACCGATCCACTGCTGCCCGAGGTTGCATGGTCGTGGTTCACCGAGGCGGTTGAGAGCCGCGGCTGCCTCGCGCAGGCGCTGGCCGGGACGGTCACGGCTTCCTACGGGAGGGGCTTCGGGGAGATGGCCGACGAAGACCGCGCCGAGGTCGAGCTCCGCTGTTCCTGGACCCCCACGCTGAACGACCGGCACCCGCTGACGAGCCACCTTGCCGCATGGGAGGACCTCGTGGGCCAGGTGGCGGGCCAGCCGCCCCTTCCCCCCGGCGTGGCCACACTGCCCCTGGGCCGGCGCTCGTGACCTACGTCGAGCAGAGCCGCGAACCGCTCCGGCCCGTGGTCGCGGACGCGCCCTCCCTCGCTGCGTGCCTGGCCGCGCTGAGCGCCGGCACGGGTCCAGTCGCGTTCGACACAGAGCGCGCCCACGGGCACCGCTACTGGTCGAAGGCCTATCTGCTCCAGATCCGTCGGGAAGGAGCGGGCACGTGGCTGATCGACCCCATCGCGTTCGAGAACGACGGGCCGGCGGACCTCAGCAGCCTGGTTGAGGCCTGCGGCGAGGCCACCTGGCTGATCCATGCCGCAAGCCAGGACCTGCCCTGCATGCGTGAGATCGGCATCATTCCCCCGCAGCTCTTCGACACCGAGCTGGCGGCACGGCTCCTCGCGAAGCCGGGTGCCAGCCTGGGCGCGCTCCTCCTCGCGGAACTCGGGGTGCGGCTCCGGAAGGCCCACTCCGCGGACAACTGGTCCAAGCGCCCGCTGCCCGACTCCTGGCTGACGTACGCAGCGTTGGATGTGGACTACCTGCTTGAACTCGCCGTCATCCTCGGCGATGAACTCCGCGCCACCGGCCGCGACACCTGGGCGCACCAGGAATTCGACGACGCCCTCACGCGGTTCACCGCGGTGCCGGAACCGAGGGTGGACCCATGGCGACGCCTCACCGGCATCACCACCCTTCGCACGCCCCGGCAATACGCCGTGGCACGAGCTTTGTGGCTGGAGCGCGACGCCATCGCGCAGCGACGCGACCGGCCTCCCGGCTGGATCCTGCACGACTCCGCAATCCTGGAACTGGCCGTCCGAGCCAGGGAGGCGGTCCCCACCCGCGCCCAGGCCCAGGCCCTCCCCGGCTTCAGCACCCAGCCCGGGCAGCGCTTCCTCACCAACTGGATGGGGGCGCTGGATGAGGTCAGGGCCATGCCGGAAGCCCTTTACCCACCCCGGCGCGGACCGCACACCGGCGTGCCCCACCCCCGCACCTGGGACCGGATCAACCCGGAGGCCGCCGAGCGGTGGGCCAAGGTGCGTCCGGCCGTCGACGAGTTGGCGTGCGACCTTGGCGGGCTACAGCCGAGTCTGGTGGCTCCCCCTGCGGCACTGCACGGAGCGCTGTTCGAGCACAGCGTCGTGACGCGGGAAGCGCTGATCGGTCTGGGTGCCAGGCCCTGGCAGGCGGACTTCCTGGAGCCCCTGATAGCCGAGGCCCTCGACAGCTAGGCCGGACGCCCCGCAGTCTCCTCCAGCTCTGATCCGCTCAGGACCACACCCAACACCTGCAGGGAGGTCTTGGCAGCCGTCAGTCCGATCTCCTCGAGCACCTCGTCGCGTGATCCGTGGGCAAGGAAGCGCTGCGGGATACCGAAGGTGAGGACCCGCGTGGCGGCGCCGGTATCGGCGAGCCTTGAGCGGAGCTTCTGGCCGACGCCACCCTCCACCAGGTTGTCCTCCAAGGTCACGACGAGATCGTGCCCGGCGGCGAGGCTGACGAGATCCTGGCTGACAGGCAGGGCCCACAGCGGATCGGCAACCGAGGCGGGCACTCCCTGGTCCCCCAGCCGCTCTGCCACGCCCAGGCCCATCCCGGCGAACTGGCCGTAACCGACGATGAGCACCCTGGCTCCCTCGGCTCGACGGAGGATGTCAACGCGGGCCAGTCCCTCGCCCACATGGGCCACAGCCGCGATCTCGTCGGGGAGGCGCTCCTTGGAGTAGCGCACCACCGTGATGGCGTCATCGACCTCGACGGCCCGGTCAATGGCGGCCACCAGCCGCGCCTGGTCCCGCGGAGCCGCCAGCTGCAGCCCTGGCACGAGGCCCATCAGGCTCATGTCCCACATCCCGTTGTGGCTCGGGCCGTCCGTCCCCGTGACACCCGCCCTGTCCAGGGCGATGGTGAGGCCCACACCGTGCAGCGAGGCGTCCATGAGCACCTGATCGAAGGCACGGTTGAGGAACGTGGCATACAACGCCACCACCGGGTGCAGGCCGGAGCGCGCCATGCCGGCCGCTGACACGATGGCGTGCTGCTCGGCGATGCCGACGTCGAAGGTGCGGTCCGGGAAGGCCGCGGCGAACCGGCCGAGCCCCGTGGGGTACAGCATCGCAGCTGTGACGGCCACCACGTCGGGGCGACGCTGACCCACCTGCACCATCGCCTCGGCGAAGGCGTCGGTCCAGGTGGCCTGCACTGAGGCCGACAGCGGCTCGCCGGTGATCTCGTTGATTCGGCCGACGGCGTGGAACCTGTCTTCCTCATGCTCCTCCGCAGCCTGAAAGCCGCGACCCTTCCGGGTGACGCAGTGGACAAGAACCGGTCCCCCGAAGTGGCGGGCCTGCTCAAGGTGATTGGTGAGGGAGGTGATGTCGTGGCCGTCGAGCGGGCCCATGTACTTGATCCCGAGGTCCGAGAACATCGACTGCGGGGCGACAACGTCCTTGATACCGGTCTTCACGCCGTGCATGAGGTCATAGACGGGACGCCCCACCAGCGGCATCCGGTTCACAGTGCGCTTGATCAGGCTGAGCGTCTTCTCGTAGCGCTGGTCCGTGCGGAGCCCTGCGAGGTGGTTCGCGAGGCCGCCCACCGTTGGGGTGTAGGAACGGCCGTTGTCGTTGACCACCACCACGAGGCGGAGACCGGGGGTGGCCGCGATGTTGTTGAGCGCCTCCCAGGCCATGCCGCCGGTGAGGGCGCCGTCGCCCACCACGGCAACCACCGTGCGCTGCTCGCCGCGGAGCCGGAATCCCTTCGCCAGACCTTCGGCCCACGACAGGGCCGTGGACGCGTGCGAATTGGCCACCCAGTCGTGCTCGGACTCGGCCGGCTCCGGGTAGCCCGACAGCCCGCCGCGCTGACGCAAGGTGTCGAACCCGGCCGCCCGGCCCGTGAGGATCTTGTGCACGTAGCTCTGGTGGCCCGTGTCGAAGATGACGGGGTCCGACGGCGAGTCGAACACCCGATGGATGGCGATGGTCAACTCAACGACGCCGAGGTTGGGCCCCAGGTGGCCACCCGTCCGGCTCACCTTCGTGATGAGGAAGGACCGGATCTCGGAGGCGAGCTGAACGAGCTGCCGCCGGGAGAGCGCACGAAGATCGCGTGGGCTCTGGATCGATTCGACCAAGGACATGCGCACAATAGTAGGCCCTAACACCAGAGCACCCCCGCTACGAACCGCTACAGCCTGGGCACGAACCGCGCGTCCCGGAGCGCCTGTTCCACCAGATCTACTCCCCTGGCCACCCGGGTGAGCCGTGCCTCCTCCTGCTGCAGGAGGGCTGCGGCCTGATCCGCGGTGGACGAGTCCACAACGCCGGCCAGGGAAGAACGCAGGCCCGTGAGGCCCGTCCTGGTGGCCAGCAGCTGCGAGGCGACGAACTCCCCCGCCAGGCGTGCCAGTACCACCGGATGCCGACGTAGCAGCTGGTATCCCCGATACTCCGCGGGGCAGCAATCCAGAAGATAGCCCTCGGCCGAGGCGAGCCACCCCTGCGAACCGGGCGGCCGCACCGTGCCCGGCCACCCAGGCGGCACATAGACCCGGATCATTTCGTCATCATCGAACATGTGTTCTATTGAATCTCATGCCCCCGACAGAAGTAAAGACCTCGACCAGACCAGGGAGACGCAAACGAGGCGACCCCCGAAGGGGACCGCCTCGTTTGCGCGACGACAGGCTCAGCTCCTGGCGAGATTTCGGAGCACGTACTGCATGATGCCGCCGTTGACGTAGTAGCCGCGCTCCCCCGGCGTGTCGATGCGCACGACCGCCTCGAAGACGACCTCGGTGCCGTCCGGGCGGACCGCCTTCACCGTCATGGTCTTCGGCGTGAAGCCCTCGTTGAGCTGCGTGACTCCCGAGACGGAGAAGGACTCCTCACCCGTCAACCCCAGCGTCTGGGCGGTCTGGCCCTCCGGATACTGGAGCGGGAGGACGCCCATGCCGATCAGGTTGGAGCGGTGGATCCGCTCGTAGCTCTCGGCAATCACCACCCGGACGCCCAGCAGTGCGGTGCCCTTGGCCGCCCAGTCACGCGACGAGCCGGACCCATACTCCTTGCCCGCCAGCACCACCAACGGAATGCCCGCTGCGGCGTAGTTGACCGACGCGTCGTAGACGGTGGTCACCGGGCCCCCGTCGACCGTGAAGTCGCGCGTGAAGCCGCCCTCGGTGTCCGGCGCAATCTGATTGCGCAGCCGGATGTTGGCGAACGTGCCTCGAATCATGACCTCGTGATTGCCGCGGCGCGATCCATAGGAGTTGAAGTCTTTCCGCTCAACCCCATGCTCGGTCAGGTACCGGCCGGCCGGCGAGTCCGCCTTGATGCTCCCCGCGGGCGAAATGTGGTCCGTGGTGACAGAGTCCCCCAGCTTGAGCAGCACCCTGGCGTCGGACACGTCCTCGACCGGTGTGGGTTCTGCGGGCATGTCGTCGAAGTAGGGCGCCTTCCGCACATAGGTGGAGTCCGCATCCCACTCGAAGGTCTCGCCGTCCGGGGTGGGGAGCGACCGCCAGCGCTCATCGCCGGCGAACACGTCGGCGTAGCGGGTGACGAACATCTCCGCGCTGATCGAGTCGTTGATGACTTCGTCGATCTCGGCCTCGGTGGGCCAGATGTCGCGCATGAAGACGTCGTTGCCCTCCGGATCCTGCCCGATCGGATCGTTGAACAGGTCGATGTCCATGGTTCCTGCCAGCGCGTAGACGATGACAAGCATCGGCGAGGCGAGGTAGTTCATCTTGACGTCGGGATTGATCCGGCCCTCGAAGTTGCGGTTTCCGGAGAGGACCGCCGAGACCGCCAGGTCGTGGGCATTGACGGCGTCGGTGACCTCCGGGATCAGCGGACCGGAGTTGCCGATGCAGGTAACGCACCCGTAGCCGACCAGATTGAATCCGATGGCGTCGAGGTAGCTGGTGAGCCCGGAGCGGTCGTAGTAGTCGGTGACCACCTGCGAGCCGGGGGCCAGCGACGTCTTGACCCAGGGCTTGCGGGTGAGACCGCGTTCGACCGCCTTCTTCGCCACCAGGCCCGCGCCGATCATGACGCTCGGGTTGGAGGTGTTGGTGCAGGAGGTGATCGAGGCGATCGTCACGGCGCCGTGATCCAGCTCGAAGGAGGTCCCGTCGGCCAGGGTCACCGGTGCCGCGGCATGCACGCGGGGGCGCATCGTGTGGTGTGCCGGGTCCGACGGGGCCGGCGAATCGTCCACGCTGCTCGGATTCACTCCGGTGGGGTCGGAAGCCTCCATCGTCGCCGCGACGGCCCGGTCGTAGCCGGAGTAGGCGTCCGCGCCATGCGGGGCTCCAACGAACCCTGCGACCGCTTCGCGGAAGGCCGCCTTCGACTCGTCGAGGCGGATCCGGTCCTGCGGACGCTTCGGACCTGCGATGGAGGGGACAACGGTGGCGAGGTCCAGCTCGATGTACTCGGAGTACTGCGGCTCGACGCTCGGGTCGTGCCACAGCCCCTGCGCCTTCGCGTAGGACTCCACGAGGGCGATCTGCTGCTCGTCGCGTCCGGTGAGCCTCAGGTATGCGATCGTCTGCTCGTCGATCGGGAAGATGGCGATGGTGGAGCCGTACTCGGGGCTCATGTTGCCGATCGTGGCGCGGTTGGCCAGCGGCACCGCCGCCACGCCGTCGCCGTAGAACTCGACGAACTTGCCCACCACCTTGTGCTCACGCAGCATTTCGGTGATGGTGAGGACGAGGTCTGTCGCGGTGGTGCCCTCGTTCAGCTTGCCGGTGAGCTTGAAGCCCACGACCCGCGGGAGGAGCATCGAGACGCTCTGCCCGAGCATGGCCGCCTCAGCCTCGATTCCGCCGACGCCCCACCCGACGACGCCCAGGCCGTTGACCATGGTGGTGTGCGAGTCCGTGCCCACGCAGGTGTCGGGGTATGCCTGCAGGACGCCGTTCACGACGCGAGGGAAGACCACACGCGCGAGGTGCTCGATGTTGACCTGATGCACAATGCCGGTGCCAGGCGGCACGACCTTGAAGTCGTCGAACGCCTTCTGGCCCCACCGGAGGAACTGGTAGCGCTCGCGGTTGCGCTGATACTCGATGTCCACGTTCGCCTCGAAGGCGCCGGCGATGCCGAACACCTCCGCGATGACGGAGTGGTCGATGACCATTTCTGCGGGCGAGAGGGGGTTGACCTTCGACGGGTCCCCACCGAGCCCCGCGACCGCCTCGCGCATGGTGGCCAGGTCCACCACGCATGGCACGCCGGTGAAGTCCTGCATGATGACGCGGGCGGGCGTGAACTGGATCTCATGATCGGGCTGAGCGGCCGGGTCCCAGGCGCCCAGGAACGCGATGTCGTCGCGGGTGATGTTGGCGCCGTCCTCGGTGCGCAACAGATTCTCCAGGAGGACCTTGAGGCTGAAGGGCAACTTCTCCGAGCCCGGGACCGCATCGACCCGGAAGATCTCGTACGAGGTGCCGTTGACGTCGAGGCTCGCCTTGGCCCCGAAACTGTTGACGCTCATCCTTCTCCTTAACTTGGCACTCGCCAAACTGTCTTGATATCAAGATACCATGGTTCACGCATGCGCGGCGCCATCGCCGGTCCCCGTCAGTCTAGGGGTTGGTCAGGGGCGTCAGGCCGGGGGCGCAGGATCGCCACGCACTCCACATGGTGGGTCATGGGGAACAGGTCGAAGGCCCTGATATCAACCGATCCGTAGCCGAGCTGGGCAAAAGTGGCGAGGTCCCTGGCGAGCGCGGCAGGGTCGCACGCGACGTAGGCCACCGCTCGTGGTCCCCGATCGACGATCGCGCGGACCACATCAGCGCCGGCCCCCTTTCGAGGCGGGTCGAGCACCACGAGGTCGGCCCACTCGGGCAGGTCGCGGTGCCCCCGCTCAAGGGCGCCGGCGACGAAGTCGGCCTCCGGCACGTTGCGGCGGGCCAGACGCACCGCCTCGCGTGACAGCTCAGCCCCCAGCACCATGCATCCGGCGTCCACGAGGGCGCCGGCGAACAGCCCGACCCCGCAGTAGAGATCGAGCACGCGATCTCCTGGTTCCGGCCGTAGACCCTCCAGCACCGCGCCAGTGAGAGTGTCCGCGCTGTGTGGATGGACCTGCCAGAATCCGCCGGGGGCCACCTCGTAGGTTCGGCCCCGCACGCGTTGCCGCACAGTGGCCTCACGTCTCCCCCCGGCAACGGCGGTCACGACGGTGCGATCCTCGCCTACCGTGACCTCGAGCTCTCCTCCGGGGCGGGCCTGGAGCGTGAGTTCGGCCACCGTCGGCCCGGGCGCCGCTATCAGGCAGCCGCCCTCGGGCAGCGCGACGATCTCATGCGAACGCCGTGCCCGGAAACCCACCCGGCCTGCCTCGTCGACGGCGTAGCGCACCCGCGTGCGCCAGCCGGTGAGCCCCCCGGGGACCGCCTCGACCGTTCCGTTCCAGTCGACTCCAGCCAGCCGCTGAAGCTGTTCGGCCACGACGGCGGTCTTCAGCTTCAACTGGGTGGGTTGGTCAGCGTGTTGCCAGTCGCACCCCCCGCATCGCTCGGCGATGGGGCACGGCGGCTCAACCCGGCCGTCGGAGGCCTCAAGCACCCGGGTCACTCGCGCCCGGTCAAACCGTCTTCCCGTCTCAGTGATCTCCGCGACTACCCGCTCCCCCGGAAGCCCCCCGGTGACGAACAACACCTTGCCCTCGGCGCGGCCGACGACGTACCCGCCGTGCGCGACCCGCTCGAGCCGCACCTCAACGCTCATCGCCTGCGTGGCTCGGAGGCCTTGTTGGCGGCCGCCTTCGCCTTGCCGGACGACTTCAACTGATACGGCACGCTCGTGACCATGACACCAGGCATGAAGTGCAGGCGGGTACGGATCAGCAGCGCCGTCTGGTTGTGAAGCAACTGCTCCCACCAGTGGCCCACGACGAACTCGGGGATGTAGACGATGACCACGTCGCGCGGGTTCTCGCTGCGCAACTCGTTCACGTACTTGATGAACGGCCCGGTGATCTCGCGGTACGGCGAGGCGATCACCTTGAGTGGGGTGCCGAAGTCCTCCGCCTCCCACTCGTCGAGGATCCGTTCCACCTCGTCGTCGTCCACGGCGACGGTGACGGCCGTCAGCGTCGTGGAGCGGGCAGCACGGGCGAAGGCGATGGCACGCAGGGTCGGGAGGTTGACCCTCTGCACCAGGACCACTCCACGCACCCGGCTCGGCAGGGCGCGATCCGAGTCCGGCCTGAGCGCGACCTCCTGCTCGACAGCCCGGTAGTGGTTGGAGATCGTCAGCATGAGTGCGAACAGGACGGCCATCGCGACGACCGCCAGGTACGCCCCGTGCGTGAACTTGGAGATCAGCACGATGATGAGGACGATCCCAGTGGCGGCGGCGCCGACCGTGTTGATGATGCGAGCCCGGACCATCCGCTTGCGTGCGCTCACGTCCTGCTCCCCACGGAGGGCGCGGGTCCAGTGGATGATCAGGCCCGTCTGACCGACGGTGAAGGACAGGAAGACACCTACCACGTACAGCTGGATCAGCGCGGTGACCGACGCGTCGAAGGCGAGGACGAGCACTGCGGCCGCGACAGCGAGCATGACGATGCCGTTGGAATAGGCCAGCCGGTCCCCGCGGGTGTGCAGCTGGCGCGGGAGGAAGCCGTCCCGGGCGAGGATCGACGCCAGCGACGGAAAGCCGTTGAAAGCGGTGTTGGCGGCCAGGAAGAGAATCAGCATGGTCGCGGTGATCACGATGTAGAACCCGGGCTCGAACCAGTCCATGAACACGACACGGGCCAACTGGCCGGTCACGGTGTGCGCCGCGCTGTGGATGGTCTCGCCGGCGGCGTTGACGTAGTGGGTGCCCGACAGTTCGTCGATCAGGTGCACCCTCGTGAGGTTGGCGAGCACGATGATGCCGAGGAGCATCGTGATGGCCAACACCCCCAGCATGGTGAGCACACTGGCGGCGTTCGTGCTCTTGGGCTTGCGGAAGGCCGGGACACCGTTGGCGATGGCCTCCACGCCGGTCAGCGCCGCGGCACCTGACGAGAACGAGCGCGCCAGGATGGCGACCATGGCCCACCCGGCGAACTCCGCGCTACCCTCGGGGGCTACGACGATGAGGTCTCCGGTCTCACTCACCAGCTCCTCCCCTGATACCAGGATCCGGAACAGCCCGATCCCGATCATGAGCAACATGGAGCCCATGAAGACGTAGCTCGGGATGGCGAACATGGCGCCGGACTCTCGCACCCCCCGGAGGTTCATCAAGGTCAGGAAGAAGATGACTCCGACAGCGGTCCACGCCTCGTAGCCGTCAAGGAACGGAGCCATGGCCTTGGCGTTGATGACACCGGCGGACACGGACACCGCGACCGTCAGCACGTAGTCGACCAGCAGCGAGGCCGCGACAGTCAGGCCCGCGTACCTGCCCAGATTCACGGTGGCGACCTCGTAGTCACCGCCTCCATTGGGGTAGGCGTGAACCGTCTGCCGGTAGGACATCACCACAATGGCCACGACGACCGCCACAGCCACGCCGATCTGCCAGGAGAACATGAACCCGGCCATCCCCGCCAGGGACAGCGTGATCAGGATCTCATCCGGGGCATAGGCCACAGAGCTGAGCGCATCGGAGGCGAAAACGGGGAGGGCCAGCCTCTTGGGCAGGAGCGTCTCCCCCATCTGGGCGTTGGTGAGACGCCGCCCCACCACCATGCGCTTGAGCGCCGACATCACGTTCACGGGGTTACGGTAGACCTCTTGTCCTCCAAAGTCATTGCGCAGCCCTCCTCCCCTGGGGTGTAGGTTCTGTTGCGAGAAGCCGCCGAAGGAGTCATAGGGTGCACATCGTCATCATGGGCTGCGGCCGGGTGGGCTCAATGCTTGCCACCGGCCTCGAGAAGCGTGGCCACAGCGTCGCCATCATCGACGTCAGCGTGGATGCGTTCCGCCGCCTGGGTCAGGACTTCAAGGGCCTGACCATCAAGGGCGTCGGGTTCGACCGCGAGGTCCTCGAAGCCGCGGGGATCCGCAAGGCCGACGCATTCGCGGCGGTGTCCTCCGGCGACAACTCAAACATCCTCGCCGCCCGCGTGGTTCGGGAGAACTACCACATCGACAACGTTGTGGCGCGCATCTACGACCAGGGTCGGGCAGCCGTCTACGAGCGTCTGGGCATTCCGACGGTGGCCACGGTGAAGTGGACCGTCACGCAGGTGCTGCGTCGGCTCCTGCCCGAGGGAAGCGAGCCCGTCTGGCGGGACCCCACAGGGACCGCCCGCCTGCTCCAGATCCACGTCCACAGTGGATGGGTGGGACGACGGATCAGCGAGTTGCAGTCAGCGGCCGGGTCTCCGATCCCCTTCGTGCAGCGCGTGGGTCGCGGGCTGGTGCCGGACCGCGACACCATCTTCCAGGACGGCGATCTGATCTACATCGCGTGTCACACGGACCGCACCGATGAGCTGGAGACGCTCTTCGCCTATCCCCCGGCCAAGCACTAGGAGAGTCATGCGCGTCGCCATCACCGGGGCCGGAAACGTGGGCCGGTCCATCGCCCGGGAACTCATCGCCAACGGGCATCAGGTCCTCCTCATCGAGCGCGATCCGGCGGCCATCAAGCCGGACTCGGTGCCGGGGGCGGACTGGTTCCAGGCCGATGCCTGCGAGTTGCAGTCCTTGGAGGAGGCCGAGCTTGAGAACTGCGACGTGGCCATCGCCGCCACAGGAGACGACAAGGTGAATCTCGTCCACTCGCTCCTGGCCAAGACCGAATTCGGGGTGCCACGCACGGTGGGGCGGGTCAACCATCCCGGCAACGAATGGCTGTTCGACGCGCAGTGGGGGGTGGACGTCTCCGTGTCGACCCCGCGCCTGATGTCGGCGTTGGTGGAGGAGGCTGTCTCCACGGGGGATCTGGTTCGGCTGTTGACCTTCAACAAGTCGACCACCCATTTGTCCGAAGTGACGCTCCCGCAGTCGTCGCATCTGGCCGGCCGCAGACTCAGAGACGTTGAGCTACCGGGCGACACAGTCCTGGTGGCCGTCATCCGGGACGGCGCTCCCCTGACCCCCGAGCGCGATCGCGCCTTCGAGGGCGGCGACGAGCTGCTGTTCCTGGTCACGCAGGAGTCCGAGGCGGATCTGGCGGCGATGTTCGCCACCGACGTCTACGACGACTGAGGCACGATCTCGAAGTCGGGGTTGTACATCACGCAAACCCCATCTGCCTGGGCCAGGCGGCCGTCGACCCGGATGTGTTTGCCCGGGAGCAGACACTCCAGCCTGCTGCGTCCCATCCAGACGAGCTTCACTGTGCCTGAGCCGTCGCTGACTTCGGCCTCGAGCCATCCGTGTTGCGCATCCGACGTGACGGCGGTGATGGTTCCCTGGAGAACGACGCGTGAGCGCATCTGGCACGAGGTCAGCGGTTGGGCTCCGCTGTCCTCGGCCTGCTCCAGCAGCTCACGGGCCTCCAATTCCTCGTGGGAGAGAAAGTAGCGCCGCAGTCGATCAGCCACCGAATGCTTGCCCACGGGATCAGCCCTTCGCCTCAGGCACCCGCATCGGCAGCAGACTGCCCGGCGCGGCCGGGGTGTTGCCGCGACGCACCACCAGGTTGCTGAAGAACTCGAACAGATGGAGCGCGATCTCCTCGTCGTCGGGTTCGAAGGTGGCCTTGCCGAGGAGGACCCCCCTCAGGACCCAGCCGGGTCCAGGCACCAGCCATGTCCGCGACAGATGCATCGCGGGATTCCCGTTCTGGTCCTTGACCGGAAGCGCGCGCCGCAGCTCGGTGCCGAACGGTCCCTTCACAGCCTGACAGCGGCCCCCCTGCTGACGGGTGGACTCGATCACCTCGTCGCGGATCTCGCCGGTCATCGACGACTTGGCCGGTCCGGCGAACACTGCCACCTCCAGCGCGGATCGACCATCCCCGACGAGCAACGACTGCACCTGATTGGTCTCGCGGTTGACCTGCAGCTGCAGCGTCATGTCCTGGAAGGGCGTAAGAATCAGGGGTCCCATGTCCAGGCGCCTGACCTCGTCCGCGTCGGCTTCCAGGTCCACCTCCGAGATGTCGAAAGGGCCTTCCGCACGGGTGAACTCGGCGTCCCAGCGCTCGGAGTCTCCTAGCGGGAGTTCGTCGTCCTCCTGCTCCGCTTCGACGTCGGTCATCTGCTCGATGTCGTCGTCGAGGTCTTCGCTGCGCTTCTTGCGTCCGAAAATCACTGCTGTCCCTTACTCGGTGGAGGTGGAGAATCCGCCCGTAGAACCATAGCCACCCGTGCCTCTGGGGGTGTCATCGAGGGTGTCGACGGCGGTGAACGAGGCGCCGACGAACGGGATCACCACAAGTTGGGCGATGCGGTCCCCCGCGCTGAGGCTGATGGGCTTCTCGGGGTCCAGGTTGATGAGGCAGACCTTGATCTCGCCGCGATACCCGGAGTCGACGACTCCTGGTGCATTGACGATGCTGAGGCCGTGCCGGGCGGCCAGACCCGACCTTGGTGTGACGAGGCCGACATACCCGGACGGCAGCGCGACACGAACTCCCGTGCCGACCAGTGACCGCTCCCCGGGACGGAGCACCACGTCTTCTGCGGCCCTCAGATCAGCCCCGGCGTCGCCTGGATGCGCGTAGGTCGGCAACTGCCCGGGGCTCACCATCGCTTCGACGATCACGGATTCCCCCTGACTGCTTCGAGGGCTGCCGCCAACTCCTCGGGGTGACGAGTGCTCACCAGCCAGTACGGATGCGGATCCGCCGGATCCGCCAGGTCCACGCGTACCAGATCGGTGATGAACGGGCGGGTGAACAGGAAGGCGCGATGATCAGCCTCGGGACCGTAGGCAGTGCGGGCCGACGAGCCACTCAACGGCACCACGCCGGCGATGTACTCGCGCGTCAGCCGGTGCCGTCCGGCAATGAGAGCGTCGTGGTCGACGGCGACGAGCGTACGGCTGTACGCCACCAGCGCGAGCAGGAGGCCGACGGCGGCCAGGACGGAGAAGGCTACGGCCGGCTGCAGCGGGACATAGGCCACAACCGCCACGGCGAGGCTGAGCCAGAAGAGAAGGGCGATCACCGCCCACCACCAAGGCACGTGCAGACGTTCGCGGTAGGTCACCTTTCCACAGTACCTCGAAGCACTTAAGGTGGCAGTGTTGGTCCGATCGAAAGGAACCCCATGGCCCTGACTGAGAAGCTCATGTGGAAGCTCTACGCCGGAGTCCTCGGCGCGCTCACTACCCTGGTCGCCCAGAAGCTGGTCACCAAGGTGTGGGAGGCGTCCACGGGCGAGCCGGTCCCGGACATCAACGATCCCGAGACCCCGATGGCGAGGGCGTTCATCTGGGCGGCGGCCAGCGGACTTGGAGTGGGCATGTCCCAGATCGTCATCAACCGCTTCATTCAACGGCGCTGGGTGACCACATTCGCCCACCAGGGCCCAAGCAAGCTGCGCAACAAACTGGACCTGTGACGCCCACCCCCTGAGGACAGGTGGAGCCGCTCAGACGCAGTCGACGCAGTAGCTCTGCCCTCCGCGGACCTCCGCGAGCTGGCTCTGGGACTTCACGAGAAAGCATGACGCACACGTGAACTCGTTGGCCTGGCGCGGGAGAACGCGAACTGTGAGCTCTTCGTGGGAGAGATCCGCACCTGGAAGCTCGAACGATTCGGCAGCCTCGACCTCGTCCTCGTCAACCTTGCCCGAGTTCTTGTCGTTGCGACGGGTCTTGAGCTCCTCGATGGAGTCCTCGCTCATTTCCTCATCGGTCTTGCGGGGTGCGTCGTAATCGGTTGCCATCCGTCAGAATTCCTTCCTGTGCCGCGAACGGGGCTATGTGTATCACATCGGGAGCCCTCGTGGTATCCCGGCCCGGCCCTCGCCTCGACACCATTGTGCGCGGCCACGCAAGCAGATGACGCCCGGGCGGGTGGGGCGCTGGTAAGTTGTGGGAAATAACCTGACCGGACGAGGAACAATAGTGAATGCTCTGACCCCCCGCGAAATCCAGCTGCGGATTCGCTCGGGCGCCTCAGTGGCTGAGGTCGCCGAGGATACGGGCATGGAGATCGAGCGCATCGAGGCCTTCGCGGGCCCTGTGCTGGCGGAGCGCGAGCATGTGGCCCAGTCTGCGCAGACGGCCACCGTCCGACGGCGTGGCGAGGCAGGGACGCACAGGCGGTTGGGGGATCTGATCGGGCAGCGGTTGAGGTCCAGGGGCATCGACGCCGATGCCATCGAGTGGGACGCCTGGAGGCAGCCGGATCTCAAGTGGCGACTGTTGGGCCGGCTCGCACTGGATGTGGAGTCCCGCTCGGCCGAGTTCATCTTCGACACCAAGGCCCGCATCTGCGTGGCCCACAATTCGGATGCACGCTGGATGATCGGCGAGGAGTCCGCGGACGCACTGACTGGCGAAGAGAACACCGTCGATTTCACTGACGAGATGGCGCTGGTCCGGGCCATCTCCGTCTCCGAGTCGGGGGCGCCTGGGGACGACGTGCCGGCCTCAGAACTGATGCACGACGGGAACGAGGACACGTCCCAGCTCGATCGCCTCTACGACATGCTCAGCGGCATCAGCGAAGATTCGGTGCGCATCTACACCGGCATCCTGGATGATGAGGCGCCCCGCGAGGCACGGCTCAGCGAGTCCGCGGAGGAGGAGCTCGAGGACGCAGCCCTGCCAGATTCCGACGACGCATCCGAGGCGTCCCCGCCCGTCGCCGAGGACGCGGAGCCTGCTCAGGAGCCGCTGGTGGACGCCGGAGAAGAGCCCCAGAAGCCCCGGCCACGCCGGCGGAGAGCCAAGATCCCCACCTGGGACGAGATCATGTTCGGCGGGCCCACACCCTCGTAGAAGTCCATTGTCAGGACACTAGAAGTCGTCGGGATCGAAGGGCAGTGGTTCCGCCGTCAGGGTCGCCTTGGCTCGGGTGGAGGTCATCCGACGACGATGGTGTGCCCGGCACAGCACCTCGTAGCGCACTTCGGCCCCGTCGCCGGTGTCGCCGACCACCACCTGGGATCCCTCCGTCACCATCAGCCCGCCCACCGTGCGCGCGTTGTGGGTGCCCCGAGACCCGCACCAGCACAGGGGCCCCAGGGGCAGCGTCTCCACCCTGTCGGCTAGTTCGATGAGGCGCTGAGCGCCTGGGAACAGCCTGGTCCTGAAGTCTGACAGGATCCCGAAGGCGTAGACGTCGAGCTGGAGTTCGTCGACGATCCGCGCCAGCTGATCGATGTGCTCGGGACTGTAGAACTGCGCCTCGTCGCAGACGAGGTAGTCCACGCGCTTGCCGGTGGTCAGCTCAGAGATGACGTAGCGCCAGAAATCGAAGCCGTCGTGCACCTCCAGGGCCGGAGCGCTGAGGCCCAGCCTGGAGGCGATCACTCCCTCCCCCGCGCGGTCCTGCGAGGTGAAAACCCGGCCTTGGCGACCGTGGGACGACCGCGTGTAGTCCAACTGCAACGCCAACGTGGACTTGCCGCTGTCCATGGGTCCGGTGTGGAACACGAGCTCAGCCACGCGTCGCCTTTCGCTCGATGAGGTCCGTGTAGGCCTCGACGTACCGCTCGGCCATCCTCGCCGGAGCCAGATCGGGCATCAGCTCAGCCGAGGCAGACGCCATGGATGCCCTCAAGGGGCCGTCCGCCAAGGTACGGAATCCCTGGGCCATGGAGGTCACGTCGGGACCGGTGAGGAGCGCGGTCCGCGGCGAAACCCCCACCGTCAGCCGATCGTCGCAGTACATCACCGGCAGTGACGCGGAGACGGCCTCTGCGATGACCAGCGCCTGCGAATCGAAGCGGTAGGAGCTGAGCACCAGGGCGTCCGCGTTGCGGAACTCGTAGGCCAGGGCGGATGTGGATGACAGGTGCCACCGGAAGTCGATCGAGTCGCATCCCCTCGCGAGCGCCTTCAGTCTGTCGCGCTGGTCGCCGTCACCGACGATCACGAGCTCGGCGCGGGGAAGCGCGGCACGCCGGAACGCCTTGATCATCACATCGAGCCGCTTCTCCTTCGCCAGCCTGCCCACCGAGAGGAACCGGACCGCGTCGTCGCCACGTTCGCGGGGGGCCTCGTCGATCGCCCGCTTCATCCGGCGGTTGTATCCCGTCGGCACCACGTAGCCAGGCAGGCGCCTTCCCGCGGCCTCATCGATCAGGTCGCGCATGAATGGCGACGGCACCGTGTAGGCGTCGGCCAGCTGCGCGATCGTGGCGAATGATCTCCAGTCGGTGCGGGCGGCCAGGCCACCCCTCTCACTGGTGGAGGCTGGCAGCCTCGTCGACGGGGCAGGACCACCGCCGCGCGCAATGCGGAGGCCGGGCAGAATCAGTGCCTGGTATCCGAGGGTGCCGAAGGTTGCCCCGTAGACGGTCTGGTGGGTGCCTGCGATGTTGGCGTGGAAGGTGTGCAGATGCGGGATGCCTTGAAGCTGTGCGATCCGGGCGCCGAGTCCGAGGGCCCCCCGCTCGGTCTGGGTGTGCACCACATCGAAGGTCGCCACCTCGCTGATGAGGCGCGCGCGTCTCTTCGACCAGTGGAGGATGCTGAGATGCGCGGGCAGTCCCTCCACGTACAGGGTGGGGCACTCGATGACGCGCCCGATCCGCGGCTTCTGCAGGTGCCGGTCCGGCGCGATCAGGGTGACCTCGTGACCCAGTGCCGTCAGCTCCTCCAACTGGGTCTCGACTGAACGTCCGATTCCCCCGGATGAGGGATAGAAGTCGTCGATGAGGATGGCTATGCGCAACCTCACCGGCCACCGCCGTGCATGAGAAGCGGGACCTCCATCTCGGCGGCGGTGAGCGACCCGTGCATGCCGACGAGGCTGAATTCCCCCGGACTCTGCCTGCTCATGACCGCGTAGTCCGACGTCATCGCAGCCACGACGTCACCGATCCTGGCCGCGCTCAACCCCGTCACCTGCGGTCCGAACCACCCCGCTTCGATGGCCTCCTCCCGCCGCAGCACATGTGCCCGCTCGCCCAGTACGCTCTCCCAGGCCCAGGCGAGTGCGCGCGGGTCCTCGCCATGGATGTGCCGGAACCGCGGCTCGCCGCCGAGGAACGAATAGCCCGCGAGCCTCGGCTCGTCCTCCGCCACCACACGGGACCCCGACGGCACGTTGACCATGCCGTGGTCACCCGTGATGAGCAGGCAGACATCTGCTGGGAGCGCCTCGACCAGGTGCGTCACCAGATCGTCGACCATCGCCAGGCGTTCCAGCCATTGCCAGGAGCCCACGCCGTGGCCGTGGCCGTCGTGATCCAGCATCCGCTCGTAGCCGTAGACCACCTCGGCAGTCTCGAGGGCCTCGAGCACGAGTCCGGAGAACTCCTCGGCGGCTCCCTCCACGGCGACAGGGAAGAGCCTGCTGCCGCCGAACGCGAGGCGGGTCAGAGCGCTTCCCGCAAAGCGTCCGAGGGTCACTGCCGCGGAGCCACGACCCGACGAAGCGAGGCGTTGGAAGAGCGTGGGGGTCTGGGCGAAGGTACCCAGATCCTCCGGCCCACCTTCCCAGGTGAGCGCGTTGATGACGCGCGAGACGCTGGGTTCGAAGAAGGTGTACCCCACGATGCCGTGCTCGCCAGTGGGCACCCCGCAACCCAGCGAGGTCAGCGACGTGGCCGTCGTGGAGGGCACCGAGCAGGTGAGCCTCGGCGCGTCACGCGCGAGGCGCGACATCGTCTCAGCGTGATCGCCGAACTCCAGCAGCTGATGCCAGCCAAGTCCGTCAACCAGCAGCAGCACGTACCTGCGCGCCCGCGGAAGCGCGATGATCGGCGTTGTCGCGTCCAACGTGGCCATAACGCTGGGCAGCAGGTTGGCCAGCGCCAGATCCTCGTAGCGGGGCTCCACGAAGTCTGAGCGCATCAGCCGACCACCGCCTGCAGACGAACGCCGAAGGCGACGAGCCGACGCGCGTTGTCTCCGTCGGCCTGGGGGCTCATCCGGACCGTGATGTCGTCGGGCTGGATCACGCCCGTGTACCCGTGGTCCGCCTCACAGGCTGGATCCTCGCAGGCCGCGGGGCCGAGGTCCACGCGCCTCGCAGCTCCCCACACGATCGTCAGCCACGCCTCGCTGAGCCCGGAGCGGTTCTCCGGATCCTGCAGTGCGCGCGTCACCACGACGGAATCGACCGCCCGCAACGCCACCACCTCGGCAGTGGCCACCGCCTCGGTCTGAGCGCCCTCACCCTCGTCGATGTGGCAGATCAGCAGCTGCCGCGCGGTGCGCACCAGCACAGTCATGTGGCGGTGGAGCTCGTGCCCGGCAAAGGTGGCCTCGTGCTGGACGAGGAAATCGAGCAGCTCCCGCTGGCCCAGCCCCAGCGCCACCGTCTCTGCCACCAGACTGGGGTAGAACCCACACTCTGCGATCTCGGCCAGGAGCTGCGGCGGCAGGGCATTGACGATCTCGACGGACTCAGGCACCCGCCCATTCTGGCACGTTGCACTAGGTTTGGGGTCATGGCTTCCCGCCCCTTCATCGCCGCCCGGATCGAGGATCGGATCAACTCTCTGGTCAATCGCGCCCTCAACAAGCGAGGGTGGGAGGAGTCGATCCTCGCCTTCACCGGCTACGGCACCTCGGAGCAGTTGCGCATCCTCGGTCGAGTGGTGCTGCGCCCGTCGGCTGACCTCGGGATCGTCCAGGCTGCCTCTGCGCTGATCTATCGCCGGGGTTGGCGCAACTTCCTGGGCTCAGCGAAAGTCGGGGCCAGGATCACCGTGGTGATCGGCGATGTCCGGATCCCGGTCCATGCCGACCGGGGCGGGTACATCGACGTGCGGGTCCGCAACCCCGGGCTGCCACCGGGTTGGCACTCGGTCACGCTCGAGGGCGCGGGCGGATCCTCGGCCCTGGCCAGCCTGCAGGTGATCGCCGACGACGTCGATTTCGGGATCGTGAGCGACATCGACGACACCATCTTGTCCACCTGGCTCCCTCGTCCGATGGTGGCCGCATGGAATTCGTTCGTCGTCACCGAACAGGCTCGTCAGGCAGTTCCGGGCATGGCCAGGCTCTACCAGCAGCTCCTCGCCGCCCATCCTGGCTCCCCCATCATCTTCGTCTCCACCGGCGCGTGGAACACCTACCCGATGATCCAACGGTTCACCGCCCGCCACGGGATCCCCCAAGGAGCGATGCTCCTCACGGACTGGGGGCCCACCAACACTGGCTGGTTCCGCAGCGGCCCGGATCACAAGCGCCGATGCCTGCGGGAGCTGGCCCGCGACCTTCCCCAGATCAGGTGGTTGCTGGTGGGAGACGACGGGCAGCACGATCCGGACCTCTACGCCGAGTTCGCCGCGCTGCAGCCGGAGCACGTACGGGCCCGCGCCATCCGTCAGCTCACGCCCGGCGAGCACACACTGGCCCATGGCCTCCCGATGAAGGTCCCCGCCACCGAGGAGCGCTGGGAGCCGGACATGGCGCCGGAGGTGCGCGCCCCGGACGGCGACGGATTGGGCGATAGGCTGCGCGGATTGCTGTAGCGGACCCAGGCGAGGAGGCGGCCCCATGGCCAAGCCGACGATCGACGACGAGACCTTCGAGGACGAGCACATCCTCGACGTCAACGTCACCGAGGAGATGGAGACCAGCTTCCTGGAGTACGCCTACTCGGTCATCTACTCCCGCGCTCTTCCAGATGCGCGGGACGGGCTGAAGCCTGTGCAGCGACGGATTCTCTTCGCCATGGACGACATGGGCATCCGCCCGGATCGCGGGCACGTCAAGTGCGCCCGCGTGGTGGGTCAGGTGATGGGCCTTCTGCACCCGCACGGAGACGGGGCGATCTACGACGCGTTGGTGCGGGTGGCCCAGCCGTGGTCCATGCGCCTGCCGTTGATCGACGGCCATGGCAACTTCGGCTCGCTGGACGCCGGCCCCGCCGCGATGCGCTACACCGAGTGCCGGATGGCCACCCCCGCCGTGGCCATGACCCGCGGACTCGACGAGGACACCGTCGACTTCAAGGCCAACTACGACGGCAAGGAGTCGGAGCCCGTCGTACTGCCGGCGGCCTTCCCGAACCTGCTCGTCAACGGCGCCACCGGGATCGCCGTCGGGATGGCCACCAACATCGCCCCCCACAACCTCATCGAGGTGGTGGCGGCGCTGCAGCAACTGATCCGCAACCCGGACATCGGGCTCGAGGACCTGATGCGCCACATTCCCGGACCGGACTTCCCCACCGGTGGAAAGATCGTGGGGCTCGACGGGATCCGTGATGCCTACGCCACCGGCCGCGGCACGCTGAAACACCGGGCGACCACACGCATCGAGAAGGTCTCGGCCCGACGGATGGGAATCATCGCCACCGAGCTGCCCTACATGGTGGGCCCCGAGAAGATCATTGAGCAGATCAAGAAGGCAGTCGACGACAAGAGATTGACCGGCATCGCCGACGTCAAGGACCTCACAGATCTGGCCAACGGCACCCGCCTGGTGATCGAGGTGAAGAACGGGATCAACCCCGAGGCGCTGCTGGAGCAACTGTTCAAGGTGACCAAGCTGGAAGACACCTTCGCCATCAACGCGGTGGCGCTGGTCGAGGGACAGCCCCGCACACTGAGCCTGAAGGAGATGCTCGAGGTCTTCCTGGCGCACAGACTGGAGGTGACGCTTCGGCGCACCCAGTTCCAGCTCAGGAAGGCCGAGGACCGCCTCCATCTGGTGCGGGGGCTGATGGTCGCCATCGCCGATATCGACGACGTCATCGCCATCATCCGCTCGTCCGCCGACGCGGCCGAGGCACGCGGCAGGCTCACGGTGGCCTTCGACCTGACCGAGACGCAGGCCAACTACATCCTGGACATGCAGTTGCGCAGGCTGACGCGTTTCTCCACGATCGAGCTTGAGAAGGAGGCTGCCGAGCTGTCCGACCTCATCGCCGGACTCCGCGACATCGTCGACGACGACACAGTGCTGCGTCGCGTCGTCAGCAGCGAGCTGGCAGACGTGGCCAAGCAGTTCGGGACCCCTCGCCGGACCGTGCTGCTCGCCTCCTCTGGTGGCGCCCCGACGGCGGCCGCCCCTCTGGAGGTGGCAGACGACCCGTGCTGGGTGCTGCTCAGCGGATCCGGCCTGGTGGCGCGAACGGACGCACAACACGACCTCTCCCCCGATGGGCGGGCCCCGCACGACGTCATCGTCTCCCGCGTGAAGACCACGGCCCACGGCGAGTTCGCGGTGGTGACCAACAGAGGTCGGTTGATCCGCTGCCGTTCGATCGAGCTGCCGACCGTGCCCCTGACCGCGTCGGCCCCGAGCCTCCAGGGCGGTAGCCCAGCGCACGAGCTCTGGCCGTTGGCGGCCGGCGAGCGCCCACTTGGTCTGACCACGCTCGGAGGGGAAACCGCTGGCCTGGCCGTGGGCACCGCCCGTGGCGTCGTCAAGCGCGTCACGACGGAGGTCCTGACCAGGGACGCCTGGGACGTCATCGCGCTCAAGGACGGCGATGAACTGATCGGCGCCGTCGAACTGGCCGACGAGCAGGCCCACCTCGCCTTCATCACCTCCGACGCGCAACTGCTCCACTTCCCCGCCTCGTCTGTGCGCCCCCAGGGCCGCTCCGGCGCCGGGATGGCAGGCATCAAGCTGGCGCCGGAGGCCCGCGTCATCTGGTTCGGTGCGACAGACCCGGCCGCGGACGAGGCGGTGACCATCTCGGGATCGTCCTCCTCGCTGCCCGGCACCGAGTCGGGTATGGCGAAGGTCTCCCCGATGAGCGAGTTCCCGGCCAAGGGGAGGGCCACCGCGGGCGTGCGTGCTCACCGCTTCCTCAGGGGCGAAGACACTCTTCTCATCGCCGCCATCGGCGCAGCACCGGTGGTCGCGGCCGCTGCGAGCGGCTCTCCCGTAGAGCTGCCGACCGCTCACGGTCGCCGCGACGGCTCTGGCGCACCACTGTCCCAGCCGGTGGCTTCACTCGCAGGACGCGGCTCTGCGAGGGGGTAGGA
Organism: Tessaracoccus luoxuelianae; assembly: GCF_054483915.1. NCBI lineage: Bacteria > Bacillati > Actinomycetota > Actinomycetes > Propionibacteriales > Propionibacteriaceae > Tessaracoccus > Tessaracoccus luoxuelianae. The sequence goes on along the minus strand of NZ_CM137013.1, from coordinate 2,039,794 downwards.
CCGGTAGCATCACGGACGGAAGGGAGGCCCATCATGAGCTTCGAGGATCTGCTCACCAGCAACCTGGCCTATGCCGACGGGTTCACCGACGGCGGTTTCGACGGCATCGCCAAGGCCGGCGTCGCCATGGTGACCTGCATGGATTCCCGGATCGAGCCGCTCGCCATGCTTGGACTCCGGCTGGGCGATGCGAAGATCCTGCGCTCGCCCGGAGGCCGCGTCTCCTCCTCGGTCCTCACCGGCTGTGTCCTGAGCGTTCAGCTGCTGCATGTGGACCGGATCATGATCGTGCCGCACACTCGCTGCGCGATGGCCTCGGGCACGGACGATGACATTCGCAGGGTGATCGCCGCCAAGACCGGGATCGACACCTCCTGGATCTCGTTCGGCGCCAGCCCCGACCAGCAGGCACGGCTGCGGGCCGACGTCGACATGGTGAACAACCATCCGCTGATCAAGGGTCAGGCAGAGGTCGGCGGCTTCATGTACGACGTGGACACGGGTCTGCTCACGCAGGTGATCTGAGTCACCGTGAGCCGGGCAGCAACACCCGGTGTGCTCCTCGGATGTGTGCCTCACAGAGGTTGGCCGCGTTGGCGCCGTCGCGGGCGCTGAGCGCGCGGTGGATGCCCGCATGCTCCGCCAGTAGCCGCAGCCGCAGCGCCTCCCAGTTCGGGATCCGCTCCTCGGCCCCGAGGATGGGCCGTGCAACGGCTTCACGGATCGCGATGGTCATGTCGCGGATCAGCCGGTTGGCGCCCAGGCCGGCGATCGCGACGTGAAATGCCGTGTCGAGCTCGTTGAACCGCGCGGTGTCCGAGACCGCGACCATGGACTCGGCCAGCCTGCCCAGGTCCGCCAGCGACGCGTCGTCCGCGTGGACCGCAGCCGCCTCCGCAGCAGCTCGCTCCAGCACCACGCGCGTCTCGGTGAGTTCGTCGAAGGAGATCGCGTCCAAGGCGACGTGCAGCTTGAGCATCCGCCCCAGCGCCGGACCTTGACTCGCGGCCACGCGGGTTCCCCGCCCTGGACCGGTGTGGGAGGTGATCACCCCCTGCGCCTGCAGGACCTTGATCGCCTCCCTCACCGCGCTGCGGCTGGTCCCCAGCTGCGTGGCCAGCTCCCGCTCGTTCGGGAGCCTCGCGTCCTTGCTGACCCTCCCTGCCAGGATCTCACTTGTCAGGAAGTCCAGGGCTGTGTCGAATCCGCCGGCGGTCATTGACCCATTGTGGCGCACAGGGAAAGTCTTGACATGGGTGCCATCGCCACCGTATGGTCAGACCAGAATATTTTGGTCTGACCATATGAACGACGGAGTTCAGCAAATGCTCTTGGAAACCTTCCAACCAGTCACCAATCCCCTTGGTGCCCAGTGGCTGTCAGCCCTCGTGGCGGTGATTCCGGTCGTCGCCATGTTGATCACGCTCGGGCTCCTCCGCTGGAAGGCACACCACGCCGGCCCCTTCTCCTGGGCCCTGGCCCTCGTGGTGGCGGTCACCGCGTTCGGCATGCCGGTCACAACCGCCCTGGCCACCAGCGCGCACGGCTTCGTCTACGGCATCTTCCCCATCGTGTGGATCCTGCTGACCGCCATCTGGATGTACGAGGTGACGGTGGCCTCGGGCCGCTTCGAGGACCTTCGCCGCACGTTCTTCCTCATCAGCGACGATCCCCGCGTGCTGGCCCTGCTCATCGCCTTCAGCTTCGGCGGGTTGCTCGAGGCCCTCGCCGGATTCGGGGCGCCAGTGGCGATCACCGCCGCCATGCTCGTGGCCATCGGGTTCTCCCCCCTGCGCTCGGCGATGATCGCGCTGCTCGCCAACACCGTCCCTGTGGCCTTCGGTGCGGTCGGCCTCCCCGTTCTGATGGCCGCCAAGACTGGCGGCTTCGACGATGTCCTCGCCATCTCTCCCATCACCGGTCGCATCACGGCGATGCTGTGCCTCGTCGTGCCGTTCCTTCTGCTCCATGTCATGGACGGCAGGCGCGGCCTCAAGGAGGTGTGGCCGTTCGGCCTCGTGGTGGGACTCAGCTTCGGGGTGACCAAGTGGATCGCCTCCGCCAGCCCCCTCTGGAACCTCACCGAGGTGTTCGCCGCCGTCGCCAGCGTGGGTGTGGCCATCGTCTTCCTCAAGGTGTGGCACCCCACCGGCGGAGAAGCCGCCACCGAGCGGATCGGAATCCCTCTCGACACCACCGTCGAAGGCCACGAACGGCACACGATGACCTCCGATGTAGGCGCCGCAGCACTGACCGGCCGCCGGATCGTGATGTCCCTGGTGCCCTACATCCTCGTGATCATCGTCTTCGGCCTCGCCGCCCTCCCGCCGGTCAAGGCGGCCCTCGTCAGCACCGACATCAAGATCAGCTGGCCGGGACTCTCAGAGATGCTCAACGTGGCCGGGGACCCAGCCACTCACCAGACCTACACCCTCGCCTGGGCCTCCACCCCCGGCATCCTGCTGGCCCTCGTGGCCGTTGTCACCGGCCTGATCTATGGCATGTCGCTCGGTCACATCTTCCGGGTGCTGTGGGCCAATGTGAAGAAGCTGAGGTTCGCCATGCTGACCATCGGCTCCGTCGTGGCACTCGCCTACGTGATGGGCGACTCCGGACAGACCCTCGCCCTGGGCCTGTTCTTCGCCGGCGCCGGGATGGTCTACCCGTTCGTGGCTCCGGTGCTCGGCTGGATCGGCGTCTACGTCACCGGCTCCGACACCTCGGCCAACATCCTCTTCTCCGGCCTGCAATCCAGTGTCGGCGCCGAGATCGGCCCCGGCAGCCATCTCGGAACCGAGGACATGCGGGCACTCCTGGTCGGTTCCAGCGCCGCCGGCGGCGTGGTGGGCAAGATGATCTCACCGCAGTCCCTCACAGTCGCCGCCACTGCCATCGGCATCGCCGGAGCCGAATCCGTCATCCTGCGGCGCATCATCAAGTGGAGCATCATCCTCCTCGCCCTCCTGTGCCTGATCTCAGGCCTGATGTCCACGCCAGTGCTCAGCTGGCTGCTCCCCTGATCGAAAGGCCAACGATGACCACCGCACCCCACGTCGCGCTCTTCGCGACCTGCATCACAGACACGATGAAGCCCTCCATCCCGATCGCCACCGTCAAGCTCCTGGAACGCCTCGGCTGCCGCGTCTCCTACCCCGAGAAGCAGACCTGCTGCGGACAGATCATGACCAACACGGGCTACTGGAAGGAGGCGCTGCCCACCGTCCGCAACTACGCGGCCAGCTTCGGCGCCTACGACTACATCGTCGCCCCCTCCGGATCCTGCGTCGGCTCAGTGCGGGAACAGCACGCGATGCTCGCCCGCCACGCAGGTGACTCCGGGCTGGAGGCCGAGGCCTCGGCCGTGGCCGCCCGCACCTACGAGCTCACCGAGTTCATCGTCGACGTCCTCGGCGTCACCGATGTCGGCGCCTACTTCCCCCACCGCGTCACCTACCACCCCACCTGCCACTCGATACGCATCGCGAAGGTCGGGGACCGGCCGCTGCGCCTCCTTCAGGAGGTCCGCGGGATCGATCTGGTGGATCTGCCCAACGCCGACCAGTGCTGCGGCTTCGGCGGCACCTTCTCGGTGAAGAACCCCGCGGTCTCAGTGGCCATGGCCTCCGACAAGGCCCGTCACGTCCGCTCGACGGACGCTGAATACCTGGTGGCCGGCGATCATGCCTGCCTCATGAACATCGGCGGCGTGCTGCACCGTCAACGCGCCGGCATCAAGACCATCCACCTGGCCGAGATCCTGGCCACCACCGAGGAGGCACAGCGATGAACACGCGGCGCACACCGGAGCCCGGCTCCTGGTTGGGCATCCCCCCGTTCCCGGAGGCGTCAAAGGGGGCCCTGGAGAACGCCGAGCAGCGCAAGAACCTGCGCCACGCCACGGGGACCATCCGCGGCAAGCGCGTCGTGCGCGCCGCCGAGGTCGAGAACTGGGAAGAGCTGCGCACCGCCGGCGCCCAGATCAAGGACCGCGTCGCGCGTCACCTCGAGCAGTACCTCCTCGAGGCGGAGGCATCCATGACGGCCGCGGGCATCACCGTGCACTGGGCCCGCGACGGAGCTGACGCCAACCGCATCGTCTCCGACATCGCCAAGGCCAAGGGCGTCGACGAGGTGGTCAAGATCAAGTCCATGGTCACCCAGGAGATCGACCTCAACGAGCACCTCGAGGCGGAGGGCATCGCGGCGTGGGAGACAGACCTTGCCGAGCTCATCGTGCAGCTCGGACACGACCTGCCCAGCCACATCCTGGTGCCGGCCATCCACCGCAACAGGTCCGAGGTGCGCGAGATCTTCACCGAGGAGATGGGGCGCTACGGCGTCGCTGCGCCCGAGGGAATCTCCGATGACCCCACCGAGCTGACCAACGCGGCCAGGGCCCACCTGCGGGAGAAGTTCCTCCGGGCGAAGATGGGCGTCTCGGGCGGCAACTTCATCGTAGCCGAGACCGGCACTCTGGTGATCGTCGAGTCCGAAGGCAACGGCCGCATGTGCCTCACTCTTCCCGAGACCTTCGTCTCCATCGTCGGCATCGAGAAGGTCCTCCCCACCCTGGCGGACCTCGAGGTCTTCCTCAAGCTCCTCCCCCGGTCCTCCACCGGCGAGCGGATGAACCCCTACACCTCGTTCTGGACGGGTGTCACCCCCGGTGACGGCCCCCAGGATCTCCACGTGATTCTGTTGGACAACGGGCGCACCAACGCACTCGCCGACCCTGTGGGGCGGGCAGCGCTGCGCTGCATCCGCTGCTCGGCCTGCCTCAACATCTGTCCCGTGTATGAACGGGTCGGCGGCCACGCCTACGGCTCCCCCTACCCGGGGCCGATCGGCGCGATCCTCGGGCCGCAGCTGCGCGGGATGGAGGCGCCCAACGACAGGGCCCTGCCGTTCGCGTCCACGCTGTGCGGCGCCTGCAACGACGTGTGCCCCGTCCGGATCCCGTTCACCGACATCCTCGTGCACCTGCGTCACAAGGCGGTCGAGTACAAGACCGCCAAGCATCCCACCGGCGAGCAGGCCATCATGAAGGGCGCCGGATGGGTGATGGCCGACGGCTCGCACCTCGAGACCGTCCAGGTGGGGAGTCGGCTCGCGGGGCGGATGTTCAAGGGCAAGTGGCTGGGCCCGATGCCCATCCCGATCGCATCCCGATGGCTCAACGCGCGGGACACCGAAGCTCCACCCACCCAGACCTTCCGCCAGTGGTGGAAGAAGAACCACGAAGGGGGCGCGAAGTGAACGCGCGAGATGAAGTGCTTCGCCGCGTGCGGGAGGCCACGAAGGACGTCACCGAGACCCGCCCGGAGGTCGACGTGCCCGTCGACTGGACCTACGGGCGTCCCCTGGCCACCGCCGATGTCCTGGCGGACTTCGTCGAGAAGGTCGAGGACTACAAGGCGACAGTGACCCGGTGCAGCCGGCAGGAGGTGGGCCAGGCCCTGGTCTCCGCCCTCCAGAACCTGGGGGCCACCAGCGTCGTGGTGCCGGGCGGGTTCCCGGCGGAGTGGACCGACGCGCTGAGCGCGGCCGGCATGGTCCTGCACTCCGACGAGCCGACGCTCACCCACGCTCAGCTCAACGTGATCGACGCCATGGTGTCGACCTGCGCCGTCGCCATGGCCGACTCCGGCACCATCGCGCTGGACCATTCGGAGGGGCAGGGACGCCGAGCCCTCTCGCTGCTTCCGGATCGACACATCTGCGTCGTGCGCTCGGATCAGGTGGTCAGCGACGTGCCCGAAGGGATCGCGCGGCTGGCACCCGCCCTGAGGGGGCATCGACCGGTGACCTGGTTGAGCGGGGGGTCCGCCACGAGCGACATCGAGCTCAGCCGGGTCGAAGGCGTCCACGGACCCCGCCACCTGTCGGTGGTCCTGGTCGACTGACCCACCCCTGTCCGGCGGAGGCCGGCCGCGTCACGCATCGATGCGGTCGGCCTCCAGCGCGTAGGCGCCCTCGATGATGAACTCCTTGCGCGGGGCGACGTCATTGCCCATCAGCATCTCGAAGACCCGCTCAGCGTCTGCCGCGTCGTCGACGGTGAGCCGGCGGAGGGTGCGGTGCTTCGGGCTCATCGTGGTGTCGGCCAACTGGTCCGCGTCCATCTCACCCAGCCCTTTGTAGCGCTGGGGCTCCTTGAAGTTCTGGCCGCGCTTGGTCAGTTCGGCAGCCTTCCTCTGGTACTCCGCGTCCGAGTAGGTGTAGATGTACTTGTCGTAGCCCTTCTTCGGGTTGATCAGCTCGAACCGGTGCAGCGGCGGCACGGCCGAGAACACGCGGCCGGCCTCGACGAGCGGACGCATGTAGCGGAAGAACAGGGTCGCCAGGAGGCAACGGATGTGGGCGCCGTCGGAGTCCGCATCCGCCATGAAGATCACCTTGCCGTAGCGGGCGGCCTCCACGTCGAACGTGCGTCCCGACCCGGCGCCCACCACCTGGATGATCGAGGCGCACTCGAGATTCTTCAGCATGTCGCCCACCGACGCCTTTTGGACGTTGAGGATCTTCCCCCTGATGGGCAGCAGTGCCTGGAACTCGGAGTTGCGCGCCACGTTCGCGGTACCCAGGGCCGAATCGCCCTCGACGATGAACAGCTCGGTGGCGTACACGTCGTTGGAGCGGCAGTCCTTCAGCTTGGGTGGGAGAGTGGAGGACTCGAGCGCGTTCTTGCGCCGCTGGTTGTCCTTGTGCGCCCTGGCCTGCACACGGGTGCGGGAGGCGCTCACCACCTTCTCCATGAGCGTGCGGGCCACGGGACGGATCGCAGCCTTGGAGCTGGTGAGGAACTCCCCCATCTCGCGCTCGATGATGCCGGCCACCAGCTTCTGAACCGGCGGCGTGCCGAGGACCTCCTTGGTCTGTCCCTCGAACTGGGGCTCCGCCAGCCGAACGGTCACCACGGCGGTGAGCCCCTCCATGCAGTCGTCCTTGAGCACCTCCTCGCCCGCCTTGAGCAGGCGTGTGCCTTCCAGGGACTTGACGAACGCCCGGGTCAGTCCGCGCTCGAAGCCCGAGACATGCGTCCCGCCCTTGGGTGTGGCGATGATGTTGACGAAGGACTTCACCGCCGCGTCGTAGCCGGTGCCCCAGCGCACCGCGACATCGACCTCCAGCTCGCGCTCGACGTCAGTCGGGGTCATCGCGCCCGTCTCGTCGAGCATCGGAACCGTCTCGACGAAGGAGTCCGTTCCCTGCAGGCGGATGACGTCCGTCAGCGGCGCGTCCGAGGCGAGGAAGTCCGCGAACTCCGTGATGCCGCCCAGGTGGACGAACGACTCCGTGACCGACTCCCCGGTCCGCGCGTCGTCGACCTGGATCCGCAGGCCCGGCACGAGGAAGGAGGTCTGGCGCGCGCGGTCGTGCAGGTGGCTGAGGGACAGCTCGGCGTCCGCGAGGAAGATCTGACGGTCCGGCCAGTAGCGGACCCGCGTGCCGGTGGTGGCCTTCGCCACGCGGCCCGTCTTCCGGAGGCCGCCCTGGGGCGTGAACGGCGCGGAGGGGCCATCGCCGGCGAAGACGCCGGGTACCCCCCGACGGAAGCTCATCGCCCAGGTGGCACCGTTCCGGTCCACCTCCACGTCCAACCGCGAGCTGAGGGCGTTGACCACCGAAGCTCCGACGCCGTGCAGGCCACCGGTGGCGTTGTAGGAGGAGTTGCCGAACTTGCCTCCTGCATGCAGCTTGGTGAACACGACCTCGACGCCGGAGAGCCCGGTGCGGGGCTCGGTGTCCACGGGGATGCCGCGGGCATGGTCGACCACCCCAACCGACCCGTCGGCGCCGAGTGTGACCTCAATCTCGCCGCCGTAGCCGGAGAGTGCCTCGTCAACGGAGTTGTCGATGATCTCCCAGAGGCAGTGCATGAGGCCGCGGGTGTCCGTGGATCCGATGTACATGGCCGGCCGCTTCCGGACCGCCTCCAAGCCTTCAAGAACCAGCAGATTCTTGGCTTCGTAGTCTCTGGAGTGTGGTTGGTTGCTCTTCGGGCTCTGCACCGGCCCAGATTACCCACGTCAGACAGGGAACATTGTGGAGGCCAGCTACGTTTGATTACCAAGAAGCACCAGAGGTGAGGAGCCCACAATGACTGAAGTAGCCATCGACCCGACGCTCACCGCTATCGATCGCTGTGATCGATGCGGTGCGCAGGCATATCTCCGCGTGTTCCTGCGCAACGGCGGCGAACTGCTGTTCTGCTCGCACCACGCGACACAGCACCGCGAGAAGCTCACCGAGGTGGCAGCCAGGATCCAGGACGAGACGGACAGACTCAGCCGGCAGTGATCCAACGCTCGATCAGGTGGCGCGCGATAGACGCCCTACCTGGCAGCGTGACAGCACCGGACTCGACGGCGGCGGCGAGGTCTCCGCGGGTGTAGTAAGCACCTTCGGCGATCTCGTCGCCGTCGACGTTGATCCGGGAATCCACCGCACGCCCCGTGAACCCCAGCATGAGGGAGCGTGGCATCGGCCATGGCTGGCTGGAGACGTACTCCAGCGTCTCGAGGACAACACCCACCTCCTCCGCGACCTCACGGTGGCACGCCTGTTCGGCAGACTCCCCCGCTTCGATGAATCCGGCCACGATGGAGACCCGGGTGGCCTGCCACTGGCTCTGGCGGGCCAGCAGGAGCCGATCCTCGTGGTCCGTGATGGCGACGATGACGCACGGATCGATCCGCGGGAAGGCCAGGGCGCCACACGCCGGACAGATCCTCCTGGCGCCGGCGAGGTCCGGCACGGTGGGGGCGGCGCATCGCTCGCAGACGGGCGCCTGCAGATGCCAGCGGGTCAGCGCTACCGCTGCCGCCAGGGGGTGGTGCTCGGAAGGATCCACGTCCCTCCATCCCAGGGTTTCGCCGTGCAGGGAAGCCACCGGTCTGGCGAACCAGGGCCTGCCGTCGAACAGGCCGAGCAGAATGTCCTCGGGGCGGCGATCGCCCGCTCCCTCGAGCGGCTTCGGGCGGCCGCCCAGCGAGGCGACGTTTCCCTGGGCATCCACCTCAAGGACGACGGCGGCCCGCCACGATGCGTCGATATCACCCGCGACGCGCAGGCCGGGTGCCCGATCCAGGCCGGACGGCACGCTCCAGTGGTTCATCGTGGTTCCATTCCCGCCTTCAGCGCCGCATCGATGAGTGATGCGGGGGCCTCGACGAAGCGCAATTGGTCTGCCAGGACATGGTAGAACGCCGCGCCCACCCGTGCGGGGTCCAGCCCGCGTGCTTCCGCCCAGGCCTGCCGGTACACCGCCAGCTGCAGTGGATCCGCGCGACGCGTTGAGGTCTTCCAGTCCACCACCAGGTACTGGTATCCGTCGCGGTCCCACTCGTAGACGGCGTCGATCCTGCCGCGGAGCACGTGGGACCCCCGCGACATCACGAACGGCACCTCCACCCCCAGCGGTGTGAGGTGAGCGAACCGGCCGGCCTCGAACGCCGCCACCAGCCGCGTGAGCTCACCCGGCTCCGCCGAAGGTCCCCCCTCCATCTCCTCCAACGGGGCGGGCAGCTCGAAGCGATCCTGGAGCCAGGCGTGGAACCGGTCTCCCACCCGGGCCTCCTGCGACGGGGGCCTGGGCATCCGTCGCAGGAGTGAGGCGGCGAACGCGGACGGATCTGTGCGCAGCGCCATGAGGGCCGTGGCTGAGAGCCCCTCCGGCAGGACGACGCCGCGGTCGTTTCTGCGGTTGGCGAGAGCAGCCAGGTGCCGGGCGCTCTCGTCCCACGCCGCCACCCGGGCCTCCTCCTCGGCAGACAGCGTGCCGGACAGCCACGTCCAAGCCGCGCGCTCCGACTCCGTCGCGCCCACCATGCCTGCCGCCTCCCGCACCAGGTCCGAGGCCGTCCGTCGAGCGGCCACGACATCCGCGTCGAGCGCGGCCGGCCAGGCCGCCCGGGTCGGCGTCGCTGGCACGGGGTTGGTGTCGGCTCCCCGCGTGGCCACGTCGAGATAGCACTGGGCAGCATCAGCTGCCTCCCGCACTACGCTGAAGTAGGGCGACTCGCTCCGGGGCCGCACGTTGCCTGGGGTCCAGACGTGGCTGGAGGCGACGAGCAGCCGTTTGGCCCTGGTGACCGCCACGTACGCCAGCCGGTCCTCTGACAGTCGGTGGTCGGCTTTCGTGGCCTCACGGTAGGCGCTCAGCCCGTCCTTGGTGTAGTGGCCCAGCTGCGGAATGCTCGAGGCGTCGCCGCGAAGGGGGGCGGGGAGGCTCTCCGCGCGGCTGGGCCAGGTTCCCGATCGGGACTCGGAGGGGAACACCTTGTCCACGAGGCCTGGAAGGAACACGGTGTCCCACTCGAGGCCCTTGGCGCGGTGAACGGTCATCAGCTTGACCGAGTCAGCCTCGGTGGGCACGGACTGCTGCAGCCCCTCCCCGAAGTCTTCTTCCGCGTCCAGGTAGGCGAGGAGACCGGTCAGGCTCCCGTCGCCGTCGACGTCCGTGTAGCTCGCCACCTCGGCGACGAACCGGGCCACCTGGCTGGTCTCGGAGCCGCCTGCGAGGAGTTCGGCCTCCAATCCCAGGGTGGCGATGACCCGGGTGACCAACTCCGCCACAGGCTCTGAAGCGTGCCGCCGCAGTTCCTCGATCTCCAGGCCGAACCTGCGCAGCCTGTCCCGCGCGGCAGCGCTGAAGGGGAGCTCACCCGGGTCTGCGACGGCGTCCAGCAGGCAGACGACTTCGCCGGGGTCGGCCTGCGTGACCGCGTTGGCGAGGGCCTCGTCGAGTCCGCTGGGCGCCTGCGGAGCGCTGGCCACCTGCCTTGCCCGTTCGCCGAGCAGCTCCAGATCCCCGAGGCCGAGCTGCCAGCGCGGGCCGGAGAGCAGTGAGACGACGGCAGGGTTGGCCGTCACGTCGTCCATCACCCGCAGCGTGGACACGATGGGGGCCACCTCCGGAAGTGCCAGCAGCCCGCCGAGGCCCACGATCTCGACCGGAACGTCCCGCGTCCGCAGCGCCTCGAACAGCGGCGCCAGCAGTGCGTTGCGGCGCACCAGGATGGCCTGATCCAGCCAGCTGGTGCCGGTCTCGTGGCGAGCCACCACGCTCTCGGCGATCCATTCCACCTCGTCGGCGAAGGTGTCGAAGGTGGCCGCTGCCACCATGGCGCTGGGCGCGTCTGGGGGGGCCACGAGGGAGACGCCAGCCTCGCCCGGGGCTGAGGCGAGTCCCCGCGCCAGCGCATTGCCGACGTCGAGGATCTGCTGCCCGCTGCGACGGTTGATGCTGAGGGTGTGGCGCGATGCAGGGGTACCGTCGCCGCGCCGGAACTGCATCGGGAAGTCGAGGATGTTGCCCGACGCCGCCCCCCTCCACCCGTAGATGGCCTGGTAGGGATCACCGACGGCCGTGACGGGGAACCCCATGGCGTCTCCGGACGGCGGTCCGGTGAACAGCTCGCGGAGGAGGCGCGCCTGAGCCGAGGACGTGTCCTGGTATTCGTCCAGCAGAACCACCCGGAAGCGGCGGCGCAGCTCCTCGCCGACGGCTGGCACCTGGGTGACCAGCCGCACCGCCTCGCGGAGCTGGTCAGCGAACTCGACCACGCCGAGGCTCTGCTTCATAGCCTGATACTGGCCGACGAGGTGCAGCAGCTCGCGGCGCTCGGCGGTCGCGTCCAGGGCCCTGGCGACGTCACGCATGGTCCGGCCCCGGTACAGCGGTGCCTCGGCGAAGCGCTGCTCGGCTCGGGCGCACTCCTCTTCGACGTCCGCCGAAGTGACCAGGTGCGACTGCATCTCCGCGTCGAGCGCCAGGACGCGCTCCGGGATGCTGTGGTGGCTCAGCCGGCTGATGCTGTGGAAGGGGCCGGGCGCGTCGGCCACCACCCGGGTGGCCAGCCGGAATCGACTCGCCCCGGTGACCATGACGGGGTCCCTGTCGATGCCGATCCGCAGCCCGAACTCGCTCACCAGCCTGGCCGCGAACGAGTCGTAGGTCATGACCAGTTCCGCGCCCTCGCCGTCGATCCCCGTCAGGACCCCGGCCCGGTCCAGGGCGGAGGACACCCGCGCGGCCAGTTCTGCCGCCGCCTTACGCGTGAACGTCAATCCGAGAACCTCTTCCGGGCGCACCTGCCCGGTGCCCACCAACCAGACCACGCGGGCGGCCATGACGGTGGTCTTCCCGCTGCCCGCGCCGGCGATGATGACCGCAGGCTCCAGGGGTGCGGTGATGGCGTCGAGCTGCTCCTGGGAGAAGGGGATCTGCAGGGCGTCGATCAGCTGCTCCGGGGAGGAGAACGGTCGCCTGCGGAGGGGATGGATGGTCACCGCGCAACCCCCGTCCTGGGCCCCTTGGCCGGGCAGGACGCGGCGAACGCACAGTAGCGGCAGGCGTCGCACTCCACCGCGTCAAACCGGGCCTCCCGGATGATGTCCACGCCTTCCGCGATCCGATCGTGGACCCAGGTGGGTCCGGGCCCGGGCTCCACGCCGGCCAGCCGCGGTACCTCGTCGATGGAGGGTTGCGCCACCAGCGTCGGCAGGGCATCACCGCTGCGGAGGAACAACAAAGCGGGCGGAGCCACTGAGCGCTCTCCGGGCGCCAGGTCGTCGAAGGCGCCTAGCGATGCCGCAAGTTGGTAGATGCCCAGCTGGGCGTGATCCGCCACGTCCGCCTCCTTCAACACCCGCCGTCCCGTCTTCATGTCGACGACCCGCAGCCGCCCGTCCGGCTGCCTCTCCAACCTGTCCACTGTCCCGTCCAGCACAACCTCCGTGCCCGCAACTGTCAGCGGCACCCTGAACCGACGCTCGACCGCCAGGAGGGTGTTGGGATTGTGGTGGTGGTATCGCGAGAACCTCTCGATGGCCTGATCGATCTCAGAGCGCTCAGTGACCGACAACCATTCCGTCTCGAAGGGGATACGCAGCCACACCTCATCCAGTTTCGCGCGCATCTGGTCAGCCGAGAGGTTGTCGGTGGCGGCATGCTTGGCCAGCAGGTGCACCACGTCTCCCACGGAGGCCCGGGACTTGCGGCCAGCCTCAGCCTTGGCCCGCCGCGAGAGGAACCAGCGGCGCGGACACTCCAGCAGGGTCTCCAGGGATGATCCTGTGATGACCACCGGGCCGCTGTGTTCGGCCGACGACGACGTAGGCCCGGCCGTCCCCCACCACTGATCGGGATCAGCCCCCGGGAAGGCCCGGCTGCCGTCCTGGGTGGCTGCCGCCGCCAGGCCCGCCAGTCTGAGGGCGGCGGCCCGGCGCAGGCCGGGCGAGGACGATTCGTCGACCGCCGCACGACGAAGGTCGCCTACGAGGGCGGAAGCTGAGAGCAGCTTGTCCGGCCTGCCGTGGATGCGCTCCACCTCGACCCCCAGCTCGGCCAGGAACCTTGACGGCCGGCCGCCCTCGCCGTCGACACCCTGGACGCCGCTGACATGCAGCGCTGAGCGGGCGCGGCTGCACGCGACGTAGAACAGCTGACGCTCATTGCCGAGCTGCGGCACCGCTCCGGGGGATGCCAGCTCCTCGGGGCCGAGCCGATCAGAATCGAGCAGGAGGCCGGCCCTGGTCAGCCTCGGCCAGAGGCCCTCCTGCACGCCGACCACCCACACCCGCTCCCAGCCCAGGCCCCGGGTGCGGTGCGCGGTGACGACGCGCACGCCCCTGCCCGCCGCGGTCAGCTCACGGCCGGTATCCGCCGGGATCTCCTGGCCCGAGATCTCACCCAGGAACGTCTGCGCGCCGGCGGCGCCACGCAGGTCCTCCTGCCTCGAGGCGAGGTCGAACAGTTCCACGATGGCGTCGAGATCCGCATTGGCGCGGCGCGAGCCCCTCAGCGCCTGCTCGCGCAGCCGGTCCGCCCACCCGGTGCCGTCCCACAGGTGCCAGAGCGCCTCCTGCACCTCCGCGCCGCCCGCCATCATCGCCGACGCTTCCGCCAACAGCGCGGCGAGGGCACGCAGCGCTTCGGCCTCCGCGGACTCGAGTCCCTCGAGGAGCAAGGGGTCAGCGAGGCTCTTCGCCAGTAGGGCCTGGGAGTGGCCGAGCTGGCGGTGCCTCGCGAGGAGCTGGCGCCCCAGCCGACGCTGCGCCACCCCGTCGAGGCCGCACAGGGGAGACGAGACCAGCAGCCGGGCCTCATCCGCCTCGGGCCCCGAGGTCCTCGCCGCGACCGTCAGCGCGAGCAGCAGGGTGGAGACGGCCGGCTGCTCGGACAACGCGATCTCGTCTCCCGAGACATCCACCGGTACCCCGAGCCGCAGCAGCTCTCTGGCGACGGCGCTCAGCTGCGTGCGCCCCGCCCGGGTCACCACGGCGAGGTCCGACCAGGCCAGCCCATCGACCGCCACGCAGTGCCGCAACTCCGCCGCGACATGGGCCAGCTCCGCCGACTCGTCATCGAAGACACGGGCGTGCGCCTCCCCCACGCCCGCCACCGGCGTGGGCGACGGGGGCGCGAGCCGAGGACCGATCCGGACGCTGAGCGCATCCAGCGCCCCGGCAACCCGGGCGGTGGCCCGATGGCCTTGCCCCAGCGTCAGCAGCCGCGCACCCGGAAGTTCCGCGATATCCGCCAGTGCGGTGGGGCTGGCGCCCCGGTAGCCGCCGATCCGTTGCCGGGGGTCCCCCACCGCCAGCAGGGGGAGACCCAGCCCCGCAAGGTCTGCCAGGAGGCCCACCTGGGCGGGGTCCGCCTCCTGGACGTCGTCGATGAGGAGGGCGTCGAACGACGCCCCGACGCCCGACGCGACACCCGGCTCGGTGAGCAGCAGGCGGGTGCGGTAGACGAGTTCGGTGTAATCCAGCGTGCCGGAGAAGTCCCCCACCGTGAGGTAGTCCTCCATGAATCGTGCCGCGGCGGCGAACGTCTCATCCCCCGCGGCGACGGCGAGCCCGGCCAGGCGCTCAGGATCCAGAGACAGCTGCCTGGCTCTGGCCAGGACCTCGCGCAGCTGACGGGCGAAGGCCCTGGTGCCCAGTGCCGCCCTGACCGACTCGGGCCACGCGTCCGGGCCCATGCCGGGGATCAGCTCGCGGATCCGCTGCTCCTGCTCCGGCGCACGGAGGAGACGCCAGGGGGCGTCCTCGTGGGGCCAGTAGCGCCGCAGGAGGCCCAACGCGAGGCCGTGGATGGTGGTGACCTGCGGGTTCACCTGAGCCGCCGTGATCTGTCGGCTGATCTCCCTGCGCAGCTGCTGCGCGGCCGAGCGTGAGTGCGACAGCACGATCAGCCGCTCGAGGCTGCCCCCCTCACGGACGCGCCGCGCCGCGGCCGCGGCCAGGAGCGTGGTCTTTCCGGTACCCGGTCCCCCGACCACAACTGTGACTCCGCGGACTGGCTCCGTGGCCGCCAACTGCTCGCCGGTGAGGATGTGCGCCTCGACGGGAGGTGGCGGAAGGACCCGAAACTGCATGGGTCCTATGCAACCAGCAACCCCCGACATTTCCACACCGCCCCGTGGCAGGCTTGGCCTCGAGCGGAGGGCAGAGGCCATGAGTGAGCGCATAGCAACCGAGATCGACGGGCTTCCACTCGCGTTGAGCAACCTGGACAAGCCGCTGTTCCCCTCCGGGTTCACCAAGGGTGAGCTGATCGCCTACTACGTGGAGATCGCGGACACGATGCTCCCCCACCTCCACGATCGCGCACTCACCCGGGTCCGGTTCCCCAACGGGACATCAGGCGAGTCGTTCTACGAGAAGAACGTCCCGCCGGGGGCCCCAGCCTGGGTCTCGTCGGTTGATGTTGCCACCTCCGCAGGCACCGTCACCTACGTCACGGCCTCCCGCCGCGCGGACCTGGCCTGGTTGGCCAACCTGGCCGCCGTCGAGCTCCACACACCCCAGTGGCGGGTCCGTGACGCCACCGGTTCACCCGATGGGATCCTGCTCAGCGGCCCGGACGAGCCGCGCTCCACGACGCTCATCGTCGATCTCGATCCAGGCCCGGGCATCACCCCCGCCGACTCGGCCAAGGGGGCGATCCTCGCCGCCACGGTGCTCGCGCAGATGGGCCTCGAGGCCTTCGCGAAGAGCTCCGGCAACAAGGGGCTCCAGCTGAGCGTTCCGATCCGGCCGACCCCCGCCTCGCACGTCCACGCCTTCGCGATGGCGCTGGCCCAGCACCTCGCGCAGCGGTATCCCCGGCAGTTCGTCGCCGTCATGAGCAAACAGGCACGGGCGGATCTCATCTTCGTCGACTACGGGCAGAACCTGGCCGCTCGCAATACCGTCACCGCCTACTCGGTGCGCGGGCTTGACTCACCGTCGGTCGCCACTCCGCTTACCTGGGAGGAGGTCGCCGCACTCAGCCCTGACGCCCCGGTCCGGGTTACTCCGGCGCAGATGCTCGAACGGGTCGCCGCCCACGGTGATCTCTGGGTGGGCACCCTCCCGACTGCGGACTCGCCGGTCCTGCCGCCCCCCGAGTTCTGACAGGATGGAGCCAGCACCCGCACCGGACGGAGGACGCATGAAGTCTGAGCCGAACCCCTCCTCCAGAGCTCACTATGTACGCGAGCCGGCCTTGTGGGTGGGCGGGTGCAGCGACACGGGGCTCAGACACCACACCAACCAGGACGCCATGTCCATGGCCGTGCGTTCCGAGCCCAGCCCCGCGGCGGTGGTGGCGGTTGCCGATGGTGTGAGCACAGCACGGGGCTCCGAGCTGGCCTCGCTCGTCGCCGCTGAGACCGCGGTAGAGGTCCTGATCAGGCGGCGTGCTGCGGGCAGCAGCGAGGCGGACGCCTTCGTCGAGGCGTTCGAGGAGGCCAACCGCGCGGTGGTCGCTGCGCACGACGACCCCTCGGCGTGCACCCTGATCGCGGCCACGGTCGAGGATGGGCTGATCACCGTCGCCAACGTCGGGGACTCCCGTGCCTACTGGCTGGGCGACGACGCCATGGCGAGTCAGCTGTCGACGGACGACTCCCTGGCGCAGGCCCGGATCCTGCTCGGGATGACCCGGGCGGAGGCGGAGCAGTCCATCCAGGCCCACGCCATCACCAAGTGGCTGGGGCGCCAGGCCTCCGACGTGACCCCCTCGGTGGTGACGCTGCGCCCCACCTGCGGGGGATGGCTCCTTCTGTGCACCGACGGGCTGTGGAACTACGCCAGCTCACCCGAGGCGATGGCAAGGCTGGTGGCCGGGCGCACGGGGGCCGAAGGGGCGGGGTCCCTGGCTGAGGAACTCGCGCTGTGGGCCAACAGTCAGGGCGGCAAGGACAATGTGACGGTCATCCTCGTGCGCCTGGAACCCTGAGCTTGGCAGCTCTCGCTAGAGTGGCCACTATGGAAGTCAAGATCGGCATCACCGACATCCCCCGTGAGGTCACCATCGACGCCACCGCGTCCCCGGATGAGCTGATCACACAGCTCCGTGAGGCCGTCGAGCACTCCACGCTGCTGGAGCTCACCGACGACAAGGGGCGCCGCGTGCTCATCCCGGGCCAGCGGATCGCCTACCTCGACCTGGGCTCCCCCAGCTCTGGCAGGGTGGGCTTCGGCGCGGTGTAGCCGGCCTGCGTTAGACTGAGGGCCTGCGGGCAGCAACGCTCCGCCTCCGGTGCGCCAACCGTGCCGTGAGTTCTTCCAGATTGGTTTGAGCCCTGAGCGACAACGAGACTCCGGTCGACGAGACCTTCGCCGACCTCGGCATCCACGAATCCATCACCTCGGCTCTGGCCGAGGTGGGGATCGTCCACCCCTTCGCCATCCAGACGTTGGCCATCCCCCTGGCCATCAGCGGCACGGACCTGATCGGTCAGGCCCGCACCGGAACCGGAAAGACGCTGGCTTTCGGCGTCAGCCTTCTCCACCTTATGGTCACCACGTCCGGCGGTGAGAAGCCCACGCACGGCAAGCCGCGCGCTCTTGTGGTGTGTCCCACCCGAGAGTTGGCCCTCCAGGTCGGGCGAGACCTCGACATCGCCGGGAAGCACCTGAAGATGCGGGTCCTCACCATCTACGGTGGCACCGGCTACGACGAACAGCTCGGTGCGCTGGAGTCGGGAATCGACATCGCGGTGGGCACCCCCGGCCGCCTGCTCGACCTCGCAGACCGCGGCGCACTGGACCTCAGCCGCGTGCAGGTGCTGGTCCTCGACGAGGCCGACGAGATGCTGGACCTCGGCTTCCTCCCGGACATCGAGCGCCTCCAGCGCAAGGCGCCCAAGGACCGCCAGACGATGCTGTTCTCGGCCACGATGCCCGCACCGATTCTGACCCTGGCCCGCGCCACGCTCAACCGGCCGGTCAACATCCGCGCCGAGGGGCACGACGCGAAGATGACCGTGCCGGACATCGACCAGTACGTCTACCAGGCCCACGACCTGGACAAGCCCGAGATGGTCGGGCGCCTGCTGCAGGGCAATCAGACGACGAAGGTCATGATCTTCTGCCGCACCAAGCGCGCAGCGCAGCGGCTCACGGACGAGCTGGTGGATCGCGGGTTCGCCGCGGCCGCAATCCACGGCGACCTCAACCAGGAGGCCCGCGAACGGTCACTGAAGAAGTTCCGCGCCAACACCATCTCGGTCCTGGTGGCCACGGATGTCGCGGCGCGCGGCATCGACATCGTCGGCGTCAGCCACGTCATCAACTACGAGTGCCCGGACACGGACGCCACCTACGTCCACCGCATCGGGCGCACCGGTCGCGCTGGGAACTCCGGTGTCGCGGTCACGTTCGTGGACTGGGCAGACCTCCACCGCTGGAAGCTGATCAACCAGTCCCTCAGCCTCGAGTTGGCGGAGCCGGCGGAGACCTATTCGTCGTCGCCGCACTTCTACACGGATCTCGACATCCCCGAAGGCACGAAGGGGCGGATGCCGGGCCACGTGGCGTCGCGGGCGAAGGCAGTCGACGCGCGGCACTCCCCCGTGGAGGCGCCCAAGCACCGGTCACGGCGCTCGACGGAGCCCGCCGGCGACCACCCGGCACAGGACAAGCACGCCGAGGCCGAGCGGAAGCCCCGCCGTCGCCGTCGCCGCACCCGCGGTGGGGTCGAGGTCGCGGCGGAGACGCCCGCTGCCGAGTGAGGCTCAGTACACCATCTGCATTGCCTGACGGACCTCGTTGAGGGTCTGTTCGGCGACGTCGGTGGCGCGGCTGTTCCCGTTGGCCAGGACCTGCTCCAGATAGCCGGGTTCCCCCACCAACTCGGCTCGGCGCGCGCGGATGGGCGCGAAGTAGTCGTTGACGGCCGCGGTGACGAGCTTCTTCAGCCCGCCTCCGCCTCCGTCGCCGATCTCGTCGGCCACCTCGGCGGGGTCGCGGTCGAGGCAGAGCGCGGCGAGATTGACGAGGTTGGACACCTCCGGGCGGGCAACGGGATCGTAGGTGATCTGACGGTCCGAATCCGTCACGGCCCGCTTGAGGAGCCTCGCCGTCTCGTCGGCCGTCATGCCGAGCTCGATGGTGTTGCCCTTCGATTTCGACATCTTGGTGCCGTCGAGGCCGAGCACGGTCCCGGACTTGCTCAGCAGCGCCTCGGGCGCGGGGAAGACGGGCCTCGTCGGGTCCACGCGGCCGTACCGCTCGTCGAAGCGACGGGCGATCACCCGGGCCTGTTCCAGGTGCGGCAGCTGGTCCTTGCCGACCGGCACGAGGTTCGCCTTGCAGAAGAGGATGTCCGCGGCCTGATGCACCGGATAGGTGAGCATGAGCCCGGACATGGGGCGGTCCCCAGTGTCGTCGAGTTCGGTCTTCACCGTGGGGTTCCGTCGTAGCTCGGCGTCGGTGACCACGGAGAGGAACGGGAGCATCAGCTGATTGAGGGCTGGGATCTGGGAGTGGGTGAAGATCGTCACCTGATCCGGGTCGAGACCGACGGCGAGGTAGTCCGCCAGCAGCGAGTAGACGCGCTCCCTGATCGGCCCCACGCCGTCGCGGTCAGTGATCACCTGATAGTCGGCGATCACCACGAAGGTCTCCACCCCGAGAGCGGCCAGGCGGACCCGGTTCTGAAGCGAGCCGAAGTAGTGCCCGATGTGCAGGTTTCCGGTGGGGCGGTCCCCCGTCAGGATCCTGAAGCCGCTGGGATCCTGAGTGATCTTCTGCTCGATCTCGACGCTGCGCTGAGTCGAGCGGGCCAGCGAGGCCTCGGGATCGAACGTGTCATCGAGGGAGAGCGACATGGGCCTAACCTGCCTAAACGGGAAGCGATGGGATGCGAGGCCCAAGAATAGCGTCCTAGACGACGCCTCCCCGGCGCCGGATCCGAGCCAGAAGGTCGCGGTAGGCGGAGGGTCGGGTCAGATTGGCCCCCAGCGGGTTCCGCTTCTTCCCGAGACCGTGGTAATCGCTCGAGCCGGTACGCACCAGTCCCACCCGGGCACCCATCTCGAACAGCAGGGAGCGGGTCTCCTCATCATGGTCGGGATGCTCCACCTCGATTCCCTCAAGACCATGCTCCCGGGCAAGGGACTCCAGGTACGGAGCGGGCAGCACGGCCTGCCCCCCACGGCCCCATGGATGGGCGATGACTGCCACACCCCTGGCTGCGTGGACCAGATCGATGGCGCGCTCCAGTGGGCACGCGTAGCGGTGCACGTAGCCCGGCCTGTCGTCGCCGATCCACAGCGCGAAGGCCTCGTCCCGGTCGACCACGTAGCCCTTCGCCACCAACGCGTCCGCCACGTGGGGACGGCCCAACACGGGCGCGCCGTTGGCCGCGGCCATCACGTCCTCGAGCGTGATGGCGAGCCCGGCCTCGTTGAGCTTGGCCACCATGGCCGGGAGCCTCTGGGTGCGCCCGAATCGGATCCGGGCGAGCTCTGCATTGAGCTCCCTGTCGAACGGGTCACATCCGTAACCGAGCAGATGGACCGAGCTGCCGGAGTGCTCGGTGGACATCTCGATCCCGCCCACCACCTTGACCCCGATGCGCTTGCCTGCCTCCTGCGCCTCCCCGACGCCGCCGAACGTGTCGTGATCCGTGAGGGCGATGACGTCCAGCCCTGCCTCGAAGGCCTTCATCACCAGGCTGGTCGGGGTGTCCGTCCCGTCGCTGACCCGGGAATGCGTGTGCAGGTCTATCTTCATGGGGCAATCCTACGGATCAGGGATGCCCACTAGGCTGGCGGTATGGATTTGGATTACACCCACCAGTACGCTGCGGCCCCGTCCTCGGTGGTTGCGCTGATGCGCAACGAGGAGTTCATCGCTGACGTGGCCAGGCACGCCGGGGCGCTCGAGCACAACGTCTCCATCGGACAGGAGGCCACGCGGCTCGAGATGAAGCTGCCGGTTCCGGGAAACCTGTCCAAGTTCGTAGGGCAGACGGTATCGCTGACGCAGATCTTCCGATTCCAGCCCGCGGAGGCGGACGGCAGCGTCCGCGGCGTGGTGGACGTGGAGGTGCCGGGCATGCCGATCGCCGTCAACGCCGCGACACTGTTGAGCCCCGAGGGCGAGGGCACGCGGGGTCGCTACACAGGAGACCTGGCGGTGCGGATTCCGTTGGTGGGCAAGAAGGTCGAAGGACTCATCGAGCCGTTCATCAGGGACGCGTTCGCTGGGCTGGAGCGGCGTGCCGCCGTGTGGCTGGCACGCTGACAGCGTCAGCCCGCGGCCGCCTCACGCCGCTTCTTCGCGGCCTCCACTGAGGCCTTCAGCGCCGCCATGAGGTCCACGACATCGCCCGACGGGGCTGAGGTGTCCGACGAGGCCGGGGCCGACGTCCCGGCGAGCTTCGCTTCGACCACCTCCAGCAAGGCCTCCCGGTAGGAGTCCTGATAAGCCTCCGGCTCGAACGTGCCCTCCAACTGGGCGATGAGCAGCTTGGCCATCTCCATCTCCGCGTCCGAGATCTTCACCTCCGCAGACGGGGCCGCGAACTCACCGTCGCGCAGCTCATCCGGCCAGTACATGGTGTGCAGGAGCAGCAGATCGCCCTTGGGCCGAATCAGGGCAAGCGACTCGCGGCTGCGGAGGGCCACCTTCACCACCGCCACCTTGTCCTCCTTGGCGAGCGCCTCCCGCAGCAACACGTAGGGCTTCTGCCCGGCCGCCTCAGCCTCCAGGAAGTAGGTGCGCTGGAAGAACCCTGGGTCCACTTCGTTCTGGTCGACGAACTGCACCACCTCCACAGTCTTCAGGGTGCTCAGCGGCAGATTGGCGAAGTCCTCGTCCGTCAGGACCGCGACCCTGCCGTCGGCCGATTCGTAGCCTTTGGCGATGTCCGCGTAGGCCACCACCTCGCCGCACTTCTCACAGACGCGTTGCTGACGGACCCGGCCGCCGTCACTGGAGTGGACCTGTCGAAATGACACGTCCTTGTCCTCGGTGGCCCCGTACAACTTGACCGGGATGGACACCAGTCCGAAGGACACCGCGCCCTTCCAGATGGATCGTGGCATGATCGCGCCTTCCCTTCCTCAGGTTCCTCGCCGGTATTCGACGCGGTCGTTCCACAGGAGATCGTGGGATTGCAGCAACTCCTGCACCTCTGGCAGATCCCACGCCTGGTCGATGGTGAGGCCGCGGGCGATCACGGCCGCGTCGGCATAGTCCACGCCCTCCTCCTCGGCGAACCATGCTGTCATCGCCGACACGGGGCAGCTGCTCAGGCGCACCTCACCGTTGAAGGGGTCCTCGGCCGGCCCGATCAGGTCCGTGGTCACCTCAGCCACCACCACCAACCGCACGCCGTGGGTTGTCAGCCCCGCCAGCGAAGCCAGGATCAAGGCCGCGTACTCGGCATCCTCGGACTCCGCCTCGAGATAACCCAGCTCGGCGAGCAGCTCAGGAGTCACCGTGTAGGCGGGCCTGTTGACGACGGGCGGGTCGCCCGCGAGGACGCCCAACTCGCCTTCCGCGATCGGGATGAACACCAGCTGACGCTTCACGTGGCCAGCCTAGATGCAGGTGGCGCGTGATCGGAGTAGGTTCGACGACGACATGGTGCGCAAGATCCTTATTCTCCTCACGTGGGCCGTGCTCAGCGGCCTCTCCGCCTGCGCGGCTCCCGCCGCGGCACCGCTGACGATCGAGCTGGAGGTCACAGACCCTCCGGCCGCTACCCGTCGGGTGGACGTCCCGCTGGGTGCCGAAGTGACGCTGCGGATCACTGTTCCCTCCGAGGATCGCGCCCACGTCCACGGCTACGAGATCGAACAGGATCTGGTGGCGGGGGTCCCCACCGAGATCGTGTTCGATGCCACCATGGCGGGCACCTACGAGGTGGAGTCCCACGTCACCGACGCCATCTGGCTTGATCTGGTGGTGAAGTGATCCTGCTGCACGGGATCGCCTCCAGAGGCGACCTTCCGCTTCCGTTCGAACTCGTGCTGGGCGGGGCCGCGGTGGTCCTGATTGTGACCTTCTGGGTGGCGCTCTATGCGTGGAGGACTCCGCGCTACCGCGACCACACCGGTATCGAGTTGCCCCGGCTCACCCGGGTGGTGGATTCGCCCTGGTTCTCGCGTCCCCTTCGGATCGCGGTGGGCCTGGTGTGGCTGCTGGCCGCGATGGCGCTCACCTTCGGCGTGGACCGCATCGACAACCCCGTCTTCGGATTCGTCTACGTTCTGTTGTGGGTGGGTCTGGTTCCGATCTCTCTGATCTTCGGCGGCGTCTACCGTCGGACCAATCCGCTCCGCCTTCTGCTGAGGTTCACCGGCGCCACCGCGGCAGCCACCCCCGGTGGGGCTCAGGGGTCGCGGCTGCCGGCCGCCGGGGCGTTGATGGCCTTCCTGTACCTCGAACTCGTGCAGCCCGATGGGGCGACGCTGCCTGTGCTGCGTGGGTTCGCCGCGGCCTGGGTCGCCTGGGTCGTCGTCGGGGTGATGGTGCGCGGACAGCGGTGGATAGCCCAGGCGGATCCCTTTGAGGCCTACGCCTCCTCTGTTGCGCGGCTCTCCCCCTGGGGTCGGAACGCCAGAGGAATCCTGCTCTGGATGAATCCCCTACGGAATCTGGCTTCCTGGCGCGCACCGGCACACCTGACGGTGTTGGCCAGCGTCCTGCTGGGGGGCACCCTGTTCGACGCACTGTCGAACACCGCGTGGTGGGTGCGCGCCACTCAGGACCTGGATGTGTGGGCCTGGCCCGCTGCACTGGCGGGTCTGCTCGGCAGCGTCGGAGCGATCTACGCGTTGTTCTGGCTCGGCGCCCGGGCGTACGGCCGGGGCCGCGTGGACGCGCTTGCGCCGGGCCTGATCCCGCTGGTGGCCGGCTACGCCCTCGCCCACTACTCGACGATGCTCTACCTGGAGGGTCAGCGCACCGTGATCCGCTTCAGCGACCCGATGGGTCTCGGCTGGAACGTGTTCGGACTGGCGGAGGCCGCACCGGGCACCGGTCTGTTCGGCTACCCCACCGTGATCGCCGTCGTGCAGGTCCTCCTCATTGTCGGGGGGCATGTGGCCGGGGTGCTGGTCACCCACGACATTGCGTTGCGCACCCATCCGGGTCGGGTCTGGGCGCATGTGCCGCTGCTGTCGATGATGGTGGCGTTCACGGTCGGCGGCCTTGTCCTGATGTTCGGCGGCGGCTGAGGCCCGTTCCCGAACCTCCCGAGGTGTTGTCCGGATCGCCCGAGGTGTTGTCCGAGTTTCCCGAGGTGTTGTCCGCAGGAACGGAGGTGTTGTCCGCCCGCCCGTCGAGCCTGGCCCCGTCGGCAGGCCCCGGCCTAGCGTCAGGGCCATGAACTTCCCGATGCCGATCACCGTCCTCACCAGGCCTGTCCTGGTCCCCGCACCGGCTCACCAACCAGCTCCTCCGCAGGCCATGAACCTCATCCGCGTGGTGGTGGAGGCCCTGATGGGTCGCAGGCCGCTCCATCAGGTCCGTCCCCACCTGGGGCATGCTGCGTTCGAGAATCTGTCACGCTACGTGGACAGTGGCGTCTTCAAGCGCATCAAGGTGGGCCGGGTGCGCTCCCAGATGCCTACGGTCAGGGCCGTCGAGGCCACCGTCTGCGTAGATGTCAACGGCCGGTCTATCAGCTGCGTGCTTCGTCTCGACGCGAGGCGGAACTCCTGGCGGTGCACGGAACTGATCGTGCTGGCCCCCGTCGGGGTGCTGGACCAGCTGGCGGCCTAGACGTCCATATCCAGA
Source organism: Tessaracoccus luoxuelianae (assembly GCF_054483915.1). Taxonomy (NCBI): domain Bacteria; kingdom Bacillati; phylum Actinomycetota; class Actinomycetes; order Propionibacteriales; family Propionibacteriaceae; genus Tessaracoccus; species Tessaracoccus luoxuelianae. The sequence continues at coordinate 2,014,762 of NZ_CM137013.1, read as the reverse complement.
TGGAGGGGTGCCAGATCGCCCGATCCGGTGCGCCGCAGCCGAGGCATGATTGTTCAGCAGGCTCCTAGGCCCCAGGCCGTCCGTGGCACATTTTGTACTTCTTCCCAGACCCACAGGGGCAGGGCTGGTTACGGCCCACCTTGTCCGTGGCGGTGGCCGGAGCTGCGCCAGTCTGGGTGACCTCACCGGTTTCGTCCGGCGCCGAATAGGTGAGGTTGGTGTCCGAGCGCCGTTCCAGACCCTTCGCGAGCGGCGCGTCGGGCGCCGGCGTGCTCGCCCCGACTGTGGGCACCTGGACGGGCGCTCCGGTCTCATCGGTGATCAGGCCGACGCTCAGCTTCGGCTCAGCGGGACGGACCGTCACCTCCAGGTTGAACAGGAAGCCCACCACCTCTTCCATGAAGGCATCCATCATCGCGGCGAACATGTCGCCACCTTCGCGCTGATACTCCACAAGTGGGTCACGCTGGGCCATGGCCCGCAACCCGATTCCCTCGCGGAGGTAATCCATCTCGTAGAGGTGCTCACGCCACTTGCGATCCAGGACGGTCAACAACACCTGGCGCTCCAGCTCGCGCATGGTGGTTTCGCCGAGCTGCTCCTCCCGTGCCGCGTAGGCCCGCAGCGCGTCGTCGGTGAACATCTCGACCAACTCGTTCTGCTCGGGAAGCTCCTCCTCGAGCGCCTCCATCGTGATGGTGACCGGGTAGAGGGTCCGCAGCTCGGTGAGCATGGTGTCCAGGTCCCAGTCCTCCGGAATGCCGGAGGTGTGCGCGCGGACCACATCCGTGACGACGCGGCTGACGCTGTTCTTCAGCTGCTCGGAGACATCCGCCCCGTCCAGGACCCGCCGACGATCGCCGTAGATCGCGTGGCGTTGCCTGTTGAGGACATCGTCGTACTTCAGCACGTTCTTGCGCATTTCGAAGTTCTGACCCTCGACCTGCTTCTGCGCCCCCTCAATGGACCGCGACACGGATTTCATGTCGATGGGGACGTCGTCGGGCACCTTCATCATGAGCAGCGCCCGCTCCAGAAGCTCGGGGCGGAAGAGCCGCATCAGGTCGTCGCTCAGCGAGAGATAGAACCGGCTCTCCCCAGGATCACCCTGGCGGCCCGAGCGGCCACGCAACTGGTTGTCAATGCGGCGTGACTCGTGGCGCTCCGAGCCGATCACATAGAGGCCGCCGGCCTCAACCACCTCGTCGTGCTCAGACTTCACCTGCGCCTCAAGCGAGGCCAAGGTCTCGGACCACTGCGCCTCGTACTCCTCGGGCGTCTCGTGTGGGTCCAGCCCGGCCTTGCGGAGCTGCAGGTCCGCGAGAAACTCGGGGTTGCCCCCGAGCATGATGTCCGTGCCTCGGCCGGCCATGTTCGTGGAGACGGTCACCGCCGCCTTGCGTCCGGCCTCCGCGACGATCGAGGCTTCGCGCTCGTGGTGCTTGGCGTTGAGCACCTCATGAGGGACGTTGGCTCGCTTGAGCAGCCCCGAGAGCAGCTCGGATTTCGCCACGGACGCCGTGCCCAGGAGGATCGGCTGGCCCTGAGCGTGGCGTTCCACGACGTCCTTGACGATGGCCTCGTACTTGGCCTCCTCGGTGCGGTAGATCAGGTCCGGCTGATCGAGCCGGATCATGGGGCGGTTGGTGGGGATCGGGATCACCCCCAGCCCGTAGATCTTCTGGAACTCGGACTCCTCCGTCTTCGCGGTGCCCGTCATCCCGGCCAACTTGTCGTACATGCGGAAGTAGTTCTGCAGCGTGATGGTGGCCAGGGTCTGGTACTCGTCCTTGATCCGGACGCCCTCCTTGGCCTCCAGCGCCTGGTGGAGGCCCTCGTTGTAGCGTCGACCGGCGAGTGTGCGGCCGGTGTGCTCATCGACGATGAGCACCTCGTCACCGGCAAGGACGTAATCCTTGTCTCGCTTGAACAGCTCCTGGGCCTTGATGGCGTTGTTGAGGTAGGAGATCAGAGGCGTGTTGGCCGACTCGTAGAGGTTCTCGATGCCCAGCCGGTCCTCGACCTTCTCGATCCCGGGCGCCAGCACGGCGATGGTGCGCTTCTTCTCGTCGACCTCGTAGTCCACGTCGCGGCGCAGGGTCCGGACAAGCTTGGCGAAAACGGGATACCACTCATGGGTGTCCTCTGCGGGACCGGAGATGATCAGCGGGGTGCGGGCTTCGTCGACGAGGATGGAGTCCACCTCATCGACGAGTGCGAAGTGATGTCCCCGCTGCACCAGGTCCTCCCTGCGGAGCGCCATGTTGTCGCGGAGGTAATCGAACCCGAACTCGTTATTGGTACCGTAGGTGATGTCTGAGGCGTAGGCGACCCGGCGCTCCTCGGGCGTCATGGAGGCCAGGATCGCGCCCACCTCCAGCCCCAGGAAGTGGTGGATGCGCCCCATCTGTTCGGACTGGTACTTGGCCAGGTAGTCGTTGGTGGTGACGATGTGGACGCCCTTGCCGGTGAGCCCGTTGAGGTACGCGGGGAGCGTGCCGACGAGCGTCTTGCCCTCACCGGTCTTCATCTCAGCGATGTTTCCCCAGTGCAGCGCGGCGCCACCCATCAGCTGGACGTCGAAGTGGCGCTTGCCGAGTACCCGTACCGACGCCTCCCGCACGGTGGCGAACGCCTCAGGCATGATGCGGTCCAACGACTCGCCGTCCTCGATGCGGGCGCGGAAGGTGTCCGTCTCGGCACGCAACTCGGCGTCCGACATGGCTTGGAACTCCTCCTCGATGGAGTTGACCTGATCGGCCACTTTCTGCAGCTTGCGGAGCTGGGCCCCGGAGCCTATGCCGCTCAGAAAATCCATGACACCCACAGGTCGGTTCCTCTTCATCTCGAAAACACCGCGACAGCTCGCGACGGTACCGCCAGCCATCCTAACGCCCGCCACCAACGCACGGCACACGGCGGCGCCCGGACAGCTCCGGGACGCCGCCGTGGTTCGGGCCTCAGGTGAGGTTGAGGTGGATCACGCCATAGTTGTACGCCTTGCGCCGGTAGACCACCGAGGGGCGGCCGCTGTCAGCATCCTGGTAGAGGAAGAAGTCATGCCCCACCAGCTCCATCTCATCGAGGGCCTGAGCGAGGGTGAGCGGCGCCGTGCTGAACTCCTTTTCGCGAACCACGAGGGGCCCATCGCCCGTGACCACAAGCCCGGCCACCTCGCGCGTCTCGACATCGTCGGACCCGTGCCCGTTGACCTCAGCCACCGGACGGACGATCTCGGCGATGTTGCCTGCGCGGAGCCCGCGATGGGTCTTCCTGCGGTCTGCCGCCTTGCGGAGCTGGCTCATGAGCCGCTCGAGGGCCATGTCGAAGGCGGCCGTCTTGTCGTTGGAACGCGCCTCGGCACGGATCACGGGCCCACGACTGCTGCGCAGGGTCAGTTGCACGACGACGGCGTCCGAAGGATCCTTCGTGCCCTCCGAGGCGTGGAACTCGACCTCGACGCGGATCACTCGATCCTGCAATCGCTCCACGGCGGCCAAACGCTCGTTGACCAGTTCCTTCAGCTCGGGATTGATCGTGCAATGCCGACCGGTGACGACGATATCCATGCTTCCTCCGTCTGTCGTGGGGCTCTCGACGAACCCGACTCGAACACCACCCCAGGGAGCGTCCCTGAAGCTGATGCACAGAGCCGCAGGTGATCTCTCCCCTGCGGCTCGTCCATGAATCAACGCTACCCCTCCGGGGCAACGCTGTCATGGACTTGCCCGACCATTCAGCGATAGTCGGCATCCGCCACCACCGCAGCTCCCACCACGGGCACCCCGGCCGCCCTCAGGCAACGGATGGTCTCCCGCAGTGAGGCCCCCGTGGTCACCACGTCGTCGACGACAAGGGCGCTTCCGTTCATCGGCCGCGCCTCCATGCTGGAGTGGAGGTTCTCGGCCCGCTCCTGACGGGTCAGCCCCTCCTGGTCTGAGCCACTGGCCAGGCGACGCGCCACCCGCTTCGCTGGCAGCCCCATTTCCCGGGCGGCGATCCTCGCCAGGCGGTACGCGTGGTCGTATCCCCGTGCCCGGGTGGAGGATGACATCGACGGCACCGGCACCACGACGGTGCCCGGCTCCGGGTCCACAGCCCTGACCGCCCGGGCCAGCAGGTGCCCAAGCACACGGTCCAGGTGCAGCGCTCCGTCATCCTTGTATCGGGGCACCACATGGGCGAGGATCGGCCGGTAGGGGCACGCGGCATACAGGGGCACCGGGAGATCGCGGTGCACCAGGCGGACCGGAATCTCCAGAGCGGTACGGCATTCGGCGCAGAGTCCGAACCAGGCTCCTCCACAGCCCGGGCAGGAAGCGCCCAGGAACAGGTCGGCGGCGGTGTGGAGGAGAGAGGTCATGGTCCATGATGGGAGCGAACACGCCCGATTTCCCGTTATCCACAGCTGGTCGACGGAGCACTCAGCTCGCGTAGGCGATGGCCGTGATCCCTTCGGCAAGCCTTGTCCATCGGGTCCGCGCCTCGTAACGCCACGTGACCCCGACGTCGGTGCGCAGCGCGATCGAACCACCACCGAGGCGGGCCATGGCGGTGAGCTCCTCCACAGCTCCGGTGAAGGGTCCCAGTTCCTCGACCAGCGAACCGTCGACCTCGACCGCGAACACCGACCTCACTCCCCCGGCGGAGCCGGCCACCGCGATCGACGTCTCGGCGTGCCAGGCGAGCGCCATCACGTCGCCGACCATGTCTCCCGAGGCCGCCATCATCGGTAGGGCGCGCCAGTCCACGACCTCCACCTCGCCGACAGGCACGACGGTGGCGATTCCCATCGTCCGGCTCCCCTCCCCGGACAGCAGGAGGGCCGCCCTGGCCTGGGCGGGCGACACCGCGAAGTCCTCGAGCTCTCGCCCAACGGGGAGAGACAGCTTGACCTCCGTCACCGAGCCCATGCGGTCCACCGTCAACAGCCTGGGCACGCCCTCCGTGTCGTCGCCCATCAGCCAGAGAGTCCCCAGAACGAATTGTGGCGATCTGAGGTTGGTGACGGGCACCGCAACCTCCCCGAACTCGCCGCGCATGCTGCCCATCAAGAGTGTGCTGCGGGTGGCGTCGATGAGCGCAGCGGTGTCGCCGTCCAGGGACACCGCCAGGTCGGCCGCGTCGGCGACCGTGGTGCCCCACGGCTCAAACCGGCTGTCGCCGGTCACGCGTCCCGGTGTTCCTTCCCTGATGCCGAAAAGGTCGACGGTGGCGGCGCGCGAAAGGATCTGATACCCCTGCTGGCTGGCCAGCTCGAGAGCCCCGTCGGCGCGGGCCCCCGGCAACGTGAACGGGACACCGTCGCTTGTCACTACGAGCCCCGTCACGCGGGGAATGGCAGTCAATGACCACAACAGCTGCGCTCCCAGCCTCCTGCGCGCATCGTCGCCCAGCCGGTCGAAGAGGCCCTCCAGGTTGACCGTGACCACGCCGGACTGCTCGATGGTGGCGCCCTCATCTGCGAGGCTGATTCCACTGGGCATGGCGTCGGTAACAGCCTGGTCAACAGCCTCCGACGGCCCGTTGAGTAGGGCCTCGACCACCGCCGTGGGTGTGACGAGCATCTCGGGCAGGTGGATGGGGTCTGGTACCACATGGGTTCCGGAGCGGCTCATGAAGTAGAGGGGCACCCGCTCGTAGTAACGCTCGAAGATGTAGCGCGACACCATCAGCGAAGGCAACGGCGAGTCGATGCGCCACTCCCCGCCCTGGCTGACCACCCCGAAGTCGTGCTCAAGGTCGCCGGGCTCAGAGGAATAGCGGCCGTGCTCGTCGATAGTGCCCAGCTGGGTGGCGTCCAGGGTCGCGGTGGCGGGTCCACCCACCACCAGGCCATCGAAGACCACGGCATCGGTGGGCTCCCACCGCTGTGCCGCGTCCTCGGTCAGGTACTGCCTGGCGATCGAGTAATCCCCCTCGGGGGACGCCATCGCCTGGAGGAAGCCGTCGACGAGGCGGGAGGGGAGCATGCCCGCGACGGGGGGTTGCGGCGCGATGTCGATCCCCCTGGGTTCGGCGGACACCGGCACCTCCTCGACGGGCCCCGCGGTGGGGATGTGGGTGCACCCGGTGGCGAGAATCACGCTCAGCAGGGCTGCCAGCAGCAGTCTCACCGGTGCACCTCCTTCGGCTTGTCGTCGACGGGGATGACCGACAGCGGTGAGATCGTGAGCTCATGACCGGGCGCCCGGGGAAGGGTCAGGCGGAACTGGGCCCCGCGGTGGGGACGGCCCCACGCCGTCAGCCATCCACGGTGGAGCCGTGCGTCCTCCATTGAAATGGCCAGGCCCAACCCCGAACCTCCCACGATGCGCGTCCGGCTCGGGTCCGCACGCCAGAAGCGGTCGAACACCCGCGCCGCGTCCTCCGCGGCAAACCCGACGCCATGGTCCCGCACCGTCACAGCGACAGCCTGGTCGTTCGAGGCCACCACCACCTCAACTGGTTGCTGCTCCGCGTGCTCGATGGCGTTGGTGATGAGATTGCGGAGGATGCGCCGGATTCTGCGTGAGTCCACCGAAGCCGTGGTGTCGGCGCTGCGCCGCTCCAAGACCAGTTCGACACCCACTTTCTCGGCCATCCGACGGGCCGCTGCGAGCTCAGCTTCGACGAGCGAGCCCACGTCCGTTTCGTCAAGGGTCAGGACCGCCGCTCCGGCGTCGAACCTGGAAATCTCCAACAGGTCAGCCAGCATGCCGTCGAACCGGTCGATCTCGAGACTCATCAACTCGGCCGAACGTGCAGTCAGCGGGTCCAGCGCGTAGCGGGAGTCGTAGATCATGTCCGAGGCCATCTTGATGGTGGTCATGGGTGTGCGCAGCTCGTGCGAGACGTCACTGACGAAACGTTGCTGGAGGGTTGAGAGCGTCTCCAGCTCACGGATGCGCTGCTGCAACTGGGCCGCCATACGGTTCATGGACTTTGCCAGGCTGGCCAGGTCGTCGGTCCCCCGCACCGCCATCCGCTCCCCCAGTTGCCCGGAGGCCAGCCGTAGCGCTGTCTGACTCGCGCGTCGGACGGGGCGAACGACCTGGTTGGTGACGAGGTAGGCCACCAGTGCGAGGGCAGCCACCAGAGCAATGCCCGTTCCGGACACGGCGCTCTGGAGTGCGCTGAGTGTCTGCGTCTCGGTGGTCATGGGGAAGATGTAGTACACCGGGTAGCGTTCGCCGTTGGCCCCGAGCAGCACCGTTCCGATGGCCCACCCTGGCTCCGATTCGGCCGTTGGATCGGTGAAGATCACCTCGGTGGGCGTGACGAACATCCCCTCGCTGTTCTCGACCTGCGCGATGAGGGGCTCCGGCACGGACTCCGGGCGGATTCCAGCGGAGACCAGGCGCGAGGCGGGCCCCTGGATCACCACCCGGTACTGGGCTGCCTGCGCGTCTGCGAGATCTGCCAACCGGTTCAGGGACTCGTGAACGGCCACGCCGCGATTCTCCGGACCGCGCAGCTGCGCCTGCATGAAGGCGAACACGCCCGCCGCCTCGTTCAGCGAGGACGCCTTCTTCGCTGCTACGACCCCGGCGGTGGCCTGCTGGAGGAGCACCATGCCCGCCAGCAACATGAGGACGATGGACAGCCCGAGCGTTGAGATGAGCACTCGGAGCGGCAGCGACCCCCACCAGAGCCTGCGGACTCCCACCGCGGGCTTACTGCGTCGGTTCACCGGCCCTGTATCCGATTCCTCTTACCGTGATGACGATCTCCGGACGCTCGGGATCCCGCTCGACCTTCGCACGGAGGCGCTGAACGTGCACGTTGACCAGCCGGGTGTCTGCCGAGTTGCGGTACCCCCATACCTCGTCGAGGAGCGCCTCCCGCGTGAAGACGTGCGTCGGCCGCTTCGCCAATGCGAGCAGGAGATCGAACTCCAGCGGCGTCAAAGGCAGGGGGGTGCCGCCGCGACGGACCACGTGGGACGACACCGAAATCGTGAGGTCTCCGACCATCAGTGTGTCGTCACCCGCATCGCCGCTGGTGCGGCGCAGCCGTGTGCGGATCCTGGCGATCAGCTCCTTGGACTTGAACGGTTTCGCCACGTAGTCATCTGCGCCGGCCTCAAGCCCACCGACCACGTCAGCGGTGTCTGATTTCGCGGTCAACATGATGATCGGAACACCCGATTCGGCGCGGATGTCGCGGCAGACGGCGACCCCGTCGCGACCGGGCAGCATCAGATCGAGGAGTACCAGGTCCGGGCGGGACTGCCGGAACTCCTGGAGGGCAACCTCCCCGGTGCTGCAGCGAACCGTGTCGAAGCCTTCCTGCCGCAGGACGATCTGCAGCATCTCCGAAAGCGCCGCGTCGTCATCGATGACGAGAATGCGGGCTTTGCCCTTGGCATCGGTCACCCAGGCCTCCTTGCTTGCCGGTTGTCCATGGTAGCCGCGCACATCACTAGTTGAGGCTCGGCTCTTCCGTCCACGTGGACCACCGGCCGGTGGCCCCGCCCAACCGGCGCAAGACCCGACGCCAGAGCCCAGCCGGGTGACCGAAGACATCCTCGGGTCTCGCCGGGGCCCTGAACCAGGATCCGCGGATCAACTCGCTCTCCAACTGCCCGGCGGCCCATCCGGACAGGCCCACGAAGAGGCGCAACTGACTGAATGAGGACTCCATGAGCTCGGGCGGGAAGTTGAGATCCACCACGCCGATCTCATCGATGACCCGTTCCCAGCCCGGCGGTGGGGCTTCAGCTGTGGCCGGCTCGCCCAGCACGATCGCGACATTGGGGTTGACGGGCCCACCCTCGAAGACGCGGGCCGGAGGGGTCAGGTGGTCCCGGAAGCTCTCCTGGATACTGTCTGCCGGAAGTTCGGAGAGGCGGTTGAGGCACACGCCGAGGCTGCCTTCCGCGGTGTGCTCCAGGAGCAGCACGACGGAGCGATCGAAGTAGCCACCTCGACCAGGCTGCGTGGCGATGAGCAGCTGCCCGACGCCGACTGCTCCCGTGTGCATCACGGGCCCCACTCTATCGGGGCCAGACGTCGACGTGCCCGCCTGCGCTACGCAACAGGGCACGTCATTGCCTGAAGGGTGGAGGTGCGGGAGTCTCCCCTGACAAGGAGAAAGGGGCCGCCAGCGAACTGACGGCCCCACGGGGGTGGAGGTGGCGGGAATTGAACCCGCGTCCTCGAGAGATGAACCAGGGCTTCTCCGGGTGCAGCTGACAAGGCGTTTTACTCGGCTCTTGCACTCACGTCAGCATGTCGCAAACGAGCCCAGTGGCAGTAAAGTCCCGAGCTACCCCTGACACACAGGAAGCTCAGCAAGCCTTCTAGATGAGGCCAGGAACCGGACGGAAGGCACGTCCGGGCTGACCCTTCGGTCGCTGATCAGGCAGCGAGAACGAAGTGAGTGCTCTTGTTTTCGGCACTTATTGGTTTCCATGCATCGTTTACGAGATAAGCATGGATCCTCGACCCGCTTCCCCTGGAACTACCGTCCCAAGTCGAAACCAGTCACCCCCCTGTTGAGTTGTACTCACCCATGATAGCGCGTCTGCTGAAGCTGACCACGCGGCGGCTGGGGACGGGCCAACAGGACCTTCTCGAACCGGCCGGTGCCGGACTGCCCGTTGAACGCGCGGACGCTCGCGGCGAGGGTGGCGGCGAACCAGGCCAGCCACACCAGGCCCATCAGGCCCTCGAACCCGAGGACCAGGCCGATCACCAGGGCGGCGAATCCTGCCACCATCATGGTCACCTGCAGGCTCAGTGCCCTCGCCGCCTCCCACCACACCCGCGAGCCCGGCGTGGCCACGGCCTTGACGACGGCGGGGCCGACGAACGAGGTGAAGAGGCCGGACAGTTGCGCAAGCCCGGCACCGACGTTGTCGGCGGGGGCCGGAATTCCAGGTGCGGGAGCGCGGAGCGCCGCAGGCGCGATGCGGGCCAGCCCCGCCAGGGATCGGTTGAGCTCCGCCCGGTCCCGAGCACCCAACGCCTGATCGAGCCGCCGGTCGAGATCCGTCTCGTTGAGCTGACCCTGCGCGTAGCACGCCTGCAGGTGGGCGATGGCACGGTCCCGGGCCGCCTCAGTGACGTGGGTGGTGGGGTGCTGGGGGTAAGCGGTCATGGGATCAAGTGTGGTGCCCAGTGGGGGTTCAGCACACCCGGAAGGCCCCTGACCGGACCCCGACTCACCCCCGGTTGTACCGGTTCCTGCTGGCCAGCGCCCGCTCGGCCTCACGCTTGGCGTCACGCTCGGCGAGGGTGTGCCTCTTGTCCCAGTCCTTCTTGCCGGTGCCGATGGCGATCTCCACCTTGGCGTACCCGTCGTTGAAGTAGATGGACAGCGGAACAAGAGTCTTCCCGGACCCGTCGAGTTCTCGAGAGATCTTGGCGATCTCCTTGCGGTGCAGCAACAGTTTGCGGGTCCGCCGCGCCGAGTGGTTGCGCCACGTGCCGAATTCGTACTCGGGGATGTGTGCGTTGATCAGCCAGGCCTCGCCGTTGTCATCGACGGTGGCGTACGCATCGAGGAGGGTGGCACGGCCGGCGCGCAGCGTCTTGACCTCGGTGCCGGTCAGCACCAGGCCGGCCTCGAACACGTCACCGATGTGGTAATCGTGCCGAGCCTTCTTGTTCTGCGCAATCAGCTTGCGCCCGATCTCCCTGGGCATTCGACCAGTATGGCACGGGTCAGCCGAACCACCGGGCCATCGGATTGACCACCGAACCGTTCTGCCAGACCATGAGGTGGAGGTGGCAACCGGTGGAGTATCCGGTGCTGCCGATGTAGCCGATCACCTGTCCACGCGAGACCCGCTGGCCCACGCCGACGATGTAGCGCGACGCGTGGTTGTACCCGGTGGTCACGTAGTATCCGTCCACCCGCCCGTGATCGATCATCAGGCGGTTACCGTAGCCGGCGTTGTAGTAGCGCTCCGAGACCACCCCGGAGGCAGCGGCGCGGATGGGGGTGCCGCACGAGGCGCCGAAGTCTGTGCCGTCGTGCAGCTTCCAGTATCCGAGCACGGGATGCAGCCGCATCCCGTAACTCGACGTGATGCGGGCGGCCACCGGGAACATGAACCCGGACCCGGTGGAGGTGCTGGTCTTCGCGGGCGCCGGTGCCGGGGCTGCGGCGGGGGCGGGTGCCGTGGTCTTGGTCGCACTGCGCGACGCTGCCTGTTGCTTAGCCGCCGCCTCTCGGGCAGCCGCTTCACGGGCGGCCTTCTCCGCCGCAGCCTTCTCGGCGGCCTGCTTGTCGGCCTTCTCCGCGGCCGCCTTCTGCGCGGCGATCCGATCCTTGATCCGCTGCTCCACAGCGGCGTTCTCCTGGGCGAGCGCGGCCTGTCGCCCTTCCTCGGCGGCCAGCTGAGAGGTGGCGTTGGCCTCCGCGGTGCTCGTCTGGGCGACCAGTCGAGCCACCTGTCCGCGTAGTGAGGCTGCTGATTCGGCCGCAGCTTCGCTGGCCGCCAGCTGTTCCGCGGCCGCCTCCCGGGCAGCCTGCGCGGCCTGCTCAGCGACGTCGGCGGCCGCCTGCGCGTCCTCAAGCATCAGCTTGCGCATCTCGAGCTCGTCCAGCTCAAGAGCCGATGAGTCGAACAGCGTCTCAGCGAGTTGGGCGCGCTGGTTGAGGTTGGCGACCGTTACGTCGGAGAACAGCATCGCCAGATTGAGGAGGCCGTGGCTCGTCTGAGTCGTGACGAGGATCTCCTCGTTCAGCCTGCCGTTGACCGCTTCCAGAGCGGCCACGGCGGCCGCCACATCTGCCTTGGCCTGGGCCAGCTCGGCCTCCGCCTCACTCAGTTCGGCTGCGCGCTGCTGGTCCAGCTCCGCGGCGGCACGCTCGGCGGCCTCGGCCTCGGCCAGCTGCGCCTCGGCGTAGGACAACTCATTGCGTGCAGCCTCGTGGGCCTGGACCGCCGAGGCCAGCTGGGCGTTGGCGCCCTCCACCACAGCGGCCTGCTCGGCCATCTGCTGACGAAGCTGCGCCTGCCGATCATCGAGCTCGTCTGCTGCCGAGTGCATCGCCAATGATGCGGTGAGCGCCAGTGCGAGAACCGCGGCTGCGAAACCGCGCGTGATCCTGGTGAATGGGCGTCGGACGTGGGGCAGGTCGGGAAGTTCCCGGGTCACGCTGGTCCCTCCTTTGGGCTGCTAAACGCGCAGGTACTTTCTGGTGGCCAACAGCGTGGGAATGACAGACAAGGCTATTCCCACAGCCGCGATGGCAAGAATGGCAGTGACCAGGTCACCCCAGCCAATCCAGGGTAAAGCCGTGATTGAGGTTTGCGCGTTCTGCACAATGACCACCCAGTAGCCCAGCGTCAACGCTCCGGCAGCCAGGATGATCCCGATCACTCCTGCCACCAACGACTCCAAGAGAAAAGGCAGCAGGATGTAGAGGTTGGATGCCCCGACAAGGCGCATGATCCCGATCTCGCGCCGTCGGGTGAACGCCGCCATCCGGATGGTGTTGGCGATCTGCAGGGAAGCGGCCAACAACAGAAGCACGCTCATGGTGATGGTTCCCCATTGGAGGGCGCCGAGCCACTTGAACATCGGCTCCAGCACGGTGTGGAGATCCTGTACGTTCTGCACGCCCTGAAGTCCCTGCGCCTCGCTGACCACACCGGCGTAGTTCTCCGGGTTGACCAGGCTGACCCGGAAGGAGTCCTGCATGTCTTCTGCGGTGCGCGACGCTACCACGGGCGAGTCCTTGAAGACCTCCTGGAACTCCTCGAACGCGGCCTCCTTGGACTCGTAGACCACAGCGCCGACCTCAGGGTTGGCCTCGAGCGTGGCACGAATCTCCTCCCGCTGTGCCTCTGTGGTGCCCTTGCCCGGCTCGCACCGGCCGCCCTGCGTGTTCTCGGTGCAGAGAAACACGGAGATCTCGATCTTGTCGTAGAGGCTCCGCTTGGCCAGGTCCACCTCCATCGAGGTCAACACGCCAGCGCCGAGAAGGGACAGCGAGACGCCCATTGTCACGATGACCGCGATGGTCATCGCCAGGTTGCGCTTGAGTCCGGACCAGGTTTCCCGTAGTGAATGCCGCATTGTCTCTCCTGCCTAGGCCGAACCGTAGACGCCCTTGGCCTGGTCACGCACGAGCTCACCGTCGCGCAACTCAAGGACCCGGCGGCGCATCTGATCGACGATGGACGAGTCGTGGGTGGCCATGATCACGGTGGTGTCGGCCTTGTTGATCCGGTCGAGGAGCTTCATGATGCCCACCGACGTCTCGGGATCGAGATTGCCCGTGGGCTCGTCGGCGATGAGGATCTTGGGCCGGTTCACGAAAGCCCTGGCGATCGCGACACGCTGCTGCTCACCACCGGAGAGTTCCTCGGAGGGCCGGTCAGCCTTGCCGGCCAACCCCACCAACTCAAGGGTGTCTGGCACGATGCTGCGGATCTCCCGGGCGGGCTTCCCGATCACCTGCAGTGCGAACGCGACGTTCTCGTAGACCGTCTTGCCCGGAAGCAGCCGGAAGTCCTGGAACACGGTCCCGATCTGGCGCCGTAGCGCGGGCACCTTCCACTGGTTCATCGTGGTGAGATTCTTGCCGGCCACATAGAGAGTGCCCTTGGTGGGCCGGTACTCCCGCAGGATCAGACGGATGAATGTGGTCTTGCCCGAGCCGGACTGCCCGACGAGGAACACGAACTCGCCCCGGCCTACCTCGAGGTTGATGTTGCGCAGGGCAGCCCTGTCCTGCCCTGGGTAGAACTTGGTGACGTCCTCGAACGTGATCACGCGGCACTCCGACGGTTGGGGAAGATCCTGAGAAACTCTCAGTCGCAAGGCGAGTTTAGATCACGCGGACAAGTCGGCCTAACCCGACACGCAGGCGGCTGGCGCTAGGAGTGTGCTGAACAATGCTGTCTCCGGCGAGGACGTGCCGGGCGGGATGAGGTGGCACCACTACATCTGGTGCGTGTACTTGACGTCCATATCCAGCTGGAGGGGTGCCAGATCGCCCGATCCGGTGCGCCGCAGCCGAGGCATGATTGCTCAGCAGGCTCCTAGGCCTCGACCTCGGACCGTTTGCGCCAGCGGATACCGGCGTCGATGAACCCGTCGATGTCACCGTCGAAGACAGCCTCCGGGTTGCCCACCTCGTGCTCGGTGCGAAGGTCCTTGACCATCTGATAAGGGTTCATCACATAGGAGCGCATCTGAGCACCCCAGGAGTTCCCGCCGTCGCTCTTGAGCGCGTTGAGTTCCTTCTCCCGGTCCTGCCGGACCCGCTCCAACAGCCTCGACTGCAGCACCCTCAGGGCCGCGGCCTTGTTCTGGAGCTGGGACTTCTCGTTCTGACAGCTCACCACGATGCCAGTGGGCAGGTGGGTGATCCGCACAGCGGAGTCTGTGGTGTTGACCGACTGCCCACCCGGGCCAGATGACCGGAAGACGTCGATGCGGAGTTCGGCCTCGGGAATATCGATGTGATCGGTCTCCTCCGTGACCGGAAGGACCTCCACACCGGCGAAGGACGTCTGCCGGCGCCCCTGGTTGTCGAACGGGGAGATGCGAACGAGGCGGTGGGTACCCTGCTCGACGGAAAGGGTGCCGTACGCGTAGGGGGCCTTCACCGCGAAGGTCGCAGACTTCAGTCCGGCCTCCTCCGCGTAGGAGGTGTCGTAGACCTCGGTGGGGTATCCGTGCCGGTCCGCCCAGCGCAGGTACATGCGCATGAGCATCTCCGCGAAGTCGGCCGCGTCGACTCCCCCGGCCTCAGCCCTGATCGTGATGAGCGCATCCCGGGGGTCGTACTCACCGGAGAGCAGGGTGCGTACCTCAAGCGACGAAATGTCCAGGGCGAGCTTGCGAACCTCCGTGACGAGGTCTGCCCGGGCCTCGGCGTCGCCCTCTTCGTCGGCGAGTTCGAGCATCATCTCCGCGTCGTCGAGCCGCGAGCGCAGCCGCAGGAGCCGATCCACCTCACCCTGCTTGAATGAGAGCTGTGACGTGACGCGCTGTGCGTTGCTCTGGTCGTCCCACAGGTCCGGTGCGGCCACCTCCTCCTCAAGCGAGGCGATCTCGGAACGGATCTTCTCGATGTCCGCGACCGCCTCGATCGACGCTAGGGACCGACCGAGGTCTGAGAGCTGCTGGGAGAGGTCATCGTGAGCCACAATCGATCATCCTACCGGCAGTTGGCCTCCCTGGCCCTGACACAATGGGGCGCAACAGAGAAGAGGATGACGAATGGGTGCGACGAAAGACCAATTGAAGCAGGACCTCGCGGCAGCGCTGCGCGCAAAGGATGAGGCGGCCAAGACCACCATCCGGATGGTGATGGCCGCCATCGGCGTCGAGGAGGTGGCGGGGGAAACCGCACGTCAGCTCAGCGATGCGGAAGAACTGGCGGTGGTATCCAAGGAGATGCGCAAGCGCCGCGAATCGGCGGAGACCTACGCTGCTGCGGGACGCTCGGACTTGGCCGCCAGGGAGCAGTCGGAGGCTGAATTCATCGCCGGATATCTCCCCGCGCCGCTCAGCGAGCAGGATTTGGCGGCTTTGGTGGACGAGGAGATCGGGCGTCTCGCGGAGCCGCCCACGATCAAGCAGATGGGCGCGCTGGTGAAGGCGGTCACGTCACGCGCGGAGGGTCGCGCCGAGGGAAAGGCCATCGCTGCCCTCATCCGCAGCCGTTTGGTCTGACGGCGGAGACCCACTTCGTCGGCGTCCCACTTCCACGGTGGCTGGCCTCGCCGCCATTGGCTAGGGTTGGTCCACGCCGGGCGCATAGCTCAGTTGGTTAGAGCACCTGCCTTACAAGCAGGGAGTCGGGGGTTCGAGTCCCTCTGCGCCCACCACCGCCGGAGGGAGGCACCATGGACACCGGTCGGCGCGCCCTGCCCCCCGAAGGGATGCCATCTCCGCCCCCCACCCCCAGAAGAGGCCCTCTCCCCGACCCGCCGAGGAGCCACCCGCATCCCGGCCGTGCCCGACGCGCCGTCGCCACCCCGCCGGAGGACGAGGGGGCCAGACTCGCATGGATGTCGCTGGCTGCGCTGGGCGTCGCGATGACAGTGCTGATCGGTGGCCTCTATCTCATTCTCGGCCCCCGGAGCACCGGCACCACGTCCCCGGCACCCTCCCCGTCGTCGAGCAGGGTCGAAGCGTCGACCTCGTCCACGGAGTCCTCCGACGGCGGATCCAGCCCGTCGACGGAGCCGTCACCCTCCCTGGACGAGTCGTCCCCGGGCCCCTCTCCCCCCGCTGAACTGGACCTGGGCGATGTGCGCCTCACCGTCCCGGATGGATGGGAGGTGTACGCCGACGAGGTGGTGCAGGATGATCGCAGGCTGGTGCGCCTGCGCGAGCCGGCCACAGACGTCCGCGTGCAGGCTGTCACCCTGACCACCGTCGGGGAGGATCTCACCCAGGCCTGCCGCGATCTCGTGACCGACCAGCAGCAGGCGTTCACCGGTGTCGCCGAGTCGGTGGTCGTCGATGTGCCCCTCACCGGAGGTGCCAGCGGTGTCTCGTGCGCCTTCACGGGAACCCGCACCAGCGACACGGTTGCGGCGAAGGTGGAGTTCACGATCATCCGGCGCGACGCGGACGCTCAATCACTGGTCTTCCGCGACACCGTGCCCGACAGTGTCGCCGAGGGCTCACCCGTCCTGGCTCAGCTCGCAGACATGGAGTGCGCGGCCACGGAGACCTTCGGCGTGGTCGTCGGCACCTGTTAGTGAAGCACCGATTTCAGAGGTCTACTCCTGACCGGGGCGTCGGCTCAGCTTGTCGAACACCGGCCGGAGGCTCATCCACCACTGCTCGCTGGGCCGTTGCAGGTCCCAGTCCATCGCGTCGGTCACCTGCCGGAGCGGCGCCATCAGCCCAGGAGTGGGGCTGTGCGCCGCCACATAGGTGGAGGTGCCCTCCCTCAGCTGCTGATCCAGGTTCACCAGGGCCTGGTAGGCGAGACGGGTGGCGTTGATGCGATCGAACGGCGAGGGGTTGCCCCCCTGCTGGATGTGGCCGATCACCGCCTTGCGGACGGAATACATACCGTGGCCTTCGGCCTCGAACACCTTGGCCAGGACATCCGAGGTGTAGTGCTCACTCGTCTCCTCCCCCATCACAGCAAGGTAGAAGCTGCGCCCCGTCTCGAATGCGTCGACCAACGCTTCCACGTCTGTCGACAGCTCTTCCAGGGAAATCCCGGTCTCGGGGAGGTAGGCCTTCTCCGCGCCGCCGGCGATGCCACCGAGCAGAGGGAGAAAGCCGCACGTGCGGCCCATGGTCTCAACGACGAAGGCCCGCTTGCTCGCCGAGGCGGACATGCGCACCATGTCGATCGAGTTCACCACGGTGTTGAGCGCAGTGTCGGCGCCGACGGCCATCGGCCACCCGGGCAGGTTGTTGTCGATGCTGGCGGGCAGGATGGCGACCGGGATGTTGAAGGCGGGGTAGCGACGACGCTCACGCTCCATCAGGTCCACCGTCGCGTAGGCATGGAACCCGCCCATCACCAGGAGCGCGTCGATCCGATGCTCCTCCAGTGATCGCGCCATCTGGTAGAGCTCGTGCTCCTGGGCCACGTAGCGCCGCGTCCCGAAGGAGGCCCCACCTGTGTGCGCCATGCCCTCGACGTCCGACCAGTTCACCTCGCGGAGGTCTCCGCCGACGAGGCCCGGCACGCCGCCTTGGACGGCGAACATCTCATGGCCGAGATCGAGGCCGGACCTGACCGCGACGCGCGCGAGCTGGTTCATGCCGGGCGCGAGGGCGCCGGCGTGCATGATGGCGATGCGCTTCGGCTCCGACGACGGCGCGACGCTGGGCCTGGCCTCAGAGAGCATCCGGTAGATGTCGATCATCGTGGTGAAGCCGTGGCCCCGGGCCGTCACCGCCGATTCGTACTGACCCTCGGCGATGAAGTTGCTGATCCGGTGGGTGGCTTCAACGGCGCCGAGAAGTGGCGTGCCGTCGACGCTGTCCCGGCGGACGCCCACGAGCACGGGTTCGCTCTCATCATCGGCCTCGAGCACTCGCCGGACCGCCTCGACGCCGCACGCCGTCGCCATCCAGCGGTCGTAGGCGGAGGGAGTACCCCCGCGCTGCACGTGACCGAGGATCGTGATCCTGGCCTCCTCGCCGGCACGCTCGCGCAGCACCGCCTGGATCCGGTCCGCCGTGATCGGGGCGCCTTCGCGATCCGCCGCCCCCTCCGCGACCACCAGGATGGAATCGCGACGTCCGGCGGCGCGTCCGCGGGCCAGCACCTCCACCATTCTGTCCTCCCACCCCGGTCTGGGCGGAGACTCCGGTAGGAACGTGTAGTCGGCCCCGCCCGCGATCGCGCTCATCAGGGCGAGGTAGCCGCAGTGCCGACCCATGACCTCGACGATGAAGGTGCGGCGGTGCGACTCCGCGGTGGAGCTGATCGCGTCGATCGCCTCGGTGATGCGGTGCAGCGCGGAGTCCGTACCGATGGTCATGTCCGTGCCGACCATGTCGTTGTCGATGGATCCCACGAGGCCCGCGATGTGAAGTCTGGGATGCGCCTCAGCCTGTTCCGGGCTGATCCGGCCCGCCTCGGTGAGTTCGGCCATGTAGGTCGGCCAGGCGACGCACAGGTTGCGCGCCCCGGTCAGCGACCCATCTCCGCCGATGACGATGAGCCTGTCGATTCCCCGCTCGACGAGGTTCTGCGCGGCCGTCAGCTGGCCTTCACGGGTCCTGAACTCCATGGATCGCGCGGTGCCGATCACCGTGCCACCCTTGTTCAGGATCCCGGAGACATCGCTCCACCCCAGTTGCGCGATCTGCGCACCACCCTCAATGGCTCCCTGCCATCCTTCGCGGATGGCGAACACCTCGGCGCCCTCGTGGATGCCGGTCCTCACGATGGCGCGCACCGCGGCGTTCATGCCCTGCGCGTCACCGCCGGACGTCATGACGCCGATGCGCGCGGTCATCTGCGTGAGCCCTTGGGTCGGACGACCTTCGTCGCCTGCCAGTCGGCCGCCACGTTGGCCGTCTTCGTCAGAGACAGGCCCGCAATCGTGACTGCCTCCGCCACCGAGCTGGGGCCGATGAATCCCGGCCTCCCGACCTTCGGGGTGAGCAGCCAGATGTATCCCGAGTCGGTCAGGTCCGTGAGCGCGTCCACAAGTCCGTCGACGACGTCGCCGTCCTCGTCACGCCACCAGAGCAGCACGACGTCCACGGCCTCGAGGGGCTCATCGATCATCTCCCCGTCGATGATGTCCATCACGCCGTCGCGAAGTGTCGCGTCGACGTCCTCGTCCCATCCCAACTCCTGCACCACCAAGCCTGGCTCCAGCCCCAGGAGCTCCGCTCCGGTCACTCCTTCGTTGGTCGATGCGAGGCCCTTGACTTCTGCGTTGTCCACAGGGCAAGCCTGCCAGAAGACCAGGGTTCTCGCATCACACCCCCTCGATAGCTGAGATCAGGCGTCTCCACCAGCGTTGCCTGAGGACCCGGCGGTGACGTCGTCCAGCCTGTACTTGGCCGCGGCCTCGGTGGCCCACTCCGTCGGGACCTCGCCTGCAACGGCGAGACGCTGGAGGACGGCCACTGCGATCGACGGTCCGTCGATGTTGAAATAGCGCCGCGCCGCCGCCCGAGTGTCCGAGAATCCGAAGCCATCAGCGCCGAGCGTCATGTAGTCGCGAGGGACCCATTGCCGGATCTGATCAGGGACGGCGCGCATGTAATCGGAGACGGCCACCACCGGACCGGCGGTCCCACCGAGCTTCTGCTCCACCCAGGTGGGGCCGTGCTCGCCGAAGGGATCGGAGAACCTCTCCTCGTCCAGCTGCAGACCCTCGCGACGCAGCTCTCCCCAGGAGGTGACACTCCACACGTCCGCGACGATGCCGTAGTCAGCCTTGAGAAGGTCCTGAGCCTCGAGCGCCCATGGCAGAGCCACCCCCGAGGCGAGGATCTGCGCGCGGCGCGCATCCTCTCCCAACCCGTCGAAGCTACCGGTCCGGTACAGGTACATCCCGCGCAGAATGCCCTCAACCTCGACGCCCTCCGGCTCGGCCGGCTGGACGATGGGCTCGTTGTACACGGTCATGTAGTAGATGATGTTCTCCGGATCATCCCCGTACATCCTCCGCAGACCATCCTTGACGATGTGCGCGATCTCGTAGCCGTAGGCCGGGTCATAGGAGACCACCGCAGTGTTGGTGGACGCCAGGATGGGCGAATGTCCGTCCATGTGCTGGGTGCCCTCGCCAGTGAGCGTTGTCCGCCCCGCCGTCGCGCCGATCAGGAAGCCGCGGGCCAGCTGATCAGCCGCCGCCCAGATCGCGTCGCCGGTGCGCTGGAACCCGAACATCGAATAGAACACGTAGATGGGCACCATCGGCTCACCATGGGTGGAGTACGCCGAACCGGCAGCCGTGAACGCACCGAGCGAACCCGCCTCGTTGATGCCCGTGTGCAGGATCTGTCCGGTCTTGGACTCGCGGTAGCTGAGGAACAGCTCATTGTCCACGGGAGTGTAGTTCTGGCCGTGCGGGTTGTAGATCTTGATGGTGGGGAAGAAGGCGTCCATGCCGAAGGTGCGTGCCTCGTCGGGGATGATCGGGACCACCCGTGGAGCGAACTCCTTGTCCCGCATGAGGTCCTTGAGCAGTCTCACGAAGGCCATGGTGGTGGCCACCTGCTGGTTGCCGGAGCCCTTGCGCGACGAGACGTACGCCTTCTCCGCCGGCAGCGAGATGAACTTCTTGTCCCCACGGCGGTCCGGCAGATAGCCGCCGAGCTCACGGCGGCGGTCCTGCAGGTACTTGATCCGGGGATCCTCCTGCCCGGGATGGATGTAGGGCGGGCGGTAGGGGTCCGCCTCGAGCTGCTCGTCGGTGACCGGCACGTCCACACGGTCGCGGAAGGCCTTGAGGTCATCGAGGGCCAGCTTCTTCATCTGGTGCGTCGCGTTGCGACCCGCGAAGTGCTTGCCCAGGAAGTAGCCCTTGATGGTGTGCGCCAGGATCACGGTGGGTGCGCCGGTGAACTCAGCAGCCGACTTGTAGGCCGAGTACACCTTCGTGAAGTCGTGACCGCCGCGGGTGAGGCGCCAGATCTCCTCGTCCGACCAGTCCTTGACCATGGCCGCGGTGCGCGGATCCCGGCCGAAGAAGTGCTTGCGCACATATGCGCCGTCATTGGCCTTGAAGGTCTGGAAGTCGCCGTCGGTGGTGGCGTTCATCAGGTTGACGAGCGCGCCCTCCGAGTCGTTGGACAGCAGCGGGTCCCAGCCCCTGCCCCACACGACCTTGATCACGTTCCAGCCGGCCCCGCGGAAGAACGCCTCCAGCTCCTGCATGATCTTGCCGTTGCCACGCACCGGCCCGTCCAGGCGCTGCAGGTTGCAGTTGACGACGAAGGTGAGATTGTCCAGCTCGTCGTTGGCGGCCAACTGAAGAACACCGCGCGACTCGACCTCGTCCATCTCGCCGTCACCGAGGAACGCCCACACCCTCTGCTGGGAGGTGTCCTTGATGCCGCGGTTATGGAGGTACCTGTTGAACTGGGCCTGATAGACGGCGTTGAGCGGGCCGAGCCCCATCGACACCGTGGGGAACTCCCAGAAGCTGTCGAACTGACGCGGGTGCGGATAACTGGGCAACGCCCTGAGCTCACCGTCGACGTAGTGTGAGCGTTCCTGGCGGAAGCCGTCCATGTCGTTCTCGTCCAGGCGGCCCTCGAGGAATGCGCGGGCATACATGCCGGGAGACGCGTGGCCCTGGAAGAAGATCTGGTCTCCGCCGCCCGGATGGTCCTTGCCTCGGAAGAAGTGGTTGAAGCCCACTTCGTAGAGTGTCGCGGACGAGGCGTAAGACGCGATGTGACCGCCAACGCCCACCCCGGGGCGTTGGGCCCTGTGCACCATCACGGCAGCGTTCCAACGCAGGAGCCGACGGATGCCTCGTTCCAGCGTCTCGTCCCCAGGAAAGGCCGGTTCGCTCACGGCCGGGATGGTGTTGACGTAATCGGTGCCCGTCAGTGACGGCACTCCAATGTGACGCTCACGCGCCCGTTCAAGCAACTTGAGCATCACGTAGCGGGCGCGGTTCCGGCCTCCGGCGTCGATCACCCCGTCCAGGGACTCGAGCCACTCCGCAGTCTCTGCGGGGTCGATGTCTGGCAGATTGGTGGGTAGACCGTTGAGGATCGGCCCGGCCTCGTTCTGGCTCACGAATGTTCCTCTCGATGAAAGAGTCGACGGCATGCGCTGATGGGCCCAATGCCGGATGCCCAACCCTAGCGCGACAATTGCACGCATTTCTCGGCTCCGGCCATCCCGGCTCGCAATCTGTTGATGCTGCCATTGCCGGGGTTTGTCCGCGCCGTAAGCCTCGCGTGCGGGAGAATCGTGGACAGTCACACGCAACGTAGAACGCGAGTCAGGGGGTGAGTGATGGGGCCACTGGTGGGTCGCGTCGAGGAGCAGCGTCAGATCGCCGCCCTGGTGGCCGCTGTCCGCGAGGGCCGCACGCAGGTTCTCTTCCTCACGGGCCCGCCGGGGATCGGCAAGTCCCGCCTCGCGGGCACCATCGCCTCTGAAATGCCCACCTACACCCATCTCCTACTCGAGGCCGAACGCGATGTGCCTTTCGGTGCGATCGACCGGCTGATCGACGAGCAACTCCCTGAGACCGCCCCCGAGCTCATTGATCTGCGCAACCGCGCAGGGGTCCCCACCTTCGCCATCGGTGTGGTGAACCTCATCGAGCGGCTCGACGGTCCCTTCGCGATGATCATCGACGACCTGCATCACCTCGACGAGCCGTCCCAGGAGGCGTTCTGGCACGTGATCAGGAGGCTGGACACGGTGCCGGCGCTCTTCGTCGCCACCAGCAGGACCACGACGGGGTGGTTCGCGGAGCGCATGATCCAACACGTCACCGTCGGAAAGAGGGGGCGCCATCTCGAGCTTGGGCCGCTCAACGAGGACGGGGTGCAGGCCTTCTTCCGCAGCATCCTCTTCGCGCCCCTCAACCCGCGCCAGCTCCGGATCGTCATGGAGGCCACGGGGGGAAACCCCGGGCTGGTGGACGAACTGACGGCTCGCCTCCGCCGCGGAGGCGCCACCCTTGCCTCTGCCATCGCCGAGCTGGGAGACAGAGACAGCGCCGAGGTTGTGATGAGGATTTCCCGGTGGCTGCGAGAGGACCCGAGCCCGCACGACGTTGCCGCGGTGCTCGCCCTGGCCCTCGGCGGTCCGCTCCCCCCAGCCCAGCTGGACCGGGTCATGCGCGATCTTGGCCACGGACGCGCAGATCTCCAGGCCCTACGTGCTGCCCGCGTGCTGGCCGGCGATGATCAACGACCCAAGGTGCCCGCCGCCGTCGCGTCGTACGCGGCGCCAGCCACCATCCTGGCCACCCATCGGGCTCTCGCGGATGCGCTGCCCGGCGTCGAAGGACTCCGTCACCGCGTGTTGGCCCTCGACGGTGCACGCGATGACGCCCTGCTCACCGAGTTGCTGGCCAGCGCCCGCGCAGCAGCCCAGGTCCGTGACTTCGAACTCGCTTCGCAGCTCATGATGTGGGCCTGCAGTCTCGATGACGCCCAGCTCCCGTTGGCGTGCCTCTACGCGCTGCGCGCACGCCGTGCGGGGGTCATCAACCAACTCGAACCCCGGATCAGGGCAATGCTCCCAGGAGTGGCGCGCTCGGTTCTCCAGTGCGCAGTAGACGCCACCGCTGTGGGCGTGCGGAGGCTACCCCTGGCCGATGGACTCCCCCTCGCAGACCTGGACGACACCCTGCTGCTGCTGCTCGCCCACTCGTTCGAGCTCCTGGGCCGCAGCCGCGCCTCCATCGGCGCGCGCGACATGCCCGCGGCAATGGCTTCCGTGCGCGACGAACTGGGGCGCCGGATCGAGGCGGGTCGTGGTCGGAGGGGGCTGTCGGACGCCGACCCATCGGAGGCGGCCGACCTCCACGGGCTGCTGACGATGTGGCTGTCGTTCGCCGCGAAATGGGCCACACCCGTTGGGACGGAGCAGGTGCCGGGTCTGCAGGCTCCCTCGCTGACCGACCTGGCAGCGGACTCGGCAGCCCACACGGCTGCCCTGTCGGTGGCCGCCTCCCTGGATCTCAGCGCGATGC
The DNA here is from genome assembly GCF_054483915.1 of Tessaracoccus luoxuelianae. Lineage (NCBI taxonomy): Bacteria > Bacillati > Actinomycetota > Actinomycetes > Propionibacteriales > Propionibacteriaceae > Tessaracoccus > Tessaracoccus luoxuelianae. The sequence continues at coordinate 1,990,695 of NZ_CM137013.1, read as the reverse complement.
GCAACCTGGCTGCTCAGAACCAGCTTGATCGACTGCTCCGGATGGCGACGGCACCTCCCGGCTACGAACTGTGGCCCTCCTTGGTACGGCATCGGCTGGGCTTTCTCAGTGGCGAGTGGGATGCCGCTCAGTCCTCCATCGAGCCGGGACTGACGATTGCCCTCGAAGACCTCCGAGACGTGGGCGCTCTCCATGCGCAGGCGATTGCCGCGCTGATCCCTGTCTGTCGCGGCGAAGAGCAAGGATCACGGATGCTCGCTCATGTGGCCGAAGTGGCTGGCCCCCGCGGCTTCAACTCCGCCATGGGCGCGGTGATGGTCGTGCGTGCATTCGCCGCCACAGCCGAGGGCGACCCTTGGACCGTGGCCGAGACCCTCGGCCAGCTCTGGAGCAGTCCACTCACCGGTCAGTTCCCGGGGGCGGCCACCTCAGTCCTGCGGGTCCGTTCCCACGTTGCGATCGACGATCTCGCAGCGGCGAAGATGGCGAGGGACCAGGTGTCTGCGCTCGACGTCGCCCCGGGTGCATTGGCGTATCTCCATCACCACATGGACGCGTTGCTCGCCGTAGGGTCGCGAGACCATGCCTCTGCGTCGGCGTCGTTCGCTCTGGCCCATGCGGCGTTGCAGCGGCGACGGGAGGAAGATACGCCTCGCGGGCTCCAGTTGCTGGGTGCCGTCCTGGCTGAGGACTGGGCCCAGTTCCTCGTCGGCACCGGCGAGTGGGCTGACGACGCGGGCGTATGCCTGGGTGAGCTGGGCGCCGCCACCGCTCTTCTGGTGCAGGCGGGTGCGCGGTCGTGGGCTGAGCGACTGGAGGCGCTCCAGATGCGTCTCTCCTCACTGAGCCCCCCTCCCCGCGCCGCCCCGGTGACCGCATCCGAGACCTCTGCCCTCCTCGCCAGACTCACAGCGAGGGAGCGCGAGATCACCGGCCTGGTTCTGAGCGGCCGGACCAACAAGGAGATCGCACAGGAGCTGTTCGTCTCGGTCCGCACCGTCGAGTTCCACGTCCGCAACACGCTGGCCAAACTTGGGGCAGGGTCGCGTGTCGAGCTGCGTGCGCTCCTGCACTCTGCCCGGTCCTGACGCGACCAACGCACGTGGAACCCGTAGGAATGCCAGTACCGTCATCAGTCAGACCAGTACCGGACACTGGGGAATTCCGACCCTCAGCAGCCGCAGAATTGCTATCAGCAGATGGCCACGTCGTGATGGGTAGGTTGGGGGGACCAGTCACGACGGGGCCATAGCCTTGTCCCGGCCGCATCGTCAGCGGTGGCGCCGCGCATGTGCCAGCAGCCGGTCGACCGGCCACGTCGTGATAATCCGATCCGGATCGATCGCTACAGCGGCTGCCTTCGCCGCCCCGTAGGTGAGGAAGTCCAGTTGGCCCGGGGCGTGCGCATCCGAGTCGATGCTGAACAGGCACCCAGCTTCGACAGCCATCTCCAGGAGCTCCACGGGCGGGTCCTGGCGTTCCGGCCTCGAGTTGATCTCGACGGCCACTCCGAACATGGCGCAGGCCGCGAACACAAGTTCCGCGTCAAATCGTGACTGCTCGCGCCACGTCCCATCGGCGCGCAACTTCCGGCCGGTGCAGTGCCCCAGCACTGTGGTGTGCGGATTGGAGATCGCACCGATCATCCGCATCGTCATACTGGCCGGATCCGCCCGGAGGTCGGAATGAACAGAGGCCACGACGATGTCCAGCCCACCCAGCAGGTCGTCCGCCTGATCAAGCGAGCCGTCCTTGAGAACGTCGACTTCGATCCCACGCAGGAGTCGCATCGACAGCTGCCTCTGCACCCGCTCGATCTCGTCCCACTGGGCCAGCAGCCGTTCCCGGCTCAGTCCGTTGGCGACCCTCAGCCGCGGGGAATGGTCGGTGACAGCAAAGTAGGCGTGACCCAGTGACTCAGCAACCGCCGCCATCTCGGCGAGCGGGGAGCCACCGTCGGACCAGGAGGTGTGTGTGTGGAGGTCGCCCTGAAGTACTGCACGGAGAGTGTCACCTGCCGGATCCAGGGAGGCCCTCCCCTCCTCCCGGAGCCGCGCGAGGGCCTCCGGCAGATGACCGGACAGGGCGGCAGCCGCGACAGAGGCCGTCCTGGGACCGAATCCCGGCAACTCCCGCCAGCCTGCCTCCGTCACCGGGCGGTCGCGGGGGTCGATCGCCTCCGCGACGTCGGCGGCCTCACGGTAGGCGCGGATGCGGTACGTGTCCGCGAGTGCACGCTCCAGCCAGAACGCGCACTCGCGCAGCACCGCGACCGGGTCCACTGGCACCGAGATCAGCGGGGCTGATCCACCATGAACTCGTCGACTTCCTTGCGACCCGCCCGGAGCTTCGGATCGTTCTTGAGGTAATGGCTGGTCTCGCGCGCGATGAGGCCGGAGAGCAGGAGCAGGCCGATGAGGTTGGGCAGTGCCATGAGACCGTTCATCACGTCTGCGAACGCCCAGACCACGCCCAGCGGAACGGTGGCGCCGATGTAGACCACGATGGTGAAGGTGATGCGGTAGGCCATGGTGGCCCGTGCTCCGAACAGCCGCTCGACGCAGCGGTCGCCGTAGTAGGACCAGCCGATGATGGTGGAGAGGGCGAAGAGGATGACGCCGATGGCCACGATGTAGCCGCCCCACTCTCCGGGCAGCCCGTGGCTGAAGGCCATCGAGGTGAGCACCGCGGGACTGGCGTCGGCGTTCCACACACCCGTGGTGACCAGCACCAGGCCGGTGAACGACACGACCACGAGCGTGTCGATGAAGGTCTGGGTCATGGACACCAGACCCTGACGCACGGGGTGGGTGGTCTGGGCGGCGGCAGCGGCGATGGCCGCCGAACCCATGCCGGACTCGTTGGAGAAGATGCCTCGCGCCACGCCCATCTGCACGGTGAGCAGGAGGCTGCCGAACATGCCGCCAGCCACGCCTTGGCCAGTGAACGCCTGTCCGAAGATCAGCGCCAACGCCCCCGGCAGATCGACGATGTTGACGATCAGGATGTAGAGGGCGCCCAGGATGTAGAAGACGATCATGAAGGGAACGAGGGCCGCCGTCACGTTGCCGATGCTCTTGATACCACCGACGATCACCACGCCCACGAAGATCGCCATCAGGATCGCGGTGATCTGCGGGTCCACTCCGAACGCATTCTGGGCGTTGGCCGCGACAGCATTGCCCTGCGTCATGTTGCCGATGCCAAAGCTTGCGAGGACGGCGAACACTGCAAAGATGATGCTGAGGGCCACCCCCCACGTTCCCGGCAGCGCTTTCTTCAGGTAGTACTGGGGGCCGCCGGAGGCCTCGCCCTTGGCGTCGACGGTGCGGAAGCGCACCGCCAGGAAGGCCTCCGAGTACTTCGACGCCATGCCCACCAGGCCGGTGACCCACATCCAGAACAGAGCTCCTGGGCCGCCGATCGAGATGGCGGTGGCCACGCCGACGATGTTTCCGACCCCGACAGTGGCCGCGAGGGCCGTGGTGAGGGCCTGGAACTGGGAGATGTCGCCACCCTCTGCGTCAGCGTCCTTGCGCTCCCACAGCGCCAACCGCAGGGCGGACCCAAGCGTGCGGAACTGGATGCCGCGCAGCTTGATGGTCAGCCACAGGCCGGTGAGCAGGAGCAGCGGAATGAGCAGGAACGGCCCCCACACGAATCCCGCGATTGTTTCGAGCACTGTGGTCAGTTCTTCCATGGCGGTAGCCCTTCAATCTCGGCGAACGGCGTCAACCTAGCAACGATGGGGGTCGACGGTGAGACCCGGCCCGGCGTTTGTTACGCATTGTTAACGTGCGTCAGGAAAAGGCCGGAGGAGATACGTGTCGTGGATCCAGCCATGGTGGGCCTGGAGCCGCTGCCTCAGTTCGGCCAGGTCTCCGGCGATGGTGCGCAGGGGCCCGTTGGCCAGAACCTGATCTGGGGTGCCCAGGTAGGCACCCCAGAACACTTCGGTGTCCGGGAATTCCCCGATCAGTCCTCGGCAGGCCAACGCGGGGTCATTCATCACGACCACGTCGCCGAGCTCGGGCCGGTACTCCGCGAGCAACCTGGCCCCCGTGGTGATGTGCACGGAGGCGCCCGCGTTCAGGGCGATCTGATGCGCGGCGGCCAGCACCTGCAGGGCACTCACTCCAGGGATGACGGTGACTTCGAGCGCCAATCTGTCGCGGAGTGCGTCGACGACACGCAGGATCGAGTCGTAGAGACCCGGATCGCCCCAGGCGAGAAACCCCACCGCGTCGTCGGTCGGCAGGCCGGAGAGGATGTGGCTGTAGGTGGCGAGCCGTCCCGTATCCACCGCCCCCGGGTGCTCCCGCTTGGGGTCCAGCACCGTGATCACGCGGTGCGGCCTGTTCACATGCCGGCGCAGCAGCTCGCTGCGGAGCCAGACGAGCTCGGGCTGGTCTTCACTGTGATCCCCGACGAGAAAGACGTCCACCTGGTTCATGGCGTCGACGGCGTCCAGCGTCAGCTGCCCCAGCCCGCCGGGGCCGATGCCGATCACGAATACCTTGCGTCCCATGGCTGTCCAGCGTAGCCCCGGTGAAGCGACGGAGGACACCACTAGGCTGGCGGGATGGACTTTCGGCCAGGGACGGCGCCCGCGCTCATCTCGTCGGCCCGCGCTCGCGCCGGCCTCATCAAGCGGCTTCAGGCCTCCACCTCGGAGATGAACACCGCGACACTGGCCGCCCTCGTCGCCCGGCACGAGTGGTTCAGCCAGCTGGACGCCGAGTCACGCTCCTGGATCGGCATCCTGGCCCGCTCCGGCATCGACGGCTTCGTCACCTGGTTCGCGGGCGAGCCTTTCACCCCGGAGTCGATCTTCGACGCCGCCCCGCGGGCCATGGCGCGCCGGATCAGCCTCCAGCAGACCGTGGACCTCGTCCGCACCACCACCGAGGTGGTGGAGGAGCAGATCCAGCACCTTCTCCCCAGGGGTGACCGGCAGGCACTTCAACTGGGCATCGTGCACTACTCCCGCGAGATCGCGTTCGCCGCGGCCGCCATCTACGCCCGTGCCGCGGAGGCCCGCGGCGCCTGGGATTCGCGGATCGAGGCCACCATCGTCGACGCCGTGGTCCGCGCGGAGACCGACGAGTCCGTGCTGTCGCGGGCCTCGACTCTGGGCTGGAACACCGAGTCGAAGGTGGCGGTGGCCATCGGCGGAGCCCCGCAGGAGGCGTCCGTGCTCGACGGGCTGCGTCGCGCCGCGTCGAAGTTGTCGCTCGACGTGCTGGCGGCCCCGCAGGGCGATCGGCTCGTGGTTATCGCGGGCGGGGCAGGAGTCGGCGACCCCGTCGACACCTGCGAGCGGATCTCCAAGCTGCGGGACTTCTTCGCCGCTGGTCCCGTGGTCGTGGGGCCGACGGTGGACGGACTGGCGGGGGCTCCGAAGTCCGCGCGCGCTGCCGCGTCCGGTTTCAGGGCTGCGAAGGCCTGGCCGGAGGGGCCACAGACGCTGTTGTCGGTGGACCTCCTCCCCGAGCGCGCCCTCGCCGGCGACGGGCATGCGCGGCGCACCCTCGCGTCGGAGATCTTCCCGGCGCTGGCCGCCAACAAGGAGCTCCTGGAGACCTGCGTCGGGTTCCTGGACTGCGGCTCCTCGATGGAGGCCACCGCACGGGCCCTGTTCGTGCACCCCAACACGGTGCGCTATCGCCTGAAGCGGATCCAGGAGGCCACCGGCTACAACCCCACCGACGCCCGCGAGGCCTATGTGCTGCGGATGGCCATCACGTTGGGCAGGCTCAACGGCTGAGCGCGGATCGCCGGCTTGTGGGGTTCCCACAAAGGCCGGGTGGGCAAATTCGTGAGTCTCACGCCCGCAGCCGACTCTCCGCACGGGCACAGTGGTTGTCGTGCTCGTGATTGTTGCTCCTGGCCAAGGTGCCCAGACCCCCGGTTTTCTCCTTCCCTGGTTGGCGGAGCCCGCGTTCGCGGAGCGCCTTGCCCTCTACTCGACGGCGGTGGGTCTGGACCTGGCGCACTACGGCACCGAGGCGGATGCCGAGACCATCCGCGACACCGCCGTCGCGCAGCCGCTCCTGGTGGCCTCCGCCCTGGCTGTCGCGGCGGAGCTGCTCCCCTCTTTCGAGGGCGTCGGCATGGTTGCGGGGCACTCGGTGGGCGAGTTGGCCGCCGTTGCTCTCGCCGGTGTGATCTCCCCGACGGAGGCGCTCGCCCTCGTCCGCGAACGCGGCCTGGCCATGGCGGAGGCGTCCGCGGCCCGGCCCACGTCGATGACCGCCGTGATCGGCGGGGACCGCGACGAGGTCCTCGCGGCGATTGAGGCCGCGGGCCTGACCCCGGCCAACAACAACGGATCCGGGCAGATCGTCGCAGCCGGCACCGTCGAAGAGCTCGAGGTCCTGTCCGAGAACCCGCCGCGGCGGGCCCGCCTGATCCCGCTCAGCGTGGCCGGGGCGTTCCACACCGTCCACATGGCTCCCGCGGTGGACCGGCTGCGTGCCAAAGCAGAGGGAATGCGCGCCAGCGACCCCGTCACGCCGCTGCTCAGCAACGCCGACGGGGCGGCCGTCTCCAGCGGCAGTGAAGCGTTGGACCGGATCATCCGGCAGGTTGCCAACCCGGTGCGGTGGGACCTGTGCATGGACACGATGCGCGACATGGGCGTCACGGGCCTCCTCGAGCTGCCCCCGTCCGGTACTCTCACGGGCATTGCCAAGCGCAACCTCAAGGGGGTTGAGCTGTTCGCCCTCAACACCCCCGATCAGCTCGACGAGGCCCGCGAGTTCTGCCGCACCCACAGCCAGCCCACCCCCGAGTCCGAGTAGGTCAGACATGCCCCTCAAGTCCTCAACCGGCGCCGAGTATGCCCGCATCATGTCCGTCGGAGGTGCCCGCGGCAGTCGTGTCGTGACCAACGACGAGTTGTGCACCATGATCGACTCCACCGATGAGTGGATCACTCAGCGCACGGGCATCAAGGAGCGTCGCTGGGTCGCCGACGGCGAGGACGCTGAGACCCTCGGCCTGGAGGCGTCCCGAAAGGCGATCGAGCGCGCCGGGCTGCAGCCCGCGGACGTCGACGCCGTCATCGTGGCTACCATCTCGCACTTCATGCAGACCCCGGCGCTTGCCGCGATCCTCGCCAAGGACCTCGGTCTCCCGGCCCCGGCCGCCTTCGACATCTCGGCGGCTTGCGCCGGCTTCTGTTACGGCGTCAGCCTGGCCGAGTCCATGGTCCGCACCGGCTCCGCCAGACACGTACTGGTGCTGGGCGTGGAGGTGCTCTCCAGCTACACCGATACCACCGACCGCTCCACCGCCTTCCTCTTCTCCGACGGCGCTGGGGCCGTCATCGTCGGCCCCAGCGACGTGCCCGCGATCGGCCCCACCGTCTGGGGGTCCAAGCCCGAGGCTCACGAGGTGATCGAGGTCGACGACTGGCGCGGGGTCGAGCCCGGCGCCGGAGGTCCCTACATCCACATGGAGGGTCGCGAGGTGTTCAAGTGGGCCACCACGGCCATCGTCGAGAAGGCCGTCGAGACGCTTGAGGCTTCCGGCCTCACCGCCGATGAGCTGGACTGCTTCATCCCCCACCAGGCCAACAACCGGATCACGGATTCGATGTTGCGCCACCTCAAGCTGCCCGAGGATGTCGTGGTCGCCCGCGACATCATCCAGATGGGCAATTCGTCGGCGGCATCGGTTCCGCTGGCGATGGAGGCGCTGCTCGAATCCGGGCAGGCCAAAAGTGGTGACAGTGCACTGATCATCGGCTTCGGAGCGGGCCTCGTGTTCGCCGGCCAGACCGTGATCCTGCCCTGACCCCACGAGTGTCCAAAGAGAAGAACCTAGGAAGGAGCCACACCATGGCTAGCACTGAAGAAATCCGCTCAGATCTCTCCGAGATCGTCAACGACATCGCCGGCGTCGCAGTCGAGGATGTCCAGCTGGACAAGTCCTTCGTCGACGACCTGGGCGTCGACTCGCTGTCGATGGTCGAGATCATCTACGCCTGCGAGGACAAGTTCGGCGTTTCGATCCCCGACGAGGACGCCAAGAACCTCAAGACCGTCGGCGACGCTGTCGCCTACATCGAGCGCGCGTCCAACTGACGCATGCGAGGGGCGGCCGCACACCCGGCCGCCCCCCATCGACCCCCCATGCAGTGACGAGGAGATCCCCATGTCCACCACAGTCGTGATCACCGGTCTCGGTGCGACCACACCACTCGGCGGAGACGTCGCCAGCACCTGGACTGCGATGCTCGCCGGACGTTCCGGCGTGGTGGCGCTGACCGAGGAGTGGGCTCAGCAGCTTCCCACTCGCATCGCTGCCAAGGCGGCCGTGGACCCGAGCGAGGTTCTGGACCGCGTCGAGGCGCGCAAACTCGACCGCTCCACCCAACTCATGCAGATCGCCGGCCTGGCCGCCTGGGCGGACGCCGGCTTCGGCCTCGGCGAGGATAATCCCGTCGACCCCGACAGGCTGGGCGTCGTGTCCGCCACCGGCATCGGTGGGCTGCACTCCCTGCTCTCCCAGTGGGACGTGATGAAGGACAAGGGCGTCCGCCGCGTCTCGCCGTTCACCATCCCGATGCTGATGGCCAATGCCCCCGCGGCCAACCTCGGCCTCAAAATCCACGCCCGTGCGGGCGTGCACACCCCTGTCTCGGCCTGCGCTTCCTCCAATGAGGCGATCTCGCTGGGTCTCGACATGATCCGCCTCGGCCGCGCCGATGTGGTCCTGGTCGGGGGCGGAGAGGCCGTCGTGCACCCGCTCCCCATCGGAGCCTTCGGTCAGATGCAGGCGCTGTCTCGGCGCAACGACGAGCCGGAGCGCGCCTCGCGCCCGTGGGACGTGGACCGCGACGGATTCGTGCTCGCCGAGGGCGCCGCCCTCATGGTGATCGAGACTCTGGAGCACGCCAAGGCCCGTGGCGCCCGGATCTACGGCACCCTCGCCGGCGCCGGCATCACGGCCGACAGCCACGACCTCGTCCAGCCGGACCCGGACGGCTACGGTCAGTCCCAGGCGATGATCAAGGCGCTTCGGGAAGCGGGTCTCACCGCCCGTGACATCGTGCACGTCAACGCGCACGGAACCTCGACGCCCCAAGGTGACGTCACCGAGGCCGGCTCCATCCGAACCGCGCTGGGTGCTGAGGCGGACCACGTGGTGGTGACCTCCACCAAGTCCATGACCGGGCATCTGCTCGGTGGCGCGGGAGCACTCGAGACGGTGGCATCCGTGTTGGCGCTACGGGACCGGATGGTTCCGGGCACGATCAATGTGGAGAACATCGAACCAGACCTGGGCATCGACGTGGCCACCTCGAACCGAGCGCTGCCCTCCGGCCCGCTTGCGGCTATCAACAACAGCTTCGGCTTCGGAGGCCACAACGTGGCCGTGCTCGTCACCAACGAGAACGTCACCGACTGATCCTGGGCGGTGGCTATACCACCTGGTGGAGCCACCGCACGGGAGCGTCCTCGCCGGCGTGCCGGAACACGTCGAGTTCCTCGTCCCACGGGACGCCCAGCAGTGATTCGAGTGCCTTGAGCAAGGGCTCGCCCCCGAGTGCCTCCGTGGCCACGGCGTGCCGGAGACGATCCTCCGGCACCAGGATGTCCCCGTGTACGCCCACCACGGCACTGAAGGCGCCCAGGGTGGGCGTGAAGCAGTATCGCTGACCGTCGCTGCCGGGCGTGGGTTCCTCCGTCACCTCGAACCTGATCCGGGTGAGCCGGCTCAATGCGCTGGCGAGAGCCGCTCCGGTGCCGACTGGACCTGTCCAGGACAGCTCCGCACGGCGGCTTCCCGGCTCGGCTGGCTGCTCCGACCATTCGAGGTCCATGCGAGTGCCCAGGACAGCACCTCCGGCCCACTCGACATGCGGGCACAGCGCAGCCAACGCGGAGTGGATGAACACCATCCCCCGCGCGACGGGCTGACTGATCGTGTCGAAACGAGCAGACATGGTCGGTACCTCCTGGTTGGGCCGGATTGCCTTCCCCTGCGATCAGGCCCGCCCAGGTGTGGGCCTATTGTGCCCACGAATGGAGGCTGCGCGCAACGCCCGGTTGCTGCGGGGGGCATGGTAGACAAGGCCCCATGCGTGATCCCATGCCGCTTGAGGCCGTGCTGAATGTCCCCGACGCCATCTCGCAGGTGCAGGCCACCGCCGCAGGCATCTACTGGCTGGCGACCATCGCCGCCGAGGACGGCCGGGTGACGGTGCGTCGCTGGGCGGCGGGCGTCGTCACGGACCTCACACCTGACTCCGTGGTCCGTTCACGGGTGATGGAGTACGGCGGAGGAGCGTACGCGGCCGACGGCGCCGCACTGGTGTACTGCGACGACCGCACCGGGCAGATCTGGTTCGACGACGGGGACGGCCGCCGCCCGCTGACGGAGCAGGGCACCGCATTCGTCTACGGGGGCCTCCACCTGAGCCTCGCGGACGGCGTCGCCGTAGCCGTGCGTGAGGACCACTCGGCCTCACCCGAGCCCCGCACCGAGATCGTCGCACTCCCCCTCTCCTCAATCGACCCCGACGGTGGCAGGGTGCTCGCGACGGGGGCAGACTTCTACGCCGGGCCGGTTCTTCGCTCGGGGCTGCTGGCGTGGTATCAGTGGAACCATCCCGACATGAGCTGGGACACCTCTGAGGTGTGGTCGGCTCCTCTGACGCAGACCGCAGCCGCCGCCCCGGTCGCCGGCCGCGCGGGGGTCTCGACGCAGCACCCCCTGTGGCTGGACGACGGGGTGCTGGCCGTCAGTGAGGACACGTCCGGGTTCTGGAACTGGCGGGTGGTGGGCGGACCCGCATGGCGCGTGGCCCACGACTGCGATGGTCCCACCTGGGTGCTCACTCCCCCGCCGGCAGCCGTCGTGGAGGATCGGGTCGTCGCCTCGGTAGTGTTCCGCGAGGGCCGCGGCGAGCTGGCCCTGTGGGACAGCGTCACCGGAGAAGTCAGCCACCCGCTTCCGGGCACGGCCGCCATCGAGTCAGTGGCCTCCCAGGACGGGACGCTCTACGTGGTGGCCCAGTGGACGGATCGCCCTGCGACCCTCGTCTCCATCCTGCGCGACGGAACGATCAGCCACGTGGCGGGGGCGGCGAGTCCCGAGCCTGCTGCCGTGTCCCCCATCGCGTTCTGGGCCGACGGCCCCGCGGGGCCGGTGCACTCCTGGCTGTACCTGCCGGAGGCCGAGAGGGCACCGCTGATCGTGTACACCCATGGCGGCCCCACGTCGATGGCCACCTGCGCCTACGACGCGGGCATCGCCTTCTGGGTCTCGCGCGGCTTTGCCGTCGTTGACGTCAACTATTCGGGCTCGACGGGTTTCGGGAGGGTCTACCGCGACAGGCTCCGTGGACGATGGGGAGAGCTCGACGTGGCCGATGCGGAGGCGGTGGTGCTTGCCCTCGTGGAGGCGGGACACGTCGATCCGGATCGCGTGGCCATCACCGGCGGCAGCGCGGGCGGTTTCACCACCTTGAAGTCTCTTGTCTCGACGGACATCTACGCCGCCGGGATCAGCCGCTACGGCATCGGGTACCTCCCAACGCTGGCCACCGACACGCACAAGGCCGAGTCGCGGTACCTCGACGGGCTGGTGGCCCCCTGGCCTGAGGGACGGTCCGTCTACGAGGACCGCTCCCCCATCAACCACCTTGAGAACCTGCGCACCCCCATGCTGATCCTCCAGGGCTCGGAGGACAAGGTGGTGCCACCGACACAGGCGAGGGAGATGGCGGAGGCCGTGCGCTCCGCCGGGCAACCGGTGGCGCTGCTTGTCTTCGACGGTGAGGGCCACGGATTCCGCACCTTGGCTGCGAGGCGCCGGTCCCTGGAGGCCCAGGTCTCGTTCCTCGAACAGATCTTCGGCATGCCCGCGAGCCCGGATGTCCCCCGCCTGGAGATCGAGAACCTGCCTCAGTAGCCGCGCGGACCGAAAACTGCGGTTCCGAGACGCACAGTGGTGGCTCCGTGGGCGATGGCGATGCGGAAGTCGCTGGACATGCCCATGCTCAGCTCGTCCCAGCCTCCCCCCACGGCGTCACGGATGCGGGACTGCGCCTCCACCAGGCTGGAGAAGCAGGCGGCCACGGCCGAGACGTCCGGGCTGTTGACCGCCATCGTCATCAGTCCCCGCGCCTCAAGAGCGTCGAATGCGGCCAGCTCACGCGCGAAGTTCACGGCGTCCTCGGACGCGATGCCGAACTTCGCCTCCTCCTGGGAGGTGTTGACCTGAATCAACACCGGGAGGCGGTGGCCCAGCTGCTCGAGGCGCCGCTGCAGGGCCTCCGCGAGCCGCAGTGAGTCGAGCGAATGCAGTTCGGCGGCGAGTTCCGCCACGGCCCTGGCCTTGTTGGTCTGGACGTGTCCGATCACCGCGAACCCGATTCCCTCACCCGCCAGCTCCGCGTGTTTGGCCGCCAACTCCTGCACCTTGTTCTCCCCGAACAGGCTGTAGCCCACGGCGTGGGCCTCGCGGATCTGATCCGGGCCGTGGTACTTCGACACGGGAAGCAGCCGCACGGCGGCTGGATCTCGGCCGGCGGCGCGGCACGCGTCGTCGATCTCCGCGCGTACCGAGGCAAGCCGCTCCGCGATGCTCATGGCCAGCGCGCCCCCAACGAGATGACGCCCAGGGCCGCGAGGACGGCGAAGATGATCGCCAATCCGGCGTAGCGGTCGGTAACCTCCGCGGGGACCTTCTCGGTGCCCACGGACTGGCGGATGGCCTCGTACACCTCGCGCAGCTGGCTGCTGCTCTCAGCCGCGTACTTCTTTCCGCCTGAGAGCCTCGCGATCTCGGAGAGCTCGTAGTGGTCCACCGCCACCCGTTGGCGTTGGCCATCCTGCTCGACGAAGCCGTTGTCAGTGCCGTACGCGATGGTGTGGACGGGCACCCCGGCCTCGCTTGCCGCCGCCGCGGCGCCCGAGGAGGAGCGGCCGATGTTGGTGGCACCATCTGAGAGGAGCACGATCGCAGCGGGCGCAACCGCCTCTGGATCATCGGGGTCCGGGGGCACCAGCTTCAGCGCATCGAGGCTCGCGTACACCCCCTCACCGACGGCGGTGGAGGGGGCCAGCTCCACAGCGTCGATGGCTCGGTCGATCACGCCGCGGTCGATCGTGGGCGGCACCGCGACATTCGGGGTGCCGGCGAAGGTCACAAGTGCCACATTGAACCGCTCTGGCAGGGAGCCGATGAACGCCTTGGCCCCAGCCTGAGCGGCGGCAAGTCTGTTGGGATCGACGTCCTCGGCTTCCATGGACCACGACACGTCAAGGGCGACCACCACGGTGGCGCGGTCCCGCGGCTTGTCCACATAATCCTTCGGGACCGCCCAGGCGATGATGAGCGCTCCCAGGCTGAGGAGGGCGAGAAGCACGGCCCCGTGGCGCTTCCAGGCGGCGTCCTTGGGCACGACCAGACGCAGCCGGCTGCTCATGGGGCGGTGGGTGGTCCGCCCCGACAGCACGACATAGAGCACCGCGATCAGGGGGATCACCAGGAGCGCCCACAGGCGCTGCGGCAGCATGAACTCGAGCGCCAGGGGAATCATCGTGGCCACCGTGCCGCCATCATGACCGCGCCGAGTGCAGCCACGACGGCGAACCCCAGCGCGAAGAACGCATACTGGGCCGTGATCGGCTTCTTCACGTCCTCAAACCCCACCACCGAGCCGATGTCACGGTAGGCCTCCACCAGCGACGCGGCGTCGTCTGCGTCCACGGCCCGCCCTCCCGTCGCGTCAGCGATCGCCTTCAGGGCAGCCGTGTCGGGTGCCACGTTCTCTCGCTGCCCGTCCAGGTCCACAAACCCATTCTGCGTGCCGTAGGCAATGGTGAAGATGGGGACTCCCCGTTCCTGCGCCTCGGCGGTGGGTCCTTCGGCCGGGGGCCCTTCGGTGTTGGTGCCATCCGAGAGCAGCACGATCATGGCGGGAGCGGGCTCGTCCTCGGCGTCGCCCGGGGGCGCCTGATCGACGGCGCGGAGCGCGGAGGTGATCGACTCCCCGATCGCGGTTCCATCCGCGAGCTCCAACGAGTTGATCGCACGCTCGGTGACGCCCCGGTCCGTGGTGGGCGGCACGACGATGGAGGGGTTGGCGTCCATCGCGACGACGGCCACGTTGTAGGCGTCCGGGATCTCCTGGATGAAGCTGACGGCCGCCTCCTTCGCGGCGGTGAGCCTGTCCGGCGGCACGTCCTCAGCAGACATCGATAAGGACGTGTCGATGACCATCACCACGGTGGCGCGCTCGCGGGGCTGGCGCTCGGTGCCCAACGGGTTGGCGTAGGCAAGCCCGAGGGCCACCAGCGAGGCCAGCGACATTGCGACTGCCAGGTGCCGTGTCCACCGGCGCTGATGCCCGACGACCCTGGCAAGGACACCGGTGTTGGTGAACCGCAGGGCGATCCGGCCCTTGAGGCGGAGCAGGATGAGGTACACGACGATGAGCACCGGCAGCAGGGCCAGCGTCCACAACCGCTCGGGGTTCTGGAAGTCCGGGATCACCTACTTGCTCACCCCCTGGGGTGGCTGATGCAGCATGCCTGCCACCCGGCGGTAGTTGAGCACGAAGCGGGCGATGTCGGCCACCCAGTCGCGATCGGTCCGCAGCTGGATGTGGCCGGCTCCGGCGCGGCGCAGCGACACCTTGATGCGCTCACGCTGCGCCTTTGTCGCGGCGTCCATTCGCCGCCTGGCCGCGTCGTCGGAGGTATTGACGTAGCGGGAGAACGAGGTCTCGGGGTCGTGGATGAGCATCTCGCCCACGTCCGGGAACTCCATCTCGTGCCTGTCGATCACCTCGACGCACAGCACCTGGTTGCGCACCGCGAGACGCCGCACGGCCCGCTCCCACGGCGGCGGCACGGCCGGGTCTAGCTCGGCGTCTCCGGGGGTGAGGAAGTCGGAGACGATCACCCTCATACCGCGGCGGCGCTGCGACCGGGTCATCTGCTCGATGCCGTCGGCCAGCTCAAGCTGTCCGGGTGCATGGTCCGGCACAATCGGCTCGGTCAACATCTTGCGCAGGAGCCCGTAGAGCGCGGTGCGGCCGGAGCGGGCGGGCAGCCGCTTGACCCGGTCCGGGAGCATCATCATGCCGCCGAACCGGTCCCCCATCCGCTGGCTGAGGAAGCCGATGGTGGCGATGGCCGCGATCCCGAGGTCCCGTTTGGTGACCCCCTCGGTGCCCCAGTTCATCGACGGCGTCACGTCGAGGAGCGCCCACACCTCGAGCTCACGGTCCGCCATCGTGTCGCGGACGTGCGGGACGGTGGTGCGTGCGGTCACGGCCCAGTCCATCTTGCGGACGTCGTCCTGACCCGGCTGGTAGACACGCGCATCGTTGGTGTCCGACCCGGCGCCCGGCAGGAGCCCAAGGTGGTCGCCGTGCAGGAACCCCTCCAACCGGCGCACGATCGTCAGCTCGAGTCTGCGCAGCGCAGCCTCCGGGGCGAGCTTGCTCAACGGGATGGTCGGGCCTGCCGGTGGCCTGAGGACGGACCACTCAGCGCCGGTCTTGTCCGGAGGCGGCAGCGGAGGACCCTGCGGGGGTGGGCCGGTGAACGAGAAGCCGGGTTGGGCCATGGGCCCTCCCTAGCTGCGTCCGGGCTGGTGCGCGTGCTGCTCGTGCGCCACCTGCCGTTGCTGCTCGCTCCACACGGGCGTGGGTGCGGGAACCATCGCCAGGATCCGGTCGACCACATCCGCTGTGCTGATGTTGTCGGCGACCGCGTCGAAGCCGAGGACGATGCGGTGGGCCATCACGTCCTTGGCGACGGCCTGGACATCGGTGGGAAGCACATAGTCGCGGCCGTTGATGAGCGCCAGGGCGCGGGCGGCCGCGACCAGGCCCAGCGTGGCACGCGGCGAGCAGCCGATCTGGATGACGCCGGTGAGGTCCGGCATGCCGAACTCGGCCGGGGTGCGGGAGGCGAGGACGAGACGGACGATGTACTCGGCCACCAGATTGTGGACGAAGACGTTGGACGCCATGTCCTGGAGATGGCGGACGAGGCTCGGATCCAACACACGCGACGCCTCAGGCGGGCTGACGCTCATCCGTCGGAGGATCTCCAGTTCCTCGTTGCCGCGCGGGTAGGGCACGTCCACCTTCAGGAGGAAGCGGTCCCGCTGCGCCTCGGGCAGGGGGTAGACGCCTTCGGACTCGATGGGGTTCTGGGTGGCGATCACGATGAAGGGCTTGGGCGCCGGATACGTCTTTCCGCCGATCGAGACCTGCTTCTCGGCCATCAGCTCGAGCATGGCCGACTGGACCTTCGCGGGTGCGCGGTTGATCTCATCGGCGAGCACGAAGTTGACGAACACGGGACCGAGCTCGATCTCGAAATTCTCGGACTTGGCGGAGTAGATCCGGGTGCCGACGATGTCCGAGGGCACCAGGTCCGGGGTGAACTGAACTCGGGCGAAGTCTCCGCCCACGACCGTGGCGAACGACCGCACCGCCAGTGTCTTCGCCACACCGGGCACACCCTCGAGCAGGCAGTGCCCCTTGGCAAGAAGGGCCACCATCAGCTGCTGGACCATGTGTTCCTGGCCGACGATGACGCGCTGCACCTGGCTGACCGCCTGACCCAGCAGGCGCGCGGCGTCCGCGACATCGCGGGGCAGCTGCGTGTGTTGCGTCGGCGTAGTGCTCACGCGGTGACTCCTTCTGGCTCGGGTGACCCGCGCTCAACGATAGCGCCCCCGTCACAGCACCCACATGGCTTCACGGAGGCGCATCGGGTGGCGCAGCGTTCTTGCGCACCGTGGTTTGATGGTACCGATGAGCACGCACGACGATCCCGCCGCGCCGGCCCCGAAGGCCGGCCATCATCCGTTGCGGGACGACGATCCCGCCCGGGTCGGCGATTTCTGGCTCGATTCGTGCCTCACTGCGACGCCGGCAGGCACGGCCTTCGCCGCTCACGAGGACGGCGGCGACTCGGTGCTGCTGATTCTGCTGTCTGCGGGCGCCGCTACGGATGCTGCCGCTCGCGCACGCTTCTCCGGCGAGGTCAACGCCATGCACATCGACACCGTGGTGGCGCGAGGCGGAGAGGGGCAGCATGAGGGGCGCATGTCCGTCCGGTTCCGGGAAGAGGGCGGCGACCCTCAGCTTTCGCAGCACCCCCCGCTGGCCCCGTGGGTCGCGCTCGCCTTCGACGGCTCGTTGGCGGCGGTCCACGAGGCGGACCGCGTGCTGCGCGCCGTCGATCTGTCCCGCATCCCGCCGCTCAGCGAGCCGGCGGGGCCGGACTACCGGCTTCATTGGATCAGCCGGACCGAGCGGGGCGCCACCCGCATGTGGCCACTCCCCTGGCCCGGCCGTACCGATCGCGCGGGGTGGATCACGGTGCTGGTGTCATTCCTGCTCATGGCGCTCCTGACGGCGCTGGCGCTGCTGCTGGCCATCCTGCTGTTCCAGAATCAGCCGCCGGTCAACGCGCCGCAGCCCATCCCGTCGATGGGTGAGGGCAGCGGAGGTTCAGGATCGGGCTCAGGCAGCCCTCAGTCCGCCTCGCCGTCCCAGGGCGATGGCAGTGGGAGCCCGTCGGGCAGCCCGGGGAACGACCCGGGGCCCTACACGCAGAGCCCGTCGATGAATCAGCCCAGCGGCAACGAGTCAGGGCCGGGCGACCCGTCGCCGAACCCTCGTCTCTGAACCTCGCCTCGGGCACGCGATATGCTGGCGGGCGACCCAGGGGCGATAGCACAGCCGGTTAGTGCAGCGGACTCATAATCCGCGGGTCGCGGGTTCGAGCCCCGCTCGCCCCACGTTCGGATCAGGCCAAGCTGATCAGGGTAGGTGCCGCGACAACGCGGCCAGCCAGGCCGCGACTCCTGCGGGACCGTCCGCCAGCACGTCGGCATGGTCGATCAACGCGGGGAGTTCGTGGGATCCGCTCACGACGATGCAGGTGGTCACACCGTCATCGCGCAACTCCCGCAGCAGATCGAAGGCAGGGAGGTCACCAAGGTCGTCGCCACACATCGCCACGACGGTGGCTCCGGTCTCCTCGATGAGTGCGCGTAGCGCATCGCCCTTGGTCATCGAGGACGAGCGCAACTCAAGGACGTGCTTGCCCGGCTCGAGGGTCAGTCCGTTGGCCTCTGCGATCTCCGCGGCGACGGGCTTCAGCGTCGCGAAGGCGGCCGTGGGGTCCGGGCAACGACGCACGTGGATCCCGATCGCCTGCCCCTTGTCCTCGAGGTGCACGCCTGGCAGTCCGAGATCCGCCAGCGCCCGTTCGATCTGCACCGTGGCCACGGCGACGCTCTGGGGCGTTTCGGGCGGGGTCTCGACGCCTGTACGCGCGTCCCACCGTTCGGCCCCGTACTGCCCCAGCACGATGACCCCGCCCAGGCCGCCGCGTCTCTCGAGCTGTCCGAGCTGGCGGACCTTGGCCACGGGACGCCCGGTGATGATGGCCACCTGCCCCACCTTCGGCCCGAGGCCGGCCAGCGCATCCGCGGCCTCAGGCTGCATCGCCGAGGTCTCAGGATCGTCGACGATGGGCGCAAGTGTGCCGTCGAAGTCCAGGGCCACCAGGACCGAGGCCGGGGCTGCTGCTGCGGCGGCCAGGAAGTCGTGAGCGGCGGAGGTTCTCGCGTGCCAGGTGGTCATGGGCCCACTCTGCCACGCGGCGAGGCGGTGTCGGATCGGTAGGGTGGGGGCGAGTCGAGGAGGAACCAATGATGGAACGTGCCAGCTTTGTCGTCGTCGCGAACAGGCTTCCTGTGGACCGGGTCACGGGCGAGGATGGGTCCGTCGACTGGCGCAGCTCACCGGGTGGTCTCGTCACGGCCCTCGAACCGGTCATGAGGCAACAGGGTGGCGCATGGGTCGGGTGGCATGGCGCGGCTGACGAAACCGTTCAACCCTTTGCCCATGACGGCTACGACATCGTGCCGGTGCCGCTGAGCGCTGAGGAGCACGAGGAGTACTACGAGGGATTCTCCAACGCCACGCTGTGGCCGCTGTATCACGACACCGTCGCGTTTCCCGAGTTCCACCGGGAGTGGTGGGACGCCTATGTGACGGTCAACGAGCGCTTCGCGGAGGCCGCTGCAGAGGCTGCGGCCGAGGGGGCGACGGTGTGGGTGCAGGACTACCAGCTCCAACTTGTCCCGCAACTGCTCCGTGCGCTGCGGCCGGACCTGAAGATCGGCTTCTTCCTGCACATCCCCTTCCCGCCCGGGGAGATTTTCTCCCAGCTCCCGTGGCGCAAGGAGATCCTCGAGGGACTGCTCGGGGCTGATCTGATCGGTTTCCAGGTGCCCGGGGGCGCCGCCAACTTCCTTCGGCTGGTGCGGCGGCTCACCACACACAGGGTTGAGCGTGACACGGTGCGCGTGACGTCGGGCCATCGCTGTGTGGCGCGCGCCTATCCGATCTCGATCGACACCCAGGGTTTCGCGGACCTGGCCGCCTCGCCCGAGGTGGTCGCGGAGGCCGAAACGCTGCTCGACGAGCTCGGACACCCCAAGCTGGTCTTCCTGGGAGTGGACCGGTTGGACTACACCAAGGGACTCCGGCAGCGGGTCCGCGCGATGGGCGAGCTGTTCGCGGAGGGCAAGCTGGATCCGTCGGATGTCGTCTTCGTCCAGGTGGCCACACCGTCGCGTGAACGCGTCGAGGAGTACAAGCGCCTGCGAGACGACATCGACCAACTGGTGGGCCGGATCAACTCGGAGGTGGGAGGGGTCGGGCGCCCCGCAATCGTGTACAGGCACGCCGGCTACCCTCGGGCGACCATGGCGGCCATGTACAGGATCGCTGACGTGATGGTGGTCACGCCGCTTCGGGACGGGATGAACCTGGTGGCGAAGGAGTACGTGGCCTGCCACCCCAACACCAGCGGCGCGCTGGTGCTGAGCGAGTTCGCGGGCGCCGCGCTGGAACTGAAGCAGGCCTATCTGGTCAACCCCTACGACCTCAACGGGATGAAGTCCGCGCTGATGCAGGCGGCCACGGACACGGTGCGTGCCCGCCAGCGGCGGATGCGCGCCTTGAAGAAGCAGGTGGAGACTCACACGATCGACGATTGGGCCCAAGCATTCCTCGGGGACCTGGCTGAGCTCAGCTGAGCACCCTTCCTGGCCCACGGACGTTGCCCGGATGTCGCACTCCTATCGACGAAGAAGCCGCCCTGACTAGTGTTTAACCTAGTCAGAGCGGCTTTCGCATGGCTCCCCGGACTGGACTCGAACCAGTAACCCTTCGATTAACAGTCGAATGCTCTGCCAATTGAGCTACCAGGGAACGGTGGTTTCCCACGCGCCTGAAGTACGTTAGCAGATCGATCCAGGTGGTGCGAATCGGCCTCGCGCCGCTCGCCGCGCGCCTCAGAAGTACTCGGTGGCAAGGCGGTCTGTCTCCGCGACCACGGCCGCCCGCGTGGCGGGATCCTCCAGGTCCGCACCACCGGCGGGCACGGCGTACCAGTGGAGCTTGGGATTCTCTCCCAGGCTCCTGCGCCCCACGATCTGCACCTGGCCCCTGGTCCCGTCCACCACGCTCTGCACGACGGTGGAGGCCTGCACGCGCTCCTGGAACAGCTCAGGCAGCCTGCCCGGATCGGTGAGCTGCGCTTCGAACCTCTCACCTTCGACGGTGCGCCAGCGGAACATGTCGGCCTCCCCGATCCAGGAGCCGCTGCCGACCTCCTCCCAGCCCCACACCCGCCACGTGTCACCGACGCGTCGGGCAAGGTGGGCCCGTGTGCCAACCAGCACCACCCCCTCCCCCATCCCATGGGCCAGCACGTCGGCACGGTGCCCGAGGGCCTCGTTGAGCCCCTCGAGGATGACAGGGTCGAGACGGTTGAACAGTTCCATGACCCCATTGTGCTCCGTGTGGATAAGAAGTGTTGTCCGTATGAAGTTGTCCACAACGCAGATCAGGGGCCGCAGTCGGGAGCCCCAGGGAGCGAGGCTGTGGCCATGGATTTCAACGCACTGCAACTCCCCGATGCATGGTTCGGCCCCGGGCAGGACCTGGCCTGCGCACGCGCGGTGGAGGCGGGGCTCTATGCCGCGCACCTTCTTGAGCTGCACGGACCAGACGCCGAACTCTGCCAGATCGTCGGCCTGGGGAGGGAGGCCATGCAGCAGTTCTGGGCCGTCGGCCTGAAGATCTCCATGCAGCAGGCCAGGCGCATCGCCGCGACCCACGACCTTCCGCCCGAGGATCTGTTCCAGGACGGGTGCGTCGCCGTTGCCGAGGCGATTCAGCGCTACGACTACACGCGCACCGTGCGCTTCACCACCTACGTCTTCGAGTTCGTGGTGAGGGCACTGTCCGAAGGGGCCCGGCACCGGATCGGGCGCCCCGCCGCCAGCCGCGCGGACCGCCGGGCCGCTCGGCTCGCGGGAGTGGAGCGGGACACCCAGGCATCCATCGGCAACAGCATCGGCATGACGGCGGCCGCCGAGGCTGCAGGCGTCTCGCTCACGGCCGCGCATCGCGCGATGGTGAAAATGGTGAGCCTCGACGACGTCATGGCGGCGGACCCCGCCACCGAGGCCAGCTTCGCCAGGGTTGAGTCGGTGGGTTTGGACTTCCTCGGACTTCTCGGTCGGCGACATCGTCGGGTGCTGGAGCTCCGGTTCGGCGTTGTCGGTGAGGCGCTCACCCTGGCGGACACGGCCCGCAGGCTGGGCGCCTCACAATCAACAGTCCACCGCTGGGAGCATGAGGCCATCGAGCAGGCGCGCGCCCTCCTCGACGGGGATCGCACCACCGGCCTCAGTGAGAGATCGCCTCACCAGCCCCGGCGCCGGTCATCGAGCGCACCTCCATCTCGATCGCGAACTCCTCGTCGCCTCGCTGCTTCGACGTGACCGTCCCGAGCCACCCTGCAAGGAAGGCCATCGGGACGCTGACCAGCGCCGGGTTGTCCAGCGGGAACCAGGAGAAGTCCACGCTCTCGCCGAACATGGAGGTGGGTGAGCCGGAGATGGCGGGCGAGAAGACGATCAGCAGCACGGCCGAGATCAGGCCGGTGTAGATCGACCACACGGACCCGCGGGTGTTGAACCTCTTCCAGTACAGCGTGTAGAGGATCGACGGGAGGTTGGCCGAGGCAGCCACCGCGAACGCCAGCGAGATGAGGAACGCGATGTTCTGCCCGTTGGCGACGATGCCTCCGAGGATGGCCAGCACCCCCACCACAACGGACGTGTAGCGCGCCACCCGGACCTCCTGCGCCGGGTCGGCCTTGCCGTCCTTGAGGATCGAGTTGTAGACGTCGTGGGCGAACGATGCCGAGGCTGTGATCGTGAGCCCGGCCACCACCGCGAGGATGGTGGCGAAGGCGATGCCGGAGATGACGCCCATGAAGATCTCTCCGCCCAGGGTCAGCGCCAGTAGCGGCGCCGCGGAGTTGGCGCCACCTGGGGCCGCAACGATGGCTTGCTGTCCCACGAGCTTGGCCGCGCCTAGGCCGAGAACGAGCGTGAACAGGAAGAACACGCCCACGAGGATGATGGCCCACACGGCGGACTTGCGGGCCTCCTTCGCGGTGGGGACCGTGTAGAAGCGCATCAGCACGTGTGGGAGCCCCGACGGCCCGGCGATGAGGGCGATCGACAGCGACAGGAAGGAGAGCTTCGTCCATTCAGTGGCGCCGTAGCGCGCCATGGGTTGCAGAAGGTCGATCCCATTGCCCGTGGTGGCGTCCAGCGCCGCCTGTTGAGCGCCGAGCGCCAGGGCATCAAGGTTGAAGCCCTCTCCCATCAGCACCAGGAACGTCATCACCGCGGCGCCGCTGACCAGCAGCACGGCCTTGATCATCTGGACCCAGGTGGTGCCCTTCATGCCGCCGATGAGGACGTAGACGATCATGAGCAGGCCCACGAGCGCGATCACGACGCCCTGCATGTTCTTGTCAGACACACCCAGCAGCAGCGCGACGAGGCCACCGGCGCCAGCCATCTGCGCGAGCAGGTAGACGAACGAGATCACAAGGGTGGACGTCGCGGCCGCGGTGCGCACCGGCTTCTGGTTCATCCGGAAGCTGAGCACATCTGCCATCGTGTACTTGCCGGTGTTGCGCATCGGCTCCGCGACCAGATACAGCGCGAGCAGCAGAGCGACGAAGAAGCCCACCGAGTACAGGAGTCCGTCGTAGCCATAGATGGCGATCGCGCCTGTGACGCCCAGGAATGCGGCGGCAGACAGGTAGTCACCAGTGATGGCCAGCCCGTTCTGGCGCCCGGAGAACTGAGCCCCGCCGGTGTAGAAGTCCGACGCCTTGGTCTTCTGGCGGCTTACGACGATGACCACCGCGAGTGTTGCGGCGACGAAGATGGCGAAGACGGCGATGTTGATCAGCGGGTTGCCGTACTGCGCGGTCTCAAGCAGGCTCATCATGCCGCACCCTCATTCACAATGCGCTCCTTGATGCGGGCTGACAGCGGATCCAACCTGCGATTGGCGTAGTTGACGTAGATGGCGGTCCAGACCCACACCACGACGAACTGGAAGAGCCCCAGCATGATGCCGGTGTTGAGACCCCGCATCCCGAGGAACGGCGAGGACATGAAATCGACGGCGTAGATGGACGCGACGACGTAGACGAAGTAGGACGCCACACCTGCGATGGTCATGGGGAATGCGAACCGACGGAAACTGGAACGTAGCTCCAGGTAGTCGGGGCTCGTGGACACCTCGACGTACACGGCTCTGGAATCGACTGGATCCAGCGGATCCACGGTGCGGCCTTGGGACATGCTTCTCCTGAAGGTCGATGAGACAACAGTGTCTCGACATGAAGAGACTTTAGGCACACGCGACATGACAATGCAATCCGGGCTTTGTCAGGTACCCCCTGGGGTGTGGCGCCGCTTCAGCCCAAACCAACCGCTTGGAGCGCCTTGCGCCGCATCTCCAACTCCGTCAGGTGGGCGAACTGGGCGCGGTGGCCAGTGGGATCCTTCACCGGGTCGGTGCGCTGGAGTCTTGACTTCAGATCGGCGATCTGGCGGTTCACCCGCGCCAGCCGGAGCCGCGCCGTGTGGGCGAGGGAATACGTCTCGTCGGCCTCCCTGAGGAGCGGCTCGACGATGAGCGCGACGATCAGTTGCCGGACCAGATCAGTGGGCGCCTGGGATCGGAGCCTGTCGATCCAGGCATCGCCGTAGTCCACCGAGGCGAGCAGCCGGAACACAGCCGCATAGCCGGGGTGGGTGAAGTCCTCAGCTTCTACCGCGTTCCACGCCGCATCGAACGTGGTGGGGTGCTGCAGCATCAGCTTCAGCGTGTCGCGCTCGAGGCGCAGCGCCGGGTCGTCCGGGCTCGGCCATTCCGGATCCGGAGCGCGCCTCTCGGGGGACTCTGCCGCGACCTGCTCGGCCGGGGCACCCCGATGGCGGACCCTGGACGCCTCCCTGCGCACCTCATCGAGATCCATGCCGAGCACGCCGGCGAGCTCCCGCAGGTACTGGTTGACGAGGGACTGGTCCCGGATCGCACCGATCAGCTCGGCACCTTCTCGTGCGGCCCCGAGGCGCCCGTCGGCGCGGTCCAGATCGTAGCTCTTGGCGATGTTGGACATCACGAAGCGGTAGAGCGGTATCCGGCGCGCCACCAACTCGCGCACCGCGGCATCGCCCTGCTGCAGCCTCAGGTCGCAGGGGTCCAGACCCGTCGGCTCGACGGCCACGTAGGTCTGGGTGATGAAATTCTGGTCGCCCTTGAACACCTTCAGCGCTGCGGCCTGACCGGCCTTGTCACCGTCGAAGGTGAAGATCACCTCGCCGTGCAACCCGTCCTGCGTGCCCATCAGACGCTGGAGAAGACGCGCATGATCGTCGCCGAAGGCGGTGCCGCACGACGCGACGGCCGTCTCCACGCCAGCCATGTGGGCCGCCATGACGTCGGTGTAGCCCTCGACAATGACTGCCTGGGCCTTTCGTCCGATCTCGCGCCGCGCCAGGTCCAGCCCGTAGAGCACGTGCGACTTCTTGTAGACCGGCGACTCCGGGGTGTTGATGTACTTGGCCGGCAGTCGGTCGTCGTCATAGATCCGTCGAGCCCCGAAGCCCAGGACGGCCTGGGCGGAGTCCCGGATCGGCCACAGCACCCTGCCGACGAAGAAGTCCCTCCCCCCCTGCCTGGTCAACCCCGCAGCGTGGAGGACGTCATCCGCGAACCCCTGGGAGTGCAGCGTCTGCCGCAGCGCCCCGCCGTGCCGGGGCGCGTAGCCGATGCGGAACCGCTGCGCCACGGCGCGGTCGAACCCTCTGCCGTGGAGGAAGTGCCGTGCCTCGATCGCCTCGGCGGACTCGAGTTGGGCGGCGTAGAACTCCTGCGCGGCCTCGTTGGCCTCAAGGATCCGCTTCCTCAGCCCTGGAACCTGCCCCGGGCCGCCGTCGTCCTCGATCCTCAGCACGATCCCCGCCCGGTCCGCGAGCACCTGGATGGCCTCCGTGAAGGAGAGGTTCTGCTGCTTCTGCAGAAACGTGATCACGTCCCCACCCTCACCGCAGCCGAAGCAGTAGTAGAAGCCGCGTGACGGGGTCACTGTGAAGGAGGGCGTCTTCTCGTCATGGAAGGGACACAGCCCCTTCAGCGATCCCCCGCCTGCGTTACGGAGGGCCACGTAGCCGCCCACCACGTCGTCGATCCGGCTGCGCTCACGGACGGCCGCGATGTCCTCGTCATTGATCCGGCCCGCCACGGGGCCACTGTACCCGCTGCCTGCTCAGGCCCCGCGGCCGATACCGCGAGGCAGTTGCGCGGGGTTCCAGCCGAGGAGGAGGCGCGCCTGCTCGAAGGCGAACCGGTCGGTCATACCGCCCACATAGGTGACCACGCCACGGAGCAGATCGTCGCCACGGAACTCCTCGGGCAACGTCGACGGCGCTGCGAGGTAGTACTCCACCAGGTCCGTCAGGACCCGCACCACGGTGTGCGACTGCGCCACGGACTCAGGGCGGGTATAGATGCGCTCGTAGTTGAAACGCCGCAGCTGACCGAGTGCCTCGGCGCTGGCCGGATCCATGCCGACCACCCCGGTTCGGGCCGTGGTGTCGATGACGGCGTTGATGAAGGTGGCCAACTGCCGGGTCCGGGTGACACCCGCCACCTCGCGAACCACCTCCGGAACCTCGCTGAGCGTGACAATCCCCGCCGACACTGCGTCCTCCAGGTCGTGCGCACAGTAGGCGATCCGGTCCGCCCAGGAGACGATCTCGCCTTCAAGGGTGGCCGGTGCGGGACGCGACCACGAGTGGTTGCGGATGCCGTCCAACGTCTCCACCGTGAGGTTGAGGTGGCGCAGCACCACGTCCGCGCCCCAAGGGCCGTGGTCGTAGCCGCCTGGCACGAACTGGTCGAAGGCGTCCTCGGACGCGTGGCCACCAGGGCCGTGCCCGCAGTCATGCCCCAGAGCGATGGCATCGGCAAGTGTCGCGTTGGCCCCGATGCCGCGGGCCATCGCCACGGCGGCCTGCGCCACCTCAAGGGCGTGGGTCAGCCGGGTGCGCTGATGATCCGTGGGGTAGACCACCACCTGGGTCTTGCCCGCCAACCTCCGGAAGGCCGCCGAGTGGACGATGCGGTCCCGGTCGCGTTCGAAGCACGTGCGGAGCTCATCCGGCTCCTCCGGACGGGCCCGGTTGCCGGCTCCACCGGCGAAGCTCGCCTCGGGTACCAGCGTGAGCCGCTCCAACTCCTCGCGCCGCTCACGACGGCGGGGGTCACGGACGGACGTGCGTACCGATGACGTGGCATGCGCCGTGATCACCCCTTCGCCGTGACCCTGCATGGTCGAGGCCCAGAGCCTGGTGCGCGGTAGCGGTGTGTCCATGGTCTCCCAACCGTACCTACCTCAGCGCTCGGACCGCGGCACCCACTCGGAGACCTGGTTGCCCACGTAGACCTGACGCGGCCGGTAGATCCGCTGCGCAGGGTTCTCGGAGACTTCCTTCCAGTGCGCGATCCACCCGGGGGTGCGGCCGATGGCGAACATGACCGTGAACATGTCCAGCGGGATCCCGATGGCGCGCAGGATGATGCCCGAGTAGAAGTCGACGTTGGGGTACAGCCGACGCGAGGCGAAGTAGTCGTCGGCCAGCGCTGCCTGCTCAACCTCGCGTGCGATGTCGAGCAGCGGATCGGTGATGTGCATCTTGTCGAGCAGTTCGTCTGCGGCAGCCTTGAGGATGATGGCCCGGGGGTCGAAGTTGCGGTAGACGCGATGCCCGAAGCCCATCAGCTTGACCCCGGACGAGCGATCCTTGACCCGGTTGATGTAGTCCTGGGGCTTCATCCCGGTGTCTCGCAGGTGCTCGAGCATCTCGATGACGCCCA
The DNA here is from genome assembly GCF_054483915.1 of Tessaracoccus luoxuelianae. Taxonomy (NCBI): domain Bacteria; kingdom Bacillati; phylum Actinomycetota; class Actinomycetes; order Propionibacteriales; family Propionibacteriaceae; genus Tessaracoccus; species Tessaracoccus luoxuelianae. The sequence continues at coordinate 1,963,367 of NZ_CM137013.1, read as the reverse complement.
TGTTCGCCCCGCCGTGCAGGTGGCCCCACAAGGCGTTGACCCCGGCGGAGACCGAGGAGAACATGCTCGCTCCCGCCGACGCGACCATGCGCACCGTCGACGTGGAACAGTTCTGCTCGTGATCGGCATGGAGGACGAGGAACATGTTGAGCGCGTGCGCCACCTCGGGCGTGGCCTCGTAGTCCCGATAGGGCACCGAGAACATCATGTGGAGGAAGTTCTCCGCATAGTTCATGTCGTAGCGGGGATAGGCGATGGGTTGGCCGATGTGGGACTTGTACGAGGCCGCCGCGATGGTGCGGGTCTTGGCGATGAGCCCTGCCGCCGCCAACTTGAAGCGCTGAGCGTCCGTGAACTGCGCCTCATGCACTTCATGGGTCTGCAGTGCATTGATCATCGCCGACAGAATGGCCATCGGGTGGGCCGTGGCGGGAAACCCGTCGAAGTGCTTGCGCATGTCGCGGTGCAGCGCGGCGTTCTCGGTGAGCAGATGACGGAACTCCGCCCGCTCATTCTCGTCCGGCAGACGGCCGAAGATCAACAGCTCGGCGGTCTCGATGAAGCTCGAGCGCTGCGCCAGGTCTTCGATCGGGATGCCGCGGTAGCGCAGGATCCCCGCCTCCCCGTCGATGAAGGTGATGGCCGACTTGCAGGAGCCGGTGTTGCCGTAGCCGTCGTCGAGCGTGATGAGCCCGGTGGAAGCGCGCAGCGACGAGATGTCGATCGCCCGCTCGCCCTCTGTCCCGGTGACGACGGGGAGTTCGTGTCTCACCCCGTCGATGATGATCGTTGCCGTTTCGCCCATGGGGACCTCCTGGGACCGGGCCGGCCCGGGGGGGCCAGCGATTGCCTCAGAATAACGACGCGGTCACGGCCGTCCCCGCTGGGGTCTACTTTCGCGATTGGGCGCGGCCGAGGAACAGCATCGCGACCCCCATCACCGCGATGCCGAAGGCGCTGCTGCCGATCCGCTCCCATTCCCCGGCCTCGACACCGGTGGTGGTCGAGACGAAATAGGCGCTGACGAACAGAACCAGGACGCCGAGAAGCGCAACGACGCGCCCGATCTGCGCCCAGATCGGCAGCTTCTTGCGCGGCTCGTTGGTCGTCTCGTCCTGCGGCTCCGCCACGGTCATCCTCCGCTCACGCCGATCTCGGCGTCAGATAGATCCAGCTCACACCCGGAGGTGTCGTCGTACCAACCGTACGGCACCACCACCCGAGCCCGTGGCGACCCTTGCCGCCCACGGGCAGTACCCAGCTCCGTCTCGGGGAACCCCGCGTCGTGGTCGAGCTGAGATACGAGGTCGCGAAGCTCGTCGAGCGTCGAGACCATCGCGAACCGGCGGCGCAGCTCCCCCACGGGGTAGCCCTTGAAGTACCAGGCCATGTGCTTGCGCAGGTCCGTCAATGCGTGCCGCTCGCCGACGTATCCTGTGAGCAGCTCGGCGTGGCGCGTCAGCGTCCTTCCCACCTCACCCAGCGTGGGCCGGTGCCGCAGTTCCTCGCCGCCGAAGGCCGCGGCCAGGTCGCCGAACAGCCATGGCCGACCCAGGCAGCCGCGGCCCACCACCACCCCTGCGCAGCCCGTCTCGTCCATCATCCGCAGCGCGTCCTCCGCCTCCCAGATGTCCCCGTTTCCGAGGACCGGGATGTCGACGGCCGCCACCAGCTCGGCGATCCGGGACCAGTCCGCCTCACCGGAGTAGGCCTGCGCCACGGTTCGCCCGTGCAGGGCGATGGCGGCAGCCCCCTCTTCCTGGGCGATCCGCCCGGCGTCGAGGAAGGTCTCATGCTCGCCGTCGATGCCGATCCGGGTCTTGATGGTGACGGGGACGCCGAACTCGTCGGCGGCGCGGACCGTCTGGCGCACGATGGCGCGCAGCCTGTCCCTCTTGTACGGGAGCACGCCCCCGCCACCCTTGCGGGTGACCTTCGGTACCGGGCAGCCGAAGTTGAGGTCGATGTGGCCGACGGCGAAATCCTTGGCCAGGATTCTGGCCGCGTCCGCCATCACGCCCGGGTCGACGCCGTAGAGCTGGACCGACCGCGTGGTCTCGCCGGGGTCGAACTGAAGCATCGCGTGGGTCTTCGGGTCTCCGACCACCAGGCCGCGGGAGGTGATCATCTCGCAGACGTAGAGCCCTGCCCCCTGTTCGCGGCACAACTGCCGGTAGGCGGCGTTCGTCACCCCGGCCATCGGCGCGAGGACCACCGGAAGGTCCACGACGACGGCGTCGTGGCGGCTGGGCGCGTGCAGGCGCAGCGGCTGGATCACGGGCAACAGGACTCCTGGGATGGGTGCGGCGACCCCCCAGCCTACGTCAGACGGGCGAGGTGAACCTCTGCCGGATGGCAGCGACGGCCGCACCGCGCGCGTAGTCGTGGAAGTCCAGGGCGGACAGGACCAGTTCCGGGAAGCGCAGGTCTTCCCGCCAGTCGTCGGTGAGAATCTCCCGCACCACATCCAGTGATCCCCCCAGAAGGGCGATCCCCTCGCCCGTGATGAGGATCGATTCGGGTGCGAACGCGATAGCCGCCCCGCGCACCAGCCACCCCATGGCGCGCCGCGCATCCGCGATGGCCGGCCGGGCGGAGGCCGTGGTCAGCGCCTCCTCAAAGGTCAGGGCCCGTCCTGCCAGGCCGCTGGCGGCCTGCGCCACCGCGTCGACGGACAACACGTCACCGAACACGCGCCCGTCAGGCAGCCATAGCCGGCCGAGGATGCCGGCTGCCCCCTGCCTGCCGAGAAGCAGCTGGTCGTCGACCACCGCGCCGCATCCCACGCCCATGCCGAAGGTGACGACCGCGAAGTGCGTCAGCCCGCGCCCGGCCCCGAACCAGTGCTGGAACAGGGTCAATCCGTCGATGTCGTTGATGGTGGCGCAGTCCACTCCGGTGAGCTGGATCAGCCGTGCGGCCAGGTTCCCGCCGCCGGGCCAGCCGAGCATCCGCGTGGCGTGGAGAACCCCGTGTGGCTCGACGGAGGCGGGCAGACACACGCCCACAGCCGAGACACCCGGGAACCGCCGCACCACGCCGGCCAACACCTGGGCCGTCGACTCCAAAGTGGCCGTGTCCAGGTCAACCTCCTCGGAGTGGTGCATCTCCCCCGCCAGGCCCGTGCCCACCACCCACGCATGACCGGGGACGATCTTGATGCCCAGGAATCTGGCCGACTCATCGACGATCCTGAGCGGCAGGGGCGGCCGGCCGATCTCGAACGCCGACGGAGCGCCCTGCTCAAGGACACCGGTCTCGATCAGCGGCTTCGTGATTCTGGTCAGGGACCCCGATGACAGACCCAGTAGCCTCGCCACCTCGGCCCGGGAGATCGGCCCGTGCCGCAGGACGGCCAGCGCGACGCTGCGGGTGGTGGGGTCGAGGGGCCACGGCGCCATGTCAGAGCCGGTCGAGCTCGAATATCACCGCGGTGTCCGGCTGCATCTGTGGGGCCCGGATGCCGGCGTGGATCAGTGCATGCCCGGGAAGCACCAGCGGCGCCTCGGCGGCCTCCCAGGGCACGATGTGGATCGCCGGCACGAGCTGACGGTCGATGACGGTGACGCGATAGGTGGCCTCGGGGTCGAGGCCGGGGAACTGTAGAACACCGAGGCTGACCACCGGGCTGGCCGCAAGCACCGACAACGAGAAGATGGACTTGCGGGGTGTCACCACACCCTTGAAATAGCACTCGGGCTCCCGCATGTCCACCCGCACCTGGCGGCCCCCCAGCAGCACCCCACGGTTGGCCTTGTACCAGTCGATCCACCACCGCAGCTGCCCGAGCTCCTCCTCGGTCGCCTGTGCTAGGTCCCATTCGATGCCGAGGTGGCCGAAAACGGCGGTCGCGGCGCGGAAGTCGATATCGTGCCAGCGCGCCGTGCTGTGGGAACGGCCGGACGCTATGTGACTGCCCTGAAACTCCGGAGGAAGCAGTTGGCTCGTCCATGTCAGGAGCCGCTGGCGCTCGTGGGGGTCGATCACATCGGAGACCCAGACCCGCTCAACCCGGCGCATCACTTCCAGGTCCACCCGCGCGCCTCCGGAGCTGCACGACTCGAACTCCACATCGGGGTGCTGGTGCCGGAGAGTGTCGAGCAGCCGGTAGTAGGCGACGGTGTGGGCGTGGACGGCCGGCTCCCCGTGCGGCGCCGTCCCCGCGTCGATGAGATCGCGGTTGTGGTCCCACTTGACGTAATCGATCCGGTACTCCGTCAGGATGGCGCTCATCTGGGAGAAGACGTGTCGCCACGCACCGTCGATCGACAGGTTGAGGACGTGCTGCTGGCGGGCCTCGACGGGCAGCCGTCCGGCGGGCTGCATGATCCAGTCGGGATGCGCCCGCGCCAGATCCGAGTCCAAGTTGATCATCTCGGGCTCGAACCACAGCCCGAACTCCATCCCGAGGTTCTTGACCCGGTCGACGAGCGGGTGGAGGCCATCCGGCCACACGTCGGGCGAGACCACCCAGTCTCCCAGGCCAGCATGGTCGTCGCGACGGGCCCCGAACCAGCCGTCGTCGAGCACGTAGCGCTCCACGCCAAGGGCGGCCGCGCGTTCGGCGAGATCGATGAGGCGGGTGGCGTGGTGATCGAAGTAGACGGCCTCCCAGACGTTCAGCGTCACGGGCCTCTCAGCGGACGGGGCGTGGGGCAGTGCCCGAAGCCAGGCGTGGAAGCGATCGGCCTGGGCGTCTAGCCCGTCTGCGTAGTTGAAGAACAGCCATGGCGTCCGGTAGTTCTCACCGGCACCGAGAACCACCTCGCCGGGCAGGAGGAGTTCCCCGCCGGAGAGGACCTGATGACCGATGAAGTCCCGCTCCGCGACGTGGAGGTGGTTCCCGCTCCAGGCCGTGTGGACGGACCACACCTCGCCGGCGCGGAAGCCGAGTCCGGGTGTCGCGGCGTGCAGGACGTAGGCGGCATCGGCCCCGGTCCGCCCGTGCCGGCCCTCCCGCCGATGCTGGCCGACGGTGAACTCTCGCCGCTGAGGGAACCGCTCCACGCCCCAGCGTCCAGCGAAGTCGAACAGCTCCGATGCCCTGCTGGGCACGGGCATCGCGAGGGTGAGCTCCTCGACGGCGAACGGAGCCTCATCGAGGTTGGTCAACTCCCCGCGCAACCGGACCAGACCCTCAGGTGTGAGTTCGAGCGTGATCGTCAGGTTGAGCAGCGACGTGGCCGAGTGCGCATGGAACTCGACGGTGGCAGGCCCCAGGTGTTCCAGCGGCTCTGCAGGGCGTCCATCAACCAGGATGTCGGTGACAGCCCAGTCGGGGGTCCAGTCCCGGCCTTCCCGGGACCCGACCAGACCGGGCCGGCCCGCCCACCCGTAGCGCCCCTCGAGCAGGATGCCGAAGCGGGGCGGGAGATCCGGGTTGTTCGGCCCCACCTGGACCACGTTGGCGAGGGCGAGAGAGTCGAACTGGTCCGTGGTGAGGGGTTGAAGCTCGTGGCCCCAGTGCACGACCTCGGGCATTCGCGACTCGGCCACCATCACCGCAATCGAGACACCCTGGGCGGTGAGAAGAAGTCGGGTGTTCATCATGGACTCCCTGGGTTCAGTTGGTGCCGCGCGGCGTTCAGTAAGTGCCGCGCGGACGGTTGTCGCCCACCTCGTCGACGGGTAGGTAGGCACTCGGCTCATCGACGGCGCGCGAGAGAAGCGGCGTGAGGATCATCTTGGCCTCGTAGCCGTTGAATGAGCGTCGGTACTCGCCCACGCTGGCCCATCGGCTCACGAGCGCGAAGAGGTCTGGATCGTCGAGGTTGCGGACCAGTTCCATGGTCAGGCAGCCGGGGCGCGCGGCCCACCAGTCGACGACGGTTCGGGCTTCGGCGACGAAGTGCTGACCTGGGGCGGAGAATCGGGTGATGACGAGCACGGTAGTGAACGCTACCGCGGGCCGGCGTCGGAGACACCGGCCCGCGGTAGACGTCAGCCCTTGACGGCGCCCGAGGTGAGGCCCCGGACGAAGTACCGCTGCAGGGCGAAGAACACCACGAGCGGCAGGATCATCGTGATGAAGGCGCCTGCGGTGAGCAGGTGCCAGTTCTCGCCGCGTGTGCCCAGGAGGCCGGCCAGCGCGATGGTGAGCACCGCGTTGTCACCCTGGCCGAGGAAGATCAGCGCCACCAGCAGGTCGTTCCAGACCCAGAGGAACTGGAAGATCGCGAACGAGGCCAGCGCAGGCGTGGACATCGGGATGATCAGGCGCCAGAACGTCTGCCAGTGCGACGCGCCGTCGATCTCCGCCGACTCCACCACCGACTTCGGAAGGGAGGCCATGTAGTTGCGCAGGATGTAGACCGCCAGCGGCATGCCGAAGCCGGTGTGCGCGAGCCACACCGTCGCGAACTGACCGTTGATCCCCATCTGCTGGAAGATGATCGACAAGGGAACGAACGAGACCGAGTTGGGCACCACGAGGAGGCCGACGATGACGATGAAGAGCACGTCACGGCCCTTGAACTCCATGAACGTGAACACGTAAGCGGCGAACGCGGCGATGAGGATGGGGATGATCGTCGCCGGGATGGCTACGGTCAGCGAGTTGATGAACGCGACACCGAACGGGGTGGCGCCCGTGGTCAGGACCTCGCCGTAGTTCTCGATCGTGAGCTGCGTGGGGTTGGCGAACACGTTCCACCACCCGCTGTTGTTGGCCTCGGAGCGCGGGCGCAGGGACGTCAGGAACAGTCCGATGGTGGGGATGAGCCACAGCAGACACAGGATCACGACGGCCGATTCGACCAGCCACAGGAACTTCCCCGAGCCCACCGACCGGGCCGACTCCTCGCCGCGCTTGACCTTGACCTTCTTCGGGGGGGCTGCGACGGTCATGAGTTCGCCTCCTGGAGCCTGAACTGGCGGACCTGGTACACCAGGACCGGGATGATGGCGATGATGAGGATCACGACGATGGCCGAGGCGGTGCCCGGATCACCGTTGCGGAACAGCGCCGCGTAGAACGCGTTGCCCAGCACATTGGTGTTGTAGTTGCCGTTGGTCATGGCGTAGACGATGTCGAAGAGCTTCATGACGCCGATGAGCACGGTGATGAAGACGGTGATCACGGTGGGCCAGGCCTGCGGCAGGATGATCCGCCAGAAGATGGCACCCTCGGACGCGCCGTCGATGCGGCCCGCCTCGATGGTGTCCTCCGGCACGCCCTTCAGGGCGGCGGAAAGCAGGACCATCGAATAGCCCACCTGGGTCCAGACGTAGACCACCATGAGCAGGAAGGTGTTGAACCTGAAGGCGTCTATCTGCAGCCAGGTCTGGGGCGAGCCGCCCAGACCTACGATGATCGCGTTGAGCAGCCCCACCTGGGAGGATCCCTCGGGGCGCCAGGCGTAGACCAGGTTCCAGATGGCCGAGGCGCCCACCATGGAGATGGCCATCGGCAGGAAGATGATCGACTTAGCGGACTTCTCGGCCATGGGCTTGAGCTTGTCGACCAGCACGGCGACAAGCAGGCCGAAGGCGACGATGGCGGCGGGGGCCACGATGATCCACAGCACGTTGTTGATCAGCGTGTTGATGAACCGCGGGTCGTTGAAGAGGCGGACGTAGTTGTCGAGGCCGACGAACTCCAGCAGCCGGCCGTTGCGGCCGCGCCGGAAGCTGGAGGCAATTGTCTCTACGGCGGGGTAGAGGAGGAAGACACCGATCGCGGCGTAGGCCGGCAACAGCAGCGCATAGGGCTTGAGGCGGAGTTCCCACTTCTTCGGGAGAAGCTCACACGCCTTATTCAACAGCCAGAAGAGCGCCACCGCACCCAGCACACCCACCACGACCGCGCCGAGCGCGAGGCCGAGCTTTTCAAACATGGGGTTGCTCCTGAGTGGTGAGGCCGGCGGTGACCCGAGTGCCCTCGGGCCACCGCCGACGCGGATTGGAAGAGGCGCCGACTAGCTCGCGGGCCAAGACGCGTCGATGGCCTGCAGCGTGGCGTCGAGGTCTGTGCGCCCACTGGTGTAGTCCACCATGCCGGTCCAGAAGCTGCCGGAGCCGACGGCGCCGGGCATCTGATCCGAGCCGTCGAAGCGGAAGACGGACGACTCGGAAACGGAGGCGGCCACGTCCTTGAGCACCTGGTTGGGGTACTTCTCCGCGTCGAAGGTCTTCAGCGGCGACAGCCATGCGCCGGTGCCGACCTGCGCGTCGCCGAACTCGGGATCGGTGGTCATGAAGGCCAAGGCCTTCTTGACATTGGCGTCGTTCTTGGTGAACGCGGCCGCAAGGTCGCCGCCACCCAGGACGGGGCTCTCGCCCGAGACGCTCGGGGTCACGAACATGCCCACCACAGTGTCGAGCTGGGCGAAGATCTCATCGGGGAAGAAGCCCTGCTGCGTGATGAAGTTGCCCTGCTTGCCCAGGTAGCACTTCGGCTCCGGGTCGAACATGGGATTCAGCGCGGTGGCGAATGCGTTGGACGAGGAGTTCTGGATCCCGCCGTAGACGTTGCCCTCGGTCATGAGGACCTCCTCGTAGACGGCGAACGCCTCGCGGATCTCGGGGCTGTCGAACTTGATCTCGCCGCTGACCCACTTGTCGTAGACCTCCGTGCCGCCGGTCTGGAGGACGTAGTCCTCGATCCAGTCGGTGGCGGGCCAGCCGGTGGCCGATCCGGACTCCATGCCGTAGCAGAGGGGGGCGACGCCGTCGGCCTTGATCTGCTCGAGCAGCGCCAGCAGGTCGTCGTGGGTCTCGGGAACGGCGTACCCGGCTGCCTCGAACGCCGGCTTGTTGTACCAGTAGAAGGACTTGCCGTTCATGGCCATCGGCGCGCCGTAGACGACGTCATCGACGGTGGCCGCGTCCAGGAATCCAGGGATGATGTCCGCCTCGAGCTTGTCCAGATCCACCTGGGTGCTCAGCTCGGCCAACTCCCCCTCCTCGGCCAACGCCTTGAGGATGCCCGGCTGGGGGAAGATCGCGATGTCTGGGGCGTTGCCCGACTGGACCTTCGAGCTGATCTGCACCTCGAACTCGTTGGACTGGATCCAGTCGAACGTGATGCCGTTCTCTTCGCCCCAGGTGTCCATGTCCGACTGGAAGGCCGTCGACTGATCGCCCGAGAAGGCGTACATGACCTGGATGGTCTCCTTGGCGGTCTCTTCACCCTCGGCCTCCGAGGCCTCAGGGGTGGATCCGCCGCCGAGGCATCCGGTGGCGAGAAGACTCAGGGCCGCGAGGCCGGAAATCAAGGAAATCTTTTTCCGCATGACAGATCGCTCCTTTGCGTGGGAGTTGACTCATCGCCTGACGATCGTTGTCAAGCGCGCTCCTGTCGAGATATTGCCACCGTCGACACCCGCAGCGCATTACTTTCGTCAGGGAGTTATCAAATCGTGACCGTCGGGTTTGACGCCCATGCTTGTCTAATTGATAATGGTTCTCATGTCTCACATGTCTCGACTCGTCGGCGTCAGCGCCGCTGCGGTTCTGCTCCTCGCCGCCTGCGGATCCTCCCCCGCGTCCGATCAGCCCGCGCCTCACGTGGTAGCGGCCTTCTACCCACTCGAGTGGGCGGCCTCCTCCGTCCTGGGCGAACACGGATCAGTGACGACACTCGCCACCCCGGGAGCGGAGGCGCACGATCTCGAGCTCACGCCGCAGCAGATCGCCTCCCTGGCCGATGCGGATCTCGTGGTGTATCTCTCCGGGTTCCAGCCCGCGGTCGACGATGCGATCGAGCAGTCGGGTGCTGAGCGGGTCCTCGATGCGGCGACGGTGGTCGATCTGCTTCCCGTGGCCGAGGAGCATGTCCACGGCGCTGAGGAGGAGGAGCACACCGCCGATGACGGACACGACCATGGCGAGTTCGATCCCCATTTCTGGCAGGATCCCACCCGCATGGCCGCGCTCGTGGAGGAGCTGGGCGCGCAGCTGGCCGAGATCGATCCCGAACACGCTGGTGACTATTCTGCCGGTACCGCCGAGAGCGTGTCTGCGCTCGGCGTCCTGGACACCGAGCTCGCCGCCGGACTCGATGAGTGCGCCCGACGCGAGTTCATCACCACGCACGCCGCATTCCACTATCTGGCCAACCGCTACGAGCTGACCGAGATCGGCATCTCCGGGGTGAGCCCCGACGATGAACCCTCGCCGGCGCGGATCAAGGAGATCCAGGACGAGGCCAGCGCCCACGGCGTCACGACGATCTTCTTCGAAACGCTCACCTCCGACGCGGTGGCGACCTCAATTGCCGAGGACCTCGGGCTCGAAACAGCCGTGCTCGATCCGCTGGAGGGGATCACCGACCAGTCCCCCGGCACGGACTACCCTTCGATCATGCGCGCCAACCTCTCCGCACTCTCCACCGCCAATGACTGCAGCTGATCCGCTCCACGCCGAGGGACTCTTCGTCTCACTGGGCGGCATGCCGGTCCTCCGGGACGTGTCGATCTCGGTTGCGGCGGGCGAGGCCGTTGCCCTGTTGGGTGGCAACGGCTCAGGCAAGTCGACGCTGATCCGCGCATTGCTTGGCCTGGTCCCCCACCAGGAGGGCACGGTGGACTTGTTCGGGCAGTCCCTGGAGACGTTCCGTGACTGGTCCCGGATCGGGTACGTGCCTCAACATTCCTCCGTGGCGGTCGCAAACGCGACTGTGTGGGAAGTGGCGGCCTCCGGGAGGCTGGCCCACCGTCGCCCGTTCCAATGGCTGGGCAGGCAGGACCGCGACGCGCTGCACCGAGCGTTGGACCTGGTCGGGTTGAGCGCTCGCGCCCGCTGGCCCTTCAGCGCCCTGTCCGGTGGGCAGAAGCAACGGGTGCTGATCGCCCGCGCCCTCGCCACCCACCCGGACCTTCTTGTGATGGACGAGCCGCTTGCCGGAGTCGACCTGCACAGCCAGCAGGGAATCGCAGAACTGCTGTCACGCCTGGGCGACGAGGGGTTGGCCCTGCTGGTGGTGCTCCACGAACTCGGGCCGATGGGCACGGTCCTGCACCGCTCGATCACACTCTGCGACGGTCTGGTCGTCGAAGCCGAGCCCACCGGGGCCCATGAGTGCGACCCGGACGTGACCATGCCGTCCGTCGTGGGTCTGTCCGACCCGATTGCAGGAGCTTTCACGTGATCGAGATCCTCAGCCTGCCGTTCATGCAACGCGCCCTCCTCGCCGCGCTGCTCAGCGGCCTGATCGCCCCCGCCATCGGGACCTTCATCGTCCAGCGGCGGATGAGCCTGCTCGGCGATGGCCTGGGGCACGTGGCGATCATGGGTGTCGGCCTGGCGCTCATGACGGGGTGGGCGCCACTGCCCGTCGCAGTGGTCACCGCCGTGGCGGGAGCTGTCACCGTCGAGTTGTTGCGCCAGCATGGGAAGGCCTCGGGAGACCTGGGCCTGGCCATCCTGTTCTACGGCGGCCTCGCCTCGGGTGTGTTGATGGCCGGTGTCGCGGGCCAGGGCGCGGGAGGACTGTCTGCGTTCCTCTTCGGCTCACTGACCTCGGTGAGCGAGGGTGACATCGCCCTCATCGTCGCCCTCGCCGTGATCATTCTGGCCCTGACCATCGGGCTCGCGCCGAGACTGTTCGCCGTCTCCGTCGACGAGGACTATTCGAGGGTCCTGGGCATCAGGGTCAAGGCCCTCAACCTCCTCGTGGTGGTCCTGGCTGCCATCACGGTGACCGTCTCCATGCGCACGGTGGGACTGCTGCTGATCAGTGCGCTCATGGTGATCCCGGTGGCCACATCGCAGCAGATCTTCATCGGCTTCACCACCTCATTCTTCGGCGCCATGGGTGTTGGAGTTGTGGCCGCGGTCGGCGGCACCATCGGCTCCTTCTACCTGGACACCGCAACCGGCGCCACCATCGTCGTCACCGCCATTCTGCTGCTGGGGTTGTCCTGGGTGTTCGGCCGGTGGACCCGTCGCTCCGCCAGGTTCATCCCCTACGTCGAGGATCACGGCCACTCCCACACCTATCGCCAGGCCGAGGCGCACGACGACTCGTTCGCGCACACGCCTGGGGTGAAGGTGATCCAGCACGGCGACCACCTGGACTACGTCCACGACGGCCACCGTCACGCCCTCCATGGGGATCACTATGACGAGCACTAAACCCACCACGCGCCACACCTGGCAGCGCGCCGCCGTCCGGGACCTCCTGGAGGGCGGTGAGGAGTTCCGCACCGCCCAACAACTCCACGACCAACTTCGGGAGGTGGGCGCCAAGGTGGGGCTGGCCACCGTGTACCGGGCACTGCAGGCCATGGCCGAGGCCGGCGAGGTGGATGTGCTGCGGACCCCGGATGGCGAGGCGACCTACCGACGGTGTTCGTCTGGTCACCACCACCACCTCGTGTGCCGGTCCTGCGGTTATTCGATCGAGATCGCCGCCCGCGAGGTGGAGGAGTGGGCAGCGCGCGTCGCGCAGGCCAATGGCTTCACCGAGGTGGTGCACGACGTGGAGGTCTTCGGTCTCTGCCGCACCTGTTCCGCGGGCTAGCGTTCGAAGTAGGGAAGCGATCGGAGCGCCTGGTCCAGGTGCCACGTGGCGTAGGCGACCACCATGCCGTCGACCCGCTTGGCAGTGGCGAGATCAGTGGCCTGGGCCACCGCCCAGTCCCCGCTGAGCAGGGAGCCGAGGTGCGTGGCGGCCGCCTGGTCCAGCTGGCCGGCCCCCGAGGCGCGGCATCCGGTGCAGACCGCCCCGCCGCCCACGGGTGAGAACCAGCGCACGTCCACGCTCCCGCAGCCGGCACAGCTCCTCGTCGACACGGCGTACCCGGCCACCGCCAGCGCCCGCAGCAGGTAGGAGTCCACCACCAGCGGCGCGGGGCGCTCACCCGCCTCGAGCGCGAGCAGCGCGCCGAGCAGGAGGCGGAACTGTTGAAGGGCGGGGCTGTGCTCCTCCGCGACGAGGCGGTCCGCCGTCTCGACCAGCACCTCCGCGGCGGTAAAGCGCGAGTAGTCGGCGGCGAGCCTGCTCGAGTGGAGTGCCTCCACCTGGGTGACCACCTCCAGCGAGCCTCGCCCCTCCGCGAACTGGATGTCGACGTGATGGAACGGCTCCAACCGGCCGCCGAACTTGCTGGAGGTCTTGCGCACCCCCTTGGCCACGGCGCGGACTTTGCCGTGGGTGCGGGTCAGCAGCGTGATGATGCGGTCCGCCTCGCCCAGCTGATGCGTCCGCAGCACCACCGCTTGGTCGCGATAGGTCGGCACAGCATCGAGTGTAGGCGGGTAGTGTCGGAGCGTGCCCATGCCCCGCCGCCGCCCCACCCCGCACCCCAGCGGAGCGAGAGCTCCGGAGATCCCCCGGGCGGCCCTCCCCAGACACGTCGCGATCGTGATGGACGGCAACGGAAGGTGGGCCAAGCAGCGGGGGCTCAAGCGCACGGAGGGGCACGCCCGCGGCGAGGCCTCGCTGCTGGATGTCATCCACGGCGCGGTCGAACTGGGCATCCCCTACCTGTCGGCGTACGCGTTCTCCACGGAGAACTGGAAGCGCTCCCCTGACGAGGTGCGATGGCTGATGGGCTTCAACCGCGACGTCATCAACCGCCGCCGGGACGAACTCAACGACCTCGGGGTGCGTATCCGCTGGGCCGGCCGCCGTCCGAGGTTGTGGGGATCGGTGATCAAGGAACTCGAAGTGGCCGAGGAGATGAGCCGACACAACGACACCCTGACCCTGCAGTTCTGCGTCAACTACGGCGGCCGGGCCGAGATCGTCGACGCGGCCCGCGAGATCGCTCGTCTGGCCCGGGCAGGCAAGTTGGACCCCGACCGACTCACCGAGGAGCGGTTCGCACGGTTCCTCGACGAGCCCGAGATCCCCGACGTCGACCTCTTCGTGCGCTCCTCCGGCGAGCAGCGCACCTCGAACTTCCTGCTGTGGCAGTCCGCGTACGCGGAGTTCATCTTCCTGGACAGGCTGTGGCCGGATTTCGACCGCCGCGACCTGTGGGCCGCCGTCGAGCAGTACTCATCCCGGGAGCGGCGCTTCGGCTCAGCCTGAGCCTCTCAGAGGTCCGGCGGCAGTTCCTTCGGCACAGGCCGGAGCAGCTTCCGGCGGATGTCGATCATGGCGCGTGCATGGGTCTCCAGGGCCACGTCGCCGGGCAGCACCGGCTGCCACGGAGGCACGGGTCGCTTCCGGCCCTTCTCATCGACTCCGCAGTAGACGATGGTGCAGTGCGTGGTCTCCCTGAGGTCCCTCGTCCGGGGATCTCCCGAGCTGACGTGCACGGAGATGTGCATGCTGGTGGTGCCGGTGTGGAGCAGCCGCGCGGTGACTTCGACGAGATCCCCGATGAACATGGGGCGGTAGAACCGCACGCCACCGGCGAAGACGGAGGCCACCGGTCCGGCGTGCCAGCGTTCGGCCACCACCTGGGCCGCCTGGTCGATCCAGTTCATGACGTAGCCGCCGTGCACCTTGCCGCCCCAGTTGACATCGGTCGGCGCTGCCAGGAAGCGCAGGGTCTCGCGGCAGGACCCGGTCTCGACGTCGTACTCCTGGCCCCCCATCTCCTCTTCGATGGCCCGGCGCGCCACGTTGATCTCCAGCGCCCGATCGTGCTGGCCCCGCTCCCACTCGTCTCGCGGCTCGAAGGGGGGAACAGGGACCGGTTTGCCGTCCTCCATGGCGACGAACTGCAGGACGCACTGGGTATTGAGCACCCGCGCCGACGAACGCGGGTCGCCGCTGGAGACGGTGCAGACCACCTGGAGCGACGTCCTGCCCGTGAGTACGACGCGGGCCTGGACCACCACGAGGTCGCCAACGTGGATGGGGCGCGTGAAGTGGATGTTGCCGACGTAGCCGGTCACCGCATAGGTGCCGGCCCACCCGACGGCTGCGGCGTAGCCGGCCTTGTCGATCCACTCGAGCACCTTGCCTGCGCTCATCAGCCCACGGACGTTGGCGTCCATGGGTTCGGCGAGGAATCGCAGTGTGACGCCGCGCTGAGTGCCGGGCATGCAGACACGCCTTCCGTGATGGGCGAGGTGATGCGCGCAGCGTAGCTGAGGGGAAGGATTGGGGCGGCGATCAGTCCAGGCGCTGGAACGCAACCGCGCGGACCACTGCGGACCCAGCAGCATCGCTGGCCACCAGATCCGCCTCGGCGCGGATCATCCAGTCATGGTTGCCCTGAGGATCGTGAATCACCTGGAGCACCGTCCAGCGCTCGCGCCCCTTCTCGATCCGGAAGAGCCCCGGGCCGCGGGCGTCGCCGTCGGTGAGCAGGTCCTCATGCTCGTCCCAGTACTCCCCCAGGGCCTCGTCCCAGGCGTCGGCGTCCATCAGGATCCCGAGCGGCGGATCGACCATGACAGAGGCTTCGGCGTCCATGGCAGCCAGGGCGGCGATGTCGTCGCGGGCCGCGAGTTCGACGCGACGGAACATCGCGGTGCGGATCATGGCGGTGAAGGCGCGCTCGTTGCCGGTCACCGGCCTCGGTGGCGGCGGGGGTGCCCCCAGCGCCGCGGCTGCGACGGCCGCAGCCACCTTGTCCGGATCCGTCAGGGCCTCCCACTCGTCGAGCAGGGACGAGTCGGTCTGGCGGACCGTCTCCCCCAGCCACTCGACCAGGTCGTCGAACTGCTCGGTGCGATGCTCGTCCGGGACGGTGTGGCGCAGCGCCCGGTACGCGTCCGACAGGTAGCGCAGCAGTCCGCCCTCGCTGCGCTGGAGCTTGTAGAAGGACACGGCCTGGTTGAAGCTCATCGCCCGCTCCCACATGTCGCGCACGACGGTCTTGGGTGACAGCTTGGAGGCCTCCACCCAGGGGTGCGACTGGGCGTAGATGCCCATGGCGTGCTGGAGGAGCTCGTCGAGGGGCTTGGGCCAGGTGATCTCCTCGAGGCGCTCCATCCGCTCGTCGTACTCCACCCCGTCTGCCTTCATCTGCGCCACCGCCTCGCCGCGGGCCACGAACCGCTGAGCCAGCAGCACCTGGAACGGGTCCTCCAGCACCGCCTCGATGATGGAGACGACGTCGAGGTGGTGGGTGGGTGAGTCCGGGTCCAGCAGCGCCAGCGACGCCACCGCGAACGGGGCGAGGGGCTGGTTGAGAGCGAAATCGTCCCCGACGCCCTCGGACATGGCGCACCACCGGCCATCCGGATCCGGGGCGCTGAGCTTCACCAGCACGCCCGAGCGCAGAAGCGCCTGGGTCAGGGCCAGGGCTCGCCGCGTGAGCTCGCGCTTCCGGCCGGACGGCTCGTGCGACGCCTCGATCAGCGCACGCATGGACTGTGCACCGCTGCCTGGTCGCTGCGCGATGTTGAGCACCGTGGAATGGGTGACCTGCATCCGCGACACCAGCTGCTCCGGCTCGGCGACCACGATCTTGTCGAAGGTGTCCTCGCTCCAGGCGACGAATCCCTCGGGCGGCTTGCGGCGCACCACCTTGCGCCTGGCCTTGGGATCGTCGCCGGCCTTGGCCAACGCGCGCTCGTTCTCGATCACGTGCTCCGGGGCCTGCACCACCACGAAACCCACCGTGTCAAAGCCGGCGCGGCCCGCGCGGCCCGCGATCTGGTGGAACTCGCGCGAGCGCAGGCGCCGCACCCGCGTGCCGTCGTACTTGGCGAGCCCGGTGAACAGCACGGTGCGGATGGGGACGTTGATGCCCACGCCGAGTGTGTCGGTACCGCAGATGACCTTGAGCAGCCCGGTCTGAGCCAGCTGTTCGACGAGGCGCCGGTACTTCGGCAGCATGCCCGCGTGGTGCACGCCGATCCCGCGGCGCACCAGTCCGGACAGGATCTTGCCGAAGCCGGGCCCGAACCTGAACGCCCCGATCTCCTCGGCGATCCGGGCGCCGTCGTGCTTGGTAATCAGGTTGAGCGAGAGCAGCGACTGGGCGCGCTCCAGCGCGTCGGCCTGCGTGAAGTGAACGACGTAGACCGGCGCCTTCTGCTCCTGGATGAGGTCCACAACCCGCTCCTGGAGCGGGGTCATGGACCATTCGAACAGCAGCGGCACCGGCCGCTCCGCGTCGCTGATCAGGCTCGTGGCGCGGCCCGTGCGGCGCGTGAGGTCCTCCGCGAGCGCGGTGAGGTCGCCCAGGGTGGCGCTCATCAGGAGGAACTGGGCCTGGGGGAGCTCCAGCAACGGCACCTGCCACGCCCAGCCCCGGTCCGGCTCGGAGTAGAAGTGGAACTCGTCGGCAATGACGAGGCCGACGTCGGCGGCCCGCCCCTCGCGGAGCGCGATGTTGGCCAGCACCTCGGCCGTGCAGCAGATGATGGGGGCGTCCGCGTTGACTGAGGCGTCACCGGTGACCATGCCGACGTTGTCCGCGCCGAAGACCTGACACAGCGCGAAGAACTTCTCACTCACCAGGGCCTTGATGGGTGCGGTGTAGAAGCTCACCCGATCCGTCGCCAACGCCGCGAAGTGCCCCGCCAGCGCCACCATCGACTTCCCCGAACCCGTCGGCGTGGACAGGATCAGATTGTTGCCGGTGAACAGCTCGATGGCGGCTTCGTCCTGATGGGGGTAGAGCGAGAGGCCCTGCCCTTCGGCCCAGGACGTGAACCGCTCGTAGAGGGAATCGGGATCGGTGGCGACGGGATCGGTGAGCTTCAGCAAACCCTCGCCGATCAGGCGGGGGCCATGACCCACGCCGCCGCGCGGTTCAGGGCGCTCAGGATGGCCTTCATGGAGGCGCTGGTGATGCTGGGGTCCACGCCCACGCCCCACAGGACCGTGGCGTCGTCGCCCTCACCCACCTCGCACTCGACGTAGGCTGCGGCCTTGGCGTCGCCGCCGGCATCAAGCGCATGCTCGGTGTAATCCAGCACCCGCACGTGGGCGCCGGCCTGGACCAGCGCGTCGACGAACGCGGAGACGGGACCGTTGCCCTCGCCGTCGACCTCGACGTTCTTGCGCGTGGGGCCGTCGATGACGGCCCGGACGTGGAACTGCCCGTTGCTGGAGGTGGAGCCGGCCGAGTCCAAGCGCCACGGACCGTCGCTCAGGTACTCGCGCTCAAAGATGGCAAACATCTGGGCCGGGGTGACCTCACCGCCGGAGGTGTCTGTGTGGGCCTGCACCACGCGCGAGAACTCGATCTGCAGCCGGCGCGGCAGGTCCATCTTGTACTCGTTCTTCATCAGGTAGGCCATGCCCCCCTTGCCGGACTGCGAGTTGACCCGGATGACTGCCTCGTAGGTGCGGCCCACGTCGTGGGGGTCGATCGGCAGGTACGGGGCCTCCCAGTCGATCTCGTCGACCAGCTTGCCCTGGCGGGCGGCCTCGGCCTCCAGGTGCTCCAGGCCCTTCTTGATGGCGTCCTGGTGCGATCCGGAGAACGCCGTGTAGACCAGATCACCGGCGTAGGGGTGGCGGGGGTGCACCGGCAGGCCGGTGCAGTACTCCACCGTGCGGCGGATGTGATCGATGTCCGAGATGTCCACCTGCGGGTCCACGCCCTGGGTGTACAGGTTGAGGGCCAGCGTCACCAGGTCCACGTTGCCGGTGCGCTCGCCGTGCCCGAACAGGCATCCCTCGACCCGGTCCGCCCCGGCCATCTGCCCCAGCTCGGAGGCCGCGACAGCGGTGCCGCGGTCGTTGTGCGGGTGCAGGGAGACAGCCACGTGCTGACGGTCGCGGATGTTGCGGATGAAGTACTCGATCTGGTCTGCGTACGTGTTCGGCGTGGAGCGCTCGACGGTGGCGGGCAGGTTGAAGATGATCTCGCGCCCCTCCCCCGGCTGCCACACATCGCTGACCGCGTTGCACACCTCGATGGCGAAGTCCGTGGGCGTCTGGGTGAAGATCTCCGGCGAGTACTGGTAGCCGAACTCCACATCGCGCAGATGCTTGTCCGCGTACTTCATCACCAGCTCGGTGCCGCGGGTGGCCAGCTGGACGCACTCCTGCTCGGAAATGCGGAACACCACCTTGCGGAACAGCTCGGCGGTGGCGTTGTACATGTGGATCGTGCCGCGCTGGGCGCCGACCAGCGACTCTGCCGTGCGGCTGATCAGGTCCTCGCGGGCCTGGGTCAGGACCGAGATCGTGACGTCGTCGGGGATCTTGTTTCCCTCGATCAGCTGCCTCACGAAGTCGAAGTCCGTCTGGGAGGCGGACGGGAACCCCACCTCGATCTCCTTGTAACCGATGTCGACCAGCAGCTCGAACATGCGCATCTTCCGCGACGGGGTCATCGGGTCGATCAGGGCCTGGTTACCGTCACGCAGATCAGTGGACAGCCAGCGAGGTGCCTTCTCGATGCGCTTGGAGGGCCACGTGCGATCCGGCACGTCTACGGGGATGAAGGGCGTGTAGCGGTGCACCGGCATCGGGGTGGGCTGCTGCACGGGTGTGGGCTGCGGGCGGGTGGTGAAAGCGTTCATCTGAGTATCTCCTGGGCTGTATCGGTGCGCCAGACGCGTACAAGCACCGCAGCGAGGGGATCTGGCTCAGAGATTCTGGGCCCCGCTGCGGCAGCCAAGGAGGAGGGTATGCCGTGCCACGTCGGCCACTGTAGCACCGTCGGCGAAGCTTGCCACTACTTGACGGAACCTGCCGTGAGTCCACCGATGAGCCGCCTCTCGATGAAGCTGAAGAGAATCACCACCGGGACGATCGCGATCATGGCCACCGTGAACAGGTACTGCCAGTCCTTGATGTAGAGCCCCAGGAACCGCGGCATCGACACCGTCAGCGGCTGCAGGTTCGTCTGCTGGACGAGGATGAAAGCGGCCGAGAACTCGTTCCAGGTATTGACGAACACGAACACGATCGCCGTGACGATGCCCGGCCAGACGAGCGGAAGCGAGATGCGGAACATCGTCTGCAGGCGGCCAAGCCCGTCGATCAGAGCGGCCTCGTCGATCTGCTTCGGGACCGAGGCGAAGAACGCCTGCATGATCCAGATCGCGAAGGACAGGTTGAAGGCGGCGTTGATGAGGATCAGCGCGGCCCACACCGCGTAGCTCTGCCACCCCTTGAACTGCTGGAACAGGCCCACCGCCAGCACCGTCGGCTGCAGCATCTGGGTGCAGAGCACCAGGAGGAGGAAGACCATGCGACCCGGGAACCGGAACCGGGCCACGTAGTACGCGGCCGGGGTGGCCACCAGAAGCACCAGCAGGGTGGCGCCCAGCGAGATCACCGCGGTGGCCAGCAGCGATGAGGCCGGGTCCACCTCTGAGGCCCATACGGTGAGGTAGTTGTCCCAGCGTGGCGTGGACGGAAAGTAGTCAGGGGGGATGTTGGTGATCTCGAGGCGGGTCTTCAGGGAGCTGATGAACATCAGCGCGTAGGGGAAGCCGAAGAAGGCCACGATGACCAGTGACCCGGCGGCGATGAACCAGGGGCTTGGCGGCTTGTTGATGCCGCCCCGGACGGCGCGTTGCTCTCTCACGTTGGCCATGGCTCAGGCCACCTCCTTCGTGGGCTGCACGACGATCAGGTAGATGGCGATGATGACGAGGCAGAACACGAAGTTCAGCACCGACAGCGCCGACGACACCCCTGGACCGAGCGCGCGCTGGTACTCGAACATGAGCGTCGTGGTGATGTGCCCGGTATGGAAGCCGGGGGTTTCCTGCAGCAGGCGAAGGATGGGCAGCGAGTTGAACACGTTGATGATGTTGATCAGCGCCGCCACCGCGATGGCGGGCCTCAGCAGGGGCAGCACGATGAACCCGTAGCGCTGCAGCTTGTTGGTCCCGTCCATGTGCGCGGCCTCGAGCACGTCGTCGGGGATGGCCTGGAGGCCGGCCAGGATCGTGTAGGTCGTGAAAGGGAGGGACACGTAGATGGCCACGAACACCGCGACCCAGAAGGCGCTGGTGGGGTCCTTCGTCCAGGCCCGGGCCGTCTCGATGATGCCGGTGTCCACCATGAGCCGGTTGAACAGGCCCACGTTCTCCTGAAGTCCGTAACGGAAGACTGTCGCGGTCATGACCACGGAACAGGCCCACGGGAGGATGATGAACAGGCGCAGCGCCTTGCGGCCACGAAACTCGATGTTGAGGAACTGGGCAAGGAGCAGGGAGAGCACGACGGTGACTGCGACGACCACGACGACCCACACGACGGTGTTGAGGAGAATCCGCTCCACCGGCACGCCCGGGAACGTCAATGCCCCAGCGGGACCGATGTAGTTGTCGAGGCCGATCGGATCAGGGCTGCGCTTGATGCCGCGGTTGTTGAACTTGAAGAACGACGTGTAGATCATGAGCGCCGCGGGGAAGAGGACCACGCCCGCGATCAGGGCGACGGTGGGGAGCAGCCAGGGAAGGGACGTGAGGGTCGCCCTGAGACCGGAGTTCTTCGACCGACGACGCGTGCTCGTGGGCACGCTCGTGGGCGTGGCGGTCAATGACACTTCAGTTCCTCCTCGGTGGGGCCATGGGAACGGGGCGGCACCGGATCACGATGCCACCCCGTCCTGCGTGTGGTCAGGCCTGGGCGTCGACCTGTGCCTGGATCTCGCCGAGAACCTCAGCCGGATCGCCGGTGCCCACCTTGTAGGCCGAGCCCTGGAGCGCGGTCTGGAGAGCATCCCACGTGGGGTTGCCGACAGGCAGGAACTGGACGATGGAGAGGGCCTCGAGGAACGCGGCGCCGATCTCGTCGGACTCCGCCTGCCCCTTCTCGATCATCGAGGTGGTCACAGGCAGCAGGCCTGTGCCCTTGTACCACCCCTCGTAGAGCTCGTCGGAGTACAACACGTCGAGGAAGGCCGCGGTGGCCGCCTTGCGGTCCTCGTCGCCGTTGTCGAAAGCGACGATGAAGTCGGTCACGCCGAGCGCCACGCCGTCGCCACCGTCCTTAGCCGGGATCGGGGCGAGGGCGACGTTGATGCCCTTGGCCTGCGCGTCGGAGACGATCGCCGAATGCGCCATCATCATGCCGAGCTTGCCGGCCTGGAACAGGTCGGCGACGTCGATCCGGTTGTCCTCGAGGTTGGCCTGGGTGTAGCCGGCCTCGAACATCTTCTTCATCTGGCCGAAGGCCTCGACGGCCTCAGGGGTGTCCGCCTTCAACGCGTCGCCGTCGGCCCAGTCGCCACCGGCGCCCCAGAGCCATAGCGAGGACTCCACCTGCGCCTCCTCGCGGCCCAGCGGCATTCCGTAGCCGCGGACGTCGCCGCCCAGCGCGACCAGCTTCGCCGACGCCTCTTCGAGCTCCGCCCATGTGGTGGGCGGCTCGGCGATGCCGGCAGCCTCGAACATGTCCACGTTGTAGGCCATCATGCGCGACGTCGCGATGTCTGGCGCAGCCCACTGGGTGCCGTCGGTGCCCACGCCGTTGGCGAGCAGGGAGGGCTCGATGGAGGCGAGGGTCTCAGCGGACATGACCTCATCGATGGGATAGAGGATCCCGGCCTCGGCCGACGCCGCGAACGCGTTGTCGTTGAGGATGTCGGGGTAGTCGTTGGCCTGGATGCGGGCGGACACCTTGTCGGAGAACCCGTCCCAGCCCTCGATCTGGAGCTCGACGGTGACGTCCGGGTAGGTCTCGTTGAACGCGGCGATGACTGCATCCCAGTCGGCCTTCGAGGTGTCCGAGTAGGACGGGGCCATGACCTTGATGGTGGTCTCCAACGAGCCGGCATCCACCGAGGTGGCGTCGCCTGTCGAGGAGGGGGTGGTGGTGTCGCCGCCGCATGCCGCGAGGGTGACGGCGCTGACGATGGCCACCGCGCTGAACTTGAGGACACGCTTCTTCACGTGCGGTTCCTTCCTGTCTTTCGATCAACCAGGAATGGTTGTTGCCCGTGATACTAGGAGCCGCCCACGAGGGTGCGCGCGAATCGCCCGCGCCGTAATCAAATAGTTACCGTTAACATGCCAAACGCGCAGAATGGCTGATCGCTGTGCTCAGAATCCGAGCCGGTTGAGGTGCTTCGAGTCGCGCTGCCACTCCTTGAGTACCTTGACGTGCAGATTCAGATGGACGCGCGTGCCGAGCAGAGCGTTGATCTGTTCGCGCGCCTGAGTTCCGATCTCGCGCAGGCGGGCGCCTTTGTGGCCGATGATGATGCCCTTCTGCGAGTCCCGCTCCACCACGATGGAGGCGAAGATGTCGGTCAGCGGCTTGTCCTCCGGCCTGTCGGGTCGGGGGAGGATCTCGTCGATGATCACCGCGATCGAGTGGGGCAGCTCATCGCGCACCCCTTCCAGCGCGGCCTCGCGGATGAACTCCGCGATGAGCGTCTCCTCGGGCTCGTCGGTGATCTCGCCGTCCGGGTAGTAGACCGGACCTTCGGGGAGCAGCGCCACGAGCGAGTCTCGGACGAGATCGATTTGATCGCCTTCGGTAGCCGAGCACGGGATTACCTCGGACCATTCGATCCCCAGCTCGGTGGCCACCTCACCGATGTCCACCAGGTGTGAGAGTTGCCGTTGCTTACTCACCAGGTCCGTCTTCGTGGCCAGAGCCACCAGGATGGGCCTGCGCGGGAGCTTGGCGATCTCACCGATGATGAACTTGTCGCCTGGCCCGATGCGCTGGTCGCACGGCAGGCAGACGCCCACCACGTCGACAGATCCCCACGTCTGGAAGACCAGGTCGTTGAGGCGCTGCCCCAACAGGGTGCGGGGGCGGTGCAGGCCAGGTGTGTCGATGACGATGAGCTGGCCGTCGTCCCGGGTCACGATCCCGCGCACTGCATGCCTGGTGGTCTGCGGCTTGCTCGAAGCGATGGCGATCTTCTGGCCGACGAGGGCGTTGGTCAGCGTCGACTTGCCGGCGTTGGGCCGGCCGACGAAGCAGGCGAATCCGGATCGGTAAACGGGCTCAGTCATCGTCGCCTTCCGGGGACTCAGTAGGGGTGAGGTCCGCCTCGGTGAGGCGTCGGGCAAGGACGGTGCCGATCTGGTGGCGCCGGCCGACGGCGCGGTCCGCGATCAGCTCGATGTCGCCGACCACCGTGCGGGCGCCGGGGATGGGCACCACATTGAGCTGCTTGGCCATGAGGCCGCCGACGGTCTCCACGTCATCGTCGTCGAGATCGACGCCGAAGAGGGCGCCCAGCTCGTCGACGGGAAGCCGCGACGAGATCCGGTAGCGTCCCTCCCCCAGGTCCGCGATGACCGGGGCGTCCAGGTCGTATTCGTCGACGATCTCGCCGACGATCTCCTCGAGGATGTCCTCGATCGTGGCCAGCCCCGCGGTGCCGCCGAACTCATCGACGACCACCACCAGGTGAGAGTGACTGAGTTGCATGTCGCGCAACAGATTGCTGACTGGTTTTGAGTCAGGGCAGAAGGTGGCGGGCCGCATCAGCTCCGCGACCGTCTCCCGGCGCTCGGAGTCCGGGAAGTCGTAGACGCGCTTGGACACGTCCTTGAGATAGATGATGCCGAGGATGTCATCGAGGTCCGTGCCGACCACCGGGATCCGGGAGAACCCGGAGCGCAGCGCCAACGACAGCAGCTGGCGCAAGGTGGTGTCCTGCTTGACGAACACCACGTCCGTGCGCGGAACCATGACCTCCTTGACCAGCGTGTCGCCGAGCTCGAAGACGGAATGGATCATCTTCGACTCCCCCGCCTCGATGAGCTCCTGCTTCTCGGCGATGTCGACGAGGTCTCGCAGCTCGGCCTCCGTGGCGAACGGGCCGTCGGCGTAGCCGCGCCCGGGAGTGAGCGCGTTGCCGAGGAGGATCATCAACTGGGCGATCGGCCCGAAGAGCGAGGTGAGGCCCGAGACGAGGAATCCGAACATCCGCATGGTTCGCTCGGGGTTCTGCCTGCCCAGGGTTCGTGGGGCCACGCCCCACAGGATGAACGACACAGCCAGCATCACGCCGATGGTGACCAGCGCGCGCTGCCAATCCATCTGGAACTGGGTGAACACCACGAGGCCTGCCAGGACGATCGAGGTGATCTCCAGCGTCATCCGGGTGAACATCACGGCGTTGATCGACGGCGCCGGATCCTGCGCGATCAGCTTGATCCGCTCGGCCCCACGCTCATCATGATCCGCCATCCGCTCGGCGCGGGCCTTGGTGGTGACACTCACCGCCGTCTCGACCGCGGCGAGGATGGAGGCGGCCAGAGCGCACGCGAGCGCGATGCCCAGTTCTATCCACTCGGACTGTGTCACGTGGGGTGTTCAACTCGCTCGGGTCGGGGATGCTGTGCGCCGCGAGTCTATCGCAGCCTGGACACGGTCACGAGGCGCCAGGCGGCCCCTGCGCCGAGCACCAGGAGTCCGCCGACGATCGACTGCCACGGCAGCGCCACCACCAGGATCAGGCACAGCACCGCGCCGAGGACCTGCCAGACCCGGGCATAGCGCCGCTCGGCCGGCGCCTGCGTGAAAGCGGCGGCGTTGGCGACGAAGTAGTAGAGCAGGACACCGAAGGATGAGAAGCCGATGGCTCCGCGCAGGTCTGCGACCAGCAGGATCGCGGTCAGCGCCGCGCCGATGGTCAGCTCGATCCTGTGCGGCACCAGGGTGCGGGGGTGCGTGTGGTCGAAGAACCGGGGCAGATCCCCCTCCCGCGACATCGCGAGCCACGTCCGCCCGATCCCCGACAACAGGCCCAGCAGCGCGCCGCCCACCGCCGCGACTGCGCCGACCTGCAGCGCAGCCAGCGCGACGGGGTGGCCGCCCACCAGCAGCGCCAGCGGTGCCGTGGACGCGGCGAGGGCCTCATCGCCCACGAGCAGCAGCAGGCTCACCCCGACGAGGGCGTAGAGCACGAGCACGATCAGCAGCGCCGTGACGATGGCCCGACCGATGGTGCGGCGTGGGTCGCGGACCTCTTCGCCCATGGTCGCCACCCGGGCGTAGCCGGCGAAGGCGAAGAACAGCAGGCCCGCGGATTGGAGGACGCCGTACCAGCCGGAGGCCCCACTTGGCAGGGTGACCAGGGCCCCGGTGGGGCCGGAGGATTCAGCCCACCCCAGGGCCAACGTCACGCTGAGCGAGAGGAGGGCGAGCCCGGCCAACACCAGTGCAGCCTTCGCCGTCCGGGTGACGCCGAGCAGGTTGACGCCCACCATCAGCCACACAGCTCCGATCGCCACCGGCACCCGCCACACGTCAGGGGCCAGGTAGGCGGCCATGGTCATCGCCATCGCCGCTACCGACGCCGTCTTGCCGACCACGAAGCTCCACCCGGCCAGGAAGCCGGGCCACTCCCCCAGCCGCTCACGCCCGTACAGGTAGGTGCCGCCGGCTGACGGGTACTGCGCAGCCAACTGAGCCGAGGACGTCGCGTTGAGCCACGCCACCACGGCCGCGAGCACAAGCCCGAGGAGCAGGGCGCCGCCTGCGGCGCGCGCCGCTGGAGCCCACACCGCGAAGACCCCCGCCCCCACCATGGATGCCACACCGATCGCGATGGCGTCGGTCAGGCCGAGGCTGCGCCTCAGCTGCGACCGCGGGCCTGATCCCACGCTGCGATGATCCTGTCGTTGAGTCCGAACATGAGGGCCTTCTCCTCCGGCTCGGCGTGGTCGTGGCCGAGCAGATGCAGCAGGCCGTGGATCAGCAGGTACTCGGCCTCACCGTCGACGCTGCGCCCGTTGTCCGGCGCCTGACGGGCCGTCACCTGGGGGCAGAGCACGATGTCGCCGAGCAGGCCCATCGGCGGCTCCTCGTCGTCCTCGGGTGCCCGCAGCTCGTCCATGGGGAAGCTCATCACATCGGTGGGGCCGGGCAGGTCCATGAACCGCTCGTGGTAGTCCGCCATGGTGGTCTCGTCGACGAGGAGGATCGACAACTCGGCCTGGGGGTGGATCCGCAGCTTGTCCAGCGCGAAGCGTGCCAGCTCGATGAGCCCCAGCTCATCGGCCTCGACGCCGGACTCGTTGTTGAGATCGATCACTTGGCACCCCGGTTCTCCGCGGACAGACTCTCGAACTGATCGTAGGCGGCCACGATCTTGCCCACCAGCTTGTGGCGCACGACGTCGCGGCTGGTCAGTGTGCAGAACTCGATGTCGTCGACGCCGTCGAGCACCTGCATCACCCCGCGCAGACCGCTCTTCACGCCCCCCGAGAGGTCGATCTGGGTGATGTCGCCCGTCACCACCACCTTGGACCCGAAGCCGAGCCTGGTGAGGAACATCTTCATCTGTTCCATGGACGTGTTCTGCGCCTCGTCAAGAATGATGAAGGCGTCGTTGAGGGTGCGGCCGCGCATGTAGGCGAGCGGCGCCACCTCGACGGTGCCCGAGGTGAGCAGCTTCGGCACCGAGTCGGCGTCGACCATGTCGTGAAGCGCGTCGTAGAGCGGCCGCAGATAGGGGTCGATCTTGTCGTTGAGGGTGCCGGGCAGGAATCCGAGGCGCTCCCCCGCCTCGATCGCCGGCCGGGTCAGGATGATCCGGCTCACTTCCTTGGCCTGCAGCGCCTGGACGGCCTTAGCCATGGCCAGGTACGTCTTCCCCGTGCCCGCGGGCCCGATACCGAAGACGACGGTGTGTCGGTCGATCGCGTCGACGTAGCGCTTCTGGTTGAGCGTCTTCGGCCGGACCGTCTTGCCTCGCGAGGACACGATGTTCTGGGTGAGGATCTCCGCGGCCAGCGCGTGGGGGTCGTCGGCCATCTGGATGACCCGCTCCACGGTCTCAGCGGTGAGTCCCTGCCCCGTGCGGAGAATGGTGACCAGTTCGGTGATCACCTCGGCGGCCTTGGCGACTTCGTTGGACGGGCCGGACAGGGTGATCTGAGTTCCGCGGACGTGCAGGTCCGCGTCGAGCTCGTCCTCGAGGATGCGGAGGAAGTCGTCGCGGGGGCCCAGCAGATTGACCAGGTCAATCGAGGGGGGAACCGACACGGTGCGGATGGCGTGCTGCTGGTCCAACGAGTGCGTGTTCAGGGCGTGATCCTTGTCTGACATGCGATCGGCGTGTCCCGCCGAACAGCCTTCAGTCTAGGGAACCACTGATCAATGCTGTTCTCGGTGAGGACGTGCCGGGCGGGATGAGATGGTGCCACTACAGCTGGTGCGTGTACTTGACGTCCATATCCAGATGGAGGGGTGCCAGATCGCCCGATCCGGTACACCGCAGCCAGGACATGATTGCTCAGTGGTTTCCCTGGGCGCGCCGTCGGATAGTTCAGCGCTCCAGGAGCGAGAGGTCGTCCTCGTCCTCCGAGATGATGTGCATCGCCGCCTCCTCCGCGCTGGCGGCGCCGCCCCCGAATCCGACGTCCACGCCCAGCGTGTGCTCAGTACCGCCTCCGGCCTGTACCGCCATCAGGCGACCTGCCCGGGCTGCGCCAACCTCGCGGGGCTCGCGGGTGGGGTTCCAGTCGTCTTCGGCTGGGGCAGGCTCTGGCTCCTCCTGCTTCATCCGCATCTCGAGGGTCTCACCGCGGTGCATCTCCTCAGGTGTGTTCCCGAAGCCCTGCGCTGGAGACCACTTCTCCGGGGTGACGTAGCCCTCGTCCAGGACGTCCTCTACCCCGCGGTCAATCAACGAATCGGCGGGCTGCAACTGGTCGAGCTGCTCGGACTCGTCGGGCATGTACTCCATTGCAATGTCGTCCATAAATGAATCTTGCCACCCTGCGGGACCCCCCGCGGCGTAACGCGCAGGCTCCCGGGGAACTCGCCTGGACCTCGCTGAAGGCTCCAGAGCAACGGCACCAGCGGCGTATAATGCGGCGGTGCATCAGACCCAGGACGCCCCACCATCCGGAGCCGACGTGAGGTTCGCCGAGCGTCCTCGCGGGGTGTTTGACGTTGTCGTGGCCCTGTTTGTGGCGCTGCTGCTGATCAGCAACGTCTCGGCGGTCAAGCTGATCCAGTTCGGACCGGAGTGGACCCCGTTCGGGATCCCGGTGCTGCCCCTCATCACGGACGGCGGCGCGTTCCTCTTCCCCCTCACCTACGTCCTGGGCGACGTCCTCGCCGAGGTCTACGGCCTGAAGGGCGCCCGGCGGGCCATCGTCCTCGGTTTCGCGGTGTCGATACTGGCGTCGGTCACGTTCCTCGCGGTGGGCGCCGCACCCGCGGCCGCCGAGTGGCCCAACCAGGAGGCCTTCACCGCGGTGCTGGGGTTCGTGCCGCGCATCGTCGCGGCGAGCCTGCTGGGGTACCTGGCCGGCCAGTTCCTCAACGCCTGGGTCCTGGTGGCCATGAAGCGCCGCTCCCACGACGGATCGTTGTGGGCCCGGCTGCTGGGCTCCACAGTGGTGGGAGAGGCGGCCGACACGGTCATCTTCTGCGTGGTCGCGTTCGCCGGGGTGGTGAGCGGCGCCACCCTGCTCAACTACATCGCGGTGGGCTACCTCTACAAGGTGCTGGTGGAGGCGCTCTTCCTGCCGGTGACCTACCGGGTGATAGCGATGGTGAAGAGGCGCGAGCCGAGCTACGGCCGATTGGCGTAGAACCGGCCCAGGCTCTCGTCCCGGAAGGCGTGAAAGTCCCCTGACTGCAGCGCCTCGCGCATCCGGTCCACCAGACGCACCGTGAATCTCTCGTTGTGGATCGTGGCCAGCGTGGCCGACAGCATCTCCTTGCCCTTGAACAGGTGATGCAGGTAGGCGCGGGTGTAGTGGGTGCAGGTGTAGCAGTCGCACCCGTCCTCCAGCGGTTCGAAGGATCGGCGATGCCGGGCGGTGTTGACGTTGTAGCGGCCATCGGCGGTGTAGATGGCGGCGTTGCGCGCGACACGTGAGGGGTTCACGCAGTCGAACGTGTCTGCGCCCCGCTCTACTGCGGCGAACAGGTCGTCGGGCTCGGAGATGCCCAGGAGGTGTCGAGGCTTGTCCTCCGGCAGCTCCTCCACCATCCATCCGATCGTGGTGCCCAGGTTCTCCTTCTCCAAGGCACCGCCCAGGCCGAAGCCGTCGAACGACTGCCCGTCCACGTCCAGCCCGGCGAGGTCGCGCGCGGCCCGGCGACGTAGATCCTCGTACTGCGCCCCCTGGATCACCCCGAAGAGGGCCTGGTACGGCCTGCCTTCGCGCTCGAGCGTGAGCCGCCGATGCTCCGCGAGGCAGCGCACTGCCCAGCTGTGCGTCCGCTCAACCGAGGACTCCTGGTAGGCGCGCGTGTTCATCAGCGTGGTCAGCTCGTCGAAGGCGAACATGACGTCCGCGCCGAGCTGGTGCTGAATGCGCATCGATGACTCCGGCGTGAACCGGTGCCGGGTGCCGTCGAGGTGGGACTTGAAGGTGACGCCGTCGTCGTCGACATGCGCCATCCGCGTCTTCCCCTCTGCGATGACGTCGTCGTCGGCCAGGCCGGTGGTGTCCATCGCCAGCACCTTCTTGAAGCCCGCCCCGAGGCTCATCACCTGGAACCCGCCAGAATCCGTGAAGGTGGGCCCGGGCCAGTTCATGAAGCGGCCCAGCCCGCCGGCCTCGTCGATGAGGTCCGAGCCCGGCTGCAGGTAGAGGTGGTAGGCGTTGGCCAGTACCGCCTGCGCGCCCAGGCCGGCCACCGCCTCCGGCAGCACGGACTTCACGGTGGCCTTGGTGCCCACCACTACGAAGGCCGGGGTCTGGATCTGCCCGTGTGGGGTGTGGATGACGCCCGTGCGACCCCCCGCATCCTCGAGCCGCTCGCCGACCTCGAATGAGAAGCTCACGGGCGCCTGGCCAGCACATCCAGCTGGCCGAGCGCCACGGCGGCCGCCGTCGAGGTCCTCAGGACGCCGTCGCTGATGGTGACCAGCTGCGCGCCGGCCGCCACGAACCGGTCGAGTTCCTCGGGCGCGATGCCGCCCTCGGGCCCGACGATCACCAGGCCGGTGCCCTCCTCGGGGAGTTCGACGTCTGCGATGTGCTGGGACGCGTCCTCCTGCAGGACCAGCGCCACGTCAACGCCGGCGATGGCGCCCACGACGTCCGCAGTGGACACCGCCAACACCTCGGGCACGAACATCCGCCGTGATTGCTTGGCCGCCTCGCGGGCCGTGGCTCGCCACTTGTCCAGCGACTTGTCCGCCCGATCGCCCTGCCAGCGCACGATGGAGCGGGCGGACTGCCACGCCAGGATCTCGCGGGCGCCCAGCTCCGTGGCCATCTGCACCGCGAGGTCGCTGCGGTCCCCCTTGGCCAGTGCCTGCACCACGCCCCAGACGAGCGACGGCGAAGGGGCCGCGATGACCTCGAGGATCCTGGCCACCAGTTGGCGCCGGTCCGCCTCGATCACCTCGGCCCGAACCCCGATCCCGCGGCCGTCGGACAGCAGGACGTTCTCCCCCACCGCGACGCGCTTGACCGCGACGGCGTGGTGAGCCTCATCCCCCGTCACGACGACCAGCTCACCTGGTGACAGGTCGCCCGTGAACTCGGCGAGGAAGAGGGGGTCGGTCACGAGAACCACTCGGAGAGCTTGCCGAACACTCCCTTGTGCCCCTTCGCCGCGATGGCCTCCGGGACCGATTCGTCGCGCTCCTCAGCGAGGAGGCGCAGCAGCTCGCGCTGCCGGTCATCGAGCTTGGTGGGGGTCTGGACCAGCAGTGTGACGCCCAGGTCCCCGCGGCCGCCGCCGCGCAGTCTCGGAACCCCGCGCCCCTTGATCCCGATCCGGGTGCCCGCCTGCGTCCCGGCCGGGACCTCGACGGACACGGTGCGGTCCTCTACCGCGGACTGGTCCCAGTCGGCCTCGAGAGTCGCGACGTCCACCGTGGTCCCCAGCGCGGCCGCGGTCATCGGGAGCCTGACCACCACCTCCAGGTTGTCGCCCTCGCGGCGGAACGTCTCGTGGGGCAGCACGGACAGCTCCACGTAGAGGTCTCCGGCAGGTCCGCCGCCCGGGCCCACCTCGCCCTGCCCCTCCAGGTGGATGCGGATGCCCGTGGACACGCCGGCGGGAATCCGGACCTGCAGCGTCCGCGTGGTGCGCACCCGTCCCTCGCCGGAGCACTCACCGCACGGACGCGGGATGACCGTGCCGTATCCGCGGCAGGTGGGGCAGGCCTGGGCGGTGCGGATGTCGCCGAGGAAGCTGCGCTGGATCTGGCTGACCTCGCCCGCGCCGTCGCACGTGGTGCAGGTCACCGGCTCCGAGCCGGGCTCGCCGCCCGCGCCGCTGCACTTGGGGCACACCACGGCGGTGTCCACCTTGAGAGGCTTCGTCACGCCGAAGACCGCCTCGTGCAGTTGGAGGGAAACCCTCACCAGCGCGTCCTGGCCTTGACGGACGCGGGATCGGGGGCCACGCCCTCCTGCCGCGCCGAACATGGCGTCGACCAGATTGGAGAAGTCGAACCCCCCGGCGAACCCACCGCCGAAGCCGGAGAAGCCGGCGCCCTGGCTCATGGGGTCGCCGCCCCGGTCGAACACGGCGCGCTTGTTGGGGTCGCTCAGGACCTCGTAGGCCTCGTTGAGTTCCTTGAATTTCTCGGCGGCGCCCTCTTCCTGGGCGACGTCGGGGTGCACCTTCATGGCGCGGCGGCGGTAGGCCTTCTTGATGGCCTCGGGGGTTGCGTCCCGCTCGACGCCAAGGATGTCGTAGTAGTCCTTGCTCATATCTTCTTGCTTCAGCCTTCGGGTGGGGGATCTAGCCTTCGTTGAGGAATCTGCTCACGTACCGCGACACTGCTCGCACCGCGGAGATGTGGGACGCGTAGTCCATGCGGGTGGGTCCGACGACGCCGAGGCTGGCAGTGCGCTCCACACCGTAGCCGGACGCGATGAGGCTGCTGCCCCGGAATCCCTCGGCGGTGTTCTCTTCGCCGATGCGTACCGTCACGTCGTCGCCCGCCGCCTCGCCCAGGAGTCGCATGAGCACCACCTGCTCCTCCAGCGCCTCCAGCAGTGGGCGCAGGTTGGTCTCGAACGCCTGGCTTGAGGCGAGGTTGGGCAGCCCGGCCACCACAACGTGCGCGGCCGGCTCGGCGGCGATGGCCTCCAGGACCGCGGCGACCACCGGGCCCGCGAACGGCCTGTCATCGGGTGCGACTCCCTCCAGCATGGCGGCCAGAGCCCCGGCCGCATCCGCAGGCGTCCGTCCGACAATGGCCTCGGCGATCCGGTTCCGCAACGCCTGCAGCCGGCCCTCGTCCGTGAGCGGAGTCTCCAACATGGTCTGATCAACGCGCCCCGAGGATTGGACCACGATGACCATCAGGCGCTCGGGCGTCAGGAGCAGCAGCTCGACGTGGCGCACCTGGGTGCGCTGCGCCACCGGATACTGCACGATGGCCACCTGGCGGGTCAGCTGGGCCAGCAGCCGGACGGTGCGCATGACCAGATCGTCGACGTCGGCGGTGCCGTTGAGATAGGTGGTGATGGCGCTGCGCTCAGCGGGCGACAGCGGCTTGATGTGGGCGAGCCTGTCCACGAAGAGCCGATAGCCCTTGTCGGTGGGGATGCGGCCGGCGCTGGTGTGGGGCTGCATGATGTAGCCCTCCTCCTCCAGCACGGCCATGTCGTTGCGGACCGTGGCGGCGGAGACGTCCAGCTTGTGGCGTTCAACCAGCGCCTTGGAGCCGACCGGCTCGCGGCTGGCCACATAGTCGGTCACGATGGCCTTCAACACGTCCAGTTTGCGGTCGTCGAGCATGTCACCTCCCAGCTGGCACTCATAGACGGCGAGTGCCAGTGTAGCTGCATCTATGCTGGCTGCCATGACGCTGATCTGGACCCCCGTGACTCCCCGCGTGTACGTGACCACGCTCGATCAGCACCGGGTCAACGTGGGACTCATCGTCGGTGATGACGCGGCACTCCTCATCGATGCCGGTAACACAGCCGCCGAGGGCGCCGAGCTGCTGGCCTCGGCCACCGCGCTGGCGGGTGTCCCGGTGACGCATGTGGCGCTGACGCACGGCCACCACGATCACGTCGGCGGCCTCCCAGGCATGTCGGGTGTCCAGGTGGTCGCGCACGAGGACCTGGACGACCCCGGGGTGACACGGAGGTTCTCGATGGCCCTGGCGCTGCACCTCGGCGGACAACGGGTGGAGCTGCTGCACTTCGGCGAGGCGCACACCCGCGCGGACATCGTGGCGTTCGTCCCGGAGGCGAACGTGGTGTTCGTCGGGGATCTCCTGGAGGAGGGCGCGGACCCGCAGATCGACGAGTCCACCTCGCTTGCCAACTGGCCCACCGTCCTCGACGGCGTACTCGGCGCCAGCAGCTCCCTCACCAGGTTCGTTCCCGGCCACGGGGCGGTGGTGGACCGTGAGTTCGCGTTCGTGCAGAGGGCGGAGATCGCGATGCTCTACAGCTCGTGCGAGATGCTCATCCAGCAGGGTGTGCGGGCGGAGGAGGCGGCCACCGCCGTCGAGTGGCCCTTCGGCCCGGAGACTCTTGCCCTCGCCCTGCCCAAGGCCTACGCCGAGTTGGCGGCCAAGGGTGTGGAGCCGAAACGGCAGCTGCCCATCCTCAACCTGTGATCTGATCCTGTGGTCAGCTCTGGTGAACGGGCCACGTCTCCAGAGCGGTCTGCCAGGTGTCGGCATCCCGCGCCACGATCAGCCCCCCGCTCCGTGTCTGGAGGCCGTAGTCCACGCCGTCGACCGTTCTGCTCACGCCCCCGGACTCGGTGACCATGAGCGACCCCGCGAGATGGTCCCACGGGTGCAGGGTGGAGTACACGAGGAAGTCCACGTCACCATGCAGCACCATCGGGTAGTCGAATGCGCAACACCAGGCGCTCCGGGTGACGGGGCTGAGGCGTCCAGCTGCCGTGAACCCGTGCAGAGCACGTTTGGCCGTCGCCCCTAGTGGGAGGCGCCCGTTGGGGGTCCGCGCGATGGGGGCGCCGTTGAGCGCGGCGCCTGCGCCGTGCTCGGCCACGTAGGCGCGGCCGGTCTGCGGCTGATAGATCCAGCCACGGGTGGTGACCCCGTTGCGCACCTCCGCCAGCATCACGCCGTACTCGTCGCGTCCTGAGACGAAGTTGCGCGTGCCGTCGATGGGATCGATGAGGAACGCGTGCTCTGCCCCGTGGACACCGTCGAGCAGGCTCGGGTCGGCGAACACGCCCTCCTCTCCGACGATGACTGCCGATGGGTAGACGCCACGGAGGAGCCCACTCAGATACACCTCAGCTTCGCGGTCCGCCACGGTGACGAAGTCTCCGGGATTTTTCTCCTCGACGTCACCGGCGGCCAGCTGCCGGAAGCGCGGAACCACCACCTCTGAGGCCGTTTCCTTCAGCAGGTCCAGGATGCCTTGGGTGTCCATGCGACTCACCCTATCGGCGTGTGGGCGATCACTCGTCTTCGAGATGGTCCTGGGTGACGAAGTCGATGAGAGTCTCCACCTTGGTGAGCAGCTGGGGCTCCAGGTCGCGCCAGGAGGCCACCCGCGCGAGGATGGCCTGCCAGCCGCGCGACACGTCGGCCTGATCCTCGTGTGGCAGCCCCATCGCCTTCAGGGTGCCCTTCTTGAAGTCCACATCCCTGGGCACCTGGGGCCAGGACTTCAACCCGACGCGCTGGGGCCGGACCGCCTGCCAGATGTCGATGAACTCGTGCCCCTCGACCAGCACCGTGTCGCGGTAGCCGGCCGTGTAGACCTGCTTCGCGATCCGGGATTCCTTGCTGCCCGGCACGAGATGGTCGACGAGGATGCCGAGCCGCCGCCCCGGCTCGGGAGCGAATTCAGCAACAATCCCGGGGAGATCGTCGATGCCCCCCAGGAACTCGACGACGACGCCGACGTGACGCAGATCCTCGCCCCAGACCTTCTCGATCAGCTCGGCGTCATGCCGGCCCTCGACGTAGATCCGGCTGGGCAGCGCAACCCGGGCCTTCGTCGGCCCTGTGGAGGATCGGGATCCTGAGGCCGTGTACTTGGGGCCGGCCGGGGCGCCCCGCAGAGGGGGGCGCAGCGCCACCGGCTGCCCCTCGAGGAGGAAGCCCGGGCCGAAGGGCGCGGCGCGGCGCTTGCCCCGCCGGTCCTCGAGCAGCACCACGGCGTTCTCCCAGCCGACGACGGCGCCGCAGAAGTCGTCGAACTCCACCACAAGGTCCAACTCGACGGGCACGTCACGCGTCTGCTTGAGATGCGCCTTCTGCCATCCGGGGGTGAGCACGTCTCGTGAGTAGCGATCCACGGGGTGCGACGCTATCAGCGCCGCATGCCCTTCTGCTTCAACGACACCCGCTCGCGTCAGTCCAGCAGGTCTCGGACCACGCCGTCGGCCAGGAGCCGGCCCTCACGGGTGAGCTTCAGGCGGTCGTCGTGCACCACAGCCAGCCCACGGGAGGCGATGTCGGGGATCCGCCCCCGCTCCGAGGGGGTCAGGACGTCCAGGGGGACGCCGTCGGCCAGGCGCAGCTCGAGCAGCACCCGCTCAACGTGGCGTTCCTTGTCCCCCAGGATCTCGCGGGCCAGCGCCGGTGACTCGCCGGCGGCCAGGGCCGCGGCGTAGCTGCGGGGGTGCTTGCGGTTCCAGAATCGGACTCCGCCGATGTGCGAATGGGCCCCGGGGCCCACCCCCCACCAGTCGGCTCCCCTCCAGTAGGCGAGGTTGTGCCGGCACTCTCCGCCCGGACGGGCCCAGTTGCTCACCTCGTAGTTGGCGAGCCCGAGCGCGCCCAGGGTCTCGTCGGCGAGGAGGTACTTGTCTGCGAGGTCGTCCTCGTCGGGCATCGGCAGCTCTCCGCGGCGCACCTGCGCGGCGAGCCTGGTGCCCTCCTCGACGATCAGCGAGTAGGCACTCACATGGTCCACGGGGGCGGAGGTCACCGCGTCGAGGCTGGCGCGCCAGTCGTCGAGGGACTCCCCCGGCGTGCCGTAGATGAGGTCCAGGCTCACGTGCTCGAACCCGGCCTCCCTCGCCCACCGCGCCGCCTCCAGGCCGCGGCGGGGGGTGTGCTGACGCTCAAGGACGCGCAGCACATGCGGCACCACCGACTGCAGGCCGAGCGAGAGGCGGGTGAATCCTTCCGCGCGGAGCGTGTCCAGATAGTCCGGGGTGAGTGTCTCGGGGTTCGCCTCGGTGGTCACCTCCGCGTCGGGCTCCAGTTCGAAGCGCTCCCCGACGGCGCGCAGCAGCCCGGCGAGGCCCTCGGCTGGCAGCATGGTGGGGGTCCCGCCCCCGAAGAACACCGTCTGCACGCGGCGGCTCCCCAGGATGCGGGCCGCGAGGTCCAGCTCAGCCACCGCCGCGCCCACATAGGTGTCGGGCGACAGGTCGCCGAGCTCGCTGGGTGTGTAGGTGTTGAAGTCGCAGTAACCGCAGCGCACCCTGCAGAAGGGCACGTGGACATAGAGCGACAGCGGGCGGCCGGGATCCAGGGCGGACGCGGGGAGGGAGCCGTCGCGGGGGGCCGGGTCGCCGTCGGGGAGTTGTGCCACCCCGCCAGCCTACGGCGCGACGGCTCAGCCGAGCTTCCGCAGCAGAAGCACCAGATCCTCGCGGGTGGGTTGCGCCGGGTTGGACGGGGTGCAGCCGTCCTCCAACGCCGAGGACGCCATCTGGTCGATCGCGGCCCGGAACTCGTCCTGCGCCACCCCTGCCTCGACGATCAGCTCAGGGATGCCCAGCTGCTGGTTGAGGCGGCGGACGCCCGCCACCAGGGAGGGCACCGCCGCCGAGCCGGTGGCCGACGGGGTCACGAGCCGGCCAAGACGGGCATAGCGGGCTGCGGCGAGCGTGCTGCGCTCCGCGTTGAACGCGATGACGTGCGGCAGGAGCATCGCGTTGAGCCGGCCATGGGCCACCGGGAAGTGACCGCCGAGGGCGTGCGCGAGGCTGTGGGTGATCCCCAGCCCCACATTGTCGAAGGCCATCGCCGCCAGACAGGACGCGTTGTGCATGTGACCGCGGGCGTCGCGGTCCTCACCGTGGGTGTAGCAGCGCACGAGGTGAGCGAAGACCAGTTCCACCGCCTTTTCCGCCAGGGCGTCGGAGAAGTCGCAGGCACCCGTCGACACGTACGCCTCGACGGCGTGGGTGAGGACGTCCATGCCGGAGTCGGCGGTGATCCGAGGAGGCACACCGATGACCGCCTCCGGGTCCAGGATGGCGAGCTTCGCCACCATGTCCGGGGAGACGAGCGGGATCTTGGTGTGGGTGCGTTCGTCGGTCAGCACGGCGAAGGACGTGACCTCGGACCCCGAACCGCTCGTTGTGGGGATGGCGATCAGACCCTCGGTGGCGCCGAAGCCGGAGTCCAGCGCCGCCTTGTGCATGGCCTTGGCCGCGTCCATCACCGAGCCACCGCCGTAGGCGACCACGACGTCGGGCCGCGCCTCCAGGTACACCGCCACCCCCTTGCTGATGGTGGCGATGGTGGGGTTGGGCACCACGTCGATGAACCTGGTCACCCGCTTCCCCAACCGCTCCAGAACCCGCGCGAAGACCGGTGTGGTGGAGAGGAACTCGTCGGTGACGAGGAAGACCCGCCGAGACGCGAAGTCGTCGAGCGCGGTGAGCGCGTCCGGCCCCATCCGGACGTGCGTGCCCAGCCGGAACTCCCTCATGGCTGGCCCTTCTGCGCGTGCTCCTGGCGGTACTGACTCGGCGTCACGCCGACGAGCTTCTTGAACGTGCGGGAGAAGTAGTTGGCGGGCTGGAACTCCAGCTCGGTGGCGATCCTCAGCACCGGCTTGGTGGTGTGGATCAGCATGAACTTGGCCCGCTCGAGGCGCTTGCCGGTGACGTAGTTGATGAAGCTCTGGCCCGTCTTGTCCTTGAATCGTCGGGCGAAGTGGGACTCGGACCACATGAGGTACTCGGCCGCCTTGGCGGAGGTGAGGAAGCTGGTGGGGTCCTTCTCGACCTCGTTGAGCAGGGTGGCGATCGTGCGCTCCCTGGGCAGCAGGTCCGGCTCCACCAGGTTGTGCAGCAGGATGATCAGCTTCTCGCAGTACACCTGGCACTCGTAGCGGTTGAGGTCCGGTCGGCGCTTGTTGCGGTTGCGGATCACCACCTGGGAGATGTCGCGGCCGTGGTGCACGCCCTCGCTCGACGCCAACCCGATGAGCAGGTCCTCGAACTCCGCCAGCTTCGAGGCCTGGATCTTCTGGCTCCACCGGGGCAGCAGCCGGTCGAGATACAGACCGAGCAGCTCCAGGTTGGCGGCGACGTTGGCGTCGTGGAGATTCGCCGCGACCCTGCTCGCGTCGAGCTCGGCTGACGGGGGCTGAGGGTCGGACTGGATCGGTACCAGCGGCAGCGCCTTGGACTTGCCGAGCAGGAGCGGCGCCAGCACCTGGTTCTGCGGCGAGGCCGCCACTGCGATGGGCTGAAGCCGCCCCAGGTAGGGCCCGGTCGCAGCCGGGAGGTGGTAGCTGGTGCCGCGCCGAGTCAGAGAGTCGTTGGCCAGCCGCACGATGGCGTCGGCGGCCGACTCGAGCTTCGAGAGCTCAACGACCTTCACCTGGTCGAGCAGGTCGGCCACCGGCCCCGCGTCGGTGAGCGAATCCGTGCTGCCGAGGATCTTGCCCAGCGATTCCTGCCCCTTCGTCAGGAGAACCTGACCGGCAAGGATGGCGCCGAGGTAGTGCTGGCCCATCACGATGGACACCGAGAAGTCGACGAGGCCCGCGTGACATCGGTACAGGAACGGCTTTCCCTCCAGCGCGGACTGGAACCCGCCGTGCGCGTCGCAGGAGAAGCAGCGGCGCCGGATCTCCGGATCCTGGCGGAGGAACTGGCAGAGGGCGCTGAACTCGGAGGCGCGCGTCACGGGCGTGCCCATGGAGTCCACCGTGATCATCGCGAGGCCGGTCTCCACCGCGAAGTCGTCCTGGATGCGCTGGAGCTGCTCCAGGTCGATCAGCGTGCGCAGGTCCAGGCCCGCGAGGCGGTCGTCGCGCACCTCTACGACGGACACAGCACCTCCCGGACGGCATCGAACCCCGCGCCGCTGACGGAATCGACGGGCAGGACGGGCGCGGCGCCCGCGTCGCGCAGGAGCGCGCTGGCCGCGGCGACCTCCTCGACGGTGGCCAGGTCGGTCTTGGTGACCACGCCGATGACGTCACGGTTGAACGAGGTGGCGAACCCGGGGGGGATCCGCGCGCCGCCCGTGGTGGGATCCACCATCAGCACGACGAGATCCACGTCGAAGGCCACCACCTGGAGCGCGCTCCGGAGGCGGCCGTGCTGCAGGAACTCCCCAGGGGTGTCGACGATGCCGTCGAAGGCCTCGATCGCCTGCGTCTTGACGTACTCGATGTCCTCGTCGCGGAGCCGCTGCCGGAAGGTCGTCTTGCCGGATCCGACACTGCCGACCAGCAGGATCGACGGACACTCCACGCTGGCCGCCGTCATGTCCGCGTCACCGGCGCCGGAGTGAAACCGAGCACCGACTCCAAGGTGTCCACCACACCGCGTAGGGCGGCCTCGACGTCGCCCAACCGGCCGACGATGAGGAGCGACCCCGAGAACCGGTCGACGAAGGCCAACTCCACGCCGGCCGACTTCGTGGCCACGTCAGCCGCGATCACGGCTGCCTCCCCCGGCGTGATGGTGAGGACGCCGACGGCCCCCCGACTCTTCGACGTCAACCCGATCTTGGCGTAGAGATGTTCGTCGGGGTTGGCGATGACGTGGGCGAGCGTGACCTGCTTGCCCGGCACGAATTCCTGAATGATGCGCTGCTTGTCCTGCACGTCCATGAACCACCTCGTTCCACTGTGCGAGCACCACACTAACCCGGCCCCCAGGATCCTCAATGGCTGGGGCGAGCCTGAGCAGGAATGTGTAACAAGTGGCCGACTCCGTGTACCGGAAGCCTGCCTATCGTGACCAGCGAGGTGACCAGAGTCGGCCACTTTCGAAACGACGAAGGAGTCGAGTGATGCAAGAAGCACTAGGCATGGTCGAGACCAAGGGATTCGTGGCGGCCGTAGAAGCGGCTGACGCGATGGTGAAGTCGGCCAACGTCCAACTCATCGGCAGCGAGAAGATCGGCGCGGGTTTCGTGACCGTCTTCGTCCGAGGCGATGTCGGGGCCGTGAAGGCGGCAGCGGACGCTGGCGCGGCGGCCGCCAGCAAGGTCGGCGAGCTGGTGAGCGTGCATGTGATCCCGCGCCCGCACACCGACGTCGAGAAGATCCTCCCCGGATACGCGAAGCAGGCCTGACATGTCGGATGAAATGATCAACAAGGTCATGGCTGAGGTCATGAAGAAGATGGGCGACAACGCCCCCACCCCGGCCGCCGCCGCGCGGCCCGCAGCCACCGAGTTCGTCGGCACCAACGCCCTGGGTGACACCATCGGCCTGGTCATCGCCAACGTGGACCCCCAGCTGCACCAGATGATGAACCTGGACCCGAAGTACCGCTCCATCGGCATCGTCGGAGCACGCACCGGCGCCGGGCCCCACATCTTCGCCGCCGACGAGGCCGTCAAGGCCACCAACTGCGAGGTCCTCACCATCGAGCTCCCCCGCGACACCAAGGGCGGCGCCGGCCACGGCTCCCTCATCGTGTTCGGTGCCGAGGATGTCTCCGACGCCCGCCGCGCCGTCGAGGTGACGCTGTCCGAGCTGGACCGGACCTTCGGCGACGTGTACGGCAACGAAGCCGGCCACCTCGAGTTCCAGTACACCGCGCGTGCTTCCCATGCTCTGGCGAAGGCGTTCAACGCCCCCATCGGCAAGGCGTTCGGGATCACCGTCGGAGCCCCGGCCGCCATCGGCGTCGTGCTCGCCGACACCGCCGTGAAGGCCTCGACCATCGAGGTGGTGGGCTACGCCAGCCCCGCCGCCGGTACCAGCTACTCCAACGAGGTCATCTCCTTCTTCAGCGGTGACTCCGGCGCGGTCCGGCAGGCCATCGTCGCCGCACGCGAGGTCGGGCGCGCCCTGCTCGGCTCGCTCGGCACCTACCCCGAGTCCTCGACGACTCCCTACATCTGAAGGATGACCAACCCATGAGATCCAAGAGGTTCGAGGCGCTCGACGCGCGCCCGGTCAACCAGGACGGGTTCGTCAGCGAGTGGCCCGAGGTGGGCCTGATCGCGATGGACAGCCCCAACGACCCGAAGCCGTCGATCCGCATCCAGGGCGGCAAGGTCGTCGAGCTGGACGGCAAGGCCTGCGCCGACTTCGACATGCTCGACACGTTCATCGCCACCTACGGCATCAACCTGGAGCGGGCCGAAGAGTCGATGGCCATCGACTCGCTCCAGTTCGCCCGCATGCTGTGCGACATCAACGTCCCCCGCAGCCAGATCATCCCCCTGACCACCGCCATGACGCCGGCGAAGGCCACCGAGGTGGTCGGCATGATGAGCGTGCTCGAGATGATGATGGCGGTCACCAAGCTGCGCGCCCGCAAGCAGCCCGCCAACCAGTGCCACGTCACCAACGTGCAGGACCACCCGGTCCTCATCGCGGCGGACGCGGCCGAGGCCGGCATCCGGGGCTTCGCCGAGATGGAGACCACGGTCGCCGTCGTGCGCTACGCCCCGTTCAACGCCCTCAGCCTGCTGGTGGGCGCCCAGACGGGACGCCCGGGTGTGCTGACCCAGTGCGCCGTCGAGGAGGCCACCGAGCTGCAGCTCGGCATGCGCGGACTGACCGCCTACGCCGAGACCGTGTCGGTGTACGGCACCGAGGCCGTTTTCATGGACGGAGACGACACCCCGTGGTCGAAGGCGTTCCTCGCCTCCAGCTATGCGTCGCGCGGCCTGAAGATGCGCTTCACCTCCGGCACCGGATCCGAGGTGCAGATGGGATACGCCGAGGGCAAGTCCATGCTCTACCTCGAGGCCCGCTGCCAGTTCATCACCAAGGCCGCCGGCTCCCAGGGCACGCAGAACGGCTCCGTGAGCTGCGTCGGCGTCCCCGCAGCGGTCCCGCAGGGGATCCGCGCGATCCTGGCCGAGAACCTCATCGCGATGATGATGGACCTCGAATGCGCCTCCAGCAACGACCAGACGTTCACCCACTCAGACCTGCGCCGCGTTGCCCGTTCCCTCATGCAGTTCGTGCCCGGCACGGACTTCATCTGCTCCGGCTACAGCGCCACGCCCAACCTGGACAACATGTTCGCCGGATCGAACTGGGACGCCGAGGACTACGACGACTGGAACATCATCCAGCGCGACCTCCGGGTCGATGGCGGCCTGGTTCCCGTCCTCGAGGACGACGTGGTGGCGGTGCGCCGCAAGGCCACCCGCGCGCTGCAGGCCGTGTTCCGGGAGCTCGGGCTGCCGCCGATCACCGACGCCGAGGTGGAGGCCGCGACATACGCCCACAGCTCCAACGACATGCCTAAGCGCAACGTCGTGGAGGACCTCAAGGCGGCCGAGGAGATGATGAAGCGCACCGTGACCGGCTTCGACGTCGTCCAGGCGCTCATCAAGGGCGGCTTCGAGGACGTGGCCGAGTCCGTGTTCAAGCTCCTCAAGTGCCGTGTGGCGGGCGACTACCTGCACACGGCGGCGATCTTCGACGAGCAGTTCAACGTCAACTCCGCCGTCAACTAC
Source organism: Tessaracoccus luoxuelianae (assembly GCF_054483915.1). Classification (NCBI taxonomy): domain Bacteria; kingdom Bacillati; phylum Actinomycetota; class Actinomycetes; order Propionibacteriales; family Propionibacteriaceae; genus Tessaracoccus; species Tessaracoccus luoxuelianae. The sequence continues at coordinate 1,920,114 of NZ_CM137013.1, read as the reverse complement.
CCCAACGACTACGCGGGCCCGATGACCGGCTACCAGATCTCGGACGAGTTGTGGAACCGGATCAAGGACATCCGTCAGGCCGTCAGCCCGGAAAGTATTTGAGGTGACCGCAATGAGTATCGATCAGAGCACGCTCAAGCAGATCATCGAGCAGGTGGTGCGCGAGATGGCCGGCGAGGCGGCCGCAGCACCGACGTCACCCTCCATCCCGGCCGAGTCGTTGGCCGGCCGGATCACCCTCACCGAGACCGGGCCCGCGCAGCGCGGCACGGACCCCAAGGAGGTGGTGATCGCGCTGTCGCCGGCGTTCAGCTCCCAGATCTTCGCCACGATCATCGGGCTCCCGCACGGCGAGGTGCTCAAGCAGATCTGCGCGGGCATCGAGGAGGAGGGTCTGCACTACCGGATCCTCAAGGTGTACCGCACGGCCGACGTGGGCTTCATCGCCCACGAGGCGGCCAAGCTGTCAGGCTCCGGCATCGGCATCGGGCTGCAGTCGCGCGGCACCACCGTGATCCACCAGAAGGATCTGCCCCCATTGAGCAACCTGGAGCTGTTCAGCCAGTCACCGCTCATCGACCTCGATGTGTTCCGCGCCATCGGCAAGAACGCTGCCAAGTACGCCAAGGGCGAGTCCCCCTCACCGGTGCCCACCCGCAACGACCAGATGGCCCGCCCGAAGTATCAGGCCATCGCCGCACTGCTGCACAACAAGGAAACGCGGCTGTGTGACCTGACCAAGAAGACCCAAACGCTGCAGGTCAGCCAGGCCTGAGGAATCGACATGGATCAAGAACAACTCATCCGACAGATCATGGCCGAGGTCATGGCCAACCTCAACGGCGAGCAGGTCTCGTTCGCCAAGAAGCCCGCGGGGGCGACAGCCTCTGGAGGGGCTGCCACCATCGGCCGTCAGCACTACCCGCTGGCGGAGAAGCACCCGGAGCTGGTGACCACCAACAACGGTAAGCCTCTCTCCGAGCTCACGTTCGCGGGGCTGCGCTCCGGCGCACTGAAGCCCGAAGACTTCCGCATCTCCTCGGAGACGCTGGAGCTCCAGGCCCAGGTGGCAGAGGATTCCGGACGCGCCAGCCTGGCGCGGAACCTCCGGCGCGCGGCGGAACTGGTGAAGGTGCCCGACGAGCGGCTCCTCGAGATCTACAACGCGCTGCGCCCGTACCGCTCGACGAAGGCCGAGCTCTACGACATCGCCGCCGAGCTCGAGGGCAGCTACGGGGCGAAGATCTCGGCAGGCTTCGTCCGCGAGGCAGCCGACGTCTACGAGGGCCGCGGACGCCTGCGCGTCGACTGACCCTCAACTCCACTGCACACACCGAAGAGAGGATTTCCGACGATGGGGATGGTTGCCGGCATCGACATCGGCAACGCGACCACCGAGGTCGCGTTGGCCGAGCGTCGCAGCGGTGAGCTCGTCTTTCTGGCGAGCTCGACCATCCCCACCACCGGGATCAAGGGCACCGACGCCAACATCAAGGGCGTTGTCCACGCACTGCGGGTGGCCCTCGACCGCGCCGGGAGGCTGATGGACGACGTGGAGGTGATCCGCATCAACGAGGCGGCCCCCGTCATCGGCGACGTGGCCATGGAGACCATCACCGAGACGATCATCACCGAGTCCACGATGATCGGCCACAACCCCTCCACCCCCGGCGGCCTCGGCATCGGCGTCGGGAAGACGGTCGCCATCGAGGACCTGGACTCGACCTCGACCACGGAGCCACTCATCGTGGTGGCCGACCGCAGCCACGCGCACGACGACGTGGCCAGGCGCCTCAACCACGCGTCCGGCCACCTGACCATCACGGGCGCCATCCTTCAGGCCGACGACGGCAACCTCGTCCACAACCGGCTGCACACCAAGATCCCCATCGTCGACGAGGTCTCGCTCATCGAGAAGGTGCCCCTGGGCATGCTGGCCGCCATCGAGGTGGCCGAGGTGGGCCGGATCGTCGAGGTGTTGTCCAACCCCTTCGGCCTGGCCACCTTGTTCGGGCTGGACCCCGAGGACACCAAGCAGGTGGTGCCCCTGGCCCGATCGCTGGTCGGCAACCGCTCCGCGGTGGTCATCAAGACCCCGAAGGGTGACGTCAAGGAACGCCGCATCCCCGCCGGCACCCTCACGTTCCGTGGTGAGAACCGCCAGGTGGACGTCGACGTCGACCGCGGCTCCGAGGAGATCATGGACGCCGCCCAACAGGTGCGCCACGTCGAGGACATCGTCGGGGAACCCGGCACCAACGTCGGCGGCATGATGGAGAAGGTGCGCGTCACGATGGGGCAGCTCACCAACCACTCTCCCCGCGACATCCGCATCACGGATCTGCTCGCCGTGGACACCCACGTTCCGCGCCAGGTCTCCGGCGGTATCGCCAACGAGTTCTCCATGGAGGCCGCCGTCGGCATCGCGGTGATGGTCAAGACCGACCGGCTGCAGATGCAACGCATCGCCACCGACATGGCCGCCGAGCTGGGGATCCCCGTCGAGGTGGGCGGAGTGGAGGCCGACATGGCCATCCGCGGCGCGCTCACCACCCCGGGGACGGCCGTCCCGCTGGCCATCCTCGACATCGGCGCCGGCTCCACCGACGCCTCCGTCATGCACGCCGACGGCTCAGGCACCTCGATCCACCTCGCGGGTGCCGGAAACATGGTCACCCTGATGATCCAGTCCGAACTCGGCCTGGACTCGTGGGACGCCGCCGAGGACATCAAGCGCCATCCGCTGGCCCGGGTGGAGACGGTCTTCAACATCCGGCACGAGGACGGCACCGTCCAGTTCTTCGAGGAGCCGCTGCCGCCGCATGCCTACGCGCGCGTGGTGGTGCTCAAGCCCGAGGGCATGGTGCCCCTGGATCTGGATCTTCCCCTGGAGACCATCCGTCAGGTCCGGATCCGCGCCAAGGAGCGCGTCTTCGTGACCAACGCCGTGCGCGCACTCCGCAAGGTCAGCCCCACCGCCAACGTCCGCGACATCGACTTCGTGGTCCTGGTGGGCGGCTCGGCGCTCGACTTCGAGATCCCCCAACTGGTGACCAAGGCGCTGGCCGAGTACCGCGTCGTCGCGGGGCGAGCCAACATCCGCGGCACCGAGGGACCCCGCAACGCCGTCGCCACCGGCCTGGCCCTCAGCTGGGCCGAGGAAGCTGGTGCCCGATGATCGACGGCCCGCCTGCCATCTGCGTCCACGTGCACGAGGCCACCACGGACGCGCAGCTGACCGACCTGCTGCTCGGCATCGAGGAGGAGGGCGTCCCCGTGGAGGTATCGCGGCACGACCACCTCAATCCCCTGGTGCTCGCCCACGATGCGGCCGTCACCTCCCGGCTGGGAATCGGCCTCGGCGTGGCGTTGGACTACGTGGTCATCACCACCGACAAGCTGCCCGAACACCGCCCCTACGTGGCACGCCATTTCGAGCGGGGTGCGGCCGACCGGATCGTCGGCTCCAACGCCGCCCGCATCGTCAAACGCATTCCGCTCCGGAACTTCACCCGCACCACTTAGGAAAGGACCCACCATGCAAGCGCTAGGGACGATCGAGGTCGTCGGTCTCGCCGCCGGCATCGAGGCCGCTGATGTGGCCTGCAAGGCCGCCAACGTCGAACTGGTCGGCTACGAACTGGCCAAGGGCGGCGGCTACGTCACCATCAAGGTCCTCGGCCAGGTCGGCGCGGTCAACGCCGCGATCGACGCCGCCGCCGTCGCTGCCGCGCGCGTCAGCCGCGTGGTGAGCAAGCTCGTCATCGCCCGACCCTCGGACCAGGTCGAGACGATGGTCTTCAACCGCACCACCGTCGGCTATCACCCCCAGGAGCCAGTGCCCTCCGCAGCGCTCCCTGCTGCCGAGGAGCCGGCCGCCGTGCCCGAGGCACCTCAGGTCGCCCCCACCCCAGAACCCGCCGCGGCACCCGCCCCGGCGACGGCGGACTCCCCCGCCACCACCACCAGCAGGAGGAAGCAAGCATGAGCCAAGCGCTCGGTCTCGTCGAGACCAAAGGATTCGTCGGGGCCATCGAGGCCGCCGACGCCATGACCAAGTCCGCCAACGTCACGCTGATCGGCAGCGAGAAGATCGGTGCCGGCTTCGTCACCGTGATGGTCCGCGGTGACGTCGGCGCCGTCAAGGCCGCCGTCGACGCCGGCTCGGCCGCCGCCGCCAAGGTCGGCGAACTCGTCAGCCAGCACGTCATCCCGCGTCCCCACGCAGACGTCGAGAAGCTGCTCCCGAAGGCCTGATATGACCGAAGCCCAGCTGATCTCCGAGATCGCCGAAAGGGTCCTCACCAGACTGTGCGAGGCAGACCCCACTCGGGTGATCGTCGGCATCTCCAACCGGCACGTACACCTGTCCGACGCCGACTTCCTCACCCTGTTCGGCTCCCCCCGGCCGAGCGTGAGGAAGATGGTGCGGCAACGCGGTGAGTTCGCCGCGGAGCAGACCGTCACCTTGCATGGGCCCAAGGGCTCCATGGATCGGGTGCGCGTCATGGGGCCCAACCGCCCCGCGACACAGGTCGAACTCAGCCGCACGGACGCCTACGCGCTGGGCGTCGCGGCACCCATGGCCCAATCGGGTCACCTGGAGGACGCGGCGCCGATCGAGATCTCCGGACCAGCTGGGCGGGTGGCGTGCACCAATGCGGCCATCGTCGCAGGACGCCACATCCATATGAGTCCCGCCGACGCGGCCGCACTGGGGCTCTCCGACCAGGACCGCGTCAGCGTGCTCTTCGAGGGCGAGCGCGGCGGCCGGCTGGACCACTTCCTCATCCGCGTGAAGGACTCCTATCTCGCCGAACTGCATCTGGACACCGACGAAGGCAACGCCGTCGGTGCCCGGACCGGCGACTACGTGCGCATCGTGAAGGACTGATCCCATGCTCGCCTCCCCCAGCCGCCACCTGCAGACGTTCGCACACCTCGTGCGCACCGAGCAGGTCACCCCCGGCACCGGCGCACTGCGCCTCGGCGTCGACCTCGGCACGGCCAACATCGTGCTCGGGGTGGTCGACGACGCCGGCGCGCCCGTCGCCGGGGCGTGGCGTCGCGCCACCGTGGTGCGCGACGGGGTGGTGGTGGACTGGCTCGGCGCCGTCCGCGTGGTCGGCGCGCTGAAAGCATCGCTGGAGGAGCGGGTCGGCACCCGCTTCGAGCGCGCCACGGTCGCGGCGCCGCCGGGCATCGACGCGGGCACCGCGAAAGTGTTCGGCAACGTGCTGGAGTCCTGCGGGCTGCAGACCGCGGAGATCGTCGACGAGCCGGTGGCGGCCGCGACAGCGCTCGGGGTGCGCGACGGCACCGTCATCGACGTCGGCCACGGCACCACCGGCGTCTCGCTGCTGCGCGACGGGCAGGTGGAGTTCTCCATCGATGAGGCCACCGGCGGCCACCACATGACCCTGGTGATCTCCGGCGCCCTCGGCATGGACTACGACGACGCCGAGGACTTCAAGCGTGACCCGGCCAATGCGGAGCTGGTGTTCGGCCTGATCCGCCCCACGCTGGAAAAGATGGCCACCATCGCCCGCGACGCCCTCCATGGCGCCGGTGACCCGGGGACCATCCACCTGGTCGGCGGATCGAGTTCCTTCCCCCGGGCTGCCGAGGTCTTCGACGATGTGCTCGGCCACGACGTCGTGCGCTCCGTCGAGCCGCTGTTCCCCACCCCACTCGGCACCGCGATGCGGAGGACCCCTTGAACGAATCGCAGCTGCGAGACCTCATCCGTGAGGTGATCGCCGGCCTCATGCCCCAGCGGGTCGCTCCCCGTCCTTCGTCGACGACCGGGCTCGTCCTGTTCACCGGCGCACTCCTCGGGTTCGAGGAGGCCTGCGCCTCGCTCACCCGTCTGAACCCCCAGATGTCGCTGGACTGGATCCAGACGGACTCGGCCCGCAGGGTCCTGGACCAGGACACGATCGCGGGCATCGGCATGACGCCGGCGGACAAGTCGCTGGTGGCCAGCCACGACCTCCTCATCGTGCCCACGCTCACCGTCAACATGGTGGCGAAGGTGGTCCACGGCGTCGGTGACTGTCTGGCCTCCAACGTCATCGCCGAGTTCATCATGAGCGGCAAGCCCGTCGTGGTGGTCACCAACGCCGCCTGCCCCGACAGCGAGGGCAAGCGTTCCTGGTTCCCCCACATGCCCTCGGGCTACCAGGCGATGCTCCGGAAGAACCTCGCCACGCTGCGGTCCTTCGGGGTGCAGCTGTCCGACGCGTCGCGGCTCGACAGGGCGGTCCTCCGCCAGGCCGGAGATGCGGGCGGCGTCCCACAGCCGGAGGCCCCGGCCGAGCGCGTAGTCACGGAGGCCACCGTCGCCGCCAGGGCCGACGGCGCCATCATCCGACTCCACCCCCGCGCCATTGTCACCGACCTCGCCCGCGAGGCCGCCGCGAAGCGCCACATCACTCTGCAGGAAGGGTCCTGACATGTACCTCGCCAAGGTGATCGGCACCGTCGTGTCGACGAGCAAGGACGAACGCCTCATCGGCTTCAAGCTGATGCTGACCCGCCGGGTCGACGAGAACGGCGAGGCCACGGGTTCGCCCGAGGTGTGTGTGGACACGGTGGGCGCGGGCACCGGGGAGACCGTCATCGTCACCAAGGGCTCCTCCGCCCGGTTCGCCGCCGATCGCCCCCAGGCTCCCCTCGACGCCACCATTGTGGGGATCGTCGACGCCGTCGAGATCGAGAACGCCTAGCCATGCCCGCCGTCTACACCCGCACCGGAGACCGGGGCGACACCGGGCTCTTCGGGGGATCGCGCGTGGCGAAGCAGAGCCTGCGCGTCGAGGCCTACGGCACCGTCGACGAGGCCAACGCCGCGGTTGGGGCGGCCAAGGCCGCCCTCGACGACGGCCCCTGGCGCGCCCGGCTCCATCAGGTCCAGCAGCGACTCTTCGTCCTGGCCGCAGAACTCGCCAGCGACGCCAAGGGCGCGGCCACGCTCGGCGACACCGTCGGCGACGTGGACATCACCGATCTCGAGCGGCTCATCGACGACTGCCTGGCCATCACCGGGCCACAGCGCGCCTTCGTGGTGCCCGGGCGCGATCAGCGCTCGTCGGCGTTCCACCAGGCGCGGACGGTGGTGCGCCGCGCCGAGCGCCGCACCCTTACCCTCTCCGAGTCCGAGCCGGTGCGCCCGGAGCTCATCAAGTACCTCAACCGGCTCTCCGACGCCGTCTACGCCATGGCCCGCCTGACGGAGACCTGGGCGGACCGTGACCGGATCGAGCGCATGGTCCGCGCCGCGGTAGCGGCCGCCCTCGACGGCCCCGCAGACGGCGCGGGCCTGTCCGCCGATGCCTGCCTGGGCCGCGCGAGGGAGTTGGCCGATGCTGCCGAATGCCGGGCCGCGGAGCTGAACGTGCCCGTCGTGGTGGCGGTCGTCGACGCCGCCGGCAACCCGGTGCTTCTGCACCGGATGACGGGGTCGCTGCTGGCCTCCCTCGACATCGCCGCCAACAAGGCCTGGAGCGCGGCCGCGTTCAGGACCTCCACGTCCGAGTTGGGCCGGTTGGCCGGGGATGGTGGACCGCTTCCGGGCCTGTCCGACGGCAACGCGGGCCGCGTCGTGCTGTTCGGCGGTGGCGTGCCGCTCTTCGACGGGCCGACCCTTGTGGGGGGCTTCGGCGTCTCCGGCGGCACCGTCGAGCAGGACTGCGACATCGTGAGACATGCACTGAACGCTGTGATGGGAGAACAATCATGAAGCTGGATCCTGCTCTGCTCGAAGCGACGATCCGCCGGGTGCTGGCCAAGCTACCGACCGACGGGGACACCACTGGCGACGGCGTCTTCGCCGACATGGAGTCGGCTATCGCTGCCGCTGCCAAGGCGTCACGGGAGTACCGCACCCGGTCGATGTCGGACCGGCGCCGCTACGTCGCGGCCGTCCGCGAGGTCATGCTGCGCCCCGAGAACCTGGACTACATGGCGGTTGAGGCGGTTCAGCAGACGGGGATGGGCGACGTCGCGCACAAGTACCTCAAGAACAAGCTGGCGGCAGAGCTCACCCCGGGCGTCGAGGACCTGGTCACCGACGCCTACTCCGGCGATGACGGCCTGACCACCGTCGAGTACTCCGCCTTCGGAGTGATCGGTGCCATCACCCCCACCACCAATCCCACGGAGACCATCACGTGCAACAGCATCGGGATGCTGGCCGCCGGTAACGCCGTGGTGTTCAGTCCGCATCCGAGGGCCCGGGACCTCTCCGTCTGGCAGGTCAAGCAGATCAACAGGGCGCTCACCGCCGTGGGCGCCCCGGAGAACCTGGTGGTGACCGTCGCCGAACCCTCCATCGAGAACACCACCGCGATGATCGCGCACGAGGACGTGCGCATGATCGTGGCCACAGGTGGTCCCGGCATCGTCAAGACGGTGCTCAGCTCAGGGAAGAAGGCCATCGGCGCGGGCGCGGGCAACCCCCCCGTGGTGGTCGACGACACCGCCGACATCGACCGCGCCGCCAAGTGCATCGTCGACGGGGCAAGCTTCGACAACAACCTCCCCTGCACCTCGGAGAAGGAGATCGTCGCCGTCGACGCCATCGCGGACCTGCTGAAGTTCTCCATGGTCAAGCACGGCGCCTACGAGCTGAACGCCGACGAGCGGGCCCGTGTCGAGGGCGTCATCCTCACCGCCCGCGGCACCCCGGCCGTCGAGTGGATGGGCAAGCCGGCCTCATCGATCCTGAAGGCCATCGGCGTGGAGCCCCCAGCGGGCGTGCGACTGCTCGTCTGCGAGGCGGACCGGGACCACCCGTTCGTGGTGCATGAGCTGATGATGCCGGTGATCGGGATGGTCCGCGCGCCCGATGTGGACGCGGCCATCGACCTGGCCTGCGAGCTGGAGCACGGCAACCGGCACACCGCCATCATGCATTCGCGTGACGTGTCTCACCTGACCAGGATGGCCAAGCGCATCCAGACCACGATCTTCGTCAAGAACGGATCCTCCTTCAACGGCATCGGGATCGGCGGCGAGGGCTACTGCACCTTCACCATCGCGGGCCCAACGGGTGAAGGTCTGACCCGGGCCCGGAACTTCGCACGCCTGCGTCGCTGCGTCCTCGTCGGCGACCTGAACGTCCGGTGACCATGGCGCCGGTCAGGATCGCGGTCACCGGCGCGGCGGGCCAGATCGGCTATTCGCTGGTCTACCGGATCGCCGCGGGCGACGTGTTCGGGAACCGGCAGGTCGAGCTCCGGCTGCTGGACCTGCCTGCGGCCATGCCCGCGCTGGCGGGCGTGGCCATGGAGCTGGACGACTGCGCCTCCCCCGTCCTTACCGGCGTTGAGGTTGGCGACGACCCCCGCCGCCTCTTCGACGGGGTCAATGTGGCGATGCTGGTGGGCGCGTCGCCGCGCAAGGCCGGGATGGAACGCTCAGACCTGCTGCAGGCCAACGGGGCGATCTTCGCGGAGCAGGGCAAGGCGCTGGCTGCCGCCGCGGCCGGAGATCTGAGGGTTGTGGTGACCGGCAATCCCGCCAACACCAACGCGCTGATCGCCCAGCGCAACGCCCACGGGGTTCCGCCGGAGCGCTTCAGCGCCCTGACCCGGCTGGACCACAACCGTGCGGTCTCGCTCCTGGCCCGGCGGACCCGACGTCGGGCCGAGGAGATCACCAGGATGACCATCTGGGGCAACCACTCCACCACCCAGTACGCGGACGTCTACCACGCCCGGATCTGCGGGCGTCCCGCGGCAGACTGGGTCGACGACGGATGGGTGGCCTTCGACTATCTCCCCGAGGTGGCCCGTCGGGGGGCGGCCGTCATTGCCGCCCGGGGGAGGTCCAGTGCGGCGTCGGCGGCCAACGCGACCATCGAGCACGTGCGCGACTGGTTCGCTGGGACCCCGGGCGACGACTGGACCTCGATGGCGGTGGTGAGCGACGGCTCCTACGGAGTGCCGGAGGGGCTCGTGAGTTCCTTCCCCGTCACCACCCACGACGGCTCCTGGAGCATCGTGCAGGGCCTCAGCCACAGCGCCTTCTCCCGCGCGAAGATCGACGCCTCGGTGGCGGAGCTCCGGTCCGAGGAGGCCGCGGTTGCCCGGCTGGGACTGATCTGAGCCCGGCGCTCAGGCCTTCTTCGCAGTGGACTCGTTGGTCGACAGTGCGGCGACGAATGCCTCCTGGGGCACTTCGACGCGTCCGACCATCTTCATCCGCTTCTTGCCCTCCTTCTGCTTCTCCAGCAGCTTGCGCTTGCGGGAGATGTCGCCGCCGTAGCACTTGGCGAGCACGTCCTTGCGGATGGCGCGGATGGTCTCCCGCGCGATCACCCGGGAACCGATCGCGGCCTGGATGGGTACCTCGAACTGCTGGCGCGGGATGAGTTCCTTCAGCTTGGAGGCCATCAGCAGCCCGTAGGAGTACGCCTTGTCCTTGTGCACGATCGCGGAGAAGGCATCGACGGGATCGCCGTGCAGAAGGATGTCGACCTTGACCAGATCCGAGGTCTCCTCGCCGTCGGGCTCGTAGTCCAGCGACGCGTAGCCCTTCGTGCGCGACTTCAGTGCGTCGAAGAAGTCGAAGATGATCTCACCCAGCGGCAGGGTGTAGCGGATCTCGACGCGGTCTTCGCTGAGGTAGTCCAGACCGCGCTGGATGCCGCGGCGGGTCTGGCACAGCTCGAGGATGGTGCCGATGTACTCCGCGGGCGCCAGGATGGTGCTGCGCACCACCGGCTCGTACACCTCCGCGATCTTGCCTTCCGGATATTCGGACGGGTTGGTCACGGTGTGCTCGGAGCCGTCCTCCATCACCACCCGGTAGACGACGTTGGGGGCCGTCGAGATCAGGTCGAGGTTGAATTCGCGCTCTAGGCGTTCGCGGACGATCTCCATGTGGAGGAGGCCGAGGAACCCGATGCGGAACCCGAATCCGAGGGCGCTGGAGCTTTCGGGTTCGTAGGTGAGCGCGGCGTCGTTGAGCTGCAGCTTCTCGAGCGCCTCGCGCAGGACGTTGAAGTCGTCGCCGTCGATCGGATACAGCCCTGCGTACACCATGGGGTTGGGGTGGCGGTAGCCCGCGAGAGCCGAGGAGGCGGGACGGGTGTCGAGGGTGACGGTGTCACCAACGCGGGATTGGCGCACATCCTTGACGCCTGTGATGAGGTAGCCGACCTCCCCCACGCCGATGGCATCGGTTTTGACCGGGTCGGGGGCGATGACACCCACCTCCAGGAGGTCGTGGGTGGCCTGGGTGGACATCATCCGGATGCGTTCGCGGTGGCTCAGTTCGCCGTCGATCACGCGGACGTAGGTGACCACGCCGCGGTAGGTGTCGTAGACCGAATCGAAGATGAGGGCGCGCGCCGGGGCGTCCGGATCACCCTGCGGGGCGGGAACCTGTTCGACGACGGCGTCCAGGAGCAGCGACACGCCCTCGCCCGTCTTCCCTGATACCCGGAGGACCTCGTCGGGATCGCAGCCGATGATCCCGGCGAGTTCGGCGGCGTACTTCTCCGGATTGGCGCCGGGCAGATCGATCTTGTTGAGAACGGGAATGACGTGCAGGTTCGCCTCGAGCGCGAGGTAGAGGTTGGCCAGGGTCTGGGCTTCGATGCCCTGCGCGGCGTCCACGAGCAGGATGGCGCCCTCACAGGCCTGGAGGGACCGGGAGACCTCGTAGGTGAAGTCGACGTGTCCCGGCGTGTCGATCATGTTGAGGACGTGGGTGACGCCGTCCCTGACCCACGGCATCCGCACGGCCTGGGACTTGATGGTGATGCCGCGTTCGCGTTCGATGTCCATCCGGTCCAGGTACTGCGCACGCATCTGCCTGCCTTCGACGACGCCCGTCAACTGCAGCATGCGATCCGCCAGGGTGGACTTGCCATGGTCGATGTGCGCGATGATGGAGAAGTTGCGGATAATCGCCGGGTCGGTCTTGCCGGGGCGCGGAGCGGGCATGCATCTCCTCGTCGATGAACATGGGGACAGGCCATAATCTCACGGATCCGGCGATGGGGCTAAACCCGCCTGGCTGGCGGCGATTTTGCTAGCCGCCAGCGCCTCAGGTAACCTTGACCGTCGCGTGTCCCACGCATGACCGAAACCATTATCACCCGTAAAGAGGCTTGCCCAGTGGCGAACATCAAGTCCCAGAAGAAGCGCAACAAGACCAACGAGATCGCGCGTCAGCGCAACAAGGCCGTCAAGTCGGCCCTGCGCACGCACGTCCGCGCCTTCCGCACGGCCGCCACCGAAGGCGACGCCGAGAAGGCCGCTGAGCTCGCCAAGGTCGCGAACCGCGCTCTTGATCGCGCAGTCAGCAAGGGCGTCATCCATTCGAACCAGGCCGCGAACCGCAAGTCGGCCATCTCGTTGGCCGTCGCCTCCCTCTGACGCACCCCGCGTCACCCGCTTCAGCGTCTTGACCGTCGGTCGTCAAGGCGCTGTTTTGCGTCCCCTGTGTCAGTGACGCCGGAGTCGCAGCACTCCCAGCACCATGCGCTCGAGGGCGAAGTCCGCGTTGGTGGCGGCTCCTTTGACCTCACCATCGGCGCGGGCCACGAGGCGGATGGCATCGGCCACGCCACCGGCCTGCCAGAGGCGTGAGTGCTTCGCGTAGTCCTTGAGCTTCCACGGGGGAATGCCCAGCTGACGGGCCAGGTCTCCCTCTGACATGCGCAGACCCTGGGCCTCCAGGTACTTGCCCATTCCGCGCAGTGCGCCCGCGAGCGCGCTGGTGATCAGCACCGGTGCCGCACCTGTGCTCAACGCCCACCTCAGGCGCTCCAGAGCGAGGCTCGGGTTGCCGGCAAGAACGGCGTCCGCCACGGCGAAGCTTGTGACCTCCGCCCGTCCCGCGAAGTAACGCTTCACCAACGCGGCGTCGATCTCGCCGCTGTCCCCGTCCGAGGCGAGCTGCTCCACGGCTGCGGCGAGGCTGCGCAGGTCGTGGCCGACGGCGGCCACCAGCTCCCCCGCCGCGTCCGGTCCGATCCTCACCCCGCGTCGACGTGCCTCGTCGCCGACGAACCTCGGGAGCTCAAATGGTTTGACGGCAGCGACGGTCTCCGTGCGGACCTTGGCCTTCTTGAGCTTGTCGATGAGCCCCTTGCCCTTCATGCCCCCTGGGTGAACCAGGATGAGACACAAATCCTCGGGCGGATTGCTCGCCACCGCCACCAGCTGATCCACGACCGAGGGCGGACAGCCGCCGACGTCCTCAATGACGGCGACGATGTGGGAGGAGAACAGCGAGCCGCCGACCACCTCGGACAGCATCGAGTCCTCCAGCTCTTCGGCCGAGATCTCGTTGACGTCCGCCTCTGGATGCGCGGCAAGCGCGCGGGCCTTGGTCTCCGCGACGAGCCTGTGCGCGAGAAGCGCCTCGGGGCCCGTGATGAGCAGGGCCGTACCCCACGCCGTAGAAGTCACAGCCCTAGCATGCCAGTGGTCCACGACGATGCGCCTCCGGTGTCGACCCCACGGGTCACGTCGTGGCGCCACGCCACCGCCTCACCACAAGAGTGGCGCCCTGCAGTCCCACGGCGACGGAGCCGTCCTGGTCCGTCCGGGCCACCTCCATCCCATGCTCGGCGGCTAGGCGCAGGGTGCTCTGCGCAGGGTGGCCGTAGTCGTTGTCGAGACCCGACGACGCGACGGCCAGTGCGGCACCGGTCGCGGCGAAGAACCGCGGCTCCTGACGGGATGAGCCATGGTGGGGAAGCTTCAGCACGTGGACCTCGAGCCCGACGCCGTGGGCGGCGGCGCTGCGCAAGGCCACGGACTGGCCAGCGGGTTCAACGTCCCCTGCCACCAGTACCCGGAGCCCACGCACCTCGACCGTCCCCACCACGGAGGCGTCGTTCTCGGGTGATCCCTCCCCCTCCGCCTCGGGCTCCAATCCCCCTGCCTGCTCCCAGGCTGAGGCGGTGCGCCACACCACGTCCCCCACAGACAGCTGCTCCCCTGCCCGCGCGGAGCGGACCTCGGCACCCGCCTCCCGGGCGGCTGACAGCAGCCATGCCGGCTGCCGCCCTGCACGGGTGAGTATCAGTCCTGGCCGGTATCGGCGGATCACCTCCTCCGCTCCACCCGTGTGGTCCGCATGCCAGTGCGTGAGGACCAGCAACGGCACTGCCCCTACCCCGAGAGCGGACAGGCAGCCCACGGTGGGGCCAGCGTCCGGACCAGCGTCGACGAGGACGACGGCGCCGGTCTGAGCCGCGAAGACCGTCGCGTCACCCTGCCCCACGTCGCAGAAGACGACCCCCCAGTCACCGGGCCACCCCGGCGGAGTGGGCCGCACCATGCAGGAGACGAGCAGCACCATCACGACCGACGCCGCCCCCAGAGGCGTCCGGAGCAGGCTCGGCAGAAGCATCGCCAGCGCAGCCACGGCCACCATCACCACCAGCATCCCAGCGGCGGACGCCTCCCAGTCCCAGGCGGCGGAAGGAAGCGCGGCACCGCCCTCTGCGAGCCACAGGATGGGTTGCGCGCACCACCCGGCCAGCCAACCAGGACCGGCTGCCAGTGCGGGAGCCCAGCACAAGAGGGCCGCCGCCAGCCCAAGCACGGTGGTGGGGCCGACGAACGGCCCGGCCAGGGCATTGGTGATCACTCCCACCATGGAGACCTGATCGCTGATTCCGGTGACAATGGGCTGCGTGGCGAGCTGGGCCGCCATCGGCACTGCGATGGCCTCTGCTGCCCACCGCGGTGCCCACCTCGTCAGTGCCCGGACCAGGCTCGGCCCCAGCAACACAATGCCCGCGCAGGCAGTCACCGACAGCGCGAAACCTGCTGATCTGGCCAGCCACGGGTCAAGCCAGGTCAGCGCCAGGATTGCCACGCTCAGGGCGCGCATGCTGCGCCCCCCGGTCCCGACGCCGACGGCGGCCAATGCCACCAGGCCCATCGCTGTGGCGCGGAGCACCGATGGCTCCTGCCCGCACACGAGCACGAACGCCGCCACCCCTCCCACCGCGGCCGCGCGCACCCACCAGCCACGAAGCCCGACCGCTCTGACGGCGGCGAGCACGACCCCCAGCATCAGGGTGAGGTTGGCTCCGGACACCGCCATCAGATGGGTCAGGCCCGTGACCTGGAACTGGTCTCGCATCTCGTCGTCCACGCCCGAGGTGTCGCCAACCACGAGCGAGGGCACCAGTGCGGCCTGCCGCGGCGGCGACTGGGCGACAGCCTCTCGGAGTCCGTGGCGCATGGCCGTGGCCCCCGCATCGAACAGGTGGGGAGCCCGCACCATGTCCAGGAGCTCGCGGAGGCTCAGCACCGCGACGGCAGAATCATCCGGGCGAGGCTCGCCCATCCGCACCCGGGCGAGATACTCCGCCCCCGGCACCGACTCCACCAACGCGGTGCCGTTGCGTCCAGAGGCAAGGACGACGACGGGCACGGCGGCCTCGACGCGGCGGCCACGGGCCTCCACCCAGACCAGCCGTGCCCTGGCCACGACGGCCTCTGCGGTCTGCTGGGGTTCGGCGAGGATCCGGATTCTCACCGTGCCCACGGCACCGGCTTCGGCGAAGGCCGCGACGGGAGAGCTGTGTCGCTGCCAAGCCTGCACCCCGGAGGTCAGTCCGGTGACGGTGAAGACAACGACCACCACGCAGGTCCACATCCGGCCCAGTCGTGCCGCCACAAGGGCAATCAGTCCGAGCCCCACAACCATGGCCAGCAGCGGCCCAGGATCCGGACGCCAGCCGGTGGTGGCGATCCAGGAGGCACTCCAGGCCGCTGCCGCCAGCGGAACCAACCGCCAGTCATGGCCAGCGGCCCGTGGCTGCCCACCCTCATTCCCGACCTGCATGACCCACTCTCGGTAGGACCTGACGCCATTTCCCTCCGCGCCGATCAGTTGTGGATAACGGCGGTGCTGGGGCGCCCCGACCTAAGACGGGTCGGACGCTTCTGGACGTGTCGTCTATGGATGCCAACCATCGGGAGAGGAGGGCGCGGGAGCTGTCGCTTGGCGCGCACCACGTTCGCGCTAGACCCGGACCAGCAGTTTCAGCTTCTCGAAGGTCTTAGGCCCGATCCCGCTGACCTCCTGCAACTCCTCGACGGCCGTGAATCGGCCGTTCTCCTCCCTCCACGCCACGATGGCGCCCGCCATCACTGGACCCACCCCGGGGAGGGTCTCCAGTTCGGCCACCGTCGCGCTGTTGAGGTCGACAGCCCCTGGGGATCCTCCGCCCGCGCTGGCGCCGGAGGCCCCGTTGAGCTCGCCCTGGGGATCCCCGGAGGTTCCGATGATCACCTGCATCCCCTCGCTCACCGGCGCAGCCAGATTCAGCTGCGCCGGATCCGCATCTGGTGAGAGCCCGCCGGCCGCCTCGATCGCATCCTGGACGATCGAGCCCTCAGGAAGCGTGATGACCCCCGGGTGAAGCACCGCCCCGGCCACGTGGACGCGCACCATGGGCGTGGGGCTGGGGCTCGGTGCCGGCGCCGCTGGGGAAGAGACCACCGACACGGAAGGGAGAGGCACCTCGGTGGCCGATGACCGAGCCAAGGCCGCGACGGCGACTCCCACTCCGCACAACAGCAGGATGGCCACCACCCACAGATGCTTGAGGGTGATGGTGCGTCGTGGCGGCAGCCCGGTCGACCGGGGCGCAGGCGTCGGAGGCGGTGGGGCGGCCGGGCCGACGGGCTCTGGAACGGGCTCTGCTGCCGCGCGCCGCGGCCCGCACAGCGCGGGCCGACCCGCACTGACGTAGGCCAGCCGGGCCCTGGCCAACTCTTCGGCGTCTCGGGGCTCCATATCCCCTTGTTCGCACGTGGAGCCGCCGGTTTCTCGGCCGGGTGCACGCCTGTGGAGAACTCAGCGCGGAACGAGGCTGAGCATCTTCGGGAGCCTGGGGATCACCTTGGCGATCTCCCGGCCGTCCAGCGACCTCTGGACGCCCGGGTCCGCCAGCGCCACCGCGAGCGCGTCCTGCTCGGTGATATCTGCGGGCACCTCAAGCTTGGCGCGGATCTTGCCCTGGATCTGCACCACCATGGTGACCGTGTCGTCGACGGTGAGGCTCGGGTCCGCCGTCGGCCAGGTGCTGGTGGCCACGGAGGGCGCGTGGCCCAGCAGCTCCCACATTTCCTCCGCCACGTAGGGCGCGACGATGCTGAGCGATTGAGCCACGAACTCCGCGGCCTCGCGCACGGCGGGGTCTGCGGGTCCGGGGGCTCCGTCGATCGCTTTACGGGTGGCGTTGACCACTTCCATGGTGCGCGCCACGGCCACGTTGAACCGGCCGGACTCCAGGAGCATGGACACCTCGGTGATGGCCTTGTGGACCGCCTTGCGCAGCGCGGGGTCGCCGAGCGCGAAATCGACGCGACGATCCGAGGCGACGTCTGCGGCGATGCGGTGCGCACGCTGCAGGAACTTCAGGCTCGAGGCCGGAGACAGGTCAGCCCAGTCGATGTCGTCCTCGGGGGGCCCCGCGAACACCATGGTGAGGCGCACAGCGTCCACACCGAACTCGTCGATCTGCTTGCCGAGATCTACGCCGTTGCCCAGCGACTTGCTCATCGCCTTGCCCTGGTTGATGACCTGGCCCTGATTGAGCAGGCGAAGCATCGGCTCGTCGAAGTCCACCAACCCCATGTCGCGCAGCACCTTGGTGAAGAAGCGCATGTAGAGCAGGTGCAGGATCGCGTGTTCGACGCCGCCGACGTACTGCGCGACCGGCATCCAGCGGCGAACGTCGTCGGGGTTGAAGGGGCCCTTGTCGTAGCCCGGGGAGCAGTAGCGGAAGAAGTACCACGATGAGTCGACGAAGGTGTCCATCGTGTCTGTGTCGCGCTGTCCCGGTCCGCCGCAGCGGGGGCACTCCGTGGACACCCATTCGGTGGCCGAGGCCAGCGGGGAGGTGCCCTTGGGTGCCAGTGCGGCGCCCCGCAGGTCCGGCAGGCGGACCGGCAGCTGGTCGTCGGGGACGGGCACTTCCCCGCACGACGGACAGTGCACCACGGGGATGGGGCAGCCCCAGAACCGTTGGCGGGACAGGAGCCAGTCACGGAGCCGGAACTGCACCGTGCCCGTGCCGAGACCGTCGGCCTCCAGTTGCGCGATGATCCGCGCCACGCCGGAGGCTTTGTCCGTCAGACCGTCCAACGTGCCCGAGTTGATGTAGGCGCCGTTGCCGCTGGTGGAGACCCCGGTGAGGGCCGGATCGGTGCCGTCGACGTCGATGACGGTGCGCACCGGGAGCCCGTACTGCCGGGCGAAGTCCAGGTCCCGCTGGTCGTGCGCCGGCACGGCCATGATGGCGCCTGTGCCGTAGTCGGCCAGGACATAGTCGGCGGCCCAGATCGGAATCTGCTCGCCGTTGACGGGGTTGACGGCGTGGCACCCCAGCCAGACACCCGTCTTGGCTCGCTCGGTGGACTGCCGCTCGATCTCGGTCTCCCGCTTGACCTTCTCCAGGTAGGCCTCAAAGGTCTCCCGTTGGGTGTCGGTGACCAGCTCGGCCGCGAGGGGCGCATCGGGCGCCACCACCATGAAGGTGGCACCGAACAGGGTGTCGGGGCGCGTGGTGAAAACCGTGATGGGCTCCGCGCGCCCCTCGACGGTGAACCGGACGTGCGCGCCCTCGGATCGTCCGATCCAGTTGCGCTGCATAGCCAGGACGTGATCCGGCCAGCCCCCCTCAAGCTGCGCCATATCGTCGAGCAACTGCTGCGCGTAGGCCGTGGTCTTGAAATACCACTGGTTCAGCTTGCGCTTGGTGACTTCCGTCTTGCAGCGCTCGCACCTGCCGTCGACAACCTGCTCGTTGGCCAGCACAGTCTGGTCCGTCGGGCACCAGTTGACGAACGAGTCCTTCCGGTAGGCCAGTCCCCGCTCGTAGAAGCGGGCGAACAGCCACTGTGTCCACTTGTAGTAGTCCTCGTCCGAGGTGTGCAGCCGGCGGGACCAGTCGAAACTGAGCCCGTAGCGTTTGAAGGATCGGGCCTGGGTCTCGATGTTGTTGTAGGTCCAGGTGGCCGGATGGGCATCAGCTTTGATCGCGGCGTTCTCGGCGGGCAGGCCGAAGGAGTCCCAGCCGATCGGGTGCATGACGTCAAAACCCTTGAGGCGCCAGTAGCGGGCCAGCACGTCTGCCATCGCGTACGCCTCGGCGTGTCCCATGTGCAGGTCACCGGATGGATAAGGAAACATGTCCAGCACGTAGCGGCGCTCTCGGCTGCCGTCGTCGAGGGGGGTGAAGGTTCCGTTCTCCTCCCAGAAGGCCTGCCACTTCTCCTGGGCTTGGACCCTGTCGTACTGACCCACCTCTTGGCTCACGACCATCTCCTGCAATCGGCATCTACTGCGCCTGGCGGCACGGTGGCTCAATATACCCGTCCGCCCTGAGCCGGACCCACCGTGCACCCAGGCATCATGGCTGCCTCAGGCGAGAAGGGCGTCCACTTCGGCGGCGGTGGGCGGCTGGGCACCCTTCCGGGTGCACACGATCGCGGCCGCGGCAACGCCGCGC
Source organism: Tessaracoccus luoxuelianae (assembly GCF_054483915.1). NCBI lineage: Bacteria > Bacillati > Actinomycetota > Actinomycetes > Propionibacteriales > Propionibacteriaceae > Tessaracoccus > Tessaracoccus luoxuelianae. The sequence continues at coordinate 1,900,613 of NZ_CM137013.1, read as the reverse complement.
GCCAGCGCCGCCTCCACATCTCCCGGGTCATCGGCGTAGGCCGACAGGAAGCCGGCCATGAACGTGTCACCGGCGCCCACCGTGTCCACCACGTCGATGCGACGCCCAGGTGTGCGGATGCGGCGACCGTCCGGCTTGACGGCCACCACGCCGTCAGCGCCGAGCGTGACGATGAACATCGACAACCCGTGCTCCCCTACCCATCCCTCCGCGTAGCCCAAGGGATCCGAATCGTCGTCGACGAGCCACGCGATGTCCTCGTCCGAGGCCTTGGCGATGCCACCGTTCTTGCCGACGGCCGACAGAAGGTCTGAGACGAGACCGAAGTACTCTGCCCTGTCCGGCAGGGTGGACGGCCGAACGTTGATATCGAAGCTCACCGCGGCGTCGGTGCTGCGAACGAAGTCCAGGATGTGCTTCGCGCCGCTGCCGATGACGGCGCCGATGGAGCCGAAGTGCAGCCAGTCCGAGTGCTCCAACTCCGGCAGCTCGCCTGCCCTCCAGCTGAATGCGGACGTGCCCGCGAAGTGGAAGTGGTAGCTGGCCCGGCCCTGCTCGTCGAGGGACACGACCGCGAGCGAGGTGGGGTCCTCCGTGGGGACGGCCAACCCGAGGTCCACGCCCGCGTGCTCGAGGTGGCTGCGCAACTGGCGCCCCAACGCATCAGTGCTCAGCCGACCAAGGAATCTGGTGTCCTTGCCGAGGCGCGCGAGGGCGGCAGCTGTATTGAACGGACCTCCACCCGATCTGGCGATCCAACGGCTCTCCGCCGGCGAGATCATCTCCTCCGGCATCAGATCGATCAGGGCTTCTCCACACACGACGAAACGCATGGCAGAACCCTACGGCACGCCCGGGGGGCCGGCGCCCCCGAGGGGTCATTCGTCCCAGCGACGCGGCGGGATCCCGCACTGGTGGAGACGCCTGAGTAGGCTCGCCACCGCATGCCGGGGATCTGACCTCGCCAGCTGCTCAAGGCATGAAGTCTGGGCAGCGCCCCGGCCGCTCAGCCAGGACGCCATCCCCAGGAGCGAGATCACGTTCGCCTGCACGTCCTCGGGCGCGACACGACGGGCCGCCACCAGATTGGGCCACACGGCATCCGCGTTCGTGATGCTGAGGCGGGTGAGCAAGGCGCCGAGCCGGTCTTCGTCTCCCAACAGGACAGCCAGGGTGCAGGCCTCGGTGGGGGTGAGCCGTTCCTCGGACTCCGCCAGGTCCGCAAGGAGGTCCATCGCATCCTCCGGGGACAAGGCGCGGACCAGGGTCTGCGCCGCCGCCACCTCCGCATCCGGCAGCGGGACGTGCTGCTCGACGGGTGCCACAGCTTCCTCCCGGTCCGCGCAGATCCTGACTCCTTCATAGACGGCCTGCGCCTCGAGCGCGCTGGTGTGGCACTCGATCTCGTGCACCTGCAGGTCCGCGTCCAGCACCCACGTGGTCTGCCCGTTGGTCACCATGGCGTCGATAACCCGCGACTCCCCCACCACTGATGCCAGCTCAGTGACGGCGAGACCCGCCTCGTCCGGCTCACCGAAGCCGATCAGCACGAACCGGCAGTCCTCCACCTGGGAGGAGGCGTTGATGATCTGATCCGCCACGTCGTCGAAGTGGTAGACGAACCAGTCGAGATCCAGGCGGGCGCAGAAGGCGACGGACTTGCCGCTCAACGCCAGGATGACGCAGGAGTCAGTGGGGTGGAAGCCCAGCAGGACGGCGGGCATGGCGAGAAGATCGGCACGCGTGGTGCCGCGGAGAACTGGTGTGCTGCTCATTGTCCATTACTCGGGAAGACGCTGGGTTGTTTCCCACCTGTCAGCGGAACTGTGGACAACCGCTCTGGGTACGCTGGCAGCACTATGAGCAACCAGCAGTGGCCGCCGCCGGGCGAGGGACGGGACAACTCGCCGTGGTCCCACCAGGATCCTGGCTACCGCCCCACACAGTTCCACGACGTGCAGGGCCGCGATCCGCGCCAGCCGTTCGGTCAGCCACCGGCGCCGCCCCCAGACCCCGACACTGTCCGTCCGCCCCGCACGCCCGGTCCCACACTGTGGATCGTCGTGGGCGTGATCGTCCTCATCGGGGCTCTCATCCTGGGCATGCAGTTCCTCGGCGGAGATCCGGCTGCGGCCCCGGAGGCCTCCCCCACCCCCTCCGTCGCGGCTGAGCCGTCGCCCACCCGATCCGGCAACTTCATTCCCTTCGAGGGCAACGGCGACGGGATCTTCGAGATCGTGAGCCACGAGTGGACCGACGATGGGTTGGCGTTGAAGATCCGCGTCGAGGTGGAGGAGGGCGAGTACCAGTTCGGCCTCTTCTCCTTCACCAACGAGTCACGCGAGGCGTTCGACCCGGTGGATCCCTTCCCGTTCACCGTCCGCGCCGGCGTGCCGTACGAGGCCGACGTGTTCTTCGTCATGCCGAATGCGGATTCCACCATCGTGCTGGCCACGCCGTCGGGCCGCGTGGCGCTGAACGCCCTTCCGGTGGAGGCCGGGTAGCGATCCTCACTCGTCCACCCGTGATCACGGGCAGTTGGGTGGGCAGGTCGTCCGACTGATGGACTGAGACGGCTGCCCCGGAACAGTCGATGCCCGGTTTGCCGCGCCGCCCTCGAAGGGTCGAGACCCGCACCCGGACAAGACCACGCAACACGGCGGACGAGTGCGGGGAGACGGGAGACGATGCCCGGGCGGCCTCGACAACTCGAGCACCGACCCGGCTGCCCGGAGCATGGGGACCATGGACAGCGGCCGCCCGGGCATCGACTCACGGCTCACCGCACCCGACTACAAGATCCGCATGAAGGTGGTAGTCACAACCCTTCGAGACAGGGCTACGCCGCTACGCGGGCAGCCCTCCTCAGGGAGCGATGGGGACCGGACACGCCGCTGCGCGGGCGGCCCTCCTCAGGGAGCGATCCGGTAGTCGGGCTAGCTCATGGGTGGGTCCGAGGCGGGCGCGTTCTCGCTGGCCTCGGCCAACACGCGCCGCTCCTCGATGGCGTCCGGGTGATCCTTGGACAGCAGCAGCACGCCGTAGACCGCGATGGCTCCCGTGACGGCCATTCCCACGGCTGGGCCTACGCCCATGCCGATGCCCTCTCCCAGCACGATGAGCCCGAAGAGGACGGCGACGAACGGGTCCACCGTCGTCATGGTGCCCACGGTGATCTCCGCGGGCCCGGATGCATACCCCTGCTGGATCATCCACACCCCGAGTCCGTAGCAGGCCAGCATCATCGCCACCGTCGCGACGACTTCGAAACCAGCGAAGGACTGGCCGTGCTTGAGGACCAGATCCATCGCCGCCTTCATGAACCCGGAGGCGAGGCCGTAGAAGGTGGCGCCAACCGAGGACCACATCATGGCCTTCGCCCACGGGGCCGCTTTTGTCGCGAAGTAGGACAGCACACCGCAGATGGCGCACACCACGAGGAAGGCGATGAACATGGGGGCGAACTCAACCTGCTTGACGCCGGTGGCGAAGAGCGACGAGAAGACCGTGAAGCCGACGACGCCGGCCACAGTGATGCCCACAGCGATCCACATCTTGTGGCTCAGCTTGTGCTTGTGGATACGGGCTGCGAGCAGCACGGACCACGGCACGGCCAGGATCCCCACCGGCTGTACTACAGCCACGGGTGCGAATGACAGCGCCACCAGGTGGATGGCCGCCCCGGAGAAGACGAACAGGAGCCCGAGCAGCCACTTCCGGATCTTGAACAACCGCAGCAGCCCAGCGAACGTGAGCGTGTTCGACGACGCGGTTCCCGACGGATCGAAGGTGGACTTGACCCCCAGGCTCTGCAGGACGGCACCGCTGGCGAACAAGAAGGAGGACACAACCTGCATCCCGATGGCTAGCCAGATCACGTGCGCGGCCTCTCAGTCGATCGTGGCTGGAAGACTACAGGCCCATAGGAAGGCCGGGGTGCGACCGCGGTCCTGCTCCGCATCGACCCCGGTCGCTACCCTCATGCGTAGACAACCACCTTGTCACCGACGCGGGCGGCGTCGAACAGCGCCGCCACGGCTGACTTGTCCCGGACGTTGACACAACCGTGCGAGGCTCCGTTGTAGCCGTTGCGCGCGAAGTCCGCCGAGTAGTGGACCGCCTGGCCGCCGCTGAAGAACAGGGCGTAGGGCATGGGTGTGTCGTAGAGGCTGGAGACGTGGTTCTTCGACTTCCAGTAGACCGAGAAGACGCCGTTGCGGGTGGGAGTCAGCTCTGAGCCGAAGCGCACGGACATGGTGTCGACGATGGTTCCGTCGATCACCCACGCCAGGCGGCGCTGCGCCTTGGAGATGCAGATGACGCGCCCGGTCAGGCAGCGATCGTCCAGCGTCATCGTCGAAGGCGTTGCAGCGCGGACCACGTTGTTGAGTTCGTCCGCGGTGGGCTTGCGGGTCATGCCGTACAACCGGTCCTTGGTGCGCTGATCCACTTCCCCAGTGACGGGGATCTGGCGCTTGGCCTGGAAGCCCTTCACCGCCTCAAGGGTCTGCACGCCGAAGATGCCGTCGATCTTGGGCGAGTACCAGCCGATCTGCTTCAGCCTGGCCTGCAGGTCCTTGACGCCGTCACCCTTGCTGCCTTGGGCGTAGATCGCGGGGCCGGGGGTCAGCACGTTGTACATCTCGTCCCGGGTGGGTTCGCGCGTCATGGAATGAAGTCTGTCCAGCGTCACCTGATCCACCGCACCGGTCACGGGGATGCCGCGCTTGGCCTGGAAACCCTCGATGGCGAGCCTGGTGTCCTCGGCGTAGACCCCCGTGATCTTGCCGGAGAACCAGTCAAGCTGCAGAAGGCGGTGCTGCAGGTCACGCACATCGTCGCCCTCGTCGCTGAGCTCAAGCAGTGCCGGGGGCGGCGGGGGTGCCGGGGGGGCCGTCTCCTGCGTGGGCGGTTCAGTGATGGAGGGCACCGGATCCGGCGAGAATGACGGGCTGGGTGCCGGCGCCGACGGGGTTGCCGGGACGGGCTCGGCCACGGGGCTGCTCGGCGCCGGGAGTGGTGTGGCGTCCGGAGAGACCGCCCCGGGTGCGCAACCGGCCAACAGCAGGGCCACGGCGGCGATCATGCCGACGGCGACCCGCCGGGCGCCAGATGGGCTGAACACGGTGCACCTCGCAGGGGGAAGATCGAACACGTCACGGGTAGCATAGTCTCCCCCCAGGTCACGCCTGGACATGACACCCTCAGGGGCGCAGCGGGTCATGGTGGTCCTTTCCTCGATCCATACCCTCCCTACGCATGGGACCGGTGCTCCGGTTGCACTCCCTGTCCGGTCAAGCGCGGCCGTGGAGCGACCGCCGCCGGACTCTCCAGTCGGGGATGAGACGGTCCATCCAGGCGACGAACCCGGGCCCATGTCCGCGCTCGTGGAGGTGGACGAGTTCGTGCACCAGCACATACTCGAGCGCTGACGGCGGATGCTCCGCGAGGGCGACGTTGAGGGTGATCGCGGCGCTGCGCGTGTTGCAGGTGCCCCATCTGGTGGTCATCCTCCGCAGACGGATGAGCGAGGGGGACCTGCCCACCCTTGGTTCCCACTCGGCTCGGAGCCCTGGAAGCGCCGCCTCGAGCTCGCGCCGGTACAGCCCTTCGAGGCCGCGCCGTCGGGCCTCCTCGTCCGACCCTCCGAGCAGAACACTTCCCGCCTCAAGCGTGGCCCCGGCTGTGACCCCGGGCACGGTCCGCAGCTCATGCCACCTCCCCCAGACCCGGGCCCGTCCGCCATCGACAAGCGGCTCGGCCACCGGCGCGGCCATCCTGACCCGTGCCTGCGCGTCGACGATCCACGCGCTGTGCCGCCGCACGAAGTCCTCAACGGCCTCCTCCGACACCCCCACGGGCGCCGAGACGGCCACCCGGGCGTCCGGGGGAAGGACCCGCACCCGGATTGTCTTGATGGGCTTGTACGTCACCGTGGTTTCGATGCCGGCCACACGGAGCCGGGAGGAGGGTTGGGCGCGTCTGGGCATGGGCGTCATGCTACAACGGGCCACCGACGAAGAGATTCAGCCATGCGGCCCCGGGAATTCACCTGAGGTTCATCTGGAGGCGTCAAAAATGAACCTCAGGCTCGCTCACATGCCCCGATTACGCGGGAGGAGCCGCGGCGTAGCAGACTGGGCACGTGCCACCCGAGTTAATCGTGTTAACGCTCGTCGTCGTGACCGCTCTGGTCTTCGACTTCACCAATGGTTTCCATGACACGGGAAACGCCATGGCCACCTCGATCGCAACCGGTGCCCTCAAGCCGAAAACGGCCGTCGCCCTGTCGGCCGTCCTGAACCTGGTGGGCGCATTCCTCTCGGTCGAGGTCGCACTGACGGTCACCAACGCTGTGGTCAACATCCAGGACAAGACCGGCGCACCCAGGCCGGAGCTCATCGCCGACGGGGGCCTAGCCCTCCTTCTGATCATCCTCTCAGGCCTCGTCGGCGCCATCGTGTGGAACCTCCTCACCTGGCTATTCAGCCTTCCCTCGAGTTCCTCACACGCCCTGTTCGGTGGCCTCGTCGGTGCCACCATGGCCGGACTAGGCGTCCAGGGGGTCAAGTGGACCGGGGACGGGACCAAGCTCGACGGGGTGATCGGCAAGGTGGTGTTGCCGGCCCTGATGTCGCCGGTGGTCGCGGTGATCGTGGCCACTGTCGGCACCTGGTTGGTGTTCAGGATCACGCGCGGCGTGGCTGCGAAGTACCGCGAGTCCGGCTTCCGCTGGGGCCAGATCGGCTCCGCGTCCCTGGTCTCTCTCGCCCACGGCACCAACGACGCCCAGAAGACGATGGGCGTCATCACCCTGGCACTCATCGCCACCGGGACCTGGACGGATCTGGAGGCAGTGCCCTTCTGGGTGAAGCTGAGCTGTGCGCTCGCCATCGCGCTGGGCACCTACCTGGGCGGCTGGCGGATCATCCGCACCCTGGGAAAGGGCCTGGTGGAGATCGAGTCACCCCAGGGCATGGCGGCGGAGTCCTCGTCGGCGGCGGTCATCCTCGTCTCCAGTCATCTCGGCTTCGCCCTGTCCACCACGCACGTCGCCACCGGATCCATACTCGGTACCGGCATCGGCAAGAAGGGCGCCACCGTCAACTGGCGGATCGCCGGCCGGATGGGGATCGCCTGGCTGATCACGCTGCCCTCGGCGGGGCTGGTGGGGGCGCTGATGTGGCTGATCGGTCACACCATCGGAGGCCTCGCCGGGGCCATCGTCGTCTTCCTTGTCCTGCTCGCTTCATCGGCCTGGATGTACCACCGGTCGCGCCGCTCGATGGTGGACCACAGCAACGTCAATGACGAGTGGGTGGAGCAGGTGACGGACCGGGTACTGCCCAGCCACACCAAGGATCCGGACCGGGAGGGAACGAACGCATGAACACCCTGTGGCTGGCGCTGGGCGGCGCCTGGAACGTGCTGTGGGTGGGTCTGCTCCTGGGGGCCGGCCTGCCTGCCATCTTCGCCCTCGGTATCCGTGCGCTCTCCTATGGGGTGGGCGGTGACGCGGACGCCACTGATCACGTCCCGCACCCGGCGGCCCGGGTGGTGGCCTATCTCTGCTTCGCCGTCGTGCTGGTGGCCGTCGCCGCTGGAATCGGCGTCATCGTGGCGCACGGTCTCGGGATGAGGCTGGTCATGGACGGACTCCTCCCCTCGTTCGTGGCCAAGTGACCCAGTAGACGCTAGAGCGCCACCTCTCCGGAGCCACGCTGCACGAGTGTGGTGGGAACCACGATCTCCCGGGGCTCCGAGGTGTCCCCGTCGAGCCTCCCGAACACCAGCTCGGCGGCCGTGCGTCCGATCAGGCTGGGATCCTGAGCCACCACCGTCACAGGCACCGCCAGATGCGCCGCCATGGGGATGTCGTCGAATCCCACCAGCCCCACCGCCGCAAGCTTCTGCGCGGCGCTCAGCGCCTCGACGGCGCCGATGGTGATGAGGTTCTGGGCGGTGAACAACGCCGTGGGCGGATCCGCCGACGCCAACAGGCCGGCCACCGCTCTGGCGGCGGCCACTTCGTCGCCCAGGCCGCCCACCACCAGGCCGGGTCCCACCCGCAACCCTCTGTCGCGGCATTCGTCGAGGTACCCTCGGCGCCGTTCACGGGCCGTGAAGATCTCTTCGCTGTCGCCCAGAAATGCGATGCGTGTATGGCCATGGTCGGCGAGGTGCGCCACCGCCACCCTCGCGCCGGCGTAGTTGTCCGACAGCACGGTGTCGGCCACCACACCCGAGGGCCTGCGGTCCACGAACACGACAGGGGTCCCTCGGTCCATCTCGCGGGCGAGGTAGGAGTGGTCCCGGCCGATGGTGGTGAGGATGAGACCGTCGACCCTGCGCCGCAGGAACGCCTCGACGGCCTCGCGCTCACGGGTGGAATCGTCGTCGAGGCTCGAGGCGAAGACAGCCACGTGGTGAGGGCGTGCCACGTCCTCGACGGCGCGATGCAGGGAGGCAGAGAAGGGGTTGGCGACGTTGCCCACCAGGAGCCCGAGTGTGTTGGTACGGCCGCGACGGCGCAGGTTTCCGGCGTGAAGGTCCGGCTGGTAGTGGAGTTCGGAGATGGCGGCCACCACCCGTGCCCGAGTCTCCTCGGCCACCTTCGGATCCCGGTTGATCACCCGCGAGACGGTGGTGACGGCCACGCCGGCAATGGCCGCGACGTCCTTCATGGTGGGGCGTGCCACCCTGCCATCCCTCACCGCGACACCCGCCGCCTCGTCGCGCCCGTGATCGCGGAGAGGACTTCCTCGTAGCTGGCGGTCCCGGCGTCGAACGAGCCGTTGTTGCGCCCATGCCGGAGGACCTCGATCCGGTCTGCGACGGCCCGCACGTCATAGAGGTTGTGGCTGATCAGGATGACCCCCAGCCCCATGTCGCGCAGCCGTTCGACGTAGCTGAGCACCTCCGCCGTCTGGGCCACCGACAGCGAGGCCGTCGGCTCGTCGAGCACCACCAACCGCGGCTGCCGCACCAGAGTGCGGGCGATGGCGACGCTCTGCCGCTGGCCGGCCGAGAGCTGCACGAGCGGAGTGCGCAGATCTGGGATGCGGGCGTTGAGCTGGGCGAGGTAGGACCGCGCGAGGTCGTCCATCCGGTCGACATCCAGCAGCCCACCGGAGCTGAGCTCTCGCCCCAGGAAGATGTTCGAGGTGACGTCCAGATTCTCGGCGAGCGCGAACTCCTGGAACACCGCCGCGACACCCATGGCGAATGCCGCCTGGGCCGAGGCGATGGTCACCTCGATGCCCCCGAGGAGGATCTGCCCCGCGTCGGGTTGGTGGACCCCGGAGATCATCCGTGCCAGGGTGGACTTTCCAGCGGCGTTGTCTCCGACGAGCGCAACCACTTCGCCGGCCCGCACCGTCAGGTCCACGTCCACCAGTGCCAGCACCCCGCCGAAGTGCTTGCTGACCGAGCGCAGCTCGAGGAGCGGGGGGCGGGCGTCCATGCCTGTCATCCTTCCACCGATCCGGCCGGCGCGGCGTTGATCAGGTCGTGAATGGCCACCAGCGCACCCCGGGCGCACCCGTCGACGGGGAACGCAGGCTCCGCCAGGAGCTCCTCGACGGGCGGCAGCAACGGGCGGCTCCGCATCGCGTCGCGCAGCGGTCCGACGAAGGCCTCCCCCACCGTCGCCAACTCGCCGCCCCAGGTGATCCGTTCCGGCGCGACGACGGTGGCGAGGTCCGCGAGCGCCGTTCCGATGACGCTTCCGGCGTCCGCGACCACCTGGCGACAGCCCGGGTCACCGTCGCGCGCCGCCTTGACGATGGAGCGTAGATCCATGGGTCCATGGCTGAGCCGCACCAGCTCTGCCAGCGCCTCCCCGGACACGACGGTGTTGAGGCAGCCCCGCGCTCCGCAGCGGCAAATCTGGCCGGCCGCATCCACCCGTACATGCCCGAGTGCGCCGGCGCCAGCTCTGAATCCACCATGCACCACTCCGCGCAGGACCAGGCTTGACTCGGTGGTGTGCGAGGCGTGCACATAGAGAGCGCCCTCGACGCCGCGCAGGGCGCCGAGCCGCGATTCCGCCAACGCCCCGGCGTCGGCCTCCTTGACCACCAGCACCCTGCGCTGGATCCTGGCGGACAGCTCGTCGACGTCGAGCTCCTCCCAGCCGGGCAGCTGGAACGCGCCGGTGCGGCCACCGCGACCCACGCTGGAGGGCAGCGCCAGGCCCACTCCCCCGATGTGCTCCATGTCCGCCCCCACCTGGTCCGCGAGGTCGGCCACCAGCAGCGCCGCCCTGTCCAGGGTGGTGTCTGACCTGTGGTCTGCCGGGAGGGGCATCCTCGTCGAGGCGACCACCTCCAGTGTGGCGTCCGCGAGGACGAGATCCAGGGACCTCCGGCCGATGTGCATGCCCACGGCCAGGGCGGACGAGGGCCTGAGCGAGACCAGCTGGGCCCGGCGACCGGAGCGTGTGGTGGCGCTGGTCTCCACCACGCCCTGCTCGAGCAGCTGCTTGACGATGTTGGACACGGTGGCAGCGGACAACCCGGTGGCGCTGGCCAGTTCCACCTGCGTGATGCGCCCGTACGCCTTCACTGCTTCAACGATGCGCGCGCTGTTGGCCTCGCGCAGCGAAGGCTGTGAGCCCGGCGCGCCGACAACCCTGTTCACGCTTGAAGGCTACCGCAGTACCCCGAATGGTGTCGCCCTTAAGTTTTGTTCCCAAACACAAGCTGGCCAGCGCCACGGAGACGCCCGGTTCCACGAAAGGGCCTAGTCAAACACGGTGGTATCGATTGCAAGATAACATTTTGATAACGCTTGACTTTAAGAGTTGACGCCAAGGGTCCTGCGGTCGTACGTTCTATCCATCGGGGCACGGTGGCAGCGAATGGTCACAGGCCGGAGTCGAAGGAGACACGGATACGCATGGTTGACGGTCACGTGATACTTGCGATGCGCAGCATCACCAAGGAGTTCCCAGGGGTCAAGGCCCTCGACGGCGTCACCATGAATGTGCGCCGCGGCGACATTCACGCCATCTGCGGGGAGAACGGGGCGGGCAAGTCCACCCTCATGAAGGTGCTCTCGGGTGTCTACCCACACGGCACCTACGACGGCGACATCGAGTTTGAGGGCGAGGTGGTGCGTTTCGGCGGCATCAAGGCCTCCGAGGAGCGCGGCATCGTCATCATCCACCAGGAACTGGCTCTCATCCCAGAGCTGTCGGTGACGGAGAACCTCTTCCTCGGCTCCGAAGTGGTCTCCGGGATGCTGATCGACTGGCAGGCCGCCCGGCTCAAGGCGCTTGACCTGCTGGCCCGCGTCGGCCTGGAAATCGACCCCGATACCCCGATCAAGACACTCGGCGTGGGCCAGCAGCAGCTGATCGAGATCGCCAAGGCCCTGGCCAAGAACGTCAAGCTGCTCATCCTCGACGAGCCCACCTCCGCCCTCAACGAGGACGACTCCCGCAACCTGCTGGACCTGATGCGTGGCCTGAAGGCCAAGGGCATCACCCAGATCATGATCTCCCACAAGCTCAACGAGATCGCCGCGGTCTCCGACGCGGTGACCGTCATCCGCGACGGCCGCACGGTTGAAACCTACGACGTCGTGGCCGGGGAGGTCGACGAGGACCGCATCATCCGCGCCATGGTGGGCCGATCCATCGAAAACCGCTATCCCGCGCGCACCCCGCACGTCGGGGATGTGCTGTTCGAGGTCTCCGGCTGGAACGTCGAACACCCGTCCATCCCCGGGCGCCTGGTCAGCAAGGATGCGGCGTTCACCGTCCGCGCCGGCGAGGTGGTGGGATTCGCGGGGCTGATGGGCGCTGGACGCACCGAGCTCGCCCGCTCCATCTTCGGGCGCTCCTACGGCCGGTGGCTCTCCGGCGAGATGCACCTGGCCGGGCAGCGGATCGAGACCCACACCGTCGCGCGGGCCATCGAGCAGGGCATCGCCTACGTGACCGAGGACCGCAAGACGTTGGGGTTGAACCTCATCGACGACATCAAGTCCACGATCGTGTCGGCCAACCTCAAGGACATCGTGACGCGGTTCCTGCTCAACCCGCGCAAGGAGTCCGCCGTCGCCGAGAAGTACCGGAAGGACCTGCGCATCAAGGCGCCCAGCGTGGACGTCGGCGTGGCCACCCTTTCCGGCGGCAACCAGCAGAAGGTCGTGCTCGCCAAGTGGATGTACCCCGATCCGAAGCTGCTGATCCTCGACGAGCCCACGCGCGGCATCGACGTCGGCGCCAAGTACGAGATCTACAAGCTCATCCATGCACTCGCCGATTCGGGCAAGGGCGTTGTGGTGATCTCCTCTGAGCTGCCGGAACTGCTCGGCATCTGTGACCGCATCTACACCATCTGCGAGGGCCGGATCACCGGCGACCTGGCGGCATCGGACGCCGACCAGGAAACGCTGATGCGACGAATGACCACCACCAGCACCTCGGCCGCGGCGTTGCCGGCCTGACCTGAACGGGGAACACACAATCATGAAGGCTCTCAAGCAAGTCCTCGGAGGAAACCTCCAGCAGTACACGATGGCACTGGCGCTGGTGCTCCTGGCCGTCGTCTTCGACGTGGTCTCCGGTGGCCGGATGCTCACCTCGTCCAACTTCCAGAACCTCATCTCAGGCAACGCCTACGTGCTGATTCTGGCCATCGGCATGGTGATGGTCATCGTCATCGGCCAGATCGACCTCTCGGTGGGCTCAGTGGCCGGATTCGTCGGCATGACGACCGCCCTGACCACAGCCACGTACGGCTTCCCCTGGTGGGCCGGTATCCTCGCCGGGCTGCTGGCCGGAATCCTGATCGGCGCCTGGCACGGCTTCTGGCTGGCGAAGGTGGGCATCCCGGGCTTCATCACCACCCTGGCGGGCATGATGATCTTCCGCGGCCTGGTGATCTGGATGTCGCAGTCCATCTCGGTTCCCGTGCCCGAGGAGTACCGGTTCTTCGGCGCCGGTTACCTGCCCGAGTGGGGTCCGTCCTTCACAGGGCTCAACAACTCGACGCTGCTGCTCGGCATCCTCGCGGCAGCGTGGTTCATCTGGAGCGAGTTCAAGCGCAGGGCCCACGCCCTCGAGCGCGGGGTTGAGGCTCCCATGTGGGCCACCGTCGTGCGGATCGCCCTGATCGTCACCGTCATCGGCTACGTCACCTGGCTGTTCGGCAGCGGCCGCCCCGGCACCTCGTTCCCGATCCCCGGCGTGATCCTGGTGATCCTGGTGATCATCTACCACGTGCTCACCCAGCGCACCCGCTTCGGCCGCCACATATACGCCGTCGGCGGCAACAAGGCCGCAGCCGCGCTCTCGGGCGTCAACACCGCCAAGACCTACTTCCTCGTCATGCTCAACATGAGCTTCCTCGCGGCCATCGCCGGCATCCTGTTCGTGGGCCGCGCCACCGCCGCCGGCCCCTCCGACGGCACCATGTGGGAGCTCGACGCCATCGCAGCCGTCTTCATCGGTGGGGCCGCGGTCTCCGGCGGCATCGGCACCGTCGTCGGTTCGATGATCGGTGGCCTGGTGATGGCGGTCCTCAACAGCGGCCTCATGCTGATGGGCGTGGGCGCTGACCAGACGCAGGTGATCAAGGGCCTCGTGCTCCTGGCCGCCGTCGCCTTCGATGTCTACAACAAGCAGCAGGGACGCCCGTCCCTGATCGGCACCCTGATGCGGAACTTCCGCAGCGAGCCGGCGTCCACCTCCGAGCCGGCCGTGCCGGTGGAGACCGGCACCGCCGTGGATGCCGCCGACACCATGCCGACGACCCAGACCAAGTAGTCCACCCCCAGACCCCGCGAGCGGCGCCCCAGCGGCGCCTCTCCTCCCCAGTGCGCCCAATCGCGTACGTGACCGGGCATCGATGCCCACCCCCGAACCGGATCGGCCGGTCGGGATCTTCCGAAAGGAAACACCCATGAAGTTGAAGGCAGCAGGCATCCTCACCGGCCTCCTCGTCACCTCCCTGGCGTTGACCGCCTGCGGCGGCGGACGCGAGGGCACCACCGACCCCACCACCTCCGGACAGGCCTCCACCTCGGCCAGCGCCGGCGGCGAGGGCTTCGCCGCCGATGCCACCATCGGCATCGCGCTGCCGTGGCTCGGTACCCAGAACTGGAAGGAGGCCGAGGTCATGTTCGCCGAGCAGCTTGAGGCCGCCGGGTTCACCGCCCTGATCCAGGCCGCTGACAACAAGGTGCCCCAGCAGCAGCAGCAGATCGAGGCCATGATCGAGCAGGGCGCCGAGGTCATCGTCGTCGGCCCCGTCGACGGTACCCAGCTCGGCTCCGTGCTCGAGAAGGCGGCCGACGCCGGCATCGAGGTGATCGGCTACGACCGCCTCATCGAGAACACAACCGCCATCGACGGCGTCGTCCAGTTCGGTTCCATCCGGACCGGCGAGCTGCAGGGCGAGTCCCTCCTCGAGGGTCTCGAGGCGACGGGCCCCGGCCCCTACAACATCGAGCTGTTCGGCGGCGGCCCGGCTGACCCCAACGCCCCGAACTTCTTCACCGGCGCCATGAGCGTCCTGCAGCCGAAGATCGATGACGGCACCCTCGTGGTCGTCTCCGGCCAGCAGGAGTTCACCCAGGTGGCCACCCCGGACTGGGACAACGCCAAGGCGCAGGCCCGCATGGACTCGCTGCTCTCGGGCAACTACTCGGACAAGACGGTCGACGGCGTGCTCTCCCCCAACGACGGCATCGCCCGCGCCATCCTCACCTCGGTGAAGCAGGCCGGTATGGACCTGCCGATCGTGACCGGCCTCGACGCCGAGAACGAGTCGATCATCTCGATCGCCGCCGGTGAGCAGTACTCCACCGTCGCCAAGCCCACGGATGCGCTCGTCGCCAAGACAGTCGAGCTGATCCAGCTGCTCCAGACGGGCGAGGGTCTCCCCGCCACCGAGGACACGGCCAACAACGGCAAGGTGGACGTCAACATCTACCAGCTCGACCCCGTCGTGGTGACCAAGGCCAACGCCGCCGAGGTCTTCGCCAACGATCCCGATCGTCTGGCTCTCCTCGAGGGCTGATCCTGATCTGACGAATGAAGGGGGTGGGTCCGAGAGGACCCACCCCCTTCGGCGTCGCCGGGTCAGGGACGCGGGTGCGGGAGCCGCGACACGAACCGCTCGCGGTTCACCACCACCCGGCCGTGGGTCCCTGCGCTGATCACCGCGTGCTCATCGTGAGCCCGCACGTCGAAGGCGACCTGGCGGCCGTCCACCCGGGTCACGGTGACGTCGATCACCACCGTCGAGCCGGGCACCGTGGGCGCCTGGTGGGACAGGTCGAGGTGCGTGCCGAGTGTGATCTCGCCGTCGTCGAGATGGCCGCCGAGGGCCTCGATGCAGGCCCACTCGATGATGCCCACCATGTAGCCCGTGGCCAGCACCTCCGGCATCGAGGCGAAGTCCGCGGACTCGGGCAGCAGGTGCGGAACCGTCCGGTTCTCGGGGACCAGATAGCGCATCGTGTGTGACACGCCTGGGCGCAGGGACGCTTTCACGTGGCTCTCCTCAGCTCGCGGCAGGTAGCCACATGCTAACCGGCGCGCGCCGGGCGGGCGCGGGGTAGCGTCGGGCGGGACGAACTCTTCGAAGGAGAAGCTCATGTCCCTGACGCTCATCGAGAAGGCCCACGAGACCGCAGACATCTGGACCTTCCGCTTCCGGAGTGACGAGCCCTTGGTCTGGGAGGCCGGGCAGTACGTCCAGGTGGAGATCCCCCACGACGACCCGGACGATGAGGGCATTGAGCGTTGGTTCACCAACGCGGCCGCGCCCTACGAGGGCGTCATGCAGATCACCACCCGCGTCACCGACACCACGTTCAAGCAGGCGTTGTCGCGGCTGGAGCCCGGAGACCGGATCGAGCTGAAGCAGGATCCGGAGGGCGACTTCACCTGGGAGGAGACCGACGTGCCTGTGGTCTTCGTGGCCGGAGGCATCGGCGTGACGCCCTTCCACAGCATCCTCAAGCAACGCATCCATGAGGGGGAAGCCCTCGAGGTCACGCTCATCTACGGGAGCGGATCCGACGACGTGGCGTTCGGGGACGAGCTGAGCGGCTGGGAGGAGGCGGACCACTCGTTGACGCTGCACCGGGTGGTGGGCGAGCCGCTCACCGTCGAGGAGTTGACCCGTCTGGTCCCCGACCTGATGGGGTGCCTCGTGTATGTATCCGGACCTGAGCCGATGGTGGAGACGCTCGGCGAGGCGCTCCGCGAGGCCGGGCTTCCAGACCCCCAGCTGAAGGAGGACTTCTTCCCTGGCTACACCGCCGACGACATCTGAGGGCAGAGACGAAGAAACCCCGCCTGAGGCGGGGTTCTCTGTTCTCGGTGGAGCTAAGGGGATTCGAACCCCTGGCCTCTTCCATGCCATGGAAGCGCGCTACCAACTGCGCCATAGCCCCAGTGCCGCCCGGAGGCGACTCGAAGAACGATAGCGCATCCGGAGGGACTTGAAAAATCCTGGGCGGCCCGCCGCGGCCGACCGCCCAGGGGGCTCACTTCTGCTTGGCGAGATCCCTGGCCAACGCCGCGACACCGAACTCGTCCTTCGACTTCGCCGTTGCCAGAACCGGAACGTCGAGCTGGGTGAGTGCCTGCGCGGTGGGTTCGTCCCAGGCCAGCACATGCACGCCGTCGCGATGCCCGAGGAGGTTCACATAGGCGGATGCGAACGACGGCTGGCTGAGCAGCACGGCCTGCCAGGCCCCGTCGTCCCACATCTGCTTGATCCGCGGATCCAGGTCCTCAACGTCCACCATGGTGTAGACCTCGAGGCGTTCGACGGTGTAACCCTTGGCGCGTAGGCCTACCTCGAGGTTCGTCGAGAGCTGGTCCGCGCAGACGACGACCGCCCGCTGCTCGCCCTCGGCCTTCGGGAACATCTCGACCAGCTTCTGCGAGCTGGCCGTGCCCTCCGGGCTGAGCTCCACATCTATCTCGCTCTCCTCGGCCGCCCGCTGGGTGGTTGACCCCATCGCCGCCACCCGCTTCCCCTCCGGGATGTCCCAGCCGCGCTCGCGCAGGGCCCACACCGTCTGCGCGGACGGCAGCACCACCCAGTCCGCCCAGCCGAGGATGTTGTCCGCGGAGATCAGCTTCGCTTCCTGCAGCGAGACGCAATCCACCCGGAGCCCGTTCTTGCGCAGGGCCTGCGCGAGCCGGCCCTCCTGCCTGGCGAGGAGGACTCGGATGCGATCGTCTCCGGGCACCTCGATGAACGGGGACTCGTCGTCGTGCTCGGCCGACAGCTTCACCGAGGCGAGCGCCTCCGGCGAGAAGAACCGGTCCGCCCTGCGGGCCTTGAGCGCGGCGGCGGCATTCTCACCGGTGCGCACGGCGTGGAACTCGGAGGTGGGCAGCCCCACCTCGAGCACGTTGCGCTTGGTGCCATCGATGGAGAACACCCCGGCCTTCAGCGACAGGATGCCGCGCCGCGACGCCAGAGCGCCCACCGGCGCCATATAGGTGGTGCCCAGGCCCGTCAGGACGGCTCGCTCCGCGTCGATGATGATGCGGGTCTCGATGTCGTCGAAGAGCTTCAGAGCGGAGACGATGTCCGCGTCGTCCTTGCGGCACTCGAGGGCGATTGCGCCCTGCCCGGGCGCCGTGAGGATGGGCAGGTACTCGGCGATGCGGTCCGTGAGCCCCAGCGTCTCGACGCCGGCAGCAGACAGCACCACGGCGTCGAGATCTCCGGGTTCGAGATGCCTCAGCCGCTCCTCCAGCGAGCCGCCGACGTCGACGAAGGTGAGATCAGGCCTCAGCGCACGCAGCTGGGCGATGCGCCGTAGCGACGTGACTCCGACCCGGGAGTGGCGAGGCAGCGCGGCCAGGGTGATGCCGCTTCGCGTGCAGAGCACGTCCCTGTGGTCACCGCGCGGAAGCACCGCCGGGAAGATGAGGTCCTCGGGCTTCTCGCGCAGCGGGACATCCTTGACCGAATGCACCACCACGTCCACCTGGCCCGAGCGCAGCGCATCGCGCAACTCGTTGGCGAAAAGGCCCTGGGAGTAGCCGTCGGGCATGTGGACGGTGTCCTGACCCGCCGTCGCGACGGGCACGATCTCCACCTCGAGCCCACCGTCTCGCAGCGTCGCCGCCACCTTCTCCGAACGCGCCAGTGCCAGCGCCGATCCTCGTGTACCCAACCGCAGTCTCACCGTTGATTCCCTCCCTGAGTGACGGGGTTAGCTTCTCACGAATGGGCGGCGGCGCGTGCGGCGGCGGGGAGAGCGTCCGCGATGCGCGCCATCGCCTCGTCGTCGTGGGCCGCGGACAGGAACCACGCCTCGAACGCCGACGGGGGCAGCGCGACGCCGTGGTCCAGCATGGAATGGAAGAAGCGGGCGAAGGCGGCGGTGTCCTGCTTCTTCGCTTCCTCGTAGTCCGCGACGGCCCCCTCGCGGAAGAACACCGAGAACAGGCTGCCGGCGCGCTGCACCACGTGCGGAA
This sequence comes from Tessaracoccus luoxuelianae, assembly GCF_054483915.1. NCBI lineage: Bacteria > Bacillati > Actinomycetota > Actinomycetes > Propionibacteriales > Propionibacteriaceae > Tessaracoccus > Tessaracoccus luoxuelianae. The sequence continues at coordinate 1,882,147 of NZ_CM137013.1, read as the reverse complement.
CGGAGGCAGCGCTCAGGGCCTCCGCGACGGCCCTCTGCAGCTCGGCGGATCTGCGGTCCACAGCCGCGTAGACGCCCGCATCGGCCAGCCTGAGGGTGGCGAGGCCCGCCGCTGTCGCCAGCGGGTTTCCCGACAGGGTGCCCGCCTGGTAGACCGGCCCGACGGGAGCCAGGAGCTGCAGCCACCGGGCAGGTCCGGCGAGCGCGGCCAGCGGCATGCCGCCGCCCACCACCTTGCCGAAGGTCACCAGGTCCGGCTCGTAGCCGCCCTCATGTCCCAGCCATCCAGACGGCGCCACCCGGAAGCCGGTGAGCACCTCGTCGAGGATCATCAGCGAGCCGTGCCGGGCGGTGAGCTCGCGGATGGCGGCGTTGAAGCCGGGCGCCGGGGGCACCACTCCCATGTTGGCGGGAGCCCCCTCCGTGATGACGGCCGCGATCCGGTCACCCGCCTCGTCGAAGACGCGGGTCAGCGCCTCGACGTCGTTGTAGTCCACGACGATGGTGTCGGCCGCCGAGGCCCGGGTCACCCCCGCGGAACCCGGGAGGCCCTGCGTGGCGACGCCGGAGCCGGCCGCGGCGAGCAGCGCGTCCGAGTGGCCGTGGTAGCACCCGGCGAACTTGACGATGGCGTCGCGGCCCGTGGCGCCGCGGGCGAGCCGGATGGCCGTCATGGTGGCCTCGGTGCCCGTGGAGACGAACCGCACCTGCTCCGCCATCGGCACCCTCGACCTGATGACCTCGGCCAGTTCCACCTCCGCCGCCGTCGGCGCGCCGAAAGACAGCCCGCGTGAGGCCGCCTCCTGGACCGCGGCCACCACCTCGGGGTGCGCGTGGCCCAACAGGGCCGGCCCCCAGGAACACACCAGGTCCACGTACTCGACGCCGTCGGCATCCACCACATACGGCCCGCGGGCCGACGAGACGAACCGGGGCGTGCCGCCGACGGACCCGAACGCCCGCACCGGCGACGACACCCCGCCGGGAATCACGCCGCGCGCCCGCTCGAAGAGTTGGTCCATGCTCACTTCATCCACCCCGCCAGTTCAAGCGCCCAATAAGTCAACACGATGTCAGCCCCGGCCCGCACGATGGCGGTCACCGACTCTGACACGGCCGCCTGCCTGTCGATCCACCCGCGCTCGGCGGCGGCCTCGATCATGGCGTACTCCCCCGACACCTGGTAGGCGGCCACCGGCACGTCAGAGACCGCGGCGACATCGGCCAGCACGTCCAGGTAGTAGCCAGCGGGCTTCACCATCACCATGTCCGCGCCCTCCGCGAGGTCCAGTTCGGCCTCGCGGAGTCCCTCGCGACGGTTGGCCGGGTCCTGCTGGTAGCTCTTGCGGTCCCCGCTCAGCGTGGAGGTCACGGCCTCCCGGAACGGGCCGTAGAACGAGGAGGCGTACTTGGCGGCGTAGGCGAGGATCGCGGTGTCGGTGTGTCCGGCACCTTCGAGCGCGGCGCGGATGGCCTCCACCTGGCCGTCCATCATCCCCGACGGCGACACCACATGCGCGCCCGCGTCGGCCTGCGCGAGGGCCATCGACGCGTAGGCGGCCAGAGTGGCGTCGTTGTCCACACGGCCCTGCGGGGTGAGGAAGCCGCAGTGCCCATGCGTGGTGAACTCGTCGAGGCAGGTGTCTGCCATCACGACGGTGTCGTCGCCGACGGTGTCGCGGACGGCCCGCAGGGCCCGCTGCAGGATCCCCTCCTCGGCCCAGCCCTGAGACCCGAGCTCATCCTTGTCCGCATCCTCGGGCACGCCGAAGATCATGATGCCGCCGAGCCCGGCGGTGACCACCTGCTCGGCAACCCTGCGCAGGCCGTCGAGGTCGTGGCGCCGCACGCCGGGCATCGAGGAGATGTCAGCGGACGCCTCGGCGACGAACACGGGCAACACCAGCTGCGAGGGTCGCGGCTCCACCTCCCGCACCAGGCGGCGCATCGCGGGGGTGGTCCTGAGCCTTCTCGGCCTGATCTGGATCATGCATCGTCCCTTCTGAGGGAGGCGATCGCGTGGATCAGCCCCTCCGCGTCCTGAGTGACGGCCACCGCCGCGACATTCGCCCCCGCCAATCGCAACGCCGCCGCAGATGGCGGCCCGAACGCCACCACCGCTGTTGTGTCGCGCCAGCCGAGCAGCCTCCCAACGGCCTCGCCCGCCGACCCGGAGGTCACCGCCACCGCGTCGAAGAGTCCCTCGCGCCACTCCCCGACCAGGCCTCCCGGCAGTTCGCCGAGCGACTCCATCGTGTACAGGGGAACCATCTCGACGGTGTATCCCTTGGCCCTCAGCGCGCCCTCGAGCACGCTCGACGACAGCGCCGAGCCGGGAATCAGCACGCGGCCACCGCCCTCGGGCCAGGCCCTCGCCAGGGCCGCCGCGCTCGATTCACCCTCCGGCACCAATGCCACCTCCAGGCCAGCAGCCTCGGCCGCCGCCGCCGTCCGCGACCCCACGGCCGCCACCCTGGCACCCGGAGGCACGCTCAGTCCGAGCTCCGCCATCACCTCAAGCGTCGCCGCCGACGTGAACGCCACCCAGTCGGCCTCCTCCGGCCATTCCTCCGCGCGGAGGGTCACCCGCCGCTGCACGGGCTGGGCCACCACCTCAGCGCCGGCTGCCCGGATCCCGTCAGCAAGGGGTCCGTCGGCCTGGGTCAGCAGGATCCTGAGCCCGGCGAGCACCGCGTCGCCTCGCCAGAGCGAGCTGTCGTCGTGCAGCTCGTGGAGCCTCGACGGACGGCTCGCGCCCAGGTCAGCCACCTCGTCAGCGCCGCGCCGCTTGAGCTCCTCCGCCGCTGCCTCACCCGCCCCCGGGCCGAGCTGCACCGTCGTCCGGGTGGCCGCTGATCCGTCGACGGCGAAGACGCCGGCCGTGAGCTCCCCGTCGCGCCCCCAGACGGCGATCGGCGCCGCGCAGCCACCGCCGAGGCCCGCCAGGACGGCCCGCTCGGCGTCCACGGCCTCACGTGTCGCGGGGTCCTCGAGAACGGCCAACTCGGCCACCAGAGCGGGGTTGTCCGCCCGACACTCCAGCGCCAAGGCGCCCTGACCGGGTGCTGGGAGGATGCCCAACACCTCCGTGATGTGGGCGGTGAGGCCCAGCCGCTCCAAGCCGGCCGCGGCCAGGACGACGGCGTCGAGGTCACCGTCCGCCACCCGCGCCAGGCGGGTGCCGACGTTTCCCCGCACGTCCACGAAGCGGAGGTCCGGGCGCAGCGCCCGCAGCTGGGCCACGCGCCGTGGGGAACCAGTCCCGACGGTGGCGCCCGCCGGCAGGCCGGCCAGCGTCAGGCCGTCGCGGGCGCAGAGCGCATCGCGCGCATCGGCACGCCGAGGCACCGCGGCGATGACGAGCCCGTGCACGGCCGCCGTGGGCAGGTCCTTGAGGGAGTGGACGGCGAAGTCACAGCGACCCTCCAGGAGCGCCGTGCGCAGCTCCGCCGCGAACACGCCAAGGGACCCGAGGCGGGTCAGGGACCCCTGCTCGACGTCGCCGCCGGTCCTGATCCGTTCGAGGACCACGTCGTGGCCGAGCGCGCGCAGCGAATCTGCCACCTGCCCGGACTGCGCCACCGCCAGCGCGGAGCCACGCGTGCCGAGCCGGAGCCTCATCGGCTGAGCCGATCACAGCCGGCGATCACGGAGGCGATCCCGTTGCCGTCCAGCCACGCACCCACCAGGTCCACGCCTGCCGCCTCAACCGTCTCCAGGTAGTACTGGCGGGTGGCGTGCTCCATCCGGGTGGGCATGGCCTCCCACGACACCGACGCGAAACCGGTCACGTCGTCGTCGGCCAGGTCCAACCCGAGGAACCGGGACGCGTCCCCCAACGCCTCGGCCCTCGTGGGGATGAGCTGCTCGGGATAGGACAGGCGAAGGATCTCCTGCCCCTCGCGCCGGGCCCACGGCCACTTGAGCGAGTAGTGGGTCAGCGCCTTGGCGTGGATGGCGTCGTCCCGCTCCCCCACGAGGAGCCCCGAGCCGACCGGCCCCTCGGCCAGCCCAGGATGGGACACGCCGAGCACCGCCAGCCGCGCCGTCGCGACGGGCGGCGGCGTGAGCTCCACCCCGATCCGGGCGAGCAGCGAGCAGGCGGAGGCCGCCGACGACGCGAGGACGAGCCGGTCCGCGCGCAGCACCTCGCCGTCGGGCAGCCCCACCGCGAACTCGTGTCCGGCGTGACGCAGCGACACCGCGGGCGAGGCCAGCCGGATCTCTCCACCTGCCGCGACGATCGCCTGTTCGAGGGCCTCGATGAGCCGGAACATGCCGCCCACCGGCTGCTCGACGGCCGCCACTCCGGGGCGCCGAACCGCTGCGACCGCACCCAGCAGGGTCCCGTGTTCGGCCATCGCCTGCAGTAGGCCCGGGGCGAAGGCGGCCAGCGGCATCCGATCGGGCGACAGCGAGTAGACCCCGTGTGCCACGGGCGCCACCAGGGTGGCGAGGGCGCCGTCGCCGAGACGGGCCCGCACCAGTTCACCGACGGTGACCGCGTCGGCTCCCACCTCAGCGGGCAGGTCGGCGTCCTGCCTGAGCCTCGCCAGGCCCTGCGCGGTCAGTGCGGCGAGTGCGGGATCCTCCAACGTCGAGGGGATCCCGAGCACCCCCTCCGCCATCGGCCAGACGCCGTCGGGGCGCCAGATGTGCGGCTGTCCGGCAGGCCCTGCCACCTCCAGCCCCAGTTCCTCGCACAGGGCTCGCCCGACGCCGCCACGGACCGCGTAGGCCTCCGCGCCCGAGTCCACCCGAACCCCGCCGATGTCGATGCCGGAGAGCATCCCGCCGAAGCGCGTCGAGGCCTCAAGGACCGTGACCCGACGGCCCTGCCGGGCGAGACGGTAGCCGGCCAGGACGCCGGCGAGGCCGCCCCCGACGACGACGGCGGTCACAGGCTGTGCAGGAGCGCCACCAGGTCGGTGAGCACCCCCGGGTCTGTGGTGGGCGGAACCCCATGTCCGAGGTTGACGACGTGCGCGGGAGCGGCACGACCCCGGTCGACGACATCCCGGGCGTGGGCCTCGAGTGCGGGCCAGCCGGCGGCCAGCAGAGCCGGATCGATGTTGCCCTGCAGCGGGAGTCCGGGGAGCAGCGCGGCGGCCTCGTCGAGGGGGGTGCGGTAGTCGATGCCCATCGCCTCGACGCCGCATGCGGCCATGTCGGGCAGGATGTGCCTGGTCCCGGTGCCGAAGTGGATGCGCGGGACGCGGCCCTCCACCGATTGCAGGACCGCCGCCGAGTGGGGGGCGACGTGCCGGACGTAGTCGGCGCGGGTCAGCGCACCTGCCCAGGAGTCGAACAGCTGGACCGCGCGCGCCCCGGCATCCACCTGGACGCCCAGGAACTGGCCCGACAGGTCCGCGCACCAGGCGAGCAGCCGATGCCAGGAGCGCGGATCCGCGTGCATCATCGCCCGCGCCGCGAGGTGGTCGCGGGAGCCGCGACCCTCCACCAGGTAGGCGGCCAGGGTGAACGGAGCACCCGCGAAGCCGATCAGCGGGGTGGCCTCCCCCAGCTCGGCCACCACCAGGCGCACCGCCTCCGTAATGGGGGTGGTCTCCATGAGCGCGTGCCGGGTGACGCGGTCCACGTCGGCGGCCGTGCGTACGGGCTTGTCGATCACCGGGCCCACGCCCGAGTGGATCTCCACCTCCACCCCCGCGAGGACCAGCGGCGTCATGATGTCCGAGAACAGGATGGCGGCATCCACGTGGTGCCGCCGCACCGGCTGCAGAGTGATCTCGGCGGCCAGCTCGGGGATGAGGCAGGCCTCGAGGATGGTGGTCCCCTCGCGGATGGCGCGGTACTCGGGCAGCGACCGGCCCGCCTGGCGCATGAACCAGACGGGCAGTCTTTCGGGGCGGTGTCCGCTGAGCGCGGAAAGCATGGGATTCATTTGTGGACGATTCTGCCTCATCAGACAAGCGTGATTGAATAGGGATCACTGTGACTATGCGCGTGTTCTCGATTCAGCACGACCGGCAGGGACTGCCGGAGGTTGAACGCATCAGCCCTTGCGTTGACGACGTTGCCTCCCGCCTGACTTCCCTCCCGGAGGTCAACGGGGCCGTCGTGCTCAACACCTGCAACCGGGTCGAGGTGCTCCTCGACACCACCGGGGAGGCGTCGAACACGCGCCTGCGTGCCGCCCTCAACACCGCGTTCGACACCCCTCCCGTCTGGGACCTGTACCTCGGCGAGGCCGCGCTCGGGCACGTGTTCCGCGTGGCGGCCGGCCTGGATTCCATGGTGGTGGGCGAGCGGGAGATCGCCGGCCAGCTGCGTCGCGCGCTGGCCGCGGCACAGCAGGACGGATCCACATCGCTGCCGCTGACCATCGCCGTCGACGAGGCGCTCAAGACGTCCCGGCGGATCGCGCGGGAAACCGCGTTGGAGAGCGCCGGGCGCTCCGTGGTGAGCGTGGGCCTGGACCTGATGGGTCTCGACGACTGGCCCACCGCCACCGTCACCATCGTGGGCACTGGTTCCTACGCCGGGGCCGTCGTCGCCGCCCTGCGTGCGCGCGGCGTCGCCCACATCCGCGTGCATTCCGCCAGCGGTCGGGGCTCCGCGTTCGCCGACAGCCATGACCTCAACCACGTCGCCACCCTCGAGGAGGCCCTCGCAGGCACGGACCTCGTCGTCACCTGTCGCGGCCTGGGTTCCCCCGTCATCGAGGTCGCCCACGTGCAGGGCCCGCAGCGCTTCCTGGACCTGTCCCTGCAGCGTGACGTGGCCCCTGAGGTCGCCGCGCTGGTCGGCGTGCGCGTCGTCGATCTGGCCTCCATCCAGAATTCGATCCGGCCGTGCTTCGCCGACGACACCCGGCGCGCTGAGGCGCTGGTCGAGGCAGGGGTTGCCGAGGTGCTGATGAAGCTTCGCTCACGCATCGTGGACCCGGCCGTCGTGGGGTTGCGGCAGGCGGTCATGGCGCTGGTCGACGACGAGGCGGCCCGCCTTCCACAGCGGCCACTCACCCACGACGACGCGGCCCTCGCGCTGCGCCGACTTGCCACGAGGCTGCTGCACATCCCGTCGACGCGGGCCAGGATGGCTGCCGAACAGGGACGCACCGAGGAATACCTGCTGGCCATGGCCGAGCTCTTCGGGATCGGTGCCGGCGAGGTGGTGGACCCCGAGGCGATGGAGTCGCAGCACTGCCCGGTCACGCACCTGGCCGTCAACGACCTCGACTCCGCCGACGCCCAGGAGGCCATGTGAGTATCGCCCCGTACACCGCGGTCCTGTTCGCCTCCTACGGCGGCCCCAACGAGTCGGCCGATGTGCTGCCGTTCATGCGCAACGCCACCGCCGGACGGGGCATCCCGGACGAGCGGCTCATCGAGGTCTCGAGGCACTACGAGCTGTTCGGGGGCAGGTCACCGATCAACGAGCTCAACGCTGCGCTGATGGAGGCGGTCCGCGACGAGCTGGCCCGGCGTGGCGTCGTGGTGCCGGTGGTGATCGGGAACCGCAACTGGCATCCCTACTTCGCCGACACGGTGCAGGAGCTGGTGGATGCCGGCCACGAGCGCGTGCTCGCGCTGGCCACCTCCGCCTACTCCTCCTACAGTGGATGCCGCCAGTACAACGAAGACCTGCAACGGGCCGCTGACGGCCGCCCGATCCACATCGACAAGGTTGACCCCTTCGCGGAAACCCCCGGGTTCGTCTCGGCCAACGCCCGCGCCCTCGGCGAGGCCGTGCGGCGCCTGAGGGCCCGGATCGGTGAGAACACGCTGAGGGTCCTGTTCGTGACCCACTCCATCCCGAGCGCCATGAATGAGGCGTCGTCCACGGGTGAGCCGGAGCGCCGCTACGACGCGCAGCACCTGAGGGTCGCGGCTGCGGTGGCCGCTGAGGCGTCGGCGCTGGTGGGCGAGGAGTTGGCCTGGGAGCTCACGTTCTGCTCCCGCTCCGGCGCCCCGCACATCCCCTGGCTGGAGCCCGATGTCAACGACCGGATGCCCGAGGTGCAGGCCGACGGCGTCGCGGGCGTGGTGGCGGCGCCCATCGGGTTCATCTCCGATCACATGGAGGTGGCCTACGATCTGGACACCCAGGCCAGGGAAACCGCCGCCGAGCTCGGCCTCCCCTACGAGCGGGCGGCCACCGTCGGAACCGACGCCGGCTTCGCGGTCCTGCTGGTTGACCAGCTGCTCGCGAAGGCCGCCGCCGCGCGAGGCGAAGTGCCCGCCGAGGGTCGCTGCCGGTTCTCCACCGGCCGCTGCTGTCTGCCCCGCCCCCTGGAAGGTTCCCGATGAGCAAGCACCCCGGTCGAGACGAGCGCGACGAGCAGGACGTGGACCTCGAGGCCATCAACGCCCAGCCGCTGTACGCCATGTACTCGGTGTTCGCCACCCGCGCACCACTGCCCGCCTCCACCCTCGAGGCATCGGCGTTGGGCGCCGGCGTCACCGCGGCCCTCGAGGACACCGGGGTGAGCGTGCGTGGCTTCTACGACGTAGGCGGCTTCCGCGCGGACGCCGATCTGATGGTGTGGACGCTGGCCCATGATCCGGCCCCGCTCCAGGCTGCGTACCACGCGGTGCGGCAGAGCGGCCTCGGAGCCTACCTGTCGCCCGTCTGGTCCGTGATGGGCGTGCACCGCCCCGCCGAGTTCAACCGCACCCACGTGCCCAGCTGCTTCGCCGGCTTCGCGCCACGGCCGTGGATCACCGTCTACCCGTTCGTCCGCAGCTACGACTGGTACTACCTGGACGACGCGCATCGCTCGAAGATGCTGATGGAGCACGGCATGGCCGGGCGAGAGTACCCGGACGTCGTGGCCTCCACCCTCTCGTCGTTCGCGCTGGGCGACTACGAGTGGATCCTGGCCTTCGAGGCCGACGAACTGCACCGTCTGACAGACGCGATGCGCCACCAGCGTTCCGTCGAGGCCCGGCTGCACGTCCGCGAGGAGACGCCGTTCTTCACCGGCCCGCGTGTCGGGATCGACGAATGGATCGCCCGGCAGCCGATGGCCTGACCCGCCTCACTCCTTCCAGCCGAGCTCCCGGGCCACGGCCACCAGGTTCTCCATCCAATGGACGTTGTAGTCCACGCCGAGTTGGCTGGGCATGGCGAACAGGACGTAATCGGCCTCGGTGACGGCCTCGTCGGCGCGCAGCAGCTCAGCGACCTCCTCGACTGTGCCCACCATCTGCGGCCCAGAGCGGGCCTTCGAGCCGTCCAGAATGCCCACGCTGTCGTGGGCGTCGCCCCTGAGTCCGAAGTAGCGGCGGTCGTCGTCGTTGGTGATCGGGAAGACAGGCCGGGTCACAGCGGTCAGGCCGGGGCCGGGATGTCCCATCCGACGAAACACCCTGCGGTAGCTGCGGACCTGGTCCGCCTGCTGGACATGGAATGGACGGCCGTCGTCGGCCAACAGCAACGTCGAGCTCAACAGGTTCATGCCCTGCTCCGCCGTCCAGACCCCCGATTCCACGCTGCCCGCACCCCACCAGATCCGGTCCGGCAGGCCTGGGCTGATCGGCCGGATGGGAAGGTCCGGGCCGTCGCCGGAGAACTGGGCGGCGGCGGAGTGGGCGACCGGTTCGCCAGCGATGGCGCGGCGGAACCGTGCCACCTTGGCCTGGGCGTGGTCGGCCCAGGATTCGCCGTCGGTCAGCCGGTAGCCGAACTGCTTCTCCCCGTCGGCGGCGTGTTCCGGGCTGCCCCGGCTGACGCCCAGCTGGAGCCTGCCCCCGGAGATGAGGTCCGTGGCGGCGGCCTGCTCGGCCATGTGCAGCGGGTTCTCGTAGCGGAGGTCCACCACACCGGTGCCCACGTCGATGCGCGACGTCACGGCTGCCATCGCCGCGAGCAGCGGGAACGGTGTGGCGTGGGACTCCTCGAAGTGGTGGACCCTCACCCAGGCGCCGTCGAGGCCAACCTCATCGGCTGCTTCCGCGAAGGCGACGTGTTGGCGCAGGGCAGCGGCGGCGTCGGGCACCCTCGCCCCCACCACCGCCCGGTAGTGCCCGAAGGACAGGAACCCGATCCGCTTCATACCTGGGCTAACGCGGCGGAGTGGGGAATATTCCGACGTTGTGGGCAAGCAGCCGCCAGGCGCCGTGGGCGTGGCCGAGCTCCGAGAAGTGGGCGTTGCCGAGCCCTCCGAGGACTCTGCCGTGTGCACCCACGATGGCGTGGATGACGCGGTTCAGGAGCAGGCCGTGCGACACCACCAGCACTGTCCCTCCCTCGTGCGAGGCCGCGATCTCGAGTAGCGCCGGCAGGCCGCGTGCCACCACGTCGGCCAGCGTCTCACCCTCAGGGGAGCGCCGGAAATCCACCCCATTGGCGTACTTGGCCTCGTAGTCCGGCATCGAGGCCTTGACCTCGTCCCATGTGAGACCGGACCAGCTGCCGACGTCGATCTCCATCAGCCGTGGGTCGGTGAGGATCTCCGCCCCAGGCCGGGCCAGCCGCGCGGTGTCAAGGGCGCGCGAGAGAGGGGAGGAGTAGACAGCGTCCAGGTGGACGTCCGCGAAGACCCCGCGCACCGCCTCGGCCTGCTGCCGCCCCGCCGCGTTCAGCGGCACGTCGGCCTGTCCTTGGAAACGCTGCTGCGCGTTCCAATCGGTTTGGCCGTGCCTGAGGAGAAGCAGGCGCGTCGAGTGCTCGAGCCTCACTGCGCCGCGTCGTCGCTGACCTCGTCGTCGTCGGGCTCGGGAAGATGGAGCTCCAGCGGGATCTGAGGGCAGTCCTTCCACAGACGCTCGAGGTTGTAGAGCGTGCGCTCCTCCGTGTGCTGGACGTGCACGACGAAGTCGATGTAGTCGAGCAGCACCCAGCGGTTCTCCCGGTCCCCCTCGCGGCGGACCGCCTTGTAGCCGGCCGCGATCAGCTTCTCCTCCACGCCGTCGACGATGGCGCCGACCTGGCGCTCATTCCCGGCGGAGGCGATGAGGAAGATGTCGGTGATGGCGAGCTGTTCGGACACGTCGAAGGCGACGATCCTGTGGCCCCGCTTATCAGCCGCGGCCTGTGCCGCGATCTGGACGGGCTTCAGCACCTCGTCAGCTACGGTCACTGGGTACTCCTGACTGGGGGGCCGGGTAGAGCCCCCGTTTGGCGATGTATTGGACGATGCCGTCCGGCACGAGGTACCAGATGGGTTCATGGGCGTGGACGCGTTCGCGGCAGTTGGTCGACGAGATGGCCAGGGCAGGAACCTCGAGGAGAGTCACCGCGTCCTCGGGGAGATGGGCGAGATCATCGGGGGTCATCGGCACGCCGGGGCGCGTCACGCCCACGAAATGCGCGAGATCGAACAGTTCATCGGCCCCGTACCAGGTGAGGATCTGGCGGACGGCGTCGGCGCCGGTGATGAAGAACAGATCCGTGTTGTCGCCACGCTCTGCGCGGAGGTCCTTGAGCGTGTCGACGGTGTAGGTGTTGCCGGGCCGATCGATGTCCACCCGGGACACGGAGAACCGCGGGTTGGACGCGGTGGCGATCACCGTCATCAGGTAGCGGTCCTCGGCGAGGGAGACCTCGCGGTGGCTCTTCTGCCACGGCATGCCGGTGGGGACGAAGACCACCTCGTCCAGACCGAACTTGGCCGCCACCTCGGAGGCGGCGACGAGGTGCCCGTGGTGGATGGGGTCGAAGGTGCCGCCCATCACGCCGAGGCGGTAGCGGCGGGAGGACTCCGTGCGCGCCAGTGCGAGCTCGGTGGTGGTCACTTGGAGTGCGGGCGACCCGAACCCATGCCGACGATCCACGCGATCACGCCGAGCAGCGTGGCCAGCGCGAGTGCGCCCATCACCCAGCTCGGCACGGCGGGTGCGGCTGCGGCGGTCTCCAGAAGAAGGCTCATGGCGCCCGATCCTAGCAAGGGATCCCCCGGCAGTCGTCCTCTCGGCTGGTGGTCGTCCCGCACCCCCCGCAATGCGGGCCGCCCGCGAAGCGACATCGCTCCCTGAGGAGGGCCGCCCGCGAAGCGACATCGCTCCCTGAGGAGGGCCGCCCGCGAAGCGACATCGCTCCCTGAGGAGGGCCGCCCGCGAAGCGGCGGGGACCGTCTCGAAGGGTCGTGACTGCCACCTTCACGCGGATCTCGTTGTCGGGTGCGGTGAGCCGTGAGTCAATGCCCGGGCGGCCGTTGTCTAGGGTCTCGATGTTCCGGCCGCCTGGGTCGGTGGTCGGGTTGTTGAGGCCGCCCGGGCATCGTCTCCCATCTCCCCGCACTCGCCCTGTCTGTGGCGTTGTCTTGTTCGGGTGTGGGCCGGCATGGCGGCGTAGGGGCCGGGTCTGCCTGAGCGGGACGCCGGTTGGGTGATCGTCGGGTTGGGCACCGCAGCGCAGTGCCGCCCTGCCGTCCCCCACCCTCGCTGTCAGGTCCGGGTTCTCGACCCTTCGAGGGACCCTCAGGGGTTTCGCTGGTGAGTCCGGATGCTGGACCCACCCGGGATGTCCTAGGCGCGGACCTGCCCGTCGCCCTCGATGATGTATTTGCTGCTCGTCATCTCCGGGAGCCCCATGGGGCCGCGGGCGTGCAGCTTCTGGGTGGAGATGCCGATTTCGGCGCCGAAGCCGAACTCCCCGCCGTCGACGAAGCGGCTTGAGGCGTTGACGAGCACCGCCGCGGCGTCCACCTCGGCGACGAAACGCTCGGCCGCCTTCCTGCTCCGCGTGACGATGGTCTCCGAGTGGCCGGTGGTGTGGGACCGGATGTGCTCGAGCGCCTCGTCGAGGGAGCCGACCACCTTGGCGGCGAGATCCAGGGTCAGGTATTCGGCGTCGTACTCGTCCGGGTTGGCCGGGACGACGGCGTCGGAGTAGGCCGCAGTGGCGGAGTCGCCGTGGACGGTGACCCCGGAGCGGCCGAGGGCCTCAAGTGCCCGCGGGAGGAATTGGTCGGCAATGTCGCGGTGGACAAGGAGGGTCTCCGCGGCGTTGCAGACGCTGGGGCGCTGGGTCTTGGCGTTGAGCAGGATGGTGAGCGCCTGGTCGAGGTCCGCGTCCGCGTCGACATAGACGTGGCAGTTGCCGGTGCCGGTCTCGATCACCGGCACCGTCGACCCATCGACGACTGCCTGGATGAGCCCTGCGCCGCCGCGCGGGATCAGGACGTCCACCAGGCCGCGGGCGCGCATCAACTCGCCCGTCACCTCCCGGCCGCCTTCGACCAGATGGACGGCGTCGGGGGTGACGCCTGCGGTCTCCAGACCGCTGCGGAGCGCGGCGACGGTGGCGCGGTTGGTGTTGAGCGCCGAGGACGAGCCTCGCAGGAGGGCGGCGTTGCCGGACTTGAGGCAGATGCCGGCCGCGTCCGCGGTGACATTGGGGCGGGCCTCGTAGATGATGCCGACCACGCCGAAAGGCACCCGCACTTGCGTGACCGAGACGCCGTTGGCCAGCTTCCATCCCCGGACGACGTCGCCGACGGGGTCGGGGAGGGCTGCAAGGTCGCGGAGACCCTGGACCATGCCCGCGATCCGGGCGGGCGTGAGTGCCAGTCGGTCGACGATGGACTCGGGAGTCCCGGCCGCGCGCGCCCCCGCGACGTCGACGGCGTTGGCCTCGAGCAGGTTGGGTTCGGCCGCGGCGAGGGCGTCTGCCATGGCTGCCAGCGCCCGATCCTTGGCGGCGCGATTCAGCGTGGCCAACTCGATGGCTGCCTTGCGGGCGGCAGTGGCTTGGGTCCGGAATTCCATGCGCCGAGTCTAGGCCGAGTCCCACCGTCGTCTCGGGGAATCTCGCCTGACGCGGCTGGCGCACGCCGGCGCTGGCCGGACGCCGCTATGTCGCGGCGCTGTGGCGGTCGGGCTTCGCCGGGCTCAGACCGCGAGCGCGACGCGGCCGCGGGCGCGCAGGTGCCGGACGACGTAGACAGCGAGGTTGACGGTGCACACCACCGTCATGGCTCCAGCGCAGATGATGAGGGCCCAGTCGGAGGTGAACAGGCCGAACGTGAACCACATCGCCTGGACGAGCAGCATGATCGACAGGTAGCCCACCGACACTCCGGAGAGGTCCGGCGCGCTGACCATCTCACGCAACTGGGAGAACTGGCCGAAGAGCTGGGGCACCGCGATCACGAACCCGAACGCCATCGCTCCGAAGACCAGCTCCACGCCGGTCAATGACGCGGCCAGCACCACCGGGAGGACGAGCTGAGGTGCGATGGCCTGCCTCCGGTCCCGAAGGACGAACACGACAATGACCAGCGCGAGCAGCGACATCACCAGGTTAGGCCACTGCATCTGGGCCTTCTGGACCAGGAAGCCGTGCACCATCCATGCGCCCGTGGTGGCCGCAGAGATCTGCCACAGCCGCAGCGACACCCCGGCGCTGGTCCTGGCACGCAGGATCCGGATCAACTGGGGAAGGTTGGACGCCACACCGATGGCTGCAGCCACCCACCCGAAGACCTCGATCACCCGTCCAGGGTAAGCCAGCGCGACTCCCCCGAGAAATCGGCGCATCGTCGCCCAAATTCGTCCGCCTCCGCTGCACGAAGGGGCGTGCGCTCAGTCCTCGGCGAGCATCATGTGGTCGCGGTGCACGACCGGGCGCTGGCCGCGATGACCATCCTCCACGCTGCTGTGTCCCATCTCGGCGATCAGTTCCGCGCTGGAGTAGCCGACGAATCCGCGACCCACAGGCTCCCCGTCCGGCCCGACGATCTCCACCGGCTCGCCCTCGGCGAAGATGCCCACCACCTCGCGCACCCCGATCGCCAGCAGGGACGCCTTCTTCTCCACCAGTGCCCGCCTCGCGCCGGCGTCGACGTGGAGGAAACCGCGGGGCTCCGCCGCGAAGGCGAGCCACAGCAACCGTCGTGGGCGGCGCTTCCGGGTGGGGAGGAACAAGGTGCCCACGTCCTCGCCAGCCAGCGCGCGCTCAAGGTGGTCTGCCAGGCTCAGCACCACGCTGACGCCCGCCTGGGTGGCGATCTCGGCCGCCTGCACCTTGGTGCGCATCCCCCCGGTGCCGACCTTTGACCCCACCCGGGACGTGTCGACCTTGAGGGTGGAGATGTCCTCGACCCGATCGATCCGACGGGCGCCGGGGGTGTCGGGATGGGCCGTGTACAGGCCGTCGACATCGCTGAGGATGATCAGCGCATCGGCGCGGACCAGGTGGGCGATGAGGGCCGCGAGGCGGTCGTTGTCTCCGAAGCGGATCTCGTGGGTGGCCACGGTGTCGTTCTCGTTGACGATCGGGATCACCCCGAGCCGGAAGATCCGCGAGATGGTGTTGAGCGCGTTGCGGTAGGTCCTGGGCCGCAACACGTCCTCGACAGTGAGGAGCAGTTGCGCCACGGTGACGCCGTGCTCGGCGAACGCGTCTGAGTAGTGCCTGATCAGGAGCCCCTGGCCGACGGCGGCGGCCGCCTGTTGGGTCTCCAGGTCCCGCGGCCGGCGCCTCAGCCCGAGCGGGCCCAGCGCGGCGGCGATGGCGCCGGAGGTGACGAGGACCACCCGGACCCCGCGACCGTGCAGCGCCGAGAGCACCCGCGCCAGCATCGCCACCCGGGCCGGGTCCAGGTGGCCGTCGGGCCTGGTCAACGAGGACGAGCCGACCTTGACGACCACCCGGTCAGCACCCGCGACCTCAGCCCTCATCGTCGTCGCCCACCTCCGGCGCTGGCTCGTAGCCGGTGGTGGCGAAGTCGATGCCCGAAGCCTTGGCCGCGTGGTAGTCGGCGTCCATCCGACGGCGGCGCGAGGCGGCGGGCCGAGGCGTCTCCAGGCGGACATCCTCGCCGCGACGGCTCAGGATCTCCGCGCCGGTCTCCACCTGCGGGGCGAAGTCGAACACCACTGCGTTCTCGCCTCCGATCGCGACCGCGTCTCCGGGGCGCGCGCCGATCTCGAGCAGCTTCTCCTCAACGCCCAACCTGTTGAGCCGGTCCGCCAGGTAGCCCACGGCCTCGGCGTTGGCGAAGTCCGTCTGCTTGATCCAACGCTCTGGCTTCTCGCCGCGGACCCGCCAGACGAGGCCGCCCTCGCCGTCGCCCTTCTGCACGATGGTGAACTCCGGCCCGGCCGCGCGGCGTGCGACGGGCGCCGGGCGGAGCACCTGCCTGGGCTTGGCGGCCTCGGGCAGCGCGGCACGCCGGGCGGCCACGATCTCAGCCATGGCGAACTTCAGCTCGTTGAGCCCCTCCCCCGTCTTGGTGGAGATCTCGAAGATCCGGTGCCCGAACTTCGCCAGATCCGGGCGTGCGATCTCCGCCATCTCGTGCGCGTCCGGCAGGTCGACCTTGTTGAGGGCGATCAGGCGCACCCGGTCCTCCAGGCCCCCGTGGGCGGTCAGCTCGGCCTCGATGATCTCCAGGTCCGTCAGCGGGTCACGCCCCGGCTCGTAGGTGCCGAGGTCGATGACGTGCACGATGGCCTGGCACCGCTCGATGTGGCGCAGGAAGTCGAAGCCCAGGCCGCGACCCTCGGAGGCGCCCTCGATCAGGCCGGGCACATCGGCGACGGTGTAGGTGACGTCCCCGGCGACCACGACGCCCAGGTTGGGAATCAGCGTGGTGAACGGGTAGTCGGCGATCTTCGGCCGCGCCCGGGAGATGGCGGCGATCAGCGACGACTTCCCGGCGGACGGGAACCCGACGAGGCCGACGTCGGCGATCACCTTGAGCTCGAGCTGGACCAGCCGGCTCTCCCCCTCCTCGCCGAGCAGCGCGAAGCCGGGAGCCTTGCGTGCGGCCGAGGCCAGCGCTGCGTTGCCGAGCCCGCCCTTGCCCCCGGCTGCGGCGACGTACTCAGCCCCCGGCTCGGTGAGGTCTGCCAGCACCTCCCCTGTCTCGGCGTCGGTCACGACCGTGCCGCTGGGGACCGCCAGGACGACGTCATCGCCGTTGGCTCCGTCGTGGTGGTCGCCCTTGCCCGGCTGCCCGTTGACGGCCTTCCGGACAGATTGGCGGTGGAACTCGACCAGGGTCGAGAGGGAGTCGTCGACCCGGAAGATGATGGAGCCTCCCGTGCCACCGTTGCCGCCGTCCGGTCCCCCCAGCGGAACGAACTTCTCGCGGTGGATGGAGGTGCAGCCGTGGCCGCCGTTGCCGGCCTGAACGGTCAGCTTGACCCGGTCGACGAACGAGGGAATAGCCATGGAAAGCTCCTTATCAGCCGAGGCTGAGTGTATCGAAAAAGCAAGAACGGCCCCGGAGGGCCGTTCTTGTGATGAGTGTCCGCCGAAGGATCAGGCTGTCACGACGTTGACGACGCGACGTCCGCGCTTGACGCCGAACTCCACCTGGCCTTCGACCAGGGCGAAGAGGGTGTCGTCGCCACCGCGACCCACACCGTCACCCGGGTGGAAATGGGTGCCGCGCTGGCGCACGAGGATCTCGCCCGCGCCGACGACCTGGCCTCCGAAGCGCTTCACGCCGAGGCGCTGGGCATTCGAGTCACGACCGTTGCGCGTCGAGGACGCGCCCTTTTTGTGTGCCATAGTGTCAGCTCCTCAGCTCTCGATCCCGGTGACCTTGACCTGGGTGTACCGCTGACGGTGACCCTGGCGCTTCTTGTAGCCGGTCTTGTTCTTGTACTTCAGGATCCGGATCTTCGGACCCTTCTTCATGCCCAGCACCTCAGCGGTGACGCTGATCTTGCCGAGTCCCTTGGCATCTGAGGTGATCTTGTCGCCGTCGACCAGCAGCAGCGGCTGCAGGGTGACGGTGTTGCCGACCTCTTCGGACACCAGATCGATGTCCAGGACGTCGCCAACAGCCACCTTGTGCTGACGTCCACCGTTGCGCACGATCGCGTACACGACTGACCTACCTTCTTGTTTGCTTCAAGCCTTGCGGCGCGCCCGACCCGACAGGGGGCAAAGCACCGAGGGCCAACTGTACGTGGGCGCCCCGCACCCGGTCAAACCGGGCATGCCCATTCTAGGTGGTGACAACCACCGGCACGATCATCGGGCGGCGACGCAGTGACCGCGCCACCCACTGGCCCACCACGCGGCGGGTCACCTGCTGCAGGCGGAAGGAGTCGTTGACCCCGTCGCGCATCGCGTCGGTGAGTGCATCGGCCACCCGCTGGCGGGCCTCGTCGAAGACGCTGCTGTCTTCGGCGATGCCGCGGACGTGAATGTCCGGGCCGCTGACGATGGTGCGGTTGTGCACGTCCACAGCCGTGATCACGGAGACGAAGCCCTCCTCGCCCAGGATCCGGCGGTCCATGATGGACTCCGAGATGTCGCCCACGAACGAGCCGTCGACGAAGACGTAGCTCGCATCGATCGAGCCGACCTTCTTGGCGATGCCGTCCTTGAGGTCGATCACGTCTCCGTCGCCGGCCACGATGGTGCGCGCAGCGGGGACGCCCGTGGCCTGCGCGAGCTTGGCGTTGGCGATCAGGTGGCGGGCCTCGCCGTGGACGGGCAGCACGTTGCGGGGCTTCAGGATGTTGTAGCAGTACAACAACTCGCCCGCTGAGGCGTGCCCCGAGACGTGGACCAGCGCGTTGCCTTTGTGGACGACGGTGGCGCCTAGTGCGGAGAGTCCGTTGATGACCCGGTACACGGAGTTCTCGTTGCCGGGGATCAGCGAGCTGGCCAGCAGGACGGTGTCGCCCGGGCCGACCTCGACGACGGGGTGGTCGCTGTTGGCGATCCGGCTGAGCGCGGCCATCGGCTCGCCCTGCGATCCGGTAGAGACGATGACCACCTTGCTCGGCGGGTACTTGTCGATTTCCTTCAGCTCGATGAGGGTCCCGGCCGGCACCTTGAGGAAGCCCAGATCCCGCGCGGTGCCCATGTTGCGCACCATCGAGCGGCCCACGTAGACAACCTTGCGGTCGTGCTTGACGGCCATGTTCAGGATCTGCTGGATGCGGTGCACGTGGCTGGCGAAGCTGGCCACGATCAGCTTGCCCGTGGCCTGATCGAAGACGCGCGCGATGGCGGGCTCGAGGTCCCGCTCCAGGGTGGTGAACCCTGGGGACTCCGCGTTGGTGGAGTCCACCATGAACAGGTCCACACCCTCCTCACCCAGGCGGGCGAAGCCGCGGAGGTCGGTCAGGCGGCCGTCCATCGGCAGCTGGTCCATCTTGAAGTCGCCGGTGTGCAGCACCAGCCCGCCCTTGGTGCGGATCGCCACCGCCAGGGCGTCCGGAATGGAGTGGGTGACGGCGAGGAACTCGAACTCGTAATTGCCGATCTCGACGATGTCGCCCTCCTCGACGGCGTCGAGGTCGAAGTTGCGGATCTTGTGCTCGCGCAGCTTCGTGGCGAGGAACGCCAGGGTCAGCTTCGAGCCGTAGATCGGGATGTCGGGGCGCTTCTTCAACAGATAGGGCACCGCTCCGATGTGGTCCTCGTGGCCGTGGGTGAGGACGAGGGCGACGATGTCGTCGAGCCTGTCGTCGAGGTAGCCCAGCGCGGGGAGGATGAGGTCGACACCGGGGTGGTGATCCTCCGGGAACAGCACACCACAATCCACCAGGGCGATCTGCCCGTCGATCTCGAAGGCGGTCATGTTGCGACCGATGTCCCCGAGCCCTCCGAGCGGGATCACCCGCAACGTTCCTGGGGCCAGTTTGGGGGGTAGTGTCACGTCGGTCATGGGCTCAGGCTAGTGGATAGGGGGGCGGCCGCCCCTACGATGGCGCCATGTCTGTCACCGACACCGTCCGCCTGGCCATGCCCGCCGAAGCCGTCGACGTCGCCCGCGTCCAGCGGCGCGCCTGGGCCGAATCCGGCCTGCTGGCGGCTGCGGGCGGCGGCCTCCCGGCAGACGAGGCGACGCGAGTGTGGCACGAGGCGATCGTCAAGCCCCCGCTGGCCCACCTGCGCGTGCTGGTGGCCATCGGCGACGTGGGCGTGGTGGGGTTCGCCGTCACCGGGCCGAGCGGGGATCCGGACCGCGCCGAGCGCGACGGGACGGTCGCGGAGTTCGTCGTCGACCCTCGGCACCGGGGCGCCGGCCACGGATCGCGTCTGATCAACGCCGCCGTCGACACGCTGCGCCGGGACGGCTATCTGGTGGCGACGATGTGGGTTCGGGCCTCCGACGATGCGCTGCGGGCCTTCCTGTCCGGCTGCGGCTGGGCTGCGGACGGTGCGCACCAGGAGATCGGGACCGACGATGGCGCCCCCGGCATCAAGCTGATCCGGATGCACACCGACATCTCGGTGTGATCGAGACAGGAGACTTGCGACCCGTCCACGGCCCGTGACAGGGTGGAGGCTTGTTTTTCGCGTAACCGAGTGACTCTGAGCCTACTGAACCTGAACCTGACCGAGGGAGCCCGCAGTGCCCACACCCCTGACCCCGCGCGCCGTCGAGCGCGACATGGCCACTGATGCGTGCGAACCGCCGACGGAGGGTGGGGGCCTCAACCGTTGGGTCTTCGGCTCGTCGGCGCTCATCATCCTCGCCGCCCTGACAGTGGCGCTCATCGCACCGCAGGCGTTCAATGACGTCGTCTCGGCCATCAACACCGTCGTGGTCAACTCGATCGGCTGGTACTACGTGGCCCTCGTCTCGGGCTTCGTCATCTTCGCTCTCGTCGTCGCCTTCAGCAAGCTCGGCACCATCCGGCTCGGACCCTCCGACGAGGCCCCGCAGTATCCGTGGCGGACATGGTTCGCGATGCTGTTCGCCGCCGGGATGGGCATCGGGCTCGTGTTCTGGGGCGTCGCGGAGCCCCTGTGGCACCTCGCGGCGCCGCCGCCCGGATTCGGGGAGTCGGGTATCGAGGCGCAGGGTCGCCGGGCCATGGCGCAGACCTTCCTGCACTGGGGCGTGCACGCCTGGGCCGTGTACGTGGTCGTCGGACTGGCTGTGGCCTACGCCGTCCACCGCAAGGGGCGCCCCGTCTCCATCCGGTGGGCCCTCGAGCCGATCCTCGGCAAGCGGACCAACGGGCCCATCGGTGACGCGATCGACATCGCGGCTGTCGTGGGCACCCTGTTCGGCGTGGCCACCTCATTGGGTCTCGGCGTCAACCAGATCGCGGCCGGCCTGGAGCACCTCGGTCTAGTCGACGGCAGCACCACCGTCAAGCTGCTGATCATCGCCGGCATCACCGTGCTCGCGACCCTGTCGGTGGTCTCCGGGCTGGATCGCGGCATCGCCTTCCTGTCGCGCGCCAACCTGTGGCTGGCCGCGCTCCTCATGGTGGCCGTGCTGATCCTCGGACCCACCCTGTTCGTGCTGCGCGAACTGGTCTCCGGATTCGGCGGCTACATCCAGAACTTCGTGTCGATGTCCTTCCAGACCTTCGCGTTCTACGGTGATCGGGGCGAGTCCTGGCTCGGCGCCTGGACCACCTACTACTGGGGATGGTGGATCGCCTGGTCCCCGTTCGTGGGTGTGTTCATCGCCCGCATCTCCCGCGGCCGCACCGTGCGGGAGTTCGTCTCCGGCGTCCTGCTGGTTCCCACCGCCGTCACCATGCTGTGGTTCTCGGTCATGGGCGGCACCGCCCTCTACCAGCAGATCTTCGGCGGGGCAGACCACATCGTCGACGGTTCGGTGAGCACCAACACCGCCCTGTTCGACATGCTGGGCCAGCTGCCCGGCGGCTCACTCCTGTCAGGGGTGGCGATCGTTCTCGTGCTGGTGTTCTTCGTCACCAGCTCGGACTCGGGTTCGTTCGTGGTGGACATGTTGACCCACAACGGCAACCCGAATCCGCCTGTGTGGTCCCGGGTCTTCTGGTCCGTGCTGGAGGGCTCGATCGCTGCGGTGCTCATCTGGGCCAGCTCTGCCGCATTGGGCGGAGACACCTCGGGGATCTCCGCTCTCCAGGCCCTGACGATCGTGGCGGCGGCACCGTTCTCGCTGGTGATGATCGGCATGTGCTTCTCCGTGGTCAAGGCGCTCCGGCACGACGTCGCGGTGTGGGAACGGGCCGAGGAGACACTTCTGCGCCGCGAGCTGGCTGAGGAGGCCGCCAAGCTCGCCGCGGACCCGCCCCAGTGAGGTGAGGTGAGGGCTGGGGCTCGTCAGAGTCCCAGCACTGACTCCATCTCGAGCGTCAGGCCGGGGTGGTCCACAACATGGCGGATGCCTGCCACCACGCCGGGCATGAACGAGACTCGCTCGAAGGAGTCATGGCGGACGGTCAGCGTCTCTCCCGTGTCGCCGAAGAGGACCTCCTGGTGTGCCACCAGTCCCTGCAACCGGATGCCGTGGATGTGGATGCCGTCCACCACGGCACCCCGGGCGCCGTCGTCATGGACGGTGGCGTCCGGGACCGGGCCCAACTCCGCCTCCGCGCGGGCCGCCGCGATCCGACGCGCCGTCGTGGCCGACGTGCCGGAGGGGGCGTCGGCCTTGTTGGGGTGGTGCAGTTCGATGATCTCCGCCGACGGGTAGAAGGGCGCTGCCAGTGCGGCGAACTTCATCATGAGCACCGCCCCGATGGAGAAGTTGGAGGCGATCAGCACCCCCACCTCGGGGTGCGCGGCGCAGAGCTCCCGCACTCTCGCGAGGCGCTCATCGTTGAAGCCGGTGGTGCCGATCACCATGTGCAGCCCGCGCCCGAGGCACCACTCGATGTTGTCCATCACCGCGTCAGGGTGTGTGAAGTCCACCACCACCTGGGCCCGGTTGACCAGTTCCCGGGGCTCCCCCAGGTCCGCGCCACCCACGGGGGTCATGCCCTCGGCGCGGGTGACGGCCCGGACCACCTCGCTGCCCATCTTGCCGCTGACTCCGAACACGCCCACGCGAATCTCTGTCATAGGTGATCCCTTCTGGTTCTCTTCCATCTCCATCCAAGCATCGACGGCAGGGTGGCGCCACCCTTCGGGGAACGCCGCAGGGGCGGGCCCGGTTCATCCGGACCCGCCCCTGCGGTGTGTGCCTGTGTGACCGAGGTCAGTCGTTCGACTCGGCCTTCTCCTCCACCACCGGGATCAGCGACAGCTTGCCGCGATCGTCGATGTCGGAGATCTCCACCTGGAGCTTCTGGCCCACAGACAGGATGTCCTCGACGTTCTCGACGCGGGCGCCGCCGGCCAGGGGGCGCAGCTTCGAGATGTGAAGGAGTCCGTCCTTGCCAGGCAGCAGCGACACGAAGGCGCCGAAGGTCGTGAGCTTGACGACGGTGCCCAGGTAACGCTCGCCGCGCTCCGGCAGGTGCGGGTTGGCGATGGCGTTGATGGCCGCGACAGCGGCATCCGCGGCCTCACCGGTCTCGGCGCCGACGTAGACCGTGCCGTCGTCCTCGATCGAGATGTTCGCGCCGGTGTCATCCTGGATCTGGTTGATCATCTTGCCCTTGGGGCCGATGATCTCGCCGATCTTGTCCACCGGGATGCGCACCGTGATGATGCGGGGGGCGAACGGGCTCATCTCATCGGGCACGTCGATGGCCTCATTCATGACGTCCAACAGCGTGTGCCGGGCGTCACGGGCCTGCAGGAGGGCCTTCTGGAGCTCGAGGGCGGGGATGCCGTTGAGCTTGGTGTCCAGCTGCAGGGCGGTGAGGAAGTCCCTCGTGCCGGCCACCTTGAAGTCCATGTCACCCAGCGCGTCCTCGGCGCCCAGGATGTCGGTCAGCGCGATGTACTTCGTCTCGCCGTCGACCTCCTCGGACATGAGTCCCATTGCGATGCCCGCGACAGCGGACTTCAGCGGGACACCCGCGTTGAGCAGCGAGAGCGTCGAGGCGCACACCGAGCCCATCGACGTGGAACCGTTGGAGCCCAGCGCCTCCGAGACCTGACGGATGGCGTAGGGGAACTCCGAGCGCGTGGGCAGCACGGGGATCAGCGCCCGCTCAGCCAACGCGCCGTGTCCGACCTCGCGGCGCTTCGGGGAGCCGACGCGACCCGTCTCACCGGTGGAGAAGGGCGGGAAGTTGTAGTTGTGCATGTAGCGCTTGGTGCGCTCCGGGGAGAGGGTGTCGATCTTCTGCTCCATGTCCAGCATGTTCAGGGTCGAGACACCCATGATCTGGGTCTCGCCGCGCTGGAAGAGAGCCGAACCGTGGACGCGCGGGATGACCGCGACCTCCGCCGCCAGCTCGCGGATCTCAGCCGGGCCGCGACCGTCGATGCGGACCGCGTCGGTGAGGGTGCGGTGGCGCACGAGCTTCTTCGTCAGCGCCTTGAGTGAGGCGGACACCTCACTGAGGCGACCCTCGAAGCGCTGGGCGAGCTGCTCGGTGACGTCCTGACGGATGGCGTGGGTGGCCTCGTCACGCTCCTGCTTGCCGGCGATCTGCATGGCCTCGGCCACGCGGGCGCTGGCCAGCTCGGAGACGGCCTCGAACACGTCGTCCTGGTAGTCACGGAAGACCGGGAAGTCGTAGGTCTCCTTGGGCAGCTTCGCGGCCAGTTCGGACTGGGCGTCGCACAGCGCCTTGATGAAGGGCTTGGCCGCCTCGAGACCCAGGCCCACGACCTCTTCGGTGGGGGCGGTCTTGCCGGAGCGGACGAGCTCCCATGTGGCCTCGGTGCCGCCGGCTTCAACCATCATGATGGCGACGTCGCCGTCGGCCAGCACGCGGCCGGCCACCACCATCTGGAAGACGGACTTGGACACCTGCTCGACGGAGGGGAATGCCACCCACTGGTCGTCGATGAGGGCCACCCGAACGCCGCCGATGGGGCCGGAGAACGGCAGCCCGGCGATCTGGGTGGACATCGACGCAGCGTTGATGGCGACGACGTCGTACATGACGTTGGGGTTGAGCGACAGGACGGTGACAACCACCTGGACCTCGTTGCGCAGGCCCTTGACGAACGCGGGGCGCAGCGGGCGGTCGATGAGGCGGCAGGCGAGGATGGCGCCCTCGCCCGGGCGGCCTTCGCGACGGAAGAACGAGCCGGGGATCTTGCCCGCGGCGTACATGCGCTCCTCGACGTCGACGGTGAGGGGGAAGAAGTCGAGAGCGTCGCGCGGGGTCTTCTGCGCGGTGGTGGCCGACAGCAACATGGTGTCGCCGTCCAGGTAGACGGCGGCCGAGCCATCGGCCTGCTGGGCCAGCACGCCGGCCTCGAAACGTACAGTGTGCTTGCCGAACTTGCCGTTGTCGATCACGGCTTCAGCGAATTCGATGCCTGGTCCTTCCATGGACAGGCTCCTTTCGATTGGGTGTCGCCACCCGCGCACGGCGATGCTCGCCACGCCTGCCGGTCTTCGATCGAGGCCCGCGGGTGCGCGCTCTCTGGGCGCCCGAAAGCCACTACCGAGGACCAGACGGACACGTGCGCTGGGCGGCGGGGTGGTATGAAACATATTCAGTTGTCCGGTGCAGTCTAGCCGCTTGGGCCACGATGGTTGAATGCTCAGTGTCACCACCCCGCAGTCCGTGGAGGCCGCGGTGGCCACCGCACGACGATGGGCTGCCGAGACCGCCGGCCGCTCCGAGCCCCCCGCGGCGCGGCTGCTGGCGAGGGTCCTCGCCCACCCGCGCGGCCTGGCGTTCACCCTGGATTTCGTCGACGGGGTGCTCCGCCCCGAGGATCCTACGGTGGCCGGCGCGGCGCTGGGGGCGCTGGCGCGACGCCCGGCCCCGTTCCTGCCCCTTCCGCTGCGGTGGGGCCTCCGGGCGGTCCGCATCGCACCCAG
The DNA here is from genome assembly GCF_054483915.1 of Tessaracoccus luoxuelianae. NCBI lineage: Bacteria > Bacillati > Actinomycetota > Actinomycetes > Propionibacteriales > Propionibacteriaceae > Tessaracoccus > Tessaracoccus luoxuelianae. The sequence continues at coordinate 1,856,635 of NZ_CM137013.1, read as the reverse complement.
GCCCGCCCTCCCTCTGGTCCGCGCGGCCTTCGCCGCGCTGGTGGGCGACCTGGTCATCGACGTGGGGCGGCGGCTGGGCCCATCGCTGCGGCACGCCCGGCGGCGCGGCGCAGACCTCAACGTCAACCTCCTCGGCGAGGCCGTCCTCGGGGACGCCCACGCCGCCGGGAGGCTCCGCGAGACGATGCGCCTGCTGGCGCGCGACGACGTGGACTACGTCTCCATCAAGGTCTCAGCCGTCCTGGGACCGCACTCCCCCTGGGCGCACGCCCAGACCGTGGAGGAGCCCGTCACGAGACTCCGGCCCCTGATGCTCCTGGCCGCCCGCGCAGGCAAGTTCGTCAACCTCGACATGGAGGAGTACCGGGACCTGCACCTCACCCTGGACGTGTTCGCCGAGCTCGTCCTCGACCCGGAGCTGCTCGGGCTGCGGGCGGGTCTGGCGGTACAGACCTACCTCAAGGAGTCCGGCCTGGTGCTTCGCCGAATCGACGAGCTGGCCAGGCGACGGGTCGCGGCTGGTGGCGCGCCGCTGAAGGTCCGGCTCGTCAAGGGCGCCAACCTTGCGATGGAGCGGGTGCAGGCCGAGCTTCGGGGCTGGGAGAACCCGGTCCTGGATGGCAAGGCGGCCACCGACGCCAGCTTCCTGCGCGCGCTGGAATTCTGCCTGACCCCGGAGCGGGCCGCACGGCTCCTGGTGGGGGTGGCCAGCCACAATGTGTACACGGTGGCCGCCGCGTGGGAGCTCGCGAAAGCCAGGGGCGTGACCGGCCAGGTCGACGTCGAGATGCTCTCCGGCATGGGGGCGCCGCTCCAGCGCGTGATCCTCCGCGAGGTCGGACGCCTGCGGCTCTACGTCCCGGTGGTGCCGCGCGCCGAGTTCGACTCGGCCATCTCCTACCTTGTGCGGCGCCTCGAGGAGAACGCCGCCCCGGAGAATTTCATGTCGGGCGCCGCCCACCTCGGCCGCGATGCCGGCTTCCTGGACAGGGAGGAGGCGCGGTTCCGCGATGCCCTCACCCTCGTCGACTCCCCCGTGCCTCAGCAGTGGGCCACCCAGGCCCGACCCACCGGCGGCCACGGCTTCGTCAACGCGCAGGACACCGAACCGGCGCTGCGGGCCAACCAGGCGTGGGCCGCCGGCATCCACGCACTCCTCCCCAGCCCGGGGTTGGGCGCTGCGAGGGTGAGCCACGCCACCGTGACCTCGTCCGCAGGCATCGACGAGACGCTCCGCCGCGGCAGGGACGCCGGAGGGGTATGGGCCGCCGTCCCACCGGTTGAGCGGGCCGCTGCCCTGCGCCGGCTGGCGGGTGAGCTTGAGGCGGGCCGGACGGCGCTCGTGGCGGTGGCGGCCGACGAGGTGGGCAAGCTGATCGACCAGGCCGACGTGGAGGTCTCGGAGGCGGTTGATTTCGCCCACTACTACGCCGAGCGGGCCATCGACCGCATCGAGGGCGCTCACCACGTCCCGCCTGGGCTGACCGTCGTCGCGCCGCCGTGGAACTTCCCCATCGCCATCCCCCTGGGGGGTGTGGCGGCCGCCCTCGCCGCTGGGTCCGCCGTCATCCTCAAGCCCGCTCCCCCGGCCCGGAGGACCGCAGCGCTGCTCGCCGAGGCCTGCGACCGCTCGGGGCTGCCGCCGGGGCTGGTGCAGCTGGTGGTGGTCGACGACGGCCCCCTGGGTGAGTCCCTCCTGTCGGATCCCCGGGTGGAGCTCGTGATCCTCACCGGGGCCGCGGAGACCGCGTCACTGTTCCGGTCCTGGCGTCCGTCGATGCCCCTGCTGGCGGAGACCTCGGGCAAGAACGCGATCGTCGTGACGGCGTCGGCCGACCTCGACCTGGCGGTCGCGGACCTGGTGATCTCGGCGTTCGGGCATGCCGGCCAGAAGTGCTCGGCGGCATCCCTGGGGATCCTGGTGGGGTCCGTGGCGCGGTCGCGGCGGTTCCTCGACCAACTGCTCGACGCTGTGGGGTCGCTGAGGGTGGCCTGGCCGATCGACCCGGCGGCCCAGATGGGGCCCCTCACCGAGCCACCCAGGGACAAGCTGCTGCGCGGCCTCACCGGACTCGAGCCGGGCCAGCGCTGGTTGATCCGGCCCCGCCGCCACGACGACCGGCTGTGGAGCCCCGGCGTCCGCGCCGGGGTCCGCCCAGGCAGCGAGTTCCATCAGGTGGAGTACTTCGGCCCGGTGCTCGGCCTGATGGAGGCCGCCTCACTCACGGAGGCTCTCCGGTGGCAGAACGGCACCCCCTACGGCCTCACTGCGGGGCTCCACTCGTTGGACGAGCGGGAGATCAACACCTGGCTGGACGGCATCGAGGCGGGCAACTGCTACGTCAACCGCACCATCACCGGCGCCATCGTCCGCCGGCAGCCGTTCGGCGGCTGGAAGCGCTCAGCCGTGGGCCCCGGCGCCAAGGCCGGCGGGCCGCACTACGTGCAGAGCCTGGGCCGCTGGGAGGCCGATGAGGAGTGGCCGGGCACGGGCGCCGTCCCCACCTCACCGATGCTGGCGCGGTTGGTCCGCGCCTCGCGGGCCGCCCTCGGCGAGGCCGACGCGCTTCGGCTCGGCGCCGCCGCGGCGGGTGACGAGGAGGCGGCGCGGGCGGTGTTCCTCGCCTCGCACGACCCCACCGCCCTGTCCGCAGAGCGCAACGTCCTGCGCTACCGGCCGGCGACAGTGACCGTCCGCGTCGAGGAGTGCGAGGAGTGGGCCGTTTTCCGCGAGGCCTCAGCCGCGCTGGCGGTGGGCGCACGGGCGGGTTTCTCTGTGCGCCGGCCGCTCAGCGGGGGTGTCGCGGCGGCGCTGGACGAGGCCGGTCTCGAGGTGAGGGTCGAGGACGACGCGCGCTTCGACGCCGCAGCCACAGGGCGGATCAGGCACCTCGGGCGGCGCGATCTGCTCGCGGACCTCGGCGGCTCGATCGACGCCACCGTGTACCCCGGCGGCCCGCTGCCGGGTCGCCTCGCCTGCCTGCCCTACGTGCGGGAACAATCCGTGTCGCTCACCGCGCACCGCTTCGGGCACGCCTCCCGGATCCAGCTCGACCTGTAGGAGGGGAGAGGAAACGGTTCAGGGCACCCCGAGATGGGGTGCCCTGAACCGTGATTAGTGGTCCGCGATCAGCGGCGCAGGCCGAGGCGTGCGATCAGCGCGCGGTAGTGCTCAATATCGTTCTTGGCGACGTAGTTGAGCAGCCGGCGGCGCTGGCCGACCATGAGCAGCAGGCCTCGGCGGCTGTGGTGGTCTCCCTTGTGAGCCTTGAGGTGCTCAGTGAGGTGGGAGATCCGCTTGGTCAGCAGCGCGATCTGCACGTCAGGCGAGCCGGTGTCCCCGGGTGCGATGGCGTAGTCGTCGATGATCTTCTTCTTGTCCACAGCGTCCATAAATATGGGTCCTTCCGGTTCGCTGCACGGCGCCCCCGTTGCGGGTGCTGTCGGGGCTCTGACGGGTCCGTGGCCGATCGAACGGCAACCTGGGAACCCTATCACCGCCAGTGCAGCTCCCCCAAACCGCTCACTGTCCGGGGGTCGGACTCCGTGAAAGGGGTAGGGTGGGACCAGTCCCCTGCAGAGTGAACAAGGAGCCCCTATGGCCGTCGCCGTCCGTCCTGCGACATCAGCAGATCTTGAGGCCCTGCGCTCACGTCAGTCGCGGCCGGAGCTCGGTCTGGTTGACGAGCACTTCGAGGCGCAGCAGCGCGGCGCACTGATCTTCGCGGTCGCCTTCGACGGCGACGAGCCTCTGGGCACGGCGGTGCTGGACCTCGACGCGGACTCGATGACTCCCGAGCTGCGCAACATGTTCGTCTACCCGGAGGCCCGTCGCAAGGGCGCCGGCCGGGCATTGAGCCAGTTTCTCGAGTCGGAGGCTCGCGCCCGCGGCTTTGCAGCGGTGTACCTCGCGGTGGATCCCAACAATGAGAAGGCCGTGCCGCTGTACATCTCGCTCGAATATCACCCCACAGGCGAGCACCTGTTTGTCGACGAGCCCGAGGTGCAGCAGGTGGATCCCGACGCTGAGCCCAGCCAGCACTACGCCATCTACAAAAAGTCGCTGACCGCCCGCTGACCGGTGGGGCTCAGCCGAGGAGCCGCCGCCTGGCTGCCTCCACGTCGGCTCCCATCTGCTCGACCAAGGCGTCGATGCCGGTGAAACGCACCTGTCCGCGGAGCCGCTCGACGAAGTCCACGGCCACCTCCACCCCGTACAGCTCGAGGTCCGTGCGGTCCAGGACGTAGCTCTCCACCCTGCGATCCGCACCGTCGAACGTGGGATTGGTGCCCACCGAGATGGCCGCCGGCATGGGCTCGCTGCCCCGTTCGTCGAGGTTGGTCAGCCACCCGGCGTAGACGCCGTCTGCGGGCACGGCCATCTCGGTGGACACGGTGAGGTTCGCCGTCGGGAAGCCGAGGTCCCTGCCGCGCTGGTCACCCACGACCACCACCCCGCGGAATCGGAAGGGCCTGGTGAGGTGTTGGGCCGCGCCCGCCACGTCCCCGGCTGCCAACAGCTCCCGGATGGCGGTGGAGCAGGTGACCTCATGGTTGATCACCTCGAGCTGGAGCGGGATCACCTCGAACCGTCCCGCGCCGAGCTCGGCGAGCGTCCGCACGTCGCCCGCAGCGCGATGACCGAAGCGGAAGTTCTCCCCCACAACCACGCGCACCGGGTGAAGAGGGATGAGGAACCGGTCCACGAACTCGGCCGGGGACATCGCCGCCACCTCCGGGGTGAACCGGATCACGCGCACCTCGTGAGCCCCGGCACCCTTGAGCAGTTCTATGCGGGTCCGGAGATCGCTCAACAGCTTCGGGGCCGCGGCCGGGCGCAGCACCGTCACCGGGTGTGGCCAGAAGGTCAGCACGACCAGCGGGTGATCGACGTCGCGCGTCGCCTCGGCCAGCACGCGGCGATGGCCGACATGTACCCCGTCGAAGTTGCCGATGACGACGACCGTTTCAGTCACAGTTGCTCAATCTGTCATGCTCCGACCAGCACCGCAAGCGGTCTCGCACCGCCGTCGGCCGGTTCATACAGGGCGAGGAGTTCCCCGGAGGGTGAGAGCATCCCGGTGGGTGAGCCCGGGACGGGGCGGGCCAGGGGGCGACCGTAGCCGACGTCGCGCGCCTCGTCGTCGGTGAGGTCCACGACGGGGAAGCTGAGGCGCGCCGCGTCCGCCATCGACATCAGCTCCGGCGGCTCGTCGGAGAGGACGACTGCGTTCTCCAGCGCGTAGTGCCCGATACGGGTGCGCCTCAGAGCTGTGAGGTGACCACCCACCCCGAGGGAGGCCCCGAGGTCGCGGGCGATCGCCCGGATGTAGGTGCCCGAGGAGCATTCGATATCCAGGTCCACGTCGAGGCGTGCCCCGTCGACGCGTACGGCCAGCACGTCGAGCCGGGCCACCGTCACAGGGCGCGCCTTCAGCTCGACGGCCTCCCCTGCCCGCGCCAGAGCGTAGGAACGCTTCCCGTCGACTTTGATGGCCGAATAGCTGCTGGGCACCTGCAGAATGTCCCCCCGTAAGGGGATCAGCGCCCCTTCCAGCTCCCACTCCGTGACGGCCGAGGCGTCCGCCACGAACACCACCTCGCCCTCGGCGTCGTCGGTGGCCGAGGACTCCCCCAACCGCACGGTGGCCAGGTAGCGCTTGTCGTGCAGGGCCAGGTGCCCGAGCATCCGGGTGGCCCGGTTGACGCCGAGGATCAGCACGCCCGTGGCCATGGGATCCAGGGTGCCTGCGTGCCCGATCTTCCGCGTGCCCAGGAGCCTGCGCAGCCGACCCACCACCTGGTGGGAGGTGACCCCCGACTCCTTGTCGACGATCACCACCCCCGAGGTCCGGGTCACTGCTCGTCGTCCTCCTCGGACTCGCGCGGCTTCCGGTACGGCTCCGACTCGCCGGCGAAGGTCTTGCCGGCGGCGGCCTGAGCCGCCGCGGCATCCTTGGCCTGCACCTCCGCCAACAGGTCCTCCATGTGCCGCGCCACCTCGGGGGTGGCGTCGAGCACGAAGGACAGCGTGGGCGTGAACTTCATTCCCAGGTGCTGCCCAACGGTGGAGCGGAGCATGCCGGTGGCCGACTCGAGCGCCGCCGCGGATGCGGCACGCGCCTCGTCGTCACCCAGCACCGTGTAGAAGGCCGTGGCGTCGCGGTTGTCCCCGGTCAGCCTCACCTCCGTGAGGGTCACGAAGCCCAGACGGGGATCCTTGACGCGTCGCTCGATGGTGGTGGCGAGGATGACCTTGATCTGGTCCGCCAGCTTGGCGTTTCTTGGACCTGGCATCAGGAGCGCTCCTTCTCCACCATCTCGAACGTCTCGATGACGTCTCCGATCCGGATGTCGTTGTAGTTGTTGAGCGTGACACCGCACTCGAAGCCCTCGCGGACCTCAGTGGCATCGTCCTTCTCGCGCCGCAGCGAAGCGATAGTGCTGGTGGCCACCACCACCCCGTCGCGCAGCAGGCGTGCACTGGCGTTGCGACGGAGGGTGCCGTCGGTGACCATGCAGCCTGCGATGTTGCCGAACTTGGACGAGCGGAAGATCTCGCGGATCTCCGCCTGGCCACGCACTTCCTCGGCGAAGATCGGCTTGAGCATGCCCTTGAGCGCCGCCTCGATCTCGTCGATGGCCGAGTAGATGACCGAGTAGAACCGCATATCCACGTTCTCGCGGTCCGCCATCTGCGCCGCGTGCGGCGTGGGCCGCACGTTGAAGCCGATGATGACAGCCTTCGAGGCCGCAGCCAGCGAAACGTTGGTCTCGGTGATGGCACCGACACCGCGGTCGATGACACGCAGCGACACCTCATCGTTGACCTCGATCTTGGACAGTGCATCCTCGAGCGCCTCGACCGAGCCCGCGCCGTCGCCCTTGAGGATGAGCAGCAGCTCCTGCGCCTCGCCCTTCTCCAGCTGCTCGAACAGCTGGTCGAGGGTCTTGCGACGGCTCGTCTTGGCCTGCTGGGCGGCGCGCATGCGGGCCTCCCGCTTGTCGGCGATCTGACGCGCCATGCGATCGTCCTCGACGACCAGGACGTTGTCACCAGCCCCGGGCACGGACGTGAGTCCGAGTACCTGAACGGGCATCGACGGCGGGGCGGAGTCCATGATCTCGCCCTGATCGTTGATCAGGGCGCGGACACGCCCGTGAGCCGAACCGGCCACGATCGAGTCGCCGATCCGCAGCGTGCCACGGTGCACCAGCACCGTCGCCACGGGACCACGGCCCTTGTCCAGGTGCGCCTCGATGGCCACACCCTGGGCGGGCATGTCCGGGTTGGCACGCAGGTCCAGAGCGGCATCCGCGGTCAGGACGATGGCCTCGAGGAGTTCGTCCAGACCCTGGTGCGTGATGGCGGAGACGTCAACGAACTGGGTGTCGCCGCCGTACTCCTCCGGCACGAGGCCGTACTCGGAGAGCTGCCCGCGAACCCGCGTGGGATCCGCCGCCTCCTTGTCGACCTTGTTGACCGCCACCACGATCGGCACGTTCGCCGCCAAAGCGTGGTTGAGCGCCTCGATGGTCTGGGGCATCACGCCGTCATCCGCCGCCACCACCAGCACGGCGATGTCGGTGGACTTCGCGCCGCGGGCACGCATGGCGGTGAACGCCTCGTGGCCCGGGGTGTCGATGAACGTGATGGGACGGACGTTGCCGTCCACCTCGGTGACCACCTGGTAGGCGCCGATGGCCTGCGTGATGCCGCCGGCCTCCTTGGCCACGATGTTGGTGTCACGCAGGGCGTCCAGCAGCTTGGTCTTGCCGTGGTCCACGTGACCCATCACCGTGACGACGGGGGGACGGGCTTCAAGGTCGTCCTCGTCGCCGATGTTCTCGCCGAACTCCAGATCGAAGCTCTCCAACAGCTCGCGATCCTCGTCCTCGGGCGAGACGACCTCGATTCGGTAATCGAGCTCGGCACCCAACACCTCGAGGGTGTCGTCTGCCACGGACTGGGTGGCCGTGACCATCTCACCGAGGTGGAACAGCACCTGCACCAGCGACGCGGGCTCGACGCCGATCTTCTCGGCGAGGTCCGTCAGGGATGCGCCGCGGCGCAGGCGCACGGTGGCTCCGTCGCCCTTGCGCAGACGCACGCCGCCGATCGCCGGCGCCTCCATCTGGTCGAACTCTTGCCTACGCTGCTTCTTCGACTTGCGTCCACGGCGACCGGCCGCGCCACCGCGACCGAAGGCTCCCTGCGTACCGCCGGTACGGCCGCGACCGCCACCGCGACCGCCTCCAGCCGGGGCACCCATGCCGCCGCCCATGCCGGGACCGCCGGCTCCACCGGCGCCGCCGGGCCCACCCGGACGGCCACCACCGGGGCGACCACGGCCGGGGCCGCCAGGCCCAGCGGGCCGACCGCCACGGGCGGCGGGGGCGCCGAGCTGGGTGTTGGATGTCTTGGGCATCATCGCCGGGTTGGGGCGGGGCATGCCCGGCACCCCTCCGGTGCCGCCGGGACGCGGCATCCGGTCACCGGCACCGGCAGGTGCGCCTGGGCGGGCACCTGGAGCGCCTGGGCGGGCGCCGGGCGCGTCGGGGCGACGACGCTGCTGCGTGCCCATCCCCTGGGCGGGAGCGAACGGGTTGTTACCGGGCCGAGGGGCGCCCGGCTTGCGGGAACCGGCCCCTGGTGTGGGGGCTCCGGGCCTGGGACCAGGGACGCCTGGGCGGGGGGCTGACGAGCCGGGTCCGGGACGCTGTCCGGGGGCGGCAGGCCGCTGCGGGGCCGGCGTAGCCGGGCGGGCCGCCTGGGGCGCCGGAGTCACGGGCGCCGCGGGGGGCGTCGTCGGCCGAGGGCCAGGGGCCGGCGCGGGTGCTGGGGTGGGCGCCGGCGGGATGGGTGCCGGTGCCGGGGTGGGCCTTGGTGCCGCGGGGCGCGGGGCATCCGTGGACGGGGCGGGCGCGGGGGCTGCCGGGGCCACGGGAGCTGACGGGGTGGCGGCGGCGGGCGTGGCGTCCGACGCAGCCGGGGCGGGCTTCGGGCGCGCGGCCGGAGCCGGGGCGGGCTTCGGAGCGGTCGTCGGGTCGGCGGGGGCGGGCGCGCTACCCAGCGCTTCCCGGATGCGGCGCACGACTGGTGCCTCCAGCGTGGAGGACGGTCCGCGAACGTACTCGCCGTTCTCTCCCAGCCAGGCCAGAAGGTCTTTGCTTGTCTTACCGATTTCCTTGGCGATCTCGTGGACGCGAGGCTTTGCCACTACTCTCCTTTGCGGCCCGACCTCCAAGGGGCGAACCTTTAGTTGTGCTGAATCATCGTTGGGTTCTCATCGAGTGGTCATGAGCGTGAGCCCACCTTCTGGTTGTCGCCCTGTCGGGCGTGGAACGATGCGGCCACGACAAAGACGTGGGCCGCTGGACATCATATCCTCCCGAAGAGGCTTGATCCAGCCAGAGTGTCAAGCCGCAGGCCAGTGCGCAGCCGGGTCCAGCTCGACGGCTGCACCGAAGGCCCTCCGGACCGCCCGGCGGCGGATCGCCAGTTCCAGGCAGCCGGCGTGAACGTAGGCTCCGCGTCCCGGGAGGCGCGGTCGGGTGCCGTCGACGGCGAGGTCGCCTCGTCGGACGAGCCGAAGGAGCCGGTCCTGATCGTCACGGCCTCGGCAGCCGATGCAGGTGCGTTGGGGAGTCATCGGACCCAAGCCTACGGCCACATTGCCAGCAACACCCCAGGCACCGCACAGCGTCCTGACAGGGGGCGGCGGGAAGGTTGATCCATCGGGCATCAGGCCCGAGATCTACTCACCATCAGGAGGACACATGCAGAACAAACTGATCGCCGGCATTTCCGCCGCCGCCATGGCCGCGGGCCTGGGCTTCGGCGTCTCACAGATCGCCACCGCCGACACCACCACCCCCACCCCGAGCGCGTCGGCATCGGCCAGCGAGGACTCCTCGGCCCCCCTCGGATCACGCGAGGGCAAGGGCCGCCACGGCGACCGCGGAATGCCCGGTGCCGACGCGGCCACCCTCGCCGAGAAGCTCGGCGTGGAGGAGGACGCGCTCGAGGACGCGATGGATGCGGCCCGCGAGGGCCTGGAGTTCGTCCAACCCTCAACGGATGCCACCGACGAGGAACGCGAGGCGGCGCGGACGGAGCGGCAGGCTGCGTACGTGAGCGCGCTCGCGGGCGAACTCGGCATCGACGAATCGAGGGTGCAGGCCGCCCTCGACGAGATCCAGGCCGCCCGCACAGCCGAGCGGGCAGAGGCCGACACTGCGATCCTGGACCAGGCTGTCACGGACGGGAAGCTGACCCAGGCCGAAGCGGACACAGTGCAGAAGGCGATCGACGCCGGCATCGTCTCCACCCGCGGCGGTGGGCACCGGGGCCGCTGATCGACACAGACAAGACCCGGTGGCTCAGGCCACCGGGTCTTGTCTGTGCGCCGAGGCGCAGGGTGTCAGGCGCAGCTCCACGGCTGGGTGCCGCGGATCGCGTAGAGGCGGTTCGCCACGGTGATCTGCTCCGCGCGGCTGGCCTGGTGGGGGTAGGACGCGAAGTCCTGGCCGTTGACCGAGCGCCAGGTGGCAAGGTTGAACTGCAGGCCCCCGTAGTAGCCGTTGCCCGTGTTGATGTCCCAGCGGCCGCCCGACTCGCACTGGGCGATCCGGTCCCACATGTCCGCACGGGCGAGGTTGATGGCACCGCCGGATGACGACGTCGAGGAGGACGTGGACGAGGATGACGTGGACGAGGTGGCAGGGGCGGACACCTTGGTGCCCACCGTGGTGACCTGCGTCACGGGCTTACGGGTGACCACCCGCTCGTCGAGGGCGGAGCTGACCAGTGTGCCGTCCTCATACACCTCGGTGTAGGTCTCGCTGGCGAGGCCGTTGACTCCCTTGGTGGTGATCTTGCTGGTTCCCTTGGCCAGGTCCGCGGACTTCACCGAGGTCTTCTCGAAGGGCACCGCCACCTCTTTGGTGGCCTGCTTGACCTCAACAGCGACCACGGTGATGGCTAGTCCGTCCTCCAGAACGGTGCCGGCCGCGGGGGTCACCTTGTCGTCGGAATCCGGCTTGACGCCGGCCTGGGCCAGCGCATCCGCGACAGTACCGGCCACGGTCAGCTGGGCGGGCGTCCCCGCCACCGTCAGCGTGACGTCCTTGGCGGTGGCCAGCTCCATCGTCAGCCCCTGGCGGGAGATCGTGGTGGAACGGGACGTGGAGAGCTTCGAGTCGGCGGCGCCCAGGTTGAGCATCGACAGCGCCTCGCCAACGGTGCGGGCGGTGGTCCAGACGGTCCGCTTCTCGCCGTCGACCGTCACTTCAAGCTCGCGGCCGAAGGCGACGCTGATCTCCATGTCGTCGTCGACCTCGGTGTCCGGCCCGGGCAGGACCACATCATGCCGGCCCAGCTCGATGTTCTCCAGCTGCAGCACCTCGGCGACTGTGTCCTCACGCACCGCAATGGTGCGAGAGACGCCGTCGACGACGAGGGTGACGTCGTTCTTGTGCAGGGCTGTCGCGACTCCCGCCGCGGTCACGAGCGCGAGCGCGCAGCCGCCGGCCGCCACGGGGATCCAGAACTTCTTCGCCTTCAACACGAACTCCTCAAGTTTCAGCAGTGTGCTATCAGGCTAACCCGGAAGTTGAGAGAAAACCAAAAATAACCTGAGATTCTCTCAGTAGTGGGCTACTGTCCGGCGCGGTGTGCCTCGTACATCGCCTCGGTGTCGACGTACCACGCCAGCGCGACGTCGCGGAGCTCGCCCATCCACGCCTCATCCGCCGTCGCGGCGAGGTCGTTGAGCTCGAAGGGGTCCGCCGCGAGGTCGAAGACCTCGTCGCGCCGGTCTCCGAAGTGGTGGATGAGCTTGCGGTCACCGTCGATGACCGCCGTGCAGCGCCCCCGCGCGAGGCAGGTGGCCACCAACGGACCTTGGGGCTCTCCGCTGTAGAGCGACGGCTGATACGCGTGCCCGGAGACCAGGTCGAAGCCGAGAGCGTCGACGGCGGTGGGCAGGACTGCCAGCTGGTTCGCCGGCTGCCCCAGCTGCTCTCCCTCCCGCTGGGGGTCGTGCACCAGGAAGGGGATCCTGACGCCCTCGTCGTAGATCGTGTTGTCGTGCTGGAAGACGCGGTGCTCGCCGAAGCCCTCGCCATGATCGCCTGTCACCACGAAGACGGTGTCCTCGTAGAGTCCGAGCTCCTTGAACATGTCGATCACGCGGCCGACGAAGGCATCCTGGTAGTGGATGCCGTTGAGGTACGAGTTGAGGAGCGGATCCTCCACGAAGTCGATCGGCTCGTGGCCCTCGAGCACGTAGTCGTGGTGCCCCGTGACTGTCAGCATGCCGAGCATGAACGGCTCGCCGTCGGTGGTGGCCAGCCAGTCACGAGCGGGTCCGAGCATGATGTCGTCTTCGTAGCCGAAGTAGTTGGCCTTCCCGAAGCCGACCTTCGGCATGCTGTCCACGGAGCGGAAGAAATCGAAGCCGAGGTTGTCCACCGTCCCGCGCCTGCGCTCGAAGTGTTCGGTGGCCGACTGGAGGAACGCGGTCTCGTAGCCCTGGTCCCCCAGCAGTTCGGCCAGGCACGGCATCGGCATGCTGCCTGCCTCGGCCTCGGTGTTGTCGTGGTCAGGAGGTGCGGCGACCCCGCAGTGGACGGCTGTGAGGGCCTTCGAGGTGTGCGGAAGGAGCGAGTAGCCGCGCGACGGCGTGAGGCTGGACTCCGCAAGCGCATCGAGGACAGGGGTCACGGGTTGGCTCGTGGGAGGCAGCGTCGAGGTGGCGCGCTGCGACTCGAGGGTGATCACCACGAGGTTGCGCCCGGAGGCATCGGGCCGGGGCACCAACCGGGTCTCACCGACAGCCTGAGCGACGGCGACCGCACTGGCCGGCTCCGGATAGGCGTCCGCCTCACGGATCGGGGCGACGACGAGCTGAACGGGCGGCGCGAGCGCGAAGGCGGCCGAGACGGTGGGCGCGCTCCAGGCCGAGGCGGCCAGCAACAGAGCGGCCACTGCCACCACCACGAGCCGACGCACCAGCCGCGAGGGCTTCCTCAGGGCCCGCGAGACCAGGGGCCCCAGCAGCAGGGGCGCGACGAGGGTGTTCACCAGCACCCCGACGGCCAGGGCGATCATGCCGGGGGTGATCTGGGATTCCAGGAGACCGTGCAGCTCTCCCCCGCCGCGCCACGCGTACTCGATCTGCATCCAGGTGAGCGGGTTGCCAGTCGTCATCACATAGCTGTGGCTGACCACCAGGAAGAGCCCCAGCACCAGCGTGGCGGCGTGGGCCAGATAGAACGCGATGGTACGCAACCACCCTGGGCCGACCGCCGACAGCACCCCCCACAGGAGCACCCATGCGGACCCGAAGGCCACATCGGACCACACGCGGGCGGCCACCTCGCCGAGGTCGGCGTCCGGGAAGTACGCGCCGGTGCGCGCGAACTTCAGCCACACCCCCATGAGCGCGACGGGCAGCAGGAGCACGACGAGGCGGCCCCACTTGTGGCGGGGCTTGAGTAAACGGGAACCAAACGGGCGGTGAACAGGCATCGTTGGGACATGTTACGCCCCCGGTGCGGTATCGGGCTGAATGTCGATTCGCCACCCGGTGAGGCGGGCGGCCAACCGCGCGTTCTGCCCCTCGCGCCCGATGGCCAGCGAGAGCTGGTAATCGGGAACGATCGCGCGGCAGGCGCGCGCCTGGAGATCCATCACCGTCACCGACAGGACCTTGGCCGGCGACAGGGCCGCCGCGACAAACTTCGCCGGGTCCTCGGAGTAGTCGACGATGTCGATCTTCTCCTCCCCCAACTCGTTGGTCACGGCGCGGACGCGTTGTCCCATGGGTCCGATGAAGGCGCCCTTGGCGGAGACATCCGGGTGGTTCGAGCGCACCGCGATCTTGGTCCGGTGCCCGGCCTCGCGCGCGATCTCCATGATCTCCACCATCCCCTGCCCGAGCTCGGGCACCTCCATGGCGAAGAGCTTCTTGACCAGGTTGGGGTGCGTGCGCGACACGATCACCTGGGGACCGCGCAGTTCACGGCGGACCGCCACCACGTAGACCCTGAGCCGACGGCCGTGCGAGTAGTCCTCCCCCGGAACCTGCTCGGCCAGCGGCATCATCGCCTCGAGCGAACCGAGGTCCACCCGCACCGCCCTGGTGTCGCGGTCCTGCTGGATGGTGCCCACCACGATGTCGCCCTCGGTGCCGGCGAAGTGGCCGTACTTCTGATCATCCTCGGCCTCCCTGAGCCGCTGGAAGATCACCTGACGAGCAGTGGCCGCCGCGATCCGGCCGAAGTCATCAGGCGTGTCGTCGAAGTAGCCGATGATCTTGTCGTCGTCGTCGAACTCGGGGGCGAGCACACTCACCTTGCCGGTCTTGCGGTTGACCTCGACCTTGACCCCGCGCAGGGCGTGCGGGGTCTTGTTGTACGCGTTGAGCAGTGCGTCTTCAAGGGTCTTGATGAGGTAGTCCTCGGAGATCTCCTTGTCCCGCTCGATTGCGCGCAGCGCTGCCAGATCGACGTCCATCATGCTTCCTCTCCGTCATCGTCGGCCAGGGAGCGGTTGAGCTCCACCTGGACGACGGCCTTCCTGATGTCGCTGAGCGCGACGGTGCGGTGCGTCCCCTCGACGTCCAGAGTGACCCCCTCCTCGGTGACGTCGACGATCCGGCCGGTGGTGTCCCCCTCCGCCAGCCACAGCTTGACGAGCCGGCCGGTGTTTCTGCGGTAGTGCTTGGCGGCGGTGAGGGGGGTGCTGACGCCACGCGAGCTCACCTCGAGGGTGTAGGGACGTGTGCCCACGGCGTCGCTCTCGTCGAGCGCCGCCGAGATGGACGAGGCTGCGCGGGCGATGTCGTCGAGCAGCGGTCCCCGACCCAGCGGCCCGTCGCCGTCGACGCTGATCCGTAGTACGGAGCGCTTGCCGAGAGGTGTGACCTCCATGCTGTCGAGCTCGAGTCCGTGCTCCGCGAGGATCGGTTCAATGACCGACGCGAGCGTGTTCTCCTGCATCTTCGGCTCCATATCCGGTTGTTGGCCTAATTGTGAAGACCAAGCATACCGATAGGCTGAAGTCCATGAGATGTGGCAGGCGCGCGGTCCTGGCGGCCCTGCTCGTTGCGGGCTGCGGCCTGGACCCCACCATTTCCCAGCCGTCGCTCCCTGCGCCCGAGCCGGATCCGACCCCCAGCCAGACCGCCGAGGCCGCTGAGGCCACCGCCGCGGTGGCGGGGCTGGTTGCCGCCATCGAGGCGGGTCGTTCCGCCGAGGGCGCCCCGACGAGTTATCCCGCCTGGGCCGACGCCGCCGTAACCGCTCTGGGCGCCGTGCTGGACCGCCTGCGGGCAGCTGACCCGGTGGCGGGGGGAGAGCCCGTCTTCGACCTGCCACCGCACTCCCCCGAGACCCCACCGCCCGCGGGGCTTGAGGAGTCGCTGGCGGCGGCGTCGACGGCGGCGGAGACCTCGCTGCGCCGCGCCGCGCTGGCCGCACAGGCCCAGCCGCTCAGGCTGCTGTACGCCTCCGCGGCGTGCACGTCCCGCGGATTGACGACGGTGGGGGCAGCACCCGTCGAAGGCGAGGCGGAGCCGCGTCACTTTCAGGGCACCACCGTGGCCGCCTCGCTCCCCATCGCCCTCAGCCACTCCTGGGCGCTGATCTACGGGCTCGGCGTGGGGATCGGCCGACTCGACGGCGACGACCCCCTGCGCGACCTCGGAACAGCCCGGCTGGCCACCGCGAAGGAGTTGCGCAACGAGCTGCGCGACGCGCTCCCGGCGGTCGCACCTGTGCAGCCCGCGACGTTCGAGCTGCCCACGGCGATGACCACCAGCGAGGAGATCCGGGCGGGATGGGGGGCGCTGGAGCTGGGGCTCCTGGAGGGCCTCGGCCGGCTGGTGGCAGCGGGAGGGCCGGGCCGTGAGCGTTGGCTGGAGCTCATGGTCGGGGCCGCCGATTCCGTGGGGGCCATGGGCCGGCCCCTCCCCCACTGGCCAGGCTGGGTCTGAGGCTCAGCGCCCGGCTGCCAGCAGAACCTGGGCAACGATCTCGGCCACGGGCAGCTCCTGCCGCCCGCCGGTTCGCCGGTCGCGCAGCTCCACCACACCGTCGGCCAGTCCGCGACCCACCACGACGATGATGGGCATCCCCATGATCTCGGCGTCGGCGAACTTCACGCCCGGGCTTGCCTTGCGGTCATCGAGGAGGACGTCGACCCCGCGGCCCGACAGCTCTCCCGCGATCCGCTCGGCCTCGGCGAACACCGCCGCATCCTTGCCTGTGGCCACCACCTGTACCTGGAACGGCGCCAGCGCCAGCGGCCAGCAGAGGCCCTTGTCGTCGCAGGTGGTCTCTGCCACCGCGGCCACGGCTCGCGAGACGCCCACGCCGTAGGAGCCCATCGTGACCGTGACCAGCTTCCCGTTGGAATCCAGGACCTTCAGACCCAGCGCGTCGGCGTACTTGCGCCCGAGCTGGAAGATGTGGCCCATCTCGATTCCCCTGGCCAGGGTCAGCGGCCCGGAGCCGTCCGGCGCGGGATCGCCCTCTCGGACCTCCGCCACGTCCAGGACCCCATCGGCCACGAAGTCGCGGCCCGCGGTGACGCCCACCAGGTGCGTGTCCTTGAGGTTGGCGCCGGTGGCCCAGAACGTGCCCTCCACCACCCGGGGGTCCACGAGGTACTCGATGCCGGTGGCCGAATCCTTGCCGAGCACCCGGGTCCCGTCCAGCGACACCGGGGAGATGTAGCCCACCACCAGGTCTGGGAACTTCGCGAAGTCCTCGGCGCCGAAGGGCTCGGCGACGGACGGCTCGAGGGCTGCGGCCAACCGCTTGAGGTCCACCTCCCGATCCCCGGGGAGCCCGACGGCGAGCGCGCGCGTGGACCCGTCGGCGTCAGTGACCCGGAACAGGATGTTCTTGAGCGTGTCGGCACCGGTCCAGGAGCGATCGGGACGGTCGCGGTTGAGGATGTCGACAACGGCGGCGATCGATCCGGCGTCCGGGGTGTCGATCGGCGCCATGGCGGGTGCGTCCTCGACCGGCAGCGGCGCGGGAGCGGCGAACCGCACGGCCTCCACGTTGGCCGCGTAGCCGGCGGGCGAGCGGACGAAGGTGTCCTCGCCGTTGTCGGCCACTGCCAGGAATTCCTCCGAGCGTGAGCCGCCCATGGCGCCCGCCATGGCGGAGACGATGACGAATTCGAGGCCGAGGCGCTCGAAGATCCGCTGGTAGGCGTCGCGGTGCCGGAGGTAGCTCGCCTCGAGGCCGGCGTCGTCGACATCGAAGGAGTAGGAGTCCTTCATGATGAACTCGCGACCCCGGAGCAGGCCGGCCCGCGGGCGGGCCTCGTCGCGGTACTTGGTCTGGATCTGGTACAGCGACAACGGCAGGTCCTTGTAGGAGCTGTAGAGGTCCTTGACCATGAGGGTGAACATCTCCTCATGCGTGGGGCCGAGCAACAGATCCGCGCCCTTGCGGTCCTGCAGCCGGAACAGGTTGTCGCCGTAGTCAGACCAGCGGCCGGTGAGCTCATAGGGCTCACGGGGCAGCAGCGCCGGGAAGCGGACCTCCTGGGCGCCGATGGCGTCCATCTCCTCCCGGACGACGGCCTCCACCTTCTGCAGCACCTTCAGGCCCAGCGGCAGCCAGGAGTACACCCCGGGGGCGGCCCGGCGGATGTAGCCGGCGCGCACCAGCCAGCGGTGGCTGGGCACCTCTGCGTCGGCTGGGTCGTCGCGGAGGGTGCGGACGAACAGGCTCGACAGGCGAGTGAGCATGGGTGGCGCCTTTCTCGGGGTGGACCGGGGGTCAGCCTAGACCATGGCCCTGGGGAACCACTGACCAATCATGTCCCGGCTGCGGCGCACCGGATCGGGCGATCTGCCACCCCTCCATCTGGATATGGACGTCGAGTACACGCACCAGATGTAGTGGCGCCATCTCTTCCCGCCCGGCACGTCCTCACCGAGAACAGCATTGATCAGTGGATCCCTAGAAGTGGACCGTGGCCAGTGCCCCCACCTCGACGAACCCCAACCGCTCGTACGCCCTGATCGCGGGGGTGTTGAAGTCGTTGACGTAGAGGCTGATCCGGGGGAAGCGGCGCATCGCCAGGTGGAGCATGCCGGAGAGGGCGGGAACGCTCAGCCCCTGCCCGCGCAGCGCCGGGTCCACCCACACCCCCTGGAGTTGCGCCTGTCCCCCCAGCTTGGGGCCGAGGTCCGCCTTGAAGATCACCTTGCCACGCTCGTCGACGATGCCGTAGGCGTCTCCCTCGACGAGGCGCTGCCTCACGAAACGCTCATAACCGGATCCGTACTTGAACGGCGAGCTGCCGATCTCGTCGGTGTACATGTGGACCGAGGCGTCGAGATAGCTGGCGTAGTCGTCGACGGTCAGCTTCCGGACCCGCTCATCCGCGGCAACCTGCGGGTCGGCATCCAGCAGCATGAGGGGTTGGCGCGCCCTGATGTTGGCGACGGGGCCCCACGAACCACGCCAGCGCTCGGTCAGGCCGAGGTGGAGCCCGAGCACCGAGATGGCCGGACCCAGAATGGAGGTGCAGCGACGCACCGGGCCGAGCTGCCCCACGAACGCGGGCAGGGCCCCGGGATCGAAGCCGGCGACGAAGACGGTGCCGCCGTCCAGCAAGAGGGCTGAGACCTCTCCGCCGCGCTGATAGGCGTAGACAGTTCCGAGGCGACGGCGGTCTATCCCGTAGGTGGCCACCTTGGAGGCGAGGAACAGGTTCTCCACCGGGCTCCGGGCGAGGAACTCCAGGGCCTCATCCCGGTCGGCGCTGCCCAACGCGCGCACCCGGGAAGCCATGGGCGACAGCTTAGGAGACGGAGACGCTCGGCGCGCCCACCTCGCCCATCTCTGCGGCCAGGCGCTGCGCCTCGATGATCAGGGTCTCGACGATTTCGTCCTCAGGTACCGTCTTGATCACCTCGCCCTTGACGAAGATCTGGCCCTTGCCGTTACCCGAGGCCACACCCAGGTCCGCCTCGCGGGCCTCGCCCGGGCCGTTGACGACACAGCCCATGACCGCCACGCGCAGCGGCGCCTGCATGCCCTCGAGCCCCTTGGTCACCTGCTCGGCGAGCGTGTACACATCCACCTGGGCCCGGCCGCAGGACGGGCACGACACGATATCGAGCTTGCGGGGCTTGAGGTTGAGCGACTCGAGGATCTTGAGGCCCACCTTGACCTCTTCCGCCGGAGGGGCGGACAGCGAGACGCGGATGGTGTCGCCGATGCCGCGGCTGAGCAACGCCCCGAACGCGACCGACGACTTGATGGTGCCCTGGAAAGCCGGCCCGGCCTCCGTGACGCCGAGGTGCAACGGGTAGTCGCACTTCTCCGACAGCATCTCGTAGGCGCGCACCATCACCACCGGGTCGTTGTGCTTGACCGAGATCTTGAAGTCGTGGAAGCCGACGTCCTCGAACAGCGAGGCCTCCCACAGCGCCGACTCGACCAGCGCCTCCGCGGTGGGTGCACCATGCTTGGCGAGCAGGCGCCTGTCGAGCGAGCCCGCGTTGACGCCGATCCGCAGTGACACCCCGGAGTCAGCCGCCGCCTTCGCGATCTCCGCGACCTTGTCGTCGAACTGCTTGATGTTGCCCGGGTTCACGCGCACCGCGGCGCACCCCGCGTCGATGGCCGCGAACACGTAGCGCGGCTGGAAGTGGATGTCGGCGATGACGGGGATCTGCGACTTCATCGCGATGATGGGCAGCGCCTCGGCGTCGTCCTGGCTGGGCACCGCGACGCGGACGATGTCGCATCCCGTGGCCGTCAGCTCCGCGATCTGCTGGAGCGTGGCGTTGATGTCCGTGGTTTTTGTGGTGGTCATCGACTGGACGCTGATCGGCGCGTCGCCGCCAACCATGACCTTGCCCACCTTGATCTGCCGGGTCTTGCGGCGGGGGGTGAGAACGGGGGCCGGCGCGGGGGGCATACCGAGGTTCACGGGCATGGCGCACAGCCTACCCGCATCGCGCACACCGCTGGTCGCACGGCGATGCGGTCCGGATCACCGCACCCCTCCTAGAGGATCTGGATCGGCGAGATGATGTCTGCAAGGATCAGCACCACGCCGCCGAGCAGGAGGAAACCGCCGACGAGGTAGGTGACGGGTAGGCCCTTGGCCGTGTCCGTGTGGCCGGGGTCCGGCCGGCCCATCAGGCGGGCTGTGTGCCTGCGGAGCCACTCCCAGATAGCCGCGGCCACGTGGCCGCCGTCGAGTGGCAGCAGCGGCACGAGATTGAGCAGCGCGACGAACAGGTTCACAGATCCCAGCAGCGACAGCCAGGTGGCCGCCTTGTCCGCCACCTCGAGCTCGTCGCTGGCACCGATCTCCCCTGCCACGCGGGAGGCGCCCACGATCGACAGAGGCGAGTTGAGGTCACGCGGCTGCCCGGTCACCAGGTCAGCCGCAACGTTGTAGACCCGCACGGGGAAGCTGGCGAGTGCGACGACCGACTGTTTCGTCATGGTCCACATCTGGGCGGCTGTCGCCGCCACACCTCCACGCCGCTGCTCGATGGTTGGGCTCACCCCCAGGAACCCGGCCTCGACGGTGCGGGAGGGGTCCAACCGGTCAGGCACGAAATTCAGGACGGTGCGGACCTCTGGCAGCTCGATCCGTTGGCCATCGCGCTCGACGACGACGCGCGCCGCGCCGTCGCGGTTGTCCCGGATCAGGTCGCCCATCTGCTCCCAGCCGGTGAGCTCGGCGCCGTTGAACGCGAGCAGGATGTCGCCCGGCTGCACCCCGGCCAGGACAGCGGGGGTCTCCGGGTCACCGGGGCGGCAGGTGCGGTCCGCGCGGTCCACCGGGACGGCGCATTCGGAGACCGAGGCCACCGTCAGGGTTGCCGTCGGGACCCCGTAGGCCAGGTTGATCCCGAGGAAGATGGCGAAGGCGATCAGGATGTTCATCAGTGGCCCGCCCAGCATCACCACGATCTTCTGCCAGGTCTTCTTCTCGTAGAGCAACCTGCCCTTGTCAGCCGCGGTGATGTCCTCGTACTCGACGGCGCGGGCCTCATCAGCCATCCGGGTCAGCCACCCACCCGGCTTGGCTGAGGGACGCCGGGGCGGGTACATGCCCATCAACCGCACGTAGCCGCCGAGCGGGATGGCCTTGATGCCGTACTCCGTCTCGCCCCGGGTGGTGGACCACAGCGTCTTGCCGAACCCGACGAAGTACTTGCTGACCCGGACCCCGAACAGCTTGGCGGGCACCAGGTGCCCCACCTCGTGGAGAGCGATCGAGGCCATGATGAGGGCGAAGAAGAGGATGGCGAACAGGACCGTGAGCACGGCGGTCATCGCGCGACCGCCAGCTCGGACGCCCTGGTGCGCCCCCACCGGTCCGCGGCGAGGACCGC
The DNA here is from genome assembly GCF_054483915.1 of Tessaracoccus luoxuelianae. Taxonomy (NCBI): domain Bacteria; kingdom Bacillati; phylum Actinomycetota; class Actinomycetes; order Propionibacteriales; family Propionibacteriaceae; genus Tessaracoccus; species Tessaracoccus luoxuelianae. Next base: position 1,835,240 of record NZ_CM137013.1, on the reverse strand, counting down.
CGGCACCGTGAGCGCGTCGTCGCCCACGTGTCCGGTCTGCAGGTGCTCCTCGACGCACGCGGCCACGATCCTGGTGATGTCCGGGAAACCGATGGTCCCTGCGCAGAAGGCGTCGACGCACGCCTCGTTGGCGGCGTTGTACACGGCGGGTGCGGTACCGGCCGCCTTGCCGGCCCTGCGAGCGAGCTCGACGGCGGGAAAGGTCTCATGGTCCAGGGGCTCGAACGTCCAGGTGGCCGCGCTGGTCCAGTCGCACGGGGCGGCGGCGTCAGCGAGCCGCTCCGGCCAGGTCAGCGCGATACCGATGGGCAGGCGCATGTCCGGCGGCGACGCCTGGGCGATCGTGGAACCGTCGTGGAACTCCACCATCGAGTGCACGATGGACTGCGGGTGCACGGTGACGACGATGTCGTCGAAGCCGACGCCGTACAGCAGCGCGGCCTCGATCAGCTCGAGGCCCTTGTTGACCAGGGTGGCGGAGTTGATGGTGATCACCCGTCCCATGTTCCAGGTGGGGTGCGCCATCGCCTGCTCCGGAGTGACCTCAGCGATCTGCTCCTGGTTCCAGCCTCGGAACGGGCCGCCGGAGGCGGTGAGGATCAGCCGGCGCACCTCGTCTGCCCGTCCGGCTCTCAGCGCCTGGGCGAACGCCGAGTGCTCGGAATCCACAGCGACGATCTGGCCTGGGGCAGCGGCCTGCACGACCAACCTGCCGCCGATCACCAGCGACTCCTTGTTGGCCAGCGCCAGCGTGCTTCCCGCGGCCAGCGCCGCGAGCGTGGGGCCGAGACCGGCCGCCCCGGTGATGGCGTTGACCACGACGTCGACGCCCGCCCCGGCGAGCTGCGTGGAGGACTCTGGGCCGAGCAGCAGCTTCGGCAGCTGGTACTGGCCGGTGCTCCATCCGCGACGGTCCGCCTCGGCATACAGCGCACGTTGGAGCTCCTGGGCGGCGCTGGCCCTGGCCAGCCCCACGGTCTCCGGCTCGAACTCGATGATCTGGCGTGCGAGCAGCTCCAGATTGCCTCCCGAGGCCGAGAGCGCCAGCACCCGGAACTGGTCCCTCCTGCTGGAGATCACCTCCAGGGTCTGGGTGCCGATGGATCCGGTGGAGCCCAGCAGGGCGATGGTGCGCACCAGGTAAGTCTATGCGCCCGCCGTCGGCTGAGATCCGGCGGCGATGTCGTGCCAAGATCGTCCCATGCCCCTTGCCACCCCTCCCCCCGCCGGAACCCCGGTCCCGTTCGCCATCACCCGATGGGCCGCGCAGAACCGGCGCCGCGTCGACGAGTTGGTCTGGCTCAACGAGCTCGGCGGGCTCACCGCCCGCGTCGTCGGTCCTGACACCACCCCCTTGTTCGCCAAGTGGAGCCCTCACGACCTCCTCCCGGAGGCCGAGCGGCTCTCGTGGTTGGCCAGCCGGTTCCCGTCCCCCCGGATGGTGGAATACGAAGAACTCGACGACGGCTGGTTGATCGTCACCATGGGGCTGCCCGGTCACTCCGCGGTGGACGCGCGTGGGCAGGCACACCCCGACCGTGCGGCGGCCGCCATCGGGGAGGGGCTGGCGATGCTGCACAGCCTTGATCCGAGCGACTGCCCCTTCGGTCCGGCCGACTGGATCGGTGTGCAGGACGACGTCGATGTGCTGGTGGTGGCTCACGGCGACCCGTGCGCCCCGAACACGCTGGTCGCCGACGACGGAAGGTTCGTAGGCATCGTCGACGTCGGCGACCTGGGCGTGGCGGACCGCTGGGCTGATCTCGCCATCGCGTCATGGTCGCTGGAGTGGAACTTCGGCCCCGGCCACGAAGACGCGTTCTGGGCCGGGTACGGCGAAGCGCCGGACCCTGAACGGATCCGGCGCTACCGCACCCTGTGGGGCGAGCCGTGACTGGGGAACCACTGATCAATCATGTCCTGGCTGCGGCGCACCGGCTCGGGCGATCTGCCACCCCTCCATCTGGATATGGACGTCAGGTACACGCACCAGATGTAGTGGCACCATCTCATCCCGCCCGGCACGTCCTCACCGAGAACAGCATTGATCAGTGGTTCCCTAGACCAGACCGAAGGCCTGCATCGCCGAGGCGACCCTCTCGAAGCCCGCGATGTTGGCGCCCACGACATAGTCTCCGGGCGAACCGTAGGATTCGGCCGTCTCGGCACACAGGTCGTGGATGTTGCGCATGATCGCAGTCAGGCGCTCCTCGGTGTACTCGAAGCTCCAGGAGTCGCGAGAGGCGTTCTGCTGCATCTCCAGCGCCGAGGTGGCCACGCCTCCGGCGTTGGCCGCCTTGCCCGGACCGTAGAGGATTTTCGCCTCCTGGAACACCTTGATGCCCTCGGGGGTGGTGGGCATGTTGGCGCCCTCAGCGACGGCGATGACGCCGTTGCGGACGAGCGTGGCGGCGTGGTCGCCGTTCAGCTCGTTCTGCGTGGCCGACGGCAGGGCGACATCCACGGGCACGTCCCAGATGGAACTGCCGTTGGAGTGATAGCTCGCGGAGGAGCGGCGCTCGGCGTAGTCGCTGACGCGGCCGCGCTCGACCTCCTTGATCTGCTTGAGCAGGTCAAGGTCAACGCCCGCCTCGTCGATGACGTAGCCCGTCGAATCGGAGAACGTGATCACCGTGCCGCCGAGCTGGTGGACCTTCTCGATGGCGTAGATGGCCACGTTGCCGGAGCCGGAGACGCTGACCTTCTTGCCGTCGAACGATTCACCGCGTGTCTTGAGCATCTCGTCGGCGAAGACCACGGTGCCGTAGCCGGTGGCCTCGGTGCGCACGAGCGACCCGCCCCAGGCGATGCCCTTGCCGGTCAGGACGCCCGACTCGTAACGGTTGGTGATGCGCTTGTACTGGCCGAACATGTAGCCGATCTCGCGACCGCCGACGCCGATGTCTCCGGCGGGGACGTCGGTGTACTCGCCCAGGTGGCGGTACAGCTCGGTCATGAAGGACTGGCAGAAGCGCATGACCTCAGCGTCGGTCCTGCCGCGCGGGTCGAAGTCAGAGCCGCCCTTGCCGCCGCCGATCGGCAGCCCGGTGAGCGAGTTCTTGAAGATCTGCTCAAACCCCAGGAACTTGATCACGCCGAGGTAGACGCTCGGGTGGAAGCGGAGGCCCCCCTTGTAGGGTCCGAGGGCGGAGTTGAACTCCACGCGGAAGCCGCGGTTGACGTGCACCTCGCCCATGTCATCCATCCACGGGACGCGGAAGATGATCTGGCGCTCCGGCTCACAGATGCGCTGGAGGATCTTGGAGTCGAGGTATTCGGGGTGCCGCTTGATGACGGGCTCGAGGCTCTCGAAGACCTCGCGGACGGCCTGGTGGAACTCGGCCTCCCCCGGGTTGCGGGCCACGACACTCTGGAAGACGCCCTCCAGTTGTTGCTCCATCGATACTCCTTCGGATTGAGTTCAGCGGGACGATAGTAGCCACCCGCCCGGCTGCGTCGAGGGCGGGTCCCCCATCCGGACAATGAGTTACTGGGATACGGAGGCGGCCAGCTGGCCGCAGGCGCCGTCGATCTCGGAGCCGCGGGTGTCGCGGAGGGTGACGGGGACGCCCCGTCGCTCCAAGGTCTGCATGAAGGCACGCTCGTCCTCCTTGCGGGAGGCCGTCCACTTCGAGCCCGGCGTGGGGTTGAGGGGGATGAGGTTGACGTGCACCCAGCCCCAGTCGCCGCGCTTCTTCAGAAGCGTCGCCAGCAGGTCCGCCCGTGCCACGGAATCGTTGATGTCGCGCATCAGCGCGTACTCGATCGACACCCGTCGCTTCGTGGTGCGCGCGTACTCCCACGCGGCGTCCACCACCTCGCCCACCTTCCACCTGGTGTTGATGGGCACGATCTCGTCACGCAGCTCGTCGTCCGGGGCGTGCAGGGACACTGCCAAGGTGAGGGGCAGCCCTTCGGTGGTCAACTGCTGGATCTTCGGGACCAGGCCGACGGTGGAGACCGTGATGCCGCGCGCGCTCATCCCGAATCCGTCCGGGCTGGGTGCGAGGAGGGTGCGGATGGAACCCAGCACCGCCTTGTAGTTGGCCAGCGGCTCCCCCATGCCCATGAACACGATGTTGTTGAGGCGTCCCGACGCACCGGGCACCACGCCGGATGCGAGCATCTGGTTGGCCGCCAGTGCCTGGACTGTGATCTCCGCCTGGCTCAGGTTGCGCTGCAGGCCTCCCTGGCCGGTGGCGCAGAACGGGCAGGCCATCCCGCAGCCGGCCTGCGACGAGATGCACAGTGTGGAGCGGCCTGGGTAGCGCATGAGCACGGACTCGAGGAGGGAGCCGTCGTGCAGGCGCCAGAGGGTCTTGATGGTGGTGCCGCGGTCCGCGGTGCGCTGGGTCACCTGATCGAGCAGGCGCGGGAACAGCTGCTCCCCCAGGTCGTCGCGGATGGAGGCCGGAATGTCGGAGAACCCGGCGACGCTGTCTTCGAGCCTGTCGAAGAGGTGCCGAGAGATCTGATTGGCACGGAACTTGGGCAGGCCGAGCCTCTGGGTGGCGTCGATCCGCTCGTCGACGCTCAGATCCAGCCAGTGCTTGGGGGCCTTACCCCTGGCGGGCGCATCGAAGACGATGGGCAGCTGTGTTCCGGACATTGGTCACCTTTTCGATGGAGAGAGGTCAGCCGCCGAGGGCGAGATGGAGGACGAGCCAGCCGACGGGAACGGCCACGAGCATCGAGTCCAGGCGATCCATGACACCCCCGTGGCCGGGGAGAAAGTTGGACATGTCCTTGATTCCGGCGTCGCGCTTGAGCAGGGACTCGACGAGATCACCGGTGGTGGCTGCAAGACTCACCAGTATTCCGAGCGGGAGACCGACCCACCACGGCGCTCCGAGGAGGGACACAGCGGCCAGGACGGCCACGGCGGTGGTCACCGCGACACCGCCGGCCAGGCCCTCCCACGTCTTGCCCGGGCTGATGTGCGGGGCGAGCTTGTGCCGTCCGATCAGCGAGCCCACGGCGTAGGCGCCCGTATCGGAGGCGACGACGCACGCGATGACGGTGAGGATCCGGAGCTGGCCGTCGGGCGCCGCCATCAGGAGCGGCACGAACATGCCGAGCAACGGGATGTAGGCGATCACCAGGGCGCTGGCCGCGACGTCGAGGACGAAGCCCTCGGCGCCGCGGAAAAGCCGCGACGCCAGCGCGACGATGGTGGTGGCGCCCAGGCAGATGATGACGAACGACGTCGGGGTGACCCGCATATCCGTGACGGCCGCGAGGTAGCCACCGATCACGCTGAGCGCGGTGCCCGCCACGATGGGCAGGATCTCGGCACGCATCCCCTTCCTCAGGAGCGCACGATGCACCTCGACGGCCGCGGCACTCAACCCCACGGCGACCAGGCCGATGAACAGCCAGGGGAACCAGATGAGTCCCACGGCGAAGGACACGAACAACGCGACGCCCACCCCGATGGCCACCGGGAGGTCCCGGCCGGCCTTCGGGGTGCGGGTCTGGTTGTCGCTGGTGGTCATCAGACCTCGAGCAGCTCAGCTTCCTTGTGCTTGAACAGCTCGTCGATGCTCTCCACGAACTTCTTCGTGCTGGCGTCGAGCGCCTTCTCGGCACGCGCCAGGTCATCCTCGGTGATCTCGCCGTCCTTCTGGGCCTTCTTCAGGTGGTCCATGGCGTGCCGACGGACGTTGCGCACCGCGATGCGGCCGTCCTCGGCCTTGGCCTTGGCCATCTTGATGTACTCGCGGCGACGCTCCTCGGTCAGCTGGGGCACGAGGATGCGCACCGAGTTGCCGTCGTTACTGGGATTGACACCGAGATCCGCGTCGCGGATGGCGCGCTCGATGGCACCGATGGCGCTCCTGTCGAACGGGGTGATCACCATGGAGCGCGGGTCGGGCGAGGTGAAGCTGGCCAGCTGCTGCAGGGGCGTGGGCGCGCCGTAGTAGTCCGCGGTGATCCTGTTGAACATCGCGGGATGCGCCCGCCCCGTTCGGATGGTGGACATGTCCTCGCGGGTGTGGTCCACGGCGTGCTGCATCTTGGTGGAGGCGTCGTTCTGGGTTTCGGCGATCATGAAAGTGCTCCTGAGGTGACTGGGGTGGCTAGCGCGAGACCAGGGTGCCGATCGGCTCGCCGGCGACGACTCGCCCGATGTTGCCCGGTGTGGAGAGGTTGAAGAAGACGATACTGAGGTTGTTGTCGCGCGCCAGCGAAATGGCCGTGGCGTCAGCGACCTTCAGGTCCTCCAGGAGGAACTGGTCGTAGGACAGGCGATCGAACTTGGTGGCTTCGGGGTGGGTCTTGGGGTCCTTGTTGTAGACGCCGTCGACGCCCTGCTTGCCCATCAGCAGCACCTCGGCCCCGATCTCGAGGGCCCGCTGGGCCGCTACGGTGTCGGTGGAGAAGTAGGGCATGCCGGAACCGGCGCCGAAGATGACCAGGCGCCCCTTCTCGAGGTGTCGCTCGGCGCGCCGTGGAATGTAGGGCTCCGCCACCTGAGCCATGTTGATCGCCGACTGGACGCGGGTCTCGATGCCGGCCTTCTCGCAGAAGTCCTGCAGGGCGATGCTGTTCATCACAGTGCCGAGCATGCCCATGTAGTCGGCCCGGTCCCGCGCCATCCCGTTCTGCGACAACTCGGCGCCGCGGAAGTAGTTGCCTCCGCCGACGACCACCGCGACCTGGGTGCCGGATCGAACCACCTCGGCGATCTGCTCGGCGATGTTGGCCACCACGATGGGATCCACGCCGAGCTTTCCGCCGCCGAACACCTCCCCCGACAGCTTCAGAAGGACTCGTCGATAAGCCACTGGGCCTCCTCGTTCTGGCTGGGTCGCCTCATGCGCGTGCGCCGCGACCCGAGCGGGTCGCGGCGCACGTCACTCTACTTCACTGTGCAGCGGGCTGCTTGTCCTGGGTCAGGAGCCGACGGCGAACCGCACGAAGCGCACGATCTCGGTGTTGCCGGCCTTGAGCGCGTCACCGACGGACTTCTTGTCCTCCCAGACTGCGGCCTGGTCAACCAGGACGACGTCCTTGAAGAAGCCGCCGACGCGACCCTCGACGATCCGCGGGAGGGCGCCCTCGGGCTTGCCCTCCTCCTTGGCGGTGGCCTCGGCGATCCGTCGCTCGTTCTCGACGACGTCCGCCGGCACCTCGTCGCGGGTGACCCACTGGGGCGACATGGCGGCGATCTGCATCGTCACCTGGTGCGCGAGCGCCTCGTCGCCCTTGTACTCGACGAGGACGCCGACCTGCGGGGGCAGGTCCGCGGCGCGGCGGTGCAGGTAAAGGTGGGTGGCGCCGTCGAAGTTGGCCGTGTTGACCACGGAGAGGTTCTCTCCGATCTTGGCACCCAGCTCCTGGACCGCGTCCAGCACCTTGGCGCCGGACGCCAGGACGGCCTCGTTGGTGGAGGCGACGTCCGTGGCACCGGAAGTGAGGACGGCGGAGAGGATCTCGTCGGCGAGGGCCACGAACTCGGCGTTCTTGGCGACGAAGTCGGTCTCGGAGGCGAACTGGATGAGTGCCCCGTCGCGGCCGGCGACGATGCCGTTGGTGGCCTCGCGGTCTGCCCGCTTGGCGGCCTTGGCCAGGCCTGAGATGCGCAGCAGCTCAATGGCCTTCTCGAAGTCACCCTCGGCCTCGGTGAGGGCCCTCTTCGCGTCCATCATCCCCGCGCCGGTGGCGTCGCGGAGCTTCTTCACGTCAGCGGCAGCAATTGCCATGAGTGGTGTTTCCCGTCTTGTTAGTGTGGATCAGTTGGCGGCGGTGGTGTCGTCGTCCGAGGCGGGTGCCTCGGCGTCGACGGCGGTGGCCTCGGCCTCGACGGCGGGGGCGACCTCAGCCTCAACGGCCGGGGCGGCCTCGGCTGCGGGGGCTTCCTCCACCGCGGGGGCGGCGACCTCGGCCTCGGCGACCGGGGCCTCGGCCGGGGTGGCCTCGGCGCCGAGGAGCTCCAGCTCCCAGTCAGGCATCGGCTCGGCGGCGACCTGCTCGCCACTGCGGCCGGCGGAGCGCTCGATGAGGCCCTCGGCGACAGCGTCGGCGATGATGCGGGTCAGCAGCGCCACGGAACGGATGGCGTCGTCGTTGCCCGGCACCGCGTAGTCCACCTCATCGGGATCGCAGTTGGTGTCCAGGATGCCCACCACAGGGATGTGCAGCTTGCGTGCCTCGTCGACGGCGAGGTGCTCCTTCTTGGTGTCCACGATCCAGACCGCCTGCGGGGTCTTGGCCATGTCGCGGATGCCGCCGAGGGTCTTGTCCAGCTTGATCTTCTCGCGCTCGAGCTGCAGGAGCTCCTTCTTCGTGAGCCCGGAGCCGGGAACGTCGGCGAAGTCCATGCCCTCCAGCTCCTTCAGGCGCTGGATGCGCTTGGTGACCGTGTGGAAGTTGGTGAGCATTCCGCCCAGCCAGCGCTGGTTCACGTAGGGCATGCCCACGCGCGTGGCCTGCTCGGCGATGGCCTCCTGGGCCTGCTTCTTGGTGCCGACGAAGAGCACCTGGCCGCCGCGCGCCACGGTGGACTTGACGAAGTGGTACGCCTTGTCGATGTAGCTCAGCGAGAGCTGGAGGTCGATGATGTAGATGCCGTTGCGCTCGGTGAAGATGAACCGCTTCATCTTGGGGTTCCAACGACGGGTCTGGTGCCCGAAGTGCACGCCCGATTCGAGCAGCTGGCGGGTGGAGACGACGGCCATGGCCGGTCCTTTCGCGGCAGGGCTCCGCCCTGCCTGACTTCGGTGGGCCGAGGGCCCACGGTGGTTACGATGACCCCAGCGGGGCCAATGCCTGATGCGCCCGGCGCCGCACCCGCTCCGGGGAGCGGGACCACGCGGCCACCGGCGGTCCCCCGCGCGGCGCATGCGATGTCAACCCAAGGGTTGCAGGGTCATCTTAGACGGGTGCGTCCGACGGCGACAAACGCACCTGTCCACAGCTGGCAGCGCCGGCGGGAGATCGGGGCGCACGCTGACGAACAAGGGGCATGCGCCGATTCCTGCTCTCCCTCTGGCTGTTCGCCATGCTGTCCTGCGTCGCCACCGCGGCCGCGGATGCCGGCCTGCTCCTGGAGCCTCCCGTTGAGGGCCGGCCCATGCGTGGGTTCGACGCGCCCGCCTCGCCCTACGCACCCGGTCATCGCGGGGTGGACCTTTCAGGCACGGCGGGGACGGCTGTGAGGGCGGCGGCGGCTGGGCGCGTGCACTTCTCGGGTTTCGTGGCCGGCCGCGGCACGGTCTCCATCGACCATGGGAACGGGTGGCGGACCACGTATCAACCGGTCTCTCCGGGGATCGGCGAGGGCGAGGTGGTCGCCGCCGGGGACCGCATCGGCACGCTCGCGGCGGGGCATTGCGACGGGGCGGCGTGCCTGCACTGGGGACTCACCGACGGTGAGCGCTACCTCGATCCCCTGCTCTACCTCGAGACCGCCGTGGTCAGGCTGCTGCCCGCCGGGTCGCAGCCCAGGCCGATGCCGGAGCTGCTTGCGGCCCACGTCACCACCGTCGGGTCCCTGCCAGTGGACGGGAGGGTGTCGTCCCCGTTCGGGATGCGCCGCCACCCCGTCACGGGCGTGGTCAAACTGCACGACGGCGTGGACCTGGCCGCCTCCTGCGGAACCCCTGTCCACGCCCCCAGCGGCGGCGTGGTGGTGGACGCATCCTTCCACGTGGCCTATGGCTACCGGGTGAGGATCGATCACGGAGGGGGCCTGTCCATGGCGTACACACACCTGCCGGGGCTGGAGGTGCGTGAGGGCCAGCAGGTGGCCGCGGGGGCTCGCATCGGGAGCGTCGGCAACACCGGACTGTCCACCGGGTGCCACCTGCACTGGATGGCGTGGCGGAACGGCAGCCTGACCGATCCGCTTGCGTTGCACTCCGGCTCCGGTGGGTGACCGGCTCCCCGGCCCGCCAGGAGTCAGGCGCGCGGATGTGCCTGCCGGAAGGCGTCGCGGAGTCGCTCGGAGGTGACATGTGTGTAGATCTGGGTGGTGGCCACCGACGCGTGGCCGAGCATCTCCTGCACGCTGCGAAGGTCCGCGCCGCCCTCGATGAGGTGGGTGGCCATCGCGTGCCGGAGCCCGTGCGGCCCCACATCCATCCCCGTGCCGCCTGCCGAGGTGAGGGCATGGACCACCCTGCGGGCCACCCTCGGATCCAGCGCGGCGCCCCTGGCCCCCAGAAACACAGTCTCCGGGCTGCCCGCCCTTGCCAGCAGGGGGCGCAGGTCGAGCCAGGAGTCGATCGCGCGGAGCGCGGGCAGTCCCACCGGCACGGTGCGGTGCTTGCCCCCCTTGCCCAGCACGCTCAGGGACTGACGCTCCCTGTCGACGTCGCGGAGCAGCAGTCCGCACGCCTCCGAGACGCGCAGGCCGCCGGAGTAGAGGACCTCCACCAGCGCCAGATCCCTTCTCGCGAGCGGAGCGTCATCCTCGCCCACCCGCGCTTCCGCCCCGGAGATGCCCGCCTCCACGGCGCCGACGGGCAGCACGGTGGGGAGGTGCTGCCGACGCTTCGGCGCCCGGAGCCGCGCGGCGGGGTTCACGGACAAGGGCACCTCGCGCTGAGCCCAGGCGAAGAACCCCCGCGCGCACGCCACCCGGCGCTGCACCGTGGCCGTCGCCGCGCCGTCGTCTGCCATCCGGGCCAGCCAGCCACGCAGCCGCCCGAGGGTGACGCGGCCCACCTCGACGTCGACGAAGCGTGCCAGATCCACCAGATCAGTGCGGTAGGCGCGCACCGTGTGGGGCGACAGGCCACGCTCGGCGCTGAGGTGCGCCGAGTACTCGTCCAGCAGGGCGGACCACCCCGGGGGAAGCTCCATACCTGTCAGTGTCGCGCACCGCGCACGCCGGGGCGCAGCACGACACCCGTGCGGCATACTGGGCACCCGAAAGAGCGTGGACGAGCACTGCTGGAGGACACATGGCGCAGGACGATCTCACCCAGGGCGGCTCCGTCCGCCCGATGACCAGGTGGGGAACCCCCGTCATGCACGCCAGGACCGAGCCGGTCACCGAGTTCGGTGAGGAGCTGCACACGCTCATCCGTGACATGTTCGCCACCATGCGCGCCTCGGAGGGCGTGGGCCTGGCCGCCACCCAGGTGGGGGTGGGGCTCGCGGTGTTCATCTACGAATGCCCCGACGGTGACGACCGGCTCCAGACCGGCGTCGTGTGCAACCCGGTGGTCACCGTGCCGGAGGGCAGCGACCGCCAGCTGGACGCCGCGGACGAGGGCTGCCTGTCGTTCCCGGGCGGTTACGCCATGCTGGCGCGGCCGGACAAGGCCCGCTGCGTCGGTCAGGATCCATGGGGCAACGAGATCGTCGTGGAGGGCACCGGCCTGCTCGCCCGCTGCCTCCAGCACGAGACCGATCACCTCAACGGCACCGTCTTCGGTGACCGCCTCTCCGCGCGCTCCCGCCGGCAGCTGGACGCCAAGGTGGCCGAGCTGGCCTGGCGCTATCCGGAGGACTGGCCGATCTCCCCCAAGGCCGCCCACGCCACCCCTGCCGGAGAACCCGAGCCCCCGCAGACCTGAGTTCGGTCCCCTTTAAGGGGAGTGAACTCTCGGGCCCAGTCCATAGGCGAGGATCGCGGCGGCCGCGGCCACGTTCAGCGAGTCCACGCCCTGGGCCATGGGAATGGTCACGTGATGATCAGCGGCGGCCAGCCACGCGTCGCTCAGGCCGCGGCCCTCGGTGCCGAGCAGCAGCGCCACCCTCTCCGGCGCCTCGAATTCGGCGAGCTCCACGGCCGCGGTTGACAGCGTCGAGGCGACAAGCGCAAAGCCGGCCTCGCGGAGGCGGGTGAGGTCCGCGTCGGAGTCCATGCGGCGCCACGGCAACGCGAGCGAGGCGCCCATGGAGGCCTTGATCGCACGCCGGTAGAGCGGGTCGGCGCTGCCTGGGGAGACAATGACCGCATCCCAGCCGAGCCCGGCCGCCACTCTGATGATGGCGCCGATGTTGGCGTGGTCGACGATCTCCTCGCAGACGATGACGCGCCGGGCCGCCAAGATCTGCTCCCAGGTCGCCTCAGGCGGGCGGTCGAAGGAGCCGAGCGCCCCCCTGTGGACGTGGAAGCCGCTGATCTTCTCGATCAGCGCCTCCGTCGATACGTAGACCGGCACGTCGGGCCAGCCCTGCAGCAGCGGTTCCACGCCCGTCAGCCATCTCGGCTGCAGCAGGAGGGACCTGGGGCGGCACCCGGCCGCGAGGGCCCGCTCGATGATCTTGACGCCCTCCGCGATGAATCGACTCTCATCAGAGCGCCGCAACTGGGCATCGCGGAGGCCCGCGAAGTCCGAGAGCCGTTCGTCGGTGGGGTCGGTCACGTCGATCAGCACGGCCCGACGATACCGCCCGACCCCGATGCGGACGATCGGGATAGCCTTGGGCGCCATGGACCCGTTCGTGCTGCTCGACGACGCCCGTCGGGGCAGCGCGACCCTTCTCACCGGGCTCCGTCGGGTGACCCCGGTCACGCTGGAGGGCCTGGACGCGGCGCTACGCGACGGCTGGGCGGAAGGGCTGCACGCCTTCGCCTGGCTCCCCTACGATCTGGGCGAGGCGCACGCCGGGCTCCAGGACACCGCGCCGGGCGCGGTCTACTGGTTCCAGGATCGGGCGCCCGTGGACCCCGTCGACGTGCTGCCCGACAACGGCCACGGGTGGCTGGCGGAGATCGCGCACGACGTGGACCACCCCCACTTCGGCCTGGCTGTGGCCGACCTCCAGGAGGCCATCGCGGCCGGCACCAGCTACCAGGTCAACTACACCCACCGGGTCACCGCCCGCCTCGTCGGCGACCCGATGGCCCTCTACGCCAGGCTGCGCCGGCGGCAGCCGGCCGCGTACGGGGCACTGGCGCGCCTTCCCGCGCCGGCGGCGCCCTGGACGCTCAGCCTCTCCCCCGAGTTGTTCATCCGCGTGGCCGATGGTTCGGCGGTGGCCAGGCCGATGAAGGGCACGGCGCCGGCCTGGACGGACCCCGTCGCCCTGCGCGAGGACCCCAAGAACCGGGCAGAGAACCTGATGATCGTCGACCTCCTCCGCAACGACCTCAGCCGCGTCGCGGTGCCCGGAACAGTGGCGGTGTCAAGGTTGTTCGAGGTGGAGCGGGTCGGTGACCTGTGGCAGATGACCAGCACGGTCAGCGGCCGCCTGGTCCCCGGCACGACGCCGGCGGACCTCCTCGCCGCCACCTTCCCCTGCGGGTCGATCACCGGGGCGCCCAAGCTGGCCAGCATGCGCCTCATCCGCCGCGCTGAGCGGGACGGTCGCGGGCTCTACACCGGTAGCCTCGGCCTGATCGATCCTGCCGCCGACGAACTGGGCTGGGCCATGAACCTCAGCATCGCCATCCGCACCCTGGAGGTCGACGGCGAGGGCAGGGTGCGGCTCGGCATCGGCTCCGGGGTGGTCGCGGACAGCACCCCTGACGGCGAGTGGGCCGAGTGCCTCGCGAAGGCCGCCTTCGCCACCGGCCTGAGACCCACCGTGACATTGAAGGAGACCCTGCGCGTGGTCGATGGCGTCGCGCCGCTCGGCACCAGGCATCAGGCACGGCTGACCGCCTCGGCCCGCGAGCTGGGCTTCGGCCCCGTCGAGGCGGTGGTGGAGGCGGCCGTCCGCGACACTCCAACCGGTGCCTGGCGGGTGGCCATCGACGTGGCCCCCACGGGCGCGGCGTCGGTGACCCGGACCCCCCTGGAGCCCCCACTGGCCCAGGCGCGAATCGTGCTGGCCGACGCGCCGTGGGTCCCCGGGCCGCTGGCCAGGCACAAGACCTCGGCGCGCGGACTCTACGACGACGCCGTGCGTGCGGCCTCCGCGGCTGGGGCCTTCGACACCATCGGTTTCGACGCCCATGGCCGCATCTTGGAAGGGGGACGCACATCGGTGTTCGCTCTCCTCGACGGCCGTTGGGTCACCCCGCCGCTCGACCTGGGAATTCTCGACGGCGTCCAACGCTCGGCGGTCCTCTCCGACCCCGCGCTGCTCGGAGCAGGGTCTGTGGCGGAGTACCCCGTGACGGTGGCGGAACTCCGCCGGGCCGACGCCATCACCGTCACCAACGCCGTGCGCGGGGTCCTGGCGGCCCGTCTGGAGGAGAGTCAGTGAAACTGAAGGTCGACCCCATCCTCGTGATCATCCTCGGCACCTTGGCCCTCGGCCTGCTGCTGCCGGTGAGCGGGCGTCCCGCCGAGATCCTGGACCTGGTCACCCGGGTGGGCGTCTTCGTGCTCTTCTTCGGCTACGGCGCGCGGCTGTCCGCTGCCGAGACCCGATCGGGGTTGAAGAACTGGAGGCTGCACCTGGCCATCCTCAGCACCACGTTCGTCGTCTTTCCGCTGTTGGCGGTCCCCGTGCTGGCCATCCCCGACGCCGTGTTGTCGGCCCCCATCCGGGTTGGGCTGATCTTCCTATGCCTGGTGCCCTCGACTGTGCAGTCGTCGATCACCTTCACCTCGCTGGCCGGCGGCAACGTGGCCGCCGCCATGGTCTCGGCGACGGCCTCGAACGTCCTGGGGGTGGTGATCACCCCGCTGCTGGCCATCGTGTTCATCCCCACAGCCAGCGGCGGATCGATCGGCTTCGAGCAGGTGTGGGGCGTGGTGGTGCAACTCTTGCTGCCCTTCGTGCTGGGGCAGCTGTCGCGGGTGGTGACGGCCGGATTCATGGCCCGGCACAAGGCGCGCCTCAAGTTCCTGGACCAGGCGGTGATCATGCTGATCGTCTACGGCGCCTTCTCCGAACTGCGCGTCTCCGGCGTCTGGCAGCAGCTGGCGCTCACCGAACTCCTGCTGCTGGTTCCCCTTGCGCTGGCACTCCTGGCCCTGATGTTCTCCTACACGTGGGCGCTGGGCGGGTGGCTCGGCTTCCCGCGCGAGGACCGGATCGCGCTCATGTTCTGCGGCACCAAGAAGTCGCTGGCCACGGGCGTGCCCATGGCCAGCGTGCTGTTCCCCGGCGCCACCGTCGGTGTGCTGGTGATCCCGCTCATGCTGTACCACCAGGCGCAACTGCTGGCCAGCTCGGTGCTGGCCACGAGGCTGCGCGAGGCTCAGGACTGAGGCCCCCACGGGCTGGACTGCTCCTCGCCGGCCTGCTGGGGTGAGGAGGACGGCTGGGGTGAGGAGGACGAGTTACCGTCCCCGATGGACAGCGGTTCCTCACCGGAGGGCGCCAACGATCTGGGCGTGGTGCTGATGTGCGCCCGCCTCGACGCGGCGCGCCCCGCATCAAGGGCCTGCGCATCGGCGATCGCCTGCTCGACGGTGGCGTTGGAACGCTGACGATCACGCACGGCCTGTTCCTCGATCTCCGCCTGCACGTCCACCATCTCGGGTGCCTCGAACTTCTGCGCGGCCTGAGACACGTAGTCGCGGACCCCGCCAGTCTCGGCCACCTGGCCCAGGCCCTTGAGGGCATCGTTGAGCTCGCTGGGGATGACCCACACCTTGTTCGAATCGCCCTTGGCGAGCTTCGGCAGCATCTGCATGTACTGGTAGGCCAGCAGCGCCTGATCGGGTTCTGCGGCGTGAATGGCGTTGAACACCTTGGTGATGGCCTGCGCCTCACCCTCGGCGTGCAGCATCTGCGCCTGCCTGTCGGCCTGGGCACGCAGCACAGCGGCTTCACGGTCGCCCTGTGCGCGCAGGATCGCCGCCTCCCTGTCGCCACCCGCAGACAGGATCTGAGACTGACGCTGCCCTTCGGCGATGAGGATGGAGGCCCTCTTGTCGCGCTCGGCGCGGGCGCCCTTCTCCATCGCGTCACGGATGGTGGGCGGCGGCTCGATGGCGCGCAGCTCCACCCGGTTGACCTTGATGCCCCACTTGCCGGTGGCCTCGTCGAGCACGGCACGAAGCCGCTGGTTGATCTCCTCGCGTGAGGTCAGCGCGGCCTCGAGGTCCATGCCGCCGATGATGTTGCGCAGCGTGGTCATGGTGAGCTGTTCGATGGCGGCGCGGTAGTTCTGCGCCTCGTAGGCGGCGCGCACCGGATCGACGATCTGGAAGTAGATGACCGAGTCGATGGAGACCATCAGGTTGTCCTCGGTGATGACGCCCTGCGGCGGGAACGGCACCACCTCCTCGCGCATGTCCAGCACGTAGCGGACCTGGTCGAAGAACGGGACGACGAGGTGGGGGCCCGGCTCAAGCGCCTTGCGGAACTTGCCCAGCCGTTCGACCAGCGCAACCTTCTGCTGCCGGATGATCTTAAGTGTGGCCGCCAGCGTCATGACGATGAGGATGACGAGTGCGATGAGTACCCAGAGAGTGATGTCGGGCATGGTTTTTCTCCTAGGAGGTTAGCTGCCGAGCTGACGATGGGTGGGATAGACGATGAGCGTGATGCCGTCGAGGCCGAACACCTCGACGTCCTCGTCGGGGCCGATCACGACGTTCGGGTCGAAGGAGCGCGCCTCCCAGATCTGACCCTCGACCTTCACCTCGCCCCGGCTGCCGGTGATCTCTCCCTGCGAGCGTCCAGATGCCCCCACCAGCTTGTCCAGCGAGGAACGGTAGCCGGGGGCCCGCCGGACGCGTTCGAGGAGGGTGGGGCGCAGCACGAACAGGGTGAGGACGGCGGTGGTGAGCGCGACGAGGACCTGCAGCCAGACGAGACCGGGAAAGATCAGCGCGGTGACGCCGCCCATCACCGCCCCCGAGGCGAGCATGAGGAGGGTGAGGTCCATGGTGAGGAGCTCGGCCGCGGCGAGGAGGGCGGCCAGAATGCCCCAGCCTGCCCACAGGTTGGTCCGGATCCATTCCAGCCACTCGTTCACATTCGGCTCCTCGCGCTCCAGCGTCCGCCGTCGTGGGTGACGCGCAGCGGCATGTCGAAGGTGCGGCTGAGGTTTTCGTCGGTGAGCGTGGAGCTGATCGGCCCGTCGGCCACGATGCGCCCGTCGCGCATCAGGAGGCAGTGCGTGACACCCTGCGGGATCTCCTCCACGTGGTGGGTGACCAGCACCGTCGCCGGGGAGTCGGGGTCCACGCAGAGGGCGGACAAGGTGTCCACCAGCGCCTCCCGCCCGGCGAGATCCAGGCCGCCAGCGGGCTCGTCCAACAGCAGCAGCTCGGGGTCCGTCATCAGCGCCCGGGCGATCTGCACCCGCTTGCGCTCGCCCTCGCTGAGGGTGCCGAACGTGCGCTCACGAAGGTGGGCGACGCGCATCGACGACAGCAGGTGGTCCGCCTGGGCCACGTCGTACTCGTCGTACTCCTCGCGCCACCGGCCGACGATGGCGTAGGCGGCCGAGAGCACCACGTCGCTGACCCGCTCGTCGGCGGGGATCCGGTCCGCGAGCGCGGAGGACGTGAGCCCGATGCGGGGCCGAAGCTCGAACACGTCGACGGTGCCCACCACCTCCCCGAGGATGCCGACGATGCCGTCGCTGGGGTACAGCTGGGCCGACAGGAGCTGGAGCAGCGTGGTCTTCCCGGCGCCGTTGGGGCCGATGACCACCCAGCGCTGCGCCTCGCCGATCACGAGGCTCACATCGTCGAGGAGGGTGGCCCCGCCACGCTTGATCGTCACGCCCGCTAGTTCTGCCACCGCTGCCATGCCACCCAACCTACCGGACGCCGCCAGCGGGTGACTGCAGGCCGGGCGGACGATGAAACGCGCTGGGAGGTGGGGGTGCGGGCCGGGCCGGGTTGGTCGGGCATGTGCGAAGGGGCAGGCGCTTGGGCCACCCCCGGAGTCACGGGCGGGACCGGCCCGCACCACCCACCACGTGCTGTCGGGCCTCCCCGCGACCGCTCAGGCTCCGGTGGAGTGCAGCCCGCCGTCGACGTGGATCATCTCGCCTGTGGTGGCGGGGAACCAGTCGCTCAGCAGCGCCACGACGGCCTTCGCGGAGGGGACGGCGTCCGAGGTGTCCCAGGGCAGGGGGGAGCGCGTCGACCAGGTGTCGTTGAAGGACGATGCTCCCGGGATGGCCTTCTTCGCCACGGTGTCCAGGGGGCCTGCGGCCACCAGGTTGCAGCGGATGCCGTCCGGGCCGAGGTACCGGGCCAGGTAACGCGAGGTGGACTCCAGCGCCGCCTTGGCCACGCCCATCCAGTCGTAGGTGGGCCAGCTGATCCGGGCGTCGAAGGTGAGGCCCACCACGCTGGCGCCGCGGTTGAGCAGCGGCTTGCAGGCCATGGTCAGCGACTGCAGCGAGTATGCGGAGATGTGCAGGGCGGCTCCGACCGTCTCCCAGTCCGTGGTGAGAAACGCGCCCCCCAGGGCCTTCTCCGGGTGGGCGTAGGCGATCGAGTGCACGATGCCGTCCAGGCCGCCGTCGAAGTGCTCGGCCAACACGCCCGGAAGCGCAGCGAGGTGCTCGGGGTCCGTGACGTCCAGCTCAATCAGCGGCGGCACCGGGTCCAGCTTGGAGATGGCCCGCTGGGCCGGGCCGATGGCGCGACCGGCCGCCGAGACCACGATCGTGGCGCCCTCGCGCTGCGCGATCTCTGCGACCGCGTACGCGATCGAGGTCCGCATGGTCACGCCGGTGACCAGGATGTTCTTGCCTTCAAGGAGACCCATCGTCAGGTCCTTTCTCAGTGACCCATGCCGAGGCCGCCGTCAACGGGGATGACGGCGCCGGAGATGTAGCCGGCGTGCTCGCCGGCCAGGAAAAGAGCGGCCTGGGCCACGTCGTCGACGCTGCCGAGGCGACCCGCGGGGATCCGCTTGGTGTAATCCGCGATGGTGCCCTCGGGCAGGACGGCGGTCATGTCGGTCTCGATGAACCCCGGCGCGATCACGTTGGTGGTCACGTTGCGGGACCCGATCTCCCGGGTCAGGCTGCGGGCCATCCCGACGAGAGCCGCCTTCGACGAGGAGTAATTGATCTGCCCTGGCGAACCGAGAAGGCCCACCACGGACGAGATGAGGATGATCCGGCCGAAGCGGGACCGCATCATGGGGCGGCTGGCGCGGCGCACCACACGGAAGGTGCCGGTGAGGTTGGTGTCGATGACCGACTGCCAATCCTCGTCCGACATGCGCATGAGCAAGGTGTCCTTGGTCACCCCTGCGTTGGCCACCAGGATCTCCACCGGGCCGAGTTCGGCCTCGACGGTGGTGAACGCCTGGTCCACCTGTCCCTGATCCGTGATGTCGCACGGGACGCCGAGGACGCCTTCCGGTACGCCGCCTGAGCGGTAGGTGGCGGCGACACGGTACCCGGCGTCGCGGAACGCCTCCGCCATCGCGCGCCCGATGCCCTTGGATCCGCCGGTGACGAGGACCACTCTAGATTCTGAAACCACGGGAGCAACCTACCGCACGCCCCCCGTTTCGAGGGGGTCTCCCGCGGCCCGGACTATGCTGGCGGGCATGGCCAAGGGAGACGACTCGACGCTGATCACCAGCGCCGGTCGCGGACGCACCCTTGAGCTGGAGGAACGCCAGCGGCGTTATCTCATCACCATGGCGGTGCGCACCGCCTGCTTCCTGTTGTTTCTGGTGGTGCCGGGCTGGTGGAAGGTGGTGGCGCTGGGCGCGGCCGCCCTTCTACCTGCCTTCGCGGTGTTGTTCGCCAACAGCGCGGATCATCGCCCCCCTCCGGTGGTGGCGGCAGACGACGACAGGGGTGAGGTCCGGGGCGCCATCACGGGCGGGGACGTGGTGCCGGGCACCGTCGAGGAGGATCATTGAGCAGGCAGGTCAAGCGGTGGATCGCCATGGGCGTCTTCGCCGCGGTGCTGGCCACCGTGTTCGTCATGCTCGGACAGTGGCAGCTGCGGCGGCTCGACGAGCGACGCGAGAACAACGCCGTCGTCGAGGCCCATCGTGCGCTGCCTGTGGTGTCCTACGACGAGGTGATGACCGGCGTCATCGACGACGCGGACCAGTGGTACCGGGTCTCGGCCACCGGCACCTACACGGGCGAGCAGTTCCAGGTGCGCTACCGCTCCCTCGACGGCGCCTACGGCAGCGAGGCTGTCGCGGTGCTGGACACCGCCCAGGGCGACTCCCTGCTGATCAACCGAGGCTTCCTGGTGCGGCAGCCCGGGTATCCGGACGGGGCGCTGCCTGCCCCGCCCGAGGGTGAGGTCACCGTCACCGGCTTCGTGCGCCGCAACGACCGGGGCGACGAGGGGGCGATGACCCCGCACGAGAACCAGATCCGGCTGATCAGCTCCGAGGCGCTCGGCACGGCGCTCGGGAGGGAGCTCGTCAACGGCTACGTGGCGCTGCTTGAGTCCACTCCGCCCGAGACGGACGTCCTGCGGCCTCTGGGTGAACCGGAGCTGGATGAGGGACCGCATCTGAGCTACGCGCTGCAGTGGTTCGCGTTCACGCTGATCGGGGTGGTCGGGATGGTGGTGCTGGTGCGGGCGGACCTCCGCGACCGCAGGGAGGCACGCGGACAGACGCCGCAGCAGACAGAGACGCAACCTCTCGAGTCGCAGCACGCGCCTCCCGCGACAGCGGCCCCTCAGGGGCAGGAGACGCCCCCTCAGTGAGCGGTCTCGACTGGCTGCGCTGCCCACATTGCGTGCTCCCGTTGGCTCGCACCGACCAGACCCTCCGCTGCCAGGCCGGGCATTCCTTCGACATTGCACGCCAGGGCTACGTCAACCTGCTGGGCCGCGCCGCGCCGCGCAACGCCGACACCCCGTCCATGCTGGAGGCGCGAGCACGGTTTCTCGGCGCCGGCCACTACGCCCCGCTGGCGGAGGCGGTGGCAGCCCAAGTCTCGGGCGCAGCCCGCATCGCAGAGGTGGGCGCCGGGACCGGCTACTACCTCAGCCGGGCGCTGGACGCGAACCCTTCCGCTGAGGGCCTGGCCACCGACGTCTCCGCGGCGGCCGCCCGACGCGCCGCCAAGGCGCACCCCCGGGCGTCGTCGATCGTGGCCGACACCTGGGCGGGGCTCCCCCTCCGCGACGGCGCGGTCGACGCCCTCCTCTGCGTGTTCGCCCCTCGCAACCCGGCCGAGTTCACCCGTGTCCTCGCCCCCGGCGGCCGGCTCGTCGTGGCTGTGCCGACTCCCGCCCACCTCGGCGAGGTGCGCGCAGAGTACGGCCTGCTCGGGGTGGCCGACGACAAGGCCGACGCCGTCCTGGCCTCGCTGCCCGGCTGGAGCCTGGAGGCTCTCGACACCCTCGTCCAGCCACTCCACCTGGCGCCCGAGGAGGTGGCGGACCTCATCGCGATGGGCCCTAATGCGTTCCACGGCCGACACGGCGTCACCGTCGCGGCGTCGACCACCCTCGCAGTGAGCATCCTGACTCTGACGCACCCTTCGTGAACTGAGTTGGCCCTAGGGTGGGCCCATGACCGCGACACGCTGGGGTTTCGGGCTCGGCACTCTCGGCCGCGACATGCTTGCGGCGCTGGTGTCGCTGTACCTCATGTTCTACCTCACCGACGTGCTGGACGTCTCTGGCGCGCAACTCGCCGCCGTCACCGCCATCCTGGTGGCGATGCGCGTCTTCGACGCCGTCAACGATCCCGTCATGGGGGTGGTGGTGGACAACACACGCAGCCGGTGGGGGAAGTTCAAGCCGTGGATCCTCGTGGGTGCGGTGCTGTGGGGGGCGGCAAGTCTGCTGATGTTCGCGGACCTGGGCGTCGACGGGTGGGGCTACGTGGTGCTGTTCACCGCGGTCTACCTCGTCTACGAGGTGGCCTACACCATCAACGACATCTCCTACTGGTCGATGCTGCCGTCTCTGACGCAGGATCAGAAGGAGCGAGAGAAGATCGGGGTGGTGGCCCGCATCTGCGCCAACATCGGCCTCTTCGCGATCGTGGTGGCGTTGGTGCCGATCACGGCGTGGCTGACGGGCGTCTTCGGCGATGCCCGGACGGCGTGGTTCGTGCTTGCGGCCGGGCTGGTGGTTCTCATGTTGCTGTTCCAGTCCGTGACCCTGGTATTCACGCGAGAACGTGTGGCGGGCCACCGGGAGACCACGCCGCTGCGCGAGCTGTTCTCCGTGATCGCCCGCAACGACCAGCTCCTGTGGGTGACGTTGGCGATGGTGGCGTTCATGGCCGGCTACCTCACCACCGCGTCGTTCGGGCTGTACTACTTCAAGTACTACTTCCTCGATGAGGGCGCCTACGCGATCTTCGCCGCCATCCTGGGCATCTCCCAGATTGCGGCCCTTGCCCTGTTCCCCCTGGCGTCCAAGGTGCTGACTCGGTCGCAGATTCACCTGCTCGCCACGGCGCTGTGCGCCGCGGGCTACCTCGTGTTCCTGGTGTCCGGCAGATCCCTCGTGGTGGTGGGTGTCGCGGGGGTTCTGCTGTTTGCGGGGCAAGGAGCCATCCAGCTGCTGATGGTGATGTTCATCGCGGACTCGGTCGAGTACGGCGAGTGGAAGCTGGGCCGTCGCAACGAGTCCGTCACCTTCTCGCTGCAGCCCTTCATCTACAAGCTCAGCAACGCCATCGCCAGCGGCGTGGTGGGCGTGACGCTGATCTGGTCCGGCATCGACGTGGCGACAACCCCAGATGACGTCACCGAGGAAGGGCTCGGCATCCTGCGCATGTCCATGCTGGGCCTCCCCCTGGCGCTCATCCTCGTCAGCTACCTTGTGCTCCGCGCACGGTACAAGCTGAACGAGGAATTTTACGCCACCGTCGTCAAGGACCTGGCCGAGAGGAACGCACGTGTCGAACAAGCTGTTGACTAAGAGCCACACCGTCCGCCAGCTGTACAAGCATCCCGTCGGACGCGACGTCATCGACAAGCTGCTGCTGCAGACCGCGCTGCCCCGCCGTCTCGTCTACACCGTGGAGTGGATGCAGCTGAAGTGGATCGAGCGGCTGCTGCAGCCCCTCACCGGCCCCGGGATGTTGGACGTGATCCTGGACCTGGTCAACTCGGAACGCGACCGCCCCCTGGATGGCCGCGCCCCGCACCCCACGCCCTGGTGGCGCGAGGCCGTGTTCTACCAGGTCTATCCGCGCTCCTTCGCTGACGCCTCAGGCGACGGCGTGGGCGATATCCAGGGCGTGATCGGGAAGCTGGACTACCTCCAGAAACTGGGGGTGGACTGCGTCTGGCTCTCCCCCATCTTCAAGTCCCCCAACGAGGACATGGGCTACGACGTCAGCGACTACCGCGACATCAACGACGAGATGGGCACCCTGGAGGACGTCGACCAGCTGATCGCCGCCTGTCACGAACGCGGCATGCGGCTCATCCTCGACCTCGTCGTGAACCACACCTCGGCGGAGCACGAGTGGTTCCGGAAGGCGGTGGCGGACCCCACGGGCCGCTACGGGGGCTACTACTTCATGGTGGAGGGAGACCCGGACACCCCGCCGAACAACTGGACGTCCTTCTTCTCCGGCCCCGGCTGGAGCTGGGTGCCTGAGGCTGAGCGGTGGGTGCTGCACCTGTTCGCCGACGGGCAGGTGGACCTCAACTGGGACAACGAGGACGTGCGCGACGAGGTGGCCGACATCGTCCGGTACTGGATGCAGCGCGGCATCGACGGCTTCCGGCTGGACGTCATCAACTACATCTCGAAGAAGCCCGGTCTGCCGGACGGGCACCCATTCATCGGCAAGCTGTTGGAGTTCGTCGGCGTGGAGCACTACTTCTACGGCCCGCGGCTGCACGAGTTCCTGCGCGGCCTGCGTCGCGACGGGTTCACGCGCCGCGAGCAGCCCGTCTCGAGCCCCCGTCGACGCCGGCCCGACGGCACCCTCGACGAGCCACTCCCCCCGGACATGATCGGGGTGATGGTGGGAGAGACCCCCGGCATCGGCATGGAGCTGGGGCGACTGTTGAGCGGATACGGTCGCGGGGAACTGGATCTGATCTTCAACTTCGACGTGCTCGACAACCCGGGCCACGTGCGGTGGGACTCCTACAGGTACCAGCTCTACTACCTCAAACGGTTCTACCGCGCCTACGACTCGCACCTGGCACCCAGCGACTGGATCGCGGTGTTCCTGGACAACCACGACAATCCCAGGATGCTCAGCAAGTTCGGCATGGGCCTGGAGAAGGACCCGGCGGTGCGCAGCGCGATCGGGAAGATGCTGGCCACCATCCAGCTCACCATGCGCGGCACCCCGTTCCTGTTCCAAGGGCAGGAGCTTGCGGCCATCAACCAGTCGTTCGCAGGCGTCGAGGAGTTGCGCGACGTGGAGTCGATCAACCGCCATCAGGCGCTCATCGACGGTGGGATGGCACCCGACACGGCTTGGGCACAGATCCTGGCAGGGTCGCGGGACCACTCCCGGGTGCCGATCCGGTGGAGTCCCGACGGCGGCTTCACCGAGGGCACCGCGTGGCTGATGGGCACCGACACCGAGCCGGGGTTCTCCGCCGAGGAGCAGGTTGCGGACCCCGACTCGGTGTTCTCGTGGCACAAGGCGCTCATCCGGCTGCGGCGGAACCACCGCGCCCTGACCATCGGGGCGTTGAAGTGGGTGCACCCGCACCACAAGTTCTACTTCGCCTACTACCGCAAGCTGGCCGGTGAGGTGTTCCTGATCGAATGCAACACCTCGGCCAAGCAGCGACCGCGGCCGCATGTGGGCGGGACGATCGTGCCGGTGATGGGGGGCCCCCGCCGCCCCGTGATGGAGCCGTGGGAGGCGACCGTCAGCCGCGTGTTCTGAGCGGCGCTCCTCCGGGGCGTACCGCTAGACCTCGCTAGGCCAGGTCGATCAGCTCGGCGTACTCGTCGCTCCAGAGGTCTTCGACGCCGTCGGGCATCACCAGCACCCGGTCCGGCTCCAGTGCCTCGACCGCTCCCGGATCGTGGGTGACCAGGATCACGGCCCCCGCGTAGGTGCGGATCGCGTTGAGCACCTCGCCGCGGGAGGCCGGGTCCAGGTTGTTCGTGGGCTCGTCGAGCAGCAGGACGTTGGCGGCAGAGACCACGAGCATCGCGAGCGCCAGGCGCGTCTTCTCGCCGCCGGAGAGCACGCCCGCGGGCTTCTGCACGTCGTCCCCGGTGAACAGGAACGAGCCGAGGACCTTGCGCACCTCGGTGTCGTTGAGGTTGGGCGAGGCGGACTTCATGTTGTCCAACACGCTGCGCTTCACGTCCAGGGTCTCGTGCTCCTGCGCGTAGTAGCCGAGCTTCGCGCCGTGCCCCAGTTCGACCCGCCCGGCGGACGGGTCCTCCATCTTGGCCAGAAGGCGCAGCATGGTGGTCTTGCCTGCGCCGTTGAGGCCGAGGATCACCACCTTGGATCCCTTGTCGATGGCCAGATCGACGGCGGTGAACACCTCCAGGGATCCGTAGGACTTGCTGAGGTCATGGCCGCGGAGCGGGGTCTTGCCGCACGGGGCGGGCTCCGGGAAGCGGATCTTGGCGACGGCGTCGACCCGACGCTCACCCTCGACGCCCGCCATGAGCTTCTCGGCGCGCTTGGCCATGTTCTGCGCGGCGACAGCCTTGGTGGCCTTGGCGCGCATCTTGTCCGCCTGCAGCATCAGCTGGGAGGCCTTGCGCTCGGCGTTGGCGAGCTCACGCTTGCGTCGCTTCTCGTCGGTCTCGCGCTGGAGGAGGTACCGCTTCCAGTTCATGGAGTAGATGTCCAGCTCGGCACGGTTGGCGTCGAGGTGGTACACCTTGTTGACCACCGCGTTCAGCAGTTCGGTGTCGTGGGAGATCACGATCAGGCCGCCGGGGAAGGCCTGAAGGTAGCTGCGCAACCAGACCACGGAATCCGCGTCGAGGTGGTTGGTGGGCTCGTCGAGGAGCAGCGTCTCGGCGTCCGAGAAGAGGATCCGCGCCAACTCGATGCGGCGGCGTTGGCCACCGGAGAGGGTCTTCAGCGGCTGACCCAACACCCGGTCCGCCAGGCCCAGGTTGGCCGCGATGCGCGCGGCATCGGCCTCGGCGGCGTAGCCGCCTGCCGCCACCAGATCTGCCTCGGCGCGCGAATAGGCGGCCATGGCCTCCTCGCGCACGGAATCGCTGTGGCTCCCCATGCCCTCTTCGGCTCGGCGCATCCGCTGGATCACCTGGTCCAGCCCGCGGGCGCCCAGAATACGGTCGCGGGCGATCTGTTCCGGGTCACCGGACCGCGGGTCCTGCGGCAGGTAGCCCAGCTGACCGGCGCGCGTCACGGTGCCCGCGGCCGGCAGCGACTCGCCGGCCAGGATGCGGGTGAGGGTGGTCTTCCCGGCGCCGTTGCGGCCCACCAGGCCGATCCGGTCTCCCCCGATCACCTGGAAGGACACCGGCGACAGCAGCAGCCTGGCGCCCGCGCGCACCTCGATGTCCTTGACCTGTAGCACCTTGACAGTCTCCCTGCCAGGCGCGCGCAGGGCAAACCGAGGATGGTCAGCGGCGCCTACGGCTGGCCAGGAGCGCATCGGCGATGAACAACGCCACCGCCGCCCACACCAGGGTGAACCCGGCCCAGCGCGCGGCCGGCATCGGTTCATCGAAGACGAGCCAGCCCACCAGGAACTGCCCGATGGGGGCCAGGTACTGCAGGATCGCGATGGTGATCATGGAGATGCGCCGGGCCGCGGCGGCGAACAGCAGCAGCGGGATCGCCGTGACGATGCCGGTGGTGGCGAGCAGCGCTCCGTAGCCACCGGTCGCCGTCGATCCCCCGGTCGCCGCGAGGTAGGCCAGGTAGGCCGCTGCCACCGGGGCGACGGCGGCGGTCTCGATCGCCAGGCCTGGCAGGGCACCCACAGAGCGTCCTGCGAGCTTCTTCACCAGCGAATAGAGCCCGAACGAGCCCGCGAGAGTCAGGGCGATCCAGGGAACCTGCCCGTACCCCACCACCATCACTGCGACGGAGGCCACCCCGAACGCCATGGCCACCCACTGAAGGCGTCGCAGCCGTTCCCCCAACACGAGGATGCCGAGCCACGCCACCGCGAGTGGGTTGATGAAGTAGCCGAGAGCCGTCTCCAGGGTCCGCTCAGTCATGACCGCGAAGACGTAGGTGGTCCAGTTGACGACGATGAGGCCGCCCGCCAGGGCGAGCGCCGCGACCGTGCGCCTGTCCGCCAGCGCGGCGCGCAGCAGCCCCCACTGCCGCAGCAGCGCGATGAGGAGCAGGCAGAACCCCAGCGACCACAGCGCCCGGTGCGCCACCACCTCGAGCGCGCCGGAGCGGCCGAAGAACTGGAAGTACAGCGGAAACAGGCCCCACAGGATGTAGGCCGCCAGCCCGTAGCCCAGTCCGGCCCTGTTGTCGCGCACCGGCTGAGCCTATCGCGGGCTGCCCGGCCGGACCCCGGCAGTCGACGCCTGGCGGCTAGAGCATCCCGATGAACCCGATGATCTCCCGCTCCCAGTGCTCGGCGTGCGAGTCGTTGACGCCGTGTGGGCCGCCGTGGATGACCACGAGCTCGGAGTCCGGCACGAACTCGGCCATCCGACGGCTCGACTTGTCGATGGGAACGTTGATGTCTCCGTCGCCGTGGATGACGAGCGTTGGCACGTCGATGGCGCGGCAGTCGTCCCGCAGGTCGGTTGCCCAGATCAGGATCGTCTGCGCCGCGGCATGGGGGCTGGACTGGTGGGCGATCTTCAGTGCCGCCTGACGGGTGTCCTCATCGACCTGGAGGCCGCCGTCGGCGGTGCTGTAGAACCAGGTGATGAACTGGTCGAGGAAACCGTCGCGGTCCGTTGCGCACTGGTCGGACATCCCCTGGAAGCCGTCCATGGGCATGGCGCCGTCCGGGTTGTCGTCGGAGATGCACAGCGCGGGTGTGATGGAGCCGGAGAAGATCGCGGCGGCGATGCGCTCGGAGCCGTGCCTGCTGAAGTAGCGCGCCACCTCGCCGCCACCCATGGAGAAGCCGAGGAGCACGGCGCCCTGCAGGTCCAGGTCCTGGATGAGCGCCTCGAGGTCGTCGGCGAGGACGTCGTAGTCGACGTCGCCGGCGGGCTTGTCGGACTGTCCGAACCCCCGCCTGTCGTAGGTGATCACGCGGTGACCGGCCTCGACGAAGGCCGGGAGGTTGCGTGCGAACGCCTCCCCCGAGAGGGGCCAGCCGTGGACGAGGACCAGGGGTCGGCCCCGGCCGCCCGTGTCGGTGTAGTGGAGCGTCACGTCATCTGCGGTCGTGAACGTGGGCATCGTCGCCTCCTGGTCTCAGTGATCCTTGATCTGAGGCTAGCCCGCGGGAGGCCCGCCGTCAGAGGTTGTAGCCGATTGCGCGCAGCTGCTCGCGGCCGTCCTCGGTGATCGCCTCGAGCGACCACGGCGGCAGCCACACCCAGTTGATGGTCACCGACGACACGAGGCCATCGAGCACGTACTTGGTGTCGTACTCGATCTTGTCGGTGAGGGGGCAGGTGGGTGAGGTGAGCGTCATGTCGATCGTCGCGTTGCCGTACTCGTCGACCTGGACGCCGTAGACGAGGCCCAGGTCGACGACGTTGACCATCAGCTCGGGGTCGACGACGTCCTTCATCGCCTCGAGGACTTCATCCTCCGTGGCCGCGGCTGACGCCGGGGCTGCGGGCTGGGACAGGTCCACGTCGGGGAGCTGGTCCTTGACCAGATCGCTGGGCCGCTGTTCTGGGGTGTACATGGTTCTCCTTGAGGTCGAGGGGGTTTCGACACGATGATCCGGGCTCGAGCCGGATCGTCGGCTCAACCAGCGGGGTGGGCGGTGGCTTGCAGGGTGGCGTCCCGGACCGCGGACCAGCCGAGGAGCGCGCACTTGACGCGTGCGGGGAACTTGGAGACTCCGGCGAACGCGATGGCGTCTTCGAAGATGTCTTCGTCGGGCTCGATGCGGCCTTGACTCTGCATCATCTCGAGGAACTTGTCGTGCAGGTCCAGGGCGTGACTGGCGGGCTTGCCGATCAGCAGGTCCGTCATCACCGAGGTGGAGGCCTGCGAGATCGAGCAGCCCTCGGCGTGGTAGGAGATGTCGGTGATCGTGTCGCCGTCGACGTGCACACGCAGGGTGAGCTCGTCGCCGCAGGACGGGTTCACGTGGTGGACTTCCACCTCGTACGGCTCGCGCAGCCCGGAGTGATGCTTCTCGCGGTAGTGGTCCAGGATGATCGTCTGGTACAGCTCGTCGATGTTCACGTCAGCCTCCGAATCGTGGCGCGAAGTAGTTGCGGGTGAACACCAGCGCGTCGGCGAGCGCGTCGATCTCGGCGGGTGTGGTGTAGAGGTACGACGACGCCCGCGTCGAGCTCTGGTGGCCGAGCCGCTTGTGAAGGGGGCGCGCGCAGTGATGACCACCGCGGATCGCGACGCCGCGGGAGTCCAGCACCTGCATCACGTCGTGGGGGTGCACCCCGGCGATGTTGAACGACACGGCGCTGCCGCGGTCCACCGCCTCGCCCGGACCGAGCAGGACGAGGCCGTCGATGCTGGTCAGCTTCGCCAGGGCGTACTCGGTGAGCTGCTGCTCGTGCGCGGCAATCAGGTCCATGCCGACGCCTGTCAGGTAGTCGACAGCGGCGCCGAGCCCCACGGCCTGGGCGATGGGAGGCGTGCCGGCCTCGAAGCGGTGCGGCGGCGGGGCGTAGGTGGAGTGGCTCATCTCGACGACCTCGATCATCTCGCCGCCACCCATGTAGGGGGGCAGTCCGGCGAGGAGGTCGTAGCGGCCCCAGAGCACACCGATGCCGGTGGGCCCGCACAGCTTGTGTCCGGTGAACGCCACCAGATCCGCCCCCAGGGCCGCGACGTCGGTGGCCTGATGCGGGACACCCTGAGAGGCGTCCACCACCATGACGGCGCCGACGGCGTGGGCCTGGGCCGCGAGCTGCGCGATCGGGTTGCGGGTGCCGAGCACGTTGGACACCCACGTCAGCGACACGACCTTCGTCCGCTCGTTGATGAGCCCGTCCCGCTCGGCGGCCTCAAGGTCGAGCCGGCCCTCGTCGGTGACGTCGAACCAGCGCAAGGTTGCACCGGATCGCTGGCAGGCCAGCTGCCACGGCACGATGTTCGAGTGGTGCTCCATCACGGAGATGACCACCTCGTCGCCCGGCTTCAGCCGGGATCCCAAGGTGTGGGCGCACAGGTTGAGTGCCTCCGAGGCGTTCTTGGTGAAGATGATCTCCTCGGTCCGCGGCGCGCCGATGAACCCCGCGACCTTGGACCGGGCCCCCTCGAACGCCTCCGTCGCCTCGGCCCCGAGCAGATGCATGGCGCGGGCGACGTTGGCGTTGTGCTGGAGGTAGTGCCCGGCGATCGCGTCCACCACCTGTCGCGGCTTCTGCGACGTGTTCGCCGAATCGAGGTAGACCAACGGCCACTCCCCCACCCCGCGCTGCAGGATCGGGAAGTCCGCGCGGATCTGCTCGACGTCCAGGGCGTCAGTCATCTGCGGTCAGCTCTCCAGCGGGGGGCGTCATCATGCGTTCGCGGACGCCTTCACGTAGGCCTCGTAGCCGGTGGCCTCGAGGTCGTCGGCCAGCTCCTTGCCGCCCTCGGCGACGATGCGGCCGTCGACGAACACGTGCACGAACGTGGGCTCGATGTAGCGCAGGATGCGGGTGTAGTGCGTGATGAGGATCACCGCGCGGTCACCCTGCTCCGAGTAGCGGTTGACGCCCTCGGCGACGATCTTCAGCGCGTCGATGTCGAGGCCGGAGTCGGTCTCGTCGAGGATCGCGGCCTTCGGGTTGAGCAGCTCCAGCTGGGTGATCTCGTGGCGCTTCTTCTCGCCGCCGGAGAAGCCCTCGTTCACGGAACGCGCCGAGAACGTCTTGTCGAGCTGCATCCGGCCGAGCGCGGCCTCGACCTCCTTGACCCAGGTGCGGACCTTCGGCGCGGCGCCGTCGAGCGCGGTCTTGGCCGTGCGGAGGAAGTTGGCGACGGAGACGCCGGGCACCTCGACGGGGTACTGCATGGCGAGGAACAGACCCGCTCGGGCGCGCTCATCAACCTTCAGCTCGGTGAGCTCGACGCCGTCGAGCGTCACGGAACCCTGCGTGATGACGTACTTGGGGTGGCCCGCGATGGCGTAGGCCAGCGTGGACTTGCCGGAGCCGTTGGGGCCCATGATGGCGTGGATCTCGCCCGGCTTCACGGTGAGGTTGACGCCCTTGAGGATGGGCTTGTTGCCCTCCTCGGTGATGACGTCGACGTGCAGGTCGGAGATGACAAGAGTGGACATGGGTGCTGGTTCTCCTGAGTGAATCGAGTTGGGGGTCCGCGGGGGGCTCGCCCCCGTGCGTCAGTAGGTGGTGGCGGGGGCGTCGACGTCGATCTGGACGTCGCCTCCCTCGATGCGGCACGCGAACACCCGAACGGGTGCGGTGGCGGGCAGGTTGAGCGGGCGGCCGGTGGCGAGGTCGAACGTGGAGCCGTGCAGATAGCACTCGATGGTGCCGCCGACGACGTCGCCCTCGCTGAGCGCGACCTTGCCGTGGCTGCACTGGTCCTCGATGGCGTAGACCTCGGTGCCGTGGAGGACGAGGGCCACGGTCAGCTCGTCGTCGACGTCCACCGCGAGCGGCTTGGCCTGATCGAGCTGAACGACCTGGGCGACGGTGACGAAGCTCACTCGTGCTCCTTCGTCGCGGTGCTCCCGTGGACCAGCTCCAGCTCCCGCTCCACCTGGGCCAGCAGGCGCTGCTCGATGGCGGGAACACCGATCCGGCGGATGATGTCGTTGAAGAAGCCGTGCACGATGAGGCGCCGCGCCTCGTCCTCAGTGATGCCGCGGCTCATCAGGTAGAACAGCTGATTGTCGTCGAAGCGACCCGTGGTCGACGAGTGGCCGGCGCCGGCGATCTCGCCGGTCTCGATCTCGAGGTTGGGCACCGAGTCCGCCTGGCAGCCGTCGGTCAGCACCAGGTTCTTGTTGGACTCGTAGGTCTCGATCTGCTTGGCGACCTTGCGGATCAGGACATCGCCGATCCACACCGAGTGCGCGCCCTTGCCCTGCAGCGCGCCGCGGTAGTCCACGTTGCTCTTGGTGTGGGGCTCGTTGTGGTCGACGAACATGCGGTGCTCGACGTGCTGGCCGCCGTTGACGAAGTACAGGCCGAACTGCTCCACGGAGCCGCCCGGGCCGGCGAAGCTGGCGCGCTCCGCGATGCGGATGGCCTTGCCGCCCAGGGAGGTGTGGATGGTGCGGACGTGCGCGTCGCGGCCCACCTGGACGGAGATCTGGGCGCCGTGCACCGTGTCCTCGGCCCAGTCGTTGACGTAGACGAGGTTGATCTCGGCGCCGTCTGCGACGCGGAAGTCGTACTTGGCGGCGTACTGGGCGGAGCCCTCGAAGTGCAGCACGAGGGTGGCGCGGGAATGCCGCCCGAAGTCCGCGATGAACGACTCGGCGGCGGGGCCGCCGCTGCCGGTGGCGGTGAACACGATGGGCTCGGCGATGACGGCCTCGGCGGGCACGTTCAGGTAGATCGCCTCGCCGGTGCGCTGCGCGGCGATAGCTGCGATCCGGTCGACGGGGGGCTCAATGGCGCGTTCCTGCGCCTCAGCCGCCGGGATTGCGCGCATCTCGACGCCGTCGGGAAGCTCGCCCGCCCAGTCGAGGCCGCCAAGAGCGTCGCCCTCGGCCAGGAGTGGACGGAGAGCCTTGAGCGGCGAGAAGCGCCAGATCTCCTCGCGGCCGGTGGGCATGGGGTGCTTGGCCACGTCGAAGCTGGGCTCCGGGTGGAGGTGCGACTCGATGGTCTCGATGGCCCCGGCGACGTTGGCGGCGCCGTCGAGGATGGGCATGGTTGCAGTAGTCAATGCAGCGTTCACTTTCTGAAAAGGTGGGGGTGCGGTCTGCGGGCGGGGGTCAGCCGACCGCGCCTTCCATCTGCAGTTCGATGAGCCGGTTGAGCTCCAGCGCGTACTCCATGGGCAGCTCGCGGGCGATGGGCTCGACGAAGCCGCGCACGATCATGGCCATCGCCTCGTCCTCGCCCATGCCACGGCTCATGAGGTAGAACAGCTGGTCCTCGGATACCTTGGACACGGTGGCCTCGTGGGCCATCGAGACGTCGTCCTCGCGGACGTCGACGTAGGGGTAGGTGTCGGAGCGCGAGATGTTGTCCACCAGCAGTGCGTCGCACTTCACCGACGACGCGGAGTGCGAGGCACCCGGCTCCACCTTGACCAGCCCACGGTAGGAGGAACGGCCACCGCCCCGGGCCACGGACTTGGAGATGATCGAGCTCGACGTGTGCGGGGCGCAGTGAACCATCTTGGAACCGGCGTCCTGGTGCTGCCCGGCGCCCGCGAAGGCGATCGACAGCGTCTCGCCGCGGGAGTGCTCACCCATCAGGTAGACCGCCGGGTACTTCATGGTCACCTTGGAGCCGATGTTGCCGTCGATCCACTCCATCGTGGCGCCCTCTTCGCAGATGGCGCGCTTGGTCACCAGGTTGTAGACGTTGGTGGACCAGTTCTGAATGGTGGTGTAGCGGCAGCGCGCGTTCTTCTTCACGATGATCTCCACCACGGCGGAGTGCAGCGAATCAGAGGAGTAGATCGGCGCGGTGCAGCCCTCGACGTAGTGCACGTAGGCGCCCTCGTCGACGATGATCAGGGTCCGCTCGAACTGGCCCATGTTCTCGGTGTTGATCCGGAAGTAGGCCTGGAGCGGAATGGTGACGTGGACGCCCTTGGGCACGTAGATGAACGAGCCGCCGGACCACACCGCCGTGTTGAGGGAGGCGAACTTGTTGTCGCCCACGGGGATCACGGTGCCGAAGTACTCCTGGAACATCTCCGGGTACTCCTTCAGCGCGGTGTCGGTGTCCAGGAAGATGACCCCCTGGCGCTCGAGCTCCTCGTTGATCTTGTGGTAGACCACCTCGGACTCGTACTGGGCCGCGACACCGGAAACCAGGCGGGCCTTCTCCGCCTCAGGGATGCCCAGTCGGTCGTAGGTGTTCTTGATGTCGTCCGGAAGGTCCTCCCAGGTCTGGGCCTGCTTCTCGGTGGAGCGCACGAAGTACTTGATGTTGTCGAAGTCGATGCCGCTGAGGTCCGCGCCCCAGGTGGGCATGGGCTTCTTCTCGAACAGCTTGAGCCCCTTGAGCCGAAGGTCGCGCATCCAGTCGGGCTCGCTCTTGAGCCCTGAGATGTTGGTCACGACGCCCTCGTTGAGGCCGCGCTTGGCCGTGGAGCCGGCGGAGTCGCTGTCGTGCCACCCCCACTGGTAGTTGGACAGTGCCTCGATGTGTTCGTCCTGCGTGGACCCCAGTCCGGGGGCCAACGGTGCGGTCTGAGTCATATGAGTTGCCGTCACTTTCTTCTCGGGATTTGAGGGGTGGGCAGGCGGTGGGGCACGTTGGTGGTGCACACCCCGTCGCCGTGGGCAATGGTGGCCAGCCGCTGGACGTGGGTGCCCAGCAGCCTGGCGAAGAGCTGGGTCTCGATCTCGCAGAGGATCGGGAATTCGGCGGCCACGTGCGCGATCGGGCAGTGATGCTGAAGCAGCTGCTCGCCGCTGTGGACCGGCCGGATGGACGGCGCGTAGCCGTCCGCGGCCAGAGCTTCGACGAGGATCTCCACCGCCGGTCGCTCCGGGTCCGCCTCGCGGGCTGCGCTGAACCGCTCCTCGATGCAGGCGACCCGGTCCTCGGCGATGCCCCGGATGGCGCTGGGACCCGCGGCGACTGCGAGCCTCCTGAGTGCGGCGATGGCGAGGTCGTCGTAGGCCTGCCGGAACTCGGCGCGGCCCGCGTCGGTGAGCACGAACACCTTCGATGGCCGGCCTCGGCCCCGTGCGCCGAACACCCGCTGCTCATGGGAGGTCAGGGCGCCGCTGGTGAGGAGCACCGCCAGGTGACGCCGCACCGCGGCCGGGGTCAGGTGCAGGCGCTCCGCCAGCTGCTTGGCAGTCTGCGGGCCGTCGTTGAGGATCAGGTCCACGACGCGGCGACGGGTGGGAAGATCGACCGTCTCGATGGATTCAACAGACATGACGCTCCTCCCGCTCGAATTAACCTACGTCAGTCTTTCCAATTCTCCTCCAAGTTTCAAGCAAGGACACCCTAAGTCCACTGTGCGAGACCCCCGTGGGGTGCGCACCGCGAAACAATCGGCTGTGTGGGCGGCGCTAGGCTGTCCCGGTGCCCGTCCTCGATGCCCGCGATCTCACGGTGTCGTTCGGCCAGACCCAGGCCCTCGCCGGCCTCACCCTGCAGGCCGACGCTGGGCGGATCACTGCCCTCCTCGGCCCGAACGGGGCTGGAAAGACGACGTTCATCCGCTGCTGCACGGGGCTCGCGCACCCCGACGCCGGCGAGCTGACGCTCTTCGGCGAGGCGCCCGGCTCTGCGCTGGTCCTTCCCCGGATCGGCCTGATGCCCCAGGCCACCGGCGCCTGGTCCGGTATCACCCCCGAGCGCCTCCTGCGGTACCTCTCGAAGTTGTATGCCACGCCACAGCCGGTGGACGAACTCATGGGCCTGTTGGGCGTCGACGGCTTCGCCCGCACGCCCTACCGGCGGCTGTCGGGCGGCCAACAGCAGGCCGTCAACCTGGCCGGCGCATTGATCGGACGCCCTGACCTGGTCTTCCTCGACGAGCCCTCGGCAGGCCTGGACCCGCGGGGGCGGCGAGCCACGTGGCAGCTGTTGGAGCGGCTGCGCGACGCCGGTGTCGCCGTGGTCCTCACCACCCACGACATGCACGAGGCCGAGGCGTTGGCGGACCACGTCTACATCGTCGACCGCGGGCGCGTCACCGCCCAGGGAACCGTGGCGGCCCTGACGGTCAACGG
The DNA here is from genome assembly GCF_054483915.1 of Tessaracoccus luoxuelianae. Classification (NCBI taxonomy): domain Bacteria; kingdom Bacillati; phylum Actinomycetota; class Actinomycetes; order Propionibacteriales; family Propionibacteriaceae; genus Tessaracoccus; species Tessaracoccus luoxuelianae. Next base: position 1,799,632 of record NZ_CM137013.1, on the reverse strand, counting down.
CAGCCTCGAGGACGCGTTCCTCCACCACACCACCGGAGACCGCCCATGACACTGGACTTCACCCCCTCAGCCGTCGCGGCACCGCTCGGGCGCCGGGTGTGGGCGCACGCTACGACCGAGGCCTCGCTGATCCTGCGCAACGGCGAGCAGGCGCTGCTGGCCGTGGTCATCCCGGTGGCCATCCTGGTGGGCGGACGGTTCTTCGGCGACAGGCTGGGGCTGGCCCTCCAGGACACCGCCCCCTCGGTGCTCGCGCTGGCGATGTGGAGTTCGTGCCTCACCACCCTGGCGATCGCCACCGGGTTCGAGCGCCGCTACAACGTCCTCGAGCGGATGGCCGCCACGCCACTCGGAAAGCCGGGCATCCTCGTCGGCAAGGGACTGGGCATCAGCCTGATCACCGCCGGCCAGGTGACGGTCCTGGCACTGATCGCCGCAGCCTTGGGGTGGCGGCCCGAGTTCACGCCCCTGTCGTTATTCGTGGCCCTCATCGTGACTGTCCTCGCGATGGGCGCCTTCGCGGGGTTGGCCCTGGCGATCGCCGGATCGTTGCGGCCCGAGGCCACCCTGGCGGTGGCCAACCTGCTCTACCTGGTCGGCATGCCGCTGGGCGTCCTGCTGCCGGTGTCGCGGTTTCCCGGGTGGGCCCAGCCAGTAGTTGCGGCGCTGCCGACGGGCGCCCTCGGCGAGACCCTCAGGGCGGCGGCACAGGGCCAGGCCCTAGGCTGGCCGGTACTGGTGGCCGCACTGTGGTGTGCGGCGGCCCTCGCGCTGGCGTGGAAGGTATTCAAGTGGACGTCCTGACCAAACTTGTCGACGGCGAGCGCGCGCTGCGCAGCTGGCTGTGGATCTCCCTCATCTGCAACATGGGCATCATCGTGACCGGCGCCGTCGTGCGGCTGACGGGCTCCGGGCTGGGTTGCCCCACCTGGCCGCGCTGCACCGACGAGTCCTACACCCCTCACGAGGCCTACGGGATCCACGGCGTGATCGAGTTCGGCAACCGGCTGCTCACGTTCGTCCTGATCGCTGCCGCGCTGGGCGCGTTCATCGCCGCCTGGCGCAACCGCGGGGCCCGCTCGAAGCTGTGGTGGATCACGCTCGGCGTGGGTCTCGGCATCCCGCTGCAGGCCATCGTCGGCGGGATCACCGTGCTCACCCAGCTGGATCCGGTGTGGGTGGCGCCGCACCTCCTGCTGTCGGTGGTTCTCATCGTGGTGTGCGTCTGGGCGCTGCGCGTGGGCTACGGGGTCTCCCCCACCCCCGTGGCGCCGGGTGCCCGCTGGTTGGTCGTCGCGACCTTCGCGGCCTCGATGGTCTCCATCGTTCTCGGCACCGTGGTCACCGGGGCCGGCCCGCACGCCGGTGACGCCGCCTCGCCGCGCAACGGCGCCGACATCGAGTCGGTGGCCCGCATCCATGCGCTGTCCGCGTGGCTGGTGGTGGCCCTCGTCGTGGCCTGTGTATGGCTGTTCACCCGCACCCGTCAGGCGCGCCCCGCCCGCGCGGCCAGGCTGACGCTGATCACGGTGGCCCTCCAGGGCGTCATCGGCTACCTGCAGTACTTCCTCGGCCTGCCCGTCGGCATCGTGATCCTGCATATGGTGGGATTGACCGTGCTCACGGCGGCAGTGTCGTGGCTACTGGTGTCGACGACGAGGAGATCCCATGCCCACCAATCCGGTCCTGACGAACGCGCTGCCGTTCGCGCTTCCTGACTTCGCCGCCGCTACCCCGACGGACTACCGCTCGGCCTTCGAGATCGGCATGGCCGAGCAGTTGGCCGGGTTGGCGCTCATCCGCGACGGCGAGTCGGAGACCACGGTCGAGAACGTCCTGGGCGCCTGGGAGGATGCCGAGGCCACGCTGCGGCGCGCCCTCAACGCGTTCTACGCCGTGCACTCCTCCGATGGCTCCCCGGATCTGGACGCCATCGACGAGGAGATGTCGCCGAGGCTTGCCGCGCACGCAGACTCGATCTTCCTGGATAGGGCGCTGTTCGCCAGACTGGAGGGGCTGCGCGCACGAATCGACGGCGGCCTGACCCTAGCGGACAAGCAGGACCGCTACGCACTGGACGAGCTCCTCCGCAGCTTCCGCCGGGCAGGTGTTGAACTCGATGACGAGGCCCAGGCCCGGGTCCGGGCGCTGAACCAGCAGCTGGCGGAGTTGTCGACGAGATTCGAGCAGCTCAACCGGGAGGCCCGCAACGCCGGTGGCGTCGTCGTGACAGAGCAGGAGCTGGCGGGGCTGGCCGACGACGAGCGGTCCTCCCTCCGCGCGGGCGACGGCTACCGGATCGAGCTGGTCAACACCACGCAGCAGCCGTTGGCGGTGAAGCTCGCCGATGCGGGCGTGCGCCGTCGTCTCTTCGAGGCCTCCACCACGCGGGCCCTCGACGGCGAGTTCGACACTCGTGCCGTGGTGGTCGCCATCGCCCGCGCCAGGGCCGAACGCGCCACCCTGCTGGGGTACCCGCACCACGCGGCGATCGTCGCCGAGGCTGGGTGCGCCAAGCGCACGGACGCCATCCTGCAGATGCTGGTGCCGCTCGCGCAGGCAGCGCTCGCCAAGGCCCGCGAGGAGGCGGCGGACCTGCGGGCGCGCTACGCCGAGCTCGCCCCGGGGGCTGAGTTCTCCGCGGCGGACTGGGGCTTCGTCGAGGCCGTGGTGCGCCGGGAACGGTTCGCGTTCGACGAGGCCGAACTCGGCGAGTTCCTCCAGGTGGAGAAGGTGCTGGCGGCCGTGTACGCCGCCGCCACCGAGCTGTACGGCATCACGTTCGTCCCCGTCGACGGCGTGGTGGGGCACGCGCCGGACACCCAGGTCTTCGAGGTTCGGGACGCCGACGGCACCACCCTCGGGATGTTCCTCATGGACTTCTGGGCCCGCCCCACCAAGCAGGGCGGCGCCTGGATGAGCAACATCGTTGACCAGTCCACCCGTGACTCGACGCTGCCAGTGGTAACCAACAACTGCAACTACACCCGTGCCACCACGTCGATCTCCTGGGATGACGTGATCACGATGTTCCACGAGTTCGGGCACGCCCTCCACGGTCTGCTCGCGCAGTCGAAGTACGCGTCCCGCTCGGGCGCCAACGTGTCTCGCGACTTCGTGGAGTTCCCCAGCCAGGTCAACGAGCACTGGGCCTGGACGCCGGGGCGGGTGCTGCCGCCCGAGTGGGTGGCCAAGCTGGAGGACGCCAGCAGGTTCGGCCAGGGCTACGCCACGGCAGAGACCGAGCTGGCATCACTCCTGGACCTGGCCTGGCACATGACCCCCCTCGACGAGCTGCCGTCCTCGCCGGATGAGGTAGAGGCCTTCGAGCGAGCGGCCCTCGAGCGCTGGGGTCTGGTCGACGACCTGGTCCCGCCGCGCTACCGGTCGCAGTACTTCGCCCACATCTGGGGCGGCGGATACGCGGCCAGCTATTACGGCTACGCCTGGGCGAAGGTGATGGACGCCGACGCCGTGGCATGGTTCGACGAGCAGACCGGCCCTCTGCGCGAGGCCGGGAGCCACTTCCGCAGGACGCTGCTGGCCCCCGGCGGCTCGGTGGACCCGATGGAGACCTACCGTCGCTTCCGCGGCCGGGATCCGCAGCTCGCCCCGCTGCTGGACCGGTTGGGCCTGACCCTTTAATGGTTCGTCTTCGCTAGTTCGTCCGGGGTTCTGGTCCTGCGGCGGCGCCGGTCTCCTGCCGCTCCCTGGGCGGAAGAGGGTCGCCCGCGAAGCCGGCGTGGCCTGGGTTCCCCGCTCCCTGAGGAGGGCCGCCCGCGGAGCGTGGCCCGTCCCCATCGCTCCCTGAGGAGGCGCGCCGCCGAAGGCGCGGGTGCCGTCTCGAAGGGTCGTGACTTCCACCTTCACGCGGGTCTTGTGGTCGGGTGTGGTGAGCCGTGAGTCGATGCCCGGGCGGCCGATGTCCATGTTCTTGAGATCGCCGCGGACGGGGTTTGTGGTCGGGGTTGTTGAGGCCGCCCGGGCATCGTCTCGCGTCTCCCCGCACTCGCCCTGCTTGTGGCGTTGCCTGTTCCCGGGTGCGGGCCGGTAGGGCGGCGTTGGGGTCGGGCCTGCTTGAGCGGGATGCCGGTTGGGCGATCCTCGGGTTGGGCACCGCTGCGCAGTGCCGCCCTGCCGTCCCTCACCCTGGCTTTCGGGTGTGGGTTTTCGATTCTTCGAGACATTCTGCGCGGTCGCTGCGCGGCGCGGGAGGTCCCATCCGCTCCCTGAGGAGGGCCGCCCGCGGAGCGGCGCGGGCCGTCTCGAAGGGTCGTAACTGGGCGCTGACAAGCAATCCCTGACGTATCGAGGCCGCTGCGCTCGTGAGCGGGTCGTTGACCCCTGCTGCACTCGCGGATGACGCTAGCCGGCGGAAGCCCAGACGGCGGAGCTGCGGCCGATGAGTTCGTCGAGATCCGGCGCACGGCGCTCAGGCACGACCGGCGAGACCGAGTCAGGCAGGCCGGGGTCGGGTGGGCAGGGTGGTCCCCCGGCAAGGGGCGTGAGTTGCTGCAGCCGGTGGCGTTGATGCTGCCTCGGCCTGCGCGCCGGATCGATGTGCCGGGGTGGGGTGAACCACGGCATACCTGTGGCGGGGTCGAGGTGGACCTGCCATTGGGATTCTTCGGATTGGCGGGGGTCGGGTTCCACGAGGCGGTGGTGGAACGGGCAGAGCAACACGCCGTTGGCGAGGCATGTTGCGCCGCCTTGCCACCACGGAATGATGTGATGCGCCTCACAGCCGGCCGGTGTTGCGGCACAGCCGGGTGTCAAGGGCCACTGGTTTCTGCCCGGAGGCGGACATGAAACCTGCCCGGTGACGGTCACGAGATGTGCCCGGTGGTGGCCATGGGATCTGCCCCTGGGGGGTTGTTGGCCATCCACCTCGGTCGAGGCTGGGTTAGTGCAAGGGGGTCACCCCCCGGCCGGCGAGGGCTTGGGTGAGTCGGACGCTGTCGCCGCTGGTTTGGCAGACGTGGGCGTGGTGGAGGAGCCGGTCGACGGTGGCGGTGGCCAGGGTTTTGGGCATGAGTTCGTCGAAGCCGGCGGGGTGCAGGTTGGAGCTGATCGCGACGGAGCGTTTCTCGTAGGCGGCGTCGACCAAGCGGTAGAGGCCCTCGGCGGCGTCGTGGGACACGGGTAGCAGGCCGATGTCGTCGACGACGACCAGGTCGGCGCGCAGGATCCGGGCGATGGCTTTCGACACGGTGTCGTCGGCGCGGTGCCGGCGTAGCAGCAGGCCGAGGTCTTCGAGGGTGAACCAGGCGACGCGGAGTCCTTGTTCGACAGCCAGGTGGCCGAGTGCTTCGAGGAAGAACGTCTTCCCGGTGCCGGAGGGGCCGCAGACGACGAGGTTCTCCCGCCGGCCGACCCATTCCAGGGTCCGCAGTGCTTGTTGGGTGGGGGCCGGGATCGAGGATGCTGTGTCCTGCCAGGCGTCGAAGGTTTTGCCGGTGGGGAACCCGGCGGCGGTCCGGCGGGTGGCCAGCGCGGAGCGTTCCCTTCCGGTGACCTCCTCGACGAGGAGGGCTTTGACGACTTCGGCGGGGTCCCAGCGTTGCGCTCGGGCGGTGGCGAGGATGTCAGGTGCTGCGGTGCGCATGTAGGGCAACCGCATCCGGCGCAGCAACGCTTCCAGGTCGGCCGGTAGCGGCGGGGCGACCGGAACCCCAGCCACCGGGGCGCTCTGGCCGGTCATGAGGCGATCTCCTCGGGGTTGGTGGTGCCGTAGGTGGCCCAGCCGCGGGTGCCTTGGGTCAGGGACTGGTCCTCGCTGGCCTGCAGCTGTGTCGGGTTCGGTCTGCTGCGGTGGTGGTCGAGGATGGAGGCGAGGTCGGCCTCGGCGAAGCGGCCGTGGACGGCGGCATGTCCCAATGCCCAGTCGACGTCGGCGGGGTTGAACAGGCGTGCCAGCTGGACCGCGGCGGCCATCTTGACCCGCATCTTCCCGGTGCCCGCGGCGGCGGCCTCGACCAGCCAGATCCGCGCCCCTTCACCCAGGGCGAGGAACTCGCTGTCAGCCACCGACTTGGGTGTGGGGGTCCGTTCCAGGGCGCCGGCTGGTGCGGGCGGGAAGTGCGTGTCGTCGAGCATCGGCGTGCCGGGGGTCGCGCGTCGGTGGCGGGCGACCTCGACCGGGCCCGCGGCGTCGAGGTGGGTGATCACGATCTGCTCATCCGCGCCGCGGCCGTGGACGCGGACCCAGACCGTGGCCCCGCAGAGCCGGTGAGGGACGGAGTACTGGCCGTGTTCGAAGTTCACCATCGGCGTGTTGTCCGGCACCACCCTCGTGGTCCCGAACGCGACCGTGAACGGCGCCGCCGCGACAGGATGCAACCGTGGGCGTTCCTCGGCCAGCATCTCGACCGGGGCCCGTCGGGTGACCCGATGCGGGCGGGCGTTGACCATCTCACCAAACGCTTCGCAGGCGGCTTCGAGGTCGGCGAACGTGTCGTAGGCGTCGCGCAGGTTCGCGTCGGTGGGCACCAGGTCGGCCTTCGCGAGCTTCACCGATGATTCGGTGCCACCCTTCGACGCGGGATCGGCCGGCCGACACGTATGAACGGTCACCGCGTAATGGGAAGCGAAGGCGACCAGCTGCTGATTCCGGACCGGGATCCCGGCGATGTGCTCGCTGGTGACGGTCTTCTCGTTGTCGGTCAACACATACGTCGGGACGCCCCCGATCCGGCGGAACGTGACATCCAAGGCGGCGAACACCGAGGGCAGGGTCTTGTCCCGCAGCGGCAGCACCACCCGGAATCTCGACCACGCGACCCAGGCGACGAACAGGACCGTCTTGACCCCGTCGATCAACGGCCCGTCGCCGTAGTCGTACTGCAACCACATCCCCGGCTCGGTCACCCACGGCCGATGGACCCTGCGGTTCCCGACCCGGAACGCGGTCTTCGCGGCCGCGACCGCGCGGCGGGTGGTGCGCTCCGAGCCGGTGTAGCCCAGCCACTCCAGCTTCTGGTGGACCCTGTCGGCGCGGACCTTCCCCTTCGACCGCTCGACCCACTCCTCGACCTTGTCCAGGTAGTCGTCGATCAACTGAGGCCGGCGGGCCGTCCCCGACGGCGGGCCACCCAGCTTGTCGCGGGCCTCCACATAGCGTTTCACCGTGTGATGAGAACACCCCACCAACTCGGCAGAATCACGCAACGACCCAGTCAGATCGTAAGCATCCAAGATTTCCATGATTTCCTCGGCAGACTTCAAGATGTCCCTTCCCCGGGTGACGAACAGTGCTTCAGCACCACTCATCGCACTCGAGGAAGGGACGCCGACCGCGGACGCGGCCAGGCAACGGATGTCGTGTCGGGCAGATCCCATGGCCACCACCGGGCAGATTTCATGACCGCCAGCGGGCAACTACATGACCGTCACTGGGCATTTTTCCGTGTCCGCCGACAGCCGGGGAACACACAGCCCTGATCCCGCTCGACGAGTGCGGCCCGGAGGGCGGGGGTGAACAGGCGATGCGTGCGCCCCACGTCCAGTGGCCGCGACGCGGTGCCCAGCACCATCGGGATCAGCCGCGCGTCGCAGGCCAGGCGGCGGGCCTCCCCCGCCGACAAACCATCGACCCCGCCGGCGCCGAGGACGCTGACTTCACCCAGCCCGGTGGTGAGGGTGTCGTAGTTGAGGGCGATGTGGACCTGGGGACGGTCCACCCCATGCGAGGGCAGGGTGCCGCCACTGGCGGCGTGCTGGGTCAGCAGCACCAGGGCGTCGGCGCGGCGCGCGCCGCGGCTCGGGGTCTCGCCGGTGGTGCCGTAGGTGGAGGCCGCGGGCATCAGGGCATCGAGCTGGGCGGTGAGGAGGGCGGCGTCGGCGACGGGGAGTTGGCCGGTGATCCGCATCGACCCGTGGAAATCGGGAGACAAGTGCAGGAACCTGTCGCGCCGCGCCGCGGTCTCTTCCCGGGCCAGACGTGTCGCGTCCTCGGCATCCGACCCGTGGGGGTCGATCACCTCGACCAGCCGCGATGCCAGGATGCGTAGCTCGGTGGGGCCGAGGGTGTCGACGTGGGCCAGGATCAGTTCCTGGCATTCGATCAGCTGGGCGAGGGTCAGGCGCGCCGGGAGTTTCCGCAGCCCGGCGACGATCGCCTCAGCTTGCGCCACCGACACTGAGCCTTCACTCAACGCGGCGCCGATCAGCGGGAACCGGTCCCCCAAATCCTGCGCGAGGCGCAGTGTCGCGGTGTCTTGGGCGGGGGTGGTGCGCACCGACTGCCGCACCCCGTCGATCACCGCGTCCGCGGCCGAGAGCTTGGCCTCGTGGAGGAGGTGCAGACGCAGCCCGGCCAGTTGGGCCTCGGCCTCACTGATGGAGTCCACCAGACCGGCCAGGCGTTGCATCGCGATCTCGTCTGCCCCGATGGATGCGGCGGCGTCCCACAGGGCGGCGATGTATCGCTGCCCCAGGTCTGCCACCGTCTCGCTCATGTGAACAATTCTGTCACCGGCCACCGACAAAACCGGGCCCAGAACCCCGCCCCCGCAGAAGAAAGTTCAGGCAATTTCTGAGCACCCCTGACACGAGCCCCTGGGGCTCATCGCAGCCCTGCAGCCAGGTCAAGATTGCTTGTCAGCATCAGTTACGACCCTTCGAGACGGGCCACGCCGCTCCGCGGGCGGCCCTCCTCAGGGAGCTCGGTTCCCGAGGGGCCCCGTCGCGAAGCAACCGAGGAAGTCTCGGAATATGGAAACCCGCACACTAGAACAAGGGTGATGGACGGCGGGGCGGCACTGCGCAGCGGTGCCCAACCCGACGATCACCCAGCTGGCATCCCGCCCAAGCAGACCCAACCCCGACGCCGCCCTGCCGGCCCGCACCCGGGCCAGGCACGCCACCCCAGACCGAGTGCGGGGAGACGGGAGACGATGCCCGGGCGGCCTCAACACCCCAGCCACCAACCAGACCAGCAGTCGACAACGGGACTCTGGACAACGGCCGCCCGGACATCGACTCACGGCTCACCGCACCCGACCATGAGATTCGCACGAAGGTGGTAGTCACGACCCTTCGAGACGGGCCTCGCCGCTCCGCGGGCGGCCCTCCTCAGGGACCGAAGGGACGAGACACGCACCGCGGGCGGCCCTGCTCAGGGAGCGAAAGGGGACGGGCCTCGCCGCTCCGCGGGCGGCCCTCCTCAGGGACCGAAGGGACGGGACACGCTCCGCGGGCGGCCCTGCTCAGGGAGCGAAAGGGGACGGGCCTCGCCGCTCCGCGGGCGGCCCTCCTCAGGGACCGAAGGGACGGGACACGCTCCGCGGGCGGCCCTGCTCAGGGAGCGGGAGTCGACCTGCCACGCCGCTTCCGCGGGCGGCCCTCCTCAGGGAGCGGGAGTCGACCGGCCACGCCGCTTCCGCGGGCGGCCCTCCTCAGGGAGCGGGAGTCGACCGGCCACGCCGCTTCCGCGGGCGGCCCTCCTCAGGGAGCGGGAGTCGACCGGTCACGCCGCTTCCGCGGGCGGCCCTCCTCAGGGACCGAAAGGGGACGGGCCTCGCCGCTCCGCGGGCGGCCCTCCTCAGGGAGCGAAGGGGACGACCTCGCCGCCAGAACCAGGACCCCAAGGAACCAATGAGGATGCCCCCTAGCCGCCAGGGGTGTCCTCTGCGGCGAGGACCAGACCGTGGTCGCCGTCGACGGTGACCCGCCGACCCGTTGCCAGCGTCGAGGTGCCGTCACCGACCCCCAGCACCGCAGGGAGGCCGTACTCGCGGGCGACGATGGCAGCGTGCGACGCGGGACCGCCGTGATCCACCACGACGGCGGCCGCCACCGCGAACAGTGGCGTCCAGGACGGGTTCGTCGCGGGGCACACCAGCACCTCGCCGGGGCGAAGGGTGGGGAACTCGCTCTGGTTCCTGATGACCCGGACCGCGCCAGTCGCGAGGCCCCCGCCCCCGGGCATGCCCGCAGCGAGGGCCTCACCCGAGGGGCGGCGTGGATACAGCGTCGACGACGCGATGAGGGGGGCGCCGGAGAGTGCCGCGGCAGCGCGTTTCCTCCGCGCGATGGCGTCCCGCAGACTGCCGTCGACGGGGTGATTCGCGGGATCGGGCAGCCGGTCGACCTCGCTCCACACGAGGAACCAGGCGTCCTCCGGCTCGTCGATCGCTCCCTGGAGGGCCATGCGACGACCCATCTCGAGCACCGCGCGGCGGACCGCGGGCATGGTGCGGACCAGCTCGAAGTGTGTGTCCTCGCGAAGCCCGATCCCCTCACGGGCGTCGCTCAGCAACGAGCGGAGCGGGCGGCCGAGCCGGAGTCGGCGCACCCGGGGAAGCTCGAGGACCGCGCTCGCTCCGCTGCCCTCGTCCCTCGACTCACCGGCCGGCTGCCTGGCCAGCACCTGAACCAGGCCGAGGACCGTCGACGGCGAGTCTCCCCACGACGGATCCATCGGGAGGAGGATGCTCCCCGTCTCGCGGTGCCCGAAGCCGGCCATCAGCGCGTCGAGGCCTGTGCGGAACTCGCCATCGCGGGGCAGCGCCTCGACGACGGGGACGAGCTCGGCTGGCGAGAGTGCGGAGAAGTCGCGGGCCAGCGCTGCGTTCGACCGCACGATCTCGGCGAGGGCCTCCAGCGCGGCGTTGGCGCGCATCGTGTCGGTGGTGGCCTCGAGCGCCGCGGACATCGCGCCCTCCGGGGCACCCAGGCGCGGGAGGATCAGACTGAGCACCGCGAGGGCCCGCCCACCCGCGGGGAGGTAGCGGCCGCGGAGCTCGGCGAGCTCGACAGCGAGAACCGAGGCCCGGTGCGGGATGGCGGTCAGCTCCGCCCAGGTCGCCCGCTTGACAGGAAACGCCTGCAGTTCCCTCCCACGGCGAACGATGTCCGGCCATCGAGGGTCGAGGCGCCAGTCCTTCGCCCTGTGCCGCGCGGCCCGCACGAAGGTGCGGACGAGTCGCGCGGGGGTCCTGCGCGTGGGGCGCGGGCTCGGCGGGACCAACTCTCTGAGGACGCCGTCGTTCGCCAGCAGGGAGTCGGCCACGCCCATCCTGACTCCGACGATTGCGTCGGTGAGGCGCTCCAGGTGCGGGAAGACAACCGGCTCGATCCAGGCCGTCAACTCCATCGGCAGGGGGCGGCGGGGCAACAGCTCGAGTACCACCGGCCCGGTCAACCGCTGCACGCGGCTGAGCCGGATCGGCGCAGGCGGCAACGCCGTCATGGGGCGCGACTGAGTGAGAAGGATCGCGTCGCCTGCCAGGGCCCACTCGATGTCCTGCGGGGCGCCGAAGTGCCCGGCCGCCCGTCGGCCCTGCTCCGCCAGGCGGCGCAGGATGGCGTCCGGCAACTCGTGGACGCCCCTGTCTCCCCGCGCCGTCGTCGTCCCGCCACCCGCGGCCGGGAGCACGACCGACTCCCGGTGGCCGATCCGCCGGTCGACGACCGCTCCGTCCGGGCCCACCACCGCGTGGTCCGGAGTCACCGCGCCCGACACCACAGACTCCCCCAACCCCGGGTTGGACTCGACGACGACCCGGTCCCGCGCCCCCGTCACCGGGTGCGCGGTGAACATCACCCCAGCCCACTCCGCGTCGACCATGGTCTGCACCACCACCGCCATCGCGACGGCGTCGTCGGGGATACCGAGCCGGGAGCGATAGGAGATCGCCCGGTCGGTCCACAGTGACGCCCAACAGCCGCGCACCGCGGCGACCACCGCATCGGCCCCGATCACATTGAGAAACGAATCCTGCTGCCCGGCAAAGGTGGCCCCCGGCAGGTCCTCCGCCGTCGCGCTGGACCGCACAGCCACAGGGCCCTCCCCCAGGCTTCGGTACGCCTCCCGGATGGCCGTCTCCACTGCATCCGGTATGGGTGCCGCGGCGATCGCCGCCCTCGTCGGCTGAAGCGGGCCGACGGCGAGCCGGTACGCGTCGGTGGTGACCACGAACCCGGGCGGGACGTCGAACCCGGCGCCGATCAACTCACCGAGGTTGGCGGCCTTGCCACCTGCCAGAGCGAGGTCGTCGCGTGTGAGGTCCGATAGCGGACGGCAGAGGCGCACCATGGGGCCACGCTACCCCCGGCCGGGCGCGGCCCGTCGGCTTCGGGAGTCACAGACATCTGCCGGCGCTGAGGGGCAGAATGACGGCATGGACATCAAGGAGATCCTGCTCAACCACCTCCGATCCTCCCGAGAGGCGCTCCTGTGGAAGACCGAGGGTCTGAGCGAACGCGAGCTCAGACTCCCCCGCACCGTCACCGGGACCAACCTGCTGGGGCTGGTCAAGCACTGCGCCTTCGTGGAGCACGGATACTTCATCGACTGCTTCGCCAGGACCTCCCCCATCGTGATCCCGGCACTGGACTACGGCGCCGACCCCAATGCCGATTTCTACGCCACACGCGACGAGCGGGCCGTGGACCTCGTCCGGCAGTACCGCGAGGTGGGCCAGGTGGTGGACAGCGCCATCGAAGAGATGCCCCTGGAGACGCCTGGCCGCGTCGCCTGGTGGGGCGAGAGGGGCGAGACCACGCTGGCCAGGATCCTCGTTCACGTTCTCAACGACATCACCCGGCACGCGGGGCAGGCCGACATCATCCGGGAGGGGATCGACGGGGCCGCCGGACTACTCAGCGGCAACACGAACCTGTGGGTACCGGCCGAAGGGTGGGCGGCCCACCGCACGATGCTGACCCGGCTCGCGGACGAGGCGTGACCGAGGCTGCTCAGTGAGCCGCGGCGACCAGGTTCTCCACGTCGGCAGGCTTCCTGAGGAACAGCCCCGCGACAACGGCGGCGGTCCAGATGGCTCCGGCCGCCATGAAGGCCCACCGGGCACCCACCAGCAGGGCCTCGGCCTCTGAGGCGGCCGTCGGGGCGGCCGCCGCCGACTGGATGGCGAAGATCGTGACGAAGATGGCCGTGCCCGTGGCGCCCGCGACCTGCTGCACCGTGCCCACGACGGCGGACCCATGGGAGTACAGGTGCCGCGGCAGCGAGCCCAGCGCCACGGTGAACAGCGGGGTGAACATCGACGCGAACCCCACGCTCATCACCACGTGGCCGAGCATGATCGCCCACCACGGGGTGGCCAGGCTGATCGTGGAGTAGAACACGAACACGCCCATCACGACGACGCTCGCCGGCACCACGAGAGCCCTCGGCCCGACCCGGTCGTAGAGCCGGCCGACCACCGGCGACAGGAGCCCCATCGCGATTCCGCCCGGCAGCAGCATCAACCCGACCTGCAGAGGCTCAAGCCCGAACGCCCGCTGGAGCAGGAGCGGCAGCATGATGATGGTCCCGAACAGCGCCATCATCGCGATCGCCATCATCACCACCGCCACCGTGAAGGTGGCGTAGGTGAAAGTCCGCAGGTCCAGCAGCGCCGCGCCGCGGGCCTGGAGCGCGGACTGTCGCGCCACGAAGGCCGCGAGGCCCGCGACGCCGATCCCGATGGCCAGCAGGGGCACCCAGAACTCCACCTCGTCGGACCCGACCAGGCTCAGCCCGTAGACCAGAGGGCCGAACCCCAGCAGGGTGAGCGGCACCGAGACGAGATCCAGGGGCGTGTCCTTCGTCTCCCCCACGTTGGTCAATCGGCGGGAGCCGAGCCACAGCATGAGGAGCGCGATCGGGAGCACGACCCAGAAGATCCCGCGCCACGACGCCACCTGAAGGATCACGCCGGACAGGGTGGGGCCGACGGCGGGGGCCACCGAGATCACCATCGAGACGTTGCCCATCACCCGGCCGCGATGCTCCCGGGTGACGAGTTGCATGATGGTGGTCATCAGCAGCGGCATCATAATGGCGGTGCCGGTGGCCTGGATCACGCGCCCCAGCACCAGGAACCCGAAGCTCGGCGCGACCGCGCATGCCAGTGTCCCGAGGCTGAACAGGCTCAGTGCGAGGACGAACACGCGGCGCGTCGGCAGCCGGTCCAGCAGCCAGCCGGTCACCGGGATGACGACGGCCATGGTCAACATGAACGCGGTGGTGAGCCACTGGGCGGAGCGCTCGGTGATGCCGAGATCGGACATGATCGAACTCAGGGCGACGTTCATGGTGGTCTCGTTCAGGATCACGACGAACGCGGCGACCAGGAGGATGGGGATGACCCTGCGGTCGGTGGGCCGAGGCATATCGGTGGACATGGGAGAGTCCCTTCGTGGCGGTCGGAGTGCGTCCCGCCACACTGCAGCGGTTCGCTAGCGGCGGTACCGCAGCGGGTTGGGACGGCCCGGCGCCTCGGAACCGATCGCCAGGCCCGGGGCAATGAGCCCGCGCCCGCGCAGATCGAGGAGAGCGCTGACCACCCGATCACGCAGCGTAGCCGGTGCGATGGTGTTGAGGTAGACCTTCGTGGCCCCCTCGAACCCGGCCAGCGTCGAGATGCGCCACTTCAGCATCACCCGCCACGGCATCGGGAGGGTGACGTCGATCGGGCGGTAGTGCCATTCCTCGTTGCAGGGGATGGCCGACCCTGTGGCGGCGTGCATGGCGTGGATCATGTCCGACATCCCCCGCACCTCGTCGTCGCGCTGCTCCCACGGGTCGGAGGCCTCGCTGGTGGAGTGGATCTCGATGGTGGGATACCGATGCCCGAATCCCGCGAAGGCGACGGCATAGCCGCTCTCGGCGATGACGAGGTTGCGGCGAGCCGCGTAGTTGGGGCCGGCCTCGTTGAAGAGGTTCGCGTTGCCCCTCAGCCGGGCAAGGGTGGCCTCGTGGTGCGCGCCCCTCTCGTCGATGGTCACGAGTTGTTTGTGCAGGTGGTCGAACGAGGCGCCCGCGGGCTTCAACCAGTTCTGGAACACGGCCACGTAGCGCGCGTACCGGTTGATCTCGTAGGCCATCCGGGCCGACTCGATCGTGTAGGCGACGAATCGGGCGTGCTCGTCGGGGGTGAGGGTCCCGGACGAGGCGAGCTGGGAGTCGTCGGTGGCCCCGTCGACGAAGTGGCGACGGGCCACGATGAGGTCGTGGCCGCCGCCGAAGAACCCGGAGGCGCGGCCGATCCTCTCCTCCTCGGGGAGGGCCGCGATCTCGGCGTCGGTCATCCCGGAGGCGCGCAGCTTGGCGCCGATGACGCTGAGGACGTGAGCCTTGCCCTCGGCTGAGGCAAGGTACGCGTCGCGGCGCAGGCGCACCCGGTCCGGCAGCTCGAACCCGTAGTTCTGATGCCAGTAGTCGAAGCTCAGGATCTCGAACAGGTTGGGGACGCGCCGGAACTCAGCGACGGTGGCGAAGAGGTCCTCCGCGGGGTTCCGGTAGATCGTCTTCCAGCCACGCTCCCCCAGGATCACGCGGGACTTCTCCGGCGGAGTCTCCAGGTAACGCTCCTCGCAGAACGGGCAGTGCCGGCCGTGCAGCCCGGGATCCACCGGCCGCGGTTCGTGGACGGGAAGGCCGAGCGGGCGGTTGGCCCGCCCCGCGACCGTCCACACCTCGGTGCCGGTGAGGGGATTGATCTGCTTGACGGTGCCATCGCGCAGCACAGTGACGTAATCCGGCTCCCGGGCGAAGGGCTGCATCCCCCGACGATAGTGCGCAGTGGCGGGCTGCGGAGGCTTGCTCGGCAGCTCCTACTGTTCGTCGAGCGAGGAGAACGCGGCGAGGCGCCGCTGGGGCGCCGTCAATCGCAGCGAATTCTGGCGCAGGACACTAGAACAGGAGCGGGTCGATGGCCACCGCGAGGAACAGCAGGGCCAGATAGGTGTTGCTCCAGTGGAACAGCCGCATTGCCTTGAGCTGGGGCCCCTCGGCGCCCGCCCTGGCTCTACGCCACAGCGCCACGGCCTCGGCGAGGAACACCGCGCCCAGCACGCCCGCGACAATCGGGTACAGCGGCCCGGTGGGGGTGACGGGCCACAGCAGCAGCGACACCACGACGGTGGCCAGCGTGTACCAGAAGATCTGAGCGGCGACCCGCGGCGGGGTCGACACCACCGGCAGCATCGGCACCCCGGCTGCCGCATAGTCCTCGCGGTAACGGAAGGCCAGCGCCCACGTGTGCGGTGGCGTCCAGAGGAAGACGACGGCGAACAGGATCAGCGGCGGCCAGGCGACGCTGCCCGTCACAGCTGTCCAGCCGATGAGCGGCGGGAAGCAGCCCGCGATGCCGCCCCACACGATGTTCTGCCAGGTGCGGCGCTTGAGCCACATGGTGTAGACGAACACGTAGAACGCGTTCGCGGTGAGCGCCAGGACGGCGGAGAGCCAGTTGGCGCCGAATCCGAGCACGAGCGTGGCAAGGACTCCGAGCACGACACCGAAGACCAGCGCGTTGCGCGTGGAGACCTGGTGTCGCGGGACGGGTCGGCGGCGGGTGCGCCGCATCACCTCGTCGATGTCCGCGTCGATCACGCAATTGAAGGTGTTGGCCGACGCCGCGGCGAACAGCCCGCCGATCATGACCACCACGATCAGCTCCCACGGCGGCAGCCCGCCGGCCGCCAGGAACATCGCCGGAGCGGTGGTGACGAGCAGCAGTTCGATGATGCGCGGCTTGGTCAGGGCAACATACGCCTTGACCACATCCCAGAAGCGGGCCCCCGAGGACGCAGCGACAGAGCCGACCGCCACATGCACCTCATTCCCTCACCTTCGCTCCCGGCAGTCTATCTCGCCCGATGGGGGGCACCCAAAGCGCGGCGCGGGATCCGTTCCCCCGCTGCCCTCGCAGGGATAGGGTTGGCGACGATGAACAGCTACGAGAACCCACTGCGCGATCCGCAGGACCGACGGCTCCCCCGGATCGCCGGGCCCTGCGTCCTCGTCATCTTCGGGGTGACCGGGGACCTGTCCCGCAAGAAGCTGATGCCGGCCGTCTACGATCTTGCCAATCGCGGCATGCTTCCCCCCGGCTTCGGCCTGGTGGGATTCGCGCGCCGGGACTGGGCGGACCAGGACTTTGCGCAGGTCGTCCACGATGCGGTGAAGGAGAACGCGCGCACACCCTTCCGGGAGGAGGTGTGGGAGCAGCTCCTGGAAGGCATCCGGTTCGTCTCCGGCACGTTCGACGACGACGAGTCGTTCGAGCGGCTGCGCGGCACCATCCGGGAGCTGGACACTGCCCGCGGCACCGGCGGAAACCACGCGTTCTACCTGTCCATCCCCCCGTCGAGCTTCGAGCAGGTGATGACGCAGCTGCGGCGCCACGGCATGACCGAGCGCTCCGAAGGCAACTGGAACCGGGTGGTCATCGAGAAGCCGTTCGGCCACAACCTGGCCTCGGCGCGCGAGCTCGACGACGTGGTCTCAGCGCTGTTTCAACCCCATGAGGTGTTCCGCATCGATCACTACCTGGGGAAGGAGACGGTGCAGAACATGCTGGCGCTGCGCTTCGCCAACCAGATGTTCGAGCCGATCTGGAACAACCACTACGTCAGCCACGTCGAGATCACGATGGCCGAGGACATCGGCATCGGTGGCCGCGCCGGCTACTTCGACGGGATCGGCATCGCCCGCGACGTCATCCAGAACCACCTCCTCCAGCTCTTGGCGCTGACGGCGATGGAGGAGCCCACCTCGTTCGAGGCCAGCCAGCTGCGTGCCGAGAAGCAGAAGGTCCTCGCCGCGGCCCGCGTCCCCTCGCGATACGACCTGCACACCGCGCGCGGCCAGTACGCCGCCGGATGGCAGGGCGGCAAGCCCGTGATCGGGTACCTGCAGGAGGAGGGCGTGCCGGAGGGCTCGAAGACGGAGACCTACGCCGCGATGCGCGTGGACATCGACAACCGCCGCTGGGCCGGGGTGCCCTTCTACCTCCGCTCCGCCAAGCGCATGCCCCGCCGCGTCACGGAGGTGGCGCTGAGCTTCAAGCGGGCACCCCACCTGCCCTTCACCGCCACTGATACCGAGGAGCTCGGAACCAACGCCCTCGTGATGCGGATCCAGCCCGACGAGGGGGTCACGCTCCGGTTCGGGGCCAAGGTCCCCGGCACCCAGATGGAGATCCGGGAGGTGTCGATGGACTTCGGCTACGGGGGGTCGTTCACCGAATCGTCCCCGGAGGCCTACGAGCGGCTCATCCTCGACGTCCTGCTCGGCGACCCGCCGCTGTTCCCGCAGCAGGAGGAGGTGGAGCTCAGCTGGAGCATCCTGGACCCGGTGATCGAGTACTGGGCCTCCGTCGAGGGTCAACCTGAGCAGTACGCGTCCGGCACCTGGGGCCCCGCCTCCGCATACGAGATGCTGGCCCGTGACGGTTTCAACTGGCGTAGGCCCTGAGGAGGATTGTCATGATCATCGAACTGACCGACACGTCGTCCCGAGAAGTGGCGTCCGCCCTCATCAGCGCCAAGCGCACCGCTGGGGCCAGCGGCCTCGTGCTGACCCTCCTCATCGTCACCACTGACGGGCACTTCGACGAGGTGCTAGAGGCCGCGAAGGCCTCAGCCACCGCCCACCCGTCGCGGGTCATCCTCGTGACCTACGTGGAGGCCGACCAGGCCCGGCTCGACGCGACCATCGAGGTGGGCGAGGGCCTTCCCGGGGATCTCGTCGTGTTGAGGCTCCACGGGGAGCTGCGCCACCACGGGGACTCGATCTGCCTTCCGCTGCTGCTGCCGGACTCCCCGACCATCGTGTGGTGGCCGCACGAGGCGCCGGACCATCTCGCCGACGACCCCATCGGTGGCCTCGCCGATCGGCGCATCACAGACGCGGCCGGCTGTCACGACCCTCAGGATGCGCTGCTGCGCCGCGCCCGCAACCACGCCCCAGGCGACACTGACCTCACCTGGACCCGGCTGACCCGGTGGCGCGCCCTGCTCGCGGCGGCCATGGACCAGACGCGCTCCGAGGTCATCGGCGCCATGGTCTCCGCCGCCCCGGACAACGCCCCCGCGACACTCCTGTCCGCGTGGCTGAGCGACAGGCTCGACGTCCACGTCGAACGCCGTGACGGCGACCAGCCCGGCGTCAACGAGGTGCGGCTCACCACCCTCGAGGGCGACATCACGGTGCGTCGCGTGGCGGAGGGCACCGCCCTCTACCAGGTGCCGCATCAACCGCAGCGCACCGTCGCACTCAGGCGCCGGCCGCTGACGGACCTCCTGACCGAGGAACTGCAACGCATGGACGCCGACGACATCTTCGAGGCGGCCACGAGCCGTCTCGTGGCCGACGCCGAGGGGCGCTGAGGTGTACACCCGAGTGGTCCGGATGCCGGGCGCGGACGAGGTGAGCCACCTGGTGGCGCAGCGGTTGCTGGACCGCCTCGTCGAGCTTCAGGACACCCAGCCGATCGTGCACGTCTGCCTGACCGGGGGCAATGCCGCCAACGCCATGTATGAACGCTTCGCCGAGCTGGCCGTGGGCTCAGACCTCGACGCCGCGAAACTGCAGCTGTGGTGGGGCGACGAACGGTTCGTCCCCGCGACGGATCCGGAGCGCAACTCGCTGCAGGCGGTGTCGCGGCTGGCCCGAACCGTGTCCATCAAGTCGGCCGACACCCACATGATGGCCGCGCAGGACGGGCGGAAGGACTCGCACGAGTGCGCCGCGGAGTACGAGGCCGAACTGGGTGCCACCCATTTCGACATCATGCTGCTGGGCGTCGGGGAGGACGGACACGTCGCCTCGATCTTCCCGGGGCACCCGAGCTTCGATCCCACTACGCGCAGCGTGATCGGCGTCACGGATGCACCCAAGCCCCCGACGGAGCGGATCTCGCTCACCATCCCGGCGCTCAACAGGTCCACGGAGATGTGGATCATGGCCACCGGTGCGGCCAAGGCCGGCGCCGTCGCCGGGGCCCTGCAGGGGGATCGGAGGCTTCCCGCCTCTCACGTGCGCGGGGAGAAGGTCACCCTGTGGTATCTGGATGACGCCGCCGCGAGCGGCCTTCCTGCGCAGTACAGCTGCCCGTTCTGAGCAGGCAGCTGCACCGCAGGGGACTCAGTAGATGACCTCGCCGGAGGCGCGGCGCGCGCGCAGGGCGGACACGGCCTCTTCCAGGATCTGGGCAGCTTCCGCGTCGGTGCGGCGCTCCTTCACGTAGGCCAGGTGCGTCTTGTAGGGGGTGATCTTCGGCGGCGGCGGCGGATTGTCTGCGTCCATGTTCGCCGGGAGCCCGCAGCGGGGGCAGTCCCACGACTCGGGGATCGGCGCATCGACGGCGAAGGCCGGCCGGGTCACATGCCCACTGGCGCAGAAGTACGAGACGTGGAGCCGCGGCGCGGTATCGCCACGCTCTGCCTCACCCATCGGTCCGGCGCCGACACGGCTGCCGCGAATGGCGTTGCCACTTGCCACTTGTGTTCTCCTTGAGACGTGATGAAGGGGTCGTGCCGGGTCAGGCGCCGATGCGGTACAGCACCAGCAGCCCGATGATCGTCAGAAGCCAGACCAGCGACAACACGACCGTGATCCGGTCCAGCCGGCGCTCCGCCGTCGACGCTCCACCCATGGAGGTCGACATGCCGCCGCCGAAGAGATCAGACATTCCGCCGCCACGACTTTTGTGGAGGAGGACGGTGGCCGCGAGGAGGACGCTGAGGACAATCGCGATGATTGAGAGCGTCGTCACCGGCCAAGACACGAGGGGGACAATCACGCCGTACAGACTATCCGACGACGACCGGTTATCCACATTCGCCCCCGCCTGTCCGGCCCTGGACGGCGCAGTGGGCCGCAACGCCGGCGGCGCGGGACCTATCGTCCCGCGCCGCCCGCCTGCTTGCTTTTCTCAGAGCTGGTAGAACCGCACGATGGCCGCGAACTCATCGGGCTTCAAGGCGGCACCCCCGACGAGGGCACCGTCGACGTCCGGCTTGCTCATGATCTGGGCCACGTTGTCCGCCTTGACGGAACCGCCGTACTGGATGCGCACGGACTCGGCCGTGGGCTCGTCGTAGAGCGCGGCGACCTCCTTGCGGATGGCGCCACACACCTCCTGCGCGTCGTCCGGGGTGGCCACCTCGCCGGTGCCGATGGCCCACACGGGCTCATAGGCGATGACGAGGCCGGCGACCTGCTCGGCCGTCAGACCGGCCAGGGTGCCGCGCACCTGATCGAGGGTGTACTCGACGTGGCGCCCCTCCTTGCGGATGTCCAGACCCTCGCCCACGCAGATGATCGGCGTGATGCCCGCGGCCAGGGCCTTGGCGGCCTTGGCGTTGATGATCTCGTCGGTGTCGCCGAAGTACTGGCGACGCTCGGAGTGGCCGACGACCACGTAGCTGACGCCGAGCTTCGTGAGCATCGAGGTGGAGATCTCGCCGGTGTAGGCGCCGTTGTCGAACTGCGACACGTTCTGCGCGCCCAGCTGGAACGGCAGGCGGTCGCCGTCGATCAGGGTGCGCACCGTGCGCAGGTCCGTGAACGGCGGGATGAGGACGGCCTCGGACTTCGAGGGGTCGTAGTCCTTGTCCAGCAGTGCGTAGTGAATCTTCTCCACCAGTCCAGTGGCCTCGATGTGGTCGACGTTCATCTTCCAGTTACCGGCCATGATCGGCTTGCGGGTCATCAGTTGTCCTCCTCCAGAACGGAAATGCCGGGCAGTTCTTTGCCCTCCAGGAACTCGAGGGAGGCGCCGCCGCCCGTCGAGATGTGGCCGAACTCGTCGTCGGCGTGGCCGAGGACCCGCACGGCCGCGGCGGAGTCTCCGCCACCGACCACCGAGAGACCCTCGACCTTGGTCAGCGCCTTGGCCACAGCGGCCGTGCCGTGCGACAGGGCCTCGATCTCGAACACGCCCATGGGGCCGTTCCAGAACACCGTCTTGGCGCCGGTGATGGCGTCCGCGAACAGCTTTTCGGACTCGGGGCCGATGTCAAGGCCCTGCTTCCCGGCGGGGATGGAATGAGCCGAGACGACGTCCACGTCGCCCTTGACCTCCCGGGCGTCGAAGTCCATCCCGTCGGCGATGCGCACGTCGACCGGCAGCAGGATCGTCTTGCCCTTGGCCTTGGCCTCCTCCAGGTAGCCGCGGCAGGTCTCCAGGTTGGTCTCGTCGAGCAGGGAGTCACCGATCTCGTGGCCCTGGGCCTTGAGGAACGTGAACACCATGCCGCCGCCGATGACGAGAGTGTCGGCCACCTTGAGCAGGTTGTCGATCACCGACAGCTTGTCCGCGACCTTCGCGCCACCCAGCACCACGACGAAGGGGCGCTCGGGGGTCTCGGTGAGCCGACGCAGCACGTCGACCTCCTTGGCCACGAGGTAGCCGGCCGCGTTGGGGAGCAGTTTCGCCACATCGTAGACGGAGGCCTGCTTGCGGTGCACCACGCCGAAGCCGTCGGAGATGAACAGGTCACCGAAGGCCGCGTACTTGGCGGCGAGCTCCTGGCGGGCTGCCTCGTCCTTGGACTCCTCGGCCGGCTCGTAGCGCACGTTCTCGAGCAGGGCCACCTCGCCGTCGGCGAGCGCGTCGACGGTGGCCTTGGCGGACTCGCCGACGACGTCGTCGGCGAGCTTCACCTCGGCGCCGAGCAACTCACCGAGCCGCTTTGCGACCGGAGCCAACGAGTACTTGGGGTTGACCTGCCCCTTGGGGCGGCCGAGGTGGGCCATGACTACGACGCGGGCGCCGGCGTCGCGCAGGGCGTTGAGGGTGGGGAGCGCGGCGCGGATGCGGCCGTCGTCCCCGATGTTCTTGTCAGCGTCCAGGGGGACGTTGAAATCGCAGCGGATGAGTACCCGCGTGCCGTGGAGATCGCCCAGATCTGCAACAGACTTCA
Source organism: Tessaracoccus luoxuelianae (assembly GCF_054483915.1). Lineage (NCBI taxonomy): Bacteria > Bacillati > Actinomycetota > Actinomycetes > Propionibacteriales > Propionibacteriaceae > Tessaracoccus > Tessaracoccus luoxuelianae. The sequence goes on along the minus strand of NZ_CM137013.1, from coordinate 1,776,970 downwards.
CAGTGAGCCTTTCTTTGGTCGGTGTTGTTCGGTGGGGCGACGACGGCCCTGCGACCCCCGCGGGGATCACAGGGCCGTCGTTCAGACCACTGGGAGTCGGATCAGAGCTTCGAGCCGACCAGGACGGACAGGTCGACGAGGCGGTTGGAGTAGCCCCACTCGTTGTCGTACCAGCCGAGCACCTTGACCTGGTTGCCGATCACCTTGGTGAGCTTGGAGTCGAACACGCAGGACGCGGGATCCGTCTCGATGTCCTTGCTGACGATCTCGTCGTCGGTGTAGACGAGGAACCGGCCGTCTGCGGCCGCCTTGACGATCGCGTTGATCTCCTCGACGGTGGTCTCGCGGGCGGCCTCGAAGGTGAGGTCCGTGGCGGAGCCGGTGGGGGTGGGCACGCGCATGGCGTAGCCGTCCAGCTTGCCCTTGAGCTCGGGGAGCACCAGGGACACGGCCTTGGCGGCACCGGTGGTGGTGGGCACCATGTTGAGGGCGGCGGCGCGCGAACGACGCAGGTCGCTGTGTGGGCCGTCCTGCAGGTTCTGGTCCTGGGTGTAGGCGTGGATGGTGGTCATCAGGCCCTTGACGATGCCGATGCCGTCGTTGAGCGCCTTGGCCATCGGGGCGAGGCAGTTGGTGGTGCACGAAGCGTTCGAGATGATCGTGTGCGCCGCGGCGTCGTACTTGTCGTCGTTGACGCCCATCACGATGGTGATGTCTTCGTTCTTGGCCGGGGCCGAGATGATGACCTTCTTGGCGCCGGCAGTGATGTGGGCCTTGGCCTTGGTGGCGTCGGTGAAGAAGCCGGTGGACTCGATGACGATGTCGACGCCGAGGTCCGCCCAGGGGAGCTGGGCCGGGTCGCGCTCGGCGAAGGCCTTGATCTCCTTGCCGTCGACGGTCAGGGCGTCGTCGTCGTAGCTGATCTCGCCGGGAAAGCGACCGAGGATCGAGTCGTACTTGAGCAGGTGGGCCAGCGTCTTGTTGTCGGTCAGGTCGTTGACTGCGACGACATCAAGATCGGCACCCGACGCGACGAGCGCGCGGAAGAAGTTACGGCCGATACGGCCAAAGCCGTTGATTGCAACCTTAACGGTCATGAGGAAATCGATCCCTTTCAGCTACCTTGCGCGAAAAAGCGCATGTGGACGCCTTCATCCTAACCAGTTGTGGCCTTCAGGGAAGATGGGGGGTCAGTTTCGCCTGACCTCTACTTCGCGGTCATTCGTCGTCGCGGAGATCCGCGGGCAGGCTGGCCTCCGTCGTGGGGATGCCCATGTCCTCTGCCTGCTTGTCCGCCGTGGCCAGGAGCCGACGGATGCGGCCCGCCACCGCGTCCTTGGTGAGGGGCGGTTCGTGGAGGCTGCCCAGCTCCTCCAGGCTCGCCTGGCGGTGCGCGAGCCGCAGCTCGCCTGCGGTCCGCAGGTGCTCCGGGGCATCGTCGCCGAGGATCTCCAGGGCGCGCTCCACCCGTGCGCTCGCCGCGACAGCCGCGCGGGCCGACCGACGGAGGTTCGCGTCGTCGAAGTTGGCCAGGCGGTTCACGCTCGCTCGGACCTCGCGCCGCTTGCGCCGCTCCTCCCAGGCGAGCCGGGTCTCTCCCGCACCCATGCGGGTGAGCAGTTCTGCGATGGCGTCGCCGTCGCGGATGACGACCCGGTCGATCCCGCGCACCTCGCGCGCCTTCACCGCGACACCGACCCGTCGGGCGGCGCCGACGAGCGCGAGCGCGGCCTCCGAGCCGGGGCAGGTGATCTCCAGCGCCATCGACCGGCCGGGTTCGGTGAGCGAGCCTCGGGCCAGGAAGGCACCGCGCCACATGGCCACGGCATCAGCCACAGACCCGCCCACGACCGAGGGCGGCAGGCCGCGGACGGGGCGGCGGTGCTGGTCGACCAGGCCGCTGAGCCTGGCCAGCTGTTCGCCGTCGCGCACCACGCGCAGCGTGTAGCGGGGGCCGCGCCTGACGCCGGAGCCGTTGATCACGAGCAGATCGCTCTCGACGTTGTAGAGCTCGGTGATGAAGGTGCGCAGACGGCGGGCCGCGGCGCCGGTGTCCAGCTCGGCCTCCACGACGATCCGACCCCCCACCAGGTGCAGCCCTCCCGCGAACCGCAGCAGGGCGGCAACCTCCGCGCGGCGCACTGACGGGTGAGGCGCGACGACCGTCGCGAGCTCGGACTTCACCTTTTGTGTCAGCGCCATGCTGGCAGTCTGCCACACCCTCCAGAGCGCCCGTCAGCCGCCGATGACCTCACTGAACACGGCGGCCAGCCGGTTGGGGTCGTGCGTGGGAGAGCCGTCGCGGGCCATGATGTCTGCCGTGACAAGGCGTCCGCCGAGCGAGTGGACGTAGGCCGCGAGGTGCTCGTCGGTGTCGGCGAAGCGGCCGTCGGCGATCACCACGTCGAGCGTGAGGCCAGGCGCGTGCTCGGCGAGGAGCTCGATGTGGCGCGACGCCGAGAACCCGTCGGTCTCCTCCGCTGAGGCGATGTTGAGGACGAGGATCCGCTGCGCGGAGGTCTCGAGCAGGGCGCGCGCCAGATCTGGCACCAGGAGATGCGGGATCACGCTGGTGAACCACGAACCGGGGCCCAACACCACGCTGTCCGCCTCGCGGATCGCGGAGATCACCTCCGGGCGCGCGGGGGGACGGTGGGGAATCAGCCTCACCGACTGGACCGTGGCGCGCGTCTTCGCGACGGTGGCCTGCCCGGACAGGGTGCACACCTCGTCGGGGGCCATCGGGTCCAGCCCCACCACATCGGCCTCGATCTCCAGCGGCACGGAGCTCATCGGCAGCACCCGGCCGCGGGTCCGCAGGAGGTCCCCGACCATGTCCAGGGCGGCGACCGGATCGTCGAGTTGCTGCCAGAGGCCGGCGATGAGGAGGTTGCCGATGGCATGACCGCCGAGCGGACCCTCTCCATGGAAGCGGGCCTGCAGCACACTGGCCCAGGTCCGGCCCACGTGATCGTCCGAGCAGAGCGCCGCCAGCGCCATCCGGAGGTCACCGGGCGGGAGGCAACCCAGCTCCTGACGCAGACGACCCGACGAGCCGCCGTCGTCGGCGACCGTCACCACCGCCGTCAACCGGTCGGTGACACGCCGCAGGGCGGTCAGCGACGCGGCCAGCCCATGTCCACCGCCCAGCGCCACCACTCGGGGAAGCCGCTGAAGGGTCATTCCTTGCCCAGGTCCCGGTGGAGAACCGTGGTGGGGAAGCCCTTCTCGCGGAGCCTGACCGCGAACTCCTCGCTCATGGAGGTGGAGCGGTGCTTGCCGCCCGTGCAGCCGATGGCGACGGTGACCTGGCGCTTCCCCTCCGCGAGGTATCCGGGGGCAACCGTCTCCACCAGGTTGAGCATGGCCCCCAGGAAGTGCTGGGCCGCGTCGTGCTTGAGCACGTACTGCGCCACGTCCTTACTGAGGCCGGACTTCGGGCGCAGCTCCGGGATCCAGAAGGGGTTGGGCAGGAAGCGCACGTCGAAGACCATGTCGGCGTCGATCGGCACCCCGTTCTTGAAACCGAAGGAGATCAGCGCGATCTTCAGTTTGTCCGTCGCCTCGTCACCGAAGTGGTTCGACACCCGTTGGGTGAGCTGCCGCGCCGACAGGTACGTGGTGTCCACGACGATGTCGGCCTCCGCGCGGAGGTCGGCGAGCAGCCGCCGCTCCCGGTCGATGCCCTCGATGAGCCGGTCCCCACCCTGCAGCGGGAGGGGACGACGGTTGGACTCCTGCCTGCGCACGATCACGTCGTCGGCGGCCTCGAGGAACACGCTGGTCACCGAGGCCCCTTCGGACTTCAGCCGCTTGATGGCGTCGGGCAACTGCTCGAACTGCTCGCGCGAGCGCACGTCCGCCACCACGGCGATCCGCACCACCCCATAGCCACGCAGGGTCTGGGCGAGCGTCGGCAGCATCACGGGCGGGAGGTTGTCCACGACATACCAGCCCAGGTCCTCCATGGTGTGAGCTGCGGTGCGACGGCCCGCGCCGGACAGGCCGGTGATGATGGCGATCTCCTGCGTGGCATCGGTCATGGCGTCAGCCTAGTAGCCGGAGCGCCAGTGAGCGCCCCCACGCTGGGCGAACCCGGACCCTATGCTCGGTCCATGTCGCTGACCTCTGCCGCATCGTCGACCGCCGGGCCGCACTCGGTCTCCCTTGCCGCCGGCCCCGGCATCGGGCCCGCCGGGAGGGTGGAGAGTCCGCACTTCTTCTCCGGAACTGTCGTCGACGCCGAACAGTGCGCTCGGGGGATCCTCGCCGTCGCCGACGTGGCGGCCACCAGCTATTACCGGCGGATCGAGTGGAGTTCGTTGGACCCTGTGGTCACCAGCGACGGGGAGCGCCTGCGGTTCGAGTCGTTCTCTGGCTGCGGCGGGGTCTACGCCCGTTTCGACCTGCTGCCAGAGGCCCTGTCCGGAGCGCCCGGCGAGCTGGGGACAACGAACATCGACGTCAACCAGCCCCTGCGACACGCGCTCGCCACGGTGCGCTCGGGCGAGCCGCTTCGGCTCGAGGTGGGCGCTGACTCGCTCAAGGCGTCCACGGTCACCGGGGAGGTCACCGAGCGCAAGGTGAAGCTGCCGGAGCGATGGATCCGCGGGTTCGGGGAGGCCTCGGTCGCGGCCTCCTCCATGAGACTTCGTGCGGAGGTGGGGCCGGCCGATGCGCTCCGGTTCCTCCGGTCACTTCCGCGCGACGGCCGCCGCCTCTGGATCGTCCCCTCGGGTCGGTCGCTGCGGGTCTCCGCCGTCGCCTCGCCAGGCGCGATCCACCTCGACGGCGTCGCCCGCCTGACCGAGCTGCAGCCGCTGCTGCGCTGGGCGACCGCACTGCGGGTCCACGCGCCTGAGTCCCCCGACGCGTCCCCGACAGCGAGCGCATGGGAGCTGGTCCTTCGGTCGGCCCGGCTGACCCTGACCATCTCCCCCGAGGTCCCACGCGGATTCAGCGGGGAAGGGGCTGTCCTGACGGACCTGGCCGCGGGAGACCCGGAGGATGCCGACGCCGTGCTGGAGCAACTCGCATGGACCCCCGGTGCAGCCTCCGACACAGTGGCGTTCGCGCTCGGCTGGGACGAGTCGCGGGTGGTCCGCGCACTCACGCTGCTGGGCACGTCGGGGCGCGTCGGCTTCGATACGGCAGAGAGCACCTACTTCCACCGCGAGCTGCCGTACGACTCGGCAGCGGCTGCGCGTCGGAACCCCCGGCTCGTCGGCGCCCAGCGGCTCGTCGCCGCGGGCGCCGTGACGTGGGAGGGTGATCGTGCTGTCGTCGACTCCGACGGCACGCTCTACCGGCTGCGCCGTCACGGCGATGGATGGGCTTGCACCTGCCCGTGGTGGACCCGCTACGAGGGCCATCGCGGCCCCTGCAAGCATACGCTGGCCGTGGAGCTCACACGATGATCGACCTGCGGCGGCTGGAGGCAGCCCTGCGCAGCGACGATTCCGCCGCTGTCGCCTCGGCGTTCACCGGCGCCTCCGAGGCGGATCGAAAGCAGGTCCGCCCGTTCCTTCGCGCTCTGCAGAAGGAGCGCTCCGAGTACTGGCGCACCGGACGCCGACCGGCGCGACCGGTGGGGGAATTCGCCCTTGACACCGCGCGGCTCGCCACCACGCCGTCGGCGGAGGGTGCGGCGAGCGTGCTGCGCGGGGGCGACCACCCGGTCCGCACTCAGGTCATCCTGGAGCGGCGGGTGAGCTGGCTGCCGAAGCTTCTCGTTCTGCTGACCACCGTGAGCGTGAGCGCCGAGACTGGGCGCGCGGAGGTGCCGTGGCAGGTGGTCGACGCGCTGCTGGACCGCTGCGGCCTCAGCCACCTGGACACGCCGGACTACGCCTTGAACTATCTGCGGAGGCAGGATCCGCGGCTCGACGCCGCGGCGCAGCTCGCCGTCGATCCCGCGCTGCCACACCTGCTGCTGCGCGCCCTTGAGTCGGATCGCCTGCACGACGCAGTCGTGGCCGACTGGGTGAATCCCCACGCCAAGGGCCGGGAGCGGCGCTGGGCCGAGATCGCCGCGGCCTGGGCCGCCTGGGGCGCGCTGGACCGCGCCGAGCTGCACCGTCGGGTGGTCGCCGCCCTGATCCGCGGCGGGATGCAGCCGCACCTGCGCGTTCTGGTGTGGATCCTCGAGGAGTTGGCTCCTGACCCCGCTGAGCTGCGCCCCCTGCTGCGCGACTATCTGGCACTCCTGGACAGTCGGCAGGGATTCGTCGCCGCTCGCGCCCTGCGGTCGGTCCGAGCCATGGACGCGGAGGAGCACCTCGTCGCCGCGACACTCACCGACGCGTGTGCCCGACTGCTGTCCCGCGCGGACACCTCGCTGCCCCAGGCGGCGCTCTCCTGGCTGCGGCTCCTCGCGGCACGGGAGCCGGCAGCCGTCTCGGAGGTCGTTCGAGCGGCCACGGTCGGACTGGGCCACCCCAAGCGGGCCGTCCAGGAAAAGGCTCTCGCGCTCATCGAGCACCTGGGCCCCGTCGACGACGCCTCATCCGCGGAGGTGGCGTGGGCCTTGGAGGGCGTGGACGCGACGGTGCGCGGCGCCACGGTGCGCGCGTCCGACCTGCTCCCGGAGCGGCCGCCGCTCCCCGCCTGCCCGCCTCTTGAACCTGTGACCTCCGGCGATGAGCTGGTGGACCTTGCTCGGCGCATCGCGAGCGTGGAGGGGCGCTTCGGCGACGACGAGCGCCTCCTCAATGGCGTCGCCGCGTTCGGCGCCCGGCTCACCCGGGAGCAGAGGGCGGAGCTCTCGCAGCACCGTCCCGGCTGGGGGCTGACCGATCTCCTCATCGACGGCCTCACCAGACCGGCACCCGGCCTCCTCGGGAGGCTCCTGGGTTCCGTGCCTGGCACGCGACGCAACGGAATCACGCGAGGACAGGGCGAGCGGGCCGACGACGTCCTGGCCGCCGTCCGCGCCGGCACGTCCGCGCCGTTGGTGTCGTTCCCCCGGGACGCCTCCGGCCTGGTCGACCCTGACGCCGTGATCGCGGGCCTCGAGCGTGCGCTGTCCGAGCGGCGCCGGGTCCCCGCCACCGACCTGGAGGTCGCCTGGCTCCGGCTCCCCCTGAATCACTCCGCCGACCTGGCCCCCCGGATCGCGGCTGTGGGCGGCCCCGATGCGGCGTGGCTGTCGGCGCAGCTGGGGCACAAGCTGGAGCCTCCGGTCCTGGCTCTGCAGAACGTCCAGCGGGAACGCGGCGCCGGTGAGGAAGTCCGCCTGAGAGGTTCCTGGCCCGGGGCGAGGAGGCGCGGCGGAAAGGTGCTGGCCAGTTGGGGGGACCTGCCGGCACTGGACAGGTACGACCTGTCGACGCAGCTGCCCGAGGTGGCGCTCTTCCCCACACAGCGGGAGTTGCTCGCCGCGTATCTCCTCCGCACCGTCGCCTTCTGGATGGGGGGACAGACCCCGCTGCTGGCCCTCCTCCCCCACCAGCAGGGGCCGACCGGTCCCGTGACGGCAACGCTGCTCGCCCTGGGAGCGTCGAGCGATCAGATCCCGGCCCGGGCGGGAGCCACCGACGCCACCCTGGGCCTGCTGGCGACGGGGCAGATCACCGGCGACGCGGCGGGCGCCGCCTGGGCGAGGCTCGTCCCCCATCACCAGGTCAAGCTGCCTCGCTGGCACGCACACCTGCGCGACGTGGCGGGCTCCAGCGTCGCCGGAAACGAGTACGTCTGGGACGTGCTCCGGCAGGTGCTCGCGCTCGGGCTCCCCACAGGCCTCGCGAAACGTGCCGGGGCGGCGGATCTGGTGGGCCTGGCCGCGGAGGCTGCGCTGGCCATCGGTGCAGGAGGCGAGGTTCCCGGGCTGGACGAGGTGGCCGAACGCCCGGGTCGAAGCCGGATCGCCACAGAGGCGCGACGCCTGCGCGACGTGCTCCGTGGTGGCACGGGGGCCGGCTAGGAACCGTCCTCGGGGAGGCCCCTCGCGTGGAGGGCTTCGCCTGTGCGCTCCGCGTAGGCGACGGCCCCCACCACGACAGGCGTCAGCAGGAGCATCGTGTTGCGATCGCGACCCCGCGCGCCCGCGGCGTCACGCGCGTCATCGATGGAGCCGATGAGGTACGGCACTGAGCGGATCATCAGGGCGACGGCGAGTGCCACCTGCTGAGGCGGGATCCTCAGCCATCGCAGCGGGGTGAGCGCCCGGCCGAGCGCGTCCATGAGGACCGGCGTCGACGTGGTCAGGGTGAGCATCCGCGCCGCCAGGACCGCCACGAGGATGTTGCCGGACTGCACCACCGCACCGGACGGGTTGAAGGTGACGAGGTGGTACCCGACCATCGCTGCAAGCAGGAACCAGAGCACCCAACCGATGCGCAGAGCACGCGACGGCATCACGCCAGAACTCCACAACAGCCCCAGCACCACCGCCAGAGCGGCGGCCGTCACCCACCATGTGCCGGCAGCCAGCGGAGGGATGGTCACCGCGAGAAGAAGCAGGTACTTGGCCCCCGTGCCGAGCCGGAACAACCAGCCCTCCCCTGGCTCGTAGAGCCCCAGTAAGGACGCGTGCGCGTTCACACCACCACCGCCTCGTAGGCCGCGAGCGCCTCGGCGGGGACTCCGTCGGCCACGACGCGGCCCTCGTGCACCACGATCACCCGGTCCGCATCGGCGGCGATGTCGAGGTCGTGGGTGGAGAAGATGATCTGCTGTTCGAGTCCGGCGAACGTCCGCCTCAGCGCTCGGCGGTTGCGAAGGTCGAGGAGGGTGGTGGGTTCGTCGGCGACGAGGATCGCGGGGTCCACCGCAAGCACGCTGGTGAGCGCGACGAGTTGACGCTCGCCGCCACTGAGGTCGTAGATGCTCTGGTGCGCCAGGTGCCCCAGCCCACGGGCGTCAAGCATCTCCTGCGCGCGGCGGTTCCGCTCGGCCCGACCCCTGATCCGGCCACGGAGGCTGAGCTCGACGTCCTCGATGGGCGTCGACATCAGCAGTTGGGCGAGCGGGTCGGTGAAGACGAAACCGACCCGCGCACGCACCGCCCTGGCCTCCTTGACGGTGTCCAATCCGTCGACGGTGACCGTGCCAACCGTCGGACGCCGGAGGCCGTTGAGGAGACGCAGCAGGGTGGACTTGCCCGATCCGTTGGCGCCGACCAGCGCGATGCGCGGCTCGGCGAGGTCGAGGGTGAGGGGATGGAGGAGCACGCGGTCGGCGTCGCCCCGGCGCACGGCCGGGATGACGACGGTGACCCCGCGCAGGCTGATCATCGGCCGAGCAGCCTCGGGAATGCCTTGTGCACGGCGAACGCGATGACGGCGGCAACGATTCCCTTGAGGATGTCGCCGGGCCAGAAGGCCAGGTCGCTCAGCCAGATCTCGCCGATGGGCTTGCCGACCGCGCGCGCGATGCCCGCCACGCCGAGCGGCCAGATGATCAGCACCCGGGCGGCGAAGACACCGAGGAAGAACAGCACGGGCGTCCACCTGCTCAGACCGCGGCGGACCGCCCACTGGGCGACGAGGCCCACCGCGAACGTCGAGAACAGGAAGGCCACGAGGTAGCCGCCGGTGGGGCCGACCAGCACGGCGAGGCCGGCGCGCCCCCCGGAGAAGACCGGCAGCCCCGCGAGGCCGACGAGCAGGTACAGCCCAACCGCGGCGGCGCCGCGCCAGGCCCCGAGGCAGAGCCCGGCAAGCGCGACGCCGAGCGTCTGCAGCGTGATGGGCACGCCCAGGCTTCCGATCGGGATGGGCGGTGTCAGCGCGAGGGCTGCGATCAGCGCCGCGAAGACGGCGACGTAGGCGAGGTCCGCCGGGGCGAAGCTGCGGACAGTTGGTGCGGTGGTGGCGCTCATGAAGGGCTCCTGTGGTGAGGTGTCGCCCCATCCTGCATCAGAGTTTGAACGTTGTTCAAATCGGCTCACGTCTCGGTCACCTCGCCGGTGGTGAGATTGATGGCCTCGCCGCCCGTATCGGCCACCGCCGCCTTGACGGTGAGCGCGAGCCGGGGTCCGAATCCGGGGACGGCGGCGATCTCGTCGACGCTGGCCTGCCGCAGCTTGCGCAGACTTCCGAAGTACGTGAGGAGCGCTTTGCGGCGCAGCTCGCCCAGGCCCGGAACGTCGTCGAGGACGGATTCGACGACCTGCTTGGCCCGTCGCGACCGGTGGTGGGTGATCGCGAACCTGTGGGCCTCGTCGCGCAGCCTCTGGAGGAGGTAGAGCCCCTCCGACGCCCGGGGCAGGATCACCGGGTACTCCTCCCCCGGCACCCACACCTCCTCGAGCCGCTTGGCCAGGCCGCAGAGCGCGATCTCACCGTCGAGCCCCGCCGCGGCCAGCGCGGCCGCGGCGGCGTTGACCTGCGGGAGGCCGCCGTCGACCACGATCAGCGCCGGAGGATAGGAGAACTTCGCCGCCTCGCCCGTGGTGGCGTCCACCTTGACCTCCGAGGCGCGGTCGTCGACCAGGCGGCGGAGCCTCCGCTGAAGCACCTCGCTGATGGCCGCCACGTCGTTGGAGCCCTCGAAACTCTTGATGATGAACCGCCGGTACTGGCTCGTGCGGGGAAGCCCGTCCTCGAACACCACCATCGAGCCCACCACCTCCTCGCCCATGGTGTGGGAGATGTCGTAGCACTCGATGCGCAGGGGCGGCTCGGACAGCCCGAGGGCGTCGGCGATCTCGTCGAGAGCCATGTTGCGGGTCGTGAGGTCTGAGGCGCGCCGGAGTTTGGCCTGAGCGAGCGCCATCTCCGCGTTCCTCACCGCCGTGTCCAGCAGCGCCCGCCTGTCGCCGCGGAGAGGGACCTTGATGCTGACGCGCGCCCCGCGCCGCGCGCTCAGGTGCTCGACGAGGGTGTCCTCGGCCTCCACGGAGGTGAGGATGTGCGGCGGGATCTCAAGGTCGTCGGTGTAGACCTGCTCGAGGAACACCTCCAGCAGCTCTGTGAGCTCCGTGTCGTCGGCGCGGTCCGCGATCCAGCCGCGCTCCCCCAGGATGCGCCCGTCGACGACGTGGAAGACCTGCACCGCCACCTGCTGCCCGTCGTCGGCGAACCCGACGATGTCCGCACGGGTGCCGTCGGCCAGCACCACCGAGTTCTTCTCCTGCACCCGCTTGAGCGCCCCCAGCGAATCCCGCAGGACCGCCGCCCGCTCGAAGTTGAGCTCGGCGGACGCCGCGTACATGTCGCGCTCGATCCGGCCGATGATGCCACCGGTGTTTCCGCCCATGAAGGAACAGAAGTCCTCCGCCACGGCCCTGTGCTCCTCTGCAGAGACCCGCCCCACGCAGGGCGCCGAACACTTGCCGATGTCTCCCAGCAGGCACGGCCTGCCCGAGGAACGGGCGCGGTTGAACACGCCCTGGGTGCAGGAGCGCATGGGGAAGACGCGCAGGAGAAGGTCCACCGTCTCCCGGATGGCCCAGGCCTGGCCGAAGGGCCCGAAGTAGCGGGTGCCGCGCTTCTTGGCACCGCGGCCCACGAAGACGCGCGGGTACTCGTCGCTCATGGTGACCGCGAGCCACGGGTAGGACTTGTCGTCGCGGTACTTGACGTTGAACCGCGGGTCGAACTGCTGGATCCAGGTGTACTCGAGCTGGAGCGCCTCAAGCTCGTTGGCCACCACGGTCCACTCCACCTTGGCGGCTGTGCGGACCATGGTCTGAGTGCGGAAGTGCAGCGCCGACGGGTCAGCGAAGTACGAGTTGAGGCGTTGGCGCAGGTTCTTGGCCTTGCCAACGTAGATGACATTGCCGAACGCGTCGAAGAATCGGTAGACCCCGGGACCTGTGGGAATGCTGCCCTGTGGGGGGCGATAGCTCGCGGGATCGGCCATGCGCGCAAGTGTAGGTGCGTAGGCTGAGGCCATGACCACGCGGAGAGAGCTGATCGCCGGCGGCGCCGCCATCGCCGCTGCCCTCCTGGCCGGATGTGCGGCGGATGAGACGTCGTCCAGCTCGGCCCCCGCCGACGAGGTGACGGTGGCCAAGGATTCGGTGCCAGTCGGCGGCGGCCTCGTGCTCGACGGCGGGTTCGTCGTCACCCAGCCCGAGGAGGGCTCGTACTTCGCCTTCTCGTCGCGCTGCACGCATCAGGGCTGCACGGTCTCCGACGTGCGCGACGACGGCATCTTCTGCAAGTGCCACGGCTCGCTGTTCGCGCTCCTCGACGGCACTCCGCTTCAGGGCCCGGCCACGGACCCGCTGGTGCGCGCCACCCTCACCGAATCGGGCACCGACCTGATCGTCACCGCCTGACCCGACGCGGCGGACCGGGAATACCCCCGCGCTGTCGGGGTTGGGACGCCCTGCGAGCCGATCGACGGGGTCCGACAGCCTAAATGTCACTTCTGGTGTCGACTACGGCACCACCTCTGACGTTTAGCGGGAGGAAGTTGGAGGCACGAGCGCTGACCGTCACTTCTGGTGTCGACTACCCAGAAGTGACAGCCAGGCGACGGCGACAGCTGCGGGGCACATTGGAAGACGACGCGAGGGTGAAGGACGGCAGCGTTGGCGCCTGCGGTAAGTCTGGCCGCCAGCGCTACAGCGCCGGCGGCCAGATATAGGACAGGCGTCTGGTGGGCGCCTGCGCTGTAGCGCAGGCACCGAGACACGAGCCAGGCGACCAAACGCAAGACAGGCGACCAACTGGCGCCTGCGGTAAGTCTGGCCGCCAGCGCTACAGCGCCGGCGGCCAGATATAGGACAGGCGTCTGGTGGGCGCCTGCGCTGTAGCGCAGGCGCCGAGACATAAGCCAGGCGACTAAACGCAAGACATAAGCCAGGCGACGAGACGGGGACAGCAGGACGGCGGGTGGTGGGGGCCGGGGCAGGTTGGGTGGGCGTTGATGACGGCGCGGCAGCGCGAAGCGCCGCCGCCGGCATCATGGGCGGCCCGGCCCCCACCACCCGCCGTCCAACCCGACCCCGCGCCAACCTCGGGTCCCATCGTTCAATGTCGCGAAGCCCCTCGCGGTTCCTGTTCCTCCAGAACGATGGCCGGGAGCCCTGGGGCATCGAGAGCCGATCTGGAGGAACAGCAACCGCGGGCAGGGCGGGCGCCCCAACCAGATGCGCTGGACGATGGGAACCCAGGGCTCCTCAGGAGCGGTCGAGAAGGGTCTTGAGGAACGTACCGGTGGCGGACCCCTCGGTGACGGCGATCTCCTCAGGGGTCCCCGTCGCGATCACCTGGCCGCCCCGGTTGCCGCCGTCGGGTCCCATGTCGATGACCCAGTCAGCCGACTTGATCACGTCCAGGTTGTGCTCGATCGTCACCACCGTGTTCCCGGCGTCCACCAGCCTCTGTAGGACCGCCAGGAGCCGCCGGATGTCCTCGAAGTGCAGGCCCGTGGTGGGCTCGTCGAGGACGTAGAGGGTCCGCCCGGTTGAGCGCTTCTGCAGCTCGGCGGCCAACTTGACGCGCTGCGCCTCTCCGCCGGAGAGCGTGGTGGCAGGCTGTCCAAGCCGCACGTATCCGAGGCCGACCTCCGTCAGGGTGCGGAGGAACCGCGCGATGGACTGGATGGACTCGAAGAACTCCACCGCCTCGCTGATCGGCATGTCCAGTACTTCGGCGATGGTCTTGCCCTTGTAGTGCACCTCGAGTGTCTCCCGGTTGTACCTGGCGCCGTGGCACACCTCGCACGGCACGTAGACGTCGGGAAGGAAGTTCATCTCGATCTTGATGGTGCCGTCGCCCATGCAGTGCTCGCACCGGCCACCCTTGACGTTGAAGGAGAACCGGCCCGGCTGGTAGCCGCGCACCTTCGCCTCCGGCGTCTGGGAGAAGAGGGTCCGGATCTTGTCGAAGACGCCGGTGTACGTGGCGGGGTTGGACCGCGGGGTGCGACCGATCGGCGACTGGTCCACCTGGATGACCTTGTCGATGTGCTCCAGCCCCTCCAGCGACTTGTGCCGGCCCGGTACCGCCTTCGAGCCGTAGATGGCCTTCGCCGCCGCGGTGTAGAGGATGGAGTTGACCAGCGAGGACTTGCCCGAGCCGGAGACGCCGGTCACGGCGATGAACTGGCCCAGGTTGAAGGCTGCGTCGATGCCGCGCAGGTTGTGCTCGCGGGCGCCCTTGACGACGATCTGGTGTCCGTTTCCGGGGCGCCGCACCGCTGGGACCGGGATGGACAGCCGGCCGGAGAGGTAGGCGCCGGTTCGTGATTCCGGATGGTTGAGGAGGGCCTCGACCGGGCCGGACACGACCACCTCGCCGCCGCCCTCCCCGGCGCCGGGGCCGATGTCGACGGCCCAGTCCGCGGCTCGGATGGTGTCTTCGTCGTGCTCGACGACGATGAGCGTGTTGCCGAGGTCGCGGAGCCTGTGCAGGGTCTCGATGAGGCGCAGGTTGTCGCGCTGGTGGAGGCCGATGCTCGGCTCGTCCAGCACGTAGAGCACCCCGACGAGGCCGGAACCGATCTGGGTGGCCAGCCTGATGCGCTGCGCCTCGCCGCCGGAGAGGGTGCCGGCCGCCCGCGACAGCGTCAGGTAGTCCAGCCCCACGTCGAGCAGGAAGCGGAGCCGGGCGTTGATCTCCTTGACGAGTCGCTCGGCGATGGCGGCGTCGCGCTCGGTGAGTTCCAATGCGGCGAGGAAGCTGGACGCTTCACCGATGGAGAGGCTGGACAGGTCCGCGATGGTGCGGCCGGCCACCGTGACCGCCAGGCTGGAGGGCTTCAGCCGCGCCCCGCCACATGCGGCACAGTTGATCTCCCGCATGTATCCGCCCCAGCGGTCCCGTGCCGAGTCGGTCGCCGCCTCTTCGTGGCGCCTGCGGATGAAGGGAATGACACCCTCATACTTTTGTGAGAAGGACCGCACCCGGCCGAAACGGTTGCGGTAGCTCACCACCACATTGCCCTTGGCGCCGTGCAGGAGGAGCTTCCGCGCCGCCGGCGACAGCTCGCGCCACGGCTCGTCCACCGAGAACCCGTGCTCCTCGGCCAGGGAGCGCAGCACATGCTCGTAGTGTGACTTGATGGTGGGCGTGGTCCAGGGCGCGATGGCACCCTCGGCCACGGACAGGTCGTCGTTGGGGATGAGCAGCTCGGGGTCCGGGTCCAGCAGCGTGCCGAGGCCTGAGCATTCCGGGCAGGCGCCCCATGGCCCGTTGAAGGAGAACTGTCTCGGCTCCAGTTCGTCGATGTTGACATCGTGCTCGTTGGGGCAGCCCATCTTCTCCGAGAAGCGGCGCTCCCGTTCCGGGTCGGTCTCGGGCAGGTCCACGAAGTCGATGGTCACCACTCCGCCGGCCAGGCCCAGCGCGGTCTCCACGGACTCGGTGATGCGCTGCTTGGCGTTGGGCCGCACCACTGCGCGGTCCACCACCACCTCAACGTCGTGCTTGCGGTTCTTGTCGATCGACGGCAGTTCCGTGAGCGGGTATGTCTCACCGTCGATGCGGACCCGGCTGTAACCGTCCCCGACGAGCTGGCGGAACAGCTCGGCATGTTCGCCCTTGCGGCCGCGCACCAGCGGGGCGAGGATCTGGAAGCGGGTCCCCTCGTCCATCGACATCAGCCGGTCCACGATCTGCTGCGGCGTCTGCCGCCCGATCACGGCCCCGCACACCTCGCAGTGGGGTACACCGATCCTGGCGAACAGCAGGCGGAGATAGTCGTAGACCTCCGTGATGGTGCCGACGGTGGAGCGCGGGTTGCGGCTGGTGGACTTCTGGTCGATCGACACCGCGGGTGACAGCCCCTCGATGAAGTCCACGTCCGGCTTGTCCATCTGACCGAGGAACATGCGCGCGTAGGCCGACAGCGATTCGACGTAGCGCCGCTGCCCCTCCGCGAAGATCGTGTCGAAGGCCAGCGAGGACTTGCCGGAGCCGCTCAACCCGGTGAAGACGATCAGAGAGTCCCTCGGCAGCTCGAGGGAGACATTCTTCAGGTTGTGCACGCGGGCACCCCGCACGACGAGCCGATCATTCACGCCCGCCATGGTACGGCTTTGCTAGGTTGGGGCCATGCCCACGAGCCGTGCCCCCTTCGTCGACGTGGTTGCCGCGGTGCGCGAGCACACGTCCCAACTGCTGGGGCGGACCATCGGCCTGTCGGACGAGGACTGGGCCGCGCCGACGGCCTTGCCCGGCTGGACCCGCAGCCACGTGGCCGCTCATCTCGTCGACGGGGCCCGTAGACTCGTGCGCGTCATCGACGGGCTCCACTCCGGGCAGTCGCGGACGATGTACGACTCCGAGGCCGAGGAGCGACGCACCATCGAGTTGGGCGCCCTCGCCGGTGGCTTGGAGCTGCAGATCCAGCTCGACACCACCGCCAGCGAGCTGCAGGAGCTGTTCGGCTCGCTGGAGGGCGATTCGTCGCCGGTGGATCTTCGGCCCGGATACCGCATCAAGGCGTGGCAGATCCCGCTGTCCCGGCTCGGCGAGGTGGTCGTGCACGAGATGGATCTCGACAGCCGCTCCACCACCATGGACCTGGCATCTGAGACCGCGGTGTCGCTGCTGGCCTTCCAGGTCGAGCGGCTGGCGCATCGCCACGACCGCCCTGCCGTGCGCCTGGTGGCCGACGAGGGCTACGAGGCCGTCCTCGACGGCGAGGGCGACTTCACCGAGGTGCGCGGCCCCGCCGCGGACCTCATCGCGTGGCTGGCGCGGGGCGTCAATTCCCCCCGCCTGATCCGCACCTTCTCCTGACGGGAGCCTTCCCTCGGGCGGGCTGTCGGTGGGCACTATTACCCTGGCTCTCATGCGTCCTCTCGAAGAGCTTCAGCGCCAGGTGGCGCCGCTGCAGGTGATCTCCGACTACGAGCCTGCCGGGGACCAGCCGCGCGCCATCGCCGAGTTGCAGCGCCGGATCGGGGCCGGGGAGAAGGACGTGGTGCTGCTGGGCGCCACCGGCACGGGCAAGACGGCCACCGTCGCCTGGCTCGCAGAGCGGCTGCAGAGGCCCATGCTGGTGATGCAGCCCAACAAGACGCTTGCCGCCCAGTTCGCCAACGAGCTGCGGGAGCTCCTGCCCAACAACGCCATCGAGTACTTCGTCTCCTACTACGACTACTACCAGCCGGAGGCCTACCTCCCCCAGACGGACACCTACATCGAGAAGGACTCCTCGCTCAACGAGGAGGTGGAGCGGATGCGGCACGCGGCCACCAGCTCGCTGCTCACGCGGCGAGACGTGATCGTCGTGGCCACGGTCTCGGCCATCTACGGTCTGGGCACGCCTCAGGAGTACCTGGAGCAGCGGGTCACCCTGCGCGTGGGCGACGAGATGGACCGGGACCAGCTGCTGCGGCACCTGGTGGACATCCAGTACGCCCGCAACGACATCGGCGCCGGCCGCGGCACGTTCCGGGTCAAGGGTGACACGCTGGAGGTGTTCCCGATGTATGAGGAGAACGCGGTGCGGGTGGAGTTCTTCGGCGATGAGATCGAGCGGATCGCCACCATGCACCCCCTCACCGGGTCCGTGATCCGGGAGGAGCAGGAGACCTACATCTTCCCTGCCACGCACTACTCGGCGGGCGCGCACCGGATGGAGCGGGCCATCTCCACCATCGAGGTGGAGTTGGCGCAGCGGCTCGCCGAGTTCGAGTCGCAGGGCAAGCTCCTCGAGGCGCAGCGCCTCCGGATGCGCACGAGCTACGACATCGAGATGATGCGCCAGATCGGCACCTGCTCGGGCATCGAGAACTACTCGCTGCACATCGACGGCCGAGCCCCCGGGTCGGCGCCGAGCTGCCTGGTGGACTACTTCCCGGAGGACTTCGTGCTCGTCGTCGACGAGTCCCACGTCACCATCCCCCAGATCGGTGGCATGTACGAGGGCGACGCCTCCCGCAAGCGCACCCTCGTGGAACACGGCTTCCGGCTGCCGAGTGCCATCGACAACCGGCCGCTGAAGTTCGACGAGTTCGTGGAACGGATCGGGCAGACGGTCTACCTCTCGGCCACCCCCGGGCCCTACGAGATGGAGCGCTCGGACGGTTTCGTCGAGCAGATCATCCGTCCCACCGGCCTCGTGGATCCTGAGGTGGTGCTGAAGCCCACCAAGGGTCAGATCGACGACCTCATGGCGGAGGTCAAGCAGCGCGTCGAGCTCAACGAGCGGGTGCTCGTCACCACTCTCACCAAGAAGATGGCCGAGGATCTGACGGACTACCTGATGGATCACGGGATCCGCACCCGGTACCTGCACTCGGACATCGACACGATCCGGCGGATCGAGCTGCTGCGTGAGCTGCGCCTGGGCGAGTACGACGTGCTGGTGGGCATCAACCTCCTGCGCGAGGGCCTCGATCTCCCCGAGGTGTCGCTGGTGGCCATCCTGGACGCGGACAAGGAGGGATTCCTGCGCTCGGCGCGCTCCTTGATCCAGACCATCGGGCGCGCCGCCCGAAACGTGGCCGGCCAGGTGCACATGTACGCGGACAAGATCACACCGTCGATGGCCCAGGCGATCGACGAGACCAACCGCCGGCGCACCATCCAGGTGGCCTACAACCAGGAGCGCGGTCTGGATCCCCAGCCCCTCCGCAAGCGCATCGCAGATGTCTCCGAGATGCTCGCACGGGAGGACGCGGACACGGATCAGCTGCTCGAGGCGGCCAGGCCGTCGGGCCGCAAGGGCCTGGATCCGACGAGGCTGGCCCAGGACGAGCTGACCACACTGATCGCGGACCTCACGGCGGCCATGCACCAGGCCGCTGCCGAGCTTCACTTCGAGGTGGCGGCGCGGCACCGAGACGAGATCTCGGACCTGAAGAAGGAGCTCCGCGGCATGATCGAGGCGACGAAGTAGCCCCTCCGGGCGCGCCCCTAGACTTCACCCCACCCCACCTGAGAGAGGCCCACTATGACCGTGCGTTTCGGTATCCTCGGCGCCGCCGGGATCACCCCGTCCGCCCTCATCGCCCCCGCCCACGCCAACCCTGATGTGCGGCTGACTGCTGTGGCCGCCCGCAACCGGGCCCGCGCCGAGGAATTCGCCGCCGAGCACGGCATCGACCAGGTGCTCGACTCCTACGACGACCTTCTCGCGTCGCCTGATGTGGACGCCGTCTACATCCCGCTGCCCAACTCCGCCCACGCCGAGTGGACCGTGCGTGCGGCGAGCGCCGGCAAGCACGTCCTGGTGGAGAAGCCCTACGCCTCCAACGCCGAGGAGGCCCGGCGTGTCGTCAGCGAGATCGCGGGCCTGCCTGTGGTGGTGATGGAGGCCTTCCACTACCGCCACCACCCCCTCATCCACCGGGTTGAGGAGATCCTCGCCGCCGGCACCATCGGCACCGTCACCTCCGCGAGCGCCGTGTTCGACGTCCAGGTGCCTGACCGCAGCAACATCCGGTACAACTGGGAGCTCGCCGGGGGCGCCACCATGGACCTGGGCTGCTACTCCATCCACCTGCTGCGCACTCTGCTCAAGGCGGAGCCCACCGTCGTGTCGGCCCAGGCCCGGCGGTTTGAGGGGGGCCAGATCGACGAGGCCCTCACCGCGCAGCTGGAGTTCCCGGGCGGCGTGACGGCCACGGCGTCGAGTTCGCTGCTGGAGGACGTCCAGGCCCAGACCGCGCGCCTGGTGGGCACGCTCGGCACCATCGAGTTCGAGGGCTTCGTCAAGCCACACGGCGGGAACAGCCTCACGGTCACGGTGGGAGACCACTCCACGACGGAGACCGTGGCGCCGGATGTGACAAGCTACGGGGCCCAGCTGAGCGCCTTCGTGGCGGCCGTCGAGGAGGGCGGCCCCGTGGTCATCGACGCCGCGGACTCGATCGCCACCATGGAGGTCATCGACGCGTGCTACCGGGCGGCAGGGCTCGAGCCGCGGCGAGCCGTCCCCTGGGCCTGACGCCCCGGTGTCCATGGACTGAACAGAGTTGCCGGGGGTCACCTCGAGGACTTAGCCTTACCTAAGTTACATTTTTGCAATGTTCTTAGGAGCTATTTATATGTCGCGGACCCTTCTTGCTCTTCCCCTTGTGGTGAGCCTGTTCGCTCTGGGGGCCTGCTCCCCGGAAACGCCCGCCACCGAGGCGACGCCGGCGGCCGACGCATCGCTGGATGAGGCCACCACCCTGACGCTGTACTCCGGCCGCAGCGAGGATCTGGTGGCCCCGCTGCTCGAGAAGATCGAAGGTGCCACCGGCGTGACGGTCGAGGTCCGCTACGCCGGCACCGCAGAGTTGGCCGGCCAGCTGCTCGAGGAAGGCGACCGTTCACCCGCCTCGCTGTTCTTCTCCCAGGATGCCGGGGCGCTCGGTGAGCTGAACAAGGCCGGACTGCTGGCCCCGATGCCGCAGGACATCCTGGACACCGTCGAGCCGGCCTTCCGCGACCCCAACGGCAGCTGGGTGGCCACGTCCGGGCGGATCCGGGTGCTCGCCGTCAATCCCGAGACGGCGCCGGAGGCCCTCGGCTACTCGACCATCGACGACCTTCTCGATCCCGCCAACCGCGGCCAGATCGGCATCGCCCCCACCAACGCCAGCTTCCAATCGTTCGTGACCGCGCTCCGCGTCGCCAAGGGAGAGGCCGCGGCCGAGGAGTGGCTCACCTCGCTCACCGCCCTCGAGCCGAAGACCTACGAGAAGAACACCGCGATCCTCGAGGCGGTGGATTCCGGGGAGATCGGCATCGGACTGATCAACCATTACTACTGGCACCAGCTGCAGGCCGAGGTGGGCGATGACATCGTCGCCGAACTCGTCTACCTGGACGCCGGGGACCCGGGTGCGCTGCTGAACGTCGCCGGGGTCGGCATCCTCAACTCCGCCGACGATCAGGAGGCCGCCGCGAAGGTCGCTGCCTTCCTGGTCAGCGACGAGGCGCAGCAGTTCTTCGCCGACGAAACCGCCGAGTACCCGGTGGTGTCGGGCATCACCAGCGAGTTCGATCTCGCACCCATCGACGCGTCGAGCCAGGAGGGCGTCGATCTCAACGACCTCGATTCCCTGGCCGACACCCAGGCACTGTTGAGGAAGGTCGGACTGATCTGAGCGTCATGAGCGTCGCGCTTCAGCGTCCGCACCTCCCGCGCATCGCGCTGTGGGTGTGGACGCTGGCGGTCGTTCTGGTGACCCTGATTCCGGGGATCTACCTTGTCGTCCGCGCCGGCCAGGCGGGGCTGGGCGGGCTGGTGCAGATCCTGGTGGAAAGCCGGGCGGCGGAGCTGCTGGTCAGCTCGTTGCTCCTCGTGGCGGCCGTCACCGCGGTGGCCTGCGTGGTGGGCGTGATCCTGGCGTTCCTCGTCGAGCGCACCGACCTGCGGGGCCGACGGGTGTGGCGCGTGGCCCTCGCCCTGCCCTTGGCGGTGCCCAGCTACGTGGCGGCCTACGCCTGGGTCTCCACCGTCGGCGCCCAGGGGTTCTGGTGGTCGGTGGTGGTGTTGGGGCTGGGCACCTACCCCTATGTCTTCCTGTCCGTGTCCGCCGCTCTGCGCCGCGCGAACCAGAACGCCGAGGACGTGGCCCGCAGCATGGGCCTGTCCGGCTGGGCGGTGTTCGGGCGGGTCACCTTCCCCCATCTGAGGCCATCGATGGCAGCGGGCGCCCTGCTGGTGGCCCTCTACGCGCTCTCGGACTTCGGCGCCGTCTCACTGCTGCGCTACGACTCGTTCACCCGCGCGATCTTCATGAGCTACCGCGCCTCCTTCGACCGGACCACCGCGGCCGTGCTCGCGTTGCTCCTGATGGCGTGCACGCTGGCGATCACCTGGGCGGAGATCCGGATGCGGGGCCGGGCGGCCCGATCCGACGCGGTGGCCCACCGCACCCAGCAGCCCCTGCTCCTCGGGGCCTGGTCGACACCCGCCTCGACCGCCGCCGCCGTTGTGCTCGGGCTCAGCCTCGCCTACCCGCTGAGCGTCGTCACCGGGTGGACGTTCGCCGGGCGGAGCGCGGGCGTGGACTGGGCCGACCTGGGCCTGGCGACGTGGTCCACGCTCTGGATCTGTACACTCGCCGCGGCCGTGATCGTGGCCGTGTGTCTGCCCGTCGGGTGGGTCACCGGCCGCTCCGAGTCGAGGGCCTCGGCGTGGGTCCAGCACAGCCTCTACGTCGCCCACGCGTTGCCTGGCCTGGTGGTGGCCTTGGCGCTGGTCTTCTTCAGCGTCCGCTTCCTCGAGCCCTGGTACCAGCGCACGCCGGTGCTCATCCTGGCCTACCTGGTGCTGTTCGCCCCATTGGCCGTGGGGGCCATCCGGAGCGCCGTTCTGCAGTGCCCCCCGTCGCTGGAGGAGGTGGCAGGCTCCCTGGGCCTTGGCCCGCTGGCCACCTTCTTCCGGGTCACCCTCCCTCTGGCTACCCCAGGGGTGGTCTCGGGGTTCGTTCTGGTGCTGCTGACCGCCATGAAGGAACTTCCCGCCACGCTCCTCCTCAAGCCCACGGGTGTGGACACGCTCGCCACCCGGCTGTGGATGAACACCGACAACCTCGCCTACGCGGCCGCCGCACCCTACGGTGTGGCGCTCGTGCTGGCCGCCGTCCCCGCCACCCTTGCGCTCTCGCTTGCAGAGCGCGGAAGGAGAACCCCATGAGCCTCCAGATCAGCGGAGTGAGGCACGCCTTCGGCGCCAACACTGTGCTCCGCGACGTCGACTTCACGGTGGAACGCGGGCACCTGGCCGCCATCCTCGGGCGCTCCGGCTGCGGGAAGACCACCCTGCTGCGCATCATCGCAGGCCTCACCCGCCCAGACCAGGGCAGCGTCGTGCTCGCCGGTCGGGATCTCACGGGGATCCCCGCGCAGCACCGACGCATCGCTCTGGTGCCCCAGGAGGGCGCCCTCTTCCCCCACCTCAGCGTGGCCGGCAACGTCGGTTTCGCGGTGAGGGGGCGGCATCGTCAGAGCCGGATCGCCGAGATGCTTGAGTTGGTGGGCCTGCAGGACCTGGGCGACCGCATGCCGCACGAGATCTCCGGCGGCCAGGCCCAGCGGGTGGCGCTGGCACGCGCCCTTGCGGTGCAGCCGGACCTGGTGCTCCTCGACGAGCCCTTCTCTGCGCTGGATGCGGCCACCCGCACGGCGATGCGCAGCGACGTCCGGCGCGTCCTCCACGACGCCGGCGCCTCCGCGATCCTGGTCACCCACGACCGCGAAGAGGCGCTGTCCCTGGCCGACCACCTGATCCTGATGGCGGACGGGCGTGTCATCCAGGACGGACCCCCGAGTGACGTCTACGACCACCCCGTCAGCCCACAGGCCGCGCTGCTGGCCGGCGATGCGTTCATGATCCACGCGACGGCGCGCGGCATGGCCGCCGATACCTCCGTCGGCCGAATCCCACTCGGGG
Source organism: Tessaracoccus luoxuelianae (assembly GCF_054483915.1). Classification (NCBI taxonomy): domain Bacteria; kingdom Bacillati; phylum Actinomycetota; class Actinomycetes; order Propionibacteriales; family Propionibacteriaceae; genus Tessaracoccus; species Tessaracoccus luoxuelianae. Next base: position 1,753,732 of record NZ_CM137013.1, on the reverse strand, counting down.
TGTCCGCGCACGGCGAGGGCATGGTCCTGGTCAGGCCGGAACAGATCACCCTTGACCCGGAGGGTGCGGTGTCGGCCCGGGTGCGCGACGTGACGTTCTACGGTCACGACGCCGACGTCCAGCTCCACGGGCTGCCGGGAGGCATCGAGATGGTGGCACGCGTGCAGCGGGCCACCTGCGCCCCCGGCGACGAGGTGCGGATCAGGGTGTCCCACGCCGCGCTCTTCTGCGCGGCGTGATCCTGGCCGGGGGCCGATGACGCCGGGGCCCTCGATCGCCTAGGATGGGCGCGTACGCGGGAGAATCGGCCGAGGCCGATGCCGAAGGAGCAACCGCCCCGGAAACTCTCAGGCCCCAGGACCGCGCACGCACTGCACTCTGGAAAGTGGCCGCCAGGCCCGCCGACGGATATCAAGATCTCAGGCACCGCGACAGAGGGGGCGCTGACTATTAGGGTGGGACACGCCACCCGACGGCGCCGGTACCCGGCGGAAGGGGCAGAGAAACATGACCTCGTCATTGACCACTGCGCTGCACAGCCTCCACCTCGCCACAGGCGGGAAGATGGTCGAGTTCGCCGGCTGGGAGCTGCCCGTGCAGTTCGCCGGGGTGATGCCTGAGCATCTGCATACGCGGGCGCAGGCCAGCCTGTTCGACGTCTCGCACATGGGCCAGGTCCTGGTTCGCCCCGCCTCGGGTTCGATGGAGGATGCGGCCGCGGCCCTGGAGCGGCTCATCCCCTCGAGCATCCTCGGCCTGGCTCAGCATCGGCAGCGCTACGGCCTGTTCACCGATGAGCGCGGCGGCATCCTCGACGACCTGATGGTCTCCCACCACGGCGACCGGTTCCTACTGGTGGTCAACGCAGCGCGGACGGCCCACGACCTTCAATGGCTGGCGCAGCTCGACGGCGTCACCGTCGAACACGTCACCGATCGAGCGCTGCTGGCCCTCCAGGGCCCGGAGGCCGAGGCGGCGCTCGCCACCCTGATCCCCTCAGTGACGCGGTGCACCTTCATGGACTCCCTTCCCATGGAATGGGACGGCCGCGAGGTGTGGGTGTCGCGGTCCGGCTACACCGGCGAGGACGGCTTCGAGATCTCGGTGCCCGACACGGATGCCGAGCGGTTCGCCCGCGCCCTCCTCTCCGTCGACGGCGTGCTCCCGGCCGGCCTCGGCGCGCGGGACTCGCTGCGGCTGGAGGCCGGCATGCCCCTGTACGGGCACGATCTCTCCCCAGACGTGACCCCCGCGCAGGCCGCGCTCGGGTGGGCCGTCCCGAAGGTACGCCGCGAGGGTGGGTCACGCTCCGGCGGCTTCCCCGGCGCTGACGTGGTCCTCGCGGAGCTGCGCGACGGTGCCCCGCGGGTGCGCCGCGGTCTCCGGCCCGACGGCCGTGCCCCCATCCGGGAGGGCGTGCCGGTCTACGCCGACGACGCGGCCACCGAGCCGATCGCCACCGTCACCTCGGGCGGGTTCGGCCCCACCGTCGGCGGCCCCATCGCGATGGCCATGCTCCCCGCGGGCACCGGGCCCACCGTCGTGGCGGAGCTGCGCGGCAGGCGCGTCCCCGTCTCAGTCGTCGACCTCCCCTTCATCACCCCGTCCTACAAGCGTTGAGGAGACCAGCCATGATCAAGTACACCAAGAGTCACGAATGGATCGACACCACCGGGCCCGAGTTCGCCGTCGGCATCACGGAGTACGCCGCCAACGAGTTGGGCGAGATCGTCTTCATCGAGCTGCCCGAGGTGGGTACCGAGGTGACCGCGGGGATCGAGGTGGTGGTCATCGAGTCCGTCAAGGCGGCCTCCGAGATCATGTCGCCGCTGAGCGGCGTGGTGACCGCCGTCAACGAGGAGCTCACCGACAATCCCGCGCTCGTCAACGAGGACGCGGAGGGCACCTGGTTCTTCCGGGTGGCGCCGTCGGATCCCTCCGAGGCCGAGGAGTTCCTCGACGAGGTCGCCTATGCGGCGCACATCGGCGCATGACGGGGGCCTGGCAGAGGGTCGACTACAACCCCGACGACTTCGCTCACCGTCGCCACATCGGCCCCAGCCCGGCAGAGATGCAGCGGATGCTCGAGGCCATCGGTGTCGACTCCCTCGATGAGCTCATCGATCAGACCATCCCTGAGGGGCTGCGCCAGTCTGAGCCCCTCACCTGGGAGCCACTGACCGAGTACCGGCTGACGCAGAAGCTGCGCGCCGTCGCGGCCAGGAACCAGGTGGCCACCTCCCTGATCGGCCAGGGCTACTACGGCACCGTGACGCCACCGGCGATCCAGCGCAACGTGCTGGAGAACCCGGCCTGGTACACGGCATACACGCCCTACCAGCCCGAGATCGCGCAGGGCAGGCTCGAGGCGCTGCTCAACTTCCAGACCATGGTGGAGGACCTGACAGGGCTGCCCATCGCCAACGCCAGCCTGCTGGACGAGGCCACCGCAGCCGCCGAGGCCATGGGCATGGCCAAGCGGACCGCCAAGTCCAAGAGCTCGCGGTTCTTCGCGGCCGAGGACCTGCACCCGCAGGTGCTCGCGGTCCTCGCCACGCGCGCCGAGCCCCTGGGCATCGAGCTCGTGACCGGCCCGGCGGAGGACTTCGTCGCCGACGACCTGTGCGGCGCGATCTTCGCCCACCCCGGCACCCACGGCCACGTGCGTGACCTCACCGCGCAGTGCTCCGCGCTGCGCGCCGCGGGCGCGGTGTCCATCGTGGCCACGGACCTGCTGGCCCTCTGCGTGGTGAAGGAACCCGGCGCCATGGGCGCCGACATCGCCATCGGATCGGCGCAGCGGTTCGGTGTGCCGATGGGATTCGGAGGCCCACACGCCGCGTTCATGTCCTGCCGAGACGACCTGAAGCGCGCCATGCCCGGGCGGCTCGTCGGCGTCTCCGTGGACGCGGCGGGCACCCGTGCCTACCGGCTCGCCCTCCAGACCCGCGAGCAGCACATCCGCCGCGAGAAGGCCACCTCCAACGTGTGCACAGCCCAGGCGCTGCTGGCGGTGATGGCCTCGTTCTACGCCGTGTTCCACGGTCCCCTCGGGCTCAGGGCCATCGCCCAGCGCACGCACCTGATGGCCGCCACGCTGGCAGCCACGCTCAGGGCCAACGGCGCTGAGGTGGAGCCTCGGCACTTCTTCGACACCATCACCGTGCGGGTCGGCGTGGGCCAGTCCGGGATCCTGGCCGCAGCCGAGCAGCGTGGCATCAACCTGCGCCGGGTCGGCCGGAGCCGGGTGGGCATCTCAGTGGACGAGACCACGGACCTCGACGTCGTGTGGCGGGTGCTGGACGCGTTCGGCATCGACGAGCGGCCGGACCTGGGCGAGGAGCCCGCCATCCCCGACGAGCTGCTGCGCACCAGCGACTACCTGACGCATCCGGTCTTCCACATGAACCGGGCCGAGTCGGAGATGATGCGCTACATGCGGCGCCTCAGCGACCGCGACCTGGCGCTCGACCGGGCGATGATCCCGCTCGGCTCGTGCACGATGAAGCTCAACGCCGCCGCCGAGATGATGCCACTCACCTGGCCGGAGTTCGGGGCCCTGCACCCCTACGCGCCCTCGCACCAGGCCGCCGGGTACGCGGAGATGGTGGCGGACCTGGAGCAGAAGCTGTGCGCGATCACCGGCTACGACGCGTTCTCCATGCAGCCCAATTCGGGCGCCCAGGGCGAGTACGCGGGACTGTTGACCATCGCCGAGTACCACCGTGCACGCGGTGAGCGGCGCGACGTGTGCCTCATCCCCACCTCTGCCCACGGCACGAATCCCGCCTCCGCGCAGATGGCGGGGATGAAGGTGGTGGCGGTCAAGGCCACCGCAGATGGCGAGATCGACGTCGACGACTTCCGCACGAAGGCTGCCGCCGCCGGGGAGGCGCTCGCGGCGGTGATGATCACCTACCCGTCGACGCACGGCGTGTTCGAGGAGTCGGTGCGACAGGTGTGCGACATCACCCACGAGTTCGGCGGGCAGGTCTACATCGACGGCGCCAACATGAACGCGATGGTGGGCCTGGTACGGCCGGGCGACATCGGCGGCGACGTGAGCCATCTCAACCTGCACAAGACCTTCGCCATCCCCCACGGCGGCGGCGGCCCCGGCATGGGTCCCATCGGCGTGAAGAGCCACCTGGTGGAGCACCTTCCCTCGGATCCGCGCACCGGTGAGGCGGGGGCGGTGTCGGCCGCTCCGCTGGGCTCGGCGTCGATCCTGCTCATCTCGTGGGCCTACATCCTGCTCATGGGCGGGGCCGGCCTGACCCAGGCCACGCGGGTGGCCATCCTGAGCGCCAACTACCTTGCCACCCGGCTCGGCAGGGCCTTCCCCATCCTCTACCGCGGGGCCCGGGGCCGCGTCGCGCACGAGTGCATCCTGGATCCGCGGGAGTACGCCCACCACGGGATCACCGTCGACGACATCGCCAAGCGCCTGGTGGACCACGGCTTCCACGCCCCCACCATGTCGTTCCCGGTGCCGGGCACCCTCATGGTGGAACCCACCGAGTCCGAGACCCTGGCCGAACTGGACCGGTTCGTCACCGCGATGCTGGACATCGCCCGCGAGGCCGACGTGGTGGTCGCGGGCGGCATGAGCGCTGAGGAATCCCCCCTCAGACGCGCCCCGCACACCGCCCAGGACCTGGTGGGCGAGTGGGACCGGCCGTACTCCAGGGAGCAGGGATGCTTCCCGCCGGGCGCGTTCCGGGTGGACAAGTACTGGCCCCCCGTCGGCCGGGTGGACAACGCCTACGGCGACCGGAACCTGGTCTGCGCCTGCCCTCCCTGGGAGGGGACCGACGCCTGAGCCTGACGGCTCAGCCGCTGAGGGCGACGAGGGCGGGCCACAGGGCCTCCACCTGACGCACGGTGGAGGCCTGGTCCCCCGAGTTGTCGATCACCCAATCCGCCGCCGCGCGCCGGTCCGCCCGCGACGCCTGGACCCGGACCCTGGCCCACGCTCGGTCCAGGCTCAGGTTGTTGCGCTGCATCAACCGCCTGACCTGGGTCTCGGTGGGCACGTCAACGCAGATGATGTGGTCGAAGGCCTTGTCCAGGCCGGTCTCGACCAGCAGCGGAATCACCTGGACCGCCACCGTGCCTGGCGGGGCGGCTGCCACCAGCTCGTCGGCGCGCTGCCGCACGAGCGGATGGACGATGGCGTTGAGGTCCGAGCGGGCCTCGTCGTCGACGAACACCAGGTCGCCCAGCTTGGTGCGGTCCAGCGTCCCGTCGGCATTCAGCATCCCGGAGCCGAAGCGCTCAACGATGCGGTGCAGCCCATCGGTGCCGGGCTCCACCACCTCCCGGGCGACAAGATCCGAGTCGATCACGACGGCGCCCAGGCGGGCGAGCTCGTCGGCCACCATGGACTTGCCCGAGGCGATCCCGCCGGTCAAAGCGATGCGTGCCATGGCCCGATGCTACTGGGGTTAGGCTGGATGCACGATCATCCCACCTCAGGAGGTAAATCATGGCAAGAATTCTGTGGATCGTGTTCGCAGTCATCATCGCACTCTGGCTCATCGGGCTGATCGCCAAGGTGGCGGGCGGGTTCATTCATCTGCTGCTGCTGGTGGCCCTGGCCATCCTCGTCTACAACCTGATCACCGGCCGGCGCGCACTCTGACAAAGCAAGGAGCCGCCCCCTCTCATCGAGAGGGGGCGGCTCCTTGATGCTACGAGTCAGCGACCGCCGGTGAGCTTGTCCCGCAGTGCCTGCAGGGTCTCATCCGAGGCGAGCTCGCCGGAGCCCTCGGACTCGGTGGTGTAGCCAGCAGCCGCAACCGTGGCCGCATCGCGGTCCGCGGTCTCGGCCGATTCGACCTGACGCTTGTGGGTCTCCCACAGGGCGTGCGCCTGGGCGTACTGGGCCTCCCAAGCAGCGCGCTGCTCGTCGAAGCCTTCCTTCCAGTCGTTGGTCTCCGGATCGAAGCCCTCGGGGTAGATGTAGTTGCCCTGGTCGTCGTAGGACGCCTGCATGCCGTAGAGCAGCGGATCGAAGTCGTCAGCTGCGACGTCGACGCCCTCGTTGGCCTGCTTCAGCGACAGGGAGACGCGACGGCGCTCCAGGTCGATGTCGATGACCTTGACCATGCGGTCGTCGCCGACGGAGACAACCTGCTCGGGGATCTCCACGTGACGCTCGGCCAGCTCGGAGACGTGCACCAGGCCCTCGATGCCCTCGCCGACCCGCACGAACGCGCCGAACGGAACGAGCTTGGTGACCTTGCCCGGGACGATCTGGCCGATCTGGTGCAGGCGGGCGAACGTCTGCCACGGATCTTCCTGGGTGGCCTTCAGCGACAGGGAGACGCGCTCACGATCCATGTCCACCTCGAGCACCTCGACGGTGACGGGCATGCCCACCTCGACCACCTCGTTGGGGTGATCGATGTGCTTCCAGGAGAGCTCGGAGACGTGCACGAGGCCGTCGACTCCGCCGAGATCGACGAAGGCGCCGAAGTTGACGATCGAGGACACGACACCCTTGCGGATCTGGCCCTTCTGCAGCTGCGTGAGGAACGTCTGGCGCACCTCGGACTGCGTCTGCTCCAGGTAGGCGCGGCGGGACAGGACCACGTTGTTGCGGTTCTTGTCCAGCTCGATGATCTTGGCCTCGAGCTCCATGCCCACGTAGGGCTGAAGGTCGCGGACGCGCCGCATCTCGACAAGCGAGGCGGGAAGGAAGCCGCGGAGGCCGATGTCGACGATGAGGCCGCCCTTGACCACCTCGATGACGTGGCCGGTGACGACGCCGTCCTCTTCCTTGACCTTCTCGATCGTGCCCCAGGCGCGCTCGTACTGAGCCCGCTTCTTGGACAGGATGAGGCGACCCTCCTTGTCCTCCTTCTGCTGAACGAGGGCCTCGATCACATCGCCGACCTGGACCACGTCAAACGGGTCCACATCGTGCTTGATGGAGAGTTCCTTGGAAGGGATGACGCCTTCGGTCTTGTAACCGATATCGAGCAGGACCTCGTCCCGGTCGACTTTGACGACGGTGCCAGAGACAATGTCTCCGTCGTTGAAGTACTTGATGGTGGCGTCGACCGCGGCCATGAAGGCCTCTGGGGTGCCGTAGTCATCGACCGTAACGGTCGGTGCCTCAGTGGAGGAGGTCATGTAGTAAGGGCTCCGAAAGTGAATGACAGTGCACAGCAGCCCTGCCGAAACGCGCGGTCCCCACTCCGTCCGAGGGATCGCAGGCCACAATGCCTCCCCAGCCTAGCTTTGATGGGGTTCAGGAGCAACCTGGGTCAGCCCCTGCCACGGTGGGTTGTCCACAGGGCTTCTCGCCGGTCGTGGGCGCTGCCTAAGCTTGGTGTGTGACCACTCCTCCGCAGCAGTCGCGCTCGCGCCTCCCCCTGCTCATCGTCCTTGCCGCGGCGCTCGTGGTCGTTGCGCTGATCGCGCTGATGATTCCCAGGGGCGAGGACACTGACGCCCTCCCCGTCCCGGCCACCTCCACGCCCGTCCCCGCCGCCTCCGCGCGGCCCTCGCCGTCGACGGCTCCCCCGACGCCCTCCGTCAGCCCCTCTCCCCTGCCGGCGAGCTCCTCTCCGGCTGCCGGGCCCCCCACCCTCGGCACCGCGACGCCTGACTGCACGGATCCGGCCGCCGGCCTTGTCCCAACCCGCTTCGCGATCCCGGCCGTCGGCGCTGACGAGCGCGTGGTCTCGCTCAACCTCGACGAAGACGGCAACATCGCCGCGCCGCCCAAGGACGAACCGCGAACCGCGTCCTGGTGGAACGCCGGCCCGATGCCCGGCGGCGACGCGGGGAAGGCCCTCCTCTCCATCCACACGTACCGCACGGGCAAGGCCTTGGGCAACGAGCTGTACGCCGGCGGTGAGCCGCAGCTCGTGGCCGGGGACCTGATCAAGCTGTACGGCGACGACGGCGTGGTCCAGTGCTACGAGTTCACCCGCTCCACCAAGGTGTGGGTGGCGGACTACGACCCGAACTCCGACGTGATGGTGGACTTCGAGGGAGCCCCGCAGCTGGCCATCATCATCTGCTGGGACTACAACCGCTCCAGCGGGGAGTGGGACTCGCGGATCTTCTTCTACGGCACGCCGGTCAGCGCCTCGGCCTGATCCTCAGTGGGCCGCCGACTGCCACGAATCGCCCACCCCAACGGAGACTTCCAGCGGAACCGCAAGGCTGAACGCACCCGTCATCTCCGCCTGGACCAGGTCAGTCAACCGCTCGCGTTCGCCTGGGGCCACCTCGAACACGAGCTCGTCGTGGACCTGGAGGAGCATGCGGCTGGCCAGTCCCTCCGCCTCGATGGCCCGCGCCACGTTGATCATCGCCACCTTGATCACGTCAGCCGCGGACCCCTGGATGGGTGAGTTGAGCGCGGCCCGTTCTGCCATCTCCCGGCGCTGCCGGTTGGTGGTGGTGAGGTCCGGCAGGTATCGGCGTCGGCCGAGCATCGTCTCGGTGAAGCCCCGCTTGCGGGCCTCCTCCACGACGGCGGCCAGGTACTCGCGCACGCCCCCGACCCGCGTGAAGTAGTCCTCCATCAGGGTCTTGGCCTCGCCCACCGAGATCTTGAGCTGGTTGGACAGGCCGAAGGCACTCAGCCCGTAGGCCAACCCGTAGTTCATGGCCTTGATCTTGGCGCGCATCTCCCCGGTGACGTCCTGCGGCTCCACGCGGAACACCAGCGAGGCCATCTCGTTGTGGAAGTCGCGACCGGAGGTGAACGCCTCGATCAGGCCCTCGTCGCCGCTGGCGTGGGCCATCAGCCGCATCTCGATCTGCGAGTAGTCCGCCGACATCAGCGACTCGAACCCCGCCCCCGGCACGAACGCGGAACGGATCTGGCGCCCCATGGAGGTGCGGATGGGGATGTTCTGCAGGTTGGGATCCGTCGAGGACAGCCGGCCGGTGGCCGCGATGGTCTGCACGTAGGTGGTGTGGATGCGGCCGTCGTCGCCGATGGCGGCCAGCAGCCCGTCGACGGTCTGGCGCAGCCGGATCTGGTCGCGGTGGGCCAACAGGTGACCCAGGAAGGGATGCTCGGTCTTGACGAACAGCGACTCCAGGGCATCGGCGTCGGTGGTGTAGCCGGACTTCGTCTTGCGGGTCTTGGGCATGCCCAGCTCGTCGAACAGCACGGACTGCAGCTGCTTGGGGGAGCCGAGGTTCACCTCGTGCCCCAGCACGTCGAAGGCTGCCTGTTGCGCGGCCGCGACGGCGCCGTCGAACTCATCGCGGAGGGCCTGCAGCCGGGCGATGTTCACGGCCACACCCACCCGCTCCATCGTCGCCAGGGTCCGTTGGAGCGGAAGCTCGACGTCGGCCATCAGGGCCGCCGCGTTGCGCTCCATCAGCTGGCCTTCCAGCGCCTCGGCCAGGTCGAAGACGGCCCGGGCGAGCAGGAGCGCCCGCTCCATGGACCCGTCGTCGGGCTCGCCGAAGTCCAGCGTGGCCTGCGTGTCGTCCGGGGCCATGGGCTCTGCGGAGAGGTCGCGCTGCAGGTAGCGCACAACCAGGTCCCCTAGGTCGTAGGTCCGTTGGTCAGGGCGCAGCAGGTAGGCCGCCAGGAGGGTGTCCTGCGCGACGCCGACCAGATCCCATCCGCGGGCCCAGCACGCCAGGGTGGGTCCCTTGGCTTCGTGCACCAGCTTCCCGCGCGACGGGTCCGCCAGCCAGGCGGCGAGCGCGGCGTCGTCGTCGGGGGTGAGGTCTGCCGTGTCCACATAGGCTCCGGCGCCGTCTGCGGCTGCCAGCGCCAGCGCCGTGACGTCCCCGGTGCCGCCGCCCCAGCGACCCACCAGGTGCAGCGCGGTGCGCTCCGTGGCGTGGGCGTCGAGCCAGGCAGCGACCTCACCCTCCGCCAGACGGTCCCCCTGCACAGCGAAGCTCTCGGTGGCCACGGGCTCGGCGGGCGCCAGGTCCAGGAGCCGCTCGCGCAGCACCCGGAACTCGAGCGCGTCGAAGAGTTGGTGCACCCGCTCGCGGTCCCACTCGTGGCGGGCGGTGGCGTCGAGGGTGATGTCGAGGTCGAGGTCGCGGACGAGCGCGTTGAGTCGGCGGTTGCGCACCACGCCGTCGAGGTGGGCGCGGAACGACTCCCCCGCCTTGCCAGGTACCTGCTCGGCCCGGGCGACGAGGTTGTCCAGGCCGTCGAACTGGTCCAGCCACTTGGCTGCGGTCTTCGGGCCGACGCCCGGGACGCCTGGGAGGTTGTCGCTGGTCTCGCCGACGAGCGCGGCGAGCTCCGGGTATCGGCTGGGGGCAACCAGGTACTTCTCGGTGACGGTCGCGGGGGTCATCCGGGCGAGGTCGGAGACCCCCTTGCGGGGATAGAGCACGGTGACGTGGTCGGTGACCAGCTGCATGGCGTCCCGGTCCCCCGAGACGATGAAGACGTCGTAACCTTCCGCCTCGGCCTTCGTCGAGAGCGACGCGATGATGTCGTCGGCCTCATAGCCCGGCATCTCCAGGTAGGGCACGTTGAGCGCGTCGAGGACGTCCTTGACCAGCGCCACCTGCCCCTTGAACTCTTCGGGTGACTTGGCGCGGTTGGCCTTGTACTCGGGGTACTGCTCGGTCCGGAACGACTCCCGCGCCACGTCGAACGCCACCACCAGATGCGTGGGCTGCTCGTCGCGCAGCACATTGATCAGCATCGAGGTGAAGCCGAACACCGCGTTGGTGTGTTGCCCCGTCGTGGTGGCGAAATTCTCCACGGGCAGCGCAAAGAAAGCGCGGTAGGCCACCGAATGGCCATCGATCAACAGCAGCTTGCCCGAGTCAGTCACACCGGCGAGCCTACCGAAGGTGTGGAAGAGTGCGGCCCATGAACAGCGTGCCCCCCTGGCTGCCCGACATCACCTCGCCCCTCGACGACAAGCTGGGCGTCGAGATCACCGAGCTGACGCCCGAGCGCGTCGTCGGCTCGATGCCCGTGGAGGGCAACCTGCAGCCGTTCGGGCTCCTGCACGGGGGAGCTTCGGGCGTCCTGGTGGAGACGCTGGCGTCGATGGGGGCGATGGCGCACGGCTATCCGGACCGCGTCGGTGTAGGGGTGGACCTGAACGTCACGCACGTTCGGGCGGCCAGGACGGGGCGCGTGACGGGGACGGCGACCGCGATCCACCTGGGCCGGTCCATCGCCACGTACCGCGTCGACATCGTCGACGACGAGGGTCGGCTCACTGCGACGGGTCGGTTGACGTGCCACATGATCTCGCCGCCCCGGTAGTTCGGTCGCTCTCGCCCCACCGTCGAGCCCGCTCCGAGCCACCCAACTGAGCACGACACGCCGCCCGAGTCCGCTCACACCCACACCCCTGGCCAAGCAACGCGCTTCCGACGGCGTTTCGTGCCCACCCCACCGATGCGCCCGCCCCACCGTCGCGCCCCATGCCGAGGCACCCACCGGAGCACGACACGCCGCCCGAGTCCGCTCCCACCCACACCCCTGGCCAAACAGAGAGCTTCCGACGGCGTTTCGTGCGCGACCTGCGGCCTGTCCACAGCCACGCGACGGGGTGGGTCGTGCCTCAGGGAAGGAACAAGGACTCGTACGGCGCAATGCGGACCAGCCCGTCGGCGCGCCCGGCCAGCCGCGGCTCCCCACACACCAGGGCATCCGCCGCAAGCCGCGTCACCGCGACATACTCCGCATCCCGCAGCGACTCCCAGCCGTGCTCGAGCGCCATCTCCCAGGCCAACCGCCGCGACACCCGGTCGTTGAGTACCCGAAGCTTCGCCTCAGCCACCCGATCCAACAGTCCCAGCGCATCCCGCCTGTCCAACCCGTCGCGGACGCGAGCGAGCACCAGCTCGAGGGCCTGGGCCCGGACAGGGTTGGGCGCGACGAGGCTGTGGTCTGGGTGGACCGGAACCCCGCCGTCGATGATCGACAGCAGGACGGGGGCGTCGACGACGAATCGAGTCACCGCGACCCCGCGACCTACTTCTTCTTGTGCGAGATGACGCCGTCGGCGACGTCGCGCATGGACTTGCGCAGATCCATGGCCGTCTTCTGGATCCAGCGGAACGCCTCGGGCTCCGTGAGTCCGAGGTCCTGCTGCAGGATGCCCTTGGCCTGGTCGATCACCTTGCGCGACTCGAGGCGCTCCTCGAGCGAGACCAGCTCGTCCTCGATGGCCTTGATCTCCTGGAAACGGCCCAGCGCGATCTCGATGGCGGGCACCACATCGGAGGCGCCGAACGGCTTGACGACGTAGGCCATGGCGCCGGCCTCGCGCGCGCGCTCGACGAGGTCACGCTGGCTGAAGGCGGTCAGCATCACGACGGGGGCGATGCGCTCCTCGGCGATGATCTCCGCGGCGGTGATGCCGTCCATCTTGGGCATCTTGACGTCCATGATCACCAGATCCGGCTCCAGCTCACGGGCCAGCTTGACGGCCTCTTCGCCGTCGCCGGCTTCGCCGACCACCTCATAGCCCTCCTCGGTCAGGAGTTCCACCAGGTCCAGGCGGATCAGCGCCTCATCCTCGGCGACGATCACTGTGGGCTTCTTATTCATCCGTTGGTCACTTCTTTCTGGCGGCCGGCCGCAAGAGGGCCTGAAATACCTGCGCTGATCCTACTCGGCATTGCCGCGGGATTCCCACTCAGCGCCGAGGGTGGGCGGTGTGGCACAATGTTTCACGCGCTGCGCCCGGGTGGCGGAATGGCATACGCGGACGGCTCAAACCCGTCTGGCCGAAAGGCCTTAGGGGTTCGACTCCCCTCCCGGGCACGAGCAGGAACGCAGAAAGGGAGCCCCGAGGGGCTCCCTTTCGCTGTTGTGACGGGCTCAGCTGAGTTCGCCGAGCTCCTTGACCTTGTGCACGCGCAGGGTATTCGTCTTGCCGGGGATGCCCATGGGCGAGCCCGACACGATGACGATGCGCTCGCCAACTTCGATCATGCCGCGGTCACGCAGGTGGCGGTCGACGGCCTCGACCATCTCCTCCTGCTCCGCGAACTCGGGCGTGATCTGGGTGTCCACGCCCCACGACAGGGTCATGGTCTGCTGGGTGGAGCGCTCCGGCGAGAACACCAGCATGGGGATGGGGGAACGAAGCCGCGACAGCCGGCGCCCCGTATCGCCCGACTTCGTGAAGGCCACCAGGTAGCGGGCGCCGATGCGCTCGGCCACCTCGGCGGCGGCCTTGGCCAGGATGCCTCCGGTGGTGTGCGGGTCCCAGTCGATGATGTGGATCTCGGCGTGGCCCTCGCGCTCGGTCTTCTCGACGATGCGCGCCATCGTGGAGACGGTCTCTACGGGGAAGTCACCGACGGAGGTCTCGCCCGAGAGCATGACCGCGTCAGCCCCGTCGAGGATGGCGTTGGCGACGTCAGAGGCCTCCGCGCGGGTGGGCCGCGGGTTGGTGATCATCGACTCCAGCATCTGGGTGGCGACGATGACCGGCTTGGCCCACTTGCGGGCGGCGCGGATGATGCGCTTCTGCACCAGCGGGACGTCTTCGAGGGGCAGTTCGACGCCCAGGTCACCGCGGGCGACCATGAACATGTCGAACGCGTCGATGATGTCCTGCAGGTTGGCGATCGCCTGCGGCTTCTCGAGCTTGGCGATGACGGGGACGTGGCGCCCCTCCTCGTCCATGATCTCGTGCACGCGCTTGATGTCGTCGCCGGAGCGGACGAAGGACAGCGCGACCATGTCGATGTCCTGGTGGAGGGCCCAGCGGAGGTCCCGCTCGTCCTTGTCGCTCAGGGCGGGGACGGACACCGCGACACCTGGCAGGTTGATGCCCTTGTTGTTGGACACGGGGCCGGGGACGGTGACGACGCACACCACGTCGGTGTCGGTCACTTCGAGGGCCTGGAGGCCCACCTTGCCGTCGTCGATGAGGATGTGGTCACCCACATGGACATCGCCCGGAAGGCCCTTGTAGGTGGTCGAGCAGCGCTCGACGGTACCCAGGATGTCGTCGGTGGTGATGGTGAACTGGGCGCCGGTGGCGAGGAAGACCTTCTGGTCATCCACGAAACGGCCCAGGCGGATTTTGGGGCCCTGGAGGTCCGCGAACACACCCACAGTCTTGCCGACGGCTTCTGAGGCGGCCCGCACATTCCTGAGGCGGTTTCCGTGCTCCTCGTAGTCTCCGTGGCTCATGTTGAGACGGGCGACGTTCATGCCCGCGTTCATCAGCTCGATCAGGCGGTCAACGGTCTCGGCGGAGGGGCCGAGGGTACAGACGATTTTTGCTCTACGCACGGGGCAACCCTACCGGAATGGGTGCCGTGGCGCAGCGGAGGTGGCGCCAACGACACCACAGGCGGGCTCAGCCCTCGCGGACGATGTCCAGCGCGCGACTGAGGTCCGGCGGATACGGCGATCGGAAAGTGACCTGCTCCCCTGAGGTCGGGTGGGTGAACCCGAGCTCGACGGCGTGCAGCCATTGGCGCACCAGCCCCAGCCGGGCCGCGAGCACCGGATCTCCACCGTAGAGGGGATCGCCCGCGCAGGGATGTCCGATGGCGGCCATGTGGACCCGGATCTGGTGGGTGCGCCCGGTCTCCAGGTGGATCCGGAGCAGGGTGGCGGAGCGGTGTGCCTCAATGGTCTCGTAGTGCGTCACGGAGTGGCGGCCCCCCTCGACGATCGCCATCTTCCAGTCCGACCCGGGATGGCGTGCAATGGGGGCCTCGATGGTGCCCTCGAAGGGATCCGGATGCCCCTGGACAAGGGCGTGATAGGTCTTGGCGACGGTGCGGTCGCGGAACGCCTGCTTGAGCACGCTGTAGGCGATCTCGGACTTGGCCACCACCATCAGCCCGCTGGTGCCCACGTCGAGGCGTTGGACGATCCCCTGCCGCTCCGCGACACCCGAGGTGGAGATCCGCACCCCGGCCGCCGCCAGGTGCTCCACCACAGACGGCCCGTCCCAGCCGACGGTGGGGTGCGCCGCCACGCCCACCGGCTTGTCGACGACCACCAGGTCCGAGTCCTCGAACACGATCCGGACCCCGTCTGCCAGGTGGGGGGAGACCCGCACCCCGGCGGGGGCCGCATCGTCGGCCAGTTCCAGGAGCTCTCCGCCGGATACGCGTTGGGACCCTTTGGCCACCAGCACCCCGTCGAGCTGCACTCCCCCGGCCTCGATGATCGACTCGATGCGGGACCGGCTGTACCCGGAGACTCGGGCGGCCGCGGCGTCGATCCGCTCGCCGGCGAGTGCGTCCGGGACGATGAAGACGCTCACGCGTCCGCCTCGGCGGCCTGCTTGGCCTCCGCACGCTCGTCGCGGAATCCACCGATGACGATGAGCGCGGCTGCGGCGGTGATGCAGACGTCGGCGACGTTGAAGATCGCGCCGAAATACTGCAGCTGGAACATGTCGATGACGTGTCCGCGGAGGAACGAGGGCGGTTGTGTGATGCGGTCCACCAGGTTTCCGGTGATGCCGGCCAGCAGCAGGCCCAGCGCCACACCGTGCCACAGCCTGGTGATCCGGGGCAGAGCAACGACGAGGCAGGCCGTGAGGGCCACGATCGCGAAGATGGAGAACACGATGGTGGCCTGCGCCCCCATGCCAAAGGCGGCGCCAGGGTTGCGGATGAGGTTCAGCTTCAGCAACTGGCCGACGAATTCGACCGGTTGGCCGGGCTCGAGGAAGGCCACGCTGGCGATCTTGACGAGCTGATCCACACCGAGGCCGAGGAGCCCGATGCCGACGGCGATCCGACGGATGCCGCGGCGTCGGGGGGTCAGCGCCGTTCCTCGCGCTGCTTGCAGGTGACACACATGGTGGCGCGGGGGAACACCTGGAGGCGACCCTTGCCGATGGGGTTGCCGCACACTTCGCAGTTGCCGTACTCGCCGCTGTCGAACAGGTGGATGGCCAGCCTCAGCTGCTCGGCCATCTCGCGCACGTTCTGTGCCAGCGACAACTCCTGATCCCGCTCGAAGTTGCTGGAGCCGACGTCTGCCGGATCTCGTCCGGCGCCGTCTGTGCCGCCCTTCAGGAGCGCCTCCAACTCGGCTTCGGTGACCTCGATCCGGCGTTCGAGCCGCTCCAGTTCGTCCTGAAGTTCGGCGCGCTGCTCTGCGACCTCTTCGGGCGTCCAGGGCTCCTCTCCCTCGAGGACCGGCAGCACCGCGTTGGGGTCTGCGGCTTTCTTCGACGTGGGCATTCTGTGCTCTCCTGTCAGGGCTGTTCGGGAAGGGTACACCACCGGCCGGTCAAGTCAACAGGCCGACGCCCGTGGGCGCCGGCCTGTGTGGTGATGCTGGGGTGACTAGCCCTGATCGCCGCCTGCCAGCGCGTCGAGGCGCGGGGTGCCGGACTGCCCCTGGGCAAGCTCGGGCACGTCCTCCGGCTCCGACTTCGCCCCGTCCAGGGTGCTCATGAAGCGGTGCAGGACACTGGACATGTTCTCGCGGAAGCTGGCTTCGAAGCCGCGCAGGTGGTCCACCTTGGTGGTGAGCTCGCCCTGCTCGCGCTCCAGGTCCGCGAAGAGTTCGCGACGACGCTCGGCCGCCTGGTGGTCCACCGCAGCGGCGCGTGTGGAGGCTTCGTGGGTCATCTGCTCCGCGTTGACGCGGGCCTCGGACTCGATGCGCTCGGCCTTGGTGCGGGCATCGGTCTTGATCTCACCGGCGCGCTGTTCAGCCTCATCCAGCTTGCGCTGAGCCTCCACCTGGGCCTCGTTGACGAGTGTGGTGGCCTGCTCTGTGGCCATCTGCAGCAGGCGGGTGACCGCGGGCGCGGCCTCGGCGCTGGAGGTGACGGTGAGGTGCTCGGCGCCGCCCACGGAGGTGACACGCTCGGAGCGCAGCCTGTCGTACTCGGAACGCACCTGCTCCAGCTGGTTGCGCAGCTGCTCGTTCTCTGCCGTGAGCTCGCGGATCCGCTGCTCGGAGGCCGAGAGCGCTGCGTTGGCGTCTCCACCCTCGCTGAGGGCGCCGTTGAGCCGGTCCACCTCTGAGCGCAGGGACTCGATCTCGCGGTCCTTCTCCTGGAGCGCTGGCCCCGCCGAGGCTTCGTCGCCGCCCGAGACGCTGGCCTGCTGAACCGACTCGAGCTCGCGGCGCATGCGCTCGCGCTCCTTGTCGAATTCGTCGAAGGTCAGCTCCACCTTGTCGATGAACGTGTCAACGTCACCCACCTGATAGCCGGTCTCGCCACGGCGCGACATGCGGAAGCGGATCTGGCGAACCTCATCCAAGGTCAGGCTCATTGTTGCTCCAATAGATCGAAAGGAATCGGGCCGGACAAGCCCGGCTCAGTTTCAGGCTAGCGTAGCGCTTCGCGCCTGTGCCAACAGCTAACGGACGGGTTCAACCTTCTGTTAGAAGGGAATGAATCCCACGAATGACTGCAGGATCTGCAATCCGATGAACAACACCAGCACGCTGAGATCCAACGACACGTTGCCGATGCGCACGGGCTTGATCACCTTGCCGAGCGCCTTCACGGGCGGGTCTGTCAGCGTGTAGACGAACTCCACGATGACGAGGATCAGCCCCTTCGGGGTCCACTGGGGCGCGAACATGGGGATCCATGAGAGGAGCACCCGGGCCAGCAGCACCCAGATGTAGAGGCCGATCAGCCACCAGAGGATGTAGGCGACCACGGGTCAGCTCTGATTGAAGAAGCCACCGGTTGCGATGCGCTCCTTGTCTTCAGGCCCTACCACAAGGTTGTGCGGGCACAACAGGAACACCTTGCTTGAGACGCGTTCGATGTTTCCGCGCAGACCGAAGATCAGCCCCGCTGCGAAGTCCACCAGCCGCTTGTCGTCGCCGTCCTCCATGTCCGAGAGGTTCATGATCACCGGGATCCCGTCGCGGAAGTTCTCCCCGATCACCCGGGCCTCGTTGTAGGAGCGGGGCCGGACGCTGACGATGCGGCTGAGATCGGCCACTTCCTTCTGCGCGGCCGGCGGCACCACGGTGGGGCGGCGCGTGGGAAGTGAAGCCACCTTGCTCATCTCTTCGCTCTCCTCATCCACGTAGACGTCGTCGGTGAGCTCCGCGTCGTCGTCACGATGGTCCTCGTCACGATAGCGGCCGTCCTCGACGAGACCCATCCACGCGGCAAGCTGTCGAACGCCCACGGTGCCTCCTTCATAGATATGGGAATGAGGCTAGCGCCCGTTTGCAACTGTGGGGCGGGCGACGCACCGAAGCGCGCCGATCACTTCATGAAGTCGGGCACGTCCAGGTCGTCGTCGTCCATCGGGCGGGGCGAAGGCTGCGCCGTCGGTGCGGGGCGCTGGCCAGGCATGGGGCTGACCTGCGGCGCGTTGCTGACCGGAGGCTGCGACGAGGGGCGCGACGGCTGGCCCGCGCGTTGCTCGACCGGGCGGGCCTGGCGCTTCTGGGGCTGGCCACCGTCGAAGCCGGCGGCGATGACGGTGACCCGTACCTCGTCGCCGAGGGCGTCGTCGATCACGGTGCCGAAGATGATGTTGGCCTCGTCGTGCGCGGCCTCCTCGATCAGCTGGGCCGCGGCAGAGACCTCGAACAGGCCCAGGTCCGAGCCGCCCGCGATCGACAGCAGGACGCCGTGTGCGCCATCAATGCTGGCTTCCAGGAGGGGGGACGAGATGGCCATCTCGGCGGCGGCGCGGGCGCGGTCCTCGCCGCGGGCCGAGCCGATGCCCATGAGGGCGGAGCCGGCCTGGCTCATGATCGATTTGACGTCCGCGAAGTCCAGGTTGATCAGACCAGGGGTGGTGATGAGGTCCGTGATGCCGGAGACGCCCTGCATCAGCACCTGGTCGGCCTGCTTGAACGCGTCCAGAATGGCCACCTGGCGGTCCGTCATCTGGAGCAGCTTGTCGTTGGGGATGACGATGAGGGTGTCCACCTCTTCGCGCAGCCCCTCGATCCCGGTCTCGGCCTGGGAGGAGCGGCGACGGCCCTCGAAGGAGAAGGGGCGCGTCACCACGCCGATGGTCAGCGCACCCAGCGAGCGGGCGATCTTGGCCACGATGGGCGCGCCGCCGGTGCCGGTGCCGCCGCCCTCTCCGGCGGTGACGAAGACCATGTCGGCGCCCTTGAGCGCCTCCTCGATCTCATCGGAATGATCTTCGGCGGCCTGGCGGCCCTTCGACGGGTCTGCCCCGGCGCCGAGCCCGCGGGTGAGTTCGCGGCCGATGTCCAGCTTCACGTCGGCGTCGCTCATCAGCAGCGCCTGCGCATCCGTGTTGATTGCGATGAACTCCACACCGCGGAGCCCGGCCTCGATCATGCGGTTGACGGCGTTGACGCCGCCGCCCCCGACGCCGACGACCTTGATCACCGCGAGGTAGTTCTGAGATGCGCTTGCCATGCCCCGAAGGCTATGGGAGCGCCACGTCCAGCGTCCAACGCCACGTCGTATTCGATCAGGATTGACCTCAAGTGCTACTTCAGGGTTGAGACATCGGCGCGCCGACGCTTCAACCCACCCGCGCGCGAAGGTAGTTGTCCAAGGGCCGACGGCGGTGCCAGCCGAGCGACAGAGCCGCCGCCAAGCTCGCCCCCAGGGGCGCCGACAGCGCGATCGGCAGCAGCTCGGCGAGCGGCACAGCGGCCGCCGCGGACCACCGGAAGGCGGCGGCGATCACCAGGATCGACCCTCCCAGCGCGGCACCGGCGGTCCCCCATGCCAGGGACTCGATCAGCGACTGGGCCGCATGGGCCGCCGCCGGGACCCCCGCTGCCCGAGCGGAGATGGCTTCGACCGCCCTAGCCCGCCAGGAGAGCCACCCGACGACGGCGCCACAGATCAGCGCGAGCAACCAGGCATAGGCGCGGACACCGCCCGTCGGCGCGCTCAGCACCCCGCCGGCGGCCGGATTCAGCGGCGTCACGGCCAGGTTCGCATCCTCGGTGGACGCCAGCGCCACCACCGTCAGCCACGAGGGGGCCTCGCGCCTCGGGTCCGCGAGCCGGACCCAGCACTGGTCGGCGACGTCGGTCAGGCCGCCCTGCACGATGCCGGCCCCGACAGGGGATCTGCGTCCGTCCTCGGGCCAGGCGAACGTCGCGTCGACGGGGGTCAGGTTGCCCTCCATCATCAGGCGGGCGCCCAACGCATCGCTGAGTGCCGACGCCGCCACCACCGACGCGGCACCTCCGGTGTGCCACTGAATCCAGGAGCGCGAGGCCGAGAAGAGCTCCAGGTCGTGGGCGGGCAGAACGGTGAGGGCCACGGCCCCCTCGCGGCGCACGGCGCCTGACGCCTCCACCGCGGACGACCCATGCAGAGCGTCGCAGCGACGCACGTCGATCGCGCCGGGTGCCTCGACGATGACGACGTCGCCGCCCATGGCGACATAGCGCTGCTCCTCCGCCTGGACGACCCAGGACTCCTCCATGGCCACGAGCCCGAGGACCGCCACGATGACGGCCACCGCGAGGCTGAGGGGGACGGCGTGCGCGGCCCCGGTGATCAGGTTGACGCGCGCCTCGCGCGCCACGAGCCGGGCCCTCACCCGTCCCCCGACGGTCCCGACAGGCGGAAGGCCTGGCCACAGGCGTCCGCCACTCGTGGGTCGTGGGTGGCCACGATGAGAGTGGCGCCCAGGTCCGTGACGCGACGCAGCGAGGCGACCACCGACATGGCGTTGCCGGCGTCGAGGGACGCCGTCGGCTCGTCGGCGAGGATGAGGTCGGGTTGCTCGGCCATGGCGACCGCCAGCCTGATCCGCTGCGCCTCGCCGCCGGACATCTCAGAAAAGGGTCGGTGCAGCGCACCGTCGAGTCCCAGCGTCGCGGCGATCCGTTCGGCCTCATGCCAGCCCGTCCTCAGGTCGGCGCCGCGTGCCCACCAGGGCAGCGCGATGTGGTCGACGACCGTGCGCGCACCCACGCCGTGGGGGGTCTGATGGACCAGGCTGATCCTCGTCGAAGGTGGGATCTCCACACTCCCCTCGATCGGAGCCAGCGTTCCGGCAAGGATGCGCAGCAGCGTGGACTTCCCGCTCCCCGACGGACCGACCACGGCCACGCTCCCCTGCTGCGGCACCGAGAATGTGACGTTCCGGAACAGCCACGCATCGCCGAATCGGTGCCCGAGCGCACGCACGCTCACGGGCATCGCGACGCCACATCAGGGTCGATGCGAACGGCGGATGGTGCCGATCCGCCCGGGAACTCCACGAGTGTCCTGCCCAACCTGGAGCTCACGACCGCGACGGACACGGCGCTTCCCGAGTCCGAGATCACGCAGGGGGCCGACGTGCCGGGTACAACCGCGGATGCGGGGACAACCCCGACCTCCAGCATCTCCGCCAACCGATACGTGCCCACGATGGGCACCTGCCCACCGGTCAGCCTCCACTGGGAGTAGGCCGCCGTGCCCATCAGCGCGGCGATGTCGGGCTGGCTGGTCACCCGGTCGTCCTCGACGACGACCTCGATGTCTTCCACGACGAGGTGTCGGGCCCCCTCGATCGATCCGACGACGGTGGGGTCGACGGAGAAGGCCGTGACCGAGGTCAGCCCGCCAATCCGCTGATCCGTAGCCACGCGCGACCCTCGTGGGCTCGCGCAGCTCTGCCAACTCATCGGCGACTCCGGAAGCCACAGCAGCGCAGAAGCCGGGATCTGATCAGCCTTCTCCGGGACCTCGACCAGCGCCGTCAAGGCCCGCCAGCTGGCGTCGGTGAAGGCCTCGCCAGGGTTGTCGGCGAGCGCGCCCGCCGCGACCAACGCCGCCTGCAGATCGGCCACGGCCGCGCCGCGGTCCAGCCTGCCCACAGGTGTCGTCCACGGCAGCTGCGTAGAGAGCGCGACGGTGGTGGTCGTGCCCACGGCGGACCGCACCCGGAACACGGGAGCCGCGGACGCCAACTGCAGGCCGGGTTCGCAGGCGGTCCAGATGAGGATCCCCTCCGCCCGGGCGTCCACGGCCAACTCCGGACCCTGGGTGACGGTGAGCGTCACCTGGCGCGCGTCGTCGAAGCCTCCGGGCTGACGGCCACCGAGTCCGGCCTCGACGACACCGCCTTCGCCTGCCGCCCGACGACCATCGCCCCCACCGCCACGGCGGCGCCGGCGAGGACCGCCGACAGCAGCATCAACAGCACCACCACCGAGCGGGCCGGCGGCTGGGCCCCGGCGGGGCGCGTCACCGGCTACTCCGCCTTGGGCAGAGCATCGCCCAGGGTGAGGCAGTCCAGGTAGAGCTGGAGTCCGGGCCCGTACGCCGTGTCGGCGGACGTCTGGTCGCGCTCCAGATCCGCCACGCTGTAACCCTCGCCGACGACGCCCATCCGCTTGAGGCACCGGACCGTGACCTCCGGCTGGGAGTCTCGCGCCGGATTACCACGAATCTGCACGAACCAGGGCTCGATGATGTCGATCGTCCCTGGGCGACAGGTCTCCGCCGCCTGGTCCGCGTCACCGCTTCCCGTGCTGAACCCCGCGAACTGGCCGTGGCTCTCCGTCATCTCGATGGCGACGCCGAGTCCATCCATGCACTCCTGGAACGCGGCGAACGCCTCGCGGAACTCCGCTTCGGTGATGGCACCGTCGCTCAGGATCTCGCGCTCCAGCGGCGAGGTGGCCTCCTCGGCCGCCCGAATCACATCCTCGCGCCATGCCGACGGCTCCGGCTCAACGGTGGGCGAACACCCTCCGGCGAGGAGCAGAGCCGCGAGCGGGAGGAGCGCCAAGCGCCAGATCAGCGACGCACTCCTCTTCATTGCATTCATTCGACCCCCGCGGTGAATTTTCGACGCGACATTGCATCGTGACGCACCATAACAGGCGGGGTGGGTCACTTCACTTGGTGGTGGGGTGGCGGGGGGCCGAAACGTCGTAGACCTCCGCCTCCACCGACGCCAGCAGCGCCGCAGCCACCTCCGCCTTGAGCTCGGACTCCTCCGCGCTCCCCCACACCAGCGTCCGTCCCCCGTCGAGGGTGAGCGTGATCCTGTCCACCGCCTCCGCCGTCATCCTGCGCACCTCGGGCAGCAGGTCCTCGGGCACGTGCGCCGCGACGACCGCGACGTCGCGCAGGAGCCGTTCGTCGGTGCTGCTGCTGGTGACCTGGATGGTGCCCGGGCGCGGATCCGCGGTGCGGTGGAACACCACGCCGTCGGCATCCACCCAGTCCCACTCGCCCTCCCGCCTCCGCTGGAACGCGACCTCCCGCTCGGTCACCTCCACCGCGACAGTGTTGGGCACCCGCCGCGACACCCGCACCTCGCGCACCGGCGTCAACGCCCGGACCCGCTCGGTGATGGCGGCCACGTCCTGGCGCATCAGCGGCACCCCCAGCTCGACGCCGGCCGCCGCAGTCACCTCGTCGACCGTGAGCAGCGAGGTGCCCTCGACGACGACGGCGCGGGCCTCGAACACCGGTGAGAAGAACGCCAGCCAGCCACCCGCGATCAGCAGGACCACCGCGGCGGCCAGCGAGCCGCGGATGATCCAGCGACGGCGCCGCTCGGAGGTCCGCTTCTCCTGCAGCGCCTTGGCGAACTCCCCCGGCGGCAGGGCCTCCGTCACGACGTCCGGGCGTCCGGCCGCTGCTTCAACAGGTCCGCGAGCAGGGGGCCGACGATGGTCACGTCGCCGCAGCCGAGCGTGATGATGAGGTCTCCGGGGCGGGCGATCTCGTCGAGGGCGGCGGGGAGGTCGTACTTCTCCTTCACGTAGACCACGTCCTTGGCGCCGTGCCGGATGGCGGCGTCCACCACGAGCTCGCCGGTGACGCCGGGGACGGGATCCTCGCGGGCGCCGTCGACGTCGTTGATCACCGCGACATCCGCCAGCGTCATCACCTGCCCGAATTCGTCGGAGAAGTCCACGGTGCGGCTGTAGAGGTGCGGCTGGAAGCAGGCGATGAGGCGGCCCTGAAGCCCGGTTGCCTCGTTGCCGGCGGCGGTGGCGCGGCGGGCGGCCGTCAGCGCGGCGCGGATCTCGGTGGGGTGGTGCGCGTAGTCGTCGTAGACGCGGATCCCGGCGGTGTCCGTGATGAGCTGGAATCGGCGCAGAGTCCCCTCGAAGCGGCCGAGCGCGTCGATGGCCTCCTGATGGCTGAGCCCCAGGATGCGGCCCACCGCGTAGGCGGCCGACGCGTTGGCCAGGTTGTGGTTGCCCGGCACCTGCAGCACGATCCGGCCGGACTCCTCGCCGTAGGTGAGCGTGGCCGCGACGCCGTTGCCGTGCGCCTCCACGTCGGTGATCCGCACGTCCGCGTCCTCGGACTCGCCGTAGGCGATGATGTGCTTGGCCTCGCCGACCAGGTCGTGAGCGAGCGCCCGGGACCCCGGATCGTCGACGTTGATCACCACGTGCTGGACGTGCGGGCGGGTGGCGTAGGCGCGGAAGCCGTCGGCGTAGGCCTCGGGGGTGCCCCAGTTGATGAGGTGGTCCGCCTCCACATTGGTGATGACGGCGATCTCGGTGGGGTACTGCAGGAAGGACGCGTCCGACTCGTCGGCCTCGACGACGAACGCCGGCCCGGATCCGACGGCGGAGCTGGCGCCGGTGGTGGACAGCGGCGCGCCGATCACGTAGCTGGGGTCCCGCCCGGCCTCGCTCAGCATGACGGCCGTCATGGCGGTGGTGGTGGACTTGCCGTGGGTGCCGGAGACGGAGACGCCTCGCTTGCCCTGCATGAGGGCGGCGAGCGCCGCGGAGCGGTGCCAGATCCGCAGACCCCGCCGTCGGGCCTCCACCAGCTCGACGTTGTCCGGCCGGATGGCCGAGGAGATGACGACGGTGCGGGCATCGCCGAGCTGCGACTCGTCGTGGCCCACGTAGGTGGTGACGCCGGCGCGGGCCAGGCTCCGCAGCGCCGTCGAATCCGAACGGTCAGACCCGGAGGTCCTGATCCCCAGCTCGGCGTAAAGGCGGGCGACGCCGCTCATGCCTGATCCGCCGGCGGCGATGAAATGGACGGGGCCGACCTGATCGACCGGGACGACCTCAACGGGATTGAGGAGCATCAATCAAACCTTTCCGTCTGAGGCCACCGCGAGGACGGCCTCTGCAAGCACATCGGCGGCGTCCGACGGGTACATCCCGCGGCACGCCTCTGACATGGCGGCCAGCCGCCCGGGATCCCCGAACGTGTCCAGCACCAGCGCGGTCAGTCTACTCGGCGTCAACTCGTCGTCCGACACGAGAAAACCGGCCCCCGCGGCGACGAGCTCGGCGGCGTTGCGCGCCTGCTCACCGTTGCCGTAGGGCAGCGGGACGAAGATCACCGGCACCCCGGAGACCGCGGTCTCCATCACGGTGCCCGCCCCGGCCCGGCCCAGCATGAGGTCCGCGGCGGCGTAGGCCAGGGCCATGTCGTCGACGAACTCGACCGGGAGGTAGACCGCGCCGGAGGCACCGCGGACTGGCACCAGCTCCGGGGTGAAGTTCTTCGGCCCCAGCACGTGCAGGATCTGGATGCCGGCGGCGAGGATGGCGTCCTTGGCCTCGGTCACCGCGACATTGATGCTCCGCGCACCCTGCGACCCCCCGCTGACGAGCAGGGTGGGGCGGTCCGGGTCCAGCCCGAACGACACCCTCGCCTCCGCCGGGGCGACGGTGGGGTGGGTGATGGAGCGGCGCATCGGCATCCCGATCAGGCGCGCGCCCTTCATGGTCGTCTCCCGGAAGGTGGTGCCCACGAAGCGGGCGAACCGGGCGCCGATCCGGTTCGAGATGCCCGGCAGCTTGTTCGCCTCGTGCACCACCACCGGCACGCCCGACAGGCGGGCGGCGAGGTAGGCCGGGATGGAGACGTAGCCGCCGAAGCCCACCAGCACGTCGGCGCGCGCGTCGGTGAGGATGCGGCGGGCCTGCCGCACGGACCGGGTGAGGGTGACGGGCAGCTTGAGCAGGTCCAGGTTGACGGTGCGCGGCAGCGGGACCGGGTCGATCAGGCGCAGCTCGAGCCCGGCCTCCGGGATGACCCGGGTCTCGAGCCCCTTCGCGGTGCCGACGCAGACGATCGACACCTCCGCCCGCTCCTTGATGGCGTTGGCCGTGGCGATCAGCGGCGAGGTGTGCCCCGCCGTCCCGCCGCCGGCCATGACGATGCTGGGCATCTCAATCCTCCTTGGTGGCAGCCATGACGCTGGTCATCCGGGGCCGCGCCTTCCTGGAACGGGAGGCGATGAACGCCCGCGCGTCCGGTGTGTCGCGGGCGAGCGCCAGCAACACCCCGACCGCCATCAGGCTGGAGAGCAGCGCGGATCCGCCGTAGGAGACGAACGGCAGCGGCACGCCGAGGACGGGAAGCAGGTGCAGCACGACGAAGATGTTGATCACGGCCTGCACGAGGAACCAGCCGGTGATACCCGCGGCCACCACCTTGTTGAACATGGCATCCGAGCGGATGGCCACCTCCAGGCCGGCCCAGCCGAGCAGCGCGAACAGGGCGATGATGAGCAGCACCCCGAACAGGCCAAGCTCCTCACCGATCACCGCGAAGATGTAGTCGGTGTGGGCGCCGGTCTTCAGGCCACCCCACTTCTGCTTGCTGGCCCCCAGCCCCAGCCCCCACCATCCGCCGGAGGCCAGCCCGTACAGAGCCGCCATGGGCTGGGAGGAGAGGTCCGTATTGGACTCGGGGTTGAGGAAGATGCTGATCCGGTCCATGCGGTTGCCGGAGCCGTAGACCAGCAGGCCGACGAGGCCGAGCGCCAGGGCGCCGAGCGGCACGAGCACTCGCATCGAGGTGCCGACGAAGAAGAGCACCATCACGAGGATGGCGCCGATGATCAGGCCGGTGCCGAGGTCCCGGCCCGCCAGCACGAGCGCGAGGATCAGGCCGCCGAGGGGCACCAGGGGGATGGCCAGCTGGGCGGGCTCGTGCAGCCGGCCACGCTTGATGTGAAACACCGCCCCGCACCACACCACCAGGGCGAGTTTGGCGAACTCGGAGGGCTGGAACTGGAATCGCCCGAAGGCCAGCCAGTTTCGGTTGCCGTTGATCTCGGCGCCCATCACCACCACCAGGATCAGCAGCACCACGGCGAGCGTCCAGGCCGGCCAGGCCAGCCGTCGGAGGTAGTCGGGCTTGAGCCTGCTGAGCACCACCGCGGCGGCCACGCCGACGACGAGGAACTGCAGCTGCCGGATGATGAAGTAGTAGGGGCCGTCCTCGGTGGCCTGGGCCAGCACGGAGGAGGCCGAGAGCACCATGAGGGAGCCGACGAGCACGAGGACGGTGACGCTGGCCACGATGAAGTAGAACGGTGCCATCGGGGAGGCCGCCAGGGCCTTGGCCTCGGACCAGAGGCTGACCGGCCGGGCGGGAGACGCTGCGTCGGACGCCATCAGGTGCTCTCCTCCCCTACCCGGCCAGGTACCGCTGGACCGCCTCGGCGAACTTCTCGCCTCGTGCTGAATAACTGTCGAACATGTCGAGGCTGGCGCAGCCCGGGGACAGGAGGACGGTGTCCCCCGGCCGGGCCATGGCGCCCGCCAGGGCCACCACCTCGTCCATCACCCCAGTCTCAGTGCTGTCCAGCACCCGCACGGGGACCTCCGGCGCGTGTCGGGCAAGCGCGTCGGCGATGAGGTGCCGGTCCACGCCGATGACCACGGCGCCGCGCATCTTGTCGTGGTGGCGGGCGATCAGGTCGTCGAACGTGGTGCCCTTGGCCTGGCCGCCCGCGATCCACACGAACGAGGGGAAGGCCTGCATGGCGGAGTTGGCGGCGTGGGGGTTGGTTGCCTTCGAGTCGTCCACCCAGCGGACCCCGCCGTCGTCGGCGATCTGCTGGATCCGGTGCCCGCCCAGCTGAAGTCGCTTCAGGCCGGCGGCCACGGAGGTGGCCTTGACCCCGTAGCTGCGCGCCAGCGCGGCCGCGGCGAGCGCGTTGGCCACGTTGTGGGGGGCGTAAGGCTGGACATCCGAGACCTTGGCCAGCTCCAGGGCCGAGTCGCGGCGCTGAGCCACGAACGCGCGGTCCACGATGAGGTCGTCGACGATCCCGAGCATCGAGACCGCGGGGGTGCCGAGCGTGAAGCCGATCGCGCGGGCGCCCTCCACCACGTCGGCGTTCTCCACCATGGTCTCGGTGGCTTCCTCGGCCACGTTGTAGACGCAGGAGTGGGTGACACCGGAATAGATCTTGGCCTTGTCCGCGGCGTAGAGCGCCATGGCCTCCGGGTCGCCCTCGTACCACTCGAGGTGGTCCGGGTGGAGGTTGAGCACCGCGGCCGAGTGCAGGTTCACGTTGTTCATCCAGTGCAGCTGGAAGCTGGACAGCTCGACGGCGAACACGTCGTAGTCGGTGTCGTCCAGGATGGCCTCGATGATGGGCCGGCCGATGTTGCCCACCGCGGCGGCCTTCCTCCCGTCGGCGATCAGCATGGATTCCAGCATCTGGGTGGTGGTGGTCTTGCCGTTGGTGCCCGTGATGCCGAGCCACGGGATGGCCCGGTCCGGCTGCATCATCCGCCAGGCCAGCTCGGTCTCGCCCCAGATCGGGATCCCCTCGGCGGCCGCCTGCCCCAGCAGCGGCGCGCTGGGCCGCCAGCCCGGGGAGGTGACCACCAGGTCCGTGCCCGGCGGGAGCTGCGCGGTGGCGCCGGGGCCCAGCACCACCGTCGCGTCGAGGTGCTCCAGCAGCGTGGCCTTGTCCGCGTGCGCCGTCGACTCGTCCAGCACGATCACCCTCGCGCCCAGCGAGATCAGGCCGTCCGCGGCGGCGAAGCCGGAGACGCCCAGCCCGGCCACGACCACCTGCGCGGAGGGCCAGTCCGAGAGTCGGGTGGCCTCGGTCATCCAGTGCTTCGTCACTGACCCACCACCCATTCGGCGTAGAAGATGCCAACCCCCAGCGCCACGCAGAGCCCGCCGATGATCCAGAACCTGATCACGACGGTGACCTCATCCCAGCCGAGCAGCTCGAAGTGGTGGTGGATGGGGGACATCTTGAAGATGCGCTTGCCCTTGGTGGCCTTGAAGTAGCTGACCTGCAGCGCCACCGATCCCACCTCGATCACGAACAGCAGGCCGAGGATGACCAGCAGCAGCTCGGTGCGGGTCATCATCGACAGGCCGGCCAGCGCGGCGCCGATGGCCATCGAGCCGGTGTCGCCCATGAAGATCTTGGCCGGCTTGGCGTTCCACCAGAGGAACCCGAAGCAGGCGCCGGCGAAGGCCACCGCCACGACGGCCAGGTCGTGCGGGTCGCGGACCTCGTAGCAGCGGGGCCCGGCGGTGGAGGTGCGGGCGCACCACTGGTTGAACTGCCAGATGTTGACGATGGTGTAGGCCGCGAACACCAGCGTGGCGCTGCCGGCGGCCAGCCCGTCGAGGCCGTCGGTGATGTTGACGGCGTTGGACCAGGCCATGATGAGGAAGATGATGAACGCCACCGCCACCACCAGCGGCAGTGTGAGCCATGGGACGTCGCGGAGGAACGAGATCGCGGGCGACGCGGGCGTCAGGCCCCGCTCGTCGGGGAAGTTCAGGGCGAGCAGCGCGAAGACGCCGCCGATGAGGAACTGGCCGAGCAGCTTCCCGCGCGGGGTGAGGCCGAGGCTGCGTTCCTTGGAGATCTTGGACCAGTCGTCGAGGAAGCCGAGGAAGCCCATGCCGACGGCGAGGCCGAGCACCAGGATCCCGGACAGGCTGGGCGCCTGCCAGCGCACCAGGTGGGACAGCGCGTAGGCCAGCACCGCGGAGCCGATGATGATCAGGCCGCCCATGGTGGGGGTGCCGCGCTTGACGTAGTGGGCCGTGGGCCCGTCCTCGCGGATGAACTGGCCGTACTGGCGGCGGGTGAGGAACTTGATCAGCATGGGGGTGCCCACCATGGCGAACAGCAGGGACAAAGCCCCCGCTGTGAGGATGTTGATCACTTGACGCCTCCGTTTCCGTCAGCCAGTTCGGCCGCGACGGTTTCCAGTCCGACGCCGCGGGACCCCTTGATGAGGACCACGTCGCCGGGGCCAAGGCTAAGGGAACCGGCCACGTTTTCCCGATCCGAGACCCGTGCCGGTAGCCCCTCGGCGGCGGCGCCGGCCACGACATGCCCGGCCAGATCCCCCACCGCGACCACCTCGGAGATGCCGAGATCGGCGGCGAGCCGGCCGAGTTCCTCGTGCAGCTGCGGCGCGAGGGGCCCCAGCTCCAGCATGTCACCGAGGACGGCGATCACGCGCGCATCGGGATGCTCGGCGCGGGTGCCCTGGCGCAGCTCGACGGCGGTGCTGAGGGCCACGGCCATCGAGTCCGGGTTGGCGTTGTAGGCGTCGTTGAGGATCAGGACCCCGTCGGCGCGCGGGTGCAGCTCCATCCGCCAGTTGGAGCGGGGCGCCGCGCCGGACAGCGCGGCGGCGATCAGCTCGAGGTCCAGCCCGACGGCGAGGGCGGCCGCCGCGGCGGCCAGCGCGTTGCCCACCTGGTGGCGCCCGATGACCCGCAGGGTCACCGGCGCGGTGCGCTCGCCCGCGCCGTCGTCGGCCACCAGCTCGAAGCCTGCCTGGCTGAGGGCGTTGAGGGAGACGTCACGTGCCGTGACGCGCAACTGCCCGG
The DNA here is from genome assembly GCF_054483915.1 of Tessaracoccus luoxuelianae. NCBI lineage: Bacteria > Bacillati > Actinomycetota > Actinomycetes > Propionibacteriales > Propionibacteriaceae > Tessaracoccus > Tessaracoccus luoxuelianae. The sequence goes on along the minus strand of NZ_CM137013.1, from coordinate 1,723,280 downwards.
CGGGGAGTTCCCCCTCGCCGAACCAGGCGATCCTTGCGCGGGTCCGGTCGCGCATCGCGGCCACGGCCGGGTCGTCGGCGTTGAGGACGGCCCAGCCGTCCTCGGCGAGGTCCGCGACGATCTCTGACTTCGCCTGCGCGGTGGCCTCCAGGCCGCCGAACTCCCCGACGTGGGCGCGGCCCACGTTGAGGCAGACGCCCACGTCCAGCCCCACCAGCGAGGTCAGCCACGCGATGTGCCCCACCCCGCGGGCGCCGAGCTCGGAGACCAGGTAGGCGGTGTCGTCGCCGACGCGGCAGGCGGTCAGCGGGACCCCCACCTCGTTGTTCTGCGAGCCGACGGGGGCGACGGTGGGGCCGGCGGCCTCGAACACCTGCGCCATGAGGTCCTTGGTGCTGGTCTTGCCGGAGCTGCCGGTGACGCCGATGCTGACCATGCCGCGGGCGCGGGCCTCGCGGACGATGCCGCGGGCCAGCCAGCTGAGCGCGGCCACGGAGTCCTCGGCCAGGATGTGCGGGACGGGCGCCTCGGTGACCGTCATGCCCAGCACGCCCCCTGCGCCTGACCGGGCGGCGGCCGCGGCGTAGGAATGGCCGTCGACGCGCTCCCCGGGGATGGCGACGAACAGGGCGCCCTCGGAGGCCTCGCGGTTGTCGATCACCACGGCGGGCCCCACCACGGCGTCCTCCCCCACGAGTTCGACGGGGGCGGGCTGCATCAGGTCGACGAGTTCACTCATCAGGCGGGGCCTCATGGGTGGCTCCTTCCTGCCTCAGGCGGCGCCAGGCGCGCGTCGCTTCCTCCACATCGTCGAAGTCGACGACGCGGTCGGCCAGAATCTGGCCTCGTTCGTGTCCCTTGCCGAGGATTGCCACCACCGTACCGGCGTCGGCGCCCCGGAGCGCTGCTTCGATGGCGGCGCGTCGGCCGGCCACCTCGAGCACGCGGGCGCCGTCGCGTCGGGCGGACTCGGCGCCTGCGAGGGTCTGGGCGCGGATGAGGGCGGGGTCCTCGGTGCGCGGGTTGTCGTCTGTGACGATGGTGAGGTCGCTGCCGCGCGCGGCCGCGGCGCCCATCTCCGGCCGCTTGTCCGCGTCGCGGTCCCCGCCGCAGCCGAGCACCGTGACCACTCGCCCCAGGCCGGCCAGGGACTCGACGGCGGCGCCCACGGCCTGCGGCGTGTGCGCGAAGTCCACCACCACCAGCGGAGCGTGCGGCCCCAGGTCCACGCGCTGCATCCGCCCCGGCACCTGGGCGCGGCGCAGCCCGGCCAGGGCGGCGTCGGCGGGGACCCCAACCGCCTCGAGCATCGCGAACGCCACCGCGGCATCGATCATGTTGTAGGCCCCGGGGAGGGTCAGTTCGAGTTCCAGCCGCTCCCCTTCCCTGGTGAGGCTCGCTCGGCCGCCCAATGGGGCGACGCCGCGGTAGTCCGAGAGCACGTAGTGGGCATCCGGGGTGCTGCCGACGGTGACGAGGCGGCTGCCGCTGTGGCTGGTCACCCTCCGGGCGATCTCGCGGCCCTTGGGATCGTCGATCCATACCACGCTCGCCTTCGCCCGGCCGGGGGCGAACAGCGCGGCCTTGGCCTCGAAGTAGTCCTCCAGGCTGGGATGGAAGTCCAGGTGGTCGCGGCCGAGGTTGAGGAAGCCGGCCACGTCGAACTCGATCCCGTCCACGCGGCTGAGCGCCATGGCGTGGGAGCTGACCTCCAGGGCCACCGAGTCCGCTCCGCGCTGCTGCATGACCGCCAGCAGCGCCTGCAGGTCCGGCGATTCGGGGGTGGTGACCGTGGTGCGGGCGGTCCGCAGCTCCTCGTCGCCGAGCCGGAAGCCGATGGTGCCGATGGTGCCGGCCAGCCGTCCGGCCGCCGCGAGGCCCGCCTGGAGCAGCGCCACGGTGGTGGTCTTCCCGTTGGTGCCGGTGACGCCGAACATGGTCATGGCGCGGGCGGGCTCGCCGTAGAACCTGGCGGAGATCACGGCCGCTGCGTGCCTGGGGTCCTCGGTGTAGAGCACAGGGACGCCCAGGGCGAGATCGCCCCCGGCGTCGTGGTCCGTGAGGATGGCGGCAGCGCCGGCAGCGACCGCGGCGGCGGCGAACGCGGCCCCGTGCGTGCGGGTGCCGGGGAGTGCCACGTACAGCCAGCCGGGTTGCACGGCCCGGGAGTCAAGCGTGACCCCCGACACCGCGACATCGCCCTGCGCGTCGCCCAGCAGGCCCAGCCCGGCGGCGAGCACCGCGAGCGGCGCCGGCGGCGTGGTCGCGGGGCGGAGCGTGTGGTTCATTACTCGAACGTTAGCGGGATCTCGGGCGCCGGCGTCGTCGACGGGGCGACGTTGTAGCGCGGGAGTGCGAGCTCGAGGATGTCGTTGACGGCCGGCAGCGCCAGGCGGCTGCCGAGGTTGCCGTTGGTGGGCTGATCCAGCACCACGTAGACCAGGATCTGGGGGTCCTCGGCGGGAGCGACGCCCACGAAGCTGGCGGTGAAGCCGTTGTAGCACTTGCAGGAGGGGTCGAAGCGCTGGGCGGTGCCGGATTTGCCTGCGGTGCGGTAGCCGGGGATGGCCCGGTTCTCGTTGAGGGTGATGACCGATTCCATCATGGCCAGCGCGGTGTCGGACGCCTCCTCGGAGACCACGCGGCGGGTGACGGGCTCGGGCAGCTCGACGGGGGTGCCGTCGGCCGCCGTCGCGGACTTGAGGATGGTGGGCTGGACGTAGACGCCGCCGTTGGCGACGGTGTTGACGGCCGCGGCCATCTGGATGGCGTTGACCGACAGGGCCTGGCCGAAGGAGATCTGGTCCCTGGTGTAGTCCGCCATGTCGGCGCCCGGCAGGCTGCCGGAGGTCTCGCCGGGGAGGCCGACGCCGGACTTGGTGCCGAGGCCGAATCCGGCGAGGTACTCGGCCAGCGTGGCCTTCTCCATCTGCCGGGCCAGCAGGATGGTGCCGATGTTGGAGGACTGCGCCACCACGCCGGCGCCGGTGAGCTTGATGCGGCCGTGATCGAAGGAGTCGCGCACGTAGCCGGCGCCCGAGGCGATCCGCTCCGGCACGACCACCTTGGTGGTGGGCGTGACCAGGCCCTGGTCAGCCAGGGCGGCCATCGTCACGACCTTCTGCACCGATCCGGGCTCGTAGGCCTCCGTGACGGCGCGGTTGCCCAGGTCGGAGGTGTCCGCGCGCCCGGGATTGGCGGCGTCGTAGCCGGGTCCGTTGGCCAGCGAGAGGATCTCGCCGGTCTTGACGTTCATCACCAAGGCCTTGCCGGTGGTGGCGCCCGCCTGCTTCACGTACTCGGCCAGGATCTGCTCGGTCATCCAGTTGAGGTCCGAGTCCAGCGTCGTCTGGTAGGAGTTGCCGTCGACGGCCGGGGTCATGATGTTGGTGCCCAGCGGGATGCGTCCGTAGGTGGACCAGTCGTAGACCATGCTGCCGGCGGTGCCGTTGAGGTCCGCGTTGAGCGCGTACTCAAGCCCGGCGGCGCCCTCGCCCTCACCGTTGACGAAGCCCACCACGTTGGCGGCCACCGAGCGGTTCGGGTAGACGCGGATGGGGTCCGGGTCACCGAAGACGCCCTTCCAGGGGCGGCTGCCGTCGCCGCCGAAGCCTTCCTTCATGTCCTTCTGGATGGCGGTGTAGGTTGCGGCCGGCACCTTCCGCTTCACGATCTCGTAGAGCGAGTCCGGCGTGTTGATCAGCTTGAGGTAGGTGGACTTCTGCCCGCCGAGGTGCTCGACGAGGATGTCGGCCACTGCGCTGGGCGCGGCTGCGGCCTCCTCCTGTTTCTTGGCGCTCATCGCGTAGCGCTTGTCCGCGCCGTTGGTGCGGATCATGTCCGGGTCGATCGAGACGATCATGGCGGGCTCGGTGGCCGCCATCACCGCCCCGTTGCGGTCGGTGATGGTGCCGCGGGTGGCGGGCAGGTCCCTGGTGGACTTCATCTTGGCAGCCGCCTCCGCCGCGAACGCCTGGGCGTCGATCCCCTGCAGCTGGACGGCGCGCACGCCGGCGATCCCGAGCAGGACCGCGAGCGTCACCATGAACACGCGGATCCGGACGCTGGTGCGTCCCACCGGGAGCCGCAGGGTCTTGCGGTAGCGCCGAGCCTCGGCCCGACGGCTGGGCGCGCCCGGGCGCGACGACGAGGCTCGCTTGGCAGACGACCTGCCGGCGGGCTTGGCTGCCGGGCGCGCGGTGGAGCGCTGGGTCGGGTCGCCGGAGGGCTTCCTCCCGCCCGCGGCGGCGCCCTTCTGGGGGCGCGAGGACGATGACGCACGAGTCCCGTTGGTGGCCCGCGGCCGCCCTTTGCGTTCCGCCATGGCCTTACTCCCCCGTCGTTCCGGCCGCGACGAGATCGTCGGGCAGCTCTACCACCGGCGCCTCCGGCCTCGGCGTGGTGACTGGCGCCGCCGTCGAGGGCGCCTCTGAGCGGCGGCCGCGCAGGTAGGGCAGCTCGTCTCCGGTGACGGCCGTCGGCACGCCGGTGACCGTGTGATCCGCCAGGTGGATGAACGCCGGGTACGGGTTGGGAACCATGCCGAGCTGGGAGGCCCGCAGCGCCAGCGCGTTGGCGCTGGAGACGTTCTGGAGCTGGGAGGTGAGGGCGGCCTGGGTGTAGCCGAGCTCGGTGGCCTCCCTGCGGAGGCCGGCCAGCTCGCGGGACTGGGCGCCCACGGAGGTGGTGACCACCATCACCAGGCCCAGGCCGGCGGCGATCAACAGGACCACGATGACGGCGAAGCCGAGGGGGGAGACGGTGCCGCCGGGCATCCTGACGACGCGCAGGCGTGGGGCGGGCGGGCTCCCGGCGGCGGTGATCGGCTGGGCGCTCATGCGGTGGCCTCCCTGATTCGTGTCGCTGCCCTGAGCCGCGCGGAGGCGGCCCGGGGGTTGCTGGCGGTCTCGTGCTCGCTGGGCCGCTCGGCGCCGCGGGTCAGCAGCATCAACTCGGCCTTGAGGTACTCGGGGACGACGGGGAGGTCGCGGGGTGCGCGGTCCGCGGACTTCGCGGCCAGGGTGCGCTTGACCAGGCGGTCCTCCAGCGAGTGGTAGCTGAGCACCGCGATCCGGCCGCCCACGGCCAGGGCGTCGACGGCCGCCGGCAGGACCCCCTCGAGGGCGGCCAGCTCCCGGTTGACCTCGATCCGCAGCGCCTGGAAGGTGCGCTTGGCGGGATGGCCGCCGGTGTGGCGGGCGGCGGCGGGGATGGCCGCCGAGATGGTCTCCACCAGGCGCCCCGAGCTGGTGAACGGGGCGCGCTGCCGCTCGTCGACGACGGCGCGGGCGATGCGGTCGGCAAACCGCTCCTCGCCGTACCACTTGAGGATCCGCGCCAGCTCACGGGCCGGGTAGGTGTTGAGCACGTCAGCGGCGGTGGGGCCCTCCGTCGGGTTCATCCTCATGTCCAGGGGCGCGTCGACGCGGTAGGCGAAGCCGCGCTCCAGGCGGTCGATCTGGAGCGAGGAGAGGCCGAGGTCCAGCAGGATGGCGTCCACCTTCGCGACGCCGAGATCCTCCAGCACCTGGGGGAGCTCGTCGTAGACGGCGTGCACGAGGGTGGCCCGCTCGGCCAGCGGGCCCAGGCGGTCGCGGGCGACGGCGTGGGCGTCGGGGTCCCGGTCGATGCCGATCAGGCGGGCCTCCGGGCAGGCCTCCAGCACGGCGATCGCGTGGCCGGCGAGGCCGAGGGTGCCGTCGACGTAGACCGATCCCGGGCGCTGCAGGGCCGGGCGCAGGAGTTCGACGATGCGGTCTTCCATGACCGGTTCGTGAACGTCCGCGTAGCCCTGCATGTGTCTCGACCCTTGTCTTCTGATGGAAATTCGTCCGTCTCGTGCGCCCCACCCGGAGGTTCCCTTCCGGAGTGGACCTGACATCGGGGAAGTGAGGTCAGGGCCGCCGGCCGGGAGCCACCGGGTGGGCCGTCAGAGCCTGTGGAAGGCGCTGAGTTCGTCGTCCATGCCGGCGAAACCCTCTTCGCTGGCCGCGGAGTAGGTCTGCCAGGTCTCGGCGTCCCAGATCTCGGCGCGGTTCATCGCTCCGATCACCACGACGTCGCGATCCAGGCCGGCGTAGTCGCGCAGGATCTGGGGGATGGTCACCCGCCCTTGCCGGTCCGGAACTTCGAAGCTGGCGCCCGCCGTCATCATGCGCTGATAGTCGCGGACCTGCTTCACGGTGCTCGGGGCGCTCATGGCCTCTGCCATCAGCGCCTCGAACGTGTCCTTGGGGTAGACGGCCAACGCCCGCTCCTGGGTGCGGGTGACCACCAGTCCGGCCTCCAAGGCGTCGCGGAACCTGGCGGGCAGGATGAGGCGCCCCTTCTCGTCCAACTTGGGTGTGTAGGTCCCCAGAAACATCGGTGTGCGCCCCCCTTCGCTCCACTAGCCATCCACTTCGCTCCATTTCGCCCCACCGTACCCCACTTCCCCCCACAAGGGCACCACTTTGTGGCGTGTTGGCTGGTCGTTGCCGCTGGCAACTACGCTGGAACCGCCGTCCCGGCCCGCCACCAGAAGGAGTCCCGGTGAACCAGCCCGTCACCCCCTCGCTCGCCGAGGTCTCCAAGCTCGCCCGCGACATCGCCGCAGAGATGGGCCGGGTGATCGAGGGCAAGCCGCATCAGATCCGGATGGCCGTGGCGGTGCTGCTCGCGGAGGGCCACCTGCTCATCGAGGACGTCCCCGGGGTGGGGAAGACGGTGCTGGCGAAATCGCTGGGCCGCGCCATCTCCGGCAACGTCAAGCGCATCCAGTTCACGCCTGACCTGCTGCCCAGCGACGTGACCGGCGTGTCGGTGTTCAACCAGGCCACGCGCGAGTTCGAGTTCAAGCCGGGCGGCATCTTCGCCCACATCGTGCTGGGCGACGAGATCAACCGCGCCTCCCCCAAGACGCAGTCCGCGCTGCTGGAGGCCATGGCCGAGGGCCAGGTGTCCGCGGACGGGCACACGTATCAACTGAGCGAGCCCTTCATGGTGATCGCCACCCAGAACCCCATCGAGATGGAGGGCACCTATCCCCTCCCCGAGGCTCAGCGCGACCGGTTCATGGCGCGCATCACCATGGGCTACCCGGCGCGGCAGGCCGAGGTGGCGATGCTCACCCACAACGCCGGCGGGGACCAGTTGGCCAGCATCTCGCCGGTCACCGACGCCGCCGCCATCGCCGCCGCCGTCCGCACCATCCGCAGCGTCTACGTGGCCCCGGTGATCAACGACTACATCGTCGCCATCTCCGAGGGCACCCGGCGCCACCCGGACCTCCGGCTGGGGGCCAGCCCCCGCGCGTCGCTGCACCTCATGCGGGCCTCCCGCGTGGAGGCCGCGCTGGCGGGCCGGGATTACGTGATCCCCGAGGACGTGCGCAGCCTCGCGGTGGCCGTGCTGGCGCACCGGGTGCTGCCGACGGTGGAGGCCCAGGTGTCCCGGCGGGACCCGGAGAGCATCATCGGGGCCATCGTCGACGCCACCCCCGCACCGAACCGGGGCTGAGGCGTTGCCCAAGCGGGGAACCCGGCTGACGGGCCGCGGCATCATGCTGCTGGTCCTGGGTGTCGCGGCCACCGCCGGGGCCGGCTACCTGGGCGAGCGCGACCTCATGTGGGTGGCGCTGACCCTGGCGGTGCTGCCCCTGCTCGCCGCGGGCTACCTCGTGCTGGCGCGCCCACGCGTCAGCCACCAACGCTCGCTCACCCCGCCCACCATCCCCGTCGGCACCTCCACCCGGGTGGTGCTGCAGGTGGCCAACCAGTCCCCGGCGCAGGCCAGCGCCCTGCGCTTCCTGGACACCGCACCCGACCCGCTGGGGGGTGGGGCGGCCTTCGTGATCGCGCGCGGCTTCGGCCGGTGGCGTCAGGCCGTCGGCTACACGTTGGAGGCTGCGCTCCGGGGGCGGTTCGAGATCGGCCCGCTGCTGGGCTCCGCCGCGGACCCGTTCGGCCTGGCCCACCGCACGTTCACGGCCGCCGGCGACACCTCCCTCCTGCGCGTCACGCCCCGGGTGTGGCCGCTCGGCGAGCTCACGGGGGGCGCCGGGCTCGGTGCCGCCGGCGACGCCACCCCGCAGCGGATCGGGCAGGCCGGTCAGGACGACGTGCTGGTGCGCGAGCACCGCCACGGCGACGACATGCGTCGGGTGCACTGGAAGATGAGCGCCAAGCAGGGCGACCTCATGGTCCGGCTCGAGGAGCATCCGTGGGACCCGTCGAGCACGCTCATCGTGGACAACAGGCTCGACGCGCACCTCGGCGAGGGCCCCACGGGCAGCCTCGAGTGGGCGGTCTCCGCCGTCACCTCGATCGCGGCGCTGCTGGTGGAGGGCCGCTACCGGCTGTCCGTGGTGGCGCCGTCGGGGACGGTGTTCGAGTCTGGCCACGCCGTCGGGCACGGGGCGCGGCACGCGATGGTGGAGGCCATGACGGACCTGGCGCCGTCGGAGGAGACGTGGCTGGGGCGCGCCGTCACGGACACCGAGGCGCTCACCTCGGCGTCCTCGATCGTCGCGGCCACCGGCCTGCTGCGCGCGGCGGACGCGGCGGCGCTGGTGGCCGCCGGGGGGCGGGCGCGGAGCCTGGTGGCGCTGGTGCCGGACGCGCGCGCCTGGGGGGCCGCCGACGACGAGCACGACGACGCCTGCAGGCTGCTGCGCAACCACGGCTGGACCATCGAGGCCTACGCGCCGGGGGAGCCGATGCCCCAGGTGTGGAAGCGGGTGTCGCGGTGAGGTTCAGCTACCACCCCTGGACCAGCCTCGTGGCCGCGGTCGCGCTCTGGCTCGGGCTGCTCCCGCTCTCGACGATGGTGCAGGGCGCGGGCTACCTCGTCGAGTCCGCCGTCGTGCTGGGGATCGTCGGTGTCACCGGGGCCGCGCTCGCCGCGCTCCACCTGCCGCGGATGCTGGTGCTGATGCTCCAGATCCTCGCGGGCGGCGCCTACGTGGTGTGGCGGGCGACGTCGCTGGCCGGCGCGGGCATCACGGATCCGCTGGGCTCGATGCAGGCGCTGGTCGCCGAGGGCGTGGTGACCATCCGCACCGGGGCGGCGCCCGTGGAGCCCTCCCCTGGTCTGATGTGGCTCATCGTGGCGCTCACCGGGCTACTGATCCTGGTGGTGGAGCTGCTGGTCAACGTCCTGGAGCAGCCGGCGTGGTCCATCGCGCCGGTGGCGCTGGTGTACGGCATCGCGTCCATCGCGGTCATCGACGAGCTGTCGTTCGTGTTCGTGCTGCCCGTGGTGGTGGGCTACCTGGCGCTGCTCGTGAGCGCCACGGGGCTGGCCGACGAGGTCACCGGCAAGGCGTCGCGCGTCGGCGCCTACCTTCTGTCGCGGGCGCAGGTGGCGGTGGCGTTCGGGGCGGTCGCGGTGGCCCTGGCGCTCGTGCTCGCCCCGCTGGTGCCGCTCGGGCAGAAGCAGCCCTGGAACAGCGACGGCCCGGACGGCCCCATCCAGCTCAGCGACCCCACCGTCCGCCTGGAGCAGGACCTCAAGCGGCCCGCGGACACCCGCATCCTCACGTATCGCACCTCCAACGACGAGAGCGTCTACATGCGCACCGTCGCGCTGCCGGAGCTCACCACCGCAGGGGCGCGCCTGCTCCCCATGCGCCTCTCGCGGATCGGGCTGGCGGGCGCCCACACGTTCCCCGGCGAACGCGTGGAGATCGACGTGGCCATGGCCGGCGTGCCGTCGGAGTACCTGCCCGCCCCGTTCGCGGCCGAGTCCATCGACGCCGACGGCAGCTGGAGCTTCGACCCGGACACGATGAGCATCGTGGCCTCCGGCCCGGACCGCCTGGAACAGACGATCGACCTCAACTACTCCGTGGTCTCCACCCTGCCGTCCCCGTCGCGGGAGGACATCGAGGCGGCCGAGGCAGGCGGCGGCGTCAACGCCGTCACTGTCGCGGTGCCTGAGGGGCTCGCCCCCGTGGTCACGGACCTGACCGCCGACGTGGTCTCCGAGGCCGCCACCGCCGGCCAGAAGGCGCTGGCCATCCAGGAGTTCCTCCGCTCGGACGCCTTCACCTACTCGCTCGAGGCCCCGCCGTCGACCGGCTCCGACGCCATCAGCGCCTTCCTCCTCGAGGAGCGGGCAGGCTACTGCATCCACTTCGCCGCGGCCATGATCACCATGGCCCGCCTCGAGGGGATCCCCGCGCGGATGGCCGTCGGGTTCGCCCCCGGCGAGCGCCTCGAGGACGGCACCTTCGAGGTCACCGCGCACGACGCCCACGCCTGGCCGGAGCTCTTCCTCGACGGGCTCGGCTGGGTGCCGTTCGAGCCCACCCCCGCGTTCGACGGCCCTCCCGAGTACACCGATCCGGCCACGCAGCCCTCAGGCGCACCGTCGGATTCGCCGTCACCCAGCCCGTCGACGCCCACGACCCTGCCGTCTGCGCTCCCCTCCGAGGAGCCGATGCCCACGTTCCAGCCCAGCGCCCCGGGCGGCGACGGCGACGTGGGATGGCTGGGCTGGCTGCTCGCCGGGATCGCGCTGGTCGCGCTGAGCGTGCCCGCCGCGGTCCGGCGGGGGCAGCGGTGGTGGAGGCTGCGCGGCGGCCAGGAGGCGAGGGTCGCGGCCGGTTCGGCGTGGACGGAGGTGGAGGCCCTGTTCCGGGACTTCCGCCGACCCTGGCCGGACGGCTCCCCCGGGCCGGTGTCGGAGTCCGTGGACCTTCCCCCCAACGGCGCGGCGGCGCTGCGGGAGCTCGCGCACACCGTCGAGGTGAGTAAGTTCTCGCGTGACGCGGCGGATCCTGGGCGGCTGCCCGCCCAGGTGCGCGCGGTGCGGGCCTCGCTCTGGGCGGACTCCTCGGCCATGGTGCGGGCCAGGGCGATCCTCCTGCCGGCCTCTCTCTGGCGTCGACTTCCCGCCGGTTGACCCGGCGCATAGACTGGAACGAAAGGTCGACGAGGGAGAACCAATGGCGCTTTCTGAGCAGGAACGAAAGCTGCTGGAGCAGCTTGAAGCGTCCCTCATGGCCGAGGACCCCAAGCTCGCTGACACGCTGAGCGGGTCGTCGACCATCCGCATTCACCGCCGCAGGGCGGCCATCGCCGGCGTGGGGTTCATCGCCGGCGTCGTGGTGTTGTTGGTGGGGGTCCAGGTGCACCCCGCGGTGAGCGTGCTCGGCTTCCTGCTCATGCTCGGCGCGGCGCTGATCGGCATCAACTCGTGGCGCAGGGTGGGTGACGAGGGCGCCCAGCCCAGCAGGCGCGGGCCCAGCGCGCCGCGGCCCTCGCCGTCGACCAACCCATCGCAGGACTTCATGGACAAGCTTGAGGAGCGGTGGCGCCGTCGCCAACAGGGCGACCTCTGATCCTCCTCAGGCGCTGGCGCGGGGTGCCTCGGTGCTGCGGATGTGCGCGGCCAGCCAGCCCAGCAGACCGGTGAGCTGATCCGGCTCCGCCCCCTCGTCCTCCGGGTGCCATTGCACCGCCAGGACGGGGCGGTCCGGGTCCTCGATCCCCTCGATCACGCCGTCGTGCGTGGCCCACGCCGTGGGCCTCAGGCCCTCGCCCAGTCGTTCGACGCCCTGATGGTGCGAGCTGCGCACCGTCAACCGCTCAGCTGGGAGCGCGTCCGCCAACCGCGACCCGGCCTCCACGTCGACGAGGTGGTCCAACATGCCGCGCTGGCCGTCGGGGAGCCGGTGGGTCTGGGCGGTGAACAGGTCCGGTGACAGGTTCCCCCCGTAGGCCACGTTGATCAACTGCATCCCGCGGCAGATCCCCAGCAGCGGACGGCGGTCCGCGCGGCAGGCCTGCACCACGGCGATCGAGCGGCGGTCCGCGGTGCCCAGGTGGTCCCCGGACCCGGGATACTCGTTCCTGCCCTTGTAGACGCGCGGGTCCACATCGTGCCCGCCGAGCAGCACCACCGCGTCCGCGGCAGCGAGCGCCGCGTGCCACACGTGATCCCCGCAGTCCTGCATGCCGATGAGGGTGGTGGTCCAGCCGGCCTCGCGGGCGAGGGCCACAGTCCGGTCCGCCAGCGCCACCAGGAGCTCACCGAAGTGGCCGGGCTGATAGCGGGAGGCGGGCGCGATGACAAGGAGTTTCATCTCCCCCATGCTGCTGGGGGACCGTTGCGAATGTGTATCAGGCATGGATCAGGTGTGGATCAGTTCGCTCATCCCTTCGGCGGGTGAGGGTGGCCCGCCGCACGGCGTGCGGGCCGAACCGCAGCACCGCCTTGTCGATGGCCTGCTCCGCCTCCGTCCATCCGCGGGCCGGCTCGTCCAGCGCGGGCTGCTCGTAGGTGCCGGCCTTCGGCACCAGCTTCTCCATCCGCACCCCCACCCTGCGGATCCGGGCGCGCTGCAGGTTGAGCTTGGTGAACAGCCGCATCGCCTCGGCGTAGATGTCGTTGGTGCGGTCCGTGGGGGCGGAGATCGTGCCGGTGCGCGTGATGGTGGTGAAGTCCGCGAACCGCACCGACAGCGTCACCGTGCGCCCCACCATGGACTGCGCCCGCATCCGCGACGCGGTGCGGTCCGCCATCCGCAGGATCTCCGTGGCCACCACGCCCGCGTCGTCGGTGTCCTGCGGGAACGTCTCCTGCGAGCCGACGCTGTGCTCGGCGGGCTCTCGGGCCAGGACGGAGCGGTCGTCGCGGCCCCAGGCAAGGTCCAGCAGGAGCGCGCCCTGCCCGTCGCCGAGCGCCCGCTGCAGGGTGGAACGGGGGGTGTTGGCGATGTCGCGGACGGTGCTGAGGCCCAGCCGGTGCAGCCGCGCCGCCGTCGCCTCCCCCACCCCCCAGATGGCCTCCACCGGCAGCGGGTGCAGGAACGCGATGACCTCCTCGGGGCGGACCCGCACCAGGCCGTCCGGCTTGGCGGCCTTCGACGCCAGCTTGGCGATGAACTTGCTGGGGCCGATGCCCATGGAGCAGGGCACCCCCTGCTCGTCCATCACCTGGGCGCGGAGCGTCTCCCCGATGGCAACCGGGTCCCCGCCGAGGCGGCGCAGCGCCGTGGTGAGGTCGATGAACGCCTCGTCGATGGAGGCCATCTCCACCCGGTCCGTCACCGTGTCGAAGATCTCGCGGATGCCGTCGGAGACCGCCGTGTAGTGGTCGAAGTCCGGGTGGATCACGGCCACCTGCGGGCACAGGCGCCTGGCCCGGCTCGACGGCATGCCCGCGCCGATCCCGAACCGGCGCGCCGGGTAGTTGGCCGAGAGCACCACCCCGCGGGTGGAGCCGCCGACGAACATCGGCACCTCCCGCAGCTCTGGGTGCCGGGCCATCTCCACCGACGCGTAGAAGGCGTCCATGTCCACATGCGCGATGACTGGCATCTCATCTCCCTGAGCTTCCCGGGCTGGAGTGCCACAGCTTGCGTGGCGCCTCGGCGGCGCCGGTGCCCGCCGGCTTGATGTCCGCGTAGGGCGACTGCGTGAACCCGCTGGCGTGCACCAGCACCCGGCGGCGCCCCATGCCGCCCGCGCGGGTGTGTTCCTGCGGGTCCGGGGGCGGCTCCTCGTCGACGCCCGGTGCGGGCTGCGCGGCCGGGGCGTGCCGCTCGGCCGGCGCGGGGTGCCACTGGCCCACCAGGGAGTAGCCCACGGGCACCTCGTCGATGATGGCCACCACCGCCGCGACAGCCTCGGCCTCCGTGGCCCCCTCGGCCAGCGCCGCCCGCCACGCCTCGTCGAGCCGGCCCAGGTCCCAGCAGCCGGTGGCGCGGATGGACACCCCCCGCGGGCCGGTGCGGCGGACCTTGCCGCGCACCAGCACCATCCAGGAGGCGAACACCGTGGCCGCGTACGGGCCCTGCGCGTCCTCGAAGAAGGTGGCGTCCACCGGGCCGGTGGAGTCGTCCAGGGTGAGGAAGATCACGCGCCGCCCGGAGCGCACCGGGGGCGTCTGGGTGGCCACCTTCACGCCCGCGACGAGGATCTCGGCCTGGTTGCGCTGCTGCAGCAGGGTGCGCGAGCTGGTGGCGCCGAGCGCCCGCAGCAGCGGCAGGTAGCGCTCCATGATGTGGTGGCTGACGTCCAGGCCGAGGATCTCCAGCTCCGCCTTCAGCCGCTGCTCGTCGTCCATCTCCGGCAGGCCGGTGACGGGCACGTCCGCCGTCGGCTCCGTCTCGCCGACCCCGAAGTCCAGCGCGCCCTGCACCGCCTGCGGCGGGTGGCCCGCCCGCTGCCGCTGCGCCCAGGCGAGCTCCCCGGGGTCCGTCCCCGCGACACTCCTGCGCCGCCCCTTCGCCCGCGACACCACCCGCTCGTCTGCCCGCCGCTGCCGGTGCAGGTCCGCCAGCGCCAGCAGCAGATCCCGGCGGGTGATCTGGCCGCGCCGCTGCACCGGGGCGTGGCGGCCGATGCGGTAGAGGGCGTCGAAGGCGCCGGCCAGGATGAGCCGTTCGACGACGGGCTCGGCCACCCGGGCCCGCCCCCAGAAGTCCGTGAGGGAGGCGTAGGGCTGCCCGGCGACGATGCGCTCCATCTCCGCCTCGGCGATGCCCTTGACGTCTGCCAGCGAGAGCCGGATGCCCCAGCCGTCGACCTGCGGCAGCCCGTCCGTGGTGGGGGGGGCGCCGATGGCGAGGTGCTCCGGCAGCGCCATCGGCTCCTCCGCGGCCTCGCCGTCGGCCAGCGCCTCGGCGCGGTACTGGGCGGTGCTGCGGTTGACGTCCAGGCCCAGCACCGCGATGTTCATGCGGCGGGCCTCCTCCAGCAGCAGCCGCTTGGGGTACATGCCCGGATCATGCGTGAGGATGCCGGCGAGGAAGTGCGCCGGGTAGTAGCGCTTCAGCCACGCCGACTGGTAGGTGGGCAGCGCGAACGCGGCGGCGTGCGCCTTGCAGAACCCGAAGGAGGCGAACGAGACGAGGATCTCCCAGATCTGTTCGACGATGTGCTCGTCGTAGCCGCGGGCGCGGGCCTTGGGCCAGAACCACTCCTTGACCTGCGCCTGGCCCTCCTTGTCTCCGAGCGCCCGGCGCACCTCGTCGCCCTGGGCCAGGGTGCAGCCGGTGGCCACCGAGATGATCTGGATGATCTGCTCGTGGAACACCACCACGCCCTGGGTCTGCTCGAGGGCCGGGATGAGGCTGGGGTGCAGGTATTCGGGCTGCGCCCAGCCCTGCCGCGCCTCCAGGAACGGGGTGATCATGTCCGACTTCACCGGGCCGGGACGGAAGAGGGAGATGTCGACGATGAGGTCGTGGAAGGTCTCGGGGCCGAACTTGCCCACCAGCTCCCGCTGGCCGGGCGACTCGATCTGGAAGCAGCCGAGCGTGGCGCGGTGGGCGATCATGTCGTAGACGGCCGGGTCGTCGAAGGGGTCCAGATCGTCGATGAGCGGCGGCGGGCCGGCGGGCGAGGTGCGCGCGATCTCCGTCAGCGCGTGCGACATGGCCGACTGCATCCGGATGCCGAGGACATCCAGCTTGAGCAGGCCCAGGTCCTCCACGTCGTCCTTGTCGAACTGGCTCATCGGGTAGCCGCCGAAGCTGGCCTCCAGCGGGGTGCGCTGCCCGAGCGACGAGTCGCTGAGGATCACGCCGCAGGGGTGCAGGGCGATGTGCCGGGGCAGCCCGTCGAGCGATTCGACCAGCGAGAACAGCACGTCCAGCCGTTCCTCCCCCAGGCCTGCGGCGCGCAGCTCGGGCAGGTCCCGCAGTGCGGCCCGGGCATCCCGGGCGCGGATGTGCGGGAACGCCTTGGCCATGGCGTCCACCTCCACCGGCGGCAGGCTGAGCGCGGCGCCCACATCCCGGACGGCGTGGCGCACCCGGTAGGTCTCGATCATGGCCACGCAGGCCACCCGCTGGCCGCCGAACGTGGCCAGGATCTTGTCGTAGACCTCGGTGCGGCGGGCCGATTCCACGTCCAGGTCGATGTCCGGCAGCGCCACCCGCAGCGGGGAGAGGAACCGCTCCATGATCAGGCCGTGCCGGATGGGGTCCACCCCGGAGATCCCGAGCGCGTAGTTGACCAGGCTGCCGGCGCCCGAGCCGCGGGCCGCGCAGCGGATGCCGAGCTCCCGGATGAGGCCCACCACGTCTGCCACCGTGAGGAAGTAGGACTCGAACCCGAGCCTGCCGATCACGGACAGCTCGTCGTCGAGACGTCCGGTCACCTCGGGGGTGAGGGTGGCGTAGCGCTGCGCCAGGCCCGCCTCGCAGCGCGCGCGCAGCACCCCGGGCGCCTCGACCAGCGTGGTGCCGAGGGTCTCGAACTCGGGCAGCCGGATCTCCCCCAGCCCGACGTCGCCGACGGGGTCCAGCCGGCAGCGCTCGGCCAGGTGCCGGGTGGCGCGCAGCAGCGCCGTCCCGTCCGGCTCCCCCGCCAGGCGGGCCGCCTCCTCCGCCGCGGCCGCCATCGCCTCCCCAGGCTTCAGGTAGCCCTCCGCGTTGCGCCTGTCGATGGTGCGCACGTCCAGCGGGGCCAGCCGGCGGGCGGCGTCCAGCACGTCCGCGGTGGCGGCCTGCTCCCGCCGCGCCATCCGCGCCGCGTTGGTGAGCACGACGGGGACCGCGAGCCGGCGCGCCAGCCGGATCATGCCGGCCGCCTGGTGCGCCGACGCGGCCCCGCGACCGCCCGTCTGATGGTTGGTGGCGGCCAGGACCAGCCCGTGCCCCAACTCGGAGCGCCACCGCGTGGCGGCCTCCTCCGCGAGGTCCGGGCGGTCGGCGGCCAGCGCCTCGCCCACCTCCGAGTCCGCCCCGAGCAGCACCACCGCGTCGCGCCCCGCGCAGTGCCGCGCGATCATCTCCAGGGTGACCGCCGGGTCCCCGCGCTCGCCGGTGAGCTGGGCGGCGGTGATGAGCTCGCACAGCGTGCCCCACCCGGCCCGGGAAGTGGCCAGCACCACGAGCCGCGGGAGCCGCTCGTCGCGCAGTTGCCCGCCGCGGGCCGCCGTGGGACGCCTGTTGGGGCGCCAGCCGTCCGGCCGGACCGCCAGGTCCACCCCGACGATGGGCGAGATCCCCGCCTTGAGGCAGGCCTTCGCGAACCGGACGGCGCCGTAGAGGCCGCCGCGGTCCGTGAGGGCGAGCGCGTCCATGCCGTGGCGCACCGCCTCGGCCACCAGCTCGCCGGGGTGGGAGGCGCCGTACTGGAAGGAGTAGCCCGAGGCCACACGCAGGTGCACGAAGCTGTCCATCACGACGCCTTCGCGGCCGCCTGCTGCCGGCCCGCCTGCTGACGACCCACCTGCTCCCGGCCTGCCTGTTGATGGCCTGCCTGTTGATGGTCTGCCTGTTGATGGCCTGCCTGCTGCCGTCCCGCCTGCTCCCGGCGGCGCAGCCAGCGCGCCGTCTCGGCGAGGTACTGCTGCGAGTCGCGGACCAGGTCCGCGGCATCGCGCTCGGTGACCAGCGCCCTGGCGCCCGCCTGTACGGCACGCGCCTTGGGCGCCACCGCGGCGAAGAACCCGGCCCACTCCCCGAACTCCGGCGCAACCCGGTAGAGCAGCGACCACACGTCCTGGCGTGGCCGCGTGCCCACGGGGGCTGCCGAGATGGCGGCGATGGCCACCTGCTCCGCCGAACGGTAGGCGGCCAGGTAGCGCTCCGTCGGCAGGTCCGCGTGTTCGGCCTCGGCGGCGAGACGCCGGGCCTGGCTGAAATCGATCATCAGTCGAGCACCGCCTGCAGCACCCAGTTGTCGGCATCGACGGTGCGCGCCAGCTCGTAGACGCCCCGATGGCTCCCGTTTCCGGCCTCCACCCGCCACACCTCCCGCTCGCTGAGCAGGTCGCCGCGGGCTGGCGGGACTTCGGCTCTGGGGGGCTCCTCCCCGTCCCGGGCGGGGGCGGGGGCGGGGGCGACCTCCTCCCCGCGGGCGGCACGCACCTGCCGGCCCGACCACCACGGGGTGGCCTGGCTCCAGCGGCCCTGGACCTCCTTGACCAGCAGCAGCCGGTCACGCCAGATGAACTGCCGCGGCTCGTCGCGGAACAGCACGTGGATGGGTTCCTGATATGTGCGCATGGGTGCCTCCCGGGGATCGTCTGATGGACTGTGCGATTCGACCCGGGAGCCCCGGCCCGACGCAGGGGTCGAGGCTGCGCCGGGCCGGAGCGGCCCATACCGCGGCGCCGTGCCCAACCAGAGCTTCCCCGAACTAATCGAACAGGCGTGCGGTAGTTCCTACTATATGCCCCCCCTCCGACAGAACGTCAAGCCCTATCCTGGGCCGCATGCTCACGATCCGAGGCGGCACGCTGGCCGGCATGGCCTGCGCCGCGCGGCTGGCAAAACTGGGCCATCCGGTGCGCCTGGACCTGGCCGGCGGACCGCTCGGGGGGCGCTGGGCGGCGGAGCGCGGGCAGCTGCCCCCCGCCGTCACCCTGCCCGCCACCTGGCGCGACCTGTTCAAGAAATCCGGCCGCCCGCTCGAGGCCGAGCTGGCACGGGCCGGCCTGGCGATGGTGGAGGCGCCACCCGCCGTGCACCGCTTCGACGACGGCGCCGAACTGGCGCTGCCCACCGAGCGCGGGCGGCAGTTCGCGGTGCTGAGCGGGCGGTACGGGCAACCCGTCGCGGAGCGGTGGCGCGACCTCCTCGACTCCCTCGACGCGGCCTGGCTGGCCGCGCGGCGGTTCGGTGTGGAGCGGCCGGACGCGCCCCGGACCGCGGAGGACCGGCGGGCGCTGCTGCTGGACCGCCCGCTCGCCGATGTCGCGGACCGGGCGGGGCATCCGCACCTGGCGCGGATCGTGCTGGACCTGGCGCCGGTGGCCGGCACGCGGTCGCGGCGGGCGCCCGGGCTGCTGGCCACCCGGCTGGTGGTGGAGCGCACGTTCGGGCGGTGGCAGGTGGTCGACGACGCCGGTCGCGCGCAGCCGGGCGGGTGCCTGATCAAGCTGCTCGAGGGCCGCCTGGCCACGCGCCGGGTGGAGATCGTCGACGGGGTGGCCGGTGACGGGGTGGCCGTGGACCGCGTGGTCGGTGAGCCCGCCGTCGACTGCCTCCCCCGTCGGCCCCGGTGGGGGCGGGCAGCGCTGGCCCCCGCCGTCGGGCAGGCGGAGGTGGATGTCGCGGGCAAGGGGGCGGATGTCGCGGGCGAGGGGGCGGCCGAGACGGTGGACCACACCGGGCAGGCGCCGGTGCTGCGCTGGCGGATTCCCGGGCGCGAGCTGACGTGGGACTTCGGCCGAGCCTTGCCTGATGTCGAGTGGGGGGTGGAGCCGCGGTCGGCACGGGCGGTGCTGCGGCGGGCGCCGGTGGCATCGGGGAGGCCGGCCGCGTCGTCGTGCTCACCCGCCGGCCCGGAGCCCTGGGCGGAGCTGGCCAGCGCCGCGCTGGCCGTCTACGAGGTGCATGAGCGCCTCACCGGCGAGGACGCGCGCCCGACGAACAGGGCGCGGCGGTAGCTCAGCCCGCGCGTCGACCGATCCGGCGGTCGTCGTTGACGTAGGCGTAGTAGATGCCGATCAGCACGCCGCCGCCGATGAAGTTGCCCAGCAGGGCTATCGCCACGTTGCCCATGGCGGGAAGCACGTCGATCCCCTGGGTGAAGCCCACGATGGTGAACAGGACGGTGTTGGCCACCGAGTGCTCGAGCCCCAGGAACGCGAAGATGAACACCGACATCACCATGGTCAGCGCCATGGTGATGGAGTCCTTGAGGAAACCGTTGTAGACCAGCAGCATCGCCACGTTGATCATGAGGTTGCAGAGGATGGCGCGGACGAACAGGTCGCCCATCCCCGACGCGGTGGTCATGTAGCCCAGCTTGACCTCCACCGCTCCCAGCATCTTCTCCCCGACGTGCCCGGCGGTCAGCGTGGAGAACCGCGCCATGGTGGCCAGCAGCAACCCGCCGATCGCGTTGCCCAGGAAGCACAGCACCAGCAGCATGAGCCCGCGCAGCTGCCCCAGGCGTCGGTGGTAGACGGCGATGGAGGTGACCATCATGTTGGAGGTGAGGAGTTCGGACTTGGTGTAGTAGATGAACACCAGCGCCCAGCCGAACACGAAGGCGCCGACGGCCTTGCCGAGCCCGTAGCCGCCCTCGCCGAGGGACTCGATGGAGTCGAAGACGGACAGCACCGTGAAGTAGGCCAGGTAGAACAGGCCGATGAGGATGCCCGCCATGGCGGCCCGCTGGAGGTACTGCAGCGTGATCCGGCTGGACATTTCCGCCTTGGTGTCGGCGGCCTCCAACACGGCGTCGATGAAGAAGAGGCCGGGGAACAGGCGTTGGCGAGAAGGGTCCACGCGACAAGTTTGACATGACTAACTTCTGGGGAGTAGAGCAGCCCCGACATTGGTCTTGGGCGCATTTGCGTGCACAATTCCGGGACCTACTGGGCTGGGCGGGCGGGGAGGCGCCGGCGTTACTTCTTGCCGCCTGCGCTACTTCTTGCCGCCTGCCCTCCTGCGCTCGGGACCGGACGGCGCCTGCGCTACTTCTCACCGCCTGCCCTCTAGCGCTGGCGGCGAGACGCAAGGCAGGCGTGTAGGAGGCGCCAGCGCTAGATCGCAGGCGTCTGGACCTACCGCAGGCGTCTGGACCTATCGCTGGCGTCGAGCGGGATCGCTGGCGTCTGGACCTACCGCAGGCGTCTGGACCTACCGCTGGCGTCGAGCGGGATCGCCTGTCGTCGGCATGCACGGTGGGCACCCGGGGAGCGCCCAGCGTCGGCACACCTCCCACACCACGAACGCCGGTGAACCCCGGCCCATGAACCGAGTAGGCTTGACTGTCTGTCTCAACCGGAGGATGCAAAGAAGTTGACTACATCGCGCGCGGGACTCGAACAAGAGATCGCCCTGGAACAGGGTCACGTCGACAAGGTCTACGCCAACCTGTCCACCGCCACTGCCAGCGCCAAGTCGATGGCCCAGGCGGGACGGGAGATCTTCCTCACCGACCGCACCAACTTCCTCCGCGAGGAGGACGGCACCGCCCTGTTCGAGCGCGACGCGTTCGCCTACCAGGCCGCCCGCCGACTCGCCATCCTGGACGCCGAGCACGACGGCCTGGTCTTCGGCCGCATCGACCTCACCACGGAGGAGACCCGCTACATCGGCCGCATCGGGGTGCGCGACGAGGAGTACGAGCCGCTGGTGATCGACTGGCGCGCCCCCGCCGCCGAACCGTTCTACCGCGCCACGCAGGCCGAACCGATGGACGTGATCCGCCGTCGCGTCCTCCGCTGCCGCGACGACCGGGTGATCGGACTCGAGGACGACCTCCTCGACGGCTCCGCCGAGTCCGAGCTGCCCATCTTCGGCGAGGGCGCCCTCATGGCCGCGCTCAGCCGCGCCCGCGGGCGCACCATGCGAGACATCGTCGCCACCATCCAGGCCGAGCAGGACGAGGCCATCCGCGCCCCTTACCAGGGAGTCACCGTGATCGCGGGCGGACCCGGCACCGGCAAGACGGTGGTGGCGCTGCACCGCGCCGCCTACCTCCTCTACACCAACCGCGCCCGCCTGGAGAAGGGCGGCGTGCTGGTGGTGGGCCCGTCGAACGTGTTCATGAACTACATCGAGCGGGTGCTGCCCAGCCTCGGCGAGGACACCGTGACGCTGAAGGCCATCGGCGGGATCGCGGGCGACGTGCTGGGCCTGACCAGCGAGCGGGTCGACGGGTCGGCCGCAGCCACCCTCAAGGGCAGCCTCGGCATGCTGAAGGTCCTGCGCCGCCTGGTCCGCACCCCGATGATCGCCCACCCGGAGGCGCTGCGGGTGCGGGTCACCGTCAAGGGTGAGGTGCTCGGGCTCGGCGAGTCCGAGCTGAGCCGCATCCGGGATCAGGTGCTGTCCAACACCAAGCTCAATCGCGGCCGCAAGCAGGCCACGGATCAGGTGGTGCACGCCCTCATCCGGAAGTTCCCCGACGACGTGCCCATCGAGCCCGCCGAGCTGGAGGACAGGGTCCGCGAGCATCCAAGCCTGGCGATGTTCATGCACGCCTGGTGGCCCACGCTCACCGCCACCCGGGTGCTCGCCAGATTGGCGGACCCCGCCGTCGTGGCCGCGGTGGCCCCGGAGCTGTCGGCCGACGAGCAGTCAGCCCTGGTGCGCTCCTACGCGTGGGTCGCGGGCGGGGACGAGGGGCCGGAGATCGTGCGCGGCTGGTCCGTGGCGGATATCGCGCTGCTGGACGAGCTGATCGACGTGCTGGGCGCCGCCCCGGAGGATCCGGAGCCCGAGATGGACGTGTTCATCGAGGGCGGGGACGTGCCGGAGGTGCTCAGCACCACGGATGTGCTGCGCTTCGAGCGGGTGGTGGACCCGGACGAGGATCCGCAGACCACCTACGCGCACATCCTCGTCGACGAGGGCCAGGACGTGACACCCATGCAGTGGAGGATGCTTCGCCGACGGGGCCCCCAGTCGTCGTGGACCATCGTCGGGGACCCTGCTCAGAGTTCCTACCCGAACCAGGAGGAGACGTCGCGGGCGTTGGCGGACCTCGTGGGTCGCGGGCCCAGCCGGACGTTCACGCTGAGCACCAACTACCGCTCCCCCAGCGAGGTGTACGCGATGGCGGCGAAGGTGATCACCAAGGTGTTCCCGGGCGCGGAGCTGCCGAAGGCGGTGCGCTCGACGGGAGTCGAGCCCAGGCTGGTGCACGCCACCTCCGACGCGCTGCACGGCGTGCTGCGCGACGAGCTCATCGAGCTGGCCGGGCAGGTGAACGGCACCATCGGCGTGATCTGCCCGCCGTCGCTGATCCAGGACGTGCAGCGGTTCGTGATGCAGGACGTGCGGCTGCGCGAGTTCGAGAACCGGCTCATCGTGGTGACGGCCCTGCAGGCGAAGGGGTTGGAGTACGACGGCGTGGTTGTGGTGTCGCCGGACGGGATTGTCGCGGAGGCCCCGGGCGCGGAGCGGGTGCTGTACGTGGCGTTGACGAGGGCGACGCAGCGGATGGTGACGGTCGACGTCGACACCTCCGCTTGGCGCTCCCTCCTCGCCTGACCTCTGTTGGCTGAGGAGTGAGGAGCGAAGCGACGAACCTCGAAGCCTGGAGAACGTGAGCTTGTCAGCGCGGGTTCATTAGGCTTCGAGGCCGCTGCGCGGCACCTCAGCCAGCGGGGGCGGGCCGCTGCGCGGCACCTCAGCCGGCGAGGCGGCTCCTCAGGGGGCGGGGGCGGTGGCCTTCAGCTCGGCGAGCACCTCACGGGTGGCCTTCGAGCGGTTCTGGGTGAAGAACTGCAACCCGGGGGCGCCGGCGTCCAGCAGCCCGCGACACAACCGCACCGCGGCCGCCAACCCCGCCTCCCGCACCTCCTCCTTCGACGAGCAGGCCCGCAACTCCGCGACCAACGACGCCGGCAACTCCCGCCCGGACAGGTCCGCGAACCGCTCGATCTGCGACAACACCGTCAACGGCATGATCCCCGGAATGATCGGCACCTCGCAGCCCAGCCCGCGCATCCGCTCCACCAGTTCGCCGTAGCGCTCCCCCTCGAAGAACAGCTGCGTGATGGCGAACTCGGCGCCCGCCTCCACCTTGTCCAGGAGGATCTGCGCGTCGAGGTCCGGGTCGTTGCTGGTCTCGTGCGGGTTCGCGAACGCCGCGACACCCACGCAGAAGTCGCCCTCCGCCTTGACGAACTTCACCAGCTCGGTGGCGTTGGCCAACCCGTCGGGGTGCGCAGTCCACGGTCCGCCGCCGGGCATGTCTCCGCGGATGGCCAGGATGTTGGTCACGCCCGCCTCGCGGTACTCGGCCAGCGCCTCGGCCAGCTCCGCCTTCGACTGCGCCACGCACGTCAGGTGCCCCACCGTCAGCGGGCCTCCGGAGGCCGCGATCCGACGGGTGGCGCGGATGGTGCGGTCCCGCCGCGACCCGTTCGCCCCGTAGGTCACCGACACGAACGACGGCTCCAGCGGGGCCAGCGCCCCGACGGCGGCCCACAGGACGGGCTCCTCCTCCTCGGAGCGGGGAGGGAAGAACTCGAACGAGTACAGGGGGCCGTGGGCTGAGCGGATCAGCTCGCCCACGCTCCGCAGGCTCGTCTCGGTGACAGGCATGGGCCAACAATACGAGCCGGGCTACTAAGCTCGAACCGTGAGCCGCTCCCTGGACCCCTCCTCCCCGCTCGGTGCGCCGCTGCTGTCCGCGGTCAGCGAAACGATCGACGCCTACCTGGCCGCTCAGGAGCCCATGCTCACGGCCATCGGCGCCACCGCGCTGCTGGAGGTGGCCCGCGAAGGCACCTCCGGCGGGAAGCGGCTGCGGCCCGCCTACTGCTACTGGTCCTACGTGGCGGCGGCCGGACACGCGCACGACGACGCGCCCCTCCTCAAGGTGGCCTCCTCCCTGGACCTGCTGCACGTCAGCGCCCTGGTCCACGACGACCTCATCGACGACGCCGACACCCGCCGCGGCCTCCCCGCCGCCCACAAGCGCTTCGAGCAGCTCCACGTCGGGCAGGAGGGTCGCGGCGCCGCCGCCGAGTTCGGCGCCTCGTCGGCCATCCTGCTCGGGGACCTGCTGCTGATGTGGAGCGTGGACCTGGTGGACTCCTCCGGCGCCGCGCACCTGGACCGGGCGCGCCCGCTGCTCAGCCTCATGCGGGCCGAAGTCACCGCCGGGCAGTACCTCGACGTCGCCGCCCAGTACGGCGTGACCGGCGCGGTCACCGTCGCCGATGAGCTGGACGTGGCGCAGCGCGTGCTGGAGTACAAGTCTGCCAGCTACTCCATCCGTCGGCCCGCCCAGATCGGGGCCGCGCTCGCGGGCGCCGACGACGCCCTCATCGACGCGCTCGGCGAGTTCGGCTCCATCATCGGGCGCGCCTTCCAGCTCCGCGACGACGTGCTGGGCGTCTACGGCGACGAGGCCGTCACCGGCAAGCCCTACGGCGGCGACATCCGCGAGGGCAAGCGCACCGTCCTGGTGCTGCGCGCGCTCGCCGACTCGGCCCCGGAGGCCGCGGCCGAGCTGGAGGGCATCCTCGGCACGCCGGGCCTGACCGACGCCGACGTCTCCCACGCCGGCCGGCTCATCGACGAGTCCGGCGCCCGCGCCCACGTGGAGGGCATCATCGACGACAGCCTCACCCGCGCGCTCGCCGTGCTGGACAGGGCGAACCTCACCCCCGACGGCCGCACCGCGCTGGGCGAGCTCGCCGCGCGGAGCGTGCAGCGTGCACACTGACCCGGAGCTGAGCGTGCAGAGTGACCACTGACCCTGAGCTGAGGGGGCTGAGCTCTGCCGAGGTCACGCGGCGGGTGGCCGCCGGGCAGGTCAACACCCTGCCGTCGCGCTCCGGCCGGACCACGTGGGGCATCGTGCGGGCCAACGTGGTGACCCGCGTCAACGGCATCCTGTTCGTGCTCTTCGTCATCGTGCTCAGCACAGGCAGCCCGAGCCAGGGGTTGTTCTCAACGCTCATCGTCTTCAACTCCATCATCGGCATCATTCAGGAGCTGCGGGCCAAGCGCACCCTGGACAATCTGGCGGTGGTCGGCGAGGCGCACCCCGTCGTCGTGCGCGACGGCGAGCGCCGCCAGATCGCCCGCGACGACGTGGTGATCGACGACCTCATCGTCGTCCATCCGGGGGATCAGATCGTCGTCGACGGGACCGTGGTGGCGGCGGACTACCTGGAGGTGGACGAGTCGCTGCTGACGGGCGAGGCGGACCCGGTGGCCAAGGGCCCAGGCGACGAGGTGCTCTCTGGCGCCTTCGTCGTGTCCGGGTCCGGCGCCTACACCGCGGAGAAGATCGGCGCCGAGGCCTACGCCGCGCAGATCACGGCGCAGGCCGCGAAGTTCACGCTGGTGCACTCGGAGCTGCGTCAGGGCATCAACCAGATCCTCAAGTACGTCTCGTTCCTGCTGGTTCCGGTGGGCGCGCTGACCATCTACGTGCAGTTCAACCAGCCGGACACGACATGGCAGGAGTCGGCGCTGCGGATGGTGGGGGCGCTGGTGCCGATGGTGCCGGAGGGGTTGGTACTGCTGACCTCCATGGCATTCGCGCTGGGTGTCATCCGGTTGGGCCGGCGGCAGTGCCTGGTGCAGGAGCTGCCCGCGATCGAGGGCCTGGCGCGGGTGAGCGTGGTGTGCGCGGACAAGACCGGCACCCTCACCCAGAACGCGATGACGCTCGGCGAGATCGTGTGCCTCGCCGGCGACGACGCCCGCGCCCGCGAGGTGCTCGCGCAGCTCGTTGCGGCGGATCCCGCGCCCAACGCGTCGATGCAGGCCGTGGCCGCGGCCATCGGGCCGGCAGCGGAGCCGTGGCCGGTGACCGCCCGGGCGCCGTTCACCTCGGCCAAGAAATGGTCCGGGGCGAGCTTCGGCACTGGTGAGACATGGGTGCTGGGCGCGCCGGACGTGCTGGCCGAGCCCGCCGTCGCCGCGCACGCCGACGCCATCGCCGCGTCCGGGCGCCGCGTGCTGATGCTGGGCAGCTGCGCCGCGCGGGTGGACGACGATGACGCCCCCGGGCACCTCACCCCCCTGGCGCTGGTGGTGCTGGACCAGCTGACCCGCCCGGACGCGGCGGACACGCTGGCTTACTTCCAGGAGCAGGGCGTGCGGGTGAAGGTGATCTCGGGCGACAACGCGGCCTCCGTCGGGGCCGTCACCCGCTCGCTGGGCGTCGACATCGGCGACCCGATCGACGCCCGCTCCCTTCCCGCCGGCGGCTCCGAGGAGCTGGCGGACGCCGTCGAGGCCAACGACGTGTTCGGCCGGGTGGTCCCGGAGCAGAAGCGGCAGATGGTCCGGGCGTTGCAGCACCGCGGGCAGGTGGTGGCGATGACCGGCGACGGCGTCAACGACGTGCTGGCGCTCAAGGACGCCGATCTGGGGGTGGCGATGGGATCCGGGGCGCCGGCCACGCGGGCGGTGTCGCAGATCGTGCTGCTCGACGACAGGTTCGCCACGCTCCCCTACGTCGTCGCGGAGGGGCGGCGGGTGATCGGCAACATCGAGCGGGTGGCCAAGCTGTTCCTCACCAAGACGATCTACGCGGTGGGTCTGGCGCTGGTGATCGGGCTGATGGGGCTGCCGAACCCGTTCCTGCCGCTGCAGATGACGGTGGTGGGGTGGTTCACCATCGGCATCCCGGCGTTCCTGCTCAGCCTCGCCCCCAACCGGGAGCGGGCGCGGCCGGGCTTCGTGCGCAGGACGTTGACGGTCGCGGTGCCCGGTGGCCTCACGGTGACCGCGGTGGCCACGGTCACCTACGTGATGACCCGCGGCTTCGGCGAGGTGTCCGACACGGTGCAGCAGCAGGCGTCGACGGCCACCCTCATCGCGCTGATCATGACCGCCACGTGGGTGCTGGCCACCGTCGCGCGGCCCTACTACTGGTGGAGGGTGGGGCTGGTGGCGTTCGCGTACGGGTTCTACTTCCTCATGTTCTACATCCCCGTGTGGCACGACGCGCTGCAGCTCGACACGACGAATGCGGCGGCGCTGACGGTGGGCCTCGTCGCGGGCGCGACGGGCATGGTCGCGGTGGAGGCGGCGTGGTGGATCACGGCGGTCATCCGCGGCGATTCGACCCGCCTGTGGGCTCCGCCCGTCAGGCCGTGAAGGCGTCCTGGCCGTAGGCCTCGGCGCCCGGCTCCGCGACCCACGCAGCCTTGAGCGCGTCGGCCAGCGCCTGCGTGACGGCGAACGGCTCGTCCGAGCGGAACACCGAGCTCGACACCGTCACCCTCCTCGCGCCCGCCGCGATCACGGCGGCCACGTTGCCCGGATCGATGCCTCCCGCCGCGAACCACACCGGCCCGGCCGGGAGCGCCATCGGCGGGTAGCGCCGAGCCATCTCCTCCAGCGCGTCCGTGACCCGGTCGTCGTCGACGGCGGGCCCGACGAACGCGAAGTTGAACGGATCGCCGTCCACCGCGTCCCCCTGGTCCGCGCCGTCGATGGAGCGGCCCAGCAGGGAGTAATCGTGCGGCCTCCGGAACCCGAACGGGCGCCAGCCGGGCCGTCGGTAGTACACGACGTCGGCCTTGGACGCCTCGCCGACGTCCGCCGAATCCGTGGCCACGATGGTCTGCAGCCCGAAGAGCCGCCTGCGGGCCACGTCGATCACCTCCGCGGCCTCCTCCACGCTGCGTTCACCGCGCGTGAAGAGGAGCAGGTCGGCGCCGTGGGCCGCGAAGTCCGCGGCCTCCGGCTCAGCCTTGTCCGGCGGGATGACGACGGCGAGGCGCGCCAGGCGCAGGCGGGTCTTGAGTCCGACGAGGGCTGTCATGAAAGCCCAATTTAGCCGCAGGCGGGGCGGCGCGACCCCCTTCTTGGCCGACTCGCCGCGCCTCCGGCGTGGGCTGGACCCCGCGACGGCACTACACTCGGGGTCCAGACGGGCTCGTACGGCCTCTTCCCCGACCGTGCATGGAGTGGTATGAACAGCACTTTCGACCCGTTGGTCGGTCACGTGCTCGACGACCGCTACGAGATTGTGGCGAAAGTTGCGCGCGGCGGCATGGCCACGGTCTATCGCGCGCGCGACCTACGCCTGTCGCGCGCGGTGGCAGTCAAGGTGATGCGCAGCGACCTCGGCGAGGACGACGAGTTCGCGGCCAAGTTCGACCGCGAGGCCCGCTCCGCCGCCGTGCTCAGCCACCCCGCCGTCGTCAGCGTCTTCGACCAGGGCACCTCGCAGGGGCAGCCCTACATCGTGATGGAGTTCATCGACGGCGAGACGTTGCGCCGGGTGATCAGCCGGGAGGCCCCGCTTCCCCCCGAGCGCGCGCTGGAGATCTTCGAGCAGGTGGCCGCGGCTCTGGCGGCCGCGCACGAGGCCGGGGTGGTGCACCGCGACATCAAGCCCGAGAACGTGATGATCACCACGCGCGGGCAGGTGAAGGTGGCCGACTTCGGGTTGGCGCGCCAGGTGGGTTCGCCGCAGATGACGGCCACCGGCGTGCTCGTCGGCACCGCCAGCTACCTGCCGCCGGAGCTCGTGACGCACTCGCGGCCGGATTCCCGCAGCGACATCTACTCCGCCGGCGTCGTGCTCTTCGAGATGCTCACCGGCCGCAAGCCCCACACCGGCGAGAACAACTATCAGATCGCCTACCGGCACGTGAACGTCGACATCGAGCGGCCGTCGGATCGGCTGGCGGAGATCGGGCACGCGGCGGACTGGCAGATCCCGGACTACATCGACACGATCGTGCTGGCCTGCGTGGCGCGCGACCCGCGGGCGCGAATCGCCGACGGCCGCGAGCTGCTCACCGCCGTGCGGCGCGTGCGGCACGAGCTGGCGCGCACCGGCGGGTCGGACAACCCTGCGCTGGCGGCCGCGATCCTGCCGGCGAGCCCGGCGGAGGACGAGACGGTCGCGGGGTACCCGCGGACCTCGGAGCGCCCCAGGCCGGTGTCGCCGAACTCGCCCGAGACCGTCGTCGTGCGGCGCGAGGGTGAACAGTGGCGTCCGCAGGGCGGTGGTGTCGCGGGGGCTGGTGTCGCGGGGGCTGGTGTCGCGGGGGCCGGGTTCGCCGCCGGGGTGTCGATGCCGGGATCGACGGCTGGGCCGCGGACGGGGGCCGGGGCTGGGTCGCGGGCGGGGTCGGGGGCGGCCGGGTCGCGCACGGGGCAGTCCCCGGTGTCGCCGAGACCTCAGCCGAGCTCGGCTCCCCGCAGCCACCGCACGCCCGTGTTCCCGCAGCTCCATATCTCGCACGACCCTGTGCATCGACGGCGACGCGGGGTGATCGCGGTGCTGCTGGTCGTGATGCTCACCGCGGGGGCCGGATTCGGCTCGTGGTGGTGGATGGCGGGCCGGTTCACCACGGTCCCCGCGATGACCAACCTTAACGCCGCTAAGGCCGGGGAGGCCGCCACCGCCAATGCACTGGAGGTGTCCTCCAGCGAGGCGTACTCCGAGACGGTGCCCGCCGGGCTGGTGATCAGCACGGATCCGACGGCGGGTGACCGGCTGCTGCGCGGCTCCACGGTCAGCATCGTGATCTCGAAGGGCCCGGAGCGGTACCCGATGCCGGAGGTGGTGGGTGCCGCGCTGCCGGATGCTGAGCGGGCCATCGTCGAGGGCAGGATGACGGTGGGCACGGTCACGGAGGCGTTCTCCGAGACGGCGCCGGTGGGGCAGGTGCTGACGGCGTCTCAGGAGGTGGGGGCGCAGCTGAAGCCGGGCACTGAGATCAACCTGACGGTCTCGAAGGGGCCGGAGCCGATCGCCATCCCCGACACCACCGGAGAGGTGGCCGACGACGCCGTCAAGCGGCTGGAAGAGCTCGGGTTCAAGGTCAAGGTGCAGGAGGAGAACTCCCCCACCGTCGAGGCCGGCCGCGTGATCCAGCAGGACGTGAAGTCCGGCAACGGGAAGCGCGGAGACACGATCACCATCACGAAGTCGCTAGGGCCGGTGATGGTGACCATCCCTGAGGTGCGGTTGAAGAGCACCGAAGAGGCGACGAAACTGCTCGAGGACCTGGATCTGAAGGTGGAGGTGCGGTTGTCGTCGGACTTCCCGATCGCGTTGAATATCGCCTCCGGCACTGATCCCGCCGAGGGGACGTCGGTCCCGGTCGGCACCACGGTGGTCCTCTTCATCGCCTGACGCCTGCGTTCAGTCCCCTCGCCTGCGATAAGTCCCGACGCCTGCGTTAACTCCCCACGCCTGCCCTTTATCGCAGGCGCCTCGCAGTCGCCTGCGTTAAGTCACACCGCCCGTGCTACAGCGCGGGCCGCGAGACTTAGCGCAGGCGCGAAGGCGGGACAGCGATTTCACACAACCGCAGGCGCCGCCAAGGCACCCGTCGACCACGCTCGGAGCCCGTCGAACGACAGGCACGCGCTAGCGTGTCCCGGTGACCTACCCCCGCGGCGCCTGGCTGCCCGTCGCCGCGCTGCTGGTGGCCGCCGTCGCGTGGGGGTCCACCGTCGTGGTCACCAAGAGCGCGTTCGCCACACTCTCCCCACTCGGCGTCGTCTCCCTGCGGCTGATCCTCACCGGGATCACGCTCGCGCTGATGTTCCCGCACCGGTTGCGGATGCCGCTGCGGGAGGCGGCCACCGGGGCGGGGCTCGGGTTGCTGCTTCTGGCCGGGTTGGCCACGCAGACGCTGGGCCTGCAGCTGATCGCGCCGTCGACCACCGGATTCCTCACGGCCACCTACGTGGTGTTCACCGCACTGATCACGGCAGTGTTCCTCCGCCAACGGCAGCCGGCGGCCACCTGGGTGGCGGTGGGCTTGACTGTCGCGGGGATCTCGGTGCTCGCGGTGGGGCACGACGGCGGGTCGAGCAACTTCGCCGTCGGCGCCGCGCTCACCCTGCTGAGCGCCGCCATCTATGCCGTCCACATCGTGCTGCTCGGCCGGCACGTGACCAGGCGCAACGTCATCCAGCTAACCCTCGCCCAGGCAGGGTCCGGCGCGGTGGCGAGCCTGGTGATCTGGGCGTTGCTGCGCGAGCCGCTGCCGACGGATGCGGTGACGTGGGCCCAGTTGCTGTACCTGGGGATCGTCTGCGGGGCGGTGGCGTTGCTGCTGCAGAGTTGGGGGCAGAGCCAGGTCGCGGCCACCCCCGCGGCGGTGATCATGTGTACCGAGCCTCTGTGGGCGGCGGTGTTCGCGGTGGGCTTCGGGTTCGAGCCGTTCACGGTGACGATGGCGGTGGGCGGGTCACTCGTCATGGCCGCGCTGCTGCTCGCGGTCCTCCCCCGTCGCCCCTCGACGATTCCTGAGGTCGCGTCCATCCGCTGACCGTTGCCCCTCTGCAACTTGCTATCCATAGAGCGGCTTCTGTGGATATATGCAGATGCCGCTCTATGGATAGCAAGTTGCAGGCCCACCCCCGGCCTGATGGCCCCCGAGTGTGTGTAGGTTCGGGCCACGACCCTTCGAGACAGGTCCACGCCGCTCCGCGGGCGGACCTTCCTCAGGGAGCGAGAAGTGACAGGTCCACGCCGCTCCGCGGGCGGACCTTCCTCATGGAGCGAGAAAGGAACAATCACCCCATGTCCGAGATCGTCTGGATCCTGTTCGCCGTCGTCGCGCTCGCCGCCGCCGTGGGTGCCGTCTGGGGCATTCGGCGGCACCTGTACGTCAAGGAGCTCACCGAGCGCGGCTGGACCTTCGTCACGTCGCCGTCGATCTCCATCGCCTACGGGCTCAACGTGCCGCCGTTCGGCCTGGGTTTCAAGCGCGACGTCGACGACCAGATCATCGGCCGCGCCTCCGACGGCACCGAGTTCTCCGCGTTCCGCTACAAGTGCTCCCAATGGAAGTCCGGCGGCTACGTCGTGACCATGCCGCTGGGCCGCTCCCTCCTTCCCGCCGAGGTCTTCCGCGGTCCCGCGCCGAAGCTGAGCCTCCCCGGCCAGACGATGCTGCTCGGCGAGCTCACCGCAGCCGCGGGCGACCCGGCCTACGCACAGGCCCTCGTTGCGGCCGCCGCCCCGACGCTGACCGGGCCGTACCGGGTCACCGTCGACGGCGAGCACCTGGTCCTCATCGACGCGCCAAAGGAGGCCGACGTGCTGGCCGCGGCCGTGGAGCAGCTCGCCGCGACACGCGCCCGGATCCTCGCCTCCCCAGCCGCGACATTCCACGCCCCGCCGCCCCCGCCGTCGCTCAGCTTCTACGGCCGCCCGGAGTGGACCTACGTCCCCCGCGACGACTCCTACCTCCAGCTACTCGATCACACCGGCGGCGGTCACAACCACCGGGCGAGCGACATCATCTTCTCCGACAACGGAGGCCTCCCGTTCATGCGGCTCCGTCACGACTGGGACACCACGCACACCCGCACCGACGCGCAGGGCCGCACCCACACCGAGACCCGCCACCACAGCGAGGAGCTGTGCGAGTTCCGCACCACGTTCCCGTTCCAGGACCTGTCGGTGAACTGGGAGTTGCTGGGGCCGTCGCAGAAGTTCGAGTGGGAGGAGTTCAACCGGCGCTACAAGGTGCGCACCCCCGCGCCGCGGTTCGCCTCGGACGTGATGCATCAGCGCCAGATGGAGTACCTGATGGCGGGCAAGGCACCAAAGTTCGCGATCTCCGGAGGCCGGATCCTGGTGGGTGGCGGCGGGAGTTGGGAGCCCGAGGACATCGACGCCGCGTCCAGGTTCCTGCACGGCTTCTTCGCCCGCGTCCCCGACTTCGTGTGGCAGCAGCTGGGCGCCTGGCCGCGCCCCATCGCGGAGCTGACCTACGACGCCTGAGCGAGCGCGGCCCTTGGGGGGCCCTGCTGGGGGGTGGGGTTTGAGCCGATGGATGGGTTCGCGGAGCAGGCCACGCTCAGCTCACGCGGGAGAGTCTCCACGAACCCATCCATCGGCTCAAACCCATACCCAGCCCGATCGAAACCCACACCCGAAACTCCGGAGGAAGAGGGTCAGGCGGGGCGCGACGCGAGCGCGGCGCCGATGAGGGCGCCCGCCCCGCGACACTCCTCCTCGGTGACATCCAAGTGCGTCACGGCGCGCAGCGACGACGGCCCGAGCACGCTGACCTTCACCCCCTGCTCGGCCAGCCCGGCAGCCACCGCAGGAGCCCCGGCCACCGGGATCAGCACGATGTTGGTCTCCACCGACGACTCGTCGACCGCACCCGGGCACGCCTCGTTGATGGCCCTGGCCAGCATCGAGGCGGCCCGGTGATCATCGACGATCCGGTCCATGTTGTGCTCGACGGCATACAGCCCCGCGGCCGCCAGCAGCCCCGCCTGACGCCATCCGGCGCCCAGCCGCTTGCGCTGCACGCGGGCCCGCGCCATCTCGTCGGCCGTCCCCACGAGAACGCTCCCGACGGGGGCACCGAGTCCCTTGGACAGGCAGAACGAGACGGTGTCGAACAGGGAGCCGTAGTCGCTCATCGCCCGGCCCGTCACCGCGACCGCGTTGCCCAACCGGGCCCCATCGAGGTGTGTGGCCACGCCCAACTCCCGCGCGCCCTCGCTGAGGGCGCTCAGCTCGGTGAAGGACTGCACCGTGCCGCCGCCGAAGTTGTGGGTGTCCTCCACCGCGACACAGGCGGTCTCCACCAGGTACGGACGGCACTTCACGGCCACCAGGGCGAGGGCGTCGTCTGCCACCAACCGCCCCGACGTCGAGACCCACGTCCGCATCGTCACCCCGTGCAGGGCGCCGTGCGCGCCCATCTCGGCGCGCGCGATGTGCGCGTACGCGTCGCACAGCACCTCCCGGCCGGGCTCGGTGTGGAGCCAGATGCCGAGCAGGTTGGACAGCGAACCGGTGGCGCAGAACAGCCCCGCCTCCTTGCCGAACAACCCGGCCACGCGCTGTTCGAGCGCCGCGACAGTCGGGTCCTCGCCGTACACGTCGTCGCCGACGGGGGCCTCGACCATCGCTGCGAGCATGCCGGCGCTGGGCCGGGTTACGGTGTCCGAGCGGAGATCGATCACAGCTCCCTCGCCATGTATTCCTGGACCGGGTTCACCCGCTTCAGCCGGCCGGAGCGCAGCCGTTGGGCGACGGTGAACGCCAGCTCCAGCGACTGGTTGCGGTTGAGGCGAGGGTCGCACACCGTCTCGTAGCGGTTGGCGAGGTCCTCCTCCATGAGGTTCATCACGCCGCCGACGCACTCGGTGACGTCGTCGCCGGTGAGCTCCACGTGCAGGCCGCCGGGCCAGGTGCCGAGCTCCTCGTGGACGTCGAAGAATCCGTTGACCTCGTCGACGACGTCGGTGAAGGAGCGCGTCTTGTAGCCGTTGGCGGCCTCGAAGGTGTTGCCGTGCATCGGGTCGCACACCCAGGCCACCTTGCGGCCCGTGGCCTCGACGCCCTTGATGACGCCGGGCAGGACGTCGCGGACCAACTTGGCGCCAATCCGGGTGATGAAGGTGATGCGTCCGGGGACGCGGTGCGGGTCCAGCCGGTCCGCGAGCGCGATGGCCTGTTCGGCGGTGGTGGTGGGGCCGAGCTTGATGCCGAGCGGGTTCTGCACGCGGCGCAGCAGCTCCACGTGGGCGCCGTCGAGCTGCCGGGTGCGTTCCCCGATCCACAGCATGTGGCCGGAGCAGGTGTAGAGCTCCTGCGAGCGGGAGTCGACGCGGGTCAGCGCGCGCTCGTACTCGAGCAGCAGCGCCTCGTGGGAGGCGTAGAAGTCGACGGTGTTGAGGGCGGAGTCGTGGACGCCGCAGGCCACCATGAACGCCAGGGCGCGGTCGATCTCGGAGGCGAGCTCCTCGTATTCGGCCTCGACGGCGGAGTCGCGGACGAACTGCCCGTTCCAGGTGTGCACGCCGCGGAGGTCTGCGAAGCCGCCCTTGACGAAGGCGCGCACGAGGTTGAGGGTGGCGGCCGAGGAGTTGTAGACCTGCAGGAGGCGGCCCGGGTCGTGGGCGCGGTCCTCGGGGGTGAAGTCGAAGCCGTTGATGGCGTCGCCACGGTAGGCGGGCAGCGACACGTCTCCGCGGGTCTCCAGGTTGTTGGAGCGCGGCTTGGCGTACTGCCCGGCGATGCGGCCCACCTTGATGACGGGGACCTGCGCGGCGTAGGTCATGACCACGGCCATCGAGAGCTGGACCAGCAGCTTGGACTTGATGTTCTGCGCGGTGACGGCGGCGAAGGTTTCGGCGCAGTCGCCGCCCTGCAGGAGGAACGCGCGCCCGTCGGCGACGTCGGCCAACTTGGCGCGCAGGTCGTCGCACTCGCCGGCGAACACCAGTGGGGGCAGCGACTCGAGCGCGTCGATGGTCTTGTCCAGGGCGGCCTGGTCCGGGTACGACGGCTGCTGGACCATCGGCAGCGCGCGTAGTTCTTCCCGGGAGATGATGCTCGACATGGTGCGTAGGTTACTGCACCGCCCGCAGACCCCCCGCCCCGGGAACCGACGGTGGACCCCCCTGCTGGCTGAGGAGCCGCGAAGCGGCCTCGAAGCCTAAGAAGAGTGACCTTGTCAGCGTGCATCAGCGGCTAGGCCGAGGGGTCGTGCCACCCCTGGTCGATCGCGTACAGCGTCAACTCCACCCGGTTGTGCAGCTGCAACTTCCGCAACACGTTGTGCACGTGGTTCTGCACAGTCCGGTGCGACACGAACAGCTCGTCGGCGATCTCCCGGTACGCCATCCCCTTCGCCACCCGCCGAAGCACCTCGATCTCCCGCGACGTCAGCCCCGGGCTCTCCTCGTTGAGCGCCCGCGCCACGTTGACCATGCGGCGGAACTCCCCCAGCACCAGTCCGGCCAGCCCGGGCGTGAACACCGCGTCGCCGGCCGCGGTCCGGCGCACGCCGTCGATCAGTTCCTCCTTCGACGCCGACTTCACCAGGTAGCCCTTCGCGCCGGCCTTCATGGCCCGGAGCACGTCGTCGCGCTCGCCGGACGCGGAGATCACCAGCACCTGCAGGTCCGGGAATTCGCGCAGCAGCAGCTCGATGCAGGTGGCGCCGTCGGGCTCGGGGATCTTGAGGTCCATCACGACGATCTCCGGCTTCGCGGCCCGTGCCCGGGCAACGCATTCGACGCCGCTCTTGGCCACCGCGACAATCTCGAATCCCACCTCGGTGAGATCTTCGCTGAGGGCGTCGATCCACATGGGGTGGTCGTCGACGAGCATCACGCGTCGACGCTCGTGGACCTCAGACGTGTGCGTCACTGCTGCTCCCTGCCTTGCCATCGATGGGGAACCGCAGCTCCCATTCCGTCCCGGCGCCCGGTGAGGTCTTGAGCATCGCGGACCCGCCGAGGGCCGCCATCCGTCCCACGATCGAATCCTTGATGCCCATCCGGCCGGACTCGGCGGCCTGAACCACCTGCTCCGGGGTCATGCCGACTCCATTGTCGCGGACCCAGAGGATCACTTCGTCGTCTCGTTCCTGATCCAGCAGGATCCAGGCCTGGGCATCCGCGCCGGCGTGGGAGGCGACGTTGGTGAGGATCTCCGTGAGGGCCGCCTCCACCTCCTCGGCGAGGCCGCGCGGCACGGTGACGCCGCTGGCCATCGTCGAGACGGTGACGTTGCCCGAGTGGTAGCGGTCAAGGGCGGCGGCGAGGTCCACGCGTTCGGTGTGCTGGACGGGGGCGTATTCGCGGTCCTGGAGGAGCACCCGCAGCTGGGCCTCGGACTCGCGGGCCAGGGCCGCCAGCCGCACCCCGCGACCCCCGAGCGACGGCCCCTCCCGCTCCACGAGCGCCAGCACCTGGAGGGCGCCGTCGTGGACGATGCGTGAGAGTCGCTGCCTTTCGGCGAGCGCGGCGGAGCGGGCGCGTTCCTGTTCCTGTTCGACGAGGGTGGCGCGGAACTGCTCGATGAGCACGCCGAGGCAGGCGATGAGGATGACGGTGACGAACGCGGCGCCGAGGCGTTCGAGCACGAAGTGCGACGGCGGGCCGAGCAGCGCCGCGGAGGTCACCAGCGCGAACCCGACGCCCCACCGGGTGCCGAGGAAGATGGCGGCGTAAGCCGCGCAGCCGCTGATCCAGTAGCCGGCCAGCGACAGCGGCGCCCCGCCGGGCGGCACCGTGAGCAGGGTGGTGAGGATGAGCGCGACCGTCACGCCGAGGTCCGCCACATGCGCCTGCCAGGTTCGGTGCGCGGGGGTGCGCATCCGCCACGAGATGAAGCAGTGCCAGGCGATCAGCGCGACGGTGGCGGCGACGACGCCCACCGGCCGGTCCGTGTAGTGCACCACATAGAAGAGGTTGACGAAGACGGCATGCAGTCCGAGGAGGGATCTGGCCACCACCGCGACACCGTAGACGCGGCCGAGGAGGTCTGAGGGGTCGCGGAATCCGAGGGTCCCCACGGGCGGCCGGCGCAGGGTCGACGGCGGCCGGGGCCGGTCACTCACCCGGCCTGGCCTCCACCTGGGGCTTGGGCCCGCCGCCGGGGCGCGGGAGGAGGAAGGCGTCGGAGCCGGGGACTTCCAGGTCGCCATGCTTGACCCGCGCGGCGTAGACGTCTGCGTACTCCTGCCCGGTGAGCTGCTGGATGGCGGCCAGGACCTCGTCGGTGACCCAGCGGAGGACCTTCGTGTTGCCGGGCGTTTGCCGGAACTCGGAGAAGTCGAGCGGCTTGCCGATGATGACGACGGGGCGTTTCGCCCACGGGATGCCGAGGGGGCCCTTGTGGGACTTGGTGCCGATGACGCCGACGGGGATGACGGGCACGTCGTTCTGGAGCGCGATCCGCGCCATGCCGGTCTTGCCCTTGTAGAGGCGGCCGTCGGGCGAGCGGGTGCCCTCGGGGTAGATGGCGACGACGCGGCCCTGGGCCAGCACGTCGGAGATGGCACCGAGGGCGTCGGCGCTGGCCCGGCCGCCGCTGCGGTCCATCGGCACCATGCCCACCACGGTGAGGAACCAGGCCATGGCCTTGGCTCCGAGCCCGCCCTGGCCGACGAAGAGTTCGGCTTTGGCGGGGAACGTGAGAGGTCGCGGCATCATGGCGGGGACGACGAGGGAGTCCAAGGCGCCGATGTGGTTGCTGGCGAGGATGGCACCGCCGGTGCGCGGGAAGTTCTCGGCCCCGATGACCTTGGCCCCGTAGCCGTACTTGACGAGGGGGCGGGCGAGGAGGGTCTTGAAGAAGCGGTACCACATGGGCGGCAGTCTATGGCAGCGCTCGTCCGCTGATCCGGTCCCTGACGGGCCCGGCGCCGCACCGCGGTTGGCTGCCTGCCGCTGTCCGCGCCTGCCTTGGGGACCGACGCCTGTCTTGGTGACGGACGCCTGCCTTGGGGACCGACGCCTGCCCTACTGACGAACGCCTGCCTTGTGGGCGACGACGCCAGCGGTAACTCTGGCCGCCAGCGCTACAGAACAGGCGCCAGAAACTAGCGCTGGCGTCACGCTCGCCACCCCATCGCGCCTGCCCTACAGATCGACGCCAGCCTTACTTACCGACGCCTGCCCTGGGCACGGACGCCTGCCTAGGTGACGGACGCCAGCCTTGCGGGCGACGACGCCAGCGGTAACTCCGGCCGCCTGGGCTACAGAACAGGCGCCAAGAATTTGCGCAGGCGTCACGCTTACCACGCCTCACTAACGCAGGCGTCCGTCACCTAGGCAGGCGTCCGTCGGTAGGGCAGGCGCTCACCACGCCCTCACAAACGCTGGCGTCCGGCTGTAACGCTGGCGTCCGGCTGTAACGCTGGCGTCCATCTGTAAGGCTGGCGTCCGTCGGTTAGGCATGCGTCCGCCACCCAGCCACCCGCCACCCGCGACCCAACCCCGGGCGATCCGCATCGGGCCTATCCTCGACCCATGTTCTTCTCGACGCCGTTCTCCCGCCCCGCCGCGACGCCCGTCTGGCCCGAGGCCCGGCCCCTCCATCTCGGCGACGGCGACATCGGCGTGGTGATGTGCCACGGCTTCACCGGCTCGGTGGCGTCCATCCGCCCGTGGGCGGAGGCCCTCGCCACCCCCGCCGAGGAGTACCCGGGCGTGCGCGTGGTCGCGCCGAGACTGCCCGGCCACGGCACGTCGTGGCAGGACATGGCGCGGATGCGCTGGTGGGACTGGTTCGGCGCCGTCGAGGACGCCTATCTGGAGCTTGCGGGCGAGCAGAAGCGGGTGTTCGTGGCAGGTTTGTCGATGGGCGGGGCGCTGGCGCTGCATCTGGCCGCGCGGCACACCGTCGCGGGGGTGCTGCTGGTCAATCCGGCGATCGCGTCGCGGGATCCGCGTTACCCGGTGGCATCGCGGCTGCGGCACGTGCTGCCGCCCCAGAAGGGGATCGCTTCGGACATCGCGCAGCCGGGTGTCGTGGAGCCGGCCTACCCGAAGTTCGCCGTCGCCAGCCTGGGCACGATGATGGACCTGTGGAGGGAGGCCCGCTCGGGGCTGCGGCGCATTGACGCGCCGGTGCTGTTGATGCGGTCCCCACAGGACCACGTCGTCGACGATCTGAGCTCGGAGATCATCAAGCGCGAGGTGCGCGACGTTCGGTTCGCGTCGTTGCAGCGGAGCTTCCACGTGGCGACCATGGATTACGACGC
This sequence comes from Tessaracoccus luoxuelianae, assembly GCF_054483915.1. Taxonomy (NCBI): domain Bacteria; kingdom Bacillati; phylum Actinomycetota; class Actinomycetes; order Propionibacteriales; family Propionibacteriaceae; genus Tessaracoccus; species Tessaracoccus luoxuelianae. The sequence goes on along the minus strand of NZ_CM137013.1, from coordinate 1,683,455 downwards.
GGACCTGATTGTCGCGGAGTCGCGGCGGTTCATCACCAGCGTCCACTGACGCGGGAGTGGAAGAAGGCCGCCGAATCCGGCGGCCTTCTCACAGAAGCAATGCTCAGCCGACGACGCGGCGCACGCCCGTGATGGGCATCGAGTGCAGGCTCGTGACGTTGACGCCGCTGCGCGGGTTGGCCGCGTGGACGATCTTGCCGTTGCCGATGTACAGCGCAACGTGGCTGACTGGGCTGTAGTAGAAGACGAGGTCTCCGGGCTGGATCTCCGACAGCGACACCTTGCGCCCCTCGCTCGAATACTGCGTCCTCGACGAGCGGCTCAGCGTGATGCCGACCTGGCGGTAGGCGTAGCTGGTGAGGCCGGAGCAGTCGAAGGTGTTGGGGCCGGAGGTGCCCCACACGTAGGCGCTTCCCACCTTGGCGAGGGCCGCGTTGATGGCGCCCTGGACGCGCGACGACGACGCGGCGGTCACGGGAGCCGTCTGGGTCTCTGCCTTCGGCGCCGACGACGCGGTGGTCTCACGCGAACGGCTGGTGGTGGCTGCTTCCGCGGCGCGTGCCTCGGCTGCGGCCTGCTCGGCTGCGGCGCGGGCCTGACGCTCGGCCTCGATGGCGGCGAGGCGCTGGCGCTCTTCCTCCGAGAGGCGGTCGTAGACGCGCTGGGCCTCGGCCTCCTTGGCTTCGAACTCCTCGGCGAGCACAGTCTTGGTCGCGAGTTCCTTCTTGACGGTGGCCTCGGTGGCGGCCGCGTCTTCGCGGAGGGTGGTGAGCTTGGCCTGGTCCAGCTGGAGCTGCTGCACGCCGGCGTTGGAGCGGTCTAGCTCGCTCTGGTAGGCGGCGAGCCCGCTGAGGAAGTTGTCCGAGGAACCGCTGGTGAGCAGCTGCGCGGTGACGCTGAAGGAGTCGTGGCGCATCTGGAGGGTGGCGACGTCGCCCATCTCGTCTGCGAGCGTGGACACCTTCGCTTCCTGCGTCTGCAGGTCAGCGGCGATGGTCTTGAGCTTGGCCTCGGCCTGCTGGGCGCGCTCGCTGGCCTCGATCAGCTCCTGATCGATGGCCGACGACTCCTGCTGGATGCGGGCCAGCTCTTCGCGGGCCTTCTCCACAGCGGCGGGGTCGGCCTGGGCGGCGACGCCCATGGTGGCGACGAGGGCGGCAGCGACGATCCCGGTCAGGGCGAGTCGGACTCGGTTCACGTGTACTCCAAGCGTTGGGCAAGTCTGAGAGAATCTTAAGCGCCCTCAGGCTTTTCTCAAAATGCCCACGGAAGTTAGTGTCACCCGTCGGACGTGCCCGCCTGGAGGCCTTGTCAGACTCACATTGCCTGATGGCGTATGCCGTCGTCCGGGTGGCTCAGCCGCAGCGGCGGGACCAGCCCGGCATCCGCCAGGACGGTGAGCGCCCGTTGTTCGGAGTCCTCGAGGCCCACGCCGGGCGGGCCGAGGAGGACGGAGATCACGCAGTCCGCGCACGCGTCTCCGCGCACGGTGCAGGTGGTGCAGTCAACATGCAAGGTAGCCATGGCCTCACCCTTCCCCACCCCTCCGACACTTTCGGCAGCCCCGACACGCCGAGTCGCGACATCCGGCCACCACCCGCCACAGACCCCCCGTCGCCCCCCCTGAGCCCCCTCCCGCACCCTTAACTTTCGGCCAATGCCGCGTACGAGGCCGTATGAGCTGCACATGAAGATCGCCCGCTGTGGGCGACGCGGAAGCCGGCCAGGCGACGGCGCACGAACCGGCGCACGTGCTTATGGCAGGCCTGTAGAGGGCCTGTCAGAGCCTCGCCGGAGGCTCGAATCGGCCCCACCCTGCCCCGTCTCACCCGCCAACGACGAATGGCGTTTGGTCGCGAAACTAAGTAATTTGACCGGCATGGGCAGGGAAAACTTGGGGGTCCCCTCTGCGCGGCCAACCGTCAGTCAGGCACTGACGAACCGTGTAGTGGGGTTGCCGTCGTTCTGGCGGCGGACGATGTTGATGGGCTGGGACCTTCTGTCCTGGGTGATTGCGCTGCTGGTGTTTGTGGTGATCCGGTACGACCTTCGGCTCACCGCCTCGCAGTGGTCGTGGGCAATTCTCTACACGGGTGTGGCGATGACGCTGCAGGCAGCGCTCGGGCTTCTCACGCATGTCTATCTGGGCCGCAGCCGGGTTGGCTCCTTCTCCGAGGCCACCTGGGTGGGTGCGCTGGTGCTGCTGACCGGAATCCCGCTCGGGTTGACGCTCAGCGTCCTCACCCCAGACTTCCCCCGCGGCGTGGCGCTGATGGCGCCCCCGCTGGCTCTCACGTTCATGGCCGCCGGCCGCTGGCTGTTCCGCATCCTGCTGGCCTCCCGGCTCCCCCGCACCGTCGCCACCGACGCGGTCCCCGCGCTCGTCTACGGCGCGGGCGAGGCCGGCCACCAGGTGGCCATGCTGGTGGACAAGGCCGAGCAGCCCCCGTACCGGATCGTGGGGTTCGTCGACGACGACCCCGCCAAGCGTTTCCTCCGCGTCCGCGCCTACCGGGTCAACGGCACCGGCAAGGACCTGGTGGACGTGGCACGGGAGCGCGGCGCGGACATGGTGATCCTCGCCATCTCTGCCGCCTCCCCCGAGCTCATCCAGGACGTGTCCCAGCGCTGCGAGGCCGCCGGCCTGCAGCTGGTGATCCTGCCCCCCGTGCGGGAGATGATCGGCGGCCAGATCTCGCTGTCGTCGCTGCGCGAGTTCAAGGTTGAGGACCTCCTCGGCCGACGCCCGGTCAAGACGGACCTCAGCGCCATCGCCCACTACGTCACCGGTCAACGCGTCCTGGTCACCGGCGCCGGCGGCTCTATCGGCTCGGAGATCGCCCGCCAGCTGCAGAAGCTTGGCCCCGCGAAGCTGATCCTGCTGGACCGCGACGAGTCGGCCCTCCACGGCGTCCAGCTCGACCTCTACGGCAACGGCCTCCTCGACACCGACGACATGGTGCTCTGCGACATCAGGGACGACGGGGCCCTCTGCGCCGTGTTCCAGCACCAGCGCCCGGACGTGGTCTTTCACGCCGCTGCACTGAAGCATCTCCCGATGCTCGAGCGCTACCCCGACGAGGGTTGGAAGACCAACGTGCTCGGCACCCTCAACGTGCTGCGTTGCGCCCACGACGCCGGCGTCAAGCACCTGGTCAACATCTCCACCGACAAGGCCGCCGACGCCTCCAGCGTGCTGGGACGCACCAAGCGCCTCGCCGAGCGCCTCACCGCCTGGTTCGCCGAGCGTCACCACCTGCGCTACCTGTCGGTGCGCTTCGGCAACGTGCTGGGCTCCCGCGGCTCCGTGCTCCACTCGTTCAGGGCACAGATCGAGCGCGGCGGCCCCGTCACCGTCACCCACCCCGACGTGACCCGTTATTTCATGACCATCCCCGAGGCCTGCGAGCTCGTCCTCCAGGCCGGCGCCATCGGCCGCCCCGGCGAGGTCCTGGTCCTGGACATGGGCCAGCCCGTCAGGATCGTCGACGTCGCCGAACGCCTCATCGCCGAGTCCGGGCAGGACATCGACATCCACTTCACCGGCCTCCGCCAGGGCGAGAAGCTGCACGAGGTGCTCCTCAGCGACGCCGAGGACCGCGCCCCCAGCACCCACCCGCTGATCAGCCAGGTCCCCGTCCCCGCCTTGGATCCCCGTGAGCTCCCGTCCCACGAGCGCTCGGCGGCCGTCGACGAGCCGACCGCCTCGATGGGTCGCCTGATCTCCCTCGCCTGAGGGTTCCCGCCGGTTGAGCCGGGCCAAGCCGCGACGCTCACTCCCCGCTGGCTGAGGTGCCGCGAAGCGGCCTCGAAGCCTAAGAAACGCAAGCTGACAAGCTCACTTTCCATAGGCCTCGAGGCTCGTCGCTGCGCTCCTCACACCTCGGCCAGCGGAGAGACTCCCCCACCCCAGAACTGTCAGACCCCACCTCTACCGTGATCCCCATGCCCGAGATCTCCGCCGCCCAACCCTCGTTCGAGGACCTCGGAGTCCACCTCTCGCAGGTCACGTTCGTCGTGGTGGACCTCGAGACGACCGGCGGCGCGGCGGACTCCGAGATCACCGAGGTGGGCGCGGTGAAGGTGCGCGGAGGCCAGGTGATCGGCGAGTTCCAGACCCTCGTCCGCCCCTCCACCCCTATCCCCGCCATGATCCAGGTGCTCACGGGCATCACCAACCAGATGGTGGCCACCGCTCCCCCACCGTCGCAGGTGCTGCCCGCCTTCGCGGAGTTCGCCGCGGGCGCGGTGATCGTGGCGCACAACGCCCGCTTCGACACCGGCTTCCTCAAGCGCGGCTACGAGCAGCTCGGTCTCGCCTGGCCGCGCCCCACCGTCGTCGACACCGTCGCCCTGGCCCGCACCGCCCTCCTCCGCGACGAGGTGCCCAACTGCAAGCTCGCCACCCTCGCCCGCTTCTTCCGCGCCGGCACCGAGCCCAACCACAGGGCCCTCAGCGACGCCCGCGCCACCGTCGACGTCCTCCACGGCCTGCTGGAGCGCGTGGGCAACCTCGGCGTCCACACCCTGGAGGACCTCACCGAGTTCGCGCTCCAGGTCTCCCCGGACAGGCGCGCCAAGCGCACCTGGGCGACAGGTGCCCCCGAGTGCGCCGGCGTCTACTTCTTCTACACAGATTCCGTCACCCCCGACGGCGAGAAGAAGCGCGAGATCCTCTACGTCGGCAAGTCCACCAACCTGCGCCGTCGAGTCCGCTCCTACTTCTCCGCGGCGGAGAAGCGCGGCCGCATCCACGAGATGGTGCGGGTGGCCTCCGGGGTGGAGTTCGTGAAATGCGCCACGGACCTGGAGGCGGAGGTGCGGGAGCTGCGGATGATCGAGTCGCTGGCCCCGCGCTACAACCGTCGCTCCAAGAACCAGCGGAAGGTGAGCTGGCTCAAACTCACCGACGAGGCGTTCCCGCGGCTGTCGATCGTCACGCAGGTCAAGCAGGAGGGCACCTACTTCGGCCCCTTCCGATCCCGCGACGCCGCGGACGAGGCGGCCCTCACCCTCTACGACGCCTTCCGCCTCCGCCGCTGCACCACGCGCCTCTCCGCCAAGAGGGCCTCCGCCTCCTGCGCGCTGGCGGAGATGGGCCGCTGCGTGGCGCCCTGCGAGCTGGGCGACGGCGCCGCCCAGTACCCGGCCATCGCCCAGGCCGTGTCCAGCAGCTGGCTGGGCGACGTCCGCCCGGTGCTGCGGAGCGTCCGGGTGCGGATGCGCAAGCTGGTGGCGCAGGAGCGCTTCGAGGAAGCGGGCACCATCTCGGACCGCCTGACGGCCTACTACCGCACGTCCATCCGCTTCCACCGCCTCCGTTCCCTGGCGCTGTGCCGGCAGCTGGTGGCGGCCATCCCGTCGGCGGCGGGTTGGGACATCCACGTCATCCGCTACGGCAAGCTCGCCGCCGCCACGACGGCGCCCTCAGCCCGCGCCCGCGCCGCCGCCGAAGGGGCCATGGCAACGGCGGAGACGGTCCTCGCGCCCCGCGGCGGACTGCCGGCGGGCAGCGTGGAGGAGGCGGAGCGGATCGCGGCGTGGCTGGAGCTGCCCGGGGTCCGGCTCATCGAGACCGACGGCGAGTGGGCCTGGCCCCTCCACGCCGGCCTGCCCGACGGCGCCCTCGCCGAGGAACTCCTCGGCCCGGCCCCACCCCTGCCGGTCGACGATCCGCTGGTGCGAACGGTCGCGGCCCTCCTCGCGTCCTGATGGACGTGATCATCATGTCACTCAAACATGTACATTCTTGGCCTCAATTCGTACATGTCCTGCGGACATGTCGATGCCGACAACATATGCCCGCTTGCTGACTCGATCCCGATCGAGCAGTCAGGGGATGACTTTGGCCCTCGCCCTGGTCACTGTCCTTCGCACTTTCGTGCGCAGCTCCGCCGTCCAACCCGACACCTCAGCGGCCCCCCGGCTTGGGCGGGGACGCCCCTCGGACCCAAAGAGCGCTAGCGCATTGACGGCGCCGGGCGTGAACCGGGGAGCGTAGGCAATGGCGCTGAACCCGGCGGCCAGGAACGCCGCTGCATGCCGTTGGGTAAGCCCATAGCCAGCCCCCGCCGAGATCTCGCGTGTGACGTAGCCGGCGGCTTCGACACTTTGAGTATCTGCGATGTCCTCAGGCTCGCAGAAGGGCCTGAGGTCGACGCTGGAGACGGTGGTGCCGTCGAGTGCGACGGGTGGGAGAATCGGATGCGTCCCCCACACCTCCCCCAGCCGCTCTCGCACAGCGGCCTCGATGTTGTCCGCGAAGTAGCAGGTCCCTTCCGGCTGCGCCAGGTCGAAGCGCCCGTCTCCTGGCGGAATGGACGCGAACCACCAACAACCACGATCTGGCTCCGCCGGGTACCCGTCCGAGTGGGCCCGGTACCAGCGGCTCAGATCCACGCCCGTGCACCTGGGGAAGTCCGCGGCGAGTTCCGTCGAGGGATGCGGGTCTCCGAGGCTGATGTCCTCACGGCTCACCGGAGCATCCTCTCGACGTCGGCATGCGCGAGCGCGAGGACGGTGGCCGGATCCCCACCCTTGTCTAGCCAGTTCGCCGCGGAGACGTGCCCCAATGCCTCTTGTGGTGTGGTCAACCAGAGGGCCTTGGACAGGCCATCCTTCGCCACCCGGTGCAACTCGCCCAGAACCTCTGACAGACCAGCCAGCGGCTCGAGGTCGGGCGTGAACTGCCACGTGGGGTAGAGAAGGGCGCCGTCATCAGCCGGGACGGCGAGCAGTGTGTTCCGCTGGACCCGACCTGTGAGCGCCTGACGCGTGACGCCCAAGCGCCGCCTGAGCCCTTGCGTGTCGAAGTAGGGCCCCAGGGCCTCGGTGGGGTCATCGTCGTCGGGGAGACGGTTGGCGAACGCTTCGACCGCAGCTTCCGCCTCGCTTTCGGTCAGGGTGCCGTCCCCGACCCGCTCAACGAGCACATCGTGGAGACGATGAAGCACCGCTTCCGGCCGGACACGCCCGGGCGTGGGCGTCTCGTCAACCTGGGCGAGGCGGACGAAGGAGCCGGCCTTGTCGATGGTGACGCGCAGGACGCCCCCCACCTCCTTGCCGTGACCACTCTGCCCCTCCTCAACCAGAAGCAGCCGGTCCTGCTTGCCCGAATGCGATTTCTCCAGCAAGAGCGTGACGGGGACGAGCTCCGCATCGGTGACTTCCTCCACCCTGGCGATCCCGCGCTCCCGCTTCGCGGCCATCCTCGTCCGGAGCACCTTCCTCCGGGGACTTCTCAGCGAACCAGCCACATTGACTCCCTTGCATCCATCGTCAATTGAGACAATGCTACATCCATGAGGAAGTCTGGGACTACGGTTGACTAGTAGCGAAGGCGCCAGATGGACCGCGGGTCCACCCGCCTCCCAACACAAAAGGATCCAGTCATGACTTTCGACCAACTCCTCAACCTCCCCACCGGCGTCCTCGTCCTGCTCGGCGTCGTCATCGTCATCGAGCTGGCGCTCCTCATCGTGGGCGTCGTCGCCTGGGCCCGCACGCCCGACGCGCAGATGCCCAGGCCCAACAAGTGGGTCTGGCTCGTGCTCATCCTGTTCGTGCAGATCCTCGGCCCGATCACCTTCCTCCTGGTCCGGCGCAGCGAGGCCAAGTACGCCTCCGCTGCCGCCCAGCCGGAGGCGCTCCCCGGTGCCCGCCACGCGGCGAGTCGCACCGCTGCCGACACCGCCGACCTCCTCTACGGCCGACGCGAGGACAAGGACCCCAGGTGAACGTGGTTGAGACCGACGGCCTCACCAAGCAGTACGGCGAAGTCCGCGCTCTCGACGGAGTCTCCCTGACGGTGCCGGAGGGGTCGGTGTTCGGCTTCCTCGGCCCCAACGGGGCGGGCAAGACCACCATGCTGCGCATCCTGCTGGGCCTGGCGCGCCCCACCTCGGGTGGCGCCACGATCTTCGGCCACGACACCGAGTCCGGCCGAGACGCCATCCATGCCCGCGTCGGGTTCCTGCCTGACGTGCCGGGGTTCTACCCGTGGATGACGGGCGCGGAGTTCATGCGGTTCGCCGGCTCCCTCTTCGGGATCGCAGCGCCGGTCCTCACCGAGCGCGCCGACGCCCTCCTCGAGATGGCCGGCCTGGCCGGCAACAAGAACCCGGTGGGCGGCTACTCGCGCGGCATGAAGCAGCGCCTCGGGATCGCGCAGGCCCTCATCAACGCACCCGACCTGCTGATCCTCGACGAGCCCACCTCGGCCCTGGACCCCCTCGGCCGCGCGGAGGTGCTGCAGATGATCGCCTCGCTCCGCGGCCGCACCACCGTCCTGTTCTCCAGCCACCTCCTCGGAGACGTGGAGCGGATCTGCGACCAGGTGGCGGTCCTCGACCGTGGCCGGCTCGTCGTCCAGGGCACCGTCGCCGACCTCCGTCGCTCGCACGGCGGTTCGACGACGGTCCGCATCGCCGTCACCGACGGCATCGAGGCGCTCACAGCGGCGGTCGCGGCCGAGCCGTGGTGCGTCCGCCACACCCCCGTGTCTGGCGACGATCAGGCCATCGACGTCATCGTCAGCGATCTCGCGGCCGCGCGGCAGGCAGCGCCGGGCATCGTCGCCGGGCTGGGGCTGGGGCTGCGCCGGTTCGACGAGCTCGAGGTCTCACTGGAGGACGTGTTCGTGGGCCTCGTGGGGGTGAACCGATGAGCTTCCGAGCCTTCCTGTCCAAGGACCTGCGCGAGATCCTCCGCACGTGGCGGATCTTCGTGCTGCCGGGGATCCTGCTGTTCTCGGCCGTCACCGGACCCCCGACGGCCGCCTACACCGCTGAGCTGCTCGCCACCCTGGGCGGCGACATCTTCGCGGGCGTGATGCCGGACCCCACCTGGGTGGACTCCTACGCCCAGTGGACCAAGAACCTCAGCCAGATCGTCGGCTTCGCCCTCATCATCATGCTGGGTAGCGCCATCTCCGGCGAGAAGCGGGCGGGCACCGCCATCATGGTGCTGACCAAGCCGGTGTCGCGCGCGGGCTTCGTGCTCTCGAAGTTCGTCTCGACGGCGATCCTCCTCATCGGCGCCACCCTGGTCGGGATGCTGGCGACCTGGGGCGTGACGCTGATCTGGTTCCCCGACGCGCCGTTCGGCCCGCTGCTGGCGGCGACGGCGGCGTGGCTGCTGTTCGCCCTGTTGCTGGTGGCGGTGGTGCTGCTGGGCTCGGCCGCCGTGGACTCGGGCGCCGGCGCGGCGGGCATCGGTCTGGGCTTCTTCTTCCTGCTGATGCTCTCGGGGATCTGGGGCCCAATGCTGCGCTGGACGCCCGCGGGGATGATCAACGCCCCGGTCGCGCTCGGGGCGGACGTCGCGGTCGACATTCTGTGGCCCGCCCTCACGACGGCATTCCTCATTGTGGCGCTGGTGTGGGCGGCGGTGAAGGTCTTCGAGCGTCGCGAGCTCTGACCCTTTCCTCGTTGGCTGAGCCCCTCCGCTGGCTGAGGTGCGAGGAGCGAAGCGACGAGCCTCGAAGCCTATGAAACGCGAGCTGACAAGGTCACCCTTCGTAGGCTTCGAGGCCGCTGCGCGGCACCTCAGCCAGCGGGGGCGGGCCCGCTGCGGACGCTACCGGGACTGCTCGACGAGGGTGATGTTGTTGGCGTCTGCCCACTTGCGGGCGATCCTGGTGAACTGCTCGTCGCGGTAGCGGTACCAAGCATCGGCGAGGTCGTGGCGGTGGACGAGATCCTTGAACCGTCGGAACGCCCCGGCGCGGTGCAACCCGTCCCACAACCGTCGCCTCAGCTCCGACTCTGGGAGAGTCGCGGTGAAGTCGACCATGATGGAGTGCTCGTCGACGTCGAACTTCGTCGGCAGGGGCACGAACCGGTCGGTGGCGTCCTCGAGTATCAGGAGGGCGAGCTTGAGGGAGTCCACGTCGCCGCTGTTCGTGTAGGTGGCCGCTTCGGCCAAGTCGGCGGCTTCGGGAAGGTCCTCCGCGGTGGAGAGTTCGTCGCCCAAGACCCAGACCAGTTCGTCCGCCTGCCGGTCGTAGTAGATGTGGCAGTCATCGCCCATCGTCAGAGCGTCTGCCAAGTCGGCGAGTCGCACACCCATATCCGTTCCATATCTCGCGAGTCACTTCAGGGTACCCCGGTGACGGTGCCATGGCCGCTCAGCGGCGGAGTCAGCGGTGGCGGCTGCGGCCGCGGTGGGTGGCCCGCCCCCTTCGCCGGTTGAGGTGCTCGACGCGCAGCGGCGAGCCCCCCTCGTTGGCTGAGGTGCCGCGTAGCGGCCTCGAAGCCTATAAAGCGCGAGCTGACAAGGTCACTTTTCTTAGGCTTCGAGGGCGCTCCGCGCCGCCTCAGCCAGCGGTAGGGAGGCCTTTGCCTGTACTGAGGCGCGAGAAGCCAAGTGGCGCACCTGCACCGCGAGTTCTGACTCCCGCTGCCTGACTGACCCGCTGCACGCGCCCACTGCAATACTGAGGGCGCTCAACCCGCCCCACCCAGCACCGAAGGCCTCACGTGATCCAGCGCCGCGACACCGGAGGGTGCCCGCATGGTCGCCGGTGACTCCGCCGGCGCCGAGTCCCGACGCCAACTCGCCCTCGCCGACGCCCACGCCAAGGCCGCCGCCGAGGCCCGCGCCGCAGCGGGCCGCTTCGGGATCGCGGAGACCACGGAGCGTCAGACCGCGCGCACCCTCGCTCCCCTCTCCGGGCTCGGCTACTTTCTCCTGCCCGACCGCCGCTGGCCCGGCACCCGACGCGCCCAGGTCGATCTCGTCGTCGTGGGCCCCGGCGGCGTCTTCATCGTCGACACGAAGGCCTGGAAGGAGGTCGGCATCGACAACGGCCGGGTCCTGCGCGGCGACGACGACGTCACCGACGAGCTCCTCATGCTCAACGACCTGGTCGACGTCACCCAGGCCGATCTTGCCGAGGTTGGCCTCGCACCCGGGGAGGTCCGCTCCCTCGTCGTCATGGCTGGACGTAGCGGCCTCGACGCCACCGTCAGCGGGATCCGCATCGTCGGCGAGCGGGACGCTCTCAGCGCGATCGCCCGCCACGGCAATCGGCTGACGCCCACGCAGGTCGACACCGTGATGGGCCGCGCGCTCAGCTTCTTCCCTCAGGCCTCCGCCCCCGCGCCTGTGTCCGTGACCATCCCGGCGCCTGTCGTCCCAGCGGCCCCCAGCCCCGTCACCCCACCCCCGCCACACGAGGCCCAGCAGGACGCGCTCCTCACCCCTGAGGAGGTCAACGATGCCCTCCTCGAGGGCATCCTCGCCCAGCCAATCGAGGAGTGGATGTCCTTCCTCCATCCACAGCAGGCGAAGCTGGTCCGACGCTCCTTCCCGGGCCCGTCGCGCATCCGCGGCCCGGCGGGCACCGGCAAGACGGTCGTCGGCCTGCACCGCGCCGCGCACCTGGCCCGCAACCGGCCCGGGCGCATCCTGGTCACCACGTATGTCCGCACGCTGCCCGACGTTCTGCACGAGCTGCTCCGACGGTTGGCGCCGGAGGTGGTGGACCGTGTCGAGTTCGTCGGTGCGCACGCCTTCGCGCGCCGGATCCTGCGGGAGCGCGGGGTCCCTCACCGCATCGAACCCGCCCAATCCCGGGAGGCCTTCGACGCCGCGTGGCACCGCGTCGGCGCCCCGTCAGTCCTCGGCAGCTCGCAGGACCGGCGCTACTGGGAGGACGAGATCGAGCACGTGCTCAAGGGCCGAGGCATCACCAGGTTCGAGGACTATGCCGATCTCGCGCGCACCGGGCGGCGCCGCACCCTGCAGCTCTCGGGGCGTGAGGCCGTGTGGCGGCTCCACGAGGCCTACGATGCCGAGCTGCGCAGCCGCGGGATCATCGACTACGCGGACCTGATCCTCCTGGCCGAGGCCGAGCTCCGCCGGGAGCCCATGACCGGCGCGTACTCCGCGGTCATCGTGGACGAGGCGCAGGACCTGTCCTGCGCCATGATCCGCATGCTGCACCTGCTGGTCGGCGACGAGCCGGATGGGTTCACGCTGATCGGGGACGGCCAGCAGTCGATCTACCCCGGCGGATACACCCTGGGCGAGGCCGGGATCTCGGTCGCGGGCCGCGGCGTGGTGCTCGACATCAACTACCGCAACACCGCCCAGATCGTGAACTTCGCCCAGCGCCTCGTGGCCGGCGACGAGTACGCCGACATCGAGGGCGTCCTCGCCCGCGGCGACGTGCCCTCGAGCATCCCGCGGAAGGGGGCAGAACCCGTCATCGCACACTGCGGCAGCCGTCGCGAACTCAACGATGCCCTCATCGCCCGGGTCCGCACCGTCACCACGGACATCGGCACCGGCATCGGCGACGTGGCGGTGCTGTGCATCTCGCGGTGGGCGGCCCGCGACGCGACCCGCGCCCTCGAGCAGGCCGGCTTCCCTGTCGTGGACCTGGAGAAGTACAACGGCGTCCCTGTCGACGCGGTGAAGGTGGGCACCATCAAGCGCGCGAAGGGCCTGGAGTTCAAGCAGGTCCTCATTCCAGACATCCGCAACGAGCACACCATCACGGAGCCACCGGCCGACGACACGGCCCGCGAACGTTGGGACCTCACCCGCCGTGAGCTGTATGTCGCCATGACGAGGGCCCGGGACGGCCTCTGGGTCGGCATCTCCAGCTGACCAAACCCTCCCGCGGGCTGATGAGTCTCGACGCGCCCCCTTGGTGGCTGAGGTGCTCGACGCGCCACTTCGTGGCTGAGGTGCTCGACGCGGCAGCCGCGGCCCACTTCGCTGGCTGAGGTGCCGCGAAGCGGCCTCGAAGCCTCTGAAACGTGAGCTGACAAGGTCACTCACCTTAGGCTTCGAGGGCGCTCCGCGCCACCTCAGCCAGCGGTAGGGAGCCGCTCCGCGGCACCTCAGCCAGCGATATGGGGCCCTTCGCGGCCCTCATCCATCGAGGATGAGAAACGCCCGCCGGCGTCAGCCGGCGGGCGTTCCAGACGATCAGGTCAGGCGACCGTGACCGAGTTGATCACAACCGGCTCGACCGGGTTGTCACCACGACCAACCTTCGTGGCGGCGATCGAGTCAACAACCTTCTGGCTGGCCGCGTCCTTCACCTCACCGAAGATGGTGTGGCGACGGTTGAGGTGCGGGGTGGGGCCCACGGTGATGAAGAACTGGGAGCCGTTAGTGCCGGGGCCGGCGTTGGCCATGGCCAGCAGGTACGGCTTGTTGAACGTCAACTCGGGGTGGAACTCGTCGCCGAACTGGTAGCCCGGTCCGCCGCGACCGTCACCGTTCGGGCAGCCGCCCTGGATCATGAATCCATCGATGACGCGGTGGAAGGTGAGACCGTCGTAGAAGTTGCCGGTGGTCTTCTTCCCCGTGGCGGGGTCAGCGTATTCCTTGGTGCCGGTGGCGAGGCCGACGAAGTTCTCGACGGTCTTGGGGGCGTGGTCGGGGAAGAGCTCGATGACGATGTCACCGTGGTTCGTGTGGAGCGTAGCGGTGCTCACGCGTGTCCTTTCGTTGCCTTCTTGGTCGGGTCCAGTGTGTCAGAGCCGGGCAAGCGGGTCACTCCGCCGGAGGGAGCTGGGCCTCGATGTCGGCCACGAACTGCTCCACCTCGTCGATCCCTGTCACCGGTCCCCCGGCGATCATCCCGTCGGCGCCCAGCAGCACCGCCGCCACCTGCCCGGTGGCGCCCAGCGCCTTCGCCGCGAGGCCCTCGTGGTCGTACAGCGACACCTTCTCCACCTCCGCCGGGATGGTGCCCGTCGCGCGGGGCCGGATGGACGGCACCAGCCGCACCTGCAGCACCGGCAGCCGGCTCTGCCACTCCTCGATCCCGGCGATCCCGGCCCGCGCCGGCGAGCACAGGCAGTTGATGGTGACCAGCAGCTGCGCCTGCTGCCCGGCCAGCGCCCTCAGCGTGATGGGCTCGCCGTCGGGCCGCAGCAGCACGCCGTCGGGGATGGGAAGGCGCTCGTAGTCCTCGAGGCCGTCGTCCTCCTCCTCGACGACGGCGGGCTCGGGCACCACCGCCTCAGGCTCCGCGGGCCCCCGCTCGGCCACCACGGCCGCAGCAGCGGCCTCCAGCACCGGGCGGAGGATCAGGTCCCGCACCCGCTGCTCGCCCGTCACAGGGGCACCCACGACGGCGCCCGTGGCGTCGAGCTCCACCGCCGACGGGGTGAACGCGCCTCCCAGCGCCTGGGCCACGTTGGAGCCCCAGTCCTCGTGGAGATGGGCGAGGCCCTTCCTCGGGTCGTCCAGCTCGGAGCCCGACGGCCGCACCGGGATCACCACGCGCCCGGGCACCTGCTCCAGCCACTGGGGCAGCTGGTCGAGCACCCGCTCGCACCCCCCGCAGCCGGACACCACGAACAGCAGCACCACCCCGCCGTGCCCACGGGCCAAGGCCCGGAGCCGCACCCGGTCGCCGCTCCCGACGTCGGTGAGGGCGAGGTTCGGCGCGAAGCCGAGCGCGCCCGTCTCCGAACCCCCTGCCTGCTCGGACTGCGGTCCGGGCAGCAGCGACAGGGTGACGACGAGGGCGCTGAGGGCCGACATCGCGAGCCATCCCCAGCCGTCTGCGTCCAGTCCGTAGACGTCTTCTCCGGCGATCACGGCCATGAAGCCGAGCAGGGCCAGCAGCAGGAAGAGGACGTTGCGGGCCAGGGTCCGGGGGGACACGTCGTGCGAGCCCAGGGCGCCGAAGCAGTTGCAGCGCACCGGCTCGTCGAACCGGAGCGCCCGCGCAATGATGACGGTGTAGGTGGCGAACAGCGCCACCGACGCCACCGCTCCCCCGACGAGCACCCAGCCGGACCCAACCACCAGCACCAAGGCCAGCAGAAGTTCCCCCCAGGGCAGCAGGGCCGGCGCGGGCGAGCGGCGCAGCCACCCGGGCAGCCGGAGCGCCTGGAAGGCGTCTCGGGTCTCGCTCCTGGCTGCCAGCTTCGCCATCCCGGAGATCGCCAGCAGGACGGCACACGTCAGGTTCCCCAGCACCAGATAACTCACAGCGGCGATTATGCCTTGCCAACAGCCGCGGCCCGCTGCCCAGCCCACCGCGGTGCCCGTACAGTGGCGCCGGCGCGCGCCGCTTCGCGGCTCACGGCCGTGCGCCCCATGTCCGCTGGTTGAGCCGGTCGGGCGCGAAGCGCCGCTTACCCGCTGGCTGAGGTGCCGCGAAGCGGCCTCGAAGCCTCAGAAACGCGACCTCTCCCGCTGACCCGACCACGCAATCCCCCAACCCCCTTGCACGAACCCCACAAACGGGTAGCGTAGAAACTGCTCGATTACGAGCCACAACAAGGGAGGAACTTGTGAAGAAGTCACAAGAGCTGAAGAAGGCCGCCGCGGAATCCGCTTCCGCCGCCGCCGAATACGGACAGCACGCACTCAAGGAAGGCCTTGAGCGTGCCCAGGATCTGTTGGACGAGGCCCGCCACCAGGCCGGCCCGCTCCTGCACGACGCCAAGGTGCGTTCCGCGGACTTCGCGTCACGTCGGCTGGATGACCTGGAGCCCGTCCTCAAGGACGCGCTGGACAAGGTGAACCCGGCCGTCGAGGCTGCCCGCGAGCTGCTGGAGGACGATCTCCTGCCGAAGCTCCAGGATGCCCTGCACGCCGCCGCCGAGCACCCCGCCATCGCGGAGGCCTCGAAGCGTGGTGGCGCTGCCGTCGCGGCGCTGAAGGGTGAGCTGGAGGTGAAGCCGAAGAAGTCGAAGACCAAGGCGTTCTTCCAGTTCCTCGCCATCGGCGCCATCGTCGCCGGCGCGGTTGCCGCGGTGCGGCACTTCCTGGCCCCGAAGGACGACGGGTGGACGGCGCACGAGCCGTCGAAGGCGTACGTCAACAACAACGACACCTTCTCCACTGCCGCGAAGTTCGCCGCCGACACCACCCCCGAGCCTGAGGCCGACGAGGTGGTGGAGCCCGCGGAGGAGCCCGAGACCGAGGCCCCGGCCGAGACGGAAGCCGCCGAGGCGAGCATCTCCGAGGTCGCGGCCGAGGAGCAGCCGAACGACGGCACCACCGAGGTGACGGTCGACGAGCCGGGTGTCGCGGCCAGCGAGTCCGCCTACGGTGAGGGCGCCTACGTGGGCACCGAGCCGCCGGAGGGCTTCACCATCAAGGGCAACGAGCGCTCGAAGAAGTACCACATGGAAGGCAGCGGTGGCTACGACCGCACCATCGCCGAGGTGTGGTTCAACTCCGAGGACGCGGCCAAGGCCGCGGGCTTCACGAGGGCCCAGCGGTAGTCCATAACCGCAGCTGACAAGGGTGGCGCTCCCATTTCGGGGGGCGCCACCCTTAACTTTCGGTCATACATGAAACCGCACGAGTCCGTACCGGCTGACAGCCTCTAGCGGCTCCACCTCTCCATCGACAGAAAGGCGCGAACCATTCGTGACAAGCCCTGAAACCGCCCCGGTCTCCCCTCCCCTCCCGTTTCATCAACTCGCCACCGGCGTCTCAGCACACCATCCCGAATAGGTGATTCGCGACTACGTTTAGTAGTTTGTCCGGTGTGAGCAGGGAACAACTGGGGGGTATTCCTGCACGACTAGCCGTCACGCAGGTACTCACGAACCAGATCTTCAAACTTCCGCCGGTGTGGCGGCGCGCCAGGCAACCGATCACGATCGTGGATGTGGCCGAGCGCCTCATTGCTGTGTCGGGCCAGGGTATCGAGATCCACTTCACCGGCCTGCGCCAGGGTGAGAAAATGCACGAGGTGCTCTTCAGCGACCGAGAGGCCCGCGCCCAGAGCGCCCATCCAATCATCAGCCATGTGAGGGTGGAGCCGGTGAGCCCCGTGGAGGCCCCCACGGCCCGACCCCCGCACGATGGAGTCGCGGACCGTCGTGGTCCGTGGCAACAGCGGGACACCGAAAGAGCGCAAGCCGGGGCTAGCGAGAGGATGTCCGTATGACAGGCCGCATCTACCTTTCCTCCCCAGACGTGACCCAGTTGGAGGAAGACGCCGTTGTGCGCGCGATGCGCTCCGGCTGGATCGCTCCCCTGGGCCCCGAAGTGGACGCCTTCGAGGATGAGCTCGCTGCCTACACCGGACGGGCCCATGCTGTCGCGCTGTCATCTGGAACGGCCGCGCTTCATCTCGCCCTGCTGACGCTAGACGTCGGGCCCGGGGACTTGGTTCTAACCTCGAGCCTCACGTTCGCGGCCACGGCCAATGCGATCGTCTACACGGGTGCCGAGCCCGTGTTCGTCGACGCGGACGAGACGGGCAACATGGATCCCGATCTGCTCGAAGAGGCCTTCGCCACGCTGGAGCGTGAAGGACTACGGGTCAAGGTCGTCGTTCCTGTCGACCTCCTCGGCAAGGTCGTCAAGCACGAGCGCATCGACGAGATCGCGGCCAGACACGGGGCGTTAGTCCTATCGGACGCGGCCGAGTCGCTCGGAGCAACCCGGAGCGGCCGCTCGTCCGTATCCTTCGGTGTTGCTGCCGCAGTTTCTTTCAACGGCAACAAGATCATGACCACCTCAGGTGGTGGAGCGCTGCTCACCGACGACGAGGAGATGGCCAAGCACATCCGGTATCTGGCAACCCAGGCGAGACAGCCGTTTGTCCACTACGAGCACACCGACGTCGGCTACAACTACCGACTCTCGAACATCCTCGCCGCTCTGGGCAGGGCCCAGCTCTCTAGGCTGGATGGCATGATCGATCGTCGCCGAGAGCATCGCGTTCGCTATCGCAACCTTTTCGCTGACGTCCCCGGCGTAACCGTGTTCGGAGAACCGTCGGGTGCTGATGGTGGCAGCACCCGAGACAACTTCTGGCTAACGTCGGTGATCGTCGACCCCGATGCGGCCGGGTTCACGTCCGATCAGCTCCGGGCCGCGCTCTCGGTTGCGGACATCGAGGCACGCCCACTTTGGAAGCCCATGCACCTGCAACCCGTCTACGCAGTGTCGCGGGCCTTTTGTAACGGGACCAGTGGGGCGATGTTCCGAACCGGCCTCTCGCTCCCCAGCGGTTCTGCTCTTCGGCATGAGCAGATCGACCGTATCGCGGACGCGGTCAATAAGTTCCTGTCGGGTGACCGCCTTGCCTCGTGACCGCTCTTTCTATGATGTTCTCAAGCGCGGCATCGACATCCTTCTCAGCGCCGCCGCACTGGTGCTGACGTCGCCAATTCAGCTTGCGGTAGCGGCCCTCGTCAGGAGGAAGCACGGCAAACCGGTGCTGTTCCGACAAACCCGGCCCGGGCTCGATGGGGTCACCTTCGAGCTGGTCAAGTTCAGGACGATGCGGCACGAGGACGCCGAGCACGTCACAGACGAACAGCGGCTGACCAAGCTAGGTCGGGTGCTGAGGGCCTCCAGCCTTGATGAGCTACCAACACTCTGGAACGTTCTCAGAGGAGACATGAGCCTGGTGGGGCCACGCCCCTTGCTCATTCGATATCTCCCGCTGTATTCGCCACGGCAAGCTCGGAGGCACGAGGTGCGCCCGGGCGTCACGGGTCTGGCCCAGGTCAGCGGTAGAAACGCGCTCACCTGGGAGGAGAAGTTCCGCCTCGACGTGGAGTATGTGGACAACCGGAGCCTGGCACTGGACCTCAGCATTCTGCTGAAGACGGTGCAGGCGGTCTTCCGGAGGTCAGGGATCAACCAGGAGGGTCACGCCACCATGCCCGAGTTCATTGGAAGCGTGGTGGATATCAGTGACTGAGCGAGTGGTTGTGGTTGGGGCGTCCGGGTTCGGGCGTGAGTCCCTCGACGTGCTCGAGGCCATGAAGGCGGGTGGAGCCTGCATCGAGATCGCCGGTGTGATCGACGACGCCCCGTCGGAGATCAACCTCCAACGTCTCCGAGACAGGGCCGTGGAGTACCTGGGAACCGTCGACGAATGGCTTCGCCAGCGGGGGCCGGGGGAAGTATTCGTGCTGGGCATCGGCAGCCCGAAGGTGAGGCGGATACTGGTCCAGAAACTGGAACACGACGGCGCGACTCCGTTCACCGCGATCCACCCGACAGCGTCCATCGGATCACGGGTCGTCATCGGTGAGGGCGCTGTCGTCTGCTCGGGCACCGTGATCTCTACCAACGTGCGGATGGGTCGGCACGTCCACCTCAACCCCAACGTGACCGTGGGTCACGACTCGCAGCTCGACGACTTCGTCTCGGTGAATCCCGGCGCGGTGGTCTCAGGCGATGTCCATCTCGCCTCAGGAGTTCTGGTCGGCGCAGCGGCAACGGTCTTGCAGCAGCTGACCGTCGCGGAGGGGGCGCTGATCGGCGCGGGGGCGCTGGTGACCAAGAACGTGCCCTCGTCGGTCATCGTCAAGGGGGTCCCCGGTGCTTGGAACTGAACTCCGAAGCATCGTCGCGTGCCCGCAGGATGCCGCCGGGAGAGGGCTTTACGCATGAAAGTACTTGTGCTGACTCAGTACTACGCGCCTGAGCCCGTCCCAATCCCACGCGCTGTTGCGCAGGATCTGGCCGCCGCCGGGCACGACGTGCGGGTCCTCACTGGATTCCCGAATTACCCTGCCGGTGAGATCTACGACGGGTTTGAGCAGCGGTGGCGAAAGTCGGAGCGCGACGGCCTCGTCCAGGTCTTGCGCGTGCCTCTGGTTGCGGATCACTCGGTCAACGCGGGCAGGAGGATGCTCAATTACGCGTCGTTTGCGTTCTCATCAGCATCCGCGCGTTCCTTCGCACAGGGGGCGGACGTCATCTACGTCTACGCGACTCAGATGTCCGCGGCATTCGGCCCATGGCTGTGGAGCTTCGCCCCGAGCAGCCAGCCTTATGTGGTCCACGTCCAGGACCTCTGGCCGGACTCCATCAGGGGTTCGTCCATCGCCGGTGGAGGTTTCGTGTCGCGATTGGCCAGCGCGGTGTTGAACCCGTGGCTGCGAAGCGTGTACAAACGCGCCGCTGGGGTCGTCGGAATCGCCCCCACGATGGTCGAGACCCTGGTGGAGCGCGGGTCGCAGCCGAGCAGAACTCACATCGTCTACAACTGGGCAGACGAGGCCTCAGGGATTGCCCCGCGGAGCGTGGCCACTGGCACAACCAGGCTGCTGTACGCGGGTAACGTCGGCGACATGCAGGACTTGGAGACGGTCATTGAGGCGGTGCACCGCGTTCGTGACTGTGATGTGCACCTGACCGTCGTCGGTGATGGGGTGGCGCTGCCGAGGGTCCGCGCGCTCGCAGAGGAACTGGGCTGCAGCAACGTTGAGTTCGTGGGCAGGGTACCGGCGGAGGCCATGCCCAACTTCTACGAATCCGCGGACTTCGCGCTCATCACCCTCAAGGATCTCCCCCTCTTTCGCGGGACCGTCCCCTCCAAGTTGCAGGCCGCCCTGTCCCACGGAGTACCGGTCATCACCACTGTGCAGGGGGACGTCCGCCGGATTGTGCATGAGTCGCAGGCCGGGGTTGTGGCCGACGCGGAGAGTGCGGATTCCTTGGAACAAGCCATGCGGCACGCCGCGAGAACTGATTCCGCAACCCGCGTGTTGATGGGCCAGCGCGCTCAGGAGGCCTACGCGACGCAGTTCTCCCGTTCTGCAGGCGTCCGGAGCATTGAGCGCATCTTGGCATGCGCGTCGCGGCCGAGCACATCCAGACAGACAGGAGATGGGTAAGTGGCTTCAATCGAGGGGTCGATCATCACGATCACTGGGGGAACGGGTTCCTTCGGCTCCACCATGGCCTCACAGCTGCTCGACCGCGGTGCGGGTCAGGTGAATATCTTCAGCCGCGACGAGGCGAAGCAGGACGACATGCGTCGCCGCTTTGCCGATGAGCGCCTGCGCTTCTTCCTGGGGGACGTTCGTGACGCGGGCAGCATCTCACCGGCTGTCCGCGGTGCAGACTACGTCTTCCACGCGGCCGCGCTGAAGCAGGTTCCCTCGTGCGAGTTCTTCCCCCAGCAGGCCGTCCTGACCAACATCACGGGCAGCGACAACGTCATCAGGGAGGCAGCCCGTGCGGGAGTCCGCTCGCTGGTTTGCCTGAGCACCGACAAGGCGGTGTACCCCGTCAATGCCATGGGTATGTCAAAGGCGCTCATGGAGAAGACCGCACAGGCCTTCGCCAGGAACTATCCCGAGGCGGAGATGACCGTCTCCATCACCCGCTACGGCAACGTGATGTACTCCAGGGGCTCCGTCATCCCGATGTTCGTCAAGCAGATCCGAGACGGCCAGCCACTCACACTCACCGAACCCAGGATGACGCGCTTCCTCATGTCCCTCGCAGACTCCGTGGATCTCGTCGATCACGCCTTCACGCAAGCGCAGCCCGGCGACCTCTTCATCAAGAAGGCGCCCGCGTCTACCGTTGAGGTCCTCGCCCGCGCTGTTGCGAGCCTGCTCGGTGATGATGACCCGGACCTACGGGTGATCGGCATCCGTCACGGCGAGAAGATGCACGAGACGCTGCTGAGCAGCGAGGAAATCGTCAATGCTTCCGACGAGGGCGCGTACTTCCGTGTGCCTTTGGACGCCCGGACTCTTCAGTACGAGCTCTACTTCGACGAAGGCGAGACCGAGACATCGCGCATCGATGATTACACGTCCGCGAACACGAGACAGCTGACCGTCGAAGACACGAAGGAACTCCTACTACAACTCCCCGAGATGAAGGCGCTCCTGGGGGTGGACCAGTGAGTGTTCTCGGCACCTCGCCCTCTCCGATAGCAGGTGGAGCTGTCGCGATGACAGGTGCCGGGGGCTTTCTTGGTTGGCACACCCGCGCAGCCCTGCTTGAGACGGGCACCAAGGTCGCTCCCGTCCGCGTTGGAGATGGCTTTGATCTAGCGAAGGCCACCAAGGCCATCGACGGGGCGCCACGCCTCATCCATATCGCTGGGGTCAATAGAGCCTCGGAAGACGAGATCCTCGCGGGCAACGTCAGTTTCGCGGAACAGATGGCGGCTGCGCTGCGTCGTACCGAGGCACCGCCCCCAGTGATCGTCTTCGCCAACTCGACGCAGGCGGACAACGGCTCTGCCTACGGAGAAGGAAAGGCACGTGCTGCAGGCGTCCTGGCGGCGGCCGCGCTGGAAGCCGGCTCCGAGTTCGTCGACCTCAAGCTCCCTAACCTCTTCGGTGAGCACGGCAGACCCTTCTACAACGCCGTCACCGCCACCTTCTGTCACCTGATCAGTCAGGGAAATGAGCCGACAGTCGAGCAGGACAGGGAGTTGACCCTTCTGCACGTGCAGAACGCAGCGGATCTGCTCACGGGAACAACCGATGCGGCGCGGCAGGACTCGCTGCAGCGGTTCGAGACGGTCGCTGGCCTACTAGGGCGGTTGCTCTCCTACGAAAGCGTCTACAAGCGGGGCGAGATACCGGACATCTCTGACCCCTTTGACCGCGACTTGTTCAACACGTATCGCTCCTATGCGATCGACCCACACGCCCCCATCCACCTGTCGAGGCATGCGGACCAACGAGGGTCCTTCTTCGAAGTGATCCGCAGTCACGGCGGGCCCGGTCAGTCTTCCTTCTCCACCACGGCACCTGGCATCGTTCGTGGTGATCACTACCACCGCCGCAAGGTCGAACGGTTCACCGTGCTTGCTGGCCAGGCGCGGATCTCCCTGCGGCGGGTCTTCACGAGCGAGGTATTCGATCTCGACGTCGACGGCGACCACCCCGTAGCAGTCGACATGCCGACCATGTGGACACACATGATCACGAACACAGGCGTGGAACCGCTATACACGGCCTTCTGGACCAACGATCTGTTCAACCCGAACGCACCTGACACAATTCAGGAGCCCGTCTCAATCCTGGAGATCTGATAACAAATGAAGGTGCTGACTGTGGTCGGAACCCGACCCGAGATTATCCGCCTGTCGGAGGTCATCAAACGCCTTGACGCCACGGTCGAACACGTGCTCGTCCACACAGGCCAGAACTACGACTACGAGCTCAACGAGATCTTCTTCGAGGAACTGGGGCTGCGCAGGCCCGACCACTTCCTAGAAGTTGACACGTCCAGCCTCGGACGCGTTCTCGGCGAGGTGCTGATCAAGATGGAGCAGGTGCTGTTGGCCGAGAGGCCGGACGCCTTCCTAGTGCTCGGTGACACCAACAGCTGCATTTCGGCCGTGATGGCTAAGCGAATGCGCATTCCCGTGTACCACATGGAGGCCGGCAACCGTTGCTTCGACGAGAACGTACCGGAGGAGACGAACCGGCGCATGATCGACCATGTCGCCGACTTCAATCTCGTTTATACGGAGCACGCCCGACGGAACCTCCTCGCTGAGGGCCTGCACCCGCGACGCATCCTCCTGACAGGATCGCCGATGAACGAGGTGCTCAACGCTCAGCGCGCAACGATCGACGCCTCCGACGTCCTTGAGCGTCTCGGCCTCGTGGAGGACGGCTACTTCCTCGTTAGCGCCCACCGCGAGGAGAACGTCGACAGTCCCGCTCGACTCTCGGCTCTACTGGACTGCCTCGAGGCCGTTGTCGCGGGGTGTCAGCTCCCAGTGCTGATGTCCACCCACCCGCGCACGAGGAAGCGGCTGGAGGCCTCTGGCCGCAGCATCAATGGCGTTACGTTCCACAAGCCATTAGGCTTCCATGACTACAATAAGCTGCAGCTGATGGCGCGGTGCGTGCTGTCGGATTCGGGGACGATCGCCGAGGAGTCCGCAATTCTTGGCTTTCCAGCCATTACTCTTCGAGACTCCATTGAACGACCGGAGGCCCTCGACACCGGATCCATCATCATGACAGGCCTAACTGCCGCGAGTGTAATCAGAGGCGTCAACATCGCCATGGCTGACGGGCCGTCGCATTCCATACCGCCCGAGTACCAGGTCACCGATACCTCCATGCGCGTGGTTCGATTCATCTCGTCAACTGTCGGCCTTCATCCTCAATGGGCCGGACTCCGCTCTTGAAGCGTCCTTTCCTGCCCTCCCACACGGCTGCACTCGAAGATCGTTGATCTCGCAAGCGCACACTCCAGGCGCGACTCACCGGTAGACCCATTTCTCTCAAGACCACAGACACATCGATCCAGACGCAATCGCTGACGCAAGCCAGCTCCAAGGAGAATTCAGAAGAATGAGCACGCAAGAAGTTCACACGTATCCAGAGCGACGCAAGGTCGCAATCCTAGGGCAAGGATACGTCGGGTTGCCTCTCGCGTTCGAAGCGACCAGGAGCGGATGGGAAGTGATTGGCTTCGACACCAATGCGGAGGTAGTCCGAGCACTTGCGGGATCGCGCTCACTCGTAGACGACGTCAACGACGAGGCCATCGGTCTCATGCTGGCAAAAGGATACACTCCGACTTCGGACGAGGCGCCTCTGGATGCTGCAGACATATATGTCATCTGTGTTCCTACGCCGATGGGCGACGGAGGCCCTGACCTGCGGATGGTTGAGTCGGCGGCCGGGATAGTGGCCGCGAATATGTCGCCCGGATGCCTAGTGATCCTCGAGTCTACGACGTACCCAGGTACCACCGAGGAGCTACTGCGACCCCTACTGGAGCACGAGAGTGGATTGACATGCGGAGACGATTTTCTCCTCGCCTTTTCGCCCGAACGAGTCAACCCAGGATTCCCCGAGTTCGGGATCCAGAACACTCCCAAATTGGTGGGGGGGGTGGATGAGCGCAGCACTCGAGCGGCAATCGCCTTCTACTCAACCTTTGTTGATGAGGTCGTTCAAATGAAGGGCTCGAAGGAAGCGGAGATGGCGAAGCTGCTAGAGAACACCTTCCGTCACGTCAACATTGCCCTGGTCAACGAAATGGCAAAATTCTGTCATGAGCTCGGTGTGGATATTTGGAACGTCATTGAAGGCGCGAGCACGAAGCCTTTTGGATTCATGCGATTCAATCCGGGCCCTGGAGTTGGTGGGCATTGTATTCCAATCGACCCCAATTACCTGAGCTATGAGGTCCGCCGCAAGCTCGGATATCCTTTCAGGTTCGTGGAGTTGGCACAAGAGATCAACAACTCTATGCCGTCCTATGTCGTCTCGCGCATTGCCGACCTCCTGAATGAGAGAGGGAAAGCACTCAGGGGGTCGCAGATTCTACTGCTCGGAGTTACCTACAAGGCGAACATCGCGGATCAACGCGAATCACCTGCCCTTCCGATAGCGCTGCTCTTGCAGGACAAAGGTGCGATTGTGACTTTTCATGACCCTGCAGTGGCCCAGTGGATGCTCCCATCCGGCCCGATTGAGAGGGTTGGGGACTTGAGTGACGCCTGCCAAGAGGCAGAATTGGTTTGCCTATTACAGGCGCACCGTGGTTATGATGTCGATGCACTGGTGGACGCCTCTCAGGCATTCTTCGACACCCGTGGTATCGCCACCGGCTCGATCGCCAACCGTCTTTGACCGAGGGCTTGGGATCCATCCCGGGGAACACAGGTCGACTACGGCAAGTGGAGGTCCTTCTTCCTCACCTTTGCATCGGGGACATCTTGCGCAGCTTGCCCATTCTAAGACCGAAGGCGACCGGTCGTGCCCCCGTCAACGACCCGGCACACTGCAGCGATACCGGGAGACGCCTATGTGCCGCTCGCCGATGACCACAAGCGCTTCTCAGTACAATCTGCGGCGATGCAGCTCGACTGCTAAGCCTCTCGCTCACGCGACGGTTCATGAACTGCGACAGTTGCTGCACCGAGGATGCGTACGATGAAGATAGCCGTGATCGCTGTTGCTGCGGAGGTCGGGGGGGCCCTCACCGTTCTGGAGGGCATCCATCAAGCGGCTGCTGCTTTTCCTGAACATGAGTGGACCTTCTTCACAGGTAAACCCTGCCTACCGACAGCGCCGCCTGTGACCGTTGTACGACTAGCATGGGTCAAGCGCAGTTGGCTCCACCGCCTGTGGTTTGAGTGGGTCGACGCCCCCAGCCGCTTGCGACATGGGGGTTTCGACGCGATCCTGTCCCTTCAGAATACCCTGCCGCCTAGGATCAATTGCAGTTCCGCAGTCTACGTCCACCAGGCCATCCCCTTCAGCGAGCATAGATTCAGACTCCTGGAGACGCCGAGGCTATGGGCATACCAGAACCTGATCGGCTGGCTCATTCGTCGGAGCGCGATGCGCGCAGACACTGTGATTGTTCAGACAGTGTGGATGCGTACCGCCCTACAGCGGATCACCAACGGGGATACCACGATTCGCGTGGCAGCGCCCCCTAGTGACTGGAGCATCCAGACTCCACCCTACGTTCCCACCGCCGCTAACAGGAAGCGGTTCCTGTATCCCGCGAGCCCCGAAGTCTATAAAGACCATAAGACACTTCTCGAAGCCTGTTCAATCCTTCTGAATCGTGGATTCAGTGACTTTGAAGTCCTGCTGACCCTAACTCGCGAAGAGCTGCGAAGACTCGAGAGCGATCTCCCCATAAAGAACGTCATTCCCTTGGGCCGAGTCAGCCGAGATGCACTACACAGACTCTATGCGACCTCTGTATTGGTATTTCCGTCGTTCGTCGAGACGGTCGGTCTGCCGTTGGTTGAGGCTGCCTCCACTTCCTCCTTCATCGTTGCCGCAGACACCCCTTTCGCCAACGAAGTGTTGTGCGGGTATCCGAACGCACGCTTCTTTGACGTGGGTGATCCTGTGGTTCTAGCGGATCACATGTTCGCGATAGCAACTGGCGCGACCAGCTATGTCGCCTCAAGCGAAAGGATCTCCGGAGGTCAGGGAAGCTGGAAACGCGTGTGTGAAATCGCAATTGCGACCAGCTCCGAAACCGGTAGGACCTGAGGTTGGAACCAGGCTACCCTGCTGTCGAGTGACTCTGCACGCCACCTGCGATGAACGTCCGATCGAACTGGCACGGCGGGACGACGTCATCAACCGCGATCATAGAGGAAAGTGGACCCGAGTCGGGTGGCGCGCATCGGTCGCTTCATTGCATATTGCGCTGGGTGAGAGCCGGTGTTCCGTTGTGGGGTGAGCCAGTGTTCCGTTGACGGCTGAGCCATGGTGACGCCGCGGTCGGCCGCGGTTTCGCGTGTGGGACGTTCGTCGGGTCCGTGCCGTTGGGGCACGGTCGTGACGAGAGGGGTCGCCTTCGATGGTCGACTACAAGAGGATTCTTCAGCTTCGTGCTGAGGGGGTGAGCCAGCGCGGGATCGCTGACGCGTTGGGGTGTTCACGTAACACGGTGGCGGGGGTGTTCACGGCGGCGGACTCGGCTGGTGTCGGGTTCGGGCAGGTGGCGGACCTCGGGGCTGAGGAGGTCCGCCACCTGTTGCTGCCGGAGCCGGTGAGGCCGGACTCTGGGCGGGCTGCACCAGATTTCGAGTATGTGCACCGGGAGCTGGGTCGGCCGTCGGTGACATTGCTGGTGTTGTGGAACGAGTACGTGGCGAAGTGCCGCTCGACGGGCGAGGTGCCGTACCAGTATTCGTTCTTCAACGAACAGTACCGCCGCTGGATTAAGTCGACGGGGGCGTCGATGCGGATCCAGCGCAGCCCCGGGGAGTCGGTCGAGGTCGACTGGGCCGGGGACCCGATGTGGTTCGCGGACCCGCTGAGCGGGACCCCGACCCAGGCGTGGGTGTTCGTGGCGGCGTTGTCGTTCAGCGCCTACACCTATGTGGAGGCATTCACCGACATGACGCTGTCGTCGTGGATCGAGGGCCACGTGCATGCGTTCGAGCAGTTCGGGGGCGCGGGTCGTCTGCTGGTGCCTGACAACCTCCGCACGGGGGTCTCGCGGGCGGACCGGTACGAGCCGGCGTTGAACCCGGCCTACGCCCAGTTGGCGGAGCATTACGGCACCGCGATCATCCCGGCCCGCGTGAAACGTCCCCGCGACAAGCCAGTGGTCGAAGGCAGCGTCCGGTTCGTCGCAGGACAGGTCGCCGCGATACTGCGCAACCGTCAGTTCGTCGGGTTGGCGGAGCTGAACGAGGCCATCTTCGACCAGGTCGCCGCGATCAACGCCCGCCCGTTCCAGAAACGGGAGGACTCCCGGGTGGTGGTGTTCGAACGCGACGAGAAGCCGCTCCTGATGCCGCTGCCGCCGATCGGATTCGAGCTGGCCGATCTCCGCAAGGCGAAAGTGGGGCCGAACTATCACGTCCAGGTTGACCGGAACTTCTACTCGGTCCCCGCGAGGCTGATCGGTGAATCGCTGGATGTCCGGGTCACCTCCAGCATCGTGGAGGCCTTCGACGGTGTCGAACGCGTCGCGTCCCATCCGCGGTTCAAGGGGGTCAGGGGCCGCTACTCGACCCTGCCCGCACACATGCCGGCCTCGCACGCGAGCCGGCTGGTGGACTGGTCACCGGAACGCTTCGAGCAGTGGGCCGCGACCGTCGGACCGAACACGCAGGCCGCGATCCGCGCGATCCTCGGCTCACGCAAGATCGTCGAGCAGTCCTACCGGTCATGCCTGGGGGTGATGTCGGCTCTTCGTACCTGAGCGTGGGGTCAGATGCTTAGACCGCCGCCGATGAGGAGCATTCTGAGGCGGTAGTTGTCGGGGTCGCGGAACCCTCTGGCGACGCGGCGGGCGAGTTCGATCAACCCGTTGATGCTCTCGGTTCCGCCATTGTTGGCACCGCCGGTGGTGAAGTAGCCCAGGAACGCGTCGCGCCACTGGTTCAGCGTCCGGCCGAGGCGGGCGATCTCCGGGATCGGACACGACGGGAACGTGGCGAGGATCTTCTCCGCGACCCTGCGCCCGTCGGCGTGACAGGACTGGTGATAGACCGAGCGGAGCTGTTGGGCGCAGTGCCAGGCGACCTCGACTTCGACGTGGCGGTCGTCGGCTGTGAACGCGGTCTCGAGGCGGGTCTTCTGTCGGTCGGTGAGGTGTTCCTGCCCGGCGCGCAGCAGGTTGCGGATCCGATACAGCGGATCGTCTCGGCGACCGCGGTGGCCGTGGATGTCCTGCTGGACCCGGCGACGGACCTCATCGACCGCGGCCGTCCCGAGCTTGACTACGTGGAACGCATCGAGCACCGCAACGGCGTCCTCCAACTGGTCGTCGATGGCGTTCTTGTAGCCGTGGAACGGGTCCAGGGTGGCGATCGCGATCCCTTTCCGGAACGTGTCCCCGCGGTCACGCAGCCAGGTCTTGTGGCTCTTCGTACCTGAGCGTGGGGTCAGATGCTTAGACCGCCGCCGATGAGGAGCATTCTGAGGCGGTAGTTGTCGGGGTCGCGGAACCCTCTGGCGACGCGGCGGGCGAGTTCGATCAACCCGTTGATGCTCTCGGTTCCGCCATTGTTGGCACCGCCGGTGGTGAAGTAGCCCAGGAACGCGTCGCGCCACTGGTTCAGCGTCCGGCCGAGGCGGGCGATCTCCGGGATCGGACACGACGGGAACGTGGCGAGGATCTTCTCCGCGACCCTGCGCCCGTCGGCGTGACAGGACTGGTGATAGACCGAGCGGAGCTGTTGGGCGCAGTGCCAGGCGACCTCGACTTCGACGTGGCGGTCGTCGGCTGTGAACGCGGTCTCGAGGCGGGTCTTCTGTCGGTCGGTGAGGTGTTCCTGCCCGGCGCGCAGCAGGTTGCGGATCCGATACAGCGGATCGTCTCGGCGACCGCGGTGGCCGTGGATGTCCTGCTGGACCCGGCGACGGACCTCATCGACCGCGGCCGTCCCGAGCTTGACTACGTGGAACGCATCGAGCACCGCAACGGCGTCCTCCAACTGGTCGTCGATGGCGTTCTTGTAGCCGTGGAACGGGTCCAGGGTGGCGATCGCGATCCCTTTCCGGAACGTGTCCCCGCGGTCACGCAGCCAGGTCTTGTAGGCCTCACCCGAGCGGCCCGGGACCAGATCGAGGAGCCGGGCCCGGACGCGTCCCTCCTTGTCGCGGGTGAGATCGACCATGCCGGTGAACTCCTTCGGCCCGCGCCCGCCCTGGTCGACGGGCTTGGTGGAGACGTGATGCCAAATGTGTTCGTCGACGCCCAGCGAGGTGACGCCGGCGAAGCGGGCCTCGTCGTCGGCGGCGGCTTCAAGGATCGGCTTGACGGCTCGCCACAGCGTCCTCCAGGTGCAGCCGAGCTGCCGGGCCATCCCCTGGACCGAGGCGTTCTCCCGTCGCAGCTGCCCGATCGCCCACGACGTGGCGCGGCTGGTGAGCAGCGCTCTGGGTCGCGCGATGTCGGGGTTCTGTTCCGTGAATGAGTTCACCGGACACATCGGATCGGGACAGAGCCAGCGTCGTTTCCGCCACCACAACCGCACCGGTGCCGTGAAGCACGGCGCGTCGATCAGCTTCACCTTCTGCCTGCCATGGGCATGCGCGATCACGCCGCAGGCGGGGCAGCCCATCACCTCCGGTCGGACGGATTCGACCTCAACCCTGAGCCCAGCGTCGTCGCGCTGGACGCCGATCACGTGGAGCCCGGGCAGGCCCAGCAGAAGGTCGCAGCGCTGGCAGTAGCCGCCGGAGGCACGGCAGCAGGAAGTAGAATCAGGCATCGTCGAGGTCCTTGAAGATCAGGTGGTGTGGTAACCCCGATTCTTGAGGGCCTCGACCCCCTTCACCCCGCCGACACGCCCACCATCGGATCCACGCTCACCCCACGCTCAAGTAAGAAGAGCCGGTCTTGTAGGCCTCACCCGAGCGGCCCGGGACCAGATCGAGGAGCCGGGCCCGGACGCGTCCCTCCTTGTCGCGGGTGAGATCGACCATGCCGGTGAACTCCTTCGGCCCGCGCCCGCCCTGGTCGACGGGCTTGGTGGAGACGTGATGCCAAATGTGTTCGTCGACGCCCAGCGAGGTGACGCCGGCGAAGCGGGCCTCGTCGTCGGCGGCGGCTTCAAGGATCGGCTTGACGGCTCGCCACAGCGTCCTCCAGGTGCAGCCGAGCTGCCGGGCCATCCCCTGGACCGAGGCGTTCTCCCGTCGCAGCTGCCCGATCGCCCACGACGTGGCGCGGCTGGTGAGCAGCGCTCTGGGTCGCGCGATGTCGGGGTTCTGTTCCGTGAATGAGTTCACCGGACACATCGGATCGGGACAGAGCCAGCGTCGTTTCCGCCACCACAACCGCACCGGTGCCGTGAAGCACGGCGCGTCGATCAGCTTCACCTTCTGCCTGCCATGGGCATGCGCGATCACGCCGCAGGCGGGGCAGCCCATCACCTCCGGTCGGACGGATTCGACCTCAACCCTGAGCCCAGCGTCGTCGCGCTGGACGCCGATCACGTGGAGCCCGGGCAGGCCCAGCAGAAGGTCGCAGCGCTGGCAGTAGCCGCCGGAGGCACGGCAGCAGGAAGTAGAATCAGGCATCGTCGAGGTCCTTGAAGATCAGGTGGTGTGGTAACCCCGATTCTTGAGGGCCTCGACCCCCTTCACCCCGCCGACACGCCCACCATCGGATCCACGCTCACCCCACGCTCAAGTAAGAAGAGCCGTGATGTCCCTGGCCAAGAGAGCCGGCGGCATGGCGAGGCTCGAGGACACCTGCGGCAGGGCCTTGGCGGCCACCCCGGCGCCGTCCTACACGCTGATCAAGAAGCTGTGGGCCGGATGGACACCGGTCCCGACACCGCCGCCGCCATCCTTGGGTGATGCAGGGTTCGTCCGCGGCGCTGACTACTACGGGAGCCGGGCATGATCGACATCGAAACCCTCACCCGGCTCAAGACCATGCGGCTCTCGGGGATGGCCGAGTACTTCGAGAACCTCGCCGACACCACCACCGCGGCCCCGCTGAACGGCCCAGAGCTGGTCAAACAGGCCGTCGACTGGGAATACGAACGGCGCCGTGACAGCAAGCTGCACCGACTCCGCAGGCAAGCCGGCCTCGCGCAACCCGGAGCCGACATCGCCGACCTCAAAGCCATGCCCGGACGCAGCGTCGACGCCGAGTTGATCAGCCGGCTGGCGATCGGCTCCTACCTGGTCAAACACCAAGACGTCATCCTGCAAGGACCCACCGGAGCCGGGAAAACCTACGTCGCCTGCGCCCTGGGGAACAAGGCCTGCCAGCAGTACCGCAGAGTGCTCTACCTGTCCGCCGATGAACTGTTCGACCGGATCACCATCGCTGAGCGCACCGGCGACAAGAAACGATGCCTCGACACCCTGGTCAAGATCGAGCTGCTGATCATCGACGACTGGTTCCTCACACCCCCGAGCCGGCCCCAGGTCCAGCAACTCCACACCCTGATCGACCGGCGCCACAAGACCACCTCAACGATCTACTGCACCCAGCTGCCGCCCGGTCAATGGCACGACCGGATGGAAGAGAAGATCCTCGCCGACGCCATCGTCGACCGGATCACCACCAACGCGCACGCCACCGTCCTCAACTGCGACGACTCCATGCGCAAACACTTCACCCAGCTCGAGTGACCAAACGTTGGGGGCCGACCAGCCGTCGGCCCCCAACGCCCCACGGTCCACCCCTGCCCGCCGCAGTGGCTCACCGCC
Source organism: Tessaracoccus luoxuelianae (assembly GCF_054483915.1). Classification (NCBI taxonomy): domain Bacteria; kingdom Bacillati; phylum Actinomycetota; class Actinomycetes; order Propionibacteriales; family Propionibacteriaceae; genus Tessaracoccus; species Tessaracoccus luoxuelianae. Next base: position 1,651,110 of record NZ_CM137013.1, on the reverse strand, counting down.
GCCCGGAACACTGGCTCACCACACAGCGGAACACCGGCCCTACCTGAGCGCAATATCCACTTCATTCAGCTCCTGCCGCGAAGTCTCTCCGAACTCTGGTCCATTCGCCGGTCGCTTTGACGCATACGGCAAAGACGACGACGACGCCTAGGAGCTTGACTGTGAGGGCGGGTACGCCCTCTGGGACGTCTACGCCTGTCTGCAGGAGTATAGAGACACCGAACGTCATGACAGCCACAATCGAGTGTGCCCGCACTTGACTTAGCATCGACCCGATCGATCGGGAGAAACATGCCCGCATCAGATACCGATACTCGATCAGGAACTTCACGATGACCCCGAGCAGGACCCCCGACGACAGCACCGCCAAACTGCCCGATACCGCCCCTAGCACCGCTAGCGATATCGCGACGAGCGACACACTGAGACCGCTGCGGAACATCGCCCTCGTAGCACCCATGCTCTGAAAAACTGGTCCGGCACTGACCACACACATCTGAAACCAAATCCCTAGAGACAGAATCTGGAATGGCACAACAGCGTCAATCCAGCGACTTCCGAGCACGACAATGATAATGTCATGGGCAGCTCCGAACGCAATCGCACCGACGACGATCCCTATCAGCGAGAGCAGTCGAAACACGCGCACATACTGCGCAAAAACAACGTTCGGCAGACTCTGATTCCGCGAGAGAATCGGGAGCAGGAGTGGGTTGATTACAAAAGTCACGTTACTCACAGGATAGTTCGTTAGCACAAGCGCTTGGCTATATACACCCAACGAAGCCGGGCCCATGATCATCCCAACAAGAAGTCCGTCGACATTCCGAGCCAGATAGCGAGTGAGGCTGGAAGCGTAATCATACATCGAGAAACCGGCGATCTTCGCCACCACAGAGCGCGGAATGCGGAACTTGAGCGGCAGTCGAGTCTCGGCCCAGTTCCCAACAAACATGGATAGCGCAACCCAAAAGGATACCAGCAATAGAGAGGCTGGCCCCAGTCCGACAAACGCTGCGAGTATTGCCCCAGATACCCCCAAGACCGTTCCGATGAGCTGGCGAAGTCCAACAGCACCGAGCCTTCCTTCGGATAGAAGTACGCCGCTCGGGACCGCATTCAGTACCGTGAGCGCAAGTGTGGTTGAGGAGATGAGGCCCAAGCACGCGTAGATCCAGTCATTTAGCACGATCGCCACAACCACTGCTACGCTCAAGAAAACTACAAAAACGACACCGGCCATGACTGCAGAAAGCCCGAATAGAGCTGCGATATCTCGCTCTCCTAGAGCCCTATTTTGGACAACAGCCGCGCTCAGCCCGGCTGTTCCGATAATCGCGAAAAGCCCAGAGACTGCCTGTATCAACGCGACGACGCCAAAGTCACCGGGCGACAGAAGCCGAGCCAAAAGCATAGTGCTCCCGAGTGTCAACATGAGAGATACGTAGCGCGCACCGAGATTTCCGAATACACCCCTTCTCACGACGGAATACCTCCTTTAATCACTCAGTATGGAAGGCCAGCCGGCCGCCGATGTCATGACCACCCAGCCGAAAGCGCTACCCTCGGCCGAGTCGTCCCCACACCACGTGCTTCGAGGCACTCGACGAGCAGACATTCGGAGTGCGAGCCGAATCCTCATCTCGCATTTGAACCGTGCCAACCCACGATCTGCGTAAAGCCAAGAACCCATTAACCCAGAAAGGGAAGGCGCTAGCTGCGCACTTGCCGGAAGAAGACCCTGCCAGTTCACGCATTAAGCACGAAACGAAGCTGCGCCTCCCATGCGAGGTGCTCGACACTCCCACGAATACTCTCAGACGCGATGTCGAGCTCGTCAGCCCACTGTACAATCTCGCCAAGATCAAGCGGACCTTCGGGTACCTGAAGCGCATACACAGCATCGGTGAAGTCAGTGTCACGAAGCCCGTAGAAGAACGGGATTCCGCGCGCCGCATACTCTCGATGCTTGAGGGGCTGAACTTGAGAAAGCCCGCGTGTGCTTGATTCCTCGAGATTACCGACAGCTAGTGTCGTATTCGCGAACACGTCAGTCAGTTCTTCGCCATACAGCGCTCCATGGAAAACGACCAAGGCCTTGACAAGATCGGATCCCGAGGAAAGGCGCCGAAGGTGCTCCAACTCAGGTCCATCTCCAACAATATGAACCGCGGAGATTCGATCGCCCCCATTGCACAAATAGTCGCTGAAGGCTAGGAGCAGGCGCTCGACTTGATGCCAACTCTCCAAAGAGGACACGCACGTGATCACGATCTTGGAAGGGCCAGTGCGGCGACTTGTCATGGGAATTTCGGCGAAATCCACCCCGTTCGACATCGGAATGCAGCGAACTCCAAAGATGATGCTTTCGCCTGACGAAGTCACTATGGCGTATACCGCGAACCTTAGGAATACCCTGCTGACTCGGTCCATTAGCGCGAGCGCACGCGAGCGCATCTCGGAATCATACGGATAGGTGGGCACCTCGAAGAGCACTCGGATGCCCCGCCAACGCAATACTAGGAGCCACAGGATGGTGAAGAGGTCAAGAATGGGCGGCTTTCGTAGATATAGCACATCGATATCTTTCCGAGAGAGCTCTCGATAGATCATCCAGTAGAGACTCGGATAGCGCCACAGGAGATTCGCAAGAGCATTTGCCCGTCCACCATATCTCAACCTAACCTGTGAATCCCCGAACAGGTACGTATCCACTAGACCTTCGGATTGACTCTCGAGCACGAGCAAGTCCCTCAGCTCTCCGTTATCTTTCAAGCTCGTGAATGCTCGCGCCTGGGCACGAATCTTAGTATAGACGCTCCAGCGACGGGGCACGATAGCAACGAATGCCGCCCCCTTGACCTGATTCATATTGGGCTCCGTTCTATGGCCATATTCCGACTATCATCGCGTTCAAGACTACATTGTTAGTAAAGAATTCAACAGCAAGACTCTCCTGCAGAGGAAACAGGACTTGAACGGCGAAGAACGCTGATACATAGCCCATTATTGCGATCACGAAGGCGGCATAACGGGACCCTCTGGACCTCATCGCGGAAAGAGCAACAAAGAATGCGAGGTAATAGAGGATGTGCATGTTTCTCGGAAATCGCCAGAAGTTCGACGATAAGACATAGAGCGGCATGGCTAGGAAAGCCAGTTTGCTGGCATTCAGAGCCATTGTAGACAGCCGGTACTCTAGACTGGGAGCCTCAGAAGGATCGAATCGTTCGTGATCTTCATGAAGTACAGTCCACGCGCGACGCAGGAGAAAGTAACTCCATACTTGGGCAGCAACCAGTACGAGGAAGCCCGTTCTAGCCCGTGTTTCAAGGTAGGCATCGAACCTGTCACTACCCGTCAGCATACTCACGAACTGGCTCGCGTTGAGAGACAGCCCAGGGAAGGCCAGGAGAAAGGCGAGAGCAATAGAACCCACGTAAATGGGCCAGTTTGACTTCATTCGAACCATTGGGACCAGGCCCAAGAGCGCATACACGATCGCGGTCTGGTGAAAGGTTGTGGCTACAATTACTGAAATGAAGAAGAAGAGTCGATTTCTGACGCCGCCAAGGAGTAAGTATCGACTGGCATGAATTACGACGGCTAAGGCAAGGAAGTTGCGCAATTGTACCGCATCAAAGACGAGGGGGTAGAGGAGATATAGAGGATAGACGAAGTTGCCCGCCCCAGGGAACATCCGAACTGTTCGGTTGATGAGAAGCAGGCCAATCAGACCCACTGATGCGACGAAATCTTGATAGCTCAACCCTGCGCTGGACGATTGCTCGAACATCAATTGGAAGCCGGACTCGAACACTGAAACCCTGTCATCTGATGCGGAGTTCTTCGCTAGCGTATATCGCCGGAGATATGCGTCGTAGTCCGGGTTGCTACTATTCCCAACGAACACGACCACGATCACGAGAAAGACTATCGCGGATAGCAGCCGATCCTTACGGCCGGACATGACCGTTATCAAGCTTAGCACTGATGACCCAATTACAATGCCGAAGTACACCCCTGTGGCAATCATTGCGTAGATCTCCCCCGATGCAGTTTAGCAATTTGCACCTCTAGCTTCAACCTAGTTATTCTAGGCTCCTCCTCCGTAGGTCGACTGACCCCCCTCAAACGGTTCACAAGCCGGCGAAGCTGATGCCTTCGCAGCTCTGACACAAGATACCTACTGTAACTGGCGTTATGTTTGAGCGAATAGTACTTCCTGGATTCAAGTCTCCAGATGAGTCTTGTGAGGGACTCACCGGACTCACCGCCGCCTTCCAGATGCACGATTCGACGTTCATGAAAGAATTTCGTCGCAAGCCCGCGTCCAGAAATCCGACGAAAGAGATCCGGCTCCTCGTTATACATGAAAATGTTCTCGTCAAAGCCGCCTACCTCCATAAAAACGCACCGACGGACGAATAGGTTTGCTCCCGAGGTGAACATTCGATTCGCCGCGAAGAGGCCATAGCGGTTAGCAATTCGAATCAGCAGGTTTGCAGCGAATCCGTTAGCGTCAATCCAGAAAAATGACATCAACTTGCCCCCATCGCGGTCGACCAGCTGCATGCCGAAGCACCCGAGTCGGGGATCCTGATCAAAGGCGTGCGACGCGAAATCAAGGACCGGCTCAACGAGCTCTGTATCGGGATTTAGAAAGAGAAGATATTCACTCGCACTAACGCTTGCTCCCACGTTGTTCCCATGCCCGAATCCACGATTCTCATTGGAGACGAACCGTACCACGGGCTTTGTGTCCAAGAACTTCACACCGAGTGCCGTTATGACCTCATCGCGCGGGCTGTTGTCGACAACCACGATCTCCAGCAAGTCGCGGGCCGGACTGTATTGAAGAACCGATTCGATGCAGGCCTGCACTAAGTCAGCGCCGTAGTACGCGACGATAATAACGGAGAATCGCCCGATCTCGCCATACTCCTCACGTCTTGCGCATTGGTCTATTCTTCTGTCCATTCCAGGCTCCTCGGGCCTATCGCCAGCACTCGTCTCCGCTTCAGGGGAAGTTGTCTCGCGTGCCTGGGAAGATGATGACGGGTCGTCGACGATCACGGGAGCCGTTCGTCAGAGGCCAAGGCGAGTGCTTTTATTGGATCCATGTTCGGTTTCACGCTAGACCACCGCTGAAATAGTATCGGGGTGCAGAGGATCGAAGAGGTCATTGCTCCAAAAGTGTGTGTAGAGCGCCCGTGATCCCGTGTTGGCAACACTAGGATCTGTGTCTCGGGCCTCGATCCTGATGATAGATGTGGCCGTTGGTGAACTAACGGTCAGCGCTTCTTTGAGCGCCGCGGCCGAGGTGGCGAGATTGAGTTCGCCGATTACTGGTTCCAGGACAATCGCAGAAGTGGCCACCTCAACGTAGGACTTGACCTGACGCTCCGCATAGGTAGCACCTTGCGATAGTTCACCCGCAGTGCCCCCGCTGTCGACAGAAATGAACACCGAAGAGATGGGCGTGTACGTGGGTTTCTGCAAGAGGGTAACTAGGGCCGCTACTATCACGCAGACAAGAAGGGCAGCCAACGTGCTTGTCCAATAACGCCTTAGAATCCGAAGGAACTGCTCAAACTCCATGGACATCCTCGATTGACCTCACCATCAGAAGCGGTGGACTGCTGGGTGCTCAGGCTAGGAGAAGACAAGCGTCTCCCCCCAACGCTGAGTCATACAATAATATGACTTGCGGCTCAGACTAAATCGGCGGAAGAGGGTCCATGAAGGCGTTGCGGCACCTAGCCTCGATCGTTCATGGCGGAGTGAGCGACGCGTGCGGTAGATTGGCCGGAGTGCCTTCTGACTACGGGATACTTGGACTTGCGACTGTTCAAGACCCCTGAAGCGGAAGGCACTCCGTAGGTGAAGCGTACGTCGTGGTCCACCGGTATGTCCGTGACCGGCGATGGTGGCGCGATCATCGGCCGCGCCGGCAGCATCGGGCTCAGGATGCTGGCCGAGAACACCGGCCTGACCGGGGCCCTGTCGACGGCGATGGTCCGGCGTTCGTTCGTCCCCTCTGTGCATGATCGCGGCGAGGTCCTCACCGATGTCGCGGTACTGCTCGCCGACGGCGGCGAGGCGATCTCCGACATCGACGAGGTCACCGACGCCAGGCGTGGAAAGATCCAGACGGCCCGGGCCCGTGTCCGGCGCCACGTCTGGGCCCAACTGACAGCCGCAGGTGGGGTTCCGGCCTCTCGGGTCGCCGGGACCGATCTTGGCAGCACGGTGGTGTTGGATGTCGATGCCACGATCGTGGTCACCCACTCGGAGAAAGAGCTCGCGTCGCCGACGTTCAAACGAACTCTCGGGTATCACCCGATCGGTGTGTGGTGCGACAACACGGGCGAGTTCCTCGCCGCCGCGCTGCACGTGCTCATCTACGCCGATGGCTTTCACGCCGTCGAACCTGGTCGGGTCGTCGATCAGGACCCGCCTGCCCTCGGCCAGGACCGCCGCGTTGGCGGTGTTCCACGACACCCCGAGCCCTTCGGCGACCCGGGCGACGGTGAGGTGCTAACGACCAGGCCCTCCAACGCCCACCGCAGCCCGCGGCGTGACAGCTTCGCCCGCGGTTCCGCGGCGAGGCTGGTGTCTTGCCGCCACACATGCCCGCAGCCGGTGCAGCGGTAGCGACGGATCGCGACCAGCGACGTGGTCGGCCGCCAGCCGAACGGCTCGTGCGCCAACGGCCGCGTCACGGTGTCACGCGCCACGCCTTCGCAGCCGCAGCGTCGGCACCACTGATCCGGCTCCACGACCCGGCAGGCGAGCACAGCACGGCCAGGCTCCAACTGTTGGCCGGTGACCTCCAGGCCGAGCTCGTCGAGGCGACAGAACGAGGTCAGGTCAGGGCAGGCGAACCCCCGCCCCAGGGGTAGCATCAGACACGTCGAGGTCTTCCAGATGGGCAGTGTGAGAACTTCCATCATCAGGAGACCTCGACCCCTACCCGGCCCGACGCGCTGAACGGTCTCCTACACCCTCATCTGTGATGAGCCCGTTCATAGGCGTCGGCCAGCCCGCAACAGGCGACGGTGAGACGCTCTCCATGGCTCAGGCTGAGATCGTCTACCAATTCTGCTGAGGGCACTCCGTCTTTGGGCTGTTCGACTACGAGACAGGGCGGCGGGGCCCCGCTGCGGCTGGCTCCGCGGCCCACTGCTCACTGCCTGGATCAGTGACGCGCTTCGGCCGATCGCTGCGGCCCTTCGTGTGAACATCCGGCTCAGCGCGGTAGTACTTCGAGGTGTAGCTGCCGTAGCCGTATCCGAAGGTGGCCTCACCCAGATCCTTCTTGCCGACTTTGTTGAGCACCACGCCCAGGAGGCTGCCGTCCACCTGCCGGATCTTCCGGGCGGCGACGCCGAGCTGCTCGGCCTTGGTCTTCCCCGACTGGACCACCACCACGGCACCGTCCGCGGACGATGTGAGGAGCGCCGCGTCGGTGACCGGGAGGAGCGGCGGGGCGTCGATGATCACGGTGTGCGCCTTGCTGAGATGCGCGATCAGGCTCTTCATCCGGCTGGACCCCACCATCTCAGCCGGGTTCGGTGGGATTCGTCCGGCCGGGAGCACGGTCAGGTTGTGGTGGCGGGTGGGCAGGATGGCGTCGGTGAGCTTCGCGGTGCCGGCCAGCACCTGGCTCAGACCGACTGCGCCGTCGAGGCCCATGCGCTCAGCCTGCACTGGGCGGCGCAGGTCAGCGTCGATGAGGATGGTCGGTTCCCCCGCGTCGGCGAGCATTCCGGCGATGTTCGCGGCGAGAGTGGACTTGCCCTCCCCCTCTGTCGAGGAGGTGATCACGATGCTCTTCGGGGGGTTGTCGACGCTCACGAAGCGCAGGTTGGTTCGGATCTGGCGGATGGCCTCAGCGGCGGCTCCGGTTCCAGAGACCAGTCCGGTCTTCCCACTGAAATCGGAGCTGGAGGGCACGATGCCCAGCGCGCTGGACTCGGCGATCTCCTCCGCGTCGCTGGCGTGGCGGATCCGGTGGTCGAGGCCCTCCCTAACGATCAGGGTCCCCAGGCCTGCCATCAGGCCAAGAAGTGCGCCGAGGGCGAGGTTGACCTTGTAGTTGGGTGACACCGGGTTGACGGGCTTCTCAGCCTGCTCCACAGGTACGATCCGCACCACGGTGTCTCCCGAGCTCTCGCCGGAGACGGTCAGAGTCTCAAGAGCGTTCGCCTCGATGGAGGTGGCCCGGATGGCCGCGTCGGCCATGGAGGCCGCGAGATCCGGGGAGTCTGCCGTGGCCGTGATGGTGAAGATGACGCCTTCTGTGGTGCCCTCGAGATTGCCGACTACCGGCTCCGACGTAGCGAGCTCCAGTTCGGCGGTTACCCTCTCGGCAACGGAGCGGCTCCTCACCAGGGGAAGATAGGTCTCCGCCTTCTCTGCAGCCAGGCTGCTGCCGGCGAACGCATCGCCGACCGTGGCGGAGTTGCCTGCTACCACGTAGCCGGTGGAGGTGGCCGAGTAGAGGACGGGCTGCAGCAGGGAAACCAGGAGTCCGGTCAGCACTCCGCCGCCGAAGATCATGGCCATGATGGGCCAGCCTCGTCGGATCAATGCCCAGTAATGCGCCAAACCCACTTGCTCTCTCCCCCACTCACGGTCATCAAGCCCTGAAGCTTCCTGGACTCTAGCACGGACCGTTTACCACAGATCTCAGCCGAACGTGGAGGTGAGGCATCATCACTCCGAGCGCCTCTGCGGTTTCAGCCACCTTCGTAGCCAACTCGTCAGTCGGCGAATTCTCTTGCCGAGTCCGAGCTGGCCCTCTGCAGAGGAGTTGGCCCTCAAGACGTGACCCGCGTAGCCAAACACTCCAAGTAGGCGCCGTCGGCTTCCCCGTGGGGCTGCTCGAACTCTCGCCAGAAGCCTCAAGGGCCCACGGGGAGCGTCCATCAGGCCTGCTGACGTGGCCCAGAACGTGTATTCAGGACGATCCTGGAACTGCTGAATCCCCCCGACCGAGACCGCGAGGGCCACTTCCGCATCAAGCTGGTGCGCAAGGGCCCGGATGTTCTCCCGATCGGCAGCGGTGGCCAGCGCCCAGATCCGCTGTGCCTCGGAATCGTAGGTCCTAGGGTTCCTGGCGGCGTGCAGGAGGAGGAGAAGCCGATGAGCAGTGGGCGCAGGCACCGTGCACGCCGCATGAGCGACTTGCTCCGACGTCCTCTCTCGCCACAGCCTCTCAAACGCGTCTGAGGACGAGATTCGGATCCCGGGGAAGCGGACGTGAACGTCCAGCTGACCGAGCTGCGCGTGATACCAGTTGGCCGAGTGTTCCAACAAACCCCCACTCATGAGGCCGATGACCTCTGTCCAGCCGTTCCCAGCCAAGGCGCTCAGGAACACCTTGACCTGGTCTGGACGAACGATCACGTCGGCATCATTGCTGTGCCGCTCGTATCCGCGCACGTCGAACGTGGCAGCTGGACCCTTGATATGCAGAATGTCGACGCCTGCTTCATCAGCGACGGCCTGAACGACGGCGTGTGCCAGGTGGACCCTGAGCGCGACAGGAATCAGGGGGGGCTCACCCATCACAACACCTCGAGGAGGACTCCAGCACGGCCCAGCGAAGCCGCGCTCCGGCCATGGGCTGCCCCGCCACCTGACGCCGGGGAGCGCCGAACCGGACCATGGCCGCGTCCATGAGTTCGTCGAGGGAAGCGCCGCTGGCCGCCCGCTCTGCCGGGGAGGTGGGAAATTGCGAGAGCAGCACCACCTCGTCAGGTGGGAGGAGCGCGAGAGGCTCACGGTCACGGATGAAAACGTCGATCTCATGATCTCGGCGGTCTCGCGTCGTTATGTGTGTGCGACGGTCAGGCGGATGGTGACGCGGCGGCTGAGTCGATTCAGCGCGGCCCGGATGAGTTCTGGATCGTCGATGGCCGGAGGCGCGAGCGGCAACGGGTATGCGCGAAGCGACGATTCGGCTCGAGGCGCGAGGCAGCGGTGCCACGACTTCGTGACTGCTTCGGTGAAGCCGGGATGAACCCGATTGTCGATCTGGAGGTTCAGCCGCACGCCCAGAGCTTGGAGAGGAACGGTTGTGAGGCGCGTCCATTGCCCGGAGTATAGGTCAGCTGCCGCGACGCGCCGTCACGGCGGACCGGAGTTCACTTTCGGCCGCATCTTCCACTACTGTCTGGTCTTGACCGAAAGTTAGGTCTGACAGCGTCCGATGGTGACCATCGGCGGTTACCCAAGGGGGATGGATGAGCGTCGAGCACACCGAGGACAACGTGGCAGCCAAGGGCATGCCCCGCCGCGTCGTTGTAAAGAGCGCAGCGTGGAGCGTTCCGGTCTTCGCGGCCGTGGGCGTGACCCCTGCGTTTGCTGCCTCTGGCAGCGTCAGCATCTCCGCCGGGACTCTCACTGCTTCGCGAGGGGGAACCCCCCAGACGCGCGACACTCTCACGTTTACCTGGAGGCCATCGACCAGCGCGGTGAACGCAACGATCACTGCTATCTCTGTGTCGGCGAGCGGGACCGGAAGCACCTTTTCCGCAGCTGCGGTCGGGGGCACGCACGCCAACCCGATCGTCACCTTCACAAGCCCTACGAGGAGCAGCACCTCCAACGCGGTCGATATCCTCGAGTTCACAATCTCGGCGGCGATCACCTACACCGTCCCCGGCAATCCGACGCCCCAGACGGCCACCCGAAACTTCACCGTGCAGGCTTACACAGGAATCGCGGCGGGTTCGACTAATGTGCCCCTCGAGATCAATCCTCAGTAGCCACAGGCGGAATGTGCGCTGCGGCTCAGCGATTCGCCAACCAGGCGTCCTGCTTTAGGGACGACATGAAGCCTCGAATGAGTGGGACCAGTTCCTGCCGAGGCCTCCCCACCAGCGCCGCCACTGCCCCGATCGGGTCGATGTCGTGAGTTGCGCTCAGCCAGATCATGCGCCCGGGGCCCTTCAGCTGGATCGTCTCCCCTGACGGGAGCCGTGTGAGGTAGAGCTCCTCCCCCAGCCCGATCTCCGTGCCGTCGATCCAGGCGATATCGTCGGGCACTCGGTAGAGGGGCGCGTCGGGGGTCTCCATGGCTCTATTCTTGCGGACGCGGGAGGGGGTGACCATGCGGCATGCTGTGCGCCTGATCTCGTGGCTCGCGCTCCTTGCCGCAGCCGGGCTGGGCGTGCTCTATCTGCTACCTCCATGGCAGCTCCTGGGTGAGACGGTCCTCATCACGGCGTCGTTGATCCCCTACGGTCTGCCTCTCGCCGCCGCCGCCCTCGCGCTGCTCGCCCTGGTCGGTTCCCGGCGGCCGGCACTCGCGCTGGCCTGTGTGGTACTCCTGATGCACCTGCTCATCGCTCGACCGTACTGGCGTGGAGACGTCCCCGCGCCACCGTCGGATCTCATCACGGTGATGACGATGAACATGCGGTGCAACACCCCCGGCGATGAGGAGCTGGCGCGGCTCCTGCGCGAGTCCAACCCGGATGTGGCCGTGGTCAACGGGCTGGGGCGAAGGTCGCGGAGCATGCTGATCGAGGCGCTTGCCGACCAGTACACCACCGCCGCGTTCTCCCCCATGCCGGGCAACCCCGTGTGCGGCACGGTCGTGTTCACCGACCTGCCGTTCGACGGGTGGGTGGCCACTCAGCAGCAGCCGACAGCGCTCATGCGGGCGCCGGGTTTCGAGTTCGCGCTCGTCGCCGTCGACATCCCCACCCCCACCGACGGGATCACGCCATGGGTGGGGTCCTTCGACGAGTTCATCGAGGACGTGGCCGGCTTGACGGACCGTCCGGTGGTGGCCGTCGGGGACTTCAACGCCGTGCTTGAGCACGAGCCGATGCGACGCCTCACGGCTGAGACTGGGTTGCGTGACGCCGTCGTCGGGTCGGGGCTGGGGTGGATGCCTACGTTTCCAGGAGACGGTATGGTTCCGCCGGTGGTTGCGCTGGACCACGTGATGGTGTCGCCGGGGTTGGTGGCGTCGTCGGCGTGGACGGAGTCGGTGTCGGGGCAGGCCCATCGGGCGTTGCTCGTGACTGTGGGGATTACCGAGTAGACACCGCCGAGGATGCGTCGGGGTGAGGTTTCAGCGAACGGTGCAGCGGCCGGCCACCGTATGGTGACCGGCCGCTGCCGTCGTTGCTGGACCGGCTACTTGAAGATGTCCTTGACCTTCTCGCCGGCCTGCTTGATGTCGGCCGAGGTCTGGTCGGCCTTGCCCTCGGCTTCGAGGCGCTCGTTGTCGGTGGCCTTGCCGAGGCCTTCCTTGACCTTGCCTCCCGCTTCCTCAGCGGCGTTGCGGATCTTGTCGTCGGCTCCCATGATTCCTCCTGTGGGGTAGATGGTCACCTATCTCATACCCACATTTGGGGGGACTCAAACGGTGTGTCGCGGTGTGGTCGGGTCTCAGCAGGGTTTCAGCACCGGGTTCCAGGGGTTTCGACGCACTCGCGCCGCTTCGCGGGCGTGTGGCTCAACCAGCGGGGTTCCGGCCGTGAGGAGCGGGCCACGCGCGTCGGGGCTCGGCCTTGGGGTACGGCGAGGCGCGCCAGGAGCCGGGCGCGTATGATCCGATGCCAGTAACCAAGACAGGCCAGCAATGAGGAGGACCTGTGTCGTTGAACGGCGCACGCCCTTCAGTCATCGTGATCGGCGATCTCTGCCTCGACCACAACGAGGTGGCCGGGCGCGTGCTCGAGCCGTCGTGGGGGTCGCCCGCGCTGTTCATCGCCAGACAGCTGCAGCAGGAATACGGTCTCCGTGCCCTGGTCAGCGGCCCCTACGGCGAGGACCTGCTGCCATTCCTTGGCGGAATCGCGTGCGATCGTTGGCCCTCGGGCCAGCGCTCCTTGTCGTACAAGAACGTCGCCGAGCCCGCACCGTCGGGCGAGGAGGGGGCAGCGGTCCCAGGCAGGGTCCAGCACTGGCGCCCCGCGGACCGCCCACTGCAGCCGATCAGCCCCCACACCAACTGGGCCACCTTCGACCTCGTCTACTTCTGCCCCCTCGTCCCGGATCAGGATCGGGCAGCGGACATCAAGGAGTTCCGCGCCGCGCGCCAGGACGGCCATGCCGTTCACGTCCTCGTGGCGCAAGGCCTCATGCGGGTCAGCGGCGAGCCGAGCGGCAAACACTACAGGCGGGTGGAGCGCCGCGACATCACCGACGCCGAGGCAGCCACCTGGTCATGCTTCGACATCGTCGTCTTCTCCGACGAGGACCAGAGTGACGCGCTCGCCAAGGCGATCCGCTGGTCGGCCCATGGCGGGGCGGGCGGCACCGGCTTCGTGGTGACCCAAGGCCGGCGGGGCGCCACCCTGTGCTTCCAGGGCAGGGCGATCCCCATCCCGACGCGGCCGGTCACCGACGAGTCCACCTCGGTGGGCGCCGGGGACGCCTTCGCCGCCACGATGGGGCTGGAGTTCTACCAGGCGTATGTCGTCGAGGCCATGAGCAGACCTGCGGCGCTTCGTCGAGCGACGGAGAGGGCAACTGCGGCGGCCTCCGCGCGCGTGCTGGCAGGCGTGTCGGTATCGGCCGAAACCCGGTAGCGGGGGTCCCGGCGGACGCGGGGGTAGAGTGAGGGATCCCCCGGGCCGCCGTGGCTCTGGACTTCACCCTGAGGGTGGTGATCGGATGGCTGAGCAGGTGACGGATCACTCTGGCCTGGACGGATCGGAGTTCGACGGGTTCCTGACCTTCGCCGAGGTGGCGGCGCAGTTCGACCAGTTGTCGGACCGCCTCCGGGCGACGGAGAAGCCCCTGGCCAACGCGTTGGTGGAGGCCGCAATCGAGATGGCGGGCGCGCAATGGGGCACCATCACGCTTCAGGACGGAGACGAGTTCCGTTCTCTGGTGGTCAGCGACGACTTCTCACTCCAACTGGACCTCCTGCAGTACGCCTTCGGCTCAGGGCCCTGCCTGGACGCCATCAAACACGACACCCCCTTCATGGTGCCCGACCTCCGTCACGAGAACCGCTGGCCGGAATACACCGCAAGCGCCCGAAAGATGGGCGTGCGCAGCATCTTCGCCCAACCCCTCCACCTCATGGATCAGGACCGCACCATCGCGAGCCTGAACCTGTACGCGGACACCGAAGACGCCTTCCGCGACAGGGCGAACTCGGGCGAGGCGGCGGTGGTGTCGACGTTCGCCGCCATGGGCACCTCGATCGCGCTGAGCCAGTCCAAGGCCGAGCAGTTGGAGAGCGCGCTGCGCACCAACCGGGAGATCGCCATGGCGATGGGCGTCCTCATGGGCCGCCACTCCATCAGCCGCGACGCCGCCCTCAACCTCATGCGGCTGGCGAGCCAACACTCCAACCTGAAGATGTCCGTCATCGCCGACGAGATCATCACCACCGGCGAACTGCCGATGGCCCGCGTCAGACGCGGTGGCGCTGCAACCACATCTCCAACACGGTCAACTGCCACAACCCATTGACCCCGGCCGGAAGCAGGCTCCCCCGCTGCGCCGCCAGCAGCGCCTCCATCACCTGAGGCTGCAGGAGATGGAACGCGGGCGCCCTAAACTGGGGCGCGCAACTGCCGACGCGATCAGGGAGGCCCACCAGCGTGCTCGTTCTCCACGCCCTCTGGATTCCCGGAAAACGGAGCGCCGCAGTGTGGGCCGAAGACTCGGAGGCGATGATCACCAGCCCGAGCCAGGCCCTGCGGCAAGCCCGCCCGCACCCCTTCGCCGCCACCACGGCGGCGCTCGAGGCCCTGGTTCCCGGAACTCCCTCGACGGCGACGGTTCTCCTGCCATCACTGCGGAAGGCGCCCTTGGATTCGCCTGTCCTGTTCCGCATCACGCCGCGACGGCAGCCCGCCACCCGGCCCTCGGCGCTTGAGTGGAGGGTCCCGGTGCTCATGCTGGACCCGGCGAAGGTCGAAACCAGCCTCGCCCCCCTCGTCGACCCCGCCGCAGCTGACACCCCACCCGGACAGTGGCAGGACGTCGACGTGCGCCCCGCCCCGTCGCTGCGACACCTGTTCGACGTGGCCCGCTACGCCGCCGAGCTCGTCGAACGTGGGCGGGTGCTGCCCGCTCTCGCGAACGCCCAGGCATGTCCCGAGGCGCGCTGGAGAGCCGTGCTGACGGGGCAGGACGCCGCGGCAGCGGTAGCGCTCATCGCCGCCGCTCCCCCGTCCGTCCGCGCCGCGAGCCCAACCTCCAGTGCCGCCACGCTCGTCTCAGAGGCGCTGGACACCATCGCCGACGCGCTCGCCCGCACACAGCTGGTGGGATCGATCCTTCCGCCACGACGAGGCCGGCGCCCCGCTCGGCTGCCCGCCGCGGAGGCATGGGTGGAGGCCCTCACCGGGCCGGATGCACGGTTCGACGCCGACCCCGACGAGCTACGAGAGCTCGACGAGCGACTGCAACCGTGGGCCGACGCCCGCGTGGAAACCCCCGGCCCGGCGCAGCTCGTCCTGCGGCTGCGAGACCCGAACGT
This sequence comes from Tessaracoccus luoxuelianae, assembly GCF_054483915.1. NCBI lineage: Bacteria > Bacillati > Actinomycetota > Actinomycetes > Propionibacteriales > Propionibacteriaceae > Tessaracoccus > Tessaracoccus luoxuelianae. The sequence goes on along the minus strand of NZ_CM137013.1, from coordinate 1,635,641 downwards.
GCACGCTTCGCCGGAGGACGCATTTCTCGACGCTCAACCGGCGACCGCCCCGCCCGCGGCCGACGCAGGCCCGGACGCGGCAGCGGCACCCACCTGGGAACTGGAGTTCCTGCTGCGCTCGCGCACTGATCCGAGCCTGCTGGTCGACGCCCCGCGCATCTGGGGCGGCGACGGCTCCCTGGCCCGCTGGCTGGAACGACCACGCGAGGTACTGCTGACCGAGCTCGCCCGTGCCCAGCGCGCGTTCCCCCGCTTGGAGGCCGGGCTCCGACAGGCCCAGCCATCCGGCCTCAGCCTCGACGCCGAGGCCACCTACGACTTCCTCACCCAGGGCGCCACCGCCCTCGACGAAGCCGGCTTCGAAGTTCTGCTCCCCGCCTGGTGGCGTCGGCCCGCCCGCGTGGGGCTGCGCCTCAGCGCCACACCGTCGGACCACGGTGAGACTGGCTTCGGGTTCGGGCGCGATCAGTTGTGCGAGTTCCGCTGGGACCTTGCCGTCGGGGAACACGGGCTGAGTGACGATGAGATCGCGGTGCTCTCCGCCGCGAAGTCCCCGCTCGTGCAACTCCGCGGCCAATGGGTGGCCATCGATCCCGCCCAGCTGGCGCGTGGCCTGGAGTTCCTGCGCAGCGAAGGCACCGGCCGCCGGTCCGCCGCCGAACTGCTCACCCTCGCGCTCAGCCATCCCGACGACCTCGAGCTACCCCTTCCTCTGACGGACGTGGCTGCCGAAGGTTGGCTGGGCGACGTGCTCGTCGGCACCGTGCCCGACACAGTGACCGGCATCGAGCCGCCAGACAGCTTCACCGCCACGCTGAGGCCGTACCAGCACCGCGGCTTGGACTGGCTCTCCTTCCTCGGCCGTTTAGGGCTGGGCGCTTGCCTCGCCGACGACATGGGACTCGGCAAGACCATTCAGCTCCTCGCCCTCGAGTCGACGGCCCGCCACCGTGCCGCAGACAGCGCAGACAGCCCGACGGCCCCCACCCTGCTCCTGTGCCCGATGTCGCTCATCGGCAACTGGGAGGCCGAGGCGGCCAGGTTCGCGCCGGCGCTGAGGGTGCACGCGCACCACGGCCCGGAGCGGCTGCGGGACGAGGACCTCACCGCCGCCCTGGCCGGCACCGACATCGTCGTGACCACCTACGCCACCGCCCTGAACGACATGGACCAGCTCGCGGAGGTCGAGTGGGAGCGGGTGGTGCTCGACGAGGCTCAGGCCATCAAGAACCGGCTGTCGCGTACCGCCAAGGCCGTGCGCCGCCTGCAGGCCGGCCAGCGCATCGCCCTCACCGGGACACCGGTGGAGAACCGGCTCACCGAGCTGTGGTCCATCATGGACTTCCTCAACCCCGGCGTCCTCGGCTCGCCCGAGCTGTTCCGCGCCCGCTTCTCGACCCCGATCGAGCGCCACCGCGACGACGACGCCGCCAAGCTGCTGCGACGCGTGACCCGCCCCTACATCCTGCGCAGGGTCAAAACCGATCCGGCCGTCATCGACGACCTGCCCGAGAAGATCGAGATCAAACAGCACTACAGACTCACGGTCGAGCAGGCCTCCCTGTACCAGGCGGTGGTCGACGAGATGATGCAGCGGATCGAGGGATCCGAGGGCATCGAGCGGCGCGGCAACGTGCTCGCGGCGATGACCAAGCTCAAGCAGGTCTGCAATCACCCGGCGCAGCTGCTGCATGACCGCTCCCCGATCGGCCGACGCTCCGGCAAGATCATCCGCTTGGAGGACATCCTCGACGAGATCCTCGCCGAGGGCGACCGCGTCCTGTGTTTCACGCAGTACACCGAGTTCGCCGAGCTGCTCGTGCCGCACCTCGCGGCGCGCTTCGACACCGACCCCGCCTACCTGTCGGGCAGCACCTCGCGCGAGCGGCGCAGTGAACTCGTCGAGCGGTTCCAATCAGGCGAGGGTTCACCCCTGTTCGTGTTGTCGCTGAAGGCCGGCGGAACCGGGCTGAACCTGACGGCCGCGAACCACGTCATCCACCTCGACCGGTGGTGGAACCCCGCCGTGGAGGACCAGGCCACGGACCGGGCGTTCCGGATCGGTCAGAAACGCAACGTCCAGGTGCGCAAGTTCATCGGCACCGGCACACTGGAGGAGCGCATCGATCAGATGATCGACGAGAAGAAGGAACTGGCGAACATGGTCGTCGGCGACGGCGAAGCGTGGCTGACCGAGCTGTCCTCCGCCCAGCTGCGCGACCTGTTCGCCCTGTCGAAGGACGCCGTCGGTGAGTAGCGGCTTCGATCCACGGTTCTTCCCGCCGTCGACGCCTCGCGCCGTCGAGGGTGGCTTGCGGGCGAGGAGTGCTCGGGGGAAGATCGCCAACACCTGGTGGTCCACCCGCTTCATCCAGGTGCTTGAGGACACCGGGATAGGGGGTCGGCTGTCCAGGGGCCGCAACTACGCCCGTCGGGGCCAGGTGATCTCACTCGAGCTGAGCCCCGGGCAGGTGAGCGCCGCCGTCCAGGGTTCACGCGCCCGCCCGTACCGGGTGCGCATCGGGGTCACGGCGTACGGGAAGGACCAGTGGGCAAGGGTTGAGGAGGCGCTGGCCGCCGATGCCTGGTTCGTCGCACAGCTCCTGGCAGGTGAGATGCCGCCCGACATTGAGGGGGTCTTCGAGTGTCTCGGCCTGGCGCTGTTCCCGCAGAGCGCCGACGACCTGTCGCTGGATTGCTCGTGCCCTGACTGGAGCGTGCCCTGCAAGCATCTGGCCGCGGTGTTCTACCTGCTTGCCGAACGATTCGATGCCGATCCCTTCGAGATCCTCGCCTGGCGTGGCCGCGACAGGGAGGATCTGCTCTCCCGCCTCGACGCCGTCGTCTCCGACGACTCGGAGGGCTCGGAGGGCTCGGAGGGTTCGGATGCGGTAACGCCGCTGACGGAGCTGCTCGAGGTGTTCTACGTTGCCGCGGCGCCGTCGCTCCGGTCGCCTACCGTGACCGGGCCGAACCTGCTGGATCAGCTCCCCCGCGTGCCGGTCACGGTGCGCGGCCGCCCGCTGGCCGAGGTGCTACGCCCCGCCTACGACGAATTCGCGGCTCTCCAGGACGGCAGCCACCCGACGGCGGGGAATCCCTCGCAGCGACGCCTGAGGCGCCCCGGGAGGCCAAGGCCACTCGAATCTACTCTAAGCGGTTTAGAGTAGATTCGAGTAGCCCGAGAGTGGGTGTGCATCCTTCCTGAAGATGTCCGTCATCGCCGACGAGATCATCACCACCGGCGAACTGCCGATGGCCCGCGTCAGACGCGGTGGCGCTGCAACCACATCTCCAACACGGTCAGCTGCCACAAGCCGTTGACGCCGGCCGGGAGCGAACTCCCCCGCTGCGCCGCCAGCAGCGTCTCCATCACCTGAGGCTGCAGGATCTCCCGGCCCCGGGCCGCCTGCGAGGAGAGCGTGTCGCGCACCAGGCCCAGCACCGGGCCGTCCAGGTTCATCAACGCCGGCAGCAGCAGGTGCCCCTTCGGGCGGTGCACCACGCCGTCGGGCAGCAGGCGACGGCCCAGAGTCGCCAACACGTCGGACCCGCCCCGCTCCCCCTGGGGATGGTGGGCCGCCAGCTCCAGCAGGTGCCGGTCAAGGAACGGCATCGTCGCCTCCACCCCCCACACCCTGGTCATCCGCACAGCGTCCCCGAGCGGCTCGAGCTCCGCCCGAAACCATTGCGGTGGTCCACGGTGCCGCCGAGGACCTCGTCGGCGCCCTGCCCGGACATCACGGTGTCGGTGTGCTCCGAGGCGTGACGGGCCAGCAGGTGGAACGCGGGCGCCTCGTGGGCGGCCATCGGCTCGGCCATGTCCTCCACCGCGGCGGCCACCGCCGGCACCAGCTCGGCGGTGGGGATGTGCAGGCAGTGGTGGGTGGTGCCGAAGCGTCTGGCCACCACGCTGGAGTACTCGAACTCGTCGCCGGGAACGTCCTCCGAGCTGTCGAAGCCGATGCTGAACGTGTTGACCTCGCCCCGATGGCAGTCGGCGAGCAGGGCCACCAGCAGGCTCGAGTCCAGCCCTCCCGACAGCAGCACTGACACCGGCCCGGACCCCGGCAGCCGGCTCCGGACCGCCGAGAGCAGGGCCTCATGGGCGGCCTCATGCCACTCGTGTTGCGACCATCGCTCGAGGTCGCCGTCGTCCTGGGAGTCCGGCCGCCAGTAGACGCGGTCGCGGGTGCCGTCGACGTCGATGACCCGCAGCGTCGCGGGAGGGAGCTTGCGGACCCCCTTCACGATGGTCCGCGGCGCCGGCACCACCGAACTCCGGCTCAGGTAGTGATGCAGCGCCTCCGGATCGATCGAGGTGTCCACTCCCCCAGCCGCCAGCACCGCCGGGAGGGTGGAGGCGAACAGCAGGCCGGCGGGGGTGTCGGCCACATACAGCGGCTTCACCCCCAGGGCGTCCCTGGCCAGCAGCACCTTCCGCTTGGCCCGGTCCACCAGCACCACCGCGAACTCGCCGTCCAGGTGCTCGACGAAGGCCTCACCCCAGCGGGCGTAGGCGGCCAGGATCAGGTGGGCGTCGCCGTCGCGGGTGGCGCCCAGCTGCCGACGGAGCCTGTCGCGGTTGCCGAGGTGCGCGTCCGCGACGATCGCGATTCCGGAGTCGACGTCGACGACGGGCTGCAGATCGCTGCAGTCCGGGGTTCCGGCGTAGCGGTAGGCGAGCACCGCGTGCCCGTCGCCCCAGATCCGCCGCGGCCCCCACCGTCGGCCCTCCAGGGCCTCCAGCATCCGGCTGACCGTGTCGACGTCCGGCCGAACCCCGCGCCCGAGGGTCACGGCCCCCGCGAGGCCGCTCATGGCGCCGGGTGTGGCGCGGGTTGTCGTCGGTCTGAACCAAGAATGCGCACAGGTCTCACCTTCCAGCAGGAGGGGAGACACTCGTCGGCTCCCCTGACATGTCGCGGGGAGGAAGGGTCGCAGAAGCGGCCACCCCAACCGCGGGGCAGTGAGCCAGCTTCTTGACTCATCGAGCACCCTAACCCAGACGGGGTGGGAGAGGGAATAGACGTTCGCCGTCAGAGGAGGTGGGAGCGGGGATGCCGCGTGGCGAGGGCTGGCTGCTGGTCGATCAGGGCCCCAGCGCGCCGATCGGGATGGCGACCACCCCGTCGGGCCTGGTGTAGCCGTAGCCGCCAGCGGTGATCACCCCTAGCGCGGCCGGCTCCCCCACCTTCACCGTGTCGACCTTCGCAGCGAAGCTCAACAGCGATGCAGCCGCCCGGTCCACCTGCCCCGCACCCAGTTTCACCTCGAACGCGCCCCAGGTCCCATCACTGGACTCGACGATGATGTCGACCTCAAGCCCGTCAGAGTCTCTGTAGTGGTACACGGACGCGTCCGCCGCCTCGGCGTATACGCGGACATCGCGGACCGCGAGTGACTCGAACAGCAAGCCCAGAGTGTTGAGATCGCGGAGGAGCTTCGCGGGGCTGGCGTCGAGTGCGGCGGCAGCCAGAGACGGGTCGACGAGATGCGTGCGTGCCCTTTCACGCAGCCTCGCCCGCGATCGCAGGTGCGTGGACCAGGCCGGTTGGACCTCCAGGAGCATGAGCCTGGCCAGTGCATCCTGGTACTCGTGCGCCGAGGGACGCGAGAGCGAGATGTCTGGGCCATCAGCCTCCGCCGACAACCTGGTCACCACGTGTTCCATCGCAGTGTTCCGGGCGAGCGCCTGGATGAACCGCAGTACTCGAGCCGGGTCTCGCCGAGGTCCCGCGATCCGTCGAAGGTCCACTTCGGCGACGGTGCGCAGATAGTCGCGGTTGGCCGCAGACGCATCCTGGACCGACAAGCCGAGGTTGATGGGCCACCCACCCCGGACGATGAGCTCTGCGGCGTGCTCAGGGGTGACAGTGTCGGCAGGCGACGTGCGTCGCTCGCCGGCCAGCAGCGCGCGGAGGGACATGGCGCCCGTGGAATCGGACGACTCGAAGAGGGTGAGCGGACGCATCACGAGACGCGCGAAACGCCCCGCGCCGGAGTGGCGGCGCACGTCGTCATTCGGCACAGCCGACCCGGTGAGGATGAACTGCCCGGGCTTCCCTCGCCGGTCCACCTCAGCCCGCACGTGATTCCACAAGCGGGTGCCGTCCAGCTGCCATTCGTCGACCAATCGCGGCGAAGGTCCGCCCAGTACGAGTCCCGGGTCAACGTCCAGCGCACGGATAGCTGCTTCATCGCGGTCCAGGTAGACGGCACTGGCGGCTGCCCGCTCGGCGCTGCGCGTCTTGCCGCAGGCCTTCGGCCCCTCGATGAGGACCGCGCCGGCGGATTGAAGCCGCTTCTTCAGAAGGTCATCGAGGATTCGGGGGAGGTAATCCACAATGCCTCCGATCTGGGTTGCATGACGAGAGTTTACACTTTGCAGAACTCAACGTTGACACTTTGCAGTACTTATCGTTGACAGTCTGCAGAGTGCAGGACGCAGGAGTTACACCGTGGGCAGGGGTGCGGGAAGGAGAGAGGTCCTTGTCACTCCGATTGTCTCGGGTGAGTCCAGACCAACAGCAGCCCACTTGTGCGATTATCACGATCGGGTAACAGTCGTCCCGTGCGGCTTGGACGGGCACGTTTGTTCGATTAAAATGGGGCCATGCACCAACGGCGGCTCACCACGGAACAGGCGCTCACCGCGCTTGAATCCACGCTGTCGCTGGTTGATCACGCCGAGCGGGCGGCGCTTGATGCGCCAGCCAGGCTCCAGCTGATGCAGCGGGCACGGAGGCTGTCGGAGCGGCTTGAGTCGCTGGCCCACGTGCTGACAGACGAGGCCAACCGGGCGCAGGCGTCCATGAGGGCGGCAGGCACCCCCTTGACGTCCTTCCTCGCGGTGAGTGAGCAGCGCGATACCAGAGAAGCGGCCGCGCAGGTGTTCCGGGCGAGCGATGTGGCGGCCCACCCCCAGGTCAAGCAGGCCGCGCTCGACGGCGACGTCTCCCCCGCCCACGCCATGGCCATCACGAAGGGCATGGCGCAGCTGCCGGCCACCTTGAGCCCAGAGCAACTGCAGCGGGCGGAGGAGGTGTTCCTCGGCAGGGCCGGGAGCACCACGCCGCGGGAGTTGTCGAAGCTGGCACCGGTGGTGCTGGCGGAGGTCGCGCCGGAGCAGCTGCCCACAGCGGAGCAGCGCGTGGCAGACGTGGAGGCGCAGGCGCGGCGAGCGAAGGCGAAGCGGTCGTTCAGCTACGGCGACGACGGCGACGGCTCTGTCTGGTTCCGCGGGTCGCTGCCGGCCGTGGACGCGGCGCCGCTGATCGCCACCGTCGAGGCCTACGTGCAGGCCGATCGACGGGCGGCGCGGGATCGGCTCACTGGTGTCCGTTCGCTGCGCCCCGGCCCGCAGGTGCTGCGCGATCACGCGGCGGCGGATCAGGGCCGCACCCCCGAGCAGCGCCGGGCGGACGCGTTCACGGTGATGGTCTCCCAGCATCGCGGGGCGCCGACGGTGGCCGGAGACCGGCCCCGGATCGTCGTCACCATCCAGGAGTCAGACCTACGCGAGCGCGCCGAGGCCGTCGGCGTGTTGGCCTCCGACGCGGTGGTCGCGCCCGGGGACCTGCGCAGGCTGTGCTGCGACGCAGACCTCACCCCCGTGGTGCTCGGCGGCAGGTCCGAGGTGCTGGACCTCGGGCTCACCGAGCGGCTCGTCACCCCCGGCCTCCGCAAGGCGTTGACCATTCGCGACGGCGGCTGCATCTTCCCCAACTGCACCACCCCGGCCGTCGCCTGCGAAGCCCATCACGTGGTCCCCTGGTATCTCGGCGGGCCCACGTCGCTGGGGAACATGGTCCTCCTCTGCGCACACCACCACGCGGTGGTCGAACCGCAGCGCTTCAACGACACCGCGGACCAATGGACCATCACCTTCGACCCGGTCACGCGGAAACCAGTCATCGCACCGACGAAACGGATGCAGCTCTACTTGAGCGGCAACGGCCGACGACCTGGCCGGGATCCGCGACGCCCGTAGGTTCTCGCGCGCCTCGGCGCGGACAGGAGGCCGGGCCCGGGCCTCGAAACCTCGGACGGGTGACCGTGTCCGTCTGAGTTTCCGAGGCTTCGAGGCCGCTGCGCGGCGCCTCAGCCAACTGTAAGTCTTGCCAGGGCGGGGGCTAGGGTGCCGGGGCCCGTGACCGCGACGTCCGACAGCCCCTGCCACTGGGCGGCCTCGGACAGGAGGGGCGCGACCCGGCTGGCCACCTCGTCGATCCTCCCCTGCTGGGCGGGCTCGATGTGGGCGTGCTGGACGCGCAGGACGCCCGCCTTGCGGTCGCTCTTGAGGTCCACGCGGGCCACGATCTGGTCGTCGAGCAGCACCGGTAGGACGTAGTAGCCGTGCTCGCGCTGCTCCTTGGGCGTGTAGATGGAGATGCGGTAGTGGAAGTCGAACAGCCGCTCCGCGCGGGGGCGGAACCAGACCAGCGGGTCGAACGGGCTGAGCAGCGCCGCCGCCTCCACTCGCCGGGGGACGCGCTGGCCGGCGGGCATCCAGGCGGGCTTCGCCCAGCCGTCGACGGTGACGGGCTCGAGGATGCCGACGGCTGTGAGGTCGTCGACGGCCTGGCGGGCGGTTGCGGTCTTGAGCCGCGGGTAGTCGGCCAGATCCTCCAGGGTGGCCACCCCGTGAGCGACGGCGGCGCGGCGGATGAGCTCGCGGACGGCGTCTGGCTTCGGGATTGGGGCGAGGGCCTGGGGTGGGAGTGTGGTGGCCGCAGGGGCGAGGAAGCGCTCGAAGCGTTGGCGGCCGACGGTGACCAGCTCGCCGGTGTGGAACAGGTACTGCGCGGCCCAGTGGACGTCGTTCTTGTTCCACCAGCCGCCGCCGAGCGACACGTTCTCCGGATGGTCCAGATCGCGGATGCGCAGCGGGCCGCGGTCGGCGAACTCGGCCAGGACGTCGGCGATCAGGGACTGGTGTTCGGTGGCCCAGTTCTCGAAGCCGGGGCGCTTCGGGGCGGTGCGGTGCCAGTGCCACAGGGGCCAGTCGGTGACGGGGATGATGGTGGCCTCGTGGGCCAGGTACTCGGTGTAGCGGCCGAGGCGGGGCTTCGGGGTGTCGTGGTGGAGGAGGGCGTCGAGCGTGGCCTTGGGGTACGGGCCCAGGCGCGCCAGGAGGGGGAGGTAGTGGGAGCGCTCGAAGACGTTGACGGTGTCGAGCTGGAGGACGCCCATTTTGGCGATCACTCTGGTGATGGCTGCTGTGGTGGGGGTTGCTGGGCGCGGGGCGGCGAGGCCCTGGGCGGTGATGGCGACGCGTCTGGCTTCGGGGAGACTCAGGTGTCGCGGCATTGGGACAGCGTATTGGTGGTTGGGTCGCTGCACCGGGCGCCAGGCGGTTTCGACGCGGGTCGCGGCGCTCCGCGCGCGCCAGGCCCAACCAGCGAGTAAGGGTAGGGTCAGGGGATGGAGATCCCGGGGCTGACCTTCGTGCCGCTGACCGTGCAACGCGACGAGGACGGCTGGTTCGCGGAGGCCTGGAACGAGGCCAGGATGAGCGTGCTCGGGCTGCGTCACTTCCGGCCTGTGCAGCACAACGTTCGCCACTTCCACCGCAGCGGCATCACGCGCGGGCTCTACGCCGAGCCCTGGGACCGGCTGATCACCGTGGTGCGGGGGCGGGCGTTCGGCGCATGGGTGGACCTGCGCCCCGGGGAGTCGTACGGCGCCGTGGTCACGGCCGAGCTCGACGCCGACACCGCCGTCTTCGTCCCCAGGGGCGTGGCGAACTCGGTGCAGATCCTCGAGGACGACACCACCCTCACCACCCTCCTCGACCAGCACTGGACCCCCGAGGCTCGGGCCCGGTACTCCACCGTCAATCTGTTCGACCCCGCCCTGGACATCCCCTGGCCCATCCCCGAGCGCCGGGCCACCGTCTCCCCCGACGACGCCGCCAACCCGATGCTCGCGGACGCCGTGCCCTTCCGCGTGGCAGGCCGGAGGGAGCAGCCGGCCGTCGACGCTCAGCGGGGCGCTCGAGGGACGGATCCTGGTCCTGTGGGCGACGGCGGGGACGCGGACGGGTCGTTTGGGTCTGGCGGGTCCGGTCGGTCTGGCGGGTCGAGTGGGTCGGGCGATGCGCAACGCGGCTTCGGGCGGTGGGCCGACGCTGCCCCGCGTCGGGAGGAGGCGGACTCCCCCGCTGCGCCCTCCTCGCCCCGCCGTCGGGCATACAAGGTGCTGTTCGTGTGCACGGCCAACATCTGCCGCTCGGCGTACGCGGATGTCGCGGCCAACGCGGTGGCGCCGGCCGGGGTTCAATTCTCGTCGGCGGGCACGCGTGCCCTCGTCGGGGAGGGCATCGACCCGCCCATGGCGCAGGAGCTGAAGGTCGACGGGGAGCCGGGGGCGCACCGGGCGCGGCAGGTCACCCGCGACCTCGTGGAGGACGCCGACCTCATCCTCACCATGGCGGGCGAGCACAGGCGCTACCTGCTCGACGAGTGGCCGGCGGCGGGGCGGAAGACGTACGTGATCGGGCATGCGTCCCGGGTGCTGGCTGAGCTTCCTGGGGATGTCACCCTGGAGGGTTTGGCCGGGCACCTGTGGAGCAACCGGACGGTGCAGGAGGGCGACGAGGTGCGCGACCCGTACCGTCGGGGGCAGGAGGCGGCGAGTGTCGCGGCTCGTGAGATCGACGGGCACTTGTCAGTGGTTGTGGGGGTGTTGGAGACCTTAGTGTCGCGGCGGTAGGGAAGTTCGAGTTACGACCCTTCGAGACGGCACTCGCGCCTTCGGCGGCGCGCCTCCTCAGGGACCGAGCTGGCGGGGCCGCTGCGCGGCACCTCAACCAGCGTCGATACCAATACGGGGTGTCAAACGTTACCTTTCCGCCGCCATAAACGTTACCTCTCCGGGCTAAGCGGTCTCCGGCTTCACCTTGCGCCGCCCAGGAGCTCCTTGGCCTTCTCGGCAATCTCCTTGACGCCCTTGAGGGCGCCGGAATTGACCTGCTCGATCAGGCGCTCCGAGGAGTCCTTGGCGCGTCCTTGACGTTGACCTCCACCTTGCCGTCGGCCGAGATGACAAGCAGCCAGCCGTAGTTCACGGCCTTGTCACGGTATATCTGATCCTCGGCGTCGGGGCGCATGTTGACCACCGTCCCGCCCTGCTGCGAGATGATCCAAGGCTTCACGAGCTGCAGGCCCGACCTTCCTACCGGACACTTCTGTCCGGTAAGCTTTAACACTCGGCCGGGGGCCGACGAGCAGAGTCCGGGTCGATGACGATCCGGCAGAACTGATGGAGGATCCGGCATGCAGATCAACGGCAAGGTTTTCGTCGTCACGGGAGGCGGACAGGGAATCGGGCGCCAGGTGGTACTCGGACTCCTGCGCAAGGGGGCCGAGGTGGCCGCGGTCGACCTCAACGCCGCCAAACTGGAGGAGACACGCGAGCTCGCTGGGCGAGAGGGGCACCGGTTGACGCTGCACGCGCTCAACGTCACCGACCGGGCCGCCGTCGCGGCGCTGCCCGGGGCCGTCATCCAGGCGCACGGGCAGGTGGACGGGCTGCTCAACGTTGCAGGGATCATCCAGCGGTTCGTGAAAGTGGTGGACCTCTCGTTCGAGGACATCGACCGTGTCCTCGACGTGAACTTCTGGGGTGTCGTCGCCATGACGAAGGCGTTCCTGCCCGAGCTACTCAAGCGCCCGAAGGCCGCCGTCGTCAACGTCTCCAGCATGGGCGGATTCATCCCCATCCCCGGACAGACCCTGTACGGGGCGAGCAAAGCGGCTGTGAAGATGTTCACCGAGGGGTTGCATGCGGAGTTGCGGGAGACGAATGTCGCGGTGACTGTGGTGTTCCCCGGCGCGGTGCGGACGGGAATCACGGCCAACAGCGGGGTGACGACGCCCGGCGGGGGCTCGGGTGGAACGGAGGGCCAGGGCCGGATGAAGCTCACCTCCCCCGAGGAGGCGGCTCGGCTCATCATCCGGGGCATGGAGCGCGGGAGCTACCGTGTCGCGCTGGGACGGGACGCGCAGATGCTGGACCTGTTCACCCGGTTGGCGCCGGAGCGGGCGATGGCGCTGATCTCTGACCGGATGGGGTCGCTGCTGGACCGCTGAATCGGGATGCCTTGCGCCCTCGAAAGCAGGGCCCGCGGACTGCTGAAACTTCGACTTCGATGCTGCTGAAACTTCGAGTGGTGGCGCGGAGCAGGGATTGTTCGGAGGCCGCCATTGATTCCCGGTGAGATTCCGGGGAGATGGACCGCATACAGCGCCATCTCCCCGGAATCGCACTCGGATGGTGACGTTGGGTCACCGACCCTGGGACAGCCGGGGCGGCTGCTTGGACTGACCAGGGGGCGGACTGGGCAGGGGCTAGGGTCGGGGCATGGTGTGGGTGGCTGCCGGGGTGGTCGCGGTGGTGGCCGCCGTCGTGATGGCGTTCGCGGTGCCGCGGGTGCGCGTCCTGGACGACGACGAGGCGCCGGACTTCGCCCTCCTGGTCACGCCGTCGAGCGTGCTGGGGGTCTCCGTGGCCGCGTTCGTGGCGGCGACGGTGCTGTGGGTGCTGCCGACGGAGCTGTGGTGGCTGTGGGTGCCGTACCTCGGGATCGGCGCTCCCCTGGCCTACATCGACCTCCGGACCACGTTCCTGCCACGACAACTGCACTACGTGGGTGTCGCGGCGATGGTGCTCGGGCTGGTCGCGCTCGCGGTGCTCGACATCTGGGCAGCGGTGGGCGCCGTCGTCGGGGCGCTGGCGGCGTTCGGGTTGCTGTATCTGGCGTGGCACCTCTCCCCCGGGCTGGGGTTCGGGGATGTGCGGTTGGCGCTGTTGATCGGGGCGGTAGCCGGGCAGGGCGGGGTGTCGATGTGGACGGCGTCGCTGTTTTTCGGCACCGCCCTGGGCGCCGTGCACGCCGTCGGGCATGCGGTGTGGGCGCGGCGGGATTCGCGGCGGCCGGCGTACTTCCCTTACGGACCGGCGTTGTGGTTGGGCCCGATTGTCGCGGCGGTGTGGATGGGGCTGGCGTGAGTCGCCGTCGATACGTCTTGTCACGCACCTGTTGGCCCGGCGGTGACTACGGCTGTTTCGCCCGATACACACTCCCGCGGGCCCCACAGTGCGACGATCCTGACCATTCGGCCTTCACGGCCCACTTCACCGACGGGAGACGATCAGATGCTGACGGTGCTCAAGGCCCTCGCCATCTCCGCCTTGGCCTGGCTGATCATGGTCAGCGCATTCCTTGCGTTTGGGATCTCCCACGGCAGCGCCTCGCCATTGCCCGAGAAGGAGGGGACTGGTGATCGCGGCACCCTGGTGGCTCTCGGCGACTCGTACATCTCCGGTGAGGGCGCTGAGGTATTCGAGGTGGGTACCGATGTGCCGGGAGTGAATCAGTGCCGGCGCGCGCCGACGGCCTACCCCCGGGCTGTCGCCGACGCACTCGACCTCAATCTGGTGTTCGCGGCCTGCTCGGGAGCCGAGACGTTCAACGTCGGCTTCGGAGTTGACGTCCCACAGACCCCAGAGGCGACCAAGTGGCCCGGAGAGCCGCTTCAACGCAGCGTGCTCGAGGAGCATCCCGATGCCCGAGTGGTGCTGCTGAGCATTGGGGGAAACGATGCCTTGTTCGCTGAGATCATCGCCTACTGCATGGGCATCGGCGAGTCCTGCGTGGCGCTGGCGCAGGACTGGTTCGACAATCTGACCGCGGTCATGCAGCCACGACTCCGCTCCGTGTACGCCGCGGTCCGAGCAGCAGCCCCCTCTGCCATCGTCTACGTAGTGGGCTACCCGACGCCATTCGACTCCTCGCTACAGGAGTGCCCGCGCGTGGGCCTGACTTCCTCCGAGGTGCAGTTCCTGCGCCGATTCACTGATCGTCTGAACGGAGAGATCTTCCTCGCCGCAGAGACGCAGGGGTTCACCGTGGTTCTCCCTGGAGAGGAGTTCTCCCGGCGGGCGGTCTGTGGCGACGACACAGCCGCGCCTGCCCTGCGCGAGTGGCACCTCCAGTGGCCGCCGACCTTTCCACAGCATCCAATGCATGTGGTGCTAGGGAGTTTCCACCCGACGCCGGCGGGCCATGCGTTGCTGGCGCAACAGCTGATCGCGCAGCTGCAGGAGGATCTACGCGTTCCCGAGCCGCCACCTGGCGGCGAGGAGCCGCCCGCACCACCGATCCCGGACGACCCAGCCGGCCCCCCGCCCGGTCCAGCGGACATGGCCGGTCAGCCCCCGACGCCCATGGATCCCGAAGGTCCGCCCAGTGGCCCCCCGCCTGACCTTCCACCGATTCTCGCCGACGGAATAGTGCCCCCCGGACTTCCGATCGACCTCGGCGACAACCCCTGCGCCCCGCAGGCGAAGACCCAGTCCTACGCTTCGCTGACCACTTCCACATACTTGCTCACGGGCGTGCAGCTGGGCTCCACCGTGTGCATGCGGCGGGAGTTCGAAGCCTGGGAGACGGTCAAGGCAGACGCCGACGGCGAAGCGCTGCTGGACTTCGGCCGCACGCCCACCGCCGGGATCCAAGGTTGGCGAAGCGTCATCATGCTCGACTCCAGCGGCACCTGGCGCTCCCTCTACCTGGGCCCGGCCGAGACCGCGCCGCCGCCCGAGCTGGCACCTTGGCGAGCATGGCTCATCAGCCCGACCGCCCTGGCCCTGATCTCGGGCGCTGGCCTGCTCTCCCTCGGCATCTTCACTGTGGCCTGGGCACTCCTGCGTCGCGCCAGCCAACGCCGCAGCTGACCTGCGGGCTCTTAAGGCAGCCCCCAGAGCAGGATCCCAACCAGAGGATCGAGGACATCGCTGCTTCTGGGAGCCTTCACACGGCACACTGCTCGTTCATGCGTACGATTATCACGATTGGGTAACGGTCGCTCCGGATGCTGGGGTTGGCGCTTGTGTTCGATTAAAATGGGGGCATGCATCAACGGCAGCTCACCACGGATCAGGCGCTCGATGCGCTGGAGTCCACGCTGTCGCAGGTGGATCACGCCGAGCGCGCAGGGCTGGATGCCCCGGCGAGGCTGCGGTTGATGCAGCGTGCGCGGCGGCTGTCGGAGCGAGTGGGGACGCTGGCCCTCGTGCTGACCGACGAAGCCAACCGGGCGCAGGCGTCCATGCGGGCGGCCGGCACGCCGTTGACGTCGTTTCTGGCGGTGTCGGAGCAGCGTGACACGAAAGAAGCCGCAGCGCAGGTCTTCCAGGCGCGGGATGTCGCGGCCCACTCCCATGTGAAGCAGGCGGCGCTCGACGGCGAGGTGTCTCCGGCGCATGCCGTGGCCATCTCGAAGGGCATGGCAGAGCTTCCGGCCTCGCTGACCGCGGAGCAGCTGGAGCGAGCGCAGGAGGCGTTCCTCGGACGGGCAGGCACCACCACACCGCGGGAGTTGTCGAAGCTGGCGCCGCTGGTCCTGGCCGAGGTTGCGCCGGAACAGGTGCCCACCCGGGAACAGCTGGTCGCGGATATGGAGGCCCAGGCCCGGCGGGCGAAGGCGAAGCGCTCATTCTCCTACGGGGACGACGGCGACGGCTCGGTGTGGTTCAGGGGGTCGCTGCCCGCGGTGGACGCGGCACCGTTGATCGCCACCGTCGAGGCCTACGTCCAGGCGGATCGACGAGCGGCGCGAGATCGGCTCACCGGTGTCCGTTCGCTGCGCCCCGGGCCGCAGCTACTGCGCGATCACGCGGCCGCAGACCAGGGCCGCACGCCGGAGCAGCGCCGCGCCGATGCTTTCACCACCCTGGTGGGCGAGCACCGCGGGGCCCCGACTGTCGCGGGAGACCGGCCCCGGATCGTGGTCACCATCCAGGAATCCGACCTCCGCGGTCGCGCCGAAGCCGTCGGCGTGCTGGCCTCGGGCACGAGGATCTCCGCCGGGGAGCTGCGTCGCCTGTGCTGCGACGCAGACCTCACGCCCGTGGTGCTCGGCGGCGGGTCTGAGGTGCTGGACCTCGGCCTCACTGAGCGCCTCGTCAGCCGCGGCCTCCGCAAAGCGCTGACCATCCGCGACGGTGGCTGCATCTTCCCCAACTGCACGGCACCAGATACAGCCTGCGAAGCCCATCACGTGATCCCCTGGTACCTCGGCGGGCCAACCTCGATGGGAAACCTGGTCTTGTTATGCGCCCACCACCACGCCGTCGTGGAGCCACAACGCTTCAACGACGCGGCGGACCAATGGACCATCACGTTCGATCCGGTCACCCGCAACCCGATGATCTCGCCGACGAAACGAATGCGGCTGTATCTGCACGGTCGTGATCGACGGCCGGGCCAGGTCCACCGTCGGCCGTAGGATTCCGATAGAGCAGGAACGAAACGTCGCCGAGGGCCGAGGGGTCACGTCTCTGAGGCTTCGAGGCCGCTGCGCGGCACCTCAGCCAGCGGTAGGGGGCCCTCCGCTGTACCTCAGCCAGCGGGAAAGGTCTCGTCAGCGGTTGGTGGCTTCCACCCAGCGGTCGAGGGTGGAGGCGGCGGCGCCGGAGTCGACGGCGTCCTGGGCCGCCTTGAGAGGCTCGCGCATCTGGTCCACCAGCGGCAGCACCGTCGAGATCCCCCGGTACGCCAACAAGGCCGCGGCCGCGTTCAACACAACGATGTCGCGCACCGGGCCCGGCTTGCCGGCCAGCATGTCCCTGGCCACCTGCGCGTTGTGCGGCGCGTCACCGCCGTGAAGGTCGTGCGGTGCCGCCGGCTCCAGGCCGAGGTCCTCCGGGTTCAGCACCGTGCGGTGCACGCGGCCCTCAGAGATCATCCACACGTCAGACTCCGACGTCGTGGTCAACTCGTCCAATCCGTCGAACCCTCGGAACACCATGCCCCGCGTGCCGCGTTCGGCGAGCACCCGCGCGATCACCGGGGCCACGTCGTCGTTGGCCACACCCAACGCCATCGCGCGCGGCCGGGCCGGGTTGGCCAGCGGGCCGAGGAAGTTGAAGGTGGTCTGGATCCCCAGCGCCTTGCGCACCCCCGCCACGTTCTTCATCGCCGGGTGGTACAGCTGCGCGAAGAGGAACACGATGCCCACCTCGTCGAGGATCCCCGCCTGTTTCGCGGGCTCGACGTCGATCCGCACCCCCAGCGCCTCCAGCGTGTCAGCGGTGCCCGCCATCGACGACGCCGCCCGCGACCCGTGCTTGACCACCTTCGCACCCGCGCCCGCAGCGACGATGGCGGCCATCGTCGAGATGTTGACGGTGTTGGCGCGGTCGCCGCCCGTGCCCACGATGTCCACCGCGTCAGGGTCCAGCGCGATCGGCAGCGCGTTAGCGAGCATCGCGTCCGCCAACCCCGCGATCTCGTCCTCGGACTCGCCCTTCGCGCGCAGCGCCGTCAGCAACGCCGCGATCTGCACGTCTGAGGCGCGCCCCGCGAGGATCTCGTTCAAAGCCCAGGTGGCTGCGGTGGACTCAAGGCCCTCGCTGCGCACCAGGCCGGTCAGGATGTCGGGCCAGGTGTAGCCCGACATCAGCCGACCTGCGCCAACCGGGCGCGGATCAGGTTGGCCGCCTGGACGGGCATGGTCACCGGGTCGATCGGGAAGGGGGCCACGGCCTCGGCGCGCGCCCAGGACGCCAGCCAGGCGTCCGCCTCACGGGAGACGAGCAGCATCACAGGAGGACAGTCGGCGTACTCCTCCTTCACCTGGTGCGCCAGACCGAACCCGCCCGAGGGCTGGGCGTTGCCGTCGAAGATCATCACCGCGTAGTCCGTGCCGGCGTCCAGCGTGCGCAGCAGCGCGCCCTGGGTGGCGACCTCGAAGATCTCGATCGGCGGCAGATCGCGGGCGACGCTGCTGCCTAGGGTCAGCCGGACCTGTTCGCGCACCGTTCGGTCGTCGGAGAACACCAGCACCTTCGCGGTGGCTTCGCTCATCTTGGGTCTTCCTTCGCGTTGTCGCCGACAACCGTCGGCCGAGGATCCTTCTGGGGGTCATCGTAGCCAAGACCCGGCTGCCTGGTGCGCTGGGCCTCCTCCCGGTCCAGGGCCCTGTCCACCCGTTTGGCCTCCCGGTTGGAGTCCTTGATCCATTGGATGAAGATCGTGATCATGGCCGCGAACATCGTGATGTCCCCCGTGGCCCACATCAGTCCCCCCGCCCAGGACTGATCCTCCATCGGCGACAGACCCCACGACCGCTCAAAGGCCAGGTACCACTCCTCCGCGATCAGCCGCGTCGAGCCCATGATCGTCACGCCCAGGAAAGCGTGGAACGGCATCGTGAGCAGGAACAGCAGGATGCGGATGGGGTAGGGCATCTTGATCGGCACCGGGTCCACGCCGAGCAGCGGGAAGAAGAAGAGGCAGCCCAGGGTGACCAGATAGAAGTGCAGGGAATCGTGCCAGAGGTCGCTGCGCAAGGTCATTTCATACCAGCCCGACATGTACAGCAGGAACGGGCTGGCCACCATAAGCCCCGTGGTGAGCGGGGGGAACAGCAGGATCTTCGCCACCGTCGAGTGCAGGAACACCAACAGCCAGGCGCGCGGCCGCTTCGGCAGCGTGCGGAGGGCCAGCGTCACCGGCGCCCCGAACACGAGGAAAACCGGGGCGATCATGTTGAGCAGCATGTGCTGGATCATGTGACTCCAGAACAGCACGGTGTCGTAGACGCCCACGAAGCTGAAGATCGCCAGGCCGATGCTGCCCAGGCCGAGGCCGACGAAGGACACCGTCCGCATCAGCGGCCAGCGGTCCCCGCGACGGTGCAGCGTCCACACGCCCCACAGGTACAGGCCACCCACGACGAGAAGGCCCAGCACGGCGTAGAGCGGAAAATCCCAGGCGGTGAAGTACCGCATCCCTTCGAGCGGAATGATGTCGTCGTCGGGCTTGGCGTGCATCGGAAAAGCGGCCAAAGCCTGGACAAACATGCGCGGATTATCGCATGCCCCTCCGCCGCGAAACCAGGGGGGTACCCCTAATCCGGCCGCTGGCGTGACCTCAACGGGTTTTACCGCAATAATGACCTCGTGGCGACCAATCATGACACCCTCATCGCACCGACGGAGCTGCCCACGGGCGCACTCCACGCTGTCCCCTCCGCACGACTGAACAAGCCGATGGGCAGGCCGGACACGGTCGCCGTCGGCACCATCGTGTGGCTCGCGAGCGAGCTGATGTTCTTCGCAGCCCTGTTCGCCGCCTACTTCTGGATCCGCAGCATCACCAACGACGCCGCGGCCGCCGCCGGGGTGACGTCGCTGTGGGACGCCAACACGGTGCACCTGGACACCACCTTCGCCGCCGTCAACACCGCCATCCTGGTGCTGTCGTCGGTGACCTGCCAGCTCGCCGCCAACGCAGCCGAGGCCGGCCGGGTGTCGGGCTCCTGGCTCAACCCCATCAAGTGGGGCATGCGGCAGGGCTTCATCGTCACCGCCACCCTGGGCTCCATCTTCGTCGCCGGCCAGGTGTGGGAGTACTTCACCCTCTTCGGCGAGGGCTTCACCATCTCCACCAACCAGTACTGGTCCGTGTTCTTCCTCGCCACCGGCTTCCACGGCCTCCACGTCATCGGCGGCATCGTCGCCTTCTGGTTCATCCTGGCGCGCTCCTACATGACGCGCACCCACACCCACGAGCAGACCGTCGGCGCCCACGTCGTGTCCTACTACTGGCACTTCGTCGACGTGATCTGGATCCTGCTCTTCGGCGTCCTCTACTTCCTCCGCTGACCGCACTAGACCTGGAGACACCGTGAAGTTCCTGACCAACATCCGGCGGCATGCGGCGGCGCGTCCCTTGCTGCTGATCTTGGCCCTCCTCGTCGTCGGCCTGGGCTACAGCGTCGTCAGCCCCCAGCGGTCCTCCGCCGAGACCGAGATGACCCAGCAGATCGAGGAGGGCAAGGCCCTCTTCGACTTCACCTGCTCCTCCTGCCACGGCCTCGGCGGCGAAGGCACCTCCCAGGGCCCGTCCCTGGTGGGTGTGGGCGCCGCGTCCGTGGACTTCCAGATGGGCACCGGCCGCATGCCGGCGGCCCGCGAGCAGGCCCAGCTGCCCGCCCGCCAGGTCAACTACTCGCAGGAGCAG
This sequence comes from Tessaracoccus luoxuelianae, assembly GCF_054483915.1. NCBI lineage: Bacteria > Bacillati > Actinomycetota > Actinomycetes > Propionibacteriales > Propionibacteriaceae > Tessaracoccus > Tessaracoccus luoxuelianae. The sequence goes on along the minus strand of NZ_CM137013.1, from coordinate 1,615,606 downwards.
ATCGAAGCCGTGGCAGCCTACGTCGCCACCCTCGGCGCCGGCCCCGCCATCCCGACTGAAGACCAGTACTCACCCGAGGGCCTCACCGAGGAGGAGATCGCTCGCGGCGGTGCCCTCTTCCGCGCCAACTGCTCCGCCTGCCACGGCATCGTCGGCGGCGGCGGCGCGATGCCCAACGGCAAGTACGCCCCCTCCCTGGTGGAGACCGCACCGGTCCACATCTACGAGGCCATGCGCACCGGACCCCAGCAGATGCCCACGTTCTCCAAGGACGTCATGCCGGACCAGAGCGTCCGCGAGATCATCGGCTACCTCGACGAGGCCAACTCGCAACCCAACTACGGCGGCCTCACCATGGGCGACGCCGGGCCCGTCTCCGAAGGCTTCTGGGCCTTCGTGATCGGCATCGGCGGCCTCGCCATCGTCGCCACCTGGATCGCTAAGAAGGGGGCCCGGGCCCGATGAGCCACGACAACCTGCCGGTGCGTGACCCCGAACTGGGTCACAGCGTCGCCAACCCCGGCCTCGAGGAACACGTCGAGCGTTACGCCGACGCGGACAAGGGCGCGGGCAACCGCGCCTACACCGCCATCCTCCTCATGCTCGGCGCCGTCCCCCTCCTGTCCATCGCCTTCATCGTGATCTACTTCGCCGTCCCGCGCGACATGGTCATCGACTTCGGCATCCTCCGGGCGAACGCGCAGAACGTGGGCTTCGGCCTGACCGGCGGCCTGTCGGCCGTGCTGATCGGTGTCGCGGTGATCCAGTGGGCGCGCGTCATCATGGACGACCGCGAAATGGTCGAGACCCGCCACTCCGCCTCCTCCACCCCGGAGGAGATGCGCACCATGCTGCAGGGCTGGGACGACGGCGTCGAACAGTCCGGCGTCCGCCGTCGCAAGCTGATCCTCGGCGCCCTCGGTGGCGCCGTCGGCATGTCGGTGGTTCCCCTCGTGGTCCTGCTGGCGGACATGGGGCCGCATCCCACCAAGGCCGTCCGCGCCGAGACCATCGAGCAGACCATCTGGGCCGAGGACGTCCTCATCCTCAACGACGAGAACTGGCTGCCGATCCGCCCCGAGATGCTGGAGGTGGGTCAGCTGGTCAACGCCCAGCCCGCGACCCTGCGGGACCTGCACGGCGTGGAGGCGCACCAGGCCAAGGCCAAGTCGTCGCTCATCCTCGTGCGGATGGACCCCAACTCGATCCAGATCCCGGAATCGCGCCGCGACTGGCACGTCTCCGGCATCCTCGCCTACTCCAAGATCTGCACCCACGTGGGCTGCCCCATCTCGCTGTGGGAACGCCAGACCCACCACCTGCTGTGCCCATGCCACCAGTCGACGTTCGACCTCGGCAACAGCGGCGTCGTGGTGTTCGGGCCCGCGGCCCGCTCGCTGCCGCAGCTGGCCATCAAGGTCAACGCGGACGGCTACCTGGTGGCCCAGGGAGACTTCACCCTCCCCGTCGGCCCGAGCTTCTTCGAGCGCGACTCGAGCAACGACTTCAAGGATGGTGACCAGTAATGGCCGATCCCACCACAGTCGCCCCGTCGTCGCCGACGATTGAGCCGAAGGTCGCGCCGGTGACCAACCCGGAGGCACCCGGCCTCGTCAAGTGGGCCGACGAGCGGGTCGGGCTCACGAAGCTCACCAAGCCCCTCCTGCGCAAGGTCTTCCCCGACCACTGGTCCTTCATGCTCGGCGAGATCGCGCTGTTCTCGTTCATCGTCCTGCTCCTCACCGGCGTGTTCCTCACCATCTGGTTCGTGCCCTCGATGGCCGAGATCGAATACGACGGGTCGTACCAGCTCCTCAAGGGCATGCCCGTCTCCGAGGCGTTCGCCTCCACGCTCAACATCTCCTTCGACGTGCGCGGCGGCCTGCTGGTGCGCCAGATCCACCACTGGGCGGCGCTGCTGTTCGTCGCCGCGGCCACGGTGCACATGCTGCGCGTGTTCTTCACCGGCGCGTTCCGCAAGCCGCGCGAGGTCAACTGGCTGATCGGCGTCGGCCTGCTGTCGCTGTCGCTGATCGCCGGATTCGCCGGTTACTCCCTGCCTGACGATCTGCTGTCCGGCACCGGCCTCCGGTTCGTCAACGGGCTCGTGCGCTCCATCCCGATCATCGGCACCTGGGCCGAGTTCTTCGTCTTCGGCGGCGAATTCCCCGGCGACATCCTCATCCCCCGGCTCTACATGGTGCACATCCTGCTGGTGCCCGGCATCCTGCTCGGCCTGATCTCCGCGCACATGGCGCTCATGGTCTACCACAAACACGGACAGTTTCCCGGCCCCGGCCGCACCGAGAACAACGTCGTCGGCTACCCGATGTTCCCCGTCTACATCTCCCACATGGGCGGCTTCTTCTTCATCGTGTTCGGCGTCCTGGTCCTCATGGGCGGCCTGTTCCAGATCAACCCGGTGTGGCTGTACGGGCCCTACGACCCGTCAAAGGTCACCGCGGGCTCCCAGCCCGACTGGTACATGGGCTGGGTGGAAGGCGCCATCCGCATCATGCCCGCCCTCGAATCAAGCTTCTGGGGCACCACCTGGACATGGAGCGTGTTCCTGCCCGGCGTCGGCCTGATGGGCGTGCTGTTCACCGCGCTCGGCGCGTGGCCGTTCATCGAGGCGTGGATCACCGGCGACAAGCGCGAGCACCACCTGCTTGACCGGCCGCGGAATGCGCCGGTGCGCACGGCGCTCGGTGTCGCGGGGATGACGTCCTACGGCATGTTCTGGATCGCCGGCGGCAACGACATCATCGCCACCCGGTTCGCCCTGGACCTGAACGCCATCACGATGTTCACGAGGGTCGCGGTGTTCGTCGGCCCCATCATCGCGTTCATCGTCACCAAGCGGATCTGCCTCAGCCTGCAGCGGGCTGACCGCGAACGGGCCCTGCACGGCTCGGAGGACGGCGTGATCGTGAGGTCGCCGTCGGGCGGATACTCGGAGTCCCACCTGCCGGTGTCGCACGGGGAGCAGTTCGTGCTGACCCAGCACCTGCAGCACAAGGTGCTCGTCGCCGGGGCGGAGACGGATGCCGCGGGTGTCCGCCGCAAGGGTGGAGTGTCGAAGTTGCGGGCTCGACTGTCGCGGTGGTACCTCGGCCACGACATCGCCAAGCCGACCGCCCAGGAACTGGAGGCGGCGGCGCACCACGGGGCTCAAGGGGGCCATGGGTCGCTCAATGGGGTCGGTCCGGATGGCCACGCCGTCGACGGTGTCGCGGTGGAGGGTCGCGAGCTGGACGATCCGCGCCACGCGACAGGGGCGGACAAGGCGGGTCTGCACCACTAGGTGGGTTGAAGAGTTGGCCGGAGGGCGTCGTCTGAGGACGGCGCCCTCCGTCGCGTTTGGGGTCGCGGCCTTGGGCCACGTCGGGGCCGCGCGGCTGTTGTTCCTCCAGATCGCATGTCGAGACCCCAGGGGGCCGAGGGCCGATCTGGAGGAACGTCAGCCGCGCGGGTCTGCCCCAACCGCCTGGGAGGGCAGGCGGCAGGTTAGGCGCGACGGCGGCGGAAGCGCGGCTTGAGCCTCGTCGTCGGAAGCGGTGGGGCGTCGAGGCGCTGCGTGGCGCCCTTGTAGCCGCGGACTCCGCCGAACCTGTCGTCGCCCGCCTGCCACGCCTCACGCAGCTCGACGATCTCCTCGTGGATGCGTCCGATGAAGTTCCACCACATCACGATGCCCTCTTCGAACGGCTCACCGCCGAGCAGCATGAGGCGGGCGTCGCGGTCTGTGGGGTTCCGGAGGCGGAGATGGTTGAGGCCGGCGTCGCGGACGCCCATGGCGTCCTTGTCGATCAGCACGCCGTCCACCTCGACGGCGCCGACGTCCACCAGCACGCCGTGTTCGTAGCCGGGCTTCACCTCGAACTCCCACTCCGCCCCGGGCCGCAGGATCACCTCGGCGCCCAGCAGGCCGGTCTCCGTGGTGATCGGCGACGAGACGCCCGCCAGCTCCCCCACCATCACTCGCGCGCTGCCGCCCGGGATGTCGATGACGTCGGGGCGGTGATGCTGGAAGCCGCGCTGCATGTCCTTGGCGTGCTCGGGCAACACCACCCACAGCTGAACGCCGTGGAGGTACTCGGTCTGGGCGGTGGTCACCTCGGAGTGCGAGATGCCGAAGCCGGATGTCATGAGGTTGACCTCGCCAGGGCGGACGAGGTCGTGGACGCCGCCGGAGTCGCGGTGTTCGATCTCGCCGTCGAACAGCCAGCTGACCGTCTGGAGCGAGGTGTGGGGGTGCGGTGCCACGTCCATTCCGCCGGTGGCCTCGACGAGGTTCGGGCCGTAGTGGTCGGCGAAGCACCAGGCGCCGACGAAGGACCGCTCGAGCTGCGGGAGGGTGCGTCGCACGGTCATCGCGTCGGGGCCCTCGCCGAGGCTCACGAGCTTGGGCGCGAGCCGCTGGACTTCCGTAGGCGGGTGGTTGTGGTGCTCGCAGTCGACGAACTGGGGCGAGGACTCGGTGTTGCTCATGGCACTCCTTGCGCGGATGCCTCCACGCTACCCGTCGGGTGCTTCCCGCACCGCCTGCCGGGGGGCTTCGACGCGGTCGGCGGCGCTCCGCGCCCGACCGGCTCACCCAGCGGGACTCAGGTAGACTCACCCGACGTGCGATTCCTTCACGGTGACCCCAGCTACGACCTGACCTACAGCGACGTCTTCATGGTCCCGAGCCGATCGAGCATCAGCTCCCGGCTGGACGTGGATCTGACCTCCACCGACGGCCTCGCCACCCCCACTCCCCTCGTCGCCGCCAACATGACGGCCGTCTCCGGCCGCCGCATGGCCGAGACCATGGCCCGCCGCGGCGGCCTTGCGATCTTCCCGCAGGACATCCCCAGCGACGTCGTGGCCCGATCCATCGACAAGGTCAAGGCCGCGCACCCCGTCTTCGACACCGCCGTCACCGTCTCCCCCACCACCACCGTCGGGGAAACCCTCAGCCTGATCGGCAAGCGGGCCCACGGCGTCGCCGTCGTGGTGGACAAGGAGCGTCGCATCGTCGGCCTCGTCACGCCGCAGGACGCGTCGGACTCGGACCGCTTCGCGCAGGCCAAGGACGTGATGACCAGCGACGTCACGCGCGTTGCTGCGGACACCAGCCCCGCCGGGGTCTTCGCGACGCTCAGCGAGCAGCACCAGAAGGTGGCGCTGGCCGTCGACGCCGACGACCGCCTCGTCGGCCTGATGACCCCCAAGGGTGCCCTGCGATCCGCGATCTACTCCCCAGCCGTCGACCACGAGGGCCGCCTGCGGGCGGGTGTCGCGGTGGGCATCAACGGCGACATCTCGGCCAAGGTGCGGGCCGCGTTGGAGGGTCGCGCAGATGTGATCGTGATGGACACCGCCCACGGGCACCAGGAGAAGATGATCTCCGCGCTGAGCCTCGCCCGCGACGCACGCGACGCATTCGAGGCAGAGACCGGCCGACGGGTCCTCATTGTCGCCGGCAACGTGGTGACCACCGACGGCTGCGACGACCTCATCGACGCCGGCGCCGACATCCTCAAGGTGGGCGTAGGCCCGGGCGCAATGTGCACCACGCGGATGCAGACTGGGGTCGGGCGGCCGCAGTTCTCCGCCGTGCTGGAGTGCGCCGAGGCGGCGAAGGAGCGCGGGAAGTCGGTCTGGGCCGACGGCGGGGTCCGCCACCCCCGCGACGTCGCCCTGGCGCTCGCCGCCGGTGCCGGCTCGGTGATGATCGGGTCCTGGTTCGCGGGAACGCACGAGTCGACGGGCGATCAGCTGATGGACAACCAGGGGCGGGTGTACAAGGAGTCGTTCGGGATGGCGTCGTCGCGGGCGGTGCGGCAGCGCACGCGCGAGCAGTCGGCGTTCGACCGGGCGCGTGCCGCGATGTTCGAGGAGGGGATCTCGTCGTCGCGGATGTACCTTGATCCTAGGCGCCCCGGGGTGGAGGACCTGATCGACTGGATCACCTCCGGCGTGCGGTCGTCGTGCACGTATGCGGGTGCTAGGAGCCTCGACGAGTTCGCCGAGCGGGCGGTTGTCGGGGTCCAGTCCGGGTCGGGGTACGAGGAGGGTCGCCCGCTCGATCAGAGTTGGTGAGTGCACCCCGCGGGGCGCAACGCCAGCCCAGCGGGCCCTAACCATCGGCCAGCTGTGCTCCCGGCGACACGTGCTGTCCCTCGTGGACCTGTATTCTCTCAAGCCCCTCTCAGGTGTTAAGGTGTGCTAGACCATCAGACCGGCGCTCAGGTGCCGATTAAATAGGGGGAACCCACCATGGCTTTTGACTCAGCCGCACCTATCAATCGCCGCACCGTGACCAAGGGCATCGCCTGGTCGGTGCCCGCCGTCGCCGTCGCCGGCGCCGCACCCGCATTCGCCACCAGCCATTGTGAGCCGATTCTGGTGATCGATGGCGACTTGTCCTGCAAGAAGTCCGGGTTTGGTTCCTACAAGCTCGTCTTCAAGGTCAGCGGGGACAATTGCGATCCTGGGGCATGCTCAGGCACGATCTATGAGATCTCTGAGAATACCGGCGGCCCCAACGCCAAAATTCTCTGGGAAAGCGCAGTGGGCTCGCCGGCCGATGGCGCCACCCCGATTGTGATCTGCGGTGAAGAGACGGGCGACAGCGCAGCGTACTTGGTGGTTAAGGCCACGATCGTCTGTGGAACCACGACTATTGAATTCGACGAGCCCGTGAAGACGCCGCAGTTCAACAGCAACAACGGCTGCGAAGACTCGGGTTTCTGCTGAGACCCTCAATTCAGCCAACCGCATTAGAGAGCAGGGCTGACCCCCATGGGTCAGCCCTGCTCTCTAATGCGACAACTGTCGACTCACCGGGCACGTCGAGACCCCCGAGCTACTCCCACTTGGGGACTCGCGTCTGACGCTTGTTCAGGGTGGGGCGCGCTCGCTCCACTGCGCCATGGCCTGATGTGCTGGGAAGATAGGAAGCGGCATCAGAGCCAGGTACGTGCCTGTTGATCGACTGGAGGAGTGCCAATTGCGCACATCAATCTCACGCGATCCTGACCAGACGGACAGTACGAATCAGTGCTTATAGTCGCTCGGTAGGACTCCAGGATCCAACCGCTGGCTGACGAGACGCCCAAGCCCAGGAAGCTGATCCAGGGTGAGAGAGCCCGTCCCAGAGAGATGATTATCGCCGTCACCGCACCCCAAAGGGCCGGTTTGTCCCACCCACACCAAATGCGTGGGGGCTAGTCCCAGCCGAGATTCGCCCCCACGGTTTTTCATCTCAATGTTTGTAGTCGCCCCGGTAGAACTCGAGGACCCAACCGCTGGCCGACCAGATGCCGATGCCGAAGCCCACAAGGCTGATCCACGGCTGCGACAGCGCAGGACCGAGGAAGATGACCATGACGGTCAGGGCCGCGAAGAAGGGCCAGATGCTCTTCGGCGCGAAGAAGCCGATGGTGCCGGCCCCCTCGATCACCTCAGCATCCTCGCGATCCTCAGGCCGCGGGTCGAAACTCCGCGCCGTCAGGGTCAGGTAGCCCGCGATCATCAGGCCCAGCAGGCCGCTGAAGCCCAACACGAACGTGCCGGCGATCTCCTGCGCCATGAACCAGTAGATGGGTGTCACCACCGCGAAGAACACGAAGATGAACCAGAAGACGTACTTCTCGGGCCTCACAGCTTCTTACCTTCCGGCTCGACGATGGGGTTGACGCGGTCCAGCAATTCACCGGGGTCTTCCGCGTGCAGGTTCGCAGCCTCGACCAGCTCAGGCCGGTGCATGTCCAGCGCGGGGCTGAGGGAGCGGATGCGCGGCAGCGAATCGAAGTTGTGCCGCGGCGGCGGGCAGGACGTGGCCCACTCCAGCGAGCGGCCCCATCCCCACGGGTCGTTGACGCCCACCATGGGCGACTTCCGGGTGATCCACACGTTCCACAGGAACGGCAGCATGGACACACCGAGCAGGAACGCGCCGAACGTGGACAGCTGGTTGAGGAACGTGAAGCCCTCCCAGGCGCCGTAATCGGCGATGCGTCGCTGCATGCCCTCAACGCCCAGCCAGTGCTGCACGAGGAAGGTGGTGTGGAAGCCGACGAACAGGAGCCAGAAATGCACCTGGCCCCACGTCTCGTTCAGCATCTTGCCGGTGAACTTCGGCCACCAGTAGTAGAAGCCAGCGAACATCGCGAACACCACCGTGCCGAACAGCACGTAGTGGAAGTGCGCGACCACGAAGTAGGTGTCGGAGACCTGGAAGTCCAGCGCCGGCGCCGCCAGGATGATGCCCGTCAGGCCGCCGAACAGGAACGTGGTGAGGAACCCGATGGCGAACGTCATCGACGTGTTCAACGTCAACGACCCCCGCCAGATGGTGCCGATCCAGTTGAAGAACTTCACTCCGGTGGGCACCGCGATCATGAACGTCATGAATGAGAAGAACGGCAGGTTGACCGAGCCGGTGACGAACATGTGGTGCGCCCACACCGACACCGACAGCGCCCCGATGGACAGCGTCGCGAACACCAGGCCGTAGTAGCCGAACACCGGCTTGCGGCTGAACGCGCTCAGGACTTCGGTGATGATGCCGAAGAACGGCAGCGCGATGATGTAGACCTCGGGGTGACCGAAGAACCAGAACAGGTGCTGCCAGAGGATGGGACCGCCCGACGCGGGGTCGAACACGTGCGAACCCAGGACGCGATCCGCCTCGAGCACCAGCAGGCCGGCCGCCAGCACGGGGAAGGCGATGAGGACCATCAGCGAGGTGACCAGGATGTTCCACGCGAAGATCGGCATCCGGAACATCGTGAGCCCGGGGGCGCGCATGGTGATGATCGTGGTGATGAAGTTCACCGAGCCGAGAATGGTCGACAGGCCCAGCAGGTAGAGGCCCATCAGCCACAGGTCGTGCCCGATACCGGGCGAGTGGATGGCGTTCGAGAGCGGCGCGTAGGCGAACCAGCCGAAGCTGGCGGCGCCGTCGGGGCTGAGGAAGCCGGCGCACGCCATGAGCGAGCCGAACAGGTACAGCCAGAAAGAGAACCCGTTCATGCGCGGGAACGCCACATCCGGGGCGCCGAGCTGAAGCGGCAGGATGGCGTTGGCGAAGCCCGCGAACATCGGCGTGGCGAACATCAGCAACATGATGGTGCCGTGCATGGTGAAGAACTGGTTGAACGTCTCGTAGTTGACGAACTGCATGCCCGGGGCGGCCAGCTCAGCGCGGATGTACAGCGCCAGGATGCCGCCGAACATGAAGAAGCCGAACGCGGTGACGAAGTACATGTTGCCGATGACCTTGTGGTCCGTCGTCGTCAGGTACTTCATCACGGTCTCGCCGAGCCGGTGCGGCTCGGTGCGGGTCTCCTGCTGGATCGCCGTGCGCTCTGTGATGGTTGCGCTGCTCACTGCTGCTCCTCCGGTGCTTCCGTCGGCAGAACGGCCTGAAGGGCCTCCTGCAACTCCCTCTCGCCCGCGTTGCCGTTGGCGGCGAGCTCCCGAACGTGCTCTGCGTACTCCTCCTGAGTCACCACATGCAGCTTGAACAGCATCAGCGCGTGATACTCGCCGCACAACTCCGCGCACTTGCCGTCGTAGATACCCAGACGGTTGGGCGTCACCTCAAAGGAGTTGGTGGTCCCGGGAATGACGTCCATCTTGAAGTAGAACGACGGCACCCAGAAAGAATGGATCACATCGGCCGACTGCAGATTGAACCGCACAGTCTGATCGACGGGAAGGTACAGATCCGGAATGGTCTCAAGCGTTCCGACGGTGAACGCATCAGTACCGATGTCCGGGTTGTCCGCCTCCAGATAGTTGAACGTCCACGACCACTTCTGACCGATCACGTTGATGGTGACATCCGGATCCTCGGAGGTCTGCAGCACGGCGTCGGAGGCCTTGACGGTGTAGAAGAACAGCACGCCGATGATGAGGAACGGCACCAGGGTGTACAGCAGTTCGAGCGGCAGGTGGTAGGTGGTCTGCCGCGGGGCTGGGGCATCGCCGTCGCGGCGGCGGTAGCGGATGACCGCCCATCCGATCAGGCCCCAGACCAGCAGGCCGATCACCAGGGACGCGATCCAGGCACCCACCCAGACGTCGCCCATCACGGGCGCCTGTTCGGTGGCCGCGACCGGGAGGCCGAACCGCGCCGCCTGCTCGGAGCACGCCGTCAAGCCCATCAGGGAGAACGGGACTCCGACAAGCAAGGCTGCACGAACCATCCGCCGACGCGATGGAGCAGGATTGCCACTCACAAGTTGCCCTTCCGTAGACCGAACAGCCCTGCGAAAAACCATGCTGGATTCACAGGACACCACTGCTGGGGCCCACCTTAACGCAAAAAGCCACCCCCGCGGAGATGTCTCCACAGGGGTGGCCTAGCATAGGAAGTTTCAGGCGAAACTCAGTGGAAGGAGTCTCCACAGGCGCATGACCCTCCCGCGTTGGGGTTGTCGATGGTGAAGCCCTGCTTCTCGATGGTGTCCACGAAATCGATGCTGGCGCCGCCAAGGTAAGGGGAGCTCATCTTGTCCGTGACGACGACCACGCCGTCGTAGTTGGTCGCGACGTCACCGTCGAGCTGACGGTCGTCGAAGTAGAGCTGGTAGCGCAGGCCGGAGCAGCCTCCGGGCTGCACCGCGATGCGCAGCGACAGGTCGTCGCGGCCCTCGGCGTCCAGCAGGGCGCGCACCTTCTGCACGGCCACGTCGGTGAGGACGACGCCGGTCTGGATCTGGGTATCGGTCACGCTTGACTCCAAATGTTGTAAGTACGTGTGGTGTGACGATTCTACGCCGCGTCGGCAAGAAACCCCATCCCCGTATCGCGGAGGGCGTAGGTTTCTGAGGCTTCGAGGCCGCTGCGCGGCACCTCAGCCAGCGGGAGCGAACCGCGGAGGGCGTAGAAAGCCCTCACCACGACCAGGTGGCGGCCACCTTCGCGGCCACCTCGGCCAACTGCTCCGGGGTCGACGGTTCGTCGCCCGCGCCCGGAAGCAGGGGGTAGGCGGACTCCAGCCCCGCCAGGCGCAGCTCTCTGGCGGAGACGAAGTTGCGGCCCACCACCGCGATCACCGGCCGCAACGCCTCCCCCGCCAGCGACACCACCCGCTTCACCACGGGCCCGCCGACGGCGTGGAAGTCCAGGGACTCGGCCCCCGTCACCACCACATCGGCCTGACCCAGGGTGCCCACCAGCCCGTAGCTCTCTTCGAGGAACGTGAGCGGGTCCGTCACCACCCCGCCCATGGCCTGGATCAACAGCCCCGCTCCCCCGGCGGCCCCGGCCCCCGGCCCGGGGACCAGCCCCAGGTGAGCGGCCCAGCGCCCGGCCACGGAATCCGCCGCGAGCACCGCCTCGAGGTCAGCGCCGCGCTCACGCCCCTCCGTCGCCGCCATCCCCGTCAGACCGGTCAGCGGCCGCTCGGGCTGGCCCTCGGGGACGAGCGCCACGAGCCGACGACCCGCCCACGCCTCCCCCGCGACCTTCAACGCCGCGACAGGCTGCGCATCGAACGCGTCCAGCGCCTCCCGGGCCAGGTCGTCGACCCGGCAGCCGGTGAGATCCACCACCAGGTCGCCGTCGGCCTCGGCAAGGAACCGACCCAGCTCGACGGCGTCCACGGGGGACACCAGGGTGGCTGCGGGCGCCGCCACCGCGACCGCCGCGGCCAGCGCCTCGCCCTCCACGCCCAGTGGGACGACGACCACCTGAGCGCCACGCTCCACGAACGCCCCGGCGATGAGTTCGGACGCCCCGGCCGCGCTGAGCCCGGCCAGGGCGTCCGAGGCAACAACGACTCTCAAAGCTCCGTCGACTCCGGATCCGACTCGCTCAGCTCGTCGTCGGCGTCCGGAATCAGCCCGTAGTACTCGCTGATCTCCTCCAGCAGCTCGCGCATCTCCTCGAGGGTGACGTCCACGTCCGGCAGCACCAGATCCGACTCCGCCAGGACGTCCTCGGGGACCTCGATGCCCCGGGCGCGCACACCCTCGACGAGGCCCTTCAAGGCCTCGAGCATGCCAGGCTCGTCGCCCGCCGCCACCCGATCCTCCAGCGCGCGGTCCAGCTCGTTGAGCTCCATCAGATGCTCAGGCTCCAGGACCCACTGGCCCTGGCCCATGATCCGCACGATCATGCCTGCGACTCCTGGCCGGGCGCAGGCTGCGCGGCGGGCTGCTGCGCCTCCACAGGGGTCGCGGGCGAGGCCGTCGTACCGTTGCCCGGCGCCGAGATCTCAGCGCGGGGCGCCGGCCCGCCGGTGAGCTGAGCCTTCAAGGCGGCGAGCTCGTCCTCGACGACGGAATCAGAGGCCAGCGCGTCCAGCTCGCGGGTGATGTCGTCCTTGTACATGCCGCTGGGGTCCTCGAGCGCGCCGGAGGCGAGCAGCTCGTCGACGGCGGAGGCCCGCGCCTGCAGCTGCAGGGTCTTGTCCTCGGCCCGCTGAATCGCGAGGCCGACGTCGCTCATCTCCTCGGAGATGCCGGTGAACGCCTCGTTGATGCGGGTCTGCGCCTCCGCGGCCGAGTAGGTGGCCTTGATGGTCTCCTTGCGGGTGCGGAACGCGTCCACCTTCGCCTGCAGGCGGGAGCTGGCGCGCACCAGCTTCTCCTCCTCGCCCTGAAGCTGGGCGTGCTGGGTCTGCAGGTCATCGAGCTGCGTCTGCAGGCCGGCCTTGCGGGTCAGCGCCTCGCGGGCAAGGTCCTCACGGTTGGCCTCCAGGGCGCGCGCCGCCGCCGCCTGCAGCCGCGCCACCTCCTGGCTCATCTTCGTGGCCTGCAACTCCACGCGCTTGCGGCTGGTGGCCACATCCGCGACGCCGCGGCGCACGTTCTGCAGCAGCTCCAACTGCTTCTGGTACGAGTAATCGAGGGTTTCACGGGGATCTTCGTACTTGTCCAGGGTCTTGTTGGCCTTGGACTTGAAGACCAGAGCGATGCGCTCAAAAATGCTGGCCACGGGGTGTCCTTCCACGGAAGTGCAATGTGCGCCTCCACGGTAGCGCGGCGCCGGTCCGCCTGGAGTGGATCGCTCCCCTGAATCAACCCTGAGGCGCCTCGGGTAGAATGGGCAGCCGTACCCGCCCCTCGCGCAAGGACACCAGCACCGTGGCACTGTTCCGCCCCTACGAGCGCTCGCAGAAGACCAGCTCAGCAGATCACATCTCGACGCTGACCCCCAAGGGGGAGAAGGCGGCCGCGAAGAATTCCTCCGGCGCCGCCCCCGCGCCCGCCGTCGAGCAGGGCACTCCGGCAGCCGCGCCGAAGCAGGCGGTGCGTAAGAAGGAAGGCGCCACGCCCACGCGTCGCGCCGCCGAGGCTGCCCGGATGGAGCGCCTGCACCCCACTCTCACCCCGAAGCAGCAGCGCAAGGCCGACGCCAACTCGAAGGCCCGCGCCCGCAACGAGGCGTGGGAGCGTGTGGAGAAGTCCCCCGAGCGCCAACTGGTGCGCGACTACGTCGACACCCGCTGGACTGTCGCGGAGTTCATGCTGCCCGCCATGATCCTCGTGATGGCCGCCGTGATGGTCACCATGAACAACGTCGTGCTGTCCAGCTGGATCTCGATGAGCCTGTGGGTGCTGCTCGGCCTCGTCATCATCAACGTCGGAATCATGTGGCGCGGCTTCAAGAAGCTGCTCGCCGAGCGCCACCCCGACGCCCCCACCAGGGGCCTGCTGGTCTACATGTTCAACCGCTCGCTGATGATCCGGCGCTTCCGCCAGCCGTCGCCCCGCATCAACCGTGGCGACCCCATCTGATGAGCTACCACTGGAAGCCGGAGACCGGCGCCTTCTCCCTCGCGGATTTGGAGGCTGTCGGGCTGCTGCACCGCTTCGAGGATCAGGCCGCAGCCGAGGAATGGCTCGGCGTCTTCTACGGCGAGCTGCTGGAGCAGGGTGTCGCGGAGGTCAGCCTCTACGAGGAGGACCGCCTCATCTACGGTCCGATGTCGCTGCATCCGTGACCCGCTGCTGACGCGCCACCACCACCCCGAAGGCCACCATGCCCAGGCCCGCCGCGACCGCGAACGGGGCCTGCTGCCTGGCCACCGCAATCCGGTCCTCGTAGCGCTGCACCTTGCCGCCCCGCTCGTTGGTGAGGCTGGAGTACTCGCAGACGTCGCCGGGCCCCATCTCGATGCCGCGGCAGGACGTCGACGGCGCCGCCCACGACACCACACCCCACGCGGCCACGGCCAGGCCCGCCACGACGAACGCCCACAGGCCCACCCGCTTGATCATGGGCGCAAAGGTACCCGCGGGATGCGGACCGCCCCAACTCCCATGTCGGTAGGCTTGCGCGGGTGAGCCGGAACCCAAACCTGACCCTGACCAAGTCCCTCCCGAAGGGCGTCGACGTCGTCGTGCTCGGCCTGGTGACCATCAACCAGGCCGGCCAGGCCCTCGTCGGCCTCGTCGGAGACCTCGACAAGACCTGCTCGAAGACCTACGGTCGCGGCGTGGCCGATCTGGCCGCGGCGCTCGGCGCCTCCGCCAAGCGTGAAGAGGTCACCTTCCTCCCCGTCGTCGACGGCTCCCGCCTCGCGGTGGTCGGCCTCGGCGACGCGGACGTCACCCCCGCCGGGGTGCGGCTGGCGGTGGGCACCGCCCTGCGGAAGATCGCCGAGCTCCCCGAGGCTCAGGGGCTGGACGTGGCGGTGTCGCTGGAGCTGACCGACCCCGAGCTGCTGCGCGCCGCCGGCGAAGGCGCGCTGCTGGGGGCCTACGCGTTCCAGCCGATCACGGCCACGTCAAAGGTCGCGGCGGTGGGCTCGGTGTCGCTGGTGTCGTCGCTGCTCGGCGCCGAACAGAAGGACGCCGTCACGCGCGCCAAGACCACCGCCGACGCCGTCTGCCAGGCACGCGACTGGGGCAACACTCCCCCCAACCTGCTCTACCCCGAGACGTTCGCCGAGGCCGCGCGGGTCCACGTGCGCGACGAGCGGATCACCGTCGACATCCTCGACGACAAGGCCCTGGAGCGGGGCGGCTACGGCGGCATCATGGCGGTCGGCGGCGGCTCCGCGCGCGGGCCCAGGCTGGTGCGGTTGAGCTACGCGCCGCGCGGCGCCGAGACCCACCTGGCACTGGTGGGCAAGGGCATCACGTTCGACTCGGGCGGCCTGGACATCAAGCCCGCCGGGCAGATGGCCGGCATGAAGTTCGACATGTCCGGGGCGGGCGCGGTTGTCGCGGCGACTCGCGCCATCGCCGCCCTGGGCCTCAAGATCAAGGTGACTGCCTACGCCGCGCTGGCGGAGAACATGCCCTCCGGCAGCGCGTACCGCTCGAGCGACGTGCTCACCATGTTCGACGGCCAGACGGTGGAGAATTTCAACACCGACGCCGAGGGCCGCCTCGTGATGGCCGATGCCATCGCACGCGCCGGCCTGGACAAGCCCGACCTCATCGTCGACGTCGCCACCCTCACGGGCGCCTGCATGGTCGCGCTCGGGATGCGCACCGGTGGGCTGCTCACCAATGGGGAGGCCACCTCGGACCTGCTGCTGGACGCGGCGGAGGCCGCCGGCGAGGATTTCTGGGAGCTGCCCATCACGGAGCACACGCGGGAGCAGCTGAAGTCCACGGTCGCGGACATGAAGTCGGGCGCCGGGCACCGCTGGGGCGGCGCGCTGGTCGCGGCGGCGTTCCTCGAGCGCTTCGTGCCCGACGGCGTGGCGTGGGCCCACCTGGACATCGCAGGCCCGGCCGAGAACCCGGACGCGGCGTACGGCTACGTGCCGAAGGGCGGGACGGGTGCGGGTGTGCGGACGTTGGTGTCGCTGGCGGGGTTGCTGTCGGCCTGACCTGTTGAGGGGTGCCCCGGTTCCCGTTGCCCGGTCCCCTTTGCCCGGTCCCCGTTGTCGGTGCCGAGAGGCGTGACTCAAGGCCCGGGCGGCCGTTATCCATTCCTTACACCGTCGACGGTGCAGGGAGGTGGGAGTCGAGGCCCGGGCGGCCGTTATCCACGGTCTGGCTGCTGCTGCGGTCTGGTCATTACCCGGGTGATCGAGGCCGCCCGGGCCTCGACTCCCACCTCCCTGCACTTTGTTTCCCGGTGGCATGGTCGGGTCAGGGCGTGTGCCCGCAGGGCGGCCCTGGCATAGGTGTGCCCAAGCGGGACGCCAGTTGAGTGATCCTCGGGCTGGGCAGCCCGACGCGCAGCCGCCCTGCCGTCCCCCACCCTCGCGCACATCTCACGATCCGCCCTGCCACCCCCGCGCACACCTCGCGCACATCTCGCGGCGGCTCGTCTGAGGGCGGCCGGCCCTGTGGCGCCTGCGGTAAGTCTGGCCGCCCGCGCTACAGCGCCGGCGGCCGAACTCAGGACAGGCGGCCGCGGAGCGCCTGCGATCTAGAGCAGGCGTCGAGACGCAAGCCAGGCGACGAGACATAAGCCAGGCGACGAGACAGGACAGCGGGGCGGCGGGTGGTGGGGGCTGGGCGCCTGCGGTAAGTCTGGCCGCCCGCTCTACAGCGCCGGCGGCCGAACTCAGGACAGGCGGCCGCGGGGCGGCGGGTGGTGGGGGCCGGGGCAGGTTGGGTGGGCGTTGATGACGGTCGCGGCAGCGCGAAGCGCCGCCGCCGGCATCATGGGCGGCCCGGCCCCCACCACACGCCGCCAACCCGACCACAGCAACTCAGACCACCGCCGGCATCATGGGCGGCCCGACCCCCACCACACGTCGCCAACCCGACCACAGGTCCTGTAGGCAAGATGGGCCAAGTCCCTTGCCAGCTCACTTTCCTTAGGCTTCGAGGCCGCTCCGCGGCACCTCAGCCCGCGGAGGGAGACCAACGGCTCGGGACGAGGTTACTGGCGGGCGCGCTTCGCGCGGAGGCCGTACTCGCGCATCCGCTTCGGGTACGGGACCACGCCGGCGTCGTAGCACGGGATGTTGCAGCGGGCCGCGAACTCGTAGCCGTAGGCCGCGCTCGGCAAGCCGCGACGGGTGGACTCGCCGTCGGCCGCCACGAGCAGCAGCGACGGCTTGTTGAACGACGTGGGCTGCTCCACCCATGCCTCCACGCCTCGGCGGGTGGCGACGAAGTGGGTCAGGTGATCGCGCAGAGCATCCGGCACCTGGCGATCCTCCCGTGCCACCTGTGCCTCGCGCCGTCGCCGTCGAAACCAACCCACGGGCCAATTATGCCGAGTCGACGAAACCGCCGGTCCCCGCGGTCCGCCGCGGCGCCTCTCCGACGCCCGGACGGCCACCGCGAGCGCCGTCGAAGTCCACCACCAGCGCTGAGGCGCCATGGAAGACTGGGCCGCATGAGCGACCCCTTTGACGTGGCCATCCTCGGCGCCGGCTCAGCCGGCTACGCCTGCGCCCTGCGCGCCGCCCAGCTCGGGCTGCGGGTGGCCCTCGTCGACGACACCGCCCTCGGCGGCACCTGCCTCCACCGCGGCTGTATCCCCACCAAGGCATGGCTGCAGGCGGCCAAGGTCCGGCGGACGGTGGCGAAGGCGCCGTCGTTCGGGATCGCGGCGACCCTCGGCGAAACGGACGCCGGAGGGATTCGGCGCTACGCCGACGGCGTCGTCGACGGCCTGCACCGCGGCCTGGAGTCGCTGATCTCCCAGCGCGGCATCACCGTCATCCGCGAGCGCGGCACGCTGACGGTCGACGAGCGTGGGCTGGGCATCGAGACCGGCGCCATCGTGCACCGTGCCCGCGCCGTCGTCGTGGCGACGGGGGCCGCGCCCGTGACGCTCGGCCTCGCGGTCGACGGGGTGCGCATTCTCACCAGCGACCACGCGCTCCGCCTGGAGTCCCTCCCCGAGCGGGCCGTCGTGCTCGGCGGTGGCGTGATCGGGGTGGAGTTCGCGTCGCTGTGGGCGGACCTGGGGGTCGCGGTGACCCTCGTCGAGGCCATGGACCGGCTGCTGCCCGCCGAGGAGCCGGGGCATTCGCGGATCCTGGCCCGTGCCCTCAAGGGTCGCGGGGTGGACCTGCGGCTGGGCGTCGCCGTCGACTCGGCCGAGGCCACCGACGACGGGGTGGCGGTGCGGATCGGAGGCGAGACCCTCCACACGGAGCTGCTCCTGGTGGCTGTGGGGAGGCGCCCCGCCACCGACGGCATGGGGCTGGCCGAGTCGGGCGTGGAGATCGGCCCGGGCGGGCACCTCGTCGTCGACGAGCACCTCCAGACCCGCGTCAAGGGCGTGTTCGCGGCGGGAGACGTGGTGGCGGGGCCGCAACTGGCGCACCGCGGCTACGCGCACGGGATCTTCCTGGCGGAGCGGATCGCGCACCTGCAGGGCAGGCACCACGAACGGCCGGCGCTGCCCCGCGACACCGACATTCCCCGCATCACCTACTCCAGCCCCCAGCTGGCCTCGGTGGGCCTCACCGCGGCGGAGGCCGGGCCCGAGGCCGACGTCGTCGACTACCACCTCACCGGCAACGGCCGCGCCCAGATCCTGCGTGCGCCCGGGGAGCGCGAGACCGGGGTGGTGCGGTTGGTGCGACGATCGGGCGGCGCCATCGTCGGCATGCACGCGGTGGGCGAGGACGTGGCCGAGCTGATCGCCGAAGGAAGCCTCCTGGTGGGCTGGAACGCCACTCCCGAGGACCTCGCCGGCATCGTGCACCCGCACCCGACCCTCAGCGAGGCGATCGCCGAAGCGAACTGGGCGTTGGCCGGCCGGGCACTGCACATGCACGCCTGAATCGCATATAGGCTGGGGGCAAATCGCGGTATGCAAAGGAGCCATCTCACATGTCAACCGAAGTAACTCTCCCGGCGCTGGGCGAATCCGTCACGGAAGGCACCATTTCCCGCTGGTTGAAGGCAGTCGGAGACACCGTCGAAGTCGACGAACCACTGCTCGAGGTCTCCACCGACAAGGTCGACACTGAGATCCCCAGCCCCATCGCGGGCACCCTGCTCGAGATCCGCTTCCAGGAGGACGACGTCGCGGAGGTGGGTGCAGTCCTCTGCGTCGTCGGTGACGCCGACGACGCGGGTGAGGCCCCCGCCGCCCCCGCCGAGGAAGCCCCCGAGGCCGAACCTGAGCCGGAGCCTGAGCCAGCCGAGGAGAGCGCCGAGGAGGAGCCCGTCGAGGCGCAGGAAGCTGAGGAAGCACCTGCCGCTCCTGCCAGCGAGCCGTCGGCCGCAGCTTCGTCCGCCGGCGTCGAGGTGACCCTTCCCGCACTGGGCGAGTCGGTCACCGAAGGCACGGTGTCGCGGTGGTTGAAGGAAGTGGGCGAGACCGTCGAGGCCGACGAGCCGCTCCTCGAGGTCAGCACGGACAAGGTGGACACCGAGATTCCCAGCCCCGTCGCCGGGACCCTGCTGGAGATCCGCTTCAAGGAAGACGATGTGGCCGAGGTGGGCGCCGTCCTGGCGATCGTCGGCGAAGCCACCGCCGCCCCGGAGCCGAAGCCCGAGCCCAAGCCTGCGCCCGCAGCGAAGCCCGAGCCCAAGCCCGCACCCAAGGCCGAACCAGCGGCCAAGGCTGAGCCCGCTCCGGCGCCGAAGACCGAGCCCGCTCCGGCGGCTCCGAAGCAGGAGCACTCACCCGCCGTCGAGGCCGCCGTCGCACGGCGCGCCGAAGAGGCATCAGCCGACGGCACCTACGTCACGCCGCTGGTGCGCAAGCTCGCGAAGGAACACGGCGTGGAGCTGTCCAGCGTCAAGGGCACCGGCGTCGGTGGCCGCATCCGCAAGCAGGACGTGATCGAGGCGGCTGAGGCAGCCAAGGCCGCGGCCGAGGCGGCGAAGGCCGCCCCCGCTCCGGCAGCCGCCGCCCCGAAGGCCTCGGCGCCCACCGCTCAGGTGCGCGGCACCACGGAGAAGCTGTCGCGGCTGCGCAAGACGATCGCGGCGCGGATGGTGGAGTCGCTCCAGGTCTCGGCCCAGCTCACCGCCACCGTCGAGGTGGACGTCACGGCCGTCAGCCACATCCGGACCCAGGTCAAGGACGATTTCAAGAAGCGCGAGGGCGCATCGCTGTCCTACCTTCCGTTCATCACGATGGCCGCCGTCGAGGCCCTCAAGCAGTACCCGATCGTCAACGCCACCATCGACACGGAGGCCGGCACCGTCACCTACGCCGACGGCGAGCACATCGGGCTCGCGGTGGACACCGAGAAGGGCCTCCTCGTGCCCGTCATCAAGGACGCGGGAGACCTCAACCTCACCGGCCTGGCGAAGAAGATCGCGGACCTCGCGGCCCGCACGCGCGCCAGCAAGGTCACCCCGGACGAGCTGTCGGGTGGCACGTTCACCATCACCAACTACGGCTCGGCGGGCACCCTGTTCGACACGCCCATCATCAACCAGCCGCAGGCGGCCATCCTCGGCACCGGCGCGCTCGTGAAGCGCCCGGTCGTGGTCGAGGACCGCTTCGGCAACGAGTCCATCTCGGTGCGGCACATGATGTACCTGTCACTCAGCTACGACCACCGTCTCATCGACGGCGCGGTCGCGGCCAGGTTCCTCTCCACCGTCAAGTCGCGCCTCGAAGAGGGCGACTTCGGGGGCGAGTTCGGCCTCTGAGCCACCACCGATCAACGACGAAGGGGCGCCATCCTGCGGGGTGGCGCCCCTTCTCGTTGCAGTCGGAAGGTCAGATGCGTCCGGCCGCGAGGCTGATGTGGAGGATCGATGCCGCCTCGGCCACCGCGTCGGGCAGCTGGTGCACCCCGGAGACGGAGGTCCGGTGGGACCCGCCCACCCACACCGACAGAGGCGGCGACACCGCGGCCAGCTGATTCACCACCGCCTGCGCGGGCTCGACGGAGCGCTCCGAGGTCACCCCGATCACCGCGGCCCGCGCGCGGCGACCGTCGGCCGCCCGGACCCACTCCTCCACCGGGATGTCGGAGCCCAGGTAGACCACGTTGACGCCGCGACGACGCAGGCAGGTGGCGAACGTGAGCAGCGCCAACTGGTGCCGGTCCCCAGCGGGGAGCCCGACGAGCACCGTCGGGCCGCCAGTGACGGCCGGCGCGGCGTCGAACTCGGCCGAGATCGCCCGCATCAGGCCGGCGCTGGCGAAGTGTTCCTGCGCCACGGACAGCTCGCCGCTCTCCCAGGCGTCCCCGATCCGGGCCAGCTGCGGCAGGATCCAGCCGTCGGCCACCTCCTCGAACGGTCCGCTGGCGAACGCGCGCCGCAGCACGTCGTCGAGTTGAGCCGGCTCCAGCGACGCCGCGGCCGCGACGAACGCCTCGGGTCCCGGACGGCCCGAAACCGGGGAGTCCCCGGCGCCCGGCAGCCCTCGCACCGCCTCAGCCGCCCGCGATGCCGGCACGCCCGCCTCGACGAGCGAGGCCATCTCCCGGAGCGCCCCCACCTGTGAGTCGTCGTAGAGCCGGTACCCGCCGGGCGTGCGCGATGGGCGCACCACGTCGTAACGGCGTTCCCACACCCTCAAGGTGGCCTCAGCCACTCCAGTGAGCGCGGCCACCTGCTTGACTGTGTACATTCGCACGTCCCTCCAGGCCAGTCTGATGCACACCGTACCAAAGGTTGAACAAACCTTCTGCAATGCGTTGCATCCGGGTGCCGTTTTCGCTATCGTCGTGCGAAAGATTGAACAAACATTGGACACTCATGATCGCTGACACGAGCTCATCCAGACCGCGAGGCCGCACGGCCCAGCGCGACGACGTGGTCCTGCTCGACGAGGACGGCATGCCCATCGGCCGCGCCGACCGCATGCAGGTGCACTCCACCACCACGCCGCTCCACCTGGCCTTCTCCACCTACGTGTTCAACGCCCATGGCGAGGTGCTCGTCACCCGCCGCGCCCTGGCCAAGAAGACCTGGCCGGGCGTGTGGACGAACTCGTGCTGCGGGCACCCCAAGCCCGGCGAGTCCCTCGAGGACGCGGCCCGGCGCCGGATCCGCGAGGAGCTGGGCCTCAACGTCGGCCCCCTCGTCAGCCTCCTTCCGGACTTCCGCTACCGCGCCGTCGACGCCTCGGGGATCGTGGAGAACGAGATCTGCCCCGTCTTCGCGGCCTTCGTGCCCGACGAGCAGCCCATCGCCAACCCCGACGAGGTCTCCGAGTGGGCCTGGGTGCCCTGGGAGAACCTGTCCGCGGCCATCACCGCGACACCTCACGTCTACAGCCCCTGGGCCGCCCTGCAGGTACCCCAGATCGCCTCGGCGCACCCCGACGCCGTGTGGCGGCCCGCGCCGCCCACCATCGACGTCGGCGCGGCCATCGCGGACGTCGACGCCCTCCTCGCCGCGGAGGTCAACACCCTCACCGTCGAGTGGCAGAGCTACGCCGGAGACCTCGGCCTCGACGTGCTCGAGGCGGACCTGCCACGCTGGCTCGGCGGCCTGCTGGTGGGCCACGGCAAGCGGCTGCGCGTGGCCCTGGCCTACTGGGGTTTCATCGCCACCGGCGGGACCCACGGCTCCTCCGGGTACCGCAACCTCATCCGCTCCGCCTCCGCCCTCGAGACCCTGCATCTCTTCGCGCTCATCCACGACGACGTGATGGACGAATCGGACTCCCGCCGCGGGCGCCCGTCGGCCCACGTGGCCTCGGCGGGATGGCACCGCGCGGCCGGTGCCTCCGGCGACGCGGAGGTCTTCGGCCGCAACATGGCGATCCTCCTGGGCGACCTGGCCCACACCATCTCCGACAGACTCGTCGACGGCCTCCCACAGCCCCTGCGCGAGGTCTGGTACGCGCTGTCGGTCGAGCTCATCGCCGGGCAGCGCGCGGACCTCACCGGCGCCGCAGCGGCCCGCCGCGACCGTGCCCATGCCGAGCACATCGCCCGCGCCAAGACCGGCCGCTACACCGTGGCCAGGCCCCTCCAGATCGGGGCCACCGCCGCCGGCGCCAATCCCGCCGTCGTCGCCACCCTCATGGAGTGCGGCGACCATCTCGGCCGCGCGTTCGCGCTCCGCGACGAATACCTCGGTGTCTGGGGAGACCCAGACATCACCGGCAAACCCGCCGGGGACGACCTCCTGGAAGCGAAGGCAACCGTGCTCCTCTCCCTCGCCGAGGACCGCCTCAGCGGCCCCGACGCCCACCTCCTCAGCCGCCTCGGCGCCCCCGACCTGGCACGCGAGGACGTCGACCGTCTCGCCGACGCCATCCGCGCCGCGGGCGTGGCCGACGAGCTCGAAGCAATGATCGCCGCGGCCGTCGACGACGGGCTGGCCTGCCTGGAGATGCCCCCACTCGTGGCGGCCGGCGTAGCCGGTCTCCGCGAAGCCGCCGGCTCGCTCGCCTGGAGGCAGTCATGAGCCGCGCACGACGGATCCCGGGGAAGTCCGGCGCGCAGCGCCACGTGGCCGTGGTGGGCGCGGGGCTCTCCGGCCTGGCCGCCGCGATGCACCTGGCCGGCGACGGCTACCGCGTCACCGTGCTGGAGCGCGAGGCCATTCCCGGCGGCCGCAACGGCCTGCTGGAGAAGGACGGCTTCACGTTCGACACCGGTCCCAAGGTCTTCACCATGGTCTCCCTGCTCCAGGAGGCGTTCAGCGCCGTCGGGAAGCGGGTGCCGGACTACGTCACCCTCAAGCAACTCGATCCCGCCTACCACGCGCACTTCGCCGACGGCTCCACCCTGCTCGTGCGCGCCGGCCACGAGGCCATGCGCGCCGAGATCGCCGCGCACAGCGGCGCGAAGGACGCGGCCGCGTTCGACAAGTTCGTGGTGTGGCTCAAGCGGCTCAACGATGTGGAGCTCCCGCATTTCATCGACGCCAACTTCAACTCCCCCCTGAGCCTGTTCCGGTCTCCGATGGCCGCGCTTGAGCTGATCCGGCTGGGCGGGTTCGGCCGGCTGGGCCCGGCCGTCGCTCGACGGTTCGACGACGAGCGCCTCCATCGGATGTTCAGCTTCCAGGCCATGTACGCGGGCCTGGCACCCGCCCAGGCGCTGGCGCTCTACGCCGTGATCACCTACATGGACTCCATCGAGGGCGTCTTCTTCCCGGAGGGCGGCATGCACGCCGTCCCGCGCGCCATGGCTGCGGCGGCCGCAGACGCTGGCGTCGAGTTCCGCTACTCCACCCCCGTGGAGCGGGTGGAGCGGCGCGCCGACGGCTCAGCGGCAGGTGTGCGCCTTCCGGGCGGCGAGGTCCTGGCGGCCGACGCCGTCGTGGTGACGGTGGATCTCCCCGTCGCCTACGAGCGCCTACTACCCGACGTGCGTGCGCCTCGGGTGGCACGCAACGGCCGGTACTCCCCCAGCGCGCTGGTGTGGCACGTGGGCGTCCGCGGCACGCTGCCCGACGGCGTGGGGCACCACAACATCTACTTCGGCAAGGCGTGGGACGAATCCTTCCGGGAGTTGCTCGACGGCGGGACGGCAATGACGGACCCGTCGCGGTTCCTGTCCGTGCCGTCGATCGACGACCCGGCTGCAGCTCCCGAGGGGTGCCACGTCCTCTACTACCTGGAGCCCGTGCCCAACCTCAAGGTGGGGCGCCTGGACTGGGACGTCGAGGGACCCCGCCTGCGGGAGCGGATGCTCGGCTCGCTCGAGACGATGGGCTACCCCACCGACATCGTCACCGAGGAGCTCGTCACCCCGGTGGACTGGGAGCGCCAGGGCATGGCGGCGGGCACCCCGTTCGCGCTGGCCCACACCTTCCCCCAGACCGGCCCGTTCCGCCCGAAGAACGTGGATCGTCGCGTCCCGGGCCTGGTGTTCGCCGGGTCCGGCACCACCCCGGGCGTCGGCATCCCGATGGTGCTGGTGTCAGGGAAGCTGGCGGCGAAGAGGGTCGCGGAGATGGGGCGGTGAACGCATCCCTGGACGCCGGCTACCGGCGGTGCGCCGAGCTCACCCGGGAGTACGGCACCACCTACTACTGGGGTGCGCTGCTGCTGCCGAAGTCCCAGCGCAAGGACGTGTACAGCGTCTACGCGCTGTGCCGGCTGGCCGATGACATCGTCGACGAGCCGGACAAGGTGCAGGCTGACGACGCCGCGGTGCCGCGCGACGGGACCCCCCAGGAGCGGCTCGCAGCGTTCCGCGCCACGTTCTTCGACTCCCTGGCCCGCGGAACTGCCGAGCAGCCGGTGATGGCGGCCATCGTCGAGAGCATCAACCGGCGGGGAACCGATCCGGAGTGCTTCGAACGGTTCTTCGACGCAATGGCCTCAGACTTCACCCAGGACACGTGGGAAACGTGGGAGGACCTGCGCGACGGGTACATGGAGGGCTCGGCCGCGGTGATCGGGGAGATGATGCTGCCGGTGCTCGAGCCCCTCACCCCGGAGGCGATGGGGCCGGCGCGGGCGCTGGGGCAGGCGTTCCAACTCACCAACTTCCTGCGCGACATCAACGAGGACCTGGACCGCGGGCGTGTCTACCTGCCTCAGGAGGATCTGGCCAGGCACGGCGCGGATCCGTGGCTCCGCCGCGTCACGCCGCAGTGGCGGGCGATGATGGCCGAGCAGGTGGCCCGGAACCGGGAGCTGTACGCCGAAGGGGTCCGGGGGCTCGACATGTTGCCGCCGGCCTCCAAGCGCTGCGTCGGGACCGCGCTGGTCCTCTACAGCCGGATCCTGGACCGGATCGAGGACGCCGACTACGACGTGTTCTCCGGCCGGATCCGGGTGCCGAACAGGGAAAAGTTGAGTGTCGCGGTGAGGGCGGTCGTGGGAGCGATGCCGTCGGTCAGCTTCGCCGCCGCGCACTGATCCTTCGGACCCTTCCCCGCTGGTTGAGCCGCGCCAAGCCGCGAAGCGGCGCGACGCGTGTCGAAACCTGCGCATGGACTCACAAGTTATCCACAGGTGGGCGCATTGCCCTTGCCTGACGTTGTGTCGCGGCCACGATGGGGGCATGCCATTCACCTACATGCTCGAATGCTCCGACGGCAGCTTCTACGTGGGGTCGACCTGGGACCTCGGCGAACGGGTCACGCAACACATGTCGGGTCGTGGCGCCACGTACACCAGCCGTCGGCGGCCCGTGCGCCTCGTCTGGGCCCAGGAGTTCGAGCGAATCGATGAGGCGTTCAACGTCGAGAAGAAGATTCAAGGCTGGGGCAGGGAGAAGCGGATCGCGCTGGTTGAAGGTCGGTACGGCGACTTGCCCGGCTTGGCTCGCAAGGGTCGCCAGACTCAGCCGTGTGAGATCTCGGATGGGGCGCGCGCACGTCTCGATTCCGACTGACGGTGCCGAGAGGCTGCCGGACCGCTGCCGGGTCACCGTTGACCCGGTGCTGGGGTCTTGCTGGAGGGTTGCGTCGGGTTTCGACGCGGGCTGCGCCGCTAAGCGGCTTTGCCCGGCTCAACCCAAGTCGACGCGGGCTGCGCCGCTACGCGGCTTTGCCCGGCTCAACCAGCGGGAAGGGTGCAGCTCGGTCCGCTCAACCAAACGGGCGAGCGCGTTCGGCCTGCTCAACCAGCGTCGGGAGGGGTCGCCACTATCCCGCTGGTTGACCCAGCCGCGGCGCGAAGCGCCCGCTGCTGCGTCGAACCCACCGCACCCGGTGCAGGGACTTGCTGGAGAGTTGCGTCGGTTTCGACGCGGGCTGCGCCGCTCCGCGGCTTTGCCCGGCTCAACCAGCGGGAAGGTGCAGCTTGGCCCGGCTCAACCAGCGGAGGGGGCGGCTTGGCCCGGCTCAACCAGCGGGAAGGTGCGGCTCGGCCCGGCTCAACCAGCGGGAAGGTGCGGCTCGGCCCGGCTCAACCAGCGGGATGGTGCGGCTCGTCCAAGGGTGGGTCAGCGGCGGGGCCAGCGGCCCAGCAGCCCCTCCATCGGCACCGTCCACAGGTCGTGGCCGGCCGCGCCCCACCCCTCGAGGAGGGCGTTGGCCGCCAGGAAGCCTGTCGTGGCCGCCCGCTCCATCAGTGCCACCGGGTACTGGCAGCGGACCCAGTCGCCCGCCAGCACCAGCCGCGGCGACGGCGTCCTCACACCTGGGCGGTC
The DNA here is from genome assembly GCF_054483915.1 of Tessaracoccus luoxuelianae. Taxonomy (NCBI): domain Bacteria; kingdom Bacillati; phylum Actinomycetota; class Actinomycetes; order Propionibacteriales; family Propionibacteriaceae; genus Tessaracoccus; species Tessaracoccus luoxuelianae. Next base: position 1,588,746 of record NZ_CM137013.1, on the reverse strand, counting down.
CGCCCACCTGCCCGGCCCGATGAGCGTGCAGTCGTCGCGCACCAGCACCTCGCGCTCCAGAACGCCGGCCGCGGCCGTCTCCGGGAAGATCCGGTGCAGTTCCTCCTCCAGCCTCGCCGCGACCCCCTCAGCCGCGCCCGGATCAGACGCCACCGCCGGGTCCGCGGCGTAGGCGTGCAGCTCGACGACGGAGCCGCGGTGCTCCGTCGCCCAGTCCGCGGCGCCCTTCTCGAAGCGCTCCAGCACCGAGACGTTGTCCAGCGGCCCGTAGCCGGAGGTGCCGACGAACGCCGGGCGCGACGCGTCCACCGGGGTGTCCAGCCACAGCCGGACCACCACGAACGGCGGCGCGTTGACCGTGCCCGCGACGCGTCGCTGCCACGCCCCCCAACTGCTGCCGGCCAGGTCCGAGATCAGCTCCCGGCTGGTGCGTGGGTCCGTGGCGAGGACGACGGCGTCGTAGGTGCTCGCCTCCCCGTCGATCACCACAGTGGTGGCGCCCTGCCCGATGCCGATCGCCTCAACATGCTGGCCGACCCTGATGTCCACCCCGCGACCCGCGAGGTAGCGGCCGAGGGGCGCCCACAGGGCGGTGTCGTAGTCGTCGACGGGCACGTCGAAGAGCAGGCCCTCGGCCGATCCCATGAAGTAGGTGTGGAACATGGCCACCAGTTCCCCGGCGCCGAACTGCGACGGGTCGGCGAAGAACGACCGGGCAAACACCTCCAGGGCCAGGTCGCGGGCCGCCTCCGGGAAGCGCAACCTGTCCAGGAAATCCGCGGCGGACTCGCCGTCGTAGGCGGAGTAGGTCTCGGGGAACTTCACCCGGAGCAGTTCCATGGCCGCGGGCACGTTGACCTTGGCCAGCGTGCGCGCGCTGAACGCGGGACTGCGCCACACGAACTGCATCACGGAGAAGGGCGGCGTGGTGGCCAGCCCGGTGAAGGAGTCCCGCATCCCGTCCGGGCGCTGCAGCGGGTAGTCCTCGATCGGCACGAGCGAGTTCAGCTGCGGATCGATGCGCCGCAGCAGCCCGCGCAGGTTGTAGTACTGCCGGAAGAACGCGTGGAATCCGCGGCTCATGGTGCGGCCGTCGTCCAGCGGCCATGCCGCCACCCGCCCACCGAGGCGGTCCGAGGATTCGATGAGCGTGACCTGCACCCCGCGCTCGGCCAGCCCGGCGGCGGCGGCCAGGCCTGCGATCCCTCCGCCGACGACCGCGACCGACTTCGGCTCCCCCACCCGCGACACTCCCAGCGGGCCCGGATGTCGGACGGCCCGCTTGTCGCGGCCGGGGTAGGTGGTGGTGCTCATGCATGCTCCTCGGGCTTGCGGGCGACGAACGTGTGGAGGATGCCGCGCTGCCATCCGGAGGCGGTGCGGTGCGCGATGTCGACGAACCCGGCCCTGGTGAGCCGGTGCGCGAAGCGGTCGACGGAGTCGAAGTCGCGGACGCTGCGCCACAGGTAGCGGTAGAGGTCCACGTCGCGGTCCACGACGGTGCCCAGCGGGATGATGACGGCCCGGCACACCGCGTCCCAGACGCGCCTGGCCCGGTCGTCGCCGGCCACCGAGTACTCCTGGACGACGAGCCAGCCCCCGGGGCGCAGCAGCTGGAACACCTCCGTCACGGCGCGGTCACGCGTCATGGGCGGCACGTTGCGGAAGAGGTAGCAGGTCAGGATGCCGTCCCGGTCACCGCCGACGGCGTCGAGGTCCAGCGTGCCGGCCACGGCCTGCTCGAAGCTGACCCCGCCGGGCCACTGCTTGCGCCCGGCCTCGGCTAGCATCCCCGAGGACGCGTCGAGGCCGAGGATCTCCGTGCCCTCGGGGGCGGCACCCACCAGCGCCGCCGTCGAGGCACCGGAGCCGCAGGCGAGGTCGATCAGCCGCAGCCGGGCATCCCCGCCCACCCGCTCGACCAGCGCCGTGGCGGCGCGCCTGAGCTCGCGGTGGTACCCGGGATTGAGGGCCACCATGAGGTCGTAGTGCCCTGCGCCGCGGTCGAACGCCTCGGTCGTGGTCACGCTTCCAGCCCTGTAATGGTCGTGCATTCAACGGCCTCCATTCCTACGTCGGATCAGGCTACTCGCGGCAGCGACCACGAGGGCCAGAGCGAGCAATGCGACCCCGAGGCGCGCGTAGGTGCGGCGGGGACGCGCCGGATCCACCTCCGCGGTGGCCTTCCGGACGGCGTCGTCGAACCCGGTCAGCCCACCCGGGGGGTCCCCGAGCAGGCCCGCGGCGTCGTCGTCGCTCTTGACGGCGTCGTGGATGAGGCTGCCCACCAGCGGCCTGGCGATCGCGGAGTCCACGGGGGTCACCAGACCCACCCACAGCGAGGCGAGGCGGGGCGTGAGGACGGGGAGCGTGACCACGAACGGCGGCTGCAGCCCGGTGGCCGTGGCGTAGCGGTGCATCATCTCCACATAGGTGAGCACCTCCTCCATCCCGACGTCGATGGCGCGGTTGACGTCTGGCTGGAGGTCGGCGGCGCGGACGAGGTAGTGGATGACGTCGTCGACGGCGATGGGCTGGATGCGGTTGCGCAGCCACTTGGGCCCCACCGCCACGGGAAGCCGCTCGGAGAGGTGGCGCAGCATGTCGAAGGACGCCGACCCCTCCCCCAGCACCACGCCGGCCTGGAGGACCGCCGTCGGCACCCCTGAGCCGAGCAGGATCTCACCCACCTCCACCCGGGAGGCCATGTGTTCCGAGAGCTTCCCCTCCGGGTGCAGTCCGCTGAGGTAGACGATCCGCTCCACCCCGGAGGCCAGTGCGGCGGCGGCGAAGGTCTCGGCGAGCTCGCGGTCACGCCGCCGGTAGTCCCCGCGACCGTCCATCGAGTGCAGCATGTAGTAGGCCACCTCCACCCCGTCCAGCGCCCGGAGCACGTCGGAGGTGCGGGTGGCGTCTCCGGCGGTGACCTCGACCCGGTCACGCCAGGCGGGCGCGAGCTTCCCGGGGTTGCGCGACAGCACCCGGACCCGCCACCCGGCGTCCAGGAGCGCGGGGACGAGCCGGGCGCCGACGTGGCCGGTGGCGCCTGTGACGAGTGCGGTGCGGGTGGACATGTCAGCCTCCAAGGGACAACAACGGTGGGAGCAGGATCAGCATGCCCAGTGACCAGGTCAGGTGGGAGGCGATCGGCCCGAGGACCCCGCCTGTGACCCTGCGTTGGGCGGCGGTGAGCAGGCCGAGGCAGACCGCGGCGAAGGTGAGCAGCGGGACCCCCGTGAACAGCGTGGACGCGGCATACAGGGCGGTGGAGCCGACGGCGTTGAACCGTCGGTCCAGCGACGCGTAGACAGCGCCCCGGAAGAACAACTCCTCGGCCACCCCGTTGACGGCCGTGACGAGCGCCACGAGCCACAGCGACCCGTAGCGGGCGTAGTCCAGCAGGTCCTCGACGGGGGCCGAGAGGACGGGGATCCGGTTGACGACGAGGGCGCCGGCGAGGAAGACGGCGAGCAGTATGAGCCCCAGCAGGAAGCCCTGCAGCGCACCCCTGCTGCGGCCACCGTCGCGGGTGCGCCCCTCCCCGAGGTAGAGGGGGCCGGAGACGAACGCCCCGAGGATCCAGAGCGCCGCGACGCCGAGTGTCGCGGCGTAGAACTCGGGCGCGCCGGGTTCGATGGAGAGCGCCAGACCCAGGGCGACGGCGCCCAGGACAACCGTGACCCCCACCACGATCCGGCGACGGCGGCGCACGGCAGGCGTCTCCGTGCGGATCCGCTCGACGGGGTTGACCAGGGCGGCGGTCAGGAAGGCGCGCGGTTCGTGCAGGAATCGGCGCACGGTCCCCTCCTTCTCCCGCCGGTGCCCACAGCCTAAACGTTAAACAAAGTTTGAACAACTCGTCCGTGGCTGGTGGACAGCCCTCCCCCAGACTGGCACGGATCGACCCCCGCGTAGGGCGGGAACGCCGGATCTGATTGGATGACAGGCGTGTTCATCGGGGTCGGGACTGTCGTCAACGTCATCACCGTGGTGGTCGGCGCCCTCCTCGGGATAGCCCTGGGCAACCGGATCCCCGAGAAGACCAAGGACACCGTCACCTCCGTGCTCGGCCTGGTCACCCTGGTGCTCGGCGGACTGTCTGTGGTGGCCATGGGATCGGAGGCGCTGCGGCACGAGGTCGACGGCGCGGCGATGCTGATCGTGCTCGCGTCGCTGCTCGTCGGGGCTCTGCTGGGGTCCTGGCTGCGGGTCGAGGACCGCCTCGAGCAGGGCGCCGCCTGGCTGCGGGGGCGCTTCACCGCCTCCGGGGACGCGGCGCGGTTCGTCGACGCCATGGTCACCTCCACGCTCCTGTTCTGCGTGGGTCCCCTCGCCATCCTGGGCTCGCTGTCCGACGGGCTGGGTCGCGGCGCGGACCAGCTGCTCGTCAAGTCCGTGCTGGACGGCTTCGCGGCCATGGCGTTCGCCTCTACGCTGGGCTGGGGAGTGCTCGCCTCGGCCGGGGCGGTGGCGCTCATCCAGGGGTCGCTGACCGCCGTCGGCTACTTCGCCGGCGACGTGCTGAGCACCGCGCAGGTGGACGCGCTGACCGCCACCGGCGGCGTGGTGCTGCTCGCGCTCGGGCTCCGGCTGCTCAACCTCAAGCAGATCCCCGTCGGCGACCTGCTGCCCGCGCTGCTGCTGGCCCCGCCCCTGGTCTCGCTCACCGCCGCCCTGTTCTGAGCGGTTAGCATCGGGCCCATGTTCACGTTCGACGATCGCGGCCTGGGCGAGTCCCTGGCCGACTACCAGGAGACCTGGGACCGGCAGCGCGCCCTGCACGCCGCGGTCGCGGGCGGCGCCCCCGGCCAGGTCCTCTACGTCGAGCACTCCCCCGTCTACACCGCCGGCCGCCGCACCACCGCCGAGCAGCGCCCGCAGGACGGCACCCCGGTCATCGACGTGGATCGCGGCGGGCTCATCACCTATCACGGCCCCGGCCAGCTCGTCGGCTACCCGATCGTGCAGCTGCGGGAGGGCGTCGGCGTGGTGGACTACGTGCGCGCCCTGGAGGCGGCCGTCATCGAACTGCTCACCGGCTACGGGCTGACCAGCGGCCGGGTCGAGGGCCGCACCGGGGTGTGGCTGCCCGCCGACGGGGATCGGCCTGAGCGCAAGATCTGCGCCATCGGCGTGCGCGTGGCCAGGCGCACCACGATGCACGGCTTTGCGCTCAACGTGCTGAGCTCGGCCGAGCGTTTCAGCAACATCATCGCCTGCGGCATCGCCGACGCGGGGGTGACGTCGATCGTCGAGGAGCTGCCCGGCCAGTGGAGCGTCAAGGGCGTGGCCGACGATCTGCGCACCCCCCTGACACGGGCCCTGGACCCGATCCTCGGCTGATCACTCGACGGCGTGCGGAGGCGCGGCCGCCCGTCGCGACGACAGCACCACCGCCGCCAGCAGCAGCGCCGCGCCGACGAGCCCGGCGGCACTGAGGCGCTCCCCCAGTACGAGGAACGCCAGCGCGGCCCCGGTGAGCGGCTCCAGCAGCGCCACCATCACCCCCGTCGTCGAGCTCTGAGTGCGAAGCCCGCGCAGGTAGGCGAGATAGGCGATGGCAGAGGGGATGAGGCCGAGAGCCACCACAAGTGCAACGCTCGCGGGCGTCGGAGCGAACCAGACGCCCTGGCCGGCGGCGGTGGCCACGCCGAGCACCACCAGTCCGCCGAGGAGGAACGCCAGCGCCGACCCGGTGGCGTCGTGGTAGTCCGGCACCGGACGGGCGCCCAGCAGGCTGATGACCGCGAACGCCGCCCCGGCCAGCAGGGCCAGCCCCGCCCCCCAGAGCGCATCGGCCACCTGCACCCCGTGCGGCGGCGCACCCATGAACAGGGCCAGGCCGACGGCGGTGAAACCCAACGCCAGCGCCAGCGGCCGCGTGAGCCGCTGCCGGCCCGTCGCGAGGTCCACCACCAGCACCATCACGGGCGCCGAGCCGACGGTGACCAGCGTGGCGATGGACACGCCCAGCAACCCCACCGCGCTGAAGAAGCCGAACTGGTACACCGCCGAGCACGCGGCCATCGCCGCCACCCGCCTCCACCCGGAGCGACGGCGCGGCCACCGCACGCGGCCGGTCAGCGCCACCGCGAGCATGAGCAGCAGCCCGCCGACGAGGATCCGGTAGCCGGCGACGGCCAGGAATCCCAGCCCGGAGGTGCCGCGCAGGAGGGTGCCGAGCGTGCCGGAGGTGCCCCAGGCGACGCCGGCGACCACCAGGGCCGCGACACCGGCGGTCACCGGGCGGGTCGAAGTGGCGGGGCGCGTGAGCACCCGCTCAGGCTAGCGCCACGGCCGGGGCCCTCCCGGCGGCAGCGGGTAGGCTGTGCGGGTGACCGCAGTGCAGCCCGATGGACGTCGACTCCTCCGCGTGGAGTCGAGAAACGCCGAGACCCCGATTGAGCGCAAGCCGAGTTGGATCCGCACCACCGCGAAGATGGGCCCCAACTACACGGACCTGCAGAAGATCGTGCGCGACGGTGACCTCCACACCGTGTGCCAGGAGGCCGGCTGCCCCAACATCTACGAATGTTGGGAGGATCGCGAATCCACGTTCCTCATCGGCGGGGATCAGTGCACCCGCCGCTGCGACTTCTGCCAGATCGAGTCCGCCAAGCCCGAGAGCTACGACCCGTCGGAGCCCCTGCGGGTGGCCGCGTCGGTGAAGAAGATGGGCCTTCGCTACGCCACCGTCACCGGGGTGTGCCGCGACGACCTCCCCGACGAGGGGGCCTGGCTGTACGCGGAGACCATCCGCCAGATCCATGCGCTCAACCCGGGGGTCGGCGTCGAGATGCTGGCGCCGGACTTCTCCGGGCGCGCCGAGCTGCTCGGGCAGCTGTTCGACGCCCGCCCCGAGGTGTTCGCGCACAACGTCGAGACGGTGCCGCGGATCTTCAAGCGCATCCGTCCGGGCTTCCGCTACGACCGCTCGCTGCGGGTGCTGACTATGTCGCGGGAGGCAGGCCTGGTCACCAAGTCCAACCTCATCCTGGGCATGGGCGAGACCCGCGAGGAGATCAGCCAGGCGCTGCAGGACCTGCACGACGCAGGCGCCGAACTGATCACCATCACCCAATATCTGCGCCCCAACGCCACGCTCCACCCGATCGACCGCTGGGTCACGCCGGAGGAGTTCGAGGACCTGGCCGAGGAGGCGCGCGGGATCGGATATTCTGGCGTGCTGTCTGGTCCTCTGGTCCGCTCCTCGTACAGGGCGGGACGCCTGTACCGGACGGCGATGGACGCGCGCATCACAATCGGCTGAGACGGAGACACAGATGGCCAGCGAGAGAGCCAAGGCGCTAGCTGAAAAGCAGAAGGCCGAGCTGAAGGCCGCCAAGGCGGCCAAGAAGAACTCCACAGACCCCAAGGACTGGGGCTGGTGGAAGCAGCTCCGCGAGACCTACAAGGTCACGGTCAAGTACGACAAGGTTCTGCCGTGGCTGATGCTGGCCGGCTTCGTGGTGCCCTGGGCGGCGCTGCTCATCCTCGGCTTCGTGCTCAACGCCCCCCTCATCTGGGGCATCGTGGGCGTCTCCGCCGGCATGCTCGGGGCGCTGTCGATCTTCACGTGGCGGGCCCGCAAGGCCGTCTACCGTCGCTTCGAGGGCCAGGCCGGCTCCGCCGAGGTGGCGCTGCAGATGCTGCCCAAGCAGTGGATCTCCACCCCGGTCATCACCGCGACCCGGAGCCTCGACGCCGTGCACCGCACGCTCGGCCCCGGCGGGCTGGTGCTCATCGGCGAGGGCGAGCCCGGCAGGCTGAAGCCGCTGCTGGCCAGCGAGAAGAAGAAGCACGAACAGGTGGCCTACGGCGTGGACGTCACCATCATCCAGATGGGCAAGGGCACGGGCCAGGTGCCGCTGGACAAGCTCGCCGATCAGATCAAGAAGCTGCCCAAGAAGCTGTCGCCCGCCAAGATCACCGAGGTCAACCAGCGCCTCCGCGCTCTGGACGCCATGCGTCCCAAGGCCCCCATCCCGAAGGGCCCCATCCAGACGAAGGGCGCCCGGTCCGCCATGCGCGGCCGCTGACGCGTGGCGAACCTGGTCAACCTCGAATCCGTCACCCACGGCTTCGGGACGCGCATCCTGCTGGACTCCGTCTCGCTCGGTGTCGGCGCCGGTGAGGTGATCGGCGTGGTGGGCCGCAACGGCGACGGCAAGACCACCCTGCTGCGCATCCTCACCGGAGACCTGGAGCCGGACTCCGGGCGTGTCACCGTCACCGGCAACGCCTCCATCGGTGTGCTGACCCAGGCCACCGTCGGGCAGGACTCGCAGACGCTGCGGGACTGGATCCTCGACGGGGAGCCGGATCACGTGTGGGCGGCGAACGCGGAGAAGCGCGCCGTCGTCGAGGCACTGCTGGCGGACATGGAGCTGGACCGCCGGCTGGACACGTTGTCCGGCGGCGAGCGCCGTCGGGTGGGGCTGGTGGCCGTGCTGCTGGGCCACCACGACCTCATCGTGCTCGACGAGCCCACCAACCACCTCGACGTCGAGGCAATCGCGTTCCTCGCCACGCACCTGCAGGCCCGCACCAGGTCCGGGCTGTCCATGCTGGTGGTCAGCCACGACAGGTGGTTCCTGGACGCGGTCTGCACGCGCATCTGGGAGGTCCACGACGGCGTGGTCGACGGCTACGACGGCGGCTACGCGGCCTACGTGCTGGCGAGGGTTGAGCGGCAGCGGCAGTCGGCCGCCAACGAGTCGCGGCGCAAGAACCTCGCCCGCAAGGAGCTCGCCTGGCTGCGTCGCGGTGCCCCGGCCCGGACGTCGAAGCCCAAGTTCCGCATCGAGGCCGCCAACGTGCTCATCGCGGACGAGCCCGAGCCGCGCGACAAGCTTGCGCTGCAACAATTCGCCGTGACGCGCCTGGGCAAGGACGTGTTCGACCTCATCAACGTCACCTACGCCATCCCGGACCGGACACTGCTGGACAAGCTCACGTGGTCGATCGGGCCGGGAGACCGGATCGGGCTGGTGGGCGTCAACGGCGCGGGGAAGACCACGCTCCTGGATCTGCTCGCCGGGTTCCGGGAGCCGGACAGCGGCAAGGTCAAGCGCGGTAAGACGCTGCGGTTGGGCTTCCTGTCGCAGACGGTCGGTGAGCTGGACGACGCGGACCGGGTGCTCGATTCGGTCAAGCGCCTCAAGGAGGAGACGAAGCTCGCCACCGGGCGCGAGGCCACCGCGTCGTCGCTGCTGGAGGAGTTCGGGTTCACCGGGGACAAGCTGGTGGCACGGATCGGGGACCTCAGCGGTGGCGAGCGCCGCAGGCTGCAGTTCCTCCGTCTCCTTCTCACCGAGCCCAACGTGATGATCCTCGACGAGCCCACCAACGACCTGGACATCGACACCCTCACCATCATCGAGGACTACCTCGACAGTTGGCCCGGCACCCTGATCGTGGTCAGCCACGACCGCTACTTCCTCGAGCGGATCACCGACTACACCTACGCCCTGCTGGGCGACGGATCGTGCGCGCTGCTGCCGGGTGGGGTCGAGGAGTACCTGGAGCGTCGCGCGAGGGCCAAGGCCCCCGCCCCGACAGCCGGACAGGCTACGCCCGGGTCGCCGTCGGACGCTGCGGCGGAGCGCCAGAAGAAGAAGGACCTGGCCCGGATCGAGGGACAGTTGGAGAAGGCTGCGGCGTTGATCGAACGGCTGCACGCGGACATGGCCAAGGCCGGGACGGACTTCTCGCGGTTGGCGGCCCTGGACGCCGAACTGCGCGACGCGGAGGCCCGGCACGAGCGCCTTGAGGAAGCCTGGCTCGAGACGGCCGACTGACCCTTCCGCCCGGGCCGGAAAAGCGTCGGAGGGGCCGCCTAGGGTGGCGGGCATGTATCGCACCCTCGCCGTCGCCGGATACCGGTCGCTGCGCGACCTCATCGTCCCCTTGGGTCGGGTCACCGTCGTCACCGGCGCCAACGGCTCCGGGAAGTCCAGCCTCTACCGCGCACTCCGGCTCCTCGCCGGCTGCGCCCTCGGGGACGCCGTCGGCTCGCTCGCCCGCGAAGGCGGGCTGAGCTCCGCGCTGTGGGCGGGCCCCGAATCGTTGGCGGGGGCGCGCCGGGGCCACGCCGTCGAGGGGACCAGGCGCGCCGGGCCGGTGTCGCTGCGGCTCGGCATCGGCTCGGACGCGCTGTCCTACCTCATCGACCTCGGGCTGCCCGTCCCCGGCCGGTCGGCCTTCGACCGCGACCCCGAGATCAAGCGCGAATCGGCCTGGGCCGGGCCCGTCATGCGGCCCGGCACCATGGTGGCCAAGCGCCTTCGGGCCGGGGTCATGATCCGCGACGACGGCCCCTGGACCGAGTTGCCCTTCCACCTCCCCACCCACGCGTCGATGCTGGCGGACGTGCCCGAGCTGCGCCCACTCCGCGACGACCTCGCCGCCTGGCGCTTCTACGACGCTCTCCGCACCGACGCCGACGCCCCGGCCAGGCAGCCCCGCGTCGGCACCCGCACCTGGGCGCTGGCCTCCGACGGCTCGGACGTGGCCGCGGCGCTTCAGACCATCATCGAGCGGGGGAAGGAGCCCCTGCACGAGTCGGTCGAGGACGCGTTCCCCGGCAGCAGGGCGGGGATCGAGGTGCGCGACGGCGTGTTCGACCTCACCCTCCAGCAGCCCGGAATGCTGCGCCCCCTCCGGGGCGCCGAACTCTCCGACGGCACCCTGCGCTACCTGATGTGGCTCGCGGCGCTCCTGGCACCCAGCCGGCCGCCACTGATGGCCATCAACGAGCCGGAGAACAGCCTCCACCCCAGCCTGATCTCTCCCCTGGCCCGGCTGATCGCCCGCGCCGCCGTCGACGCGCAGCTCGTGGTGGTGACGCACTCCCGGCCGCTGTTGGAGCAGCTCACCGAGGCCGTCCCCGCTGAGCACCTCGAGGTGGTGGAGCTCGGCAAGGATCTCGGGGAGACGATGGTCGAAGGCCAGGGACTGCTCAGCCGTCCGACGTGGGAGTGGGGCCGACGGTGAACCCGCGGATCAGCGGCGGTTGACCACCACGGTGCCCAGCAGCAGGTCCGTGAGCGCCCGGCGCTCGGCCCCCACCACGATCGCAGGCACCACCATGCACTTCATCGCGGTCCGCGCCACCGGGCGCCACCACCCGAGCGGCTGCCCGTCCAGGCGCGTGATCCCGATCCGCGCGATCAGCTGCCCGAACGATCCGCCGGCCAGGGCGGTCAGCACGCTGGCCTCCACGAAGTAGACGGCCAGGATCAGGAACGACTCCCCCTGGTGGCCGGTCATCACATCCATCCCGAAGAGGCCGATCGCCACGATCATGCTCGCCGCCCAGTCCCCGATCATGGCCGCCACCCGCGCCCGCCACGACGCCAGCGACCCTGCGCCGGACTCCGGAAGCCCGAGGGTTGAGCCGGGGTACTCAGCGGGGGTCGTCGTCACGGGCGGCAGCCTAGCAGCGACGCCGGGTCTGCCCTCGGCGAACGAGGTTGGTCCCCACCCGGTGGGCGTGGGAGGGTGAGCCCATGCCTTTGCTCGTCGTCCGCCTGTGGGTGGACCTCTGCCGCGTCCAGGTCGGCAGCTGTCGCTGAACGCGCAGCGCCAACCCGCCACACCCCCAGCAAAGGAATTCCCTTCATGTCAACAGCCACGTCTGAGCGCGCCCTCGAGGCGACGCCGCAGCCACGCAAACCCTTCTACACCAACCTCGGCTTCCAGATCGTCGTCGGCCTCATCGTCGGCCTGGTTCTCGGCCTGATCGCCGTGGCCATCGGCCCCGACGGCGAGGAACGCAACTGGCTGGCCACGCTCCTCTCCGAGGTGGGCAACGCCTACGTCAGCCTGCTCACGCTCCTGGTGGTCCCGCTCGTCGTGACCGCCGTCATCTCCTCCATCTCCCGACTCCGTGAGGTGGCCAACGCCGCACGGCTGGCCGTCCAGACGCTCGTCTGGTTCGCCATCACGGCTTTCGCCAGCGTGGTTGTCGGCATCGCGGTGGGGCTCCTCTCCGCGCCCTGGCTGACCGCCGGCGTCAACGGGGAGGCGGCCGCCGAGCCGAGCCGCGTGGGCTCATGGTCGGCGTTCCTCCTCGGGCTGATCCCCAACAACTTCCTCGGCCTCGGCGTCCGCATCTCCGGCGACCCCGAGGCGGGCTTCACCGCAGCCGCCAACTTCTCGGTCCTCCAGGTCCTCCTGATCTCCATCCTGTTCGGCGTCGCCGCGCTGAAGGTGGGCGACAAGGCCGCCCCGCTGGTCGGGTTCATGGAATCCGCCCTCTCGGTCATCCAGAAGGTCCTCTGGTGGATCATTCGGTTGGCGCCCATCGGCACCGCGGCGCTGATCGGCAAGGCTGTCGCCACCTACGGCTGGACCTCTCTCGCCTCGCTCGGCTCGTTCGTGGTGGCGCTCTACATCGGGCTCATCATCGTGTGGGCGGTGGTCTACCCCGCCATCCTCAAGGCTCACGGCCTGAGCGTGCGCCAGTTCTACCGCAACGTCTGGCCCGCGATCTCCCTGGGCTTCGTGACCCGTTCGTCGATGGGCACCATGCCGGTCACCGAGCAGGTGGTGGAGAGGAACCTGGGCGTCGCGCGCCAGTACGCGAGCTTCGCGGTGCCGCTGGGCGCAACCACCAAGATGGACGGCTGCGCCGCGGTCTTCCCTGCGCTGGCCTCGATCTTCGTGGCCCAGTTCTACGGCATCGACCTGGGCGTCACCCACTACCTGCTGATCGCGTTCGTCGCGGTGCTTGGGTCGTCGGCCACAGCCGGCACCACGGGCGCGACGGTGATGCTCACACTGACGCTGTCCACCCTGGGCCTGCCGCTGGCCGGGGTCGGCCTCCTGCTGGCAGTGGAGCCCATCGTCGACATGGGCCGAACGGCGCTCAACGTCACCGGCCAGGCGCTGGTGGCCGCAGTCGTCGGCAAGCGCGAGGGCATCCTCGATCAGGCGACCTACGACGCCGAACCCCAGTTCAGCGCCTGACCCGCACCTCGCGCCCCGTCCTCCACCCAGGGGCGGGGCGTCGGCGCGTCGTTCCGCCCCGGACGCCGCGGCCGCCGGCGCGGGAGTAGATTCCGGGCCATGGCACATCCCGCCGCGGAGGCCCGCGGCCTCGTCGTCCATCGCGCCAGGAACGAGATCCTGCACGGGCTGGACCTGACCCTTGCCCCCGGCTCGGTCACCGGCCTCTTCGGTCCCTCCGGCTGCGGGAAGACCACCTTGATGCGCGCCATGGTGGGCGTCCAGAAGATCACCTCCGGCACGCTGAACCTGTTGGGGCTGCCTGCCGGTGACCCGCAGCTGCGCCGTCGCGTCTCGTACACCAGCCAGTCGCTGAGCATCTACCGCGACATCTCCGTGCGCGCCAACGTCCTCCTCTTCGCCCGCCTCCACGGCGCCCCCGACGAGGCCGCCGACGACGCGGTCGCCTACGTGGAGCTGTCACACCTGGCCGCCAGGCGCGTCGAGACCCTCTCCGGGGGCGAGGCCAGCCGCGCGTCCCTGGCCTGCGCCCTCGTCGGGAAGCCTGAGGTGCTGATCCTGGACGAGCCCACCGTCGGCCTCGACCCGCTGACGCGGGAATCGCTGTGGGAGCACTTCCGGATGCTCGCCTCCTCCGGGACAACCCTGCTGGTGTCCAGCCACGTCATGGACGAGGCCACCCGCTGCGACTCGGTCCTGCTCATGCGCGAGGGCCACTTCCTCGCCAGCGGGCACATGGACGAACTGATGGCCGCCAGCGGCGCCGCGACCCCCGAGGCCGCGTTCCTGGCCCTGGTCCGGCGCGAGGTCGCGGCGTGAACGGCCCTCGGCACGCGGCCCCGCGCAGCCGCGTGGCACCGTTGGCCACCGTCGCCCGGATCCTGGCCCAACTGCACGCGGACCCGCGCACCATCGGCCTGGTGATGGTGCTGCCCATCGTGTTCATCTCGCTCCTGTACTACGTGATGATCGACCTCCCCACCCCGCCCGGGGCGCCGACGGCGTTCGACACGATCGGGCCGACGATGCTGGCCGTGCTGCCGATGATGCTGATGTTCCTGGTCACCTCCATCGCCATGCTGCGCGAGCGCACCACCGGAACCCTCGAGCGGCTGCTCACGACGCCGCTGAGCCGCTGGAATCTGCTGGCCTCCTACGGGCTGGTGTTCGGCGTGCTCGGCGTGGCCCAGGCCTCGCTGCTGGCCACGTTCGTGCTGGGCGTGTTCGGCGTGGACATCGAGGGTCCCCTCTGGGTGCTGCTGGTGATCACCCTGCTCGACGCCCTCGTCGGGGTGTCCTTCGGGCTGCTGGCCAGCGCCTACGCCCGCACCGAGTTTCAGGCGGTGCAGTTCATGCCGATGTTCATCGGGCCCCAGATCTTCCTGTCCGGGCTCTTCGCCCCCGTCGATCTGATGCCCGACGCGCTGGCGGCGGTCGCACGCATCCTGCCCATGACGTGGGCCGCCGAGGCGGTCCTCGATGTGACCGGCAACGCCGAGGTGGCCTCCAGCACGTGGGTGGGCATCGCGCTGCTGGCCGCTCTGGTGATCGGGATGCTGGTGATCGCCGCGGCGTCGATGCCCCGCCAGACCCGCTGACGGCCCTCAGTTCCGGAAAAGCTGTAACAGCGCTGTTACTCATCGGCAACTGACGGACAAGTTTTTCCCCGTATGGTCTCATTCAAGACATCCCGACACGTGAGGAAAGATCCGCCCATGTTCCAAGGCGCAGACGACCTGCTGGCTTACGTCAAGGAAGAAGGCATCGAGACCATCGACGTCCGCTTCTGCGACATTCCCGGGGTCATGCAGCACTTCACCGTTCCTGCCGGCTCGTTCGGCCCTGAGGTGTTCGAGGAGGGACTCAACTTCGACGGCTCGTCCATCACGGGCTTCCAGAAGATCCACGAATCGGACATGTCGCTGCTGCCGGACCCCACCACCGCCTACGTGGATCCCTTCCGCAAGTCGAAGACCCTCAACGTCAACTTCTTCGTCCACGACCCGCTGACGAAGGAGCCCTACTCCCGCGACCCGCGCAACATCGCGCGGAAGGCGCAGGCGTACCTGGCCTCCACCGGCATCGGTGACACCGCCTTCTTCGCGCCCGAGGCCGAGTTCTACGTGTTCGACGACATCCGCTTCGAGACCACGGCCAACTCGTCGTACTACCACATCGACTCCGAGGCCGGCGCCTGGAACACCGGGCGCCTCGAGGACGGCGGCAACCGCGGCTACAAGGTCAAGTACAAGGGCGGCTACTTCCCCGTGGCGCCCGTCGACCACTTCGGCGACCTCCGCGACGACATCGTCCGCCACATGGAGGCCGCAGGCCTCGAGGTTGAGCGCGCGCACCACGAGGTGGGCACCGCCGGCCAGGCCGAGATCAACTGGCGCTTCGACACGCTGCTGAAGTCTGCCGACGACGTGATGAAGTTCAAGTACCTCGTCAAGAACACCGCGTGGGCCGCCGGCAAGACGGCCACGTTCATGCCGAAGCCCATCTTCGGCGACAACGGCTCCGGCATGCACTGCCACCAGTCCATCTGGAACGAGGGCGTGCCCCTGTTCTACGACGAGAACGGCTATGCCGGGCTCTCGGACATGGCCCGCTACTACATCGGCGGCCTCCTCAAGCACGCCCCCGCGCTGCTCGCCTTCACCAACCCGTCGGTGAACTCCTTCCACCGCCTGGTCCCCGGCTTCGAGGCCCCGGTCAACCTGGTCTACTCGCAGCGCAACCGCTCGGCCTGCATCCGCATCCCGATCACGGGCTCCAACCCGAAGGCCAAGCGCATCGAGTTCCGCTGCCCAGACCCGTCCTCGAACCCGTACCTGGCATTCGCCGCCATGCTGCTGGCCGGCATCGACGGCATCCAGAACCGGATCGAGCCCATGGCCCCGATCGACAAGGACCTCTACGAGCTGCCCCCGGACGAGCACGCCCAGGTGCCGACGGTGCCCGCCTCGCTCGGCGCGGTGCTGGACGCCCTCGAGGCGGATCACGAGTTCCTGCTCGCCGGTGACGTGTTCACCCCGGACCTGATCGAGACGTGGATCGAGCTCAAGCGAGCCGAGATCCAGGCCATCGCGATGCGCCCGCACCCGCACGAGTTCGAGCTGTACTACGCGCTCTGATCCGTAGCCCCTTGAGAGTGGCCCCCGTCCTGCACCGCAGGGTCGGGGGCCATTCTCGTTGCGGGGGCGGCCGCCCGCGACATCAACCGTTCGGCCGACCCCGCGACACTCCACTCCCCCGCCACGCCACCCTAGGCTGAGCGCGTGTCCAAGACCCGTCTCGCGCGCATCGCGATCCCCGTTGCCCTCATCCTGATCTGGCTCGTCGGCGCCGCTGTGGGCGGCCCCTACTTCGGCCGCATCGAGGAGGTGGCCACCAACGACCAGTCGACGTTCCTCCCCACCAGCGCCGAGGCCACGGTCGTCAGCGAGCGCTACCTGGACTTCGTGGACAGCTCCACCATCCCCGCCATCGTCCTGTTCACCTCCGACGAGGCCCTGACGCCAGAGACGCTCACCGAGCTGGGCGAGCGAGCCGCGGCGCTGGCCGACGTCGAGGGGGTGGAGGAGGTCTCCCCCCTCATCCCGTCCGAGGACGGCAAGGCCGCGCAGGTCTTCGCCGGCGTGGACTCCGACGGCGAGATCGCCGAGGTCGTCACGCTCCTCCGCGAGGACTTCGCCGAGGGGCTCCCCGACGGCGTCACCCCCTACGTCACAGGCCCCGCGGGGTTCACCGCGGACATCACCGAGGCCTTCAGCGGCATCGACGGGCTGCTGCTGGTCGTCGCCCTTGCCGTGGTGCTGGTGATCCTGCTGGTGGTCTACCGCTCGCTCATCCTGCCGTTCGCGGTGCTGCTCACGAGCATCTCCGCCCTCGCCGTCGCGCTGCTGGTCAACTGGTGGCTGGCCAAGGCGGGCATCGTCACCCTGACCGGACAGACGCAGGGCATCCTGTTCATCCTCGTCATCGGCGCGGCCACCGACTACTCGCTGCTCTACACCGCGCGCTACGCCGAGGAGCTGAAGCGGCGCGCGTCGAAGGCCGATGCCACCCGGGCCGCGCTCAAGGGGGTCATCGAGCCGGTGCTGGCCTCCGGCGGCACGGTCATCGCCGGCCTCATGTGCCTGCTGCTGAGCGATCTGGGCTCCAGCCGCTCGCTCGGCCCCGTCGCGGCCATCGGCATCGTGTTCGCGATGCTGGGTGCGCTCACGCTTCTGCCGAGCATGTTGTTCCTCATGGGCCGCGCGTCCTACTGGCCACGCCGCCCCCGCTTCGACCCCAACCGCGGCGACGACACCCAGATGACCACGGGCATCTACGCGAAGGCGGCAGGGCTGGTGTCGCGGCGTCCCCGGACCGTGTGGATCGCGTGCGCGATCGCGCTGGCAGCCGGCGCCTCGTTCGTGCCCACGCTCAAGGCCGACGGCGTCCCCCCGAGCGAGTTCGTGCTCGGAGCCTCCGAGGCCCGCGACGGCCAGGTCGCGCTCGCCGAGCACTTCCCCGCCGGCTCGGGCAGCCCCGCCCGCGTCCTGACCGACGAATCCCGGCTCCAGGAGGTGACCGACCTGCTTCTGGCCAACGACGGCGTGGACTCGGTCTCCGTGATCGCCGCCGACTCGCCCGCCGGCACCGCGCCAGTGACCGCCGACGGCATCCAGCCGCTGGGCCCGCCCGGAACCCCGGCCCCGGCACCGTCCGTCAGCGACGGTCAGGTCCTGCTGTTGGCCACCCTGACGGACGCGGCCGACAGCGACGCCGCGTCGGACACGGTTCGCGCCCTCCGGACGGACCTCGACGGCGCCGCCCAGATCGGCGGCGAGACGGCCACCAACATCGACACCCGCGACACCTCCATCCGCGACCGCAACGTCATCATCCCGCTGGTGCTGGTGGTGATCCTGCTGATCCTCATCCTGCTGCTGCGCAGCATCCTGGCGCCGGTGGTGCTGATCCTCACCACGGTGCTGTCCTTCGGCACCGCGCTGGGCACCGCGGCGCTGGTGTTCAACCATGTCCTGGACCTGCCGGGTGCCGACCCGTCGGTGCCGCTGTACGGGTTCGTGTTCCTGGTGGCGCTGGGGATCGACTACAACATCTTCCTCATGACCAGGGTCCGCGAGGAGTCGATGATCCACGGCACCCGCGAAGGCATCAAGCGGGGCCTGGCCGTCACCGGTGGCGTGATCACCTCGGCGGGCCTTGTGCTGGCCGCCACCTTCGCCGCCCTCGCCGTCCTGCCCATCCTGTTCCTCATCCAGCTCGCGTTCATCGTCGCGTTCGGCGTCCTCATCGACACCTTCCTCGTCCGGACCCTGCTGGTGCCGGCGCTTGCCTATGACATCGGCCCCGCCGTCTGGTGGCCGGCGAAGCTGAAGGCGGACCAGGCGGCGCACGCCAAGCTCGACTGACCGCTGTCCGCGCAGACCAGTAGGGTGATGGCCATGCGTGGAATCGTGGTGCGGGACGACGGCGTGGCTCTGGAAGAGGGCATCGAGGAGCTGCTGGGCGACGAGGGGGTCCTCGTCGAGGTGGTGTATTCGGACCTCAACTACAAGGACGCCCTGGCCGTCACCGGGCGGCCTGGCGTGGTGCGCCAGCGGCCGCTGATCGCCGGTGTGGACATGGTGGGCCGCGTCGTCGAATCGCCCGACGACCGCTGGGCCCCGGGAGAGTGGCTGATCCTCAACGGCGCGGGCCTGTCCGAGACCAGGCACGGAGGGTACGCCACCTTGGCCAGGGCGGACGCCGAGCTCGCGGTCCGCGTGCCGGACGGCCTCACCCCGGAGCGCGCCGCGGCCCTCGGCACCGCCGGCTACACGGCGGCGATGGCGGTGCTGCGGCTGGTGATGGAGGGTGCCTCACCCTCCGACGGGCCGGTGCTCGTGACGGGCGCAACGGGGGGCGTGGGGTCGATCGCGACGATGCTGCTGGCGTCGGCCGGCTTCGATGTCGCGGCGTCGACGGGGCGCCCCGACGAGTTCGGCGGCTACCTCCGGGAGCTGGGCGCGGACACGATCGTGGCCAGGGACGAGCTCGCCACGCCGGGGCGGCCGCTCCAGAAGGCCACCTACGTGGGCGTGATCGACTCGGTGGGTGGCCAGATCCTGGCCAACGCCATCGCGCAGACTCAGCCGCACGGCGTGGTCGCGGCCTGCGGGTTGGCGGGCTCCTCCGAGCTGCCGGCCACCGTGCTGCCGTTCATCCTCCGCGGAGTGACGCTGGCGGGGATCGACTCTGTGTGGGCAGACGTGGAGGACCGCGCCGACGCCTGGCGTGTGTTGTCGCGGGGGGTCGACACGGCCCTGCTGGACGCCATGACCACCAGGATCGGGCTCGACGGTGTGATCGCGGCCGGCGAGGACCTGCTCGCCGGCCGCCGTCACGGCCGCACCCTAGTCGAGATCTGACCATCGTTCCCTGAGGAGTCGACCCGCCGCAGGCGCGGGCGACGTCTCGTGCCCCGTTCCCTGAGGAGTCGACCCGCCGCAGGCGCGGGCGACGTCTCGAAGGGTCGATTCGCAAGCTGACAACCAGACTCGCTCAAAGGTCGCGACACGACCCTTCGAGACGGCCGACGGTCGCTCCGCGACGCCGACCTCCTCAGGGACCGATTGCGACGGCCGACGGTCGCTCCGCGACGCCGACCCCCTCAGGGACCGAGATTGTCAGACAGCTGGGGGCCCTACAAGGGAGGGTGACGGCAGGGCGGCACGGCGCAGTGATGCCCAACCCGACGATCGCCGAACTGGCGTCCCGCCCAGGCAGACCCGAACCAGGGCCGCCCTGTCGGCACGCGCCCGAAGGTGACAACGCCACATGGTGAGCAGCGCGCGGAGCCGGGAGACGCTGCCCGGGCAGCCCTCAACCACCCAGCCCCAGCGCGACAGGCAGCTGCCGATGCGGGCCAACCACCAGGGGCTGCCCGGGCAGCGGCTCTCGGCTCCGCGCACCGTCGACACATCCCCGGCCAGGGGTCAGACCAGGTCGCCGAGGTCCACGTACGGATTCGCCGGGGCCTGCTCGATCACGCCCACCTCGACGAGGAACTCCGCCATCCGGCCGAACGCCGCGACATCCAGCGACACGTCCACCTCCCCGTCCCTGGTCCACAGCCCCGTCGTGGCCTCCAACACCCGGGCCGCCGACTCCCGCTGGGCGGGGTCCGCCAGGGCGGGCACCTGCTCGGCAGTGGCATCCAGCGCCGCCTCCGGGTCCGCGATGACCGCCTCCTGCGCCTCGCGCATCCCCGCCGCGACCGCCGCGAGCACGTCGTCGGGCACCTCGGTGCCGACGGTGACCAGGCTCGGCCCCACCAGCCGCGGCGACGCCGGGTCCGAGATCGGGATCGAGATGACGGGCTCGCCCTGGGCCTGCAGCTGCACCAGTTCGTTGTTGCGGAATCCCATGATGAAGTCCACCTGGCGGGCGGCCAACGCGCTGAGCTGCGTGTAGCCGATGTCCATCAGCTTGACGTCGGCCTCGGTGAGGCCGGCTTCGTGCATGGCGGCCAGAGCAGCGTAGTAGCTGGAGCCGAAGTGGCCGGGGATGCCGAGGCTGCGGCCGGCGAGCACGGTCAGCCCGTCGTCGGCCGACAGCCCCAGCCCGGCGCCTCCCATCACCTCAAGCGGGTAGGTCTGGTAGCTGGTGGCGAACGTGCGCAGGTCCTGCCCGTTCGCGGCCGCCACCATCGCCTCGTCGGCGGAGGCGAACACGACGTGCTCCTCGCGGGCCAGGACGGCGCCGAACACGTCCTCCTGCTGCCCGTGGTGACGCAGCGTCACGTCCAACCCGTGCTTGGCGAAGATGCCCTGCGCCACACCCAGGTAGAAGGCGCTGAACTGCACGTTGGGAATGTAGGTGAGGCCCACGGTGAGCGTGCCGTTGGCGAGCATGCTGCCGCTTGCGGTAGGTGTGGGGGTGGCTTCGGGCTGGGAGGAGCAGGCGGCGAGGCCGGCTGCGCCGGCCACGGCGAGGCCGCTCAGGAAGAGGGAACGTCGGGTGATCATGTGGTTTCTCCTTGGAGTCTTGCGACCGCGGCGCGTTCAGCGACGAGGACGAGGCCGTGCAGGGTCAGTGAGGTGAGGCTGATCCAGGCGACGACGGCGAACAGGCCCGCTGTATCCGCCGCCTCCCGGGTGAGGGTGAGGAGCGTGCCCAGTCCGGCTCCGCCCATGACGAGCTCGCCGACGACGGCGCCGGTCATGGTGAGGACCACGCCGCCGCGGACGCCGGCGAGGATGGCGGGGGCCGCCATCGGTCCCTCGACGTGCATCAGCCGCTGCCTGGCGCTGGCGCCGTCGAGGAGCGCGTTCTCGACCACCCGCATGTCGAGGGATCGGAGTCCCACCACCGTGGTGGTGATCATCGGGAAGAACGCGATGATGGCGCACAGCACCGCGATGGGCACGGTGCCGTAGCCGATCCACAGCACCAGCAGCGGCGCGATGGCCACGAGCGGAATGGTCTGCGAGATGGCGACGAACGGCTCGACGACGGCGGCCAGGAGCCGCGAGTGGGTGATCACCACGCCGAGCGGGATCGCCACGGCGATGGCCATGAACGCGCCGAGCAGGGCGGCTCCCAGGGTGGGGGCGAGGTAGCGCCAGGCCACGCCGGTGGTTGCCTGGGTCACCATCCGCGCCACCACGTCGACGGGGTTGGGCAGGTAGAGGGGGGCGACGAGGCCGGTGGCGGTGACAGCCCACCACAGCAGGCCCACCAGCGCGAAGGAAGCGAGCGTCGTCCGCCGCCGCCCCGCTGCGGGCCGGGTGCGGGCGGGGTAGGCGGACCACACGCCGAGATGCGCGAGGGTGCGCGCCCGTCGCCGCTCCTGGATGGTCATCGTCCCGGTCCTTCGTCTCAGGTCCCGGGGTACGCGCAGGCACGACGGCTGAATGCGCGCACGAAAGTGCGCACGCCGTCGCGCACGCGTGCTCCTCCCATCCAGACTCTACTGTCGGTCTCGGAATTTCACCGAGTCAACCCTTCGGCCCTGATGGGCCTCGGGGGTCGCGGACTATCACCGCCGGTTCGGACTTACACCGACCCCGGAACACGTTTGCACAGATGGTAGCACCGGAGAACCGGCACACCGCCGCCGGTCTCGGGCTCAGCTCTCCCAGAAGACGGCGTCCACCACGTCCGAGGCGCGGCGTAGCAGCCGGCGGGTGTCGTCGACCAGCTGAGAGGCCGCCCTGGGGCCGTAGCCCAGGAGGACCGAGACGGCGGCCAGCTCGCGCACGTCTGCGGGCAGTGCGTCGCTGGCGCGGCCGCGCACAAGCATCACCGCGTCCCGCAGCCGGCTCGCCCTCACCCACGCCTGCTCCAGGCGCTCGGCCTGAGGCTGCTCCAGCAGCTCCAACCGGGCCAGGAGGCGCAGCGCGCCGAGGGTGGAGGTGGTGCGGAGCCCCGGGTGGGCGTACGCGTGCTGTAGCTGGAGCAGCTGAATGGTCCACTCCACGTCCGAGAGGCCACCGGGGCCGAGCTTGAGGTGCCGCTCCCGCGGCACCCCCTTGGGGATGCGTTCGGTCTCCATCCGGGACTTCAGCTTGCGGATGTCGGTGACCTGCTCGGGCCGGAGCCCACCGACGGGATACCGGAAGCCGTCCAGCGCGGACAGCACCTGCTCGGCGAGGGCGCGGTCTCCGGCACCGGGCCGGGCGCGCAGCAGCATCTGCGCCTCCCAGGTCGAGGCCCATTTGGCGTAGTAGGCGGCATACGACGACACGGTTCTCACCTGCGGTCCGCCCTTGCCCTCGGGTCTGAGGTCCGTGTCGACGACCAGCCCCGGGTCGGGCCCCGGCTTGCCGATGATGTCGGAGGCGAGGCGGACCAGCTCGGTGGCGCGGGTGAGGTCCTCCCCCTCGACGCCGTCGGGAACCACAAAGATGCAGTCGGCGTCCGAGGAGTAGGACATCTCGCTTCCGCCCCACCGGCCCACCGCGATGACCCCCACCTCGGGGGCTTCGATGCGCCGCCGGGCCAGCACGAGCCCCGCGTCGATGGTGGCCGACGCCAGGTCGCTCAGCGCCACCCCCACCGTCTCCAGGTCGGCGTCGCCCAACACATCGCTGAGGGCGATCCTGCACAGCTCCGCGCGGCGCAGCGCCCGGACGGAGGCGATGGCCTTGTCGAGGTCCTCCTGCCGGCTGGCGGCCCGCGTCATGGCCTCGGTCAGTTCCTCGATGGCGCGCAGGCGCAGCTCGTCGTTGCCGGCCAGCATGTGGATGTGGTGGGGGGCGCGCTTGAGCAGGTTGACCACGTACCGGCTCGAGGACGCGATGCGCGCCAGCCGGTGCGCCATGAAACCCTCGTCGCGCAGCGTCCGCAGGTACCAGGACGTGGTGCCCAGCGCCTCCGACAGCTGCCTGAACGATAGCAGCCCGAAGTCCGGGTTGGGGCCCTCGGCGAACCACTCAAGCATCGCGGGCATCAGCTGCCGCTGGATCTCGGCGCCGCGGTCGGTGCCCCGGGTGAGCGCCTGGATGTGGCCGAGCGCGGCCCGCGGGTCGGCGAATCCCAGCGCCCGCATTCGCGTCATGGCCGCGTCGGGGGTCAGCTTGAGGCCGTCGGTGGGGAGGTGGCTGACGGCATCGAGCAGCGGGGAGAAGAAGATCCGCTGCTGGAGGCGCCGGACGCGGCGCGTGGACTCGCGCCACTGCCTGGTCAGCTCGTCTGCGGTGAGTCCCAGGGAGCGGGCGACGTGCCGCAGCGCCAGCTCCTCGTCGGGCACCAGGTGCGTGCGCCTGAGCCGCCTCAGCTGGACGCGGTGCTCGAGCACGCGTTGGAAGCGGTAGGCGTCTGCCATCTCCGCGCCGTCGGTGCGGCCGATGTAGCCGCTGCCCACCAGCGCCTTGAGCCCGGTGAAGGTGCCGCGGACGCGGAGCCGCTCGTCGGCCCGGCCGTGGACCAGTTGGAGCAGCTGCACGGAGAACTCGGTGTCGCGGAGGCCGCCGGAGCCCAGCTTGATCTCCTTGTCGGCCTGCTTGGCTGGGATCAGGGAGATCACCCGCTCGCGCATGCTGCGCACCTCGGCGAGGAACTCCGGCCGCTCCCCTGCCTGCCACACCATGGGCCACACCATGTCCACGAAGCCCTGGCCGAGCTCGAGGTCCCCGGCCGCGGGGCGCGCCTTGAGCATGGCCTGGAACTCCCAGTTCTTGGCCCACTTCTCGTAGTAGGTCCGGCAGCTGGCCAGGGTGCGCACCAGCGGACCGGCCTTCCCCTCGGGCCGGAGCGCGGCGTCGACCTGCCAGATGGTGCCCTCGGCGGTGTGCGCCGAGCAGAGCCGCGCCTGCGCGGCCGCCAGCTTGGTGGCCGCGGCCATCGCCTCCTCGACGGTGGCCCCCTCCGCGGGCTCGGCCACATAGAGCACGTCGACGTCGGAGATGTAGTTGAGCTCCTGCGCGCCGGTCTTCCCGAGCGCGATGACCGCCAGGCGCGCGGAGCGCCAGCCGGGCACCTCGGCCCGGGCGTGCGCCAGCGACATCTCCAGCACGGCGTCGGCCACATGGGCGAGCTCGCGGGCCACGTCGTCGGCGACGGCGATCGGGTCCGGGGCGGTGAGGTCGCGGGCCGCGATCTCGATCAGCGCCACCCGGTCCGCGAGGCGCAGGGAGTCCGGGTTGCCCTGGGCGACGCCGTCGACCAGTCCGACGCGTCCGGCGAAGAAGGCGTGCCACCCCTCGCGTCCGCGTGCGCGGGGCTCCTCCCGGAGCGCCTCCGCCTCCTCCGGGTGACGCACCAGGGTCTGGGCCAGCACGGAGGATCCGCCGAGCACGGCCACGACCCGCCGGAGCCAGCCGTCGTCAGCGACCATCCGGGCGAAGAGCTCCGGGGCGGATTCTGAGATGCGCTCCAGGGCGTCGAGCGCGAGGTCGCGGTCCGCCACCGGCTCGAAGACGGCGAGGTCGACGGGCGGGTCGCCTTGCACCCGCTCCCGCCAGCGGTCCCAGACGCGGGCGCTCGCCGTGGCGGAGTCGAACCCGCGTCGGGCGAACTCGCCGATCTGCGACTGGTACCTGGTCACCGGCTCAGACTATCGACGCCGGCCCGGCCCCGCGGGTCCCACGGCGCGCCGCCACTATCCTGGGCCGATCATGTTCAAGCCCACCCCGAAGGTCGTCGCCGCGTTGCGGGCCCACCTGAGCGACGACGCCGCGATCGACGCAGAGCTCGCCCGCCGTCGCCCGGACCTCACCGGGCTCCTCCTGCGCGCCGCGAAGCTCCCGGGGCTCCTGGACCGGGAGCTCACCGCCGCGGTGTGCCGGGCCGGGTGCGCCCTCCTCGGTGAGCGGCATCCGGGGGCGTCCATCGAGGTGCGGGTGCCGCCGTTCGCGGCGGTTCAGATCGGGTTCGACGCCGGGCCGAGGCACACGCGCGGCACCCCGCCCAACGTCGTGGAGATGACGCCGGGGACCTTCGTGGGCCTCGCCGTCGGGCGCCTCGACTGGTCCGGGGCGACGCTCAGCGCCTCCGGCGTGCACGCCGGCGAGGCTGCCCGTGCCTTCCCGCTGGTGCGGTGAAGGCCCTCACATGACGCGGATGTGGCGCTCCAGCTCCCAGGGGGTGACCTGCTTGCGGTAGGCCGAGAACTCCTCATGCTTGTTGCGCAGGAAGTACTCGAAGACGTGCTCGCCGAGGGTCTCGGCCACCAGCTCGCTCTCCTCCATCAGCCGGAGTGCCTCGTCGAGGTTGTGCGGGAGCTCGCGGATGCCGATGGCCTGACGCTCACGGTCCGTGAGGCGCCACACCTCATCCTCGGTCTCCTCGGGGAGCTCGTACTCCTCCTCGATGCCCTTGAGGCCGGCGTTGAGCAGCACGGCGTAGGCGAGATACGGGTTGACCGCCGCGTCGACGGCGCGGTACTCGATGCGCGCCGACGAGGTCTTACCGGGGGTGAACTGCGGGATCCGGATGAGGGCCGAGCGGTTGGCCCTCCCCCAGCAGGCGTACGAGGGGGCCTCGCCGCCGCCGACGAGGCGCTTGTAGGAGTTGACCCACTGGTTGGTCACCGCCGTGATCTCCGGGGCGTGCCGCATGAGGCCGGCGATGAACTGCTTGGCGGTCTTGGACAGGTTGTACTCGTCTGAGGCGTCGTAGAAGGCGTTGGTGTCGCCCTCGAACAGCGACATGTGGGTGTGCATGCCCGAGCCGGGGTGTTCGGAGAACGGCTTCGGCATGAACGAGGCGTGGATCCCCTGGCTGACGGCCACCTCGCGGATCACCACGCGGAAGGTCATCACGTTGTCCGCCATGGTGAGCGCGTCGGCGTAGCGCAGGTCGATCTCATGCTGCCCGGGGGCGGCCTCGTGGTGGCTGAACTCCACCGAGATGCCCATCTGCTCCAGCATCGTGATGGCGTCGCGGCGGAAATCCGTGCCGTCGCCGAGCGTGGTGTGATCGAAGTAGCCGCCGTCGTCCAGCGGCACCGGCGGCGTCAGCGACCGGAGGAGGAAGAACTCGATCTCGGGATGGATGTAGAACGTGAAGCCCATCTGCCCGGCCTTCTGCAGGGCGCGCTTGAGCACGTAGCGGGGGTCCGCGAAGCTCGGGGAGCCGTCGGGCAGCTTGATGTCGCACAGCATCCGCGCCGTGGAACGGCCGGCCTGGCGCCAGGGCAGCACCTGATACGTCGACGGGTCCGGGTGCGCCACCATGTCGGACTCGAAGACGCGCGCGAAGCCCTCGATGGCCGATCCGTCGAACCCGACGCCTTCGGAGATGGCGCCCTCCACCTCGGCCGGCGCGATGGCGACGGACTTGAGGGAGCCCAACACGTCGGTGAACCAGAGTCTGACGAACCGGATCCCCCGCTCTTCCATAGAGCGCAGGACGAATTCAGTCTGCCTATCCATGGCCCCAGTCTGCCCGCACTTTGTTTCAAGCGCATGACGAACCGCGCCAGAGGCCCGCGTTTCCGCGCCTGGGTCGCGGCGCTTGCCAGCGCCCTTGGCGCCACTGGGCCGGCGAGAGGCCACCACCTACTATTGGCCTATGGCAGAGCCCGGCTGGTACGCGGACCCGACGGCGCCCCACGGGCGGCGTTACTGGGACGGCCAGCGCTGGATGCAGGCCGGGCCCGTCCGCCAGGGGCCGGGCACGGGACTGTGGGTGGTGATCGCGCTGCTGGTGGTCGCCGCCGTGATCGCGGCCATCATCCTCGTGCCCCGCGGCGCGAATCCCTTCGCGGCCACCCCGGAGGACAACAGGTCCGCCCGGCCCTCCGGCACCCAGTGGAACGAACTCGTGCCCACCGAGACGCCCAGTCCCACCCCCGTCGAGACGGGCTTCGGGCAACCCATCGACTGCCCCATCACCAAGGAATCCCCCCGCAGCGACCTCCGCGACGGCCGCCTCCACGGTGGCGGGCTCTCCATCGAGCCGCCGTCGGGCTCTGACTGGTACCAGTCCGGGGCCTGGATCGAGTGGCTGTACGAGTCCAACGGGATGATCCGCGACATCGCCACCGGCTGGATCAGCAACGTCAACGTCGGCTACATCCGCGTATCGGACGGCTTCTCGCCGGTGATGAGCACGGCCGCGGAGCAGTTCGTCACGTGCATGGCCTCCTCGGGCATGTTCTTCGGCTTCGAGCGCCGCGAGATCCTCATCAACGAGGACTACGTCGTCTCGGACCGGATCGGCTGGCGGCTCACCTCCAACATCTTCGTCGGCAACCAGCGCCATCAGGGCATCGAGGGCGACGTGGTCGACGTCATCCTGGTGCCCACCGGCGACAAGGACCGGTTCGCGGTGTACGTCTCGTGCGCCACCATCGACCATGAGGAGAACCAGCGGGAGGTCGAGCACGCGCTGGCCTCCCTGCGCTTCGACGGCTGATTCACCCGCACGTAGACTGGCGCACTGTGAACCCAGTGACACCCCACACCATCACCCCCTTGCGCGACGTCCCCCGCTCCATCCCGCGCCCCGAGTACGTCGGCAGGCCCGCAC
This sequence comes from Tessaracoccus luoxuelianae, assembly GCF_054483915.1. Classification (NCBI taxonomy): domain Bacteria; kingdom Bacillati; phylum Actinomycetota; class Actinomycetes; order Propionibacteriales; family Propionibacteriaceae; genus Tessaracoccus; species Tessaracoccus luoxuelianae. The sequence continues at coordinate 1,560,801 of NZ_CM137013.1, read as the reverse complement.
CCAAGCGCTATACCGGCTCGGACGTGCAGACCCCTGATGTGATCGAGCGGATGCGGGTGGCCGGCCGGATCGCGTCGGAGGCGATGCACGAGGCGGCCAAGGCCATCGCGCCGGGCGTCACCACGGATCAGCTGGACGCCGTCGCGCACGAGTACATGCTGGATCACGGGGCCTACCCGTCGGCGCTGGGCTACCGCGGCTTCCCCAAGTCCATCTGCACCTCGGTCAACGAGGTGGTCTGCCACGGCATCCCGGACCTGCGCCCGCTGGAGGACGGCGATCTGGTCAAGATCGACGTCACCGCGTTCAAGGACGGCGTCCACGGGGACAACTGCGGCACCTTCTACTGCGGCGACGTCGACGAGGAGTCGCGGCTCCTCTCCGAGCGCACCCTGGAGGCGCTGAACCGCGCCATCAAGGCCGTCAAGCCGGGGCGTCCCCTCTCGGTGATCGGCCGCGTCATCGAGTCCTACGCCAAGCGCTTCGGCTACGGGGTGGTGCGCGACTACACCGGCCACGGCGTCCACACCGCGTTCCACTCCGGGCTGGTGGTGTTCCACTACGACGAGCCCCGGGTCACCACCATCATGCAGCCCGGCATGACCTTCACCATCGAGCCCATGCTCACCCTCGGCACCCACGAGACCGACCAGTGGGACGACGACTGGACCGTCGTCACCACGGACCGGTCGCGGGTGGCTCAGTGGGAGCACAGCCTGGTGGTCACCGCCGACGGCGCCGAGATCCTCACCCTCCCTGGCAACGCGGCGTGAGTATCAGGCGGGTCTCCAGCCACCTGGAGGTGGGGGTCGGCGCCACCGCGGACATGGTTTTCTCGGTCGCGGTGAGCACGCACTACCCGGAGGTCGACGAGACGCTGACCTTCAAGGTCGGCGACGACGAGCTCGAGGTCGAGGAACTGATCGCACCATCGGGCAGCCGCCTGCACCGGCTCCGCGACGCCCCCGTCGGCACCCTCCACGTGGACTACAACGCGGCCGTGCTGGCCCCCGCCCCCGAGTACCCCCTCCAAGGCATCGACGAGATCCTCTACACCCGGCCCTCGCGCTACTGCGACTCGGACCGGCTGGCCAACCTCAGCCACACCCACTTCGCCGGCCTCACCGGATTCGAGCTGATGAGCGCCGTCACGCAGTGGGTCCGCACCAAGGTGATCTACCGCCCCGGATCCAGCCGGGTCGTCGACGGCGCGCTGGAGACCTACCTCAGCCGGGCCGGGGTGTGCCGGGACTCGGCGCACCTCGTGGTCGCCTTCCTGCGCGGGGTCAACATGCCGGCGCGTCTGGTGTCGGTGTATGCCCCGGGCCTGACACCGATGGACTTCCACGCCGTCGTCGAGGCCTACTGGGAAGGGTCCTGGTACCTGCTCGACGCCACCGGGCTGGCGCCGCGCACCCCCATGGTGCGGATCTGCACCGGGCGCGACGCCGCCGACACCGCCTTCATGACCACGCTCGGCGGGCGCACCACCCTCAACCGGTTGTCGGTCACCGCGACCGTCGACGGCGAGCTGCCCTACGACGACAACTTCAGCTTCAGGACGCTCACCTGAGGCGCCTCGTCGCCCTCCATCGGGAGGACGTCGACACCGACGCTGAGCCGTGAGGTCGCGGCCTCGGTGACGATGACCCCCCGCAGCGGGCTCACGTCCGCGAAGTCGCGGCCCCAGGCCGTCACGATGTAGCGCGAGTCCGCGAACTGCCCGTTGGTGGGGTCGATGTCGATCCACGTCCCGGTGGGCGCCAGCACCGAGATCCAGGCGTGCGACGCGTCGGCGCCCTCCAACTTGGTCTGCCCGGGCCCCGCGACCGTCTCGATGTATCCGGAGACGTAGCGGGCCGGCACGCCGAGTGAGCGCAGGATCGCGATGCCGAGGTGGGCGAAGTCCTGGCAGACGCCGGCGCGCAGCTCGAGGAGCTCGTCGACGGTGGTGCGCACGGACGTGACGCCCGGCCGGTACGCGAAGTCCCGACGGATGCCCCTGGTGAGCTCCACCAGCGCCTCACCGAAGCCCAGCCCGGGCGCCAGGATGGTCTCGGCGTAGTCGGCGAGGTCCTCCCCGGAGGCCACCGTCACGTGCCGGGACGGCAGCGAGAACATGGCGCGGTCCAGCCGGAACGCGGCGTTGCCGGCGGTGGCACGCCGGGCCGACGCCAGCGTCCACTGGTTGAGGGAGTCCAGGTCCACCTCGGGCCAGGCCACGTCGACGATCGCCTCCTTGATCACCACGAGGTGGGTGTGCGGGTAGTGGATCTCCAGGTAATGGCTGGTGTTGCCGAAACGGTCCAGATGCTCGGTGTGCAGCAGGGGACGCGGCAGCACCTGGGTGCCGTGGGCGCGGAGCCGCTGGGTGGCGGTGTCGCGGGGGGTGAGGAATCCCCGCTCGTAGCACAGCGTCACGGGCTCCGGATACTCGTAGCTGGTGCGATGCTTGACGAAGTAGCGGCGGGGCGTCAGGTTTTCGGGAAGCTGCCTCACGCGTCCTCCCCCAGGAGCGCCCCGGCGCTCCACTCGCTGAGCGTGGCCCGGCGCGGCGCGGACCGGGTCAGGTGCCTGCGGCTGAGCTCATCGGAGATCGCGCGAAGCTCGGACAGCTCGGCGGCCGCGAACCCGGTCACCAGCGCCCTCGGGCCGGTGAAGAGTCGCACCAGGTCCGCGTTGGCGAACGCCGCCACCAGCTCCGAGGCCCGCGCCGCCACCTCGTCGTCGCCGATGAGCTTGAGGTCCTCGACGAGCCGGTCCAGCTGGTAGGCCACGGATCGGGGGTTGGATCTGTCGCACAGCAGCAGCTGGGTGGCCGCCAGGGTCGGGCGACGGGGCCCCTCACCGGAGGCGGAGCGGCGGCGCTGCGTGATGAGCGACTCCCCCATCTCGAGGATCGCGTCTGCGAGCTGGTTCTCCACCACGGCCGCACGGTCGTCTCCAAGGGTGTGCAGCACCACAGCGAGCGTGCGCTGCGAGCGCTCGATCCGCACCCCGGCGTCGATGAACGCCCACGTCACGTCACGGGTCAGGCTCTCATTGTTGAGGCCCGCCACGGCCAGGGTGCCCGCGACGAGGTCGTCCAGGATGCCCGCCAGGTCGCGGCGCCTGCCCGCGTCGACGAGCAGCCGGTTGAGCTGGCTGAGAATGTGCCAGAGGTCGCTGGACATGATGTCGGGCACCTGGTTGGCGGCCTCCGTGAGGCGCCTGATCGCGTGCGCCACGGAGCCGGTGGAACTCCCGTCGACGACGGCGGGGCGCAGCCGCTTCAGAGCGGCGCCGACGTCGCCCGCGGACAGGTCCAGGCCGGTGATCCGCTCCCCGGCGACGAGGACGGCGCCGAGCACCTGGCCGCCGCGTGAGACCGGGCTCCGGCCATGGTCGTGGGCGAGGTCCACGGCCAGACGCAGCAGCCGCACCGTGCCGTCGGCGCGCTCCGCGTAGCGACCGAACCAGAACAGGTTGTCCGCGATGCGGGGCGCGAGCGTCGCCACCCGCTGGATGGCGATCGGTCCCCCCTCGAAGGTGGGGGTCCACGTCTCCTGGACATCGTCCGGGTCCAGCACCCAGACGTCCTTGGTCAGGGCACCGTTCATGGTGGTGATCCGGAACCGCTCGTCCGGCGCCACCCGCGCCAGGCCACCAGCCAGGATCTCGTGCGAGTGGTCCACCTGGGCGGCGAAGCAACGCAGCACCACGCGGCGCGGCTCCACGCCGTCGGCGGTGACCACCGGGGTGGTGGAGAGTTCGACGTTGTCCTGCCCGCACCACGCCCACGGCTCAGCCTCGACGCGGGCGACCAGCTCCGCCTTCTGGGCAGCGGTGAGCTCCCAGCCCGCCAGGGTCGAGCCTCCGAAGCCTCGGTTGATGGGCTTGAGGAGCAGGCTGTCCAGGTGGGTCAGGACGTGGCTGCGCTGCGCGTCGTCGCCGCACCACCACGTCTGGGCTGAGGGCAGGAGGAGCTCCTCCCCGAGGAGCTGGACGGCCAGCCCCGGGAGCAGGCCGAGCAGAGCCGGGTTCTCCAACACGCCGCTGCCCAGTGGGTTGAGGGTGGCGACGTTGCCGAGGCGCGCGGATTCGACGAGGCCGGCCACGCCGAGCTGGGAGTCGCTGCGGAACTCGAGCGGGTCGCACAGATCCGAGTCCACGCGGCGGAGGATGACGTCGACCAGCGCCCGCCCCTCGGGGGAGTTGACCCACACCTGCCCGTCGCGGAGCACCAGGTCCTCGGCCTCCACGAGGGCATAGCCCAGCAGCGTGGCGAGGAATCCCTGCTCGTAGGCGGTCTCCGCGCCGGCACCGGACCAGAGGAGGACCCCCTTGGGGGTGTGTCCTGTGCGGGGGGCGAGCTGCTGCAGCCCCGCCCGCATCGCCGAGAAGTAGCTGCGCAGCCGCGCCGGGCGGGCGTCGTGGCGCAGGTCTGCCATCACGCGGGAGGTGAGCCTGCGGTTCGCCATCGCGTAGCCCATGCCCGAAGGAGCATCGGTGCGGTCGGCCAGCACCGTCCACGCTCCCCCGGCGTCGCGGCCCAGGTCCGCGGCGGCCAGCGGCAGCCAGGCATGGCTCGGCGCCTCGATGCCGCTCGCGCGGTGCAGGAACCCGTGGTGGCCCCACACGATCTCCGCGGGCAGCGCGCCCGAGGAAAGGAGCCGCTGCTCGCCGTACAGGTCCCGCAACACCAGGCCGAGCAGGCGGGCCCGCTGCTTGAGGCCGGCCTCCAGCGCGTCCCATTCGTCGGCCCCGATGACGAGGGGAAGCGGGTCGATCATCCAGGCGAGGCGCAGTTCGCCGCCGTAGTGGATCCCCTCGTCCTGGACCAGGCGGTCCAACTCCTCACGGGCCGACTGCAGCCCCCGCAGGCCGAGCGTTCCGATGGCGCCCTCGAGGAACGACTTCCCGGGCGTGGCTTCAGCCCCGGAGGTGAGCTCGTCCCAGCCCGTGCCCAGCCGCCCACGGTAGGCCGCCAGATGGCTGGTCGGGGCTGCCGGGGCTGTCACACCCGCCACCTTAGTGGTGCTCCCGGCGGGGGGCGCTGCCGTCGGCGGCGGTGGACGACGAGCGGCCCGCTCCCTACGGCGGCCCGCGGCGCGGCGTGGGCCGTCCATCGCTCCCTGAGGAGGGCCTCCCCTTCCCCGCTCCCTGAGGAGGGCCGCCCGCGGAGCGGCGTGGCCTGTCTCGAAGGGTTGTGACTACCACCTCTGCGCGGATCTTGTGGTCGGGTGCGGGGAGCCGTGCGTCGATGCCCGGGCGGCCGTTGTCCATGGTCTCGTTGTTCAGGCCGCCTGGGTCGGTGGTCGGGTTGTTGAGGCCGCCCGGGCGTCGTCTCCCGTCTCCCCGCACTCGTTCTCCTGTGGCGTTGCCTGGTTCGGGTGCGTCCCGGCAGGGCGGCGTTGGAGTCGGGTCTGCTTGAGCGGGATGCCGGTTGGGCGATCCTCGGGTTGGGCACCGCTGCGCAGTGCCGCCCTGCCGTCCCCCACCCTCGCTCTCAGCGGGACCCTCTGTGATCGAACCTGCCCGACCCCGCTGGGTGAGCCGGGCGCGCGCGAAGCGCCGCACCCGCGTCGAAGCCCCTGTCACCCGGTCCGGTGTCTCGACCGACGCTCCGCCGCGGAGGCGGGACGCCAGTGCCGCCCTTCACGCTCAGCCGAGGGCAGGGTGACCGGCACTACGGGCACGTTTCCGCGCAGGGGAGCACCCCACCATCAGCGGATCTGAGGGCTACGGCCCCGCAGCTCTCCTCGGCGAACTCGCGGCTGGTCTCGGACCTCAGGAAGGTGGGGCGCGGAATCGTTCCCGTAATGGCACCCTCTGGTCAGCCCCCTGAGCGTGGAGCCCCGCACTAGCGCCCCGCCTCCGCGGACTTGGGACCCACCTGTCGGGGACCGGTCAGCCCAACAAGCTGAAACACCCCCCACAAGCCTGTGAGGGGTGTTCATGGTGGACGAGCCGGCCGGTAAGCCGGATTCTGTTTCCCAGATGATCATCTATCTGAGGCCCGACGTTGCCGCCGGGCTCCTGCAACCTACCCGGACGCCTCGCGCGAGCAGCGCTCAAGTGGCGTCCGCGGCCGGCCAAAGGCCGACCTTCTTGGTCTTGCTCCGGGTGGGGTTTACCTAGCCGCACCGGTCACCCGGCACGCTGGTGGTCTCTTACACCACCGTTTCACCCTTACCTGTTGCCAGGCGGTCTGTTTTCTGTGGCACTGTCCCGCGGGTCACCCCGGGTGGGCGTTACCCACCACCCTGCTCTGAGGAGTCCGGACTTTCCTCAGCCACCGAAGTGGCCGCGATCATCTGGCCGACTCGTCCGCAGACCATCGTACCCGCTGGATGGATGCGGTCAGTTCGGCCGCGACAGTGTCACCTTGCCCGACCGCACATCCACCTTGTCGACGCGGACGCGGATCTCCGAGCCCACCTCCTTCTGCGACGCCTTGACGCGCAGCTCGACGGCGGGGTCAGGCACCTGCAGGGTGCCGACTCCGGTCTTGGGGTGCACGTCAGTGACCACGCCGGTCAGCACGCGGCCCAGGGCGCCGCGCAGGACGAGCGCCTCGGCCAGGTCGAGCACCCCGTTCTCGTAGGCCCGGGCTGCCCGCCCGGAGTCGGCCATCTCGGCCGGCAGCGCATCGAGGCCGTCACGGGCCCACTGCGGAACCTCCACACCGTTGAGCAGCGCGTGGCACACCTCAAGGACGTAGCGGTCGACGAGGCGGCGCAGCGGGGCCGTGGTGTGCGCGTAGGGCGCGGCGAGGGCGGAGTGCTCCAGGTGTGCGTCGGGGACCGCGCCGTCGAAGGCCAGGTAGCCGGCGCCGCGGAACAGCATGGTGCATTTGGTGAGCACGGCCAGCTCGCGTGGATTGTCCGGGGACAGCGACCGCACGAACTCGGGGTAGCCCATGGACTTCGGCCAGGCGACGCCCAGCGTGGCGGCCGCTCGGCGGAGCTTCTCCAGCGACCACTGTTCGGCGGGCGGCAGCGTACGCAGGATGCCCACCCCGCCGTCAAGCATGGTGCGGGCGGCAGCGAAGCCGGTGAGCAGGGAGATCTGCGCGTTGTGGTCCTCGACCGGCACCAGGCTCCGGAACTCCAGCTGCCAGGTCCCGTCGTGCTCGAGGATCTCCTGCTCCGGCAGATTGAGCGAGACGCCTCCCCGCTGGATCTCCAGCTGGCGACGCAACTCCCCCACCTCCGGCAGGAGCGCGATGCTGGGATGCGACTCGTCGCGATCGAGGTCGCGCTGGACGCCGTCGTAGTTGAGCTTCGCGCGGCTCAGCACCAGGGCCCTGGTCAGGGAGACCCCGCGGAGCTCCCCCGCGGAGTCGAGCCGGTGCTCCCACAGCATCGCGGGGCGTGGCACGCCGTCGGCCAGGAGGGAGGCCGCACCCTCCGCCAACACGGAGGGGTGGAGCGGGACGCGCGCGCTGGGGGCGTAGAACGTCTGGCCCCGGCGATGGGTCTCCTCCTCCAGGGCGGTGCCGGGCCGCACGAAGTGGGCCACGTCGGAGATGGCGTAGCGCACCAGGTAACCGTCGCCGTCGCGCTCGATCTGCAGCGCCTGATCCAGGTCCGTGGAGGACTCCGGGTCGATGGTGACGAACTCGATGTCGGTGCGGTCCACATGCCCACTGGGCGGCAGCTGCGCCGCCAGCTCGGCCTCGGCCAGCACCTCCGCCGGGAAGGACGTGGGCAGCTCGAGCCGTCGCTGGAGATCCAGGAGGCCGTGGTGGACCTCAGCCGGGATATTGCGGATGTCCAGATGCGTCGACGGCATCAGAGGCCGGACTCCGCCGTGCGCACCAGGATGCGGTCACACTCCACGCAGCGCACCACCTGCTCCGCGGGCGCCCGACGGTAGAGATCCAGGTCCGAGACGGTCAGCTGCAGCTGGCAGCCGCCACAGCGCCCGGCCTTCAGGAGGGCCGCCCCCAGCCCGGACGAGGCCCGCATCTTCTCGTAGAGCGCCAGAACGGCGACCGGGATGCGGGCGGCGATGGGCGCGCGGGCCACGCTCAGGTCCTTCGCCTCTTGGCTCAGCTTGGCAACCGCCTCGTCGCGCACGGCCACCTCTTCGTGCAGCCGGGCCTCGATCTCGATCTTGCGGGCCGCGATCTTCTCCCGGTGTGCGACGGCCTCCTCCAGCCGGCCCATCACCTCCAGCTCCGAGTCCTCCAGATCCGAGATGCGGCGCTGGAGGTGGGCGACCTCGTCCTGGAGCGAGCGCAGGATCTTGCCGTCGGTGACGGAGCCGTCGACGATGCGCTTCTCGTCCCGCGCCAGCCTGGCCCGCACCGGCTCGAGGTCCGCCTCAGCCTTGCTGACGGCGACCTGAAGGTCGTCGGCCTCGGTGGTGGAGAAGATCAGCTCGTCGGTGACGCGCTGGCGGGCGGCGATGAGGTCCGCGATGGCCTTGTGCTGAGGAAGGGACCGGGCCGCGTGCTGAATCCTGGCCACCTCCGAATCGAGGTCGGCCAACGTGAGCAGCGAGCGTTGGGCGGCGGGGTCAGCGAGCATCGGGGCGTCCTTTATCCAGTTTGGGGTGCGCCCCAGACTACCCGCCGGGCCTGGCCCGGAGACTCAGAGCGCTAGACGCGACTTGACCTTCTCAGCGAGGGTGTCGGCGATCCGGCGCGCCGCCTCGTCCGTGGGCGCCTCCACCATCACGCGCACCACCGGCTCCGTGCCGGAGGGGCGAAGCAGCACCCGTCCCGCGTCGCCCAGCTCCCGGGACGCGGCCGCCACCGCCTGCTGAACCCCTGTGTCGATGCCGGCGCGCAGCTTGTCCACACCGCGGACGTTGATGATCACCTGCGGGAGCACCGTCATGACGGAGGCGAGCTCCTTCAGGGACCTGCCGGTGGAGATCATGCGGGCCGCCAGGTGCAGGCCTGTGAGGGTGCCGTCTCCGGTGTTGGCGAACTCGTTGATGATGACGTGGCCGGACTGCTCGCCGCCGAGGGCGAAACCGTTGGCGTTCATGGACTCCAGAACGTAGCGGTCCCCCACCTTCGTCTGATCCACGCGGATGCCGTGCTCCCGCATCGCGTTGATCAGCCCCAGGTTGCTCATCACGGTTGCGACGACGGTGTCGGAGTGCAGACGGTGCTCCTCCTTCATGGCGATGGCGAGGATGGCCAGGATGTGGTCGCCGTCCACCACGTTGCCGGCATGGTCGACGGCGAGGCAGCGGTCCGCGTCCCCGTCGAGGGCGATGCCCAGATCCGCGCCCTCGGCCTTGACGCGCGCGATCAGGTCGCCGAGGTGGGTGGAGCCACAGTCGCGGTTGATGTTGAGCCCGTCAGGATCGGCGTGGATGGCGATCACCCGCGCACCCTGGGCCGCGAACGCCTCCGGGGCGGTGGCCGAGGCGGCGCCGTTGGCGCAGTCGATCACCACGGTGAGGCCCTCCAGGGAGGCGTCCTCGCCCAACGAACCCACCAGGTGAGCGACGTAGGCCTCGACGGCGCCCAGATCGCTGCGGATGCGGCCGACGGCGTCCCCGATGGGACGCTCCCAGCCTTCACCCATCCGGGTCTCGATGGCGTCCTCCAGGTAGTCGTCGAGCTTGACGCCGCCCTTGGAGAAGAACTTGATGCCGTTGTCCGGCATGGGATTGTGCGAGGCGGAGATCATCACGCCCAGATCAGCGTGCAGGCTGTTGACCAGGAAGGCGACGCCCGGCGTGGGCAGCACCCCGAGCCGCAGCACGTCCACGCCCGCCGAGGCCAACCCGGCGATGACTGCCGCCTCGAGGAACTCGCCGCTGGCTCGCGGGTCTCGGCCGACGAGGGCCACGGGCCGATGCCCGGCGAAGGCGCCGGCCTCCCCCAGGATGTGCGCCGCCGCGACCGAAAGGTCGAGCGCCAGCTCGGCGGTCAGTTCGCTGTTCGCGACGCCACGGACGCCGTCGGTACCAAAGAGTCGTGCCACGCAGGCGAGACTACCGCCGCCTGACGCAGCCGGGCGAATTCCTCGTCGAATGCGACGAACGCCCACCCCCTGCGCGGGGATGGGCGTTCGAGGAGCGGCTGGAATCAGCGCTTGCTGTACTGCGGGGCCTTGCGGGCCTTCTTGAGACCGGCCTTCTTGCGCTCGATGATGCGGGAGTCACGCGTCAGCATCCCGGCCTTCTTGAGGGCGGGACGCGAAGCCTCGGTGTCCACCGCGTTCAGCGCGCGGGCGATGCCCAGGCGGAGGGCGCCGGCCTGACCGGTGATGCCGCCGCCGTGGATGCGGGCGATCACGTCATAGGAGCCGGACACGCCGGCCACCACGAACGGGTCGCTGACGAGCTGCTGGTGCACCTTGTTGGGGAAGTAGTCCTCAAGGGTGCGGCCGTTGATGGTCCAGGAGCCGGAGCCGGGAGCGATGCGGACGCGGGCGACCGCCTCCTTGCGGCGGCCGGTGGCGCCCATGGGGGCGACGACGGCGGGACGCACGTCGGAGCCGGCGGCGGCAGCCGGGTTGGCGTCCGAGCGGTAGGCGATCTCGCGGTTCTGATCGTCGACGAACGGGGTGATCTCGTCCGCGACGGTCTCTTCGATGTCAGCAGTCTGGGTCATGGGATGCGTCTCGCTCTCGCTCACTGGGCGATCTGGGTGATCTGGTAGGCCTGCGGCTGTTGCGCGGCGTGCGGGTGCTCCGGGCCGGCGTAGACCTTGAGCTTCCCGATCAGCTGACGGCTCAGCTTGTTCTTGGGCAGCATGCCCCACACAGCGAGCTCAACCGCCTTACGGGGATCCTTGTTCAGCATCTCTCCGATAGAGACGGCCTTGAGGCCGCCCGGTCGGCCGGAGTGCGAGTAGCGCATCGAATCCGTGCGCTTGTTGCCGGAGACAGCGATCTTCGAGGCGTTGACGACGACGACGAAGTCTCCGCCGTCGACGTGCGGGGCGAAGGTGGCCTTGTGCTTGCCGCGCAACAGGGTGGCAGCGGCCACGGCGAGACGCCCGAGGATGACGTCCTCGGCATCAATCACATGCCAGTTCCGGGCGATTTCGCCCGGCTTTGGGGTGTACGTAGACACGAGACCAACTTCCATTCGTTTCCAAACAAACTGCGGATCGCACTGGCGGCGTCGACTCGCGGAGCCGCAGCCGACCCCAGTAAGTCGCACAGGCCTCTCGGCGCGCAACAGCTGCCAAGCTTACGTGGCCGGAGGCCAGCGGGGCAAATCGGTGCGCCACCTCGACGGTGCCCGCCCGGGAGGCGCTCCCCCACCGATTTGCGGGGGTTGCCTCATTGCGCCCTCACGAGGGGTCTAACGTTAGGCCATGGCCTCAAAGACGAGTCCCCAGATCGCCGTCTCGACCCCCATCGACGTCCGCAACGTCGTCCTCGTGGGAGCCAGCGGCTCGGGCAAGACAACACTGTTCGAACATCTTCTGCGCGCCCGCATCGAGGGCTACCGCGGCGAGAAAGACACCCCCGAGCGGGGGGCATCGCTGACGCTGGCCTCGATCCCGTCAAACAATGTGCAGATCAACCTCCTCGACGCCCCCGGGCATGCGGAGTATGTCGGCGAGCTGCGGGCGGGCCTTCGGGCTGCCGACGCGGCGATCTTCGTCGTCGCCGCCGGCGAGGACATCGACGCCGGCACCGTCGCGCTGTGGCACGAATGCCAGGACGTCCAGATGCCCCGCATCCTCGCCATCACCAAGCTGGACCAGGGGCGCGCGGACTTCGAGCTGATGGTCTCGGTCGTGCAGGACACGTTCGGCGACAACATCATCCCTGCCCTCATCCCGCTCGAGGTCGACGGGGAGAACGTGGGCAACCTCTCTCTGCTGAACAAGCGCGCGCACGACTACTCGTCGGGAGTCCGGGTGTCGCGGGATGCCACGGAGGAGGAGTTGGCGCTCATCGACGAGCGCCGCGCCCCCCTGCTGGAGGCCATCATCACCGAGGTGCAGGACGAGGACCTCATGGAGCGCTACCTCGAGGGCGAGGAGCTGGCCGCCGAAGAGGTGCACACCGCGCTGCTGGCGGCGGTGGAGTCGGGACGGTTCTTCCCGGTGCTGCCTGCCCACACCACCTCGGACAAGGGCACCGAGGAGCTGATGCGCTGGATCGAACGCGGCTTCCCGGCCCCGGCGTCGCACCACATCCCACCGATCACCACACCCAACGGCGCCACGCTGCCGCCTGCGTCGTGCGAGCCTGACGGCCCGCTCGTCGCGCAGGTCATCCGCACCACGTCGGACAACTTCGCCGGCCGCACCAGCCTGGTGCGGATCTTCAGCGGGTCGCTGAGGGTCGACGACGTCGTCCACGTCTCGGGGCACCGCGAGCTCTTCGGCGCGGAGGCCGACCCGATGCATCCGGACCACGACGACGACGAGCGGATCGGCCCGATGAGCGTCACCCTCGGCGGCGAGATCGTCGCCAAGCCGGTGGCTGTCGCGGGCGAGATTGTCGCGGTGACCCGGCTCTCGAAGGCCGAGACCGGGGACACGCTGTCGGATCCCGCCCGCCCCGCGCTGCTTCCGCCCTGGTCTCTACCCTCGCCTCAGCTGCCTGTCGCCATCCACGCGGCCAGCCGCGGCGATGAGGACAAGCTCGCATCCGCCCTCCACCGTCTCGCGCTGGAGGACCCCACGGTGCATCTGGAGCGCAACGCGGGCACCGAGCAGCAGCTGCTGTGGGTGATGGGCCAGGCCCACAAGGAGCTGCTCTTGGCGCGGCTCAGGGACCGCTACCAGGTGGGCTTCAAGGAGGAGCCGGTGCGGGTGGCGTTGCGGGAGACGTTCGTGGCGCCGTCGAAGGGCAAGGGCCGCCACGTCAAGCAGTCCGGCGGGCATGGTCAGTTCGCGGTCTGCGACGTCGAGGTGGAACCCCTCCCCCGTGGCGGCGGTTTCGAGTTCGTGGACAAGGTGGTGGGCGGCTCGGTGCCGCGTGCCTACATCGGCTCCGTCCAGAAGGGCCTCGAGCAGCAGCTTGCGCACGGCACCACCTTCGGGATGCCGATGGTGGACGTGCGGGTGACCCTCTACGACGGCAAGTCCCACTCGGTGGACTCCTCGGACATGGCGTTCCAGGTGGCCGGCCAACTCGCGCTCCGGGACGCCGCCGGCCCCGGGAAGGTGGGCCTGCTGGAGCCCATCGACCGGGTGCGCGTCACCACCGGCGACTCGTTCATGGGCTCGGTGCTCACGGACCTCGCCGGCCGCAGGGCGCAGGTGCAGGGCAGCGACCTCGACGGCCAGGGCCACGCCACCATCGAGGCACTGGTTCCGCAGAGCGAGCTCGTGACCTACCCGATCGACCTGCGCGGCGTCGCGCAGGGCACCGGCAGCTTCACCCGCGAGTTCCACGGCTACGAGTTGATGCCCGAGGAGCTCTGGCCGAAGCAGTAGTTCCAGGCAGAGTCGCGGCCGCGTGTTCCCGTCAGGGGCGCGCGGCCGCGCCGCGTCCGGGATGCCCCACGACGGCGTCGAGGAGCGCGTCGGCGACCTCACGTTTGGTGCCTGCCGACTCGGCGATCACCGCATCGTCGGCGCCCAGGATCAGCACCCTGTTGTCCGCCGCCTCGAAGCCCTTGTGCCAGCCCACCTCGTTGACGGCCAGCAGGTCGACGCCCTTGCCGCGACGCTTGGCGACGGCGCGGCGCAGCAGTTCGTCGCCGGTGGAGGTCTCCGCCGCGAAGGCGACGATCAGCTGCCCGGGGCGGCGCCGGGCGGCCAGGCCGGCGACGATGTCCTCGTTCTCCACCAGCGTCAGCACCGGCGGGGCCCCCGCCTCCTTGGTGAGCTTCCCTTCGGAGGTTTCCGCCACCCGGTAGTCCGCGACGGCGGCCGCCATGATGACGACGTCGGCCGTCCGCGTCAGCTCTCCCATCACGGCCGACAGCTCGGAGGCTGACCCGGCGGTGCGCGTCTCGATCCCGGGCCGCTGGGCGGGGCGCAGCACGTCGGCGTCGATGTTGCAGGCCGCGAGGTAGACCCTCGCGCCGCGCTCGGACGCCGCCACCGCCAGCGCCACCCCCTGCCGACCGCTGGACCGGTTGCCGAGGTAGCGGACGGGATCGATGGGCTCGCGGGTCCCTCCGGCCGACACCGCGACGGTGAGCCCCGCGAGATCCTGCCGGTGGGCGCTGATCCGCCGCGCCGCCGCGTGGATCTCGTCGGGTTCGCTCATCCGGCCCGGCCCGGAGTCGCCGCCGGTGAGCGGTCCGTCTGCCGGCCCGATCACGTGCACGCCCCTGGACCTGAGCGTGGCCATGTTCGCCACCGTCGCCGGGTGCTGCCACATCTCGGTGTGCATCGCCGGCGCGATGAGCACCGGTGCGCGGGTGGCGAGCAGGGTGGTGCCGAGCAGGTCGGAGGCGAGGCCGGCCGCCATCGACGCGATCGTGTTGGCGGTGGCCGGCGCGACCACCACCAGGTCGGCCCGCTGGCCGAGCGCCACGTGCCGCACCTCGGGCACGTCGTCGTGGACGGAGGTGGTGACCCGGTTGCGGGAGATCGCTTCCCACGTGGGAAGCCCGACGAACCGCAGAGCATCCTCGGTGGGGACGACGTGCACCTCGTGCCCGTCGAGTACGAACAGGCGGACGAGCTGGACGGCCTTGTAGGCGGCGATGCCGCCCGTGACTCCCACGACGATGACCATGCCGACGATTCTTCCAGAGGCATCCGCGTTGCGCCGGTACGGAGACCGGGGCCCGGTACTGTCGCGGCATGTGCACTGTGGTGATCCGGGTGCCGGAGCCGGGTGAGGGTCCGGTCCGGGTGCTGGCGGTCCGAGACGAGGACCCGGAGCGTCCCTGGCTGCCGTGGGGCGCCTGGTGGCCGGATCGGCCGTCGGTACGCGGGGTCCGGGACGAGCTTGCCGGCGGGGCCTGGCTCGCCGCCGACGGGTCGCGGCTCGCCGTGCTGCTCAATCGCGCAGGCGGCGCGGACGTGCCGGTGCCCACCTCGAGGGGATCGCTGGTGTTGGACGCGGTGGCGGGGCGGCCGCTGCCCGAGCCGCTGACCACCCTGGGCTTCAACCTGGTGGAGGCCCACGCCGAGGGCGCGCGCGTCACGTCGTGGGAGGGCGGGCGCCCCAGTGTCACGGACCTGGCGCCCGGCACGCACATGGTGGCCCACGAGGACGTCGATGATCCCACCACCCCGAGGATCGCGCAGTGGTTGGGCCGCTTCGCGACCACCGCCACCGACGACCGGGGCGACGGCCGCTGGTGGGAGGCTTGGCTACGGGTGCTGGAGGAGTCCGCCCGGCTCGAGGCCGCCGACGACAGGGCGATCATCCGCGACAACCGGCCTCACGGCTACCCGACGCTCAGCCTGCTGGTGGCCGTGGCGTCGCTCGACGCCTCGGGGATCCGGGTGGCTACGGACGCGCTGGCGCGACCCGGTCAGTGGAACCGTCCGCGCCTCTGAAGGGTGGCTCAGAAGATGGAGCCGTTGTCCACGATCTGCTTGCCGAAGGGGAAGCAGGTCACGGGGATCATCTTGAGGCTGACGTAGGCGTTCGCGATGCCGATGATCGTGAGGGTCTGCGCCAACGCCGCGGCGACGTGCGCCAGGGCCAGCCACCAGCCGGCGATGAGGAACCAGATCACGTTCATGATCGCGGATCCGGCCCCGGCTTCCGGCCGCCTGATCACGCTCCGCCCGAAGGGCCAGAGGACGTAGTTCGCCATCCGGAACGACGCGACGCCGGCCGGGATGGTGATGATGAAGATGCAGGCGATCACGCCGGCGACGAAGTAGCCGAGGGCGAGCCAGAACCCGCCGAAGACGACCCAGATGATGTTGAGCAGTGTGCGCATGTCTCTCCTTGTGGCGCGGCCGACATGCACAAGCGTATGCGCTGCGCAGCGGGCTCCGGGCCGGCCCTGCGGGGTAGGGCCCCCGGTGAGGCCGACGGCGATCCCCACTAGGCTGGTCCGGTGGATCCGCTGCCCCCCAGACTGCACCGCGACGTTGTGAGCTTCGTCCGACGCAGCGCGCGCATGAACGAGTCCCAGGCGAGGTCCTGGGAGCGCCACCGCGACACCTACGTGGTGGACCTGCCCCGGGGGCCCATGTCCACCTCAATCGCCGACGATGCCACCGTGGACTGGGCTGCGGAGTTCGGGCGCGAGGCGCCGCTGATCGTGGAGATCGGCTCCGGCACGGGAGACTCGTTGGCGCCGATGGCCGCCGGGCGGCCGGAGTCGGACGTGGTGGCATTCGAGGTCTTCGAGCCTGCCATCGCCTCCACGGTGGGGCGGCTGGCCCGTGCCGGGGTGCTCAACGTCCGCATCGTCATCGCCGATGGCGCGCAGGGCCTGGACAGGCTCTTTGGCGACGGCACGGTCAGCGAGCTGTGGACGTTCTTCGCTGATCCCTGGCACAAGAAGCGCCACCACAAGCGGCGGCTGGTGGGGCCGGACTTCGCGGATGTGGTGACGGCCAAGCTCGCCCCCGGGGGACTGTGGCGGCTGGCCACCGACTGGGAGGACTACGCGCTCTGGATGAGGGATCACCTCGATGCCGCGCCGGGCCTGGTCAACGAGCACGACGGTTGGGCGCCGCGTCTCGCGGAGCGGCCCGTGACCAAGTACGAGGCCAAAGGGCTCGCCGCGGGCCGCCGCGTCTACGACCTCACGTATCGGAGGATCGATGCGGCTCAGGCTTGATCTGGCCTACGACGGCACCGCGTTCCACGGCTGGGCCACCCAGCCAGGGTTGCGTACCGTGCAGGAGGTGGTGGAGGAGCGGATCGGGCAGTTGCTGAGTCTGCCGGTGAGGCCCAGGCTGGTGGCCGCCGGGCGCACCGACGCGGGCGTCCACGCCCGCGGTCAGGTCTGCCACCTCGATCTCGTCCTCCCTGAGGGTGCACCCGCCGCGCACCAGCCGGACGGCGCGGCCTACCTCTACCGCCGCCTCCGCCGCGCCCTCCCCGCCGACGTGGTCGTCAAGGCCGTCTCCCCCGCCCCGGCGGGATTCCACGCCCGCTATTCCGCCATCTGGCGGCGGTACTGCTACCGGGTCCTGAGCGCCGACTCCCCGCCGGACCCGTTGGTGCGGAGCCACGTGGTGTCGCTGCGACACACCGTCGACTTCGACCGCTTCAACGCCGCGGCCGCGACCCTCATCGGTTTGAGGGAGTTCGCGCCGTTCTGCAAGCCCCGCGACGGTGCCACCACCATCCGCGAGCTGCGGGAGTTCAGCGCCACCCGGCGCAGCGACGGCCTGATCGAGATCCATCTTCTGGCCGACGCGTTCTGCCACTCCATGGTCCGCTCACTGGTGGGCGCCGTCACTGCGGTGGCCGCCGGCCGCCGCGACCTCGCCTGGCTGGAGCGGGTCGCCGCCACCCCTGCCAGGCACGGCGAGGTGCTCGTGATGCCCGCCCGTGGGCTCACCCTCGAAGAGGTGGGCTACCCCGCCGACGACCGCCTCGCGGCCCGCGCCCTCGAGGCCCGCGCTACGCGCACCCTGGAGGATCTGTGAGCCACTACTTCCACACGCCGGAGGGTCCGGTCTCGACCCGGCAGATCACCGCGCACATCTGGGGCATGGAGCTGAGCTTCACCACCGCCGGCGGCGTGTTCTCCGGGGCCCGCCTGGACCCAGGCACGGCGATCCTGCTGAGGGAATCGCTGCCGCCTGAGGAGGGTCACCTGCTGGACCTGGGGTGCGGCTTCGGACCCATCGCGGTGGCTCTGGCTGCGGCCTCCCCCGCGGTCACCGTCGACGCCGTCGACGTCAACGCCCTCGCCGTCGAGCTCACCGGTCTCAACGCCGCTGCTGCCGGGGTCGCGGAGCGGGTGCGGGCCACGGCCCCCGACGGCGTCGCGGCGGAGGTCCGCTACCGCGAGATCTGGTCAAACCCGCCCATCCGGATCGGCAAGGTGGCCCTGCACCAGCTCCTGCTCACCTGGCTCCCCCGCCTTGAGCCGGGCGGCGTGGCGCGCCTCGTGGTGAACAAGAACCTTGGCGGTGACTCGCTCCAGCGCTGGCTCATCGAGCAGGGCTATCCCACCGAGCGGGTCGCCTCCGCCAAGGGCTTCCGGATCCTCGAGGTGTCCCCGGGCCCGTCGCCCGAGTGATCGCGCCCCTGAGGGTGGCGACGCGGTGATCCGCGACTCGAAGGACAGCGGGTTCTGCCTAGACTGACGTCTCGAAGCGCCATAGTTGAAGCACGAACTATTTTTCGCCCCTAGGATGGGAGAGTCAGCGCGCCCCCGGGCGCGAGTCTTTCCACAAGGAGTGAGCATGACCTACACCCTCCCCGACCTCGACTACGACTACAGCGCGCTTGCGCCCCACATCGCCCCCGAGATCATGGAGCTGCACCACAGCAAGCACCATGCCGCCTACGTCAAGGGCATCAACGACGCGCTCGAGCAGCTCGCCGCCGCGCGCGAGAAGGGCGACCTGGGCGCCGTCAACAAGCTGAGCAAGGACGCCGCCTTCCACCTCGGCGGGCACATCAACCACTCCGTGTTCTGGAAGAACATGTCCCCCGACGGCGGGGACCGCCCCGACGGCGAGCTCGCCTCGGCGATCGACGAGTACTTCGGCGGCTTCGAAGGCTTCCAGAAGCATTTCAACGCCGTGGCCAACGGCATCCAGGGCTCCGGCTGGTCGATGCTCGTGTGGGACACCCTGGGCCAGCGGATGAACATCAACCAGCTGTTCGATCAGCAGGGCAACCTGCCGGCCGGCCAGATCCCGCTGCTGCAGCTCGACATGTGGGAGCACGCCTTCTACCTGCAGTACAAGAACGTCAAGGGCGATTACGTCAACGCCTGGTGGAACGTGGTCAACTGGGCCGACGTCGCCGAGCGCTTCACGAAGGCCAAGGCCGCCTCGGCCGCCCTCGCCTGATCCGACGCCGACACGTTGAAGGGCCCCGGGGATTCCCCGGGGCCCTTCAACGTGATCGAGTCAGTCGAGGAGGGTGCGGTCCGCCAGGCTGGCTCCCTTGATCTTCGAGAACTCCTCCAGCAGGTGCTCGGCGGTGATGTGCTTCTTGGCCGCCTCGTCGACCTCGAGGACCACCTTGCCCTCGTGCATCATGATGAGCCGGTTGCCCAGCTCGATGGCCTGGTGCATGTTGTGGGTGACCATGAGGGTGGTGAGGCGGTGGCGGGCGACGGCCTCCCCGGTCAGCCGGGTGATCAGCTCCGCCCGCGACGGGTCCAGGGCCGCGGTGTGCTCGTCGAGCAACAGGATCGACGGCTGGGCATAGGTGGCCATGAGCAGGCTGAGCGCCTGCCTCTGACCGCCCGACAGCATGCCCACGCGCATCTGGAGCCGGTCCTCCAGGCCGAGTTCCAGCGTGGCCAGCGCCTCGCGGTACAGCGCCCGCTTCGGCTTGGTGACCGCCATCCCCAGGCCCCGGCGCTTGCCGCGCTCGAAGGCGATGGACAGGTTCTCCTCGATGGTGAGGTGCGGCGATGTCCCGGCCATGGGGTCCTGGAACACGCGCGCCACCCACTTCGCGCGGCGGT
This sequence comes from Tessaracoccus luoxuelianae, assembly GCF_054483915.1. Lineage (NCBI taxonomy): Bacteria > Bacillati > Actinomycetota > Actinomycetes > Propionibacteriales > Propionibacteriaceae > Tessaracoccus > Tessaracoccus luoxuelianae. The sequence continues at coordinate 1,541,349 of NZ_CM137013.1, read as the reverse complement.
GCTCGGGCATCCTCGTGACCTCGCGTTCGTCGATCAGCACCTGTCCGCCCTCGGCGAGATAGCGACCCGCCACCACGTTGAGCATCGTGGACTTGCCGGCGCCGTTGGAGCCGATGACCGTGACGAAGTCGCCCTCGTGCAGGGTGAGGGTCAGGCTGTCGAGCGCGAGCCGCTCGTTGACGGTACCGGGGAAGAACCGCTTGGTGACGTTGACGAGCTTGAGCATCAGGCAGCCGCCCCTTCAGTGATCGCCTTGGCGCGCCTGCGCTGCGCGCGCAGCCTCCGGATCGGGTCCCACGCAGGCAGGACGAGGGCGAGGACGACGAGCACCGCCGAGACGAGTTTCATGTCGTTGGGGTTGAACCCGTTGCTGAGCGCCACCTGGATGACGCCGCGGTAGATCACGGAGCCCAGCGCGGCGGCCATGACGGCCTGCCACACCGAGGTCAGCCCGAAGATCGCCTGGCCCACGATCACCGACGCGAGCCCGGCGACGATGAGGCCGATGCCCATGGAGATGTCGGAGAAGCCCTGATACTGGGCCACGAGCGTCCCGCAGAGCGCCACCAGGCCGTTGGAGATCATGAGGCCGACGATCTTGGTGGACCCGGTGTTGATGCCCTGCGACTGGGCCATCAGCTCGTTGTCGCCCGTGGCGCGCATCCCGACGCCGTAGCTGGTGCCGAGGAACCAGTACACCAGCACGCCGATCACGATCACCACGACCGCGAAGAGGCCCACCGACGTCCAGGTGCCCAGCACCTTGTCCGCCCGCAGGCCGGAGAACAGCGTATCCTGGCGCAGCAGCGGGACGTTGGCCTTGTTGCCCATGATCCGCAGGTTGATCGAATACAGGGCGATCTGGGTCAGGATGCCCGCCAACAGCGGGTTGATCCCGCCCCACACGTGCAGCAGGCCGGTAACGGCGCCGGCGATCATGCCGGCCACCACCCCGGCCACCATCGCGAGCGGGATCGGGGCCCCGTTCACGATGAGGATGGCGCAGGTGGCCGCCCCCGTCGTGAAGGAGCCATCCACCGTGAGGTCCGGGAAGTCCAGGACCCGGTAGGTGAGATACACCCCCAGCGCCATGACGGCGTAGAGGAGTCCGATCTCGAGCGCGATGATCATGGTGTGTGTCTACTCGTCGGTCAGAACTGCTTGGTGGCGCGGGAGACGATGGCCTCGGGCAGCGTCAGGCCCTGCTTCGCGGCGCCCTCCACGTTGACGAAGAGGTCGAACTCCTTCTGCGTCTCCACCGCGATCTCGGAGGCCGGGGTGCCCTCCAGCAGCTTGAGGAACACCGCTGCGGCGTCCTTGCCCTGCTGGGTGTAGTTCACCGACAGGCCGGCGGCCGCGCCGCGCTCCATCGTCGACTCGTCGGAGGCGAACACGGGCTTCTGCTTCTGTTCGGCGACCTGGATGAGCGACTCTGCGGCGGAGACCACGGTGTTGTCGGTGGGGATGAGGTAGGCGTCGACGTCGAGGGACTCGGCGGCCTGCTGGACCTCAGACGAGTTCGTGACGGTGGCCGACACGATCTCGATGCCCATCTCGCCGGCGGCCTCCTCGGCCTCCGTGACCTGGACCTCGGAGTTGACCTCGCCGGAGGAGTAGACGATGCCGACGGTCGCCACCTCGGGCAGCGCCTCCTTGATCAGCTCCAGCTGCTCCTTCATCGGGTTGAGGTCCGAGACGCCCGTGATATTGGCGTCCGGGGCGTCCCACGACGACACCAGCCCGGCCTCAACCGGGTCGGTGACGGCCGCGAACACGATGGGGCGGTCCGTGATGACGTTGGCCAGCGACTGCGCCGTGGGCGTAGCGATGGCGAGGAAGCCGTCGTAGTCCGACGAGGCGAACGTGTTGGCGATGTTGGTGAGCGTGGACTGGTCGCCCTGGGCGTTCTGGAGGTCGAACTCCGCGTTCTCGCCTTCCACGTAGCCGGCCTCGGCCAGCGCGTCGATGAAGCCCTGCTGGGCGGCGTCGAGCGCGGGGTGGGACACGATCGTGGCGATGCCGACGCTGATCGACTCGGGCGCAGCCTGGGACTCGGCGGCCGAGCTTGAGGCGGCGACGGTGGACTCGGCGGGGCTGGTGGCGGGGCTGGTAGTACCGCCGCAGGCGGTGAGTGCGAGGGCGCTGGCTGCGCCGATCGCGAGGGCCTTGAGCTTCATGATTCTCCTAGAAGGGGTTCCGCTGATTCGGTGTCTCGCTGATGGCTCAGCGTAGTTTCAGGGCGGGGGTCGCAACGAGCCCGTCCACATCAGTAGGTGGTGGCCGCGTCTTCAGCCACGTCGTCCGGGATGGTGACGCCCATCCGCTCAACGGCCGCCGGGTTGATCACAAGATCGAGCGCCTCCGCCAGCTCCACGGGCGTCTCGGCGGGGTCAGCGCCCTCGATGATGCGGGCGATCATGGCCGCGGTCTGCAGACCCTGGGCCTTGTAGTCGGTGGCCAGCGCCGCGGCGGCGCCCCGCTCCACGGAATCAGGATCGGAGGTGACGAGGAGGCGCTGGCGCTGCTCCGCCACCTGGATCATGGATTCCATCGCCGAGACCACCGTGTTGTCCACCAGCACGAAGTAGGCGTCGACGTCCAGGGACTCCGCGGCCTGCTGCACCTCGGAGGAGTTGGTGATGGTGGCTGTCTTGACCTCGATGCCCAGCTCGGCGCCGGCCTCGATGGCGGCCTCCGCCTGCACCTGGGCGTTGACTTCGGCCGACGAGTAGACGATCCCGACGGTCTTCACCTCCGGCATGATGCGCTGGATGACGGCGAGCTGCTCGTCGGTGGGCAGCTGGTCGCTGGTTCCGGTCACGTTGCCGCCGGGGTTGTCCATGGATTCGACGAGCCCCGCGGCAACGGGGTCCGTCACAGAGGCGAACACGATGGGCCTGTCCTGGACCACTTGTGCCAGGGCCTGCGCCGGCGGCGTGGCCAGCGCGACGAACAGGTCGTGGTCCGAGGCTGCGTAGGTGTTGGCGATGCTGGTGAGCGTCGCCTGGTCCCCCTGCGGGTTCTGGAACTCGAGCGTCAGGTTCTCGCCCTCCACGTAGCCGGCCTGCGCCAGGCCCTCCCTGATGCCCTCGAACACTGCGTCCAGTGACGGGTGGGACACGATGGTCACCGCCCCGATCGACACGGTCGCCTTCTCGGGGGCGCTGGAACCGCCGTCTCCGGGCGCGGCCTCGGAGCCCCCTGGGGCAGTGGCGCCTGTTCCGCACCCGGCCACCAGCAGTGCACCGGCCAGAGCAACAGCCCACACTTCGCGTCGCGTCATCACAGTCTCCTCCTTCGGCGTCGCCCAACCTTATCTACGACGGGCGTCGCCACCGAAACCGGGCCCACCAGTGGTGTCCGGGAACGCAAAGAGGGGGCCCTCGAAGGCCCCCTCTCTGTAGTGTGCGTGCTACTTGGCGTCGGTCTCCTCGACCTCAGCCTCGTCAGCCTCGTCAGCGGCGGCCGGGGCCTCGTCGACGAGGTCAGCCTCCACAGTCTCGTCGGCAGCGGACTCCTCGACGACCGGGGCCTCGTCGACGACCGGGGTCTCCTCGACCTTGTCGGCCTTCTTCGCGGCCTTCGGCTTCGACACGACGGGCTCGGTGATGATCTCGATCACCGCGAGCGGGGCGTTGTCGCCCTTGCGGTTGCCGATCTTCGTGATGCGGGTGTACCCGCCTTCACGACCCTCGAGCGACGGCGCGATCTCCTCGAACAGGCGACGCACGACGTCCTTGTCCGTGACGGAGGTGAGCACGAGGCGACGCGCGTGCAGGTCCCCCCGCTTGGCCTTCGTCAGCAGCTTCTCAGCCAGCGGCTGGACGCGCCGGGCACGCGTCTCGGTGGTGGTGATGCTTCCATGCTCGAAGAGCTGGGTGGCGAGGTTGCGCAGGATGAGGCGCTCGTGGGCCGGGCTGCCGCCCAGACGAGCGCCCTTGGTTGGCTTGGGCATGTCTATTCTCCAGAACTAGTGGGCGGTCAGTACTGCTCGGTCTCGGCGAAGTCAGCGTCCTCGTCGTTGTCCTCGTCGTAGCGCTCGATGGCCTGCAACGGGTCGAAGCCGGGGTGCGAGTCACGCAGCGCGAGACCGAGACCGGCCAGCGTCTCCTTGACCTCGTCGATGGACTTCGATCCGAAGTTGCGGATGTCGAGCAGGTCCTCTTCGCTGCGGGCCACGAGCTCGCCCACGGTGTGGATGCCCTCGCGCTTGAGGCAGTTGTAGGAACGCACCGACAGCTCAAGATCCTCGACGGGGAGGTTGAGCGACTCGGCTATCTGCTCGTCGACGGGCGACGGGCCGATCTCGATGCCCTCGGCATCTGCGTTGAGCTCCCGGGCGAGGCCGAAGAGCTCCACCAGGGTGCGGCCGGCCGAGGCCATGGCATCGCGGGGGGCGATCGACGGCTTGGTCTCCACGTCGATGATGAGGCGATCGAAGTCGGTGCGCTGGGCCACGCGGGTGGCCTCCACCTTGTAGGTCACCTTCAGGACCGGCGAGTAGATCGAATCCACGGGGATCCGGCTGATCTCGGCGTCGGGGTTCTTGTTCTGCACGCTGGACACGTAGCCGCGGCCTCGCTCGACCACCAGCTCCATCTCGATCTTCCCGTTGTCGTTGAGCGTGGCGATGTGCAGCTCCGGGTTGTGGATCTCGACGCCCGCGGGGGGCTGGATGTCACCAGCGGTGACGGTGCCTGCGCCGGCCTTCCGGAGGTACATGACCACCGGCTCGTCCTCCTCGGAGGAGAGCACGAGGCTCTTCAGGTTGAGGATGATCTCGGTGACGTCTTCGACGACGCCCTCAAGGGTGGAGAACTCGTGCTGGTTGCCCTCCACCTTGATGCTGGTCACCGCGGCGCCAGGGATCGAGGACAGCAGGGTACGGCGCAGTGAGTTGCCGAGCGTGTAGCCGAAGCCGGGCTCCAGCGGTTCGATCATGAACCGTGAACGGAACTCGGAGACGACGTCCTCGGAGAGGCTGGGGCGCTGTGCGATAAGCATGGGTGTTCCTTCCCGCACCAACCGATATCTGATGGTGCGAATGCGGCCGCGAGGCCTGAGGGTGATACGGGCCGACCGGAACTCCCGGCCGGCCCTTCAGCATTACTTCGAGTAGAGCTCGACGATCATCTGCTCCTGGACATCCACGACGATCTGCTCGCGGACGGGGAGCTGGTGCACGAGGATCCGCATCCGGTTGGGACGGGCCTCGAGCCACGCGGGGACCGCGCGGTCGCCGTGGGTCTCGCGGGCGATGACCAACGGGGCCATGGTCAGCGACTTCTCCGCGACGTCGATGATGTCGTGCGCGCGGACGCGGTACGACGGGATGTTCACGCGCTGACCGTTGACCAGGAAGTGGCCGTGGACCACGAGCTGGCGGGCCTGCCGACGGGTGGTGGCGAAGCCTGCGCGGTAAACCACGTTGTCCAGGCGCGACTCGAGGATCTGCAGCAGACGGTCACCGGTCTTACCCGGATGACGATCAGCTTCCTGGTAGTAGCGGCGGAACTGCTTCTCCAGGACGCCGTAGGCGTAGCGCGCCTTCTGCTTCTCCTTGAGCTGCAGCGAGTACTCGGAGTCCTTCGTGCGGCCGCGACCGTGCACACCCGGGGGGTACGGACGGCGCTCGAAGGCCTTGTCGTTGCCAACCAGGTCTGTCCCGAGACGACGAGACTTCTTGGTCAAAGGGCCGGTGTAACGAGCCATTTTCTTCTAGTCCTTTTCTCTCGGGCGATCAGACGCGACGGCGCTTGGGCGGGCGGCAGCCGTTGTGCGGCGTCGGGGTCACGTCCGAGATGGCGCCGACCTCGAGGCCGACGGCCCCCAGGGAGCGGATCGCGGTCTCACGGCCGGAGCCGGGGCCCTTGACGAACACGTCGATGCGCTTCATGCCGTGCTCCATGGCACGACGGCCAGCGGCCTCGGCGGCCATCTGCGCAGCGAACGGCGTCGACTTGCGGGAGCCCTTGAAGCCGACGGTTCCGGCTGAGGCCCACGCAATCACAGCCCCGGTGGGATCGGTGATCGAGATGATGGTGTTGTTGAAGGTGCTCTTGATATGCGCCTGACCGGCGAGCACGTTCTTCTTTTCCTTGCGGCGCACCTTGGTTTTGGTGGCGGCCGCCTTGCGGCTTGCAGTAGCCATTGAGTCCTTCTCCTAAGTCCTGCAGAGGGGCGCGGGTTAGCGCGCCTTCTTCTTGCCAGCGACGGCCTTCTTCTTGCCCTTGCGGGTGCGCGCATTGGTGCGCGTGCGCTGACCACGAACCGGCAGACCACTGCGGTGGCGACGGCCCTGGTAGTTACCGATCTCAACCTTGCGGCGGATGTCGGCGGCAACCGTACGGCGGAGGTCGCCCTCGATCTCGTACTTGCCTTCGATGTGGTCGCGCAGGGCGACGAGCTGGTCCTCCGTGAGCTGGTGGACTCGGACATCTCCGCTGATACCAGTGGCGGAGAGGGTCTCGGCGGCGCGGGTCTTCCCGACGCCGAAGATGTAGGTGAGTGCGACTTCCAGACGCTTTTCGCGCGGGAGGTCAACACCAACGAGGCGTGCCATCAGGCGGTTACCTTTCTCAAACATGTCGATCCTGACTCGATGAGGAGCCCGGTCGCGGACCGCGAAGGTGTGTGGCGTGAAGCGTCCCCGCCGCCTGTGGTGCACTCATGCACCGACGGGGCCCTGGCCTTCGCCCAGGGGTGGGGACCCCGAGAGGGGTCCTTGCGTTCACGTTGCTTTCAGTTGTCGGCGGAGTGGGCGATCGACCCGTCCCGCGGTGTTCTGCATGCCAGGGGCCAGTGGCCCCGGGTCAGCCCTGCCGCTGCTTGTGGCGAGGGTTTTCGCAGATCACCATCACACGACCGTGCCGGCGGATGACCTTGCACTTGTCGCAGATCTTCTTGACGCTCGGCTGAACCTTCATTCGAGCAACCTTTTCAATCGGCGACTGGGAGCGCGGACGCGCCCAATCTTGTGGTGGATAGCTTGATCGACATGCCGGGCATGCAGACATGTCCGGTCATAGACGACCGACGCACCACTCTACGTGACGAGGGCTCGAGTTGCCAAAACGAGGAGGCTCCCCTGGGCTGGGGTGGCGGTGGCGCGACGGGAAAAGCAAAAAGGGCCCCCGCCGTCGATCGGCGAGGCCCTTCTCTGTGGCGTGCGACGGGTGTGCCGCGCTCACTTGTGACGGTAGACGATGCGTCCGCGCGTCAGGTCGTAGGGAGACAGCTCCACCACGACGCGGTCCGCGGGGAGGATGCGGATGTAGTGCTGGCGCATCTTGCCGCTGATGGTCGTGAGGACCTTGTGTCCGTTGGCCAACTCCACGCGGAACATCGCGTTGGGCAGGGCCTCGACCACGGTGCCCTCGAGCTCGAGGGCTCCTTCTTTCTTCGCCATGTATTCTCTCTCGTTGCCCCGGCCCGCCCACTGCGCGCCGGTTAGTACCAATCGGCTATTCTACGCTGCCCCGCCCGGCAAGGCCAAACACTGACCCCACCCGTGGGGCTAGCCTGGGGCCATGAGCTACTTCGTGGTCCAGTACACCTACACAGACGACCCGCGGGCCCTCGACGCCGAGCGCCCCCACCATCGCGCCTACCTCACGTCCCTGCTGGACGACACGCTGGTGACAAGCGGTCCATATGTGGGAAGCGACCTCCCTGGGGCACTGCTGATCTTCACCGCCGATTCCGCCGCCGAAGTCGAGGACCTCCTGGACCGCGACCCCTTCTGGGCGGCGAACCTGATCGCCGAGCGCTCGATCGAGGAATGGAACCCGGTCCTCGGTTCGCTGGCCTGATCCAGGGGAGAATTCAGCGCTGGAACAACTCGGCGATCGACGGATGGGCAGCCGCGTAGCCGTCGAGCAGCTCCTTGCCCAGGCGCGGCGAGGCCACCAGGGGATGGATGGAGAAGCCCTCCCACGCCTTCTCGCGGTTGCCCGTGAGCGCCGCCTCGGCGATCGCCTGCTCGGCGGCCCGGAGGGTGCTCATCTGACCCAACTGCTGCAGCGTCAACGGCGCGACCGGCTGCGGGTGAACCCCCGTCCCGTCCGCGAGGCAGCCCACCTCCACCACGACGTCGTCGGGCAGCTCCGGCACGATCCGCCCGGCTGAGCTCCGGTTGCCCACGTCGAGGATCATGCGTTCCGGAGCTCCGGTGGCCAGCGCGGTCATGAGCCGCAGCGCCACCTCCTGGTAACCGCCACCGGCGACATCCTCGTCGTTGCGGGCCTCGTCGCCCTCGCGGGCCTCGGCCATGTAGGTGGCCTCGCGTTCGTGGAGGGCATCGTGCCAGAGCCCTAGCGGCGACTCGCAGCAGGCGACCGCATCGTAGAAGCGGCCCTGCTGGTCGCCCAGGTACTGGCCGCGCGTCTGCGCCGCGCGACGGATGTTGCGGATCGCCTCGTCGGTCTTCCAGTAGTAGTAGAGGTATTCGTTGGGCAGCGCCCCCATCGCCCTGACCCACGGCTTCTCCAGGAGCCGCGCCTCCTCGACGTGCTCCAGCGCGTCGTCCGAGGCGAGGAGGCCTGGGAGCAGGTCCACGCCGTCCACGCTCACCGACCTCAGCCAGCCGAGGTGGTTGAGGCCCACGTAGTCGTAGTCGACGCGATCGCGGTCGTACTCGAGGGAGACCCCGAGCAGCCGCGACACGCGCCGCACCAGGCCGATGGGGGTGTCGCAGATCCCCACGACGCGGTCGCCGAGGACCGTGCGCATCGCCTGGGTGACGATCCCCGCCGGGTTGGTGAAGTTGATGGTCCAGGCGTCGGGTGCGACCTCAGCGATGGTCTCGGCCACCTGCCTCATGACAGGCACCGTGCGCAGCGCGTAGGCCAACCCTCCGGGGCCGACTGTCTCCTGGCCCAGGAGGCCCAGGTTGAGGGCGACCCGCTCGTCGGCGATCCGCCCCTCGGCGCCGCCGACCCGGATGGCGGCGAAGACGAAGCGGGCGCCGACGAGGGCGTCGCGCAGGTCCGTGGTGACGCGCAGGCTGGGTGGATCGACGAGCTGGCGGGCTCGTTCGCCGATCACCCGTCCGATCGCATCGAGCCTTGAGGCCGAGGTGTCGTGGAGGACCACCTCGGTGATGTCGACCGCGGGACGTCCCGAGGCGGACAGCGCGTTGGTGGCGACGGCGTCGTAGACCAGCGGCACGCGGAAGCCGCCTCCGCCGAGGATCACGAGTTTCATGGGTGGCAACCTCCGGTCGACAATGATCCGCTCAGCCGGCGGAGTCGCCGACGTCCAGCTCGCGGCCCTGCAATGAGTGGCAGTATCGAGCATAACGATTCGATTCCGGTACGCCGGAAGGAGCGGCCACGCCATGACGGAGCACGAGCACGCCGAGGACGACGACACGCCGCTGTGCGAGGAATGCTCGCCGTGGGACCCCCTCGAGGGTCAGCGCACACCTGAGGATCCCCCGCTGGACGTCATGACCACCGGGACCATCTTCTTCGACATCATCTTCACCGGTCTCCCCCGCCTGCCGGAGCCGGGTGAGGAACTCTCCAGCGCGGGCATGGGCTCGTGTCCAGGCGGGATCGCCAACCTCGCCACGGCGGCCGCGAGGCTCGGGCTCCGGACCGGCCTGGTGGCCGGGTTCGGCGACGACACGTACGCGGACTGGATGTGGGACACCCTCAGCGGGCAGGAGAAGATCGACCTCACCGCCTCACGTCGATTCTCGAACTTCCACTCGGCCCTCACCGTGTCCATGGCCTTCAAGGGCGACCGCGGCATGGTGACCCACATGCACCCCCTGCCCGAGTCCCTCGAGACTGACCTCTTGGCCGCCCCCGCTGCCCGTGCGGCCACCGTTGAGCTGACGGACCCCGCCTCGTGGTGGCGCACGTTCAAGGATCGCGGCAGCCTGATCTTCGCCGACGTGGGCTTCGACGACACCGGGCGCTGGGACCGATCGGTTCTACAGCTCCTCGAGGACTGTCATGCCTTCACTCCCAACGCGGTGGAGGCCATGTGCTACACCCGCACAGACCGCCCCACCGATGCCGTGCGCAAGCTGGCTGGTCTGGTGCCCCTGGCTGTGGTGACCGACGGCGTCCACGGCTCCTTCGCCATCGACCAGGCGACCGGGGAGGAGGCCTACTGCCCGGCGGTCCCCGTCGAGGCGATCGACCCCACCGGCGCGGGCGACGTGTTCGCCGCGTCGATCCTGTTGGGGACGCTGGCCGGCTGGCCGCTGCAGCACCGCCTGCATTTCGCGGCCCTGACGTCCTCGCTCGCCGTGCGCCAGTTCGGCGGCTCGCTCGCGGCGCCCGGTTGGGGCGACGTGGCCGACTGGTGGCGTTCCACCTCCGCCCGCGCCGCCGCGGGAGACCTGAAGGCCTCCTACGTTCTTCGCGACTACGGCTTCCTCCAGGACCTGCTCCCGGACCATCCGGTCCTCGGGGTGCGTCGGGCGCAGGGCACCTTCGCCCTGGCATCCGACGCGGGCGCCCGCAACGGACTCCGGCCACCGCGCTGATCGGCGTGCAGTTCGCTTTCAGTCCACGACGGAGGGCTCAGCCGTCCAGGTGTTGCAGTTGGCGAGCGTGGCGGAGTACAGCCCGCGCATGCCCCAGGTGGCCACCGAGTCCTGTGAGCCGTGGATCCCGTCCTCGATGACGGCCCGAAGATAGGGCTCGAAGGAGTCGTACACCTCGCGGGTCATCTCGAAGGACCGGTCGTGGGCCATCATCGCGTAGGAGAAGCAGGTGGCCTGAAGCTCGAGCCGGCGAGCCGACTCATTGTCACCACCCACGCTGTACTCCGCCATGAACATGCCCGCCTCTGACTGGAGGTGGTGCCCGTACTCGTGCCCGGCCATGTCCTTGACGCCGAAGTCGTGCCACGAGGCACCGTTGAGGGTGGTTTCACCGAAGTAGATGGCGCCTCCCTGCGCCGAGCAGTACAACGCCGGAGCAACCACCTCTCCGCAGGGCGTCTCCACCCGGTCTCCGGCGTAGAAGAAGACGGGGATGTCCTCGGTGCTGTAGCCCAGGGCGGCCAGCGTGGGCTTCCACGCCTCCTGGAGACAGGCCATCTGCGCCCGGGCGGCGCCCTCGAGCTCGGCAAGGGAGAACACTGCCGCCGGTGTCGGACATCCGTCGAGCGTGGGCAGGGCGGGGCCGTAGAGCGCGCTCTGCTGCAGCGTGATCCAGTCCGGGTGGGTGGAGGTGGGTCCGGGGAGCGGAGGCCACTCCCGGGCCGGCAGGCCGACGGTTTCAGGCTCGAGGATGGGGGCCACGGGCTCCGACGCGGCCGGCGCCGTCGTCTCGGAATCCTGTGCCTCGGTGGGCTCCGGGGCTGCAGAGGATGGGTCCGGCAGGACGATCTGCGGCTCGCGGGAGGTCATTCCCACGAGCGCGCCGAACAGGGCTGCCGCGACGACCAGGCCCACTCCCCCGAGCACGAGCAGGACCACGAGGACCACACCACCGCCCCCTCGCGAGCGTCGCGGCGGCGGCTGGACCCACACACGGTGCTGCGAGTACCAGTCCTGCATCAACGACCTCCTCGGCCTCGGGAACCCAGGAGCGGCTCAGAGAAGGGTGATCACCAGCAGCAGAAGCAGGACGGCCACCAGCGCCACGCCGACCACGCCCACCCCGAGGGCCATCGGCACCAGGTTGCGGGGTTCCGACACCCTGCCGGCGGGAGGACCTCCCTGCTGGACGATGGCGGGCACCTCAGTGGCCGCGGCGGGCAGCCTCTCGATGACGGGGACCAGGTCCCCCAGCGTCCGCGCCGCGTAGACGACGTCCATGGAGCCGGCGTACTCGTCGTGCGTGATCCGCCCGTCGGCGAACGCGGAGTTCAGCCGGGTGGTGAGAGACTCGCGCTCAGTCTCGTCGACCGGGTCGGCCGCACGTTGGAGGTACTTTGAGGACGGTGGGAGCGCCATGGCCCCATCTTAGGCTGCGCCGGCAAGCCTTGACCCGCGGGCGGGAGCGTCGGCAGGTCGTCAGTCGGCCAGCGGGCCGAACAGGTCCCCGAGCATCTCGGCGCCCCCGTCGTGCTCCGTGAGGACCCACAGGCCCTTCCCGGTGAGGGCCACCGTGTTCTCCCAGTGGGACCCGCGCGAGGAGTCCCTGCTCACCACGGTCCATCCGTCGTCGAGTTCGAGCGTCTGATGGAGGCCTGTGGTCAGCATGGGCTCGATGGCCAGCGCCATGCCCACGGCCAGCTTCGGGGTGGGGCGCCGCCGGTACCAGTTCGGCACGTCCGGCTCCATATGCATCTCGGAGCCGATGCCGTGCCCTGTGTACTCCCGGAGGGTGGCGTAGCGCACCGGCAGAGACTTTACGTAGTCCTCGATCGCCCGCGACACGTCCCCGACGCGCCCGCCTGCGCGCATCGCGCGCGCACCGGCCCACATGGCCTCACGCGTGGCGTCGATGAGGGCCACATCCTCGGGCGCGGGGGCCCCGACGATGATGGTGCGGGCGGCGTCGCCGTGCCAGCCCTGCACGATCGCGCCGAAGTCGATGGAGACGAGGTCGCCGTCGCGCAGAACCCGTTCCCCGGGGACGCCGTGGACCAGTTCGTCGTTGACGGAGATGCAGGCGACCCCCGGGAATCCGACACCCCACATCGAGCCGTAGTCCAGGAAGGACGACTCGGCGCCGTGGCGGGCGAGGACTTCGCGCCCGATGGCGTCGAGTTCGCCCGTGGTGATGCCCACCGCGGCCGCGGCGCACATGGCGTCCAGCCCCTGAGCGACGACGAGGCCGGCCTTGCGCATCAGCCGGAGCTCGTCGGCCGACTTCACCTCGATCATCACGGTGTGCGATCGGTGTGGGCGTCGACCATGTCGAACATGCGTTGGCGAACGTCGTCCACGGTGCCGGTGCCGTCGAGATCGACGAGGAGGCCCTTGCTCTCGTAGTGGAAGAGGAGGGGCGCGGTCTGGCCGGCGTAGACCTCCATCCGGCGACGGATGGTGTCGGCGTTGTCGTCAGCCCGCCCCTCCTTCGCGGCACGCGCGAGCAGCCGCTGGACGAGGGCCTCCGGCTCCACGTGCAGCGAGACGACGGCGTCGAGCTGCTGGCCGTGAGAGGCAAGGTAGCGGTCCAGGAAGTACACCTGGTGCATGGTCCGCGGGAATCCGTCCAGCAGGAAGCCCGGTTCGCAGTCCGGGGCCGAGAGCCGGTCCGCGACGATCTCCTCGGTGACGTCGTCGGGGACGTACTCGCCCGCGTCGATGATCTCCTTGACCTTGATGCCGAGGGGGGTCTGGTTCTTGATGTTGCTCCTGAAGATGTCCCCCGTGGAGATCGCCGGCACGCCGTAACGCTCGGCGAGCGCGGTGGCCTGTGTCCCCTTCCCCGCACCCGGCGCGCCCATGATCAGCAGCTTCATCGCAGGAAGCCCTCATAGTTGCGCTGCTGGAGCTGGCTCTCGATCTTCTTGACGGTGTCCAGAGCGACGCCGACGATGATGAGGATGGAGGTGCCGCCGAAGGGGAAGTTCTGCTGGGCGCCGACCGCCATGAAGGCGATGGTGGGGATGAGCGCGATGATGGCGAGGTACAGCGACCCGGGGGCGGTCAGCCGCGACAGTACGTAGGCGAGGTAGCGCTCGGTGGGCTTGCCCGCACGGATCCCGGGGATGAAGCCGCCGTACTTCTTCATGTTGTCCGAGACCTCCTCCGGGTTGAAGGTGATGGACACATAGAAGTAGCAGAAGGCGATGATCAGCACGAACTGCACCAGGTTGTACACCCAGGACTGACCGCCCTGGCCGGTGAAGTTCGCCTGGATCCACTGCGAGATGGCGCCGTCCGGCCGGAAGGTCGAGTAGAGCACCGGGAGGTACAGCATGGAGGAGGCGAAGATCACTGGGATGACGCCGGACTGGTTGACCTTGAGCGGGATGTAGGTGGTGGATCCGCCGACGAGGCGTCGGCCCACCATGCGCTTTGCGTACTGCACGGGGATCCGGCGCTGGCCCTGCTCGACCCAGATGATGCCCAGCATCACGAGCAGGCCGATACCGATCACGAGGAAGAACAGGAACCAGCCCGTCACGCCCTCGTGGCTCTGCTTGATGGACCACAGGCCGGCGGGGAAGCTGGCCGCGATCTGCGTGAAGATCATGATCGACATGCCGTTGCCGATGCCGCGCTCGGTGATGAGCTCGCCCATCCACATGATGACAGCGGTGCCGGCCGTCATGATCATCACCATGGTGATCAGGGGCAGCAGCTCGTCGCTGTAGAGGATGCCGTCGCAGCCCTGGAAGAGCTGGCCGGTGCGGGCGAGGGTGACGAAGGCCGTGGCGTTGAGGACCGCGAGCACCAGGGTGAGGTAACGGGTGTACTCGGTGATCTTCTGCTGGCCTGTGCCGCCCTCCTTCTTGAGGGCCTCCAGCTTCGGGATCACGACGGTGAGCAGCTGGAGGATGATCGAGGCCGTGATGTAGGGCATGATCCCGAGCGCGAAGATCGTCAACTGGAGCAGCGCCCCACCCGAGAACAGGTTGATCATCGAGTAGAGGCCGGCCGAGTCGCCCTGCGCGGCGAGCGCCAGACACTGGTCGATCCGCGAGATGCTCACGTTGGGTGAGGGGATCGTGGATCCCAGGCGGAACACGGCAATGATGCCCAGCGTGAAGAAGATCTTCTTGCGAAGATCCGGTGTCTTCAACGCGTTGGCCAAGGCGGAGATCATCCGACCCTACTTTCGGTTTCGTTGTACAACACGGCGCCGTGCAGTGTCGGCACGGCAACCAGGGAAGCCTATCAAGGCACGTACCGGCACCAAAACGCCGGAGCACCTGAGGGGCGCGCCGGAAACGCCGACGGGGTGGACCCGGGAGACCCCGGGCCCACCCCGACGGTGGTGTAGCTGGTGCGCGACCGACTCAGAGTTCGGTCACGGATCCGCCGGCGCCTTCAAGCTTCGCCTTGGCGGAGCTGGAGAATGCGTGGGCGGTCACGTCGAGCGCCACGGTGACGTCGCCGTTGCCGAGGATCTTGACGAGGTTGCCGGAGCGCACAGCGCCTGCATCCACGAGTTCCTCGACGCCCACGGAGCCGCCCTCGGGGAACAGCTCGGAGAGACGGCCGACGTTGACCACCTGGTACTCAACCCGGAACGGGTTCTTGAAGCCCTTGAGCTTCGGGATCCGCATGTGCAACGGCATCTGGCCGCCCTCGAAGTTCTGGGGAACGTTCTTACGCGCCCCGGTGCCCTTCGTACCGCGACCAGCGGTCTTACCCTTCGAACCCTCACCACGGCCAACACGGGTCTTAGCCGTCTTGGCGCCGGGGGCGGGGCGCAGATGATGCAGCTTGAGCGTCATCGTCACTTCACCTCTTCCACGGTAACCAGATGGGCGACGGTGCGGATCATCCCGAGCACCTCGGGGCGGTCCTCACGGACCACCGAGGAGCCGATGCGACCCAGACCGAGCGTCCGCAGCGTCTCGCGCTGGTTCTGCTTTCCACCCACCCCAGACTTTGCCTGGGTGATCTTCAGCTCGGCCATCAGTGAGCCACCTCTTCCTTCGAGGCGCGGATGAGCGCCGCCGGAGCGACGTCCTCGATCGCCATGCCGCGACGCTTGGCCACGGCCTGGGGCTCTTCGAGCTGCTGAAGCGCATCCACCGTGGCGTGCACCACGTTGATGGCATTGGACGAGCCGAGCGACTTGGCGAGCACGTCGTGCACGCCTGCGCACTCGAGGACGGCGCGAGCCGACCCACCGGCGATGACGCCGGTACCCGGGGACGCGGGGCGCAGCATGACCACGCCCGCGGCCTTCTCACCCTGAACCGGGTGCGGAATCGTGCGCTGGATCAACGGCACGCGGAAGAAGTGCTTCTTGGCCTCTTCAACACCCTTGGCGATCGCGGCCGGCACCTCCTTCGCCTTGCCGTAGCCGACGCCCACCATGCCCTCGCCGTCGCCGACGACGACCAGAGCGGTGAAGCTGAAGCGACGACCACCCTTGACCACCTTGGCGACGCGGTTGATGGTCACCACGCGCTCGAGGTACTTGCTTTCTTCCTTCGGAGCCTGGCCACGACGATCGTCACGGCCACGACGCTCACCTGTAGCGCCAGAACCTCGGCGCTGTTGGGTTTCACTCATCGTGAAAAACCTTTCCTTTCGTCGTGTTAGAAGCCGAGCCCGGCCTCGCGGGCTGCATCCGCCAGAGCAGCGATCCGCCCGTGGTACTTGTTACCCGCACGGTCGAAGACGACCTGCTCGACGCCGGCAGCCTTCGCGCGCTCGGCGATCAGGACACCGACCTTGCGTGCCTTCTCGGACTTGTCCGCCTCGGTGCCGCGGAGGTCGGCCTCCATGGTGGACGCGGACGCCAGCGTCTTGCCCTGGACATCGTCGATCACCTGAACGAACAGGTGCCGGGATGACCGGTTGACCACCAGACGGGGACGATCGGCCGAGCCGTTGATCTTCTTGCGGCCACGGAGCTGCCGACGGGCGCGGGACGCCGTCTTGGGAGCCAGCGACTTGCGGTTGCTGAGCGAAATGGCCATCACTTGCCAGCCTTTCCGGCCTTGCGGCGGACTTGTTCGCCCGCGTAACGGACGCCCTTGCCCTTGTAGGGCTCAGGCTTGCGGATCTTACGGATGTTGGCCGCGGTCTCGCCGACAAGCTGCTTGTCGATGCCTTGGACGCTGAACCTGGTGGGTGCTTCCACCACGAAGGTGATGCCCTCAGGGGCGTTCACGATCACGGGGTGGGAGAATCCGAGCGCAAATTCAAGCTGCTGCGGGCCCTTGAAGATCACGCGGTAACCCACGCCGACGATCTCAAGCTTCTTTTCATAGCCCTCGGTGACGCCCTGGATCATGTTGCTGATCAGGGTGCGGGTGAGGCCATGGAGGGACCTGCTCTGACGCTCGTCGTTGGGACGGGCGACGGCGAGCTGGCCGTCTTCCTGCTTCTCGATGGTGATGGGCTCGGCGACGGTGAGCGTCAACGACCCCTTGGGTCCCTTGACGTCAACCTGTCGGCCGTCGAGCAACACGTCGACGCCGGATGGGATGGCGATGGGGAGCCTGCCAATACGCGACATTACTTTTTCTCCTTACCTTCGCCGGTCACCAGACGTAGGCGAGTACTTCGCCGCCCACGGACTTGGCTTTGGCGTCCCGATCGGTCAACAGACCCTGGGACGTCGAAATGATGGCGATACCGAGACCGCCCAGCACCTTCGGCAGCTCCGTGGACTTCGCGTAGACGCGGAGCCCCGGCTTGCTGATGCGACGAATGCCCACGATGGAACGCACGCGCGAGTCGCCGTACTTCAGAGTGACCTTGAGGACCTTGCCAACCTGCCCCTCGACCTCGGTCAACTCGAAATCCGAGATGTAACCGTTGGCCTTGAGGATCTCGGCGATGCCCACCTTGATCTTCGACGACGGCATGGTCGTCGAGTCCAGGAACGCCTGGTTGGCGTTCCGCAGACGTGTCAGCATGTCTGCAATCGGATCAGTCATTGTCATGACTTGTTGCCTCTTTCTCGCGCCGGTTTCCGGGAGACCCGGACCTGTCGCAACTTGAATTCCTTAGGAAAGGTGGTTCCGGATCACCAGGACGACTTGGTCACACCGGGCAGTTCGCCGGCGTGCGCCATGTCGCGCAGGCAGATGCGGCAGAGGCCGAACTTGCGGTAGACCGAGTGGGGCCTGCCGCACTTCTGGCAACGGGTGTAGGCGCGCACACCGAACTTCGGCTTCCGGGCCTGCTTGACCTTGAGTGCTGTCTTTGCCATGGGTCAGCTCACTTCTTCTTCTTGGCGTAGAACGCGGGGCCGCGCTTCGACTTCTGCTTCTTGGCGTCATCGACGGCCTTGAAGGGGAAGCCGAGGAGCTTGAGCAGCGCCAGGCCTTCCGCGTCGTTGGCCGCCGTGGTCACGAAGGTGATGTCCATGCCGCGGACGCGATCCACCTTGTCCTGATCGATCTCGAGGAACATGACCTGCTCCGAGAGACCGAAGGTGTAGTTGCCGTTCCCGTCGAACTGGTTGCCGTTGAGGCCGCGGAAGTCACGGATACGGGGCAGCGCGAGCGTCAAGAGCCGGTCGGCGAATTCCCACATGCGGTCGCCGCGCAGCGTGACGTGGCAGCCGATGGGCTGACCCTCACGGAGCTTGAACTGGGCGATCGACTTGCGGGCCTTCGTCACCGACGGCTTCTGGCCGGTGATGGCGGTGAGGTCCTTGATGGCGCCCTCGATGATCTTCGAGTCGCGCGCGGCCTCGCCGACGCCCATGTTGACCACGATCTTGACCAGACCGGGGATCTGCATGACGTTGTCGTAGTTGAACTCGTCCTGCAGTGCCGGGACGATGCTCTCGCGGTACTTGGCCTTCAGGCGCGGAATCGCGGTGGGGGCTGCGGTGGCGGTCATCAGATCTCCTCCCCGGTCTTGCGGGCGATGCGCACGGAGCGCTGCGCGGTGTACTCGGAGCCGTCGGGGCGGCGCTTGGTGACGTCGACGCGCTTGTGACCGATGCGCGTGACGACCTCCTTGCCGTCGACCTTGACCACGAGCTGCACGTTGGACACATGGATGGGGGCCTCGACGGTGATCACACCGCCCTCGACCTTGCGGCCGGCCGCGGTCTGGGACTCGCGACGGTGCTTCTTGACGAGGTTGACACCCTGCACGGTGACGCGCTTCGTTTCGGGGTTCACGGCGATGACTTCGGCGACGACACCCCTGTCCTTGCCCGAGATGACCTTGACGCGGTCACCCTTCTTGATGTTGAGCGATGCCATGATCAGATCACCTCCGGGGCGAGCGAGACGATGCGCATGAACTTCTTCTCGCGGAGTTCGCGCGCAACCGGGCCGAAGATGCGGGTGCCGCGGGGCTCCCCGTCGTTCTTCAGGATGACGGCGGCGTTCTCGTCGAACTTGATGTAGGACCCGTCGGCGCGGCGACGCTCCTTGACGGTGCGGACGACGACGGCCTTGACCACGTCGCCCTTCTTGACGTTGCCGCCAGGGATCGCGTCCTTGACGGTGGCGACGATGGTGTCGCCGAGGTAGGCGTAGCGGCGCTTAGAGCCACCGAGCACACGGATGCACAAGATCTCCTTGGCACCAGTGTTGTCGGCGACTTTCAGTCGCGACTCCTGCTGGATCATCTACTTCTCCTTGATCCACCGGTTCCCATGCATGGGGCCTTGTGAAACTAGAAATGAACCCCCTGGATTTTGCCAGGCGGCAGCCCCCAGCCCGAGAGAGAGGGAGCGTGGTGTGAACCCGGGAAAGGTCCCCTCGAAAGGGCACAGTCCCAAGGCAACTGGGACAGTCTAGCCCGTAGTGGACCCGGGGAAGAAATCAGCCCCGACGAGGCCCTCTCCCGTCTCCGCGCGCCTCTGCCGTCATTCGCTGCGCAGCGCCTCGACCGGGTCCTTGCGCGACGCGGCCGACGCCGGGATCAGGCCCGCCAGCGCCGTCAACCCCATGCTGACCAGCACCAGGATCACAGCCGCCTGCAGCGGCAGCTGAGCCACGTTCGGCACGTCGAAGTTGGCCTCGACGATGGCGTTGGCGGGAATGGTCAGCAGGAACGTGACCACCACGCCGAGCAGGCCCGCCACGAACCCGACGATGAGGGTCTCGGCGTTGAACACGCGCCTGATGTCGCGCTTGCTCGCACCGATGGAGCGCAGGATTCCGATCTCCTTCTTGCGCTCCAGCACCGAGATGTAGGTGATGACGCCGATCATGATGGAGCTGACCACCAGGGAGATCGCCACGAAGGCCACCAGCACGTAGCTGATGGTGTTGATGATGTCGGTGACCGAGCCCATCAGCGCCCCGACGATGTCGGTGAAGGTGATGACGCGATCCTCGTCGCCGGCCTCCTTGGCGCTGGCGTTGTAGGCGTCGAGGATGTCCAGCACGCGCTCCTTGGACTCGAAGTCCTTGGGAAAGATCTGGATGGTGGACGGGTCGGTGAGGTCGGCGAAGCCGAGCGTACGCAGGTTGCCCTCGTAGGAGCTCAGCTGCCGCGTGGTCATCGCCATCAACAGCTGGGTCAGCTCGTCCTGGTTGCGGTTGAGCTGGAACGCGTCGGCGAAGACCGCCTCGTCGATGCTCATGGCGTCGGCCATGTTCTCGCTCAACCGGCCCATCGAGCCCTCGATGGCGGCGGAGACCTGGGTGCCGAGCGCGTCCGCCAGCTGCGTGGACACGGTGCCCATGACCGCGCCCATCACGCCCTCGACGTAGGAGCCCATCGCGACCTGCAGTTGCTCGGTGAGGGCGTCGGTGTCGATCAGGTCCCCGGCCACGGCGAGGAGACCCGCGCCCTGCGGCGAGGCGAGGAAGCCGTCGAGGTTGGAGTCCACCTCATCGATGGGCAGGCCTTCGTCGACGGCGTAGGCGAGGTAGCCGCGAATCATCTGTGTCAGCAACCCGGCCTCCTCCCCCGGCGGCTGGGCAGCCGGGACCTGCCCGGCCGGTGCCGCCCCGAGCGCTGTCAGCAGCTCCAACCCCTGCGGCGAGGCCAGGAAGGCCCGCACCAGTGCCGCGACGTCGGGCTGCTCGTCGGTGGCCGGCTGCGCCTGCTCCGCAAACCGGTCGTAGGCCTGCGCGGCGGCCACCAGCCCCGCCGGGTCGATGAGGCCGCCCGTGGCCGCCAGCGCCGCCTGACCCTTCTCGGACGCCAGGAACTCCTCAACCCTCGCCTGAGCGCCGGGCAATGGAGCGCTCGGCGCGGGGGCAGGCTGCTCGGAGGCGTCGGCCGGCGGTTGAGTGGGGGTCGCGGTGAAGCCGAGGAGGGCCTCCAGCAGCGCCGCGAGCGTCTCAGCGTCGAGGGGAACGGGTTCCCGCACGCTGCCGACGAGCAGCTCTTGCCCGGCCGGCGATTCGAGGAAGAGCCGGAAGTTGGCCTGCGTGTCGGCCGGATCGAGCTGGTTCTCCGCCACGAAGACCGCGAACGACGTGGCCAGCGAGGTGCTCCAGGTCACCACCTGGCCGGTCTCCGCGCCCATGTCGGGCGCAGAGACCACGGAGGCCAGGTCGAGCTCGCCCAGGAGAGCGCCGAGATCCAGCCCCGGCAGGGACGAGGGATCAAAGCTGAACTCGGGAAGACTCAGATTCTCCAGCGCGGAGGTGTCGATCGCGAGGGCGTCGGCGTCGAAGGTGAAGGCCCCAGCGATGGCATCCTGGTCGAAGCTGATGAGCTGCGAGAGGTCCATCTCCTCGGCGGCGGCCCGGTCGTCGGCGAATCGGCGGCCGGTGACCACGTTGGTGTCGCGACGGGCCAGCTGATCGGCGACGATCTCGCTGTCGGCCGCCTTCTCGATGACGCGCCTGGTCAGGGCGGGGGTGTAGTAGATGCCCGGCTGCAGGATGGTGCTGTCCTCGACGGCCTGCACAACGCCGACCACCTCCAGCGTCTCGGCCCCCTCGACCACGCTCGCCACACGGCTCTCGTCGGAACTCCGGTCGGTCCACACGCCGAACTCGGCGTCGTAGCTGTAGAGGTCGGGCACGTTGACGAGCCGGAACGACCCGGCCAGCAGGTCGTCGTAGGTGACGGTGACCGGGGCGCCGGGTTCGGCGATGGGTTCCTCGTTCGCGAGTTGGGTGACCATCGCGTCGAGCTCGGCCGGGTCCCGCAGCCCCATGGCGTAGAGCGTGAGATCGGTGACCCTGCCACTGGGGCTCAGCACGACGACGGTCTCGAGGGGGTCGTCGGGCCAGCGTCCGGCGACCACGTCGTAGTGCGTCTCCACCAGAGACAGGTCGTCGACCAACTCGCGGAACACCCCGGATCCCGCGCCCGGGCCCAGGAGCGAGTTGACGGTGGAGGTGGGGTCCAGCCCGACGGAGTTGAAGGTGGTGTCGGGGTTGACCTGGCGGGGTGTCCCGCCCGTCTCGGAGTAGATCCGCGGGGTGACGTCGTAGCTGTACTCGATGGAGTTGACGTAGGCGTCGATCCCGCTGTCGCCGTCGTCGAGGTACCGCTTGAGGGAGGCGAGGTCATTGGTGCCCACCCCGCCGAGCATCCTGGAGACGCGCTGGGCCTCCGGAACCTCGCCCTCGGCGGGCTCCGGGGCGTCGTCGTCTCCGTTGGGTGACCCCGCCAGCAGGGAAGTGAGGTCGAAGCCCTGCCGCTCGATGGACAGCGGATACATCGAGAGGGTGTCCTCCTCGACGCCCTTGATGTAGAGGCCGACGCCGTTGGCGAGCGCGAGGATCGCGGCGATGCCGATGATGCCGATGCTGCCCGCGAACGACGTCATCAGGGTGCGGCCCTTCTTCGTCATCAGGTTGTTGAACGACAACGCGATGGCGGTGAGGAAGCTCATGGCGGTGCGCCGCGGCGGGCGCCCGCTCTCCCGCTGCTGCCCGGGCTGGTAGGGGTCGCTGTCGGAGAAGACGACGCCGTCGCGGAGCTGGACTGTGCGGGTGGCGTACTCCTTGGCCAACTCGGGGTTGTGCGTCACCATGATGACCAGGCGGTCGCGGGCGATGTCGGTCAGCAGGGCCATGATCTGGACGCTGGTGGCCGTGTCGAGGGCGCCGGTGGGCTCGTCGGCCAGCAGGATCTCCGGGTCGTTGATCAGCGCGCGGGCGATGGCGACGCGCTGCATCTGGCCGCCGGAGAGCTGGTTGGGGCGCTTGTGCACGTGGTCGGCCAGCCCCACCTCCGACAGCGCCGCCGTGGCTCGTCGCTTCCGCTCGGACGGTGAGACGCCCGCCAGCGTGAGGGCCAGCTCGACGTTGGAGAGGACGCTCTGGTGCGGAATGAGGTTGTACGCCTGGAAGACGAACCCGATGCGGTTGTTGCGGTAGGTGTCCCAGTCGCGGTCGCGGTACTCGTCGGTGGGGATGCCATCGATGGCCAGGTTGCCCGAGTCGTAGTGGTCGAGACCGCCCACGACGTTGAGCAGGGTGGTCTTGCCGGAACCTGAGGGACCGAGGATCGCGACGAACTCGTTGTCGCGGAAGGCGATGGAGACGTCGTCCAGTGCCACCTGGGTGAAGTCGCCTGTGGTGTACGACTTGCGGACTTTCTCAAGCTGCAGCATGGGGCCTCGGTGACAGGATGTCGCGGCTTCTGGGCCGTGAGCCTTCCAGGATACGTCACTGCATCCAACACACCAGAGCCGGTTCGCCGGACGTGCGAGTCGCCCGGGCCGCGTGGTGCGGACCGGGCGACTTGTGACAGCTCAGGATGAGTGTCCCGCTAGCGGCTCCTGCGACGACCGCTCTCGGCCGAGAACCGGGCGACTCCACCCGCCGAGGCGGTGGCCGCCGCGGCGGGCCGTCGGGAACGGCCCTCGGCGGGACGCTCGCCGCGCTGGACCTGGGGACGCTGGCCGCGACCACCCTGCGGACGGTCGGACCCACTGCGCGGTCGCGCTGACGCCCCACCGCGACGGCCGCCACCGCCCTGCCCCTCCTGGGGTTCGGGCTTGATGAGGCCGCCCGGGAAGGAGCGCTCCCCGGGCGCGATCTCGCGCAGCACCGGGTGTCGTGCGTCGGCGCGGGTGATGGTGGGATTGACGCCCGCCTTGCGGGTGAGGTCGCGCACGTCCGAGCGCTGCCCGTCGAGCATGAGCGTGACGACGGTGCCCTCGGCCCCGGCGCGGGCGGTGCGGCCCGAGCGGTGCGTGTAGGCCTTGTGTTCCACCGGCGGGTCCGCGTGGATGACCAGGCCGACATCGTCGACGTGGATGCCGCGCGCCGCGACGTCGGTGGCCACGAGCGTCTGGGCCGTGCCTGCATGGAAGGCCGCCATGGAGCGCTCGCGCGCGTTCTGGCTCATGTTGCCCTGCAGCTCGACGGCCGGGATCCCGGCGGCATTGAGCTGGCGGGCGATCTTCTTGGCGCGGTGCTTGGTGCGGGTGAACACCACCGACCGGCCCGGAGCGGCCGCGAGGTCGATGAGGACCGGGAGGTGGTGGTCGTCTGCCACGTGCAGCACGTGGTGGGTCATCGTGGCGACGGGCGACTCGGCCGAGTCCGCCTCGTGCACGACGGGGTTGGTCATGAACTGGTTCACCAGGGTCCCCACGGCCTTGTCCAGGGTGGCGGAGAACAGCATGCGCTGCCCGGCCTTCGGGGTCTGGGACAGCAGCCGGCGCACGGACGGCAGGAACCCGAGGTCCGCCATGTGGTCGGCCTCGTCGATGATGGTGATCTCGACGCCGGCCAGGGAGGCGACGCCCTGGGCGATCAGGTCCTCCAGACGGCCCGGGCACGCGACGATCACGTCAACGCCCCTGGTGAGGGCCGCCGCCTGCGGCTTCTGGTTGACGCCGCCGAAGATGGTGCGCGAGGTGAGCCCCGCGGAGGCCGCCAGCGGCGCGAGCGCCTCGTCGATCTGGATCGCGAGCTCCCGGGTGGGGGCGAGGATCATGGCGCGCGGCCGCTTGGCGGCGCGACGGGTGCCGGAGGAGGAGAGGCGTGCCACCAGCGGCAGCAGGAAGGCGTAGGTCTTGCCCGAGCCTGTGCGGCCCCGGCCCAGCACGTCGCGGCCGCTGAGCGAGTCCGGCAGCGTCGCGGCCTGGATGGGCGTGGGGAGGGTGATGTCTCGCTCAGCGAGGATGGAGGCGAGGGGTGCGGGCACGCCGAGCGCGCCGAAGGACAGTGAAGACATGAGGAAAGACTCCCGTGTGGGGGTGATGCAGCGGTTCTGCCCGGCGCGGACTAGGAGTGTGCTGAACAATGCTGTCTCCGGCGAGGACGTGCCGGGCGGGATGAGGTGGTGCCACTACATCTGGTGCGTGTACTTGACGTCCATATCCAGATGGAGGGGTGCCAGATCGCCCGATCCGGTGCGCCGCAGCCGAGGCATGATTGTTCAGCAGGCTCCTAGGTGTCCGCAGCGCGATGGCATCGGAGAAAGAAGCTAGAGGAACTCAGAGCAGAACGATCCGAGTGCTGGGCGGTACTCTACCCCACGCGTTCGACGGAGGCCGCATCGTGCCTCGTCGCCGCTGGCAGGATGGGCGTCATGGCACAGCGCAGAATCCTCATCACGGGCGCCACAGGCGGCATCGGAGCACTCCTGGCGCGCCGGTTGCGCGACGAGTACGACCTCGTCCTCCAGGGGCGTCACCCCGACGATGACGACCCGGACACCATCCGCATCGCGGACCTCACGGACTACGACGACACCCTCGCCCTCATGGAGGGGGTGGACACCGTCGTCCACATGGCGGGCGCGGCATCGCCTGAGTCGACGTGGGACGCCGTGCTGAGCGCCAACATCGTGGGCCTGCGCAACGCGCTGGAAGCCGCCCGCGAGGCGGGGGTGCGGCGCTTCGTCTTCGCCTCCTCCAATCACGCGATGGGGATGTACGACCGCGACGAGCAGTGGCCGGTGTATCCGCATATGCTCCCCCGCCCGGATTCGCTCTACGGGGTGTCGAAGGTGTTCGGCGAGGCGCTCGGCCGGTTCTACCACGACCAGCACGGCATGGACTTCATCGCGTTGAGGATCGGCTGGAGCTCGAAGACCACCCACGACACCGACCTCGATCTGCTGCGGGCGATGTGGCTGAGCGAGGACGACACCGTCGAGGTGGTGCGCTGCGCCATCGAGGCGGAGGTGCGGTTCGGGCTCTACTACGCCGTCTCGGACAACCCCAATCGTCGTTGGGACCTCACCAACACCATGCTGGAGCTCGGCTACCGGCCGAAGGACTCGTGGACCGACCATTCCGAGGCCGAGGAGGACACCGCGGAACCCACGCCGGACTCCTGGCCCGAGGGCTCCTGAGCCTGCCGGGCGGCGCCCTTCCCTCCACAGCACGAGGTCGGCGCGGCTGACACGTTCTCCACAGGCCGCACGTGACCTGGGAAAGCGGTGGGGTTCTCACCAAGAGTGGTGCGAACCCGACCGCAACCAGGAAGCCCCTGATCATGAGACCACGCCCCGCCATCGCCCTGCTCATCACCGTGATACTGACCCTCCTCGTCGCGCCTGTTCCCGCCGACGCCCGGCCCCAGGACGGCCCGCTGGCCGGCGCCGGGCACACGGTGGCGATGCCTCGCACCGGGCGGGACTGGTACGGCGCCTACCGGATGGGCCCGGTCACCGCGTACTGCGCGGACCTGATGTCCGCACCGCCCAGGCGCGCCACGGACTGGGAGGAGGTTCCCGCGGGGACGCCCCTGGTCAAGCAGTCGGGTCTGGCCGACGACGGCGCACTCCAGCACGGCAACGGCACCGCGACCGTCTCCGAGGCTGAGACGGCGGACCTCGCCTGGGTCCTCACGCACACCGGGCAGAGTCCCTCAGCCGACACCGGCGCCGCCGTCGAGCACTTCGTCCGCCTGCGGACGGTCGACGGGGCGCAGCAGCGGGCCCGCGAGTCCGCCCGATGGGCGGCCGTGGTCGCCGCGCAGCCGTCGACGGGGACGGAGTTCGACCGCCTCACCCGCGCGGCGGCCAGATTCGCGGGGCCGTACACGGCCCGGCTCGAGTGGGTCTCCCGCCCCACCCTGGCGGCGCCCTCAGGCCAGCTTCGCGCCTCGGTGACCTCGAGGGCGGGCATCGCCGTGCCAGGGGTCACGCTCTCGGTCGCGCCAACGGGGGCCTCCACCGTCGAGTCGGCGCCCTCCACGACGGGGACCTCCGGCGTGGCCGACATCCGCGTGACGATGGCGCGCCCAGGATCCGAACCCTCGGTCGGCAATGTGTCAGTCACCTTCGCTGGGCTGGCGGGATCGGCACCCCGGGTCTTCGTGCCCGCCGAGCGGACCGTCCAGCGGCTGCTCGCGGCGCCCAGGCCTGAATCGGTCGTCGCCACCGTGGAGGCCTCGCTGGCTCCCCACTTCACCCCCGCCGTCACCACGCGCACCCGGGACCTGGTGGCCGTGGCCGGCGAGCCGGCGGTGGATCTGGTGACCGTGGCCGGCGGCAGGCCAGGAGCGCGCTTCTCCGGCACCACCACCCTCTACGGTCCCTTCGCCTCCCTCGAGGACCTCGCTGCCGCATCCGCGGCCGACACCCAGCCCGTGGGCGAGGCGGTCTTCTCCGGACGCTACGGCCCCGACGGCTCGGCCGAGGCCGCGTCCACCTCGCTGAGGTTCCCCGGCCCCGGGTACTACCACTGGGTGGAGGCCCTTGCGCCGGCTGAGTTCGTCACTCCCCCGGCCGCGCCCAGCTGGCCCCAGCTGCCCGAGACAAGCCTGGTGCTCGCCCCCATGATCACCACCCGCCTGAGCCCGCACGGCACGGCTCGTGCCGGGGTCGAGGCCTCTGAGGCACTGAGCCTCGACGGCGTGCCCGGGGTGGCGGTGCCCGATTCGACGGAGCTGGCCGTGAGCGCCTCAGGACGCATCATCGGGCCCGTCAGTCCGCGGCAGACCGACGGCGGGGCCAGCTGCGAGGGCGTGGACTGGTCCGGGGGAGCAACCGTCGGGCGCTATGACGATGTGCCGCTGCCAGGTTCGGGCGCCGGCTTCGGGGCCACGGGGCTGGCCCGGACCCGGCTGGCCCTGCCGGGGTGCTACTCGGCTGAGGCTACCGTCACCATCGAGCACCCCAGCCGTGCCCCCATCATCGCCCGCCACGAGCTGGGCCACCCTTCCCAGACCGTGTTGATCACCGAGGAACCACGGCCATCCCCCTCCCCCACGCCCACCCCGACTCAGGCTCCGACGCCGACGCCGACGCAAAAGCCCAGCAAGGCGCCCGCGCCTGAACTCGCCCGTCCCGGTCTCCCCTCCACTGGGGCCTGAACGACACGCTGATCCCTGTTCCCTCCGCCGCCAACCCGCCTCGACTCCGATAGCGCCCAGCTTTGCGACGAGGCAGGCAGGTACCGAGCGCGGACCAGTCGTTTACAGCTCGGCGCGGATGGCGCCAGGTCCGCGTCCACGCGGCGCAATCAGTCAGCGCGGAGCCGAGTTTCCACAAGAGGACAGAAAGTGGGCCCGTTCGCCGTAGCGAACGGGCCCACTTTGACACAACCAGTAGAACGTGACGACGCACACACCCCAGAAACCAGCTCCAGCGCTTTACAGTATTCCGAGAGTTGAGTTGGTAGCTGTCAGCACGAGGAGCCTGCCGGACCTGAGCGGGCAAGGCGCCCAAACGGTGTCAGCTGATCGTCTCAGCCTGGATGGAATAGCCCAAGAGCTCCCCAACGTCGCTGACAGTCCCGGTGACCGTGACATCCTGGCCCGCGGTGAGTGCGCTGACAGTGTCCAAGTGCTCTTCATCGATGAAGATCTGCACGTTGGTGAAGGAGTACTCGTCAGTCCCATTGAGGGTGAAGTAGTCGCCGGAAGCGTCGACATTGGCCAAAGAACCAGTGACGGTGACGCGCTTTCCCTTGTACTGGTTGGAGGCGGCCAGAGCATTGCTCTCCAGCGCTTCGATCAACTCCTGGGCAGACACCACGATAGGTGCTTCCTCAACCACCGCAGCCGGTTCACTCGACGCAGCGGGCTCGCTGGCCACGTTCGTTTCGGCGGCCTCCGACTCACTCGGCGCGCTGGCGGCTGAGCTCGTACTGGCGGGAGCGGCCACAGTGTTCGCGTCATCGGCCCCGCCATTGGCCATCTGGACGACCACAATCAGTGCCAACACTCCAAGAGCCCAATAGCGCTTCTTCTTAAACCATGGCCGACTCGCCTTGACGTAAGCCTTTTCGGCCTTCGCCCGAGCCTTCGCATCCCCTACATTCTCCGACATGAAAATCCCTCCAAGTATGCGGACAGGTCGGCGACGACCCAGTCCATATAGATAGTCGTCCGATATGTATACCACTGCGTCTGGGCATCGCTTCACCGCCCTGCGATTAGCGGACCGCGGGAGTGCGACAACGGCCCGCCCCCAGGGGGACGGGCCGCAGCGTGTGGTGAGTGTGCCTTACTTGGCGCGCTCGATGATCTCGACCAGGCGCCAGCGCTTCTGCGCGGACAGCGGACGGGTCTCCATGACGCGAACGCGGTCGCCGATGCCGGCCGAGTTCTCCTCGTCGTGCGCCTTCAGGCGCGACGACTTGGTCATGACCTTGCCGTACAGCGGGTGCTTGACGCGGTCCTCGACGAGGACCACGATCGTCTTGTCCATCTTGTCGGACACGACGACGCCCTGCAGCACCTTGCGGGCGCCGCGCTGCTCAGTGGTGGTGGTGTCTTCGCTCATATTCACTTCTCCTCAACAACCGGCTCGTCGACGATGCCGAGGTTGCGCTCCTGCAGCACGGTGTAGATGCGTGCAATGTCCTTGCGGACGTTGCGCATCCGGCTGCTCGACTCCAGCTGGCCGGTGGCAGCCTGGAACCGAAGGCCGAACAGTTCCTCCTTCAACTCAACGACCTTGGCGTTGAGCTGATCACGCGACAGACCACGAAGATCGTGTGCGGCGAGAGAGTTACTCATCAGATATCACCTGCTTCGCGCTTGATGAAGCGTGCCTTGAAGGGCAGCTTGTGGATGGCCAGACGCATGGCCTCGCGGGCCACGTCCTCCGGGACGCCGGACAGCTCGAACAGCACGCGTCCGGGCTTGATGTTGGCGATCCACCACTCGGGGGAACCCTTGCCGGAGCCCATGCGGGTCTCGGCCGGCTTCTTGGTCAGGGGGCGGTCCGGATACACGTTGATCCAGACCTTGCCGCCACGCTTGATGTGACGGGTCATGGCGATACGAGCGGCCTCGATCTGACGGTTGGTCAGGTAGGACGACTCGAGCGCCTGGATGCCGTACTCACCGAAGGCGAGCTTGGTGCCGCCCTTGGCCGCACCGTCACGCGTGGGGTGGTGCTGCTTACGGAACTTCACGCGACGAGGAATCAGCATGATCAGGCTCCTGCGTTCTCGGTTGCGGGCGCAGCCGGGGCCTCGGCCTGGGCTGCGTCGGCGCGACGGCGACCGCCGCGCTCGGGACGGTCCCCACGAGCCTCGCCGCGGGCGGGACGACGGCCCGGACGCTGCTGACGGCCACCGGGGGCGTTGTTACGGGCGGCCTTCTGGGCAGCGCGCTCGGCGCGGGTGCCGGTGACGTCGCCCTTGTAGATCCACACCTTGACGCCGATCCGGCCGAACGTGGTGCGGGCCTCGAAGAAGCCGTAGTCGATGTCGGCGCGCAGCGTGTGCAGCGGCACACGGCCTTCGCGGTAACCCTCGGAGCGCGACATTTCCGCGCCACCGAGACGACCCGAGCACTTGATCTTGATGCCCACGGCGCCGGAACGCATGGCCGTCTGCTGAGCCTTGCGCATGGCGCGACGGAAGGCGACACGGGCGCCGAGCTGCTCGGCGACTCCCTGGGCCACGAGCTGCGCATCGATCTCGGGGTTCTTGACCTCGAGGATGTTGAGCTGCACCTGCTTGCCGGTCAGCTTCTCCAACTCGGCGCGGACGCGCTCGGCCTCGGCGCCGTTGCGGCCGATGACGATGCCCGGACGTGCGGCGTGGAGGAAGATGGTCACCCGCTCCGAGCGACGCTCGATCTCGATCGACGAAACGCCGGCGCGCTCAAGAGTCTTGGTCAGGTACTGGCGGATCTTGACGTCCTCGCCGACGAACTCCGAGTACTGCTTGTCGCTGTACCAGCGGGAGTTGTGATCGGTGGTGATGCCGAGGCGGAAGCCAATCGGGTTGATCTTTTGGCCCATAATCAGGCTCCCTTCGTCTCGCGGGGTTCGACGACCACTGTGATGTGGGCGCCGCGCTTGAGGATGCGGCTGGCCGACCCCTTCGCACGGGGCCGGATTCGACGCAGCGTCACGCCCTCGTCGACGAACGCCTTGGAGATGTACAGGTCGCCGGAGCGCAGGGCCTCGGCCGACTCCGCGTTGGCCACGGCCGAGGCCACAACCTTGTACACGGGCTCGGACGCGGCCTGCGGGGCGAACTTCAGGGCGACAAGGGCGTCCTTGACGTCCATGCCGCGGACCAGGTCGACGACTCGACGGACCTTGGTGGGGCTCATCCGGACGTGGCGCGCGATGGCGAACGAGCCAGGACGATCACCGAGCAGGTTCTCGCGACGACGGCTGTTGCCGTTTTCGTTGCTCATAGTTGATTCAGTTCCTTATCTCGCGCCTCAGCGGCGACGGGCCTTTTTGTCGTCCTTCACGTGACCCTTGAAGGTGCGCGTGGGAGCGAACTCGCCCAACTTGTGACCGATCATCGACTCGGTGACGAACACCGGGACGTGCTTGCGGCCGTCGTGCACTGCGATGGTGTGCCCCAGCATGTCGGGGATGATCATCGAGCGTCGCGACCAGGTCTTGATGACATTCTTGGTGCCCTTGTCGTTCTGAACGTCCACCTTCTTCTGCAGGTGGTCGTCGACGAAGGGGCCCTTCTTCAGGCTGCGTGGCATATTTCCTCAGGCTCCCTATCAGCGCTTCTTGCCGGTCTTGCGACGGCGGACGATGAGTCGACTGCTCGCCTTGTTCTTGTCACGGGTGCGTCCCTCGGGCTTGCCCCAGGGCGACACAGGGTGGCGGCCACCCGACGTGCGGCCCTCGCCACCACCGTGGGGGTGGTCGACGGGGTTCATCACGACGCCGCGGACGGTCGGGCGGATGCCCTTCCAGCGGTTGCGGCCGGCCTTGCCCCAGTTGATGTTGGACTGCTCGGCGTTGCCGACCGTGCCGATCGAGGCGCGGCAGCGGACGTCGACCAGGCGCATTTCACCAGAGGGCATGCGCAGCGTGGCGTACTTGCCCTCGCGGGCAACCAGCTGGATGGCCGCGCCGGCCGAACGGCCGAGCTTGGCTCCGCCGCCCGGGCGCATCTCCACCGCGTGCACCGTGGTGCCGACGGGGATCTGGCGCAGCTCGAGGTTGTTGCCCGGCTTGATGTCCGAGCCCTCGCCGGCGGTGACCACAGTGCCCTGAGCCAGGCCGTTCGGCGCGATGATGTAGCGCTTCTCGCCGTCGGCGTAGTGCAGCAGCGCGATGCGGGCGGTGCGGTTGGGGTCGTACTCGATGTGAGCGACCTTGGCCGGCACGCCGTCCTTGTCGTAGCGCTTGAAGTCGATGATGCGGTAGGCCTGCTTGTGGCCTCCACCGATGTGACGCGTCGTGATGCGCCCGGTGTTGTTGCGGCCACCGGTCTTCGACTTCGGCGCGAGCAGCGACTTCTCCGGCGTGGAGCGCGTGAGTTCAACGAAGTCGGACACGCTGGAGCCGCGACGGCCCGGCGTGGTCGGCTTGTACTTACGGATACCCATGAGTCTAAGTTCCTTCTCTCAGCGGCTCGCCGGTCAGTTGACCGGGCCTCCGAAGATGTCGATGCTCTGGCCCTCGGCCACGGTGACGATCGCACGCTTGGTGTCGACCTTCTTGCCGTACCCGTACTTGGTGCGGCGGCGCTTACCCGTGCGGTTGAGGGTGTTCACGGAGGTGACCTTGACATCGAAGATGGCCTCAATGGCGATCTTGATCTCGGTCTTGTTGGCGTCCGGGGAGACGATGAAGGTGTACTTGCCGTCATCGAGCAGGTTGTAGCTCTTCTCGCTCACCACGGGGCGCAGGATGACGTCGCGGTGATCGCGGATCTTCAGCGCAGTGGTCACTTGTCCTTCTCCTCAGTCTTCTTCTCGGCCTTGGGGGCCTCGACAGCGGTCTCCTCGGCGGCGGCCTCGGATTCGGTGGCGACGGCCTTGGCCGACTTGCCCACCGCGGGACCGGCCGAGAACGCGGCCAGTGCAGCCGAGGTGAAGACCACCTTGTCGTTGACCAGCACGTCGTAGGTGTTGAGCTGATCGACGGCGAGCGCGTGCACCGTGGGGACGTTGCGCAGGCTCAGCCAGGCCACGTCCTCGAAGCGGTCCAGCACGACCAGCACCTTGCTCAGATCCCCGGCCACGCTCGTCAATGCCTCGATGGCTGACTTGGTGGAGGGCTTCTCCCCCGCCACGATCTCGGAGATGACGAACACGCCGCCCTCGCGGGCCCGGTCCGACAGCGCGCCGCGCAGTGCGGCGGCGATCATCTTCTTGGGGGTGCGCTGCGAGTAGTCGCGCGGCTGCGGGCCGTGCACGACGCCGCCACCGGCCCACTGGGGGGCGCGGCGCGAACCCTGACGGGCGCGGCCGGTGCCCTTCTGGCGCCACGGCTTGATGCCACCGCCGCGGACTTCACCGCGGGTCTTGGTGGAGTGCGTGCCCTGACGGGCCGCGGCCAGCTGGGCCACGACAACCTGGTGGATCAGGGGAATGTTGGTCTGCGTGTCGAACAGATCGCCGGGAAGGTCGACCTTGCCGGCCTTCTTGCCCTTGGCGTCGACGACGTCAACTGTCAGATCGCTCATGCGACAACACCCTTCTTGGCTGCGCTGCGGACGACGACGAGCGACCCGTTGTTACCGGGGATGGCGCCGCGGACCAGCAGCAGACCACGCTCAGCGTCGACGGCGTGGATCTTGAGGTTCTGGATGGTGACCTTCTCGTTGCCCATCCGGCCGGCCATCTTGAGGCCCTTGAAGACCTTGCCGGGGGTGGAGCAGCCACCGATGGAGCCAGGCGAGCGGTGCTTGCGGTGCACACCGTGCGAGGCCTTGAGGCCGTGGAAACCGTGGCGCTTCATGACGCCCGCGGTGCCCTTGCCCTTGGTGGTGCCGGTCACGTCGACGATCTCGCCGTCGGCAAAGACCTCCGCGGTCAGCTCCTGGCCCAGGGTGAACTCCGACGCATCAGCGGTGCGGAGCTCCACCAGCCGCTTGCGCGGGGTGACGTCCGCCTTGGCGAAGTGCCCGGCGGCCGGCTTGGTGACCTTCTTGGCCTTGATGGCGCCGAAGCCGAGCTGCACGGCGGAGTAGCCGTCGGTCTCGGGGGTGCGCACCTGCGTGACGACGCAGGGTCCGGCCTGGATCACGGTCACAGGGACGATCTTGTTGTTCTCGTCCCACAACTGGGTCATGCCGAGCTTGGTGCCCAGGATGCCCTTCACGATTCGTTCACTCATCACTTCAGACCTCACGGGAGCTTGATCTCGATGTCAACACCGGCGGGCAGATCGAGGCGCATCAGCGAATCGACGGTCTTCGGCGTCGGGTCGAGGATGTCGATGAGGCGCTTGTGCGTGCGCATCTCGAAGTGCTCGCGGCTGTCCTTGTACTTGTGGGGCGAACGGATGACGCAGTACACGTTCTTCTCCGTCGGCAGCGGCACCGGGCCGGCCACCTTCGCGCCCGTGCGGGTCACAGTGTCGACGATCTTGCGCGCCGAGCTGTCGATGACCTCATGGTCATAGGCCCGCAGCCTGATGCGGATCTTTTGTCCAGCCACGTCGTTCCTTACTTCTAGCCCTGTGGAAATTTCACGTTCCTTTGAGGGTATAAACCCTTGTCACCCCAACCCCCGAGGTCGGGAGTGTCGCGCCCTCAGCCGCAAGGTAAGACAACCCTTCCGGTGAAGGAAGGCCACATCTCGCGCTTGGGCGTCTGCTCGACCTCACTCGCGGGGCATGGCGCCAAGGACGCCGACCCCATCGCGGAGCAACCGGACCATTCTGGCATGCCTGGGGCGAGGCGCCAAATCGCGGGGTCCCTCAGCAGGGGAGCGTCAGTACACCACGAGCCCCCGGCCGCGGAACAGCGCCCGCGCCTCCTCAACCATCTCCGGCGACGGCGCCCGCGTGTCCGCGAGGGAGTACTCCAGTCCGGCCTCCGCCCACTTCTGCCGGCCCATCTGGTGGAACGGGAGTACCTCGACACGCCCGACCGCGGGGAGTGAGGCAGCATACTCGGCGATCGGCGCGATGGTGGCGGGGTCGTCGGTCAGGCCGGGGACCAGGACGAACCGGATCCACGTCTCGATGCCGAGCCCTGACAACCGTCGGCCGAACTCCAGAGTGGGGGCAAGGGACCGCCCCGTCACCCGCCGGTAGGTGGCCTCGTCCCCCGCTTTGACGTCCAACAGCACCAGATCCACGTCGGCCAGCAGCTCGTCGGTGGCGTGCCGGCCGAGGAACCCGGAGGTGTCCAGGGCTGTGTGGACGCCCATCTCCTTGGCACCCCTCAGAACCCGCGCCGCGAACGCCGGCTGCTGGAGCACCTCGCCGCCGGAGAGGGTGATCCCGCCGCCCGTGGCGCGGAAGACGCCCCGGTAGCGCCGGATCCGGGCCAGCAGGTCCTCGGCCCGCACTGGAACCCCGCGCGAGGCCGCCATCGTGTCCGGGTTGTGGCAGTAGAGGCAGCGCAGCGGACACCCCGCGAGGAAGGTCGTCATCCGCGTGCCCGGACCGTCGACGGCGGTGACCAGCTCCCAGGAGTGCACCGAGCCCACCTCGCCGGCGCGCTGCGCGGCCAGGAGCTCCGAACGGCCCAGCGCCTCCGCCGTCGGGATTCCCCCGAGCATGGAGGCGTGACGCGCCGCGGGCGCCGCCGGGGACGCCACAGCCACCTAGAGGGCCTCGTGGAAGGTCCGCGAGAGCACGTCGAGCTGCTGCTCGCGGGTCAGCTTGACGAAGTTGACCGCATACCCCGAGACGCGGATGGTGAGCTGCGGATAGTTCTCCGGGTGCTCCATGGCGTCGAGGAGAGTCTCGCGGTTCAGGACGTTGATGTTGGCGTGGTACAGCCCCTCCTCCATGCCCGCGTCGAGGATGCCGACCAGGTTGGCGACGCGCTCACCCTCGGTGCGGCCTAGCGCCTGGGGGGTGATGGTGTTGGTCAGCGAGATGCCGTCCAGTGCGTCGTCGTAGGCGAGCTTGCCGACGCTCATCATTGAGGCGAGCATCCCGTGGGTGTCGGCCCCGTTCTCCGGGTTGGCACCGGGCGCGAAGGGCGTGCCGGCGGCGTGGCCGCAGGGGAAGGCACCGGTGGCCTTGCCGTAGACGACGTTGGAGGTGATGGTCAGCACCGACTGGGTGGGCACTGCGTCCCGGTAGAGCCGGATGGCGCGGATCTTGTCCATGACGGTGGAGACCACGAGTTGGGCGAGCTCGTCGGCGCGGTCGTCGTCGTTGCCGTACCTCGGGAAGTCCCCCTCGGTGAGGTAGTCGATCACCAGGCCCGTGTCGTCGCGCACCGGGGTGACGGAGGCGTACCGGATGGCCGCGAGCGAGTCGGCCACGATGGACAGTCCGGCAATGCCGCAGCCCAGCGTGCGCACGATCTCGTCGTCGTGCAGCGCCATCTCGATGGCCTCGTAGGCGTACTTGTCGTGGCAGTAGTGAATGATGTTGAGCGCCTCGACGTAGGTCTCGACGGCCCAGGTGAGCATCTCGTCGTAGCGCGCCCAGACGGTCTCGAAGTCCAGCGGCTGGTCACCGGTGATGGGCGCATAGCCGTCCACCACGGTCTTGCCGGTCATCTCGTCCCGGCCGCCGTTGATGGCGTACAGGAACGCCTTGGCGGTGTTGAGCCGCGCGCCGAAAAACTGCATCTGCTTGCCGATGGCCATGGGCGAGACGCAGCACGCGATGGCGGTGTCGTCGCCCCAGTGGCACCGGATCTCCCGATCCGACTCGTACTGGAGCGCGGAGGTCTCGATCGAGATGAGCGAGCAGAAGTCCTTGTACCCGGCCGGCAGCGCCGCGTCCCAGTAGACGGTGATGTTCGGCTCCGGCGCGGGGCCGAGGTTGCGCAGCGTCTGCAGCAGCCGGAACGACGTCTTCGTCACCAGGGTGCGGCCGTCGTCGGCGAACCCGCCGTCGGACCAGGTGGCCCAGTAGGGATCCCCGGAGAAGATCTGGTCGTAGTCCTTCGTGCGGAGGAACCGGACGATGCGCAGCTTGGTGACCAGCGCGTCGATGACCTCCTGCACGCCCTCCTCGGTGAGGAGGCCCGCTGCGAGGTCGCGTTCGGCGTAGACGTCGAAGAAGCCGGAGAGCCGGCCGATGCTCATCGCAGCGCCGTCCTGGCTCTTCACCGAGGCGAGGTAGGCGAGGTAGGTCCACTGCACGGATTCGACGAAGGTCGCGGCGGGGCGCCGGAGATCGAAGCCATAGCTGTCGCCCAGGTTCTTCAGCTTCTGGAGCGCCTTGATCTGCTCGGCGTGCTCCTCGCGGTAACGGGCCCAGTTCTCGGAGAACGGCTGGCCGGCCACTGCGTCGAGGTCGACCTTCTTCTGCTCGATGAGGCGGTCCACCCCGTACAGCGCCACCCTTCGGTAGTCGCCGATGATCCGCCCGCGACCGTAGGCGTCCGGCAGGCCGGTGATGAGGTGCGCGCTGCGCGCCTTGCGGATCCGGGGGGTGTAGATGTCGAAGACGGCCTCGTTGTGGGTCTTGCGGTACCGGGTGAAGATCTCCTTGACCCGCTGGTCGGGCTCCAGCCCGGCCTCGCGGATGGCCGTCTCCACCATCCGCCAGCCGCCGGCGGGCATCATGGGGCGCTTCAGCGGCGTGTCGGTCTGCAGCCCGACGATGACATCGTCGTCGCCGCAGATGTAGCCCGCGGGGAAGGCGTCCACGTCGCCGGGGATGTGGGTCTCGACGTCATAGACGCGACGGGCGCGCTCCACGCTGAGGAAGTCCCGCTGCAGGGTCTCCCAGACCCGCAGCGTCTTCTCCGTGGGTCCGGCGAGGAAGGCGGCGTCACCGGTGTACGGCGTGAAGTTGCTCAGGATGAAGCTGCGCACATCGATGCTGTGCTGCCACGGCCCCGGGCGGAAGCCGCTCCAGGGGTCTTCTGCGGTGCCGGTGTTGCGGAGGGTGGCCGAGGCCGTCATGGTGCTCCCTGTGAGAAGGATCGAGAGTGTCTCTCACTGGCGAGCGACGTCGACCGAGCACCGGGGCGGTTCCGTCCAGGAGCCGGCCACCGCGGTGTCGCCAACGATGGAATTGATACTACTCCTCGTAGGAACTCCGCCGGGGGCCGGCCCCACCTATCGCGGGCTACTCGGCGGCCCACCTCAATGACCACGCGGCGGCGCGGGGGCGCAGCATATACTCCGGCCGCACGTCGGGCCCGCAGGATCGGGAACCGAGCCCGTGCTGTTGGGCGTCGACGTACAGGTGCATGGCAGTGGGCTCCCCCAGTTCGTGCGGATGGCGGGCCGTCGTCACCTGGTGGGCGTCGTGGGCGCGCAGGGAGAAGCCGGGCAGCTCCCCTCCGGCCCGCTCGGTGTGGAGGGCGAGGCCCAGCTCGGGGAGGCTCAGCTCGCGCAGCTCCATCCGATGCCCGCTCTCCTGCGGGACGGCGTAGTTCACCACCAGATCCTCGATCATCGACCGGAATCGCCCCACGTGGGCGGCGGTCGAGGAGTCCACATAGTTTTCGTGCGGGCCGGTGCCGAACCAGGCCGCGCGGGTGAGCCCGAGGGGAAGCTCGAAGTGGAGGCCGATCCGCGGCCACGTGCCCTCCCAGTCCTTCGTCGGCTCGGCTGAGGCATCAAGCCGGAGGTCGTCGCCGTCGAGAGACCAGATCAGCTCGACGGTGACCGCCTGCCTGGTGGCGGCGGGGGCGTAGCGATGCAGGACCGTGAGGCGGCCGGGACCAGGGGTGACCGACAGCACACGACGGTGCAGGCGGTCCAACCCTGCGTCTCGCCACTGCTCAAGCGACGACGGCGCGGGCGCGCCGACGCCACGCGAGGCGGTGGCCTCCACGTCCACGTAGGAGTTGAATCCCGCGAGCGAGTCGTTCTCGGTGGGGGCCCGCCACAGCTCCAGCCGCGGGCCGCGGACATCGCGGCCGGCGAGTTCCAGGAGGTCGCCCGTGCGCGCGTCGAAGGCGGCGGGGCCGAGGTTGTAGACGCCGCCGGAGGGCGTGGGCGTCTCGCCGGTCACCGGGTGTCGCGGGGCGGGCGGCGCCTCGGCGAGGAGTGACTGGACCCGGCTGACCACGTGGCCGGCCGGCGCCCATGGCCCGCCGTCGGCCATTACGGCCTCGACGGTGCGCCACAGCTCCCCGGCCTCGGGGGCGTGGAACGGCGGCAGCTCGACGCAGACCAGCTCCCCCGGGGCCACCGGCCGGATCTCCACCTCGCCCGAGGCGATCTCGAGGCCGTCCAGCTCGTCGCGCCACACGATGCGCAGATCGCTGGTGTCGCCGTCGTGGCGTCGGTTCTCGACCCCGAGCTCCTCGTCTGTGATGGTGAGCTTCACGGGGGTCACCACCGCGGCGTACTCGGCCAGCATCGTGGTGGGGGTCCCGTCGGAGAGCACCATGCCGTCGCAGACGAAGGAGCCGTCGTGGAGCTGCTCGCCGAAGTCGCCGCCGTAGCCGAAGTACTCCACGCCGTCGGGTGTCGTGGTGCGCAGCCCGTGATCACGCCACTCCCACACGAAGCCGCCGTGCCATTGGGGCAGCGCGTCGAAGCGCTCCTCGTACTCGGCCACCGCCCCGGCGCCGTTGCCCATGGCGTGCAGGTACTCGCACAGGATCATGGGGCGGCCCGCGAGCACGGCGCTGCGCCCCGCGGAGCCACGGAGGTTGCGGCCGGTGCCGGCGGACAGGTCCTCCATCTCCTCCACCGTGGCGTACATGCGCGAGACCATGTCGGTGTAGCGGCCCTCGAAGTCGGGCTCGTAGTGCACGGGGCGGTCGGGGTCACGGCGGTGCAGCCACGCGGCCATCGCGGCGGCGTTGGCCCCGGTGCCGGCCTCGTTGCCGAGCGACCACGCGACGATCGACGGGTGGTTCTTGTCGCGTTCGAACATCCGGATCACGCGGTCCACGAGCGCCTCGCGCCAGCGGGGATCGTCCGTGGGGTTGTCCACCCACCCGCCGCGCTCGAAGCCGTGGGTCTCGAGGTCGCACTCGTCGATCACCCACAGCCCCACCTCGTCGGTCAGCTCGAAGAACTCCGGGTGGGGCGGGTAGTGCGAGGTCCGCACCGCGTTGATGTTGTGGCGCTTCATCAGGTGAAGCTGGGCGCGCACCCGGTCGCGATCGAAGACCCGGCCGTGGTCGGGGTCGTACTCGTGCCGGTTCACACCTCGGATACGCAGCTTGCGGCCGTTGACGAGCCACTCGTGGCCCACGATCTCGATGCGCCGGAACCCCACTCGCAGGGTTCGCGTCTCCGCGGCGTTGCTCACCCGGGCGTCGTAGAGGCGAGGCCGGTCCGCGCTCCACGGCTCGACGACGCCCACCGGGATCGGCGCAACGTCTCCTGGGGCCTCGAAGGTGTGGGCCAGGCCGAGCTCGTCGAGACTGATCGTGACCGGGAACGCCGCGGCGTCGGCGCGCACCTCCGGCATCAGGGTGCCCTCGCCGGTCTCGGGATCGAAGTCCGCGCGCAGCCAGAGGTCGTCGATCCCGGCAGCGGGGCGGGCAAGGACGGTCACCTGCCGGAAGATGCCGGGCAGCCACCATTGGTCCTGGTCCTCCACGTAGCTGGCCGCCGACCACTGGTGGACGCGCACGTGGAGCACGTTGCGCCCGGGCCTGGCCTCGTCGGTGACGTCGAGCTCCTGGGCCAGCCGGCTCCCCCGCACCACGCCCACCAGGGAGCCGTTGAGGGACGCGATGGCAAGGGACTCCACGCCGTCGAAGCGCAGGAACACCCGGTCCCCGAAGCCGTCGGGCAGGTCGAACTCGACGCGGTAATCGCCGGTGGGGTTGTCGTCGGGGACGTGCGGGGGCTCCACGGGGAAGGGGAAGTTGACGTTGGTGTAGGCAGGTCTGCCCCAGTCGCCGCGACCCTGAAGGACCCAATGGCTCGGCACGTCGATCTGGTCCCAGCCGGAGTCGTCGAGGTCGACGGCGGCGGCACCGTCGGGCGCCAGGTCGGGCCGGGCGGAGTACCGGAAGCGCCACGTGCCGCTCAGGTCGATCTCGGCGGCGTCCGAGGCCACCCGCGACCTCGGCTGCACCCGTCGCCCCGACCCCGGCGCGAACGACTCGATCTCCGACACTGCTCTGCCCTCCATGGCTCGTCCAGACTCCCCCTCACCCTATCCAGCGCCCCCTCCCCGTGCACGACACGCCGTCGCATCCCTACCCCGGCGCCCTCCCGGTACCCGAGACCTCACTCAGACGACGAGTCGTGCCCGGCGCAGGGGCGACGGGTAGGCTGCGCGCAACGACGATCGAAGGGGATCCGCCGTGTCTGAGCTTGCCGACATCACCCAATTCCTGGCCGCCCGCGAGCCGTGGTCCCTGCTCCCTCCCGGCCGCATCTCCGCCTTCGCGAAGCGCGCCGTCGGGCGCTACGTCCGCAGGGGCACGGTGATCCTCGCCGCCGGCTCCGCCCCCACCGCGATGTTCCTGGTCCGCTCGGGGGCCGTGGAGATCGTCGACGCCGGGGGCGACCTCATCGACCACGACGAGCAGGGCGCCTGCTTCGGGCAGCTGTCCATCATCGAGGAGCGGCCGTCCCGCTTCACGTTCACCGCGCTCGAGGACACGTTGCTGTGGTCGTTCGCCCCGGACGCGGTCCGGGAGCTGCTCGCGGTGCCGGAGGTGCGGCGTTACTTCACCGAGTCGCGGTTGAGCGATGCCACCCGCCAGGTCCCCGAGGGCGGCCCCGTCCTGCAGGTTCCCGTCTCCGAGATGATCACCCGCTCCCCCATCACCATCCAGGCGGACGCGACCGTCGGCGAGGCCGCCCAGGCGATGGACGAGGCGCGCGTCTCGGCCATCCTCGTCACTGAAGCTGACGCCCTGGTGGGCATCCTCACCGACCGGGACCTGCGCCGGGTGGTCGCGCGGGCCGTGGCACCCTCGTCGCCGCTGGCGGAGTCCATGTCCACCGCGCCGCACACGATCAGCCACGACGCCCTCGCCCTGGACGTCCTGCTGAACCTCGTGGAGCACAAGATCCACCACCTCCCGGTGATGGATGGCGACCGGGTCCTCGGCATGGTCACCTCAGGCGATCTGATGCGGTTGGAGCGCTCGAGCCCGTTCTACGTGGTCGGGGACCTGGCGCGGCAGTCGGACCCTGCCTCGCTGGCGCGCGTCATGGGGAGGGTACCGAAGCTGGTGGGTCGCCTCCTGCGCCAGGACGCCACCGCCGAGGACATCACCCGGATCGTGAGCCGGACCACGGAGGCGCTGTGGCAACGGCTGCTGGAGCTGGCCGAGGAGCAGCTCGGCGCCCCCCCGGTGCCCTACTGCTGGGTGGCGCTGGGCTCGCTGGCCCGCGGGGAACAGGCGCTCGCCTCGGACCAGGACCACGCCCTGATCCTCAGCGACGACTACGAGCCCGGCCACGCGCCCTACTTCGAGCAGCTGGCCGAATCGGTGACCTCCGCCCTCGTCGAGTGCGGCTTTCCCCGCTGCAAGGGCGATGCCATGGCCACCAACCCGCAGTGGCGCAAACCGCTGGCGGCGTGGAGCCGCGAATTCGTCTCCTGGCTCGCGGCCCCCACGTCGGAGGCCGTCCTCAACTCCTCGATCTTCTTCGACATGCGCCCCGTCCACGGCGACCACACGCTGTACACGGCCCTCCAGCAGCGCATCCTGCGGACCGCGCCGTCCTCGACGCGGTTCCTCGGCCACCTGGCCAAGCACGCCAACGACGCCGAGGTGCCGATCGGGTTCCTCCGCGGCCTCGTCGTCGAGAAGAAGGGCCAGCACCGCGACCGTCTCGACATCAAGCTGGGCGGCATCAACCCCATCGTCGACGTGGCCCGCATCCACGCGCTGCACAAAGGGCTGCCGCAGGTCTCCACCCGGGGGCGGCTGCTGGCCGCGGCCGAGCACGGCGCCGAGGTGGACAACCTGCTCGACGCCTACGAGTTCCTCGGCTACACGCGCCTCCAGCACCAGGGGAGGCAGGTGGCCGCCGGCGAGGAGCCTGACAGCCACATCGATCCCGGGGACCTGTCGGACTTCGAGCGCCGCCACCTGCGCGACGCCTTCTCGATCGTCGGCAAGGCCCGATCTGCGCTCACCGTGACGTTCCAGACGCACTTCATCTCATGAGGTGGCCGTTCCGCCGCACCAACGCGGGGGCCGCGGACAAGGTGCCCGACGGCGCGCTGCGCCGCTACCTCAGCGCCGAGCCTGTGCCACGAAGCACCCCGATCTCCGAGCTGGCCCTGCTCGCCGTCGACTTCGAGACCACCGGCTTGACCCCGGCCGCCGACCACATTCTCTCGGTCGGGATGATCGACGTGACGGGGCTGAGTATCCCGCTCGGCACCGCCACCAACTTCTACGTCAACCCCGGTCACGAGGTGGGCCAGTCCGCCGTCATCCACCAGATCACCGACGACGAGCTCGCCGACGCCATCCCCAGCGCCGAGGCGCTGGACCGCGTGTTCGAACGCCTCACCGGCAGGGTGCTGCTGGCCCACCATGCCGCGATCGAGGTGGGGTTCCTGGCCGCCGCGGTGCGCCTCCGCTACGGCGTGAGCATCGAGCTGCCCGCCGTGGACACGATGGCGCTCGGGCATCGGGCACTGGGCTTCGACGAGGACCACCCCCGCGACGCGCTGAGGCTCTGGAAGCTCCGCTCACGCGCCGGGCTGCCGCACTACCGCGGCCACGATGCCGTGGTCGACGCCCTGGCCTGCGCGGAGCTGTACCTGGCCCTGGCCCAGGAGCTGGGAGTCAAGGACCTGGGCCAGCTCCTGCGCTTCTCCTGATCCCCGCCACTACACTCGCCCCACGTCCCTCGCGCGCCCCGGCCGCGGCGATCACAGGAGCTTCGATACCCGATGACCACCATCTGCTGGTTCAGGCGAGTACTTCGCGTAGAGGATCATCCGGCCCTCGTGGCCGCCGCCGCCGAGGGCAGCGTCGTGCCGCTCGTCATCCTCGATCCCGACGAGGCGGCCGCGCACCCCGCCTCCGCCGAACGGCAGGCCTTGAGCCTGCCCGCGCTGGACGCCGAGC
This sequence comes from Tessaracoccus luoxuelianae, assembly GCF_054483915.1. Taxonomy (NCBI): domain Bacteria; kingdom Bacillati; phylum Actinomycetota; class Actinomycetes; order Propionibacteriales; family Propionibacteriaceae; genus Tessaracoccus; species Tessaracoccus luoxuelianae. The sequence continues at coordinate 1,497,676 of NZ_CM137013.1, read as the reverse complement.
TCCGGCGCCACGGCAGCAGGCTCACGGTGCGGCGGGGGCGCCCTACGGACGTGTTGGCCTCGGTCATCCGCGACACTGACGCGCAGTCGGTCCACACCACCGTCGGCTTTCCCTTCGCCGCCGACGACGGCCTCGACGACGCGGTCACCCGGGCCGGCGCCCGGCTGAGCCTCCATCCCCTGGCGGACCTGGTGCCGCGCGGCTCCGTGAGGACCGGCTCGGGCGGCACGTTCCGCGTGTACTCGCCCTTCTTCAAGGCGCTCAAGCAGCTGGACATCCGTCCACCCGTGGCGCCACCGGAGCTCCGGCCCCCCGACTCCTGGCCGTGGTCGGACCCGCTGGACTGGCCCGAGGCCCGGGCGGCGATGCGCCGCGGCTGGGACGTGGTGGCCGGCCACGTCGACGCCGGGGAGGCGGCCGCGGTGCAGCGGCTGGAGGACTTCCTGGACGGCGCCGTCGAGGACTACCCGGCGCACCGCGACGACCCGTGGCGCCCTGCCACCTCGGGCCTGTCCGATGCGCTGGCCGTCGGCGAGATCAGCGCGCGCACCATCTGGCACCGGTGTCTCCCGGCCTGGCACGAGGGACGACCCGGCGTGGACGGCTTCCTCTCCGAGCTGGCCTGGCGCGAGTTCGCCCGCGACCTGTTCCACGAGTCCCCCACCCTCGGCGAGCGCTGCTGGCGCCCGGAGTGGGAGTCCTTCCCCTGGGACGGCGACGGGGAGGCGGCCGAGCTGTGGCGCCGCGGCCGCACCGGGGTGGCCATGGTCGACGCGGGGATGCGGGAGCTGTGGGCGACCGGCCGGATGCACAACCGGGTGCGGATGATCGCCGCCAGCTACCTGACCAAGCACCTTCTCGTCGACTGGCGCGTGGGGCTGGGCTGGTTCGAGCGGACGCTCACCGACTGGGACGCCGCCTCCAACGCGATGAACTGGCAGTGGGTGGCGGGCTGCGGGCCCGACGCGTCGCCCTACTTCCGGATCTTCAACCCCGACACGCAGGCCACCAAGTTCGACCCACGAGCCGCCTACCGCTCGCACTGGCTCGCCCCGGAGGCCGACGGCGCCCGGGACTTCGCCGCGGCCGCCCCACTGTCCTGGCACGTCGACCTCGCCGATCGACCCGAGCCCGTCATCTCGCTCGCCGACGGCCGAGCCCGCGCGCTCGCCGCCTACGAATCCCTCCGCGCGGGAAAAGCCGGCTGAACGCCCTGCCCGGCGTGTCGGGGCTTGGGTCACGGCGCACCCGGCGGCTAGAGTCACCGACCGTATGTCTTCCTCCGCCCTGGACCACCTGTCCCCCGCATTCCCGCAACGGGCGGCGTGGGGTACCGCGTCGTCGCTGCGGGCCTGGCAGGCCGCGGCGCTTGAGCAGTACGCGCGGGACCAGCCCCGCGACTTTCTCTGCGTGGCCACCCCCGGAGCAGGCAAGACCACGTTCGCGCTGAGGGTCGCGCTGACCCTGCTGTCGTCGCGGACGGTGCGCCGCATCGTCGTGGTGACCCCCACCGAGCACCTCAAGGTGCAGTGGGCGGACGCCGCCGCCAGGGTCGGGATCCAGCTGGACCCGGGGCTGGGTGGGTCGTCGCGGCGGGGCCGTGCGAAGGAGTACCACGGGTCGGCCGTCACGTACGCGGGGGTCGCGGCCCGCTCCTACGTCTACGAGGCGCTGTGCCATTCGAAGGAGACCCTGGTCATCTTCGACGAGATCCACCACGCGGGCGATTCCAAGAGCTGGGGCGAGTCGATCTCCTACGCGTTCACCCACGCCACCCGCCGGGTCGCGCTGACGGGCACCCCCTTCCGTTCGGACGACCACCCCATCCCGTTCGTCGCCTATGACGACATCGCCCCCGGCGTGCAGCAGTCGCGCGCCGACTACACCTACGGCTACACCGAGGCCCTGGCCGACCACGTCGTGCGGCCGGTGATGTTCATGAACTACGGCGGGCAGATGCGGTGGCGCACGAAGTCCGGCGACGAGCTGGGCGCCGACCTGGGCGTCCCGATGACCAAGGACCTCACCGCCCACGCCTGGCGCACCGCCCTGTCGCCCACCGGCGAATGGATCCCGGCGGTGCTGCGCGCGGCGGACAGGCGACTCAGCGAGGTCCGCCGCCACGTCCCCGACGCCGGGGGCCTCGTCATCGCCACCAACCAGACCACCGCGCGCGCCTACGCCCGGCTCCTACACGACCTCACGGGCAGCAAGCCCTGCGTCGTGCTCTCCGACGACGCCAAGGCCACGACCCGCATCGAGACGTTCGCCTCGTCCGACGAGCGGTGGATGGTGGCCGTGCGAATGGTCTCGGAGGGCGTCGACGTGCCCCGCCTGGCCGTCGGGGTCTACGCCACCGCAACCTCCACGCCGCTGTTCTTCACGCAGGCCGTCGGCCGGTTCGTGCGCAGCCGACGACGGGGCGAGGTGGCCACCGTCTTCCTCCCCACGGTCCCGGTGCTGCTCGCCCACGCCGCGACCCTCGAGCGGCAGCGCGATCACGTCCTCGGTAAGCCCAAGGGCGACGACGTCGACATCTGGGCCGAGACGGAGGCGCTGATCGAGCAGGCCAATCGCAGCGAGACGACCGCCGACGACCTGCTCGGCCAGTTCGAGGCGCTGGAATCCTCCGCGACCTTCGATCACGTCCTGTTCGACTCGCAGGCCTTCGGCATGCATGCCGAGCCCACCTCGGCCGACGAGCAGGACTACCTCGGCCTGCCCGGCCTGCTCGAGCCAAGCCAGGTCAGCGCCCTCCTCGCCGACCGGCAGCGTCGGCAGCTCCGGCGGCGTGAACGCGACGACCGGAAGGCCGAGCCCGAGGTGGCTCTGCACCGGGCGATCGCCTCGAAGCGCAAGGAGCTGAACTCGCTGGTGGCGCAGTTCGCGCGGCACAAGGGCGTTCCGCACAGCCACGTGCACGCGGACCTCCGTCGAGAGTGCGGCGGGCCGCCGCTGGCGCAGGCCTCGCAGGCGGAGGTGGACCAGCGGGTCAGCACCATCCGGGCCTGGCTGCGCGGCTGACCGTTCCTGGCGGCTCCGAACCGGCGGCTAGCCTGGGGCCATGACCGAGCACACTGAACACTCAGCAGGCGGCGTCTACTCCGTCAAGGGACGCGAGTTCACCCGCGACTCCCGCTACATCGAGACCCGCATCGTCGCCGATCCGCGTCCGGGCACCGACGACTACCCCGTCGAGCCTGGGCGCTACAGGCTGGTCGCGGCCTACGCGTGCCCGTGGGCCAACCGCGCCATCATCGTCCGCGAGCTCCTGGGCCTGCAGGACGTGATCTCGCTGGGCACCCCAGGCCCCACGCACGACTCCGACTCCTGGACCTTCGACCTCGATCCCGGTGAGGTGGACCCTGTGCTCGGGATCCCCCGCCTGAAGGACGCCTACGAGAGGCGCTTCCCCGGCTACCCCCGTGGCATCACGGTCCCCGCCATCGTCGACGTGCCCACCGGGATGGTGGTGACCAACAACTTCCCCCAGATCACCGAGGACCTGTTCTTCGAGTGGCGGTCCTTCCACAAGCCCGATGCGCCGGACCTCTGGCCCGAGGGCCTGCGGGGCGAGATGGATGAGGTGATGCAGCGCGTCTTCACGGAGGTCAACAACGGCGTCTACCGGTGTGGCTTCGCCGGGTCCCAGGAGGCCTACGACGCGGCCTACGACCGGCTGTGGACGGCGATGGACTGGCTGGAGGAACGGCTGGCGGACAGGCGCTACCTGATGGGGGACTCGATCACCGAGGCCGACGTGCGCCTGTTCACGACGCTGGTGCGCTTCGATCCCGTCTACCACGGCCACTTCAAGTGCAACCGCTCCAAGCTCTCGGAGCTGCCGAACCTGTGGGGGTACGCCCGCGACCTCTTCCAGACGCCGGGCTTCGGCACCAACGTGGACTTCGAGCAGATCAAGCGGCACTACTACGTTGTGCACACGGACCTCAACCCGCTCAGCATCGTGCCCAAGGGACCCGACCTGTCCGGGTGGACCACCCGTCACGGTCGCGGCTGACCCGGCACGCACGACGGCGGGGCGCCCCTGGGTGGAGCGCCCCGCCGTCGTTGTCCGCGGTCAGGATTCAGGCTGTGCCGCGTCGGTCTCGACGCTGCCCTCGATCTGATTCATCTTCGCGGAGTGCTGTACCTCGATCTTGCGGGGCTTCGCGGTCTCGGCGACGGGGATGGTGAGGGTCAGGACGCCGTCGGAGTACGAGGCGCTGATCTTGTCCACCGCGAGCCCGCGGCCGAGCGTCAGCTGGCGGGCGAAGGTGCCGACGGCGCGCTCACGGGTCAGCCACTGGGCGCCCTCGTCCTGGGCGGGCGAGGTGCGCTCGGCGCGGACGGTGACGGTGGCGCCGTCCATGTCGATGTCGATGCTGGCGGGGTCCACACCGGGCAGGTCGATGTGCGCGACGAACTCGTCGCCGGTGCGGTAGAGATCCATGGGCATCGCGACTGAGGCCGGGGTGCGGGTGACGTCGCCGAGGAGGCGGTCGATGTCGCGGAAGGGGTCGAAGCCAGGCATTGTGCGTTCCTTTCTGGGGTCAAATGGGTGCCGGACTTGGTTTCAAGTTGAGTGTACCTCGCTCAATTCGGGAGTCAAGCGAAGATTGAGTGGCCCTCGCTCAACCTCAACGACCGAAGGTGCTGGGCCTAGGATGCCGCCATGACGACGCCGCTGCCCGCATGGACGCTGATGTCCCGGGAGGCCCCGGTTGGGTCGCTCACGAACCACACCGTCTCCCTCGTCGGCGACACTCCGGATGCGATCTACGTCATCCGGGTCACCGACGCGTCACGCAAGCGCGATGCAGCGAAGGACACAGTCACGATCGACTACGCCCCACTGGGGTCAGCGGAAAGGCCGGCCCGGGCGACGGTCCCCTCTTGGCGGCGCCTGGACGACTTCGCCGACGAGGAGTTCGATCTCCGGGTCACCCGGGTCGTCGTTGTCCCCGGCAGCGCGCTGAGCGCTAGGAGACCTGGGTCACCGCGCGCATTCGGCCGCGGGCTCCTCGCGCTGGTGATCCTCGGCACCCTGGCAGGTATTGCTCTCGCCGTGGTCACACGCTCATGGTGGCTCCTTCCAGCGACGCTGCTGCCGCTGTTCGGCCTGGTCGCGCTCCTGGCTCATCTCAGGAAACGACGTGTCGCTGCCGTGCCTTCAGATGAGGACAGGCAGGAAGCGCTGGCCCGCGAAGAGATCCGCGCTCGTCTCACCCCTGCGATGACACCCGGACCTGCCGGTCCGGCGATGGACCCAGCACACGAACGGATCGCTTCGATCAAGGATGACTTCGGGCGCTTGGCCGGCGACATCGTCTACCGGATCGAGAGCTCAGCACTGTTCGACGCCTCGGTACCGACAACTCACCAGTTTCAGCTCGAACTGTTGCGGTGGGACGACGACTCAGCCCGCCTCGGGCCCGAGGGACGCAATCGGCTGTCCTTCGAGGTCGCCCTCGCCTTTCGGAACGCCCGGGAGAACGCGGAGCGGGTGGGGCTTGCCCACCTTCCCACCACAGCCCGCCCAGGGGCCGAGCGGGCGATCAAGGTCGCCCGCCTCGCGACGAGCGCCACCACTCCGGGCGAACGACAGGCCGCCGCGAGCCAGCTGGGCGACCTGTTGGACGACCTGGCGCTGCACTATCTCCCCAAGCCCGTTGACGTCCCTCGCATGTTGGCCCTCCACAGGACGGAACTAGAGGCAACCCATGACTGAGGCGATTCGGCCGCTGAGCCGGATGGAGCAGTTGGCCGGCCGCACCATCGTGGTCTCTTCTGCATTCCTCATCGGCCCCGTCACCCCATTTGTGCTGCAGGCCCGCCTCACCGGCGATCGGATCACCGTGAAGTACTCCGCGATCCGAGGCGACGTCTCGCCCCGTACTGTCACTGTGCCACTCCGTCGTCGGTTGGAGGACTTCGTACGCCAGTACTGCAACATCGCCATCGTCGGCCGCATCACCGTCGTTAGGGGGGTGCGGTGGCACGGCGCGACGGAGAGCGCGGTACGCAGTGCACTGGAGGAGAGCCCCCCGTTCGGCCGGGCTTCGCTCCGCTTGCCGCAGGGCATGACCTTCGAGGATCTGTACCCCGGACTCCGGGAGCTTCCGAGGCAGTCTTCGGCCGTCACCTACGTCCTGGGGACACTCGCCGAACCGTCGGACCCCACTGCCTCCCGGGATCGGGTGGACGAGATCAAGGCCGATTACGGGGAGCTCCTCACCGATGTGGTCTACCGCATCGAGAGCTCCGCCCTCTTCGACAGCAGCGTCCCCCTGACCAAGGAGTTCACCCTGCTCCTGATGCAGTGGGACGACGAACACAGGCGCCTGGACGGGCAGGCCCTCGACGCTCTGTCACGCCGCATCAGCATCGCCTTCGACACGGCGCGGGCTCATGCCGAGACCGTCGGGCTCAACCATCTCCCCCTCACCGCCCGTCGCCCCGCACGGCGCGCGGTCAAGGCCGCTCGGCTTGCGACGGAGGCGGTCACCGAGGGAGAGCGGGTTGCGGCTCGGACGCAGCTGGCCAAACTGCTCGAGGGTTTGAGGCTCCACTACCTGCCCTCGCCGAGCGAGGCTCCCCTGATGGTCGGCGGCTCCCGCCCGGCGCTTATCGGCCCCGGGCACTGACCTCCGTCAGAGGGAGGCGCGCAGAGCTCGGAGGCGGGCGAGCGAGGACTCCCTGCCCAACAGCTCCATCGACTCGAACAGCGGCGGTGAGACCTTCCGGCCCGAGATCGCCACGCGGATGGGGGCGAAGGCGAACTTGGGCTTGATGCCCATCCCCTCGACGATCCGCTCCCGCAACCCCGCCTGGATGGCGTCGGTCGAGAACGGCACGGACTCCGCCACGGCGATGGCCGCGTCCAGCACCTCAGCCGCGTTCTCAGCGAGGCCGGCCAGGGCGTCGTCGTCGATCACCAGCGCCTCGTCGACGGCGAAGAGATAGTCCAGCTGGGGCCGCGCATCCTTCAGCAGCACCAGGCGCTCCTGAATGAGCGGCACGGCGCTGCGCAGCAGGGCGGCCTCGGCCCCGGTGGGCGCCCAGTCCGCCTCGAACTCCAGGATCCGCGACGCCAGCTCCTCGGCAGACAGGCTCCGGATGTAGTGCCCGTTGAGCCAATCCAGCTTCTTCAGATCGAAGATGGGGCCCACTGTGTTGACCTTGGACCAGGAGAATCCCTCGACGAACTGCTCGAAGGTGGACACCTCGGACTCCTCGTCTCCCGCGTAGCCGAGCAGCTGGAGGAAGTTGCGCACGGCCTCGGGCAGATATCCCTGCTCCTTGAACCACATCAGCCGCGCGGCGGGGTTCTTGCGCTTCGAGATCTTGGACTTGTCCGTGTTGCGCAGCAGCGGCATGTGGGCGAACGCCGGCCGCTTCCAGCCCAGCCAGTCGTAGAGCAGCACGTGCTTCGGCGTCGAGGAGATCCACTCCTCGCCGCGCACCACCGTGTCGATCCCCATGAGGTGGTCGTCGACGACCACGGCGAGATGGTAGGTCGGGAAGCCGTCGGCCTTGAGGATGACCTGGTCGTCCGGGCGGGGCGCCTTGACCGTCCCGCGGACGATGTCCTCGAACTCGAGCGGCGCGTCGTCGGGAATCAGCATCCGCACCACCGGGGTCTCGGAGAAGCCCGGCAGCGCCGCCCTCTCCTCCCGGGTCTTCCCCAGGCACAGCCGGTCGTAGCCGGTCACCGACAGCTTGAGCGCCTCCTGCTCCTTCCGCAGGCCCGCCAGGCGCTCCGAGGAGCACCAGCAGTGGTAGGCGTGGCCGTCAGCGAGGAGCTGCTCGACGAACGGGCGGTAGGTGTCCAGCCGCTCCGACTGACGATACGGGCCGAAATCGCCTCCGAGATGCGGCCCCTCATCGGCCTGCAGCCCAAGCCACTCGAGCGAGTCGTAGATCTGCTGCTCGCTGCCCTCCACCAGCCTGGCCTGATCCGTGTCCTCGATCCGGAGCACGAACGCCCCGCCGGTCTTTCGAGCCCAGGCGAGGTCGAACAAAGCCATGAAAGCGGTGCCGACGTGCGGGTCGCCGGTGGGTGACGGGGCGACGCGGGTCCGGGCCGGGGTGGGTGTAGCGCTCATGGGACTTCACCCTATCGGGCATCCTTGAGGCTATGACGACCGAACCGGGCCCTACCCCCGCCAAGGCGCTCCAGCACGCGCGGGACGCGGTCGACGACGCTGCGCGCGGGCGGATCCGCGCAGACCTGGCCGCCGATCCTCCGCCGAAGCCGGCGCAGATGACGCGCACCCTGAGCTACTTCCTCGACGATCTCGTGCAGATCCCAGGCACCAAGGTGCGCGTCGGAATTGACCCGTTCCTCTCCTTCATCCCCTGGGCGGGCACGGCCGTGGGGGCGGTGTTCGGTAGCGTGGTGATGGCCGACGCCATCCGGCTCCGCGCACCACTGCCGGTCCTGCTCCGCATGGGCACCAACTCACTGCTGGACTGGGCCCTGGGCATGATCCCCTTCGTGGGGGCCTTCTTCGACGCCGCGTACCGCGCCAACAAGATGAACCTGAAGCTCCTGAACCGCACGATCGAGAACCGGGAGCTGGTCCGCCGGGCGTCCATCCGGTACTGGATCGGCGTCGCTGTGCTCGTGACCCTGCTGGTGGCCGCGATGGTGGCCATCCCCATCGCGTTCATCATGGGGATCAACCACCTCATCGCCACCACCGGCTGACCGGCCCCCACCGCTGGCGGCGTGCTAATTTACCGGCATGACCGAGCCCTCCGCGATGCCCTCCAACTTCATCTACGAGGCCGTGAACGCGGACGTGCAGGCGGGGAAGCGGGGCGGCCGGGTCCAGACGAGATTCCCTCCTGAGCCCAACGGATACCTCCACATCGGGCACGCCAAGGCGATCGTCGTGGACTTCGGGGTGGCTGCGGACTTCGGCGGCATCTGCATCCTGCGCCTCGACGACACCAACCCGGAGACCGAGGACACCAGCTTCGTCGAGGGGATCGTCGAGGACATCGAGTGGCTCGGCTACGAGCCTGCAGACGTGCGCTACGCCTCCGACTACTTCGAGGAGTTGTACTCGTGGGCCGAGCGGCTGGTCAGCGCAGGCCTCGCCTACGTCGATGATCAGGACGGCGAGGCCATCTCGGCCGGCCGCGGTGGCTTCGGCAAGCCAGGGGTGAATTCGCCCTTCCGCGACCGCTCCCCCGAGGCGAACCTGGACCTGTTCCGGCGCATGCGCGCCGGTGAGTATTCGGATGGTTCGAGGGTGCTGCGCGCCAAGATCGACATGGCCCACGAGAACATGCAGCTGCGCGACCCCATCATGTACCGGATCCGGCGCGTGACGCACCACCGCACGGGCGACGACTGGGCGATCTATCCCACCTATGACTGGGCGCACGGCCAGTCCGACGCCATCGAGGGCGTCACCCACTCCATCTGCACTCTCGAGTTCGAATCACACCGCCCCCTGTACGACTGGTTCCTGACCCAGCTGGGCGTCGAGGAGCCCCCGCGACAATACGAGTTCGCCCGCCTCGAGCTCACCCACACCGTCACCTCCAAACGGCGGCTGGCGAAGCTGGTCATGGACGGCGTCGTCGACGGGTGGGACGACGCCCGGATGCCCACCCTGCGGGGCCTGCGCCGCCGGGGCTACCCGCCCACCGCGATCCGCACCTTCTGCCGAGAGGTGGGCACCACCCGCACCAACTCTCGACAGTCCATCGAGGCCCTCGAAAGCTATGTCCGGCGCGAACTCAACTCCACGGCCCAGCGCCGGATGGCGGTCATCCGCCCGCTCAAGCTGCGCATCACCAACTGGCCGGTCGACGACGCGGGCCTGCCCGTGGTTGAGCACTTCGAGCTGGCGAACAACCCGGAGCGAGCGGAGGACGGCACCCGCAGCGTCGCGTTCAGCGGCGATCTCTGGATCGAGCAGGAGGACTTCCAGGAGGTGCCCCCGCCCAAGTACTTCCGGCTCTCCCCCGGCCGTGAGGTGCGCCTTCGGGGCGCCTACTTCGTGACCGCCACCGACGTCGTCAAGGACGAACAGGGCAACGTCGTGGAGGTGCTCGCCACCTACGACCCGGCCTCGAAGGGGGGCAACTCCCCGGACGGCCGCAAGGTCAAGTCCACGATGCACTGGGTGTCGGCGCAGCACGCGGTGGCCGCCACCGTGGCGCTGTACGGCCGGCTCTTCACCGCCGAGGCCCCGGGGGACGCGACGGGCGAAGCCCTGGACGATCTCAACCCCGATTCACGAGACGTCCTCGCCGGGGCGAAGGTGGAGGCGGCGCTGCTCGACGCGCGGCCCGGTGAGGTGGTGCAGTTCGAGCGCCTGGGCTACTTCGCCGCGGACCTGGACGAGCCGATGCACTTCCACCGGACCGTGGGTCTTCGGGATGAATGGGCGGCCATCCAGAAGCGGGGCTGAGCTCCGCCGCCCGGGAACGCGACGAGGGCCGTGCAGCCGAAGCTGCACGGCCCTCGTCAGGCGTGGAGTCTAGATCACTTGAGGATCTTGACGACGTTGCCTGCACCCACGGTGCGGCCGCCCTCACGGATGGCGAACTTGAGGTTCTCCTCCATGGCGATCGGCTTGTTGAGGTGCACGGTCATCTCGGTGTTGTCACCAGGCATGACCATCTCGGTGCCGGCAGGCAGCTGGACGACCCCGGTCACGTCCGTGGTGCGGAAGTAGAACTGGGGGGAGTAGTTCGAGAAGAACGGCTTGTGACGGCCACCCTCCTCCTTCGCCAGCACGTAGACGTTGGCCTCGAAGTCCGTGTGGGGAGTGGTGGAACCGGGCTTGATGACAACCATGCCGCGCTCCACGTCCTCCTTCTTGGTGCCGCGAAGCAGAAGGCCGACGTTCTCGCCCGCGCGACCCTCGTCGAGGATCTTGCGGAACATCTCCACACCGGTGACCGTGGAGGACTGCTTGGTCTCACGGATGCCGATGATGTCGACGGTCTCCCCGGTCTTGACGATGCCGCGCTCGATGCGGCCGGTGATGACGGTGCCACGACCGGTGATCGTGAAGACGTCCTCGACGGGCATGAGGAAGGGCTTGTCGGTGTCGCGAGCAGGCTGCGGGATGTTCTCGTCGACGGCGTCCATGAGATCGAGGATCGTCTGGGCCCACTTCTCGTCGCCCTGGAGGGCGGGGAACGCGGCGACGCGGACGATCTTGGTGTCTTCGAATCCCTGAGCCGACAGGATCTCGTCGAGTTCCATCTCGACGAGCTCGATCAGGTCAGCGTCCGCGTCGTCGATCATGTCGCACTTGTTGAGGGCGACGACCATGGCGGGCACGCCGACCTGGCGGGCCAGGAGGATGTGCTCGTGGGTCTGAGCCATCGGGCCGTCGGTGGCGGCGACGACGAGGATCGCGCCATCCATCTGGGCCGCACCGGTGATCATGTTCTTGACGTAGTCGGCGTGCCCGGGGCAGTCGACGTGCGCGTAGTGGCGCTTCTCGGTCTGGTACTCGACGTGCGAGATAGAGATGGTGATACCGCGCTGACGCTCTTCGGGCGCCTTGTCGATCTGATCGAACGCCGACACAGCATTCCACTGCGGGTACTTTTCGTGGAGCACCTTCGTGATCGCCGCGGTCAGAGTGGTCTTGCCGTGGTCGACGTGTCCGATTGTGCCGATGTTGCAGTGCGGCTTAGTCCGCTCAAACTTGGCCTTTGCCACGAGGGCTCCTTCTTGGGATCTCGCCTCGCTGGTTGCGGGGCGTCGCTTATGGTTCCTCTAGAGAGGTCAGCATCTGAGCTTAGCGCCCAAACGCATACCTGACCAATCCTATAGGAGCCTGGTTCTCAGTCAAACCGGGCGAGGTGGACTCACCCGGAAACGGCGGATGGCCGGGGTCTCCCCCGGCCATCCGTTGTCGCAGCGCGTCGCAGAAGCTCACTCGCCCCCGCGGGACTTCGCGACGATCTCCTCGGAGATGAACTTCGGCGTCTCAGCGTAGGAGTCGAACTCCATCGAGTACGAGGCCTGACCCGAGGTCTTCGACCGCAGGTCACCCACGTAGCCGAACATCTCGGACAGCGGCACGAGGGCCCGCACCACGCGGTTGCCGTGCTGCTCATCCATGGCCTGGATGTGGCCGCGGCGCGAGTTGATGTCGCCGATGACCGTGCCCAGGTAGTCCTCCGGCGTGGTGACCTCGACCGCCATGATGGGCTCCAGGATCGCCGGGTCCGCCTTGCGGGCCGCCTCCTTGAACGCCATGGAGCCGGCCAGCTTGAAGGCGAGCTCCGAGGAGTCGACGTCGTGGTAGGCGCCGTCGGTGAGGGTCACCTTGATGTTGTCCACCGGGTAGCCGGCCAGGACGCCGAACTGCAGGGCATCCTTGACTCCGGCGTCCACCGCGGGGATGTACTCCCTGGGGATGCGTCCGCCGGTGACGGCGTTGACGAACTCGTAGCCCGAGCCCGGCTCCGTCGGCTCCAGGTCGATGATGACCCGCGCGAACTGACCCGACCCACCGGTCTGCTTCTTGTGGGTGTACTCGATCTTCTCCACCTTGCGGCGGAGCGTCTCGCGGTAGGCCACCTGCGGCTTGCCGATGTTGGCTTCGACCTTGAACTCACGACGCATGCGGTCGATCAGCACATCGAGGTGCAGCTCGCCCATGCCCGCGATGATGGTCTGCCCGGTCTCCTCGTCCGTGTGCACACGGAAGGTGGGATCCTCCTCGGCCAGGCGCTGGATCGCGTGCGACAGCTTCTCCTGGTCCGACTTGGTCTTCGGCTCGATGGCCTGCTCGATGACGGGGTTCGGGAACGTCATCGACTCCAGCACGATCGGGTTCCCCGGATCACACAGGGTCTCTCCCGTGGTGGTGTCCTTGAGGCCCATGACCGCGCAGATCATGCCGGCGCCGATCTGGGGGATCTCCTCGCGCTTGTTGGCGTGCATCTGGTAGATCTTGCCGATGCGCTCCTTGCGGCCCTTGGTGGCGTTGAGCACCTGGGAGCCGGAGTGCAGGACACCGGAGTAGATGCGCACGAACGTCAGGCGCCCGAGGTGGGGATCAGCGGCCACCTTGAAGGCCAGGATCGACAGCGGCTCGTCGTCGGCGGGGTGACGCTCCATGCGGACCGTCTCGTCGTTGGGCTTGAACCCCTCGATGGCCGGCACGTCGAGCGGGGACGGCAGGTAGGCGTTGATGGAGTCGAGCAGGGGCTGGACGCCCTTGTTCTTGAACGACGACCCGCACACCACAGCGGTGAACGTGTTGGAGATGACGCCCTTGCGGACGGCCGCCTTGATCTGCGCGACCGTGGGCTCCTCGCCCTCCATGTAGAGCTCCATGATGTCGTCATCGACGTCAGCGATGCGCTCGATCAGGACGGCGTGGGCGGCCTCGGCGGCCTCCTTGAGGTCCGCGGGGATCTCCTCGACGGTGTAGTCCTCACCGATCGTGGTCTCGCCGTGCCAGGTGAGCGCACGCATCTCGACGAGGTCAACCACACCCAGGAAACCGCCCTCGGAGCCGATCGGGAGCTGAAGCAGCACCGGATCGGTGTTGAGGCGCTCCCGGATGGTCTTGACGCAGTGGTCGAACGACGCGCCCGTGCGGTCCAGCTTGTTGATGTAGCAGATGCGCGGCACGCCGTACTTGGTGGCCTGACGCCACACCGTCATCGACTGCGGCTCAACGCCGGCCACGCCGTCGAACACCGCGACGGCGCCGTCGAGCACGCGGAGCGAACGCTCCACCTCGACGGTGAAGTCGACGTGCCCGGGGGTGTCGATGATGTTGATCAGGTGGTCCTTCCAGAAACAGGTCGTGGCGGCCGACGTGATCGTGATGCCGCGCTCCTGCTCCTGCTCCATCCAGTCCATCACGGCGGCGCCCTCGTGAACCTCACCGATCTTGTAGGTCTTGCCGGTGTAGAACAAGATGCGCTCGGTGGTGGTGGTCTTGCCGGCGTCGATGTGCGCCATGATGCCGATGTTGCGAACCTTGGAAAGGTCGGTCACTGTGCAGTCCTTATGTCTCTGGGTAGTAGACGGTGAAGGCCCCCGGGGTTGAGACCCGGGGGCGACCGATCACCAGCGGTAGTGCGCGAAGGCGCGGTTGGCCTCGGCCATCTTGTGCGTGTCCTCGCGACGCTTCACCGAAGCACCGAGACCGTTGGAGGCGTCGAGGATCTCGTTCATGAGGCGCTCGGTCATCGTCTTCTCGCGACGGGCGCGGGAGAAGCTGACCAGCCAGCGCATGGCCAGCGTGTTCTGGCGGCCGGGCTTGACCTCGATCGGCACCTGGTAGGTGGCGCCGCCGACACGACGGGACTTCACCTCGATGGAGGGCCGGACGTTGTCCAGTGCGCGCTTGAGCGTCTGCACCGGATCCGTGCCCGTCTTGACACGGGTGCCCTCGAGGGCGTCGTAGACGATCGACTGCGCGATGGTCTTCTTGCCGTCGAGCAGAATCTTGCTCACCAGCTGAGAGACGAGCGGGGAGCCGTACACCGGGTCGATGGGGACCGGGCGCTTCGGGGCGGGACCCTTGCGTGGCATTACTTCTCCTTCTTCGCGCCGTAGCGGCTACGGGCCTGCTTGCGACCCTTGACACCCTGGGTGTCGAGCGAGCCGCGGATGATCTTGTAGCGCACACCGGGGAGGTCCTTCACGCGACCGCCGCGGACGAGCACCATCGAGTGCTCCTGCAGGTTGTGGCCGACGCCCGGAATGTAGGCGGTGACTTCGATGCCGGAGCTCAGGCGCACACGAGCGACCTTGCGCAGCGCGGAGTTCGGCTTCTTCGGGGTCGTGGTGTACACGCGGGTGCACACGCCGCGACGCTGGGGCGAGCCCTTCAACGCGGGCGTCTTGTTCTTCGAGACTTTGTCGGTGCGGCCCTTGCGGACCAGCTGCTGAATAGTTGGCACCTGTTGGTATCACTTTCGTTGTCTGGGTGGACGTTTGTCATCCCTGGCGCAACCCTTCGACGTGGGGCCGGGTCACCGTTTCCAACCTCACGACACATCGAGTTGCCGTGCGAACTCCGCACAGGTCTGGTCTCTTCGCAACGAATAAGAACGCCAGGATCATGCCAGGGCACGCACATATGGGCCCGAGCAACCGAGCACGCCCACTTAGGTTACTCCAGCGCCCCACTATGGTCAAAAACGCGGCGGAGGGCCCCGGACTTTTCAGTCCAGGACCCTCCGCACATGGGCCGACGTCAGCGAAGCTCGCCGAAGTCCATCTCGTCGAGCGGGACGGCGGGGCCGACCACGTCAGAGCCGAACGAGTAATCGTAGGGATCGTAGCTCATCGTGAAGGCGCTGGCTCGCGCCTCCTCGGTGGGCTCCACCCGGATGTTGCGGTACCGCTCCAGGCCGGTGCCGGCCGGGATCAGCTTGCCGAGGATGACGTTCTCCTTGAGGCCCTTGAGCGTGTCGCTCTTGCCCTGGATCGCCGCGTCCGTGAGGACCTTGGTCGTCTCCTGGAAGGAGGCCGCCGACAGCCAGGACTCGGTGGCCAGGGAGGCCTTGGTGATGCCCATCAACACCGGACGACCCTCCGCAGGCTTCGCGCCCTCGGTCAGAGCCTGACGGTTGGCCGCCTCGTAGGACGCACGGTCCACGAGCTCGCCCGGCATCATCGACGTCTCGCCCGAGTCGATGACCGTGACCCGGCGCAACATCTGCCTGATGATGATCTCGATGTGCTTGTCGTGGATGGGGGCGCCCTGCGTGCGGTACACGCGCTGGACCTCCTGCACGAGGTGCTCCTGCACCTTGCGCAGCCCACGCACGCGGAGCACGTCCTGGGGATCCACCTGGCCGGCGGTCAGCTGCTGACCGATGGTCACATGCACGCCGTCTTCGATGTGGGTCCGGTGGCCGGAGTGGTCCTCGAACTCCAGGCGTGCGCGTCGCGCCACCGGGTACTCGAGATCCTCGCCGCCGTCGTCGCGCACGATGACGATCTTGCGGCTCCGGTCCCCGTCCTCGATCCGCACGACGCCGTCGGCCTCGGTGATCGGGGCCTTGCCCTTGGGCTGACGGGCCTCGAACAGCTCGGTGACGCGCGGCAGACCCTGCGTGATGTCGTCTCCAGCCACACCACCAGTGTGGAAGGTACGCATCGTCAGCTGGGTGCCGGGCTCGCCGATGGACTGCGCCGCGACGATGCCGATGGCCTCGCCGACGTCGACGATCTTGCCCGATGCCAGCGAACGGCCGTAGCACATGGCGCACGTGCCCACCGCGGACTCACACGTGAGGACGGAGCGGACCTTGACCTCGGTCACGCCTGCCTGCACCAGGGTGTGGATCTCCTCGTCGCCCAGGTCGGTGCCGGCCTTGACCAGCACCTCCCCCTTCGCGTCGAGCGCGTCGACCGCGAGGGAACGGGCATAGACGGCCGTCTCCACCTCGTTCGACATCTCCACCGTGGCGCCCTCGGCGAACGGCTCCGCGGCGATTGCCACCGGCCTGCCGTTCTCCCCGACGCCCGGCTTGGTCCACTTCGCGATCGGCCGGATGAGGCCACGCTCGGTGCCGCAGTCCTCCTCGCGGACGATGACATCCTGCGACACGTCCACCAGACGACGGGTCAGGTAGCCCGAGTCCGCGGTCCGCAGGGCGGTGTCCGCCTGACCCTTACGTCCACCGTGGGTGGAGATGAAGTACTCGAGAACCGACAGGCCCTCACGGAAGTTGGACTTGATCGGGCGGGCGATGATGTCGCCCTTCGGGTTGGCCACCAGGCCTCGCATGGCGGCGATCTGACGCATCTGCGTCATGTTTCCGCGGGCCCCGGAGTCCACCATCATGAAGATGGGGTTGTCCTTGGTGAAGTTGGCCTTCATCGCCTCGGTCAGCTCGGCCGTGGCGTCGGTCCAGATCGCGATGAGCTCCTGACGGCGCTCATCCTCGGTCACGGTACCGCGCTCGTAGAGCTTGTCGATCTTGGCTGCGCGGGTCTCGTATCCTTCCAGGATCTGAGCCTTCTGCGGCGGGGTCTGGACGTCCCCGATCGACACCGTCACCCCGGAGCGCGTGGCCCACTGGAAGCCCAGGTCCTTGAGGTTGTCCAGCGCGGCGGCCACGACCACCTTCGGGTAGCGCTCGGCCAGCTCGTTGACGATGCCGCCGAGAACCTTCTTGCCCACCACTTCGTTCACGAAGGCGAAGTCGTCCGGTAGCGCCTCGTTGAAGAGCGCCCGGCCCAGCGTGGTCTCCACGATGATCGAGCCGTCGGCCCGGGGCGTCGAGCCCTCGACGACGACGCCGGTGAGGCGGATCCTGATGTTCGAGCCGATGGACAGGTGACCACGGTCGAACGCCATGATGGCCTCGGCCAGGGACGAGAATGTCCGACCCTCGCCCGCCCCCGGACGCACCAGCGTCAGGAAGTAGTGGCCGATGATCATGTCCTGCGTGGGCATGGTCACGGGTCGGCCGTCGGCCGGCTTCAGGATGTTGTTGGTCGAGAGCATCAGGATGCGGGCCTCGGCCTGGGCCTCCACCGACAACGGGAGGTGCACGGCCATCTGGTCGCCGTCGAAGTCCGCGTTGAACGCGGTGCACACCAACGGGTGGATCTGGATGGCCTTGCCCTCGATCAGCTGGGGCTCGAAGGCCTGGATGCCGAGGCGGTGCAGCGTCGGTGCGCGGTTCAGCAGCACCGGGTGTTCGGCGATGACCTCTTCCAGCACGTCCCACACGACGGGGCGCTGGCGCTCCACCATCCGCTTGGCGGCCTTGATGTTCTGGGCGTGGTTGAGATCATCCAGGCGCTTCATGACGAAGGGCTTGAACAGCTCCAACGCCATGGCCTTGGGCAGACCGCACTGGTGCAGCTTCAGCTGCGGGCCCACCACGATCACGGAACGGCCCGAGTAGTCCACGCGCTTGCCGAGCAGGTTCTGGCGGAACCGGCCCTGCTTGCCCTTGAGCATGTCGGAGATCGACTTCAGCGGGCGGTTGCCCGGCCCCGTGACTGGACGGCCGCGACGGCCGTTGTCGAACAGGGAGTCCACGGCCTCCTGCAGCATGCGCTTCTCGTTGTTGACGATGATCTCGGGCGCGCCGAGATCCAGGAGGCGCTTGAGCCGGTTGTTGCGGTTGATCACGCGACGGTAGAGGTCGTTGAGATCGGAGGTGGCGAAGCGGCCGCCGTCGAGCTGCACCATCGGGCGCAGGTCCGGGGGGATCACCGGGACCACGTCGAGCACCATGGCCGATGGGTGGTTCTGGCCGGACAGGAACGCCGCGACGACCTTGAGGCGCTTGAGCGCCCGGGTCTTGCGCTGGCCCTTGCCGGTGGCGATGGTCTCGCGCAGCGACACGGACTCGGCCTGGAGGTCGAAGGACTGGAGGCGCTTCTGGATGGCCTCGGCGCCCATCGATCCCTCGAAGTACTTGCTGAAGCGCTTCTTCATCTCGCGGTAGAGCATCTCGTCGCCCTCGAGGTCCTGGACCTTGAGGGTCTTGAAGCGCTGCCACACCTCGTCGATGCGGTCCAGCTGACGCTGCGAGCGGGTGCGGATCTGACCGGCCTCGCGCTCGGCCGCTTCGCGGACCTTGCGCTTGATGTCCGCCTTAGCGCCCTCAGACTCGAGCTGGGCGAGGTCCTCCTCCAGCTTGCGCATGCGCGCCTCGATGTCGGCGTCGCGGCGGGTGGCGACCTGCTTGGTCTCCACCTCCACCTTTGCCTGCAGAGACGCGAGGTCCCGGTGACGGGCCTCCTCGTCGACGGCGGTGATCATGTGCGCCGCGAAGTAGATGACCTTCTCCAGGTCCTTCGGGGCGATGTCCAGCAGGTAGCCGAGCCTGCTGGGGACACCCTTGAAGTACCAGATGTGCGTGACGGGGGCGGCCAGCTCGACGTGCCCCATCCGGTCTCGGCGCACGTTGGAGCGTGTCACCTCGACGCCACAGCGCTCGCAGATGATGCCCTTGAACCGCACCCGCTTGTACTTGCCGCAGTAGCACTCCCAGTCCCGGGTGGGACCGAAGATCTTCTCGCAGAAGAGGCCGTCGCGCTCAGGCTTCAGCGTGCGGTAGTTGATGGTCTCCGGCTTCTTGACCTCGCCGTGCGACCATTCGCGGATTTGGTCGGCGCTCGCGAGACCGATCCGCAGCTCGTCATAGAAGTTCACGTCCAGCACGTTGCTTCTCTTTCCCCTACGCGTGACGCGTAGGCGCTGTTTCGATGTGAGTCTGAGGTGTTGATTCGGACCGTGTCAGGCCCGAGGGGTGACTGAGCGCAACACTCAGACTTCACCGACGTCCATGAAGTTGTCGCTTCCGGGACGGCGACCGAGATCGATGCCGAAATCCTCCGCCGAGCGGAGATCATCCTCGGAATCGCGCAGGTCGATGACCCGACCGTCGTCCGAGAGGACCTCCACGTTCAGGCAGAGCGACTTCATCTCCTTGACCAGAACCTTGAACGACTCCGGGATACCCGGCTCCGGGATGTTCTCGCCCTTGACGATGGCCTCGTAGACCTTCACGCGGCCGGGGACGTCGTCGGACTTGATGGTCAGCAGCTCCTGGAGTGCCCAGGCGGCGCCGTAGGCCTCGAGGGCCCACACCTCCATCTCGCCGAATCGCTGTCCGCCGAACTGGGCCTTACCGCCCAGCGGCTGCTGCGTGATCATCGAGTACGGGCCGGTGGAGCGGGCGTGGATCTTGTCGTCGACGAGGTGGTGGAGCTTGAGCATGTACATGTAGCCCACGCCCACCTTCTCCGGGTAGGGCTCGCCGGAGCGGCCGTCGAAGAGTCGCGCCTTGCCGCCGGCGTCCACGAGACGCTCGCCGTCACGGGTGGTCAGCGAGTTGGCCAGCAGCCCGCCGATCTCCGACTCGTTGGCGCCGTCGAAGACGGGGGTGGCCACCTTCGCGTTGCCTTCCATCCGGCCGAGGCCGACGTCGCGCAGACGCTCCGCCCACTCCTCCTGGACGTCAGTGACGTCCCAGCCGGTCCTGGCGATCCAGCCGAGGTGGTTCTCCAGCACCTGGCCGATGTTCATCCGGGAGGGCACGCCGAGGGGGTTGAGCACGATGTCCACCGGGGTGCCGTCCTCCATGAACGGCATGTCCTCGATGGGGAGGATCTTCGAGATGACGCCCTTGTTGCCGTGGCGGCCGGCGAGCTTGTCGCCGTCGGAGATCTTGCGCTTCTGCGCCACGTGGACGCGCACCAGCTCGTTGACGCCGGGGGGGAGCTCGTCGTCGTCCTCCCGGTTGAACACGCGCACCGCGATGACGGTGCCGGACTCGCCGTGGGGCACCTTGAGGGACGTGTCGCGCACCTCGCGGGCCTTCTCTCCGAAGATGGCGCGCAGCAGGCGCTCCTCCGGGGTCAGCTCGGTCTCGCCCTTCGGCGTGACCTTGCCCACCAGCACGTCTCCGGCCGAGACCTCGGCGCCGATCCGCACGATGCCCCGCTCGTCGAGGTCAGCCAGCATCTCGTCCGAGACGTTGGGGATCTCGCGGGTGATCTCCTCGGCGCCCAGCTTGGTGTCGCGGGCGTCCACCTCGTGCTCCTCGATGTGGATCGAGGTCAGCACATCGTCCTGGACGATGCGCTGGGACAGGATGATGGCGTCCTCGTAGTTCAGACCCTCCCACGGCATGAACGCCACGAGGAGGTTCTTCCCCAGAGCCAGCTCGCCCTGATCCGTGCAGGGGCCGTCTGCCAGCGGGGTGCCCACCTCGACGCGGTCCCCCGGCTTCACCAGCGGGCGCTGGTTGATGCAGGTGCCGGCGTTGGAGCGCACGAACTTGTCCAGCTTGTAGGACTGGTAGGTGCCGTCGTCGTTGGTGATCTCGAGCAGATCCGCGGAGACGGAGCTGACCACACCCGGCTTCTTCGCAAGCGTCACGTCGCCGACGTCCACCGCGGCGCGGTACTCCATGCCGGTGCCCACGATCGGGGCCTCGTTGCGGATCAGCGGCACGGCCTGGCGCTGCATGTTGGCGCCCATGAGTGCGCGGGAGGCATCGTCGTGCTCGAGGAACGGGATGAGCGCCGTGGCGATGGAGACCATCTGCCGGGGCGACACGTCCATGTACTCCACATCGGAGGCGTGGATCTGGTCCACGTCGCCGTGCTTGATGCGCACGAGGACGCTCTCCTCGGTCAGGCGGCCGGACTGATCGACGTGGGCGTTGGCCTGCGCGATCGAGTAGCGGTCCTCCTCGTCAGCGGTGAGGTAGTCGATCTGATCGGTGACCATGCCGTCGACGACCTTGCGGTACGGGGTCTCGATGAAGCCGAAGGCGTTGACCCGGGCGAACGAGGCCAGCGAGCCGATGAGGCCGATGTTGGGGCCTTCAGGGGTCTCGATGGGGCACATGCGGCCGTAGTGCGACGGGTGGACGTCACGGACCTCCATGCCGGCGCGGTCGCGGGAGAGTCCGCCCGGGCCGAGCGCCGAAAGGCGACGCTTGTGCGTGAGGCCGGCCAGCGGGTTGTTCTGGTCCATGAACTGCGACAGCTGCGAGGTGCCGAAGAACTCCTTGAGCGCAGCCGTCACCGGGCGGATGTTGATCAGGGTCTGAGGCGTGATGGCCTCGATGTCCTGGGTGGTCATCCGGTCCCGGACCACCCGCTCCATGCGGCCGAGGCCGGTGCGCAGCTGGTTCTGGATCAGCTCGCCCACGGTGCGGAGGCGGCGGTTGCCGAAGTGGTCGATGTCGTCGGCCTCCACCTGGAGGTCGCCGAGCGTCTCACGGTGCTCGTGGAGCGCCACGATGTAGCGGATGGCGCCCACGATGTCGTCGAGGGTGAGCACCTGCTGGTCGTACGGGAGATCCAGGCCAAGCTTCTTGTTGATCTTGTACCGGCCGACCTTGGCGGTGTCGTAGCGCTTGGGGTTGAAGTAGTAGTTGTCCAACAGCGCCTGCGCCGCGTCACGCGCCGGCGGTTCGCCCGGGCGCAGCTTGCGGTAGATGTCCAGGAGCGCCTCGTCCTGGGTCTTGACCGAGTCCTTCTCCAGCGTCAGGCGCATGGACTCGTACTCGCCGAACTCCTCGAGGATCTTGTCCTCGGACCAGCCGAGGGCCTTGAGCAGCACGGTGACGTTCTGCTTGCGCTTGCGGTCCAGGCGCACGAACACCATGTCGCGCTTGTCGATCTCGAACTCGAGCCAGGCGCCACGCGACGGGATGACCTTGCAGGAGAAGATGTCCTTGTCGGACGTCTTGTCGGGGGTCTGCTCGAAGTAGACGCCCGGCGAGCGGACGAGTTGGGAGACCACGACGCGCTCGGTGCCGTTGATGATGAAGGTGCCGCGGTCCGTCATCAGCGGGAAGTCCCCGATGAAGACGGTCTGGCTCTTGATCTCGCCGGTGTCGTTGTTGACGAACTCAGCGGTGACGAAGAGGGGAGCGGCGTAGGTGACGTCGCGGTCCTTGCACTCCTCGATGGTCCACTTCGGGGACTCGAAGCGGTGGTCGCGGAACGAGAGCGACATCGTCTCGTTGAAGTCCTCGATGGGCGAGATCTCGGCGAACATCTCCTCCAGTCCGGACCGGGTATTGACGTCGGTGCGGCCGGCGGCCAACTGGTCCGCCACCCTCCTCTGCCAGGCATCGTTTCCGATCAGCCAGTTGTAGGCGTCGATCTGCAAATCCAGGAGGTTTGGGACCTCGAGCGGCTCATGAATCTTCGCGAAGGAGATTCGGCCGGTGGATGAGACGACATTGGTGTTCTTCAACGCAGAGCGCGAGGCGGCCAAGATTCGGTCCTTCCAAGAACGCTTGAAGCAGGTTTTCCGTGCATGGCGAAATTCCCGTGTCAAATCACGGGCGCAACGCATAGCTGGGCAAACAACCACTATAGAGCAAGATGCACAGGACGGCAACTACCGCAGGCCTCACGGGCCCTGCGGTCGACTTCGATCCACGGTGATCTCTTCTGATCCTGATGATAGCGGGCGGGGCGCGGGGCGCAACCCTCAGCCCCAGGCATCCGGAGCGGGGGACGCGCAACGGCCCGCCCCCACTGGGGGCGGGCCGTGTGCCGAGCTGAGCCGGGGCTCAGATCACTTGAGCTCGACGCTGCCGCCGGCGGCCTCGAGGGCCTCCTTGGCCTTGGCAGCGGTCTCCTTGTCGACCTGCTCCAGGACGGCCTTGGGGGCGCCCTCGACGAGGTCCTTGGCCTCCTTCAGACCGAGGGAGGTCAGCGCGCGGACCTCCTTGATGACGGCGATCTTCTTGTCGCCGCCGGCGGTCAGGATCACGTCGACCTTGTCCGAGACCTCTTCCTCGGCACCGGCGTCGTCGCCGCCGGCGGCAGGGGCGGCAGCCGCGACGGCGACCGGCGCGGCAGCGGTGACACCGAAGGTGTCTTCGAAGATCTTCACGAACTCAGAGAGCTCGATGAGGGTCATCTCCTTGAAAGCGTCAAGGAGCTCGTCAGTGGTGAGCTTCGCCATGGTGGGCGTTCCTTTCGTTGAAAACTGTGATCGCAGCGGGTGCTGCAACGGATCACTCCGCAGCGTCAGCTGCAACGGGTGCCGCATCAGCGGCGGGGGTGTTGTCCGTGGCTTCGGCGGCAGGCGCGGAGCCTGCGCCACCGATCAGGGAGGGGTTGGCCTCGGCAGCGGTCTGCAGAGCACCGAACAGACGGGCGCCCTGCGACAGCGGGGCGGCCAGCATGTAAGCGGCCTTGGCCAGGTTGGCCTGCATTGCGCCGGCCATCTTGGCCAGCAGGACCTCGCGGGACTCGAGGTCCGCGAGCTTCAGCACAGCCTGGGCGTCGAGGAACTTGCCCTCGAGCACACCACCCTTGATTGCCAGAGACGGATGTGCCTTTGCGAAATCACGCAGCCCCTTGGTGGCGGCGGCGATGTCACCGCTGACGAACGCGATGGCCGTGGGGCCGGTGAGGGTGCCTTCGACGCCCTCGATACCGGCTTCCTTGGCCGCGATCGCCGCAAGGGTGTTCTTCGCAACGGCGTAGGTGGCGTTCTCACCGAGGGATCGACGAAGTGTCTTCAGATCCTTGACGGTGAGACCGCGGTACTCGGTGAGAACTGCCGCCGCAGAGTTACTGAACTGCTCAGTGAGGTCTGCGACCTTGGCAGCCTTGTCCGGCCTCGCCATGTGGTCTCCTTCCGGTCTACATCCGCCCTCCACCCGGGTGGGCGGAAGGAGGGCCGAAGCCCCGCCGACGCAAAAAACGCCCCGAACGCCGGCGGCGCGGGGCGATCCGAGGAACTCGGGAAGCTGATCACGTACACCTGCGCGGGAGCCTTGCGGCGTTATGGCTGGGGAGCCACCTGCGGTCTTCGGCGTTGCGAACTATACCCAGCCCCGCCGGGAGCCCCAAATCGAGGGGGTCGTCGGCGGAAGGCCGAGGCCCGGGTCCCACCGTCGGAGGGCGGGCGCGGACGGCCCGGGAGCGTGCATTAACCTCTAGGGAACCACTGATCAAGACCGCGAAGACAGCAATTCCTGGAAGGACCCTCATGCGTCGCATTCTCGCCGCCGGCCTGCTGGCCACCCTCGCCGTGAGCGCCTGCAGCGCCCCGGCCACCACCGAGACCGAATCAGGGTCCACGGACTCCTCAGACCGTACCCACGACGTCTCCGGCGTCGCCAAGGTCGACGACCTCGCCGCCCTCCTGCCCGCGGAGATCCGCGACAGGGGAACCCTGACCATCGGCGCCGCCATCGACTACGCCCCCGCCGAGTTCCGCGCCGAGGACCTCACCACGGCCATCGGCTACGACGTCGACCTCGGCAAGGCCATCGGCCGGGTGCTCGGCGTCGAGACCGAGGTGATCGACGGCGAGTTCGCCTCCCTGCTGCCCGGCATCGGAACCAAGTACGACATCGGCATCTCGTCGTTCACCGTCACCGAGGAGCGCACCGCCAACTTCACGATGATCTCCTACATCACGGTGGGCTCCAGCTTCGCGGTGAAGGCGGGCAACCCGGACGGGTTCGACCCCGACGAGCTGTGCGGGCAGACCATCGGCGTCCAGACCGGCACCTGGCAGGAGGAGGAGCTCGCCGCGTTCACCGAGGCCTGCGAGGCAGACGGCAACGAGCCGATCGAGGTTCTCCCCTACGCCAAGCAGTCCGACGTCACCACGAACCTGGTCGGCGGCAAGGTCGCGGCGTTCTACGCTGACTCGACGGTGGCCTCCTACGCCGTCGCGCTCACCAACGACCAGCTCGAGGTGGTGGGCGGGGTCCGCGACGCCGCCCCGCAGGGCATCGTCGTGGCTCAGGACGACGCCGAGCTCACCGCGGCCATCCAGGGCGCCGTCCAGCACCTCATGGACGACGGCACCTGGGGCGACATCCTGGGCAGCTGGGGCGTGACCGACGCGGCGCTTGAGACCGCCGAGATCCACCCGCAGGCCTGAGCATGCCTCCGCCCACGCCGGAGCTGATCCGCGCCCGCCCCGTCCCCAGGCCCAGCCTGTGGCTCTGGGCGGGCATCATCCTGGTGCTCCTGGCCATGCTGATCCATGGCCTGCTGACCAACCCCAACTACCGCTGGGACGTGGTCGCCGAACATCTGCTTGACCCGCGGATCCTCTCCGGCATGGGCTGGACCCTGCTCCTCACCGTCGGCGCCATGGCGCTGGGCATCACGCTCGCGGTCACCACGGCCATCATGCGGATGGGCACCAATCCGATCCTCCGCGGCGTCGCCTGGGTCTACATCTGGTTCTTCCGGGGCACCCCCGTCTACACCCAACTGGTGTTCTGGGGCCTGTTGCCGGTCCTGTATCCCAGGCTCAGCCTGGGCATCCCCTTCGGGCCCGAGTTCTTCGAGTTCACCACCCAGGACGTGATCAACGCCGGTGTCGCGGCCGTCCTCGGGCTCGGCCTCAACGAGGGCGCCTATCTGTCCGAGATCGTCCGCTCGGGCCTCAACTCGGTGGACAAGGGGCAGTGGGAGGCCTCCACCGCGCTGGGGATGAGGCGCTCCACGACGCTGCGCCGGATCATCATCCCCCAGGCCATGCGCGTCATCGTGCCCCCCACGGGCAACGAGACCATCTCCATGCTGAAGACCACCTCCCTGGTGCTGGCGGTCCCCTTCAGCCTGGAACTCACCTTCGTCACCAACGCGATCGGCAACCGGAACTTCCTCCCGGTCCCCCTGCTCATCGTCGCCGCCATCTACTACCTCGTGGTCACGTCCATCCTGATGGTCGGGCAGTCCTACCTGGAGGCCTACTACGGCCGCGGCTTCGACACGGACACCACCTCCCGGCAGAAGCCCGCCAAGGCCATGTCCAGGCGTCAGCAGGCCATCCTCGCCTCGGGCACCGTCCACGCCGACCCCAACCTGGAGGTGACCCCGTGACCGCCATGGTGGAGGCAGTGGCCGTGCACAAGCTGTTCGGCGACCTGCACGTGCTCAAGGGCGTCGATCTCACCGTGGAACGCGGCGAGGTGTGCGTGATCCTGGGCCCGTCGGGCTCCGGCAAGTCCACCCTCATCCGCTGCATCAACGAGCTGGAGCAGATCAGCGCGGGCCGGATGTTCGTCGACGGCGAGCTGATGGGCCTGCGTGAGGTCAACGGACGCCTGCACCGCCTGGGCGACAAGGAGATCGCCGCCCAACGCGCCAAGGTGGGCATGGTGTTCCAGCGGTTCAACCTCTTCCCGCACATGACCGCAGTGGAGAACGTGATGGAGGCGCCGCGCCAGGTGCGCAAGCTGGCCGGTGCGGAGGCCGAGAGGCTGGCCCGCGCCCAGCTCGAGCGCGTCGGGCTCTCGGACCGCGCCGAGCACTACCCGTCGCAGCTCTCCGGCGGTCAGCAGCAGCGCGTCGCGATCGCCAGGGCGCTGGCCATGGAACCGGAACTGATGCTCTTCGACGAACCCACCTCCGCGCTGGACCCCGAGCTGGTCGGCGAGGTCCTCGCCGTCATGCAGGCACTGGCCGCAAGCGGCATGACCATGATCGTGGTCACCCACGAGGTGGGCTTCGCCCGCGAAGTGGCGGACCAGGTGGTCTTCATGGACGACGGCATCATCGTCGAACGGGGGGCGCCGGCGCAGGTCATCGACGCCCCGGAGCAGCAGCGCACGAGGGACTTCTTCGCCAAGGTCCTCTGAGGCCCTGAGGCCCACCCGCCAAGGCCGACCGGGCTCACTCGGGCCGCCACGCGAACCGCGCGGGGCGGCGCTCACGGAAGGCGGCGATCCCCTCGGGAAGGTCGGGGCCCGAGTTGGCACGTTGGACCCAGGAGATGGCGGTCTCGGCGCCGAGGTCGCGGGCCACGAGGCCGTCGACGATCTCCTTGGATGCGCGCAGGGTCAGCTGCGAGAGCCCCGCCATGCGCTCCCCCATCACGATCGCCGTCTCCAGCGCCTGGCCACCCTCCACGACGGCGTTGAGGAGCCCGACCGAGAGCGCGCGCTGCGCGTCGAGGCGGGCGGCGGTGAACAGCATCTCCTTGGTCACCGCCGGGCCCATGAGGTGGATCATCCGCTGAGTGGCGGAGACCGGGTAGACGATGCCCAGGGTGGCCGGCGGCACCGAGAAGGTCGCCGAGTCCCCCGCGACCCGGAGGTCGCAGCCGACGGCGAGCTCGAGCCCTCCGCCGAAACAGGCGCCCTCGATGGCGGCGATGACGGGCTTGGGGCTCCGGGCCAGAGCCAGCTCCGCGTTGATGGGGCCCTCGGCGTGATGGAGTTCGTCGAGGCCACTGATGTCCGAACCCGCGCAGAAAGTGCCACCGGCGCCGGTCAGCACCACGACCGCGACCTCCGGGTCCGCGTCCAGGCCCCGCATCAGTGTGGGAATCCTTCGCCACATGTCGTCGGTCATGGCGTTGCGCTTGCCGGTGTTGTTCAACGTGATGACGGCGATGCTGCCCTGGCGGTGGAGGTCGACGGTGGCCATGGCCCCATCCTGTCACCGGAGACGGCCGACGGGGCGGGCGCCGCAATGGCGCCCGCCCCGTCGGGCAGTGGTCTGACTCAGTCCTCGGCGGGCTTGGTCACCGTGATGTCGACGAGCACGCTGGGGCTCATGGTGCCGGACACCGCGATCTTGCGGAGGTAGCGTCCCTTCGACGCCGACGGCTTGAGCCGCAGGATCTCCTCGATCACCGAGAAGTAGTTGTCGATGAGCTGCTGCTCGTCGAAGGACGCCTTCCCGATGATGAACTGCAGGTTGGCGTGCCGGTCAACGCGGAACTCGATCTTGCCGCCCTTGATCTCGGAGACGGCCTTGGCCACGTCCATCGTGACGGTGCCCGTCTTCGGGTTCGGCATCAGGCCGCGCGGGCCGAGGACGCGGCCGAGGCGGCCGACCTTGCCCATCAGATCCGGGGTGGCCACGACGGCGTCGAAGTCCAGGTAGCCGCCGGCCACCTTCTCGATCAGCTCGTCGGTGCCGACCTCGTCGGCGCCTGCGGCGCGCGCGGCGTCAGCCTTGTCACCGGCAGCGAAGACGAGGACCCGAGCCGTCTTACCAGTGCCGTGGGGAAGGTTGACCGTGCCGCGGACCATCTGGTCTGCCTTACGGGGGTCGACGCCCAGACGGACGGCGACGTCGATGGTCTCGTCGAACTTCGCCGACGCCATCTCCTTGATGAGGCGGAGGGCCTCCTGCGGGCTGTAGGCCTGCTCCTCGTTGCGCTTCTCCGCGGAGGCGCGGTAAGCCTTGCTGTGCTTCATGCTGGTTCCTTCACTTCAGCCGGCCTCGTGGGCCGGTCGACCAGTTCTGGTGTGGGGAGCACTCCCCTGCCAGGGTGTATGGGTGGGGCAGATCAGTCGACGGTGACGCCCATGGAGCGGGCGGTGCCTTCCACGATCTTCATGGCGGCCTCGACGTCGTTGGCGTTGAGGTCCGGCAGCTTCTGAGTGGCGATCTCGCGGACCTGGTCCTTGGTGATCTTCGCCACCTTGGTGGTGAGGGGGTTCGCGGAACCACTCTTGATCCCGGCGGCCTTCTTGATCAGCTCGGCGGCGGGCGGCGTCTTCGTGATGAAGGTGAACGTGCGGTCCTCGTAGATGGTGATCTCGACGGGGATGACGTTGCCGCGCTGGGACTCCGTGGCAGCGTTGTACGCCTTCACGAACTCCATGATGTTGACGCCGTGCGGACCGAGGGCGGTACCGACCGGAGGTGCCGGAGTGGCAGATCCTGCATTCAGGGCGACCTTGACGAGGGCCGCTACCTTCTTCTTGGGAGGCATGGGGGTCCTTTACCTATTGGATGGATGAGCCCGCGGACGGGCGCAACGCACAATCTTAGACGACTTTCTCGACCTGCTTGAACTCGAGGTCGACGGGGGTCTCACGCCCGAGGATCTCGACCAGCGCGATGATCCGCTGGTTGTTCGGGTTGATCTCGGTGATCGTGGCGTGCACACCCGTGAAGGGGCCGTCGGTCACCATGACGGAGTCACCGACTGCAAAGTCGACGACTTCGACCTTCTTCCTCCGCGCCACGGCCGCGCCCGCCTGGGCGGCGTTGACCGTGGCGATGACGGAGGGAGTGAGCATATTGAGGACCTCGTCGATGGAGAGCGCCACCGGCTGCTGCCCGTGGCCGACGAAGCCGGTGACCGACGGGGTCTGACGCACGACGCTCCAGGAGTCGTCGGTCAGCTCCATCCGGATGAGGACGTAGCCGGGCAGGACGCACCGTGTAACGGTCTTGCGTGCGTTGTTGCGGATCTCGACGACCTCTTCGGTGGGCACGACCGTCTCGAAGATGTACTCCTCCATGTTGAGGCTCTGCGCACGGGAGTCCACGTTCTGCTTGACGCGGTTCTCCATGCCGGAGTACGTGTGGATGACGTACCACTCGCCGTACTTCGACTCGAGCTCGGCGCGCAGCTCGCTGAGCGCGACCGCCAGGGCGTCGTCGGCGGCGGCGTCCCCGTCCGGGTCCTCCGACGGCTCGTCGGCCAACAGGACGGGTTCTTCCTCGGCCTCGACGTCCTCGGCGAACCCGCCGAGGTCGATCTCCACCTCGTCGGAGGCCGTCTCCTCGGGGCCGCCGAGGTCGATCTCGAAGTCGAGGTCGGAATTGTCAGAATCTGTCATGCGTTGCTCCCAAAGATCTGCAGAAGGGACCAGCCGAACGCGAGGTCCAGCAGTCCCACGATGAGGATCATGATGAGCACGAAGACGAGCACCGCGCCGAACATGGTCACCAGTTGCGGCCAGGTGGGCCACACCACTTTCTTGAGCTCCCCGGCGGACTGCCGGACGAACTCGGCCGGGTTGCCGGCCCGGTAGGGGTCTTCATCCTCGGCCAACGCGGCGTTCCGCTTGCGGGTGGGGGCGTCCTTGCGAACCGGCGCCTTGGCGGTGCGCCGCTGGATGACCGGCGTCTGTGAGGCCTCCGGGTCCGCCGCGAACTCGCGTTCGTGCTCCGAGATCACCTCGTCATCAGAGGGCGCCGGCCCCTGGCCGAGCGTCACGTCCTCGTCCGCGGCGATAGCCGCGGCTTCCGCCTCTGCGAGCGCCTCCCCGTCGGAGACGACCTCGTCGGCGTCGAGCGCATCAGGGCCCCCGGACACGACTTCCTCGTTGTCCGGTTCCGCGTCGTGCGACTTGTCGCTCACCGCTGGACTTCCCTTCGCTCTAACAAACAAAATGCCTCACCGACAACGCGTGTCGGTAGGCGTGCGAGGCGACCTGAATCGATGGCTGCCTGGGGGAATCACTGATCAATCATGTTCTGGCTGCGGCGCACCGGACCGGGCGATCTGGCACCCCTCCATCTGGATATGGACGTCAAGTCCACGCACCAGATGTAGTGGCACCACCTCATCCCGTCCGGCGCGTCCTCGCCGAGAACAGCATTGATCAGTGGTTCCCCAGCAGGGCAGGAGGGACTCGAACCCCCAACCTGCGGTTTTGGAGACCGCTGCTCTGCCAATTGAGCTACTACCCTGTGACGGTTCACCCACCTGGACGGAGGGTGCATTTGAGCACGCTTCGACCTTGGCAACTTAAACCGGCCTGCCCCACTATATGCGCTTTGGCATCGGGACGCGAACCAGCCGTCACGCCAACGACGCCATCCAGGCGCGGTGCAGGTCCGCGTAGCGACCCTCGCCGCCCACCAGCTCAGAGGGCTCCCCGTCCTCGACCACCCTCCCGTGCTGGAGGACCAGCACGCGGTCTGCGATCTCCACCGTCGAGAGGCGGTGGGCGATGATGATCGCCGTCCGATCGGCCAGGATGGTTCCGAGCGCCCGCTGCACGAGCCGCTCGGTGGGCACGTCCAGCGACGACGTTGCCTCATCGAGGATGAGGACCCGCGGGTCGGCGAGGACCACCCGCGCGAACGCGACCAGCTGCCGCTGCCCAGCCGAGAGCCGCGAGCCGCGCTTGCCCGTGTCCGTGTCGTAGCCCGCCGCCATGTCCTGGATGAACGTGTGCGCCCCCACGGCCCGGGCTGCGGCCACGACCTCCTCCCGCGTGGCGTCCGGGCGGCCGAAGGCGATGTTGTCTGCCACAGAGCCCGCGAAGATGAAGTTCTCCTGCGTCAGGAGCGTCACGTGCCGGCGCAGCGTGACGTCGTCGAGCGCCCGCAGGTCCACCCCGTCGAGGGTCACGACGCCCGCCTGGGGGTCGTAGAAGCGTGCGATCAGCTTGGCGATGGTGGTCTTGCCTGCGCCCGTGGTGCCGACGAGTGCCACCGTCTGCCCGGCCGGGATGGCGAGGGTCAGGCCGGGCAACACCGTGGCGCCCTCGATGTAGGAGAAGTCCACGCCGTCGAAGGCCACCTCGCCGCGCGCCTCGGGCATCGGCACCGGATGCTCGGGGTCCCGCACGTCAGGCTCCTCGGCCATCACGCTGGAGACCTTCTCCAGCGCGGTCAACGCCGACTGGAGGGACGAGATGAACTGGCCGAGGTCCTGCATGGGATCGAAGAACATGCGGACGTAGAGCACGAACGCGGCCAGCGTCCCGACGGTCAGCTCGTCGGCGAGGGCCATGTAGCCGCCCACCGTCACCACCACGACCACGCCGACGTGGCCGACGAACTGGATGCCGGGCATGGCGCGGGCGAACACGCGCAGCGCAGTGGTGTTGGCGTCGCGGTACTGCAGCGCGACGGCCTCGAAGATCTCCCGCGACCGGGGCTCCCGACGGAACGCCTGGACGGCCTTGATCCCGGTCATCGTCTCGATGAACTGGACGATGACCACCGCCGACAGGGTCCGGACGTGCCGGAACGCCCGGGTGGAGGCCTTGGCGAACCACCGCATGATCAGCCACAGGAGCGGATAGGTGGCGAACGCCACCAGCGCGAGCCGCCAATCCAGCAGCAGCAGGATGACGGTGGAGCCGACGATGGTGAGCAGCGCCGCCACGACGACGTCCAGGCCCTGGAGGACCAGTTCCTGCACGGCCTCCACGTCGCTCGTCATCCTCGACACGGCGCGACCGGAGGTGTACCGGTCGTGGAAGCCCACGCTCAGGCGCTGGAACTTCGCGTACAGCCTCCGGCGAAGCGTGAGAAGGAGCTCGTTGCCGATCACGCCGGACTTCCGCAGGAAGAACGCGCGGGAGGTCACCTGAACGACGATGGCTCCGATCATCACGCCCAACAGCGTGAGGAGGGTGGATGATTCACCCCCCTGCATCGCGGGGATCCCATCGTCCAGCACGCGCTGCACGATGATGGGCACGACGAGACGGGCCATGGATTCCAGCACCACCACGGCGATCAGCACCGCGCCCCAGCGCCGGTACGGGCGGACCAGGTCCGCGAGCAGCCGGCGGCTCGCGGGCCGCAGCGCCACCGTCGAGTCCGACTCCTCGGCGATGTCCTGCTTGACCCCGCGCCAGTCCTCGAGTGCCGTGTCCTGGGTGTCGCTCATCGGGCCGCCTCCTCTGCCAGTTCGGGCTCGATGCTGTAGTCGGCCGACAGCAGCTCGCGGTACTCGGGGACCGTGGCCAGGAGCTCCTGGTGGGTGCCGACATGGGCGATCCGACCCTCCACCAACATCGCGACGCGGTCGGCGATGAGCACCGTGGATGCGCGGTGGGCCACGACAACCCCGGTGACGCCGGTGAGGGTGGAGGTGAGGGCCGCCTCGACCTCCGCCTCCGTGTGGATATCCAGCGCGCTCAGGGTGTCGTCGAGGACGAGGACCTTGGGCCGGACAAGGATGGCGCGCGCCAGGGCGAGCCGCTGCCGCTGCCCGCCGGACAGGCTGAGCCCCTGCTCCCCCAGCCTGGTCTCCAGGCCCCACGGCAGGTCGTAGACGAACTCGGCGGAGGCCACCCGCACCGCGTCGGCGATGTCGTCAGCGGTGGCGTCGGGGCGGCCGAGGGTGAGGTTCTCGCGTGCCGACATCGAGAACAGGATGGGGTCCTCGAAGGCGGTGGCCACCAGGGAGCGCAGCTGGGTGAGCTCCAACTCGCGGATGTCGACCCCGTCGAGCAGGATGGCGCCGCCGGTCACGTCCTGAAGGCGCGGGATGAGTGAGACGATGGTGGACTTGCCCGACCCTGTGCCGCCCACCAGGGCCACCGTCTCGCCAGGGGCGATATCGAGGGTGACGCCTGAGAGGGTCGGGGTGTCCGAGTCGTCGAACCTGAAGGAGACGTCCCGCAGGCTGAGCGCGCCGCGTGGGTTCGCCAGGCGGCGGGTGCCGGAGACGATGGTGACGGGGGCGTCGAAGACCTCGCAGACGCGGTCCGCGGCGGTCTGGGCCTCCCGCATGAAGGACAGCAGGAAGCCGAGTGATCCAACGGGCCAGGCCAGCGACAGCAGCAGGGTCACGAACGCCACCACCTCGCCGAGGGTGAGCAGACCCTGCGCCGAGGCGACGGCGGCGCCACCGAGCACCATCACCAGCAGCACCGAAGGGAACACCTCGAGCAGCGTCCACAACACCGAGGCGAGGCGCATGCGACGGACACCGGAGTCCCGAAGCAGGACGGCCCGACGGTCGAAGCCGCGGAACGCGAAGGGGACCCGCCCGAAGGACCGGATCACGCGGACGCCGTGCAGCGCCTCCTCGGCCGTGGACGCGACGTCGCCCGTGCGGTCCTGCACCTCCCGCGACACCAGGCCGAAGCGATGGACCAGCGAGGTGGTCACCGCCACCACGGGGAGCACGGTGACCAGCACAGCCACGCCCAACGGCCAGTGCATGGCCACCATGATGGACACCACCACGACGATCTGCACGGTGTTCATCAGCAGCATGAGGACGCCGAAGGACATGAACCGTCTGAGCAGCCCGAGGTCGCTCATGATCCGCGAGAGCAGCTGGCCCGACTCCCACCGCTTGTGGAAGCCGAGTTGGAGCGCCTGGAGCTTGTCGAACAGGTCCAGCCGGAGGTTGGCCTCCAGCGCCGACGTGGCGCGCGTCATCATCCACCGACGCAGCAGGTTGACCCCCGCGTCGACCGCCCCGGCCACCAGGATCAGCATCGCGTAGAGCGCCACCCCCCCAGCCGTCGCGGCCCGCGATGGGCCCGTCGACGATGCGACCGAGCAGGAGGGGGATGAACACCGCCATCGCCACGCCCAGCGGAGCCAACGCCAGGGCGAGCGCGAACTGCCGCCAGAACGGGCGCAGGTAGGGAAACAGCCGCAGCAGACTGGAGCGCCGGGGCGCGGCGGGACGAAGGGTGGTGGGGGGCTGGGGCACCACGACAGGCTACTCCGGTCCCGATCAAGGGTTCCCGACTAGACTCCGTGGCTATGACATCGCCCCTGCTCAGCGCCCTCGTCGAGGGCATCGATCGGGCACTCCCGGACGCGGCGGCGCTGCGCCGCGCCATTCACGCCGAGCCTCATCTGAGCGGCGAGGAGGAACCCACCCGCGACACTTTCGTGCGCGCCGCGGAGTGGACGCACTGGACCCACGTGGCCCACACCGGGGCATGGGCGCGGCTGGGCCCTCCCGGCCCTTCCATCGGGCTCCGCGCCGAGCTCGACGCGCTGCCGGTCACGGAATCAACGGGGATCGAGTGGGAGTCACGCAGGCCAGGCGTCATGCACGCCTGCGGGCACGACGTGCATCTCGGCGCCCTGTGGGCCCTGATCACCGCGGCACGCGGCCTGGAGCTTCCGGTCGGCATGGTGCCCATCCTGCAACCGCGCGAGGAGATCACTCCCCCGGGCGCGAGCGACGTGGTGGCCTCCGGCCTGCTCGACGACCAGGAGGTCGAGGCCATGGTCGGGGTCCACGTCCAGCCTGAAGTGGACCGCGGCGTCGTGTCCACCGGCGCCGGCGCCGTCAACGCCGCCTACGACGAGTTCGAGATCGTGGTGCGCGGGCGGCCCGGCCACGGGGCCTATCCGCACGTGGCCATCGACCCCATCACCACGCTGGCCAGCATCGTGACCGCCGTCTCAGGCCTCCCGAACCGGATCATCGATCCCACGCACCCCACGGTCGTGTCGATCGGCCAGATCTCCGGCGGGACGGCCCCCAACATCATCGCCGACGAGGCCCGCTGCCGCGGCACCATCCGCACCTACTCCGACGAGGATCGGGCCCTGCTGCACGAGGCCATCGCCCGGACCGCCGACGCGGTGGCGCTCGCCCGGGGCGCCGCCGCGGCCACCCGCTTCGTGCACGGCGGGCCGGCGCTGGTCAACGATCCCGGGCTGGTGCGGCGGCTGGATCCCACCCTCTCTTCGCTGGGGATCACGGTGGCGGAGACGCCGTTCCGGTCCTGCGGCTCGGATGACTTCGGGGAGTACGGCCTGGCCACCGCCTCGGTGATGTGCTTCATCGGCACCGGCCGGGTCGACGGCGTGGGGCTGCACCATGGCGCCTTCCTCCCGGGCCGCGACGCGCTGAGGTTGGCGGCGCACACCCTGGCGGCCGGCTATGTGGCCGCCGCCGAGACGGTGCTGGGGCGGCGCGACTGACCCGCGCCCCGCTCATCCCCGCGGAGTCATAGGCTGACGCCCACGAGGTTGACCTCCGGCACCAGGCGCACCCCGAAGCGGGCCTCCACCCCATCCCTGACCTCTCTGGCCAGCGCCACCAGGTCCGCGGCCGTGGCGCCCCCGCGGTTGGTGAGGGCGAGCACGTGCTTGCCCGACAGCGCCGCGCGGGGCCCGCCGTGCCCCCTCCCGAACCCGGAGTGCTGGATCAGCCAGGCGGCGCTGGTCTTCACGTCCTGGCCCGAGGCGAAGCGGGGCGCGTCGGCGGGCAGCGCGGCCGCCTCGTCGGGGGTCAGGATGGGATTGGTGAAGAAGGAACCCGCGCTCCAGGTGTCATGATCCGCCGGATCGAGCACCATGCCCTTGCCGCGCCTGACGGCGAGCACGGCGTCGCGGACCTCCCCCGCGGGCACCCTCCGGCCCACATCCGTGCCCAGGCGGGCGGCCAGCTCGGGGTAGGCGATCGGTGCGCCGAGCGACCCGAGGGGGAGCTGGAACCCCACGTCGAGCACCACATAGCGGCCCGGCTCTCGCTTGAACCGGGAGGACCGGTACGCGAACCCGCACTCGGTGAGCGGAAACGTGCGCTGGGTGCGGTCGTGGCGATCCCAGGTGCGCACCGAGGTGATCGTATGAGAGACGTCCGAACCGTAGGCGCCCACGTTCTGGATGGGGGTCGCGCCCACGCTGCCGGGGATCCCCGAGAGCGTCTCCAGGCCGCTCCACTCCTGCTCGACGGCGTAGGCCACCACGTCGTCCCAGTTCTCGCCCGCCGCGACCCGCACCGCCGCGCCACCGCAGGTGGACACGTCAGCGTCCAGCCCCGCGAGGGCCACCCGCACCACTGTGCCGGGGAAGCCGTCGTCGGAGATCAGCAGGTTCGAGCCTCCGCCGAGGATGAGCAGCGGCTCGGCCGCCTCGTCGCACTCGGTGACCAGGTCGATGAGATCGCGCTCGGTCTCGGCCACCTCGAAGCGTCTGGCCCGGCCACCCACCCGCAGCGTGGTGTGGTCCGCCAGCAGGGCCGAGTCCGCCACGCGTGGTGCGCCCGTGTCCACCGAGAGCCGGTCGATGCGGCACTCAGTCAACGCGCACCTCGGCCTTGGCCGCCCCCAGCACGGCGTCCTCGCCGCAGGTGGCGGTGATGGCGACGGTGGCCACGCCGTCGCTCAGGTGCGTGACTGTCGCGGTGTAGGTCACCTCGGTGCCCTCATCGGTGTCCGGGACGACGACGGGGCGCGTGAAGCGGACGAAGTAGCTGAGCACCCGGGCGGGGTCCTCCGCCCAGTCGGTGACGATCTTCAGCCCCGCACCCATGGTCCACATTCCGTGGGCCACCACGCCGGGCAGACCGATGGCGCGGGCGTGCCGGTCCGAGAAGTGGATCTCGTTGAAGTCCGTGGAGGCGCCCGAGTAGCGCACCACGGTGGAGCGGGTCACGGGGACCCGGAGCTCCGGCAGCTGCTGGCCGACGGTGGCGTCAGGCATGGTCGTCCTCCCGGGTGTGCATGAGGGTGGAGCGGGCCTCGCAGACGGTGGCCCCGTCGACGGCGAGGTCCACCAGGACCGTGATCATGTCCAGTTGGCCCCGGTTGCGCACCTTCTCGATGCTCAGCTCCGCGACGACGACGTCTCCCGGGCGCAGGGGGCGGTGGAAGGTGAAGCTCTGGTCCGTGTGCATGGTGCGGTTGAGCGCCAGGCCCAGTTCCTCGTCGCCGAAGAGGGCTCCCCAGGCCTGGGCCGCGATCACGGCGGCGAAGGTGGGCGGGGCGATGGGGTGTTCGCCCCGGTAGGCGGGATTCTCGTCGCGCAGCGCCTCGGCGAACTCGCCGATCTTGGCGTGGCTGATCACATACGGCGGGGCGGCGGGGTAGCGGCGCCCGACGTGTTCGGCGGTGATGGGCATGGGCGCAAGGCTACAACGGCGGAGCGGGGATGAAACAGACCGGCCACCCCTGCGAGAGGGGTGGCCGGTCCGGTGGATCGGGGGCGTGTTCAGCGGGTCTCGCGGTGCGCCTTGTGGGTGCGGCAACGCGGGCAGAACTTCTTGATCTCGAGACGATCGGGATCGTTTCGACGGTTCTTCTTGGTGATGTAGTTGCGCTCCTTGCACTCGGTGCACGCGAGCGTGATCTTCGGACGAACGTCCTGACTCTTCTTGGCCATGATCAGATTCCTTAGCTAGCTTCGCGCGGTGCGCTGGTGTGGCGGTATCGGTGACGAGGGCGGGATTCGAACCCGCGACACAGCGATTATGAGCCGCTTGCTCTACCGACTGAGCTACCCCGTCAGAGTTCCCCCCTGGTGGTGCAGGAGGGAACCGAGCCCCCATGCGGAATCGAACCGCAGACCTTCTCCTTACCATGGAGACGCTCTACCTACTGAGCTATAGGGGCCAGCCGACGACCAACCATACATGGGCCGCGACGATCACCACAAATCGCGTCCGCGTCGCCGTGACTGCGCGGCCGATCAGGCCTTGAGGGCCGCCACCGCGACCTCCAAGGCCCCCTCGAACAGCGTCTCGCGTTCCTCTGCGGAAAGGTCCGACGAGCCGTCCTTCAGGTGGTCCGAGACGGTCAGCACCGCGAGCGCCTCCGCGTTGTTGGCCAGGGCGCATGCGTAGAGACCCGCGGCCTCCATCTCGACGCCCAGGGTGCCCAGGCGGTCGAGGCCCGGGATGATGTCCGTGCGCGAAGAATAGAAGAAGTCGCTGGTGAACACGGCCCCGACGTGCACCGGCCGGCCCGAGGCGCGGGCAGACTCGACGGCGCCGCGCAGCATGTCGTAGGACGCCGCCAGCGAGAGGCTCACCCCCGGAATGTCGAGCGTGGCCACCGCGGAATTGGTGTGTGCCGCCGAGGCGACGATGACGTCCTTGACCGCGACCTTCGACGAGATGCCCCCGCAGGTCCCGACGCGGCAGATCCGCTGCACGCCGAACTGGGAGAAGAGCTCGGTGGCGTAGATCGACAGCGACGGGACGCCCATCCCGGAGGCCATCGCCGTCATCGGCACGCCGTCGACGGTGCCCGTCCAGGCCGCGATGCCGCGCACGTCGGAGACAAGGCGCACGTCCTGCATGCGGGTCCTGGCGATCCGCTCGGCCCGCTTCGGATCTCCGGGCATGATCACCAGTGGGGCGATGTCGCCGGGCTCGCAGGCGATGTGTGGGGTGGCCATCGTCGGCCCCTCTCTCAGGATGAAAACGAAACTAGGCCCCGTACCAATCCGGTCCGAGGCCTAGTGGCAGGTGTTGGATTTGAACCAACGTAGGCTACGCCGACGGTTTTACAGACCGCTCCCTTTGGCCACTCGGGCAACCTGCCATGCCGGGCATCCCGGCGACGCACGAGCTTAGCAGCGCCCGGGCCCCATCGCCAACGCACCCCCGCCGTGCAGGTGGCGCCCCCGCCCCCAGGCGGGCTGGCACAATGGGGCCCAACCACCCCGAGACTCACCGCAGGAGGCCACCCATGGCTGCAGACAGCTCATTCGACGTCGTCAGCAAGGTCGACCGACAGGAGGTCGACAACGCGCTCAACCAGGCGGTCAAGGAGGTCGGCCAGCGGTTCGACTTCAAGAACACCGAGGCCAAGATCGCCTGGTCCGGCGAGAACATCGAGATGGAGGCGGTCTCCGAGGAGCGCGTCAAGGCGGTCCTCGACGTGTTCCAGTCCAAGCTGGTCCGCCGCGGCGTCAGCCTCAAGGCCCTGGACGCCGGCGACCCGCGCCCCTCCGGAAAGATCTGGAAGATCACCGCCACCACCAAGCAGGGCATCACCACCGAGAACGCGAAGAAGATCTCCAAGCTGCTGCGCGACGAGGGACCCAAGGGCGTCAAGTGCCAGATCCAGGGCGAGGAGCTGCGCATCTCGTCGAAGAGCCGCGACGACCTCCAAGCCGTTCAGGCGATGATCAAGGAGCAGGACTACGACTTCGCGGTCCAGTACGTGAACTACCGCTGACGCGGTGGTGACCGACCCCATGCGCATCGGCACCCACAACGTCAACGGAATCCGTGCCGCCCTCCGGCGCGGCTTCCGCCCCTACTGGGACGCCACCGCCGCGGACGTCATCGCGCTGCAGGAGGTGCGCTGCCGCGTCGAGGACCTCCCGTTCGAGGCCTTCAACGGCTATCACGTGACCCTGGACCCCGGCCAGCGGGCCGGCCGCAACGGCGTCGCGGTGCTCACCAGGACCCGGCCGGCGCGCGTGCGCAGCCTCGACGGCACCGCCACCCAGTTCGGCCCGGACCTCAGCCCGGAGCCGGTGCCGGCCGTGCGGATCATCAACCGCGACCTCGCCAACTTCGCCACCGAGGGCCGCTACCTCGAGGTCGACCTGGCGGATGCGCCCCTGCGGGTGGCCTCGCTCTACCTCCCCAAGGGGGCCGCGTGGCCCCACGAGGAGGGCACCGAGGAGAAGTACCTGCGCAAGATGCGCTTCATGCGGGGGTTCGCCCGGCTGCTGACCACCTCCCGGCGCGAGGCGGCGGCCGAGGGCCGCGAGTTCCTCGTGATGGGCGACTTCAACATCGCCCACACCCGGCAGGACCTGCGCAACTGGCGCACCAACCAGAGGTCCGAGGGCTTCCTCCCCGAGGAGCGCGACTGGTTCGGCTCCATCCTCAGCCCCCGCAGCCTCGTCGACGTGGTCCGCCGCGTCCACCCGGACGCGGAGGGCCCCTACAGCTGGTGGTCGTGGCGCGGCCAGGCCTGGGCCAACGACGCCGGGTGGCGGATCGACTACCACCTGGCCTCCCCCGGCCTGGCCCGCAGCGCGACGGCGGCCTGGGTGGGGCGCGAGGCCAGCTACGAGGAGCGGATCAGCGACCACTCCCCCGTCGTCGTCGACTACCGACTCCCGGAGCGGGCCTTCACACCGTGACGGTCTCCGCCTCGTCCATGGGCTGGCTCAGCTCGTGGGTGTGCATGATCCAGTAGCCGGCGGCGAACAGGATCAGCACCAGGGCCCACGCCCCGTTGCGCAGCCCGAAGGTCAACGCCCCGAAGCCGAGCAGCATCACCGTCATCACGATGGCCGCGCGCAGCATCTTCGACGAGGGGTGCGCCATCGGCAGCAGCACCGCCCCCCACAGCAGGTACCAGGAGTGCAGCGCGGGGGCGCACAGCGCGAACCACAGGAACGAGTAGGCGAGGAAGGTCAGCGGCCGGCGGCCGAGGTGCTGGTGGGCGAACACGGCGATTCCGATGAACGAGACCACTGCCCCGATGCCGCGCACGACGGTGACCACCGCGCGTCCGCTGGGGTCCCATCCGAGGGCGGTGGCCGGGTACTGCAGGGCGTGACCCAGCAGGGTGAACGGGGAGATGGTCTCGGCCATGCCGGGCACATTGAGGGCGTTGATCCACCCGAAGCCCATCCCGGAGACCACGGAGATGAGCGCGAACACCGCCACCGCGAGGGCCAACGACGTCAAGGCCTTGGCGGCCGCCCACGCCACGTCGCGGGGCCGCCAGGAGGTCCACGGGGTGACCAGGAACGGGAGCGCGACGGCGGCCAGGAAGGCGGGCTGCTTGATGGCCGCGGCCGCGCCGACGATGAGCGCCCCGGCCCACCAGCGGCCATACCGCATGGACACCCAGATGCCGAGCAGCATCAACCCGACCATGAGGGCGTCGTTGTGGGCGCCACCGACGAAGTCGATGATCAGGATGGGGTTGAGGACCGCGAACCAGCTGGCGGCCGACGGGTCCACGCCCACCCGCCTGGCGATCCGGGGCACCAGGGCACCGATCAGCAGCACGCCGATCAGCGCGGGCACCCGCATCAGGACGGCCGAGAGGAAGGGATCGAATCCGGCCAGGATCACGATGCCGTGGCTCATCCACAGCGACAACGGGCCGTAGGGCGCCGTCGTCTCCCGCCACACCCATGCCACCTGGTCCGCGTAGTAGCCGGGAAGAATCCCCGGGCCCACCTGATAGGGGCTGAGGTTGTTGTGGATGAGCCAGCCGTGCGCAGCGTAGGAGTAGGCGTCGTGCGAGAAGATCGGGGGCCCGAACGCCAACGGGGCAGCCACGATGGCCAGCACCGCCCAATGCCGCAGCTGCGGATGCCCGGCCGCGCGCCGCCTGGCCGGCCGCAACCTGAACCATGCCTCCAGGAGCAGCGCGAGACCACCGAGGGTGGCGACGCTGCCGACGACCTTCGTGGTGTCCCCGTCGATGCCCAGGCCGCGCAGCACGTCCCACATCGGGGAGGCCTGCGGCAGGTACGCCGGGCTCAGCGAGCCGACCAGGATGCCGAGGCTGCCGAGAAAACCGAACCAGACGGCGCGCGTCGAGGCAGCCTGCTTCAGGTCCCGGGTCGCCGTCTCGAGGCCCCTAGCCAACGCCGTCCTGTCGGGGGGCGAGACGGTCGCGGTGGTGGAGGAGGTCCACCAGACGGTCCGCGGACGGCACGCGGGCGCCTCCCCACTCGAGGGCGTCGGTGGGGCACTGCTCGATGCACACGCCGCAGTACATGCACAGCGCCCAGTCGATGGTGAACGTGTCCAGCACGTTGTGGGTCCGGGGCCGGGCGCCGGGCGCCGGCACCGACTGCTCGAGGTGGGAGGTGAGCGTGATGCACCAGGTGGGGCATTCGCGGGCGCAGATCATGCAGGAGGTGCACCGGTCCTCGATCAGGGCGATGGAGCCGTGGGCGGTCATCGCGTCCTCCTGACCCGGGCCCCCGTCGCCGACAGCGCGATGTCCGCGGCCGTGGCCTCCGGATCCGCCACGACGGCGGGGTCCGGGACGCCGGGGGGCACCAGCGCCCTTCGGCCGGGTGACTGCTCCGTCTCGCCCGGTTCCAGCGCGCCCGGCCAGTGCTGGGACTGCCGGGGGGCGAGCAGCACGTCCTTGCGCATCGGGGCGCCCCCGCCGTGATGGATCAGCGGCCGCTCGTCGGCCCCGTCGAAGCGCACGCCGAAGAAGTCATGGATCTGGCGCTGCAGCCAGGCGGCGCCGGGCAGGATGTCCGCGAGGTCCGGGAGGTGGGGGTCGTCGCGATCGGCCAGCACCGCCAGGCGCAGAGGGGCGCCGTCGTCGGGGTTCTCCAGCCAGAG
The DNA here is from genome assembly GCF_054483915.1 of Tessaracoccus luoxuelianae. NCBI lineage: Bacteria > Bacillati > Actinomycetota > Actinomycetes > Propionibacteriales > Propionibacteriaceae > Tessaracoccus > Tessaracoccus luoxuelianae. The sequence goes on along the minus strand of NZ_CM137013.1, from coordinate 1,454,747 downwards.
CAGCACGCGGATGTGGTCCGAGTGGCCCACCTCGTCGACGGCGGTGAGGTTGGCCAGGAACGTGAACCCCTCGGACAGGGCCGCAGCCGCGCGGGAGTGCCAGTGTGGTGGCTCCACCATCTCCACCGCCCCAGCTCCCCGACGGGGCTCGTCAGGCCTGGGCTGCGTCACGACGGATCCCCTCCAGGTATGACGTGAGTGCCTCCGGCGGGGGCGGGCAGCCGGCGATGAAGTGGTCCACCCGCACGAGCGACTCGGCTCCCGCGAGCACCGAGTACGAGTCCCAATAAGGTCCGCCGACGCAGGCGCACGCACCGAAGGCCACGACGGTCCTCTCGGCGGGAAGCCGGTCCAGCGTGTCCATGATGGCCGGGACGACGGGGGCGGTGAGGGTGCCGGACAGCGTCACCACCAGCTTGGCACCCGGCGGAATCGACGAGGCGTCCACCACGGCCCGGTCCCCGGCGGCGGCCTGCGTTTCCAGCGCGCAGCACGCCAACGGGACGTCCACGACGAACACCGAAGCATCGTCGAACCAGTCCCGGGCAGCCAGCATGAGGGAAGTCTAGTGGCGGCAGTTCACTCTCAGCGCAACGAGGGAGGCGGGCTCAGGAGGCGGTAACCCTACAATGGGCCAGGTCATCATCACAGATCCTTGAGGTAGATAGCACGTGGCTGAGCAGCTCCCCCTAGACCGGGTTGTCATTCGATTCGCCGGTGATTCCGGTGACGGCATGCAACTGACCGGCGACAGGTTCACCGCGGAGACGGCGAGCTTCGGCAACGACATCGCCACCCTCCCCAACTTCCCCGCCGAGATCCGGGCACCGCAGGGCACGCTGCCCGGGGTCTCGAGCTTCCAGCTGCACTTCGCCAACTTCGACATCGTCACCCCGGGCGACGTGCCGGACGTATTGGTGGCGATGAACCCGGCGGCGCTGAAGGCCAACCTGCGGGATCTTCCGCGCGGCGGGGTCATCATCGTCGACACCGCGGACTTCACCAAGCGCAACCTGGCCAAGATCGGGTGGGCCAGCAACCCGCTGGAGGACGGCACCCTCGCCAACTACTCAGTGCACGCCCTTGACCTCACCGGGCTGGCCACCGGCGCCGTCGCGGAGTTCGAGCTGAGCCGCAAGGACGCCTCCCGCACCAAGAACATGTTCGCGCTCGGGTTGCTGAGCTGGCTGTACTCGCGGCCCACCGAGGGCACGGTGAAGTTCCTCTCGCAGAAGTTCGCCAAGAAGCCGCTCATCCGCGACTCCAACATCGCGGCCTTCAACGCCGGCTACGCGTTCGGCGAGACCACCGAGGTGTTCGAGGTGCGCTACCACGTGGCCCGGGCGCCCATGGCGAAGGGCCGCTACCGCCAGATCTCGGGAAACCTTGCCACCGCCTACGGGCTGATCACCGGCGCACACAAGGCCGGCCTTCAGCTCTTCCTCGGCTCCTACCCCATCACGCCGGCCTCGGACATCCTGCACGAGCTGTCCCGCCGCAAGGACCTGGGCGTCATGACGTTCCAGGCCGAGGACGAGATCGCCGGCGTCGGCGCCGCCATCGGGGCCTCGTTCGCGGGCGCGCTGGGCATCACCACGACCTCCGGCCCAGGCATGGCGCTGAAGGGCGAGGCGATCGGCCTGGCTGTGATGACCGAGTTGCCGCTTGTGGTGGTCAACGTGCAGCGCTCCGGCCCCTCCACGGGCATGCCCACCAAGACGGAGCAGGCGGACCTGATGCAGGCCCTCTACGGGCGCAACGGTGAGGCGCCGGTGCCGGTGATCGCGGCCAAGTCGTCCACGGACTGCTTCGAGACCGCCATCGAGGCCTGCAGGATCGCGGTCAAGTACCGCACCCCCGTGATCATGCTGTCCGACGGCTACCTCGCCAACGGCGCCGAGCCGTGGCGGATCCCGGACCTGGACGCCATCCCCCCGATCGAGCCCGGGTTCGCCGTCGCCCCCAACGCCACCGACGAGTCCGGCAAGGACGCCTACTTCCCCTACGACCGTGACCCGGAAACCCTGGCCCGGGCCTGGGCGGTCCCCGGCACCCCCGGCCTCGAGCACCGGATCGGCGGCATCGAGAAGGCAGCCCGCACCGGCAACGTGTCCTACGACCCGGACAACCACGAGCTGATGACCCGCACCCGGCAGGCAAAGGTCGACGGCATCGTCGCGGACATCCCCGACGTCGTCGTCGACGACCCGAGCGGCACGGCGCGCGTCCTGGTGCTCGGCTGGGGGTCCACCTATGGACCCATCACCGCCGCCGCCCGCCGCGTCCGGCTCAGCGGCCGCGAGGTCGCGCTGGCGCACCTGCGCCACCTCAACCCCATGCCCGCCAACCTCGGAGAGGTGCTGCGCGCCTACGACAAGGTGGTGGTCCCGGAGATGAACCTCGGCCAGCTGGCCTCCGTCCTGCAGGCCCGCTACCTCGTCGAGATCTCCAGCTACTCCCGTGTCCGGGGGCTGCCGATCTCGCTGAGCGAGCTCGAAGTGGACCTCATCGCTGAAATCGACGCCCTCCAGGAGGAGAACTGATGACCACCGGCCTCGTCGGAGTCCCGCTGAGCCTCTCGCCGCTGAGCAAGAAGGACTACACCACGGACCAGGAGGTGCGCTGGTGCCCAGGCTGCGGCGACTACGCCGTGCTGGCCACCTTCCAGTCGATGATGGCCACGATGGGCATCAAGCGCGAGAACACCGTCATCGTCTCTGGCATCGGCTGCTCGTCGAGGTTCCCCTACTACGTGGACACCTACGGCATGCACTCCATCCACGGACGCGCCCCGGCCATCGCCACCGGTGTCGCGGTGACCCGCCCGGACCTCAACGTGTGGGTGGTCACCGGCGACGGCGACGCGCTGTCGATCGGCGGCAACCACCTCGTCCACGCCCTGCGGCGCAACGTCAACATCACCATCATGCTGTTCAACAACCGCATCTACGGCCTCACCAAGGGGCAGTACTCGCCCACCTCCGAGCTGGGCAAGGTGACGAAGTCCACGCCCTACGGGTCCCTGGACACGCCCTTCAACCCCATCTCGCTTGCGCTGGGCGCCGAGGCCTCGTTCGTGGCCCGCACCATCGACTCGGACAGGGCGCACCTCACCGAGGTCCTCACAGCTGCCACGCAGCACCGCGGCGCGTCGCTGGTGGAGATCTACCAGAACTGCCCCATCTTCAACGACGACGCCTTCGCCACCCTCAAGGGCCCCGAGGGCGCGCTGATCTCCCTCAAGCACGGCGAGCCCATCGTCTTCGCCGGTGGCCAGCAGTGCGTCATCAGGGACGCCGACGGCGACCTGAAGATCGCCGACACCGCCACCGCGGACCCCGCACGGATCGTGGTCCACGACGAGACGCGAGCCGATCCGTCGCAGGCGTTCTCGCTGTCGCGGCTCACCGAGTCGGGCGTCCTGAAGCAGGCACCCATCGGGATCTTCCGCAGGGTTCCCAGGCCCAGCTACGACGACCTCCTCCGCGAGCAGATCGCCTCGGTCCGCGCGGAGGACACCGCCTCGGCGCTCGCCTCCGTGATCGCGGGCACGGATACGTGGGAGGCCGACGAGCTGTAGCCCGTCGGGAGCGGGTGGTTTCCCCGCATCGCTAGGCTGGCGGGCATGACTGCCGCCATCGCCTTCGAGCACTTCGACCACGCCGTCCGCCCCCAGACAGACCTCTTCCGCCACGTCAACGGCACCTGGCTGCGCAGCGCACCGATCGCGCCGGACCGGTCCTCGGCCGGCGGTTTCGTGGACCTGGTGGAGCAGGCGGAGAAGGACGTGCTGACGCTCGTCAGCGAGCTCCCCCAGGGCGACGTCACCACGGACGAGGGGAAGGTCGCGGCGCTCTACGCGGCGTTCATGGACGTCGAACGCGTCGAATCGCTGGGGGCCGCCCCGCTTGCCCCCGTGTTCGCGTCCATCGACGCCATCGACACCCCCGCCGCCATGGCCAGGCACCTCGGATGGTCGCTGCGCCACGGGCTGAGCCCGCTGGTCCACCTCTATGAGGAGTCGGACCCGGGTGACCCCACCCGCTACGCCGTCTTCACCTCCCAGGGCGGCCTCGGCCTGCCGGACGAGGCCTACTACCGCCAGGACGAGCACGCCGAGATCCGCGAACAGTACCTGGCGCATGTGACCCGGGTGCTCACTCTCGCCGGATTCGACGACGCCGCCACCCAGGCACGAACGGTGCTGGACCTGGAGACCGCGATCGCCGCCCACCACTGGGACCGCGTGCGGTGCCGCGACCTTCGGGCCATGTACAACCCCACCGCCTACGACGACATGGTCGCGGCCTCCCCCGGGTTCGACTGGGCGGCCTTCATCGACGGCGCCGGCATCCCCGCCGGGACGCTCGCCGAGGTGATCCTCGCCCAGCCGTCGTTCCTCGAGGGGGTCGCTCCCCTCCTTTCCTCGACGCCGCTGGACGCCTGGCGCAGCTGGGCGCGATGGAAGGCCGTCTCCGGCCTCTCCCCCTACCTGTCATCGGACTTCGTCGAGGCCCGGTTCGACTTCTACGAGCGCACCCTCAACGGCAACGAGGAGCAGCGCCCGCGGTGGAAGCGCGGCATAGCCTTCGTCGAGGGCGTCGTCGGGGAGGCCGTCGGCCGAGCCTACGTGGAACGGCACTTCCGGCCTGAGGCCAAGCAGGCGATGGACGTGCTGGTGGGCAATCTGATGGCGGCCTACCGCGGGTCCATCGAGCGTCTGGCCTGGATGACCGACGAGACGCGCACCGAGGCGTTGCGCAAGCTGGAGCAGTTCACCCCGAAGGTGGGCTACCCGGCGAAGTGGCGCGACTACTCGGACCTGGTCGTCACCCCGGGCGATCTGGTTGCCTCGGTGATGGCCGCCAACTCCTTTGAGCTGGACTACGCGCTGGGCCGGATCGGCGGACCGATCGATCTCGACGAGTGGCAGATGTTCCCGCAGACCGTCAACGCCTACTACCACCCGCTGCGCAACGAGATCGTGTTCCCCGCCGCCATCCTGCAGCCGCCGTTCTTCAACGCCGACGCCGACGAGGCCGTCAACTACGGCGCCATCGGCGCGGTGATCGGGCACGAGATCGGGCACGGCTTCGACGACAAGGGATCCACGTGCGACGGTGACGGCCGACTCCGCGACTGGTGGCAGCCGGCGGACCGTGAGGCGTTCGAGGCGCTGGCGAAGCGGCTCACCGAGCAGTACGACGGCCTCGTGCCGGACGGCGTGGACAGCGGATCGGTCAACGGGGAACTCACCGTGGGTGAGAACATCGGCGACCTCGGCGGGCTCGGGATCGCCTACAAGGCGTGGCTGCTGGCCGGTGGGGATCCCGACGGCGAACCGATCGACGGGCTCACCCCCGCTCAGCGGTTCTTCGTCGGCTGGGCGCAGGCCTGGCGGGGCAAGCGTCGCCCCGAGGCGATGAAGGTGCTGCTCGCCACCGACCCCCACTCCCCCAGCGAGTTCCGCTGCAACCAGATCGTGCGCAATCTCGATCCGTTCTACGACGCGTTCGGCGTCACGCCTGACGATGAACTCTGGCTCGCGGAGGAGGACCGGGTCACCATCTGGTGAGCGGTCGCCCCGCCGCCCTTTTGCCCGTCTGCTTGATGGGCGTGTGTCAGGAAGCCGATGCCAGGGCGGCCCGCTGTGGGCGGTCTCCGTTGTTGTCACCTGATCGGCGGTGGCCGGGCTGGGGAGGGCCGCCCTGGCATCGGCTTCCTGACGCACGCCTCGTCCTCCTGTGGCGTGGGCAGGTCCGGGCGATGCTCGGCACGGCGGCCCTGGGTTGGGTCCGCGCAGGCGGGACGCCAGTTCGGTGATCCTCGGGTTGGGCAGCCCTGCGCAGTGCCGCCCACCGACCCCCACCCTCGTGGCCTGCGAGCCTTCGCCTGATGACCCTCTCACCACGCCGGGTGGGGAGCCGCGCTCGGAAGGCGAGAGCATCTGCTGAGGGGAAGCGGCCAGGCAGAGACAGGCATCGATAGCGAGAGCGGCTCCTGAGGGGGACCGGTCGCGGTGGGTCGGGCGTTGGGCAAGGCACGCCGCGTTTGGGCGTGCCGAGGGCGCCCATGGGCGAGGCCGGTCCCCCTCAGGAGACGCGGAACCCGGCCACGCCACGGATCCGAACGACGCCTGGCTAGTGCCACTTACGCAGTGCGGTCCACCAGGTCGGTGCAGACCCTGAGCAACGCGTCCTTCGCGTCGCCTTCGGGGAGGGGGGCCAGGTGGGCGCGCGCACGGTCGGCGCGACGCTCCACCTCCGCCTTCGCCCGGTCCATGACGGGGTGGGCCCGCAGCCGTGCCAGCACGTCTGCCAGGACCGCGTCGCTGGTGAGATCCCCGTCGACCATCCCGAGGATGTCGTCGTCCGCGGGGTCCTTCGACGCCCGGAGCATGAGCACCGGCAGGGTGGGCACCCCCTCGCGGAGGTCGGTGCCGGGGGTCTTGCCCGTGGTGGTGGAGCTGATGTCGATGAGGTCGTCGGAGAGCTGGAAGACCAGGCCCACCTCCTCGCCGAACGCCGCCAGCGCGTCGATCACCTCGCGGCTGGCCCCCGCGACCATGCCGCCGAAGATCGCCGACGCCGCGATCAGTGAGCCGGTCTTGTCCGCGATCACCCGGATGTAGTGCGCCAGCGGGTCCTCCCCCTCGCCGGGGCCCCTGGTCTCCGCGATCTGCCCCTGCACGAGTCGCGAGAACGTCTCGGCCTGCAGGCGCACGTAGTCGACGCCAAGCTCCGCGACCGTCGTCGAGGCGCGCGCGAACAGGAAGTCACCCACCAGGATCGCCACCGAATTGCCCCAGAGGCGGTTCGCCGACGGCGCGCCGCGGCGCAGGTCCGCGACGTCCATGACGTCGTCGTGGTAGAGGCTGGCGACGTGCGTGAGCTCCATCACCATCGCGGCGCGCATCAGGTTGTCGGTGTCCACGGGGCCGCCGAACTGCGCGGCGAGGAACACCAGGAGCGGCCGGAACCGCTTCCCGCCGGCGGCGATGATGTGGCGCGACGCCTCCGTCACGAACGGGGAGCCGGCCACTGCCGTGTCCACCAACCGCTCCTCGAACTCGTCGAGAAGGGCGGTCAGGTGCTCATCGAGCGGGGCGTCCGCCACGGGGTCTCCTAGTCAGGGTTATCGAATGAACTGGGCCGCGTTCGCGATGAGCGTCAGGACGCCACCGGGAATGAGGCCGAGCACAAGGGTAACCACTCCGGCGACAACAAGCACAGACCAGGTCCACAGCGACGGCGTCTCCACGGTGCCGACGGTGGCCTCATCCTCGTCCTGGAACCACATGGCCACCACGACCTTGAGGTAGAAGAACGCCGCGACCACGCTCATCACCACGGCGACGAGAACCAGCCAGCCGTAGCCGCCCGCCCACGCCGCGGCGAACACCGCGAGCTTGCCGATGAAGCCCGCGGTGAGCGGGATGCCGGCGAAACTGAGCAGGAACAGGGTCATGAGGGCCGCGATGACCGGGTTCCGGCGCCCGAGGCCCTTCCACGCGTCGAGGTTGTTGGCCTCGCCGCCGGAGCGCCGCACCATGGTGACGATGGCGAAGGCGCCGAGCGTGGCCACGCCGTAGGTCATCAGGTAGAACCCGATGGCACCGACGCTGGAGATGCTGACCTCGTCGCCCGCCTGCACCGCGCCCACGACGCCCACGAGGATGAATCCACCGTGCGCGATCGACGAGTAGGCCAGGAGCCGCTTGATGTCGTTCTGGGCCAGCGCGACGGTGGAGCCGAGCAGCATGGTGAGGATGGCCACCACTGCGAAGAGCAGCTGCCAGTCCCAGCGCATGCCGCCGAGCGCCACGTAGAACACGCGCAGCAGGCCCGCCACGGCGGCCGTCTTGGTGGCCACGGCCATGAAGGCGGTCACGGGCGACGGGGCACCCATGTACACGTCGGGGGTCCAGGCGTGGAACGGGACGGCACCGATCTTGAACAGGAGCCCGACCGCGGTCAGCAGCATGCCGGTGAGCAGCAGCGCGTTGCTGCCGGTGCCGGCGGCGATGGCCGCGTCGATGTCCGCCAGCTGGAAGGCGCCCGCGTAGCCATACAGCATCGCGATGCCGTAGAGCATGATGGCGGAGGCCAGTGAGCCGAGCAGGAAGTACTTGAGCGCGGCCTCCTGGCTGAGGAGGCGACGCCGCCGGGCCATGCCGGTGAGCAGGTAGAGCGGCAGCGAGAAGATCTCCACGGCCACGAAGAGCGTCAGCAGGTCGTTGGCGGAGGCGAAGATCATCATGCCGAACAGCGAGAACAGCAGCAGGGGGAAGACCTCGGTGTGTTCGCGGCGGAGCCTGTCCGCCTCCCGCTCCAGCGGCGATCCGGGGACCGTGGCGGCCGACGAGGCGAAGGCCGACTGGCCGGTGCCGAGGCCGCGCTCCGCGAACAGGGCCACGCCACCGAGCCCGAAGACCAGAAGGAGGCTCCAGAAGAAGAAGGCCGGGTGGTCGATGGCGAGGACGCCCATGGCCGCGATCTGCGGGGTGGCCTCGATCCAGTTGAGGATGGTCAGGCCCAGCGCCGCGACCACCGCAAGGCCGGCGAGGGCGGATTGGATGACGTAGCGCAGCTCACGCGGTGCCAGGGCCTCCACGAGCACGCCGAGGCAGGCGGCGGCCAGGATCACGAGCAACGGCGACAGCAGCATCCACTCCAGGGTGGGAGCGGCGATCTCCAGGAGGTTGATCATCGGTTGCCTTCCTTGACCTGCGGGGCGGGATCCTCGACGCCGACGACGGCCATGATCTGGGCGGCCGTGTCGTCAGCCATCGCCAACACCGGCTTCGGGACGAACCCGAAGACGATGAGCAGGATGAGGAGCGGAGCCACGACGGCCTTTTCGCGTGCGCTGAGGTCGTGTGTGACGTGGGTGGCGACCTGGTCCGTGACCGGGCCGGTCATGGTGGTCTTGTACATGCGCAGCACGTAGACCGCGGCCAGCACCATGCCCAACGTGATGACCGCGGTGTGCACCGGGTACACCTGCCAGGCGCCCGCCATGACGAGGAATTCAGAGACGAAGCTGCCCATGCCCGGCAGTGCCAGCGCGGACAGGCCAGACATCAGGAGGACGCCGGCCAGGACCGGGGCCACCTTCTGGACGCCGCCGAAGGCGTCGATGTGCTGCGAGCCGCGGCGCCGGATCATGAACCCGACGACGAGGAACATCGCGGCCGTGGACAGCCCGTGGTTGAGCATGTAGAAGATCGAGCCGCTGATCGACGGGGTGGTCAGGGCGAAGATGCCGAAGACCATGAACCCGAAGTGACTGATCGAGGTGTAGGAGACCAGGCGGAGGAGGTCCGTGGCCCCGAAGGCCATGAACGCCCCGTAGAGGACGGACACGATCGCCCAGACAAGGATCACGGGGGTGGCCCACTGGGTGGCCTCGGGGAACGCCACGAGGCAGATCTTCAGCATCCCGAAGGTGCCGATCTTGTCCAGGACGCCCACCAGCAGGGTTGAGGTGCCGGGGGTGGACTGCTCGGCAGCATCCGGCAGCCAGGTGTGCAGGCCGGCCAACGGGGCCTTCACCGCGAAGGCGAAGAAGAACCCGAGGAACAGCCAGCGCCCCATCTCGGTGCTCATCTCGACACCGACCAGGTCCCCGATGAGGAAGCTGGGGCTGCCCGTGGCGGCGGTCACGGCGTACACGCCGGCCACGGCCACCAGCATCACCAGGCCGCCGGCCAGGGAGTAGAGCAGGAACTTCATCGCCGCGGCCGCCCGCCTGGGGCCGCCGAATCCGCCGATGAGGAAGTAGGTGGGGATGAGGGTGGCCTCGAAGGCCACGTAGAACACCAGGATGTCGGAGGCCATGAAGACGAACAGCGCGAACGACTGCAGCATCAGCGCCAGGGCGAAGAAGGTCTCGGCGCCCCAGCGGGCCTCGGGTGCCTCGCCGACGCGCCACTCCGCGAGCAGCACCACCGGCACCAGGATGACGGTCATCAGGACGAGGATGGCGCCCATGCCGTCGAGGTCCAGGGCGTAGTGCGCCCCGATCTGCGGGATCCAGGCGACCTCCTCGGCCAGCGGCACGCCGCGGGCCTGCAGCACGACGGCGAGCACCCCCAGGATGGCGGTGGTGAGCGCGAAGCCGTAGCCGATCAGCCTGCCGGCCTGGCCCTTCACGACGAACAGCACAAGCGAGCCGACGAGCGGCACCAGGGCAAGGATGGACAGTAGTGGCAATGGCATATCTTCAGGTTCTCCTTAGCCCAGCTGCCCGAGGATGACGACGCCCGCGAGGACGAGGACGCCGACACCGAGGATGAGGCCGTAGCTGCGCACGTAGCCGTTCTGGCTCCTCCGCAGCCAGGCACCCAGGCCGGTGGCGAGGCTAGCGCTGCCCATCGCCACACCGTCGACGGTGCCGCGATCGAACCACGCGAGGCCGGAGGCCAGGCCCTTGGCGGGGCGGACGATGGCGTGCTCGTTGAAGGCATCGCCGTACAGGTCGTTGCGGCCCGCGAGCACCAGGGGGTTGGCGGTGGCGGGTGCGTCGACGGGGATGTCGTGGCGGTGGAGGAACCACCCGATGGCGACACCGACGGCCACCACGGCCATCGTCAGCAGGCCCACCGGGGTGAAGGTGAACAGGCCGGTCTCATGGGGATGCTGTCCGGTGGACTCCTCGAGCCAGCCCTGGATCCAGCCGTTCAGGAACAAGCCCGAGACGATAGACAGGACGCCGAGCACGATCAGGGGCACGGTCATCACGGCGGGCGACTCGTGCGGATGCACGTCCTTCTCCCAGCGCTTGGCGCCGAAGAACGTCATCATCATGAGCCTCGTCATGTAGTAGGCCGTCACCCCTGCGCCGAGCAGCGCAAGGACCCCGATGACCGTGTTCTCGTGGAACGCGGCCTCGATGATGTGGTCCTTGGAGTAGAAGCCCGAGGTGAACGGGAAGCCGATGATGGCGAGGTAGCCCATGGCGAACGTGTAGAAGGTGATCCGCATGCTCTTGGCCAGGGCACCGTAGTGGCGCATGTTCACGTCGTCGTTCATGCCGTGCATGACGGAGCCGGCGCCGAGGAACATGTTGGCCTTGAAGAATCCGTGGGTCAGCAGGTGGAAGATGGCGAAGGACGCGCCTGCAGGGCCGAGGCCCGCGGCGAGCATCATGTACCCGATCTGGGACATGGTGGAGCCGGCGAGGACCTTCTTGATGTCGTCCTTCGAGGAGCCGATCCAGGCGCCTGCCAGCAGAGTCACGGTGCCCACGATGGCGACGGCCGTGGTGGCCACCTCCGTCTGCGCGTAGATCGCGTTGGAGCGGACCACCAGGTAGACGCCCGCGGTCACCATGGTGGCGGCGTGGATGAGGGCCGACACCGGGGTGGGGCCCTCCATCGCGTCGAGCAGCCAGGACTGCAACGGGACCTGCGCGGACTTACCGGCGGCGCCCAGCAGCAGCAACAGGCCGATGAGCGTAGCCCACACCGGATCCAGCGACTCGGCCCCCGCGTTGACGTCGGCGAAGTTCACGCTGCCGAACATGGCCAGCATGGTGAAGATCGCCATGCTGAGGCCCAGGTCGCCGACGCGGTTGACGATGAACGCCTTGTTGCCGGCGGCCGCGGCCGAGGGCTTGTGCGCCCAGAAGGAGATCAGCAGGAACGATGCCAAACCGACGCCCTCCCAGCCGAGGAACAGCACCAGGTAGTTGTTCGCCAGCACCAGCGTGAGCATGGCGGCGATGAACAGGTTGAGGTAGGCGAAGAACCGACGGCGACGGTCGTCGTGGGCCATGTAGCCGATCGAGTAGACGTGGATCAGCGACCCGACGCCGGTGATGAGGAGCACGAACAGGATGGACAACGGATCGACCAGCAGGCCGAACTCGATGGACCACGCACCGGTGGCGATCCATTCGTAGACGCTGACGTCGAGGTGTCGCGCGTCCGCGGGGCTGGTCAGGAGCTGAACGAACAGCACGAGGCCCAGGGCGAAGGAGACGATGGGAGCGAGGGTGGCCAGCAGGTGGCCCCAGGAGTCGCTCATCCTGCCGGCCAGCAGCAGGAACGCCGCGGTGGCCAGTGGGATCGCGATCAGCAGCCAGGCCATGGCACCTGATGCGGACAGGGCGGAAACGGATTCGAGGAGTTGCACGCTTCTAAACCCCTTAGAACTTCATCAGATTGGCGTCGTCGACCGAAGCCGAGCGGCGGGCACGATACACGGCGACGATGATCGCCAGACCCACCACGACCTCTGCGGCGGCCACCACCATCACGAAGAAGGCCGCGATCAGTCCGTCGAGATTGCCGTGATAGTTGGCGAAGGCGACGAAGGCGAGGTTGGTGGCGTTGAGCGTCAGTTCGATGCTCATGAAGGCGATGATCGCGTTGCGGCGCAGCAGGAAGCCCGCGACTCCGATCGCGAACAGGATCGCCGAGAGAACCAGATAGCCCTCGGGGTTCATTCGTCGTCTCCTTCGATCTCGTCGGTCTTCCCGGCGATGGCGGCGTACGCCGCGGTGGTGGGAGCGCGCAGTTCGTTGACGTCCACGATCACCCCACGCATGGCGAGCGTCTTGGACACCGACTTCTCCGCGACCGAGCCGTCGGGTAGCAGCGCCGGGGTGGAGATGGCGTTGTGCCGGGCGAACACGCCCGAGCTGGGCAGCGGACCTGGGTGCACGCCGTCCTCGGCGTAGGCGCGGACGCGCTCCTGCAGTGACTCGGTCTGGGAGGCCTTCTTCGAGAGCTGCTCGCCGTGCGCCAGGATCATGGCGCCGACCGCGGCCGTGATGAGCAGCGCGGCGGTTGCTTCGAAGATGAACACGTACCTGGTGAACAGCAGGGCGGCCAACGAGGGGATGTTGCCGCCGTACTCCGCGTTGGCCTCCGTCAGGCCGGCGGGTGCGCCGTTGACAGCGAACTGTCCCACCCCCATCACCAGCAGGGCGCCGAGGCCGAGGGCCACCAGCACGGAGGAGACGCGGTGCCCCTTGATGGTCTCCACCACCGAGTCGGTGGAGTCCACGCCGACGAGCATCACCACGAAGAGGAACAGCATGAGGATGGCGCCGGTGTAGACGATGATCTGGATCACGAAGAGGAAGGGGGCGTCGTTGGCGGCGTAGAGCACAGCCAGGCTGACCATGACCCCGGCCATGAAGATGGCCGAGTGGACCGGCTTGCGGGCGAGCAGGAGACCGAGCGCACACACGACCGCGATGGGGGCGCACACCCAGAAGGCCACCTCGCTGGCGGTCACCAGCGGGATGAGGGGGATCATCGGGCCGCTCCTGTGGTTGTGGCGGTGCGCGTGTCCGGCTTGCCGGTCTCCGGCAGGCCGAGGAAGTAGGACTGCTCGTCGTCCCCGAGCCTGCGGGGGTGCGGGGGCTGCTCCATGCCGCTGAGCAGAGGAGCCAACAGGTCATCCTTCTCGTAGATCAGCTTGGTGCGCGAATCGTCGGAGAGCTTGAAGTCGTTGGTCATCGTCAACGCCCGCGTGGGGCAGGCCTCGATGCACAGGCCGCAGAAGATGCAGCGCAGGTAGTTGATCTGGTAGACGCGGCCGTAGCGCTCTCCGGGAGAGTAGCGGTCGTCGTCGGTGTTGTCGCCGCCCTCGACGTAGATCGCGTCCGCGGGGCAGGCCCACGCGCACAGCTCGCAGCCGACGCACTTCTCCAGGCCGTCGGGCCAGCGGTTGAGCTGGTGGCGGCCGTGGAACCGCGGCATGGTGACCTTCTCCGCGCCCTTCTTGTGCGGATAGGACTGCGTGAAGGTCTTGCGGAACATCGTGTTGAATGTGACGCCGAAACCGGCCCACGGGTCAAGTAGTCCCATCAGGATTCCTTCCCTTCGGAGGCGGCCGGCTCGGCCGGCTCTGACGTGTCATCCCCGCGGCCGGAGACGACTCCCGCGAACTCGGGAAGCAGCTGGCCGGGACGCGGCGGGGTGGGGTAACCGCCGGCGAACGCGTCGAAGATCTCGCCGTCGGGAGCCACGAACGGCTCCGGCTCGTCGGAGACGCGGTTCTTGTCGCCGAAGATGAGGTACACCGCCACGACGAGCGCGAGGCCCAGCCCGATGGTGTAACCGGGGGCGATGGCGATCATCAGGATCCACACCAGAGAGATCGGGATGAGTCCCTTCCATCCCAGGTTCATGAACTGGTCGTACCGGAAGCGCGGGAGCGTGCCGCGGAGCCAGACGAAGACCGAGATGAGCAACTGCACCTTGATCATGAAGAAGATCGGGCCCAGCCATGGATTGTTCAGGAAGGGGATGAGGTTGAGGGGCCACGGGGGCAGGTAACCGCCGAGGAACAGCGTGGTGCACACCGCCGAGACGGTGGCCATGTTGATGTACTCGGCGAGGAAGAACAGGGCGTAGCGGAAGCCGGAGTATTCGGTGAGGTAGCCCGAGACCAGCTCCGACTCGCACTCCGGCAGGTCGAACGGCGCGCGGTTGGTTTCGCCCACCATGGAGATGCCGTAGATCACGAAGGAGGGGAACAGCAGGATGGCGTACCAGCCGGTGATGCCCGGGTCGAAGGTCATGTCGGTGAGCGGGACGCGGAACAGGATGGTCGCCCGCTGCGCCTCGACGATCTGCGACGTCGACATCGAGCCCGCCTGCAGGAACACGGCCACCATGGACAACCCCATCGCGATCTCGTAGGAGATCATCTGGGCGGTGGAGCGGATCGAGCCGAGGAAGGAGTAGGTGGAGTTGCCCGCCCACCCCGCCAGCACGATGCCGTAGATCCCGATGGAGGCGATGGCGAGGATGAACAGAGCGGACACCGGCAGGTCGGTCACCTGGAGGCGCGTGGTGACGCCGAACATCTCCACCTCCCCGCCGAAGGGGATCACGGTCCAGATGGTGAAGGCCGCCACGGCCGTGAGGATGGGGGCGAGGTTGAACACCACCTTGTCCGCGTTCTTGGGGCGGAAGTCCTCCTTGACCAGGAGCTTCGCGCCGTCTGCCAAGGCCTGGCCCAGGCCGAACGGGCCGTTCATGATGGGTCCGAGGCGGTGCTGCATCTTGCCGACGAGGCGGCGCTCGTACCAGACGTTGAAGATCGTCCAGACCAGGAGGATGACGAAGACCGCCACCACCTTGATCAGGATCAGCCACCAGGGGTCCTGGAAGAAGATGTTCATGGCTCAGACTCCTTCATCCACTGAGACGGCCGTCACACGGACGGGCGCGCCGGGCGTCACGGGGAGGCGTTCGGCGCTGTTGGGGTTCAGGGGCACCCACACCACGCCGTCGGCCATGTCCGGGGTGATCTCCACCGGAAGGACCACGGACACTCCCCCGGCCTCGACGGTGGCCACCTCGCCGACGCCGAGACGTTCGGCGGTGGCGGCGGACACACGAGCGACCGCGGGCCTGGCGGTGGCGCGGAGCGCCAGCTCGAAGTCGTTGCCCTGCGAGGCGTCCAGCAACTCGCGCCAACCGGCCAGAAGGAGGCCGGGCGCTGAGGGGGCGGCAGCCCGGGTGGTGGGTGCCATGGCGCGCTCCCCCTCCCAGGTGCCCAACTCGAGCATGTCCGCGTACGCCTGCTTGGAGGCCCGGAAGCCGAGGGTGGACCCGAGCGCGTCCGCGAGGGCGGCGAGGATCCGCAGGTCCGTCATCGGGGAGGTGAGGTTCTTGTTGACCACCTTCACGCGGCCGTGGCGGTGCTCCCAGTTGAGGAAGTGGCCGGACTGCTCCTCCAGCAGGGCGGCGGGGAACACCACGTCCGCCCGCTCGGTGACCAGCGACATGCGCTGCTCGATGCTCACCACGAAGCCGGCCTTCTCCAGGCCGTTGAGGGCGGCGGCGGGATCGGCGAGGTCTGACGGGTCCACACCGGCCACGACCAGGGCCTTGAGGGTCCCGTCCGCGGCGGCGGCGAACTGCTCGTCGGCCGACAGGCCACTCTCCGAGGGCAGCGACGGCAGCCCCCAGTGGGACGCGACGTCCACCCGCGCGGCGGCGTCGCTCACCGGGCGTCCCCCGGGCAGCAGCCCGGGGAGGCAGCCGGCCTCGATGGCGCCGACGTCGCCGGCCCGGCGTGGGATCCACGCGAGGCGGGCGCCCGTGGCGTCGGCCTTGGCCGCGACAGCGCTGAGCAGGCCCGGGACCGTTCCGGCCCGCTCTCCCACCAGGATCACCGTGCCTGCGTCGAGGTCCGTGAGCCCGTCAAGGGCCGCGACCTCGCCGCCCGGGGCGACGGGGACGACGGTGGCGGTGAGCTTCTCGGAGCCCCGCGACGCGAACGGCGCCAGCGTGGTGACGGTGAGCCGGTTCTTCCGGACCGCCTTGCGGAGGCGGAGGAACACGATGGGCGACTCGTCCTCGGGCTCGAAGCTGACGAGCACCACGTGGGAGGCGCTCTCCAGATCGGAGTAGGTGACCGACTGCGTGAGGTGCTGCCCGGCCACGCGGGCGGCGAGGAACTCGGCCTCCTCAGCGGACGCGGGGCGCGAGCGGAAGTCAACGCTGTTGGTGCCCAGGACGGCGCGCGCGAACTTGGCGTACCCGTAGGCGTTCTCGACGGTGAGCCGGCCACCGGTCTGGACGCCGACGGACGCGCCCGCGGCCTTCAGTCCGTCCACGGCGGCGTCGATGGCCTCCGGCCACGAGGCCGGCCGCAGCACGCCGTCGCGGCGCACGAGGGGGTGCGTGATCCGATCATCGCCGCGGCTGTACATGAAGCCGAAGCGACCCTTGTCGCAGCTCCACTCCTCGTTGACCTCCGGATTCTCCGAGGCGAGGCGACGCTTGACCTGGTGGTGGCGCTGATCCGCGCGCAGCTCGCAGCCGGAGGCGCAGTGCTCGCAGGTCACCGTCGTCGACACCAGGTCGAAGGGGCGGGCCTGGAAGCGGTACGCGGCGGAGGTGAGGGCCCCGACGGGGCAGATCTGCACCACGTTGCCCGAGAAGTAGGAGTCGTAGGGATCCTGCTCGTAGGTGCCGATCTGCTGGAGCGCGCCGCGCTCCACCAGGGCGATGAACGGATCGCCGGAGATCTGCTCGGAGAAGCGGGTGCAGCGCGCGCACAGCACGCAGCGCTCGCGGTCCAGCAGGATCTGGGCGGAGATGCTCACCGGCTTGGGGAAGGTGCGCTTCAGCTCACGGAAGCGGCTCTCCCCCGGGCCGTGCGAGAGCGCCTGGTTCTGGAGGGGGCACTCGCCGCCCTTGTCGCAGATGGGGCAGTCAAGCGGGTGGTTGATGAGCAGGAGCTCGAGCATGCCCACCTGCGCCTTCTTGGCGACGGCGGAGCTGACCTGCGTGTTGACCTTCATGCCCTCGGCCACCGGCATGGTGCAGGAGGCCTGCGGCTTGGGGAATCCGCGACCGTTGCCGGCGTCGGGGATGTCCACCATGCACTGGCGGCAGGCGCCCACCGGGTCCAACAGCGGGTGGTCGCAGAACCTGGGGATGGCGGTGCCGATCATCTCGGCGGCCCGGATGATGAGGGTGCCCTTGGGGACGCTCACCTGCGTGCCGTCGATGGTCAGCGTGACCTGCTCCGGCTTCGGCGCGAGCTCCTCGCCGGTCGTCGTCTTCGTGTCGACGCTCATCAGAGGTCTCCTTCCACGGCGAACAGCGCGCTCTTCTCGTAGGGGAACAGCTCCCGGGCCGGGGTGTGATAGCCCAGCTCGAACTCGGGCCTGAAGTGCTTGACGGCGCTGGTGACGCACGCGACGGCGCCGTCGGCGAGGGCGCAGAACGAGCGACCGCCGATGTTGTCGCAGATGTCGAGGAGCTTGTCCACGTCGCCCTCCTGGGCGGTGCCGGCCTCGAACTTCATCAGCAGCTGCACCAACCACCAGGAACCCTCGCGGCAGGGGGTGCACTTGCCGCAGGACTCGTGCTTGTAGAACTCCACGAAACGCAGCGTGGTGCGCACGATGGAGGTGGTGTCGTCGAAGACCTGCAGGGCCTTGGTGCCCAGCATCGTGCCCGCCCCGGCCATGCCCTCGTAGTCCAGGGGGACGTCCAGGTGCTCGGCGGTCAGGATCGGCGTAGACGAACCGCCCGGGGTGAAGAACTTCAGCTCGTGTCCGGCGCGGATGCCTCCCGACAACTCCAGGAGCTGGCGCATCGTGATCCCCATCGGGGCCTCGAACTGGCCGGGACGGGCCACGTGGCCGGACAGCGAGTAGAGGGTGAAGCCGCTGGACTTCTCCGACCCCATGGCCTTGAACCAGTCCGCGCCGTTGGCGAGGATGGAGGGCACCGAGGCGATGGACTCCACGTTGTTGATCACCGTCGGCGAGGCGTAGAGGCCGGCGACGGCGGGGAACGGGGGGCGCAGCCGGGGCTGGCCGCGGCGTCCCTCGAGGGAGTCCAGCAGCGCTGTCTCCTCGCCGCAGATGTAGGCGCCGGCGCCGGCGTGGACGATGATGTCCAGGTCGTATCCGGTGCCCAGGATGTTCTTGCCCAGGTAGCCGGCCGTGTAGGCCTCCCGGACCGCCTGCTGGAGCCGCCGGATCACGTGCAGCACCTCACCGCGACAGTAGATGAACGCGGTGTGCCCGTTGATGGCGTAGGAGGAGATGATCACGCCCTCGACGAGGGTGTGGGGGGTGGCGAGCATGAGCGGCATGTCCTTGCAGGTGCCGGGCTCGGACTCGTCGGCGTTGACCACGAGGTACTTCGGATTGGGGTTGTCCTGCGGCACGAAGGACCACTTCATGCCGGTGGGGAAGCCCGCGCCGCCACGGCCCCGGAGGTTGGACTCCTTGACGAGGCCCACCACGGCGGCGGGTTGCATCGCGAGAGCCTTGCGGAGCGCGCGGTAGCCGCCGGTGGCCTCGTAGCGCGACAGCTTCCAGGAGTTGTCCTCGCCCCAGTGATTGGACAGGACCGGGGTCAGCAGATCGGTCACTTGGCAGCCTCCGGCTTCTGAGCGGCCGGCCGGGTGGGGGCCGACGGCGCGGTCCAGTTGTTCTCGCGGGCGATGTCGCGGCCCAGCAGCGAGGCGGGGCCCGCGGAGGGCCCCTCGTCGGCGCGGCCGTCGGGGAAGCCGGCCAGAACGCGCTCGGCCTCACGCCACGAGGTGAGCGTGGCGCCGCGCGGCGAGACGACCTCCTCGCCGGCCATGAGGGCGTCGAGCAGCTCGTCGAGCTTCGCGGGGTCCATGTTGTCGAAGAACTCCCAGTTGACCATCGCCACCGGCGCGAAGTCGCAGGCCGCGTTGCACTCGAGCCGCTCGAGCGAGACCTGACCGTCCGGGGTGGTCTGGTTCTCGTCGATGCCGAGGCGCTTCTTGGCGCGGTCGAGCAGGGCGTCGCCCCCCATGACGGCGCACAGCGCGGTGGTGCAGACCCCCACGTGGTGCCTGCCGGCGGGGCGCCGCTTGTACATGGTGTAGAAAGTGGCCACGCCGGAGACCTGGGCGGTGGTGATCCCCAGGACGTCTGCGCAGACCTCGATGCCGCGGGGGCTGACCCGGCCGTCGACCGACTGGACCAGGTGCAGCATCGGCAGCAGGGCCGAGCGCGGCTGCGGGTAGCGGGCGGCCAGCTCGCGGAGCTCGTCGATCGTGGTGTCGTCGATGTTGGTCGACTGATCCGAGTAGTCCACCGAGCCGGACTCGGGGAAGCTGCTGGCAAAGTGGCCGCTCATCGGTCCACACCTCCAAGGACGGGGTCGAGGCTGGCGATCGCGACGACGACATCGGACATCATGCCGCCCTCACACATGGCGGGAATGGACTGCAGGTGGTTGAAGCCGGGGTCCCGGAAGTGAACCCGGTACGGGCGGGTGCCGCCGTCGGAGACGACGTGGCAGGCGAGCTCGCCCTTCGGGGACTCGATGGCCTCGTACACCTGGCCGACCGGCACTCTGAAACCCTCGGTGACGATCTTGAAGTGGTGGATCAGCGCCTCCATGGACTCGCCCATGATGTGCTTGATGTGCTCGTTGGAGTTGCCCTGGCCGTCGGCGCCCACCGAGAGCTGCGCCGGCCAGGCGATCTTGGTGTCGGCCACCATCACGGGCTGGCCCTGGGTGCGCTCCAGGCGCTCGAAGCACTGCTCGACGATCTTCAGCGACTCCCAGCACTCCTGCAGGCGGATGCGGAAACGGCCGTAGGCGTCGTTGGAGTCCCACGTGACGGTGTCGAAGTCGTAGGTCTCGTAGCCGCAGTAGGGCTGGGTCTTGCGCAGGTCGAAGTCGTAGCCGGTGGCGCGCAGCGGCGGCCCGGACATCCCCATCATGGTGGCGGCGGTGAGGTCCATCACGCCGACGCCGGAGAGGCGCCCGATGAAGATGGGGTTCTCGTTGCAGAAGATGGCGTACTCGGGCAGGTGCTTCTTCAGCCAGTCGATGACGGTGCGGAGGTGGCTGAGGCCGTCCTCCGGGAGGTCGTTGGCGACGCCGCCGGGGCGGATGTAGGCGTGGTTCATCCGCAGGCCGGAGAGGCCCTCGAGGAAGTCGAGGATCATCTCGCGCTCGCGGAACGCCACCGTCATGACGGTCAGGGCGCCGATCTCCATGCCGCCGGTGCCCATGGCCACCAGGTGCGAGGCGATGCGGTTGAGCTCCATGACCAGGACGCGGATGATGCTGGCGCGCTCGGGCACCTGGTCGGTGATGCCGAGCAGGCGCTCGACGGCCAGGCAGTAGACGGCCTCGTTGAACAGGGGCGCCACGTAGTCCATGCGCGTGACGTAGGTCACGCCCTGGGTCCACGTCTTGTATTCCATGTTCTTCTCGATGCCGGTGTGCAGGAAGCCGATCCCGGGCCGGATGGAGGTGACCGTCTCGCCGTCCATCTCGAGGAGGAGGCGGAGCACCCCGTGCGTCGACGGGTGCTGCGGGCCCATGTTGACGACGATGGTCTCGTCGCCGCGCTCGGCCTGCTCGGAGGCGATGTCCGCCCAGTCGCCGCCCTGCGCCAGGTAGACGCGGTCCGTCTTCTCCTCCGTCGACCCGGCGAAGACGTCTTCGGTGGCTGCGTGCGTGCTCATCAGGAGTACTTCCTCCGGTTATCGGGAGAGGGAACCTTGGCGCCCTTGTACTCGACGTCCACGCCGCCGAGCGGGTAGTCCTTGCGCTGCGGGTGGCCCTGCCAGTCGTCGGGCATCAGGATGCGGGTCAGCGACGGGTGACCGTCGAAGATGATCCCGAACATGTCCCACGCCTCGCGCTCGTGGTAGTCCGTCATCGGGTAGGTGGCCACCACCGAGGGGATGTGCGGATCCTCCTCCGGGCAGGTCACCTCGAGACGAACGCGGCGGTTGTGGGTGTAGCTCAACAGGTGGTAGACGGCGTGGAGTTCGGCGCCCTTCTCCTGGGGGTAGTGCACGCCGGAGACCGACACGCACACCTCGAAGCGGAGGTGCGCGTCGTCGCGGAACTGGCGCACGACGTCGAGGAGCTGCTCGCGGGGCACGTAGATGGTGAGCTCGCCGCGGTCGAACAGGAACCGGGCGTCCGCCAGCCCGGGCAGCAGCGCGAGGGCGCGGCTGTGGATGGTGTCGAACGGCTCCCCGAAGGGGCCCTCGGAGATCCCGGGCATGACGAGGTCGCGGGACATACCACCGTAGCCGGAGGTGTCCCCGGAACCGCGGGACCACATGCCCTCCTGGCGGGCGAACACGGGCTGGGAGGCGGGCGCCGCGGCCTCGGCGGGCAGTCTCTGCTCAGGCTGGGTCTCGCTCATCGCATGAGTCCCTTCATCTCGACCTTGGCGGGGGCCACCAGGGCCGCCTGCTCCGCCTCTTCGACGGCGGTCACCTCGTTGGGTCCGATGGGCCGGTGCTGGACCTTCTCGCGCAGCTTGAACATGGCCTCGATCAGCATGTCCGGGCGGGGAGGGCAGCCGGGGATGTACATGTCCACGGGGAGGAAGTGGTCGCAGCCCTGGACGACGGCATAGTTGTTGAACATGCCGCCCGAGGAGGCGCAGGCGCCCATCGAGATGACCCACTTGGGGTTGGGCATCTGGTCGTAGACCTGGCGCACCACGGGGGCCATCTTCTGGGACACGCGGCCCGAGACGATCATCAGGTCCGCCTGCCTCGGGGAGGCGCGGAACACCTCTTGGCCCCACCTGCCCGCGTCGTAGCGCGGGGTGCCGTAGGCCATCATCTCGATGGCGCAGCAGGCCAGGCCCATCGTCGCCGGCCAGAAGGAGGCCTTGCGGAGCCAGCCGAACACGCCCTCGACGGTGGTCAGCAGGATGCCGCTGGGGAGCTTATCTTCGATACCCATGGTGAGATTTCCCCTCAGTCCCAGTCAAGGCCGTTGCGGCGCAGGACATAGAAGTACGCGATGAAGACGGTGACGATGAAGACGATCATCTCGACGACGGCGAAGGTCCCCAACTGCCGGTAGGCCACGGCCCACGGGAAGAGGAACACCACCTCGATGTCGAAGATGATGAACAGCATCGCGGTGATGTAGTACTTGACCGGGAATCGGCCGCCGCCCACGGGCTGCGGGGTGGGCTGGATGCCGCACTCGTAGCTGTCGTACTTGGCCCGGTTGTAGCGCCGGGGGCCGACGACGAGGCTGAGCGACATCGAGATCACGACGAAGGCGGTGGCCAGGACCACCATGCCCACGATCGGGATGTAGTAATTCATATCCGTGCTACTTCCTTCCGGTCAGGCCGAGGGCGCGGCCTTGCACAGCCCGTTGATGATGCGGTCCATGGCATCACCGCCATGCGAGTCGGTGAGGTTGGCGAGCAGCTTCATCACGAAGCGCATCAGGGTCTTGCGGGGCAACCCGTACTTGGTGCACAGGTGCATGATCCGCGGGTCACCGATGAGCTTCACGAAGATGGTGCCGAGGCGATAGTAGCCACCCAGGCTCGCCTTCAATTCCGCGGGGTAGGCCTGCATGGCCTTCTCCGCCGACCTTGTGCCGGCCCCGCGCGAAAACGCCTCAGCAAGGGCTGAGGCGGCCATCTCGGCGGACTCCATCGCGTAGGCGATGCCCTCGCCGTTGAAGGGGTTGACCATGCCGCCGGCATCACCGACCAGCACGAGACCCCGGCCGTAGTGGGGCTGGCGGTTGAACGCCATGGGCAGGGCGGCGCCCTGCACCTTCCCCACCATGTTCTGGTCCCTGAATCCCCACTCCTCCGGCGTGTTGTCCAGCCACGTCTTGAGGAGCGCGCGGTAGTCCGTGTGCCCGAAGCTCTTGGACGTGTTGAGCACTCCGAGGCCCACGTTGCACGTCCCGTCGCCCATGCCGAACACCCAGCCGTAACCGGGCATCAGGGTGGAGGCGTGCGGCTTGCCGTCCCACAGCTCCAGCCAGGACTCCAGGTAGTCGTCGTGGGTGCGCGGCGACGTGTAGTAGGTGCGCACGGCCACGCCCATGGGGCGGTCGTCGCGCTTCGTGACGCCCATCGAAACCGCGAGGCGGGAGGAGTTTCCGTCGGCCGCGACCACGTAGGGGGCGCTGAAGGAGCGCCCGTCCTTGGTGGTGACGCCCGTGATGCGGCCGGTGCGGTCGTCGAGCACGGCGCCGTCGACGTTGGCGCCCTCGATGAGGGTGGCCCCCTGCGCGACGGCGTGGCGCGCGAGCATGTCGTCGAAGTCAGAGCGGGGACGGACCAGCCCGTAGGGCGGGAAGTCAGTGAGGTCCGGCCAGGCCAGCTCGAAGGGCTCGGTGCGGCCGCCGTAGACGCGCAGGCCCTTGTTGTGCAGCCAGCCGTTCGCCTCGGAGGTGTCGATCCCGATCCGGGTCAGGGCCCGGGTGGCGCGCGGGGTGAGGCCGTCACCACAGACCTTCTCGCGCGGGAAGTGCGACTTCTCGAGGAGCGTCACGGTCAGTCCGTGCCGTGCCAGGTACGCGGCCGTCGACGATCCTCCCGGCCCGGCGCCAACGACGATGACGTCTGACTCGGTGGGGGTATCGGCGGGCGCCGCGCCATCAGGCTTGGCGAACGACATGCGTGACTCCTGTCATCGGCGGCGGATCTCGTGGTCAGTCTAGGGGGTGCCCCGAGATTTCGGCCAACCGACCGGGAACAGGCCAACCGCGCATGACAAGGCGCTCTGCTTCCATTTACACCACTACTACGTTGCGTAATCCATCGCCCCTAGCCGGGCGTTTATCGGCCGCGCCATCGCGTCGAACCGCGTTGCCGGGTGGCCTCGTGCCCAGTGCGCGGCTATGCTCGCGAAGGTGATTCTGGACTTCGGCAGCGCGAGGATGCGCGCGACAACTGTCGCCATCGCAGACCCTGGCCCGCTCGAGCGGTTCCTGCCGGAGTCGGCGCCTGGCTTCGCCTTCGTGCGCCGCGGCGAAGGGTTCGTCGCCCTCGGCGAGGTGGCCCGCTTCGAGACGGACACGCTCGAGGCCGCCGACGTCTGGTGGGACGAGATCTCCAGCCAGATCGATCACGATTCCGAGATGCCCGGTGAGTTCGGCACGGGTCCCCTGGCGGTGGGCAGCTTCACGTTCGACCCGGACCGGTCCGAGGACCGATCGGCGCTGATCGTGCCCGAGGTGATCGTCGGGCGCCGCGGAGGCACGGCCTGGATGACCCGCCTCGGCGAGTCTCACCGGACCACCTCTCTCCCCCCCGTCGGAGAACCCACCTCGCGTCCCACGGGCGTCGACCTGGTGGGCGGGTCGATGAGCGAGCGCGTCTGGACCGACATCGTCGGCGAGGTGGTGGAACTGATCCGCCGCAACGAGGTGCACAAGGTGGTGCTGGCCCGGGACCTGCGTGTCCGGGCGGATGCGCCGCTGGATCTCCGCCACATCCTCGGCGAGTTGATGGCCCGGTACCCGATGACCTGGGCGTACCTCGTCGACGGCATGGTCGGGGCCACCCCTGAGCTGCTGCTCCGCCGCCATGGCGGGCTGGTCACCTCGCGGGTCCTGGCCGGAACCGTCTGGCGGGACGCCGAGGGCACCGATCCCCTGGCGAAGGCGGCCGAGCTGGCCCGTTCACAGAAGGACATCTCGGAGCACGAGTTCGCCGTCGAGTCCGTGGCCTCGGCTCTGGCGCCCTACTGCCAGGCGATGAACGTGCCCGAGTCGCCGTCGGTCCTCAAGCTGCCCAACGTGCTCCACCTCTCCACCGACATCACCGGCGTGGTGAGCATGCCGGCCAGCGCGCTGACGCTGGCGGCCGCGCTGCACCCCAGCGCGGCCGTCTGCGGCACGCCCACGCACCTGGCCCTGGACATCATCAGCGAGCTCGAGTCGTTGGACCGCGGCCGCTACGCCGGGCCGGTGGGCTGGGTGGACACCCAAGGCGACGGTGAGTGGGCCATCGCGCTTCGCGGCGGTCAGGTCCGGGCCGAGAGCCCGGAGGAGATCCAGCTGTTCGCCGGCGCCGGGATTGTCGCGGACTCCTCGCCGGAGGCCGAGCTGGAGGAGACCGGGGCGAAGTTCATCCCGATGCTGCAGGCCCTCGGCCTCGCCTGAGGCCGCCCCATCAGCGCTTCCGCTGGACCTGGATCTTCTGCTTTCCGGGTGCCGTGCCACCGCTGCGTCGGGCCTTCTCCTCGTCGAGGAGCCTCTTCTGCTCGGCCTGCTGCTCCATCATCGCGTCCCGGTCGAGGCCGGAACGGAGCAGGAAGAAGGCGATCAGGGCGATGATCAGCGAGATCCACACGGGCCAGTTGAAGACGATGGGCAGCGTCACCAGAACGACGATGTCCACCCCCCGGACCAATGAGAACAGCAGCCCCGGGGGCATCGCCCCGATGCCGGTGGCCACGATGGGGCCCGAGTAGTCGGCCGGCTTGGCCGAGACCCACCGCACCGCGGCCAGCAGTCCGGCGATGCCGGTGACCAGGGCCGACGACGCGGCCGTCACCGGGTCCGACTCCACTCCCCCGGCCACCCCGAGGAACGCCGGGAAGACGCCGATGGTCCACAGCAGCGCCAGCACCGCCGGGACGATCATGGAGGCCTGCTTGATCTGGCCGGGATCGAACGGGAAGCAGCGCTGCAGGCCCTTGGTGCGGGTGAGCACCCGCAGCCCGTTCATGAACGGCACGAGCGCGGCCAGCAGCACCAGCGCCGAGACCGGCGGGTTGAGCATCGCAAGGCCGAGCGCCTGGACCGCGTAGGGGATCACCATGGTTGCGATCAGCGTGATCAGCGGCATCGGTTGCCGCCACAGCCGCTGGACGTCGCGCATCACCAACGCGGTGAGGCCGGAGCCGACTCCGCGGGTGGGGCGCACGTGGCCCCGCTTCTTGGACTTCGCCTCGACGAGGATGTCGCGGATGAGCGCGAACTCCAGCGCGAACGCCGCGCCCTGGAGGCCGCTGAGCAGCGACCCGCCTGAGGTGAGGCGCTGCCGCCGGATGTTGCGCAGCCGCTTGGCGGCGAGCGCCCCCGCCACCACGATGAGGAGCAGACCGACGCCCGCGATGATGTAGGCCAGCTCGACTGCCAGCTCGGTGAGGCCGCCGAGGCTGACCCAGCCCGCCGCGCCGCTGACGAGCAGCACCATGGTGCCGATGGCCGCGGCGCCGATGATCCACTGCACACCGGTGACGATCCAATGCCTGTCCAGCCCCTGCTCGGCGGCGGCGAACGCGATCAGCCCGGCCGCGCCGAGCCCACCGGCCAGCGCCCAGATCCCGATCTCGGCGATGCCCGATCCGGTCAGGGACGCGATGAGCGCGCCCGCGACAGCACCCGCGACAGCCGCGGCGGCGATGGCCCCGACCAGGCGACCCAGCAGGAGCCGGCGGCGGTCCGTGGGTCCGTCCATCAGCCAGAATCCCTCGGCCGCCGAGGCCACCACGGGCCCGAACAGCCTGGCCACCACCAGCGTGAACGCCAGCACCCCCGCCACCGAGGCCCACGGGAGCAGGCCGCGCGCGGCGAGGCACCCGTCGGTCACACACACCGAGGCGGTCTGCTGGGCCTGAAGGATGGAGGAGACGAGCATGGCGCCGATCAGCACGATCGAGAACACCGTGACGTAGCCGTCGGAGAGCGCCTGCCACAGATTGCGGTCCGCGCGTCCCCTGCGCCAGTCCCGCATCAGCAGCTTGAGCTGCTTTTCGTCGACGACGCCGACCTCCGTCAGCCTCTGGTCCATCATCGGGCGCCCTCCAGGCGGAGTTCGCGCGCCCCGATGGCCTCAAGCAGAGACGGCTCGTGGCTGGCCAGCACGATCGCCAGGCCGCCGGCCAGCTCGGCCTTCAGGCGCTCGCCGAGCCACTTCACACCCTCGACGTCGAGGCGCTGCTCCGGCTCGTCGAGCACGAGCAGCTGGCGCGGCCTCACGAACGCGGTGGCCAAGGCGAGGCGGCGGCGCTGACCAGACGACAGCGTGCTGGGCAGCTGCCCGGCCTGCGGCACCAGCTGCACCTCTTCGAGCACCTCGTCGACGAGGGCGTCAGGGTCGTGCAGCCCGTGCGCGCGGGCGAGCAGGTCCAGGTGCTCGACAACGCTGAGGTCCGGGAAGAAGTCCAGGTCGTCGATGACGGTGGCGAGGGCGCGCCGGATCACCGGGTTGGTCTCGGTCACCTTCGTGCCGTTGACGGTGACGGTGCCCTCGTCCGGCCTGTCCGCGCCGACGAGGCAGCGCAGCACGGTCGACTTGCCCGCGCCGTTGCGGCCGGTCAGCGCGACCGCCTCGCCCGCGTGCACCTTCATGCTGAAGTGCTCGATGATGGTCACGGGCCCATAGGCCTTCTTGAGGTTGTCTACCTGGAGTACGACGTCTTTCTTAGCCACGCTGGCCATTGTGACCCATCAACGAAGGAGGGGGCACATCGGCACCCCCCGCTCGCTGGGGCGGGTGTCACAGACGGGCGACGAAAGACCTGATCAGGTCCGCGACCACCGGGGCGTGGGTGAGCGGCGAAAAGTGCGTGGCGCCCGGAACGATCGCCAGCTCGCCCCGATGCACGACGCTCAGGTAGCGCCGCTCGTCGATGCGCATCTGGTCGTAGCGCCCGTTGATGAACAGGACCGGGCAGGAGAGCCCCCGCAGGATCCGAGGGGGACAGTCGTCGGCCACGGCCCGCCAGATCGCGGGCAGGTCCGCGTACGACGCGTCACCAGGGAGCAGACCCTCCCGCACCCCGAGGCGGCGCGCCACGGCCACGCGCATCCGGCCGAGGCGGCGGTGGCTCACCCGCCGGGTCAGCCAGGCGAAGCCCCGGTACGGCCCGGCCACTCTCCCCCTCGGGTTGCCGGTGGCCCCGATGAGGACCAGGCCGACGACGCGTTCCCCCATCCCGGCGGCGGCCAGGCCGGCGAGGTAGCCGCCGAGGCTGTGGCCCACCAGCACCACCGGCCGATCCCCCGCCGCGAGCGAGATGGCGGCCAGCGCGGCGGGCGTCGAGAAGGGTTCGGCCCTCCGCGACCCGTGGCCCGGCAGGTCCACCGCCACCACGTCGAACTCGGGCAGCAGCGCCGGATAGTCGGCCCACTGCGCCGAGGAGGACATCGACCCGTGGACCAGGACGAGGCGGGTCCCCCGCGGGCTCGGGTCGGTCACAGCTCAAGCATGCCGTGGGACCGGGCGGGCTGTCGGGGATGAGCACGAGGGAGCACTAGGCTGCAGCAATGCAGAATCAGCGGGCGACGATGGAGAAGCGGCGCGGCGAGGTGGCCGCCATGTTCGACGGCGTGGCCAAGCGCTACGACCTGTTCAACTCCGTCCTGAGCCTCGGCCAGGTGCACGCCTGGCGCCGCGCGACGGTCGCGGCCATCGCCCCCCGGCCCGGGCAGCAGATCCTGGACCTGGCCGCCGGCACCGGCACGTCGTCGGCCGTGCTGGCAGAGACCGGGGCCTATGTGGTGGCCTCGGACATCTCGCTGGGGATGCTCACCCAGGGCCGTCTCCAGCAGCCGCACCTGGATTTCGTGGCGGGAGACGCGTTGGCGCTGCCCTTCGCGGACCACACGTTCGACGCCGTGACCATCTCCTACGGACTGCGCAACGTGGAGCGCACGCTCGATGCCCTCGTCGAGATGCGACGGGTGACCAGGCCGGGCGGCCGGGTGGTGATCGCGGAGTTCTCCACGCCCAGGAACCCGGCCTTCCGACACGTCTACACCAACTACCTGGTGGCGGCGCTGCCCACCATCGCCAAGCTGTCGAGCAACCCCGTGGCCTACGGCTACCTGGCCGAATCCATCCTCGCCTGGCCGGACCAGCCGGGGCTCGCCGCCCTGATGTCCGAGGCCGGATGGCAGGACGTCGAGTGGCAGGACCACGCGGGGGGAATCGTCGCGCTGCATCGCGGCTGGAACTCCTGACGTGAGCGGATTCGTCCTCGACGCCTACGCGGCGCGGAGCTGCCCGGTCAAGACCTTCCACACCTTCGATCCCACGGCGAGCCAGCCCGAGAAGCCCAACGACGAGTCGCTGCGCGAGTCCTTCCAGGGCGGCTCGGACTTCCGCGACGAGGTGCTGAACCGCCTCGCCGCGGACAGTGAGGGCGCCGTGGACCTGCGGTCTCTCCACGGGCAGGGCGCCACGTGGACCGAGCGTGAGGCGGCCTGCCTGCACGCCATGGGCGCGGGGGCGCCGGTCATCATCGGGGGCGTGCTGCCGCTGGATCTGGACGGGCACCGCAGCGGCCGCCCGGACGCCCTGATCAGGGGCGCGGACACGGCCTCGGGCGCGCCCGGCTACTGGCCGCTGAAGGTGAAGCCCTACCGGGTCCGCGAGAAGCAGGTTGGCGCCACGGCGCTCCAGTGGTCGCCCCTGGGTGACATCCGCAGCCGCCAGGTGCTGCCGGACCAGCGCTACCGCGTCTACCGGGAGGGCACGCTGCTCGAGCTGGCGCACCACTGGCGGCTCCTCGAATCCTGCGGATTCGCCTCGTCCGAGCCGCTCGCGGCGGTCGTCGGCGATGACAGGGCCACCGGGGCGGAGCCCACCGCCACCTGGGTGGACCTCACGGCCAAGTTCATCCGCACCTACTCCCGCTCGGCCGGGCACAAGTTCCGCTCGGCGCTGGAGCGCTACGACCATGAGCACCAGTTCCGCGTCTACGTGGCGGAGCAGGCCTCCGAGCGCACGGGAGTGGACGACCCGCCGCCGGTGGTGCGGCCCATCCGGGTCAAGGAGTGCGAGTGGTGCTCCTGGTGGTCGGTCTGCCGCACCCGGATCGACGACGACGACCTCTCGCTGCGGATCTCGAAGGCCCCCCTGGACGTCCGCGAGCTGCAGACCCTGATGAGCCTCGGCATCACCACGGTGGCTCAGCTCGCCGAGGCGGACGTCGAGGACCTCCTGCCCCGCTACCTTCCCCTCACCCAGCACCGCGACCGCCCGGAGCAGCGGCTCCGGCAGGCCGCTCGGCGGGCGCGGATGCTGGCCAACGGCGTGGAGCTGGAGCGGGTGAGCGTCGAGCCCATCGGCGTACCCCGGGC
This sequence comes from Tessaracoccus luoxuelianae, assembly GCF_054483915.1. Taxonomy (NCBI): domain Bacteria; kingdom Bacillati; phylum Actinomycetota; class Actinomycetes; order Propionibacteriales; family Propionibacteriaceae; genus Tessaracoccus; species Tessaracoccus luoxuelianae. The sequence continues at coordinate 1,424,434 of NZ_CM137013.1, read as the reverse complement.
CGCCGTCGAGGTGGATCTGGACATCGAGACCGCAGATGACGGCAGCGTCTACCTGTGGGGGGCGCTGCTCACCGGCGTCGACGGCGCGGGCGAGTCGCGCTACGTGCAGTTCAGCCGGTTCGAGGCGATGGCCGGGCGCACGGAGTTCGAGCTCGCCGAGGAACTCGCCGAGTGGCTCCTCGCGATGGTGGCCAGGCACCCCCGGCTTCGCGTGTTCCACTACAGCGACTACGAGACCGTTCACCTGCACCGCCTGGCGGAGCGTAGCGGCAGCCCGGCGCTGAAGGAGGCGTGCCGGCTGATCCGCACGCATTTCGTGGACCTGTTCAGCTATGTGCGGGACAACTTCGTCGGCGTGGACGGCCTGGGGCTCAAGGTGGTGGCCACGCGGGGCGCGAAGTTCGCGTGGCGCGACGAGGAGCCGGGCGGCCTGGCCTCACAGAGCTGGTTCCGGGAGGCGGTCAGCGGACCCACCGCCGAGGCGCGGGCCTCCGCCCGCGAGCGGGTGCTGCAGTACAACGAGGACGACGTCCGGGCCACCCTCGCGGTCCGGGAGTGGTTGACGGCGCTCGACGCCGCGCCCGGGGTGGGCTCAGCCCCGGCTTAGCCCGGCCACGATCAGCTCGGCGTCACCGGCGAGCGCCTCGGCGAGCTCCCCCTGGGTCCGCACCATCCGCGAGCGCCAACCCAGCGCGCTGCCCACCGCCGCCAGGTCCACTCCCTGGGGGGTGCCGAAGACCCGCTCGAAGCTGTCCGCGTAGGCCGGCGCGCCCTGCTCGAGCCCGTGGAAGATCGACCCACCGCCGTCGTCGGCCACCACGATCCGCAGCCGCGCAGCTGGCTCCTGGGCGGGGCGGACGAGGGCGCCGAGGTCGTGCTGGAGGGTGAGGTCGCCCAGTAGCACGGTGGTGGGGCGCCGCCCAGCGAGCGCGATGCCCGTGGCGGTGGCCACCGTGCCGTCGATCCCCGCCAGCCCACGGTTGGCGAACACCCGCGGTGGTGCCGGGGAGATCGCGGACAGGTCCGCCGCCCGGATGATCGAGCTGGAGCCGAGGACCAGGTCATCACCGGCGCCCAGCGAGGCCAGCACCGCGTCGGCCACGTGGCGCTGGGTGAGGCCCTCCGGCAGCCCAGGCCCGGCGTCGGCGGCCCGCCAGCGCGCAAGCCAGGCGGGATCCTGATCCCCGAGCAGCACCCGGTCCGCGACGACGTCCGCGCGGTGGCCGGGGTCGATCCAGGAGGCCGCCGAGGCCACCACGACCAGCTCCACGTCCGCCCGCGACAGCAGCGCCGTCACCGGCCGCGACAGCGTGGGATGCCCCACCACGATCACCCGCTCGATGTCCGCCCCGACGCCGGCCAGCAGGTCGCGGTAGCCCGCGATGGCGTTGGGGCCGCTCCGGGCGTTCGACGACGGCTCGGCCAGCAGCGGAGCGCCGGAGACCTCGGCGAGGGCCCGCGCCTCCACCCCGACGGCGGGCGTCGCGTCTCCCACCAGCACCACGGTGCGGCGCCCGTCCAGCTCGACGGCGGTGTGGCCGCCCGACCGCGACACCTCCAGCCCCCGGCTGCTCAGCGGCGGCAACTCCCCGAGCAGCGGGGTCGCGAACTCGACGTTGAGCTGCACCGGACCCGGCTGCCGCGACCGTCGCCCCTCCGCCAGCACGACGGCGCGGTGCACCCCCGCCGCCCACGCGTCGGCGTCGCCGGACTCCGACGACAGCCGCACCACGCCCAGCACGGAGGGCCCGAAGGCGCCCACCTGGTCTGCGGTCTGGTTGGCCCCGGTGCCGACGAGGTGCGCGGGGCGGTCCGCCGTGATCAGCACCACCGGTACGCCTGAGGCGCGGGCCTCCATCGCGGCCGGGGCCAGGTTGGCCACCGCGGTTCCCGACGTGGTGATCACCGCGACAGCCCTGCCGGACTCCTTCGCCAACCCCAGCGCGGTGAAACCGGCCACCCGCTCGTCGACGCGCACGTGCAGCCGCAGCGCCCCGGCCCTGTCCGCCCGGTCGGCCGCCAGGGCGAGGGCGGCGCTGCGGGACCCGGGGGCGAGCACCACGTCCGTGACGCCCATGCCGAGGAGCGCGTCGATGACCACCGCGCCGAGCTCGATGCTGCTCATCGCCCCTCCTCCACGACGCGGCGGACCCGCTGCCACCGATCCAACCAGACGCGGGTGAGCTCGGGGCCGGCGGCGTGCCGCTCCAGTAGCTCGGGCTCAGGCTCGACGTCGCGCACGCGGATCGTTCCCGCTTTCGGGAGCAGGGGCCTGCCCGCCACGTCGCCGTCGAGCAGCCGACCCGTCTCCAGGCCACAGGCGTAGGGCAGCTCGGGCAGGGCGGCGGCCAACGCCACCCCGGCCCGCAGGCCGACGGAGGTCTCCACCGCGCTGGAGACCACCACCGGGAGCCCGATCTCCTCGGCGAGGCGCAGGCAGGCGCGCACCCCGCCGAGCGGCTGCACCTTGAGCACGGCGATGTCGGCCGCCCCCGCGTCGCGCACCCGCAGCGGGTCCGACGCGCGCCGGATCGACTCGTCTGCGGCGATGGGCACGCCCAGGTCCATGGCGCGCAGCCTGGCCAGCTCCTCGACCGTGGTGCACGGCTGCTCGGCGTATTCGAGGCGGTAGACGGCCAGTTCGCGCAGCGCGTCACGGGCCTGGGCCAGGCTCCAGCCGCCGTTGGCGTCCACCCGGATCCTGGCCTCAGGGAGGGCCGAGCGCACGGCCGCGACCCGCGCCACGTCGTCGTCGAGCCCCTGGCCCCGCTCGGCGACCTTGATCTTGATGCTGCGGCACCCGGAGGCCACCGCGCGGGCCGCTGCTTCCCCCGGGGCCAGGGCGGGCACGATCCCGTTGACCTCGATGCTGTCGCGCACCGCGTCCGGGTGACCGAGCTCGGCCGCCTCCAGCGCCGCCCTCAGCCAGGCGGCGGCCTCCTCATCGCCATACTCGGGGAAGGGACTCCATTCGGCCCACCCGGCCGGGCCCCGGAACAGGATCCCGCTGCGCCGGCTCAACCCGCGGAACGGCACCCGCAGCGCGACGTCGTAGACGTGGAGCCTCATACCAGGGAGGTTCCCACCAGCAGGCCTGCCGCGATGCCGATCTCGGCCATGCCCGTGGAGGCGATGACGGGGATGAGGTCACGCCCGACGGCGCCGCCGAGGACGAGGCGAAGGGGGGCGATGAGGAGCGGGACGCCCATCAACCCGAGGAGGGCCCACCACGTGGTGAGGGCGGCGAACCCGAGTGTCGCGGCCACCGCCACCGCGGCCAGCACCGTGAAGAAGATCCGGCTGCCCCGGTCCCCCAGCCGCACCGGAAGCGTCATCTTGCCTGACAGCGTGTCGGTGGCGATGTCGCGGAGGTTGTTGGCCACCAGGATGGCGCTGGCCAGCGATCCGACGGCGGTGGCCGCCAGCCAGGCGTGCAGCGGTGCGGAGCCACCTATGACGTAGCAGGTGCCGATGGTGGCCACCAGCCCGAAGAACACGAACACCATCACCTCGCCCAGGCCCAGGTAGCCGTAGGGGGTGTCCCCGCCGGTGTAGTACCAGGCGGCCAGGATGGACAGTGCCCCGACGGCCAGCAGCCACCAGTGGCCGGTGAGCGCCACGACGGTGAGGCCGGTGATCCCGGCCACCGCGAAGGCCGCGAACGCGGCCAGCTTCACCGCCCGGGCCGACGCGAGGCCCGAGGCCACCAGCCGTATCGGCCCGACGCGGTCGTCGTCCGTGCCGCGCACCCCGTCGGAGTAGTCGTTGGCGTAGTTGACGCCCACCTGCAGGGCCAGAGCGACCAGGAGGCAGAGGGCGGCGAGGCCCCAGTCCTGGTGGCCGAGCGCCAGCGCGCTGGCGGCCCCGGCGAGGATGGGGGCGAGGGCGGCGGGCAGGGTGCGCGGGCGGGCGCCGGCCACCCAGACGGAGAGAGTCTCGTTCATGACCGGAGCAACTCTAGGAGCTTTTCGCGGTCCGGCTTGCCACCGGCGGTCCGCGGCAGTGCGTCGACGAGCACGAGCTGCCGCGGGAGGGCGGCGGCCGGGAGCGCAGGGCGGAGCCGTTCGCGCCACTGGTCCAGGCCTCCGTGACGGGCGAAGAGCACCAGCCGCACCCCCCATTCGTGGTCGGGGACGGCCAGCACCTCGGTGTCCGCGTCTAGGCCGCGGGCCGCGGCACGGACCTGGGCGAGGTCCACGTTGACGCCGCCGCTGATGACCACGTCGTCGATCCTGCCGTCGATGTGGAGGCGACCGTCCACCCAGCGGCCACGGTCGCGGGTGAGGACCGCGCCGTCGCGCAACGTCTCTGAGGTGAGCCCGGGTTCGCCGAGGTAGCCGCTGAACAGGGTTGGCCCCGCCACCGACACGCGGCCCTCGGGTCCGAGCCGCACGCCGACGCCGGGCAGCGGCACCCCGTCCCACACCACGCCTCCGCAGGTCTCGCTCATTCCGTAGGTCTCGATCACCCGGATCCCCACCGCCTCGGCCCGGGCGCGCAGCTGGGTGCTCAGCGCGGAGCCTCCCACCAGCACGGCGTCGAACCGCGCCAGCGTCGCCGCGAGGGCGGGCGCCTCCAGTGCGCGGTAGAGCTGCGTGGCCACGATCGACACCGCGTTGCGGCCCGCCACGGGCGCCAGGCCCGCGAGTGTCGGGTCCCCGACCCGGACCCCGTCTCCCCTCAGCCCGCGCACCAGGACCATGAGGCCCGCCACGTATCGGGGCGACAGCGTGAGGTGCCAGGTGGCGCGGAATCCCAGCCGCCCGTGGGCCGCATCCGCCGCCGCCGCGAGCGCCTCGCGGGACAGCAGCACGTGCTTGGCCTGCCCGGTGGAGCCGGAGGTGCCGACCACCGCGTGACCGGCCGGCGCCGTGCCTGCCCCGTCCGCGAGCCACAGGCCCTCGCCGTCGTCGAGGAGGTGTCGCACGGCGTCGATCCACTGCTCCATTGCGCCACCCTAGCCACCCCGCGACGCCAGGTAGGATGGCGTGGTGACCCGGGTCCTCTTGATCATTGCGATCGTGATGCTGACCGTGTACTGCGTCGTCGAAGTGGCGCAGGCGCGGGGCTATCGCGTGCGCGCCATGCCGCGCTGGCTGTGGGCGTTCGCCGTCGTCGGGCTCCCTGTCGTCGGCCCCGTGGCCTGGCTGCTGCTCGGACGTCCCGTCACGAAGAAGCGGCCCCTGGACCGCGGCCCCAGCGCCCCGGATGACGACGAGGACTTCCTCCGCGGCCTCCGTTGAGCCTGCCGCCGGCCCCGGCGTATTAGCCTTGAGAGTGACCCGGCGATTGTCGGATGAAGGAGTGAGTCATGCCTGGAGCGGTGGGCGCGGTGTCCGAGTGGCTCCGCGATTGCGCCCGCGAGTTCGTGGCGCGCAGCGACGAGCTCGATGAGCTGGACCGGATCCTCGGGGACGGGGACCACGGAACGAACATGAGGCGCGGCACCGAGTCCGCGCTGACGATCAACTTCGACGAGGCGCCCACCGCTGCGGAGGCGCTCCGGCTGGTGGGCATGACCCTGGTCAGCACCGTCGGCGGCGCCTCGGGGCCCCTGTTCGGCACGTTCTTCCTCCGGGCGGGCGCCGCGTGGCCGCAGCAGGTCACCACCGTGGGCGTTGCCCGCGCGATGCGCGCCGGCCTCGACGGGGTCGTGGTGCGTGGCCGCGCCAAGGTGGGCGACAAGACGATGGTGGACGCGCTGGCCCCCGCCGCGGATGCGTTCGATGACGTGGCCGCCCTGGGTGGAGACCTGCGCGAGGCCCTGACCCTGGCCGCGAGGGCCGCCGAGGCAGGCCGGGACGCCACGAAGGAGATGGTGGCGAAGAAGGGCCGTGCGGCCCTGGTTGCCGAGCGCTCCGTCGGCGTCATCGACCCCGGCGCGGTCTCCATGGCCCTGATTCTCACCACGGCGGCCAAGCACGTCCGCTGACCGGTACGGCACTGTGGCACGATCGCTGATGTGACCGACGACGAGGGCTTCACCCCGAGCACCCTCCAGATCCGCGACCTCACCGTCGTGGTCCTGGACTCCCGTCCGGACGCGCAGCCGCTTGAGAAGGCGTTCGTGCTGGTGCACGGGCTGGGGGTGTCGTCGCTGTACTTCCGCGAGCTGGCCCGCCACCTTCGGCCGCATGCCCGCGTCGTCACGGTGGATCTGCCGGGCTTCGGGCGCGCCGCGACCCCGGAGCGAACCCTTCGAATCGCCAGCTTCGCGCTGGTGCTGAACGAGACCATCGAGCGCCTGGGCCTGGCGGACGCCGTCCTGGTGGGGCACTCGATGGGGGTGCAGGTGGTGGTGGAGGCGCTGCGCCGCAGACCCTCGATCGCCACGGCCGCGGTCCTGATCGGCCCGGTGGTCAACGGCGCCGAGCGCCGGGCCCCGACTGTGGTGCGGCGGTTCCTGCAGGCCGCGGCCAAGGAGACCCCTGCGTCGGCCTGGCCCTCCGTGCGGGCCTGGCTCAGCTGCGGCCCGCGCTGGTTCATCGACACCTTTCCCGCGATGCTGGCCTACCCGTTGGAGGAGCGGATCGCCGAGGTCCGCAACGACCTGGCGATCATCGCGGGCGAGCATGACCGGCTGGCGCCGGGGCCCTGGTTGGGGATCCTCCGCGACCTCGCGGGCGGGGTGCGCGTCACCGTCGACATCGTGCCTGGCGCCTCCCACCAGGTGATGGTGACGCATCCGCAGCGGGTGGTGTCGGCCTGCCTCGACATCGCAGGGCTGACGTGATCCGGGTCCGGGCGGCCGCACGTCGGGCACGGGGGGCCGCCATCGACTGGGGCATCGCCGGCGGGGACATGGCCGCCGCGCTGTGGCGACGCGTCAGCCGCTGGAGCCACCAGTCCGGCGGCGCGCCCCACTCCCCCTGCCGCGACATTCCTGTCGTGCTGCTGCCCGGCATCCTGGAGCCGTGGAGCTACCTGGCGCCCCTGGCCCGGTGGCTCGGCCGGCACGGCCACCCCGTCGAGTTCGTGGAGACCCTCGGCTGGAACCTGCACAACCTCGACGCCTCGGCCGAGCGGTGCCTGGCGGTGCTGCGCCAGCGGGGGATCCGCCGCTGCGTGCTGGTTGCCCATTCGAAGGGCGGCCTCATCGGGAAGGCGGTCCTGCTGCGTCAGGGCGACGACGGGGTGGCCCTGGGCCTGGTGGCCGTCGCCACCCCCTTCGGCGGCTCCTCGGTGGGGAGGCGCCTGCACGGGCTGGTGGCGCGCTCGCCACTGGGGCTGTTCTCCCCGGGGAATCCGGTCCTGCGTGGGCTGGCCGGCGAGGCGGCGGTCAACGCGCACATCGTATCCCTGGCGCCCGCCTGGGATCAGGTGATCCCCGAGGGCTCGCACCTCGAGGGCGCCGTCAACATCGACCTCGACGTCCCCGGCCACTTCCGTCCCATGCGCGACGAGTCGGTGTGGCGGATCATCCACGAGCACGTCCACCGCCTCGCCGAGGCGCCCTGACCGCCCCGACGGGGGGCCTCAGTCGATGTGGATGTCCTCGTAGCTGCGCGGATCCTCGATCGGCTCAAGGTGGCCGATCACCCGCAGCTCGGTGAACTCCGCCTGGATCAGGTCCACGAGGTCCTCCATCGCGTCATGGCCCTGCTGCACGGACCACGCACCCGGCACCAGCATGTGGAACTCCATGAACGCCCGCGCCCCTGAGATCCGGGTGCGGAAGGCGTGGAACTTGACCGTCTCCTCCTCGTGCGCGGCGAGGATCTCCCGGAGGCGGGCGTTGGTCTCCTTCGGAAGGGCCTCGTCCATCAGCCCGGAGGCCGATTCGGACACCAGCCGCCATCCGGTCCACAGGATGTTGACGCCCACCAGGAGCGCGACGAGCGGGTCCAACCAGTTCCAGCCTGTGAGCCACACGAGGCCGATGCCGACGACGACGCCGGCGGAGGTGATCACATCGGTCATGAGGTGGTGACCGTCGGCGCGCAGCGTGATCGAGTTGTGCCGGGCGCCCGCGCTGAGCAGGACGACGGCGACGGCGCCGTTGATCAGTGAGGCGCCCACGGTGATGATCAGGCCCTGCCCGATCTCCTCCAGCGGTCGCGGGACGATCAGGCGTTCGATGGCGAACCCGACGATGACCACCGCCGCCACGAAGATCATCACGCCCTCGATGGCCGAGGAGAAGTACTCGGCCTTGGAGTGCCCGAAGTGGTGGTTCTTGTCCGCGGGCCTCGCCGCGACCCTCAACGCGAACAGCGCGACCACCGCCGCCACGAGGTTGACGACGGACTCCGCGGCGTCGGAGAGCAGGCCCACCGATCCGGTGATCAGCCACGCGGCGGTCTTGAGCGCGATGGTGACGAGCGCCGCGGCGATCGACAACCAGGCGAACTTCGTGAGATCGACGCGGGCTTCAGGCATGGGCCAATCCTGACGCCTTCAGGGGCGCTGGATCAAAGCGGACCAGCGGGTCATGGGTCTCATCGGTTCAGCACGTTGCGCAGTTCGCCGTCGCCCCACAGCGCGGCCACGTTGAGTTCGATCAGCCGGTGCGCCTCCTGTGGGCGGCCGCTGGCCACGTGCGGCGTGATGAGCACGTCTGCTTCGTCCCACAGCGGCGACTCGGCGGGCAGCGGCTCGATCGCTGTCACGTCCAGCGCGGCCGCGGCCACCTTCCCGGACCGGACCGCGTCGAGCAGAGCAGCCTCGTCGACGGTGGCCCCGCGGCCTACGTTGACCACCAGCGCCGAGGGCTTCAACTGGGCCAGGCGCCGGGCGTTGAGTGCCGCGTGGGTGGTCTCATGCCGGGGCAGGATCATGATGAGGACGTCGGTGTCGGCCAGCACCTCTGGGAGCGCGTCCTCGTCGAACACGTCGAATCCGTGCCTGGGTCCGGTCGAGCGCGCGATTCCCGTCACCCACGCGCCGAGCGCCCGCAGCAGCGGCGCGAGCCTGGCGGCGATGGACCCGAAGCCCCAGATGGTCACCTTGGCGCCGTCGAGGGAGATGATCCGCCCGTCGTGCGCCTGCTCGAGCATGGCACCGCCCAACTCGCCGTCCCACAGGTGGTCGTGCTGGTTGCGCATCGCCATCGGCAGCATCCGCACCAGCGCCAGGGTCAGTGCCAGCGCATGCTCGGCGACGGGGCCGTCGTGCAGCCCCACCCCGCTGGACAGGATCACCCCGGGCGGGAAGCCCGCCGCCCGCACGTTGTCGGGCCCCGCGGCGAGCCCCTGCACCAGCAGGAGGGAGGTCATCCGCCGCGCGGCGTCGGGCAGGACGTCGTCGCTCTGACCCCACACCACAAGGACCTCGGCGTCGACATGCTCCTCAGGGACCGGCCGGTCCCCCGCGACGACGACCACCTCGGCGCCGTCGATGCGCGGGAGGGGACCGGTGTAGGTATCTGGGATCAGGATCTTCATGTGACGTGCACCTCCGTGGGACCGGCCCCAGCATCCCATAGTCGGGTGGGCGGTCAGCCGAAGAACTCGGTAACCTGCAGGGGTGCTGACCATGCAAGACGCCCTGCGCCGCCTGTCCGACTACTGGACCTCGAAGGGCTGCCTCACGTGGCAGCCGTTCAACTCCGAGGTGGGGGCGGGGACGATGAACCCGGCCACCGTGCTGCGTGTCCTCGGCCCCGAGCCGTGGGATGTGGCCTACGTGGAGCCGTCGGTGCGCCCGGACGACTCCCGCTACGGGCAGAACCCCAACCGGCTGCAGATGCACACCCAGTTCCAGGTGATCCTCAAGCCCGAGCCCGGCAATCCCCAGGAGCTGTACCTGGGCTCGCTGGAGGCGCTCGGTATCGACCTGTCCAAGCACGACGTGCGCTTCGTCGAGGACAACTGGCAGCAGCCGGCCATCGGCGCCTGGGGCCTCGGCTGGGAGGTGTGGCTGGACGGCATGGAGATCACTCAGTTCACCTACTTCCAGCAGGTGGGCGGGCAGAACCTGGACCCGATCCCCGTGGAGCTCACCTACGGCGTGGAGCGGATCCTGATGGCGCAGCAGGGGGTCACGCACTTCAAGGACATCGTCTACTCCATCGCCTCCGACGGCCGCCCCGTCACCTACGGCGAGGCCTTCGGCCAGCAGGAATACGAGATGAGCCGCTACTACCTCGACGACGCGGACGTCGAGGCCAACCGTCGCCTGTACGAGACCTACGTGGGCGAGGCCACCCGGATGGTCGAGGCCCGGCTCCCGGTGCCCGCCCACGGCTACATCCTCAAGTCCAGCCACGCCTTCAACGTGCTGGACGCGCGCGGCGCCATCTCCACGACCGAGCGCGCCAAGGCCTTCGCGACGATGCGCCGCCTCATGCGCGACACCGCGGCCCTGTGGATCGAGCGCCGCGAGGAGCTGGGCTTCCCGCTGATGCGCGAGGCCGCTGTCGACGAGTCGGCGCCGGCGCCCGAGGTGGACCGTGCGGCACTCGGCACGGAGCCTCAGACGTTGGCGTTCGAGATCGGCGTGGAGGAGCTGCCCCCGCACGTCGTCCCGCAGACCGTGGACGCGGTGCGTGAGGCGCTCACCGCGAAGCTGGCGGCCACCCGGCTCGCGCACGGCGCGATCACCGTCGAGGGCACGCCGCGCCGGATCGTCGCGGTGGTGGAGGCCGTGGGGGCGCAGGAGCCGGACGCCGAGCAGCTGCGCAAGGGGCCGAAATGGGCCGCTGCGTTCGACGCCGACGGGAACCCGACCAAGGCGCTGCAGGGTTTCATGCGGGGCCAGGGCGTCGAGGCTTCGCAGGTGGTGCGCGCCGAGATCGGCGGCCAGGAACACGCCGCGGTGTCTGTGACTGTCGCGGGGAGGCACGTGCTGGATGTCGCGGGCGAGGCGCTGACAGACATCGTCTCCGGCCTGCGCGCCGAGAAGAACATGCGCTGGAGCGATGCCTCGCTGTCGTTCTCCCGGGCCATCCGCTGGATGGTGGCGCTGTGGGGCGATGCGGTCGTGCCCGCCACGGTCTCCGGGCTGACCGCCGGGCGGACCACCTACCTGCAGCGCGCTGTCTCCGGCGAGGAGACAGGCACCCGCTCTGACGGCGCACGCGTCGGCTGGGTGGAGGTGGCCTCCGCCTCCGAGCTGCTGCCGACCATAGCCTCGGGCGCGATCACGCTGTCCACCGCCGAGAGGCGGGCCTCCGTCGTTGAGCAGGCCGTCGCCCTGGCGGCCGGTGTCGGCGGCACCGTGGACGTGGAGGCCGAGGCTTCTGTGATCGACGAGATCACCAACCTGGTCGAGGACCCCCGCGGCGTGCTGGGCCACTTCGACGAGCGCTACCTGGAGCTGCCGGAGCGGATCCTCACCGCCGTGATGCGCAAGCACCAGCGCTACCTGCCGGTCTTCCGCGACGGCGCGCTCGCCCCTCACTTCGTCACCATGGCCAATGGGCTGTGCGACGACGACACCGTCCGGGCGGGCAACGAGTCGGTCATCCGGGCGCGCTACGAGGACGCGCTGTTCTTCTGGAACGCGGACCTGGAGGCGGCCGACGTCGACGGCTTCGTGCCCGGACTGGACAAGTTGACGTTCGAGGAGCGGCTCGGCTCGGTCGGTACCCGTGCGCGTCGGATCGCGGACGTGGCCGAGAACCTCGCGGACCGCGTCGGCCTGGCCGGCGACGACCGAGCCACACTGACCCGCGCCGGGAAGCTGGCCAAGTTCGACCTGGCCACCCAGATGGTGGTGGAGATGAGCTCGCTGGCAGGCTTCATCGCCCGCGAGTACGCCGTCCGCAAGGGCGAGACCCAGGCCGTGGCGGATGCGCTGTACGAGATGGAGCAGCCGCACACCTCCGCGGACCCGGTGCCGGCGTCGATCCCCGGGGCGCTGCTGGCGCTGGCGGACCGCTTCGACCTGCTGGCCGCGATGTTCGCGCTCGGCGCCAAGCCGACGGGGTCCTCGGACCCGTTCGGGCTTCGGCGTGCGGCGCTGGGCGTGGTGCGGATCCTGCGCGAGTCGGTTGGCACGCCACTCGAGACGCTGACCGTGCGGGCCGGACTGGAGGCCGCCGTCGGGCGGCTGGCCGAGCAGGGCATCGAGGTGGCCGCAGATGCCGTCGACGGGGCACTGGAGTTCACCGTCGGCCGTTTCGCGCAGCTGCTGCGCGACGAGGGCACCTCGGCTGATCTGGTCGCGGCCATCCTGCCCGCGGCCGACGCGCCCGGGCGTGCCGCACGGCTCCTCCGCGAGCTGGACGCCGCCCAGGCGGACCCCCGCCTCCGGGCCCTGGTGGCCACGCTGGTGCGGGTGTCGCGGATCCTGCCTGCGGAGACAGCCGCGTCCTACGACGCGGCACTGCTGACCGAACCGGCCGAGCTAGAGCTGCGGACGGCGGTGGAAGCGGTCGCGGCCGGCACGGCGGACGCGTCAATCCCCGCGCTGCTGGATCGCATGGGCGACGTAGTGACCGCGGCTGACCGGTTCTTCACCGACATCCTGGTCAACGCGGAGGACCAGGCCGTGCGAGTGTCGCGGCAGGGGCTGCTTGCCTCCATTCTGGCGCTCGCACCGGCTGGGATCGACTGGAAAGCTTTGGACATCGCACTCGGGTGAGATTGCCCGAAGCCCTGGGTGGTTTCGACGCGGGCGCGCGTCGCTCGCGTTCCTTGCGGCCCGGCTCAACCTGCGGGGGTTCCGCTGAGTGAGCCACGCCAAGCCGCGAAGCGGCGCAGCGTGCGTCGAAGCCTCCGGCGCCCGGTGCTGGGACTACCCGGTGGGTCCCAGATGCGTTGGACGCCACGTACCACAAGATGGGGATTCGCGCCCGAGCGCGATCTGAAGCCGCAACGCCGTAGGAGTATCCCTCGTGGTGAATCACGTCTCGTTCATCTGGAACATCGCCGAGTCACTGCGAGGTCCGTTCAAGCCATCCGAGTACGGCTCGGTGGTCCTCCCGTTCACGGTGCTCCGCCGCCTCGACGCCGTCTTGGCTGAGACCAAGCCCGCCGTCCTCGCCGCCGCTCCCGACGCGGAAGGGCTCCCGGACATGCTCCGCAACGTGAAGCTCACCAACGCCTCAGGCCACCAGTTCTACAACACCAGCCCGTTCGACTTCGCCAAGCTGGTTGCCGACCCCCAGGCCTGAGCCCGATCGCCGCGATCGGATCCGGCGCCATCCACGAGAACCGCGCAGCAGTTCAGCGAGTCGCCGGCGCTGCCCAAGGCATTCATCGACGCGGTGATGGGCGTCCGCGACCGCACCCCGCTGCTCGTCTACGACATCTTCAGCGACAGCCACCTGTACGAGGAACCGTCGAAGGCGCTCCCGGCGATGCTCTACGAGCATCTGCACGCCGGGCGTTAGCTAGCTAGGCCCCCACCGGATCGAACCCATGCACCTTGAGCCTCTATGTGCAAGACTTCTATCCATGAAGGGACTCGCCGGGGACCTACCCGAGACGTTCACGACTGAGACCGCCAGGCTCGCCGGAGTCCACCCGCGCGACCTCTACGCCTGGCGGGACGCTGACGAGATCATCGAACTCTCCAGAGGCGTCTTCCGCCGGGCCGACGCACCACCCGCTTCATACCCCGACGCCCTCGCAGTGGCCTACCGCACACCCAGAGCGATCGTGTGTTGCGTGTCAGCCGCAGCGATCCACGACCTCACCGACGAGATGCCCCCAGCCGTGCAGATAGCAGTCCAAACCGGAACCCACACCCCGGTCATCCACTACCCGCCGGTGACCGTGTTCCGCTTCGCCCAGTCGACGTTCGACCTCGGTCTCGCGTCCTTCGAGGCGGCACCCGGGGAGCCGGTCCGGATTTACGATCCAGTGCGTACGGTGGTCGATCTGATGCGGTTCCGACGACGCCTCGGGGAGCCAATCGCGCACGGCGCCCTGCATCGGTACCTGGCCTCCCCCGGCGCCCGCCCCGCCCTCCTCTTGGACTACGCTGACGCGCTCGGCATCTTCGGCCCGATGCGCTCCGCCCTCGACGTGGCCAGCGCCCGATGAGCAAACCCACCCGCGACAACGCAGCCGGCCGCGCCTATCTTGACCTGCAGAACAGGGCCCGACGCGAAAGGCGCGGCACGCAGGAGATGCTGACCATGTACGTCGTGGAACGCTGGCTGGCACGGATGTCCAGGTCGGTCTTCGCGGACGACTTCGTCCTGAAGGGCGGGATGCTGCTGGCAGCCTTCGGAACCCGTCGCCCCACCGTCGACGCCGACGCGCTGGCCAGGAACATGGCCTCTGACGCCGAGACGGTCGCCGCACGAGTCGCCGAGATCGCCTCACTCCCCGACCCTGATGACGGCGTCGAGTTCCTGACCGGGACCGTCACCACCGCAGCGATCCGTGACGACGCGCTCTACTCAGGCGTCCGCGTCACCATGACCGCGCTTCTTGCGACCGCGCAGATCAAGCTCCGCCTCGACATCAACTTCGGCGACCCCATCACCCCGGCACCGCGCCACGTGGAACTGCCTCCGCTGCGCCCCGGTGCCGACCCGATCCGCCTCCTGGGCTACCCCATCGAGACAGTCCTGGCCGAGAAGCTGGTCACCGCCATCAACCTCGGCCGGGCCAACACCCGGGTGCGCGACTTCGTCGATGTCCACATCCTCACCTCCACGCAAGCCCTTCAATGTGGAGCGCTGCTTGCCGCCGTCGAAGCGACCGCGACCTTCCGCGGCGTCTCCCTGATCCCACTCCTCGAGGCAGCCGCAGGGCTCGCGGTCCTTCGAGCAGAGAGCTACGAGGCGTACCGCAAGGGACTGGGTCCCGCAGGGGCATCACTCCCCGAGCAGTTCGCCGCGACACTCGCGGCCGCAGCCGAGTTCATCGACCCCGTGCTCACAGGCCTGCCAACCGAAGCCACCTGGGACCCAGGAGCCCGGCGATGGGTCTCCCCGACGTGACCTCCCGTTCGCCACACTCTTCGGGACGCGGCTGAGGCAGTCGTCCAAGCGAGCAGGGAAGATCCAAGCTGGACACGGTGCTGTGTTGAGCACTCGTTCGCAGCCGGGCGCGCTGGCTTGCTACGCGAGCATGCGGGTGCCGGTGGGGGTGACTTCGTAGCGGTAGCCCAGTGGGCTGGACCAGTGGAGCTGGCTTGGTCTGGGTTGGTCGGCGCGCCAGGTACGGGCGGTTTTCGCGCGGTGGACCCTGCGGCTGAGTGGGGCAAGGTTCCCGCTCCGGGTCTGCCCGCGGCAGCCGGGCGCGAAGGGGTGGGTGTGGTCCAGGTCCAGGCCGTTGGCTCGCCGTTTGGAGTAGGGGAACATTTCGTGGTCCATGCTCAGCAGCAGGGCCTTCTTCAACCCGGCCGATGGGGCGTAGTGGTCTTCGGCGGGGATCTCGGGCAGGTCGATCACAGGCTGCACCGTGACATCCAACCAGGGGAGGAGTTCGGCGAGGAGGGTGGTGGTGATGTGTCCGGCGCGGTCGATGCGGGCGGTGCCGGTGAGCTGGCCGAGGGCGTCGGTGTGGATGTGGACGGCCAGCTCCAGCTTGGGGCGGAGCTTGGCCAGTGGGGTGGTGATGGTGCCGCACAGCGCGCCGAGGCAGTGCGGATCATGACGCTGCCCACCGTCTACAGGCGCAGGCTCCGCAGGTCCGCCGCCGTAGCCGACTGACCCTGTGTCCGGGGCGTTGGCTGTGGTGGGGGCCGGGGCAGCGTCGAGGGCGGCGGCCAGGCCGTCGAGGAGGGCGGGCTGCGCCGCGTGCTGGAGCAGGGCCAGGGCGTAGGCGGGGTTGGCGAGCACTCCGAGGGCTTTGGCGCGCAGGATCGTCTTCGATGTGTCGGGCTGCTCGACAGCCAACAGGTCGGCGATCCGGTCGACGGCAGCATCCAGGTAGCGGGCGTCGAGCACGTCAAGGCGGCCGGTGAGGTTCATCACCCCGTCGTGCAACCCCCACACGTGCACCCCGCGCGAGGCCCGCTGCCGGCGCTCGCGTTCCGCGGCGCGGGCCTGATCCGCCTCGATGATCATCTTCTTCAACAGCGTGAACGCGGCCGTCCAACCCAACCCGTCCTGCCTACCCAACCAGCGGTCGGTGACGGCATCGGCCCCCTCGACCGGCAGGTCCAGACACATCGACGCCGCCTTGCAGGCCCGCCCCGCCTCGATCCGGCCCTCCTGCACCGCCGCGTAGAGGCAGGGATGGCGGTGCTTCAGGCTCAAAGCATCTGCCAGCTTCGAGGCCGCCACAATGGGTGGGCAGCGCAGCAGGCCGGCCAGTTCGAGGCCGATGAACTCGGAGACGGCCGGGGTGCCGATGCCCCCGACCACGACCCTGCGCTCGGCGAGGACCTCAACGACCTGGTCGTAGTCAACCTCGTAGTGTTCCGCGAGGTCACACAGCAGGGTCAGGGTCTGGGCTTCGGCGAAGCGGCGCAGTTCGTCGGCGGAGCGCAACTGCTCCGCGATCTCACGCGCCTTGTCCTTCATGGGTTCCACGCTATGTCCGACCACTGACATTTTCTGCTCCCAGCAGGGGCGCCCGGCAGAAATTCTTCGAGAAGTTTTTCTGGGGGTTGCGGTGGGGTCGGCGACGGTGTCGAGGCCTCGACGCGTCGGGCGAGTTGGCTTGTCGGCTCGCGTTTTCCTGGCCTTGGACAGCTCAACAACCTCGGCTACCACGTGACCGGCAGGGGTCGTGTCGGCGCAAAGGAGGTAGGGTGACGGCTGCCAGTCGTACTCCGCATCCCGGAGTCAGGGAACCCGGTGCGATTCCGGGACTGACGCGCAGCGGTGAGGGTGACGGTCGGAGCACGCCAGAGATGGCAGCCACTGGGTGATACCCGGGAAGGCGCCCCGATCCGAATGATCCCGAGTCCGAAGACCTGCTGGCCCTTGCGGCGACCGCCGCCAGGTCTCAGAGCGGCCCCGCGCAAGGGCCTCGGACCGAAGGGCCTCCCTGCCATGACACTTCTCCGCGACCGACGAGACCAGTGCCCAGGCGCGCTGCGTCCGTGGCCCGCCGACGACGGCCTCCTGGTGCGCCTGCGCATCATCGGTGGCCGCGTGGCCACCCGGTCCCTGATCGCCCTCGCTGAGGTGGCCGAGCGGTTCGGCGATGGTCGCGTGCGCGTCACCGGGCGCGCCAACCTGCAGGTGCGTGCCTTCCCCGGCACCGACGACTGCCTCGACGCGGAAGCACTGGCCGCCCTCGAGAGCACCGGTCTTCTGCCCAGCCGCTCGCATGAACTCGTCCGCAACGTGATGGTCTCACCGCAGAGCGGACTGGCCGGGGGCCGGGCGGACCTGCGCCCGGTCTCGGCAGCCTTCGACTCCCTGCTGCAGGGCACGCCGCGCCTGGCCGACCTGCCGGGCCGGTTCCTCGTCGTACTCGACGACGGGCGGGGAGACCTCATGGAGCGTCGCTCCGACCTCGCTTTCATCGCGTTGGACGCGGACACGGGGCAACTGCGCGCCGGCGGTGACTGGGGCGAGGTAGTCCCCATTGCCGCGGCGCCGGAGAGCCTCGCGGCCCTGGCCCTACGGTTCCTCGCCACTCGTGGTTCCGGACCCACGGCGCCCTGGCACGTGAGCGAACTGGCCGCCCCCCTCGTCGCCCCGGCCCCGCCGGATCCGCGGCTACCGACCCCGGCTGCGCCGCTCCCCTACGGAGAGGTACCAGGGGGCAGGCACGTTCCCGTGCCGGACAACGGGCTCGACCGCACCGAGATCGCCGCACTGGCCGACGGCGCGCCCGAAGTCATCGTCACACCCTGGCGGGGTGTGCTCGTCCCCCGAGGAGAATCAGCATGACGCACCCGACCCGGCCCACCAGGCACTACGACTACATCGGCGAGGGCCAGGACATCTACGTCAACTCCTTCGCCGCCATCCGCCTCGCGGCCGACCTCGCCTCCGTTCCCCCGGACGCCGAGAAGGTGGCCGTGCGGATGATCCACGGCAGCGGTCAGGTTGACCTCGTGGGCGACCTGGTGATCCATCCGCAGCTCGTCTCGGCCGCCCGAGGGGCCCTCGAGGCGGGGGCGCCCATCCTCTGCGACGCCACCATGGTGGCCACCGGCGTCACCCGCCGTCGGCTACCCCGCGACAACGAGGTGCTGTGCTTCCTCAACGACGGCCGCGTCGCAGATCTCGCC
This sequence comes from Tessaracoccus luoxuelianae, assembly GCF_054483915.1. NCBI lineage: Bacteria > Bacillati > Actinomycetota > Actinomycetes > Propionibacteriales > Propionibacteriaceae > Tessaracoccus > Tessaracoccus luoxuelianae. The sequence continues at coordinate 1,406,398 of NZ_CM137013.1, read as the reverse complement.
AAGGCCTGGGGAACCACCCGCACCGCGGCGGCGGTCTCGCTGTGGGAGCCGCTGCTCGAGGGCGCCGTCGTCGCGATCGGCAACGCCCCCACCGCGCTGTTCCACCTCCTGGAAATGATCATCGACGGCGCCCCCCGGCCCGCCGCGATCGTCGGCTGCCCCGTGGGTTTCATCGGCGCAGCGGAGTCCAAGCAGGAGTTGATCGATCTTCACGACAGACACGGCATCGACATCCCGTATCTCACGGTCCTGGGCCGACGGGGCGGATCGGCCATGACCTCCTCGGCGCTCAACGCCTTGGCACTGGAGCAGGAATGAGCGGGCGGTTCTACGGTGTCGGAGTCGGCCCCGGCGACCCTGAGCTCATCACACTCAAGGCCGCGCGGCTCATCCAGGGCGCCGACGTGGTGGCCTACCACGCCGCCGCGGGCCGCCAGTCGAACGCCCGCCGCACCGCAGGCGGACTCTTCCGGCCGGGTGTGGTGGAGGAGCAGCTGACCTACCCGCTGACGACAGGGAAGACGGACCACCCCGGCGGTTACGAGGGCGCCATGGCCGCCTTCTACGCGGACTCCGCGGCGCGGATCTCCGGGCATCTCCGGGCAGGGCGCGATGTCGTGCTGCTCGCTGAGGGTGATCCGCTGCTCTACGGGTCCTGCATGTACATGTCTGACCGGCTGGCCGTGGACTTCGACACCGAAATTGTTCCCGGCGTGCCGGCGTTCGCCGCCGCCACCGCCGCGATCCGCAGCCCCCTGGTGCGCCAGACCGACGTGCTGACCGTGCTCCCGGGAACCCTCCCCGAGCAGGAACTCGCCCGGCGCCTCGCCGACACGGACGGAGCGATCATCATGAAGCTGGGTCGCACCTTCCCGGCGGTCCGCCGCGCGCTGGAGGTCTCGGGCCGGCTCAACGACGCCGTCTACGTGGAGCGCGCCTCGCTGAGCCAGGAGCGCTGGATTCCCGTGAGCGCGGTGCAGGCCGACGAGGTGCCCTACTTCTCGCTCATCGTCGTCACCGGCGACTCACTCAACGGCACCCGGTCCCGCGACGGCGAGGGCGAGGGCGTCGAGCCGACGACGCCGGGGCTGAGCACCTCGCAGACCGGTGAGGTCCTCGTCGTCGGGCTCGGACCTGGGCCGGAGGACTGGATGACGGGCGAGGCGGTCACGGCGTTGAGTGACGTGGACCACGTCGTCGGGTACGGACCCTACGTGGACCGGGTCCCGCACCGGGTGGGTCTGACGCGGCATGCGTCGGGCAACACCGTCGAGGTCGAACGGGCCCGGCTCGCCCTCGACCTCGCTCGCGCGGGCGAGCGGGTCGCGGTGGTGTCGGGGGGCGATGCCGGCATCTTCGGCATGGCCGCCGCCGTGTTCGAGGCGGCCGAGGATCCGGTCTACGCCGACGTGCGGATCCGCGTTCTCCCCGGCGTCAGCGCGGTGCAGGCGGTGGCCGCCCGCGCCGGGGCCCCGATCGGCGCCGACTTCGCAGTGGTCAGCCTGTCCGACCGGCTCAAGCCCTGGGCAGTGGTGGAGCGTCGGCTGCGCGCGATCGCTGAAGCCGATCTGGTCCTGGCCATCTACAACCCTGCCTCGCGGACCCGAAGCACCCAGATCGCCGAGGCACGTCGCATACTTCTGGAACACCGGGCCCGTGACACCGTCGTGGTGGTGGGCCGCGACATCGGGCGACGAGAGGAATCCCTCACGGTCACCACGCTCGGCGAGCTGGATCCGGCGTCGATTGACATGAAGTGCCTCCTCATTGTGGGCGCCTCGGCAACCCGCGTAGGGCCCGCCGGCGTATGGACCCCGAGGTTCGTGCGGTGAGCGTCCACTTCGTCGGGGCCGGTCCCGGGGCCGCTGATCTGCTGACCGTACGGGCCACGCGCCTGCTCGCCGGCGCGGATGTCGTGCTCTATCCGGGCACCTATCTGGACCCCGACGTGCTGTCACACGCAGGCCCATCAGCGGATCTCGTGGACACGCAGCACCTCGACCTGGATGAGATCACCGGCCACCTCGTGGCCGCGCACCGCGCAGGCCGGGTCGCGGTCAGGCTCACCTCCGGTGACCCGTCGCTGTATTCCGCGCTCGCGGAGCAGACCCGACGCCTCGACGCGGTCGGGGTCCCGTGGGACGTCACCCCCGGTGTTCCCGCCTACGCTGCCGCGGCCGCCGCGATCGGGCGGGAGCTGACGGTACCGCTGCTGGCGCAGTCTGTGGTCCTCACCCGCACCCAGGCCCGCTCGACGCTGATGCCCGCCACCGAGTCGCTCGCCGCGTTCGCCGCCACCCGCGCCACCCTCGTGCTCCACCTGGCCATGACGACGGTGCGGAGCCTCATGGCGGAGATCGAGCCCGAGTACGGCGCGGGCTGCCCCGCCGTCGTCGTCTACCGGGCCAGCCAGCAGGAGCAGCAGATTCTCACCGCGACGGTCGGGACCATAGCGGACGCCGTCGAGAGCGCGGGGCTCCGGCAGGCGGCGGTGATCCTGGTTGGGCCGGCTCTGGACCCGACCTCGGGCGGCGAGTCCTACCTGTACGACAGGGATCGGGCGCGCCGCAGGCAGCCTGTGGTCAGGTGATCGTCAGCGCCCACCGCGTGACCGCATAGCCGGGCACCCACCCCGAGGGCGTCCGCACCTCACAACCGATCCGGGTGAGCTGTCCCCCGAACCGGTGCTGCAGTTCCAGCAGCCGCGCAGCGTCTCCCTCCCCGACGGCGTGTGCGACGAGCCGTCCGCCGGGCCTAAGCGCGCCAAGACAGACGGCAGCGAGCCGGGCTGCAGCCGCGCCGGGGCCGAGATGCACCGCGTCCGGCCGGGCCAGGCCAGCCAGGACCGACGGCGCCGTCCCGACCGCGACCGGCAGCCGTGGTACGCCGAGCCGGGCGGCGAGGCCGCCGATCGGCCCGGCTGCCGCCACATCGGGCACCACGGCCGTGGCGAGGCAGGTGGGATGGGCGCGGAGCCACTCGACCGCCACGGGACCCGCGCCCCGGCCGATGTCCCACAGCCGTCCGCCGGGGACCGGTCCCAACAGCGCCAGGGCCGCTGCCCGGACGTCGCGCGGGAGGGGGGTCACCACCCCCGTCAACAGGCTGTCGGGCACACCCGCCGTCCACCCGGCGATCAGCTCCCCGACGCACTGGATCGCAACGATGTTGAGCCGCGGGAACTCCGCGACCACGCCCGCGGCCGCGGCGAAGGCGTCCAGGTCGAGCCGGCTCTCGTCGCCGCCGAGATTCCCCAGTACCGTGAGAAGCGACGAGCCGTATCCGGCCTCGACGAGGAGCGCACCGAGGAGCCGCGGCGTGAGCTCGTCCGAGGACAGCACCAGGAGGCGTCGGCCGGGCGCCAGGTCCCGCAGCACGACCGACACGTCACGCCCCACCACGCTGACCAGGCCGTGGGACTCCGCCGGCCAGCGCATCGCCGCCCGGGCCAACGCCACCGATGAGACGGCAGGGCGGATCTCGACGCTGTCGGGGCCGAGGATGTCGATGAGGACGGAGCCGATGCCCGAGACCAACGGGTCGCCGGATGCAAGCACCACCACCGTGGTGTCGCGGTGAGCGGTGACGATCTCAGCCAGCCCGGCCCGCAGCGGAGAGGGTAGGGGGAGCCGCGGCTGCCCGCGGACCGGGGGCAGTAGACCCAGGTGCCGCGCCGCACCGACGACCAGGGTCCCGGATCCGGCGAGTTCCTCGCTGACCGCGTGCACACCGTCGGCCGCAACGCCGACGACGATCACCCGGCCGGTGGTGCGGCCAACCGCCGCGCGGGTTCCGTCGGACACGACAAAGGACGTTATCATGTGGGCATAGGCACGAGGTGCCCCGGAAAGCCGAACCATCGGAGACGGTGGCTTTGGGCGACGGGGAGAATCTGGGAAGTCGGTGAGAGTCCGGCACAGGCCCGCTGCGGTGAACCCGGCCTTCGCGTGAGCGAAGGACCAGGCAAGTCCGAAGACCGGCCTCGCGCCCGATCATGACCATGGCCACACGAGCGGGAGCCTCACATGCCGGTGCACTTTCCTTTCCCTGCCGTTCTCGGCTGCGACACCGACGCGATGGATGACATGGGCCTGGCGCTGGTCCTGGCCACCATCTCCCCCGAAATCGGCGGGGTCCTCATCCGCGGCGAGAAGGGGACCGCCAAATCAACCACGGTGCGTGCGCTGACAGCTGTCCTCCCTCACGTGAGGGTCTACGCCGCGGACCGGTTCTCGGTTGACCCGGCCGACCCGGCATCGACCTCCCCGGACGGTCCCTTCGGGCCCGGGGCGGAGACGGTGGGCCGGCCCGTGCGGCTCGTCGAACTCCCCGTCGGGGCGACTGAGGACCGCGTGCTCGGCTCGCTGCACCTGGAGCGGGCGCTGTCCCACGGGCGCGTCGAATACGAGCCCGGCCTGCTCGCCCGCGCCCACCGGGGCCTGCTGTACGTCGACGAGGTGAACCTCCTGCACGATCACCTTGTCGACCTGCTGCTGGACGCGGCCGCGATGGGGCGGGTGAGCGTGGAGCGTGACAGTGTCTCCGTGGAGCACCTGTCGCGCTTCGTGCTGATCGGGACCATGAACCCCGAGGAGGGCGAGTTGCGCCCGCAACTCCTGGACCGCTTCGGCCTCACCGTGGAGGTCGCGGCCCCCCGGGAACCCGGGTTGCGGGCCGAGGTCGTCCGGCGGCGGATGGCCTTCGACGGGGACCCGGTCAGCTTCGCAGAGAGGTACCGGCCCGCGGAGGAGGCACTCACCCGCCGGATCGAGGCGTCGCGCACCAGGGTCGTTTCGGTTGTGCTGTCCGACGCCGCCCTGCTGAAGATCGCCGAGATCTGCTCGGCGTTCGAGGTCGACGGGTTACGCGCCGACCTCGTCACGGCCCGAACCGCCGTGGCCCATGCCGCCTGGGAGGGGCGCACGGAAGTGACGCGCGCCGATATCCGCCGGGCGGCTCTCCTGGCCCTGCCGCACCGGCGGCGGCGCAACCCGTTTGACGCGCCCGGGCTCGACGAGCAACTCCTCGACGACATTCTCGGGCGCGACTCTCCTCCGCCGGACGACCCGCCCCGCGACGACGACCCGCCCCGCGACGACGACTCCACGCCGTCGGATCCCAGCGACGAGAGCCCTCATCCGCAGGACCCCACCGGCACCGATCCGGCGCCGCAGCCCCCCATGGAGGCCAGCCCGCCGATCGATGGCGAGGGCAAGGACACGGCGGAGGCAGCACCGGCACCGGAAGCATCCCCCGAGAGCCGGGTCTCCAGCGGGGAGCCCTACAGGCCGAAGGCGTTCGTCGTGCAGGGAACTGGCCACGGGGCGCCCGGGCGCCGCAGCCGGGCCATCAGCGAGACCGGCCGTCGGATCGGGGCCAGCCGGGCGGTGGGCGCCGGCGGGGGTCTGCACCTCGTCGAAACCCTGCTGGCCGCCGCCGGGCGCGCTCCGGACCGCGACCCCCAAGGACGGGTCATGCTGCGGCCGGAGGATGCCCGCACTGCGGTGCGGGAGGGCCGCGAAGCCAACCTCATCCTCTTCTGCGTCGACGCCTCGGGGTCCATGGCAGCCCGCAAGCGGATGGGCCAGGTCAAGACGGCGATCCTCTCGCTGTTGCTCGACGCCTACAGGCGGCGGGACAAGGTGGGGCTCATCAGTTTCCGGGGTCGGCGGGCGGATCTGGTCCTGCCGCCGACGCACTCCGTCGACGTGGCGGCGGCCCGCCTCGACGATCTGTCCGCGGGGGGCCGGACGCCGCTGGCGGAGGGGCTCCTTGAGGCGGCAGCCGTACTGACGCGTGAGCGCCGCCGCGACCCACGCCTGCGTCCTCTCCTCATCGTCGTCACCGACGGGCGCGCCACCGGCGGAGCCGACGCGCTGGCCCGCTCCGAGTTGGCAGCCGCGCACCTGGCGGGGCTGGGCGTGATGAGCGTCGTCATCGACGGCGAGAGCGGCCCGCTGCGGCTCGGCCTCGCGGCGCGCCTGGCTGATCGGCTCGGCGCCCGACACGTCCCGGTGGCGGAGGTCACCGCGGACGCCCTCACTTCCACGGTCCACACCCATATGAGAAGAGCCGCCTGATGCCCCAAGGTCAACCGCTGTCCGTCCCCGACGACGGACTCACCACACGCCAGCGACGCACCCAGCCGCTTCTCGTCGTCCACACCGGCGAGGGCAAGGGCAAGTCCACGGCGGCCTTCGGCCTCGCGCTGCGTGGGTGGAACCAGGGCTGGCGCATCGGTGTGTTCCAGTTCGTCAAGTCGGCCAAGTGGCGCATCGGCGAGCAGACCGTCCTGGAACGCCTCGGGCGGCTCCACGACGAGACCGGCGAGGGGGGCCCCGTGGAATGGCACAAGATGGGCGCCGGCTGGTCGTGGACCCGCAAACAGGGTGAGGTGGAGGACCATCGGGCCGCCGCCCGCGAGGGGTGGCTGGAGGTCCAGCGAAGGCTCTCAGACCAGAGGCACGACCTGGTCATCCTCGATGAGTTCACCTACCCCATGACGTGGGGATGGGTCGACGTGGAGGACGTGGTCACCACCCTGGCCAGCCGCCCGGGACGACAGCACGTCATCATCACCGGGCGCGGCGCCGATGCACGTCTGATCGAGATGGCGGACCTGGTCACCGAGATGACCAAGGTGAAACACCCGATGGACGCGGGGCAGAAAGGTCAGCGCGGTATCGAGTGGTGAGGCCGCCGGTTGCGGGGCTCACACCCTCCGCAGCAACCAGGCCAGCGCCGCGTCGACGTCCACCACAGTGGGCACGCCCTGAGGGCCCGGTGGCCGACGCACCATCACCACCGTCACGCCGAGTTCCGCGGCCGCTTCCAGCTTCGCGCTGGTGTAGGTCCCACCCGAGTCCTTCGTGACCAGAACATCGGTGCGGTGGCGGCGCATGAGCGCCCGCTCGTCATCGAGCGGGTACGGGCCACGACTCCGCACCACCTCCCAGGCCGGCGGCACCGTGAAGTCGGGTGCATCCACCACGCGGGCCAGCACTGCACGCTCTGACAGCGCCGGCACGTAGCGCGCGAGCTCCTGTCGTCCGACGGTGATCAACGGCCGGGCACCTGCCTGGGCGGCGGTATCGGCCGCCGTCTCGTGATCGTCCACGTAGCACCAGGCCGGATCGGGCGACCAGCCCGGCCGCTCCAGCCTGAGCAGCGGCACACCGTCGGCGCGGCACGCCTCGACCGCGTTCGCGGTCATCCCCAGCGCGAAGGGGTGGGTGGCGTCCACGACGGCGTCGTAGTCCACCAGTTGGGAACGGAGGCCCTCCACGCCACCGAAACCTCCCGTGCGCACGCGCCCCGGCGGCAGTCGCGGGGCAGCGACGCGGCCGGCCAGGGAGGTGGTGACATCGACGCCCGCAGCTTCGACGAGCCGCGCGGCCAGGCGGCGCGCCTCGCTGGTGCCACCAAGAATGAGCACCCTCATCCGGCACCGCCCTCCAGCGGTGGGGCGGACCCATCGGGGGCACGCAGGAGTGCGATGTCCATGACCCAGCCTGCGCTGGCCCGGGCGCGCTCCCGCGCCGCAGTCAGGTCGCGGCTGACCTCCGCCACCCGGCCGGCCACCAGTTCCTCGGAGTCCGCTCCGAGGTTGGCGCCCCACCAGATCGACCAGTCATCGAGACCCTCCAGGGCGGGCGCTCCACCCAGCATGACCACGAGGTTCCTCTGGCCCGCCGCGATGTCCTGGCGCAGCCTCCGCGCCGTCGTGACGTGCACCGGGTCCGCCACGGGGTGGAGGACCATCCGGTGCCGGGCCGCCAGCACCTGCGGGGCGCTGATCCCCGGCAGCACGTCGTAGCTGAGCGGGAGCCTCGCCGCGATCCCCTCGACGATGCGGATGGTCGAGTCGTAGAGGCCAGGGTCACCCCAGACCAGGAAGGCGGCGGCGCCACGCCGGGCACGCAGGATCTCCTCGTAGGCGCTGACCCGGGCAGCGTGCCAGGCCCTGACCGCGGCCGGATAGTCCGCGGGAGCGTCCCGGTCGCGCTCGGGGTCGGGTACCTCCACCACCTCGACGCCGTGGGCGGCGGCGATGGCCCGGCGGGCCGCCAGCAGCCCGTCGTCGTCGCGCTTCCTGGCTGCGAGCACGTAGTCGGTCTCAGCCAGAGCCCGCGACACCTCCGGCGTCACGTGGTGCGCACCCATACCGATACCGAGTATCCGCACCCTCACCGATCCGCTCATGTGTCGTCCTCCAGCTCACCCTCGACCTCGAGGTAGACCTCACGCATGGCCGCGAGGGTGTCGGCGTCTGGCTCCGCCCACAGGCCGCGCTCCGCGGCCTCGTGCAAACGCTCGATGATCCCCCGCAGGGCCCAGGGGTTCGACCTGCGCAGGAACTCCTGAGTGGGGCCGTCGAGGACGTAGGCGTGGGCCAACCGGTCGTACATCCAGTCATGGACCACGCCGGCCGTCGCGTCGAAGCCGAACAGATAGTCGACGGTCGCGGCGAGTTCGAAGGCCCCCTTGTAGCCATGGCGCTGCATCGCCGCGATCCATCGAGGATTGACCACGCGGGCCCTGAATACGCGCGCCGTCTCCTCGGCGAGGGTGCGGGTGCGGACAGAGTCCGGTGAGGTCGAGTCCCCGACGTACGCCTTCGGCGCCGTCCCGGCCAGCGCCCGGACGGTGGCCACCATCCCGCCGTGGTACTGGAAATAGTCGTCGGAGTCCGCGATGTCGTGCTCGGCGGAGTCGATGTTCTTCGCCGCCACCGCGATCCGCCTGTAGTTGGTCCGCATGTCCTCGGCCGCCGGGGACCCCTCCAGACCGCGGCCGTAGGCGAAGCCGCCCCAGGCCGTGTACACCTCGGCGAGGTCCGCGTCATCGCGCCAGTTGCCGGACTCGATCACCTGCAGGATCCCGGCGCCGTAGGAGCCGGGCTTCGAGCCGAAGATACGCGTGGTCGCCCGGCGGTGGTCGCCGTGCACCGCGAGATCTGCGCGGGCGTGAGCACGCACGAAATTCATCTCGTCGGGCTCGTCAAGGCCGGCGACCATGCCGACGGCGTCGTCGAGCATCGCGACCACGTGCGGGAATGCGTCACGAAAGAACCCTGAGATGCGAAGCGTCACGTCGATCCGGGGGCGGCCCAACTCCTCCAGCGGCACCACCGTCAGCCGCGACACCCGCCGCGAGGCCTCGTCCCACTCCGGCCGCACGCCGAGCAGGGCGAGGACTTCGGCGATGTCGTCGCCGGAGGTGCGCATGGCGCTGGTGCCCCAGACCGAGAGCCCTACCGATGGCGGGTAGCTGCCGGCCTCGTCCAGGTGGCGCTGGAGCAGGGAGTCCGCCATCGCCTGCCCCGTCTGCCACGCCAGGCGGCTCGGCACCGCACGAGGATCCACGGTGTAGAAATTGCGCCCGGTGGGCAGCACGTTCACGAGCCCGCGCAGCGGCGACCCTGATGGTCCGGCGGGGACGAAGCCACCGGCGAGCGCATGGACGACGGCCGTGAGCTCGTCTGTGGTGGAGGCCAGGCGGGGGACCACCTGCTCCGCGGCGAAGCGGAGGACGCGCCCGACTCTGGCGTCCGTGTGGAGCGTCGAGACCGCGGATGGGTCCCAGCCCGCCGCCTCCGCACGGTGGATGAGATCACGCGCCTGGGACTCGGCCAGATCGACGGCCGCCAGGTCTGCCCCATCGGTGAGGCCCAACGCAGCCCGCAGACCAGGGACGGCGTCCCCCACACCTCCCCAGACCTGCGTCGCCCGCAGGATGGCCAGCACGAGGTTGACGCGGGCCTCACCGGTGGGGGCGGCACCCAGGATGTGGAGACCGTCACGGATCTGGGCGTCCTTGATCTCGCAGAGCCAGCCGTCGACGTGGAGCAGGAAGTCATCGAATTCCTCGGCGTGGGGCTGCTCCTCGAGGCCCAGGTCCCGGTGCATCTCAGCCGAGCGCATCAGCTGCCAGATCTCGCCGCGGATCGCGGGAAGTTTCGCCGGGTCCATGGCCGCGATGTTGGCGTGCTCGTCGAGGAGTTGCTCGAGCCGGGCGATGTCGCCATAAGTCTCCGCCCGGGCCATCGGCGGGATGAGGTGGTCGACGATCGTTGCGTGGGCCCGGCGCTTGGCCTGGGCTCCCTCACCCGGGTCGTTGACCAGGAACGGGTAGATCAGGGGCAGGTCGCCGAGCGCGGCATCCGGGCCGCAGGAGGCGGAAAGGGCGGCGTTCTTCCCGGGGAGCCACTCCATCGAGCCGTGTTTGCCCAGATGAACCACCGCGTCGGCCCTGAAGCCGCGCTCAAGCCACCGGTACGCGGCGAGGTAGTGGTGGCTGGGCGGCAGGTCCGGGTCGTGATAGATCGCCACAGGGTTCTCACCGAAGCCCCGCGGCGGTTGGATGAGGACGATGACGTTGCCTGCCTGCAGCGTCGCCAGCACCAGTTCCCCAGCCTCGTTGACGAACAAAGTGCCGGGCGACTCCCCCCAGGCGGCCACCATGGAGGCGCGCAGGTCGGGGGGCAGGTGTGCGGTCCACGCGTCGTAATCGGCGGCCGGGATGCGGACGTGCGCCCCGGTCAACTGAGCTGAGGTGAGCCACTCCTCGTCCTGACCGCCGGCGGCGATGAGAGCGTGGATGAGCGCGTCCCCGGCCGCGGTGTCGTCGCCCAGGTCCAGCAGGTGGTGGATCGGGAAGTCGGCGGTGTCGTCGTCCGGCCCCAGGTCGTAGCCTTCGGCGCGGAGAAGGCGCAACAGACGGATCGCGGAGACCGGGGTGTCGAGCCCGACCGCGTTGCCGATGCGGGAGTGTTTGGTGGGATAGGCCGACAGCACCAGGGCCACGCGCTTTCGCGCGTTGGGGATGCTGCGGAGCCGGGCGTGGTTGACGGCGACGCGTGCCACGCGGGCGGTGCGCTCCGGGTCCGCTACGTAGGCGGGGAGGCCCTGCTCGTCGATCTCCTTGAACGAGAACGGTGCGGTGATGATGCGCCCGTCGAATTCGGGAATCGCGATCTGGTTGGCCGAGTCGAGCGGCGTCGCACCCTCGGACGAGGCCTCCCACTCGGCGCGCGACGAGGTCAGACACAGACCCTGGAGCACAGGGATGTCCAGTGCGGCCATCCGGGCGACGTCCCAGGACTCGTCCTCCCCGCCGGCCCCTGCGGTGGCGGGGACGGATCCACCGGCGGCCAGCACGGTGACGACGAGCGCGTCCAAGGTGCCGAGCGCCTCATAGAGGGCGTCAGGAGCGGATCGAAGCGACCCCGCGTAGATCGGGACGCCGACAGCTTCACGGGTCTCATCGACGGCGTCGGCCAGCGCATGCGCGAAGGCATTGTTGCCGCTGGCCTCGTGGGCCCGGTAGTAGAGGATGCCGATGCGCGGAAGCGCCGGATCAACGGCGGGTCGAGGCGCGTAGCCCCACGCGGCGATCACGCTGGGAGGGTCGAAACCGAGACCGGTGAGCAGGACGGTGTCGGAGAGGAAGGAGTGCAGTTCGGCCAGGTTCGCCGGGCCGCCCTCCGCCAGGTAGCGGTGCGCCTCCGCCGCGACCCTCATCGGCACCGTCGACAGCTCCATCAGTTCAGGGCTCGGCTGGTGCTCACCGCCGAGGATCACCAGCGGGGTTCCGATGGTCCGCGCGTGGGCGATTCCCGGCCAGAGGTCCTGTGGGGAGCCGAGGAGCCTCACCACCACCAGGTCGGCGTCCTCGACGAGGCGGGTCAGCACGCCGTCGGTCGTGCGTCCGGGATTGGCCCACGTGTATCTCGACCCGCTGGCGCGGGCCGACAACAGGTCCGTGTCGGACGTGGACAGAAGCGCGATGCGCGTGGGTGAATCGGTCATTCGCGGGTTTCCTCCTCGGGGTTCTCGCCCCGTAGACCGGTCGGATGCACCTGTGGAAAGTGTCTGGCTGGTCGATCAACGACGTCACAGTGGCGGAACCGCCCCGGAGTCACACCGGGTTCCTCGCCCACAAGCTGCCTGGAGCCTAGCGACATTCTCAGCGGCAGGACAGGCGAGCCCGCCCCGCGCTGGCCGACGCCCGGCCCACGTGCTGAGTACGCTTGGTGGAATGGCTGTCAAGGGTTGGTTCGGACTTCCTTTCTTCGGGCAGAGCCCGCGCCCGGAAACGGTCTCCTGCACACTCTCGGGCGGCGGCTCGCGGGCGAGCTTCCACCTCGGCGCGCTGGACTACCTCTACTCCCACGACGACACCTTCACGCCGAGCATCTTCGTCGGCGCCTCGGCCGGGGCCATCCTCGCGTCGGCCCTGGCCCAGGACGCCACGAGGGAGGGACAGCAGCGGTACCTGGCCCGCATGAACGATATCTGGATGGCCATGACCACCTCAGCCGACATGTTCACGCCCCGCCCCTGGTACGAACGCTTCCAGTCCGAGGCACCCGTCTGGCTCGAAGTGATGGCGGCGCGGCCTGTCGCGCCGACCCAGCGGCAGCGTCCACCCCTCCTTCCCTTCCGCCGCACGAGCCAGACGAGCTCCCAGCCCAGCTCTCCCGAGACGCCACCCGGGCCGCTCGAGCTGGCACTCACGCCCGATGAGGACACCAGATCCGAGTGGTCACTGGCCGCGCTGTCAGGCATCGCCGCCCACCTGGGCCGGCTGCCCCGCATCGGCAGCGGCCTCGGCTCCATCTGGCAGGGCCTGGACCGCTCCCGCTCGATGTTCCGGCCGGGCCCGATGCTGGCCAAGCTGCTGGATCCGCACACGTTTGACCCGGCGCGCGTGGCCGCATCAGGGGTGACGCTGCGGGTGGCGATGGTGGCCCTGGAGTCCGGCGAGCTGCGGTTCATGACCGAGAGCGGCTCCCTCGTCGACCGCACCAACACCTCCGTCGACGACACGGACCACGACCTGGCCGTCGGCGTGCTGGCCTCCTGCGCCATCCCCGCCGTCTTCCGCCCCGTGCCGATCGGGAGCGAAACCTATGTCGACGGCGGCGCCCGCGAGAACATCCCAGCCGAGTTGGCCATCGGTCAGATGGGGGCCGCCCGCAACTACGTCATCTCGTCACAGGCCATGGGCGTGCCCCGCCGCCCGAGCATGGCCGCCGCGGACGTGTTCAGCGTCGTGATGCGCTCCACTGAGATCCTCATCGACGAGGCCGGCAGAGACGAGATGGCCTACGCCCACTCCGCCGGTGCCGTCGTCGTATTCCCCGAGTTCAGTGTCCACGACTCGATGACCGTGCACCCGGGCCTGATGAGCATCAACCGCGACTACGGCTGGCTGCGCGCGGCCGAGCAGCATCTGGGGCTGGACGAGTCGGCCGAGGCACTCCACCGTCGCATCATCGCGCTGCGCACCCGCATCGTCCGCCTGGAGGAGCAGCTGCTGGAGGCGCCGGAGCCCAGCCGCCGGCAGTTCCTCGCCCTGAACAGCGCGAAGATCGAGCTCCGCGACGCCGTCCGCTCCACCCATGGCACCCCGCTGCCAGAGGGCGCCGAGCTGTGGTGGACCACCTGGGAGCGGCACCCGGCCACGCCCGCCATGGATCCCCCCTGGATGCCGCTCGCGGCCCAGCCCTGAGCGTTAGTGTGGGACGGTGAAGACGACATTCGACCTCAGGTGGGAGCGCTACGGCGCCGAGCTGATCGCGGCCCTGGAGAGCGTGTACGGCGAACGCTCATGGGAGTTGACGGATCGGGTCCGTGACCTGGTCCGTGCAAAGTTCGACGCCCGCACCGATGACCTGCGCGAGCTGGACGAGGCACGGCTGCTGCGCCCGGACTGGCTCCAGCTCCCCACGCAGGTGGGCTACGTCGCCTACACCGACCGCTTCGCCGGTACCCTCAACGGCATCGCAGAGCACCTGGACTACCTGCAGGACCTCGGCGTCACCTATCTGCACCTGATGCCGCTGCTCCAGCCCCGCGAGGGCGCCAACGACGGCGGCTACGCCGTGGCGGACTACCGCACGGTACGCGCGGACCTCGGCACCATGGATGACCTTGAGGCCCTCACCGCGCGGCTGCGCGGCGACGGGATCTCGCTCGTGGTGGACCTGGTGCTCAACCATGTGGCGCGGGAACACGAATGGGCGGTGCGCGCCCGCGCGGGCGAGCAGAAGTACCGGGAGTACTTCATGGTGTTCCCGGACCGCACGATGCCGGACCGCTATGAGGCCACCCTCCCGGAGATCTTCCCGGACTTCGCACCCGGCAACTTCACGTGGGACGAGGACCTGGCGGGGTGGGTGTGGACCACCTTCAACGACTACCAGTGGGACATGAACTGGGCCAACCCGGACGTCTTCGTCGAATACCTGGACATCATCCTGGACCTCGCGAACCGCGGCGTCGAGGTGATGCGGCTGGACGCCATCGCCTTCATCTGGAAGCAGATGGGCACCAACTGCCAGAACCAGCCGCCGGTGCACGCACTCACGCAGGCTCTGCGCGCGGCGGTGCGGATCGCCGCCCCCGCCGCCGCGTTCAAGGCCGAGGCCATCGTGGGGCCGAAGGACCTCATCGGCTACTTCGGCGAGGGCGAGCACTACGGCAAGGTTTCGGACATCGCGTACCACAACTCGTTGATGGCGCAGCTGTGGTCGACTCTGGCCACGCACGATACGACTCTGCTGCGTCGGGCGCTCGGCGGATTCCCGGCAAAGCCGGCCACGGCCACCTGGGGCACCTACATCCGCTGCCACGACGACATCGGCTGGGCCATCGATGACGTGGATGCCGCCACCGCGGGCCTCAACGGGTTCGCCCACCGGAGCTACCTCAGCGACTTCTACTCCGGCGAGCACCCGGACTCGTTCGCGCGCGGACTGGTGTTCCAGGCGAACCCGGCCACGGGTGACCGCCGCATCTCAGGCTCGCTGGCCTCCCTCGCCGGCCTGGAGGCCGCGCTGGAGTCGGGCAACCCGTATCACGAGGAGCTCGCGATCGCGCGGATCAACCTCCTGCACGCCGTCATCTGTGGCTGGGGCGGGGTGCCGCTGCTGTACATGGGCGACGAGGTGGCCATGCTCAACGACCACGATTTCGCCCGCGACCCGGCACACGCCGACGACAACCGCTGGGTGCATCGTCCCGTGATGGACTGGGATGCGGTGGCCGCACTCGGCGACAACCCCACCTCTGCCCCGGCCCGGGTCAACGCCTGGCTGCGCCACGTGCTGTCGGTGCGGCGGCAGCTTCCGCACCTGCACGCCTCGCGGGAGGCCGAGTTCCTCGAGACGGGGGATCCGAGGGTGCTGGCGGTCAAACGCGACCACCCCATCGGCCCCATGGTGCAGGTGTACAACTTCGCTCCCGTGGAGATCACGGTCCCCATGGCGTGCGTCAGCGAAACGCTGGGCGAGAGGGCGCGGGAGCTGCTCGACGACACCCAGTGGGACCTGACGCCCTGGACGATGACGCTGCCGCCCTACGCGGTGCGCTGGTTCACCGCCTGACGCCCCGAGTGCCCCCAGCGGGGCTCGAACCCGCGACCCATGGATTAAAAGTCCACTGCTCTACCGACTGAGCTATAGGGGCGTCAGCAGTGTACCGGTCCCAGGCCGTGGCAGGCTGGGGACATGCCCGCGTGGTCCTGGTTCATCGTCGCCGTCATCCTCGGCGGCGCGCTGCTCGCGCTCGCCGCGCTGGCTGACCGCCGCTCGCGTCGCCGCGCCACCGGCGCCGACGAGCCCGCCCCGCGACGCGGCCTCGACGACGTGGACCGCCACGTTCCGCACTACCTCACGCAGGACGAGATCGACGCCATGCCCGCCCCTGCGTCCGGACGTGGACCGGCCCCGCTCTCGCCCGCGGGCGAAGGGTTCGGATTCGGGCACGCCCATGCAGACTTCGCGAACCACCGCGACGGCGCCGCGCACAGCGAGCCGCTGATCCTCGTCGTCGACGGCGACGTGACAGCCATGCGCGAACTCCTCGCCCCCCTGGGCAGAGCCAGTGATGAGCACCCGTTGGCCATCGTCGCCGCCGGGTTCCACCCTGAGGTGCTCACGACGCTGACTGCCAATCGCAGGGCGCTCGCCCTGCCTGTGGTGGCCGCAGTGGCGGGTTCCCGCGACAGGACGCGGCTGGCCGAACTCCTGGGCGTCGCCCCGGTCCCGTCCGAGGATCTGAGATCGGGCTACCTCCCCGAGCAGGCATACGGGCGGGCCGCCACATGGTTCAGCACCCTCAAGCGGACCTGGGTGGACCCCCGGGATCTTCCCTGAACCTCAACCCATGACAGTGAACCTCAACCGAGAGTTGAGCTCACCTTGATCCTGAGGCATCCAAGAGTTTCTCACTGCACACTCAGCCTCAACTTTCGGCCAGGCGCTCCACCATAACGCCTAGTCAAGTCCATTGGGAACGTCACCATCCCCCAAAATCCCACGGCTGTGATTCTTACCCCGCGGACGGCGTGTCGGCTTGCATCCTCTCACCCAATTCTCAGCGCTCGTTGTCCGATCATGAGGATCGCTCTTAGTCTCCGGGGCAGTGGCCGGACGTGTCGGGGGCTACGGAGCCCCGAGGAAGCGGCACGTCCGACCTCCCGAAGTAAGTGCGAGGAGAGACGTGAGAACAGCATTCAAAGGCCTGCGCGGCATCGGTGCCGCGGCAGGCATCGCCGTCCTGGTCCAAGGGCTGGGCACGCTGGCCATCGGGCCGGCGGCGGACGCGGAGATCGCCAACGTGACCGCCACCACCAACGTCAACATCCGCACAGCCCCCACCGTCTCCAGCACGCGCCTGGCCGTCCTGCAGAAGGGCCAGAGCCTTCCCAGCCAGGGCTCCTCCAACGGGTGGACGACGGTGACCTACCAGGGGCGGACGGCCTACGTCGCCAGCGCCTACCTCAACGGAGGCACCGCCGCCTCGACGCCGTCGTCGACCACCTCCAACGGCAGCACCACTTCATCGACCGGCACCGTGTACACCACGGCCAACCTCAACCTGCGCGTCGGGCCCTCGCTGTCCGACGCAGTCTCGGTCGTCGTCCAGCGCGGCACAGCACTCCAGCTCGCCGGGAAGGTCAGCGGCGCCTACGTCCAGGTGTCCCACAACGGCAAGCTTCTGTGGGCCGCCTCGCAGTACATCAGCGCGACCGCCGCGGCAGCCTACGGCCAACTCCCTGCAGTCACCGGCAAGGGGCGGGCCACTGCCGCCCTCATGATCCGTACCACGCCCTACACCGGCTTCGTCAACCTCGGCGACGTGCCGGCTGGCACCATCCTCGACACCACCGGAGTGGTGACCAACGGCATGGCCCAGGTGGTCTACAAGGGCGCCGTCAGGTGGGTCAACGCGAAGTATCTGGTGGCCGTGAGCGCCAGCACGCCGGCCCCCACAGCGCCCGCCCTGCCCGCCACCACCGTCCGCTACGCCACGACGGTGCTCAACATCTGGACCGCGAGCAGCGGAACCTCCTACGTGGGCGAGATCCCCAGGGGCGGCGAGGTGCAGGTCACCGGCCTGGTCACCAACGGGCGGGCCCAGGCCGTCGTCAACGGCGCCGTCCGCTGGGTGACGGCCCGCTACCTGTCAACGACGAAACCCTCCGAGAGCACGGCCTCCAGCGGCAGCAGCACCACCCTCAACCGCGGCTACTCGAGCGGTCTCGACCAGACCAACGCCAACGTCCAGGCCATCGTCCGCGACATCTGGAACCGCTACCCCGCGATCAAGACGATGTACGGCTGGCGGCAGGATGTCACGCCGGACCACCCCGCGGGCCGCGCCGTCGACGTGATGATCCCGAGTTACTCGAGCAACCAGGCCCTCGGCTGGGAGATCGCGAACTACTACAAGGCCAACGCCTCGAAGTACAACATCAACTACATCATCTTCGCGCAGAAGATCTGGTCGGTTCAGCGCTCCAGCGAGGGGTGGCGGCTGATGGCAGACCGTGGCAGCGACAACGCGAACCACTACAACCACGTCCACATCAACACCTACGGGTAAGCTGGGTCGGTACGAACGGCGTCGCCCTTCCCCCCAGGGTGGCGCCGTTCCGCACGTCCCACAGGCCCTCAACTCGCTCCAGTTTCCGCCCCCCGTTTGCGCGGTCCCGCCGCGAGTCTCTAGACTCTGCCTAGCTGGTCCCCATCGTCTAGCGGCCTAGGACTCCGCCCTTTCACGGCGGCAGCACGGGTTCGAATCCCGTTGGGGATGCTCCTGTCCACTCCCCCGCGGAGTGGGCTGAAACGGTAACGACAAGGCGTTTCGGTCGATTTCCCTTGAGGGAATCACTCACGCTATAGTTACCGGGCTGGCACGGCCAGCAGGTCAAGAAATTGGCCCCGTAGCGCAGTTGGTTAGCGCGCCGCCCTGTCACGGCGGAGGTCGCGGGTTCGAGTCCCGTCGGGGTCGCTAGGTCGGCTTAAACGCCCGGCCATCTGGCCAGGTAGCTCAGCTGGTAGCAGCGTTCGCCTGAAAAGTGAAAGGTCGCCGGTTCGATCCCGGCCCTGGCCACCGATACCCCGCCCCGGCGGGGTTCTTTCGGTTCTAGCCCACACTGAGCAGCGCGAGGGCCTCATCGATCTCGTCCGGGGATAGCGCACCCTTGCGGATGTCCGCCACCGTCCCGTCGGCGTTGATGAAGTAGTGCGTCGGCACTGACGAGGCGAGGTAACGCAGCGAGATCTCGCCGATCGGGTCCGGCACGCTCGTGATGCTCAGCCCCATCCGCGCCGCGTAGTCGGTCACCAGCTCGCGGTCCTCGCGCAGGTAGATGGCCACCACGTCGATGCGATCCGACGCCTCCTCCACGTCAGGAAGCTCCGCGCGGCAGATCGAGCACCAGGTGGCCTGGAACAGCAGCCATACGGGTCGACCGGCATAGTCCTCGAGCGAGACCGGGGCCCCGTCGATGTCCAATGCCCTGAATCCGGGGGCGAGGGCCCCGACGGACGGCCCCTGGAGCGGCACCGCCTGCCCCGTGGAGGCCGCCTCACTGGCCGCCCCACCCTTGATGAGGTAGATACCGCCGACGACCAGCGCGACGAGCACAGCGAGCCCCAGAGTGCCAAGGAGGCGCCCCCGGGCCCGGTTGCTAGGCATAAGAGTGCAGCCCTCCGAAGAAGTGGTTGCCGAAGTAGGCGAACAGGATGGTGAGGAACCCGATCACGAGAAGCCAGGAGGCCTTGGTGCCTCGCCAGTCCCGCACGACCCGGGCGTGCAGGAACGCGCCGTAGACCAGCCAGGTGACCAGCGCTGCGGTCTCCTTCGGGTCCCAACCCCAGTAGCGACCCCACGCGGTGCTCGCCCACACCGAGCCCAGCACGATCATGATGGTGAGCAGAGGAAAGGTGATGACGGCCGCCCGGTAACCCACATCGTCAAGGACCTCCTGCCGCGGCAGGTGGACGCGGGTGATGTGAGGGTGGAGAAGGTAGAGCACGGCCGCGCCGAAGGACACGCAGGCGGCGCCGTAGGCGATGATCGCGAACCCGACGTGCAGGGTCAGCAGCAGGTTGTTCTGAAGGGCAGGGATCAAGGGCCGGACCCCGGTGTCCAGGCTCAGCGCGTAGACCAGCATGGCCGCCGCCACGGGCAGCACGACCAGCGACAGCATCCTGATCCGGTAGCGCAACCCGAAGAACAGGTTGACCAACAGGATCCCCCACGTGAAGGCGACGGCGAATTCGTGCTGGTTCGCGAACGGCCCGTGCCCGGTGAGGCTCATCCGGATCACCATGTAGGCCGTCAGCAGTAACAACGCGATCACCTGGAACGCCGTGGCGTACCATCCCAGGCTGGTCCCTCTTCCGGCCTGCACGGGCGCCTCGGACCGCGCGGGAGCCAACGCGGCACCACCCACACTGACCTTCGCGCGCACGCTGACCGTCGCAACGGGATTCCTGCGGCGCGAGGTGACCAGCGCGATGCCGCTGACCAGGCCCAGCAGGACGAAGACCGCGGCGGCGGTGACCAGATATTCAGCGAACTCGAGCATCAACAGGCTCCTTCTCAGCAGCGTCCGGGGCGGTCGCGTCGATCTGCTCCACGAGGGCACGGAAGTGCCGCTCGAAGGTGGTGTCCAACTTCTCGGCGGAGGCGATGCGCAGCATCGTGTGATCCCCCTCCGGCACGGCGCGCACCCAGAGGCGGCGGTGGCGCAGCGTGAAGGTCATCGTCATGCCGATCACCAGCAGGGCCGAGCCCACCCACATCCACATCGCCCCCGGGTCCTGGCGGGCGATGATGCCGGTGTAGCGCTGCTCCCGCTCGAAGGTGAGCTGCAGCCCGTCCCCGGAAGCGGTCTCCCCCTGCTCCACGGGCAACACGTCGATCTTCTCGCCGCTGGCCACGTCGTAGAGCTCGAAGACGGCGCTCCCCGCGGTGATGGCCGCGTCGACCGCACCGGAGGCGGGCGTGACGACCAGTACCTCGGTGCCGGCGGCCTCCGGGGTGACCTTGCCGATGGCGTAGCGCCCGTCGTTGCTCTGCCACTTCAACGGGACCGATCCCTCGAACAGGGTGGCGCCGGCATCGTCGGCGATGCGGATGCGGGCCGCGATCCCGAAGGAGGCCTGGTGAAGCGCGGTGCCCTCCACCACCAGCGGCGAGTTGACCCGGACGTCGCGGGCATCAAGCACGGCACCGTCGCGGGTGACGACGAGGTGGCTCACGTAGTCCGTGGGGCGGCCGGCGTCGTCGTAGGAGTCCTTGAAGGACTGGGCGGTGACCGTGAGACCGGTGCCGTGGCCCACCTCGACGCTCTCGCCGACGGCGATGTCGAGGTTCTGCTCGAAGCCGGTGAACGCGGACACCCCGAAGGCCGCCAGGATGACCACCATGGCGGCATGGGCGATGGCCGTGCCGAAGGGGCCCCACCTGAACCGGTCGGCGTAGAGGCCGACGGCGGGGGCGGCGAGCCGTTCATCCGCAAGGAAGCGGTAGCGCTGGCCACCCAGCACGGAGCGCACGTGGCCGTCCGCCTCCTGCGGACTCAGCGGCAGCGTCATCTCCGCCCGGTACTGCGCATGCTCGAAGAACTTGTCGGTGACATGCGTCCGGGGACGGGTGGCCCGCTCCCACAGCTGCGGAAGCCGGTGCACGGTGCAGGCGATGATCGACATCGCCAGCAGGGCCGTCACTGCGAGGAACAGCGGGGAGGTCCAGAGCCCGAACAGGCCGAGGAACTCGAGGACGGACGTCCATCCGCCGTAGCGGGGCCGCACGGACTCCAGCCAGTCTGCTCTGGCGAGGGTGTCCAGCCCCGAGGGGGCCTGGACGATCAGGGTGCCCAGCAACGACAGCACGGCCATCGCCAGGATGACCAGAACCCCCAGCAGCTTCGAACGCAGAACCCGGTAGATCCAGCTGAACAGCTCGCGCACGGCCCCTCACTCCTCGCTGGACGGGGACGGGGAGGCCACTGAGGCGGCCAACGCATCCAGGTGGGAGCGCACGGTGGCCGCCAGGTCCGAATCCGGCGCCACGTCGAGCACCCTCTGCCAATCGGCCTGAGCCGCCTCGGCATTGGGCGGATCCTCCGACAGGTGGACAAAACCCAGGTTGAACCAGGCCTGCGGATTGCTGGGGTCCACCTCTGTCACCGTCGTCCAGAGCTGCTCCGCCCGCTTCACATCACCGTCGTTGAAGGTGAGCACGCCGAGTTCGAGGTTGGCTGCGACATCCTCCGGGCTGTCCGCCAGCGTGGCCTCCAGCTCGGCCCTGCGGGCCACGCTGTCGGTGGCCGACGCCTGGGTTGCCTCCGTGGTCGCGGGAGCCGCGGTGTCCGCGGGGAGACCCAGCCGGAACACCCCGTAGACCACCGCCGCAACCAGCAGCACGCCCAGCAATGGCACGAGAAACCCGGACTTTCTGGGCACCGACGTGACCAGGGCCGCCGGCTTGTCCGCCGGCGTGTGGACGACGGGGCGACGGCGGGGCTCGTCGTCGTGCTCCCCCAGCTCGGCCAAGGCGAGGTCTGCCGCGTCGTGGACCCCGGTGGGCGTGATCGACGGGGGTTCCGGCTGCGCTGACGAGGCGAGCGCTCGTGCCTCGTCCGCGCGGGCGTCGGCCCAGTCCCGCAGCGGCCCAGGGGCCGTGGCGAGAAAGTCCAGCAGGAGTTGGGTGTGCGCGTCCGCGGGGCCCTCGACCGTGTCGGGGGCCCCGGGCCGCGCGCTGGTGTCAGGCTCCACGTTCCTCGGACTTCTTCTCGTTCTCCGCGCTGATGTCGGAGGGCTCCAGAGTGGTGACGTCGACGCCGCTGAGGACCAGCTGACCCTTGCGCGACGCGTCGAGCGAATCCGCGAGGATCCGCTGGATGTAGGCCGGCGCGTGGAACCCGTAGGAGTTCTCGGAGTACACGTAATCCAGGTAGAAGCTCGCCTTGTTCTGGAACTCGCGTGCCTGCTCGATCGCCTCCGCCGGGGTGCCGTCCGTCTGCGCCGTCTCCAGTGCCCGGATCAGCGCCACGAGCGAGTCGAAGGCCACGTCGCGGGTGCCGATGAACTCATCCTGGATGCCCACAACGCGCTCGGTCATCTCCTCCTCGCTGGTGTGGTGGCAGGTCATGCAGGAGGAGTTCACGGCCAGTAGCGGCGACTGGATGTGATGGTCGGTGACCTTCCTCGCGCCTTCAGCCTCGTAGGGCATGTGGCAGTCGGCGCAGCTGACGCCGTTGGCCGCATGCACCGAATTGGACCAGAAGATGTCGAACTCGGGGTGCTGCGCCTTGACTACCTGGGCTCCCGTGGTGGCGTGCTCAAAGTCCTTGTGACCGTCCTCCAGGTAGTACTCCCAGATCTGGTCGATGTCCAGGCCCTTGGTCCAGGGGAACGTCAGCTCCTTGGTGTCCTTCTCGAAGTAGTACTCCACGTGGCATTGGCCGCACACGAAGCTGCGCATCTCCTGACGCGTGGCGTCACGGTTGACGTCGTAGTCCTCCACACCCTCGCTGGCCTTGAGCGCCGCGATCCCCTTCTCGAACGCCGGGCGGGTGATCCGCAGCTCCATGGTCTCGGGGTCGTGGCAGTCGATGCAGGCCACGGGGTGCTCGACGAGCTGGGTGACATCCGCGTAGGACATCTGGTTCATCGCCGTGAAACCGGCCTCGCGATCGCCGTCGCCGAGCTCGTCCATGAGCGCGACGGTGGAGGCGTGGCAGTTGAGGCAGGTGCCGGGCTGGTTGAACTCGGTGACCCGCAGGGTGTAGCGCTGGTCCTCGAGCATGTACTCGTGCCCGCGGGCGTGGCGGTAGTCCACGGAGAACGGGTAGCCGGCCCACATGTCCGTGAGCCGCGGATCCTCCTCCAGCCTGCTGGTGGACACGATGGTCCGCGGATCGGTCGCGGTGGGCGTGCGCTCCTCCTCGACCGAACCCGCGTGGGTGGTTCCCCCCATCTGCTGCGTCTCCAGGTAGGACTGGTACTGGGCGGGGAAGTTCTGCCCCCAGACAGCCGGGTCCACGACGGTATCGTCGAGTTCGACCACCTTCGTGAACGAGTCGCTGGCCTCACCCATGCGCTCGATGACGTTCGCCAGCAGCGCGGTGATGCCCGCCGTGACGACGGCGGTGATCGCTATCGCCACGATGAGGATGCCGATCCAGCGGTTCCGCTTCCTCTTCTCCGGCGTTGCCTGGGGTTCTTCGGTGGTAGTCATGTGCCTCACCTGCTCCTGTGCCCGACGTCGACGTGGCAACGGGTGCAGTTGACCTGCTCGCTGCCGGCTGTCATTCGCATATCGCTCGTGAAATCAGAGTGGCAGTAGAGGCACGCCTCGTTCGTCACCGCCCGGTTGGAATCACGGATCTCGATGTTCTCGGGGTACCAGCCGGTGGTGAACTTCAACCCGTGCCAGAACCCGTTGTCGGCCTTGACGTAGTACTTGTTGACGAGGTTGTCGTGGGGAGCGTGGCAGTCGTTGCACGTCGCCACATTGGTGTGGCTACCCGCCAGCCAGGCGTCGTACTGGCGCTCCATCACGTGGCAGTTGACGCAGGATGCCGGGTCGTTGCCGAGGTAGGAGATGCCGCGGGCGTACACGAAGGTGAAAAGGCCGACGCCGATGAGCGAACCCACGACGAACACCGCTGCTGCGATGAGCAGCCGCGGCTTCGTCATCCAGGCGCGGACGCCGGTCTTCGCGGTCAAGGCAATCACTCCTACGACGCATGGTAGTGCTACGCGTAGTAGTAGATGCCGAGTTTGGCAGAACCTGCGGCGAGATCAGCGGGCGTAGCAGCGCAGGAAGCGCGAGTACTCCGCGAACACCTTCGCCCGAACGTCGGCCCCTGACAGAACCAGGTCATGGACCGCATCCGGGATCCGGGCAATGACGACGAAGTTGCCCAACTGGGGGGCGCGGGCCGCGATCCGGTCCACGTCCAGCACGACGTCCGCCAGGCGGAACTCCTCGGCCCACACCCGCCGGAAGTCGCTTCGCCCGGAGACTGCCACCAGCACGGGGCAGTCGATGGAGAGGCCGGCGGCGACGCTCGCGTGCCCCTCGAGGATGGCCGCCATCCACCCCACCCGGATCAGGAACGCCGGGTCACCCTTGAGGTTCGCGTTGTACGCCCACTCGCCCTCCTCCGCCTTCGAGATGGTTCGGCGGTAGAAGCCGGTGTCCATCTGCGGCAGGGCCGTGGTGGCCACGACGGCGCGGGCAGCGCTGAACATCGGCTGGGTGGCTGGGCGCAGCAGGGAGTTGGCCTGCAGTTCCAGCCAGGGCGCGTTGAGGATCAGCGCCGAGAACACGCCCGGGCGCTGGTCCGCCCAGAGGGAGGCGATGAGGCCGCCCGTCGAGTGGCCCATCAGCACGATGTCGTCGTGCCCCTCGTCGACGAGGATGGCGAGAGCCCGGTCAAGCTCGTGGAAGTAGTCCGTCAGGTGAACGATGTAGCCGGCCAACTGCTTGCCGCGCAGCGACCGGCCGTAGCGGCGAAGATCCACGGCGTAGAAGTCGTAGCCCTGGCCGGCCATCTCGTCAGCCAGGTGGGCCTGGAAGAAGTAGTCATTCCAGCCGTGGAGATACAGGACGGCGCGACGACCCGTGGGTGCGTTGCGCCGCACGAGCGTGGCAACGAGACTGCCCTCAGGCTCAAGGGCGTACGTCGGCTCCTCCGGCAGAGGAATGACCAGCTGCTCGTAACCAGGCAGCTCGGTGTCCGGCACCCACGGGTGCGGAGCCTCAGGAGGTGTGGCGCTCGAACTGATCGTCGTCGTAGTCGTCGTCCTCGCCCGTCGTCTCTGCGTAGGCCTCGGGGATGTCGTTGTTGGTCTCGTCGACGACAGCATCGCCCCTGAGCTCGCGCTCCAGGGACGTGAAATCGGTGGACACCGAGCGATACTTCAGATCGCGGGCCACCCTTGTCTGCTTCGCCTTTGCACGGCCGCGCCCCATATCGGGTCGACCCCCTTGCTTTGTCCATCGCGGGTTGGCCGCGGAATCTGTCAGATACTCGTGGGTACAGGCTACCCAATCCGGCGGGTTCCTCCAAAGAGCGCCCTATCGCTGGGCGGCGGCGTTCGCCGCCGTCGAACGCATCCGGGCAGCGATAGGCTGAGGCATCCAACCCTCGAGGAGTTCATCGCAACATGGGCAAGATCATCTACACCCTCACCGACGAGGCCCCGCTGCTCGCCACGTACTCGTTCCTCCCCATCATCAACGCATACGCCGGACAGGCCGGGGTGGACGTGGAGACCCGCGACATCTCACTGGCGGGACGGATCCTCGCCCAGTTCACCGACACCCTCCCCGAGGATCAGCGGATCGACGACGCCCTGGCCGAACTCGGCGAGCTGGCCAAGTCGCCGAACGCCAACATCATCAAGCTGCCCAACGTGTCGGCCTCCGTGCCACAGCTCAAGACCGCGGTGGCCGAGCTGCAGTCCCAGGGATTCCAGCTGCCTGACTACCCCGAAGATCCCCAGAGCGACGCGGATCGTGAGGTCCGCGCACGCTACGACCGCGTGATGGGCTCGGCCGTCAACCCGGTGCTGCGCGAAGGAAACTCGGACCGCCGCGCGCCGGAGTCGGTGAAGAACTACGCCAGGAAGAACCCGCACCGGATGGGCGCATGGACCTCAGACTCCAGGACCGCCGTTGTCACCATGGAGGCGGACGACTTCCGCCACAACGAGCAGGCCGTGGTCCTCCCGTCGGCAGACACCCTCACCATCCGGCACCGCGCCAGCGACGGCACGGAGACCGTGCTCAAGAGCGGCCTGTCCGTGCTCGCCGGCGAGGTCATCGACGCCACCGTCATGCGGGCCGCGGCGCTGGATGAGTTCCTGCGCACCCAGGTGGCCGCTGCCAAGGAATCGGGGGTGCTGTTCTCCATCCACCTCAAGGCCACCATGATGAAGGTCTCGGACCCCATCATTTTCGGCCACGTCATCCGGGCGTTCTTCCCCGACGTGTTCGAGCGCTACGGCGCGGACCTCGCCGCGGCGGGCCTGTCCCCCAACGACGGGCTCGGCGCCATCCTCGCAGGGCTGGACGCGCTTCCGAACGGGGCCGAGATCAGGGCAGCGTTCGAGAAGGGCCTTGCCGACGGACCGACGCTGGCCATGGTGAACTCGGACAAGGGCATCACCAACCTGCATGTTCCCTCCGATGTCATCGTCGACGCATCGATGCCCGCCATGATCCGGCAGTCGGGCCACATGTGGGGCCCCGACGGCGGGGAGGCCGACACCCTCGCCGTCCTTCCGGACTCGTCCTACGCCGGTGTGTACCAGGCCGTGATCGAGGACTGCCAGGCCCACGGCGCCTTTGATCCGCGCACCATGGGCACCGTGCCCAACGTCGGTCTGATGGCGCAGAAGGCCGAGGAGTACGGCTCGCACGACAAGACCTTCGAGATCGCGGCGGACGGCGTGGTCGAGGTCGTGGACCAGTCCGGCACCGTACTGATGAGCCACACGGTCGCGGCCGGTGACATCTGGCGGGCCTGCCAGACCAAGGACGCCCCCATCCAGGACTGGGTGAAGCTGGCTGTAACCCGCGCCCGCCTCACCGGATGGCCGGCGGTCTTCTGGCTGGACACGGAGCGGGCGCACGACCGTCAGCTCATCGAGAAGGTGCGCGCCTACCTCGCAGATCACGACACCGACGGGCTCCAGATCGAGATCATGAACCCCGTGGAGGCCACGAAATTCACGGTCGAACGCCTCCGCAAGGGTGAGAACACTATCTCCGTGACCGGCAACGTGCTCCGCGACTACCTCACGGATCTGTTCCCCATCCTCGAGCTGGGCACCTCCGCCAAGATGCTGTCGGTGGTGCCGCTGATGGCCGGCGGAGGCCTGTTCGAGACGGGCGCCGGTGGGTCCGCCCCGAAGCACGTGCAACAGCTCGTCGCCGAGGACTACCTCCGATGGGACTCGCTCGGCGAATTCCTGGCACTGGCCGCCTCTTTCGAGCACCTCGCCCAGACGGAGGGCAACGCACGCGCCGGCATCCTCGCCTCCACGCTGGACCGCGCCACCGGCACCTTCCTTGACCGGGACAAGTCACCCACCAGGAAGCTCGGCGGCATCGACAACCGCGGATCGCACTTCTACCTGGCGATGTACTGGGCCCAGGAGTTGGCCGCCCAGACCGACGACGCCGAGTTGGCCGCGGTGTTCGCACCGATCGCGGAGTCACTGAGCACCAACGAGGCAGCCATCGTCGGGGAGCTGTTGGCCGTGCAGGGCAAGCCTGCCGACATCGGCGGCTACTACCGCCCCGACGAGGCGAAGACGGTCGCGGTGATGCGCCCGTCGCAGACCCTGAACGAGATCATCGACGCCCTCTGCTGAGGCCCTCGACACATAGGCGACAGGCGCCGCCCGATGTGGGCGGCGCCTGTCGCGTCATGAGCGTGAGGTGGTTTGACCGCTCAGGCGAAGAGCCTCTTGAGCCAACCCGCGAAGCCAGCCTGAGCTGCGGGGGCCGCCTGCTCGGTGCCTGGGGCGGCCGGGGCCGGGGCCGGCTCCACCGCGACAGTCTCGTCGGCGACCGCCTCGGCGGACGCCTCGGGGTCCTTGATGGCGGACACCTCGAAGACCAGGTTCACATTCTCGGAGACGAGGACGCCACCGGTCTCCAGCGCCGCGTTCCACACCAGGCCGAAGTCCTTGCGGTTGACCATCACCGAGCCGGAGAGCCCGACGCGCTCGTTGCCGAACGGGTCCGTGGCCACGCCGTCGTAGTCGAAGTCGATGACCACCGGGCGAGTGACGTCCTTGATGGTGAGGTCGCCCTCGACACGCAGCGTGTCGTCAGCAGGGGCGGTGACGCTGGAGGAGGCGAAGCGGATGGTGGGGTACTG
The DNA here is from genome assembly GCF_054483915.1 of Tessaracoccus luoxuelianae. Classification (NCBI taxonomy): domain Bacteria; kingdom Bacillati; phylum Actinomycetota; class Actinomycetes; order Propionibacteriales; family Propionibacteriaceae; genus Tessaracoccus; species Tessaracoccus luoxuelianae. The sequence continues at coordinate 1,378,189 of NZ_CM137013.1, read as the reverse complement.
CTCGACGTCGAAGAAGTCCGCAGAGACAAGGTGTCCGTCGCGGTCCGCGCTGCCCGTCGAGACCGACGCGGCGTTGATGGTCATGTCGAGGGCCGGGGAGCTCAGGCCGGCGCCCGTCGAGGCGGTGCCGGAGAAGTCGGTGAAGGCGCCACGGACCTTGGTCACCATGGCGTGGCGGGCGGTGAAGCCGATTTCGGTGTGGCTGGGGTCGATGGTGTAGGTCCCGGCGAGCTGGTTCAGGGCGGTGGCGGTCATGGGCGTCTCCTCGTGGCGGCGTGCGGTAGGTCGTTGAACGTGAAACCAGACTAGCCCGTTTTAGTTGAACTGTCAATTATCCCGTCAGCGACCCACGGGCTGCGGCTCGCGCTGCGCGGTCCACACGCGCAGCCGGAGCGGCCACCCCCGCTCGATCGCGAGCCGGACACCGTCGTGCGTCACCAGGTAGCCGAGCACCGCCAGGGCTGCCATCCCGGTGGCCACCGCGCCGGTGAGCACCATGGCGCGGGGCCCCCAGAGCTCGCCGAGCCAGCCGATCACCGGGGCGCCGAGCGGTGTTCCGCCCGTGAAGATGGCCACATAGACGGCCATCACGCGACCCCGGTACTCCGGTGCCGTCCCGAGTTGCACCGCGGCGTTCGCCGTCGTCATCACGGTGAGCGCGAAGAATCCGCAGGGCACCAGGAGAACGGCGTAGACGGCGAAAGTGGGGGCTGCCGACAGCAGGGCCGTGCTGACGGCGAAGGCGCCCAGCGCGAGCAGGACCGTGCGGAGGCCCGGCTGCGTGCGCCGGGTGGCGACGAGCGCGGCGCCGAGCGTGCCGATCGCCATGACGGTGCCGAGCAGCCCGTACTCCTGGGCCCCCTTTCCGAACACCTCAGTGGCCATGGTGGCGTTGTAGATCTGGAAGTTCATGCCGAAGGTGCCGAGGGCGAACACGATCACCATGAGGACCACGAGGTCCGGACGGTCGCGGAGATAGCGCAGACCGTCGACGGTGGCACCCCTCGCCTTGACCCGCCTGGAGGGGCGAAGCTCGCCGGGGCGGAGCGCCACCACCGCGGCCAGCATGGCCCCGAAGCTGAGCGCGTTGATCAGCAGCGTCGGGCCCACACCAAATGCGGCGATGAGGAGGCCGGCGGCTCCGGGGCCGACGAGGCGGGCCCCGTTGAATGAGGTCGAGTTCAACCCCACCGCATTGGGGAGGAGTTCGGGGGCGACCAGCTCGGAGACGAACGACTGCCGCGCCGGGTTGTCGAACGCGGTGATGACGCCCTGGAGGAAGGCGAAGACGAACACGTGCCACAGCTGCACCACGCCCAGCGCCACCACGGCCCACAACGCCAGCGCCGTGATCCCGAGGAGGACCTGGGTCACCAGAAGCAGGCGTCGCTTGGGGAGGCGGTCCGCCAACGCGCCGGCATAGGGGGCGAGGATCGGGATGGCCAGGAACTGCAGCGCCGTGACCATGCCCAGCGCGGCGCTCGAGCCGTCGGTCAGCTCGGTGAGGACCAGCCAGTCCTGACCCACGCGCTGAACCCAGGTTCCGATGTTGCTGATCAGGGCCCCGGCAAAGAACACGCGGTAGTTGCGCACGGCGAACGAGGCGAACATGCGCCCCCGGTCACTCCGCATGCGACACCTCCATCAGGATGTCCGCCGCCCGACGGAGCAGGTCCAGCTGCTCGGGCGACAGGGTGGCGATGTGGGCGAGCATCCAGGTGTCGCGGCTGGCGATGGTCTGCTCAACCACCCGCCGCCCCTCGTCGGTGAGCGACACAAGGATCTGCCGGCCGTCCTGCGGGTGCGGTGATCGCTCGACGAGCCCCTTGTCAGCAAGGCAGTTCACGGTCCGCGTCATCGACGGCGTGCTCACCGCATCGCGGGCCGCCAGCTGCGTCGGCGTCTGGGGCCCGGTGAAGTGCAGGAACACGAGCACCGAGAACTGGTGCGGCGCGACGTCGCTGGTGCTCTCGAACCGCACCCGGCGGGAGATGCGCTGACACGCGACGCGCACGTCGTTGGCGAGGCTGAGAAGATCTGGGTCGTAGTCCGGCATGCAGTCCTTTCGCGGGAACTGCTTAGCCTAGTTCATTATCTTGGTTAATCAACTGCGGGGGTGCGGGCGGCGAGGCGGCGCGCGGTCAGCAACGGGAGAACGACCTGGCGGGCCGATTCGCGGGCGGCTGACAACGCCCCCAGCGACACGACGTCTCCCCCGAGCCCCGAGGCGACGATGCCGGGCGGCGGCAGCTCCAGCTCGCCTGCCATGTGCGCGACGGCGATCTCGATCACCTCGCCCAGCGTGCCCGCGATGGCCCCGCACACGACGATGACCTCGGGATCGAAGAACCGCGACACCACGGTACAGATCCGCCCGAGCGTGCCCCCCAGCTCCTCCACCAGCGGCCGCGCCACAGGGTCCGCCAGCCGCGCGCGAGAGAGGACCGCCTCGCCGGTGACGGCGCCCCCACTCAGGGCGGCCCAAGGGTGGTCAGCAGGAATCGCGCCCATGCCGAGCTGCGCCCTCAGCCACTGCTCCGCCAGATAGCCGAGACCCCAGGTGCCGCCGACACCGGGCACATAGGCAAGTGCCTCGAGCTCCCCGACGCCGCCATGCGCGCCGCGCACCAATCGCCCCTCCAGGACCACGCCCGAGCCCAGGCGAAGCCCCGACAGCATCGCGACGTAGTGTTCGCGCCCCTGCGCCTCGCCCAGGGACCCCTCAGCGACAGCGGCGAGGGAAGCGTCGTTCTCGACACGCACGACAGGGAACTCCCCACTCAGCGCCTCACGGAGGCCTGCGTTCATATAGCTCCAGAAGCCGGACGGGTGCGTGGGCGAGGCCCCCTGGCCGTCGACCGGGGCAGGCACGCCCACCCCGACGGCGATCACCTCATCTCGGCTACCCCCGGCAGCGGCGAGCACCGCGTCGATGGCCCGGAGGGCCGCGGTGTGCCGGGTGGCCGGGTCCGGAGCCTCCAGCTCGAAGAAGCTGGTGAGGTCGAGGTGTTCGCGCGCGAGGATCCGGCCGCTCAGATCGGCGGCTATCGCGGAGAAGCGTCGGCCGCCGGCGTCGAGGCCCACGATCAGTCCGGCCTCGCCTCGCAGCTCGAATCGTCGGGCAGGCCTTCCCAGCCGCTGGGCGGGCCCCGCGGAGCTCGTCAGCTCCTCGATCAGGCCGACGTCGATCAGCTCATCGAGCGCGGAGAGTGCCGTGGATCGGGTCATTCCGAGGGCGGAAATGACGTGGTCCGCCCCGAAGGCGCCGGAGTCCCACGCGTGGTCGAGGACCGCCTCTGTGCTCGCGCGGTGGCGCGTCTGGCGCTCGGCCACACCCACTTTCCGCACCCCCCTTGACGATCCCTCAACCGTGATGCATCCTAGACCCAGATGACTTTCTTCGATAGTTAAATCTATTGCTCGAAAACAAATCAGTCACCGACGACGAAGGGACAACGACGTGCCTCAACCCTCACCGACGCCTCCCCCAGGGCTGGCCCCCGCCTCCTGGGCGCCGCCTCGGCGCACCTTCCTCAAGGCCCTCGCGGCGGTGGGAGCCGCCAGCACCATCCCGTTGGTGACCGGCTGCTCCTCTGGCGGGCAGCAGACCATCCTGTTCCACCAGTCCAAGCCGGAGGCGGTGCCCTACTTCCGCCAGCTGGCTGCCGACTTCACCGCCTCCCAGGACCAGTTCCGGATCCTGCACGACATCTCGACGAACCTCTCGGCGAGCTTCGTGCGCAGCAACCCGCCGGACCTCGGGATGCTCAACTACAACCTGGAGATGGCCAGGTTCATGGAGCGCGGTGCGCTCTCGGACCTCTCGGACCTGCCGGAGGCCGCCACCATCCGCGAGGACATCATCGAGCTGTCGAAGTCCTACCCGCAGTACGAGGATCGCACCAGCGTGCTCCCCTACTCCGCGATGGCCGCGTCCGTGATCTACAACAAGCGCATCTTCGCCGACAACGGCGTCGAGGTGCCCACCACCTGGGATGCGCTCATCGACGTGTGCGAGAAGCTCACCGCCGCAGGGGTCACCCCGTTCTACGCCACGTTCATGGACCCGTGGACCATCATGCAGGGCTGGTTCGACTACCCGGCCGGCGGCATGGTCGACATCGCCGAGTTCTACCGGAAGATGAACGAGATCGGCGCCGACGTCGGCCCCGACTCCGAGGTGTCCTTCCAGAAGACCATGCTCGAGCCGGTGCAGAAGATGGTCCAGCTCACCGGATACATCAATGACGACGCGGGGAGCCGCGGATACGGCGACGGCAACACCGCCTTCGCCAACGGCGCCGCAGCGATGATCTTCCAGGGCCCCTGGGCCTTCGGCGAGTTCGAGAAGGTGGGCAACGACCTGGACCTCGGCACGTTCCCCCTCCCCGCGACCGACAACCCCGAGGACCTCAAGGTCCGCGTCAACATCGACCTGGCGCTCTGGGTGCCCGAGGTGGCCGACGGGCAGGAGGGCGCGCGAGCCCTCCTCCAGCACCTCATGAAGCCGGAGATCCAGGACCCCTACAACGCCGAGTTCCTGGGCTTCGGCACCACGAAGAACGCTCCCCCGGTCACTGACGAGCGGATCATCGGTATGCAGGAGTACTACGACAGCGGCCGGTTCTACATGGGCCCGTCGCAGTTCATCCCCAACAACATCCCCGCCCCCAACTACTTCCAGTCGATCGCCCTCGGGGCTGAGCCGGAACCGCTGCTCGCGCAGCTGGACCGCGACTGGGCCCGGCTCGCCTTCCGCGCCTGAGACAAAGGAGTCACACGCATGTCAACCCCGTCCAGGGCCAGCGCGCCCGCAGCGAAGACAGGGCCGAGACGCCCCGTCGAACCCGTCTACTGGTTCTTCCTGGTGCCCGCCGTCGCGGTGTTCACCCTGATGATCGCCTACCCAGCCGTCGAGGGCATCACGATGAGCTTCACCAACTCGATGGGCTTCGGCGACTTCGAGTGGATCGGCTTTCGCAACTACGTGGCCCTCTTCCGCGACGAGAACATCCTGTCGTCCTACGGCTTCACCCTCCTGTTCGCCGCCGTCACCGTCATCCTGGTCAACGTCATCGCCTTCTTCCTGGCCCTCGGGCTCACCTCGAAGATCAAGTTCACCAACCCGCTGCGCACCGTCTTCGTCATCCCCATGGTGATCTCGGCCATCATCTACTCGTTCGTCTTCCGCTTCCTGTTCAACAACTCGCTGCCGCAGATCGGTGCGGCGCTGGGGATCGACGGCTTGTCGACGAGCCTGCTGGCCAACCCGGACTGGGCATGGTTCGCCATCGTCCTGGTCACCACCTGGGGCTCGGTGCCCAGCGCCATGCTGATCTACATCGCGGGCCTCATGACGGTCCCCGGTGAGGTCTACGAGGCCAGCTCCATCGACGGCGCCACCCCGGCCAAGAACCTGTGGCACATCACGCTGCCGCTGGTGGCCGGCTACGTGGGCATCAACATGATCCTCGGCTTCAAGGGCTACCTGGCGGTCTACGACCAGATCGTCGGCCTGACCCAGGGAGGCCCCGGCACCGCCACCCGCAGCGTCGCGTTCACCATCTTCGCCGGCTTCAGCGGCGGAGACTACGCCTACCAGATGGCCAACGCCGCCGTCTTCTTCGTCATCACCATCGTCATCGCGCTGCTGCAGCTGCGCCTCACCCAGGGAAGGTCCGGGTCATGAGCACCCCACTCGCCACCGCCGCCGTCGGCGTCCCGGCCCCCAGTGCGGCGTCGCGCCGCGGGCGGGTCGGCCAGGAGAAGGTCAACTGGACCGCCACCATCCTGCTGATCCTCGCCGCAGTCACCGTCCTCGTGCCGCTCTACGTGACCATCTCGATGGCTTTCAAGACCACCCAGCAGTCCACCGACCTGAACGCGTTCAGCCTCCCCAACCCATGGAGTTTCAGCGGGTTCGTCGAGGCGTGGAGCCTGACCAACTTCCCCCGGGCCTTCCTCGTCTCCCTGATCGTGACCCTGGTGGCCGTGGCCGGTGCCATCCTCGTGTCGTCGATGGCCGCCTACGCCATCGTGCGCAACTGGGACCGGAAGCCCTTCAAGTACTCCTTCTACTACCTGCTCGCCGCCATGTTCATCCCGTTCCCGGTGGTCGCGCTGCCGCAGGTGCGGCTCACCGGCCTGCTGGGGTTGGACAACTACTTCGGGGTCGCGATTCTCCACATCGTGTTCGGGCTGGCGTTCAACACCCTGCTGTTCAGCACCTTCCTCCGCTCCATCCCGCTGGAGCTCGAGGAGTCCATGCGCATGGACGGCGCGAGCACCTGGCAGGTGTTCTGGAAGCTGATCTTCCCCCTGCTGTCGCCCATGGCGGCCACGGTGGGCATCTTCGCCTTCCTCAGCTCCTGGAACGACTTCATGATGCCCTCGCTGATCATCTCCCAACCCGAATGGCAGACGATCCCCGTGGTCAACAACATCTTCCAGACCCAGTTCAGCAACAGCTACAACGTGAGCTTCGCGTCATACCTCATGGCCATGGCCCCCGCCATCGTCGTCTACCTGTTCGCGCAGCGCTGGGTCATGTCCGGCCTGACCCAGGGCGCCATCAAGTAGCGTCGAGCGAACCATCCAAGGGGTGGGCCGGGGCGCACCGGCCCACCCCACCCTCACCATCCCAGCCAAGGAGAACCATGACCGCAGAACGCCATCAGACCGCCCCAGCTTCCCGCCCGGACGGCTGGTGGCGCTCCGCGGTGGTCTACCAGGTCTACCCCCGCTCGTTCCAGGACTCCAACGGCGACGGCATCGGCGACATCCCAGGCATCACCAGCCGCCTCGACCACCTGGCCGAGCTCGGGGTCGACGTCATCTGGCTGTCGCCCGTCTACCGCTCGCCGCAGGTGGACAACGGCTACGACATCAGCGACTACCGCGACATCGATCCCCTGTTCGGAACCCTCGCGGACCTCGACGAGCTCCTCGCCCAGGCTCACTGGCGCGGGATCAAGCTGGTCATGGACCTGGTGGTCAACCACACCTCGGACCAGCACCCGTGGTTCGTCGAGTCCCGCGACCCGGCCTCCCCCAAGCGGAGCTGGTACTACTGGCGCCCCGCCCGTCCCGGACACGAGCCCGGCACGCCTGGCGCCGAGCCCGACGACAGCGCCGCGGCCTTCGCGCCGTCGGCCTGGACGTTCGACCCGGCCAGCGGCCAGTACTACCTGAGCATGTTCAGCCCCGGGCAGCCGGACCTCAACTGGGAGAACCCCGAGGTTCGCGAAGCCGTCTACGACATGATGCGGTGGTGGGTGGACCGCGGAGTCGACGGCTTCCGGATGGACGTGATCAACCTCATCTCCAAGCCACACGACCTCGCCTCCGGCGGCCCGATCGAGCCCGGCTCGGCGGACTTCCGCCAGATCGCCAACGGTCCCCGTCTCGACGAGTTCCTCGCCGAAATGAACCGCGAGGTGGGCCTCGACGACCAGAATCTGCTCACCGTCGGCGAGATGCCCGGCGCGACCGTTGAGTTGGCCCGGCGGGTCACGGACCCTGCCCGGCGGGAGCTGAACATGGTCTTCACGTTCGAGCATGTCAGCCTCGACCAGGCCTCCGGTAGCAAGTGGGACCTGATGGCACTGCCCCTGCCCGCGCTGAAGGGCAACCTTGCCCAGTGGCAGTACGGTCTGGCGGAATCGGGCTGGAATTCGCTGTACCTCGACAACCACGACCAGCCGCGGGCAGTGTCCCGCTTCGGCGACGACTCCCCCGAGCACCGCGTCAACTCCGCCAAGACGCTGGCCACCGTCCTGCACCTGCACAAGGGCACCCCGTACGTGTACCAGGGTGAAGAACTCGGCATGACGAACTCCCCCTTCACGGAGATCGGGCACTACGTCGACGTCGAATCGCTGAACCACCACACCCTGGCCACGGCCATGGGCACCGCCGAGGCCGAGATCCTCCGCTCGCTGGCCGCGAAGAGCCGCGACCATGCACGCACCCCCGTCCAGTGGAACGACGGCCCGCACGCGGGCTTCACCACCGGCGTGCCCTGGCTGCCGGCCAACCCCAACTACCGCGACATCAACGCCGAGGCGGCCCGCCTCGACCCCGCGTCGGTGTTCGCCCACTTCCAGAGTCTGATCGCGCTTCGACACACCGACGAGGTGGTCCGCGAGGGCCGCTTCGAGCTGCTTCTGCCCGAGCACGAGCAGCTCTGGGTGTTCACCCGCACCCTGGGCGACACCACACTGCTCGTCCTCGCCAACTGTTCGTCGACCTCGGCGGAACTCCCGCTCGACGCCCTCCCCAGCCTCGACGGCGCCGAATTGATCCTGGCCACCCACGATGCCGCCGACCCCTCGTCGCTCGCGCCGTGGGAGTCCCGAATCCTCCGCCTGGCCACCCGCTGACCCTCACCACTGAAGGACCTTCCCCCATGCAGGACATCACGGACCAGGCGACCCTGGTCTCCGACCAGAGCGCCCAATGGTGGCGCCAAGCCCTCGTCTACCAGATCTACCCCCGCAGCTTCGCCGACAGCAACGCCGACGGCATCGGCGACCTGCGCGGCATAGCCTCGCGGCTCGACTACCTCATCGGCCTCGGCATCGACGCGGTGTGGCTGAGCCCCTTCTATCCCTCCGCCCTCGCCGACGGCGGCTACGACGTCATCGACTACCGCGGAATCGACCCGCGCATCGGCACCCTCGATGACTTTGACGAGCTCGCCGCCGGGCTGCACGCGCGTGGCATCCGGATCCTCATCGACATCGTGCCGAACCACACCTCGAACCTGCACGACTGGTTCCAGCAGGCGATCGCGGCGGGCCCCGGATCGGCCGAGCGGGAGCGCTACATCTTCCGCGACGGCACCGGCCCGGACGGCTCCGAGCCGCCCACGGACTGGGTCTCGATCTTCGGTGGCAGCGCCTGGGAGCAGGTGGCCGACGGACAGTGGTATCTCCACACCTTCGCCGTCGAGCAGCCGGATCTGAACTGGGCCAGCGATGAGGTCCGGGAGGAGTTCCTCAGCATCCTGCGCTTCTGGGCCGATCGCGGCGTCGACGGCTTCCGCGTGGACGCCGCCCACATGCTCGCCAAGGACCTGACGGAGCCGCTGCCCACGCAGGCCGAGCTCGAGGCCCACCCGAGGGACGGCAGCCATCCCACGTGGGACCGCGACGAACTCCAGGAGATCTACGCCGAGTGGCGCGGGGTGTTCAACTCCTACGACCCGCCGCGCACGGCGGTCGCGGAGGCCGCGGTGCACTCGTCACGCGTGCCGCTCTACGCGAGCCCGTCCACGCTGGGGCAGTCGTTCTTCTTCGACCTCCAGCTCGCCAACTACGACGCGGCAACCTTCCACCGGATCATCGACGAGTGCCTGGGTGTCGCGGCCGTGTCCGGATCGTCGGTCACCTGGGTGCTCAACAACCACGACACGATCCGGTCGGCCAGCCGCTACGGCACCCCGTTCCCTGGGACCAACCCCGACGGGACGCCGCTGCGCAAGCACGGCGGCGACTGGCTGATGGCCGGCGGCGACCCTGTCCTGATCGACGCGGCCACCGGCCTGCGTCGGGCGCGTGCGGCGACGCTGCTTCTGATGGCGCTACCCGGCTCGGCCTACCTGTACCAGGGCGAGGAGCTCGGCCTCCAGGAGGTCGCGGAGATTCCCGACTCGCTGCGCGCCGACCCGTCGTTCTTCCGCAACCGTGAGCTGGAGGTGGGCCGCGACGGCTGCCGGGTGCCGCTGCCGTGGACGCGGTCCGGGTCGTCGTTCGGCTTCGGCGACGACGGCTCGCACCTGCCGCAGCCGCTGTGGTTCGGGCACTACTCCGTCGAGGCGGAGTCCGAGGATCCGGGCTCGACGCTGTCGATGTACCGACGGGCGGCGCAGCTGCGGCGGGAGCTGCAGACAGACGAGTCCATGGTGTGGATCCCGACCGACTACGACGAGGTGCTGCGGTTCCGGCGGTCGGGCGGCTGGGAGGTGGTGTCGAACTTCGGCAAGGATCCGGTTCCGCTGCCCGAGGGAGAGATTCTGGTCGCCTCGGGCCCGTGGGGAGACGAGCTTCCGGGCGAGACCACCGTCTGGCTCCGCACCTGACCGCCCGCCGCGCCATCTTCGCTCCCTGAGGAGCTCCGCGTCGCGTAGCGACCGTGGAGCGTCTCGAAGGGTCGTATCGTGACCGTCCCTCCGTCTGGCCCCCTCTGCTGGGGTCCGCCGTCTGAGTGCGGGGATCCGGGTTCCGCTGAACGGGCGGCCCGAGGTGGCCGGGTCCCCTGGTCGCCAAACACGACCAGGTGGTCGGGGCCTGCGGCGCCTCTGAGGGCCGCCCGTGCAGCGGATCCCGGTTCCCCGCCGCCTTCTGCTGTGGCCTGGCCAGGTTGGGGTGTGGCCCGTCAGGGCGGCCACACCACAGGCCAAGCCAGTGCAGGGAGACGGGAGCCGAGGCACGGGCGGCCTCACCACCCAACCACCCTCCGAGTCCGGAGGACGTGCAGACCGTGGACAACGGCCGCTCGGGCCTCGGGTCACGGCTCCCTGCACCGGACAGCAGGGTTGATCGGGCAACGCGCGTCACGACCCGCGGGGCAGGCCTCAGCCGACGGTGGCGAACACGTAGGCGACGAACGTCACCACGCTGACGACCGTATACAGACTCAACACGTTGTTGGAGTAGGCCACCTCGTCGCGCCTGTGGGCGGGCAGGAAGATCGGGACGATGAACGGCGGCGGAAGGATGAACAGCATGAAGACCGCCGCTTGGGCGAACTGGTCTAGGCCTAGCCAGCGACCCACGACGAGTTCGGAGAGGACCAGCGCCAGGATCAGGCAGACCACGAAGCGGACGGCCACCAGCGGGGCCGCCTCCCGGACTCCGGCGCGGCTCAGCCTGGTCCCGTAGCCCACGATGAGCAGGATGACGGGCACGATCACGGCGGCGAGGTAGCCGAGCGCGCCCAGCACCCCGGCCGAGAACGGGTTCGCCGCAAGCGGTTCGGCCACGCCGAGCGCGTTGAGCACCAGACCGGCGAAGATCGCGAGGATGACCGGCGACTTCACAAACGAGGAAAGAGTCTCGATCAGCGACACCGCCCCGTCGCTCTGACGCTTCAGGAGCGTCACGAAGATGAACCAGATGAAGAACTCATGCCCCAGACCGACGATCGCCGCCGTCGGCACGTTACTGAGTCCGTAGGCTGCCGCGTACAACGCCAGCCCCACCATGCCGAACTCGAACCCGGTGAACAGGAAGGTGGCCACGGGCGGCGCCCCCAGAGCGCGCCGCGCCACGGCACCCATGCCGAGCAGCAGGACGCAGGCGACGGGGATGATCACGATGAGCGCCAGGTATTCGGCCCGGAACTCCATCGACAGGAATGCGGTGAACAGCACCGCAGGGAGCACAACGCTGACGATGAGGCGCTTCAGGCCCTCGACCACGCCGTCGTCCAGCACCCGAAGGCGGCGTAGGAGGATGCCCAGCGCGATCAGCAGGACGATGGGGATGACGCTGGCGAGCGTCTCTGCGATGGTGCCCATGGCTGGCACCCTAGCGAGCCCTCGTCGTGCCGACGACGGTGGGGCTCCTCCCGCTAGAGGAGGAACGCCTCGCCAGGCCCCTCGGAGGCCTGGATCTCGCCCAGCACCCACCCGTGGACACCGCGTGCGGCGAGCGCCGCCAGGGCCGCGTCGACCTCATGCTGAGGCAGGATGGCCACCATGCCCACGCCCATGTTGAGGGTGGCGTCGACGTCGGCCTGCTTGAGCCCGCCCACCGTCTGCACGATCTGGAAGATCGCGGGCGGGGTCCAGCTGGAGCGGCGCAGCACCGCGGCCATGTCGTTGGGGATGACGCGGGCCAGGTTGTTGGCCAGCCCGCCGCCGGTGATGTGGCTCATGGCATGCACCTCGACGGTGCTGATGAGGTCCAGCACGTCGAGCGCGTAGATCTTCGTGGGCTCGAGGAGCTCCTCGCCGAGGGTTCGGCCGAGCTCGTCGACGTGGCGCCCGAGGTCCCAGCCCGCCTGGTTCAGCAGGACGTGGCGGACCAGTGAGTAGCCGTTGGAGTGCAGACCGGACGAGGCCATGGCGATGACCGCGTCGCCCGTGCGCACCCGCTCGGGCCCGAGGATCTTAGAGCGCTCCACCACGCCCGTCGTCGCGCCGGCGATGTCGTACTCGTGCGGCTCGAGGAGGCCGGGGTGCTCGGCCGTCTCCCCTCCGATGAGGGAGCAGCCCGCCGCGACACACGCGTCCGCGATCCCGCTGACGATCGCGGCGATCCGCTCCGGGACCACCTTGCCGCAGGCGATGTAGTCGGTGACGAACAGCGGTTCGGCGCCGCAGACCACGAGGTCGTCGACGAGCATGCCGAGGAGGTCGAAGCCGATGGTGTCGTGCTTGTCCAGGGCCTGGGCGATGGCCACCTTGGTGCCCACGCCGTCGGTGGAGGTGGCCAGCACCGGATGCTGGTACCCCTTCAGCGCCGAGGCGTCGAAGAACCCTGCGAAGCCGCCGAGACCGCCCAACACCTCGGGCCGACGGGTGCGGCCCACGTGGGCCTTCATCAGTTCGACGGCGCGGTCGCCCGCCTCGATGTCGACGCCGGCGGCGGCGTAGGCACTCTTCTCCACTATCTCTCCTCGAGTCTCAGCAGCTCGGCCTGGGCCGGCGGGATCGCGACGGGATAGTTCCCGTCGAAGCAGGCACGGCACAGGTTGTCGGCGGGCACGTGGGTGGCCTCCGTCAGGCCTTCAAGCGAGATGTAGCCAAGGGAATCTGCGCCGAGGGAGCGGCGGATCTCCTCCACCGTCAGGCCCGGTGCGATCAGCTCGGCCCGGGAGGCGAAGTCGATGCCGTAGAAGCATGGCCACTTCACCGGCGGCGACGAGATGCGCACGTGGACCTCGCGGGCGCCGGCCTCGCGCAGCATCCGCACAAGGGCGCGCTGGGTGTTGCCCCGCACGATCGAGTCGTCGACGACGACGAGGCGCTTGCCCTCGATCACCTCGCGCAGCGGGTTGAGCTTCAGCCGGATGCCGAGCTGGCGGATGGTCTGGCTGGGTTGGATGAAGGTGCGGCCCACGTAGGCGTTCTTCACCAGGCCCTGCCCGTAGGGGATGCCCGAGGCAGCCGCGTAGCCGATGGCCGAGGGCGTCCCCGACTCCGGCACCGGGATCACCAGGTCGGCGTCGACGGGGTACTCCTCCGCGAGCTTCCGGCCGATCCGGACCCGGACCGTGTGCACGCCGTGTCCGGCGATGGTGGTGTCCGGGCGGGCCAGGTAGACGTACTCGAAGATGCAGCCCTTCGGCTTGGCCTCGGCGAAACGCACGGACCGCAGTCCGCGCTCGTCGATGGCGAGGAACTCGCCGGGCTCCACCTCACGCACGAAGCTGGCGCCCACGATGTCCAGCGCCGCGGTCTCGGAGGCGACGACCCAACCGTTGGACAGACGCCCGAGGACCAGGGGCCTGATGCCCTGCGGGTCTCGGGCCGCGAAGATCGTGCGTTCGGTCATGAAGGTGAGGCAGAAGGCGCCCTTCAGGCGGGGCAGGACCTTCATCGCCACCTGCTCGATGGGCTCCTCGCCGAAGCTGGCCATGAGAGCCGTCACCAGCGACGTGTCGTTGGTGGAGTCCATGGTCTTCTTCTCCGGTACCCGCTCGGTGGGGTCCAGCTCCGCCAACCACGCCTCGAGCTCGTGGGTGTTGGTGAGGTTGCCGTTGTGGGCCAGGGCCAGTCCACCGGCGTGCGTGGCGCGGAAGGTGGGTTGCGCGTTGTGCCAGACGCTGGCCCCCGTCGTCGAGTAGCGGGTGTGACCGATGGCCAGCCGGCCGGGAAGCGACTTCAGCGTGGCCTCATTGAACACCTGGCTGACCAGGCCCATGTCCTTGTAAACCATGATGCGCTGGAGGTTGCTCACCGCGATGCCGGCGGACTCCTGGCCTCGGTGCTGCAGCGCGAACAGGCCGAAGAACGTCAGCTGGGCCACGTCCTCTTCGGGCGCCCAGACACCGAACACGCCGCATTCTTCCTTGGGACCGTCGTAGCCGAGCACGCGGCAGACTCTACCCGCTGGCGCCGTTCCGGGCGCCGTCCCCTCATCCGGTGGGCCGATGCTCAGGCCGACGACGGGTACAACGACACCAGGGTGGCCTTGATCACCGCCACCACCCGATCACCGGGCGCCAAGCCCAGGTCGCGGACCGCGGAGGGGGTCAGGTCGGCAGCGACCCGCTGCCCCACCACGTCCAGCGTCACCCGCTGCACGGGCCACCTGTCCTCGATTCCCACCACCAGGGCGGGCAGTTCGTTGCGCGGACTCCCGTGCGGGGCCTCCCGGAACACGCTGACCGCGGTGGGCGCGAACACGGCGCGGGCCGGCCCCGGCGGCAGAGGGCCCGCGGAGATGCCCGCCACCATGATCCCCTCGTCCAGCCGGACCCCGCCGTCGCCCGTGGCCTCGCCATGCAGCAGGTTGACCCCGACGAAGCCGGCCAGGAAGGCGCTCGTGGGGCGCTGACACACTTCGTCGACGTCCCCCTCCGCGACGACGCGGCCTTCGCTCAGCTCCACCACCCGGTCCGCGAGGGTCACCACGTCGAGGAAGTCGTGGGTGACCAGCACGGTGGTGATCCCGCGCAGGCGCTGCCTGAGGAGCGCCCGGACCTCCGGCGCCACGGTGGCGTCGAGCGCGGCGAGCGGCTCGTCGAGCAGCATCACCTCCGGATCGATGGCCAGGGAGCGGGCCAGCGAGACCCGTTGCGCCTGCCCGCCGGAGAGGGACCTCGGGCGACGCCGCCGCAGGTCGGCGCACCCGACGGCGGCCAGCTCGTCGGCCGCCCGGGCCCGCGCGGCCGCCCGCGACACGCCGCGGGCGCGAAGCCCGAAGGCGACGTTGTCGAGGACGTCGAGGTGGGGAAACAGCAGGGAACGCTGCTCGACGTAGCCGAACCGCCGCTGGTAGGGGGCCACGTGTCCCTCCGGCCCGGACAGCTCCAGTCCGTGGACGCTCACGCGGCCGCTGGTGGGGCGCAGGTCGCCGGAGAGCAGCTGGACCAGGCTGGACTTGCCCGCGCCGTTGGGGCCCACCACCGCGACAGTCGCGCCCTCGGGGATGCCCACCTCGACGGCCAGGCCACGGTCCGCGACCGCCGCGTCGACCCGGATGGCCTCAGGCATCGGTGCGCCCCGTCCGCATCGACACGTTCACGACGACAGCCGCGACCCCCAACAGCACCAGCGCCAACGCCAAGGCCAGCTCGGCGTCGGACTCCCGCAGCAGGTAGATCTCCAGCGGCAGCGTGCGGGTCACGCCCTGCAGGGACCCGGCGAACGTCAGGGTGGCGCCGAACTCGCCGAGCGCCCGGGCGAACGCGAGCGCGGTGCCAGACAGGATCGCGGGGGTGGCCAACGGCACCGTGACCCGCCCGAACACGTGCGTGGGGCGTGCGCCGAGCCGTGCGGCGGCCCGCTCGTAGTCGGTGCCCGCGGAGCGCAGGGCGCCCTCGAGCGAGACCACCAGGTAGGGCAGGGCCACAAAGGTCTGCGCCACGATCACGGCGGCGGTCGTGAAGCCGATCTCGATCCCGAGCACCCCCAGCGGCGCGCCGATGAGGCCGCGCCGCCCGAGGGTGGCGAGCAGCGCAAGCCCCGCGACGACGGGCGGCAGCACCATCGGCACCGCCACGACGGTCCGCGCCACGCCGACCCACCGGCCCCGCGACCGCGCCAGCACGAGCGCCGTCGGGACGCCGAGGAGGAGCACCGCGAGGGTGCTGGCCAGGCAGGTGCCGAGGCTGAGCGCCAGCGCGTCACGGGCCCGCTCGGAGCCCAGCAGCTCACCCAACCTCCCCCAGGGAACCCGCACCAACAGGCCGACCAGCGGCACGACGAGGACCGCCATCGCAGCGGCGAAAGGCGCCCACGCCCAGCGCGGGAGGGCCGCTGCGGTCACTGCGGCGGCCCGAAACCGGCCGCGCGCAGGTCTTCCTGCCAGGGCCCGGTCAGCCCGTCGACGAAGTCCTCAGCCGCGGCGGGGTGGGGCGCGTCGGCCACCACCGCCACCCAGTAGGTGTTCGGATCGCCGCCGGCACCGGCGATCTCGATGCTCTCCACGGCGGTCGAGGCCACGGCGTCGGTAGCGTAGACGAGGCCGGCGTCGGCCTCCCCGGAGGCGACCTTGCCGAGGACATCGGCCACTCTGCTCTCCTCGGAGACGGGACGGAGCTCCAGCCCGGCCGCGTCGGCCAGCCTGTGTGCGGCGGCCCCGCACGGCACCTCCACCGCGCACGCCACGAGCTTCCCGCGATTCAGCGACTCGTCGAATCCCGTCACCCCGGCCGGATTGCCTCGCGGCACGGCGATCACCAGCCGGTTGGTGGCGAACATCACCGGATCGTCGACGACGAGACCCGCGTCGACGGCGCGCTGCATCACCGCGCGGTCGGCCGAGGCGAACACGTCGGCCGGGGCTCCACCCGCCAGCTGGTCGAGCAGCCCGGATGAGCCGTCGAAGCTGAAGGTGGCCTCGGCGCCCACGTCCTGCAGCACCTCACTCAGGGATGACGCTGCGAACACGACCGGGCTCGTCGACGAAGGCTGCCCGCAGCCCGTGAGTGCCAACGCGGCGACGAGCAGTGCCGCGGACCTGTTCACGACCTGAGCCCCTCGATCGACACGTTCGTCGCCTTGATGACAGCGGTGGCCACCGAGCCGACCTCGAGCCCGAGTTCCCGCACCGCCTCGGTGGAGATCAGGCTGACGATGCGGTAGCGGCCGCACTGCAGCTCCACCTGGCTCATCACCAGATCCGAGGTCACCTTCGTCACGATCCCGGTGAGGTGGTTGCGCGCTGATCGCGTCCCCGCTCCCCCGTCCAGGTCGTCCAGCCCTCCATCGGCGAGCTCCTGGGCGAGCGCGGCCAGCGCGGCGCCGTCGACGACCCGTCTCCCCTGCTCGTCGGCGCTGGCCGGCAGACGGCCGGCCTCAACCCAGCGACGGACCGTGTCGTCGCTCACCCCCAGAAGGCTTGCCGCCGCCGAGATCCGCATCTGCGTCATGCTTGACCCTAACACTCCGCTCCTGCGGATCGGTGGGTCTGGTCCTGTCGGCCTTCGCGCCGGAATAGGCTGGGGCCATGAGTCACAGAGCCGCCGTCATCACCTGCTCGGATCGCGCCTCGGGCAACGTCTACGAGGATCGTTCGGGCCCGATCATCCGTCGCGCGCTGAAGGAGTTGGGATTCGAGGTGACGGAGCCGGTCATCGTGCCGGACGAGGCCGAGGTGATCGCCACAGAGATCCGGCTCGCGGTGGCCGACGGCGCCCGCGTGGTCATCACCACGGGCGGGACGGGAGTGGGCCCGCGGGATGTCACCGTCGAGGCGACCCGGTCCCTGCTCACCTACGAGGTGCCGGGGGTGGCGGAGGCCGTCCGCAGCCTGGGCGCGGCGAACACTCCGCTGTCGTGGCTCTCCCGGGGCCTGGCCGGGGTGATCGACCACAACGAGAACCGCGCGTTCGTCTACAACGCCCCCGGCTCCCGGGGTGGGGCCCGCGACGCACTCTCAGTGCTGGCCCCGCTGCTCGTCCACATCGTCGACCAGCTCGACGGCGCTGATCACGACCTCAATCGGCCCTCCAGCCAGTAATCAGGAATCCGCGGGCCGGCTCCAGTCGCCTGAGCGCCCCCCGCTCTTGGCGGTGATCCGCGCCGACACGATCTCGGCCGAACGGTCCACGCCCTTGACCATGTCCACCACCGCCAACGCCGCGACAGTCACCGCCGTCAGCGCCTCCATCTCGACGCCGGTCCGGTCCGCGGTCCGCACCGTCGCTTCGATGGCGACCCCCTCGTCGACGATCGACAGGTCGACGACGGCGCCGTGCACGCCGATCACGTGTGCCAGCGGCAGCAGATCCGGGACCCTCTTCGTCGCCGCGATCCCCGCGACCCGGGCGACGGCCAACACGTCGCCCTTCGGAACTGTTCCCGTGCGCAACGCCTCAACCACCTCCGCCGAGCAATGGACGGAGGCGACGGCGGTGGCCGAGCGGACCGTGGGTTGCTTGGCGGTGACGTCGACCATGCGGGCCTCGCCGCGGGCATCAAGGTGCGTGAACTCCATGGCGCAAGCGTGTCAGGTTCCATGACCGGGGCCAACCCGGGGCTTTACAGGTGACCTATCGGTCACATATTGTCGCGGTATGGACGACGACCTCGTGTTCAAGGCGCTGGCGGATCCCATCCGCCGGCTGCTGATGGACGCGCTCTTCGAGCGGGACGGCCGCTCGCTCGCGGAGCTGACGGACCTCGTCCAGACCCGGGCGGAGATGACCCGGTTCGGCGTCGCCAAGCACCTCCGCATCCTGGAGGACGCCGGCGTCGTCACCACGCGAAGGCAAGGCCGGGAGAAGCTCCACCACCTCAACCCGGTCCCGATCCAACAGATCCACGAACGGTGGATCGGCAAGTACACCGAGCGAGCGGGCATCGCCTCCGTGCTGCTGCAGCTCAAACACGTCGTTGAGGACGACCCTTCGAAAGGCTGAACCATGAACAACACCGTCATCTACAGCATCTACATCAACGCCCCGGCGCAGAAGATCTGGGACGCCATCACCACATCGGAGTACACGTCTCGCTGGGGCTACGGCGGAGACGTCGAGATCGACCCCCGACCCGGGGGCGTGTACCGCAACCTCACCACCGACGAAATGAAGCAGATGGGGATGGGCGAGGTTGCGGTCAACGGCTCAGTGGTGGAGATCGACGAGCCGCGACGGCTCGTCCTGGACTGGGCGCCCGCCTGGTACCCGGAGGCAGAGGCAACCCGCGTCATCTGGGAGCTCACCGAATACCCGGGCGGCCTGACACAGGTCGTCCTCACCCACGACGTGACGAACAACCCGCAGCTGCTCGCCGAGGTCACGGGCGGCGCGGATCCGGGCTCCGGTGGCGGTGGGTGGCCGTGGGCCCTGTCGGGGCTCAAGACCCTGATGGAGACGGGCCGATCCATGGACGAACCCGCCGCCTGATTCCCGAGGACGGCAGTCAGTGATGTCGGGTGCCACACCCCGCACCCGGCGTCACTCCTCAGGTCAGGTGGTGACGTGGACCGCCACGACGTCGCCCAGCCTGACGGCGTCCTCCACCTCCGGAACGACGGCGAGGCCGTCGGCCAGGTGGAGCGAGGCCACCAGGTGGGAGCCTGAGCCGAGCCGGTGCGAGGGCTGCACCGCGCCGTCGACGATGCGCACCGGCGTGTACTGCCGACGCCCCGGCGGGCTGTGCCACCCCTCGGCGACGGGGAGCTGGGTGGACGGCCACAGTGTGGGAAGGCCCTGAAACGCGGCCAGCAGCGGGCGCAGGTACGCCCAGGCCGAGACGAACACGCTGACGGGGTTGCCGGGCAGACCCAGGAAGGCCACGGGCCGCCCGTCACGGTCGCGCAGTGCGCCGCAGGCCTGCGGCTTGCCCGGCTGCATCGCCACCTTGACGAACTCGATCTCGCCCTCGACCACCTGCCGTACCACCTCGAACGCCCCCACGGACACCCCGCCGGAGGTGACCACCACGTCCGCGGCGGCGGAGGCCTCGTCGAGCACCCGCGCGAACTGGGCGCCGTCGTCGGGCACCGATCGCCGCAGGACGACCCGGCCGCCGAACCTCTCCACGAGGCCGGCGAGCAGGATCGAGTTGGAGTCCGGGATCTGGCCGAAGCCGAGTGGCTCACCGGCGGGCGCAAGCTCGGAGCCGGTCGACAGCACCGCGACACGCGGCCTCCGACGCAGCGGCACTGACCCGAAGCCGATCGACGCCGCCGCGGACGCGGCCTCTGCCCCCCACACGGTCCCGGAGGGCAGGACGGTGTCTCCCGCGCGCACGTCCTCACCCGCCCGCCTCACGTGCCGGCCCGGCACCGCTGCCTCGCTGACGACAACGCGATCGGGCAGCGGTGCGGCGCCCATCGGCTGGTCGGTGGCCTCCACCGGGACGACGGCGTCCGCCCCCGGTGGCATCGGCGCGCCCGTCATGATCCGGGCCGCCTCCCCGGGCCCCACCGTCGGCGTGGAAGTGGCGCCGGCAGGGATGTCGCCGACCACGCTGAGGACGGCCCCGGGCGTCGCGTCGGCGGCGCGCACCGCGAACCCGTCCATGGCCGAATTGTCGAAGGGGGGGACCGCCACCCGCGCCGTCAGGTCCTCCGTCAGCACCCGTCCGCGACCCTCACCGACGGGCGTCGCCTCGGCTGGCAGGAGCGAGGCCAACGCCAGCACCCGCCCCAGGTACTCCTCGACGCTCAGCACGTCGGGCCACTCCTCACGGGCACTGCGACCACTCGTGGGTGCCGTCGGCGAGGAACTGCTTCTTCCAGATCGGCAGCCGCTCCTTGACCCGCTCCACCAGGTCCGACGCGCAACCGAACGCCTGCGCCCGGTGGGACGCCGCGACAGCCACGAACAGCGCCACCCCCCCGATGCCCAGCGTGCCCACGCGATGCTGCGCCGCGATCGCGTGCACGCCCTCTCGGCCCTCGAACTCGGCCACGATCTCCCGCATCACAGCCTCCGCCGTCGGGTGCCCGACGTACTCGATGCCCGTGACCGCCACCCCGTGGTCGTGGTTGCGCACGATGCCGCCGAACGTGACGACGGCTCCCGCGCGGTCATCGGAGACGAACGCCGTCAGCGCGTCGACGTCGACGTCGTCGGGCGTCACCCCTGCGAGTTGCTTCACACGCCCACCCTAACCCGAGGGGTCAGCTGGGCTTCGGCGCGCCCGGGCGGGCGTAGCGGAACCAGGTGATCGCGATGCACATCACGGCCCACACGGCACCGATGGCATAGAACAGCGTGGGGCTCATGATGGTGAGTCCGACGCCGAACAGGAACGGTCCGAAGGCCGCGATGGCCGCGGTCCAGCCGATCACGCCGCCCGCCTGCCGCTTCTCGAAGATCATCGGCATCTGCTTGAACGTGGACGCGTTGCCGATCCCGGAGAACAGGAAGATCAGCAGCATGCCCCACAGGAACTGGTTGAACCCGCCCTGCAGCGCGGCAGCGCTGGAGGTGTCCGGTGTGAGCGCCGGGATCGTGAAGAGGATCGAGCCCAGGATGCCGATGCCGGAGATGAGCGTCCAGATGGCGCCACCCATCCGGTCAGTCAGCGGCGAGAACACGATACGGGCCCCGGCACCGACGAGCGGCCCGAGGAAGACGAACTTCACCGGATCCGGCAGCGTGTAGCCGTCGACGAGCATCGTGGCCGTGGCCCCAGCGCCCTCGACGATGGCGGCGTTGCCCGCCCCGTAGAGGTTGAGCATCAGCAGGCCGAACTGGGCCGCGAGCCCGGAGAAGGTGCCGAAGGTCATGATGTAGAGGATGGTCATCCACCAGGTGTCCTGGTTGGAGAAGATGTCGAACTGTTGCTTGATGTTGGCCTTGATCGGCACGGACCGCAGCGCGATGTAGGCCCAGATGGCGCCGACGATGATGAACGGGATGTAGACCAGCGCCGAGTTCTGGTACCAGACCGTGACGGGGTCCCTGCCCGCGAACGACATCTGCTGCGAGCCGAGGAACCCGAACATGCCGAAGGTGATCAGCCAGGGCGTCATGAGCTGCACGAGCGACACGCCGAAGTTGCCGATGCCCGCCTGCAGGCCCAGCGCGGTGCCCTGGAGGCGCTTGGGGAAGAAGTACGAGGTCGAGGGCATGAATCCGGAGAACGCACCGCCGCCGATGCCGGAGAGGAACGCCAGACCCAAGAGCCGCCAGTAGGGCACGTCAGGGTTGGTGACCTCAAAGCCCCACCCGAGGACCGGCAGGATGAGCAGGAGGGTGGTCAGGGTCACCATCTTGCGGGTGCCGATCTTGGGCGGCAGCACCATCCACACGAGCCTCAGGATTCCGCCGGACAGGCCGGGCATGGCGGCCATCCAGTAGAGCTGCTCCTTGGTGAAGTCGAAGCCGAGCGCGTTGAGCTTGGGCACGATGGCGCTGGGGAGGAACCAGGCCACGAAGGCCAGGGTCAGCGTGAAGGTCGTGATGGTGAGGGTGTTCCAGGCGAGTCTGCTGTCCCACTTCTCCGGATCCTCCGGGTCCCAGGCCTGGAGCCAGTCGCCCTTGGTCTCGAACTTCTTGGTACTCATACTGCGGACTCCTCAAGGGGAAGTTCGATGGTGCCGGCGAGTTCGGGTGACTTGTCGTGCAGCATCTTGACGATGGTGAGGTGCATCCACACCGCGCAGATGACGGTGAGGAGGAACAGGACGAAGAAGGTGGACGTGGGGAACCCCGACCACAGCTTGGTGTAGGCGAACAGCGGCGGAAGGACGAACCCGCCGAGGCCACCGAGGGTGCCGACGAGGCCGCCGACCGAGCCGACGTTCTCCGGGAAGTACTCGGGGATGTGCTTGAACACCGCGGCCTTGCCCAGGCCCATGGCGCAGCCCAGGAGGAACACCAGCACCGCGAACATCCAGAGGCTGAGGCTGTAGGCGAGGTGCTCGGTCTGGGAGCCGTCGGCGTGCTCGATGACGATGTGGCCGTTGGGCATCATGAGGATTCCGCTGGTGAGCAGCATCAGAGCGAACGTCCAGTACATGACCCTGCGGGCGCCGAAATGATCCGACAGCCAGCCGCCCACGGGACGCAGGAGCGAGGCCGGGAAGATGAAGGTGGCCGTGAGCAGGCCCGCGGTGGTGAGGTCAACGTCGAAGTTGTCGACGTAGTACTTGGGTAGCCACGCCGACAGCGCCACGTAGGCGCCGAAGACCGCCACGTAGTAGAGGCTGAACCGCCACACCCGCATGTGCTTGAGCGGCAGCAGCATGGTGCGGACGCTCCGGCTGGTGCCGGGCGCGCGATCCACGCGCGGCACGATCACCCACACGGCCACCCCTACGATGACCAGCAGCACGGCGTAGATCACCGGAACCAGGCGCCAGCCGCCCTCGATGCCGAACGCGAAGGTGGCCCCCGCCGTCCCTGCGATCAGCGGGGGGCCGATGAACTTGGTCACCGACGCGCCCACGTTGCCCGCACCGAAGACGCCCAGGGCGAGGCCCTGGCGCTTGCGGGAGTACCAGGCCGCGTTCCAGGCGGTGCCGACGGAGAACAGGTTTCCGGCAAAGCCGACGAGGAAGGCCAGCACGAGCAGGAGCCCGTAGCTGTCGGCCTTCGAGACCAGGAAGGCGGGCAGCGCGGTGGCGAACAGCAGGAACAGCGTGACCTTCCGGCCGCCGATCCGGTCCGCCAGAATGCCGGCCGGGAGCCGCCACATCGAGCCGTTCAGGACGGCCAGGGCCGAGATCCAGGACAGCTCCACGTCGGTGAGGCCGAGTTCCTTCTGGATGGGGACGCCGAGGATGCCGAACATCAGCCACACCGCGAACATCAGCGTGAACGCGAGGGTGGACATGATCATGACGCGGCCGGCGCCCTTGCCCGTCTCGTGGACGGGCTCAACCTCGATGAGGTGCTTACTCACGTGTGGGGTGTCTCTCTAGGGGGAAGGCGGCAGGGAGCTCAGCGCTGGGCGCGCTTGTTGTCGGGGGTACCCACGGGGTCCCAGCCGCGACCCTTGACCGTCTCGGAGCGACGCGACGAGTCGTCGCGCGAGCGGTAGACGATGTAGGGGCGGAACAGGTAGTGGAACGGTGCGGAGAAGGCGTGCACCAGGCGGGTGAAGGGGATCATCGCGAACAGCAGCATCCCGATGACGACGTGGGTCTGGAACTGCCAGGTGGCGGCCCCCATCGCCTCCACGTCGGGCTGGAACACGAACAGGGAGCGGAACCACACCGATACCGTCTCGCGGTAGTTGTGCTCCTCGCCTGTGGGGGTGGTGTCGCCGGTGAGCGTGGCCACCATGCCGAGCCCGATCACGGTGGCGAGCACCAGGTACATGATCTTGTCGTTCCACGTGGTGGCCTTGAACACCGCCGTGGTGGAGCGACGGCGCCAGATCAGCATCGCCAGGCCGACGATCAGGGCGATGCCCGCCAGCCCGCCGCCGTAGAGGGCGCCGGCGTGGTAGGTGTGCTGATCGATGCCGATCCAGTCCGTGAACGCCTTGGGGATCAGCAGGCCGACGATGTGGCCCATGAGCACCGCGATGAGCGCGAAGTGGAAGATGGGCGAGCCGATCTTCAACAGCCTGGACTCGTAGAGCTGAGACGAGCGCGTGGTCCAGCCGAACTGATCGAACCGGTAGCGCCAGATCAGCCCACCCACGAGGATCAGCAACACCACGTAGGGCAGGACTCCCCAGAGCAGAATGTTCATCGCGTGCTCCCTTGCAGTTGCGGGTAGGGCAGGAAGGTGGGATCGAGGCCGACGGTCTCGGTGGGCGGGCCGCCCAGCAGGTCCCGGACCTCGGAGCGGGTACGCGGCGAGGGCCCGCCGAGCGCGGCGCAGACGGCCTCGACCACCCCGGACTGCGGGAGCTTGTCCTCCGCCAGTCCGATGCGGAGCAGCTCGAGGCTGGCGCGGTAGGTGTTGAGGAGCCCCAGCCCCAATTGGGGGTGTCCAACGGCGGCGAACTCGAGGACCATCGGAAGGTAATCCGGCAGCTCACCGGCGAGGTCCACCACGAGGCCGGAATCCCGGTAGGTCTGCTTGATGGCGGCCAGCACCTCGCCGCGGCGGCGGGTGTCGCCGTCGGTCCAGTAGGTCAGGTGCAGCGCGTGCCGGCGTGACAGGTCGAACTCCTGCACGTACCAGCTCTGCAGCTCCATGATCGGCATGCTGCGCAGGTGCGCGAGGGTGGGCGCGAAGTACTCTCCCGCACCAGCCTCGGCGACGGCGGCCTCGATCACCGGGAGCCGATCCAGCAGCTCCTCGTCCGGGTAGCCGAGCAGCAGCCCGGCCGCCTGGAACACCACCGCTGACATCATGCTCCGCTCGCGTCGAGCTGGCGGGCCTTCGCGTCGGCGAAGCTCTCGATCGCCACCGGGACCACGCGCCCTGAAGAGGTGCCGAACGGCCCCTCTCCCCCGGCGCCCGGCCCGCCCTCGAAGTCCAGCGAGCAGCCCATCTCCTCCAGGTTGTGCGCCTGCTCGGCATGGGCCTTGGGGATGACGTAGCGCTCGTCGTACTTGGCGATGGCTAGCAGCCGGTACATCTGCTCCAGGGCCGCGGGCTCCATGCCGACGGCGTGCGCCAGCTCGGGCTGCCGCTCTCGGCCGAGCGTCACGTCGCGCATGTAGGAGCGCATCGCGGCCAGCTTCTGCAGCACGCCCGTCACCACGTCGGCGTCTCCCGCGGTGAACAGCTCAGCGAGGTATTCGACGGGGATGCGGAGGGTGTCGATGGCACCGAACAGGTTGCCGCCGGCCTCGGAGTCGTGGCCCTGGGCCTTGAGCAGGTCCACCACCGGGGAGAGCGGGGGCACGTACCAGACCATCGGCATGGTGCGGTACTCAGGGTGCAGCGGAAGCGCCACCTTGAAGTGCTTGATGAGGGCGTACACGGGTGACTTCTGGGCGGCGGCCAGCCAGTCGCCAGGGATCCCGTTGGCCTTCGCATCGGCGATCACCTGCGGGTCGTTCGGGTCCAGCATCAGGTCCATCTGGGCCTGGTACAGGTCCTTGTCGTCGACGAGGGCGGCCTTGGTGACCTGATCGGGGTCGTAGAGGATGATGCCGATGTAGCGCAGCCGGCCCACGCAGGTCTCGGAGCACACCGTCGGCAGTCCCACCTCGAGGCGGGGGTAGCACATGGTGCACTTCTCGGCCTTGCCGGAGCGGTGGTTGAAGTAGATCTTCTTGTAGGGGCAGCCGGTGATGCACTGACGCCAGCCGCGGCACTTGTCCTGGTCCACCAGGACGATGCCGTCCTCCGAGCGCTTGTAGATGGCGCCGGAGGGGCAGGAGGCCATGCAGGAGGGGTTGAGGCAGTGTTCGCAGATCCGGGGCACGAAGAACATGAAGGTCTTCTCGTACTCGAACTTGATCTGCAGGTTGGCGTCCTCGCGAAGCTTCTTCACGATCGGGTCGTCATGGCCGGTCTCGTGGATGCCGCCCAGGGCGTCGTCCCAGTTGGCGGAGGCCTTGATGGCCATGTCCTCGCCCGTGATCAGGGACTTCGGCCTCGCGACGGGGAAGTCGTCGCCCAGCGGTGCCTGGATGAGGTTCTCGTAGTCGTAGGTCCACGGCTCGTAGTAGTCGTTCATCTCCGGCTGCACCGGGGAGGCGAAGATGCTCAGCAGCTTCTTGAACCGGCCACCGGAGCGCAGCTTGAGCCGCCCGGACTTGGTCCGCACCCAGCCGCCCTGCCACTTCTCCTGGTCCTCGTAGGTGCGGGGGTAGCCCTGCCCGGGGCGGGTCTCCACGTTGTTGAACCACACGTACTCGGTGCCGGCCCGGTTGGTCCAGGCCTGCTTGCACGTAACCGAGCAGGTGTGGCAGCCGATGCACTTGTCGAGGTTCATCACCATGGCCACCTGGGCCATCACGCGTCGCTGCTTGGCCATCAGTACTGGACCTCCTGGGAGCGGCGGCGCACCGTCGACACGATGTCTCGTTGAACGCCGGTGGGGCCGATGTAGTTGAAGGCGTACGCCTGGTGTGCGTAGCCGCCGATGAGGTGGGTGGGTTTGAGAAGGATCCGGGTCACCGAGTTGTGGATGCCGCCGCGCTTGCCGGTGGCCTCGGACTTCGGCACGTCGATGGTGCGTTCCTGGGCGTGCTGCACGTAACAGATGCCGTCCGGCAGCTTCGGCGTGACGACGGCGCGGGCCACGAACACTCCGTTGGCGTTGGTCAGCTCGATCCAGTCGTTGTCCCTGACCCCGATGCTCGCGGCGTCGGCGACGCTGAGCCAGGCCTGCGGCCCGCCGCGACCGAGGCTGAGCATGAACAGGTTGTCCTGGTACTCGGAGTGGATGGACCACTTGTTGTGCACCGTGATGTAGCGCAGCGTGATGGCCTTCTCACCGTTGGGTCCGAGCTCGGGCTCGCCGTAGTCGCGGCCCATGTCCAGCGGCGGCCGGAAGATCGGCAGCTGCTCGCCTGCGTCGGCCATCCAGTCGTGGTCCAGGAAGAAGTGCATCCGCCCGGTCAGCGTGTGCCATGGCTTGAGCCGCTCGGTGTTGATGGTGAACGCGGCGTAGCGGCGGCCGCCGGTCTCCGACCCCGACCACTCCGGGGAGGTGATGACGGGCTGCGGCGACTGCTGGGTCTGGATGAAGGTGATCTGCTTCTCCTCGGACCCCTCAGACAGGTCCGCCAGTCTGCGGCCGGTCTTGCGCTCCAGGTCGCGGAAGCCCTGCGTGGCCAACTCTCCGTTGGTGGTGCCGGAGAACATCAGGATGGCCTCGGCGAGCCGCTGGTCGGTGTTGATGGCGGGGCGGCCTGCGGCCGGGCCGGAGGGGTACACCCCGTGCAGCTTGCCGAGCTTGGTCACCTGGTGGCCCACGTCGTAGGTGATGTTCTTGACGGTGAAGCCCAGCTTCTCCGCCAGCGGGCCGACGGTGAGCAGCTTGTCCGCGATCGCCGTGTAGTCGCGCTCAACGACGGCGAGCACCGGCATGTTCTTCCCGGGCACACCCTCCAGGTCGGTGCCTCGCCAGTCGGGCACATGGCCGCCCGGCTGGGCGATCTGGCCGGGGGTGTCGTGCTGGAGCGCAACCGCCACCAGGTCCTTGCGGGTGTCCAGGCGTCCCTTGGCCAGCTCGGAGAGCTTGATCGCGAGTTCGGCGAACACGTCGAAGTCGCTCTTGGTCTCCCACGGCGGGTCGATCGCGGGCGTGAACGCGTGCACGAAGGGGTGCATGTCCGTGGAGCTGAGGTCGTACTTCTCGTACCAGGTGGCGGCAGGGAGCACGATGTCGCTGAGCAGCGTGGAGCTGGTCATGCGGAAGTCCGCGGTGATCAGCAGGTCCAGCTTCCCTTCAGGGGCCTCGTCGTGCCACTTCACCACATCCGGGCGGAGGTCCGCCCCGTGACCGTTCTCCATCACGTTGTTGTGGGTGCCGAGGAGGTGCTTGAGGAAGTACTCGTTGCCCTTGGCCGAGGAGCCGAACAGGTTCGAGCGCCACAGGATCATGGTGCGCGGCCAGTTCTCGGGCGCGTCGATATCCTCGACGGCGCTCTTCAACTCGCCGGAGTTGAGCCTGGCGGCCACGTAGGCCTGCGGGGTCTCGTACTCGCCGCGTCCGACGGCAGCGATCGCCTCGTCCGCCAGGTCCAGCGGGTTCGCGTCGAACTGCGGGTAGAACGGCATCCAGCCCAGGCGGTGTGACAGCGCGATCGCGTCCGCCGAGTGGGTGCCGTCGAGGCTGCCGGTGGACAGCGGGGACTTGATCCGGTCAGCCGAGAAGCCGTCGGTGCGCCACTGATCGGTGTGCATGTACCAGTAGGCGGTGCCGATCATGGTGCGCGGGGGCCGCGACCAGTCCGTGGCGTTGGCCATGTTGAACCAGCCCGTCATGGGGCGGCACTTCTCCTGGCCCACGTAGTGCGCCCAGCCGCCGCCGTTCTTGCCGATGCAGCCGGTCATCATGAGCAGCGCGATGATGGCGCGGTAGGTCACGTCCGCGTGGAACCAGTGGCAGATGCCGGCGCCGATGATGATCATCGTGCGGCCCTTCGACTCCTCCGAGTTGGCCGCGAACTCACGGGCGATGCGGAGGCACGCCTCGGCGGGCACGGAGGTGATCTCCGCCTGCCAGGCGGGGGTGTAGGGAACTGTGGCGTCGTCGTACCCGGCAGGCCACTGGCCAGGGAGGCCGTCGCGGCCCACGCCGTACTGGGCGAGCATGAGGTCGAAGACTGTGGTGACGAGCTTGCCCTCGACCACGCGGGCAGGGACACCGCGGTGGATGATGCTGCCCTCCCCCTTCGGGTCCTCGAAGCACGGCAGGGAGATCTCCACCTTCTGCGCGTCGGCCTGTTCGATGAGGCTGAGCGCGGGTCGGATCTCGCCGAGGTCCAGGTTCCAGAGACCGGCCCCGTCCTCGGAGTAGCGGTAGCCCATGGAACCGTTGGGCACCGCAGGGCTGGAGGTGGCGTCGTCCCACACCACGGTCTTGAAGGCGGCGTCGGAGACCTCTGCGGTGGCCGGCAGGTCCGCGGCGGTGAGGAACTTGCCGGGCACCAGCCCATGGCCGTCGGGGTGATCCACCAGGGTGATCAGCATGCCGAGGTCCGTGTACTGCTTGACGTAGTCGTCGAAGTACTCGACCTTCTTGTCGACGAAGTTCTCCTTGAGGATGACATGCCCCATGGCCATGGCCAGCGCGGCATCGGTGCCGGCCTGGGCGGGCAGCCACTCGTCGGCGAACTTCACGTTGTCCGCGTAGTCCGGCGCCACGGTGACCACCTTGGTGCCGCGGTAGCGGACCTCGGCCATCCAGTGCGCGTCCGGGGTGCGCGTGACGGGCACGTTGGAGCCCCACATCATCAGGTAGGTGGAATCCCACCAGTCGCCGGACTCCGGCACGTCGGTCTGGTCTCCGAACACCTGCGGGGAGGCGACGGGGAGGTCCGCGTACCAATCGTAGAAACTGGTCATCGCGCCGCCGATGAGGTGCGTGAAGCGGGTGCCGATGGCGTGGGAGACCATGCTCATCGCCGGGATGGGCGAGAAGGAGACGCAGCGGTCCGGGCCGTAGAACTTGATGGTGTTGACGTAACTGGCGGCGGAGATCTCCAGGGCCTCTTCCCAGGAGATGCGCACCAATCCGCCCTTGCCTCGGGCCTGCTGGTAGCGGCGGCGCTTGACCGGATCGGTGGAGATCTCACGGAAGGCGGCCACCGGATCGCCCAGGCGCTTCTTCGCCTCCCGGTACATCTCGATGAGCACGCCGCGGCCGTACGGGTAGCGGACCCGGGTGGGCGAGTAGGTGTACCACGAAAAGGCGGCCCCACGGGGGCATCCGCGGGGCTCATACTCCGGCCGGTCAGGCCCGGTGGTGGGATAGTCCGTCTGCTGGGACTCCCAGGTGATGATCCCGTCCTTGACGTAGACCTTCCAGGAACAGGAGCCGGTGCAGTTGACGCCGTGCGTGGAGCGGACCACCTTGTCGTGGCTCCAGCGGTCGCGGTAGAAGACGTCTCCCGCGCGGCCACCCTGGCGGAAGACGGCGCGGCCGTCGTCAGTCTGGTCCCACTTGGTGAAGAAGCGGCCAAGCTTCAGCAGGGCATCGGAGGCGGGGCCGTCAACGCGCGCGGAATCGGTGCTCATGGGCGTCAGCTTTCCATGCCGGAGAGCGGTACGTCCAAACTTCTCGGAAAAAAGTCTTACGCGCCGTCGTAGTTGCGAAATTCAGCGCCGGCGAGTCGCGCCTGGCTAGGGGTGTCGACGTCTCGGACGAGGGCTGGCGGGGCTGCCACCCGGGCCAGATCCAAAGTCCCGAGGAGGCGACGGACGGACACGTCGCGCAGGGCTGGAGCACCGCCAACGGCGAGCCTCAGAGCGACCGCGCGGTAACGCCCCGCCAGCAGCTGGGGCCAGCCCTCTTCGTCCTCCAGCACCACACCGTCGACCCCCATCGGCGCCGCGCGCAGCGCTCCCACGACGGCGTGAGGATCTGCCAGGTCACCCGCCAGCAGGAGCACCTCCTCCGCCTCGCCGGGAAGGGCGGCCACCGCCGCCGCGATGCCTGCCACGGGGCCACCGAAGGGAGGATCCTCCAGCACGAAGACGATGCGCTGGTCCGGGAACCCGGCGCGGACGGGTGAGGCGACGATCACCTGGTCGGCCCAGCCGAGGGAGGCATCGCAGGCGCGCTGCAGCAGCGAACGGTTCCCGACGGTGAGCTCCAGCTTGTCGGTGCCCATCCGCGACGAGCGCCCCCCGCCCAGCACGATCGCGCAGCGGAGGCCGGGCGATTCGGGAGTCATCCTCCGATGGCGCTCATCGTGCGGGCGGGCTGGACGAACCCGATGTCATCGATGCCGTGGGCCCGCGACTTTGTTGCGTGGGCGCCCGCCCAGGCCGCGACGATGTCGTCGTCCGAGCCGCCCCCGCGCAGGATTGCGCGCAGGTCCGTCTCCGTCCTGGAGAAGAGGCAGTTGCGGACCTGACCGTCCGAGGTGAGCCGCGTCCGGTCGCAGGCGGCGCAGAAGGGGTTGGTCACCGAGGCGATCACGCCGACGGTGCCGCCCGGCTGCTCGGCGTCCGGGTCCACCCGCCAGAGCTCCGCGGGGGCCGCGCCTCGGGGCTCGTCCAGCGGGGTGAGGCGGAAGCGGGTCTCCAGCGCATCGAGGATTTCCCGGGAGGTGACCATCTGTGATCTGTCCCACTCATGCTTGGGACCGAGCGGCATCTGCTCGATGAAGCGCAGCTGGTAGCCCCTCGCCAGGCAGAACGCTGCGAGCGGCACGATGTCCGGCTCGTTCTCGCCGCGCATGATCACGGAGTTCACCTTCAGCGGGCGCAGGCCGGCGGCGTCGACGGCCTCGATACTGGTCAGCACGTCGTGCAGCCTGTCGCGGCGGGAGAGCCGGGCGTAGCGGACGGGGTCCAGCGAGTCCAGCGAGATGTTGATCCGGTCCAGGCCGGCGGCCTTGAGCCCCGCGATGCGCTTGTCCAGGCCAAGCCCGTTGGTGGTGAGTGCCAACTCAGGGCGCCCGCCGGGACCCTCCATTGCCGACGCGGCAGCGACGATGCGCTCCAGCCCGGGCCGCAGCAGTGGCTCTCCCCCGGTGAACCGGACCCGCTCCACCCCCAGGCGCACGACGGCCACGCGGATCAGGCGCACCACCTCGTCGTCGGTGAGGGTCTCCTCGACGGGCAGCCAGGCGAGGCCCTCTGCGGGCATGCAGTAGGTGCAGCGCAGGTTGCAGCGGTCGGTCAAGGACACGCGGACGTCGCGTGCGACCCTCCCGTGGCTGTCCAGCAATCGGTGCTCCTGCATGGGCGCATGCTACCCCGACCCGGGAGGGGTGCCCTGAGCATGCGAAACTGGATCAGTGACCAGCGAACCCCACGGGCTCGGCCCCACCCGCACGCGCGTGCTGGCGTTGCTGCAATCCGCCGCAGGCCCGGTGGCGGTCGCCGAGGTCGCGGACCAGCTGGGGCTGCACCGCAACTCCGCCAGATTCCACCTGGAAGGGCTGCGCGATGCGGGCTACGCCGTCAGCGCCGCGGCTCCGCTCGGGCAGGCAGGGCGCCCGCCGCTGCTGTTCGCCGCCACCAGCGACTCCCCCAACGTCAGCAACTCACACCTGATGGAGCTCACCGAGGTGCTGATCCAGAACTTCGTGGCCACTCTGCCGGACGGGTCGCGGCTGGCCGAGCAGGCGGGGCGCTCCTGGGGCGGTTCGATGGTCGATGACGAGCCCGAGGACACCGAACCCGTCGAGGGGCTGGTGGCTCATCTCGCCGAGCGGGGGTTCGGGACCGTCGCCGTCGGAAACCAGCTCACCTTCACGCGCTGCCCGTTCCGGGCCGAGGTGGGCCTCAGGGAGCTCCCGATCGTGTGCGCCATCCATCAGGGCTTCGTCGACGGCTACCTCGAGGCGAGCGCGAGCGGGATGGTGGCGGGTCGGATCGACGTCGGCCCCCGGCTGTGCCACCTGGCACTCCAGCCGGATACGGGCGCCGAGCCTCGAGACGCGACCACGCCGGTGGGCTGAGCGACCCATCGGGTCGCCCGCACACCGGCGTGGATCGGTAGAGCCTTCGATCAGCCCTTGACGCCACCAGCCGTGAGGCCGGAGACGATGTACTTCTGCAGGTACATGAACAAGGCGATGATCGGGATGGCCGCCAGCACGCCACCGGCCGCGAACAGCGACCACGGGGCGTTGCGCTCGTCGGAGCCCCAGACGTACAGGCCCACGGCGAGCGTGTAGTTCTCGGGCCTGGCCAGCACGATGCGGGCCAGGATGAACTCGCCGTAGGAGCCCACGAAGCTGAGCAGACCCACCACCGCGAGGATCGGCGTGACCAGGCGCATGATCATGCCCCAGAAGATCTGGGCATGCGTGGCGCCGTCGATCTTGGCGGCCTCGTCGAGTTCGATCGGGATGGTGTTGAAGAACCCGTACATCAGGAACGTGTTCGCTCCCAGCGCGCCGCCGAGGTAGATGGCGATCAACTGGAGGTGCGAACCGAGGCCGAGGAACGGGAAGATCTCCCCCAGCGTGAGCGCCAGCAGGAAGATGGCCACGAAGGCCAGCATCTGCGGGAACATCTGGATGATCAGCAGCGCGGTCAGGCTGGCGCGGCGCCCCTTGAACCGGAATCGGCTGAACGCATAGGCCGCAGCCGCGCCCATGAGGACCGTACCGATGGCCGTCAGTCCGCTGACATAGAGCGAGTGCAGCGCCCACTTCGGATAGTCAGTGGTCATCAGCTCGGCGTAGTGCTCGGTGGTGAAGCTCGTGAAGAGCCGCAGGGAGCCCGTGATGGATCCGTTCGTGTTGAGCGAGGCCGACAGCACGTAGAGCAGCGGGAACACGCAGTAGATGATGACGATGATCCCGAAGACGTGCCTCCAGCCGACCTCCTTCCACCACCGGCCGCCACGAAGACGGGTGTCGTTGTCGCCGTTGGCTAGCTTCTTGGCCATCACATGATCTCCTCAAGCTTGCGGGTCTGCCTGAATCCCAGCCAGGAGATGAAGCCGACCACCAGGAAGATGACTATCGACATGGCGCTGGCCAGGCCGTACTGCCGGTTGCCACCCTCGAAGGCGATGGCGTAGACCATCGAAATCAGGATGTCCGTCTCGCCGACAGGCACCGGGGCACCCGGATAGTTCGGTCCGCCGCCGGTGAGCATGTAGATGAGCGAGAAGTTGTTGAAGTTGAACGCGAAGCTCGCGATGAGCAGCGGCGCTACCGACACCAGCAGCAGGGGAAGCGTGATGCTCCAGAACCGCCTGAGCGGGCTGGCGCCGTCCATGATGCCCGCCTCCGTGAGCTCCTGGGGGATGGACTGCAGGGCGCCGGTGGTGACGAGGAACATGTAGGGGAAGCCCAGCCACAGGTTGACCCCGAGGATGGCCAGCTTGGCGAGGTTTCCGTCAGCGAACCACGGGACGCTCGCACCGCCCAGCAGGACCTGGTTGATGAAGCCGAACTCCTGGTTGAGCAGACCGCGCCACACCAGCGCGGCCAGGAAGCCAGGGAAGGCGTACGGGAGGATGAACAGGGCCCGGTAGAGGGTGCGCCCCTTGATGCGCGGGTCGTTGAACACCACCGCCAGCAGTAGCCCGAAGGCGAACGTGGTGAGCACAGACAGGATGGCGAAGGCGAACGTCCACACCAGTGAGGACAGGAACGGGCCCGCGAGCCGGGCGTCGGTGAACATGGCGGCGAAGTTGTCGAAGCCCACGACCACGCGCCAGCCCGGTGAGAGGCTGCTTCCGTCGTCGGCGACGAACAGGCCACGGCTTGGGTCTGCCGTGTAGACCTTGCCGTCGGCGTCGGTGAACGTATCTGCGGCCTCGTCGTAGGCCAACAGCGACTTGGCGATGTAGGCCCTGGCCCCGTTGTCCGTCCTGAGCCAGCCGTCGTCCGGGTTGTCGGACACGCTCACGCGCAGGTCCAGCACCTCGTTCTGGCGCTGTTGGATGTCGGCCAGCGCGAGCACCGTGGCGTCGGGCACCTCGGTGACCCGATCACCGTCGACGACGGCATCCGG
Source organism: Tessaracoccus luoxuelianae (assembly GCF_054483915.1). Lineage (NCBI taxonomy): Bacteria > Bacillati > Actinomycetota > Actinomycetes > Propionibacteriales > Propionibacteriaceae > Tessaracoccus > Tessaracoccus luoxuelianae. Next base: position 1,343,602 of record NZ_CM137013.1, on the reverse strand, counting down.
AGCGTCTGCCAGCGGGGTCTCGGCGTCGCCGATCCGGGCCTGGTCTCCCTCCACGATCGCGAAGCCGAGCTGGCCGTTGCGGTCGAAGACGGTGACCTGATACTCCGGGGTGCCCTCCACCCGGCGATCCGAGGTCTTCAGGATCTGGGTGATGGCCGGTTCCTTGGCGTCGTTGTGTCCGTCGCCGTAGTTGGTGAAGGCCACGTAGGCGGTGTTGATCATCACGTAGATCTGGAACACAGCGAGGAAGATGAGGCCGGGGACGAGGTACTTGCCGGGGATCGCGCGCTTCGAGAAGTACACGTAGTCGACGATGATCAGGGTGATGACGAGGAAGACGAGGACGCCCCACTCCTGCTGGCCGTAGCTGGCCAGGATGCCGTAGACGCCGAAAGCGTTGACAAGCATCATGAGGACGAGCTTCGCGATGAAGCCCGGGCGCGAGAGGTCCCGCGCGTGGGAGAGCCTCGGCGACTGCGATGTCGGGGAGTTGCTCAAGGGAGTTCAACCTTCGCTTCGTTGCGGATATGGGCCGGAGGTTGGGCCGCCTTGGCTTCCCAACCCCCGGATGCGACCGTGTGGTCGAGAGGCGTCAGAACTTGGCTTCGATGTTCTTGATCATCGCGTCCCACGCCGCGGCGGGCTCGGCGTTGCCGGTGATGATGCTCACCTGCGCGCCGCCCCAGAACTCCCAGACAGCGCCCATCTCGGGGATGGACGGCATCGGCTGGCCATCCTTGCCGGCCTCGCCGAACCCGGCCAGGACCTCGTCGGTGACGGCGTCAGCAGACTCGGTGAGCGCGGGCATGCGGCCGCCCAGCTCGAGCATCTGGTCCTGTGCCTCCTTGCTGGCCATGTACTCGAGGAACTGCGACGCCAGCAGGGCGTTCTCGGACTTCGACGACAGGAACACACCCTGCACGCCGACGAACGGCGCTGCGGGCTGACCACCCGCGGACGGGACGGGCAGCACGGTCACGTCCATGTCGGCCGCCACGAAGTCGGCGACGTACCAGGGGCCGGTGATGATGTACGGCGTCTTGCCGTCGAGGAAGGCCTGCTTGGCGGTCTCACCCTCGAGCGAGGACGAGACGACCTTCTCGGCGGCGAGCGTCTTCAGGTACTCGGCGAAGGCGAGACCCTCCGGGCCACCCATGCCGAGTTCGGCGGTGTAGTCACCGTTGGCGTCGGTCTTGAACACCGGCGCACCGAACGAGGTCTGGATCGGGTACAGGTGGTACGCGTCACCGTCGGGGCCCTGCTGGATCACGGCGGGGAACTCGGCGCCAGCGGCGGCCTTGCCCTGCGCGATCAGCTCGTCGAACGTGGCCGGGGTGTCCTGCAGCATGGCGTTGTTGCGGACGAGCGCGATGTTCTCGATGGCGTACGGGACGCCGTAGAGCTGGCCGGCCTGGGTGAAGCCGCGGGTGGCGACCTCGTTGAAGTTGGAGACCTGGTCACCGAGCTCGACGGGGGCGATGACGCCGTTCTTGACGAGGTCGCCCGTCCAGTCGTGCGCGCCGACGATGAGGTCCGGGCCCTCGCCGGTGGGGGCCTGGGCGATGAAATCTGTCTTGACGTCGCCGGACGGCTTCTGCACGACGTCCAGGGTGACGCCGGTGGCGGCCAGGAAGGACTCGCCGATCGTCTTGAACGCGTCGATGCGGGTCTCGTCCACCCACACGGTGAGGGTGCCGGCGGCCGCGGGGGCCGAGCTCTCGGCGGGGGCGCTGCTCGAGGCCCCGTCGGTGGCGGAGGGGGAGGTGGTTGACGTGCCGCCACCACAGGCGACCAGCGTCAGAGAAAGCCCGGCCGCTGCGGCGGCGAGAAGGCTCTTGCGCATGTGTGTAACTCCTTCGTTGTCTCGGGACGCTCCGGTGCCGACCCGACTGATGAGTAGCGTAACCATCTTTGCAACGCTTGCAAAGTCGTTGCAATAACGGTTCGATAACGATCTGGGCCGGCAAGCGTTTGCCGCGCCAGGCAGCCCTCGTGATGCTCACGACTAGGCTCGTCACTCGTGGAACCGGGCTGCAAGGATTCTGCAAGTCATTGCAAAGTGCCCCGATTACCTGCACACTAGCCTGCGAGCACTGTTGGTGCACGGACTCGAAGGAGAGGAGGCCCATGATTCCCCCACGGGCCAAGCTGGCGGACCTGGCCATCGCCGCAGGTGTGTCGACCGCCACAGTTTCCAGGGTCCTCAACGGCAAGCCAGGCGTCGCCGACGCCACCAGAACCTCCGTCCTGGCCACCCTGGAGCGGCTCGGCTTCGCGGCCGAACCGGACCAGCCGTCCGCGGAGGGCCTGATCGCCGTGATGGTGCCGGAGCTCGCCAACCCGTCCTTCGCCCTGTTCGCCAACGAGCTGGCCCTGGTGCTCACCGCGGCGGGTCGCCACATGTTCCTCTGCACCGCCGGGCCCGGCGGGACCAGCGAGGAGCAGTACCTCGACGCGCTGCTCGGAGTCGAGATCGCGGGGATCGTCTCGGTCTCCGGGACGCCCGCGGACACGGAGGCGTCTTCCGAGCACTACCAGCGCCTCATCGATGCAGGCGTGCCGGCTGTGTTCATCAACGGCTACACGCCGGGTGTGGACGGCGCCTTCTTCTCCTGCTCGGACGCCGAGGCCGTGTCGATGTCGGTGGCGCACCTGCGGTCCTACGGACATCAGCGGATCGGGCTCGCCGTGGGGCAACAGCGCTACCTCCCCAGCCAGCGCAAACAGCAGGCGTTCCTGGCGCTGGGACTCCCCCGTGGCTCGATGGTGTCGACCATCTTCTCCGTCGAGGGTGGCCAGTCCGCGGCAGCCAGGCTGTTCGACGCGGGCCACACCGCCATCGTGTGTGGGTCAGACGTGATGGCGCTGGGCGCCATCCGTGAGGCGCGCTCCCGTGGCCTTGACGTCCCCGGCGACGTCTCCGTGGTCGGCTACGACGACTCGCCGCTGATGGCGTTCACCAGCCCGGCCCTGACCACGGTGCGCCAGCCGGTCGCGGCCATGACGCAGGCCGCCGTCGGCTCGCTGCTCACCGCGATCCGGGGCCTCCCCACCGACTCCACCGAGATGCTCTTCCACCCGGATCTCATCATCCGTCAATCGACAGGACCTCACCATGGCAGCTGAATGGTGGCGCGACGCCGTCATTTACCAGATCTACCCGCGCTCGTTCGCTGACTCCACCGGCGACGGCTACGGGGACCTTCCCGGGATCATCGAGAAGATCCCGTACCTGGCCCGCCTCGGGGTGGACGCGATCTGGATGTCCCCGTTCTACAGGTCCCCCATGGCCGACGCCGGCTACGACGTGGCCGACTACGAGGAGATCGACCCGCTCTTCGGTGACCTGTCGGACGCCGACCGCCTGATCGAGACCGCCCACGCGGCGGGGTTGCGCGTCGTCGTCGATCTGGTGCCCAATCACACCTCCGATGAGCACCGGTGGTTCAAGGCGGCGGTCGCGGCCGGGCCGGGCTCGCCCGAGCGCGACATGTACCACTTCCACGACGGGCTCGGCGAGCACGGCGAACTGCCGCCCAACAACTGGAAGTCCGTCTTCGGCGGGGCTGGCTGGACGCGCCTCACCCGGCCGGACGGCACGCCGGAGCAGTGGTATCTCCACCTCTTCGACGTGAAACAGCCGGACCTGGACTGGTCCACCGAGCGGGTGCGCGAGGCGTTCGACGGCGTGCTGCGCTTCTGGCTGGACCGGGGCGTCGACGGGTTCCGCGTGGACGTGGCCCACGGCCTGATCAAGGCCGACGGGCTGCCGGACTTCGACGCCGAGCAGTCGATGCTGGACCTCGACGGACCCGCCGGCCCGATGTGGGACCAGGACGGCGTCCACGACGTGTACCGCCGCTGGCGCACGGTCCTGGACTCCTACCAGGGCGACCGCTCGCTGGTGGCCGAGGCCTGGGTGGCCGACCCGAAGCGCCTGGCGCTGTACCTGCGCCCGGATGAGATGCACACCGCCTTCAACTTCCAGTTCCTGGACAGCCCATGGGATGCCGCGTCATACCGCGAGGTGATCACCTCGACGATGGCCGAAGACGAAGCCGTGGGCGCGCCCACGACCTGGGTGCTGAGCAATCACGACGTACTGCGGCACGTCAGCCGTCTCGGGCTCAAGGAGCCGGGCTCCAGCCACGAGGGCCTGGGGGCCGACGATGAGCAGCCCGACAACATCCTTGGCCTGCGCAGGGCACGCGCCGCGACCCTCATGATGCTGGCGCTTCCCGGCTCTTCCTACCTCTACCAGGGCGAGGAACTCGGACTCCCTGATCACACCACCCTCCCCGACGACCTGCGCCAGGACCCCGCCTGGTTCCGCTCCGACTTCACCAAGGCCGGGCGCGACGGGTGCCGCGTTCCGATGCCGTGGGCCGCTGGAGAGCCCGGCCTCGGATTCTCGCCCACCGGCACGACGTGGCTGCCGCAGCCGGACTCGTATCGGGGGCTGTCCGTGGACCTCCAGGAGGATGCACCAGGCAGCACCCTGACGCTGTACCGGTCCACCCTCGCGGCGCGCCGGGAGCACGGATTGGGCCGCGGAGAGCTCGAGTGGGTGCCTGCCGGGGATTCGGTGGTGGCCTTCGACAACGGCCCGGTCCGGGTGATGACGAACGTGCTCGGTGCACCGGTGGAGCTGCCAGAGGGTTACGAGGTGCTGCTCTCCAGCGTGAGCCTGCGCGGCCACGTGCTGCCCACGGACACGACGGTGTGGCTCACCCGACTCTGAGCCCGCCTCGGTGGCGGCATGCCCGGGAGGATCTCGTGCCTTGTCGCGGGCACCTTCCCCACCAGGACCCGCGTCGGAGACGGGCTCCCCTGGTGGCTATGATTACTCGCGTGTCCGACCGCAACGGTGCGGCGGCAGATAAGGAGCCTCTGATGGCCAGCAAGTCCGTGACCGTCGGGTCCGTCGTGGGGCTTCACGCCCGCCCAGCCGCGTTGATCGCCGCTGCAGCGAGCGAATACGACGACGACATCACCATCTCCCTCAACGGGGCGGCGGTGGATGCCGCCTCGTCGCTGCTGATCATGACGCTCGGCGCCGAGAAGGGTGCGGTGGTCACGGTGGAGTCCGAGAACGAGGAGGCGGTCGAGCGGATCGCCGGCATGGTGGAGCAGGATCTCGACGCCTGACCTGCCCGATGGGCTGCGCTGACACGCACAAAGGAGCTGGTGATGTCCGATCACGTCCCCGACGATGTGGACCCCGCGGGCCGCGACCTGCGGCAGTACACGGACCAGTTGCGTCCGGGCCATCCGGTGGTGCGCAACGTCCGCGGTGAGTGGGTGCTGCTCCGGCACGCCGACGTCGTCCGGGCCGCCGAGGATCCCGCGACGTTCTCCAGCGCGGTCTCGGCCCATGTCCACGTGCCCAACGGGCTCGACGGCGACGCCCACCGCGCGGCCCGCCAGACCCTGGACCGCTACTTCGAGCCCGACGCCCTGGCCCCGCACGAGCCGGCCTTCCGCGAGGTGGCGCGCAGCCTGTTCGCCGCGCTTCCCCGGGGCGTTCCGGTGGACGCGGTGCGCGACATCGGCTTCCCGTTCGCCGTCCGCGCGCAGAGCGCGTGGCTGGGGTGGCCGGCCTCGTTGGAGGCCCAGCTGCTGGGCTGGATGGCCGCCAACCATGCCGCCACCCGCTCGGGGGATCGGGCCAGGACGGCGGAGGTGGCGGCGGAGTTCGACGCCATCATCCGCTCGGTTCTCGCCCCCCGCCGGGCCCTGGGCGACGACGCCCCCGACGACCTCACCACCGCGCTCCTCCGCGACGAGGTGGCGGGCCGGCCGTTCACCGACGAGGAGCTGGTCTCCGTGCTGCGGAACTGGACCGGTGGGGACCTCGGCTCCATCGCCCTGTGCGTGGGGGTGCTGTTCGCCTTCCTGGCGGACCATCCGGAGCTGCAGCGCCGCCTGCGCTCGGGGGTCAGCGACGCGGAGATCGACGCGACCGTCGACGAGATCCTGCGCATCGACGACCCGTTCATCTCGAACCGGCGCAGGACCACCTGCCCCGTCGACATCGCCGGGGCCACCATCCCCGAGGGCGCCGTCGTGAAACTGCACTGGACCTCGGCAAACCGGGACGCGGCCGTCTTCGCCGACCCGGACGCCTTCGACCCCGAGGGGAACGCGCGCAGAAATCTGGTCTACGGAACCGGCCCGCACGTGTGCCCGGGCCGGCCGCTGGCCACCCTGGAGCTGCGGATCGGGGTTCAGGAGGCGTTGGCGGCCACCACATGGATCGAGTGGGCTCCGGGCGGGTCCGCCGAGCGCGAGGTGGCTCCGCTGGGCGGCTGGGCCCACGTGCCGGTTCTGCTCGGCTGATGTCCGGCCGCCGATGGGAGGCCCGATGACGTTGCCCGCGCAGTTGGCCGACCGGCTGCGGATTCCCGTCGTCGCGGCGCCCATGTTCCTGGTCTCCGGGCCCGAGCTCGTCATCGAGTGCTGCCGGGCAGGGGTGCTCGGCACGTTCCCGGCCCTCAACCGCCGGACCACCGAGGCATTGGCCGGGTGGCTCGACGGGATCCGCGACGCGCTGACCCCGGCCGACGCCCCGTTCGGCGTCAACCTCATCGTCCACCCCACCAACACCCGCCTCGAGGCGGACCTCGCGGTGGTCGTCGAGCACCGCGTGCCGGTGGTGATCACCTCGCTGGGGGCGGTGCCCGAGGTGGTGGAGGCCGTCCACGCGTACGGCGGGCTGGTCTTCCACGACGTGACCACGCTGCGGCACGCCCGCAAGGCGGCCGCCGCCGGCGTGGACGGGCTGGTCCTGGTGGCCGCCGGCGCCGGCGGCCACGCCGGGGCGCTCAGTCCGTTCGCGCTGATGGCGTCCGTGCGCCCATGGTTCGACGGCGTGATCCTGCTGGCCGGTGCCCTCAGCTCGGGGGCGGACGTCGCGGCGGCGCGGGCGATGGGGGCGGACCTTGCCTATCTCGGCACCCGCTTCCTCGCCACCCAGGAGTCGCTGGCCGGGGACGCCTACCGGGCGATGGTGGTGGCGGCCGGCGCCGCCGACGTGGTGTACACGCCCGCCGTCAGCGGGATCCCGGCCAACTTCCTGGCCGGCAGCCTGTCCGCCTCCGGCATCGACCCGGCAGGACCACCCGCCGAACACGAGGACGTCAAGGCGTGGCGCGACGTGTGGTCCGCGGGGCACGGCGTGGCCGGGATCACGGACGTCCCCACCGTCGCCGAGCTTGTCGACCGTCTCGAGACCGACTACCGCGCCGCATGCAGGCGCCTGCAAGGAGACCATCCATGAGCACCGTCCTGCTGACACGCGACGACGGGGTCGCCACTCTCACCCTGAACCGGCCCGACAAGCTCAACGCCTTCACCCTGGAGATGGGCCGCGAGTTCGTGGCCGCCCTGCACGAGGCAGACCGCGACGACACCGTCCGCGCCATCATCGTCACCGGCTCGGGCCGCGCCTTCTGCGCGGGCATGGAGCTCAGCGACGGCGACAACGTGTTCGGCTTCGACCCCCGGATGGACCTCAGCCCCGCCGAGCTGCGCGACCGCTGGACCGAGCCGGACGTCTCCGACGGTGCCCGCGAGCCCGGCGGGAAGCTCACGCTGGCCATCCTCGAGTGCCGCAAGCCCGTGATCGCCGCCATCAACGGCGCAGGGGTGGGCATCGGATCGACGATGACGCTGCCGATGGACGCGCGGCTGGCCTCGACGGAGGCGCGGATGGGGTTCGTGTTCGCCAGGCTGGGCATCACCCCGGAGGCGTGCTCGACGTGGTTCCTGCCCCGCATCGTGGGGCAGTCCAAGGCACTCGACCTGCTCTACAGCGGCGACATCATTCCAGCCTCCCGAGCGCTGGAGATCGGGCTGGTGGATGCCGTTCACGAGCCTGGGGATCTGCTGGGGGCCGCCCACGCCGTCGCGGATCGGATGACGAGGGGGCGCTCCGCGCACGCCGTCGCGCTCACCCGGCAGCTCGTGTTCAGGCACCTCGAAGGCGCAAGCGTGCTCGACGCGCACCTGGCGGAGTCCCTGGCTCTCAGGCACTCGGCCCACGGCGACGGCCGTGAGGGCGGGCTGGCGTTCCTCGGCAAGCGGGAGCCGCACTTCACCCAGCCCGCCCCTGAGGGCTTCGGCCACGTCTTCCCACCTGCCGGCTAGTCGGCTCAGGCCTCGTCGTGGCGGTCCGCCTCATCGAGCTCCCGCTCGATGCGCGAGATCAGCTCGGCGGTCATCGGGGGCAGCGGTCCGGTGTCCTGCAGCCCGGACAGCGCCGCGGGGGCCAGCAGCTCGTCGAGCACCTCCGCGCTGATCAGGCCCTCCCGCAGCACGAGATCCCGAACTGAGCTGCCGCTCCCGAGGGCCTCCTTCGCCAGCCGCGTTGCCCGCGCGTACCCCAACACCGGCATCAGCGCCGTGACCACACCCACCGACTGACCCACCTGCGCCCTGGTGCGCTCGGCGTTGGCGGTGATGCCGTCAATGCAGTTGATCCGCAGCGTCCGCGCCGCGCGGCGCAGCCACGTCGAGTTCTGCAGCAGCGCGTGCGCCATCACCGGCTCGAACGCGTTGAGCTGCAGCTGGCCCGCCTCCGAGGCCATGGCGATGGTGACGTCCGAGCCGGCGATGACGAACGCCACCTGGTTGACCGCCTCCGGGATGACGGGGTTGACCTTGCCGGGCATGATCGAGCTGCCTGCCTGGACCGGGGGCAGGACGATCTCGCCGAGCCCGGCCTGGGGGCCGGAGCTGAGCAGCCGGAGGTCGTTGCAGATCTTGGAGAGCTTCATCGCCGAGCGCTTCATCACCGACGAGGTGGACATGAAGACGCCGGTGTCGCTGGTGGCCTCGATGAGGTCGTCGGCCAGGACGAGCTCGGGGAAGCCGGTGATCTCGCGCAGATGCCGGATCACGGCCGGCCCGTAGCCGGGCGGGGCGGTGATGCCCGTGCCGATGGCCGTGGCGCCCAGGTTGAGCTCCATCAGCAGCGGCCGCACGTCCTCCATCCGGTCGATGTCCTCGCCCAGCGTGGTGGAGAAGCCTCGGAACTCCTGGCCCAGCGTCATGGGCACCGCGTCCTGGAGCTGGGTGCGGCCCACCTTCAGCACCTCCCGGAACTCGCGGCCCTTGGCCGAGAAGGAATGCCTGAGCAGGCGCAGTTCGTCGGCGAGCTTGGTGAGCGACACGACGAGGCTGAGCTTCACGGCGGTGGGGTAGGTGTCGTTGGTGGACTGGGACTTGTTGACGTGGTCGTTGGGCGAGAGGAATCCGTAGTCGCCGAAGGGGCGGCCGGCCAGCTCGAGCGCCCGGTTGGCGATCACCTCGTTGACGTTCATGTTGGTGGAGGTCCCGGCACCGCCCTGGATCACGCCGACGATGAACTGGTCGTGCAGCCGGCCGTCGATGATGTCCTGGGCGGCGCGGTCGATGAGGTCCGCGAGCTCGTCCTCGAGCACGCCGATCTCGCGATTGGCGCGGGCCGCCGCCTGTTTCACCTGGGCGTAGGCGACGAGGAGGTCTGGGTAGACGCTGATCTCGCGGCGGCTGATCCTGAAGTTGTGCACGGCCCGCGCCGTGTTGATTCCCCAGTAGGCGTCGTCGGGGATCTCCATCTCCCCCAGTGAATCCCGCTCGATGCGCACCTCGATGTCCGTTCTGTCGGCTGAGGATCACGCTACCGCGCGGTTAGATGGGGTCATGGGTTTCGAGCTGATCGCCTGGGTTGCACTCCGCGACCCCGACGGCCGGGTGCTCCTGGCACGGCGCAACGGGACGGACCGAGGCGACGGGTTGTGGAACCTTCCGGGCGGCCATGTGGAGGACGGCGAGCCGATCGCCGTCGCGGCGTCGCGCGAGGCCTCCGAGGAGGTGGGGGCGCTGATTGATCCGCTGGCGCTGCGTCACGTCGGCGTGCAGCGGTTCGATCTCCCGTACCCCAGCGGTCGGGCGCGGGGGTTCAACTTTTTCTTCGAATCAGACGTCTGGCTGGGCGAGCTGGCTCCGGGTGAACTGACCTCCGAGCTGGGCTGGTTCGCCGTCGATGATCTGCCGCCCGACATCCTTCCGTGGCTTCCCGCCGCGCTCGCCGCGCACCTGGCGGAGGGTCGCTTCTGGGTGGAGTCGGTGGGCTAGAAGCCGACAGAGGCCGCTGCCTCGAACGCCATCCACGCCTGGAGCTGGGTGGCAAGCTCGACGGTGTGGGCGACCGGGCCCGCGCCGTGTGGCGAGGTATCGGCCGGGAAGAGCGTCACTGGTGTCCCGCGCCATCCGCGGGTGTCGCGGCCCTGCCACAGCGCGTCGGCGAAGGCGTTGACAAGGCTGGACGCCCTGTCTCTAGTCTCGGCCGGGAGGCGGGTGTCACTGGCCGCGAGCGCCAGGTAGCGCGCGAGGATGCCGGTGAACAGGCCTCCATCGCCGTCGCCGTGGGTGGTCAGGAGCCTCGTCCCCGGGTGGGTCAGGTGCGTGGCCACGGCCTCGACGTGACTGGCCGCCTCGTCGAGCCTGCCCAGTTCCAGCATCGTGGCGAGCACGGGGCCCTGATTGTAGGTGAACACGTGCGGCACCATCGTCGGGCCGGCGGGCGTCAGGCGCAGGCCGTCCTGGAGGAGCCCGGTCCGGGGATCGGCGAGGTTGGCCCGGAGCCAGTCGTGGAGACGGGAGGCCTCGAGGATGTTGCCGGTGCGTGCCAGGTGCAGGGCGATGGGGCCGGTGGCGGCCGTGTTCTTGAAGTCGCGGTCCAGGCTCCAGAACGCGCCGCCACCGAGGTCGTCGGTAAGCGCCTCGCGCAGCGCGCGATCCAACGACGGGGTGCGTCGGCCGGCCCGGTGAGCCGCGAGCGCGAGCCACGCCATGTCGTCGTAGAACCGGTTGGGGAGGCGTCCCCAGTTCCGCAGCCGGATCCCGCGGAGGTGGCGCCCGATCAGGCGACCGGGCACCGTGGCGGAGCCGCGGGCGTGCGCATCAACCATGCAGTCGAGGAGGTGTGCCTGCCACCAGTAGTGCCAGGGTCGCGGCGGGGGGCCGGGGCGCGCGGTGACCGCCAGGTGGGTGCCTGGCAGGCCGAACAGACGCCGGCCGAAGAGAGCCAGGACCGAGCGCGCCGCCTCGTCGGCCCGTTCGCCCGTCACGCCAGGCGCTGGAGGAACAGGGTCTCGGCGAGCGCGGCCCTGGCGAGGTCGCCGAGGTCCAGCGACTCGTCGATGCCGTGCATCCGCGACGTCGGGTCCGTGACCGCCGTGACGAGGACGAGCGCGCCGGGGTTGCGGCCCGCGAACTCCGCCACGATGGGAATCGAGCCCCCGACCCCGATCTCCACCGGGGCAACCCTGAACGCCTCGGTGAACGCGTCGACGGCGGCGCGGGCGCGGTCGTCGTCGAGGGAGATGACGCTGCCCGTCCCGTTCTGGCCTGCGGCGACCGTCACCTGGGCGCCCCACGGGGCATTGGTCAGGAGGTGGTGGCGGAGGGCGGCCTCGGCGGCGTCGGCGTCCTGGCCGGGGGCGAGGCGGACGCTGACCTTGGCGCGGGCGGTGGGGATGAGCGTGTTGGAGGCGTCCTTGACGGGTGTGGCATCGATGGCCAGCACGGAGGCGGCGGGCCTGGTCCACATCCTGGCGGAGGCGGGGCCGTCGCCGATCCACTGCACGCCGTCGAGGATGCCGGTCTCGTCACGGAGGCGGTCCTCGTCGTAGTCGACGGCGGGGTCCGGGTTGCTGGTCAGGCCGGCGATGGCCACGTTGCCGCGATCGTCGTGCAGGGTGGCCAGCAGACGGCAGAGCGCGGTGAGCGCGTCAGGAACCACGCCGCCGAACTGGCCCGAGTGCAGGCCGGTGGTCAGCGTGGAGACGGTGACCTCGGCGTCCACCATTCCGCGCAGGGTGGTGGTGAAGGAGGGCTCGCCGACCTTCCAGTTGACCGAGTCCGCGATGACGAAGATGTCCGCGGCGAGGTCCTCGCCGTAGGTGTCGAGGATCTCGCCCATCGAGGGCGACCCGATCTCCTCCTCGCCCTCGATGAAGACCTTCACTCCTACGGGCGGCTTACCCTCGAACGCCCGGAGCGCGGCAAGGTGGACCGCGATGCCGCCCTTGTCGTCGGCGGATCCGCGGGCGTAGAGCCGGCCGTCGCGTTCGACGGGCGCGAAGGGCGCCGAGGTCCAGGCCGTCTCGTCGCCGGCGGGCTGCACGTCGTAGTGGGCGTAGAGCAGCACCGTCGGGGCGCCGGCGGGGGCCGGGTAGTGGCCGAAGACGGCGGGCTTGCCGGCCGGGACATGGAGCATCCGGACGTCTGGGCAGCCGGCCTCGCGCAGGAGGTCGGCCACGCCGTCGGCTGCGGAGAGGACGTTGTCGTCGTGCTCGGGCATCGACGAGATCGAGGGAATCATGATGAGTCGCTTGAGGTCGGTGAGGACGGCAGGGAGGACGTCGGTGACGCGATCGTTGAGGCTCATGGCTCCACCCTACCGAGGGGGTTGCGCGGCTAATGTTGATCCATGGTGCGCCGCTACCTCGCAGACCTGATCAGGGAAGGCCGCATCGAGTCCGTCCCGCCGGAGCCGGCCCAGGTGGCCATCCTGCGGGAACAGGCCGTCCGGCACCTGGCCAGTTCCCGGACGATCAGCGAGACGGATCCGGCGGGCGCGTTCTCGCTCGCCTACGACGCCATCCGCAAGGAACTCACCGCCCTGCTGCTGGACCACGGCTTCCGGGCCAGAAGCGCGGGAAGCCACACGGCCACAGGCCAGGCTGCGGCCATCCTGCTGCCCAAGTTCGACGCCGACGGCTTCGAGTGGCTGCGGACCGTGCGGATCGCCACCGAGTACGGCACCGACGGCCGCGGCACGGCGACACCCGCAGACCTCGAGCGGGCCTGGAGGTTCGCCGACGGCCTGGCTCAGCTCCTTGCGGCTACGCCATCGCGGCTGGGATCGGCGCCATCCATACGGATTCCGCCTCGCCCAGATCCACGGTGAACTGCCCCACGAACTCCATCTCCGGCTCGCCGGTGACCTCACCCAGCCGCGACACCACCACTCCGCGCTCCGCGCACAGGGCCTCGAACTCCGCGACACTCGAGCCCGGCAGCGACACCACCGCCCGGGCGGCGGATTCGGAGAACAGCGCGACGGTGGGGTCACCCTCGGGCAGCGTCACCGCGAAGCCGAGCCCGTTGCGGAAGGCCGATTCGGCCAGCGCGACGCCGAGGCCGCCCTCGCTCACGTCGTGCGCCGAGGACAACAGCCCGCGCCGGGCCGACTCACCCATCACCTCGGCCAGCGCCTTCTCAGCCGCGAGCACCACGGCCGGCGGCAGTCCGCCCAGGTGGCCGTCGTGCATTGCCGATGCCCAGATGGAGCCCGACAGCTCCTCCCGAGTCTCGCCCAGCAGGAGGATCGAATCCCCCGGATGGGTGAAGCCGGAGCGGATCCTGGTGGCCACGTCGTCGATCACGCCAAGCACGCCGACGGTGGGCGTCGGCAGGATCGGCGCGGTGGCGGTCTGGTTGTACAACGACACGTTGCCGCCGGTCACGGGCACGCCGAGCTCGCGGCAGCCGTCGACCAGGCCCAGCACGGCCTCGGCGAACTGCCACATCACCTCGGGGTCCTCGGGTGAGCCGAAGTTGAGGCAGTCGGTGATGGCCACAGGCTCGGCGCCGGTGACGGCCACGTTGCGGTAGGACTCGGCCAGGGACAGCTGCGCGCCCAGGTACGGGTTGAGGTAGGAGAAGCGCGAGTTGGCGTCCAGCGCCAGCGCAATGCCGAGCCCGGTCTCCTCGTCGATCCGCAGCATGCCGGAGTCCTCCGGCTGCGCGAGGACGGAGTTGCCGCGCACGTATCGGTCGTACTGCTCGGTGACCCAGGTCTTGTCCGCGATGTTCCCGTGACCCAGGACCGTGATCAGCGCGGCCTTCAGCGCCTCGGGCGAGTTGTCTCGGGGCAGGTCCTCGGCGCGGTTGGCGTTGACCTCATCGAGCCACTCGGGGCGGTGGTAGGGCCGGTTGTAGACGGGGCCCTCGTGCGCGACCGTCTTGGGGTCCACGTCGACGATGGTCTCGCCGTGCCACTGGATGATCAGGCGGTCGCCCTCGATGACCTCTCCGACGATGGTGGCCTGAACGTCCCACTTGGCGCAGATCTCCATGAACCGCTCGACGTTGGCGGGCTCGACCACCGCCATCATCCGCTCCTGGGACTCGCTCATGAGGATCTCCTCCGGCGCGAGGTTCGGGTCGCGGAGGGGGACGAGGTCCAGGTTGACGAACATGCCGCCGTCGCCGGCCGAGGCCAGCTCCGAGGTGGCGCAGGAGATGCCGGCCGCGCCGAAGTCCTGGATGCCGTTGATGATGTCGGCCTGGAAGAGCTCGAGGGTGCACTCGATGAGGAGCTTCTCCATGAATGGGTCGCCCACCTGGACGCTGGGCCGCTTGGCGGGGCCGTCCTCGTCGAAGGTCTCCGAGGCGAGGATGGAGGCGCCGCCGATGCCGTCGCCTCCGGTGGCCGCGCCGAACAGGATCACCTGGTTGCCGACGCCGGTGGCCTTGGCGAAGTGGAGATCCTCGTGACGGAGCACGCCGACGCACAGCGCGTTGACGAGCGGGTTGCCGAGGTAGCTCTCGTGGAACTGCACCTCGCCGCCGATGTTGGGCAGCCCGAGGCAGTTGCCGTATCCGCCGACGCCGGCGACCACACCGGGAAGGACCCGGCGGGTGTCGGCCTCGTCGAGCGGGCCGAACCGCAGCGAGTCCATGACGCCGATGGGGCGGGCGCCCATGGCGAGGATGTCGCGGACGATGCCGCCCACGCCCGTGGCCGCGCCCTGGTAGGGCTCGACGAACGACGGGTGGTTGTGGGACTCGGCCTTGAACGTGACCGCATAGCCCTGGCCGATGTCCACGACGCCTGCGTTGTCGCCGATGCCCGCGAGCAGCGGACCCCTGGGGGTCTCCTGGCTGAGCTCGCCGAACCTGCGCAGGTGCACCTTGGAGGACTTGTAGGAGCAGTGCTCGGACCACATCACCGAGTACATGGCCAGCTCGGCGGAGGTGGGCCGACGGCCCAGGATCTCGCGGATCTGCGCGTATTCGTCGTCCTTCACGCCGAGCGCGGCGTAGGGCTGCTCGACGTCGGGGGTCTGGGCTGCGTGCTCAACGGTGTCTGCCACGGGGTCAATCTACCGCCGCGACGCGCGGCGCGGGGACCGCTCGGGCGTTGGCGGACCGCACATGCGCCGCGACCTCAGCCTCGTAGACCTCCTCCCGGACCAGCCGCCGCAGCGCATCCGGGGCGTCCGGGTGCTCGCGCAGCCAGCGGTGGCCCGCCTCGACGCCGTCGACGGGGAATCCCCCCTGCACCAGCCGCATCGCGATCTCGATCGGGTGGTCGCGCCACACCTCGGTCAGGTGCTCGAAGTATCGCCCCGCGAACCTCGCGCGCAGCGCGTCCTGCCCGGGTGCGCCGAAACCGTCCATGAGGGCGTCGACTGCGTCGTTGGTCTCCTCGTCGACGGTGTGGGCGCGCCGCCAGGCCGCCTCTTTCACGGCCGGGTCCGGCCGCGACATCGTCGCCTTCAGATGGGCCATCTGCCCGGTGGCCGTGTCGTCGGCGGCCAGCGCTGCCGCCAGCTCCGCGTCCGAGGCGCTCCCCTGCGCGGCCAGTGACTGCCATCCCAGCCACGCCACGTCGACGGACACCTCAAGGCCGGGCATCCCGCCGTCGAGCACCCAGCGCACGTCCTGAGGCGCCAGCGCGGCGGCCCTCAGGTAGGCCTTCGTCCACAACAGCTGCTCCGCCGAACCCGGGACCGCCGCCAGCGCCGCCCCGCGACACCCGTCGCGCCACAACCCTGCCGCGACGCCGTCGGCCGCGTACCGGTCCACCGCTGTGAGGGCCCTCCCCTGCAGCGAGGCCAGCACCCCGGACTGCGGCTCCTTGGCGCGCAGCACCGAGTCGACGAAGTCCGCGGGAGCCAGCAGGCCCGCCCGCACATCACCCCACAGCGCCGTCCACACCACCGCGCGCGCCAGCGGCTCCAGGTCCGCCACGTGCGCCAGCAGCACGTCACGACTCCGGGCGTCCAGCTCGACGCGGGCGAACGTCTGGTCCGTGTGGTTGATCAGCACGGCGTCGGGCACGGGCAGCCCGTCGGCCTCGGGGATGCGCACCTCCGCGGCCTCGATCCGCACGTCGAAGGCGTGTTCCAGCCGCAGGCGATCCCCGTGCAGCCGGTAGAGGCCGACGGTGGTGGCGTGGCGGCGCTCGGCCTTCGGGTCGCCGGCCCCGTAGAAGTCGCGCCGCACCCGCAGCCCGGTCAGGTAGCCGCCGTGAACGTCCCAGTGCGCGCTCAACCGGTCGTGGCCGGCCGACTCTAGCCAGGCCTCAACCCAGCCGCGCAGGTCGCGGTCGGTCTCAGCGTCGAGGGCGGCGATGAAGTCCGGCAGCGTCGCGGAGTCGAAGGCGTGGGCGCGGAAGTATCGACGGCACCCCGCCAGGAACGCCTCGATCCCCACGTAGTGCACGAGCTGGGTCAGAGCGGAGGCGCCCTTGGAGTAGGTGATCCGGTCGAAGTTCGTCTTGGCCGCTTCGAGGTCGGGGATGTCGGCGACGACCGGGTGCGTGGTCGGCATCGAATCGGCCAGGTAGCCGCCCACCTTCCGCGACGTGGCGAAGTTCACCCAGCCGTCGGCGAAACCGCACGCCTCGACGGAGATGTGGGTGCCCATGAACTCGGCGAAGCTCTCCTTCAACCAGAGGTCGCCCCACCAGCGGGGGGTGACCAGATCGCCGAACCACATGTGGCTCATCTCGTGCACCAGGGTGTTGGCGCGGCCCTGCAGCTGCGCGGGTGTCGCGGGCGAGCGGAAGAGGTACTGCTCGGTGAAGGTGACCAGGCCGGGGTTCTCCATGGCCCCGAGGTTGTATTCGGGCACGAAGATCTGGTCGTACTTCCTGCCCCAGGGATAGTCGCCGAAGTTGGCGGTCAGCCAGTCCAGGCCCGCCCTGGTCAGCCGGAACAGCTCCTCCGAATCCAGGTACCGGGCCAGGCTCTGCCGGCACATGAGCCCCAGCTCTATGCCCTGCCACGTGTCGACGACGCGGTGGTAGGGCCCGGCGGCCAGGCAGGTGATGTAGGTCGACAGGGTGTGGGTAGGCGCGAACTCGACCCGCACCACGCCGTCGGTCACAGTCTCCCGGCGGGCCTCCGGCTGGTTGGAGCCCAGCCACCAGCCCTCCTGACCCGTCAGAGAGAACGAGAAGGGCGCCCGGATGTCGGGCTGGTCGAGGTTGGGGAACACTCGCCGCGCATCGGCCGGCTCGTACTGGGTGTAGAGGTAGGTCTGGCCGTCGGCCGGGTCGACGAAGCGGTGCAGCCCCTCACCCGTGCGCGAGTACCGGCCGCGCGCGTGCACGGTGACCGTGCAGCGGCGACGGGGTAGGCCGGCGAGCCGGATCCGGGCACCGTCGTACTCCACGGGCCGCTCCACCCCGTCGATCAGGAGTGTGTCGACCTCGCCGATGAAGTCCAGCCAGGTCTCGCGGGATCGGCTCGTGAGCGTGATCGACGACGTGACCGGGAAGGTGTGCGCCGCCGGGTTCGTGGCGTCGCGGACGTCGACGTCGACGCGGTAGTCATGGACGCGCACATGGCGCGCGCGGTTGGCGGTCTCGGCCTGGGTGAGGTTCGCGGACGGCATGGGCCCCATCCAAGCACGAGACCCGCCCCCGCGAGGAAGGCGGACGTAGTCAGACGCGGGCGGAGAGGAACTGCAGGACGGACTCGAAGAACGTGACCCCGTCGAGGGTGGGGCTGGTCAGCTCCTCGACGTTGTGCTCCGGGTGCGGCATCAGGCCGACGACGTTGCCCCGCTCGTTGGTGATGCCCGCGATGTCGTTGGCCGACCCGTTGGGGTTGTCCAGGTAGCGGAACACCACCTGATCGTTGCCCTCCAGCTTGCGCAGCGTCTCCGGGGAGGCCTGGTAGTTGCCCTCGCCGTTCTTCAGGGCGATGGTGATCTCATCGCCCTTGGTGAACGCGCAGGTCCACGTGGTGTCGATGGTCTCCACCCGCAGGCGGACGTCGCGGCAGATGAAGTGCTGGCCCTCGTTGCGGATCATCGCGCCCTCAAGCAGGTGCGCCTCGCACAGGAGCTGGAAGCCGTTGCAGATGCCGAGCACCGGCATGCCGGCATTGGCGGCGTCGATGACGGTGCCCATCACGGGGCTGAACCGCGCGATGGCGCCGCAGCGCAGGTAGTCGCCGTAGGAGAAGCCGCCGGGCAGGATGATGGCGTCCACGCCGTCGATGGAGTCCGACCCGTGCCACAGCGGCACGGCCTCGCTCCCCGTCAGCCGGACGGCGCGCAGCGCATCATGGTCGTCCAGCGACCCCGGGAACGTGACGACGCCGATGCGAGGCATCAGTCGGCCACCACGTCGAAGGACTCGATGACGGTGTTGGCGAGCAGCGTCTCCGCCGCCTCGCCGATCTGGGCCAGCACCTCGGGCGTGACCTCGCCGTCGACCTCGATCTCGAACCGCTTGCCCTGGCGGACGGTGAGCCCGTCGAAGCCCAGCCGCTTGAGGGCGCCCGTGACGGCCTTCCCCTGCGGATCCAGGATCTCGGGCTTCGGCATGACGTTGACGACGACGCGTGGCATGGCACGGATCCTAGCGGACCTCCCCCGGCCGACCGTGACTCCGGCCACCCTCGGACTGATCAGGATCCGGCGAGGGCGGCCTCCACGCAGGCCCGGATGTCGCCCGCGGCCGCCCCCAATCGCTGCGCATCTGTCACGAACCGGGCCGCGAGCGAGGCCAGCGCCTCGCCCGAGGGCTGTGGCGCGCCGACCACGACGGTGCCTTGCCCCCGGCGGCTGGCTATCAGGCCCTCGCCCTCCAGCTCCCGGTACGTGCGCATCACCGTGCCGGGGGCCAGGCCCAGGTCCTTGGCCAGCTGCCGCACGGTGGGCAGCCTCGTCCCCACGCTCACGGCCCCAGCGCGGATGAGCACCGCCAGCTGCCGGCGCAGCTGTTCGTAGGGCGGGGTGGGATCCGCCGAGTCGACGCGCAACGCGACCGTCATCGCCCGCCCCCGTCGCGGGGAACCAGGAGCACGACGGCTGACCCGAGGAGTCCGACCAGGGCACCCACGGCCACAATGAGGCTGACCGCACCGGACGCGGTCGCGAGCGGCACCGGACCCAGCTCCAGCAGATCCATCCCCGAGACCAGCGTGACGGCAAGGGCCGATCCGCTCACGCCGACCCCGACGGCGGCCACGATCCCCTCCACGGTGATCCGACGCAGGGCGTCGTCCACCCGGACCAGTTCTGGGTCCGCACCGTTGCGCGGCCGGCGCACCGTCAGGACGAGCCCGAGCACCGCCAGCGCGAGGAGGAGCGCGAGGGCGAGACCGACCCATGAGGTGTAGAAGCTCCCGGGGAACGGGGTGCGGGCTGCTCCGTAGGTCCCTGACTGCGCGCCCTCCCCCTCGATCCACCACACCGACACGGCGCGCCCGGCGCGACCCATGTCGTCGGGAGACGCGGCGAGGGTCGAGAACAGGACGGCCGTGAGGAGCAGGGCCAGCAGGCACACCGTCCACCTGGTCAGGGCCGGCGGCAGGTAGCTGCGCAGTTGCCGGCGCTCGAGACCGGCGCTGCCGGTGACCCGCGCCGCCCGGTAGGCGCTCTGCTGACCGACGACGATGGCCGCGACCACGACGACCGCGGCCAGCAGGGGTGCGGCGAAGGTGAGCGGCCGGAGGTGACCCCACGCCAGGGCGGCGGCCCCGGCCACCCCGCCGACGGCCAGCCCGATGCCCCGGTAGCGGATCGTGGCACGCCGGAGCGATCGCAGGCCTGGGTAGATCGTCTCGTCGAAGGCGAGGGAGCGCGCCCGACGCCCACCGGCCAGGAGCGCTGCGGCGCCGACGATGATGATGGCCAGCGGCAGGAACACCAGTGAGACCAATCCCGAGATGACCATTGCTTCTCCTTGTGTCAGATAAGTGATACAAACATAACGACCCGGTTCTCTTGTGTCAAGCCACTGACACAAGAGACTCCTGGGCCGGCCGGTACCCTGACGCCCATGCCGTCGTCGCGCTCCGCCGTCCCGCCGTTCGAGGTGATGACCGTCCTCGACAGGGTGGCCACGTTGCGGGCCGCCGGGCGCGACGTCATCTCGCTGTGCGCGGGCGAGCCGGCAGGGGGCGCGCCGACGGCCGTCAGCGCCGAGGCTGCCCGGCTCCACGCCGTCGGAAGCCCGTTCGGATACACCCCGGCGCTCGGCATCCGGCCGCTCCGGGAGGCGTTGGCCGGACACTATCGACGGTGGTACGGGGTGGAGCTGAGCGCTGAGCGCATCGCGCTCACCACCGGATCCTCCGGCGGATTCCTGCTCGCGTTCCTGGCCGCGTTCGAGGCGGGCGACCGGGTCGCGCTGGCCCGGCCCGGCTACCCCGCCTACCGCAACATCCTCAGCTCGCTCGGCTGCGAGGTGGTCGACATCGACTGCGGACCTGAGGTGCGGTTCCAGCCCACCGTCGAACTGCTGGCGGCGGCCCACGCGGAGGAGCCGCTGGCCGGGCTGATCCTCGCCTCCCCCGCCAACCCCACGGGCACCATGGTGAGCCGCTCCGAACTGGCGGAACTGGTGGCGTGGTGCGCGGCCCAGGGGGTGCGGCTGATCAGCGATGAGATCTACCACGGCGTCACCTACCCCGTGGGTGCGGACCGCGGGACCTCCGTCCTTGAGCTCAGCGGCGACGCCGTCGTGGTGTCGTCGCTCAGCAAGTACTGGGGAATGACGGGGTGGCGGCTCGGCTGGCTGGTCCTGCCCGGGGACCTGGCGGGCGCCGTCGACGCGTTGGCTGGAAACCTGGCGCTCTGCCCGCCCGCCCCGGCGCAGTACGCGGCGCTGAGGGCGTTCGACGACGCGTCCTACGCCGAGTGCGACGAGGCTGTGGCCGACTTCGCCGCCGCCCGCTCGGTGTTGCTGGCAGCCGCGGACCGCCTGGGGTGGGGTGTCGCGGCGCCGGCGGACGGGGCCTTCTACTACTACGCCGACCTCGGGGACCAGCTGGACCGGTGGGGCACGTCGGCTGCCTACGCCTCGGCGCTGTTGGAGGCCACCGGGGTCGCGGTGACTCCGGGGCGCGACTTCGACTCCCGGCTGGGCGACCGCACCGTGCGGATCAGCTTCGCCGCCGGCAGCGCCGCGATCGCGGAGGCCGTGGAGCGGATCGTCGCCTTCCAGGCGTGAGCGTCAGCGGGAGACGGTGGGGTCGCCGTCGATCCAGAACCGGAGCGGGAAGTCCGCGGCCTTGCCCACGCCGATGCGCGGACCGACGGCGACCCGCGGCTCCTCCCCCACCCGCGGGGTGAGCGTGAGGCCGGTGCTGCCGTCGAGCGGAGCGCCGGCGTCTGGGAGGGTGATGCCCATGGCGACGGTGAGCCGGGCGGGCCCGGCTGCGAGGTCGGTGTCGCGGCGGGTCACGCCCCTGGCCGAACGCCGCGCCCGGGCGGTCTCGAGGCCCTCGATCACCTCGCCGGCCCGGATCAGCACCCCGGTGGGGGTGCCGTCCACGGCCACCACCACGTTGAAGCAGGTGTGCAGGCCCATGTGCCGGTACACGTAGGCGTGCTGCCCGGGCCCGAACATGGCGGCGTTACGTGCGGAGGGGCCACGGAAGGCGTGCGACGCGGGGTCGAATCCTCCGCCGTAGGCCTCCACCTCGGTGATCCGCAGCGTGACGCGCGCGCCGTCGCGGTCGACGGTGAGGGTGCCGTTCAGGAGCGCCCTGGCCTTGGCCGCCACCTCGTAGAGCAACGCGACGGCCTCGGCGGGCAGCTCCGCGTAGGAGATCGACGGTGGAACCAGCATCACTCGCCGCGGGGGGTCAGCACCTCTGCCAGCCGGGCGCCGAGGGGAGAGTGCGGCATGGGCTCACCGTCGACGTGCGTGACCGGCGCGACAATGCGGCCGCTGGACAGCAGCCAGGCACCGCGGCAGCGCTCCAGGTCCGAGCGGGTGAGGGCGGCGACCTCGACGGTCAGTCCCGCACCCTCCGCCTTGTCGAGGAGCTCGGCGATGGTGATGGAGCGCAGGATGCCGTGGAGCGGGGGCGTGACGAGGATCCCGTCGATGTCCAGCACCACGCTCGACGTGGGGCCCTCCAGGAGTGAGCCCGACGGGGTGACGAAGATGACGTCGTCGGCGCCGTTGGCCTTCGCGTAGCGCTTCGCGGCCATGTTGATGCCGTAGGACAGCGACTTCGCACCCGGCAGGAGCCAGGGCAGCGGGGCCACGTCGGCGCCCTCGAAACCGCGGTCCAGGATCAGCACCCGGACCCCCTCGGCGCGTTCGCGCTTCGTGGTGGCGTCGAGCGGCGCGGCCATCACCCAGCCGTTGGGCTCGTCGAGGCCCTCGGGGCCGCGGGTCATGATCGTCCGCAGGACCGCCTCGGGATCCTCGTCCCAGTCCCAGGCCGCCAGGATCGCGGCGACGGCGCGGCGGTAGCCGGCCTCGTCGGGGGCGGGCAACTGGAGGATGCGGGCGGAGGTGGCCAGCCTGTCGAGGTGCTCGTCGAGGTGGTGCGCGCGGCCGAAGCTGGCCAGCATCGCGTCGAACACGCCGTCGCCTCGGACCACGCCCTGATCGTCTGCGCGGACGATGGGTGTCGCGGGGTCCACGAGGGTGCCGTCGAGCAGGGCGAGCATGCGGATGGTCATGCGGCCGAGATTACGCCTCAGTGGACCCGACGGGGGCGAAGCCGCGGCCGGTCAGGCGACTGTAGGCCTCGAGGTAGCGCTCACGAGTGGCCGCGACCACCTCGTCAGGCAACGGCGGGGGCGGGGTGTCCGTCGCCCTGTCCCAGCCGGAGTCCTTCGCCAGCCAGTCGCGCACGTACTGCTTGTCGAAGCTCGGCAGCGACTCCCCCGGCTTCCACGTCTCGGCGTCCCAGAACCGCGAGGAGTCCGGCGTCAGCACCTCGTCGGCCAACACCAGGGTGCCGTCGGCGCGGCGGCCGAACTCGAACTTGGTGTCGGCCAGGATGATCCCTCGCGCCGCCGCGATCTCCTGGGCGCGCGCGTAGATCCTCAGCGTCAGGTCCCTAAGCTCACCGGCCAGCTCCTCACCGTGGAGGGAGGCGATCGTGGCGAAGTCCACATTCTCGTCGTGCGCACCCAGCGGCGCCTTGATGGCCGGGGTGAAGATCGGCTCCGGCAGCTTGTCGCCGTCGCGCAGCCCCTCGGGCAGCGGCACGCCGCACACCGTCCGCGACACCTGGTATTCGGCCCACCCGGATCCGGTGAGGTAGCCGCGGGCGACGCACTCCACCTCCACCATGTCCAGCGCCTCGACGAGCGTGGCCCGCCCCGCGACAGCAGCCGGCACGTCGGTGCTCACCACGTGGTTGTCGACGAGGTCCGCCAGCTGCGCGAACCACCAGAGGCTGAGCTGGGTGAGGATGGCCCCCTTGTCCGGGATGGGGGTGGCCAGCACGTGATCGAAGGCCGAGATGTTGTCTGTGGCCACCATCAGGATGCGCTCGGTGCCGCCGTCGTCGACGGTGTACAACTCGCGCACCTTGCCGGCGTGCCGCAGCGGAAGGTTGAGGACGTCCCCGAACTGACTCACGCGGCTGAGCCTAGTGGCTGCCTCGACGCCGGCGAAAGATCACGATACGGACCCAATCCCGGACCCCCCTTGACGCGGGTGCCGGTCGCGGTTTAGCTTTATCTCATCGATGTAAACCGGACGTGGCCGAAGTTGGTCAAACAGGCTCATCGGAGCGGGTCGGCACGGACGCCGAGCTCGTTTTCAACGCTATAACAGGTGGCACGCCCATGTCGGCGTGCAAGAGGCGGAGGCTCGCTGTGATCCAGCGCACATACAGGTCAGGACGGGGGTCAGCTCAGTGAAGAGATGGCTCTACTCGCCCAAGGTGGCCCCTTACATCTTCGTATTGCCGTTCGTCCTGACGCTGGCGATCTTCTGGGTGAGCCCGCTGATCAAGTCGTTCATCATGAGCACGCAGGACATCATCCCGGGCTCGGTGACCAACGTCGGCCTGGCCAACTTCGAGCGGCTGATCGGCGATCGCCTCTTCTACGTGGCCCTCGGCAACTCCATGAAGTACATGATCTTCACGCTGTTCCTGCTCATCCCCATCCCGCTGCTGCTGGCCGTGCTCATCAATTCCAAGCTCGGCACGGACAAGATGAAGGCCATCTTCAAGTCGGTGATGTTCATCCCGGCGCTCACCTCGGTCGTGATCGCGGGCATCGTCTTCCGCCTGATCTTCTCCGAGTCCCCCACCGCGCTGATGAATCAGATCGTCGGAGCATTCGGCGTGGATCCGGTGAAGTGGCTCAAGGGCAGCGAGACCGGCTTCATGGCGCTGCTCACCGTGGCGAGCTGGCGCTGGACGGGCGTCAACATCCTGTACTTCCTCGCCGGCCTGCAGGCCATCCCCAACGACTACTACGAGGCCGCCTCACTGGACGGCGCGTCGGCGTGGCAGAAGTTCTGGCACGTCACCGTCCCCCAGATGAAGCCCACCATCGTCTTCGTCATCACCATCAGCGTCTACGGCGGCCTGGCGATGTTCCTGGAGAGCTTCATGCTCTGGGGTGGGAACAACTCCCCGCAGAACATCGGCCTCACCATCGTCGGCTACCTGTACCGGCAGGGCATCGAGAAGAACGACCTCGGCTACGCCTCGGCCGTGGGCGTGGTGCTCCTCATCATCGTGCTTGCCATCAACATCCCGCAGCTGATCGCCACCGGGACCTTCAAGAAGGAGGAGCGATGAGCACCTCGTCGTCGCAGGTGAAGCCGATCGACGCCAGGCTCACCAAGAAGAAGGCCTCGCGCATCGGCAAGAACGACCGCCAGATGAGCGACGAAGGCAAGGCGTTCCGCCGCCGTTCCCGGGGCGCCACGGCGCTGATGGTCCTGTTCTTCGTCGGCCTGGGCCTGCTCGTGCTGCTCCCGTTCTGGGCGATCTTCGTCGCCACCTTCCAGGACGGCAACATGATCGTGCGCTACGGCCTCAACCTCGGCATCAACTTCTCCACGGCCAGCTTCGACAACTGGGTGGCCCTGTTCACGGACTCCGGAAGCTACTTCCGCTGGTTCTTCAATAGCACCCTGGTGACAGTTCTCCAGGTGGGGCTGACGCTGGCGATCAGCTCGTTCGTCGCCTACGGCTTCGCCATGTACGAGTTCCGGTTCAAGAGCGCCTTGTTCGTCTCCGTGATCCTGCTCATGTCGGTGCCCTTCGAGATGCTCATGCTCCCGCTCTACATCCAGATCAACGACATGCAGCTGCAGGACACCTACACCGCGGTGATCCTGCCGTTCCTGGCGCACGCGGTGACCATCATGTTCTTCCGGCAGTACCTCCGCGGAATCCCCAAGGAGATCGTCGAGGCGGGCCGTCTCGACGGCGTCACCGAGATGGGCATCTTCTTCCGTCTCGTGCTGCCGCTGACCAAGCCCGCGTTCGCAGCCATGGCGATCCTCAACGGCATGGGCAGCTGGAACAACTTCCTCTGGCCGCTGCTCGCCCTGCGCAGCCCGGACAAGTACACGCTGCCCATCGGCCTCAACACGTTGTTGACCCCGTACGGGAACAACTACGAACTCCTCATCGTCGGGTCGTTCTTCTCCATGATCCCGATCTTCATCCTGTTCATCCTGTTCCAGCGGTTCTTCATCGAAGGCATGACCGCCGGCGCCGTCAAGGGCTGACGCCCACTCCCCCGTCCACCACTACCCATCATCCGACTCCCCAGCGCAGGTGCTGGAGGACAAGAAAGGTATCTGTCGATGAAACTCAAGAAGTTCGCCACAGCGGCTCTTGCAGCGGGCATGGCCACCATGGCCCTCACCGCGTGCAACACCGCTACGCCCGACACGTCGGCCGAGTCGACCGCTGAGGGCTCCGTCATCACCCAGGAGGCCGTCGAGGGCGCCACCGAACTGGAGCTGTGGACGTTCGTGGAGCTGCACGCGCAGTTCTACACCGAGATGGCCGAGATCTGGAACGAGCAGAACCCCGACAAGCTCGTCCAGATCGCCGTCAACGTTCTTCCCTACGACGACATGCACAACAAGCTGCAGATCGCGCTCACCTCGGGCCAGGGCGCCCCGGACATCTCCGACATCGAGGCCGGCAAGTTCCCGCAGTTCACGCAGGGCACCCCGGCGCTGATGGACCTCACCGAGGCCGCCGCCCCCTACCGCGACAACATCGTCGAGGCCCGCCTCGACCTGTTCTCCAAGGACGACGCCCTCTACGGGCTCGACTTCCACGTGGGCGCCACCGTCGCGTTCTACAACACCGAACTGCTCGAGGCCGCCGGGATCGACTACACGACGATCGTGACGTGGGACGACTACAAGGAGGCCGGCGCCGAGTACTTCGAGAAGACCGGCAAGTACCTGGGCACCGTCGACACCTCCGCAGCCTGGCAGGAGGGCCTCCTTCTGGCCCAGCTCGGCGGCGAGTACTTCACCGAGGACGGCAAGGTCAACGTCAACAGCCCCGAGATGATCGAGGCGATCACCATCCTCAAGGGTCTTCAGGACGCCAACGCCGCCGCCGTCCCCCCGGGCGGCCAGCCTGACACCGAAGAGGCCTTCGGCGCCTACAACAACGGCGACTTCGCCGCTGCCGTGATGCCGTTCTGGTTCACCTCGCGCTACCTGGCCTACATGCCTGACTTCGCCGAGAAGATCGCCATCGCTCCCCCGCCCACCGTCGAGAACCCGGTCAACATCTCCGTCGGCGGCGGCGGCACGGGCACCGCGGTGATCAAGGACGGCGAGAACGCCGAACTGGCCGCCGAGTTCATCGCGTGGGCCAAGCTGGGCACCGAGGGCAACATCTCCACCTGGGAGCTGCTGGGCTTCGACCCGCTCAACACCGAGGTGTGGGCGGATCAGGAGATCACGCACAACCCGGACAACAAGTTCGTCCAGTACTTCCAGAACAACCCGTTCGAGCCCCTCCTGGAGATCCAGGACAGCATCGGACACCTGGAGTCCTTCACCAACGGCTCCATGCCCTCGGTGAACAACCTGCTCAACACCCAGACCCTCAACGACATCTTCGAAAACGATGTGCCGATCGAGGACGCGCTGAACCAGGCGCAGTCTGACCTGCAGAACGAGCTCGGCGAGTAGTCGTCGTCTCCCATCCCTCTGAAACGGGGCGATCGGGCTTAGCCCGCGGGCTACCCGATCGCCCCGTTTCGCTTTGCCCCGCAGCGTGCCGGGCACCCCGAACCACACTCGTCTGAGGAAGACACACACCATGACATCTCATCGCATCAGCGTGGACCCGGACTTCGTCGTCGGCCCGGTCCGCCCCAGGACCTTCGGCTCCTTCGTGGAGCACCTCGGGCGCTGCGTCTACACCGGCATCTACGAACCCGGCCACCCCACCGCCGACGACCAGGGCTTCCGCCAGGATGTCCTCGAGCTGGTCCGCGAGCTCGGCGTCTCCACCGTGCGCTACCCCGGCGGCAACTTCGTCTCCGGGTACCGCTGGGAGGACGGCGTCGGCCCCGTCGACCAGCGCCCCGCCCGCCTGGACCTGGCCTGGCACTCCACCGAGCCCAACACCTTCGGCACCGACGAGTTCATGTCGTGGTGCGTCAAGGCCGATGTCGAGCCGATGATGGCCGTCAACCTCGGCACCCGCGGCATCCAGGAGTCGCTGGACATCCTCGAATACTGCAACGTGCCGCGCGGCTCGCACTTCGCCGATCAGCGCCGCGGCAACGGCGTCGAGGACCCGTACCGCGTGAAGATGTGGTGCCTCGGCAACGAGATGGACGGGCCCTGGCAGATCGGCCACAAGACCCCCCAGGAATACGGCCGCCTCGCCGCCGAGACCGCGCGCGCCATGCGGATGATCGATCCGGGCCTGGAGCTGGTGGCCTGCGGCTCATCCAACACCGAGATGCCCACCTTCGGCGAGTGGGAGCGGGTGGTCCTGACGGAGACCTATGACGTGGTGGATATGGTCTCTGCCCACGTCTACTACTACGAGGACGAGGGCGACCTCGGTTCGTTCCTGGCCTCCGCCGTCAACATGGACAGCTTCATCGACGGCGTGGTCGCGACGGCGGACGCGGTGCGGACAGCGACCAAGCGCACCAAGCGGATCGACATCTCGTTCGACGAGTGGAACGTCTGGTACCAGCAGCGGGTCGAGTCCAAGGTGTCCGAGGGCGACGACTGGCCGGTGGCACCCCGGCTCCTCGAGGACCTCTACAACGTGGCCGACGCAGTCGTGGTGGGCAACCTGCTCATCTCGCTGCTGCGCCACACGGACCGGGTGCACTCCGCGTCGCTGGCGCAGCTGGTCAACGTGATCGCCCCGATCATGACCGAGCCCGGCGGCCCTGCATGGAAGCAGACCACCTTCCACCCGTTCGCGCTCACCTCGAGGTACGCAAAGGGATCTGTGCTCAACGTTCCCGTCCGGAGCGAGACCTACGAGACGGCCAAGTATGGCGAGGTCGCCCAGATCGACGCGGTGGCCACGCACGACGCCGAGGCTGGAGAGGTCGCGGTGTTCGTGGTCAACCGAGGGATGGCGGGGACGGCACCCATCGAGGTCAACCTCAAGGCGTTCGGCGAGGCGCGACTCGTCGAGGCGGTCCAGCTGTCCAACCCGGATCACACCTGGGCGGCGTCGATGCAGGACTCGACGTCGGTCGAGCCCCAGTCGATCGACGGCGCCGCGATCGTCGACGGCGTCCTGAAGGCGGAGCTCCCTGCGGTCAGCTGGGCGATGTTCCGCATCGCGACCGCGTGAGCTGATATCGCCTCCCGCTCCCGGTGCCGGGAGACATGACACGAGGCCCGTGCGGCCCTTGACCACACTCTGCTTCTCGACCGCAAGCCGGTCAGGGGCAGGGTAGTCGAGGCCGCACGGGCCTCGTCTCATGTCTCCCTGCACTGGTCCGGAGGTGGCGTGGCCGGCCCCGGGCTGGTGCCGACAGGGCGGCCTGGTGAAGGTCTGTCCAGGCGGGACGCCAGTTCGGTGACCCTCAAGCTGGGCACCCCGACGCAGAACGCCCTGCCGTCCCCCACCCTCGCGCACAACCCGCGTCGCGCGCCGTCCCACCTCCGGCAGCCGCCCCCTCGGCGCCTGCGATAAGTCTGAGCGCCCGCGCTACAGCGCGGGCGCCCGAACATAGGACAGGCGGCTGCGGGGCGCCTGCGCTATAGGGCAGGCGGTGAAACATAAGCCAGGCGACGCGACCGACGGGGACAGCAGGGCGGTGGGTGGTGGGGGCCGGGGCAGGTTGGGTGGGCGTTGAGGACGGCGTCGCAGCGCGAAGCGCCGCCGCCGGCATCATGGGCGGCCCGGCCCCCACCACACGCCGCCAACCCGACCACAACGGGCGGCGGAAGGTCAGATGTCGGCGCCCGCGCAGCGGCCCGGCCCCCACCACACCCAACCACAACGGGCGGCGAAACGTCAGATGTCGGCGCCCGCGTAGCGGTCCGGGGCGTCCGCCATACCGGCGGCCAGGGTGGCGCCGTCGGCGTCGTCGATCAGCAGGAACGCGCCGCTCCTGCGCAACTCGTGGTAATCGTCGATGGGCAGGTCGTCGGCCAGCCGGACCCTGACCCGGCCGATGTCGTTGAGGCGCAGCTCCTGCGGGGCGCGGCGGTAGTCGACCGTGTCGATGTCGAGCAGGTCGATGATCTCCTCCACCATGGCCCGCACCGTGCGCGTGCCGGCGCGCAGCAGCACGCGGTCCCGCGGGCGGATCGGGCGCTCCGACAGCACGCACACCGTGCCACCGACCGAGCGCGTCACATACCCGCGACGCTCGGGCTCCGCGATGAGATCGCCCCGCGAGATGTCGATGTCGTCGGCCAACCGCAGGGTCACGGACTGCGGCGCGTGCGCCACCTCCAACTCCCGCACCGAGCCGTCGGCCTGCCCCAGGTCGATGCCGACGACGGTGGTGGTCCGTCCGCCGGGCAGCACGGCCACCTCGTCGCCCACCTTGACCACGCCGGCGGTGATCCGCCCCGCGTAGCCGCGGTAGTCGCGGTGCTCCCCCGATTGGGGGCGGATGACCACCTGGACGGGGAACCGAAGCGGCTGTTCCGAGGGATCGGTGCCGACGGGGACCGACTCCAGGTGTTCCAGGAGCGTGGGCCCGTCGTACCAGGCGGTGTGGGCCGAGCGGTCCACGACGTTGTCACCCAGCAGCGCCGAGAGGGGCACCGCCACCACGTCCTCGATGTCGAAGCGGGCGGCCAGTGCCCGCGCGTCGGCCACGATCTCGTCGTAGCGCTCCCGGCTCCACTCCACCAGGTCCATCTTGTTCACCGCCAGAGCCACGTGCCGCACGCCCAGAAGCCCGGTGACGGCGAGGTGTCGCCGGGTCTGCTCGACGACGCCGTAGCGGGCGTCGACGAGGATCAGCGCCAGCTCGGCGGTGGAGGCGCCGGTGACCATGTTGCGCGTGTACTGCACGTGGCCGGGGGTGTCCGCCAGCACGTAGGAGCGGTTGGCGGTGGAGAAGTAG
Source organism: Tessaracoccus luoxuelianae (assembly GCF_054483915.1). Classification (NCBI taxonomy): domain Bacteria; kingdom Bacillati; phylum Actinomycetota; class Actinomycetes; order Propionibacteriales; family Propionibacteriaceae; genus Tessaracoccus; species Tessaracoccus luoxuelianae. Next base: position 1,313,041 of record NZ_CM137013.1, on the reverse strand, counting down.
CGGTAGGCCACGTCGATGGTGATGCCCTGTTCACGCTCGGCGCGCAGCCCGTCGGTGAGGAGCGCCAGGTCCGCGCCCTCGAGGCCGCGCTCCTTCGACACCCTCTCCACCGCGTCGAGCTGATCAGCGAGCACAGACTTGGTGTCGTAGAGGAGGCGCCCCACCAGGGTGGACTTGCCGTCGTCGACGGAACCCGCCGTCGCGAGCCGGAGGAGGTCGTGCGTCATCAGAAATATCCCTGCTTCTTGCGGTCTTCCATGGCGGCCTCGGAGAGCCGGTCGTCGGCGCGGGTTGCGCCGCGCTCGGTGATACGCGAGGCAGCGACCTCGAGGATCACGCCCGCCACGTCGGCCGCGTCGGACTCGACGGCGCCCGTGCAGCTCATGTCGCCGACGGTGCGGTAGCGCACGATGCGGGTCTGGGTGGGCTCGCCCGGCTTCGGGCCGCCCCACTCCCCCGCGGTCAGCCACATGCCGTCGCGATTGAACACCTCACGCTCGTGCGCGTAGTACAGGCCGGGCAGCTCGATGCGCTCACGCTCGATGTAGCGCCACACGTCGAGTTCGGTCCAGTTGGACAGCGGGAAGACGCGCACGTGCTCGCCGGGCGAGTGCTTGCCGTTGTACAGCTCCCACAGCTCGGGGCGCTGCCTGCGGGGATCCCAGGCGCCGAAAGAGTCGCGCAGCGAGAACACCCGCTCCTTGGCGCGGGCCTTCTCCTCGTCGCGCCGCCCGCCGCCGAACACGGCGTCGAATCGGCCGGCCTCGATGGCGTCGAGCAGCGGGACGGTCTGAAGCGGGTTGCGGGTGCCGTCGGGGCGCTCGCGGAGGCGTCCGTCGTCGATGTAGTCCTGCACGGAGGCCACGTGGAGCCGGGCGCCGATCCGCGCGACGGTGTCGTCGCGGTAGGTCAGCACCTCGGGGAAGTTGTGGCCGGTGTCCACGTGGAGGAGCGCGAACGGCAGCGGCGCCGGGGCGAACGCCTTGAGCGCCAGGTGCAGCATGACGACGGAGTCCTTGCCGCCGCTGAACAGGATGACGGGGCGCTCGAACTCGCCCTCCACCTCCCGGAAGATGTGGATGGCCTCGGACTCCAGGTGGTCCAGGTGGTCCAGGGTGTATTCGGGGGGAAGTGTCATGTGTGCAATCCGCATTCGGTCTTGTTCTTCCCGGCCCAGCGGCCGGCTCGGGGGTCTTCTCCGGGGGCGACGGGGCGCGTGCAGGGCGCGCAGCCGATCGACGCGTAGCCGAGCTCCCGCAGCGGGTTGAGGTGGACGTCCTCCTCGAAGGCGAACCGGTCCACGTCGTCGTCGTCCCAGGCCGCGATCGGGTTGAGCTTGACGATCCGCCGCTTCTCGTCGAAGCCCACCAGCGTGATGTCGGTGCGGGTGGGCGCGTCAACCCGCCGCATCCCCGTGACCCAGGCCTTGTGACCGGCGATGGCGCGGTTGAGGGGCTCCACCTTGCGCATGGCGCAGCAGAGGTCTGGGTCGCGGTCGTGGAGCCGGGCTCCGTATTCGGCGTCCTGCTGGTTGACGCTCAGCACGGGCAGGATGGTGCGGATCTTGACGCGTTCGGCGTAGTGGTCGCGGGTTTCGAGGGTCTCGGCGAAGTGGTAGCCGGTGTCGAGGAAGAACACGTCAAGGCTGGGCGCCGACTGGGCGATCAGCTCCACCAGCACCTCGTCGCCCATCGACGACGCGACAGTGATGTCCGCGCCGAAGGTTTCCTCGGCCCACTGCAGGACCTCGCGGCTGAGCTTCACCTTGCCGAGGTGGCCCGCGTAGGCGGGGTCCGACTCGAGGGCGGTGAACCGCTCGTTGGCCTCGTCGGCGATGGCGTGCAGGTCATCCATGGTGCTTGGCCTCCTCTTCGGCGATCCGGGCTGGGATGTGCTCGGCTGCCACCCGGTGCTGGGTGACGGAGAACACTCGGGCGCAGGCCAGGCAGTGCCAGGCCCCGATGGGCTCCTCGACGGGGCGCAGGTCCTCCTCCGCGCAGAACGGGCAGTGGAAGATCACCGCGCTCATCGCAGGAGGTCCTCGTCGGCCCGGTGGGCCCACTGCGCGAAGGGCTCGTCGGCGTCGCGGTGGGCGAGGAACGTGCGTGCCAGGCGCTCGATGTAGTCCGGCAGGTCCGCGGCCGCCACCTTCAGTGCCCTGGTCTTGCGGGCCAACTGCGGGGTGGCGCCGAGTCCGCCGCCGAGGTGCACCTGGAAGAGCTCGACGAGGTTGCCGTCCGCGTCGGACTGCACCATGCCCTTGAGGCCCACGTCCGCCACCTGGGTGCGGGCGCAGGCGTTGGGGCAGCCGTTGACGTGGATGCTGAACGGCACGTCGAATTCCGGGAGCCGGGCCTCGAGCTCCTCGACGATGAGGCGGGCGCGCGCCTTCGTCTCCACGAGCGCCAGCTTGCAGTACTCGATGCCGGTGCAGGCCATCACGCCGCGGCGGAACTCCGACGGCCGCGCGGGCAGGTCCTCGGCGTCGAGCGCCTCGACGAGAGCCTCGACGGCGTCGCCGGGCACGTCGAGGACGAGCAGCTTCTGGTGGGGGGTGAGCCGAACGCGGCCGGAGCCGTGCTGGGCGGCGAGGTCCGCGATGCGGGTGAGCCGGGTGCCCGAGACGCGGCCGGCGATGGGCGCGACGCCCACCCAGAACGTGCCGTCGGCCTGGGCGTTGACGCCCACATGGTCGCGGCGGAGGTGGGTGGCGTCCTGGGGTGGGCCGTCGAGAAGCTTGCGCCCCAGGTACTCGGTCTCGAGGACGTGGCGGAACTTCTCCGGCCCCCAGTCCGCCATGAGGAACTTGAGGCGGGCGCGGTTGCGGAGGCGGCGGTAGCCGTAGTCGCGGAAGATCGAGACCACGCCCTTCCACACCTCTGGGACCTCCTCCAGCGGCACCCACGCGCCGAGCCGCTGCGCGAACATCGGGTTGGTGGAGAGCCCGCCGGCTGCCCATACGTCGAAGCCGGGGCCGTGTTCGGGGTGGACGACGCCGACGAAGGACACGTCGTTGGCCTCGTGCGCCACGTCGAGGTTGGGGCTGCCGGAGATGGCGGTCTTGAACTTGCGGGGCAGGTTGGAGAACTCGGGGGTGCCGATGTAGTTGTCCAGGATGGCGCGCACGGCGGGGGTGCCATCGACGATCTCGTTGGCGGCGATGCCCGCCACGGGCGAGCCGAGGATGACGCGGGGGGTGTCGCCGCAGGCCTCAGCGGTGGTCAGGCCCACCGCCTCGAGGCGGCGCCAGATTTCCGGCACGTCCTCCACGCGGATCCAGTGCAGCTGGATGTTCTCACGGTCCGAGATGTCCGCCGTGTCGCGGGCGAACTCGGTGGAGATGGTGGCGACGACCCGCAGCTGCTCGTTGGTCAGGGACCCGCCGTCGGAACGCACACGCATCATGAAGAACTCGTCGTCAAGGGCCTCGGGAGGCAGCGTGGCGGTCTTCCCGCCGTCGATCCCGGGCTTGCGCTGCGTGTAGAGACCCCACCATCGCATCCTGCCGCGCAGATCCTCTGGCGCGATGCTGGAGAAGCCCTCCTTGGAGTAGACCTCCTCGATGCGGGCGCGGACGTTGAGCCCGTCGTCGGCCTGCTTGAACACCTCGTTGGGGTTCAGCGGCGTCTTGTCGCCGTCGGCCCAGGCGCCGGTGGCCTGGTTGCGCTTGGGGCGGGTTACCGCTTCGGTCATCGTCGGTCCTTCGTCGGGGGCCTTGCTGAATCCCCCAACCCGACGATGGGGCCGGTCATTCCCGACGGCCAGCCGTGATCGCCATGGGCGAACAGGATTTCTCAGGCCTCGGCGCCGTCGAGCGTTGTCACGGCCTGGGCGCTGCCCTCCACCTCGATGGGGATGGTGTTGATGGCGATGATGCCGAGAAACAAAGTCTCGTACGAGCCGCGCACCGTCACGTGGGCGCGGTTGCCGCCCTCGACCCTGGCCTCGGCGGACAGCCCCGCCGCGCGGGCGAAGCTGACCGCCTCCCTCTTGGCCGCGGCCACGTCGAGGGTGGCGCCGTCCGGGGTGATGCGGAGCTCGTGTGTCGCGGCTCTGGCCGCCTGGGACGCCACCGCCCTCGCCTCCTGCTCGGCGGCGGCATGCCCGGCGAAGTCCACCCCGAGGCCCACCATGAGGATGAAGGCGGGCAGCGACACCGAGGTCCACACCGACAGCGCGAGCCCTCGTTGGTCGCGGGTGGTCATCGCACCGACACCGACTGCAACTCACCGACGATGACGTCCGCGGAGCGACTCAGCTGCAGTGGGAGGGTGCCGGTGAAGCCGGCCGCGGACCAGTCCACCGACCAGGTGGAGGTCGCGGTGACGGTGTAGCGGCCGTCCTCCTCGTAGACGTGTCCGCAGTCGGGCGACGCGACGTTCTTCCCGCCCTGGGTCCTGGCAGCGGACCAGGCGGTGCCCCGCCCGCAGGAGACGGTGGCGCCGTCGCCCATGTCCCACTGGACGCGGGTGGCGCCTGCGGTCAGCCTGACGGCTATCCCGGAGTCTGATGCTGTCGCGGTGACTCGCCCCCACTGCTTGTCCGACGGGGAGTCGGCCCACAGCCAGGTGTGCCAGCCGACGAACCCCATGCGCTCGGTGGTGTCGCCGCGAGGCTGCATGCCGAGATCGATGGCCTCGAGCCCGATCGACGCCAACACGCGTCGCGCGGCGGCCTCCGCTTCGGCCTGTGTCACGGCGTCAGGCGGGGCAGGCAGCCAGCGGTAGAAGGTCATTCCTGGATCGGGGACAGCACCTGTAGGTCCAGTACAGAGGTAGATCGCACCTTCAGACTGGTTTCTCCAGACCGCATCCGACATTGGTGGTTGAGGATCAGCAGGTAGGCACCAAGCGGAAACCTGGTCACTCCAGGTGCCGGCATACGTCTTGCACGGCAGATCTCGGCCCCCATGCGAGCAGACGCGTTCCGAGACGGCGGAGGTTCCCCCCGAACTCCCATCGCCTGGAGCTTGCTCGCTCGGACCCGGGTCTGCCCAGACATTGCACGTCGACCCCCATGCGTCGGACCGCTCACACTCCACTTCAGCCGATGCTTGCTGTGGCCACCAGGTCGACAACAGCAGACCGACTAGGACGAATCGAGTTCTGGCTAGCAAGAGGTCGCCTCGTTACGAACCTGACTGATCCGCCAGGTGCTGTCCGGTCCTTGGACGAGCGTCGCGGTCTCCTTCAAGTTCGGCAATGGATCTCCGTCGGGAGGCGTGCCCGTGTCGATATCGACCATCACCAAGCCACTGCGGTCCAAGCAGTAGACGACATTCGCCGTCGCGAGACCATTCGCCATCGCTGGCACACTCACAACAACATCGCGGAACTGGAAACCACCTTCAGTTCGACGCCCCGAATCGCGGAGGTTGCGGATCGACTCCATGACCACAGTCGCCTCCGCTCCGTCCACGAGGTTCTGCAACTCCGTGAAGTCAGTGAGGGTCGGGTCCGAGGCGAATCCCTCGAAAACCCGCCAGTACTCCATCCACGCCGCGCGGATCGCGGCCTGCTCGGGCGACTCCGTCGCGGGGGCGGGAGGGAACGACTCCACCGCTGACGGCGACGGGCTGGGGGTGGGCGAGGCGCTGGCGGACACCGTCGGCGACGGGAACACCGACGGCGAACCCGTGGGGGCGCCGTCAGGCGTGCAGCCCGCGACGAGCGCCAACGCGGCGAGGGGCACGAGAAAGTGACGCATGGGCGCTCCGATCGATCAGGTCGGGCCCTATTCAACCAAGCGACGGGGTCACTTCCGAGCCGCGCGCCCTCAGCTGTGGATAACTCCGGTCAATCAGTGCACGCCTCAGCCAACGGCTCGGACACCGTGGGGCTGCACCTCAGTGGCCCTCGCGAGCGGCCCCATGGGGCAGGAAGAGTCCATTCTTCAAGTCGGCAGCGGGCGTGCCGGGCACCACCGTGACGGTGCTCAGAGCACGGCGCCGGGGCGGTAGGCCGCGGCCTCGGGATCCCCCGCGACAATCTCAGCCACGCGCGCCGCCACCCGCGACACCTGCGCCTGCGCCGTTCCCGCCAACTCCAGCGGGCTGACCACCAGCGCGCCGAGCTCGTCGCGGGTGAGCCCGAGGCGCTCGTCGCCGGCGAGTCGGTCGAGAAGGTCGTTGACCCGCGCTCCCTTGCGCAGGTCCAGCGCCACCGCGACGGCGTGCTCCTTGATCGCCTCGTGCGCGACCTCCCGGCCCACGCCCTTGCGGACGGTGGCCATCAGCACCTTCGTGGTGGTGAGGAACGGCAGGTAGCGGTCGAGCTCGGCCTCGATGACGGCGGGGAAGGCGCCGAAGTCCGCCAGCACCGTGAGGAACGTCTCGAACAGGCCGTCGAGGGCGAAGAACGCGTCCGGCAGCGCGATCCTGCGCACCACGGAGCAGGAGACGTCGCCCTCGTTCCACTGGTCGCCGGCGAGCTCGCCCACCATGGACACGTAGCCGCGGATGACGACGGCGAGGCCGTTGACGCGCTCGCAGGAGCGGGTGTTCATCTTGTGGGGCATGGCGGAGGAGCCCACCTGCCCCTCCTTGAACCCCTCGGTCACCAGCTCGAGGCCCGCCATCAGGCGGATGGTGGTGGCCACGTTCGACGGCGCCGCGGAGATCTGCGCCAGCGCGGTGACCGCGTCGTAGTCAAGCGAGCGCGGGTACACCTGCCCCGTCGAGGTGAGGACGGCCCCGAAGCCGAGTTCGTCGGCGATCCGCTGCTCAAGCTCGGCCAGCTTGCCGGCGTCGCCGCCGAGGAGATCGAGCATGTCCTGGGCGGTGCCGACGGGGCCCTTGATCCCGCGAGCGGGGTAACGGGCGATGAGGTCGTCGAGGCGGGCGAGGCCCGTGAGCAGCTCGTCGGCCGCCGTGGCGAACCGCTTGCCCAGGGTGGTCAGCTGCGCGGCCACGTTGTGGGAGCGGCCCGTCAGCGGCTGATCGGCGTACTCGCTCGCCAGCCGGGCGAGTTGCGCCAGCGCCGCCACCACGCGGATCCGGACTGCCCGCAGCGAGTCGAGCACCTGCAGCTGTTCGATGTTCTCGGTGAGGTCGCGAGACGTCATGCCCTTGTGGATGTGTTCGAACCCGGCAAGGTCGTTGAACTCCTCGATCCGGGCCTTCACGTCGTGGCGGGTGATGCGTTCGCGGGCGTTGATGGAGTCGAGGTCCACCTGGTCGATCACCCGCTCGTAGGCCGCGATCACCTCGTCGGCGTCCGCCCCGCCGAAGTCGACGCCGAGGTCGCGTTGTGCGCGCAGCACGGCGAGCCATAGCTTGCGCTCGGAGACGATCTTGGCCTCGGGGGCCCAGATGTCGCGCATCTGCTGCGAGGCGTAGCGGGTGGCCAGGACGTTGGGGACGCTCATGGCACCACAGCCTAGGACTCCCCCTGTGGATACCGGAAAAGTCGGTGCCCAGCGCCCCACCATGGCGACGTGCCCAGCCAGCCATCACACAACCAGTGCGATTCCGGGGAGATAGAGCCCAGAGAGGGCCATCTCCCCGATTCCTCACTCCCAAGCCTGCCCGGGGTCATGTCCCTGGCCCACCTCAGGACCCTGGGCTACGACTCGGCCCGGATCAGGGGCGAGCTGGATGACGGACGTCTGAGGAAGGTGTCGCGGGGCTGGTACGCGACTCCCCAGGCACACCTGTGGGAGTTGGAGGCGCTCGCCGCTCGCGCCCGGGTTGGCTGCTTGAGCGGGTGCCAACTGCATGGCCTCTGGACGCCCCAGGTAGCGGAGGCGCACTTCATCGTCGGCATGGGATCCGCCTCCCTGAGCTCGACCTGGCATCGATCGCGCGGGGACTTGCCGAGGATCGCGCTCTATCCGCTGAGCGACTGCCTCGCCCAGGTGATCCGCCATCACAATCCCGAGAAGGCCCTGATGGTCCTTGAGTCAGCCGTCAACAAGGAACTGCTGTCCACCGATGTCGCAGACATCCTGATCCGCGAAGCCCCTGTCCACAAGCAGCGCACCTTGCAGTTCTTCGACGGCGATGCGGGGTCCGGCTCGGAAACGCGGGTCCGGCTGTTCCTGCAGCAGCACCGGTTCTCCGTCCGTTCCCAGCAGCAGATCTCAGGAGTGGGAGCGGTGGATCTGCTCGTCGGGAGATCCCTGATCATCGAGTGCGACAGCGCCGCCCACCACACCGATCACAGGGAGGACCGACGACGGGACCTGGCGGCGCGCGAACTCGGATACTCGACGTTGCGGCTGAGCTACAGCCAGATCCATAGGACCTGGAGCAAGACCAGCGCCAAGTTGCTGCGCATCCTGCGGACGGGCGGGCACCTCACCCCGCCGTCGCCGGTACCTGAATAGTGAGGATCCGGGGAGATAGCCCTCTATGGGAGCTATCTCCCCTGATCCTCACCGTTTGCGAATCCCGACGAGGCTCACCCAACGGAACTGCCTCGCGTCAGGGGTCGGGGAAGGCACCGTCGACATACATCCACCGCCCCGCCCGGCGCGCGAACCGGGAGCGTTCCCGCAGCGCACCGTCGCGATGCGCTGCCTCGAACTCCACCACGCCCACCTCGTCGCCCGGCCCACCGTCGACCACGTCCAGGACCGTCAGCCCCGTCCACTCGACGCCGTGCGCACGAACCGATTCCGGGCGCGTGCTCGGGTGCCAGGTGCGCCAGAGGTAGTCGCCGTCGCCGACCACGAACGCGCTGTACCGCGACCGCATCAGCTCCTCAGCGGTCGCCGCCTGGCGCTCGCCTGCCAGAAGCGGCCCGCAGCACGTCCCCCAGGAGGCCCCACCGCAGAGGCACGCGCTCACGTCAGCTCACCCACGAGGTGGGGCTTGCCTTCCCGGTTGACGACGGCGAACCTCCAACCAGCCTCGTCGCGCGCCGCGGCGAACCGCACCTTTCCCGGCAACAGGATGGGCTTGGCGAACTGGACCCGCACCGTGTACGCCTCCGGTAGCCCGCCGCCCAACGCCGCGACAGCGCGGGCATGGGTCCACATCCCGTGGATGATCGGCCTCGGGAAGCCGAACAGCCGGGCGGTCAACGGGTTGAGGTGGATGGGGTTCGAGTCGCCCGAGACCGCCGCGTAGCGACGGCCCTGGTCAGCGCCGAGCCGCCATTCCTGCGACGGCGCCACCGACGGCGCCTGCAGCCGCACCGGCGACGGCGCCTCCCCCGCCACCTTGGCCCCCGACGCCAGGTACACCGAAACTCCCCGCCACACCAGCTCATCTGCGGCGTGGATCTCGCCCACCATGTCGAAGGTGGCCCCCTTGGCGTGGGGCTGGAGATTCTCCGCCCGCACCAGGATCCGCAGCGGCTCGTCGACGGTGACCCGACGGTGCAGCATCATCTCGTTGGTCACGTGCACCAGCCCGGCCAGCGGGAAGGGGAAGTCGTCTGCCGCCATGGCCTCCATCTGCAGCGGGAACGTCAGCACGTGCAGCCAGGTGGCGGGCATCGCGTCGCGCAAAGCGAAGCCGGTCTCGGCGCAGTAGGCCGCCAGCCGCGACACCTCAACCCGGTGCTCCAACACCAGGTAGCTGCGATCCGGCAGGGACGACACCTCCCCCGGCTTCTTCAGCATCCCCAGCGCGGCCTTCGCCAGCACGCCCGACGGCTCCGGCAGCGCCGGAAGCACCCGCACGTCGCGCGCCATCAGGCGCCCACCAGGTTCTGCCCGCACACCCGGATGACCTGCCCGTCGACCCCGCCGGAGGCCGGCCCGCACAGGTAGGCCAGCGTCTCGGCCACGTCGACGGGGTTGCCACCCTGCGTGAGCGAGTTCGAGCGCCGGAAGATCTCGCGCTGCACGAACGGGATGGCGGCCGTCATCTCGGTCTCGATGAACCCGGGCGCGACGGCGTTGACGGTGATCGGCCGGTCCGCCAGCTCGTCGCGCATCGCCCAGACCAGGCCCATGACGCCGGCCTTGGAGGCGGCGTAGTTGGTCTGTCCCTTGTTGCCCGCCACGCCCGAGGTGGACGCGATGCCGACGATCCGGGCCGCCTCGTCCAGCCCACCGGGCACGTCGTGGGTGAGCAGGTAGTCGTTGATCCGCATCTCCGCGGCGAGGTTCACGTCGAGCACCGAGGACCACCGCTGCTCGTCGAGGTTGGCGAGCAGCTTGTCGCGGGTGATGCCCGCGTTGTGCACGATGGCCCAGATCCGGGCGGACTCCCCGTGCACGTGAGCCACGTGGGCCGCGACCCTGGCCCCGGCATCCGCCAGGGTGATGTCGAGCTGCAGCGCCGAGCCGCCGATCCCGTTGGCGACCTTGGCCAGCGCGTCCCCGGCAGCGGGGATGTCGACGGCGACCACCGTCGCCCCATCACGGGCGAAGGTGCGCGCGATGGCGGTACCGATCCCCCGGGCCGCCCCCGTGACCACCACGATCCGCCCCTCGAACGGGCGCGCCGTCAGCTCATGCGGGTCCTTCGACGGCCCCACCCGCCACGTCTGCCCGCTCACGAAGGCCGAGCGGCCCTCCAGCAGGAAGGACAGCGTGGAGGCGAGGTCCGCGGCGGAGGTGCCGGTGCGGACGAACACCAGGTTCGACGTGGCGCCGCCCCGCAACTCCTTGGCCACCGTGCGGTTGATCCCGTCGATGCCCTGGGCCACGGCCTTGGCCTCCAGGCCGGTCACGTCGCGGGCGTCGGTGGCCAGGATGATCACGCGGCCGGAGCCCTCCAGGGAGCGCATCGCCGGGCGCAGCACCTGCCGCAGCCCCTCCAGCTGAGCGATCTCACGCACGCCGGTGGCGTCCACCACGACGGCCCCGGGGCGCACCGGGTAGCGCGGCGGAACGTCGCGACCCTTCTCGTCCTTGGTCCGCGCCTCCGGCACGTCCAGCAACGCCTCCGCGGGCACAACCCCCAGCTGAGCCAGCGTGGACGCCGCCAGGCCCCCGCCGACGAGCTCGCCCAGCACCACCGGACCCGTCGGCATGACGCGCCCGCGCCGCAGAACGGGCGGCTCGGCCAACCCGGCCTTCTTCGCGACGAACTTCCCCGCGGGCGTCCCGTACAGCTTCTCCAACACGCTCATCTCACGCCTCCAGAATCGCGACGACGCCCTGGCCGCCGGCCGCGCAGATCGACACAAGCCCGCGCGAACCGGGCCCGCGCTCGTGCAGCATCTTCGCCAACGACGCGACGATGCGGCCGCCGGTGGCCGCGAAGGGGTGACCCGCTGCAAGCGACGAGCCCTTCACGTTGAGCTTGGACCGGTCCACCGTCCCGACGCCCCGCTGCTCCAGCGCCTTCAAAGTGGCCAGCACGGTGGAGGCGAACGCCTCGTGGAACTCCAGGAAGTCGAAGTCCGCCAGGGTCAGCCCGTTGCGCTCCAACAGCAGGGGGATGGCGCGGGCGGGTGCCAGCAGGAGGTCCTCCTTGCCGGTGGTGTAATCCGCGGCCGCCACCTGAGCGTCCACCACGCGCGCCCACACGGGCCACCCGCGACCCCGCGCGTACTCCTCCTCCGCCAGCAGGACCAGCGCGGCGCCGTCGGTCATCGCAGTGGAGTTGCCGGCGGTCATGGTGGGATTGTCCTTGCCGAAGACGGTGCGCAGCTTGGCCAGCGCCTCCTTCGTGGTGTCGGGCCTCAGGATCCCGTCCCGCGACACCTTCAGATACGGCGTCACCAGGTCGTCGAAGAATCCGGAGTCCCACGCCGCGGCCAGGTTCTGGTGCGACGACAGCGCCAGCTCGTCCTGCTCCTCGCGCGTCACGCCCCACTTCGCGGTGGTCAGCGCCTGCGACTCCCCCATGCTCAGGCCGGTGCGGGGCTCGACGACGGCGGGCGGCACGGGCGCCAGGTCCGCGGGGCGGATCCGCGCCAGCGCGGCCAGCTTGTCCGGCAGCGTGCGCGCACGCGACAACGCCAGCATCGCCTTGCGCATCCCCTCCGAGGTGACCAGTGGGGCGTCGGAGGCCGAGTCCACTCCACCCGCGATGGCCACGTCCATCTGGCCCAGGCGGATCTTGTTCGAGGCGTAGATCACTGCCTCGAGGCCGGTGCCACAGGCCTGCTGCAGGTCGCATGCGGGGGTGTGCGGGGAGAGCGCGGAGCCGAGCACCGCCTCCCGGGTGAGGTTGAAGTCGCGCGTGTGCTTGAGCACCGCGCCGGCGACGACCTCACCCACCTCCTGGCCGGCCAGGCCGAACCTGGCGACCAGCCCGTCGAGGGCCGCGGTCAACAGGTCCTGGGCTGAGGCCTCGGCGTACTTGCCGCCGGCCTTGACGAAGGGGGTGCGGTTGCCGCCCACCACCACTGCGGTGCGTGTCATCGACATTGATCCTCTCGCTGGGGTATTCGATACCCATAGTAGCAGGTACGCAGAGTTTCGGGTACTCTGGACGGTATGAAGATCGACGACGATCCCCAGACGGCGGTCGCCCCGCAGCCGGACGGGCGCGCCTCCCGCTGGGAGGAGCACAACAGCCTCCGACGGCGGGCGCTGGTGGAGGACGCCGTGCGTGCCATCCGCGAGCACGGGCCCTCGGTGGGGATGGACGAGATCGCCGCGCTCAGCAGGACGTCCAAAACGGTCCTCTACCGTCACTTCGGCGACAAGGCGGGCCTGTACCGCGCCGTCGTCGAGTCCGTGCACGAGTTCATCCTGCGCAAGCTGCCGCTTGAGGACGCCGCGACCTTCGAACCCCGCGACCTCGTGCGTACCCTCGCCGACGCCTACCTCGCCGTCGTCGAGCGGGACCGCAACCTGTATCTGTTCGTCTCCACCCGGCCCGCCGGGGAGTCGCCGGTCGACGATCCGGTCCTCGGCATCACCACACGCATCGGCAACGAGGTGGCCGACGCCTTCCGCTCCTGGCTGAGGCGCCAGGGCCTCGACGAGGAGCCCGCCAACACGTGGGGCCACGGCGCGGTGGGCTTCATCTGGGCGGTCGCCGACCGCTGGATCATCACCAATCTCCGACGGCCCCGCGCAGAGGTCGTCGACTACATCGACCAACTGTTCGCCCCGGCGTTCGCCGCTCAAACCAAGGAGCTGACCCCATGACACTGACCGCCACCCGAGACACCCGACCCACCACCTCCGCCGGCCCGGCCGCCCACGGCACCACCATCTCCCCCACCGGCGAGGCCCTGCGCCGCGCCCTCGACGGGCCCTTCCACGCGCTGAAGCAGCGATGGCGCGACGAGGTGAGCCCCGACGACGTGGTCCGCGACACCGCCCTCACCGTCGACGAGGCCCGGGACTGGACGCTGGACCGCGTGGTGAAGCTCGCCCAGCGCAACTTCGTCACCGCGGGCTTCCCCATCGCCCAGGGCGGCACGGGCACCGCGGCCGAGTCCGTGGCCAACTTCGAGATGGTGGCTATGGGCGACCTGTCGCTCACCATCAAGACCGGCGTGCAGCACGGCCTGTTCGGCGGCGCCATCACCAACCTCGGCACGCAGTACCACCACGAGACGTTCCTGCCCGGCGCCATCAGCACCGAGCTGCTCGGCTGCTTCGCCATGACGGAGTTGGGCCACGGGTCAGATGTGCAGTCCATCGAGACCACCATCACGTGGCTGCCCGAGACGGCCGAGTTCGAGGTCCATTCGCCCACGCCATCGGCCACCAAGGCCTACATCGGCAACGCAGCCCGGGACGGACGGATGGCCGCCGTCTTCGGGCAGTTGATGGTCGACGGCGAGCACCAGGGCGTGCATGTGGTGCTGGTGCCCATCCGCGACGAGGCGGGCAACGACCTGCCGGGCGTCACCACCGGGGACCACGGCCACAAGGGCGGCCTCCTGGGCATCGACAACGGCACCATCGCCTTCGATCACGTCCGCGTGCCGCGGCTGATGCTGCTGGACCGCTACGGGGGCGTCGACGACGAGGGCCACTACCAGTCGCCCATCGAGAGCAAGAACGCGCGGTTCTTCACCATGCTCGGCACGCTGGTCCGCGGCCGGATCTGCGTCGGCGGCGGGGCCGCCTCGGCTGCCCGCAAGGCGCTGAGCATCGCGGTGCGCTACGGGGACGAGCGCCGGCAGTTCCGCCGCCCGGGTCTCGGGGAGGAGATCCTGCTGCTGGACTACCTCACCCACCAACGCCGGCTCCTGCCCCATGTGGCACGGGCCTACGCCTACGGATTCGCACAGAACGAGCTCGCGCTGCAGCTGCAGCGCGTGATGGATGCCGGAAGTTCGGACCAGCAGGCCTCGCGCGAGCTGGAGACTCGGGCCGCCGGCATGAAGGCGCTGCTCACCAGGTGGGCGTTGGACTCCATGCAGGAGGCCCGCGAGGCCTGCGGGGGCGCCGGCTACATGTCGGACAACGGCATCACGATGGCCCGCCAGGACGCCGACGTGTTCGCCACCTTCGAGGGCGACAACACCGTGCTGCTCCAGCTGGTCGCCAAGGCGCTGCTGCTGGAGTACAAGTCCACGTGGGGCGACATGGACCTGCGCGGCACCGCGCAGAAGACGGCGGCCATGATCGGGCAGACCGTCCTGGAGCGCACGACGGCGCGCTCCCTCATCGACCGACTCGTGGCCATCGCCGACCGCAAGCCGGACTCGGAACGGATGCGCGCCCGCGGGTGGCACGTGCAGATGTTCGAGTTCCGCGAGAAGCACACCGTCGAGGGCCTCGCCCGGCGGATGCGGGCCGCGAGCAAGCTGCCGGACGCGCAGCAGCCGGCCGCGCTGAACGCGTGCCAGACGCACATGCTCGAAGCCGCGAAGGCGCACGTGGACCGCATTGTGCTCGAGGCCTTCATCGAGGGGATCGAGCAGTGCGACGACGACTACGTCACGGCGATGCTGGTGAAGGTCTGCGACCTCTACGCGCTGGCCACCATCGAGTCCAACCGCGCCTGGTACCTGGAGCACGAGGCCTTCGACCCGCGCCGCAGCAAGGCGATCACGGCCACCGTCGACGACCTGTGCGGCGAGCTGAGGCCGAGGGCGCGTGAGTTGGCCGAGGGCCTGGGCGTGCCGGAGTCGTGGCTGAAGCACCCGCGGGAGGCGGTGCCGCCGCTGCTCCCCTGACCGCTCCTCCCGCTACTGGTACGACACGAAGTTGGGTCGCGGCTCCACGTCCTCCATCGTCTCCTGGGGCGTCATCGTCGGGGAGTCCTCGTCGATGAAGTTCTTCCACCCCAGCCAGACGTTGGCCGGCAGGCCCTCCTTGAGGTTGCGCCAGGTCGCCTGCTTGAGCGGCGGGTTGCCG
Organism: Tessaracoccus luoxuelianae; assembly: GCF_054483915.1. Taxonomy (NCBI): domain Bacteria; kingdom Bacillati; phylum Actinomycetota; class Actinomycetes; order Propionibacteriales; family Propionibacteriaceae; genus Tessaracoccus; species Tessaracoccus luoxuelianae. Next base: position 1,297,870 of record NZ_CM137013.1, on the reverse strand, counting down.
TGCCCGTCGGCGTGGACGAGGTACTGCAGCTCGTCGCGGGTGGTGTCGAGCCGCTCGCGGCCGACGATCATCCGCTGCTGGAACTGGTGCAGGATCACCACCTTCGGGGGCAGGCTGTTGGCCGCCACCAGGTCCGCCAACCAGGCTCCGGTGGCGTTGACCTCGTCCACCTCCACCTGGCCGATGATGGTCATGTGGCGCTGGCCGGGCTTCAGCCGCCACTCGGGATCGATCGCGAGACCGACGGTGGGCCGCTTCAACAGCTCCTCGTAGCGCTTGGCCTGGGTCAGGAAGTCGGTGTGCCCGGGCTGGAGGTCCAGCACGCAGTAGATGCCCGCCGCCTCGGCCGCCTCGATGTAGGGCAGTAGCTGCTCGGCCGGGGTCTCGTAGGAATAGTCACCGTCGGGGCCGGCCGACGCGCTGGCCACGGTCGTGATGATCTCGAACGCGCCGATGACCGGGACGTCACTGAAGGCCTGATACTGGGCGGCCAACTCCTTCACCCGGGCGACGGACTGTTCCGGCCCCTGCTCGCCCAGCACCCCGAGGGTGCCGCCGGACGGGTGCCCATAGAGGGCCACCATCATCCGTCCCGGGAACGGCGCGACTCCACCGCCCGGCAGTTCCGGAAGCGTGCGGGCGGCCTCCACCCGCGCGGCGAAACGGGCGGAGTCGCCGAACGCGCCGACGCCGAGGACGGCTCCGGTGGCCCCCTTGACCAGCGCCACCGACTCGGCCGTGGCGCGCGGATCCGTGAAGGGCACCTCGGTGAGGGCGATGCCGGCTGCCGCCAGGATCGCGGCCGTGGCGGCGGAGACGGACTCGCCCCTGGGTCGCAGCGCGGCGGCGGTCGCGGGGGCGGTCTCGGCGGGGAGTCCCTCCACCTGCAGCTCGGCGGGATCGGCCGGGCCGTCGACGACCTCGCGGTCCCCGAGGTCCAGCCCTGCGGCCGGGTAGGCGATCACGGTGCGGGTCTGGAGGCGGTTGAGCTCGGCAGCGAGCTCGGGCCCGGCGATCAGCAGGGGGAGGCCGAGCGCGGCCGCGGTGGCGGAGGCCGCCGCGACGTCCCCACCGGCAGCGGGCGTCGGAGACGTGGCCGCGCTGGGAGAGGCGCTGTTCGACGGCGAGGCGCCAGCCGACGGCGAGGCCGGAGCGCTCGGCGTTGGCGGGGCCGGCTGAACGACGACCACGGCGGTTGCCTCGGCCAGCACCAGCCGGCTCACGGCCAGGGCGCCCTCGTCGTCTGAGGGCAGCACCCCCGACGCGAGGCCGGTGTTGACCGCAACGCGGTGGCCGATCGTCGACGGCGATGCTTCAGCCGACGGGCCCTGCGTGCCTCCGGAGGAGCTGGAGCCCGATCCGTCGCTTGGCGAACCGCTGCAGCCGGAGGCGGCGGCCACCGCTGTCGCGGCGAGTCCGAGGAGGGCAATTCGGCGAGTGATCATCCCAAAAGCCTGCCATCTCGCGCCGCGACCCCGAAATCCCGGCACTGGTGGCCTCAGTGCGGAACTCCGATGTCTGTGCGGTGGAAGCCGTCGGCGTAGTCCACGCGCGAGAGGAGTGCGTACGCGCGCTCGCGCGCCTCACCCACGTCCACGCCGCGACCGACCGTGCCCAGCACGCGACCGCCGGCGGAGACGAGCCTCCCGCCGTCCAGGCGGGTCCCGGCATGCAGCACGTAGGCGTCGTCCTCGTCCTCTGGCAACCCAATCGCCCCACCCGTGGCGGGGGTGCCGGGGTAGCCCGCGGCCGCCGACACCACCACGACAGCCGCGCCCTCGTGCCACGCCAGCTCACCGACGGTGTCCAGCTCCCCGCGGGCCGCTGCGTGGAGCACCCCTGCCAGCGGGGTGTCGAGCAGCGCGAGGACGGCCTGGGTCTCCGGGTCTCCGAAACGGACGTTGAACTCCACCACCCGCAGGCCCCTCGACGTGAGCGCCAGCCCGGCATAGAGGAGCCCGATGAAGGGGGTGCCGCGTCGGCGCATCTCGGCGAGGGTGGGATCGATGACCTCGGCCATGATCTGGTCTGTGAGTCCTGCGTCGGCCCAGGCCAGCGGCGAGTAGGCGCCCATGCCCCCGGTGTTGGGCCCCGCGTCGCCGTCTCCCACCCGCTTGTAGTCCTGCGCGGGCAGCAGCGGCAGCGCGCGCTCGCCGTCGCAGATCGCGAACAGGCTCACCTCCGGCCCGTCCAGGTAGTCCTCGATGACCACCCGGCCGCAGGATGCGGCGTGTGCCAGAGCGGCCTCGCGGTCGTCGGTGACCACCACGCCCTTGCCTGCGGCGAGGGCGTCGTTCTTGACCACGTAGGGGGCGCCGAACTCGTCCAGCGCGGCCGCCACCTGCTCCGACGTCTCGCACAGGCGTGCATCCGCGGTGGGCACCCCCGCGGCCTGCATGACCTCCTTGGCGAACGCCTTCGACCCCTCGAGCACCGCGGCCTCGCGGCCGGGCCCGAACGCGTCGATGCCGGCCTCGCGCAGCGCGTCGGCCACCCCCGCGACCAGCGGCGCCTCCGGCCCGATGACCACGAGGTCGGCGGCGAGCGAGCGGGCTGCCTCCACCACCGCGACGGGCGACGAGGGGTCTAGCGAGTGCAGCGTGGCGATTCGCCCGATCCCCGGATTCCCCGGAGCCGCGTGCAGCTCGGTGACGGACGGATCTGCGGCGAGCGCGCGGGCGAGGGCGTGCTCGCGACCCCCGGAGCCAAGGAGAAGAATCTTCACCCGCGTCAGCCTAGTGGTCCGCTCCCGGACTTCAGATCAGGTCGTTGATGGCCACGGACTGCTCGCGGCCGGGGCCGACCCCGATACCGCTGATCCGGCACCCGATCAGCTCCTCGAGCCTGTGCACGTAGGCCTGGCAGGTGGCCGGCAGCTCATCGAACTCGCGGCACCCGCTGATGTCCTCGGCCCAGCCGTCGAGCTCCTCGTAGATGGGCTTGGCGTGGTGGAAGTCCGACTGCGTCATGGGCATCACGTCGTGTCGGACGCCGTCGACCTCGTAGGCCACGCACACCGGGATCTTCTCCCAGCCGCTCAGGATGTCCAGCTTGGTGAGGAAGATGTCGGTGAAGCCGTTGATCTTGACGGCCTGCTCCACCAGCAGCGCGTCGAACCAGCCGCAGCGCCGCGGGCGGCCGGTGGTGGCGCCGAACTCGGAGCCGATGCGGCGCAGCTCCTCGCCGTCGTGGTCGAACAGCTCGGTGGGGAACGGTCCCTCGCCGACGCGGGTGGTGTAGGCCTTCGCGATGCCGATGGTGCGATCGATCCGGGTGGGGCCCACGCCGCCGCCCGTGGTGGCGCCGGCCGCCGTCGGGTTCGACGAGGTGACGTAGGGGTAGGTGCCCTGGTCCACGTCGAGGTGGTGCGCCTGGGCGCCCTCGAAGAGCACCACCTTGCCCGCATCCAGCGCGTCGTTGACGTAGCGGCCGGAGTCCACGATGTGGGGGCGGATGGTGTCGGCGTGCTTGAGGAGGGCCTGCACGACCTCCTCGGCGATGATCTCCCGGCGGTTGTAGACCTTCACCAGCAGCTGGTTCTTCTGATCCAGCGCGGCCTCGACCTTCTGCCGCAGGATGGACTCGTCGAGGATGTCCTGGATCCGGATGCCGAGGCGGTTGACCTTGTCCGAGTAGCACGGCCCCACGCCACGGCCCGTGGTGCCGATCCGCCGCTTGCCGAGGAATCGCTCGGTGACCTTGTCCAGCACCTTGTGGTACTCGGTGATGATGTGGGCGTTGGCGGAGATCAGCGGGTGAGCCACGTTCACGCCCCGCGACGCCAGCACGTCCAACTCCTCGGCGAGCACGTCCAGATCCACGACGACGCCGTTGCCGATCACGGTGGTGGTCCCGGGGTTGAGGATGCCGGAGGGCAGCAGGTGCAGCACGAACTTCTCGCCGCCGACCACCAGCGTATGGCCCGCGTTGTTGCCGCCGGAGTAGCGGACGCAGACGTCGACGCGGTCCCCCAGCTGGTCAGTCGCCTTGCCCTTGCCTTCGTCTCCCCATTGAGCCCCGACCACGACCACGCTCGGCATGACGCCCTCCTCCACACACATGGATGAAGCCCCAGCTCTTCGCGGGGGCCCTACCGGGGCAGTCTAACGGAGCCGGGGCCCCGCCACCGGAGGCGGCCTCCTTCCTGACCCTCAGGCGGAGTGCTGCTCCACCCAGCGCTCAAGCTGCTGCGCCGGCAACGCGCCCACCTGCCGCGACACTTCCTTCCCATCGCGGATCAGCACCAGCGTGGGGATGCTCATCGCCTCGAACCGGGCCTGCAGCGCGCGGTTGTGATCCACATTGACCTTGACCACCTTCAACCGTCCGGCCTTCGCCTTCGCGAGGCGCTCAAGGACGGGCGAGACCATGCGGCACGGCCCGCACCAGGGCGCCCACAGGTCCACCACGACGGGGACCCGGGTGGCCACGACCTGATCGAAATCGGCGTCGGTGGCGTCGACGAGCCACGGCAGGTCGGCCTGGCACTTGGCGCATCGCGGCAGGCCGGTGGCGGCGGCGGGGACCCTGTTGCGTGCGCCGCACGAGACGCAGGTGGAGATGCTCATGACTCCATCGTCCCCCCTCCCCCGAAATGTGGGATGACAGCGCATGAGATCGGCGCACATCGGTGGCCCCGGGCTTGGAGGAAACTGCACGAAAGGTCAGGGCTCTTGCCTACGATCGCTGTGGGAATCAGGATCGATGGATACCCGCAACGACGCAGGAGGTAGGACCGTGAAGAAGCTCATCAATTCCGCCGACGACGTGCTCGCCGACGCCCTCAAGGGCGTGGAGGCATCAGACGCGAACGTCCGCGTAGATCACGAGAACCGGGTGATCTACCGCGTCACCCCGAAGGAGGCCGGGAAGGTCGCCATCATCTCCGGCGGCGGCTCCGGCCACGAGCCGATGCACGGTGGTTTCGTCGGCGTGGGCATGCTCGACGCGGCGTGCGCCGGCCAGGTGTTCACCTCCCCCACCCCGGACCAGATGTTCGAGGCCACCACCGTCGTGGACAACGGCGGGGGCGTGCTGCACATCGTGAAGAACTACACCGGCGACATCATGAACTTCGAGATGGCCGCTGAGATGGCCACAGACGCCGGCATCACGGTGGAGACGGTCATCGTGGCCGACGACGTCGCGGTGCAGGACTCGCTGTACACCGCGGGCCGCCGAGGCGTGGGCACCACCGTTCTGCTCGAGAAGATCGTGGGCGCGGCAGCCGAGGAGGGCCAGGACCTGGCCGCGGTCAAGGCGCTGGCGCAGCGGGTGGCGGACAACGGCCGCTCGATGGGCATGGCGCTCACCTCGTGCACCGTCCCCTCGGCCGGCAAGCCCACCTTCGACCTGCCCGAGAACGAGGTGGAGATCGGCATCGGTATCCACGGCGAGCCGGGCCGCCATCGCGAGCCCATCGCGGACGCGAAGTCGATCGCCAAGCAACTGGTCGATCCGATCCTCCACGACCTCGACTTCACCGGCGCCCCCGTCATCGCCATGCTCAACGGCATGGGCGGCACCCCGCTGATCGAGCTGTACCTCATGTACGGCGAGGTTGTGGCGCTGCTGAAGGAGGCCGGGGTCACCGTCGAGCGCAACCTGGTCGGCAATTACATCACCAGCCTGGACATGGCCGGTTGCTCGCTCACGCTCGTCAAGGCGGACGAGGACATGATTCGCCTGTGGGATGCCCCGGTGAAGTCCGCGGGGCTACGGTGGGGCATGTGAGCGCACAACACCTGACCCTGGACCTGCTCGCCGACTGGCTGCGCCGCTACGCGCAGATCATCGACGAGAACAAGACCTTCCTCACGGACCTCGATTCGGCCATCGGTGACGCGGACCACGGCGCCAACATGGCCCGGGGTACCGCGGCGGTGGTGACCCACCTCGATGCGGCCACCACCGTCGACGGCCTGCTCAAGAAGGCGGGCATGACGCTGGTCAGCACGGTCGGCGGGACCGCCGGCCCGCTGTACGGCACCCTGCTGATGAAGATGGGGATGGCCACAGGGTCCGTGATGGAGCTCTCGCCACAGGAGTTCGGGAAGGCCTTCAGGGCCGGGCTCGAGGGGCTGATCGCCCGCGGAAAGACGGAGCTTGGCGACAAGACGATGGTGGATTCGCTGGCCCCGGCCATCGACGCCTTCGACGCGGCCCTGGCCGACGGAGCGGATCTGCACGACGCCGTCGCGGCGGCCGCGCAGTCCGCCGCCGTGGGCCGTGACGCCACCACCCCCATGGTGGCAAAGAAGGGACGCGCGAGCTACCTCGGCGAGCGGTCCGCGGGTCACCAGGATCCGGGGGCCACCTCGTCGGCGTACCTGTTCGACGCCTTGGCGGACGTGATCGGCGCCTGATGGCGGTGGGCATCGTGGTGGTCTCGCACAGCCGCGCGCTGGCCGAGGCCGCCGTCGAGCTGGCCATGCAGATGGTCCACGAGGAGCCCCCTCCCGTGGCCATCGCGGCCGGCATGCCCGACGGCGGGCTGGGTACTGACGCCGCGGCGGTCGCGGAGGCGATCGCGGAGGTGGACCGGGGCGACGGCGTGGTGATCTTCGTCGACATGGGCTCAGCGATCATGAGCGCCGAGATGGGCGTGGAGTTCGCGGGCGTCGAGAACGTGCGCGTCCTCTCCGCCCCCTTCGTGGAGGGTCTCACGGCTGGTGTGGTGCGCGCCGTGGGTGGAGCGTCGATCGACGATGTCGCGGCAGAGGCCGAGTCGGCGCTCGCCCCGAAGCTGTCCGCGCTGGGGAACGCTCCTGCGGCACCATCCGTGCCACCCGTGGTCGCGGCGGACGGCGACGCCACCGGGACGGCTGTCCTGGTCAACGAGACCGGCCTGCACGCGAGGCCTGCGGCGCTCTTCGTGTCCGAGGCAAGGAAGTTCGACGCAGATGTCCGCATCTGCAACGGGGACGTCGGCCCCGTGAAGGCGGGCAGCAGCATCGGCCTGGCCACCCTCAACGCCCGCAAGGGAGACACCCTGAGCCTCACGGCCACAGGCCCGCAGGCGCAGGACGCCGTCGACGCGCTGGTGGCGTTCATCTCGGCCGGGTTCGGCGAGAATTGAGGCCCGCTCGCTAGGCTGACGCCATGAGCGAGACGCACCCCAACCTGATGGCCTCGAACGTCGTCGTGTTGCTGCCGGACGACCCTGCTCTCGCGGCGATCTCCGAGCACGGCAAGGAGCGCTTCCTGGAGGTCGTGGCGCAGCACCCCACCTCCTCGTTGTGCTGGGCGCTCCTCGCCGAGACCTGCCTCGCCGAGGAGGGACTGGGAAGCTCCCTGGCCGCCTACGCCTACGCCCGCACCGGGTACCACCGCGGGCTTGACACGCTGCGGCGCAACGGCTGGAAGGGCTCAGGCCAGGTGCCGTGGGAGCACGAAGCCAACCGCGGCTTCCTGCGGGCGCTGTGGGCGCTGAGTGTCGCGGCGGGGCGGATCGGCGAGCACGAGGAGCAGGAGCGCTGCGCGCAGTTCCTCCGGGACTCCTCCGAGACCGCCTACCAGGTCCTCGCTCAGCCCGAGCAATCCGATTGACTGAGCCTCCCGCGCTCCGCCGACCCCATCGGCACTCGATCCGGCGTCTGGTCGAGGTTCACGGTTCGTGGCGCCAGGCTCCCGCCGCGTAGACTCTCCCGCGGCCCCCACCGTCGATCCCCCGGAGATGCCACATGCCCACACGCGAAGACCTGCGCAACGTCGCCATCGTCGCCCACGTCGACCACGGTAAGACGACGCTTGTCGACGCCATGTTGTGGCAGTCCGGAGCCTTCCGCGAGGGATCCGACGTCAACAACCGCGTCATGGACTCGATGGACCTCGAGCGCGAGAAGGGGATCACCATCCTCGCGAAGAACACCGGCGTGCGGCACATCCGCCCCGACGGCTCCGGGGTCACCATCAACATCATCGACACCCCCGGCCACGCCGACTTCGGCGGCGAGGTGGAGCGCGGGCTTGAGATGGTCGACGGCGTGGTCCTGCTGATCGACGCGTCCGAGGGTCCGCTCCCCCAGACCCGCTTCGTGCTGCGCAAGGCGCTGGCCAAGAACCTGCCGATCGTCGTGGTGGTCAACAAGGTGGACCGTAGCGACGCGCGCATCTCCGCCGTCGTCGAGGAGACCTACGACCTCTTCATGGACCTCATCGACGACGACGCGGCCCACGTGCTCGACTTCCCCATCGTCTACGCCTCCGCGAAGGCCGGCCGCGCCTCGCTGACGCAGCCCGAGGACGGCGGCATGCCGGACAGCCCCAACCTCGAGCCGCTGTTCGACACCCTGATGGAGCACATCCCCGCCCCCGTCTACGAGGAGGGCGCGGTCCTGCAGGCGCACGTCACCAACCTCGACGCGTCGCCGTACCTGGGCCGCCTCGCGCTGTGCCGCATCATCGCCGGCGAGATGAAGCGTGGCCAGCTGGTGTCGTGGTGCAAGACCGACGGCACCATCAGCACGGTGAAGCTCACCGAGATGTTCATGACCCAGGCGCTGGACCGCGTGCAGGCGGATCTGGCAGGCCCCGGCGACATCGTCGCCATCGCGGGCATCCCGCAGATCATGATCGGCGAGACACTCTCGGACCCCGAGAACCCGAAGCCCCTGCCGCTCATCCACGTCGACGAGCCGTCGATCTCCATGACCATCGGCATCAACACCTCACCGCTGGCGGGCCAGTCCGGCAAGAACCTCACCGCCCGCCTGCTGAAGGCGCGCCTGGAGCAGGAGCTGGTCGGCAACGTGTCGATCAAGGTCAACACCACCGAGCGCCCGGACACCTGGGAGGTGCAGGGTCGCGGCGAGCTGCAGTTGGCCATCCTGGTGGAGATGATGCGCCGGGAGAGCTTCGAGCTCACCGTCGGCAAGCCCCAGGTGGTCACCAAGCTCGTCGACGGCAAGGTGCACGAGCCCATCGAGCGGCTCACCGTCGATATCCCCGAGGACTTCGTCGGGGTGGTCACACAGCTCATGGGGCTGCGCCGCGGCCGGATGGAAATGATGGTCAACCACGGCACCGGCTGGGTTCGGCTGGAGTTCATCGTCCCTGCCCGCGGCCTCATCGGGTTCCGCACGGAGTTCCTCACCGAGACACGTGGCACCGGCATCATGAACCACGTGGGCGAGGGCTTCGAGCCCTGGGCCGGCGACTTCCGCACCCGCCCCACCGGCTCGCTGGTGGCGGACCGGACGGGCGTGACCACGTCCTACGCGCTGTTCAACCTGCAGGAGCGCGGCACCTTGTTCGTCCCTCCGGGCGCAGAGGTGTACGAGGGCATGATCGTCGGCGAGAACCCCCGCGCCGAGGATATGGACGTCAACCCCACGAAGGAGAAGAAGCTCACCAACGTGCGCTCCTCCACGGGCGACGAGCTGGAGCGGCTGATCCCGGCCAAGAACATGTCCATGGAGCAGGCGCTGGAATTCTGCGCGGGCGACGAGTGCCTCGAGGTCACCCCGGCGATGGTGCGCATCCGCAAGGTGTCGCTCAACGCCAACGACCGGGCCAAGGAGCGCAAGGGGCACAAGAAGCCCTGACTCTTTCACGATAGTTCGCGATATATCTTTGACATATCGCGAGCTATCGTGCATCCTGGAACACGTACGGGGCATTCAGCCCCCACTGTCCAGAAGGAGTTCGCGATGGACTACGCGATGCATCACCCCTGGGGCGGCCGAGGCGCCGCCCTGCACCAGATCTTCGGCGCCCTGCTCAACGAGAGCAGCACGCCCGAGGAACCCACCCACGATCGGCGCGGCGAGCGCCGCGGTCGCGGTCACCGCCACGGAGGCCCTAGCCGCGGCAGGATGGGCGGGCACGGCCCGTCCGGCGGCGGCCCGTCCGGCGGCGGCCCGTCCGGCGGCGGCCCGTTCGGCCCCGGCGGCTTCGGACCCACACCCTTCGGCCCCGGCGGCTTCGGCACCGGCCCGTTCGGTGGCCGACGTGGAGGCCGCGCCCGCCGCGGCGACGTCCGCAACGCCGCCCTGCTGCTGATCGCCGAACAGCCACGCAACGGCTACCAGATCATCCAGGAGCTCGACAACCGCAGCGGCGGGCGCTGGAAGCCGAGCCCCGGCGCCATCTATCCGGCGCTCAACCAACTGGAGGACGAGGGGCTCATCCGCCTCATCGCCTCCGAGGCGGGGAAGGCCTACGAGATCACCGACGCCGGCCGCGCCGAGGCCGAGGCCACAGAACGGCCCACCCCGTGGGAGCAGGACGACGACGCGGCCGCACATCCCGCGGCCGGGCTGGCACAGGCCTATGGTCAGGCTTGGTCCGCCGTCGGGACGATCGCCCAGAGCGGCAACGCGGACCTCATCGCTCAGGCGACGGCCGAGGTCGAGGACCTGAAGAGGCGTCTCTACCAGCTGCTCGCCGAGAGCTGATCCAGCTCTCGCCGGAGGTTGTACCGGGCCTGGTGCTCCCAGAGCGCCAGGCCCTTCGGCGTGTGGAAGACCGATCCGCGGCTCAGCATCCGCTCGATGAAGCGTCGCCGACGCTCGACCCATTCGGCCGGCCCCAGGTCGGGGAGCTCGGCCCGGATCGCCGCGACATTGACGCAGTACCGCTCCCACGGGAGCCCCAGTCCGTGCAGGTCTGCGTCGGCCATCCGTCCACCGGCCTCGTCGTCGGGGTGAGGCGCGTGATCGACGGTGACCAGGATCAACCCGCACACCTCGTCGACCTCCGCGGCCGGCAGACCTCGGAGGAGGCCCCGCGCCAGCGCGACAGAGGCGAGTTCGTCGTCCGGGCTGGCGTTGTGGTGGACCGCGTCGTGGAACCAGAAGGCGACTCTCTCCAGCCTGCCCGCCTGCAGCAGATCCAGCGCGGCCAGCCCGTCGCACAGGTGGGCCTGGGAGTGATAGCGACGATGCGGCTCTGCCCACCTGTCGAGGAGCTCTGCCACCACATGTTCCGGGAGCAGGCCCCCGGCGCTCACCACGCCCGGACGGCGAAGTAGGCGACGCCGGCCCAGAGCCCTGCCCACAGCATGCTGGCGAAGGTCCCGATGATGAACAACTCGCCCTTGCGCGAGGTCCCCGAGTCCGACGCCGTGGCCAGGTCCGCGTACCGCCCCAGACCCTTGACCGCCAGCACCATGGCGATCCCGGCAGGAAAGCCCGCCACGATGCACGCGTAGACCGCCACCCGCTCCAGCATGCCGATCCACCGGCCGCCCGGAAGCTCCTTCTGGGCCGCCTCCAGGCCGAGGCTGGCCCGGGTCTGCGCCACCTCCTCCTCCGACGACGGGAGGGACGCCTTGTCGATCCGCCTCAGTAGGGCACGCACGACGGGGTTGCCGAGGGCGGCGACGAGGCCCGCGAGCAGCACGATCGCGGCCTTCAGTACCAGCCCCCAGTCCATGCCGGAAACGCTACACCGCCGCCCCGACACTCCCGCGGGATAAGGTTTGTCCTTCACCCGGAAGCTATGAAGTTATTCTCTACATATGAAGACTACGAAGGTGCTGCCCGTTGTGGCTCTGCTCGTCGACATCGTGGCGTCGCGCACCGCGCAGAGAGACGCCCTGCATGCGGACGTGCTCCGGGCGGTCGCGGGCGTCAACGCCGCCGTCGAACCGCTGCACGAACTTCGCCCCACCGTCGGCGATGAACTCCAGGGGGTATACCCCTCCCTCGGCGCCGCCTTGACTGCCGGCTTCTCGCTCAGGCTCGCGCTCGCCCCCCGGTGGGACGCACGCTGCGGACTCGGGGGTGGCCAGGTGGTCGTCGTCGACGAGGCTCGCGGGATCCAGGACGGTTCCGCCTGGTGGCAGGCACGCGAGGCGATCGACTGGGTCAAGGGACAGGCGGCCAAACCGGGATACGAGGCGGTGCGCACGGCGGTGCGTGACGAGCGGGCCACGGCAACCCCCTCCGCCGACGCCGTGTCGCGGCTGATCGACGCCCATCTCGGCCGGCTGCGGCCGGGGGCGCTCTCCACCCTCCGGGGCATGCTCGACGGCCTGGACAACGCCGAGATCGCCGGGCGCGAAGGGATCAGCGAGTCGGCCAACTCGCAACGCGTGCGCAACAACGACCTGCGCCCGCTGATGGATGCCATCGTCGCCCTCGGCCAGCTCCCCTGACCTTCACCCACCCCCTGAGGGTCACGTGCCTGAGCGCGAGGGTCGGGACGGCAGGGCGGCCAGGCTCGGTCCCTGAGGGTCCCGCGTCGCGAAGCGACCGTGGGAGTCTCGAGGGGTCGAGAACCCGTAACGAGACGTGATCCGCGTGAAGGTGATAGTCACGACCTTTCGAGACGGCCCACGCCGCTCCGCGGGCGGCCCTCCTCAGGGATCGAAAGCTCGGTCCCTGAGGGTCCCGCGTCGCGAAGCGACCGTGGGAGTCTCGAAGGGTCAAAAACCCGCGGCCAAACGCAAGGGTGAGGGACGGCAGGGCGGCACTGCGCAGCGGTGCCCAACCCGACGATCACCCAACAGGCATCCCGCTCAGGCAGACCCGACCCCAACGCCGCCCTGCCGGCCCACACCCTGGACCAGGCAACGCCGCAGACAGGACGAGTGCGGGGAGACGGGAGACGATGCCCGGGCGGCCTCAACAACCCGACCACCGACCCGGCTGGACGAAACATCGAGACCATGGACAACGGCCGCCCGGGCATCGACTCCCGGCTCCCCGCACCCGACCACAAGAACTGCGTCAAGGTGGCAGTCACAACCCTTCGAGACGGGCCACGCCGCTTCGCGGGCGGCCCTCCTCAGGGAGCGGAAGTAGACCGGCCACGCCGCTTCGCGGGCGGCCCTCCTCAGGGAGCGGAAGTAGACCGGCCACGCCGCTTCGCGGGCGGCCCTCCTCAGGGAGCGAAAGGGCGACCTTCCCCCCGCGCTGCGGGCGGTCCAGCTCGGCTCAGGGACCGACCGTCAGTCCGCGGAGGGCGGCACCAGCTCGGAGAGGAGGGCGCGCACCCGGGCGTCGATGTCGTCGCGGACAAGTGTCATGCGCTCCTCGCCCTCGATACCGCGCAGGGACGGCTCGTCCGTCAGCCACGTCTCGATAGTGCCGCGCATGCCTTCGACGGGCTCCACCGCCGCCTCGCCGCCGACCAGCACCACCCTGTCGACGCTGCGCAAGATCTCGGGGTCGATCGCCTTCGGCTGCTCACCGTCGAACGTGGCGCCCACCTGCTCGACACTGACGCGCGACTCCTCGTTGAGCGTCGCGGCGGGCTTCGTGCCGGCCGAGTACACGTCGAGGGCGTCGCCCGCGTGCAGCCTGGCGAGGGCCGCCGCCATCTGGCTCTTGCCGCCGTTCTTCACGCACACGAAGAGGACACTTGGCTTGGGAACGCTCGGCTTGGTGGTGTCCAGCTCAGGCTCGGTGGCGGGCCCGTGGGTCACGTCGACGCTGACTGCGGCGTCTTCTGCGGACTCCTCATCCGCCTTCATCCACTTCTTGCGACCCCGCTGCACGATCAGCGGATCCGTGGGCCTGATCGCCGACGGGTCCTTGCCCTCGTAGTCGTGCAGGTCCAGGAACAGGCGCATCGCGTTGAGCCGGGCGCGCTTCTTGTCGTTGGACTTGATCCGGTACCAGGGGGCGATCTCAGTGTCGGTGTGCTTGAGCATCGCCGTCTTCGCAGCGGTGTAGTCCTCCCAGCGGCCGAGCGACTCCAGGTCCATGGGCGAGAGCTTCCACTGCCGGACGGGGTCGATCTGCCGGATCGCGAAGCGCGTGCGCTGCTCCCGCTGCGCCACGGAGAACCACAGCTTCGTCACGGTGATGCCGGACTCGATCAGCATCTGCTCGAACAGGGGTGCCTGCCGGATGAAGATCTCGTACTCCTCGTCGGTGCAGAATCCCATCACTCGCTCGACCCCGGCCCGGTTGTACCAGGAACGGTCGAACAGGACGATCTCGCCCGCCGTCGGGAGGTGCTGCACGTAGCGCTGGAAGTACCACTGGCCCTTCTCCCGCTCCGTGGGCGCGGCGAGCGCGACCACGCGCGCGCTACGAGGGTTGAGGTGCTCGGTGAATCGCTTGATGGCGCCGCCCTTGCCTGCCGCGTCGCGCCCCTCGAAGATGATGATGTGCTTGGTGCCGGCGTCCTGGGCGGCGTACTGGAACTTGAGCAGCTCGATCTGCAGCTCCCGCTTCTCCGCTTCGTACGCGTCCCGGTCCAGGAGCTCGTCGTAGGGGTGGCGATCCCGCCAGGTCTCCACCGCGTTGCCGAGCGGGTCGATCAGGTACGGGTCCTCGCCGTGGACATCGGCGACTGCGTAGCCCTCGAAGCGCAGCTGGTCGATGTATTCGCGGAGATTCTGTTGGCTCATGGGAGTAGTTCACCACCTTCCGGTGAACGCCAGTTGAACGCGCCACAACCTTGGGGCCGTCGGGAGCGGCGGCACATCGCTGGCGGCGAACACCACCGCGGATCACGGGTCGGCGCTGGCCGGATTTGGCGTCGTCGGCAAGGATCGACGCATGGCTGAGATCACATTCAAGGGAAACCCCATCCACACCATCGGCGAACTGCCGGAGGTGGGCTCCGCGGCGCCCGACTTCGAACTGACCGGCACGGACCTCTCCCCGGTGTCGCTATCGGACTTCGCCGGCGGCAACCTGGTGCTCAACATCTTCCACTCGCTGGACACCGGCACCTGTGCGCTCAGTGTGCGGGCCTTCAACGAACGGGCGGCCAACCTGGAGGGCACCACGGTGCTCTGCGTGTCCAAGGACCTGCCCTTCGCGCTCAAGCGATTCTGCGGAGCCGAGGGCATCGAGAACGTCCTGGTGGCCTCGGACTTCCGCTCGGACTTCGGGGGCACCTACGGGGTCACCTACACCGACGGCCCCATCCGCGGGCTGCTGGCCCGCTCGGTCGTCGTCATCGACGGCGAGGGAACGGTGATCTACACCGAGCAGGTGGCCGAGACCTCCCACGAGCCGGACTACGATGCCGCCCTGGCCGCCCTCAACTGATCCGCTCCGCCAACTCCCCGGGGGCCACGACCTCCGGGGAGTTGCCTGCCCGGAGGGGGGATTCCCCTGCCCGGCGGGCCGCCAGTCCACGCTGCGGCTTGAGCAGGTCGTCTGCGCTGCGCGCCACCCCCACCGGTCGTGACGCCCGCACCATCGTCCAGGTCCCTGCCCAGATCGCCACCACCCCGAGGGCGGACCCCGGGTAGGCGGGGTGGAGGACGGTGCCGTGACGCCACACCAGCATGGCGCCAGCGATCATCAGCACGTAACTCAGCAGCGCGAGGTAGCGGTCCTGGGAGGTGCCGAGCGGCGGGATCAGCCGGTATTCCACGAGCCCGATGAGCGGCACCAGGACGAGGATCAGCACCACCCCGACGCCCAGCACGGTGGCCTGGGCCAGGAGCACCGGCGCGGCCAATGGCAGCACCATGGCCGCCAGCAGGAGCGCTGCCGCGCCGATGAGCAGGCACGGCCCGTGCCACAGGTACACCGTCATCATCAGCGCGCTCAGCTTGGCGAGCCTCGCTTCCGCCTGCGGCGAGAGGCGGGCGAACGCCCCCGACCGCTCCACGAGCCCGAGCGCCGCCACCTGGGCGACTCCCAGGAGCGCCATCGCCAACGTGGGGGGAAGGTGGTTGGCCCGGGGGGCGTTGGCGAAGCCGACCGCCGAGGCCGGGTAGCCGAAGAAGGCGATCAGCACCGCGATCGCGACGGCCGCGGCCAGCAGGAGCGCCCACGTGCGGCGCGCCGGCCCCTCCCGGAACCAGCCGCGCTGGTACCCGATGCCCAACTGATGGCAGAGCGGCCATACGAGGAACATGTTGATCTGGCCGATGTCGTTGCGGCCGAACCCGATCCACGCGCGGTCCACCACGACGATGCCCAGCAGCATCGCGACGATCACCCACGCCCCGAACCGGTCGTGGAGCCTCACCATCAACGGCGCGAACAGGACGATGACGAGATAGACCGAGATGAACCACAACAGGAACATCAGGGAGCGGCTGAGTTCAGCGGCCAGCGCCGGATAGCCCACCCAGGCTGCCACGGTGGCGATCACCGCGAACACCGTCACGAACAGCGTCAGCCCGCCGGTGAGCCGACGGCCCCGGTTGGCGAGATAGTGCGAGAACCCGGTGCCCCGCCGTCGCATCTTGTCCACGATGAGCGCGTTGGCGAAGCCGCCGCAGGCGAAGAACAGCGGCATGGACATGAGCAACCACGACAGGCCCCACACCCAGGTGGGCGGAGCCCACAGCTCCGCCTGCAGCGCGCCGTCGGGCCCCACTGAGGCCTGGAAGATGAGTCCGTGGAAGAGGACCACGACGAACACCGAGAAGGCGCGCGCAACGTCGATGGTGGTGTTACGCGGCGGCTCGTTCTGCACAGGAGAATGATGCCAGCCCGGGCGCGGCTCCCTTACCCCAGGACTGGGCGCACATGCAGGCCTACGTCGGGGTCCACGAGAGCCTCCTGGGCGGCCGGGATCCCGTCCGCCAGAAGCTCCGCGTCGACGGCGAGCGACCGCTTCACCAGGGCGAGCGCGATGGGGCCGAGCTCGTGGTGGCGGGCTGAGGAGCCCACTGCACCCACCACCCGGCCGGCGAGCTCCACGGGGGCGCCCATTTCCGGCAGCGCGGACATCGTCCCGTCGAGGTGCAGCAGCACGAGCCGGCGCGGGGGCCTGCCCAGTGTGTGGACGCGGGCCACGGTCTCCTGGCCTCGGTAGCAGCCCTTGTTGAGGTGCGTGCCCACCAGCCCGATCTCATTGGGGATGGTCTTGTAGTCGGTGTCGATGAAGATCCGGGGCACGCCGGCGGCGATCCGCATTGCCTCGAGTGCCCAGGTGCCGACGGTCCCCGCCAGCTCGGCGCCCTCAGGGAGGAACACCTCGAGCCCGCCCAACTCGGAGTCCCGCGCCCGCCACGAGGCGTCGACGGGCACCCGGTGCCCCACCCACGCCAAGCGCAGGTCCGGGCGGGCGGCCACCTCCACGCGCATCGCGAAGCGCATCTTCTCCAGGAAGGCGATCAGCTCGGCGGCCCGCCCCGGTTCGGTCCAGGCGAGGAACGAGGCCCCGTCGTCGACGCCGTGCAGCACGTGCTCGATGTGACCCGTGGGAGACAGGATCAGCGCCGTGGTCGCCGCCCCTGGCGCGAGTGCGCTGAGGTGCTGGGTGGTCAGTGAGTGCAGCCAACCGAGCCTGTCCGGGCCGCTGATCTCAAGGATCTCGCGGTTGCGGAGGTCCACCACCCCCTCCCCTGCCTCCAGGGCGCGGGCCTCGGCGACCGGATTGCCGAAGTGCCAGGCGAGGCCGGCGTCGACGCCGGACTCGAGCATCACCGGCATATCAGGTCCGCTTCAGTCTGGCCCACATGTGGGGCCGCAACTCGTGCTCGGTGGTGGCGCGATCCAGCGCGTACATCAGGTCACCCTCCACCTTGCCGTAGAGGCGCTGTCCCGCGGAGTGGGTGACGGAGGCGGATTCCGTGCGGACCACGGCGTCGGTCATCAGGTCGATGCGGGTGACCTGGATCCTGCCGACGAGCACCTCGGTCCAACCGTCGGCACTGGTCAGCACCACCTCCAGGGAGGCGTCCGACTTGGGGCGCCAGAAGCCGGTCTCCATGCTCATCGGCACGTGATCGGCCCCCTCGCTGCCGAGCAGGAAGGTCTGGGAGGCGTAGTAGAGGTACTCGCCGCCGTTGTGGTTGAACTCGATGCGCTGCTCGAACTCGAACCCGTTCCCCTCGTGGTCCGTGCCGTTGCCGCTGCCCTCCCACCGGCCCACCAGCCAGCCCAGCGCCGTCAACGCGGGGTTGAGGCCCTCAGGCACCTCGATGTCAATGTTCACGACTCATCTCCTCGCAGCTGTCTCCACAGCCCTCGCAGGGTCACGCCCAGCGCGACGAGCGCACCGACGCCCAGCGCGACGGTGGCGACAATCAGCACCCACACCAGGACCGCGGCCATGCGGGCCAGTATACGAACCGGCCACAATGGGGCCATGCGCGTGGTGGTGACGAAGGTACTCGAGGCGGCCGTCGAGGTGGGCGACGAGGTGGTCGCGCGGCTGGACCGGCCCGGGCTGCTGGTGCTGGCCGGTGTCGGCCACGACGACGACGCCGACGACGCGGTGGCCCTCGCCCGCAAACTCTGGGGGCTCCGGATCCTCGACGGCGAGGCCTCCGCCAGCGACACCGGGGCCCCCTTCCTCGTGGTCAGCCAGTTCACCCTCTACGCCTCCACCCGCAAGGGTCGTCGGCCCTCCTGGAGCGGGGCCGCCCCCGGCCAGGTGAGCGAGCCCCTCGTCGAAGAGTTGTGCCGGCAGCTGGAGCTGCTGGGGGCGACAGTGTCGCGGGGACGCTTCGGTGCGCACATGCGCGTCTCCTCGGTCAACGACGGGCCGGTCACGATCCTGATCGACACGCACGACTGGGCGTGACCTCAGGCTGGGCCCAGGAACTCCAGGGCACTGATCGAGACGGCGTCCATCGACGCGCTACTGCCTCCGGGAGCGGTGGACTCGAGGATGGTCAGTGTCACCCGGTCCGTGTCCGTCTCCGGGAAGCGCACTTCCTGTGGGGTCCGGTCGTTGGCCGCGAGCCCCTGCTCGAAGAACGAGCCGTCGGCGAACGTCCATCGGATGGTGAGGATCCGGCGCTCCGCGAGGTAGCGGTCCGTCCAAACGGTGTTGCCGTTGACGACCCGGAGCCCCACGAGGGTGCGGACGCCGGGAAAGCGCACCGTAACGGTCTGCTCGGCTCCGTCGCCGCGACACCGCCAAATGGTCTCGCTGTTGTTGTCCACGAGCGCGAGCGGGGCGTCGCGGCTGCCACCCTCGATGCAGCGACCCTCGGCCGCGATGGCCTGGACCCCCGCCACCGCGCCGTCGTAGGGGGCGGCGACATCCGGCGACTCTGAGGGCGTGGGCATCGCGGAGACGGAGGGTGACGCGGTGGGCTCCGGACGCGGCTGCTCCTCCGGTGGGAAGACCCAGAGCCGGCCGACGGTGAAGGAGAGACCCAACACCACCACCGCGACGCTGGCGGCGGCGCGCGCCGTCCACCCGTCGTGGATGTCTGCAGGCGCGACGGCCTTCGCGGCGGTCCTGTCCGGCAGCGGGCGGACGCCGTCCTCGGCTCGCACGTCGTCGGATTCGGCGGCCGGCCGGAAGTACTCATCAGGAACCCGCTGCTCCATGGCGGCCATGCTACAAGTCGGCGCGGATAACGCCGGGAGTCCCGCGGCGTTACGATGAGCCAGGCGCTCGACCGGAAGGAGGCCCCCAGTGTGAGCAACATTCTCTTCGTCTCAGAGGGTGAACCCCCGGTGGAGCTGACCCTGCTCAGCCATCACGTGACGCCGGTCAACTCAGCAGCCCAGGCGTTGGTGGAGGCGGAGGCGGTGGCGGTGGTGATGGTCGACGGCCGCACCGATCTCGCGGGGGCCCGCTCGGCCTGCCAGACCCTGGCCAAGAGCGGCGGCACCCCGGTACTCCTGCTCGTGGCCACCTCCGGGCTGGCCGTCCTGTCGCCGGACTGGGGATTCAGCGACTTCGTCGCGGCCGGCAGCGAGCCCGCGGAGCTGGACGCCCGCCTCCGCATTCTGGCCAAGGCCAACGTCGATCCCGATGTGCTGACCGCCGGCCCCATCCGCGTCGACGGCGCGGCCTACTCCGCGAGCCTCGACGGCGCCCCCCTGGACCTCACCTACACCGAGTTCGAGCTGCTGCGCTACCTGATGCAACACCCCGGGCGGGTCCTGTCGCGGGAGACCCTGGTCAGCCAGGTCTGGGGCTACGACTATTACGGCGGCACGCGCACGGTGGACGTCCACGTGCGCCGCCTTCGGGCCAAGCTCGGCCAGTACGACTACTACATCGGCACGGTGCGCAACGTGGGCTACCGGTTCGCCAGCTCGAGGGAGGGACACCGTGCTGATTAGCCTCAACACGTTGACGCCGACGATGCAGGACGCACTGAGGCGCCTCGTCGCCGCGATCACCGAGCACGACGGCATCTCACCGCTCAACGAGTCGGGCTCGATGGGCATCGACGGCACCCGCGAGGCGGACTTCTTCTTCATGGGTTCGCGCTCGGACCCGCACGGGTTCGTGGTGTGTGACGAGCGCGACGGCACGCTGCTCCTCGGCGTGCATCCCGCCCACCGCTCGGAGGGCGTCGGTGCCGCCCTGCTGACGGAGGCGCTCCGGGCCCACCCTGACTCCGCCGTGTGGGCGTTCGGCACGCTGCCCGGCGGGGACGCGCTGGCGAGGCGCCTCGGGCTGTCCCCCGTCCGCACCCTGCTCCGCATGGAGCGAGCCCACCGGAGCGACGAACCGGGCGGAGCCCTCCCCGAGGGTTACCGCATCGTCACCTACACCCCGGACCGGGCGGCGGCTCTCCTGGCGCTCAACGCACAGGCTTTCGCGCACCACCCGGAGCAGGGCCGGCTCACGTCGAAGGAGTTCGACGAGCTGACGCGACAATCCTGGTTCGACCCCGCGGGGTTCTTCATCCTGCTGCACGGCGACGACGTGGTGGGCCTCCACTGGACCAAGCGGCACGGCAACGGCCTCGGTGAGGTGTACCTCATCGCCGTCGACAAGGACCACGAGGGCAAGGGGCTGGGACGGGCCCTGCTGGCGCACGGCCTCGCACACCTGGCCGCCGGAGGCGACCACACCGTCCAGCTCTACGTGGAGGGCGATCAGGACAGGGTGGTGAGGATGTACCAGAATGCCGGCTTCCGGATCGCCCAGACCGACACCAGCTACCGCCTCGAGAGGTGAGCGACATTGAGTGAGACCCCACTGCCGCCGGACCGCTACCTGGACCGCGAGATCTCCTGGCTTCAGTTCAACGATCGCGTCCTCGACCTCGCCCGGGACCGCGACCGCGTCCCGCTGATCGAGCGGGCCAAGTTCCTGGCCATCTTCTCCTCCAACCTGGACGAGTTCTTCATGGTCCGCATCGCGGGCCTGAAGCGTCGCATCGCCGCCGGCGTCGCCGTCCCCACCGTCACCGGGAAGATGCCGGGAGAGCTGCACAGCCAGCTGCTCGGCAAGGTGGCCGAACTGGTGGTGGAGCAGTCGCGCGTCTTCCAGGAGGTGATCCGGCCCGAGTTGGCTGCCGAGGGGATCCAGATCCTCCGGTGGGACCAGCTGACGGCCTCCGAGAAGGACAAGATGCGCGCCCTGTTCGCGGAGCGGATCTTCCCGGTCCTCACCCCGCTGGCCGTGGATCCGTCCCACCCGTTCCCCTACATCTCCGGGTTGTCGATCAACCTCGCCGTCCTCCTGAAGAACCCGCAGACCGGTGGGCGGCAGTTCGCCCGGGTCAAGGTGCCGCCGGTGCTCTCGAGGCTGGTCAAGCTGGCCGAGGGCCGCTTCCTGCCGCTGGAGGAGATCATCTCCCGGCATCTGGGGCAGCTGTTCACCGGCATGCAGGTGGTCTCCCACACCACCTTCCGGGTGACCCGCAACGAGGACATCGAGGTGGAGGAGGACGACGCCGAGAACCTGCTCTTCGCGCTGGAGAAGGAGCTCCTCCGCAGCAAGGTGGGGCGTCCGCCGGTGCGCCTCGAGGTGGAGGAGGGCATCGACGAGCACATGCTGGCGATGCTGATGGCCGAGCTCGACGTCCACGACAATGAGGTGTTCAGGCTCTCCGCCCCGCTGGACCTCACGGGCCTGTTCTCGCTGGCGGACTCGCAGCGCGAGGACCTCAAATACGCCAACTTTCTGCCCATCACGCACCCCGACCTCGCGGAGGTGGAGAGCGCCAGCCCCGCGGACATGTTCAAGGCGCTCAAGCTGCGCGACGTTCTCGTCCAGCACCCCTACGACTCGTTCGCCACGTCGGTGCAGCGCTTCATCGAGCAGTCGGCCGCGGATCCCGCAGTGCTGGCCATCAAGCAGACCCTGTACCGCACCTCGGGTGATTCCCCCATCGTCGACGCCCTCATCGAGGCCGCGCAGGCTGGCAAGCAGGTGCTCGCGGTCGTCGAGATCAAGGCGCGCTTCGACGAGCAGGCCAACATCGGCTGGGCCCGCAAGCTCGAGAAGTCCGGGGTGCACGTCGTCTACGGCATGCTGGGGCTGAAGACCCACTGCAAGCTCTCGCTGGTGGTGCGCGAGGAGTCCGACGGGCTGCGTCGCTACGCCCACATCGGCACCGGCAACTACAACCCGAAGACCGCGCGACAGTACGAGGACATGGGCCTGCTGACGTCCAACCCCGTCATCAGCGACGACGTGGCCCGGCTCTTCAACCACCTCTCCGGCATGACGCAGGAGACCAACTACCGTCGCCTCCTGGTGGCCCCCCACGGCATCCGCAAGGGCCTGCTCGCCTACGTTGACGGGGAGATCGCCAACCACCTCGCCGGCAAGGTCTCCGGCATCAAGATCAAGGTCAACTCCCTGGTCGACGAGGCTCTCATCGACGCGCTGTACCGGGCCTCGCAGATCGGCGTGCCCGTGGACATCTGGGTGCGGGGCATCTGCACCATCCGCCCGGGCGTCCCCGGACTCAGCGACAACATCCGCGTGCGCTCCATCCTCGGCCGGTTCCTGGAGCACTCGCGGGTGCTGTGGTTTGCGGGGGGCGGCAGACCCATCGTCGGCATCGGGTCCGCGGACATGATGCACCGCAACCTGGACCGCCGGGTGGAGGCCATCGTCGGCATCAGCAACCCGGCCCACGTCAAGCAGGTGGAGGATCTCTTCGAGATGGCGTTCGCCGACACCACCGTCCACTGGGAGCTGACGGACGCCACCTGGACGGCGCACACCACCGACACTTCGGGTACCCCCCTCACGGACCTCCAGGAGTGGCTCATCCAGCAGACAGCGGCCCGACGCTCCTCGCGATGACCAAGCGCGCCAAGATCCGGGCCGCCGGAGCCGTCGTCCTGCGCGGCACCGGCGACGACTCCGAGGTCCTGCTCATCCACCGTCCCCGCTACGACGACTGGTCGCTCCCGAAGGGCAAGGGCGAGGCCGACGAGTTGGCGCCGCAGACCGCGGTGCGGGAGGTCCTGGAGGAGACGGGCGTGGTGGTCCGGCTGGGCTTGAGGCTGCCGACGATCCGGTACCAGTTGCAGAAGGGACCCAAGACGGTCGAGTACTGGCGCGCGGAGGTGCTGGAGGAACTGCCCCGCGAACCCGACGCCGAGGTGGACAGGGTGGGCTGGTTCCCGATCGACAAGGCGATGCGGCGGCTCACCTACGCCGATGAGCGCCGGGTCCTCTCCGCAGCCCTCCTCACGCAGCGCACCACCCCGCTGCTGCTGGTCCGGCACGCCAAGGCCATGCTCCGCAAGGACTGGACCGGCCCGGACCAGGAACGACGGCTGGCTGGCCGCGGCAGGCGCCAGGCGAAGGAGCTGACCCAGCTGTTCTCCGCGTACGGCATCGAGAGCCTGGTGTCGTCGTCCTCGACGCGCTGCGTCGACACATTGCGGCCCTATGCGGATCAGCGCGGTCTGATCATCGAGACCCTCGATGTGCTGACCGAGGAGAAGGGCACCGTGCACCCCGACGAGGTCACCTCCTACACGCGCGAGCTGTTCCGCACCTTCGAGGTTCCCACCGCGCTGTGCGGGCATCGGCCCGTGCTTCCCGCGATGTTCAGCGGCGTGGACCTTGCGCCGAGGCCGATGGTGGTGGCGGAGGTGGTCGTGGTGCACCGCGACGATGAGGGCGCGAAGGTGGCCGTCGAGGTGCACAAGCCCACCGCCTGACAGGCTTCGCGGGACCCATTTACCCGATCGTGACGCTCACCGCGCGAGAACTCGACCACCGTTCATCTCCTGTTAACCAAACTGGGCTCATCGCGTTACTTCGATTCTTTACCGTCCGATGCAGGAACGAACCGAAACACATCGAGTTCCGGGGCCGCACGCAAGCCCCACCACCCTCTCGGAAGGCACTCCCCGAATGAAGATTCGTCTGACCGCTGCTCTCGGCCTCTCTGCCGCGCTCCTCCTCTCGGCCTGCGCGGCCAACGAGGGCACCACCACGCCGGACACCACTGATTCCGCCGCCGCCACCGCCGACTCCTCGGCAGCCTCCACCCTCGAGGGCACCCTCGCAGGCAAGGGCTCCTCCGCCATGAACTCCGCGCAGACCACCTGGATCGCGAAGTTCCAGGAGGCCAACCCTGGCATGACCGTCAACTACGCGCCCGACGGCTCCGGCGCCGGCCGCGAGGCCTTCATGGGCGCCGGCGTGGATTTCGCCGGCTCTGATCGCGCCTTCACCCTCGAGGAGAACGTGGCGGGCGCCTCGTCGCTGTGCGCCGATGACTCCATCGTCTACGACCTGCCGATCTACGTCTCGCCGATCGCTGTGATCTTCAACCTCGAGGGCGTCACCGAGCTCAACCTGGATCCCGACACCCTGGCCGGCATCTTCAACGGCTCCATCACCAAGTGGAACGACCCGGCCATCGCCGCCACCAACGAGGGCGTCGAGCTCCCGGACATGGACATCACCCCGGTGCACCGCTCGGATGACTCGGGCACCACCGAGAACTTCACCGACTACCTCAACAAGGCCGCCCCGAGCGTCTGGACCAACGAGGCCGACGGCGAGTGGACCTACGAGGGCGGGGAGGCTGCCAAGGGCACCTCCGGCGTGGTCGCCGCCGTCACCGGCGGCACCGGCACCATCGGCTACGCCGACGCCTCGCAGGCCGGTGAGCTCTCCGTCGCCATGATCGGCAAGGACGGCGCTTTCTTCGGCCCGACCGCCGAAGACGCGGCCGCGGCCGTCGACGCCTCCCCGATGGAGGAGGGTCGCGAGGCCAACGACCTCGCGATCAACCTCGACCGCAACGCCGAGGGCTACGGCATCGTGCTCGTGGCCTACGGCATGGCCTGCGCCGAGTACGCGGATCCGGCGAAGGCCGAGCTGGTCAAGGCCTACCTGGGCTACATCGCCTCCGAGCAGGGCCAGAACGATGCGGCCGCGGGTGCGGGCTCCGCTCCCCTGGCCCCCGCCCTGCGCGACAAGGTGATTGCTGCCATCGACTCGATCAAGTGATCGTAGGATCCACGTAGTCCCAGGAGTCGCGCCTCTCGCTTGCGGGAGGCGCGACTCTGAGGGCTCAGGGCAGCCGCCCGGGCCCAACGGTCAACAGCAGGAGAACCATGTCGACGACGGACGCGGAGGCGCCCACCACGCCCCAGCAGAAGGACTCGCTCCCACACCGGGAGGACGAGAGCCACGCCCTCCACCACAGCAGCAAGCGATTCGGCGACAAGCTCTACAAGGCGCTCTCCACCGGATCCGGCACCCTGATCCTCGTGATCCTCGCCGCCGTCGCCACGTTCCTCGTCGGGTTGTCCATCCCTGCGCTGACCGCGGACGCCGAGGAGCTGCAGTACGGCGAGTTCTGGAGCTACGCGCTCCCCTTCGCGTTCGGCACGGTGTGGGCCGCCTCACTGGCGATGGTGTTCGCCGTCCCCGTGGCGATCGGGATCGCGCTGTTCATCAGCCACTACGCCCCGCGGAGGCTCGCTGCAGGTCTCGGCTACATCATCGACCTGCTGGCCGCCGTGCCGTCGGTGGTCTTCGGCCTGTGGGGCATCAACACCCTGGCCCCGCTGATGCGCCCCATGTACGTGTGGCTGGCGGACAACCTGGGGCCCCTGCCCGTCTTCGGCTGGTTCTTCTCCGGCCCGGTCTCCGGCACCGGCCGCACCATCCTGACGGCCGCCGTCGTGCTGGCCGTCATGGTGCTGCCGATCATCACAGCCATCTCCCGCGAGGTCTTCCTGCAGACCCCCCGGCTCCACGAGGAGGCGTCGCTCGCCCTGGGCGCCACCCGCTGGGAAATGATCCGCCAGGCGGTGATCCCGTTCGGGACTCCCGGAATCGTGTCAGCGTGCATGCTCGGGCTGGGTCGCGCACTCGGCGAGACGATGGCCATCGCCATGGTGCTCTCGCCCGCTGCGATCATCCACTTCCAGATGCTGACCTCCAGCAACCCCAACACCATAGCGGGCAACATCGCGCTCGCCTTCCCTGAGGCCTTCGGCCTGGGCATCAACCAGCTGATCGCGACGGGCCTCGTGCTGTTCGTGATCACCCTGGCCGTGAACATGACGGCGCGCTGGGTCCTGTCCCTGCGCAAGGAATTCTCGGGAGCCAACTGATGAGCGCCACCAGCTTGACCACGCGCACCAGCGAGTTGACTGCCGGGCAGCTGCCCCGCTTCACCACGCCGGCGATGCTCGTCGTGGCCTTCGCGGTCACCTCGGCGGTCCTGGCCCTGTTCAACGCCGCGGGCGTCGGCAGCGTCCTGATCATCGGCGTCCTGGTCTTCCTGGCCGCCATGTTCGCGCTGTCCTGGTCCGTCGAGGGCATGCGCAAGGCCAAAGACCGCAACGCGCGCCACATCGTCACCGGCGCCTTCCTGATCGCCCTGTTCCCCCTGGTCTCCCTGATCTGGCAGACACTGGCCAAGGGCCTTCAGCGGATGGACATCCAGTTCTTCACCTACTCGATGCGCAGCGTCATCGGTGAGGGTGGCGGCGCTGTGCACGCCATCTGGGGCACGCTGATCATCACTGGCATCGCCAGCCTGATCTCGGTTCCCATCGGGCTGTTCACAGCCATCTATCTCGTCGAATACAGCGCCGGCAGCAAGCTGGCCTCGGCCATCCGCTTCTTCGTCGACGTGATGACGGGCATCCCGTCGATCGTCGCCGGGCTGTTCGCCTACACCGTGTTCAGCCTGCTCTTCGGGCCGGGGACCAACAACGGCGTCTCCGGAGCGGTGGCGCTGTCGGTGTTGATGATCCCCACGGTGGTGCGATCCACCGAGGAGATGCTGAGGCTGGTGCCCAACGAGCTGCGCGAGGCCTCCTACGCGCTGGGGGTACCGAAGTGGCGCACCATCGCCAAGGTGGTGCTTCCCACTGCCCTCGCCGGCATCGTCACGGGCGTGGTGCTGTCCATCGCGCGCGTCATCGGCGAGACCGCCCCGCTGCTGGTCACCGCCGGCATCACGGCGTCGATGAACGTCAACCCGTTCTCCAACCCGATGGCCACGCTGCCCGTGTTCGTGTACTACCAGTACGTGACCCCCGGCATCCCCCAGGATCCCTTCTACGCCCGCGCCTGGGCAGGGGCCCTCACCCTCATTCTCATCGTCATGGGCCTCAACGCGATCGGTCGACTCATCGCGTGGAAATTCGCCCCCAAGTCCGGCCGCTGATCAGGAAGACGCAGGAAAATGTCCAAGCGAATTGAGCTCAAGGATCTCGACATCTACTACGGCAAGTTCCACGCCGTGAAGTCGGTCAGCATGACCATCGAGCCGCGCGCCGTGACGGCCTTCATCGGCTCGTCCGGGTGTGGCAAATCCACGGTGCTGCGGTCCATCAACCGCATGCACGAGGTGATCGACGGCGCCTACGTCGACGGCCAGGTGCTGCTCGACGGGGTGGACCTGTACGACAAGTCGGTGGATCCGGTGCGCGTGCGGCGCCACATCGGCATGGTGTTCCAGCGCCCGAACCCCTTCCCCACCATGTCCATCCGGGAGAACATCCTGGCCGGTGTGCGGCTCAACAACGCCAGGATGAGCAAGTCGGAGTCCGACACCCTGGTGGAGGAGTCGCTGAGGGGCGCCAACCTCTGGAACGAGGTGAAGGACCGCCTCGACAAGCCGGGATCCGGCCTCTCCGGTGGGCAGCAGCAGCGCCTCTGCATCGCCCGCGCGATCGCGGTGTCGCCTGACGTGCTGCTCATGGACGAGCCCTGCTCCGCCCTCGACCCCATCTCGACGCTGGCCATCGAGGACCTGATCAAGGAGTTGAAGGAGACGTACACCGTCGTGATCGTCACCCACAACATGCAGCAGGCCGCGCGCGTCTCGGACCAGACGGCGTTCTTCAACCTCAAGGCGCACGGGCAGCCGGGCGAGCTGATCGAGTACGGGCCCACCGAGAAGATCTTCCACAACCCGGATCAGAAGTCCACTGAGGATTACATCACCGGCCGCTTCGGCTGATCCCCTACCGCTCCGCCCACAGGTGTGAGCGTCGTGACGTTCCGCTGTCCTAGCCCCATGGTCGGGGGCCGCAGTGTGTGCGGGGATCCGGGATCCGATGCCCGGACGGCCCGTGGTGGTCGAGTGAGTAGGGTCTCCGCGACTGACGAGGTGGTCGGGGCCTGCGGCGCTTCTGAGGGCCGCCCGGGCATCGGATCCCGGTTCCCCGCAGACTCCTTCTGTGGCGTGGCCGGGTCCGGGCGCCACTGGTCGGGGCGGCCTTGGGTCGGGATGGTCCTGGGCGGCATGCCAGCTGGGTGATCCTCGAGTTGGGCACCGCTGCGCAGTGCCGCCCCGACCACCGTCCCCCTGACGCAGAGGGCAACGCGCGCTCGCTGAGCTTCCGCGCTTCATCGTGGGGTCGATGGCGCCGATCGCCGATTTGAGATCCAGCGAAGGGCTGGCCACGCGAAGCGCCGACGAAGGCTTCGACGCGGTCGGCGGCGCTCCGCGCCCGACCGGCTCACCCCGCGGGCACGCGAGGTGTCCGCCAACGCGGCCTCTGGCGTCCGCCAAGGCGGCGGGAGGTGGGGGGCGGGGCAGGTTGGGTGGGCGTTGATGACGGCGCCGCGCGCGAAGCGCCGCCGCCGGCATCATGGGCGGCCCGCCCCCCCACCACACGCCGCCGAACCCGACCACCGGCCAACCCGGCCTTACCACAGCCCGCCGAACCGAGGCACGGCCGCCGAACCGGGGCACGGCCGCCGAACCGGGGCACAGCCGCCGAACCCGACCACAACACCCCAGACGGGGCAAACCAGGGGCTACTCCTGGACCGGCTCGACGGACCAGTACGTCATCGGCTCCGACTCCTTGCCGCAGCTCAGCGGCGCCTCGTCGCCCGTGTCGATCCGCGACACCCGCACGATGACGCGACGCTCACCGTGGCGCACCTCCACCGCGTCTCCCTCAATCCGGCTGCCGAGGTCCTGAGAGCGAGCCGCCCCGAACCGGGCCAGCGCCCACGCCTCCGCCGCCTGCCGTTCCGGGGGCAGGTGGCTGCGTCCCCTGTCGCGGCGCTCACCGCCGGGCCAGAGCAGCCCGACGCCCGCGTCCCGATACGCCGCGAGGGCCTCCCCCGCGACCATCCTCCCGAGCACCTGCCCCGTCGGCAGGAGGAGTGCGGTGGGCGCGAACCGGTGACCCCCCAGGTGGGAGCACTCCCACAACGACTCCACTCCCAGCTCCCCTTCGAGTTCCTCGAGGATGGGGCGGCCCTCCAGCGCGCAGCACCGGTCCCGCTTGGCGTGCGTGCACACGAGCAGCACCGGCTCAGCGACGGTGTCCTGTGGCGATGGCATGCCCGCCTGCCGCCAGCTGTCCAGCCACTCGACGAGTCCCTTGGCATCGCCCACCTCGAACCGCGTGAGCCAGCCCTCCTCGTCGAATCCTCCGGAGACGAGGACCGTGAGGGGGTCGTCGCCGACGGTGTTGCGCGCCGCCTGGCGGATCAGCAGCAGGCGGCCGCCCATCTCTTCGATCAGCCGCTCGAGCCGCGCCCCCACCGCCGGGTCAAGCGCTCGGGCGCTGGTGGCGGCCTTGGCGCCCCAGGGGCCGGGTGCCTCGAGGCAGACCCAGAAGTCCGCGCGGGCCGCGGTGCCCCAGGCGGGGAGATCGGCGGCGGACCACAGCACGGAGCAGCGCGACATGACCGTCAGCCTAGCCGTCGACGACGGGCGGGACGGTCAGCCGCAGTCGACGAGCCCCACTGAGGCCTTGAGCCGCAGGACCCGTTCGGCGGAGTCCAGCACGCGTTCACTGAAGTCCTCGTCTGTGGCCTCCCTGGCCGCGGTGGCGTCGATCATGGCGCTCATCAGGGTGGGATCGGCGTTGATGACGAGGTCACCGCCGGCGTCGAGGAAGCGCACCGCCCGGTCTGCCGGCGTGACCCCCGCCACGGATCGGGCGGCGCCGAGATCATCGGCGATGACCACGCCGTCGAAGCCCAGGTCGGAGCGCAACAGCTCCGAGATGATCACCTTGCTGAAGACGCCCTCCACGCCGGGGTCGAGCTGGGTGAACACCGCGGAGGAGATCATCACGGAGCTCGCGCCCGCCTCGATGCCCGCACGGAACGGCTCCAAGGAGGGGTGGTCGGCGGTGATGTCGTCGTCCGTGGCGGCGCCGAAGTCCGTGTTGGTGACCACCTCACCCAAACCGGGGAAGTGTTTGAGGGAGGTGGCGATTCCAGCCTCCCCCATCCCCTCGACGAACTCGACGACGGAGCGCGAGACCGTCGGTGCATCGTTGCCGTAGTTGCGAGACAGGAGCCCGATCGGCTCGTTGCTGCGCTGCTTGTCCGCCGGGACGACGTCTGCCACGGGCGCGAGGTTGTAGTGGACGCCTGCGATGCTCAGCTGATCCCCCCACAGGCTGCTGGCGGCCCTCAGCTCGCCCTCGCTGAGCTCGCCCTGATCCGTGGCGGCCGGTATCGCATCGAACCCTTGGCCCCGGAGCCGTTGCACCTGTCCGCCCTCCTGGTCGACGGCGATCATCAGCGGGAGCTCGGCGGTACCGAGGCTGCCCAGCTCTGCGGTCAAGGCGCGGATCCCGTCGACACCAGAAGTGGTGTTCCCCAGGAGCACCACTGACCCAACCCGGCCCAGCGAAATGGCGGAGCGGGTGGTCTGGTCCAGGCCGCCGGTCGAGACGCCCACCATGAAGAGCTGGCCCACCCTGACGGGCCCGTCGAGCCCCTCGGCGATGCTGCGGCAGCTGGTGAGCGTGGGTGTGGGTTCAGAAGTGAGGGGCGGGGGCGACGCCTCAGTGGCCTGGGATGCGGGCGCCGGGGAGGCCTGGGTGGTTGTCATCGACGGCGGCAGCGTGGGGCCGGGGGCGCAACCGGCGGCGGCGAGAGCCGCCGCGCAGACCAGCGACAGCCGCACAGATGGGGCCGGCATTCAGCGGTCCAGGTAGATGGGGTGGTGCGAGTCCACCAGACCCAGCAGCGCGTTCTCAACCACCTCGGGCAGCGCAGGATGGATCCAGTACTGTCCCCGCGACATCTGGGTCACCGGTAGCCCGAAGCTCATGGCCTGGATGAGGGGCTGGAGCAGTGTCGGCGCCTGGGGGCCGAGGATGTGCGCGCCGAGGAGGTGCCAGGTGTGGGGGTCCGCAAGAAGCTTCACGAAGTGGCCCTCGTCCTCCATGGCCCAGCCGTAGGCCACGTCCGCGTATCGCTGGCGCGCCACCACGAAGGGCACGCCCCATGCCTTCAGCTGCTCCTCCGTGGCGCCCACGCTGGCGATCTGGGGGTCGCTGAACACGGCGTGCGGCACGTAGCGGTGGTCGGTCTCGACGAGGTTGTCGGGGTGCAGGAGGTTGTGCTGGACGGTGCGCATCTCGGCGTTGGCGACGTGCTTGAGCAGGTAGTCCGACGATGCGTCACCCATCGCCCAGACGCCTCGCACGTTGGTGCGCTGCTGGGCGTCGACCTGAATCTGTCCATCCGCCCTGACGTTGATGCCGGCCGCGGCCAGGTCCAGCGCGTCCGCATTGCGCACCCGCCCGACGGCCAGCAGGAGTGCGTCTGCGAAGTACTCGTACTCGACGCCGTTGCGGTCCTTGGTGATCACAGTCATGGCCCCGTGACCGGCGGCCTCCAGGGAGCTGAGCTGCTGGTTGAGGCGCACATGCACCCGCCGCGACAGCTGGGCGGCGAAGTGTTCCGCCACTTCCCTGTCGTGATGGCGCAGCAGGACGTCCGAGCGGTTGATGAGGGTGACGTCTGTGCCGAGCGCTGAGAAGATGTGCGCGAATTCTGCCGCGATGTAGCCGCCGCCCACGATCACGAGGCGACGTGGCCGTTCGTCGATCCGCATGATGGTGTCCGACGTGTGGACCAGCCCCGCGACGTCCTCGAGGCCAGGCACGTCGACGGTTCGCGGTCGTGATCCGGTGGCGATGACGATGTGGTCCGCGCTGATCCGGTCGTCTCCCACCTGCAGGGTCTGCGGTCCGACGAACCGCGCCTCGCCGTGGAAGACCGTGACGTTGCCAGAGCGCTCACGCCACTGGAGCCCACCGGCCGAGATGGGGTCGATACGGCCGAAGATGCGGTCGCGGATGGCCTTCCAATCCGAGCCGCGGTACTGGAGATCAACGCCGAGGCGTCGTGCGTCGGAGGGCGCGGCTGCATGGTCCGCCGGCAGCACGAACATCTTGGTGGGGATGCAGCCGCGATTCAGGCAGGTGCCCCCAAAGGTCTCGTCACGCTCGATCAATGCCACGTTCCAGGTGGCGAAGCGCTCGTCGATCAGCGAGTTCCCTGAGCCTGAACCGATGACCACCAGATCAAAATGCTGCATGGCGCCATTGTTCCATGGACGGGCCGTGGAGCAGTGGGTGCCACCGCGCGCCGGGGTGGGGGTCGATCCCGGCCCGTAAGCTGGGGGCCATGAGCAGATCCTGGGCAGTGGTCACCGGTGCGTCGAGCGGTCTCGGGGTGGGGTACGCCGAGAGGTTGGCGGCCGAAGGCAACAACGTCCTTCTGGTGGCACGCCGACGTGACCTGCTCGAATCCGTGGCTTCCTCCATCCGGGCCACTTCGGGGGTGGCGGCGGAGATCTGGCCGGCGGATCTGACGGATCGGGATGAGCGCGCCAAGCTCGCGGCGCGGATGGCAGAGCTGGACGTGAGCCATCTGGTCAACAACGCAGGCTTCGGGACCATGGGCCACTTCAAGGACGCCTCCCCGGATCGGGTCAGCGACGAGATGGAACTCAACATGGTGGCTCTGACTGAGCTGACCAGGTCCGTTCTCCCCCACATGGTGGCGCGCGGCGCCGGGGCGATCATCAATGTGGCCTCCACCGCGGCCTTCCAACCCATCCCCACCATGGCTGTCTACGCCGCCTCTAAGGCCTATGTGATGCGGTTCACGATCGCGCTCTGGGAGGAGCTGTACTCGACGGGGGTCCGCGCCATCGTGATCTGCCCCGGCCCCACGGACACCGAGTTCTTCGCCAACGCCGGCGACGACGGGGTCATGCGGCGTCGCCGGACCATCTCCCAGGTGGTGGAGACCACCTTCGCCGGGTTGCGTGCGCATCGGCCTTTGGTGGTCGACGGGCCACAGAACGCGGCGATGGCGTTGGCCACCCGTCTGGTCCCGGTGCATCTCCAGGCGCGGTTCGCGCGGATGGTGGCCACCAGCTGAACGACCAGCCATCGGTGAGCCCCACCTGGGGGCTGCCTGTCCGAGCCAAGTGATCCCGTCGAGACAGCAAGGGTGGGGGACGGCAGGGCGGCACTGCGCAGCGGTGCCCAACCCGACGACCACCCAAACGGCATCCCGCCCAAGCAGACCCGGCCCCAACGCCGCCCTGCCGGCCCGCACCCGGGACAAGGCAACGCCACATGAGGACCGAGTGCGGGGAGACGGGAGGCGATGCCCGGGCGGCCTCACCACCCGACCACCGACCCGGCTGACCGGAACATCGAGACCATGGACAACGGCCGCCCGGGCATCGACTCCCGGCTCACCGCACCCGACCACAAGAACTGCGTCAAGGTGGCAGTCACGACCCTTCGAGACGGGCCACGCCGCTCCGCGGGCGGCCCTCCTCAGGGAGCGAAACAGACAGGGCACGCCGCTCCGCGGGCGGCCCTCCTCAGGGAGCGAAACAGACGGTCCACGCCGCTCCGCGGGCGGCCCCCCTCAGGGAGCGAAGGGACGGGCGGCCCTCCTCAGGGGACGATGGGCTCGGGCCGCGCTAGCGAACGCGGATGGACTTGTTCTCCGAGGAAACCGTCGGAGGGGTACCGCCCCGCACGCTGGCGCTCAGATCGTAGTCGCCCGGCTGCAGCTGAAGGCTGACCGACCACACCCGCCAGCCGTCGGAGTTCACGCCGGTCGAGGTCTGAGCGGAGGTCTCGGCCACGACCCGGTCGGTGTCGATGTCCGTGATGCGGACCACCGGGACTCCCCAGCCGGGCTTGACGGTGCCGACGATCACCACCGGTCCGGGCGCGAGCCGGGCGGCGTTCTTCGGTGAGGTGATCCACAGCGACGGCATCGGGCCGAGTCCCGTGCGGGTGAAGCCGGCCTCGCTGATGAGCTCGGCGGGGGGCGGTCCGCCGTCAGAGAGGAACTGGACCCTCAGCTCGGGGTCCCCCATGATCTCCGAGGCCGTGTACACGACCTGGTTGCGGGCCCTGGCTGTGAGTTCCGGGGAGGTCAGGTCCGCGAACGCATCGCCGGAGAGATCCACGATGAGCGTCTCCCCGGACATCTCGGTGCCGATGAGCTGGCCGGGACCCCAGGCGGACTCGTAGTCGGGATCAAGCGGCGCGAGGGTCAGGAGCGCCGTGAGCGCACCCTCCACCAGGTTGGGGCTGGCTGGAAGATCCCGGAGCTCCTGGAACAGCTTCCCGTCCTGGCGGTCCACGTAGTAGAGCGGAACGCCGCGGACCTGCGCCGGCAGCGACGCGGCGGCCGCCGCCGTCGGGGACACTGTGGGGGCCGGGGAGCCGGCCTCGGTGGTGGCTGCGGTGGGGCGCGTCAGCGCCGCCAGCCCCAGGCCCGACAGCACGGCCACCATCGTGATCAGCGCCACCACCTTCGGGCCGAGGCCCGAGGTGCGCAGCGAGGTCAGGTTCAGCAGCTCACCCTCGAGGGTGTCGGTTCCGGGCGCCTGGACGAGGCGGGCGGCTGACCGGAGTGCGGCCGTGACCTCCTGGGACAGCGACTCGAGCACTCCGGGGAAGGTTCCCGGCGCAGGGTCGCCCACGCGGGCCCGCAGCGTCTCCAAAGCCACCTCAAGCCGCTGGTTGCACCCATTCACCGACATCCGCATGATTCCGGCCAGCTCGGGGCCGAAGACGGACAGGTAGTGGCTGACGATGAGGAGCTCGGCCATCCGCGGGGGCATCGCCGAGATGGCGCGGAGGACCTCCTGTTGCCTGGCCTCCGCGACGTCTGGAAGCTGGATGGGCGCCTGCGCGGGCCGGACGGCGTGGGCAAGGTGGACCACGTGCTCGTGCAGGAACTCGACGCGCTCCACCGGATCGATGAGCCGGTGACCCCGCCGGTGGAGGGCCAGCAGAGCACTGCGCACGATCCGCCCGGACTGTTCTTCGGCGTCGAGGAGCACGACGAGACGGTGCAGGGTGGCCCCCTGCTCCTCGTACACCCGGACGAGCCAGTCCAGGTCCTCCTCAGACGCCACGGCTCAGATGCCCGCGTACGAGTGGAGGCCGCTGAACAGGAGGTTGACCCCGATGAAGTTGAACCAGAAGGTGACCAGCCCGAGGAGCGCGATGATGGCGACGGGGCGGCCTCGCCACCCGGCCGTCGCGCGCGCATGCAGGTAGGCGACGTAGACGATCCAGGTGATGAAGGACCACGTCTCCTTGGGGTCCCAGTTCCAGAACCGTCCCCACGCGTACTGCGCCCAGATGGCGCCCGCGGCGATGGTGAACGTCCACAACGGCACGGCGAAGGCGTGCAGTCGGTAGGAGATCAGGTCCAGCTTCTGGGCGGTGGGCACCTTGGCGAGGTAGCCGTTGATCACGGTCCCCCGGGCGGCGGCCCGCCGCTCCGCTGCGTCTCGGACGAGGAAGAGAGCGGACGCGACGGCTCCCACGTTGAACGCCGCGCCGGAGATGGCTGCAGCCACGATGTGGATGACAAACCACACGCTGTGCAGCGCGGGCACCAGCGGCGACACCTCGACGTAGAACTGGGTCACGGCCAGGCCGAGGCCGACCGTGAAGAGCAGGGTGAGCCCGAGCCCGAGCCAGCGCATGCCGAAACGGGCGACGCAGAACAGGTAGATGATCACCGCGAACGCGAGGGCGGAGGTGACGAACTCGTACATGTTGCCCCACGGTGGGCGCTCCGCGGCGACACCGCGCAGGACCACCGCGCCCACGTGCAGCAGGGCTGAGATCACTGTGGCTGCTACCGCCAACCGCCCCCACAGGTCCACCCTCGTGCGTTGGGTGTCCTCAGAACCATCGGCTGGCCTGACGGGTGCGAGCCCTCGGGCCGACGCCCACTCCAGCGCATGGAGGGCGAAGGCGAGGAGGTACCCGACGGCCGCGTAGACCATCGCGGTGTAGGACCATTCGGACAACGTCACGTCTCGGGTCCCTCCTTCATCTGCTGGCTGGGCGCGCCCCCATTGTGCACACGATCTGTCACGGAGGCCAACACGCCGGCCACCTCGTCGTCGAGTCCGCTGGCCGCGTCCGCGCGGTCCAGGCCACCTGCGAGCGCCTCGCCGTCGACGATTCTGACGAACAGGCGACGGGGCCGGACGGTGAGCGACACCGACAGGCCTGCCACCCCCACGATCAGCGAGATGAGCGTCATGGTGTTGCCTGGTGTCTGGCTGACCTGCAGCTTCATCCAGCGGTCCCAGCCGTCGAAACTGATGGATCCCAGCCCGTCCGGCAGCGCGAATCCGGCGCCCGGCAGCATTCTGGCCCGCAGCACCTCTCCGTCGTCTCCCTGCACGGGGGCGAGGCCGGTGGTGGTCAACGTGTAGACGCTCTCGGGAACACCGGTCTCCTCCGCGGGGGGCCCGGACCAGGCGTTGAGGTAGACCTCCGGGCTGAGCGCGTCGGGGAAGACCGAGTGGGGGCCGGTCTCGTCCAGCACGGCCGTCGGGAAGAAGAAGGCCTCGAACGCCAACCGCTGAGGGCGGGCGTCGGGCACCTTGATTACGCCCACCGACGCGAAGTTGCCGTCCTGGGGCAGGAAGACCACCGGGCCGCTGAAGGCCACGTCCCCGTTGCCGTCGGTGACCGTGAAGGCGGGTGCGTAGCCGTGTCCGATCAGGTTGACCTGCGTCCCACCGCTGGTGATGAGCGGCTCGTTGACTGTCAGCAGCGCGTCGCGGGCGCCGGAGGAATCCTCCAGCACCACGTCCGCGTCGAACTGACGGGCCGCCCCCCGCTGCACCTCACCGGTCTCGAAGGCGACGCGGAACTGCTCGATGCCGACCGAGAAGGGCTCCAGCCCGTCGGTGTCCACCAGGGAGCCGGAGGTGAAGTCGTCGTACTGGGTGATGACGTTGGCGAAGGCGCGGCCTTCGACCACGACGACGGTGCCGTGGAATCCCCACAGGTTGGACCAGGCCATGCCGATCAGCATCGCCACCAGGGAGATGTGGAAGATGAGGTTGCCGGCCTCGCGGATGTAGCCGCGTTCGGCCGACAGCCCGTCATCGAAGCGCCGGACCCGGTACCGCTTGGACCGCAACCACTGTTCCCCGGCGTCGAGCGCCTGAGCGGTGGGCGCCTCGAGGGTGCCACGGCCGGTGGCGGGAAGCCTCTCGATCCGCGCGGGCAGCGACGGCGGCGGCTTGCGCACAGCGTCCAGGTACTTGCTGATCCGCGGGAGGATGCACCCGATCAGCGAGACGAAGAGAAGCAGATAGACGGCTGAGAAGGCAGGCGAGGTGTAGACGTCGTAGAACCCCAATGGCTCGAAGATCGAGTCCCAGAACGGGTTGGCGCGCTTGAAGTCCAGCACTGAGATGGGGGAGGCGCTCTGTTGGGGGATCATGGAGCCCGGGATGGCGGCCAGGGCCAGCAGGAAGAGCATCATGAGGGCGGTCCGCATCGAGGTCAACTGCCCCCAAGCCCACCTCACCAGCTCCACCGGGCCCAGCGCCTTGCGCGACCCCTCAGTCACAGGATGGTTCCGAAGCTCGAAGCCCATTGGCGCAGCACCGCGATGAGCGCGTCCCACCAACCCACCACCATGGCGAGACCCACCACCATCATCGCGACGCCGCCCAACCGCTGCAGCAGCTGCCCGTGGCGCTTCATCCACTCGAAGCGGGGCGCCAGCGCGGTGAACGCGATGGCGAAGGCGAGGAAGGGGATGCCCAGGCCAAGCGCATACGCGAAGGCCAGGATCCCGCCTCTGGCCGCAGACCCCTCGTTGAGGGCCAGGGTCAACACCACCGAGAGCGCGGGGCCGATGCACGGCGTCCAGCCCAACCCGAAGACCATCCCCAGGAGGGGCGATGCCCACACCCCGAACCTGGGCGCCACGCTCGGGCGCCATCCGCTGGGGACCGGTAGCCAGCCCGCGAACCCCGCGCCGAGCACCATGATGATCACGCCGAGCGCCACCGTGATGGCCCTGGCGTTGGTCAGCAGGGCGGCCCCGACGCCCCCGATGAGAGCACCGGTGAGGACGAAGACAATTGAGAAACCCAGAATGAAGCCGAGTGTTCCACCCACGAGGAGCCGCTTGGATGCGGTTCCTCCCGTGATTTGGGCCGAGCCCAGGCCTGAGGCGTAGGACAGGTAGCCGGGGAGCAGCGGCAGCACGCAGGGGGACGCGAACGACACCAGCCCGGCCAGCATCGCCACCGGGATGGCCACCAGCATGGACGACGTCAGGGCCGCCCCCGCCCAGGACTCGAGGAGGATCACCCGCCGGCCTCCACATCGGCGACGATACCCGTGAGCGTGGTGGCGTCCACCTCACCCAGCACCCGGGCCGCGACACGCCCCTCGGAGTCGATGACCACGGTGCTGGGGATGGCCTTGGGAGGCAGCTGCCCGAATCCGAGCAGCAGTTCACCGTCCGGATCGAAGATGCTGGGGTAGGTGAGGCCGAAAGCCCGTTCGAAGGCCTGCGCCGGGGCCACATCGAGGTCACGGGTGTTGAGGCCGATGAAGGAGACGTCCTCGCCCAACTCCCGTGCGGCCTCCACCAGCTCGGGCGCCTCGGCCCGGCACGGGGCGCACCAGGACCCCCACACGTTGACCACGATGATCTTCCCGGTGTGGTCCGCCGTCGAGACCTCAGTCCCGTCAAGGGCCGTCCCGGCGAGCGTGGGCGCCGGTTGGCGCGCCTCTGCGGGCACGATCGTGACCGTGCCGTCGCCGCCCTCGAAGCCGACTCCGTCAGAGGATCCCTGCGCGCCACAGCCCGCCAGGAGCACGGTGGCGGCCCCTGCGACGAGGAGAAGCCTCACGTGCCGACCTTGAACCGCCGACCACGCACGGCGGGCAGGAGGTGCGCGACAGGCTCGGCGTAGTCCACCGCCGTCACGACGCCGTCGCGGAGCGTGAAGCTGGTCACGGAGCACAGGGTGCACTGCCGGCGGCGCGGGTCGTGGACCAACGGCCGGCCCTCCGCGTCGCTGCGGGCGATCCAGATGGGCAGCTGGTGGCTCACCACGAGCGCCTGCCCACCGGGGCCGGCGGCGAGGGCGGCATCGGAGATGGCGGCCCTCATCCGGGCGACGACCTGCGTGTACGGCTCGCCCCAGCTGGGCTGCAGAGGGTTGCGCATGTGCCAGAACATCCTGGGGTCCCGAAGTGCGCGGTTCCCCTTGCCGAACACCATGCCCTCGAACTTGTTGTCTGCCTCGATCACCCGCTCGTCTGTGGTGACGTCCAACGCGGGAAAGAGTGCGGCGGTGGGAGCCATGGTCTCCTGCGCACGCTGGAGGGGCGAACAGCGCAGATGGGTCAAGGGCACGTCTCGCCAGTGTTGCGCCATCCGGGCCGCCATCCGTTGCCCGAGCTCTGAGAGCCCGAAGCCAGGGAGGCGCCCGTAGAGGACGGCGCCGGGATTCTCCACCTGTCCGTGCCGCATGACGTGCACGATCGTTGCGTCTGCCACGCCCATCACCCTACTCTGCCGGGGCAACTACCTTGCGCCGCTTGCGGCGCTTGCGCTGCGAGGGCTTGCTGACCGGGAGACCGGCCGCCAGCTGATCCGCGCGCCTGCGGTCCGCGAAGCGGGCAAGCGCCTCAGCCAGTGATTCGAAGGTGGGCGCGTCTGCGATCACGTCCACGCGGAGCCCGTGCATCTCGCAGGCCGCGGCGGTGGCGGGGCCGATCGCTGCCACCACCGTGGCTGGGTGCGGCTTGCCGGCGATGCCGATCATGTTGCGCACGGCCGTGGCGGAGGTGAAGACGACGGCGTCATACATGCCCGTCTTGATGTCGTCGCGGACCTCAGGCGGCGGCGGGGCGGCCCGGACCGTGCGATAGGCGGTGACCTCCTCCACCTCCCAGCCCAGGCGGCTCAGACCGACGAGGAGGGGCTCCACCGAGACGTCGGCCGAAGGCACCAGGACCCGGTTGAGTGGGTCGATGAGATCGTCGTAGGCGGGGAACTCGTTGGCCAGCGCGCCGGTGGTGTTCTCGACGACCGGGGTGAGGTCCGCCACCAGGCCCAGCCGGCCGAGCGCCTCCACCGTGCCCCTGCCGACGGCGGCGAGGCTGATCCCGGACAGGGCGCGGGAGTCCAGGCCGTACTCAGTCAGCCGCTCGGCGATGGCGGCGACGGCGTGCGGCGAAGTGAGCACCAGCCACAGGTAGCGGCCGTCCACCAGCCCGCGAACGGCCTTCTCCATGCCCTGCTCGGTGCGGGGCGGCTCGATGGACATGGTGGCCACCAGCTCGGTGGCGGCACCGTAGTGCGCCAGTTCCTCGGTGAGCGAGGACAGATCGTCCTTGGTTCGGGGGGCGATGACCCGCCAGTCGAACAGGGGCTTGCCCTCGAACCAGGCGTAGCGCTGGCGGCGCGCCTCCTCGATCCCGGGCCCGACGATGAAATAGCACTCGGCGGCGTCGACGTGGTCCACCTCACCCCAGGTGAGCACCTCGCTGACCTGCGCCGTCGTGCCGACACCCACGAGGCTGAGGCACTGCCCGTCGCGCCCGTACCGCGTGGCGGCCTGCTCGGCCACGGCGCGCGCCAGGGAACCGGCGGCGCGCACGATCAGCGTCTTGGCCGAGGGCCAGTCATCGATGTGTGGGACTTCCACCCTGGCGTCCAGGGCGGCGAACGCGGCGGTGGCGGTGACGCCGCCGAACGACAGCGCGGCGCTCCAGCGGTTGACGCCAGGCACCACGTTCGCGCGGATGCCGGCCGTGGCAAGGACCTCCGGAAGGACGCCACCGGCGTCGGCATCGGTGAAGTAGTCCCCGGCGTGCAGCCGCACCACGCGACGCCCCCGCGCGACGGCGCCGAGGATCTCGGCAACCTCGTCGTCTCCCCCTGCCAGCCGCACTTCGGCGTGCGCCGGAACCATGGCCTTGATCTGCTCAACGTCCGCGGCGGGGTCCACGATGAGGAGGTCCGCGAAACGCATCGCCCGCGACCCGGACAGCGTGAGTAGACCAAGATCAGCGGGGCCCGAGCCGACGAACGTGACCGACCCACCGGTCGGTTCGAACTCCGGCGGACTTGCCGGCGAGGTCGGTTCCAGGGAATCGGTCACTTCGATCATTTCCGTTCAGGGCTGGTCGGCGAGCGACGAGATCCAATCGACTGGCGTGTCCCGGGGAGTACGCGAGGCGAGAGCCACACGCAGTGCGTCGTCGTCGACGAACCAGTAGCTGAGTAGCTCCCGGTCCACGAATGTGACGGGCACATGGTCTGTGAATCTGGCTTGGAGTGAGCCGATGGAATCTATGT
Source organism: Tessaracoccus luoxuelianae (assembly GCF_054483915.1). Taxonomy (NCBI): domain Bacteria; kingdom Bacillati; phylum Actinomycetota; class Actinomycetes; order Propionibacteriales; family Propionibacteriaceae; genus Tessaracoccus; species Tessaracoccus luoxuelianae. The sequence goes on along the minus strand of NZ_CM137013.1, from coordinate 1,256,447 downwards.
CCACGGCACGCCAGGCCACCCCGAGGTCCTCGCAGGCGCTGCGCACGACCGCTTCGGCATCCACGCAGAGGTGGCATCCGGAGCGGGTCAGCAGCAGAACCCGTGAGGGTGCTGCCACTACTTGCCGGCGCGACGACGCTGGATGCGGGTCTTCTTCAGGAGCTTGCGGTGCTTCTTCTTGGCCATGCGCTTGCGACGCTTCTTGATGACAGAGCCCACTGTGTGCCTTTCATTACCGGATGATCCGGGTGCCTTCGATGTGCCTGGCCACGTTGGGCCAGACTCTGAATCTTAACCGCTCTTGGGGAGTATCGACCAATCCCTCTCAGCGGGCCATGGCGCGGCCGCGCTCGGCGCAGGCCTCCATCGCCGCCAGGAACGCCGCGCGGACCCCGCGATCATCCAGCACTCGGAGCGCGGCGGCGGTGGTACCGGCGGGCGAGGTGACCTGTTCGCGCAGCTCGACGGCCCGCGACCCTGTGGCGAGCAGGGCCGCCGATCCGACGAAGGTCTGCACCACCAGCTCACTTGACTGCTGGCGCGTGAGGCCCTGGTGGACCCCCGCCTCGATCATCGCGTCCGCCACGTAGAAGAGGTAGGCCGGGCCGGAGCCTGAGACGGCGGTGAGCGCGTCGATCCGGGTCTCCGGAATGACGATGCTGCGTCCAACCGCGTCCATCAGCGCGGAGACCGCCTCAACCTGCTCCGCCGAGGCGTGGTGCCCGGGCACCACCCCGGCCATCCCCTGCCCCACGAGCGCGGGCGTGTTGGGCATCACGCGGACGACGGCGGCCCCCTCGGGCAGGCCGGCCTCGAGCTGCGCGATCGGCGTGCCGGCGGCGATCGAGACCACCAGTGGCACGTTCCCCCGCACCTCGATGCGGCTCGACAGCTCCTCCAGCACCCCGTCGATCTGGTGCGGCTTGACCGCCAGCACCACGACATCGGCGACGGCGGCCTCGGACAGCGGGACCGCCCGGACCCCGTGTGCGGCGGTGACCGCGGCGGCCCGCTCCGCGGAGGGCTCGACGACGGAGAGGTCCGCCGGCCGATGCCCTGCGGCGAGCCATCCCGCGAGCAGCGCCTCGCCCATCGCCCCTGCGCCGATCAGAGTCAGCTTCATCGGATCAGCAGCTCAGCGATCTGGATGGCGTTGAGGGCAGCGCCCTTGCGCAGGTTGTCGTTGCTGATGAACAGCACCAGACCGCGCCTGCTCTCCACGCTCTGGTCCTGACGGATCCGGCCGACGAACGAGGCGTCAGCGCCCGCGGCCTGCAGCGGGGTGGGCACATCCACGAGCGTCACTCCCGGCGCCTTCACCAGCGCCGCGCGGGCCTCCTCGGGGGTGATGTCCGCGGCGAAACGGGCGTGCACCGACAGCGAGTGGCCAGAGAAGACGGGGACGCGCACGCAGGTGCCGGCAACCCGCAGCTGCGGCAGGTGCAGGATCTTCCGGGACTCGTTGCGCAGCTTCTTCTCCTCGTCCGTCTCACCCTCGCCGTCGTCGACGAGGCTGCCGGCCAGCGGCACCACGTTGTAGGCGATGGGGGCGACATAGGGGGCCACATCTGATGGGTGGAATGCCGCGCCGTCGTGGGCGAGGACGCGGGGGTCCTCGATCTGGCCCAGCTGCGAGGCGAGCGCCTCGACGCCCTTCACTCCCGACCCGGAGACGGCCTGGAAGGTGGTCACCTGCAGCGACTCGAGGCCCGCTGCGTCGTGGAGTGCCTTGAGGACCGGCATGGCGGCCATCGTGGTGCAGTTGGGGTTGGCGATGATGCCGAGCTCCGCCTGCCCGACGTCCTCCGGGTTGACCTCGGAGACCACAAGCGGGACCCGCGGATCCATCCGCCAGGCCGACGAGTTGTCCACGACGGTGGCGCCGGCCTCGGCCACGCGCGGCGCCCACAGCTTCGAGGTCGACCCACCGGCCGAGAACAGGGCCACGTCCAGGCCGGCGAAGTCCGCCGTCTCGATGTCCTCGACGACCACCTCTCCCGCACCCCAGGGCAGCGCCCTGCCCGCCGACCTCGCCGAGGCGAAGTAACGGATCTGCTCAACCGGGACATTGCGCTCCGCCAGGAGGCGACGCATGACGCCGCCCACCTGCCCGGTCGCGCCGAAGACTCCAACACGCATGGGCGGAAGTCTACGACGACACCGCCTGAGCGCGACATGTCGTGTCCAGTGCCTCGCCATTCCCGCCTGTCCACTGGGTAGTGTTCGCCTCGTCGGGTCTGAGAGAAGAGGTCGACGATGAAGCAGGTTCCCCAACCACATCCGTCGCGCATCACGCCCTTCAGCAACCATTGCGTCGTCGTCGGAGTGACGCCGGAGCAGCCGGCGGTGGTGCTGTTGACCGCCGCTGAGCTGGCCCGGGCGCAGGGAGGTGTCCTGTACTGCGCCTATGCGGACCCCGGCCGGGTCGTCGAACGCGAGTTCCCCGATGGCACCGTGGAGCACAGCGACATGGACCCGGACATGTCCGACGACGAGGAGTGGCGGCGGCGCCAGGAGACGCTGCTGGCCGCGGTCGGGGAATCGATGGCCGGCAGCGATGTGCGCTGGGAGTTCCGGTACCTGGCCGGCCGCGCGGATCGGGCGCTGACCCATCTCGCCAGGGCGGTCGACGCAGCGGTGATCGTCGTCGGCACCGGGCGTCCCGGGCGGAGCGGGCGTTTCCATGGCCTGCTCGACGCCGCCGTCGGCACGCACCTCGTCCACCACCAGCACCGCCCGGTGCTCACGGTGCCCACTTCGGTGGTGGACTGGAAGACACCGCTGGAGTGGCGGTGACCCCACCCTCCTCGTCGCTGCCCGCCTACCTGCGGCCCTCCCTCCTCGGTCTGGTCACCCTCGGCGGCGCGGCCGGCACGACGCTACGCTCCGCCCTGGAGTCCGCCTTCGGGGCGGGCGCCGGCGAGTTCCCGTGGGCCACGTTCGCCATCAACGTCTCGGGCGCGCTGATCCTCGGCGCCCTCCTCGAGGCGCTTGCCCTGGTGACGGCTGACAGCGGGCGAAGGAGGGCGCTGCAGCTCGCGCTGGGCACCGGGCTCCTCGGCGGTTACACCACCTACAGCACCTTCATCCTGGAGGCGGTCGCGCTGGGGCGCGGTGGAGACCTGCCCCTGGCCATGGCCTATGCCGGTGCCAGCGTCGCCGCCGGGTTCCTGGCCGCCAGCGCGTCGATGGCGCTCGTGCGCCGGGCGGTCGCGGCTGGGCGGCGGGCATGATTCCGCTCTGGGTGGCCCTGGTCGGCGGCCTGGGCGCGGCGGCACGCTTCATGCTCGACGGGGTCATCACGGCAAGGCTGAGCCGCTCGCTACCCACCGCCACGCTCATCATCAACGTGACCGGCTCGTTCCTGCTGGGCGCCGTGACGGGGTGGGCCGCCGGTGGGGCCGAGGCCGTGCGCGCCGTCGCGGGGATCGGCTTCCTGGGCGGCTTCACCACCTTCTCCACCGCCAGCGTCGAGCTGGTGCGCGTGGTGCGCGTGGGCCGCGCCCCCGCAGCGGTGGCGCTGGGGGTCGCGATGCTCCTGTTCAGCGTCGCGGCCGCCCTGATCGGCCTGGCCGTCGGCGCGGCCATCCGCTGAGCGCCAGAGGGTCAGCGGCCGATCCAGGCGAGCAGTACGGGCAGCAGGGGGGCGCCGACGAAGGCGACGATGTCCAGCAGCGAGTGCGTGATCACCAGCGGCATCACGCGCCTGATCTTCAGGTACAGCCATCCGAAGGCCAGGCCCATCACCAGGTTGCCCACGAAGCCGCCGAAGCCCTGGTAGAGGTGGTAGCCGCCGCGGATGAAGGCGCTGACCACGACGATGACCCACATCCGGCCGCCCGTCTGGGCCCACCTGGTGAAGAGGTAGCCGATCATCAGCACCTCCTCCAGCACGCCGTTCATCACAGCCCGGAGCACAAGCACGGGAACGGTCCACCAGTTCGCGGCCAGGTTGGCCGTGCTCACCTGGGTGTTGATGCCGATCTCGACGGCGAACACGTAGAACGCCAGCCCCGCGACCCCGATCACGGCGAACACGCCGAACCCCCAGGCCAGGTCGAAGCCGGGGCGCCGCAGGTCGAAGCCCATCACGCGCCAGGGCCCCTCCTCCGGGCGGTGCTGCGTGGCGAGCAGGTACAGCGCCAACGCCACCGGCACCAGCGGAAACGTCATCCACGCGAGCTGGTAGGCGAGGTCCAGCCAGGGCCTGTCCGGAGTCGCGCTGTTGTTGATGGAGGTGGTCTGCTGGTTGAGCGGGATGGGCCTGGTGAGCTTCTCGATGATCGAGAGCAGGGCGTAGATCGCCGACTGCCCCAGCGAGAGCAGCAGCACGATGACCATCTCGGTGCGCAGGAGGCGGCGGGTGGACGGCTCGACCGCGAGCGCCGAGTGCGCCGTCACCGCTTGTCCGAGATGGCCCGCAGGTAGCTGTACAGCGTCCTCGGCCGGGCGGCGATCCGCGTGGTGAGGTACTCGAACCAGGCCGGCCCGAACGGCACGTAGGTGCGGGAGCGGTAGCCAATGTCCGTGAGGCGGCGCTGCTCGAGCGGGCGGACGCCGTAGAACATCTGGAACTCGAAGCCGTCCCGGCCGACGGCGTTGCGTCGGGCCAGGTCCTGCGTGATGGCGATCATCGTCGGGTCGTGGGACGCCACCATGGCGTAGGCGTGGTCCTCCATGGCGCGGCGAACGCACCTCACCAGGGCCAACGACTTCTCGTGCTCATGGCGGTAGCCCTCGGCCTTCGGCACCGGATAGGACCCGACGCAGAGCCGCACCCGTGCCCCGTCGGCGCCGATCCGCTCCAGGTCACGTTCGGAACGCCGGATGTCGGCGGGCAGGGTCAGCCCGATCCGGTCGCAGCCGGCGCGGGCGGCGCTCCACAGCCGCAGGGTCTCGTCGTATCCCTCGGTGCCCTGCATCTCCAGGGTGACGACGGCACCGCTGGCCGTGGTGACGCGGCAGAGATCCTCGAGGCGGGCGCGGGCGCTGGCTGGACTGTCGCGGAGTCCGAGCGAGGACGGCTTCACGGAGATCTCGACGCCTTCGGCGCCCTCCCCCAGCGCGTCCAGGGCCCGGCAGAGCATGTCCGTGGTCTCCGACTCGTCGTCGGAGCTGGGAAGGTAGGCCAGCGATACCAGCAGCCCCTGCCCCTGGAGCCGCCGCGTCACGGCCACCGCGTCGTCGATGGCCTCACCCGCCACGTAGGAACTGGCGAAATCCAGCGCCGCCCCGGAGGCCATGGCGGACTCCTGCACCCGCCGAGACCTGATCACACCCCGTACCGCGCTGTTAAGACGCGACATCGACCCTCCTGGCAGAGCCCTTCGCCAGCACCTTCCGGATGGAGGCCAGCGAATCCGCCAACATCTCCTCCCGTTCGTGCCGCGACCGCGCCCGGCGGCTGGAGATCTCCAGCACGATGTGGCCCGGGAACCCCTGCGCCCCGAGTTCCTCCACGAGGGTCCACGCGTTCTGATCGCCCTCCCCCGGCAGGAGGTGCTCGTCCTTGAGGGAGCCTCGACCGTCGGTGAGATGCACGTGGGCCAGCCGATCCCCCCACGCGTGCATGAGGTCCAGCGACTGGCGCTGCGACGTGGACGCGTGGCTGAGGTCCAGCGTCAGGTGGTCGTAGTCATAGACAGTTGGGTCCCAGCCGGGGAGATAGGCCTGGAAGTGGCCGGCGGGCGTCCGCCACGGGTACATGTTCTCGACGGCGAACTTCACCGGGGACTCCGCGTTGAGGCGCTTGATGCCGGTCACGAACTCGGCGCCGTACTCGCGCTGCCAGCGGAACGGCGGGTGGACCACGACGGTGTCTCCGCCGAGACGCTGCACCGCCTCACCGGAGCGCCTCAGCTTGTCCCACGGGTCCGAGCCCCAGGTGCTCTGGGTGACCAGGAGGGTGGGGGCATGCACGGACAGCACGGGCACCCCGTGGTAGGCGGAGAGTTTCTCGACGGCGTCGACATCGGTGGAGAGGGCATCGACGCCGACCATGAGCTCGACGCCGTCGTAGCCGAGCGACGCGGCCAGCTCGAACGCGCTGGCAGAAGCCTCCGGAAAGACGGAGGTGGTCGAGAGCAGGACCTTCGACGTGGACACACCGCAACACTACCCGCCGGAGCCCCGGACCGGCTGAGCCCGATTAGTTGTTTAGCACTGGTCAGGGCAAGAATGGGCCCATGCACGTCGACCATCTGATCTTTGCGACAGGCCCCGACGGCCTCAAGGCTGAGGCATCGCGGCTCGCCGATGCACTGGGTACGGAGTACAAGGACGGCGGTTTCCATCCGCGTTTCGGTACCCGCAACCACATCATCCCGCTGGCTGACGCCCGCTACATCGAGGTGGTCGAGGTCCTGGACCACCCGGCCGCAGACAAGGCCGCCTTCGGGCAGGCCGTTCGGGCCCGCTCAGAGATGGGCGGCGGATGGATGGGCTGGGTGATCAGCGTTCCGGACATCGCGCCCTACGAGCAGCGCCTCAACCGCTCCGCCGTGCCAGGTCTGCGCCACTTCCCGGACGGACGCCGTCTGGAGTGGGTCCAGATCGGGATCCGCGGTCTCATCGCGGATCCGCAGCTGCCGTACTTCCTTGAGTGGAAGAGCGACGACTCGCTCCGCCCTGCCGCGCTCCGCGGCGAGGTGCGCCTGACGTCGCTGCAGATCTCGGGCTCCGCGGATCGCCTCTCGGAGTGGCTGGCGATGCCGGTGGCCGACGAGATCGACGGCATCAGCCTGGACCTCGTGGCCCCGCACGGCACGCCCGGAATCTCCAACGTGACGTTCGAAACTCCCCAGGGCACCGTCACCATCTGACCCGATGTGTCGGAGGGGGCACCTAAGCTCTCAGCGTGGCAAAAAAGCAGGACACCTATCACTGCACCGAGTGCGGATGGACGAGCGTGCGCTGGGTCGGCAAGTGTGGTGAATGCCAGGCCTGGGGCACGGTGGCCGAGCGCGGGGCACCCAAGCTGAAGCAGGTGTCGTCCTCCGTTCCCATGGACGCGGCCGTGCCCATTTCGCAGGTACCCACGGACACGGCCCAGAGACGCCTCACCACTATCGCGGAGCTGGACCGGGTGCTCGGCGACGGCATCGTGCCGGGATCGGTGATTCTGCTGGCAGGCGAACCCGGGGTCGGCAAGTCCACGCTGCTGCTGGACGTGGCGGCCAAGTGGGCAAGGTCCGGACAGCGCACTCTGTACATCTCGGGTGAGGAGTCGGCCTCCCAGGTGCGGCTGCGGGCCGAGCGCACGGGATCCGTCGCGGACGAGCTCTACCTGGCCTCCGAGACGGATCTGGGCACGGTGCTCGGCCACGTGGAGAGCGTCCGTCCCAGCCTGCTCGTGGTGGACTCGGTCCAGACCATCGCCACGGCTGAGGCCGAGGGAGCGCCCGGCGGCCCCGCGCAGGTGCGGGAGGTCACGGGCGCGCTGGGCAGGGTGGCCAAGCGCGAGGACATGGCCGTGATCCTGGTGGGACACGTCACCAAGGACGGCGCCATCGCCGGCCCGCGCACCCTCGAGCACCTGGTGGACGTGGTCCTCACCTTCGACGGGGACAGGCATTCGGGGTTCCGGATGGTGCGGGCCACGAAGAACCGCTTCGGCCCCGCGGACGAGGTGGGGTGCTTCGAGATGAGCGAGAGGGGCATCGTCGAGGTACCGGACCCGTCCGGGCTGTTCACCACAGAGCACAACGAGCCGACGCCGGGCACCTGCGTCACGGTGACCATGGAAGGCAGGAGGCCGCTGCTCGCCGAGATCCAGGCGCTGGTGGCGCCGTCGCCCTACCAGTCCTCCCCGCGGCGCACCACCCACGGCCTGGACAGCTCGAGGATCGCCATGGTGCTGGCGGTGCTGGAGCGGAAGGTTCGCCTCCCGCTGTCCCAGCACGACGTCTACGTCTCCACCGTCGGCGGGGCGCGGGTCACGGACCCCTCTCTGGACCTCGCAGCCGCGATCGCGATCGCCTCGGCCGCCGTGGACTGGCAATACCCACGCAGGCTGATCGCGCTGGGCGAGGTGGGACTCGCGGGTGACCTGCGGAGGGTGCCGGGCGTGGAGCGGCGGCTCGCCGAGGCGGCCAGGCTGGGCTTCGAGCTCGCCCTGGTACCGAGGGGCTCACGGGACGTGACGGTCAAGGTCCCCCGGCTAGGCGGGTTGAAGGTGACCGAGGTGGGCTCTCTGGCGGAGGCGATCGAGACGCTGGCCCTTCACGTCTCCGGGCAGGGTTGAGGCCGAGGTGGAGGCGCTGCGGATCGGGGAGATTGCCCGGCGCACGGGGTTGTCGCCCCGGACGCTGCGCCACTACGACCAGCTCGGCCTGCTGGTCCCCAGCCAACGGTCGACGGGTGACTACCGGCTGTACTCCCATGAGGACCTCGTGCGCCTCCTGGCCATCGCGCACCTCAAGTCGCTCGGGCTCTCACTCACCGAGGTGCGCAGCGCCCTGGACGATCCGGCCTTCGACGCCGCGACCCTCCTCCAGCAGCACATCGAGGCTCTCGAGCGCAGGATCGTGGCCGAGCAGGAGCTGCTCGCCAGGCTGAGGGGGCTGACGACGGCGGCCGAGGCCGGCTGGGACGAGGTGCTGGACGCCATCGCATTGAGCGAACGGTTACGGCATCCGGATGCGGCGGTCCGCTTCCGAGCGGCGCTGTCCAGCCACGAGGCCGCCCCCCTGGAGGACCTCGTCGAGATCCTGCGCAGCGATCCGGAGCCCGGCGTCCGTGAGGCCGCCACCTGGGCGATCACCCAACGCGGGCAGGGCTCGTCGGCCAAGCTGAGCGAGGCCCTGGCCACCGGAGACCGGGACGCCCGCCTGTCCCTGGCGCACGTCCTGGGCAAGCTCCGGGACCCGGGGGCGGTGTCGATGCTGGCCGGGCTGCTGGAAGACGAGGACGCCACCGTGGCGGCCAAGGCCGCGTTCAGCCTGGGACAGGTGGCCGGGCATGGCGCGGTGGACGCGCTGATCGGGGCCCTCGCAGACCCCAGAGCCGCCGTCAGGGATGAGGTCGCGGCCTCGCTGGCCCGCCTCGCGGGCGCGGTGGAGCCGCTTCTGGCAGCCACGTCGGATCCCGCGCCATCGGTCAGGGCGCTGGCGGCCGAGACGCTGGGCCTGATCCGGGCGCCCGCGAGCGTCGGGGCGCTGGCGGCCCTCCTCTCGGACCCGGACCGGGAGGTGCGCTTCTCGGCCCTCCTGGCGCTCGGTCAAATCGACGGTCAGGAGGCCGGGCGCGCCGTCGCGGGTGAGTTGGACTCACCGGATCAGCGCGCCCGGCTCCTCGCCCGGCGCCTCATGGCGGACCGTCAGGCCTTCGCCTTGGCGGACTCGGAACGGGCGGCCAGGAAGCGACCAGCCACCTGAGCGAGCAGTGCGTCACCGCCGTCGGCGATACGCGCCAGGGCGCCGTCGGACACCTCGCTGAGCTGCCCCAGTGCAGACACCGCATGCAGCGCGACGGTGGCGTCGCCGTCGCCGGCGGAGGCCTCCAAGGCGTCCACCGCTGGGTCGGCATGCGGTCCGCCGAGGTGGCCGAGCGCCTCCGCGGCGTGGGCCCGCACCTCGGCGTCGGGATCACCGAGGGCGGCCGTCAGCGCGGGAACGGCCTTCTCCCCCAGGCGGTGCATCGCGGTGGTGAGGGCGTCGCGTTGCAGCGCATCACCGTCGCCCAGACGCTCGGCCAGCGCACCGGCCGCCTCGTGGCGCCCGGTGTTGGCCACAGCGCGGTAGGCCTTGATCGCCACGTCGGCGTGCTCGTCGCCGACGAGCGGACGGAGGCTCTCGAAGTGGGCAGGGTCGCCGATCTTGCTGAGCACGTGCGCGCCGGCGCGTCGCTGGTCCGCCTCCGGGCTGGTCAGCATGGCCAGCAGGTCCGCCTCCGCCTCCTCGGCGTGCTGGACAAGCGCCCAGGTGAGATCCTCGCGGACGCGGGGGTCGCGTTCGATCCGCAGCCGATCCAGCAGGGCCGGCGCGGCCGCGGCGTCCCGCGTGGCACCCAGGGCGAGGGCGGCGTGGCGCCGGGCGGTGCCATCGGTGCTGGCGAGGGTCTGGATAAGTGTCTGAACATCGGTCATGGCTCGACGCTAATCCTTGACGCTGCGTGAAGGTCAAAACGGTTCGCTGACGGAGGATTCCGTAGCCGGTTCACCCCGACCGGGGGGCCAGTCAGCAGTAGCGTGGAGCCAGACCACCGCTCTCAGGAGAAAAATGCCAGACCTCGCCATGATGACCCAGCTCGGCGGACTGCTCATCCGGCACCTCAAGGCGTTCAACACCGACGCTTCTCCGCTACCCGGCGAGTCCCCCGACGCCACACAGGCCGAGGACGCCGTGAAGTTCACCGAGGGGCTGGAGAAGCTCGGACCAACCTTCATCAAGTTCGGCCAGCTGCTGTCCACCCGCCAGGACCTGCTGCCCACCTCCTACACCGAGGCGCTCACCCGGCTGCAGGACAACGTCGATGCCGTCCCCGTCGAGGAGATCCGGCAGCGCATCGAGGACTCCCTGGGCGCCCCCGTCTCGACGCTGTTCGCCGAGTTCGACGACGTCCCGCTCGCCTCAGCCTCGCTCGCCCAGGCCCATCGGGCCGTCACCCGCACCGGCCGCGACGTGGTGGTCAAGGTGCTGCGTCCGGGCGTCCGGGAACGCGTGCGCAGCGACCTGGCCTCGCTGGCCGAGCTGGCGGACTTCGCCGACGCCAACACCGCCATCGGCCCCCGCCTGGGGGCGGCCAAGATGCTCGCTCAGTTCCGCCGGTCCATGGCCGACGAGTTGGACTACCGCAAGGAGGCCGCCAACCTCGACACCTTCCTGGAGCTCGTCGAGGACGAACCGGACCTCGTGGTCCCCGCCTACATCGCGGATTACTCCACCGACGACGTCCTGACCATGGAGTTCGTCCCCGGCAAGAAGATCACCGACGTCGGCCCGCTGGCGATGCTCGATGTCGACGGCGCCCGGCTGGCCGCCTCCCTGTTCCGCTTCATGCTCAGCGCCATGCTGATCGACGGCATCCTGCACGCCGACCCTCACCCGGGCAACCTGTTCCTCACGCCGGACCATCGTGTGGCGATCCTCGACGTGGGCATGGTGGTGCGGCTTCCACGGCGGCTCCGGAGCGCCATGGTCAAGCTGCTGGTCTCCATCGGTGAAGGCGACGGCGAGGGCGCCGCGACCATCCTGGCCGACATGGGTCACCCCACCGACGAGTACGACGCGGCGGCCTTCCGCGACGACGTCTCGCACCTGGTATCGGCGACGCTGTCCATGGGAGCAGACCTCCAGGCGGGCAGCGTGCTGATGCAGCTGGCCCGCGTCTCCGGCGTGCACGGCCTCCGCCCACCCGCGGAGATGACCCTGGTGGCCAAGGCACTGCTCAACCTGGACCAGGCCACGCAGCACCTGGACCCGCGCTTCACCCCCATCGAGGCCATCCAGGCAAACCTCCCCACCATCCTCACCGCCGGCCTGAAGCCCAGCGCCGGGCAGACCCTGCTCGGCACCATCGAGGGCAAGGAGTTCCTGGAGCGGCTCCCCCGCCGCGCCAACCGCCTGCTGGATTCCCTGACGGAGGGGGAGCTGGCGTTCACCGTCAACGCCTTCGACGAGAACCGCGTCCTGATGGTGCTGCAGCAGGTGGCCAACCGGCTGTCCACGGCCCTCATCCTGGCGGCCATCACGATCGCGGCCGCCCTCCTGATGTTCGCCGACGTCGGCCCGCGGCTCCTCGGATACCCGGCGCTCGGGATGGTCTTCTTCCTGCTCGCCGCCGTCGGTGGCCTCGTGATGGTGGCCACCATCCTGTGGCACGATCGGCCCTTCCGCCGCACGGTCAAGCGGACCGACCGGAGGGCTCGCCTCTCCGACGACGCGGGTGGCCCCTCGCGCACCTAGACTGGGCTGATCCACAAGGAGGTGTGTTGGCCAAGTCCACCGTTCGCCGCTACCTGAAGCTCCTCGCGCCCGGCACTCCACTGCGCGCCGGACTGGACCGCATCCTGCTGGGTCGCACGGGCGCACTGATCGTGCTGGGCAACAACTCCAAGGTGACGCAGGTGTGCTCGGGCGGGTTCCAGATCGGTGTGGAATGCACCGAGCAGGCGCTGCGGGAGCTGGCCAAGCTCGACGGCGCCATCATCCTCTCCACGGACCTCACCCGGATCATCGCGGCCGGGGTGCACCTGGTGCCGGCGGGTGACCTGCCCACCGCGGAGACCGGAACCCGGCACCGCTCGGCGGACCGCACCGCGCAGGCCGCCGGGGTACCGGTGGTGACGGTGTCGGCCTCGATGTCGACCGTGTCGCTCTTCCTCGACGGCCGGCGCCACGTCGTCGAAACCGCCTCCCAGGTGATCAGCAGGGCGAACCAGACGCTGGCCACGTTGTCGCGGGTGGTCGCCCGGCTGGGAGACCTGATGGATCAGTTCACGGCCCTGGAGATCGGGGAGCAGGTGACCCTGCGCGATCTCGCCCACGTGGTCCACCGCCTGGAGCTGACCCGCCGGCTGTCCTCCGAGATGCAGTTCCACGCCGACGTCCTCGGCGTCGAGGGCCGGATGGTGGCGATGCAGCACGCCGAGCTCGCCTCCGCGTTCGACGGCGTCGCGGAGTTGCTCACGGAGGACTACGCGCACAACCTGGAGGATCCCGCCGAGTTCGATCTGGCCCGCCTGCACAACTTCTCCACCGAGGAGCTGTTCAGTGGGGCGCTGGTCGCGCAGCGACTCGGCTTCGGGCCCAACCCCAACATGGAGCAGGCGGTCGCCACACGAGGTGTCCGCCTGTTGACCAAGGTGGGGCGCCTGCCGGCGCCCCTGGTGACCAGGCTCGTGGACCGCTTCACCATCCAGGAACTGTTCGCCGCCCCGCTGAGCGCGCTGCTCGAGGTGGAGGGCATCGGGCAGCTGCGGGCACGCCAGGTCCGCGACGCGATGTCGAGGATCGCCGAGATCAACTGAAGCGAGCGGCCCACGGACCGCGTGGAGGGTCCCCCTGCCGCCGGTATAGGCTGGGGGCAACACAGGGGAGCGCCACGGGGCGCTGAGAGTGCGGACAGTCCGCAGACCCTCAAACCTGATCCGGTTAGCACCGGCGTAGGGAGTGAGATCTCCTCGGCCCGGCCGAGCCTCCGAAAGGAGACAACCACCATGATCAGCACCAGCCGCGCCCTCGCAGCCGGGGCAGCCGTCCTGGCGCTCAGCGCCTGCGCAGGCGGCGAGCCCGCCACCACCGGAGCGCCGACGGCCACCACCACCGAGACCAGCTCACTGACCGTGTTCACCCACGACGCCTTCACCCTGCCCGACGAGCTGAAGGCCCGCTTCGCCGAGGAGACCGGCTACGAGGTCACCTACACCACCCCGGGCGACGCTGGCGCCCTGGTCAACCAGCTCATCCTCACCAAGGACTCCCCGCTCGGGGACGTGGTGGTGGGCGTGGACAACACGTTCGCGTCGCGGGCCTCCGAGGCGGGGGTCCTCGCCCCCTACACCTCCCCGGCATCCGCGTCGCTGCCCGAGGAGTTCCTCGCCACGGACCTCACCCCCTTCGACTACGGCGACGTCTGCATCAACGCCGACACCGTCTGGTTCGAGGCCAACGACCTCCTCCTACCGGTCACCCTCGACGACCTGGCCGAGCCCGCCTACAAGGACCTGCTGACGGTCACGAACCCGGCCTCGTCGTCGCCGGGCCTGGCCTTCCTCATCGCCACGGTCGGCGCCAAGGGCGACGGCTACCTGGATTACTGGCGCGCGCTGATGGACAACGGCGCCAAGGTGGCCTCGGGCTGGACGGAGGCCTACTACACGGACTTCTCCGGCGCCGACGGCAAGGGGCCACGGCCCCTCGTGCTGTCCTACGCCACCTCACCGGCCTTCACTGTCGCGGGGGACGAGTCCACCACCGTCGCGCTCCTGGAGACCTGCTTCCGGCAGGTCGAGTACGCGGGCGTGATCGCCGGGGCTGAGAACGCGGTGGGGGCCGGGAAGTTCATCGACTTCCTGCTCACCCCCGAGGTGCAGGCCGCGATCCCCGAGAACCTCTACATGTTCCCCGTCGTCCCTGGCACTCCCCTCCCCGAGCAGTGGGAGAAGTTCGCGGTGCTCCCCGACGAGCCCATCGACGTCCCGCAGTCCGAGATCGGCGCCAACCGCGACGAGTGGATCAGGGCGTGGACCGACGCCACCAGTTGAGCCGCGGGCTTTGGTGGGCGGGCTGGACGGTCGCGGCGGGGGTGCCGGCCGCCTTCCTGGCCGTCTTCTTCGCGTGGCCGGCCGCCAGCCTCGTCGCCCGCGGCCTCCACGACGGCTCGGCCTGGACGCTTGAGGGCTTCGCGTCGGTCTTCGGCTCCCCCCGCACGTGGGGGGCCGTGGGCTTCACGCTCGGCTCGGCGTCCCTGTCGACGGTGCTCTGCCTCGCGCTCGGGCTCCCCGGCGCGCACCTGCTGTACCGCCGCCGCTTCCGCGGCCGCGACACGCTCCGCGCGCTGGTGACCATCCCCTTCGTGTTGCCGACGGTGGTGGTGGGCGTGGCGTTCGGGTCGCTGTTGCGCCCCGACGGGCTGCTCGGCTGGCTGGGCCTCGGCGGGACCGCCTCCGCGATCCTCGCCGCGATGGTCTTCTTCAACTACTCGGTGGTGGTGCGCACCGTCGGCACCTTCTGGGCCCGCGTCGATCCCCGGCTCACGCAGGCCGCTGCCACCCTCGGCGCGTCCCCGGCGCGGGTGCTGGTGACGGTGACCCTCCCCACCCTGGCGCCCGCGCTGCTGTCGTCGGCCTCGCTGGTGTTCCTGTTCAGCGCCTCCTCCTACGGGATCGTGATGGTGCTGGGCGAGACCCGGTTCCGCACGATCGAAACGGAGATCTGGTTCCTCACCACTCAACTGCTGGACCTCCCGGCGGCGGCGGCCCTGTCCGTGGCGCAGCTCGTGATCGTCACCGCGACACTCTGGCTCAGCGCCCGGGCGCAGGCCCGCATGACGCGGGCGCTGCGCCTGCAGCCCGACGTGGTGACGGCCCGCCCGCTCGCGCTGCGCACAGACTGGCCGGCGGCCGCCCTCACGCTGGCCGTCGCCGTCGTGCTGCTGGGCCTCCCGCTGGCCAACCTGCTCTGGCGCTCCCTGCATGTCGGCGGGCAGCTCAGCCTCGGCAACTTTGCGCTCCTGGGCGACGCCGGCGGACCCGGGGCCGGGGTGTGGGGTGCGCTGCGCACCACCGTCATGACCGCGCTCACCGCCACGGCCATCGCCCTGACGCTTGGCATGCTGGTGGCGTTGGTGGCATCCAGGCGCCCGCGCCGCCGACGCGGCCGTCACGCCCTGGCCGCCCTGGAGGGGCTGTTCCTGCTGCCCTTGGGGGTCTCCGCGGTCACCGTCGGCTTCGGCTACCTGATCACGCTGAACCGGCCGCCGCTGGACCTGCGTTCGAGCATCGTGCTGATCCCCATCGCCCAGGCTGTGGTGGCCCTCCCCCTGGTGGTGCGGACGCTGCTGCCGACCCTGCGCGCCATCGACCCCCGGCAGCTGGAGGCCGCCGCGACACTCGGCTCCACGCCCCTCCAGGTGCTGCGACGGATCGAGCTGCCCCATCTGGCGCGCGGGCTCGGGCTGGCCACCGGGTTCGCGTTCGCAACGTCGTTGGGCGAGTTCGGGGCGACCTCCTTCCTGGCGCGCCCCGACAATCCCACCCTGCCCGTGCTGATCTTCAGGGCCTTCGGCCGCCCGGGCGCCGAGAACTACGGCCTCGCCCTGGCCGCCTCGGTGCTCCTGGCAGTATTGGCGGGAATCACCATGGCGCTCGCGGAACGCGTGCGGCCGAAGGAGGTAGCCACGTGGTAGCACTCGAGGTTCGAGACGCCGTCGTGCGCTACGGCGACACGGTCGCGGTGGACGGCGTGTCCGTGGCGGTGTCGCGGGGAAGCGTGGTCGGCCTCCTGGGGCCGTCGGGGTCCGGGAAGTCGACCCTCCTGCGCGCCATCGCGGGGCTCGAGCCGCTCGTGGCCGGTTCGGTGTCCTGGGAGGGGCAGGATCTCGCCGGCACCAAGGTGCACCAGCGCAACTTCGGGCTCGTCTTCCAGGACGCGCAGCTGTTCCCCACCATGACGGTGGGTAGGAACATCGCCTACGGGCTGGGGCGGTTGGCACGCGAGGAGCAGCGCGCGAGGGTGGCGGAGATGCTGGAGCTGGTGGGGTTGCCCGGTTACGAGCAGCGCCGCCCCACCGAGCTGTCCGGGGGCCAGGCCCAGCGGGTGGCGCTGGCCCGCTCCTTGGCGCCGTCGCCGCGCGCCCTACTACTTGACGAGCCGCTCTCTGCGCTGGATACCGGGCTGCGCCGTCGCCTGGCCGACGATCTGGCCAGGATTCTGCGCGAAACCCACACCACCGCGGTCTACGTGACCCACGATCATCAGGAGGCCTACACCATCGCCGATTCGGTGGCGGTGCTGCACGAGGGCAGGCTCCTGCAGATGGCCGACCCCGAGGCGCTGCGCAGCGCGCCCTCCTCCAAACAGGTGGCGGCGTTCCTGGGCTACCGCGCGTTCGTGACCGAGCATCAGGCGCGGGACTTGGGATGGCACGGCTCGCTGCCGGTGGGATTCGTGCTCGGCGTGGGGCCGAGCTCCCTGGTGCTGGACGAGTCGGGCGTGGAGGTGGAGGTGGTGGACCAGGGGTACACCGTCGACGACGTCGAGATCGGGGTGCGGCTGCCCGACGGTCAGCGGGCCACCGTGTCATCGCCCGAGCGCATCCACGCGCCGACGGTGCGGGTCCGCCTCATCGGCGGAGCGGTCACCCCGGCCTGAGAACTGAGCCCGGCCTCAACTCCCGGCCGACGCCACCCACGCCGCACGTACGCGCTGCCCCACGGTGACCGCGCTTCCCGCCGCGACGACCGCCAGCCCCGCCGCCAACACCCACGACGGCGCGCCGAGCCCGACGGCCAGGGTCGCGGCGCCCGCCACCACGAGCCTGTCGCTGCGCTCGAAGATGCCCACCGTCATCTCCCAGCCCTCCGCCTCTCCCCGCGCCCGGGAATAGGACACGGAAAAGCCGAGGACGAGGCAGGCCAACGCCAGCCAGAGGACAGTCGGCTCAGCGTTGGCCGCCGCCCAGATCACCAGCCCGGCGAAGACCGCGCCGTCGGCCATCCGGTCCGCGGTCGAGTCCAGGAACGCCCCGAAGCGGCTGACCCTGCCTCCCCGCCGGGCCATCGTCCCGTCGAGTCCGTCGGCGAGCAGCAGGACTCCGACGACGATCACTCCGAGCAGCAGGTCGCCCCTGGGGAAGAACCACAGTGCAGCCGCGCAGACCCCGATGGTGCCGCCGACGGTGACCGCCGTCGGGGAGACGCCGAGCCTGAGGAGAAGCCGCGCCAGCGGGGTCAGGGCGCGCCCGTAGGCGCCGCGGAGGAAGGACAACACCCCACCAGCCTAGTGAGGTCCTCGCCGCCCGAACGGGCAGACCCACTGCACGGCACCGGCCGATGCCTGCGTGGGCGACGGCGGCTACGGTGGTGCCGTGGCCCGAGAACGATTCCCCCGATCCGTCTACCGGGCCGGCGACGAGCCGGACCCCCGGTTCACGCTCGCCAACGAACGCACCTACCTCGCGTGGATCCGTACCTCGCTGGCCCTGCTGGCCGGCGGTATCGCCCTCGAGGTGCTCGGTCTGGGGATTCAGGAGTCGTTCCGGATTGCCGCCTCGGTGGTCCTGATGGTGACCGGCATCGCGGCCGCCCCCTTCGCCTGGTGGGGCTGGGCGCGGTACGAGCGGGCTCTGCGCAGCGGCACGCCCCTGCCGTCGTCGCTGTTCGCCCTGCCTGTCGCGGCGGCCGTGACGGTCAGCGGAATGCTCGTGTTCGTCGGCTTCCTGGTGCGATGAACGAACGGCCCTCAGACCCCGGCCTGGCAGCCGAGCGCACGATCCTGAGTTGGCAGCGCACGGCACTCTCCATCGGCGCAGGAGCCCTGGTCTTCGCCCGCATCGAGGCCACTGCCCTGGGGCTGTGGTCGTGGGCGTTCGCCGCCGCTGGGTTGGCTCTGGCTGCCCTCATCGGTGTCTGGTCCAGGCGGAGGTACTCCTACACCCACCGGACGCTGATCGGCGGTGGCCGGCAACTCGCCGACGGCCTTCTGCCCGCCGTCGTCGCAGTGTCGGTCGCGGCGGCGGGAACCGTCGCCCTCATCCTGTCCCTTGTCAGCGACGCTCCGCATCTGTGAGTGACGACCAGGTCCGCCATTGTCAGCAGGCGCGTGCGGCGTGAGGTAACTCTGCGGTGGGGCGCCCAGCCCGAGGTCGGGAGGAGACAGCGAACGGGGCCGACCCGTTGGTCGGCCCCGTTCGTCGTGGGTGGCGTCAGGCCGTGGCCGCGCCGTCGGTCCCCGGTGCCACAGCCAGCTCAGGTAGATCCGCCTTCGCCACGCCGGTGAACTTGAACGGCAACTCCGCGCCCTCCTCGCTGACGTCCACCTGGACGATCTGGCCCGCCTGCAGCTCACCGAAGAGGATCTTCTCGGCAAGGAGATCCTCGATGTCCCGCTGCAGCGCCCGACGCAGCGGGCGCGCACCCAGCACCGGATCGAAGCCGCGCTTGGCGATCAGCGTCTTGGCCGCGGGAGTGAGCTCGATGCCCATGTCCTTGTCCTTCAGCCTGGACTCGATCTGGGCCACCATAAGGTCCACGATCCGCTCGATGTCTGTCTGCGAGAGTTGGTGGAACACGACGATCTCGTCCACGCGGTTGAGGAACTCGGGACGGAAATGCTGCTTCAGCTCGTCCGAGACCTTCGCCTTCATCTTCTCGTAGCCGGACTCGGCATCCCCCGAACGGGTGAATCCGAGATTGACGCTCTTGGAGATGTCGCGAGAACCCAGGTTGGTGGTCATCACGATGACGGTGTTCTTGAAATCCACCACTCGACCCTGGGCGTCCGTGAGCCGGCCCTCGTCGAGAATCTGCAACAACGAGTTGAAGATGTCCGGGTGAGCCTTTTCGATCTCGTCGAAGAGAACCACCGAGAACGGCTTGCGCCGCACCTTCTCCGTGAGCTGCCCGCCCTCTTCGTAGCCGATGTATCCCGGCGGGGAGCCGAACATCCGCGACGCGGTGTGCTTCTCGGAGTACTCGCTCATGTCCAGCGTGATCAGGGCATTCTCGTCGCCGAAAAGGAACTCGGTGAGCGCCTTGGTCAGCTCGGTCTTCCCGACTCCGGAGGGGCCGGCGAAGATGAACGAGCCGCTGGGACGCTTGGGATCCTTGAGCCCGGCGCGGGTGCGCCGGATGGAGCGCGACAGCGCCTTGACGGCGTCATGCTGGCCGATGTACCGCTTCCCCAGCTCCTCCTCCATGCGGAGCAGCCGCTGGGACTCCTCCTCCGTGAGCTTGAAGACGGGGATGCCGGTGGAGCCGGACAGCACGATGGCGATCTCCTCCTCGCCGACGACCGCCGGAATGTCGGAATCGCCCTGCTTCCAGGCCTCCTCCTTCTCTGCCCTCTGGGCTCGGAGCTTCTGCTCCTCGTCGCGGAGGCGCGCGGCCCGCTCGAAGTCCTGCGCGTCGATGGCCGCATCCTTCTCGAGCTTGTTGGCGGCGATCATGTCGTCGAACTCGCGCAGGTCCGGTGGCGCGGTCATGCGCTGGATCCGCAGGCGTGCGCCTGCCTCGTCGATCAGGTCGATGGCCTTGTCCGGCAGGAAGCGGTCCTGGATGTAGCGGTCCGCCATGGTGGCCGCCGCGACGAGCGCCTCGTCCGTGATGGTGATGCGGTGGTGGGCCTCGTACCGGTCCCGGAGGCCCTTGAGGATGTCCACCGTGAGCGCGACTGACGGTTCGGCCACCTGGATGGGCTGGAAGCGACGCTCCAGCGCGGCGTCCTTCTCGATGTGCTTGCGGTACTCGTCCAGGGTGGTGGCACCGATGGTCTGCAGCTCGCCTCGGGCCAGCATGGGCTTGAGGATGCTCGCGGCATCGATGGCGCCCTCGGCGGCGCCGGCCCCGACGAGGGTGTGGATCTCGTCGATGAACAGCATGATGTCACCGCGGGTCTTGATCTCCTTGAGCACCTTCTTCAGGCGTTCCTCGAAGTCGCCGCGGTACCGGGAGCCCGCAACGAGGGCGCCCAGGTCCAGGGTGTAGATCTGCTTGTCGCGGAGCGTCTCGGGCACGTCGCCCCGGACGATGGCCTGGGCGAGGCCCTCCACCACGGCTGTCTTTCCGACGCCGGGCTCACCGATCAGCACCGGGTTGTTCTTGGTGCGACGGCTGAGCACCGTCATGACGCGCTCGATCTCGTGCGCGCGGCCGATGACCGGATCCAGCTGGTTCTCGCGCGCGGCCTGCGTGAGGTTGCGGCCGAACTGGTCCAGAACCTGCGAGGTGCCCTTCTCGGGGCCGGTCTCCGGGGCGCCAGACATCGAAGCCTCGCGTCCCTGATAGCCGGTGATGAGCTGAAGCACGGTATTGCGGACGCGGTTGAGATCCGCGCCCAACTTGATCAGCACCTGAGCCGCGACACCCTCGCCCTCACGGATGAGGCCGAGCAGGATGTGCTCGGTGCCGATGTAGTTGTGGTTCATCTGGAGCGCCTCGCGCAGCGAGAGCTCCAGCACCTTCTTGGCGCGCGGCGTGAAGGGGATGTGCCCCGTCGGAACCTGCTGCCCCTGGCCGATGATCTCCTCGACCTGCTCGCGGACCGCTTCCAATGCGATCCCGAGCGATTCGAGCGCCTTCGCGGCCACGCCCTCACCCTCGTGGATGAGGCCGAGCAGGATGTGCTCGGTGCCAATGAAGTTGTGGTTGAGCAGCTTCGCCTCGTCCTGCGCCAGGACGATGACGCGCCGGGCGCGGTCCGTGAACCGTTCGAACATGTGATTTCCCTCCTGCGGCCCGGCGACGTGCGCCGAGCAACCACCTCTAGCTTACTGACGTACCCGAGGGAACCAATGCTGCACGGTTCACCGGCCGCGAACGTGGACGGTCAGTGCGCCGCTTCGTAGGCCGCGAGCACCTGAGCCGGGATGCGGCCGCGGTCCGAGACCTGGACGTCGTTGGCCCGCGCCCATTCCCGGATGGCGTTGGTGTCGCGGCTTCCGGGCCGCGCGGCCTGCTTCCGGGCGGCCTTGCGACCCGTCCTGGTCGCCTTCTCGATGTAGGGGGCGAGCGCCGCCTCCAACTTGCTGGCATTCTTCTCGGAGAGATCGATCGTGTAAGCGTCCCTCCCCAGAGAGAACTCGACCGTGCGGGCGTCGCTCGACCCGTCGATGTCGTCAACGAGGATGACGTGAACCTGCTTTGCCATGATTACTCCTATTTCGGGGGGGTGAAGAGTCCTCAAAGAGATTACCGCCTCAGGGCCCGTGACGGAAGGAGGGAATAGAATGCCGCCGATGAACTCATTCACCATTGGCGGACTTTCCCTGGCCGGGCACACTCCCCTATCGTTGGGGCTGAGGCATCCCACCTCCGTGGGACTGATCACCCTGGCCGCAGATATCGAGGCCGGCGTCATTGTCCATGCTGACGTGACCTCAGGATTCGGGCATCGGGCTGCCGAGAAACTATTTGAGGTCCGCGATTATCGCGCCATGATCATGCTCGCGGACCGGCACGATTGGCTGGCGGCCTTCAGCGGCGAATTGAGCCTGGTGCTCACCATCGAGAATTCCATGCGGTTGACTCCCCCGGCGCGCGCCACCATCCTCCGCACGCTGCTGGCTGAATGCGCCCGCCTGCACAGTCACCTGTCCTTCCTCAGCTATCTCGCCGACGGGGAACTCGGCTCACGACTGTGGACGGTGGTGGACGCATTGCGTGACCACATGCTCAGCTGGACCGGAAACCGCGTCCATCCGATGCTCTGCAGAGTGGGCGGGCTGGCCGCCGACGCCCCGCCCGGCTGGCTGGCCGGCCTCACGCCACTGCTCGACGACGTGGCCCGCCTGGCCGGCGACCTCGCCGCCGCGCTGTCGCGCACCACGCGGTTCTCCGGCCTGGCGGTCCTGGACCGGAACGCGTGCCTCGGGTACGGGCTGTCGGGGCCGGTGGCGAGGGCCGCCGGAGTGGATCTCGACCGCCGCCGGTCGGGCTACCTTGCCTACGGCACCCTCTTCGTCCCAGCGCCCACCCGGCACGCCGGCGACGGCCGGGCGCGTCTCGCGGTGCTCATCGACGAGCTGGACACCAGCGTCGCCATGATCCGGAGCGCGCGGTCGCTGGCCGATCAGACCCCCGGCACCGTGGGGATCAAGCTGTCACGCAGGCTGAAGGTGCCGGAGGGGGAGCATTCGACGGACCTTGAGGCGCCATGGGGAGTCGCATCGTGCCTGATGGTCTCGCGAGGTGGTCAGACGCCGTGGCGGGTTGCGTTGCGCACCCCGTCGTTCAGCAACCTCTCCGCGCTGGGGCGGGCACTCGAAGGGGTGCCAACAGACAGCATCGCCGACGTCGTAGCCACACTGGGCTACACCGTCGGCGATGCGGACAAGTGAAGGCGTCAACCTCAGGCGTGGCGGCGCAGCTCCGGCAGGCCGTCGAGGTTGAGCTTGGCCAGGTCCACCATGGTGGGGTGCTCGTCCTGGCCCCACACGTCGTAGATGCTGGGTGAGACCCGGCGGGGCAGGTCGACGATGTTGGCCGTGTCCTCAGCCTCGAGTTCCGCGATCCGCGACTCCAACGCCTCGATGCGGGCCTGGCGCTCAGCCACCTCCGCCCTCAGCCAGACGGCGTTGCCGCGCATGGAGCTCAGCTCGGCCTTCGCGGCACCCAGCTGGCTGCGCAGCTTGGCGATCACGAGTTGCAGGTTCTCCGCCCGGGCGTTGAAGCGGCCGATCATGGCCACAGACTCCTCGTGGAAGCGTGCCGCCTGCTGCGAGCGGAGGCCCACCTCATGCTTCATCTCCACAGCGTGCCGCTCCCGCTCCGCACTCAGCTCCCGCCAGGCGGTCCAGACCGCGGCGAACGCCATCACGACGGCGACCAGCACACCCGCACGGACGACCCACAGGTCCCCCGCCAGGGAGGCCAGGGAGGCGGCGGTACCGACGCCGAGGATCGTGAGCGCAAGGGTGCGCTCGGTGGACTTTCGAGAAGCGCGTCGACCAGACATGCGGCCACAGTATTGCCCAGCCTGTCCGCTTCCGGGCAGGCTGGTGGGCGTGTCGGGATCACGCCGGCGAGGCAACCCCCGGCGAAGGATCGTCGTCGTCATCCTTGTCCTGCACCACACAGGCACGCTCCAGCAGCGCCCCCGCAGCGGCCAACAGCAGGGCAGCCACGATCGTGGCGACGCCCTGAATCACGCGCGCCGACGGAAGGGGTGCGTCGAAGAGCTGCACGAAGCGCGCCACATAGACCACGTGCCCCCCGGCAAGGAGGGCGCCGGTCATGATCATGGACTTGCCGATGGCCAGAGCCGCAACCGACTCCTGCGACTGCACGCGGTGCTCCTCGATGCGCTTCGGCAGAAGTCGCGCGTAGACCGCGACACCCACTGCCAGCACCACCGTCAGGATGGGCACTGACCAGGGAACGACGGGAGGAAACGTGCCCGCGGCCTCGAAGGCGAGCAACAGCAGTCCGGACACGGCGGCGCCAGAAAGCACCGAGATGACGGCCTGACGGGCGGTGGTCAGGCCGAGGCGCGGCCCCTGGCTCAAAATCCTGTGACGGCCGTGACCACGACGTCGTCGCGGCGGGTCACCGTCGACGTGTCCAGTTCCTCGACGAGGTCCGCGATGGGCCCGTGCCCCGCGATCTCCGCGTTCGGGTCGATGTCCAGCCACGGCACCAGCACGAAGGCTCGCTCGTGCGCGCGGGGATGGGGCAACTCGATGCTGTCCTCCGAGATCCGCTTGCCCACCATGATGATGTCGATGTCCAGCGTCCGCGGGCCGTGACGAAGCTCGCGGGTGCGGCCGAAGTTCTCCTCGATGGCCTGTGCCCGGTCCAGGATGGTGAGCGGCTCCAAGGTGGATTCCGCCACGACGACCAGGTTGAGGAAATCGTCCTGGTCCTGAACATCGCCCTGCGGCTTGGTCTCATAGACCGGCGAGACATCGACCAGGATGAGGTCCGGGGTCTCGGCGAGGTAATCGACGGCCTCCTGCAGGATGGCGGCCGAATCCCCCATGTTGGATCCGAGGCTCAGTACCACCTTCGCGATGGGGCGAAGGTTACCCAGCGTGTCGACATCGATATCGAAAGGGCCGTTAGACATCTTTACTCCTGCTGATCGTGACGGCAACATCCGCAAAGTGCTGGCTGAGGGGCGCACGCGGCTTGTGCACGGTGACCGTGACGCCCACCACTCTGCCATGCTCCAGGCACCTCGTCGCAATCTCCCCAGCCACCGTCTCAATAAGATTGCGTGGCTCCCCGGTGATCACCGACTCCACCATGGTCGCGATGTCCGCGTAGCTCACGGTGTCGTCCAACTCATCCGAGGACGTCTCGAGGGGAAGCTCCAGAATGACGTCGACGACGAAGGGCTGACCTTCGCGGCGCTCATGGGGAAAGACCCCATGGAAGCCTGTCGCGGTCACTCCTGTGAGCGTGATGCGGTCGATTGTCGTGCTCCCTCCGGTTGTGCCGACCCTACCGCACGGGCTCCCTCGGCCGACGGCCCGGGTCCGTCGTTCAGCTGATCCTGAGCGGCGCCTCGTGCCGGAGCCTGCGGGCCACCGCGACCGCGTCGCTCTGCGTGAGGACGTCGTGGGTGCGCACGGCCCACACATCGTGCAGGGCGGACCAGAACGAGACAGCGGCGGTGGCACCGTCCCTCCCCTGGGGCTCTCTCCCGCCCAGCAGCTCCCCGAGGAAGGCCTTGCGGGAGGCGCCGATGAGCAGCCTGTGCCCCAGGTCCTGGAAACGGTCGAGGTGCCTCAGCAGCGTCCAGTTGTGGTCCCAGGACTTCGAGAACCCCAGCCCGGGATCGAGGATGATGCGCTCGGCAGGGATGCCCGCGGCGAGCGCGGCGTCCCGCTGGACGAGCAGCTCGGCGATCACGTCACTGACGACATCGGCGTAGACGGCGTGCTGCTGCATGCCGACGGAGTGCTCGCGCCAGTGCATCACGACGAAGTCGGCCCCGGAATCGGCCACCACGGCCACCATGTCCGGGTCCGCCTGCCCGCCCGAGACGTCGTTGACGATGGCGGCTCCAGCCGAGATGGCGGCCAGGGCCACGCTGGCGCGCATGGTGTCCACTGAGACCCGGATCCCGTCGGCGGCCAGCGCCTGCACCACCGGCACCACTCTGGCCCGCTCCGCATCCTCGGTCACCCGTTGTGCGCCCGGCCTGGTGGACTCGCCGCCCACGTCGATCAGCGAGGCACCCTCGGCGAGCAGCCGCCTCGCGTGCACGACCGCCTGCTCGGGATCCAGGTAGCGCCCGCCGTCGGAGAACGAATCAGGGGTGACGTTGACGATCCCCATCACCAGCGTCATCGGGTCACCTGCCGATGATGAGGCTCATCGCCTCCGCCCGCGTGGCGGGATGACGCAGAAGCCCGCGCACGGCCGAGGTCACGGTCCGGCTGCCGGGCTTACGCACCCCGCGCATGGTCATGCAGGTGTGCTCGGCCTCCACCACGACGATGACCCCCCGGGCATCCAGGTGCTCGACCAGCGCGTCCGCGATCTGGGTGGTGAGCCGCTCCTGCACCTGCAAGCGCCGCGCGTAGATGTCCACCAGCCGGGCGAGCTTCGACAGCCCGGTCACGCGGCCGTTCTCCGAGGGGATGTAGCCCACGTGGGCCACACCGGTGAAGGGCAGGAGGTGGTGCTCGCAGGTGCTGACCAGTTCGATGTCCTTGACCAGCACCATCTCGTCGTGGGCGATGTCAAAGGTCTTGCCCAGGACGCCGGAGGCGTCCACGCCGTGGCCGGCCAGCAGCTCCCCCCACGCCCGCGCCACCCGGTCCGGGGTCTCCAGCAGCCCGTCACGTTCAGGGTCTTCTCCGATTGCGATGAGCAGCTCTCGCACCGCGGCCGCGGCGCGGCCATGATCCACGGCCATATCAGTGCTCTGCCGGCGGGATGGGCGGGCCCCAGGGCGAGGGCCCCGTCTCGGGCGGCTGCGGCGTCGAGCCCCCGGGCTGAAAGTCCGGGCCGATCGCCGGCGGTGAGGGCGGCGAGGTGAGGACCGGTGGCCTGTCGGGTGGGGCCTCGGGCGCCGGCGGAACGTCGACGGGGGGCACGTCGGAGGGTTGCCGCAGGTCCGAGCCCGTCCAGGCCGGCCGCTTGTCCCGGCGGCGCAGCGGCTTGAAGACCTCCGCCACGTCGGCCTTGTTGAGCGTCTCGCGCGCGAACAGTTGACGGACCAACTCGTCGAGGACGTCGCGGTTCTCGTGGAGGACGTCGAACGCCTCCTGGTGAGCGGTGTGGATGAGCTTGGCCACCTCGTCGTCGACGACCGCGGCCATGGCCTGGGAGAACTCCTGGCTGGAGTCGGTGCCCCGCATGCCCATGAAGGGCTCCGAGTCCCCTCCTCCGAGCTTCACCGCGCCCACGCGCTCGCTCATGCCGAACTGCATGACCATGGCACGTGCCACCTTGGTGGCCTTCTCGATGTCGTTGGACGCGCCGGTGGTGGGGTCGTGGAACACGAGCTCCTCGGCGGCACGGCCGCCCATCATGTAGGCCATCTGGTCCAGCAGCTCGCCCCGCGTCTGCGAGTACTTGTCCGAATCCGGCATCACCATCGTGTAGCCCAGCGCACGGCCACGGGGCAGGATGGTGACCTTCTGCACCGGGTCGTTGCCCGGCAGGGCTGCGGCGACGAGAGCATGGCCGCCCTCGTGGTAGGCCGTGATGAGGCGCTCCCTGTCGTTCATGAGACGGGTGCGCTTCTGCGGCCCCGCGATCACGCGGTCGATGGCCTCGTCGAGCTGCGGCTGCCGGATCATCTCCATGTTCTGGCGCGCCGACAGCAGCGCCGCCTCGTTGAGCACGTTGGCGAGGTCTGCGCCCGAGAAGCCGGGCGTGCGCCTGGCGATGGAGGCGAGGTCCACGTCGCTGGCGAGCGGCTTGCCCTTGGCGTGCACCTGCAGGATCATATGGCGGCCCTCGAAGTCCGGCGCCTCGACGCCGATCTGACGGTCGAACCGGCCGGGGCGCAGGAGCGCCGGATCCAGGACGTCAGGCCGGTTGGTGGCCGCGATGAGGATGACGCCGCCGCGCACGTCGAACCCGTCCATCTCGACCAGCAGCTGGTTGAGGGTCTGTTCGCGCTCGTCGTGCCCGCCGCCCATGCCGGCGCCACGATGCCGACCCACCGCGTCGATCTCGTCGATGAAGATGATGGCCGGGGCGTTCTCCTTGGCCTGGTTGAACAGGTCACGCACGCGTGAGGCGCCCACGCCGACGAACATCTCGACGAAGTCCGAGCCGGAGATGGAGAAGAAGGGGACGTTGGCCTCACCCGCGACAGCGCGCGCCAGCAGGGTTTTACCGGTGCCGGGCGGACCATAGAGCAGGACACCCTTGGGGATCTTGGCGCCCAGCTTCTGGAACTTCGCTGGCTCGGCGAGGAACTCCTTGATCTCCTCAAGCTCCTCCACCGCCTCAGTGGCGCCGGCCACGTCCTTGAAGGTGGTCTTGGGGGTGTCCTTGCTGACCAGCTTGGCCTTCGACTTCCCGAACGACAGCGGGCCTCCCTGACCGCCACCGGAGACCGAACGCATGATCCAGAAGAACACCAGCAGCAGGATGATGAAGGGCAACCCGGTGTACAGCAGCATCGACAGCAGACCAGGACTCGGGTTGCTGGCGGTCCACCGCTCCAGGGTGCCGGCCTCCTCGCGCGCCTTCAGGAGAGGGACCACGTCGTCGACCTGGTTGCCCACCCACGCCGACTGGGTCTTGATGCCGGTCTCGTCGATGATCTGGATCATCTGCTCGCCGTCGACCAGCGCGACCTCCTGCAGCTGCTGGTCCCCCTCGAGCAGCGCGAGCGTCTCGGAGGTGGGCACCGTCTGATACCCGGTGACGCTGCTGAGGACCTGCATGCCGAGCAGGAGGAAGAGCAGACTGAGCACGATCCAGGCCATCGGGCTCTTGAAGAACTTCTGCACAGTCAAAGCCGATCTAGTAGGGCGACAGTGTGGCGCACCGAAACACTACCAGCGGCCCTCAACCGGCCCCTCGGGCGTTCAGTCGGGGCGATCGGGCGTCAGCTGTAGACGCGTGGGGCGAGCGTTCCCACATCGCGCAGGTTGCGGTACCGGCCTGAGTAGTCCAGTCCGTAGCCGACCACGAACTCATTGGGGATCTCGAAGCCGACGTACTTGACCGGCACCGTGATCTGGGCGGCGTCCGGCTTGCGGAACATGGCCATGATCTCCAGGGACGAGGGGCTGCGGGAGGCGAGGTTGCTCATCAGGTAGGACAGCGTGAGGCCGGTGTCGATGATGTCCTCCACGACGATGACGTCTCGGCCCTCCAGGTCCACGCTGAGATCCTTGAGGATGCGGACCACTCCGCTGGACTGGGTGCCGGAGCCGTAGGATGACACGGCCATCCAGTCCATCTCGACGTGGCTGTGCATGGCGCGCTGCAGGTCGCTCATCACCATGACGGCGCCGTTGAGGACGCCAACGAGCAGTACGTTGCGGCCCTGATAGTCGGCGTCGATCTGTCCGGCGATCTCGGCCACCCGGGCCTGGATCTGCTCGGAGGTGAAAAGCACCTTCTCCAGGTCATCTGCAACGTCAGCGGCATCCACGATTGGTCAGCCTATCGTCCCGGCGCGGAGTCCGCACCCGGTGTCGGAGCACCCGGCTGGAACGCAAGCCGTCCGGAGCGCCTGGCCACTGCGCCGCCCGGGACGGCCACCGGCCCCTGCCCGCGCCACCGGTCGACGAGTGCCGCCACCGCCAGCACGTGCACCATGCCCACCTCGGGCGACCACGCCGCGAGCCAGTGATGGATGGCGCGCCACCGCAGCGCGTCTGGCAGGCCGCCGAGATCCGTGACGTCCAACTCGTCGGCATCCGCGACGGCGTCCCTGGCGAGCTCGTCGAGGAGGTCCGCGTCCGCCCTGGCCAGGGTGGCCGTGCGCGCCAGCGCGGGAGCAAGGTCGCGGCCCCACGCCTCGGACAGGTCCCGGAGCACCCCGCGGGCGGCGACCCGGGCGAACCGCGCGTCGTCGTTCATGGGGTCCTCCCACACCTCGACACCCCACTGGGCGCAGGCCTGCTGGGTGTCGGTCCTGCGGAGCCCCAGGAGCGGGCGCAGGAACGGGCCACGCTCCTCGGCCATGCCGGCCAGAGACCGGGTGCCCGAGCCGCGCAGGAGCCCCAGGAGCACGGTCTCGGCCTGGTCGTCGAGGGTGTGCCCCAGCAGGACGGGCAGGCCGGGCGACGCCAGCGCCTGCAGCCGTGCCTCGCGGGCGGCCGCCTCCACACCACCGGTGTGCGGGCGGCCGAGGTGGAGGCGCTCGACGGTTGCCTCGAGGCCCCGCTCAGCCAATCGGCCCACCACCGCGTCGGCGACCTGACCCGAGCCGGGCTGCAGGCCGTGGTCCACCACCATGACACGAACGGAGGTGCCCGCCCGGCGTGCGGCCCAGTGCGCTCCGAGCGCGAGCGCCGTCGAGTCCGCGCCACCCGAGCAGCCGACGATCACCGGCGAGTCAGGGAGGGCATCGGCGACGGCGTGGGCCACCCGCAGCGCGGCCGGCCCGAGCTCGCGCCTAGCCATGGACCCGGCGCATCCACGCGCCCGGATCTGCGATCTCGGACGGGGTGGGCAGCGCCTCCGCGGACTCGAACGCCCGGGCCAGCGCCTGCTTTCCCCGCGACCGGTACACCGCGGTGCAGAACGCCAGGCCGTCGCGGTACTGGGCGTTCTTGCTGAGCGACCCGACGAGGCGGCTGAGGACGGTGGTGCTCTTCGGCCGGCGGAACGCCCGCCGCAGGGCCGCCACGGTCTTCACCTGGCCCCGGCCAGCCCGGTCCGAGACGTGATCGGCGTGGCCCTCCAGGAACGTCATCGCCGCCGTCAGGGCGGCCAGGTCCGCGCGACCCTTCGTCGACGTCAGCAGGGCTGCGGCCTCACCGGTCGAGCGCCACCCGGCAAGGGCCTCGAGCAGGTTCGCGTCGTCGGCGGCCAGCCGTGCCATCAACGACCTCAGGTGATCGCGCAGCCATGGCGCGGCCTGGAACTGGAGGGCGTGGGTCTGTTCGTGCAGGGCGATCCACAACCGGAAGTCACGGGGCACGAACGAATGGCTCCGCTCATGTGCCACGACGGTGGGGGCGACGAGATAGAGGGCCCGGGTGCCCGTGAAGGCGTCGTACTGGCCCAGCATGCGGCGACTCACGGCGCCCAGCGCCAACCCGGCGGCCAGCCCGTTGCCCAGCCCCCTCAGCGCGTTGAGCGGATGCGGGGGCCGCGCAGGCAGACCGAGCTCTGTCACGGCGCCGTCGGTCATCGACCGGACAGCCCGAGCCCACCCGGCCCAGTCCACCACCGTGACCACCTCGGCGCCGACGCTGTCCAGCCCGAGATAGCGCGCGGCGAGCCGCCCCGCCCGGTGGGCGGTCACCCGGAGATCGGCCACCAGCTGCTCGGCCTCCGGACGGGTCACCCGCGGCAGCGTGCCCGCTGTCACCGTCGCGGCGCGCTGCGCCAGGGACCAGTTCACGATCGGGGCGTGCTCCATCAGCAGCCGCAGGCCGCAACGACGCCCGTCGCCTGGTCCGCCCACAGCTTGGCCGAAAAGCCGTCCGGGGGGCCGTTGATGAGGAAGGCGAAGGTGACCTGGCGGCCGTCCGAGGTCAGTGTGGTGCCGGCGAGGGTGGACACGAAGGAGAGGGTGCCGGTCTTCGCCCGGGCCACCCCACGCGCTGGGCGCGAGACCTCGTCGGTGAAGCGGTCAGCAAGGGTGCCGGTGACGCCGGCCGTCGGCAGCCCGTCAAGGATCACCGACAGCCTGGCGTCAGTGCTCATCGCGCGGAGGGCCGCGGCCAGCATGTGGGCCGTGACCAGGTTGCTCCGCGACAGCCCTGAGGCGTCACGCAGGACGGACCCGTCGTCCCACAGCCCCAGTGCGGTGAGCTGTTCCTCGATGGCCGCCACCGACCCGGCGAAGGTGGACGGGTGGCCGGTGGCGAGCGCGAGCTGGAAGCCGAGCACCTCGGTGAAGGAGTTGTTGGAGCGGTTCATCGCGGTCTCGACGAGGACGTGGACGGGAAGCGATTCCACCCTTGCCAGCTCAGTGCCGGTGGCCGTGGCCTGGGTGGGCGTGCCGGTGACGGTGACGCCGGCGGCTGTGAGCTGCGCGGCGAACAGTGTCGCGGCGTCAACGGCGGGGGTTCGGCTGCGCGGTCCGCCGGTTCGCCCCTCGTCGACCCAGAGGGCCGAGAGCTGCGTGACCTGGTCGCGGTAGCCTGCCGGCCAGGTTTCGTTCCAGCCGGAGTCCTCGAAGAGCGAGGCGTCGAAGCCGAGGGTGACGCTGGTCTGGCCTGCCGCCTTGAGCGCGGCGGCGGTGTCGGCTGCCAGCTGCTGCGTGGTGGGCGGCTGGGGGTAGCTGCCCGGATCGGCCGGCTCGCTCAGCAGCATCGGATCCCCACCTCCGACGAGCACGATCTGCCCCGGCGCAGGCTGGACGACGGTGGTGGCGAAGCGCTCGTCGCCTGCGAAGGCGTTCATCACGGCCAGGGTGGTGAGCGTCTTGGTGTTGGACGCGGGGATCAGGGGTGTGGTCTCGGTGGCGGCGCCCACCACCTCGCCGGTGGCCACGTCGACCACCTCCCAGGCGATCTGGACGGCTCCCCCGTCGACCCCGACGAGTCGTGAACGATTCAGCCCCGCGAGGCGGGCGTCGAGGGTGGCGCGGTCCGGCAGCACCCCCACCGGTGGAAGGTCGGCCGCGTCGGCCAGCCCCGTGCCCGCGGCGTCCACCTCCGGGCTGGGAGTCGGCGACGGGGAGAACAGGGTGGGGGGGACGGAGCTGGGGGCGCCACTGCGCAGTACGCCGATGGCCGTCAGCAACGGCTGATGCACCACCGCGACCGAGAACCCCCCGGCCAGCAACAGGCCGACGAGAAGCCAGGCGAGCACCGCCTGAACCGTCCTCGTGCGTGTCCGCAAGGTGTCCTCCGAGCCTGTATCCTGCAGGGGTAGCTGCCCCAGTGACCTGCGGGCATCACCTTCAACTATAGGAGTGCTCCAGTGAGCGAAGACGCACCCGTCGGCCTCATCCCGGTGGACCCTGGACGCCGGATCCTGTTTGACGTGACTGTGGAGATCCCCAAGGGCACCAAGAACAAGTACGAGATGGACCACAACACGGGCCGGATCCGCTTGGACCGGACCCTCTTCACCTCCACCCAGTACCCCTACGACTACGGCTTCGTCGAGGCCACCCTCGGCCAGGACGGGGATCCGCTGGACGCCATGGTGATCGGCGCGGAGCCTACGTTCCCGGGTTGTCTCATCGAGTGCTACGCCGTGGCGATGTTCCGCATGACCGACGAGATGGGCGGCGACGACAAGGTCCTGTGCGTGGCCACGGCAGACACCCGCAGCAAGCACATCACTGACCTGTCCTCCGTCCCCGAGCACATGCTGCTGGAGATCGAGCACTTCTTCTCGGTCTACAAGGACCTGGAGCCGGGCAAGTCGGTCGAGGGCGCCACGTGGACCAACCGCGAGGACGCGGAGGCCGAGGTCGCGGCGTCGTTCGAGCGCGCCAAGGGCACTCCGTACGAGCATCACCACGTGAACCTGGCCTGACCAAAACCTCGAGAAGCCCCGCCACGGCGGGGCTTTTCTGCGCGGTGGCGGCGACCCCTGGTGGGCGTGGGAGAATGTGCCAATGCCTCGTTACCTCATGTTGCGCATGCCCTCGGCCAATCGTGTCTACGGCGGCGAGTCCGGGCCGCTGACGGCGGCCGAGCTCGAGCTGACGGCCCCGTTCGCTGAGGACATCGCAGACACCGAGGTGGCGGGGGTCGGCTACCTGTCTTTCGAGGCCCCGGACCTCGGCGAGGCCCAACTGGAGACCGTCGCCAGGCAGTCGGCGTGCTTCGCCCTGTTCGAGTCCTCGGGTGATCTGCTGCGGCCCGTCGCGCTCCCCCGGACCTTCGCGCTCGACGACGACCTGGTCACCATCCCGAAGTACCAGGGCAAGACCAACGAGCAGTTCACGCACCTTCTGCTGGGGGTGACCCTTGCCGCGGTGACCCGCGAGCCCACCGGGCCGCGCCAGATCCTGGACCCCCTCGCCGGCCGCGGCACCACCCTGTCCACGGCGCTGCTGTTCGGCCACGACGCCTACGGCGTGGAGGGTGACGCCAAGGCGTTCGAGCAGATGGCCTCGTTCTACACCACCTACCTGCGCCGCAAGCGTCTCAAGCACACCACCGAGACCACCCCCGTGCGCCGCGACGGCAAGGCCGTCAGCAGGCGCTTCGACGCCGAGATCAGGACCGACGGGGCAACGCTGCACGTCACGTCGTTCGTCGGCGACACCCGCGAGTCCGCCACCCTGTTCGGCAGGAAGAAGTTCGACGTCATCGTCACCGACGCCCCCTACGGCATCGCCCACGGCTCCACGACGGACGTCCGCGGCGTGTCCGGCAAGCGGGACCGGTCCCCCGCCGGACTGCTTCGCGAGGCCATCCCGGTCTGGGCCGGGCAGCTGATGCACGGTGGTGCGATGGGGATCAGCTGGAACACGTTCGGCCTGTCCCGCGACGACCTCGCGGCGATGCTGTCGGAGAACGGCCTTGTGGTGCGCACCGGCGGCGCCTGGGAGCGGTTCGGCCACCGCGTCGATTCGTCGATCAAACGGGACCTGATTGTCGCGGTGAAACCCTGACGGAAGGCTGTTCCCGGCGTTGCGCGGCGGCGTAGGCTCGGCGCATGCGACGACTCGTGCTGATGCGCCACGCGAAGACGGAATCCAACAATGTGGGCGGCGACAAGGCCCGCCGCCTCCTGCCGCGCGGGGTTCAGGACGCGCAGGAGGCGGGCCGGGAGCTGCGGGAGCTCGGCCTGCAGTACGCCCTCGTGTCGACCTCACAGCGCACGCGTGAGACGTTCGCGGCCCTGGGGCTGGACGTCCCCGCCGAGTTCCAGGACGCCCTGTACTACCAGGGGACCGAGACAATGCTGCAGCGGATCGGCGAGACGGACCCCGACGTCACCGGTCTGCTCGTCGTGGGGCACGCACCCACCATCCCCAGCCTCGTCGCTGAGCTGGCCTTCGCCAGCAACCGGGCTGAGGCGGACCAGGCGCAGTGCTGGTTCCCCACCTCGGCCTTCAGCACCTTCACCCTCGACGGCGAGTGGGCAGATCTGGCCGAAGGTGACTTCTCCGCAGTGCACCTGGACAACGTGCGACGACGGGGTTGAGGAACCACTGATCAATCATGTCCTGGCTGCGGCGCACCGGATCGGGCGATCTGACCCCTCTCCATCTGGATATGGACGTCAAGTACACGCACCAGATGGAGTGGCGCCACCTCATCCCGCCCGGCACGTCCTCGCCGAGAACAGCATTGATCAGTGCTTCCTTAACGCGACGGTAACTCGCCGACACCCGATCGATACGTCGGCCGGGATTTCCCTAACTCAACCGTTACGCTGCGACGAACCCGCCGAAATAGGCGCCCTGCAAGCTTTGCGGCATGACAGTTCTCGAAATCAGTGCAGGCGACACCGCTTGGGTCCTGGTGAGCGCCGCCATGGTGCTCCTCATGACCCCCGGTCTCGCGTTCTTCTACGGCGGCATGGTCCGCGCCAAGAGCGTGCTCAACATGCTCATGATGTCGGTCACGACGATGGGCATCGTCGGCGTCCTCTGGGTGATCGTCGGCTACTCCATGGCCTTCGGCAATTCCATCGGCGGCTTCATCGGCAACCCGTTGGAGTTCCTCTTCCTCCAAGGGATGATGGATCCCGAGCTCGCCACCTTCACGGTGCCGGCCATGGTCTTCGCCGGCTTCCAGGCGGCCTTCGCCATCATCGCGGTGGCCCTCATCTCCGGCGCGGTCGCGGACCGCATGAAGTTCTCCGCCTGGGCGGTCTTCGCCGCCGTGTGGGCGCTGCTGGTGTACTTCCCCGCAGCCCACTGGGTGTTCAGCTTCGACGGCGGAACCGCTGAGAAGGGCGGCTTCATCGCGAACAGCATCCAGGCCATCGACTTCGCCGGCGGTACCGCCATCCACATCAACGCGGGCGCCGCGGCGCTGGCCCTGGCCATCGCGATCGGCCCGCGGATGGGCTTCGGACGCACCCCCATGCGCCCCCACAACCTGACCCTCGTCATGCTCGGCGCCGGCCTGCTGTGGTTCGGCTGGTTCGGGTTCAACGCGGGCTCGGCGCTGGGCGCCAACGCGATGGCCGGTGTGGCCTGGATCAACACCCTGGCAGGCGCCGCCGCGGCGATGCTCGCCTGGCTCCTGGTGGAGCGCCTGCGTGACGGACACGCCACCAGCCTCGGCGCCGCATCCGGCATCGTGGCGGGCCTCGTCGGTGTCACCCCCGCCGCCCACTCCGTCAGCCCCCTGGGCGCCCTCGTCATCGGTCTGCTTGCCGGCGCGGCCTGCGCCTACGCCATCGGCCTGAAGAGCAAGTTCGGCTACGACGACTCGCTCGACGTCGTGGGCGTCCACCTCGTGGGTGGCCTGGTCGGCACTCTGGCCATCGGCTTCCTGGCCGACCCGGACTCCCCCGCCGGTGTGGCCGGCCTCCTGTACGGCGGTGGGGTCGACCAGCTGTGGCGCCAGGCGCTCGGTGCGGTGGTCGTCATGATCTACTCCTTCGTGGTCACCTTCGCCATCGCCAAGGTGATGGACAAGACCATGGGCCTGCGGGTGCCCGAGGCAGCCGAGACCCAGGGCATCGACACCGTCGAGCACGCTGAAACCGGCTACGACCTCAGCGCTGTCGGCTACTCCACCTACGGCGTTCGGCAGACGCTGATCGTTCCCATCCCCCGAGAGGACGTGCAGGCATGAGGCTCGTCACGGCAATCGTTCAGCCCACCATGTTGACCCAGGTTCAGATCGCCCTCGCGCAGCACGGCGTGGCCGGCATGACCGTCACCGAATGCTCCGGCTACGCCCGCCAGCGCGGCCACAAGGAGTTCTACCGCGGAGCCGAGTACACCATCGACTTCATCACGAAGGCCAAGATCGAGGTCGTCGTGGAGGATGACGAGGCGCAGGAGGTCATCGACGTGATCTCCAAGGCCGCCCGCACCGGAGCCGTCGGCGATGGCAAGGTCTGGTCCACCCCGGTGGACGAGATCGTCCGGATCCGCACCGGCGAGAAGGGGTCGGCCGCCATCTGATCGAGCGGCACTGTCAGCGGGAGGGCGACGCATCACGCGTCGCCCTCCCGCTGTGTCCGGGGGGTCAGGGGGCGACGAAGGGGAAGGCCGCGAAGCGGACCGCCAGCTGCCTGCGCACCGTGGGGCTGAGAGCGGTGAACTCCACGGTCTCGAGCCTGCGAGCCCCAGGTCGGCCTGCGCGGGTCCAGATGCCGCGGACCAGACCGCCGGCCACGATCGACTTCTTGAACACCCCGTTGTTGCCGGGCACCAGCTGGTGGTGCTCCTCAGTGGTCAGCGCGAACAGGCGGTCCTGATACCCGAGCACGAACTCGTCGAAGCCCGGCAGCAGGAGCGGCGCCGACGCCCGGCGCCCCAGCGCCGCGGCCTCCTCCACCAGGCCTGGGCGCCAGTGGCTGGCCTCCTGCCCCCCTGCCGCGCCCTCCAGGTCACCCAGCACCAGCGGCAGTGCCG
Source organism: Tessaracoccus luoxuelianae (assembly GCF_054483915.1). Classification (NCBI taxonomy): domain Bacteria; kingdom Bacillati; phylum Actinomycetota; class Actinomycetes; order Propionibacteriales; family Propionibacteriaceae; genus Tessaracoccus; species Tessaracoccus luoxuelianae. The sequence continues at coordinate 1,219,686 of NZ_CM137013.1, read as the reverse complement.
AGCGGATCTCCCCCAGCCCCAACTTCGTCCACCACGCGAAGTCCCGGATGGTGGCGGGACCGTGGCTGGTCAGGTACCGGCGCAGCAGCTCGGCGACTGCGGCGACCCGATCCCCGTTGAACCGCGACTCCAGCGACGACCCCGCGGGCAGCCAGCGGGAGGCCAGCACGACATCCTGATCCGCGCCGTTCCACGGCCCGTAGCAGAGCGTCCCGCCGGCAATGAGGTGGAACAGCAGGTGGTAGCCGCGGCCGCCCTTGGGCCTCAGCCCGTGGGCCTCCCAGTGGTCGAAGAGCGCGGCCCTTGGCATCGGGCCGGCGTCCAGCGCCTCGATCGCGAGGTCGCGGGCGTGGAGTATCTGCGCCTCGTCGAGTTCCAACTGGTGACTGCGGGCGGAGGCCGCGCGCATCGCTGGACGGGCGCAGAGCTCGGTGATCCAGGCAGCGTCAGCAGCGGGGAGGAGAAAGACGGTGCCCCGCATGGGGTATCCCCGCACCAGCCGTCCCTCAGCGACGTCCGACAGCACGGCCTCGATGCCCAGCGGCGTCCGCAGAGCGGCCGAGGCCAGCACCCCGGGCAGGTCCTGGCCCTGCATGGCACCGAGCGCGGCCACCGCGTCGGCGGGCGTGCCGAACGGCCGCGTGATCAGACCCTGCGCCACCAGGCGCAGCCGGCCGAGCCGTGCGTCAGGCGAGGTTCCGGGCGACAACGGCTGCCACCTCGCGGCCCGAGCGCACCGCACCCTCCAGGTACCCGTTGAAGCGGGTGGCGTATTCGGCCCCCGCCCAGTGCAGAACCCCTTCGGGTTCGGCGAGGACGGGTCCGTTGGTGGTCCAGACGCCGGGCGCGAAGTGCGCGCCGTGGCAGCCGCCGGTGAACCTCTCCGCGGACCAGTCACGCTCGATGTAGGACAGTGGGAACGCGGCCACGTCACCAAACGTGCGCACGACAGAATCCACGAAGGCCCGCTCACGCAACGTGACGGAGCGGCGCGACAGGCTGTCTGCGTCCGCGCCCTCGAAGAAGCCCATCAGGTGCCCGCGCTCGGAGTTGTCCGACGTGGTGTCGAAGGTGACCCGCACCGCGCCCTCGTCGGCACTGGACTGACCGGAGTAGCCCAACTCGCGCCAGAAGGGGCGCGAGTAGATGAGGAAGGCCTTGATCACGTTGCCGGGAGCCACCTTGTCCGCGGCCTCCGCGCGCCACGCCGCCAGCGCCGGCTGGTGCGGCAGCGCGACGGCGAGCCTCGGCGGCAGGGTGGAGATCACCTGCCGGGCCTCCACCTGCTGACCGTTGGCGAGCCTGAGCCTGGCAGAACGCTCAGCGTGCTCCACCATGGTCACCTCGGCATCGAGCCGCACCACATCGCCCAGCCGGGCGGCCAGCGCCTCTGCCACGGCGGCCATGCCCCCCTGCACGCGCTGCTGATGGAGCCCGCCATTGCTGGCCAGCATGGATTCCAGATCCGGCCCGGAGTTGACCTGATGCAGACCCTCAACGAGCGTGGCGTCCTTCGGCATGGGCCCGAACGCCGCGGCGTACACCTCTCCGAAGCGCCGCTGCGCGCCATGGGTCCGCAGGTTGGTGGTGACCCACCGGCGGAGATCCTGCTTGAGCCAGACGTCGTTGGCCTTGCGCCAGGCCGGGTCGTCGCGGAGCCGCTCGGCCAGGCGACGCAGCCGCAGCAGGCCCTGCCCGAGATCAGAGACCTCGAACGGGGTCAGCGCCGGGGTGTCCTCCTTCGACGGCACCTGCAGGGCCTGTCCGCGCAGGCGGACCACCAGGTTGCCTCGGGCGGGGAGGCCGATGGTCTCGAGGCCCAGGGAGTCGATGATCTCGACGAGCTCGTCGAAGCCGGGGCCGATCCACTGGCCGCCAAGCTCCACGTAGGAGCCGTCACTCAGCACCTTGTTCTCGACGCGGCCGCCCACACGGTTTCGCCCCTCGAGGACGGTGACGTTCAGCCCGCGGTCCGTGAGGTATTGCGCGGCGACCAGCCCTGCCAGGCCGGCCCCGATGATGGCGCAGTCGAACACGGTGTTCCTCCTTGACGTACCCCGGATCGGGGAAGCGATGACCAGCCTACAAGGCCCCCTCCAGCGGTGATGCCGGGAGTCTCCTAAGCCAGGGCGGTCGATTCGGCTGAAGTGAGCCACGCGGCGAAGCCCTGATCTGCCGGCAGTGAAGCGTACAGGGTGGCCTGGTAGACGTGGTAGAGGTCCGGCTTGCCTTCCCAGGTGTGGGTCACCGGCACGAGGCTGCGGTCGAGCTCCGAGTGCCAGCTGCCCAGCTCATGATCCACGAAGTGCCGGTCGGCGAAGCGCCAGAGCCGCTCGTACCATTCCTGGTAGGAGACGTCCCCGGTGGCGAGCCACAGGTACCGTGCCGCGCCCATCGCCTCGGCCACCTCCCAGAAGAACCGCTCCTCCACCACGGTGGAGCCGTCCCAGTCCACCGTGTAGACGAAGCCTTCGCTCCACGCGTCCCGCACCGCCCCGTTGAACAACGCGGCCGCGGCGGGCAGCAACCACGATTCGTCCACGCCGAGGCCCCTGAGCTGGAGCAGCAGCTTGGTCCACTCCAGCCAGTGGCCGGGCTGGGAGCCATAGGGCCTGAAGGCGTGCCGGGGATCGTCGGCGTTGTACTGGTTGTCGGGTTCCCAGTCTGCGGTGAAGTGCTCGGGCAGCCGCCACGCGCCCTCCTCCTGGCCGGCCGCCTGGGCGGCGATGCGCCGCGCGATGGACGTCGCCCGGGTGAGGTAGGTGGCCTCCCCGGTGGCCTCGTAGGCGGCCAGATATGCCTCGGTGAGATGCATGTTGGCGTTCTGGCCCCGGTACTCGTCGAGCTGGGTGAACGTGCGGTCGTAGCCCTCCACGCAGATCCCGTCCTCCTCGCGCCAGAAGTGGCGGTCGATGACGGCCGAGACAGCGTCCAGCAGCGCACGCCCTCTGCTGAAGCCGGCGGCGGTGGCCGTACTGGCGGCGAGCAGGAGCTGGGCGGTGCCGTAGAGCTCCTTGCGGTCCTGAGGCTGGTCGCCGCCCAGGACGGGAACCCATCCGTCGAACTCAGGATCGCGGCCCGGGCCGTCGAGGTAGAAGTCCAGCCCGTGCTCGACCACCTCACGGGCGCCCTGGCGACCCTCCAGGGCGGCCAGCGAGAAGACGTGCATCATCCGGGCACCGATGAACAGCTGCGCCCCCATCTCCGGCATCGCGCGTCCGTCGCTGCCGATCCAGGCGAATCCACCGGAGGGCAGGCAGACCTCCGGCTGGTAGAAGTCGAGCAGGGCCCGGCGGTGGTCGACGAGGAAGCGACGGTGCGTCGGGTCCGCGAAGCGGTCCGGATGGTCGCCGAAGAGATCGGGCACGCCGGCCTCTCTCAGGCTCTCGCGCAGCCAGCCGAGCTGGCGCCACACCTGGACGTCCTGGCCACCCTCGTGGCCGCTGTGCGGATACACGACCATCTCGCGCGGCCCCGCGTAGGCGTTGTGCGCCGCGAAGACCGTCGACGGGGGGCAGATGGTGTCTGCCAGCGCCACCGAGAACAGCGCCGGGCATTCGGCCCGCCGCGCGAACGACACCCCGTCGAAGTGGCCAAGCGTCTCCCACACCGCGTCCTCCAGGTGCGGGGCCGCCCTGATGAAGCGGGCGATGTCGGAGAACGGGGCGTCGTCGGTGAGCCCCACCGCCCTGCGGATGTGACACATGAACGCCACGTCCGGCATGGCGCCGGCCAGGCTGATCCCCACCGACGGTGCCAACCCCGCGGCGGCGAGCGTCAGGTAGCCGCCCTGCGATCCTCCGGCGACGAACAGCCGGGACGCGTCCACGAGCCGGTGGCCGGCGGCCAGCTGAAGCATCCGCACCGCGTCGGTGATGAGCCGGCGGTAGTAGTACGTCTCCGGAGATGAGATGCCCTTCGTCATAGGGCCGGCCGGGCCGAACTCCCCCGCCGCCACGTCCAGATCCGGGGTCCGCTCGAACACGCTCGCGGAGTGCCAGCCCTGCCCCCGATTGTCGAGGTCGAACTGCGCGTACCCGGCGGCGGCGAACACCGGGGCCAGCGGCATGCCTCGCGAGACCGAGTAGCCGTGGTAGCGCACGACGGTGGGCAGCGGGCCGCTGGCACCCGCGGGGACGTGCAGCCACGCCTTGACCGGGGCGCCACCGAATCCGGTGAACGTCAGGTCGTAGGTGTCGATCAGCGCCTGGCGGTTGTCGATCAGCGCCTCCTCGAGCAGCGCCACGGGATCGTCGCCAGCGAGTGTGGATGACCAGAATTCGTCGAAGCGCGGCGATTCGGGCACGTCGGGCTGGTAGGTGCGCAGGGCGTCGAGGGGGAGATCGAACTGGGCCATGGGCGGAACTCTAGCGATCTCCGCCCACGTGCCGCCGTCGGGACCGTGCGCCGACTCTCAGGAGGCACGAAGGCCCCGATCGGGGGATCAGGGCCTGGCACTGGAGCCGCCCACGGGAATCGAACCCGTGACCTACGCTTTACGAGAGCGTCGCTCTACCAACTGAGCTAGGGCGGCGGCAAGCTGGAACTATACCGGCGACGCTTCCTTGCGGCAAAGCGTCGAGCGTGCGGCCCCTCCCGTTCAGGAGCAGGTCTTGCCGTCCTCGGGGGCCACGCCGTCATACAGGTAGGCGTCGACAGCTTCGGCGATGCATCGGTTGTCTCCCGTGACTGCCCCGTGGCCCGCCCCGTCAAGGGTCAGGAGCGTGCCGGATTCCAGCTGGTCCGCCATGGACTGGGCCTGCTCGTAGGGAGTGGCCGAATCCCCTGTGGTGCCGACGACGAGGATGGGGGGCGCGCCCGCGGCGGTGATCCTGATCTGGGGTGCCGGCTCAGCCGTCCACAGCTGGCAGGTGTAGCCCATCCCCATGTGGGGCGCCATGAGGGGGGCCTCATCGAAGGTGTCGCGCCACTCCTGGGGCACGGGGGCGATGCCCTCGTCCGCGGCGTCGGCGCACACCATGGCGGGGAACGCGTAGGCGATCGTGTCGTAGCCGGCGGGTCCACGCCCGTTGAGGAGGTCCGCGGAGTACAGCAGCGCCTCCCCGTCTCCCGCCATGGCGTTGGCGATGACCTCGGCCAGGCTTCGGTACGCCTCCTCGTCCTCGTAGAGGTACAAGGCGATTCCGGTGGCCGCCATGGTCTGGGTGAGGACGCGTCCTTCCACCTGGAGGGGCGCCGAGTCCAGGCCCGTAAGGAAGTCGTCGATGCCGTCGGTGATCTCGGCCTGGTCGTCCCCAAGGCTGCAGAGGTCCGATCCGGCGCACCACTGGGTGAAGTTGCCCATCGCCCGCTCGAAGCCCTCCGTCTGGGGGACGTCCCCCTCGCCGGTGATGTCCACCGCCGCGTCGAGCACGAGCCGGCCAACCGAACCCGGGAACAGCTGCGCGTACATCGCGCCCACGTACGTGCCATAGGAGACACCGACGTAGTTGAGCTTGTCGGCGCCCAGGAGGTGACGCAGGAGGTCCAGGTCGCGCACCACGTCGATGGTGCTGATGTGATCCAGCAACTCCCCCGAGCTGTCCCTGCACTGCTGGGCGAAGTCCTCGGCACCCTGCTGCAACGCGAGGTCCTCAGCCTGGTCGTCGGGGCTCGCGTCGAGTTCCATGATCTCGTCGGTCTGCTCCAGGGTGCCGCAGACCACCGTGGTCGACTCCCCCGTGCCGCGGGGATCCCAGCCGATGGTGTCGAAGTTGGTCCACCTCCCGGCGAGGCGCTGCGCCAGCTCCTGGCCGCCGAAGCCGGGGCCGCCGGGATTGACGAAGAGGGGGCCGCGAGAGGAGTCACCGTCGACCACCCGGCGCACCGCGATCTCGATGGCCTCCCCGGCCGGGTTCTCCCAGTCCAGGGGCACCTGCACGGTGGCGCACTGCCCGCCGGAGCCGTCGTCGCACAGCGCCCAGTCCACCACCTGGCTGGCGTACGCCTCGAGGTCCCCGGCCGAGGGGAGGAGATCCACCGCCGGTTCCACCGACGGCTGGTAGTCCAGGAGCCTGTCCTCGTTCTGCCCTGGCTTGGCCGGGAACGTCTCATGCTCCGCGATGGGGCGCTCCGGCACACCCGGCATCCGTGCGCCCGGATCCACCGCCGACGGCGTGGCGGGCCCAGGCGTGTTGGGCGAGGCGGGCTCGTCCCTGTTGGTGCCCCCCACGAAACCGCCCATGAACAGGGTGGCCACCAGGGCCAGGGCGATCATCCCGAGCACCGCCTGGACGAGGTTGACTCTCCTACTCATCCGCACCCTTCCCGGCCGACCCCTGGGCGAAGGCGCTGCGCCCACGCGCCGTCGAACATACCGACTCCAGCGGGCAGCGCACGATCTCGCCGCCGCCCTGGCGAACCGTGACCAGCTGCTCGGTGACGCTGTGTCCCGTGACAACTCCGGGTTCCCCGTCGATGCTCACCTGCTCCCCGACGGCCGGTGCGCGCTGGATGAAGTCCACATAGAGCGGGTGTTCGTACTTCAGGCAGCACATCAACCGTCCGCAGGCGCCCGAGATCTGCAGGGGGTTGGGGGGCAGGCCCTGCACGCGGGCAAGCCGCATGGACACCGGCTCGAAGTCCGTGAGGAAGGTGGTGCAGCAGAACTCCCGGCCGCAGCTGCCCACTCCACCGATCAGCCGGGCGGCATCCCGCGCACCCACCTGCCGCAGGTCGATCCGGGCATCCAGAGCCCGCGCGAGGTCACCCAGGAGGGTGCGGAAATCCACCCGGTGGGGGGCCGTGTAGTACACCGCGACAATGCGGTCGAAATCCGCCGAGCGGTCCAGGAAGTCCACACCCACCACCTTCATCGGCAGGCGGTGCTTCGCGATCAGCGACCTGGCGACGTCCGCCGCCTCGGTGCGGATCCGCCGGTTCGATCGATCACGCTCAAGGTCCGACGCGGTGGCGGGGCCGGGGCAGACGGGGAGCCCTTCGAAGCCTTCGGCCACGGATTCCGGTGCCCAGACGCACTGGGCTACCTCCTCGCCGTCGGGCGTGGGGAAAAGGACCCAGTCTCCCACCGCGTACTGACGGTCCCCAGGGTCGAGGTAGTGCAGTTGGCCGTACCGCTCGAAGGCGACAGCCATCACCCGTGCCATGCCCACAGCCTAGTGACCGGACCAAGCGCTCCGACGGTGGCCTCTGGCTCCCAGCCCAGCGGTCAGTGCTTCGCCTCCCGGGCGGTCTCCCTCGCCTTGACGAACGCGCCGTCGATACCCCAACGCCCGCCCCCCAGCGAGAAGAAGAGGATGCCGACGGCTGCCAGGAGGAGGTCGTGGTCCCCCAGGAACCCCTCCATGCCGGCCACGAAGGGGCTGAACTGGCCCCACCGGATGAACACCAACGACCCCACGGCCACCACAGCCAGGAGGAGGCCGGCCACCCTCACCGCGAGCCCGATGACGAGCAGCACCGCGAGCACCGCGAGCCCGAATCCGATGATCCACGCCACCAGGCGCGGCTCCGGGATCAGGGTTGCGCCGAGGAACTCGGCGGTGGCGTCGATGTCGCTGAGCACCTGGTAGCCCACAACCCCGATGATCGCGGCGGTGACGAGTCGGAGCACGAAGAGCCCGAAGCTGCCGAAGTGACCGACGCCAGGGCGGCGGAGCGGCCTCGGGTCCCGGACGGCATTGGCGTCCGAGGTCTGGACCAGCCCCAGGCGTTGGTTGCGCGCCTCCTTGTCCGCCCTCAACTGGTGCGCCTGGCGCTCCTCCTCCGCGAGCTCATCGTCATAACTCTGGCGCTGGGAACCGTCGATCACCCGGGTCTCGTCTGCACGGTCGCGGTCTGCTCGGTAGAGCCCGGCAAGCGTGGCGGCGCCCGCCACGGCTGGGGCAGCGCCGGATGCGGCGCCCGCCGTCCCGGTCGCCCCGGCGGTCCCCGCGGCGGCCAGCACCGGCATGGCGCGCGTCGACTCGGAATCGTCCTCGCTCAGGGGGTCGCGGTCCACTGGGCGACCGAAGGACCCTACGGCCGCCGGCGTCTCGATGACGGGCTCTTCGTCGGCGACGGGCTCATCCTCTGCCATGGCTTCCTCGACGATCGGCTCATCCTCGACGACACGCTCCTCGACGACCGGCTCATCCTCGACGACACGCTCCTCGACGACGGGTTCCTCGATTGAAGCCTCGTCCTCGACGATGGGCTCCTCGTCGGCCACTGTGCCATCGGCCATCTGCTGCTCCGGGGAGTCCGCACCCGCCTCGTCGGCCACCCAATCGTCCTCGACGCCCTGGCGTGACCCCTCAGCCCCGGAGACATCCGCCGACGCCGGCTCCTCCGCCTGCCACTCCTCGTCCGGCTGCTGGTCCGCCTCGACCGCCATCGGCTCCTCCTGGGTGGGCTCAACTGGCTCGACCTCCGCGGCCGGCTGGATCGGCGCGGGGGGAACGGGCACTGTCTGCTCCGAGGCGTAGTCATCCCACTCAGCTGGTTCCACCGGCACTCCGTACTCGTCCTGCTCAGCCGTCCACTCCTCGTCGCGAGGCGTGCCTTCCTGGACCCAATCATTGTTGGACATGAGTTCCCCTATCCGTGGGCAGTCGTGCTGTTCATCTTGGCACCAGTACCGCGCCGCGGTCCGGGTGACACGCCCGCGAGGTCAGGTCCGGGCGGCGAGCGACAGGCTGATCAGGAGCGCCTCCAGCGCGAGCAGGGGCGCCACGTTACCCTCCAACGCCGCGCGCGCCTGCAGGATGGCGTCCAGGGCGCGGACGGTCTGTTCCGGGGTGGAGCGGCGCGCCACGGGCTCTATCTCGTCCGCCAGGTCCGCGTTGACCAGCGGCACCTCAGGAGCCGTCTGGCGCACCAGGACGTCGCGGTAGTAGCCGGTGAGCTCGGTCAGCACACGATCCAGCGCGTCACGCTGCAGCCGCTTGCCGCGCGCCTTCTGCTGGTCCTCCAGGTCCCTCACCGCCGCCTGCGCGTTGCGCGGCTTGGCGCCCCGACCGCCGAGGCCCAGCATCTCCTGCAGCGAGGCCAGCTCCTTGGCGTCCAGTTCGCCGGTGACCGCCGCCGCCTCCTCCGCGCTGGAGGAGACCAGGTTCTCCGCCGCGGTGAGGCACGCGGTGACGGAGTTGAGCTTCCCTGGAAGCGAGAGGATCTCGCGGCGCCTGATCCGCGCCGACTCCGAACGAGCCAGCACCCGGGCGCGGCCGACGTGACCCTGCGCGGCCCGCGCCGCGTGCGCCGCCAGCGCCGGGGAGATGGCGTCGCGGGCCACCAGCAGCTCGGCCACCGCGTCATCGCTGGGGGTCACCAGCTTGATGCCCCGGCACCGCGACCGGATGGTGATGATGACGTCGTCCGCGCTGGGCGCGCACAGCAGCCACACCGTCTTCGGCGCCGGCTCCTCCAGGCCCTTGAGGAGGGCGTCCGCGCCTCGCTCCGTGATCCGGTCCGCGTCCTCCACCACGACGATCTGGTAGCGGTTCTTCACCGGGGCCATGCTGGAACGGCCCACCAGCGCGCGCACCTCGTCGACCCCGATGGAGAGTTGTTCGGTCCGGAGCAGGGTGACGTCAGGATGGGCCCCCGACAGCGTGGTGCGGCACTCCTGGCAGTGCCCGCAGCCGCCGTCGGCGCACTGCAGGGCCGCGGCGAACGCCTTGGCGGCGTTGGATCTGCCGGAACCGGGGGGCCCCACGAAGAGCCACGCGTGGCTCATGGCGTGGCTACGCCCTTCGACGGCGCGACGGAGGGTGGCGACGGCGCGCTCCTGCCCGATCAGTTCGGAGAACACATCGCCCATGGCGCCATCCTGCCATGGCCCGCAGACGGTTCGCTCAGGCGAACCCGAGCAGCGCCCCGACGCGTGCCGCGATGGCGCCGGCCAGCTCGTCGCGCGTGGCCCTGGCGTCGAGCACGAGGTAGCGCTCCGGATCCTGAGCGGCCAGATCGAGGAAGAAGTGGCGGGCGCGGCGGTGGAGGGCAATCCCCGCCCCCTCGAGGCGGTCCTTCTCGGAGAGCCCTTCCACGGCATCCGAGGGATCCGCATCCAGCAGGACGGTCAGATGCGGCCTCAGCCCGTCGACGGCCCACCATGCGATCCGCGCCACATCCTCGATGTCCAGGGCCCGACCAGCCCCCTGGTAGGCGATCATCGAGTCCACATAGCGGTCGCAGACCACCGTCTCTCCCCGCTCCAGCGCGGGTGCGATCAGCTCGTGCACGTGTTGGGCCTTGTCCGCCGCGTACATCAGTGCCTCCGCGCGGGCGTCAACATGGCCCATCGCCGGGTCCAGCACCAGTCGGCGGAGCTCGTTGCCCACCTGGGTCCCGCCGGGTTGGCGGGTCGTCAGGTGCGGCGCCTCCCGCTGTGTCAGCCAGGCCGACAGGCGTTCCACCTGGGTGGTCTTGCCCACCGCGTCGCCGCCCTCGAAGACGATGAACGCGCCCGTCACCGCTTCTTCGCCTGCTTCTTCTTGGCTCGCAGCATCAGCTTCCGGGCCTCTACGACGCGCGCCGGCCAGCGCTCGATGAACGCCTCGCGTCGCGCCTTGACCAGGGCGCGTTTGCGTTCGGCGTCCCGGCCGAGGGCGAACGCCTGAGCCGCGCTCAACCCGTCGAGGGCGGGATCTCCAGCGAACGTGCCCAGCGCGCACCCGCGCAGCTCCTGCGTCACGTCCGCGAGCCGGCGCAGAATGCGGGTCACCACCTTCGGGAACAGGGGGGCAGCCACCCCCACCACCACCTCGAGCTGCTCGGCGGCGCGCAGCGCTCCCTGCCACTGGTCATCCGGAGAGTCCGCTGTGAGGGAGCGGCACCGGTCGGCCAGGATGAGGGTGGCCTGCTCAGCGCGGTGGTACAGCTGCTCACCCGCCTGCTTGTGCGCCAGGTCTCCCAGCCTGGGTGCCCGGGCGGCCCCCACCAGGGCGTCGATGACATCCAGCAGCGGGCTCTCCGCCTCCGCCGGCGATGAGTACGGCAGTCCGGCGAGCGAGCGCTCCGTGGCCTCGCGCCACGAGGGCTCGAGCACCGGCGCCAGCCCGCGGAGGTCGCGTCCGAACGCCCAGAGGCGGGCGTTGACATCGCCCAGGTCTTCCAACGAGGTGGCTCTGCGCGCCAGATCCACCCGCACGATGCCCTGAAGATGCTCGGCGAAGAGCGAGCTGACGTACTCCTCCAGGGACGGGTCCGGGCGCGTCTCCCGCGGCCGCGGGAAGCTCGTCAGTCCCGTTGCGGGCGCACCCAGCCGCTGCGCGACGGTGGGGTACTGGTCCACGACGGTGGCGTTGACCGCCATCGCCGCACTGACGAGGAACTCGCGCTGCTGACCGGTCAGATGCTCAGTCGGGGTGATGGTGATCTCGCGGTAGCGGGCGGTGGTGATGCCGCTGCGACGGATCCTCACCCGCTCGTCCCGGACGACGGCGGCGACCTGGCCCTCGCTGGTGCGCAGCGCCCATTCGTCGCGCTCGCAGTGCAACGCGGCCAAAGGGCCCAGGACCCCCCTCCGCGTGAGGGGCCGGATCAGGCGCGCGTAGTGCTCCGGCAGGTCCCCGGAGGCGCCCAGCGGCTCCACCTGTTCAGCGGGGAGGTGTGGCGCCCAGCCCTGAGCCGCGAGGTACCACTCCCCGGTGCCCTCGATCACCCGGTGCGCCACGATCACCCCCGCCCGCAGCAGACGGGCGTCGTCGACGTCGAGGATGGTGACGTCCATGGTGTAGGACGCGGCCGGCCGGCGCAGGATCCTCGGCAGGCCCACCGCCTCTGAGGTCAGCCGCGGCGGATCCGAACTGAAGGGGACCTCCAGCCTGAGCACGGAGCGACGCTTCTTAGCCATGCGCCAACCCTAGTGTCCTGCGCCAGAAACTCGCTGCGATTGACGGCGCCCCAGCGGCGCCTCGCCGCGTTCTCCTCGCTCGACGAACAACCAAGTGCTACTTCGCTCGTCGGCCTTGCGATCCATCCCCTGGGACACCGCCACCCATCAACGAACTTCTGGCGCAGGACACTAGTGGCGGCGAAGCGGTCACGCCTTCTTCGTGGTGCGGGCGGCGGGCTTCCTGGCCGCGGTCTTCGCGGCGGGCTTCCTGGCCGCCGGGGCCCGCTTCGGGGCAGGCTTCTTCGCGGGTCCCTTCGCACGCTTCTCGGCGATCATCTCGAACGCGCGCTCGGGCGTGATCGCCTCCGGGTCGTCGTCGCGGCGCAGGGTGGCGTTGGTCTCCCCGTCGGTGACGTAGGGGCCGAACCGGCCCGACTTGAGCACCACGGGCTTGCCGGAGACCGGATCCGCCCCGAACTCCTTCAGGGGCGCCGCCGCCGCGGCACGTCCGCGGGTCTTGGGCTGCGCGTAGATGGCGAGGGCCTCCTCCAGCGTGATGCCGAAGATCTGATCCTCGCTGGCCAGCGAGCGGGAGTCCGTGCCGCGCTTCAGGTAGGGGCCGTAGCGGCCGTTCTGGGCGGTGATCTCCACCCCGTCGGCGTCCGCACCCACCACGCGGGGCAGGCTCATCAGCTTCAAGGCCGTGGGGAGGTCCATGGAGTCCAGCGACATGGACTGAAACAGCGAGCCCGTGCGCGGCTTGGCGGACTTGGGGGCGTCCTCCGGGAGGACCTCGGTGACGTACGGGCCGTAGCGCCCGTTCTTGGCCACGATCAGGTTTCCGGAGGCCTCGTCCACGCCCAGCTCGCGCTCCTCGTCGAGTGGCTTACTCAGCAGTTCCTCCGCCACCTCGACGGTCAGACCGTCCGGGGCCAGGTCGTCGGGGACGTTGGCCCGGCGGCCGTCCGACGACTCGACGTAGGTGCCGTAGCGGCCCACCCGCACGTCGATACCCGAGTCACGCAACGGGAACGTGGAGAGCGCACGGGCGTCGATCTCCCCCAGCTCGGTCACCAGCGTCTCCAGGCCGTGGTGCGCGCTGCCCTCAGGCCCGCGGTAGAACTCCGAGAGCACCGTGAGCCGCTTGGCCTTCCCAGAGGCGATCTCGTCGAGCTGATCCTCCAGCTGCGCGGTGAAGGCGTAGTCCACCAGCTCGGAGAAATGCTCCTCCAGAAGCCTGGTGACGGCGAACGCCAGCCACGTCGGCACCAGGGCGGAGCCCTTCTTGAAGACGTAATCGCGGGCCGTGATGGTGCGGATGATGGAGGCGTAAGTGGAGGGGCGGCCGATCTCCAGCTCCTCCAGCTTCGCCACCAGCGACGGCTCGGTGTAGCGCGCGGGCGGACGGGTCTCGTGGCCCGCCGCCTCCACCCTGGCGACCTCCAGCCCCTGGCCCTGCGTCAGGATGGGGAGGCGCGTCTGCTGATCATCAGAGGCGGACTCGTCGTCGACCCCCTGCACGTAGGCCTTGAGGAAGCCCGGGAAGGTGATGGTGCGCCCCGACGCGACCAGACCACCGGTGGTCACCTCCGAGCCCCCCACGACGGTGGGGGCGAAGGACGCGTCAATGCGGATGGTGAGCGACTCGCCCTTGGCATCGGCCATCTGGGAGGCCAGGGTGCGGCGCCAGATGAGCTGATAGAGGCGGAAAGTGTCCCCGACGAGGCCGGTCTGGTCCGGGTGGCGGAATGTGTCGCCCGCGGGACGGATAGCCTCGTGGGCCTCCTGGGCGTTCTTGACCTTCGAGGTGTAGACCCGGGGCTGCGCGGGGAGGTACCTCTCGCCGAAGAGCTCCTTGACCTGGGCGCGCGCGGCCGCGATGGCCTGCCCTGCCAGCGTCACGGAGTCCGTTCGCATGTAGGTGATAAAGCCCTTCTCGTAGAGCTCCTGGGCCACCGACATGGCGCGCTGGGCCGTGAACCCGAGCTTGCGGCCGGCCTCCTGCTGCAGCGTGGTGGTACGGAACGGCTCGTACGGCTTGCGCGTGTAGGGCTTCGCCTCGACCGCCCCCACCGTGACGGATGAGGCGCGGAGAGCGTCCGCGAGGGCCCGGGCGGACGCCTCGTCGAGGACGAGGACGTCCTGGGCCGTCAGCCGGCCCTCCGCGTCGAAGTCGCGGCCCTGTGCCACCCGCACTCCCCCGACGGTGGCGAGCCGGGCCGGAAAGTTGCGGGGGTCCGCGTCCGGTCCGGCGTCGAGGTGGGTGTCGAGATCCCAGTAGGACGCGGGAACAAAGGCGATGCGCTCACGCTCCCGATCGACGACGAGCCTCGTGGCCACAGACTGCACGCGGCCCGCCGAGAGCCTCGGCATGACCTTCTTCCACAGCACGGGAGAGACCTCGTAGCCGTAGAGCCGGTCCAGGATGCGTCGGGTTTCCTGCGCGTCGACCAGGTCGACGTCGAGCTCCCGGGGATTGGTGACCGCCTCCTCGATGGCGGACCTGGTGATCTCGTGGAACACCATCCGCTTGACCGGCACCTTCGGCTTCAGCTCGTCCATGAGGTGCCACGCGATGGCCTCGCCCTCGCGGTCACCGTCGGTAGCCAGCAGGAGTTCATCGACTCCGGCGAGCTTGGCCTTCAGGTCCTTCATGGTGGAGCGTTTGTCCGGCGAGACCACGTAGATGGCACGGAAGTCGTTGTCCACGTCCACGCCGGTGCGCGCCCACTTCTCGCCCTTGTACTTGGCGGGCACCTCGGCGGCCGACGTGGGGAGGTCGCGGACGTGGCCTCGGCTGGACTCGACGATGTAGTCGGAGCCGAGGAAACCGGCGATCTTTGTCGCCTTCGTCGGCGACTCGACGATCACGAGACGCTTGGCAGCCATAGGTGATTCAGCCCTCCGGTCGGGAAACTCTCCGAACAATAGCCTGTGCTGTCAACGTGGCCCGAGCCTCGGGTGTCGCGGCGGGGGCCCGTCAGCCGCGCGGGGCCTGCCCGCCGTCGGGACGCAGCAGCTGGTCCAGCAGCGCGACGCGCACCTCGGGCACGACGGCCGCGGCCAGTTCGGCGGCGTCCAGATCCAGCACCTGCGCCACGGCGCTGATCACCTGACCCAGCGTCAGGTCGCCGTCGAGGGATCCCAGGACGGCGGACAGAGCCGTGTCCGCCTTGATCGCCCTGCGGAGCCCCCCACGCTGCCGGAAGACGATGTGCTCGGGATGCTCCGCCCCCGGGGAACCGATGGTCTCCTGGTCGACGCCCACCAGCCGGGGAGAGGTCTCGAGGAGCTCGCCGAGCGGGAGTGTCGCGGCCGTGACCGCCTCGGCGTGCCGGGCGAACACGTCCCCGACCGGCTGGGCGACGGCGTGGGGCCAGCTCTCGCACCGGACGTGCGGCTCGGCACGCTCCGCGCGGGTCACCAGGATCCAGCCCATGCCGACGGCCCTGATGCCGAGCCTCTCGAAGTAGTCCAGCCACTCGTTGTAGGCCGCGCGCCACCGGGGCGAGCCGGACAGCCCTGCGTCGGTCAGCCACATCTCGATGTAGGAGAAGATGTCGAGGCGCTCGCGCTCGATCACCCAGGCGTCGCACCCTTCCGGCACCCACCCGGCCAGCCGTTCCTCCCAGGAGTCCCCCAGGATGGCCCAGTTGGTGAGCAGCTGGAGGCTACCTCCGGGATTGAGGTGCGCAGCAGCCCCACGGACCAACTGCTCCAGCAGTGAGTCACCCTCGAAGTTGGTCTCCCGGTAGGCCAGGGTGCTGGCCTCCTCGCTGGGTGGGCTCATCACGAACGGCGGATTGGACACGATCAGGTCGAAGCGCTCGCCGGACACCGGCTCGTAGAGCGACCCCTCACGGATGTCCACCACAACCTCGTTGAGAGCGGCGGTGAGGCGGGCCAGCTCAAGGGCCCGGGGGTTCACGTCGGTGGCCACCACGCGCGGGGCGTGCCGGGCGAGATGCAGGGACTGGACCGCGCACCCCGTCCCCAGGTCAAGGACGGAGCCGACGGTGCGGCGCATCGTGAGCTGGGCCAGCGTGGTCGACGCCGGCGAGACGCCGAGCACATAGTCCGGCCGGGTGGGCTCGGTCCGCCCGTTCATTCCGGGCGTCGGATCGGCCACGATCCACCCCGTCGCACCGTCGTCGGGAGAACCGTAGGGCCGGATGTCGACCCCCGCCCTGATGCCGTCCGCATCGCGCGCCAGATACCCGGCGTCGAGGAGCGGTGTCAGGTCCAACGCGGCGCGCACCTGCCGCTCCGGGAGCACCTGCTGGAGGATGAACAGCCTGATCAGCGTCGCCAGCGGATCCGTGGCCTCGCCCAGGGCCAGGTCGGCCGGAACCGTGCAGTTGCGGCCGAGGCCGGCCTGCCCCTCCTCGCCGATCCTGTCCAGGACGGCGTCGACGGTGAATCGGGCCGCCCGCAGGCTGGAACGGAGCGCGGTGGCGTCGAGAGGCATGCCGCCATCCTAGGGAACCGCTTACGCCATCGGCTGAAGCCGGCGACGAGGCCCGCTGGCCCGGGGCCGCAGCCCCGGCCTCATCCGGCCGATGTCCTCAACCCCCTCACGGAGGCCGATGAAGGCCACCGCCGCGTACGCGAGTGCCGCCCCGGTGACAGCCGCCCCGGTGGCGTTGATCCACCGGCCAGTGGCCACAGCCACCCCGACCGAGACGACGCACCAGAGAGTCATCACCCAGATGGAGAGGACCGCCCAGGCCGGGGCCGCCGTGCGGCCGCTCACCTTGGGGGTTCGGCCGAAGGGGATCCGTTTGCCGGTGAGACCCTGGTGGATGGACTTGAACACCCCGGCCAGGTGCACCGGGACCAGCATCAGGTTCAGCGCGAACACCCGCCCCATGTCGGTGGTCCGGTACCCGCTCAGCACGAGGTCGCGGGCGTAGAGGACGAAGTACGGTGCAGAGATCAGCGGAAGCCAGAGGCTGCGCAGCTCGTCGCCGCCCAGCGGGAGGAACAGGAGGGCCAGGAGCCCAAGGCTTCCCGTGGCGATGGAGGTGAGGTAGTGCATCCTGATCAGGAACGCGGGCACCGCCAGCCGGTCGAGGGGTCTCGCGAGCAGCCGCCGGAGCGCCTTGGGGGCGATGAGCAGCCCCCCGTTCGCCCATCGGCTGCGCTGGATGGCCAATGAGCCGAAGTCCGGTGGGGTGGCGCTCCAGGCGAGCCTCTGGGGGACGTTGTGCAGGTCCCATCCACGCTCGGCGAGGTCCAAGGTGGACTCCGTGTCCTCGATCACGGTCCGGTCCTGGATGTAGCGCGCGATGGTATGGCCGCGCTCGGTGTCCTCGGCCCGGATGTCCATCAGCGCCTCCTTGCGCAGCAGCGCGTTGGCCCCCACCCAGAACGTCGCCCCGCACCACGTGAATCCCTGGTGCACGATGTATTGGATGTCGGTGGTGGCGCCGGCGATCCGCTCCAGCAGTCCGGTTGCCCCGGGGATGGCGGTGTAGGGGGTCTGGACCACGGCCAGACGCTCGTTGCCGGGCGCGGCGAACGTGGCCGACAGGCGGAGCGCATACTCCGGGTCGAGCAGGCTGTCCGCGTCCAGCGTGAGGACGAAGGAAGCGTCCGGGACCGGCAGGCCACGACCTGCCTCGACGCGTTCCAGCCACAGGCCCTGTGCCCCCTCGACCTCCCTGACGTTGGAGCCGAGGAGGTCGATGTAGGCGTTGAGGTTGGCCGCCTTGTTGTGTTCGTGGGTGAGGTTGGCGTGGCGCTTTCGCTGGAAGGCGGACACCTCGCACGTGTAGGCCTCCAGAAGCCGGCCGAACTCGCGCAGGATCCCGGCCCTGGACCAGCCGCGGGGATCCCGGTCGGCCAGCATCCTCAGGCGCTCCTCCAGGAGCTGGGCCTGCCGCCGCCAGGTCACCTCCACGAAGTGCGCGTCGGTGTGGTCCGCGATCACCTCGAGCGCGGCCCGGTGGCGCGCCCAGCTGGCGAGCGAGTCCAGGGTGCGCAGCAGGGCCCCGGGCCCGTGCGGCTCCTCCCCCTCCGAGGCGAGGAAGCTGGTGTACCCGACCTCAACTATTCCTCTCGCCTCTGCCAGAGTGGCAGTGACCTCCTCCGGGACGCGCAGCCCGGCGGCGAGCAGCTCTCTGCTCTCGTCGTCGGCCGGCCAGGGCGGGTCATCGAGGAGCAGCGCCACCCGGAGTTTGGGGTGATGCTGGAACACGGCCGAGGTGAGGGTCTGACGGATGGTCCGCTGATCCTCCTTGAACGAGGGGACCAGCGCGACGATGGGCTCCGCGTCCTCCCAGCTCTCCTCGATGAGCGCACCGAACGACGGGGCCTCGTGTGCCTGCGTCCGAAGCAGGTAGCCGAGTCGTGAGACCTGGTAGACCACGTTGCCGGACACCAGCACGGTCAGGACCACCACCAGTGCGCCGAGCCTCAGAACCGTGAGCACCCGCCAATCGTCGGCGCGCGCGACCACGAGCAGGTCGAGGCTGAGCATGACCGCGGCCACCGCGGTGAGGACCATCATGGCCACGGTGAGGAGGACCTCGCCGCGTGCATCCGGGCGCGGCGAATCGGGTTGGGCAGCCAATGTTGACCTCCGTGGGGGGTAGGGGCCAGCGGGGGTCGATTCACCCCAACGCAGGATCCCCGCCTACCCGTACTTCCCACAGCCCTCCAAAGTCTGGCCAACGACGTCGGGGCGCCACTCTCACCCGGCCGACCAGCCACCCGTACGGTCAGCCGCGGCCACCCCGTCGGCCAGTTCCAGCCCTCCGACCGTCCAGTTGACCTGGACCCGGAGGCCCGGAAGGTCACGAGACCGAGTCGGTGGCCCCCTGCCAGAGGTTGACGCCCTCGACGCCTGCGTGCCGGTCGATGGCCGCGAGCTCCTCGGCGGTGAAGTCCATCTTCGCCAGGGCCGAGAGATTGTCGTCCAGTTGCCGTACCGACGATGCGCCGAGGACTACGGAGGTGACCGACGCGTCACCCTGGTCTCGCAGCGCCCAGGCGATGGCCATCTGCGCCAGGCTCTGCCCACGGCCCTGAGCAATGTGATTGAGCGACCGGAGATGGGCGATGTTGTCCTCGGTGAGCAGGTCTGAGCCCAGCGACTTGCCTTGCGCGGCCCGCGAGTCTGCGGGGATGCCGTCGAGGTAGCGGTCGGTCAGCATGCCCTGCGCCAGCGGCGAGAAGGCGATGACGCCCATGCCCGCATCGCGACAGGCCTTCAACAGGGAAGGCTCACCCTCCTCGACCCACCGGTTGAGCACGGAGTACGACGGCTGATGAATCACCAGCGGTGTGCCGAGGGCGCGGGCGATCTCCTGGGCCTTCGCCGTGAGAGCCGCCGAGTAGGACGAGATCCCCGCGTACAGCGCCTTGCCGGAGCGCACTGCCTGGTCCAGCGCGGCCATCGTCTCCTCCAGCGGCGTCTCCGGATCCGGGCGGTGGTGATAGAAGATGTCCACGTACTCCAGGCGCATGCGCCGCAGCGAGTCGTCCAGCGAGCTCAGCAGGTACTTCCGGGACCCCCCGAAGCCGTAGGGGCCGGGCCACATGTCCCATCCGGCCTTGGACGAGATCACGAGTTCGTGCCGGTACGGGGTGAAGTCCTCCGTCATGATCCGACCGAAGTTGGTCTCTGAAGCGCCGTAGGGAGGACCGTAGTTGTTGGCGAGATCGAAGTGCGTCACCCCGCGGTCGAAGGCCCGGCGCAGAATGTCGCGTTGTGTCTGGACCGGTTTGTCGTCGCCGAAGTTGTGCCAGAGCCCCAACGAAATGGTCGGGAGCTTGAGCCCCGAAGTCCCGAGGCGGCGATACGGCATGGACGTGTAGCGGTCATCCGCGGCGATGTAGGTCATGCCTCGCACTGTATCGCCGCGCGGGTGGGCCCGAGGGTGTCGCGGATCTCCTCCCCCGCCACGCCTCAGCCATGCGAGCTGCCCTCACGTGCCGGCCGTGGCCGACCTCACCAGCTCACCCGGCAGCCCTGGCAGTGACGGCCGCAGCACGGCCCGGATCCCCACCTCCACGACGATGGACCGGCCCTCGCCTCGCACGTGGCAGACGGCGAGGTCCGCCTGGTTGCGTGCGGCTGCCTCCTCGGCCGCAGGGCACGGAAGCCGGCCCGAGACCGCCGCGCTGACGGCCGCGAGCGCCGCCAGCTCAGCCGAATGCTCCGCCCGGCGTGCGATGAAGAACCACTGGATGAGCACCGCCGCGCCCATGAAAGTACTGACCAGCACGAGGCAGAGGCCGGCCACCAAGACCGACCCGGCAGCCCCCCGATCGTCGCGGCGGCGCATCACGGACCGGCCCCGGGTTCATAGGCCGCCCAGGAGGTGGCGGCGACCTCGACAGGCCCGATGCCGGGCACCGCCACGGCCATCGCGACAGTGGCGGACACGCCGTCCCTCCCCCGCTGTACATCGATCACCGCGCCTTCGGGAGCCCGCGTGCGCGCTTCGCGGAGGGCCGCCTCATCGGACCTCGCCGCTTGGCGGGCGAGCTGCGCGCTGGACTCGGAGACCGTGGCCTGCGCCACGCCCAGCAGCGAGAGCCCCGCGAGGCAGGTGGCCAGGACGGCCACCGTGACGAGCCCGATGGCGAGCTCGACTGTGACCATGGCGCGCTCACCCCGCCGGGATCTCCGCATGCTGGTCATGGGAGCGGGGGCTCAGCCCTTGGCCATGTGGGTGAAGACGTTGACCACCCAGTCGAAGAGCGTCTTGTAGAACTGGTTGTCGCCGAAGATGCGCAGCAGCACCAGGGCGACGGTGGCCGCGGCCAGCAGCCCGAGCGCGTACTCGACGGTGGTGAGTCCGCGCTGGGCCAGGGTTCGGGCCCGGGCCGAGCGCGTGGGAACGAGGTGAGCCATGGGAGGCGTCCTTTCGGTGCGCCGGCTGCCTGTCAGCCGGTCACCCCCTTGTTCGGAAGCAGCCTCCGGCGTTTCCCGGGCACGAACGCGAGATGTGGACGACGGCAACGGACAACACCGATGCCTGTGCACAACGGAAGCCCGCCTCAGCCGAGGATGAGGCGCAGGAGCTCAGCGGCGTCGGCCTTGTTGAGGACCTGATTGGCGTTTCCGCACTTGGGCGAGACGACGCAGGAGGGGCAGCCGGACTCACAGGTGCACCGCTCCAACCTGTCCAGGGTGGCCCGCAGCCAGTCCTCCGCGACGTCGAACCCGCGATGCGCGAAACCGGCCCCGCCTGCCATCCCGTCGTGCACGAACACCGTGGCCAGACCCGTGTCCGGGTGGAGGGCCGTGCTGACCCCTCCGATGTCCCACCGGTCGCAGGGCGCGAAGGCGGGCAGGAGCCCGATGGCCGTGTGTTCCATGGCATGCACGGCGGCGCCCGTCTGCAGCTCTGCCCAGCCGAGCCGTCTGGCCAGGGACTGCGGCACGGTCCACCACACGGCCTGAGTGGTCATTCTGTGCCGGGGAAGGTCCAGCGGTGTCGAGTCC
This sequence comes from Tessaracoccus luoxuelianae, assembly GCF_054483915.1. NCBI lineage: Bacteria > Bacillati > Actinomycetota > Actinomycetes > Propionibacteriales > Propionibacteriaceae > Tessaracoccus > Tessaracoccus luoxuelianae. The sequence goes on along the minus strand of NZ_CM137013.1, from coordinate 1,198,453 downwards.
CACACCTCGTGGGTGATCTCGTCGCGCCGAAGGTAGCCGATCACCTGGGAATCCAACCGCACGTCTCCGCGGGACACCTGGGTGGCGCCCAGGGCGCGGCGCTCCACTTCGGCGACGATCTGGATGTCGAACGACGCCTGGGCCTGGGTGTAATAGGTGGGTCTGGCCTGGACGACCAGCGCCTGATGCTCCTCCAGGTCCAGTTCCTCGACGGTGAACGCCTCACCCTGGTGCAGGTACACGGCCCCCGGATGCACCGTGCGATCGGCGGCCGCCACGTCGATGACGCCCAGGACCCTGCCGGTGTGACGTTCGATGATGTCCACTGGACGCTGTGCCGTGGCGCGCAGGTTGATGAAATCCACGGCCCTGTCGGGGCGGGTCCAGTAGAAGCGGTCCCTCCTGTGCCGCAGCACGCCCTGGTCCGCGAGGGCGCGGGCAAGCGCCGGGACGGTGGGCCCGAACCACTGCTGGTCTGCGTCCGAGAGGGGGAGCTCCTGTGCTGCCGCCGCCAGGTGGGGTCCCAGCACCCGAGGGTTCTCCGGGTGAAGCACAGCCCGCTCCACCGGGGCGTCGAACACGAGCTCCGGGTGCTCCACGAGGTAGGCGTCGAGCGGATCCTCGCGGGCCAGAAGCACGACGAGGGCATCCTGACCGCGCCTGCCCGCCCGACCCGCCTGTTGCCAGAACGACGACAGTTTCCCTGGGTAGCCCGACACCAGCACCGCGTCCATGCCCGCGACATCGACCCCGAGTTCCAGGGCGTTGGTGCTGGCGAGGCCTCGCAGCTCGCCCGATTGAAGGTCCGCCTCCAAGGTGCGGCGATCCGCTGCGAGGTAGCCGCCCCGGTAGGACGCGATCCTGGCGGGCTCCCGCGAGAGCTCCTGGGCGGCCAGCGACACCAGTTCCGCCCCCTGCCGGGAGGCGACGAACGCGATGGTCTGCGCCTCGTGGTCCGTCAGCTGGGCCAGGAGCTCCGCGGTGTCCGCTCGCAGCGACGACCCTGGACGCCACAACACTGCGGTCCTGCGGCCGCTCGGGGAGGAGTCCTGCCCGATGACCTCAACGCATCCGGCGCCGATGAGAGTCTCCGCGAACGCGCCCGCGTTGGGGGCGGTGGCTGAGGACAGCGCCACCACCGGGTCCGCGCCGTACTGGGCCGCCAACCGCCGGAGCCGCCTGATCACCTGCGCGACGTGGGCACCGAAGACGCCCTGATAGCGGTGCGCCTCGTCCACGACGATGTAGCGCAGCGACCCGAGGAACGAGGCCCACCGCTGATGGTTGGGCAGCACGGAGAAGTGCAACATGTCAGGGTTGGTCAGGACGAAGTCAGCGTGATCACGGGCGAACCGGCGCTCGGCCACGTCAGAGTCCCCGTCCAGGGTGCTGATTCGCCAGCGGGCCGGCCCCAGCGCGGTTGCCGCCCGGGCTTGATCGTGTGCCAGCGCCTTGGTGGGGGCCAGATACAGGGCCGTGTGGCGCGATCCGGTGAGCCGCGCCCGGGTGGAGTCCACCGCGACGCCGAGCCTGCCTTCCGCGGTGGCGGCGACGATGGGCAGCAGGTACCCGAGCGTCTTGCCTGACCCTGTCGGGGTGCACACGATGGCGTGCCTGCCGGCGAACAGCGCCTCGGCGAACTGGCTCTGGTGGCGCCATGGAGCCGGAATGCCGGCCTCCTCGATCCGGGAGACGGCCGACGCTGAGATCCACTCGGGCCAGGGCGCCGTGCAGCCGGGCATGGGATCTCGGTGCCGGACCGCCACCGCCTCGTCCCTGCCGAGCACCCAGTCGTACTTCACACCCCCACTGTGCCAGCGCCCCCCGACAATCCCTCATTTCCGCAAGGCCGGATCATGGCTCCTGCCCACCGGGCGGGAGTACAGTGGAAACAGCAAGGAGGCGGGGACGATGCGCCGGTCACTGGACCTGTGCGGGCCCGTCCACCACCGGGCACGGCCCGGGGCGGCCGGGCTGCTGATTGTCGCCCTTGCGCTCGTCGGCTGCGGGGTCCCGCCTGGCACCCCTGCCGATCCAACCCCCACCCCCTCCAGCCGGATCAGCACGGCCTCACCCGCGTCACGCACCCCAACCATGAAGCCGTCAGCGCCGGTTGAGTCTCCGACCGCACCCCCGGCCGAGAGCCTGCCGACGACGCCCGACCCACCGGACACCAGCGCGCCTGTGAGCACCTCGACACCGACACCGGCGGCGTCCACGATCCCCCCAGCGCCGAGGACCTCCACCCCCGCTCCGGCCACGGCGCCGCCACCGACAACGACCAGTAGCACCACCGCACCCGCCGCTGGGCTCGTCCAGCTGTGGGCAGGGATGGACATCGAGGCGTTCCCCACTGAGCGGAAGGTGGTGGCACTGACCTTCGACGGGGGCGCCTCGGCCCAGGGGGTCGCGTCCATCCTGGACACGCTCGCCGCCCGCGACGTGGCCGCCACGTTCTTCGTCACCGGCGCCTTCGCCCGCGCCTACCCGCAGCAGGTGACCGCGATGGACCGTGCCGGGTATCCTGTGGGAAACCACAGCAACACCCACCCCTACTTCACGCAGATCACCAACGAGGCCATCCGGGCGGAGTTGGCAGCCGCGGAGCGGGACATCTCCGCGCTGACCGGCACCACGACGAAGCCCCTGTTCCGGTTCCCGTTCGGCGACGTGGCGCCCCTCGACATCCGTGTGGTCAACGAGGCGGGCTACATCCCGATTCGCTGGACGGTGGACACCCTCGGCTGGAAGGGCACCAGCGAGGGGATCACCACCGCCATCATCCGCCAGCGGATCCTCGACCGGCTGCGCCCCGGGCAGATCGTGCTGATGCATGTGGGGGCCAATCCGAACGACAACTCGACCCTGGACGCGGACGCGCTGCCCGGGATCATCGACGACCTCCGGGCCAGTGGCTACAGCTTCACCACGGTGCCGGACCTGCTGGACGACGGCCGCTGACTCAACCGAAGAAGCCCTGCATCAGACTCGCGATGATGGGCACCACCCCCACCGCCATGAACGCCGGGAGGAAACAGGCCATCAGCGGCACCACCGACCTCACGCCGACCGTCCGGGCGCGTCGTGCCGCAGCATCCCTGTGCTCCTGCCGAGCGTCCTCCGCGTGGTCCCGGAGGACTCCCGCCAGGGCCGTGCCGGCGTGCTCGGCCCTGATCACGTCCACCGCCACGCGCCCCCAGACCGGGTGGGATCTCAGGCTCTCCCAGGCGGCGGGGCCAGCCCTCCCCAATGCGAGCTGGGCAGCGACCTCCCGAAGCAGCCGTTTGGTAGCCGACGGCGAGACCCCGGCCACCTCGCCGACCGCATGAGCGGTGGGGAGACCGGCGTCCATGCAGACCGCCAGAAAGTCGAGGGCGTCCGGCAGCTCACGGGCAAGCGTGGACCAGTCCGGCCTCGGGGCGGCGAACCCGAGGCCCACCATCGCCGCGAGCGCCACGCCGCCACCGATGATCAGCCCGCCCCAACCATCCACCACCAGCGCCGCCATGAGCCCTGCCGCCGCACCGACGGCCACACGCTGCCCGGCGGGGGGCGCCCCCGCCCGCCCAGTCAGACCGGGGAGCAGACCGATTCGGCGGCCGCCCTGCAGGCCCGCCAGGCGACCCTCAGGGCATGGCACCACCATCCACACGGCGATCGCGACCATGGCCGCCGCCAGCGCGACGCTGCTCATCGACGCCCCCTAGCCTGCCGCGCTCCGGTCCTGGCAAGCCTGTCCACCCAGATCACGCCGGCCGAGGTGAGCGCCACCCCGGCCAGCACCAGCCACTGACCCAGCGGCTCGGTGAGCAGGTACTCCAGCGTGTTGACGCCCGAGACCAGCCCCAAGCCGAGGGCCAGGAACGGCAGCGTGGCCATGATGTGGCCGCTGGTGCGCGCCGTGGCAAGCTCCGTCGCCACCACTGCGTCGAGTTGGCGCTGCCGCCTCAACGTCTCCGCGACCCGCCCCAACACGTCAGCGATGGGGGCTCCGGTGCGCTCGCTCAGCTGCCAGGCCGCGGCCACGGCGCGCAGCCCCGCCCGCCCGGGCCCATCGGCAGCCCGCTCCAGCTCCCGCCCCACGTCCGAGCCCAGGCGGGCGGCCGCGGCGGCCGAGGCCAGGACGGGGAAATCCCTGGCGCCCTCCGCCAGGGCCACGCGGGGGATGTTGCCCGAACGCATCATCGACGAGAGGGCCCGGGCTGCCTGGGCACACTCATCGGCCGCTCGGGACTCCTCGCGCCGGGCCCGACGACCGTACTCCAGCCACCCGATCGTGGACACCACCACGGCCACCGCGACCATCCACAGCACCGACCTGGTGCCCAGGACAAGCCAGGCGGCCCCCAGGGCCAGCGCAGCCCCGGCGCCGCCCACGGCGATCAGTGCGTTGCCGTGTGCCGGCCTGGGTGGCCGGAGCCTGCGCGCGGAGGCGGTGGGCGGCGGTCCGACCACGAGACCGGCCGCGAGCCCGGCGACGAGGGCGGCGGTCAGCACGGCCCCACCGCCTTTCGCAGCAGCTCGCCGCCCTCTCCGTAGGTCACGCCTGAGGAGGTCAGGGTGGCGGCAGGGAGCACATCGACGCGCCCGTCCGCCCCGCGCCGGAAGGCCCCGATCTGCGCCACCCGTCGCCGCCCGCCCGGGTCCCTGACGACGTGGATGACCAACTTCAATGCCGCCGCCACCTGAGCGTGGCAGGCCTCCCGCCCCATGCCGCCGAGGGCCGCCAGGGCCTCAAGCCGCGCCGGGACATCCTGGATCGAGTTCGCGTGGATGGTCCCACAGCCGCCCTCGTGCCCCGTGTTGAGAGCCGTGAGCAGGTCCGTCAGCTCGGCGCCGCGCACCTCGCCGAGCACCACCCTGTCCGGCCTCATGCGCAACGCCTGCCGGACCAACGTGGTCAATGTGATGGCGCCGGTCCCCTCAGCGTTGGCGGGCCTGGCCTCCAGGCGCACGCAGTGGGGGTGGTCTGGGACGAGCTCGCGCGCGTCCTCCACCAGGACCACGCGCTCGGTGTGTGGGATCAGCCCCACCATGGCGGCCAGCAGCGTGGTCTTGCCCGAACCTGTTCCTCCTGAGACCAGAAACGGGACGCGTCGATCCACCACAGCCCGGAGCAGCGCGGCCCCGGCATCCGGGAGCGATCCCGCCTGCACCAGATCCTGGAGCGAGAAGCTGCGGGCTGCCGGGACACGCAACGAGATGCAGGTGCCGGGAGCTGCCACGGGCGCCAGCACGGCGTGCAGCCGCACCCCGCTGGGGAGGCGTCCGTCCACGAACGGGGTGGCATCGTCCAGCCGACGGCCGGCCGCTGCCGCAAGCCGGATGGCGAGGCGGCGCACCTGCTCGTCGTCGACGAACGTGACCGGGGCGCGTTCCAGCCCTTGACCCGTATCAACGAACACGTCCCGGGGGCCGTTGACGACCACGTCCGAGACCCCCGGCCTGCCCAGGAGATCCTCCAGCGGGCCCGCCCCCACGCTGTGGCGTCTGAGGTCTGCGAGGACGTCATGGACCCCCGCGTCCGTCACAGCCACCCCCATGGCTCGGAGCGACACCACCACATCCAGCGGCGTGAAGGGCCGCCCCAGCGACGCCAACGACGCCTGAAGGCGGTCCAGTTCGATGTCAGGCATCGGGGAGGCCCTCGAGGATGGCGCCCACCTGCCGGGCGTACCGCCGGGCCGGCCCGGACACGGGCAGCAGTCCGAGTTCAGCCAGCCGAGGCAACGCTCGGTGGTGGTCCATCCGGCCCAGGCTGGGCGCGCCGAGCGCCCGCGCCACCACCTGCTCGGGGAGGGAGCGCCCGGGGCCACGGCGCACGACGATAGACGTGGGGCGAAGCGCCTTCACCTCCGTCAGCATGCGCGCTGCTGCCACCGACCTGACATCCGCCCCCACCACCAACACCGTGTGATCTGCCGGAGTTGGCGACGGGTCGCGCCCGCAGTCCACCACGACCATCCGGTGGGACCGCGCCAGGGCGCCCACCACCGCTGCGACCGTCTCTCCCGACGGGACGGACGGCGCCTCCCTCGAGTGCGCCAGCAGCACCACTCCGCCCAGCGAGGGCAGGCTGCCCGCGAGGTCACCCAACTCGCCGCGGGCATGGCCCAGGTCCGACCACCTCATCCCTTCCACCGTCTCGCCTCCAGCGGCCAGATCCAGCCCCCCGCTGCAGGAGGCCAGATCCACCACGGCCGACGGCGTGCCACGGCGCCCCGCTGTGATGGCCAGCGACACCGCCAGGGTGCTGACCCCCAGGCCCCCCGCGGCGCCCACCAGCGCCACCGTCGTACCGCGGTGGAGCGCCTCGCCCGAGTTGCGCTTCAATGCATCCACGAGGCGACCCCCGACGTCTGGCAGGGGGATCACCGGCAGTTCCAGCTGGGCGGAGCAGCGGGTCAGCTCAGCTGGAGAGGTGCCCACCAGGAACGCCCGCCCCGGCGGCGCCGACGTCCAGCGGGCCGCCACCTCGGTGGAGAGGAACCGGAGCCTGGCGGCCGGCCACAGCGCTCTGGCCTCCTGGGCGTCCCGCGCCACGCGGAGCCCGACATCCATGGCCGCGGCGGCCACTTCAACCGCCTCGATGACGGCAGGGTCCCGGGAGCACAGCAACGTCGACGCAGTGGTGTCCATAGCCCCTTGTTCGCAAACTCCGGCCCCCGCGTCCCGCCCCATCCCGGAGCTGTGGACAACTGGTGCGGCGCGGTCTCCATCTCCCTCCCGTTACCCTTGGTGCGATCGCTGTACGAGAGGAACCCATGACCCGCGCCACCCTTCCCACCGAAGCCCTCGACTGGCTGGCGGTGTGGCACGGTGTGCGGGCCCTGGCTGTGGACCCCGAGCCACACCTGGCCAGGCGGCTGACCGACGCGGGGCATTCGCTGTTCGCCACGTCGGAGGACGCGCAGCGCATCGAGCGGCTGCGCCGGGTGCGTTCGGTCACGCCCATCATGGCTCGGCCCGAAGCGATCCCGACGGACCCGTTCACGTTCGAGGTGGTGCTGATCCACCAGGGGCTCCACCGCTACGACCTCACGCAGGCGCTCCCGCAGCTCGCCCGGGTGCTCCGCCCGGGTGGGTGTCTGAGCGCCTCGTACCTGGTGCGCGACGACTCGGTGCCCTGGGTCCGCCGCCTCGCCGCACTCCTGCGACGATTCGACCCGATGGCGATGAAGGGCGACTACGGCCACCACAGCCTCGACTTCCTGAGCTCCAGCAAGTACTTCCCCGAGGTTGAGCAGCGGGCATTCCGGGTCTGGCAGAGCGTCAGCCGCGACGACCTCGTGGGCCTGGTCAGGGCCCAACCACTCGCGGCCAACCTGGACGCCGCGCAGCTCGGCCACCTTCTCGACCAGGTCTCAGAGCTCTACGACGGCGCGGTTCGCCCGGGCGAGAGCCTGCGGCTGCCCTTCCAGCTTCTGTGCTGGCGAGCCTGGGTGGATCACGAGGAGCTGACCGCCCCTGTTGTGCTTCCCGACCACGCCCTGGCCATTCAGCTGTGACCCGACGACGCGCCTGAACCGGCCCTCCCCCCGACGCACCGACGGTGACAACCACTAGGCTGGCCACTGCCGGAAGGAGCAACATGCCTATTGAGCCCAGCCACCCCCTGGTGGACATCAAGGATGCCGTCTCAGACTTCGTCGCACGTGAATCCGAGTTGGCGGCAGCCGAGCTCAAGCCCGCCGCCAAGGCCGCCGGGATCGGCGCCGGCCTCTTCGCCGGGGCCGCTGTATTCGCGTTCCACGCCGTCTGGATGCTGGTGATCCTGATCGCGCTCGCGCTCGGCCTCCTGCTGCACGCGGTGACGCCGCTGGGACCGTGGTCGTCCTTCACCCTGGGGTTCCTGGCCAGCGTGCTCTTCTCGCTGGTCGTCGCCCTGGTGCTGGTGATCCTCGGCCGCAACAAGTTCCGCCAGGTGAAGAAGCCGGACGCCACCATCGCCGAGGCCAAGGCCACACTCGACGCGGTGGTCGCGGCCATCGCGTCGCGCACGAAGAGCGCTGACGTGGTGATCAAGCCCGACGATCTCCCGCGCTTCCGCGACGCGGATCTCGACAGCACGTTCGGGCGTCCCTAGTGTTCCCATGCCTCGGCTGCGGCGCACCGGATCGGGCGATCCGGCACCCCTCCATCTGAACATGGACGCCTGGCGCCGAGTGTCGCCCAGCCTGCAGACATGGCAGGCTGGGCCTCATGACCAAGTGGGAATACTTCGTGGCGCCAATCCTCTCGCACGTGGCGCAGCAACTGCTCAACAACTTCGGGTCGGACGGCTGGGAGCTCATCCAGCTCGCCCCCGGGCCCAACCCGGACACGCTCGTCGGATACTTCAAGCGCCCCCAGCAGTGAGCGGGACCTCCGCGACGCAGCGGCTGACCGAGCTGGGCATCGACCTCCCGCCGGTTGCAGCACCCGTGGCCGCCTACGTGCCTGCCACGCTGGTGGGCAACCAGGTGTGGACCTCTGGCCAGCTGCCCAGCGTCGACGGGCGGCTGATCGCCACCGGCAAGCTCGGAGGCGAGGTGGACCAGGAGACAGGCGTGCAGGCCGCCCGGCTGGCCGCGCTCAACGCCCTGGCAGCCGCAGCCGAGGTGGCCGGCGGGGTGGACCACATCCGCCGCGTGCTCAAGGTGGTGGTGTTCGTCTCCAGCGAGCCGGGCTTCACCGCCCAACCGGCGGTGGCCAACGGCGCCTCGGCCCTGTTCGGTGAGGTGTTCGGCGAGGCGGGCGCCCACGTCCGATCGGCGGTCGGTGTCTCGGTGCTGCCGTTGGACGCCCCCGTCGAGGTCGAGCTGATCGTCGAGGTCTGATGGACCGGGCCTCGGCCGTCCACAGCGCGCTGGCGCAGGCCTACCCGGAGGCCCGGTGCGAGCTGGACTACACCACACCGTTCGAGCTCCTCGTCGCAACCGTGCTCTCCGCGCAGTCCACGGACAGACGCGTCAACACCGTCACCCCGCGCCTCTTCGCCCGCTTCCCCACCCCGCTCGCACTGGCCGAGGCGGACGCCGCTGATGTCGAGGAGATCATCCTCAGCGTGGGCTTCTTCCGCGCGAAGAGCGCGGCCATCATCGGACTCGCGCGCCGCATCGTCGACGACTTCGACGGCCGCGTCCCGAACACTCTTGCCGGGCTGATCACGCTGCCAGGCGTCGGCAGGAAGACCGCGAACGTGGTGCTGGGCAACGCCTTCGGGATCCCCGGGGTCACTCCGGACACCCACCTGATCCGCGTTGCGGGCCGCCTGGGGTGGACCGGGAGCACCAAGCCGGACGCGGTGGAGCGCGATGTCGCCGCCCTGTTCCCGCCTGAGGACTGGGTGATGCTGTGCCACCGGGTGATCTGGCACGGGCGGCGCTGCTGCCACGCTCGAAGGCCCGCATGCGGCGCGTGCCCCGTCCGCGATCTGTGCCCGAGCAGCGGAATCGGCGAGCAGGATCCCGCCATCGCCGCCCAGCTGATCCGCGAGCCGCGCGGGTAATCTCGGCATTGTGATCCCACGCCTCCTTGCCCTCGCCGCGGCGCTCGCGCTGGCTGCGTGCTCTCCGACGGCCGTGACCTCGCAGCCGCCCAGCTCGGCGCCGGTGGATCTCGCGTCGCTCAGGGTGGAGTACGGCCTCCCAGACTGCCCGGTCACCGACCCCGCGACACTCCAGGTGGCCGGCGGACTACCGCAGACCCAGCTGACCTGCCTGGGCAGCGACGCCGTCGTCAATCTGGCCGGACTTGAGCGGAAGCCCACCGTCGTGAACCTGTGGGCCCAGTGGTGCGGGCCCTGCCGCGAGGAATCGCCCTACCTGAGGGCGGGCCTCGCCGAGCTCGACGGGGTGGCCTTCGTCGGCGTCAACTACAACGACCCCAGGCCGGAGTGGGCCATCGAGTTCGCTGGGCTTGTCGGGTGGAGATATCCGCATGTGATCGACGCCGACAAGTCCCTTCAGGTGCCCCTGCGGGTGCCGGGCCTGCCCACCACGTACTTTGTCGACGCCGACGGCAGGATCGTCGGCGTCCACGCGGGGCCCTTCGATTCCACCGAGCAACTTCTCACGATGGCCGACGACTACCTGGGGGTGCGGTGAGGCATCCAGAGACGTTCGAGGCCCTCTGCCACGCCCTGGTCCGGGGGCCTGCTGCGCGTGAGATAGACGTGCACCGCACCCCACGAGGCGAGCGCGCTGCCGCGGTGCTGATGCTGTTCACCGATGAGCAGGACCCGTCGCTCACCTTCGTGACCCGGGCCGAGACGATGCGCCGTCACGCCGGCCAGATCGCCCTGCCAGGGGGCGCCGTCGACGCGACGGACCGGGACCGGCGCCACACGGCGTTGAGGGAGGCCAACGAGGAGATCGGCCTGGCCGCAGAACACGTCACCGTGCTGGGCGAATTGCCACCGCTGTGGGTCCCTGCCTCCGGCTATGACGTGACGACGGTGGTGGCGGTATGGCCCGGCGGGCACCGGTTAGCGCCCCGCGACCCGGCCGAGACCGGCGCCGTGCACGCCTTCGGCGTCTCCGCCCTGTCATCGGCGGAGGTCCGGTTGACGGGTCATCACCCGAGCGGCTTCGAGGGGCCGGCGTTCGTGCTCGGCGATCAGTTCATCTGGGGCCTGACCGCGCACCTGGTGGACTGGGTGCTTGAGTTGGGCGGCTGGGCCAAACCCTGGAACCGTGGCCGGGTCGCCGACATCCCGGCCCGCTACATGCGCGATTGAGAGACGCCGACGGCGCACGGCAGGGCCGTGCGCCGTCGCCAGAACTTCAGATCTGGCGGGTGGGTAACACTGAGATGTGTGCCCCCGGGGTGTCATGGTGCTCGACGAGCACGTCGTGCCACGAGTCGATATCCGGGCGCGAGCGGAGGAGAGCGCGTCGCTCCCGCTCCGTCATGCCGCCCCAGACGCCCCACTCGATGCGGTTGTCCAAGGCCTCTGCAAGGCACTCGGAGCGGACCGGGCACCCGACGCATACCGATCTCGCGCGCTTCTGGTCCTTGCCTTCCGGAAATAGTGCGTCAGCCATTTCGCGGCACTTGGCATGGAGCGTCCATTCGCTCACTTCAGCCAGGGACATCAGCTGCCCTCCCTTGCGCAGTCACTGTCAGATGACATGCACGCTAGCGCATCAGCGGTACTCCGCAACAGGGGTATCCGGCCAGCAAAAACGCAAGCCAAGCCGCGGACCATGGCCTCCTGGGACCCGTCACGTAAACTGGGGCAATGAAGTCTGCCTCCCTCAGCCAGAAGGCGTACTCCGTCCTCATGTTTCTCGCGGTGAGCGTGCTCGCCGGCCTCCTCCTGTCGGGCCTCGCGGTGCCCTTCGCCGCGCTCGCGGGCGGAAGCGCCAAGCTGGCCGCCGAGTCGCTGGAGTACCTCCCCGCGGACCTCGAGACGCCTCCCCAGTCCGAGCGCTCCCGGATCCTGATGGCCGATGGGCAGGTGCTGGCCACGTTCTTCAACGAGAACCGCATCTACGTGCCGCTCTCCGAGATCGCCCCGGCCATGCAGGACGCCCAGATCGCCATTGAGGACCATCGCTTCTACGAGCACGGCGCGATCGACTTCCAGGGCTTCGGCCGAGCGTTCGTCAAGACGATGACCGGAGACACCCAGGGCGCCTCGACACTCACGCAGCAGTACGTCAAGCTCGTTCGGGTGGAATCGGCCGTGGCAGCCGGCGACGAGGAGGGCGTGCGCAAGGCCACCGAGGTGACCATCGACCGCAAGATCATCGAGGCCAGGTACGCCATGGCCTTGGAGGAGCGGCTCACCAAGGACGAGATCCTGGAGCGCTACCTCAACATCGCCTACTACGGTGACGGCGCCTACGGCGTCGAAGCCGCCGCCCAACACTACTGGGGCACCACCGCCAAGGATCTGACCCTGGAGCAGGCGGCCATGCTGGCCGGGCTCGTGCAGAACCCCGTGTCGACCAACCCGGTGAAGAATCCAGAGAAGGCCATCGAGCGCCGCAACGTCGTGCTCAACCGCATGGCCGAGCTGGGCATCATCAGCGAGGAGCGCGCGGCGGAGGCCAAGGCGGTCCCCTTCGACCAGGCCACGGTCAAGCGGACCCCCAACGGCTGCACCGCCTCGCCGTACCCCTTCCTGTGCGACTACGTCCGCCGCACCCTGCTGAGCGACCAGATGCCGAGCATGGGCGCCACACCCGAGGAGCGGGAGAACCTGCTCAACCGGGGCGGGCTCACCATCCAGACCCTGATCAACCCAACCGCCCAGGCCGCAGCCGAGGCAGCCGTCGCAGACCTGATCGCACCCACGGATCCGGTGTTGGCGGGGGCGGCGCTGATCCAGCCGAGCAGCGGGCTCATCGTAGCCATGGCACAGTCTCGGCCGGACATGGGCACCGACGCCGGCGAGACCTACTACAACTACAACGTCGAGAAGTCGATGGGCGGTGCAGAGGGCTACCAGGCCGGGTCCACGTTCAAGACGTTCACGATGGCAGCGGCACTGGACCTCGGCATGACCCCCGATCGCCAGTACAACGCCCCCGAGGCGCTGCCGCTTGAGGGCATGACGTTCAAGAACTGCACCGGACCCTTCGTGTTCAAGCAGGACCACACGGTCCGCAACTACAACCGCGGCTACGGGTTGATCGACATGATCCGGGGCGCCGAGGACTCGGTGAACACCTATTTCATGCAACTTGAGGCCGACGCCGGGATCTGCGCCTCCATCGACATGGCCAAGGCCGCCGGCGTCAAGATGTCCACCGGTCAGGACCTGCGCATCAACCAGAACTACCCCACCTTCGTGCTCGGCACCTCCGAGGTCACGCCGCTGTCAATGGCCGAGGCCTACGCAACCTTCGCCAACCGGGGCATCCACTGCACCCCGATCATCCTGGAAGCGGTCACCACCAAGGACGGCAGCTCCCTGGCGGTGCCACCGGCCGACTGCAAGCAGGTGATCCGACCCGAGATCGCCGACGGCGTCAACTACATCCTCAAGAGCGTCATCGACAACGGCACCGGGCGCCCGGCACGCCTGAGCGACGGCCGCCCCCAGGCCGGCAAGACAGGCACGATCAGCGAGAACCAGGCCGTCTGGTTCGCGGGCTACACCCCGGAGATGGCCGGCGCCGCCTGGATCGCCATCGACAAGACCAACCCCTGGTACGAATCCAAGCGGAAGACGCTCAAGAACGTGAGGCTCCCCAGCGGCACGTATCTGCGCGGCTCCGGCGGTGGGGACGCGGGCCTGATCTGGAAGGCCGCCATGGCCTCCGCGCTGGCGGACAAGCCGAAGACTGCCTTCACCAAGCCCACCACCGAGGTGCTTGAGGGCGTCAAGGTGCCGCTGCCGGACGTGTCCGGGATGGGCTACAACGAGGCCAAGCGCACGCTTGAGGCCGCCGGCTTCCAGACCCAGCGCTGGAGCGTCTACAGCAGCCGCCCAGCGGGCACCTTCCTGGGCATCTCGCCGACGGGCTCGGCCATCAAGTTCTCGACGGTGTCACTGAAGGTCTCCCTGGGCCCGAAGCCCGTTCCCCGGCCTGAGCCTGTGGCGCCGGCTCCCGAAGCTCCGGCCGACCCGGCTCCTCCCGCCGAGGAGGCCCCTGCGCCGCCTGGCAACGCCGAGCCCGGCAACCCCAACGAATGACGCGGCCGGTTCTGCGCGCCGTCGGGGCCACGGCTGCCCTCGGCGCGGCATGCTTCGGCTGGGGGCTGATCGAGGCTGCGCTGTTCACTGTCCGGCAGGTGGAGCTCCCGATTCTGCCTGCCGGGGGGCGGCCGATCCGGATTCTGCACATGTCCGACATCCACCTCACCACCAGCCAGCACTTCAAGCTGGACTTCATCCGCTCGATGGCGGCGCTGGAGCCTGATCTGGTCATCAACACCGGGGACAACATCGCGCAGGCCGAGGCAGTTTTCCCGCTGCTCGCCGCGTGGAACAAGTTGAGGTTCGTGCCCGGAGTGTTCGTGTTCGGCTCCAACGACTACTTCAAGCCACACTTCCGCAACCCGCTGCTGTACCTCGCACACGGCAAATCGGAGGCCAAGGGGCCGACTGCGCCCAACCTTCCGTGGGAGAAGCTGCGTGACGGCATGACCAAGCATGGCTGGGTGGACCTGACCCACCGTCGGGCTGCTCTGGAGGTCAACGGGTACCGGTTGGCGTTCCGCGGAGTCGACGACGCGCACCTGGGCCGCGACCGCTACGCGATGGTGGAGGGCCCGGCCGATGCCTCCGCGGACCTCAACATCGGCGTGACCCACGCCCCCTATCTGCGGCTGCTGGATGCCATGACCGCGGATGGGATGGACCTGATCTTCGCCGGCCACACCCATGGCGGGCAGGTCTGCGTCCCTGGCTACGGCGCACTCATCACCAACTGCGATCTGGACCCCGCCCGGGTCAAGGGCCTCTCCACACACACCGCTGGCGGACACACCGCCCACCTGCACGTCTCGGCGGGCGTGGGCACCTCCCCCTTCGCCCCGTACCGGTTCGCCTGCCGTCCCGAGGTCACGCTGCTGACCCTTCGTCCGGTTTCGCGCTGACGGGGCCGATGGGCTAGTATCTCGGTTGGTCCTTGGGCCAATCGGGGTGTGGCGCAGCTTGGTAGCGCGCGTCGTTCGGGACGACGAGGCCGCAGGTTCAAATCCTGTCACCCCGACGCAGACCGAGAGGGATGAGCAAGCTCATCAGCTCTCGGTCTTTCGCATTTCAGGTCAACTGCGAGCTTGTTCATCCCCGAGGTCAAGGAAGGGGTTGGAGGGACGTAGTCCCGGAACACCCCGACGAAGGTCGAGAGAAATGGGCAGGCGCCCGTACCTCTCGACTTTTTGCTTTCCAGGGACTCGGCGCTTGTCCATTTCCGAGGCCGAGGAAGGGGTTGGAGGGACGTAGTCCCGGAACACCCCGACGAAGTCCGAGAGAAGTGAGCAAGCTCCCTTCCTCGGACTCGTTGCGTTTCTGGGACTCGGAGCTTGTTCACTTCCTAGGCCGAGGAAGGGGTTGGAGGGACGTAGTCCCGGAACACCAACCCGACGCGCCGCGTGTCGCGCGGGACCGTACGCTGCTCGCATGTCCGAGACGGAACCCAGTGTCCCCGCCACGCCACCCGCTACACCACCTGCCGCCACAGCTGTATCCGAGCTGGAGCCGACGCCGCCGGTAGCGAGGCGAGACACGCGTCGCCGGTCCCGGTTCGCCGTCGACCTGGGCCACCCCTTCATGTGGGGCTTCACCGCGACCGCGGGCGCCCTCGTGGCGATCTCGCTGGGAGGGTCGTTGTCCGCCCTGTCGACGGTGCTCGTCTCCATCGGAGCGGCGCTGTTCATCGCCATGGCGCTGGAACCCGTCGTGCTGTGGCTGGGCAACCATCGAATGTCGCGTGGGCTGGCCATCGCCGTCGTGTTCGCCGGATTCGCACTCATCCTCGGCGGGGTGATCGCCCTCATCGCGCCGGCAGCGGTGGGGCAGGTGACGCAGCTGGCGGCAGCGGTGCCCGGGTACCTTTCTAACGTCCAGAACACCGACTGGTTCAAGGCGCTGACCGCCGCGACCGGGCAGAGCGACCTCTACGAGGCGCTGTTCGCCCGGGCGCAGGCCTGGCTGTCGAACCCGGAGAACCTCCTCGCGATCGGTGGAGGCGCGCTGGCCGTCAGCACGGGGTTGGTGGACTTCGTCTCCACGAGCCTGATCGTGCTGGTCCTCACCCTCTATTTCCTGGCCTCGCTTGACCCCATGAAGAGGGCCCTCCAGCAGCTCGCACCGGCGCACGCCCGCCCCCGGTTGGGCACGATGACCGACCGGATCGTCGAATCGGTGGGCGGTTACGTGTCAGGCATGGCCATCCTGGCCGCCGCCAACGCCGCCTTCACCTTCGTCCTCATGACCATCCTCGGCGCCCCCTTCGCGGCCCTGCTGTCCTTCCTGGCCCTGTTCATCACCTTCATTCCGATGATCGGCCCGGTCCTGTCCTGGATCCTGATCACCACCGTCACGCTCTTCGCCTCCCCCGTGACGGCGCTGATCTTCGCCGTCGTGATGTTCGCCTACATGCAGATCGAGGCCTACGTGCTCACCCCGCGCGTGATGACCAAGGCCGTCGATATTCCGGGATCGCTGGTGCTGATCGGCGCCATGGTGGGCGCCACCCTGCTCGGACTGCTCGGCGCCCTGGTTGCGGTGCCCGTCACGGCGTCGCTGCTGATGATCATCAAGGAGATCTACATCCCGCGACAGGACGCGAAGGTCCGCCCCAAATCCTGATCCAATGCCCTCGCGTGGACCGGGCGCGGGCATACGATCGGTCGCATCGTCGGCCGGGGTGAACCTGTCGACGCACTCAGGACACAAGGAGCGAGCACGATGATCGCGAAAATCCTCCGACCGGTCGCGCTGATGGCGAGCCTGCTGCTCGCCTTCGGTCTGATCCCCGCCGCGCAGGCCTCGGCCGACAGTGGCGCCCGCGCTGAGCATCAGCGCATCGTCGACTTCTGGACCAAGGACAAGGTTGCCCAGGCCAAGCCCCGCGACTTCGTGCGCGATCCGGCCACCGGCACCTTCTCGGAGGCTGCGCTGGCCGCCACCGCCACGCTCGGCGAACCCTGGCCTGGTGGTGGTCTCGTCCAGAAGACCACCGGCAAGGTGCTGTTCGCGATGGGCAGGTCCTACTACGTGTGCTCCGCTTCCGTGATCGAGGACGGCGACAGCACCAGGTCGATCATCGTGACCGCGGCCCACTGCGTCTTCGACAACCAGAAGTCCAAGTTCGCGACGAACTGGGTGTTCATCCCGGACTACGACTCGAACGCCGTCGCGCTCACCACCAGCGGGTCGTTCTGCGCCGAGACCACCTACGGCTGCTGGACGGCCACGGCCCTCGTGGCTCACGAGGGCTTCACCTCGCAGCGCAAGTTCAACACCCAGGCCACCCTGCACGACTTCGCGTTCGCCGTCGTCGGCCTCGGCGGCAACGGAAAGACCTTGGCGCAACTGGACAAGACCGTCGGGGCCCAGGAGATCGCCTTCGACGAGGTTTCCGTTGGCGCGGATACGTTCCTGTTCGGCTACCCCGCCGGAACACCCTACGCCGGCAAGGAACTCATCTACTCGCAGGGCCCGTTGGACACCGATCCGCTCAACAACGATCGGACCTACCGGGTGGTCAGTGACATGACCGGCGGCTCCTCCGGCGGCCCCTGGTACGCCCCCTTCAACGAGGGCCGAGGCAGTGGAATCACGATGTCGGTGAACTCCTACGGCTACTCGGGGATCGAGGCGATGCACGGGCCGATGTTCAACGACAAGACCGCAGCCCTGTTCAGCGCCGCCACCACCGCGACGAGGAACACGATCGTCAGCTGAGCCGCCTCGGCCGCCTGGTACCCCCGCTCACCCGTGGCCCGTCACCCCGCTCTAAGCTGGGTGACGGGCTACGGAGGGACTCGGAGATGACCTGGACAGCGCTACGCACCACCCACTACATCAACGGCCGGTTCACCGACGACGAGGCCACGCTGAGCGTCGAGAACCCCGCCACCGGCGAGGAGCTCACCAAGGTGGCCGACGCGGACGCCGCGACCGCGATGGCATGCCTGGACGCCGCCGCCGACGCCGCCGCCGGATGGGCGGCCACCGAGCCCCGGTTCCGGGGCGAGCTGCTGCGGGCCGCCTGGGCACGGATCATTGAGCGGGCAGACGAGTTCGCCGAGACGATGACCCGGGAGATGGGCAAGCCTCTGGCTGAGGCGCGCGGCGAGGTGACCTACGGGGCCGAGTTCCTCCGGTGGTTCGCCGAGGAGACCCCGCGCATCCACGGGCGCTACACCGTCGCCCCCGTCGGCGGGCAGCGCCTGCTGACCACCAAGCAGCCGGTGGGCCCGGTCCTGGCGATCACGCCCTGGAACTTCCCGCTGGCGATGGCCACCCGCAAGCTCGGGCCGGCGCTGGCGGCCGGCTGCACCGCGGTGCTGAAGCCCGCCCAGCTGACACCCCTGACGTCGCTGCTGCTCATGGACGTGTTCGACGAGGTGGGAGTGCCGGCCGGGGTGGTGAACTGCTTCGTGTCGTCGTCGGCCTCGGCCACCACCGGCCCCCTGATCGCCGACCGACGGCTGCGGAAGCTGACCTTCACCGGGTCCACCAGCGTGGGCGTGAAGCTGCTGGAGCAGGCGTCGGCGAACGTCCTGAAGACGTCCATGGAGCTCGGCGGCAACGCGCCGTTCCTGGTGCTGCCGAGCGCGGACGTGGACCGCGCCGTCGAGGGTGCGCTGGTGGCGAAGATGCGCAACATCGGCCAGGCCTGCACGGCGGCCAACCGGATGATCGTGCACCGCGGCCTGGTGGAGGAGTTCACGGCCAAGCTCGCCGCCCGGGTGGGCGCCATGCGCGTGGGTGACGGATTGGCCGACGGGGTCGAGGTGGGGCCGCTGGTCTCCGCGTCTGCGTTGGACGACGTGGAGGCGATGGTCCGGGAGGCCGTCGAGGACGGCGCCCGGGTGGTCGTGGGCGGGGCGCGCGTCGACGGGCCGGGCCACTTCATGCAGCCGACGGTGCTGGCCGACGTGGCCCCCTCGTCGCGGTGCTTCCGGGAGGAGATCTTCGGCCCGGTGGCGCCGATCGTCGCGGTGGACTCCGTCGACGAGGCGGTTGCCCTGGCCAACGACACCGACTTCGGCCTGATGAGCTACGTCTTCGCCGAGGACCTCACGGAGGCGATCACGACGGCCGAGCGCCTCGAGTCCGGCATGGTGGGGCTGAACTCCGGCCTCGTCTCGAACCCGGCGGCCCCCTTCGGCGGCGTCAAGAGCTCGGGACTGGGGCGCGAAGGCGGCCCTGAAGGCATCGAGGAGTTCCTGGAGATCAAGTACATCGGGATGGCCCTCTGACAGCACGTCCGCACGGTCCCAGGGCTACGGTTGGGGTGGAAGCGCTCAACGACGAGCGCTTCCGACGCAGTGCCGCAACGAGGAGACCCATGTCAACCGCCACCGAAACCCGCCAGAGGACCCGGACCGATCTTCCCGCCACCGGCGTGGCACCCACCCACCCCAAGCTCCTGGCCTGGCTCGACGAGGTCGTTCGGCTCTGCAAGCCGGAGGCGATCCACTACTGCGACGGCTCGGACGCCGAGTACGACGCGCTGGTGGGTCAACTGGAGGCCAAGGGCACCGTCGTCCGGCTCAACGAGACGCTGAAGCCCAACTCCGTCCTGGCGCGCACGGACCCCGACGACGTCGCCCGCGTGGAAGATCAGACGTTCATCTGCTCGAAGGACGAGCGCAACGCCGGACCCACCAACAACTGGATGGACCCGGACCAGATGAAGCGGATCATGACGCCGCTGTTCGACGGCTGCATGGCCGGGCGCACCATGTACGTGATGCCGTTCTGCATGGGCTCCATGGACGCCGAGGACCCGAAGTACGGCGTGGAGATCTCAGATTCGGCCTACGTGGCCATCTCGATGAAGATCATGACGCGGATGGGCGCCGAGACGCTCGCCCGCATGGAGGAGACGAACGCGGACTTCGTGCCCGCCCTGCATTCGGTCGGGATGCCGCTGGTGGACGGGCAGGAGGACGTGCCGTGGCCGTGCAACGAGATCAAGTACATCGTCCACTTCACCGACGAACGCGTCATCTGGTCCTACGGCTCCGGCTACGGCGGCAACTCCCTGCTGGGCAAGAAGTGCTATGCACTGCGGATCGCCTCCGCCATGGCCCGCGACGAGGGCTGGCTCGCCGAGCACATGCTGATCCTCAAGCTGATCTCGCCGGAGGGCCGGGCGTACCACATCGCGGCGGCCTTCCCGTCGGCGTGCGGCAAGACCAACCTCGCGATGCTGGACCCCACCATCCCCGGCTGGACCGTCGAGACCCTCGGCGACGACATTGCTTGGCTGCGCTTCGGGGCAGACGGCCGCCTCTACGCCACCAACCCCGAGACGGGCTTCTTCGGGGTGGCGCCGGGCACCAGCCATGACACCAACCCCAACGCGATGCTCTCCCTGGAGGGCGGCAACACCATCTTCACCAACGTGGCGCTGACGCCCGAGGGCGACGTGTGGTGGGAGGGCATGACAAAGGAGCCGCCCGCGGTGTTGACGGACTGGAAGGGCCGCGAGTGGCGCGCGGGCACGGGCCCCGTCGGCGGGCGACCCAACGAGAAGGCGGCCCATCCCAACAGCCGTTTCTGCACACCGATCGACCAGTGCCCGATCCTGTCGGAGGACTACCACTCCCCCCAGGGGGTTCCGCTGGATGCGATCGTCTTCGGTGGCCGGCGCGAGAACACCATCCCGCTGGTGATGCAGTCACGGACCTGGCAGCACGGCGTCTTCATGGGGGCCACCTGCTCCTCGGAGACCACCGCCGCGGCCTCGGGAGCGGTGGGGGTGCTCCGCCGCGACCCGATGGCGATGCTGCCCTTCATCGGCTACCACGTCGCCGACTACGTGCAGCACTGGATCAGCATCGGACGCCACGCCGACGCGGACTTGCTGCCCAAGGTCTTCTACGTCAACTGGTTCCGCCGCGACACCGACGGCCGCTTCATGTGGCCGGGCTTCGGGGAGAACTCCCGGGTGCTGAAGTGGATCGCGCAGCGCGTCGACGGCCTGACCGAGGCGGTGGAGACGCCGATCGGCTTCCTCCCCGCGGCAGGCAGCCTCGACGTCGAGGGCCTGACGATCGACGAGGCCGACCTGCGCGAGGTGGTGTCCTACAAGGAGAACGAGTGGCGCGACGAGGTGCCGCGCATCGGGCGCTGGTTCGATACCTTCGGCTGGCGGCTGCCGCGCGAGCTCGTCGACGAGCTGCGGACGTTGGAGACGGCGTTCGGGAGGACGCCGACGGAGGTCTGACCTGGCTCAAACGGTGAGAATCCGGGGAGATGGCCCGCTATGGGCGCCATCTCCCCGGATTCTCACTGTCTGGGATCAGTCCAGCCGCCCGAGGATGAGGGCAGGCAGCTCGGGCGCGGCTTCCGCATAGCCGACGGCGCCGTCGAGGGCCTCGAGCGCCCGGCCGAAGCGCTCCGGGGTGGCGGTGTGCAGCGTGAACAGCGGCTGACCTGGGGCGACGGCGTCTCCGGGCTTGGCGTGCATCTCGATGCCGGCCACGGCCTGGACGTCGTCCTCCTTCCGTGCGCGACCCGCGCCGAGGCGCCACGCAGCGACGCCGACAGCATAGGCGTCCATCCTGGTGAGGTAGCCGCCGCGCCCGGCGGTCACCGTGTGCTGGTGTTCGGCCACGGGCAGCGGGGCGTCGGGGTCGCCTCCCTGGGCCGCGATCATGCGGCGCCACACGTCCATCGCCCTGCCGTCGCGCAGTGCGGGCGCCGGGTCCACGTCGGGCTTGCCGGCGGCCGCGAGCATCTCGCGGGCCAGGGCCAGCGTCAGCTCGACGACGTCCGCGGGTCCGCCGCCGGCCAGGACCTCAACTGATTCACGCACCTCGAGCGCGTTGCCCGCGGTGAGTCCCAGCGGCGTGTCCATGCCGGTGAGAAGAGCCACGGTGTTGACCCCCGCGTCCTTGCCGAGGTCCACCATGGTGCGGGCCAACTCCTGGGCCTGGTCCAGCGACTTCATGAACGCGCCGGAGCCCACCTTCACGTCAAGCACCAGCGCGCCGGTGCCCTCGGCGATCTTCTTGCTCATGATTGAGCTCGCGATCAGCGGGATGGCCTCGACGGTGCCCGTGGTGTCGCGGAGGGCGTAGAGCTTCTTGTCCGCAGGCGCCAGGCCGGAGCCGGCCGCGCAGATGACCGCGCCGACGTCCTCGAGCTGACGGAAGATCTCCTCGTTGGTCAATGCCGCGCGCCACCCGGGGATGGCCTCGAGCTTGTCCAGCGTGCCGCCCGTGTGACCCAGGCCGCGACCTGAGAGCTGCGGGACCGCCACGTCGAACACCGCGACCAACGGCGCGAGCGGGAGCGTGATCTTGTCCCCCACCCCGCCGGTGGAGTGCTTGTCCGCGGTGGGGCGGCTGAGGCTGGAGAAGTCCATCCGCTCGCCTGAGTCGATCATCGCGGCGGTCCAGCGGGCGATCTCGTCGCGGTCCATGCCGCGGATGAGGATGGCCATCGCCAGTGCCGACATCTGGTAGTCCGCGACGGCGCCCGTGGTGTAGGCGTCGATCACCCAGTCGATCTCGTCCGGGGTGAGCGTGCCGCCGTCGCGCTTGGTGCGGATGAGGTCAACGACGTCCATGATCATGGGCTCAGGCTATCGACGCCGTGCACGACACGCCGTCGGGACCGCCCCTCGTGGCCGGCAGCTGCCCTGGGCCGGGCCCGGACCGGACTTTGGTGCACGGGCCGGGGATCTGGCAGGATCGAAGCGCTCCCACCCCTCCCCCGCGCGTCCCGCGCGAGACGGGTCCCTCCTGTTCCCCGGAAGTCACCATGTCCAAGGAAGTCCTGCGCGCCCGTTGGGGCGTCATCCTGCTGTTCTGGCTCAACGGGGTGGCGTGGTCCTCAATCCTGCCGAGGTACCCGGAGATCAAAGTGGCGCTGGAGGCGTCGAACACGGCGTTCGGTGTCGCCGTCGGCCTGGGGCCCGTGGGCGGCCTGATCGCGGGGCTGTTCACCGCACGCCTGGTCCGCCGCTTCTCGTCGGCCTCAGTGGCCGGGGTGACGCTGATCGCCGGCATCGCCATGCTCAACGCGGTGGCCAACGCGCCGACACTGCTGCTGTTCTCCGCCGCGCTCGCCACCATGGCGGCGATGGACGCCATCACCGACATCTCGATGAACGGGCACGGTCTGCGCGTCCAGAAGCTGTACGGCCGCACCATCCTCAACTCGTTCCACGGCTGGTGGTCGATCGGCGCCGTGTGCGGCGGCATCCTGGGCTCCATCGCGGCCCAGATCGGGATGGCGCTGTGGCTGCAGGCCCTCGTCGCGACGGTGGTCTTCGGCGCGATGGCGGTCTTCGCCCGCACGCTGCTGCTCCCGGGCAAGGATCAGGCCCCCGTCGACGAGGAGGCCGCCGCCGAGGTCCGGCCGCAGCGCCGCCTCCCGGCGAGCCTGTGGGTGCGCCTCATCGCGCTCGGCCTGCTCGGGGCATCCGTGGGGCTGGTGGAGGAGAGCGCAGCGTCGTGGGGCGCCATCTACATGGACGGCATGTTCTCGGTCATCCCGTTTGTGGCCGGCCTCGCCTTCGTGGCCCTGCAGGGCGCGCAGATGATCGGCCGGTTCACGGGCGACGCACTGGTCAACCGCATCGGCGCCCGCCCGGCGGTGACGCTCGGGGTGAGCATCGCCGCCGTCGGCATGGGTGTCGCGGTGGCGTTCCCGCACCCGGTCACCACCATCCTGGGCTTCGCCTGCGCGGGCTGGGGCATCGCCACCGCGATCCCCTCGGCGATGCACGCCGCCGACGAGCTCCCGGGCATGGCGCACGGCTCCGGGCTCACCTTCGTCACCTGGCTGATGCGGCTCGGCTTTTTCGCCGGCCCACCGTTGATCGGTATCGTCGGCGACACCGTCAGCCTCCGCTGGGCCCTGATCGTGGTGCCCATCGCCGCGCTGCTGGCGCTGCTGCTCACCCCGGCCCTCACCCCGCCCCGGGACGCGCGCCCCACCGTCCTCTGAAGGTGGTTGACTGGGGCGCATGACCTTCACGCTGCCCTCCCCCCGCACACCAGATCCGATGGACGCGCCGCCGATGCGGTGGGGCGTGCTCGGCACCGGCTGGATCGCCGAGCGCTTCGTCGAGGCGCTGCACGCCCACACCCGGCAGCGGGTGGTGGTGGTGGGCTCCCGCACCGCCGGGAAGGGCGCGGATTTCGCCTCCAGGCACGGCATCGAGCGGAGCCTGGTGGGCTACGAGGCGGTGGTGGCCGACGGGCAGGTGGACATCGTCTACGTGGCCACACCCCACAGCGAGCACCGCGACAACGCACTCCTGGCGATCGCAGCCGGCAAGCACGTGCTCATCGAGAAGGCCTTCACCCGCAACCTGGCCGAGGCCACCGAGGTGGTCGACGCGGCCCGCGCGGCCGGGGTCGTCGCGATGGAGGCCATGTGGACGCGCTTCCTCCCCCACATGGACGTGGTGCGCCAGGTGCTGGCCGACGGGGTCCTCGGCGAGATCGAGACGGCGTTCGCCGATCACGGGCAGTGGTTCCCACGAGACCCGGACTTCCGCCTCTTCGACCCGAACAAGGCCGGCGGTGCCATGCTGGACCTCGGCGTGTACCCCGTCAGCTTCGCCCACTTCGCCCTGGGCACCCCCGGTGCCGCTCTGGCGACCGGCACCAAGGCCTTCACCGGGGTGGACCGCCAGATCTCCGCGGTGCTGACCGGCTTCGCCGGGCATCCGATGGCCCACGGGATCATCACCACGACGCTCGCGGCGCTGACCCCCACGAGCGCGTTCATCGCCGGCGACGACGCGCGCCTCGAGATCCCCGGCCCCTTCTACGGCCCGCAGGTGGTCACCGTCCGCCGGCGTGACGGCGGGATCGCCGTCTCCGAGGAGCCGGGAATCCATGAGCACGCGGGGCTGAGCTTCCAGGCCGCGCACCTCGCCACGGTGATCGCCGAGGGCCGGCCGGAGTCTCACCTGCTGCCGCTGGAGGAGACGCTCGCCGTGATGGCGACCATGGACGAGCTGCGCCGCCAGGTGGGCGTCAGCCTGCCCGGCGAATCGTGAGTGATCTCTCTGCCCTGCGTGGCATGATGGTGGCATGAGTCGCACACGACTGAGCACGACCGTGGACGCAGGCCTTCTCGAGCGCGCCCGCAGGGCATCCGGAAAGCCGGACTCGGCGCTGGTCGACGAGGCCCTCGCTGCGTTGCTGGCCAGCCGTCGCACTGCAGAGGTGGACGCCAGCTATGCCGCCTACGACGCGCACCCGCTCGATGAACCAGACGAGTGGGGGGACCTGGCCTCCTTTCGACGGGCGGTTGCGGCCTCATGACGCAGTTCCCCGCACGCGGGGAGGTGTGGTGGTGTGAGATGTCCGAGATCGGGCGCAGGCCCGTCGTCATCCTGTCTCGCGACGCCGTGATCCCACGCCATCGCCGGGCACTCATCGCGCCATGCACCACCACCATCAGGAATCTACCGAGCGAAGTCCTCCTCGAGCCGGGAGACGACCCGGTGCCGCTGCGCTCGGCGGTCAACCTGGACTCTATCGAGAGCGTCTCGCTAGCGATCCTCGTCCAACGTCTAGGTCGCGTCTCCGATGCCCGCATGCGCGAGATTTGCGCCGCCCTTGCCACCGCGGTCGCCTGCTCAGACTGAGCTTCGCCATCGCCGTGGAGCGGATCACCTACCGCAGACCGGCCAGGACGTCGGCCACCTCCGGATCGAGCAGCTCGACGACGGCGGCGCGGGCCGCCTCCGGGCTGGCGCTGGCGAGCACCGCGTCGAGCATCGCCCGGCAGGTGTCCAGGTCGTGGCGGGCCAGCGAGGCCTTCACCGAACCCACCTTGCCGACGGCCATGGACAGCGACGAGATTCCTGCGCCGGCCGCCACCAGGGCGAGCAGCGGGTCTCCGCCCACCTCGCCGCAGATGCCAACCGGCTTGCCGTCGGCGCCGCGGACGGTGGCGACGATGAGGTCCCACAAAGCCGGCTGCCAGCCGCTGAGCAGGTGCGCCAGGGCCCCGTTCATGCGGTCGGCGGCGAACAGGTACTGGGACAGGTCGTTGGTGCCGATGGAGGCGAAGTCGCACGCGTCCAGGACCTGCGCGGACCTGATGGCGGCGGCCGGGACCTCCACCATGGTGCCCGCCGTCGGGAGTCCGGCGTCACGGCAGCGGGCCGCGAACCAGCCGGCCTCCTCAGCCGTGGCCACCATCGGAGCCATCACCCAGACCTCGGCGCCGGTGGCCTCCCGCGCCCTCGCGAGGGCGGTCAGCTGGTCCGTGAGCAGGTCGTCGCGCTCACGCTGCAGGCGGAGCCCGCGGACTCCGAGCGCCGGGTTCTCCTCGGCCCCCAGGTCAGCGAAGGCCAGTGGCTTGTCGGCGCCCGCGTCGAGGGTACGGACCACCACCTTGCGACCGGTGAACGCCTCGAACACGGCCGTATAGGTGGCCGTCTGCTCGTCGACAGTCGGCGCGTCGGAGCGGTCGAGGAACAGGAACTCGGTGCGGAACAGCCCGGAGCCCTCCACGTCGGCCTTCGCCGCGCGCTGCGCATCGTCGGCGGTGCCGATGTTGGCCAGGATCTGCACGCGGTGCCCGTCGCGCGTGGCGCCCGGCCCCTGTGACAAGGCCTGCAGCGCGAGTCGGTGCTCGTTGCGCGCGACGAGAACCTCGGCCATCCCCGCGTCGGGGTTGACGATGACCTCGCCGGTGGCCCCGTCGAGGCCCAGCGTGTCCGGCGAAGCCGCCAGCACGCCTGTGGCCTGGACGACGGCGGGGATGCCGAGCTGTGCCGCGAGGATCGCGGTGTGGGAGGTGACGCCTCCGGCCTCGGTCACGATGCCGAGCACGCGGGCCGGATCGAGGGTCGCGGTGTCCGCGGGCGCCAGGTCCAGCGCCACGATGATGCTCGGCTCGTCGAACTCCGGCACCCCCGGGGCCGGGCGGCCCAGCAGCCGGGCGGCCGCACGCTGGAAGACGTCGCGGAGGTCGCTCTGCCTCTCGGCCATGTAGGCGTCGAGCCCCGCAAGGAGCTCGCAGTACTGCTCGACGGCCAGGTACAGCGCGTCGACGGGGCCGTGGCCCTCGCCGGTGAACGAGGCCACCGCGAACTGGAGACCCGGGTCGCGGGCCATCATCGCCGTGGCCTCGAGGACCGGCCGAGCGTGGTCGTCGGCGCGTTGGGCACGGGCTTCCATGTCCGCCGCGACCGCCTCGAGCGCCTCCGCGACGGCTGCCTCGGCCGCGGCGGGATCGTCGGTGCGCTCACCCGGGGGCGTGATGAGGACGGTGGAGACGACGACGGCCGGGCCGCTGACCGATCCGGGGCTCACCCCGATGCCGTGGATCCTCATGCCGGCGCGTCGTGGTCGACTTCGAGGAACGCGACGAGACGGTCCAGCGCCGCCTCCGCCCCGTCGCCGTCGGCGGTGAGGGTGACCACCTCGCCGTGCTTGACGCCCATCGTCATCACGCCGAGCATGCTGCGGGCGTCGACGGCGCGGCCGCCCTGCTTGGCGATGGTGACCGGGATACCGAGGGAGGAGACCTCGGTGACGAACAGGTTGGCTGGGCGGGCGTGCAGGCCTACCGCCGAGGCGATGGCGACGTCACGGCTGGGCATGGGTGTTCTCCTTCGGGATCCAGATGTGGTCGAAGACCTCGGCGACGAGATCATCGAAGATGCCGAGCTCCCACGCGACGTCGAGCGCGGTGTAGCGGGAGCGGTAATACATGGCGCGCGGGAAGGTGGCCCGCACGTCCTCGGGCGTGAGCCCGATGTCCTGCGGGCGTGAGGGGGCCCCAGCCTGGCGGAGCTGGTCGCTCAGCTGGGCGGTGGTGACCAGTTGGGCGCGCAGGCGGTCCGCGACGGCGGGCCACTGGTCGACGAGCGGCTTCAGCCGGTCGTAGAGCTCGTCGCCCGAGGCGTACTTGGCCTTCGTCTCGCGGACCGCGTGGTCCGCCAGCGCCCCGTCGAAGGTGGACCGGATGTCGGCCTCGATCTCGTCCCACGGCTGCCGCGCGTCGACGGCGGCGCGTAGGTCGAGCTGGCTGAGGTCGCGGGCCAGCAGCGCCTCGTAAAAG
This sequence comes from Tessaracoccus luoxuelianae, assembly GCF_054483915.1. Classification (NCBI taxonomy): domain Bacteria; kingdom Bacillati; phylum Actinomycetota; class Actinomycetes; order Propionibacteriales; family Propionibacteriaceae; genus Tessaracoccus; species Tessaracoccus luoxuelianae. Next base: position 1,170,786 of record NZ_CM137013.1, on the reverse strand, counting down.
GCGCACATGGCCAGCGACCCGACTGCCACCTTGTCGCCGTGTGACAGCGGCGGGTCCAGGTCCGCGCCCAGGTGGGCCAGCTCCCACAGGTGGGAGAAGTAGTGCTCCGCGCCCGATGCCGGGCGGGTGCCGCCGTAAGCCTGCATGGCCAGGCCGGACAGGCACAGGCCCTCGACCAGGCCCTCGAAGGCGTCGGCGTCGCCGGCAGCCAGGGCGGCCGGCCGCGACAGTGCCGTCTCAACGCCCGACTGCACCATCGCCCAGACGTCCTCGTCGATCGGCTCGATGCCGGTGACGTCGGCGAGGATCCAGTCGGCGCCACCGGGGATCTTCGCGGCGAGGTCGCCGTACCCGGAGGCGGTGAGGAAGCCGGGGGCCGCGGCCACCACGTCGAGGTCCATGATGACCACGACCGGGGCCTTGCAGTTGCGGGTGACCTTGACGCCGTTCTCGCTCATGGGGGCGCCGGCGCCGGTGTAGCCGTCCATGGAGGCTGCGGTGCCGACGACGGCGTAGTCGCGGCCCATCTCGAACGCGGCCAGCTTGACCAGGTCGTTGAGGGTGCCGGACCCGAGCGCGACGGGAAGGGCCTCCCCCATGCCGGCCTTGATGGTCTCGCAGTTCTCGTACGAGGCATACAGGGTGGGCGTGCCGGGGAAGATCAGCGGCGCCACGGTGGCGCAGCCGGCCTCCTCCAGCGAGGAGGTGAGCTGCTCCCCGGCGGCCGCCCAGGTGTTCTCGTCAGCCACCACGATGTAGGGGCCGGTGCCCAGGTGGGCGGCGAGGTGCCGGCCGGACTCGGCCAACACCCCTCGCCCCACTGCGGCACCAGAAGTGTCGACGGCCTTCGCGAGGGCGTCGAGCAAGGCCTGACTAGTCACACTGGAACACCACCAGCGCACCCTGGACCAGGGCGGGAGCCTCGTCCGGCCCTGACAGGTGGATGGCTCCACCCATCCGCGGCTCGGCCTCACCGTCGAAGACCAGCGTGACGTGCCCGAGGGCCGCCAGGTTCTGCTCCGCGACGTCGCCCACCGCGCTGACGGTCCACTCCTGATGGGCGATCAGGACCCGCTGGCCGACGGCGAGCGAACCGCTCAGGTCGGCCTTCTCGATGAGGAAGCAGTAGGGACGCAGCTCCTCCGGAGCGTTGCCGCCGAAGGTGATGGCCATGTTCTCCATGAGGAAGGCTGAGGCCTCCTCGCCGACCTCGAGGACGGTGGTGGTGTACGCCATGGTGGTGTTCCTTTCAGTGTGTTACGAAGCCGAGTACAGGCCGATGCTGGCGAGCCAGGCGATGGCGACGCGCGGCACACCGTTGAGGAAGCGCGAGTACAGCACCGCAGGCACGCCCACCTCGATGGTCTCGGGCTCGGCCTCCGCCAGGCCCATGCCGACGGGGATGAAGTCGCACGCGTTCTGGGTGTTGATCGCGAACAGGGCAGGCAGCGCCAGGTGGGGTGGCACGTTGCCCTTGCCGATCTCCACGCCGATGAGGGTGCCGATGATCTGCGCGATGACGGCACCGGGGCCTAGAAGGGGCGACAGGAACGGCAGCGAGCAGATGAATCCGAGGAGCAGGAGCCCCCAGCCGGTGCCGGCGAGCGGGGTGAGCAGGTTGGAGAACCAGACGCCCAGGCCTGATGCCTGGATGATGCCGATCAGCATGGCCACGAAACCCATGAAGGGGATGATCGTCTGCAGCATGGTCTGCACGGCGTTCCGGGCCGCCTGGTAAAACACGGCGATCACCCTGCCGGCGCCCAGCCCGATGCTCTGCAGGATGCTCTTGCGCGGCTGGCGCGCCATCTGCTCGGTGAGCTTCAGCGGGCGTCCCTCCTCGCGTGCCGGGCTGGCGTCCGGCGAGGGCGCGGAGTGAGCGGCGCCCCCGACGGCGGCCGCGGCGGCCCCGACGGCGACGAGTTCGCGCTCGTCGGCGGGAGCCACCTGGCTGGACCCGACGGCGGAGACGTAGATGCCCTCGTTGATGTACTGGGCCAGGGGGCCGGTCTTGCCGGTGGGCACCACGTTGACGGTGGGGATCTGCTTCTTCGGGTAGAGGCCGCAGCGCAGCGATCCGCCACAGTCGATGACGGCGACGAAGTGCTCGTCGTCGGGGACCGAGGTGGTGAAGCCGTTGACGGGCGTGGCGCCGGACAGCTCAGCGATCCGGTCGACGACTTCGGGCCTGGACCCGCCGCCGACGATGTAGACGATCTTGTTCCGCTTGGCGTCGGGGGTGATGGTGAGCGGGCCGCCGTAGCCGCCGGGGCCGCGCGAGATGGTGATGGTGCGGTACTCAGACATGGGAGGCCTTCACTTGGGTCGAGAGGGTGACGCCCTGCTGCTTGGCGACGAACTTCGTCGTGAAGTCGGTGACCCAGCCACCGAAGAAGTTGAGGACCGCGCCGAGCAACAGGTAGCGGACTGCGAGGTCGCCGGTGTTGAGGCCTAGCGACATGATCCCCTGGGCGATACCCATCCAGACGAACAGCTCCGCCGGGTTGTTGTGCGGGAACAGGCCGTTGCTGGTGTGCATCATCTGCGCAACCGAGGCGTAGTAGCCCGGTTTGTGCGCCTCTGGGAGGAAGCGGCCCAGCGTGAAGGCCATCGGGTTGGTGAGGAAGAACGAGCCGAAGAACGGCAGGATCAGGTAGCGGCTGATCACGTTCTTGCCCGCCTTGGCGGCGAGCTTGTTGATCCGCTCCTCACCGATGAGGGCGATCAACGAGTTCATCGCGATGAGCAGCACGAGCACGAGTGGGACGATGCCGGTCATCCACGCGGTGAAGGTGTCGGCACCTTCACGGAAGAGACCGATGAACCACTCCGCACCATGCACGAGATAGTCGAGAATTTCCATCTCAACTCCTTTCAAGGTTCGGTTCGGGGCCGCACGAAACAGCCCCGTCTACGCAGCCCCACGGTGGGGCTGCTGGGGTAGTGGGCGACTGTGCCCTGGCTGGTTGGTTGTCAGGTGGTGAGCGGCGCTGGCTTTCGGCGCCACTTGGTGGCGATGCCCGAGACCTTGCCCAGGGCCCGCGTCAGTGCGGTCGGCGGCTCCGGCGCTGCCCCGCCTCCGGTGATGATCCGATAGTTGTCGCGGGCGTTAGCCACGGCCTTGACCATCGACTTGCCCCACGGCTTGGCCAGCGAGGGGTCGACGTCGGCGATGTGCGCACCGTTGAATTCGTCGAAGTCATGGAAGCGTGCCACGACCGTGACGCCATGAAGGCGCTGCCCTTCTGTGATGACGCCGTCGTCGTCGATGACGAACATGACGATCGCGCCCTGGACGATGCCGCCGCGGAACTTGCCCATGGCCACGCGGCCACGGCGGCGGAGCGCCACGAAGAGCCTGGTGAAGGCCTGAGTCTGCTTGAAGGACAGGACGGACTGGACGATCCAGGCCAGGCCAAGTGCGACGATGAGGATCCAGAACATCAGCGTTCTCTCTCTGTCAGGGGGTGCTTCTCAAGGACGTAGTAGAACTCTTCGAACGTGGTGACCCGGCTGAGCCGCTCCAACAGGTCCCGCCGGGCGCCGAGCCGGAGCACCTCGTCGTAGACCTGGACGAGCACGCCCTCGCTCCTGCCCGGATCGGAGGGGACGCCGAGCAGCACGATGAGGCGCACCCCGTCGTCGTTGCCTTCGCGAGGGACAACCCCGATCGCGAGCATCACGCTGGTCTGGGTCTCCAGTGCGGCGTGCGGGAAGCCGAGCAGGGGGTCCAGCCTCGTCTGCGACTGGCTCTCCCTCTGCCGGACCCGCTCCCCGAAGCCGCGCTCGACCAGGCCGCGGGCCTCCAGGTGTCCGGTCATGTAGTCGACGGCGTCCTCGTAGTCCGTGCCCGCGGGCAGCGCGAAGAAGTGCGCCTCGTCGAGGGAGCCGGCGAGGACAGACCCGCCACGCGGCACTCCGCCGTCAATCGGGATGTGCAGCTGGAGGCGGTCGAGCTGGCGGGCCAGTCCAGCCCGGTCGAGGATCCGGGTGACCCGCACGACGGGAACCTCGGCGGTGACCTCCTCGTCCCCGCTGACGACGACGAGGTCGACCGTCTCGAGGTTCTCGGGGGTGGCCTCGGCCACCTGGAGGACCTGGTAGCGCGTGGACGCGGGGAGGAGTCGGGTCAGCTGGAGCCGAACGAGTTCCGCCGTGACACGACCCTTCGACGTGACGATCGCGACGCGCAGGAAGGCGGGCGGCTCTGCCTCGCCGCTGTCGAGGAAGACCTGGAAGTACGTGGCCAGCAGCGCCACCTCGGAGTCGTCGACAGGAAGGCCCACCTCGGACTGGATCACCTGCGCCGCCACCGTGGCCATCTGGTAGGCGACGGGGTACTCGACCCGGATGTCGCCCACGGCGGAGTCGTCCACCCAGATGCGGTAGCGCATCCGGTTGATCATGTAGGCCACGTGGCGGGCGAACTCGGACATGAACCGACGGCCGGCGAGGTCGATGTCCATCTCCTCGTTGACGGCGGCAAGGACCGCGCGGACGAGCGACTCCCCGTCCCCGGTGGCCGTGAAGCGCGAGGCCGCCACCGCGTCCTCGGGCGCGCGCATGCCTGCCACGGGGAGGGTGAGGAAGGTGACCTCGTCTCCACTCAGCTCCACCCCCAGCTCGGCGCTCAGGCGGGCGGCCACGGACGCGGCGAACTCGTGGGCGGGGGTCGCGGCTAGCCCCGCATAGCGCTGGGGAAGGTAGTCGATCGTGCGCCCCATACGGGCCCTGTCGACGGCCACGGTCGCCCAGCGGGTCAGCTCCGGCGCGTAGGCCCTGTCCAGACCCGCCTCGGTTGCCATCTCCCGGACGATGGCGCCGACCTGCTCCTGCCAGGGCTCGTGTGGGTAGGCCGTCGGGAAGTGCCAGCGCAACACGTGGAGCCGCTGCTGCAGTTCGGGGCCCTCCAGCTGGAGCCCGACGTTCGGCCGGCCGCTGATGGTGAGGTCGGACTCGGCCACGATGGCCCGGACGCGCGCGAGGTCGGCGACCACCGTCGTACGCCCCACTGACATCGCAGAGGCCAGCTCCTCGATCCGGACCGGGAGGATGGCCCGGAAGATCCTGGCCACGATGAAGGACGCGCGGGTGGCAAGGTCGTTGAAGGACACGTCGTCCGACACTCCGCCCTTGACCGCCCGGTAGCGCGTCGGGTCCGCGATCAGAAGGCGGTACCGTCCGTCGTCCATGGTGATGGAGGCGGCCGTGCCCAGCAGGTCCTGCAAAGCGGTCACATCTGCCGTGATCGTGCGGCGGCTGACGCCGAGATCGAGCGCCAGCTCGTCCGCGGAGACGGATCGCGCCGCCTCGAGCTGGTCGAGAATGGCAGCGGGTCGGCTCATTGTCATCACCTCACTTCGTCGTCGGCGGCTGTGTTCGGGAGGGGGGTCAGGCGGCTACGGTGACGCGGTCACCGAAGAACGAGTCCCATGGCACGTTGACGCTGCGGTCCAGACCCACCACCTCGTAGAGATGGCGCAGCAGCGGGAACTGCTCCGGGTTCACGACGCCGCGCTCGGTGAGGCGCTCCATCGCGGCGCCGATCACCTTGATGGCCGCCGCACCCTCCAGGGTCACGCCGGGCATCCGGGCGGCCGCCTCGCTGAACGTGAGGCCCGCTCCGACAAGGCGGCCGCACTTGACGTTCCTGCCTCCCATGGACGTGACGAAACAGTCGCCGATGCCGGGCAGGCCCAGCGGCGTGGTGGGGTCGCCCCCGAGGAGGTGCATGAAGTCGATCATCTCGATCGACGCCTGCCCGAACAGCGCCGCACCGTAGTTGAAGTTGACGTAACGGTCACCGGCCGCGTCGCCCATGGCGTCGAGGATGCCCGACATGAAGCCGGCCCCGAACGCGTAGCAGTTCTTGGTGGCGGCGCAGACCTCGACGCCGACGAAGTCGGAGTTGAGCCACACGTGGTAGAAGTCCGTGGCGAAGAGGTCGCGCCACATCGGCAGCACCGAGGGGTCCCCGCCCGTGAACACCACCGACGTGTGGCGGCGCACGGCGACCTCGCCGGCGATCGACGGCCCGGCGATCGCGGAGAAGGTCAGCTGGTCACGCAACTCGGCGGGGATCTGCCCGGCCAGGACCCTCGGGAGGATCTGGAGGTTACCGTCGGCGTCGGCCTCCATGCCCTTGGCGAGCGCGATGACATGCATGCCCGGGCGGAGGAGCGACGCCAACTGCTCACCCGCCCAGCGGACGCCGAAGGAGTTGACCCCGCTCATCACCAGGTCGACGCCGTCGAAGGCTTCCGCGGCGTCCTCAAGCTGGTACGCGGTGGTGCCCTCTGGAAGAGCGAGCCCCAGGTTGGGGTGCACGCCGTTTGCCTGGATCGAGGAGATGATGTCGCGGTCGAGGTGCGTACCCACGAGCCGGACGGAGTGGCCGTTGTCGGTCAGGGGTGTGGCCAGCGCGCTGGCCATGATTCCTGAACCGAGGACGACGACTGTAGCCATGATGAGCTCCCATTCCTTCGCGCTCCGCTGCGCGACACCGTTGTTTTGTCTGAATGTGTGGCTGACGCTACGCCTGAGTTTGCGTGATATCACGTCCGAACGAGTCGGTTTCCTTCCGGTTCGCTGCGGCGGACCGGCCTAACTCCCCCGCTGCGCCCGACGGGAGGTGGCAGTGTTGGGCGTGGCCGCGGACAGAGACGCCGGCGGCCTCAAGGAGCACCATGAGCATGGACCGGTACGACGCCTACGTCTTCGACCTCGACGGCACCATCTACCTCGGCGACGAGCTGCTGCCGGGCGCCAAGCGGCTGATCGAGGGGCTGCGCGCCAAGGGAAAAGTGGTGAAGTTCCTGTCGAACAACCCCACCAAGGACCCAGCGCAGTACCAGACCAAGCTGGAGGGCCTCGGCCTGCCGACGGCCCTGGAGGACATCGCCAACACCGTCGTCACCACCACCCGCTGGCTCCTCGACCATCACCCCGACGCGGCTCTGTTCGTCGTGGGCGAGGAGCCGCTCAGGCGCGCACTCCGAGAGGCCGGGTTCCGCCTGACCGAGGATCCCGCCGAGATCGACGTCATCGTCGCGTCGTACGACCGCACCTTCGACTACCGCAAGCTGCAGATCGCCTTCGACGCGCTGTGGTTCCACAAGCGCGCCATCCTCATCCAGACCAACCCGGACCGGTTCTGCCCGTTCCCCGGGGGTCGCGGCGAGCCGGACTGCGCGGCCATCACCGCCGCGATCGAGGCGTGCACGGGTGTCACGTGCAGCGCCAGCCTGGGCAAGCCGTCGCCGGTGATGCTGGAGGCGGCGCTGGGTGGGCTGGGGCTGGACGTGTCGCGGTGTCTGATGGTGGGCGACCGGCTCCACACCGACATCCAGATGGCCGTCGACGCCGGCATGGCGTCGGCCCTGGTGCTCACCGGGGAATCGACGCTGGAGGATGTCGCGGCGCTGCCGGAGGACCAGCGGCCCACTTACATCGTGGAGCGGATCGACCAGCTACTCCCCGTCGGCTGACTCCTCGGCATCCAGCACGAGCTCCGGGTAGACCGGCTGCCACATCCGCTCGAACACGTCCTGGACCGGATTCTCCAGCTCGATCGCGGCCACGCCGTCGTCCGCGGCCGCCTTCGCCACGGCGATCGCGACGGTGGCCGACACGCGGCGAAGGTCGCTGATCCTCGGCAGCAGCGGGGCCCCCGCGCCCCGGATCCCCACCATCGAGGCGACCGCCTGCGCCGCCGCCGCGATCATCCGGTCGGTGACCCGGGTGGCGCCGCAGACGGCCACCCCCAGGCCCAACCCCGGGAAGACCAGGGCGTTGTTGGCCTGGGCGATGCTGTACTCGACGTCGTCGCGCAGCACCGGGTCGAACGGGGAACCCGTGGCGAGCAGGGCCCTGCCCTCGGTCCACTCGAGCAGATCCGCCGGGGTGGCCTCCGCCAGCGCCGTGGGGTTGGACAGCGGCATGATGATGGGCTGGTGCACATGGGCGGCCATGTCGCGCACCATGTGCTCGGTGAACGAGCCCGGCTGGCCGGAGGTGCCGATGAGGAGGGTGGGGTGCACGTTGCGCACCACGTCGGTCAGCGACACCGCGCCTCGCCGATCCAGGTCCCAGTCCGCCACCTCCGCCGCGGCCCGTGCGTAGGGGCGCTGGAAGTCACGCACGCCCGCCGACGAGTCCGTGATGAGGCCGCGGCTGTTCAGACACCAGAAGCGTTGGTGGGCCGCGTCGTCGTCGAGGCCCTCGCCCGCCATCATGTCGCGCATGAGGTCCGCGATCCCCACGCCGGCGGTGCCCGCCCCGTGGATGACGATGCGCTGATCGCTCAGCCGCTCCCCCTTGGCCCGGACGGCCGCCAGCGCGGCGGCCCCCACGACGGCGGCGGTGCCCTGCACGTCGTCGTTGAAGGTGCACACCTCGTCGCGGTACCGGGTGAGGATGCGGTGGGCGTTGGCCGCGCCGAAGTCCTCCCAATGGATCATCGCCCGCGGGAACACGCGCTGGGCCGCGGCGACGAAGGCCTCCACGAACTCGTCGTAGCGCTCACCGCGCACCCGGGCGTGCCGCAGCCCCGGATACAGGTCGTCGTTGAGCAGGCCCAGGTTGTCGGTGCCCACATCCAGCCCGACGGCGATCATCCGGTCCGGGTCCACGCCGGCCGCCGCCGTGTAGAGGCTCATCTTGCCGTGGCAGATGAGGATCCCGCCCACGCCCTGGTCACCGATGCCCAGGATCCCCTCTGAGTCGGTCACCACCACGATGTCGATGTCGTCGGCGGTGCGGCCGCTGGCGCGCAGCGATTCCTCGATGTCCTCAGGTGAGTCGATGGACAGGAACACCCCATCGAGGCGGGTGAACTGCCGGCTGAACTGCTCGATGGCGTCGCCGATGGTGGGGGTGTAGACGATGGGCATCATCTCGTCGAGGTGTTCGCTGAGCAGCCGGTAGAACAGCACCGTGTTGCGGTCCTTGAGAGCGGCGAGGCGGCGGAATTTCGCCATCGGCAGCCGCGCCTCCAGGAACTGCTCGTAGGCGCGGTGGACCTGTGCGTCGATGGGTGTGACACCGGTCGGCAGGAGGCCGACCAGGCCGAGGTTCCGGCGCTCCTCCGGGGTGAAGGCGGTGCCCCGGTTGAGGCGGGGCGTTCTGAGGATGGCTCTGCCTCGAACCTTCACCTTGACTCGTGAGCCGTGGTTGCCGGGGAGGACCTCGTAACGACGTTGTTCAGGCACCCCTCAAACTTACCGCGAGCGGACAGCCCGCCGTGAGCCGGAGGGATCAGCGGTCGGCCCCTACCAGGCTCCGCACGGCCCACTCCACGGCCTCCGAGAGTTCGCGCACGTGCTGATCGTCGTCGAACACGTTCATCAGGCGACACGTCCGTTGCTGGGACTCGGTCATCCCCTGCACCACGAACGACACCCCGCGCGCCTTGAACTGCCGCACCACCGCCTTGATCGAGTCGGCGCCGGAGGCGTCGAGGATGGTCATCCGGTGGCATCGCAGGATCACGGCGCTGACCTCGTCCTCGACGGCGGTGACCTCGTCGACGAAACGGCGCGCGTTGCCGTAGAACAAGGCCCCGTCCACGCGGAACACCGCGACCTTCGGGCGGAGATGCTCGTGCTCGGGGCTCAGGTCCACGTCGCCCTCGCGGGTGTTGGTGGGCAGCCGCTGTCGGGCGACAACGGAGTAGGAGGCCATGTGGCGCAGGCTCATCAGCGCCGCCATGCCGATGCCCAGGAGCACAGCCGCGACGAGGTCGAGGAAGATGGTGGCGCCAAGAGTGAGCCAGAACGTGTTGCGGTCCGCCCGGGTGACGGCGGTGAGGGTCCGGACGAGGCCCAGGTTGATCATGCGACCGGCGGTGACCAGCAGCACGCCGCCCAGCGCCGCCATGGGGATCAGCGAGACAAGCGGCGCCAGCAGCAGCATGACCAGTAGCAGCACCACCGCGTGCGAGACGGACGCCAGCCGCGTCCTCGCTCCGGAGCGCACGCTCACCGCGGTGCGGGCGATGGCGCCGGTGGCGGGAAGCCCGCCGAAGAAGCCCGAGGCGACGTTGGCGAGCCCCTGACCCATGAGCTCGCGGTCCGGGCTGGTCGGAGTGAGATCGGGGCGCATCCCATCGGCAACGCGCGCTGACAGCAGTGACTCGAGTGCCGCCAGGGCCGCCACTGCAAATGCGGGCGCGATCAGATCCTGGAGAAGTGCCGCGTTGAAAGGCGGCAGCGCCGGCATCGGCAGGCCTGTGGGGAGGGCGCCGATTCGATGGACGTCGGCCCCGGTCAGCTCCACCGCGATCGTCGCGACGACGATTGCGATCAGGGAGAGGGGCAACCGCCGGAAGAAGCGGTGCCCGAGCAGATGAACCGCAATCACACCCACCGTCACCAGCAGCGGCTGCCAGGCGAGCAACCAGTCTGTAGCGGCGAGCGTCAGCCACGAGGACACCAGCGTGGATTCCGCCTCCGCACGCTCCGTCCCCAGGACGAGCGGGAGTTGTTGCAGCGCGATGATGACGCCGATGCCGATGGTGAAGCCCTCCACCACAGAGAGGGGGATGAACTCGACAGAGCGCCCCACCGCCGTCAATGCCATGGCCACGACGATGATGCCCGCGAAGACGGCGAGCAGCGGCACCGTCTCGACGCCATGCTTCGCGATGACCGGCAGCAGCACCACCGTCATGGCGCCGGTGGGACCTGAGACCTGCAGGTGACTGCCCCCGAAGATCGCCGCGACAAGGCCCGCGATGATCGCGGTGACGAGGCCGGCGGCCGCCCCTGCCCCGGAGGCGACTCCGAACCCGAGCGCGAGGGGAAGAGCGACGATCCCGACGGTGACGCCCGCAAGCAGGTCCTTGCCCCAGGAGGAACGCAGCCCGGCGTAGTCCTTCGGGGTCGGCCACAGTCCGGCAAAGCTCACCAGGTGGCTGCCGACGAGGGTTCGGTAGCGTTCGAGCTTCTCCCGGGGTGTCAGCCGTTTCGCTTCGATCCTGAAATCCCTGTTGCCCACGCTCACCCTCTCCGAGAGGTCAGGGTACGCCCGATCCACGAGGCGCCGCTCATCGGGGTCAGGCGCCGCCCCCGGCTCAGCGCAGGAAGAGCGCCTTCAGCCGCAGCGTGGCCGCCGTCGTGCCCAGGACGATCATCACCGCGAAGTACGCCAGGTGCCCCCAGATCGACGGCTGGATCAGGCCGGTGGTGAGCTGGCGCACCATGTCCACGGCGTGCCACAACGGCATCGCCATGATCACCCACTGCACGGACTGCGGGTACACGTCGATGGGGAAGAAGGTGGCCGAGAGCAGGAACATCGGCAACATGACGAAGTAGACGATGTCCAGGTGCTGGAACGACTTCATGAAGCTGGTGGCCGCCAGCCCGACAGCCGCGAACCCGAACGCCACCATCAGCGCGGCCGGAATGGCCAACACTGCGGTCCAGGACAGGTTCAGCCCCAGCGCCGTCGTCACCACCATGAACCCGCACGCGTAGAGCAGCCCGCGGAACAGCGCCATGATGATCTCGCCCAGCGCAACATCCATGGGGCCGAGAGACGTGGAGAGCATCTGGTCGTAGATCTTGCCGTAGCGCATCCGGAAGAAGACGTTCATCGTCGAGTCGTAGATGGCACCGTTCATGGCCGAGACCGCCATGAGCGCGGGCGCGATGTAGGCGGCGTAGGGCACGTCGCGCCCATAGAACTCGACCGAGCCGATCAGCGCGCCGAGGCCGAGCCCCATCGACAGCAGGTAGAACACGGGCTCGAAGAAGCCGGTCAGGATGATCAGCCAGTTGTTGCGGGCGACCACCCTCATTCCGCGGGCGACGACGCTGCGGGTGTTCCCGCCGTAGAGGCCGGCGAGGAACCCCGGCACGCGCGGAGCGGGAGCCTGAACCGGAGACGTCATTCGTCGAGCCTCCGCCGGAACGTGCGGATGGACAGCCATCCGCAGACCACCGCGAGAAGGGCGAGGAACCCTACGTGCACAGTGGCCATCAGCAGGGTCAGTGGCTGCCCGTACATCGCCCAGCGGCCCAGCTCCGCCGCGTGCCACAGCGGCGACACCCAGCCGATGGGCTGGAGATAACCGGGCAGCGTCTCGAGAGGGAAGTAGGTGCCGGAGAACAGGGTGAGCGGCACGACGACGAACCGCTCGATGAAGGACAGTTGGCCCCGATCGTCCTTCTGCGTGGCCACCCACGCCATGACCGCGAACCCCACGGCCACCGACAGGAGCAGCCCGACCGGCAGCAGCGCCATGGCCCGCAGCGGCCCCGCGATCCCGAACAGCACCAGCGCCGTGAGATAGAACACCAACACCGGCAGCACCCGCAGCAGCGCCGCCACCTGCACGCCCACCGCCATCTGGGCCGGGCTGATCGGTGTCAGCCGCATCGCGGGGAAGGTGTTGAACCACTTGAATCCGCCGAACACTCCGTAGGTGTTCTCCTGCGCAGACGTGAGCATCGCCGTCGACATCACCAGTGCAGGGGCGATGAAGGTGAGGTACGGCACGCCCTCGATGCCCTCGCCGCCGTCGACGAGCGCGCCGAGGCCGGCGCCGAGCCCGAGCAGGTACACGATCGGCGAGCCGATGCCGGTGACCAGCAGCGTGCCCAGGTAGCGGCGCATCCTGTGGAGGTGGTGCTCGACGACGGCCCACCAGCCCCACTGGGCGACGACGCGGTGGTCCGCGGCCATGCCGCGGTCGATGACGGGGGCGCGGGGGGTGACGTCTGCGCTCATTCGATGAGGCTCCGCCCGGTGAGGCGGAGGAACACGTCCTCCAGGGACGATCGCCGCACCAGAGACGTGACCGGCTCCATCCCCCGCTCGATCACCGCCTGAAGGGCGTGCTCGCCGTTGTCCGCATAGATGAGGACGCGGTCCGGGAGCACCTCCTGCCGCTCGCCGATGCCGGCCAGCACACGGGCGGCCTCCTCGTTGCGCGCGGACCCGAAGCGCACCTCCAGCACCTCGCGGGTGGAGTACTGGCGGATCAGCGACGGCGGGCTCCCCTCCGCGACGATCCGGCCCTTGTCGATCACCACGAGCCTGTCGCAGAGCTGCTCGGCCTCGTCCATGAAGTGGGTGGTGACCACCAGCGTCACTCCCTCCTCTTTGAGGCGGAACAGCCGGTCCCACAGGACGTGGCGCGCCTGCGGGTCCAGGCCCGTCGTCGGCTCGTCGAGCAGCATGATTTTCGGGTTGTTGATCAGCCCCCGCGCGATGGTGAGGCGGCGCTTCATGCCGCCCGAGAGGCCGTCGACGCGGGCCAGGCGCTTGTCTTTCAGCTGGGCGAAGTCCAGCAGCTCCTCGGCCCGCTGCTTAACGTAGGCGCGGGGAAGGCCGAAGTATCGGCCGTAGACGGTGAGGTTGTCGATGACGCGCAACTCCTCGTCGAGGAGGTCTCCTTGGGGGACGATGCCGAGCTGGGCCCGGATCTGCGGTCCGTGGTGGTTGGTGTCGAGGCCGAGCACGGTGAGTTCGCCGTCGGTGCGGGTGGAGGTGGCGGCGATCATCCGCATGGTGGTGGACTTGCCGGCGCCGTTGGGCCCGAGGAAGCCGAACGACTCCCCCGGCGCGATCTCGAAGTCGATCCCGTCGACGGCGGTGAGGGTGCCGTAGCGCTTGGTCAGCGCGCGGGCGGTGATCACTGGCTCAGTCACCCGCGACACACTACGACACCCCACCGACGATTCACACGGCCGCTGCGCAGGGCCCACCAGGCTTCGACACGACGCAGGGCGACGCCCGCCGACTGAGCCGCGGCCATCCCGCTGGCTGAGGAGCCGCGAAGCGGCCTCGAAGCCTAGGAAACGCGAGTTGACAAGGTCACTCTCCTCAGGCCTCGAGGCTCGTCGCTTCGCTCCTCATACCTCAGCCAGCAGGGGTCGGCACCTCACCCCTGCCGAGGTGTCACTTGCGCGAGCGGTTGCCCGACGTGCGGGTCACCTGGACGATGGTCGGGCGGGGCACCGCGACCTTGTCGCCCACCTGGACCGGGCCGCTGGCGGGCAGCTGGTCCGGGAAGTACGACGTGTGGGCGCCCCACTTGCCGTCCTCGCCCGGGTGCTGCACGGCGACGAACACGGACTGGTCCTTGTCGTGGATGACCGGGCCGCAGGTCTCGGCGTCGACAGGGACGCCCAGGAACTGCTGCACCCGGCCGCGCTCTGGGCCGGTGAGGGTCACCTTGTGCAGGGCGTCTGAGAGCTCAAGCGTGCCCGGCTGGCCGTCGGTGGAGATCCAGAGGTTGCCCTCCGAGTCGAACGCCAGGTTGTCCGGGCAGCTGATGGGCGAGACCTTGTCGGCCGGGAAGCCGGCGAAGTAGGCCGACGTCGAGGAGGCCGGATCGCCGCAGAGGAGAAGGATGCTCCACCTGAAGGTCTCCGCTGCGGCGTCGCCGTAGGCCTCGGTCATCTCGATGACGTGGCCGTCACGGTTGGGTGCGACGGGGTTGGCCTCGTCGGCGGTGCTCGTGGTGCCACGCCTGCTGTTGTTGGTGAGCGCCAAGTACACCTTGCCGGTGAGCGGGTTGGGCTCCATGTCCTCGGGACGGTCCATCTTGGTGGCGCGCATCTTGTCCGCCGCGAGGCGGGTCCAGACCAGCACCTCGTCGACGCTCATGCCCGGCACCAGCGACTCCGTGCCTCGGACCAGCGCGATCCATTCGCCGGTGCCGTCGAAGGCACCGTCGGAGGGCAGCGCGCCGTTACCCGTGATCTCGGACTGCGGGGAGTTGCCCGAGTACCTGGCCACGTATAGCGTGCCGTCCTCAAGCAACGTCATGTTGTGCGCCTTGTCGCCCTTGCGATACTTGGCGGAGGAGACGAACTTGTAGACGTAGTCGTTGCGCTCGTCGTCGCCCATATAGACAACCGCGTGGCCGTCCTTCGACATCGCGACGGTGCCGGCCTCGTGCTTGAAGCGACCGAGGGCGGTGTGCTTGACGGGCGTCGAAGTCGGGTCCTCGGGGTCCAACTCGACGATCCAGCCGAAGCGGTTGGCCTCGTTCGCGTAACCCTCATTGCGGAGGTCGAACCGGTCGTACTGCAGTTCCCACTTCCGGCCGGTTTCCTCGGGACGGATTCCGTAGCGTCCCTCCTCGGTGGAGCCGGTTCCGCGGAAGTACTGGTTGAAGTTCTCCTCGCCGGAGAGCACCGTGCCCCACGGCGTGGTGCCGCCGGCGCAGTTGTTGAGGGTGCCGATCACCTTCGTACCGGAGGGGTCGTCGGCCGTCTTCATGAGGTCCGAGCCCGCGGCCGGGCCGCTCACCGAGAACTCGGTGAATCCGGTGATGCGACGGTTGCGCCGCCCACCCCGGACGTAGGTCCACACGTCGCCCTGCTTGGCGCGCGTCAGGTCGACCACCGACAGTCCGTGGGCGGCCAGGGCGGCGTCGACGACGTCGCGCTCGTCGGTCCCGGGCGGGAACATGATGTCCTCGTTGGTGTACTCGTGGCTGGTCACGAGGTAGCCGGAGCGGTCGTTGCGGCCGTCGGAGACGATGTTGAGGTAGTCGCAGTTGTAGCCGAACTGCTTCGCCTGGGAGGCCCCGCTCTGGTTTGCGATGTCGAAGTCGGGCGAGTCATCGAAGAGCGGGTCGCCCCAACGGATGATCGAATCCCAGCGGTAGCCCTCAGGCACGGTGATGGTGTCGACGGTGCGCGCCGTCGGCTCGATCGCGGTGAAGGGGAGCTTGCCGCCGCCCTTGGGCGGGTTGCCGAAGTCGGCCGCAGCGGGCTGGGCCCAGCCGCCCACCACCAGTGCGCCGGTCACTCCGGCGCCCGCGCCGAGCGCGGCGCGGCGGGAGAACACACCGCTGACGATGTCGCGGAAGGACTCGTTGGCTGAGGTGTTCGGGGCGGGGTGCGCGCAGGCGCTGCCGCACTTGAGCTCGCAGGTGACGGGCGAGCGGTTACCGCGGGTGTGGCCGAGCATGGGAAGCAGGCGCTTCATGGAGGGTCTCCTCTTGGTGGTCGGTGGGTCCCGACCATCCAACGCGACACCGGCGGCCACGTCCCCCACCGTCGGGTGACCGTTCGGTGAACACTCGGTGACCCCGCCCCTGTCGGGCTGGGGGTTTGAGCAAATGGAACGGGTCAAACCCCGAAGCGGCCCATTTGATCGATCACATTCGCCGCGACCCGTTCCATTTGCTCAAACTCCACCCAGCCACAGGCGATGCAGAGTGGGGTCGGGGACCAGTTCGGGGTGGAAGGTACAGGCCACGACGGCGCCCTGACGGACCGCGACCGGCTCGTCCCCCCTGGTGGCCATCACCTCGACGCCTGCACCCACCCGCTCGATCCTGGGTGCCCGGATGAACACGCCCCTCATCCGGTGGGGCGCTCTTTCGCGTGCGGGCGGGCCCGACGGCGGGTCGGGCCGGGCATGCCCCATCGCGACGCTCGACCGTGCTCGCGCAGCTGCCGGGGTCAGCTCAACGTCCGCCTCGCCCGACGCGAGCTGGGCCCCGAACGCGTTGCGCCGCACCGTCACATTCAACCCGCCGATGGTGGGAAGCCCCGCGAGCGCGGCCGGGTCCGCGACATCGTCGGCGAGCAGGATCAGCCCCGCGCAGGTGCCGAACACGGGCAGCCCGCCGTCGATCCGGTTCCGGATCTCCGTGAGCAGGCCCGACGGGCGGGCCAGCCTCGCGATCGCCGTCGATTCGCCCCCTGGCAGCACGAGGCCGTCCACCCCGGCGAGATCGGCGGGGGTTCGAACCGGGCTCACGTCGTGACCCAGCAGCCGCAGCACGGCCGCGTGCTCCCGAACAGCGCCCTGGAGGGCCAGGATGCCGACAATCACCAGCCGCGCTCGGACAGCCGGTGCGGGGCAGGCACGTCGGCCACGTTGATGCCAACCATGGCCTCGCCCAGACCCCGCGACGCCTCCGCGATCGCCGATGGATCGGCGAAGTGGGCGGTCGCGGCGACGATGGCCTTGGCCCGCCGCTCGGGGTTGCCGGACTTGAAAATGCCGGAGCCCACGAACACGCCGTCGGCGCCGAGCTGCATCATCATCGCGGCGTCGGCCGGGGTGGCGATTCCGCCGGCCACGAACAGCACGACGGGGAGCGCGCCGTCGCGGGCCACGCGCCGCACCAGCTCGTAGGGGGCGGCGAGCTCCTTGGCCGCA
Organism: Tessaracoccus luoxuelianae; assembly: GCF_054483915.1. Classification (NCBI taxonomy): domain Bacteria; kingdom Bacillati; phylum Actinomycetota; class Actinomycetes; order Propionibacteriales; family Propionibacteriaceae; genus Tessaracoccus; species Tessaracoccus luoxuelianae. The sequence continues at coordinate 1,153,653 of NZ_CM137013.1, read as the reverse complement.
ACGAACAGCTCGTCCTCAGATTTCGCAGCGAGGGCGCGGATCTCGCCCTTGATGGTGCGCAGGTGCTTCATCGCCTCGGACACGTCGCCGGTGCCGGCCTCGCCCTTGCTGCGGATCATCGACGCGCCCTCGGTGATCCGACGCAGCGCCTCACCCAGATTGGTGGCGCCGCACACGAACGGAACGTCGAAGCGGGTCTTGTCGATGTGGTTGACGAAGTCCGCGGGCGAGAGCACCTCGGACTCGTCGATGTAGTCCACACCGAGCGCCTGCAGGACCTGAGCCTCGACGAAGTGGCCGATTCGGGCCTTGGCCATCACCGGGATCGACACCGTCTCGATGATGCGGTCGATGAGATCGGGGTCGCTCATCCGGGCCACGCCGCCTTGCGCGCGGATGTCTGCCGGCACCCGCTCCAGCGCCATCACCGCGACCGCGCCCGCCTCCTCCGCGATCCGGGCCTGCTCGGGAGTGACGACGTCCATGATCACTCCGCCCTTCAGCATCTCGGCGAGGCCGGTGTTGACGAGGGCGCGAGGGGACACAGGTGCATCGGTAGCAGTCATGGGCACGATCTTCGCCGCCGTTTCTGGACCAGACAAGAGCCAGACCCTTTCCAGTTTGTTGGGCCAGTTGTAGGGTGGGGCCATGGAGTCGGACGCGCTCTCCACGCTTGCACTGGATCGCACTCCGGGCGCCGCCCCGCTCCCGACGCAGATCGCGGCCGGGGTACGCGGACTGATCGCCTCGGGAGCTCTCGCGAGCGGCGACGTGCTGGCCTCCAGCCGGTCCGCCGCCGAGACCCTCGGGGTGGCCCGCGGTACGGTGAGCGCGGCCTACGACCAGCTGGCAGCCGAGGGATACCTGGTCACCCGGGACCGCTCAGGAGTGCGTGTGGCCCCCAACCTGTCCTCGGCCGCCCCTCGCACCCCGGCTCCAGCCCGGCGCACCCCCTCGTCGCCGCACCGCCCCCCGCTCGACTTATCGTCCGGGCACGAATCCTCCCGCCCCCTGGATGACGCCCTCTGGCGCTCCGCCCTGCGGGCCGCGGTCTCGCCGGGCGGACCACAGCTGACCGACGCCATCGCTCAGCACCTGCGCCTCATGCGTGCCATGGCGGTGGACCCCTCGGCCGTCATCGTCACCGCGGGCGCCCGCTCCGGACTCGCCCTCCTCCTGGGGGCGGTGGCCCGGCGCACGGGCGTGCGGCCCCGTGTGGCCGTAGAGAGCCCCGGCTTCCCCGGCCTGCGCCGGGTGCTGGAGGTGCTGGGCGTGGAGGTCATCCCGGTACCCGTCGGCGCCGACGGCGTGGATCTGGGTGCGCTGGACCGGGCGCTGCCCCTGGACCTGGTCCTGGTCACGCCCAACCATCAGTTCCCGGCCGGCACCGCGCTGCACGCCACCGGCAGGCAGGCGCTGATCGGCTGGTCGATGAGCACCGGCGTCCTGCTGGTGGAGGACGACTACGACTCCGAGTACCGGCACCTTGGGCCGCCCCTGCCCCCGCTCTGGAGCCTGGCGCCCGACGTGGTGGCCCACCTCGGCACCTTCGCCGCGGTTCTCGGCCGCGACGTCGGGACGGGCTACCTGGTGGCCCCGCCGTCGTGGCAGGACGAGCTTCTGGAGGCGCGGGCCGCACTCGGCGGCGGAGTGGCGCCCATCGTGCAGCGGGCCTTGGCGCGCTACCTGCAGACCGGCGGCCTGCGCAGGCGCCTGGCCAGGGCCCGCCGCCGGGCGGACGCCGCCCAGGCTGAGGTGACGCGCCGCGTCGACGACCTCCGTCTCGGCCCCGTCGTCGATTCCGTGACCGACACCGGACACCTACTGGTCCTTCACATGTCCGCCGAGGCAGCCACCGCGGTGCGCGTGGACTGCAGCCGGCGCGGGCTCCTCATCGCGGACCTCGCCGACGGGTGGGCCGGGAACCCAGGGCTCACCGGGCTCCTGCTCAGCTACGGGGGCCACGAGCCGGGCGACGTCCGCCGGGCCGTGGCCGTCCTGGCCGACGCGGTGGGCGCGCCGGGCGCAGACCTCACGTCTGGATGATCTGGAACCGCACCCCCTGGTCACCGGCCATCGTGGCCAAGCGACAGGGGTAGCCGGCGAACCTAAGCGGGAGCCTCACCCGACGCCGTCACGACGGCGGGCTGCGCCGGATAATCCTCCGGTCCGAACATCGAGCGCCGACCCTCGAAGGCCCGCCCGAGCGTCACCTGGTCCGCGTACTCGAGGTCACCGCCGACCGGCAGACCGCTGGCCGGCCTGGTGACGCGCACACCGAAGTCTCGGAGCATGCGGCTCAGGTAGGACGCGGTGGCCTCCCCCTGCGTGTCCGGGTCCGTGGCGATGATCACCTCGCTGACCACACCGTCGGCGAGGCGCTGGAACAGCTCGCGTGTGTGCAGGTCCGCCGGGCCGCGGCCGTCGATGGGCGAGATCGAGCCGCCGAGGACGTGGTAGAGGCCGCGGAACTCGTTGGTGCGTTCGATGGCCACGACGTCCTTGGACTCCTCGACGACGCACAGCTGGCTGCGGTCGCGGCGGGGATCCCGGCAGACGCGGCAGCGCTCCTCCTGCGAGATGTTGAAGCAGACCTCGCAGAATCGGGAGGACTCCTTCACGCGCCGCAGGGTGTCCGCGAGCAGGTAGACCTCCTCCTCCGGGGCGTCGAGGAGATAGAAGGCGATGCGCTGCGCCCCCCGCGGGCCGATGCCCGGCAGCCGGCTCAGCTCGTCGATGAGGTCCTGAATGGGCCCTTCGTACACGGCGGCGGTCAGCCCCCGAGGCCGGGCATGGGCGGCATCGACGGCAGGTCCGGCATGGCCGCCGCGGTGGCTGCGTCCGCTTCGGACTTGGCTGCACGGAACGCCGCGATGATGAGGGCTGACAGCGTCTCCGGGTCCTCCGGGTCCCACGCCTCGGGCGTGATGTCGAGCCTCTCGATGTCTCCGGCGCCGGTGAGGGCGACGGTCACCACGCCCCCGCCAGCCGAAGCGGTGAAGGTCTTCTCGGCGAGCTCGGCCTGGGCGCGCGCAAGGTCTTCCTGCAGCTGCTGGGCCTGCTGCATCAGGGCATTGATGTCGAAGTCACCAAACATGGTTCGTCTACTCCTGGGTGGGTTGGGGAAAGCTTAGGTTCACGGCTCGTTGAGATCGCGCACCGAGATGACCTCGGCGCCGAAGGCGTTGCTCAGCAGCTCCTCCGCGTTGTGGGCCGAGTCCAGCACCTCGTCGTCTGTGGAGACCTCCGGCTCCGGGCTCGGATCCGGCGGGGCGACGACGGGTGCCGGCTCGGGCGGGGCTGTGGGCGCCACCGGCGCGCCGGAGGGGCGCTGGACGGGCTGCGACGGGGCGTCCTCGCCGGAGACCATGACGGCCTGGATCCGCAGCTCCACGCCGATCACCTGGATGAGCGCGTCCGCCAGCACGTCCTGGCTTCCGCCACTGCTGAAGTTGTCCTTGGGTCCGCTCTGGGTGAACCCGAGGTGCAACACGCCGTCGGTCACGTCCAGCACCTGGGCGTGCTGGCTGAGCAGCATGAACGTGAAGCGGCGGCGACGCTTGACCTCCTCCAGCACGTTGGGCCAGACCCGGCGCAGCTCAGCAGCGTTCAGGCCGGCCCGCTGGGCCGGGGTGGCCGACGGCGCCTGCGGCCGGGTGGGCTCTGGCGTCCGCGCAGGGGCCTCTCCGGGGTTGGCTGCCGAGGCCTGGGCGGGCGGCGACCCGGCGGAACGCTGACGCGGCGGCTCGCCCGCGGGCCTGCGCTCAGCCGGCGCCGACGGCGGCGCAGGTTCGGGCGCGGCCTCGGGAGTGGGGCTAGGGGTGGGCCGAGGCGACCTGGCCGCGGCGCGGGGCGTCTCGATGCGTTGGGTGGGTTCCCTGACGTCCTCCCAATCCGCGACCTTCGCGGCCGACTCGCCGTCGCCCATCATGCCGACCCGCCTCTCGAGCCGGTCCATCCGCGCGTGCAGCCCGCGCTCGTCCGCGTCCGCGCCGGGCAGCAGCACCCGGGCGCACATCAGCTCCAGGTGGAGCCGCGGCGCGGTGGTGCCTCGCATGTCCGTGAGGCCGGTGGCGATCACCTCGGCGGCCCTGGTGAGCTCGCCGGCCCCCAGGCCCGCCACCTGGGTCTGGAGGCGCTGCGCCTGATCCGCGGCCACATCCAGCAGTCCGTTGGTGGCGGCCTCCGGCACGGCGGCGAGGATGATCAGGTCACGAAGGCGGCGCAACAGGTCTTCGGCGAACCGGCGCGGATCCTGCCCCACCTCGATCACCTTGTCCACCGTCCGGAACACGCCGGCCGAATCCCCCGCCGCGAAGGCGTCCATGATCTCGTCCAGCAGCGCGTCCGGGGTGTAGCCGAGGAGGGCGGCGGCCTGCGTGTAGCTGACGCCCTCCTCGCCTGAGCCGCCGAGCAGCTGATCCAGCACAGAGAGGGAATCGCGCACCGATCCGCCTCCGGCGCGCACCACCAGCGGGATGGCGGCCTGATCCACCGCGACACCCTCGCTCTGGCAGATGTCCGCCAGGTAGTCCACCAGCATCCGCGGAGGCACCAGCCGGAAGGGGTAGTGGTGCGTGCGCGAACGGATGGTGCCGATGACCTTCTCGGGCTCCGTGGTGGCGAAGATGAACTTGGTGTGCGGGGGCGGCTCCTCGACGAGCTTGAGCAGGGCGTTGAAGCCCTGCGTGGTGACCATGTGGGCCTCGTCGATGATGTAGATCTTGTAGCGGCTGGCGACGGGGGCGAAGTAGGCGCGCTCCCTCAGGTCTCTGGCGTCGTCCACGCCACCGTGGGAGGCGGCGTCGATCTCGATCACGTCGATGGAGCCCGGCCCGCCTCGCGCCAGGTCCTTGCAGGAGTCACACGTGCCGCACGGCGTGTCCGTGGGGCCCTGCTCACAGTTGAGGCAGCGCGCCAGGATGCGGGCCGAGGTGGTCTTGCCGCAGCCGCGCGGCCCGGAGAACAGGTAGGCGTGGTTGACCCGGTTGCTGGCCAGCGCCCGCTGCAGGGGCACGGTCACGTGGTCCTGACCGATCACCTCCGAGAAGGCGTCCGGCCGGTAGCGACGGTAGAGGGCCAGGGGTGACGCGGGAGACTCGCGGCGGGGGCCGGCGCTCAGCTTCGACGGCGGCACGTGCAGCGCGGGCGCATCGACGGTGGCCTCAGGCTCCAGGTCATCGAACAGGCCGGGGCCGTCCATCGGCTCGAAGCCGGGCAGATCAGCTGCCGCGACCCCCTCGTCGGCGATGGGGGCGTACTCGTCCTCGTCGTAGTCGTCCACGCGACCCACCCTATTCCAGAGGCCCGACAATTCCAGCGGCAAAGAAAGGGGTCCCTCGCGCACCCAGCAGAGCTCACTTACCCTTGCTGCCTTCCGACCCTGGGGGGGTTGGGCGAGATACCGCCGCGCGAGGAACCTCCGTCAACTCTACCCCATCCCCTGAGGCTCCCGGGAGCCGATGAGGCCTCACGCTGGAGGCGGGGTGCTGCCCTAGTCTGGCGGCCATGGTGAGCAGTCAGGATCCGGTGATCGCGCAGGTGTGGAGGGGTGGGTACGTCGAGTGCCTGCATCACGGATCGGTCGTCGTCACCGCTCCAGGCGGGGCGCTCCGCTTCGCGGCCGGCGACGCGTCAATCCCCCTCCTGCCCCGCTCGTCCCTCAAGCCGCTCCAGGCCGTCGCGATGCTCCGCCACGGGCTCGACGTCGAAGGCGCGGAGCTCGCCCTCGTCGGCGCCTCGCACTCGGGCGAGCCGTTCCACCTCGACGGAGTCCGCCGCATCCTCGACGGCGCCGGCCTCTCGCCGGCGGACCTGCAGACCACACCCGGGGTACCGTCGGACGCCGTCGCGCAGGCCGACTGGCTGGCGGGCGGGAACGGGAGGGAGCCGCTGGCGCACAACTGCTCCGGGAAGCACGCCGGCATGCTGCGGACCTGCGTGCGGGCCGGCTGGAGCATCGAGTCCTACCTTGAGGCCGACCATCCTCTGCAGCGCGCCTGCCGCGACACCATCTCCGAGCTGGCCGACGACCCCGTCGGGGTTCCGGTGGTCGACGGCTGCGGCACGCCGGCGTTCCCCCTCAGCCTGGCTGGACTGTCGCGGGCGTTCGGGCGACTCGCGAGTGCGCGCTCAGGGCCTGAGCTGCGGGTGGCCGAGGCCTTCCGCACCCACCCCGAGTACGCGTCGGGGACGCGGCGCGACGAGCTGGTCCTCCACCGCGAGGTGCCGGGCCTGGTGACGAAAGTGGGCGCGGAGGGCTGCTTCGCGGCGGGTCTGGCGGACGGCACGGGTGTCGCGGTGAAGGCGGGCGACGGGCACCACAGGGCAGCCGTCGCAGCACTCGTGGCCGTGCTGGCAGCGCTGGGCCACGACACGGCAACGCTGCGGGAGCTGCAGCCGGAGCCCGTGCTCGGCCACGGCCGGCCCGTGGGCCGGATAACCGTCGATCCGGGCCTCGACGCCGCGTTGCGCGCCGGTCTCGGCTGACGGGTCCCGCCGTCGAATGTCGCGGGGCGGTCCGATAGTCTGCGCCCGCCCCGCCGTCTCCCCCAGAGGTCTGTATGAACGCCGTTGTGCTGTCCGTTGTCGTGATGCTGGTGCTGTCGGTGGCACGCGTGCACGTGGTCCTGGCGCTGTTTCTCGGCGCCCTGATCGGCGGCCTCGCCGCCGGCCTCGGCCTGGAGGCAACCATGGTGGCGTTCCAGGACGGCCTGGCAGGCGGCGCGAAGATCGCGCTGAGCTACGCGCTGCTCGGTGCTTTCGCGATGGCGGTGGCCCACTCGGGGCTGCCGCAACTGCTCGCCAACTGGCTGATCCGCAAGCTCGATTCGGACGACCTCACGACGTCCCAGAAGGTCACCCGCTGGACCACCGCGGGCCTCCTGACCGGAACCCTGGCCATGGCGATCATGAGCCAGAACCTCATCCCGGTCCACATCGCGTTCATCCCGCTGCTCATCCCGCCGCTGCTGATCGTGATGAACCGCCTGCAACTGGACCGCCGCGCCGTGGCGAGCGTGCTGACGTTCGGCCTCGTCACCACCTACATGTTCCTGCCGATCGGCTTCGGGAAGATCTTCCTGAGCGACATCCTCTACGGCAACATCATCTCCTCCGGACTGGACGTGAGCGACGTCAACGTCATGTCCGCGATGGGCATCCCCGCACTCGGCATGGTGATCGGCCTCCTGGTGGCCGTGTTCGTCACCTACCGGCGCCCCCGCGACTACGACCGGGACGCCGTCGTCGACCACGACGCGCCCACCGAGATCAAGCCGTTCCGCATCGTCATCGCCCTGGCTGCCATCGTGGTCTCGTTCGGGATCCAGACCTGGCTGACGCTCGCTGGATCCGCTGCCGATCCGCTGCTGGTGGGCGCGCTGCTCGGCCTGTGCCTGTTCATCATCACCGGCGCTGTGAAGTGGCAGGACGCCGACGAGGTCTTCACCGGCGGCATGCGCATGATGGCGCTCATCGGGCTCATCATGATCGCGGCCCAGGGATTCGCGTCCGTGATGCGCGCGACCGAGCAGATCGCCCCGCTGGTCGAGGGGTCAGCAGCGATCTTCGGGGACAACCGGGGCATGGCGGCCTTCGTCATGCTGCTGGTGGGCCTGCTCGTGACGATGGGCATCGGCAGCTCGTTCTCGACGCTGCCGATCATCGCGGCGATCTACGTGCCGCTGTGCGTCTCGCTCGGATTCTCGCCCGTGGCGACCGTGGCCATCATCGGCACCGCAGGCGCCCTGGGCGACGCCGGTTCGCCCGCCTCGGACTCGACGCTCGGACCCACCGCGGGCCTGAATGCCGACGGGCAGCACGACCACATCCGAGATACCGTCATCCCCACTTTCCTGCACTTCAACCTGCCACTGCTGGCCGCTGGGTGGGTCGCGGCGATGGTGCTGTGACCCTTCACCCGGTCCGACTTGAGTCGCCGTCGTCGCCTCCGGTAGGGTCTCGCGTGGAGGATTCGCCTAGAGGCCTATGGCGCTCGCTTGGAAAGCGGGTTGGGTTAACGCCCTCACGAGTTCGAATCTCGTATCCTCCGCCACCACGATTCCCGCTCTGACTAGGGCGGGAATCGCCATTTCTGGGGCACAGCGGGGTGCCAGACGCGATTCGTGCCCCGAATGTGCCCCGAGTTTTTTGGGAGTGCGTGCGCTTCGTGGGGGCACTCGTATCATTTTCCTGGGTGCGATGGACAGGGGAGTCCCGCATTCAGGCGCCAGGACCCTGCGGCCGCACAGCGCTACATGCCTGGGCGCGCCGGGCATCGTTGACAGGTCGGTGGTCAGGATGGTGCTTGCGTGGACGGACGTCTCCGGTCAGGCAGCTCCCACGGGAGGCGGGGTCAGCTGTCGACACATGTCCGGTTGGTGCCTGGTGATGGTCCTCCGCCTCGCGCCTCGGTGGCCTGCTTGGGCACCGAGTGGGCACCAAGGCCCGGAGTAGGGCGCCGTTGCTCACGCTGTGTCCAGCTCCGGGCCGGGTTCTTACTAGCAAGAGAACACGGCGAGGGGGGCACCACCGAATCTCGCGCCCTGCCATCAAAGGAGTTGTCGTAATGGCCGTCGCTACGCATCCCGAAGCCAGCAAGTATCCCAGCGCCGAGTGGCTATCCCTTCAACAGGCTGCTCTCTACTACGGAGTAAGTGTTGACACTCTACGTCGTCGTATCTCCGCTGGCCGTCTGCCAGCAGCCCGGTTTGGAGTGCGGCTGATCAGGGTGCGTGTTGAAGACCTCGATCGCTTGTTCCGGCCCATCCCCGTCGGAGATGCCCTCGTCAGGGCCCACGCATCCTGAGAGCCCCCCGACAACTGCGAGGGTCTGACCCGCGCATCCTGATAGCCATCACCGTCTTCCTGTTCGTCCTCAGGAGTCGGGGCCGTGTCGCCCGTTCCTCTGTCGGGCCCAGGCACGGGGACGCTCAAGCGCCAACAACCGACCGAATCGGTGCTGGCTGACAGTCTCGCCGATGGCTACATGCCGCGCGAGGGGTATCTCGAGAGGCTCAGCCTGCTTCAGGAGAAGCAGGACCAGTGATCCTGCCCCGGCTGCCGAGGCATGAACCCTGGCTGCCGCAGGCGGGGGCTCTCGCGTCGCTGCGGGGGCGACAGTCATCAGATGTGCGGATGCCATGAACACGCTCGCGACGGACAGGATGAGGCCGCGCGGGGAGTCCGCGCAGAGGATCAGCAGCCGTGGGGCTCATGAAACATCTAACTCCCCGTGCCCGAGCATGCGAACAGGTCGGCAGTATCCGGACCCGACCGGCTGGCCGGCCCGAGCCGCCGCCGAGTCCTCGCCCATCAGGAGGGACGCCTCCCGAAATTGCCGGGCCGATGGTTTGCGTCAGCTTCCCTGCCGCTGATCAGCCCTTCCTGATCGATCAAGCCACCCGTCGGCTCCCATTCGGGCCAAGAAGGTGACTGGAGACGGCGGGCTTGCTCATTGCTCGCAGCTCGACACGAACTCCGCTACAGGCCCGAGCGCTCCTGCGCGGAGTTGGTAGTGCACCCAGCGGCCACGCTGGTCTCGTTCGAGAAGTCCGGATTCGACCAGCTTCTTGAGGTGGTGGGACAGGGTTGGCTGAGAGATGCCGAGTGCGTCGGGCAGGTGGCAGGCGCAGGCCGTGGTATCTGGGGAGTCTGCAACCAATCGGAGCAACCTGAGCCTGACTGGATCTGCGAGCACTTTGAGCACGGCGGCCAGCCGCTCCGCGTCGGTAGCCGACATGAGTGCGTCATTGCTGGCGGGAGCGCACTCGAGGAGGGGCAGGGTACGGATCATGTCGAGAGCTTTCTCGTACTGCGTGCTGGTTCGTTGCGGCTGGAGGAGTTCGCCACCTGGCCCTGGAGCGGGTTCCCTCCGGTCATGCCCATCTCATCAAGGAGGTCGTGGACCCGCTCCGCGATGTCGTCTCGCATCAGCCGGACGCGATCTAGCCCCTCGATACCCTGATCTGCGGGGTCCGGGATGACCCAGGTGTCGATCGTTGCGCGCATGCCCTCGACGGCCTCCACACGGGCCTCGCTTCCAAGCACGATGATGCGGTCTGCGTCGGTCAGCATCTCTGGTTCGAGCCGGGTCGGAACCTGGTCGGACATGTCCGCGCCGAGTTCCGCGACCGCAGACGCGGACAGGTCGTGCACCTGCGCGTCCGGTGCAGTTCCTGCTGATCTGACGTTGACGCGCTCACCTGCGCCCTGCCGCATGATTGCGGCGGCGATCTGCGATTTGCCGGCGTTGTGGACGCACACGAAGAGGACGGTAGGCCTAGCCCGCTCAATGGGGGAAGGCTTCACCGAGGTGTCAGCGGCCGCGAGATCCATCAGGTCCTCCCCTTGCACATCGACGGCTATCGATACGAACCATACCCCCATTCGCAACCGACCAAAGAATGCCCGCAGCCCTGGGACAGCCTTCTAGGCCGGCTTCAGTGTCACGCTGGTGTCGTAGAAGCTGACGCTTCCCCCCACAGGGGCCGATCAGGCAGGTGTTCTTCAGGGTCGGGTCCGTCCACATCGCCGCGTTGGCGTGGACACCCTTGCGGCGCCGCTCCTCGCCCTCGACGACATGGCCGTTCGTGAACCACGAGGGCAGCGGTTGGCGAGTTCAGCAGCCGGAGGCTGGTGCGATCAGGCTCGGGTAGTCCGCGCCGAGTGCACCACTCACCTCACGAGCCACCGTGGGCAGGTAGGCCTTGACGGCGTTGGTGGCCCGCAGGTGGTTCATGATGACCTCGTTGGCCCGGACCTTCTCCTGGCTGCGGCGCAGCTGGTTGACCTGTTCCTGGCTCGGTGGCAGTCCGGCCTGTTGCGTCCGTACGAGACTGGCCTGCGGGCCACGGAGGGCCATCATGGTCTGTTGCGCCTCAAGGTCGTCGGCCAAGGCGTCGGTTGCGGCCCGGTAGGCGGCTACGGCGGGGGCTTGGCGGAGTGCGCGGCCGAACGTCAGGGCAGCGTCGTGGAGATCGGGGGTCAGCATGATTGTCTTCTCCTGTCAGCCGCAGCAGCCGCCGGAGCGGCTGTTGGCGGCAAAGTCGATGCCGACCTCAGCGGTCACGACGGATGCCGTGTCGCGACACACATCCTGGAACGCTGACATGGCCGCCGCGTAGGCGGCAACCGTCGGGACGCTGAGCATCGCTTCCTGGCTGCGCTCCAGGTCCGCGCGGTGGGCGTCGGTCAGGACTCCCACCGTGATCTCCGCCCGAAACTCCTGCTGGAGTTGTTCGAACGCGGCAATTGCGGCGTTCGCCTCGGCGTCGGTGGAGACGGCCTCGTCGGCGGCCAGCAGGGCGGTGAACTCGTTGCTGGACTTCAGCGCCGCACCGAACGCTCTAGCGGCGGCGTGCACCTCGGCTTCGGCGTCAGCCGGCGCCTGGAGGGTTGGATTCAGCATGTGGTCAGGGCTCCTCGTGGTGGGTAGGTGTGATGCGGTCGAAGACTGGGCCGTGCGCCGTGGTTTCCTAGGAGGCCAGGCGGGCGAGCCGCTTGGGTCCGATGGGTTCCTCGTGCAGCAGGGGGACGATGGCGAGCCGCTTGGCGCGGGCCCGTACGGAGTCGACAGGTCCTTGTTCCTGGATTGCCCGGTGACGGAGCAGGGGTGATGTGGTGGTGGCGGCGGCAAGCGACTGGTTGATCACCCAGGCCCAGGGCTGGACGCCGGCCCGCTTCAGGTCGTCCTCGAGGATGCCCGCCTCGAGGACGGGCGTGGTCTCCGGCAGCGTGACGAGCAGGATCCTGGTGTAGTCGGGGTCCTGGAGTCGCATCATGGGGGTGGCGTAGTGGGCGCCTTCGGGCATGTTGCGGGCGATCTCGCGGTGATAGGAGCTGGCGGCGTCCATGAGCAGCAGGGTGTGGCCGGTGGGCGCGGTGTCCATCACGACGAACGTGCGACGCGCTTGGTTGACCAGTCGGGAGAACTGCTTGAAGACCGCGACCTCCTCGGTGCAGGGGGACAGCAGGTCCTCGGCCAAGAGGGCCCGGCCAGCCTCATCAAGGTCTTTGCCCTTGGTGGCCATGACGTGATCGCGGTACTCCTGGACTGCCTGAGCGGGATTGACCTGCGACATGGTGAGGGTGGGTAGCGCGTCACCTTCCCCCATGGTGTGTGCCAGGTGCCCGGCAGGATCGGTGGTGGTGAGGTGGACCTCGTGGCCCAACTCGGCGAGGCGGGTGGCGACCGCCGCGGCGATGGTGGTCTTCCCGACGCCGCCCTTGCCCATGCACATGATGAGCCCATGCCCGGGGGCGGCAAGGTCGTCGACCATGTCGTTCAACGAGGGGGCGATGTCCTCACGCAAGTAGCTGACTGAGTCCATCGGAAGCGTCGTTGAGCCGTCGAACAATGACCGGAGCGCGGCGAGGCCGACCATGTTGTCGGGCTTGAGTTCGATGACATCGCGAGGGACCCCCGCCAACGAGGCCGGCATGTCGGCGACGGCGGCCTGCTCCCGTTCCCGGATGGCGACGACCAGGCTGTCGTCGGCTCCAGCGGTATCGGGGAGCACCCCGTTGATCACCACGTTGCTGGGCTTGATGCCGGTCTCGCTCAGTTCCTCGGCGGTCCGGGCGAGCTCGGCAAGGCTGGAGGCCTGCGCCCTGGCGACCAGCACCAGGCGGGTGACCGAAGGATCGGCCAGTGCCGTCACCGCTCCGCCGTAGAGGGTGCGTTGCTTCTCCAGTCCGGACAGGGGGCCCAGGCAGGAGGCGTCACCCTTGCCTGTGTCGAGGAAGCCGGTCCAGTCGCCGGGCAGCTTCAGGAGCCGGATGGTGTGACCGGTGGGGGCGGTGTCGAACAGGACGTGGTCGTAGTCGGCGACCAGCGTCGGGTCGGACAGCAGTCCGGTGAACTCGTTGAACGATGCGATCTCGGTGGTGCATGATCCGGACAGCTGTTCGGTCATCTCGGCGATCTCACGTGCGGGCAGGAAGGCTCGAACGGGGCCGATGATTCGCTCACGGTAGTCGGCGGCGGCCTGTTCGGGGTCGATCTCCAGGGCGTCCAGGCCGGGGACCGACGTCACTGCCGTGATGGTGTTGCCGATCGTCTGGCCGAAAACCTGACCGACGTTGGACGCCGGGTCGGTGCTCACCAGAAGCACGCGACGTCCGGCTTCGGCGAGCTGCACCGCCGAGGCGCACGCGATCGAGGTCTTGCCCACGCCGCCCTTGCCGGTGAAGAAGAGGAAGCGCGTGGGACTGCTGAGGAATTTCATGTCCACAGCCTCAGCAACCGCCGCCGCCGCAGCAGGAGCCGCCACCCACGGTGGCCAAGCTGAAACGCGGACGAAGAGTGGGTGTGCCAAGGCCCGCGTAGCGGGCGAGCATCTCACGCGTGGGGTAACTGCCGGTCAGCACGGTCACGTCGTCAACCAGGACCAGGGGAAGCCCCTCCGATCCGGCCGCCTGAAGGAAGCTCATCACCGCTGGGCTCTCCACGAACGCCGTCGGGTCGTTGGCCAGGTTGTGCCGGGTGATGTCGACGCCCTGTTGCTTCACGTAGTCCAGGTCGGCGGAGAAGTTCACCAACGCCTGGTCCACGTCCTCACCACACACCCCGGTGTTGCAGCACAACGCTGGCTCGAAAACTCGGATATTGACCATGATTTCCTCTCGAAGACACATCGAAGACCGTCGATGTGAACTCTAGCCTAGTCGAATCGATGGAAGTCAATCTGGCGGGGGTGCCATGCCGGTGGGCGGCTACTGCCAGGTTCCGCCGTACATGACCCTGGTGACGTTCGCGTCGTCGTCGAGGGCGACCAGGTCGGCTCTGGCTCCTGCTGCGACTCTTCCGACGTTGTGGAGGTTGAGGGTACTCGGCGGGAAGGATGGTGGCGCTGCGGACCGCTTGGGCAAGCGGGATTCCGTAGGCGACGGCGTTGCGTACCGCCCTGTCGAGGGTGAGGGTGCTGCCGGCGATGGTGTCGAGTCCGGTCAGTCGAGCCACCCGATCGCTGACCTCGACCGGCAGAGCGCCCAGCTGGTAATCGCCGTCCGGGGCCCCGGCGGCCGCCATGGCATCGGTGATCAGGACGACCCGGTTCGGCAGCAGGCGCATCGGGTAGGCCGCCAGTGCGGGACTCACGTGGATGCCATCGAAGATCAACTCGACCGTGGTCCGCGAGTCGTCCAGGAACGCCAGGATCGGCCCAGGGTCGCGGTGGCCCAGCGGTGACATCGCGCTGAAGATGTGGGTGACCCCTGTAGCGCCCACCTCGATGGCGGCCTTGGTGATGTTGTAGCTGGCGGCGGTATGACCGATGGCCGGAAGGCAACCGTTGGCGAGCAACACCTGAATCGCATCCATGGCGCCCGGGAGTTCCGGTGCGATGGTCGCCATACTGATGGTGCCGCCGGCGGCGGCGAGTAAGGCGGCGACGGCGTCGGGGATCGGATCGGCCAGCAACTCTCCTCTCCCGAACACGTCCGCCGGGGTCACCGCAACCACCGGCTTCCCCACGACGCCGAAGAAGACCTTCAGGTCATACCAGGCAGCAAGCACAGAGTTCGGGCGCACCCGAGCCACCAGGAACTCCAGATAGGCATCCAGCAACGGGTCACCGAAGCTGCCCGGCGGCGCCCCCGTCACCCGATCAGCAGCAGGGAGCAAACACGGCAACAGCGACATTGAGGGCACCTCCACCCGATCCTGACACCCCCACCACAGAGGCGCCGGTCAATCAGAAGATCACCCACATATCAAGCATGAGAGTGAGGTCGGCGAGTGTCCGTGGCCGAGCCTCGGAGCCCGACCCGGGTTGACATTCGACGGCTTGAGCACCGCAGGGCACGACCTTGCACATCAGGGAGTTGGGTGGCGGTGTGTTCCTCCCAGGCGTCCTCGGGTGTTGATGCCGATGGAACCCAGGCGGGTCTGGCGGCGATCTTGCGGTGAGGTGGCGTCACGTTTCCCGGCCTACGTGACGAATGCCGCCCGCAGGGAGTGGGGCGCGAACCCCGACGCGCCAACCGGCCTGGGTGTGACTGTGACCGTCCTGGGGTCCAGCGACCTGCGTGGCCACACTGGGCCATCAGCTGCAGATCGTGGTTTCAGAGGTCGGCAGGTTCACACCACGCGCGGAACTCAGGCCGCAGCGGTCGTGACTCCACTCGCGCGGCGGCAGCGGCACGTCGTCGCAGGAGACGAGCTGCTGTCGCCGTCGGCAGCCGACGCTCACCGGATTCTCTGGGTGATCCGATGTAATACGCGGGTCGATCTGCGGCGTCAGAGGTGGAGCGGCTTGCCACCGCCCAGCGCGAGAACCAATGCTTCGCGGGACTTCCCCGACTTCCCCGGGTAGGCGATGTGTCCTTGACGGAACCTTGACCGGATGAGCATCGAAGGCAGACGAACGAGGCGTCATAGTGGTCCTACATTTCTACATGTTATTAGGAGAAATCACGTGCTCGTTTCCCACGGCGGTCTGCGCCGCCCCTTGTTCCTCACCGTCTTTGTGATGGCCGCCTTGACGCTGACTGCCTGTGGGCAGGATGCACCGGCTGCCGGTTCGGCTGCGCCGTTGAGCAGTGCCGCCGCTACGCAGAGCGACGAGGGCGCTGCCGGTGAGGGAGGCACCGGACCTCAGGAGCCGATGGCGATCCGGGGCACGGTGTGGGTTGCCAACGAGGACGGTGATTCCTTGTCGGCCATCGACGCGGACACCGGTGTCGTGGTGACCACGGTGAGCGGGATCGAGAGTCCTCACAATGTTCAGGTGAGCCCTGATGGGGGCACGGTCTGGGCTGTGAGTGGTCACGCCAACGCTGTGGTGGCGCTGGATGCCGCGACGTATGAGCTGTTGGGGACCGCTCCGACCGGTGTGAGCCCTGCGCATGTGGTCGTTAGTCCTGATGGTGAGCAGGTCCTTGTCACGAACTCGGGGGATGACACGCTGAGCGTCTACGACGCCGAGTCGCTGGAGCTCCGGGCCACCGTTGACCTCAGTGCCGGGCCGCACGGCCTGCGTCCCACCCCGGACGGTGCGGCGGTGGTCGTGGCCAACACCACAGCGGGCACTGTCGACGTGGTCGACACTGACACCTATGAAGTCACCGCGACGATCCCGGTCGGGGACTCCCCTCCGCAGGTCGCTGTCGCACCGGACGGGCGGTACGCCTACGTGAGCCTGGTCGGGTCCAGTTCTGTGGTGAAGGTCGACCTGGTGGAGCAGAAGGTCACGGGATCGGTGTCGGTTCCGTCGCCGCCGGTCCAGCTGTACCTGACCGCGGACGGGACCCGCTTGCTGTCGGCCGACCAGGGAACCGAGGGCGCCCCTGGCAGTACCGTGTCCGTGATCGACTCGGCCTCCATGACCATCGAGGACACCATCGCCGCGGGGGCTGGCCCGCACGGGGTGGTTATCGAACCGACCGGGCAGCGGGCCTGGGTGACCAACCTCTATGACGACACCGTCTCCGTGATCGACCTGTCGACCAACCAGACCGTCTCGACTGTGTCTGTGGGCGACAAGCCAAACGGCATCAGCTACAGCCCGCAACCGCCTACGCCCGGACCCGCCACTACCAGCGTCACCGTCCCCGACTACGCCACCGGAGCCGAGGGCGGCCACGCGGAGCACTGACCCGGCTGGGCGACCCTCCATCCTGATCGACGGGGCGGTCCTCGAAATGGCAGCCGCTTCTCGGCCCGCAGTTCCACATCCGACATTGGGGGTGGAACCGATGCATGGATGGATGTAGAGGGAATCTTTACTCCGCAGGCGCGAGGATCCTTACACGTGACGGTCAAGCTTGTTGCATCGGGTGGTCACGGGACCACCCACTCGGTCCAGGAGGATAGACATGATGGGTTACGGCGGTTTTGGCGGTATGGGGTGGGGCGGCATGGTCGGCATGGTGCTGCTGTGGGCGGTGCTGATTGGTCTGGTGGTGTGGGCGGTGACCAGGCTCTTGCCGACGCGCCCCTACGGTGGCGGCATGCAGCCCGGGCCGGAGACGCCGGAGGAGATCCTGGATCGTCGGTTCGCCCGCGGCGAGATTGACGTCGAGACGTATCAGGTGCAGCGGGCTGCGCTGGCCTCGGCTCGGGGTGAACGCCGATGACTGGGCGGGGCCTGACTCAGGCCGGCCCACGCTGGCTGGCGTGGCTGGTGTTGGTGGTCGCGAGCGTGCTGTTCGTAGGCTCGGTGGTCTTGGCCGCTTGGGGAGGTGCTCGCCCTTACCCTGGCGCTGCCGGTGTCGCGCCGAACTGGGACGGGCATGGTCCGATGATGGGAGCCAACGGTCGCGGGTGGGTCGGACCGTCGGGCGGAATGATGGGCGCCGGGGGCGGCTCCATGATGGGCGGCGGGGTGTGGCTGGCCGGCGACGGCGTCCGGGTCGACACCATCACCCAGGCAAGGGCTCGCGCGACGCAGGCTGCGGCGGTCAGTGGGCTCATACCGGGCGAGGTGATGCAGTTCACCACCAACTTCTACGTCGAGTTGAGGGACGCCTCCGGTGAGGCCACCACCGAGGTGCTCGTGGACCCGGCCACCGGTGCGGTGTCCACCGAGTACGGGCCGGCCATGATGTGGAACACCGGCAGCCGGACCGCGGCCATGTCCGCTGATGAGGCCGTTGCGATCGCCGACGGCTGGCTGCAGACCAATGCCGCCGGTGAGACGGCGGCAGGGATGGCCATGGAGTATCCGGGGTACTACACCCTCGACACCGCCTCGGGCGGTACAACAGTGGGCATGCTGTCGGTCAACGCCACCACCGGGGCGGTCTGGTACCACACGTGGCACGGCGAGTTCGTCGCTGAGGAGGACGCTTGAGCGTGGGTTCTGACAAGCAGCCGAGCGTCCTGGTGGTCGACGACGAACCCAGCCTGGTCAGGGTGGTGGAGGGCTACCTGACCACGGATGGGTTCACCGTGCGCACCGCCGGCGACGGCGAGACGGCGCTCGCACTCGCGCGGGAATCAGAGCCTGACGTGGTTGTGCTCGACCTGGGGCTGCCCGGCATGGACGGCGTCGAGGTGTGCCGGCAGCTGCGGACGTTCAGCAGCTGCTACGTCCTGATGTTGACCGCGCGCGCCGACGAGGTGGACATGCTCATCGGGCTCGCGGTGGGAGCCGACGACTACGTCACCAAACCCTTCTCCGCCCGAGCACTGGTCGCGCGGGTCAGGACGCTGCTACGGCGACCGCGGACCCCAGCCGGCGCCACGGCACAGGAAGCCCCGGAGGCACGCGTCTTCGGGGACCTGACGGTGGACGTTCCGGCGCGCGAAGTGCGGGTTGCCGGCTCACTGGTGGCGTTGACGCGCACCGAGTACGACCTGCTGGAGGCGTTGAGCGGGAGTCCCCGCATCGTGTTCACCCGCCAACAGTTGCTCGACCGCGTCTGGAAGGACACGACGGGCTCGGCCGCGAGCGACGAGCACCTTGTCGACATCCACGTCGGCCACCTGCGTCGCAAGCTCGGTGACGACCCCCGCGACGCCCGCTACGTGCTCACCGTCCGTGGGGTCGGCTATCGGATGGGCCCGGGATGACCGCCCACCGAAAGGAGCCGCGACTGGCACGACTCGCCCTGGCCCCCCGACTCCTCCTCAACAACGTGCTCGTCATCCTGGCCGGCGCCGGCACAGTGCTCGTAGTGGTGCTCCTGGTCACCCCGTCGGTGTTCCAGCTCCACCTGGACAGGGCGGGCGTCGCGACCGACTCAGACGCCCTCCAACACATTCTCATGGCGGTTCAGGACGCCGTCCTCGTGGCCGTGGGGATCGGCATCGCTGCCGCGGCGTTCACGGCCGCAACAATCAGCTGGGTGGTGGCCCGCCGGCTCGCCGCTCCTGTGTGGGACGCGGCTGACACCAGCCGTCGACTGGCGGACGGAGACCTGGACGCCCGCGTGCTCGATCCCGGTATGGGCCCCGAGTTCGCCACCCTGGCCGCGTCGGTTAACGAGCTGGCCGAGCGACTCCAGGCCACCGAGGACACCCGCCGCGCACTCACCGCCGACCTGGCCCACCAGCTCCGCACGCCCATCGCCTCCATCGAAGCCACCATCGAGGCCGTCCGCGACGACGTGCTGCCCGCCGACCACCAAACCTGGGACACCCTCGCCGCCCAGAGCACCCGGCTCCGCCGCCTCGTCGCCGACCTCGAGGTCGTCTCCCGCGCCGAGGAACGTCAACTGCTCCTCAGCGCCGAACCCGTTCCTGTCCCCAGCTTGATCGACGCGGCCGTTGGGGCGCATTCGGAGTGCTACCGGTCCGCCGGCGTCCGGCTTGACGCCTCCGTCGCTGACAGCACTCCTCGCGTGCTGGTCGACCCCGAACGAATCCAGGAAGTCCTCGGCAGCCTGCTCGACAACGCGCTCCGCTGCACCCCGGCCGGCGGCACCGTCACCATGGCCGGTCGGCCCAGCCCGTCCGGGGACGCGGCGGTCATCACAGTGACCGACACCGGCATCGGCCTCACCCCGGCCGAAGCGGGGCAGATCTTTCGCCGCTTCGCGAAGGCTGCGGACAGCCCTGGCTCCGGCCTTGGGCTGACCATCGCCCGCGCCATCGTCGAGGCCCACCACGGGACCCTCACCGCGGACAGTGCCGGCCCCGGCACCGGCGCCCGATTCACGATCACCCTCCCTGCCAGCGGTTCCCGGCGAACCCGCCACTGAAGGCAGGCGGAACTAGCAACACCAACTCCCTGAGCCTTGATCCACCCGTGGAGTGGCTCAGCATGGTGTAGGGACAGGAGGCGCCTGCTTCTGGCTTGGGATACAGGTGGCTACGACCAGAAAGCTCAGGCCAGGCCCGTCCGGGAGTTGGCCCTGGCGAAGAGTAGGCTCACCCGAGTCCACGCACCTACCCCGCACGCGGCGAGCACTTCCTCACCCAGATGCAACAAGACACCGACGAGCGTTGAGCCAAGCACCAGGATGTCGCCGCCGATCGCCTGCCCAAGCCCCACTCTGAATCGTGGGACCCAGGCCCTCAGACTTCTTGATCAAAAGCGGAGGGGATAGTTGAACGGATCTATACATTGTCGCGGGACAGTGGTCTTATCGGCCGGATCGACCGGCACCGACATGAAGGAGACCACATGATCACCACGCGCAAGATCGCTGCCCTCGTTACCGCCGCCGCGGCGGTGGTCGCGATGACCGCCGCCACCGCCGGAGCGGCCGAGCCCACCACCGGACGCGAGTTCGCCAGCCACGTCCGCATGATGGCCCAGCCAGACATGGGCTTCGACGGCACGCGCAACCCCGGCATGCATCAGGGATTCTCCGGCATGGAGGCTCACCACTCCTCCTGACCAGATCGGTCGGCTCGTCACGCGATCCCCGCCAGGCACCCAGCCCGGGCGGGGATCCCGCTGACTCGAGGCGCGCAACGCCGCATCAGTGACGCGACGAGCGATGAAACCAACCCTCACTGTCACCACCTCACCAACGGTCAGGGATGGCCCCAGGCGCGTCCACGGCGGGCTCAC
Source organism: Tessaracoccus luoxuelianae (assembly GCF_054483915.1). Classification (NCBI taxonomy): domain Bacteria; kingdom Bacillati; phylum Actinomycetota; class Actinomycetes; order Propionibacteriales; family Propionibacteriaceae; genus Tessaracoccus; species Tessaracoccus luoxuelianae. Next base: position 1,133,188 of record NZ_CM137013.1, on the reverse strand, counting down.
CCCCAGGACTATAGAAGCTGCAACGTGGTCAGGCAGGTGGGGCCCTCAGCGTCGGAGGAGAAGCGGCTTTCGGCGCGCTTGCCGTCCTTGATGACGACGACCGTGCCCGCCACGTCCTTGGGGATCCAGAAACCGACGAAGCCGTTGGCGTAGGTGGTCGCGTCCTCGTCGACGAGCACCTCACCTGAATCGGTGGTGATCGTCACCTTCACGTCCGCCTCAGCCAATTCCCCTCGGCAGGTGCCGAGGTTGTGGAAGTAGCACTCATGAGTGGTGGTCTCGTACGGCGCGATCGACAGGTAGAACTCATCACCGTCGAGGGGCATCGAGGCCTCGATGGTGCCGTCGCTGAGCAGTACCTCGTCGTAGCGCACCGACGCGGCCAGCGGCAGCGGGCGCTGGGCGTCGAGCTGATCCAGCGCCTCCACCGCCTCGCGGCCGCTCTTCCCGTCCAGCCCCTGGGCGGAGAGGAGCGCCGCCGCGTCCCCCGCCGCGACAGTCGTCCCCGCATCCGACGCGGCCGGGCTCGGGGCCTGAGCCACTTGGGGGGTTGAACACGCAGATAGCGCCACGACGGCAGCCAGCGGCACAGCGATGCGAATGGTCAGAAGAAGGCGGTGCATGGGTGTCTCCCGTGGGTGTGTACAGGTCGTCCGTCCAGCCTGCCCTAAGCCCACTGCGCATCACTGGTCCACATGGTCAAGATCGGGTCAAGACATTTCGCCGTGCCTCGTGGTGTGCAAGGGTGTGGGCCATCGTCATGTTGGTCATCCTCACCTGCCACGGTAGAGCCAGCGCGGACTCACTGCTAGCATCGGCACATGACGATGATAACGACTTCTGTGGATGATGCTTCGGTCGGGGGGCTATCGGTGGCTGCGGCCTTCTTCCATGGGCTGTCGGACCCGTCTCGGTTGGCGATCCTGCAGCACCTGACGTTGGGGGAGCATCGGGTGCGGGATCTGACCGAGCACTTGGGGTTGGCGCAGTCGACGGTGAGCGCCCACCTTGCGTGTCTGCGCGAGTGCGGTCTCGTGTCGTCGCGGCCGGAGGGGCGGGCGTCGGTGTTCTCGTTGGTGGGGGCCTCGGAGTTGTTGGCTGTGTTGGCGGCCGCTGAGCGTCTGCTGGAGTCGACGGGGCAGGCGGTGGCGCTGTGTCCGAACTATGGGGTCGGCACCACCACGAACCCCTCCCCCGATCTGTTGAAGGCCCACGGGGCGGAGGCCCAGCGATGAACAGGCCAGCGATCAGCGGACGCGAACACGGGAACACCGCAAACAGCGAGAGCGCCTGCGGGTGCGAGGCACCCGCAGGCGCCAGCAGTGATGATGACGACGCGGTGGAGCATCTGTGGCAGGTCCGCGACATCCAGTTCGGGCTGGCCTCTGGGGTGCTGCTGCTGGCCGGCTTCGTCTCCGGACTGCTGGGCTGGGAGGTTGCCGAGCTGGTGTTGAGCGTCGCGGCGCTTCTGGTGGGGGCGTCGACGTTCGTGCCCGGAGCGTTGAAGAGGCTGGCGCGCGGCAAGGTCGGGGTCGGGCTCCTGATGACCATCGGCGCAGTCGGCGCAACTGCTCTGGGCCAGATCGAGGAGGCGGCGATGCTGGCCTTCCTGTTCTCCCTGGCCGAAGGTTTGGAGGACTACTCGCTGGCCAAGACCAGACGCGGGTTGCGGGCGCTGCTGGGTCTGGTTCCGCGTGAGGCGACGATCAGGCGCAACGGTCGGGATGTGGTGCTGAGCCCCGACGATCTGGTGGTCGGGGATCTGATGATCGTGAAGCCGGGCGAGCGGGTGGCCACCGACGGTGACATCCGGGCCGGCAGGACGGCGGTGGACACCTCCGCCATCACCGGCGAATCGATGCCCGTCGAGGTGGGCCCAGGGGACCCCGTGTTCGCCGGTTCCGTCAACGGCTCCGGCGTCCTCGAGGTCGAGGTCACGGCCGCGGCCAGGGACAACTCTCTTGCCCGGATCGTGCACATCGTGGAGGCCGAGCAGTCCCGGAAGGGCGCCACGCAGCGGCTGGCCGACCGGATCGCCACGCCCCTGGTGCCGGGCATCCTGATCGCCGCCACCCTGACCGTCATGGCGGGCTTCCTGCTCGGGGAACCGGCGGTGTGGCTGCAGCGGGCCCTGGTGATGGTGGTGGCCGCCTCCCCGTGTGCGCTGGCGATCTCCGTTCCCGTGACCGCGGTGGCGTCCATCGGCGCGGCCAGCCGTCGCGGGATCCTGATCAAGGGGGGCGCCGCACTGGAGAGCCTCGGCAAGGTCCGCACCATCGCCCTGGACAAGACCGGCACCCTGACCCGCAACCAGCCGGCCGTCGCCGACGTCGCACCCGCCGACGGCTACTGCCCAGCCGAAGTACTCGGCCTGGCCGCCGCGCTCGAGGCGCGAAGCGAACACCCGCTCGCCCGCGCAATCCTGGCAGCCGCCGACGACGTGCGCGCAGCCGATGAGGTGACCGCCGAGGTCGGATCCGGGCTCACCGGCCGCATGGACGGGCGCAGCCTCCGGCTGGGACGCCCCGGTTGGATCGACCCCGGCCCACTGACCGCGCACGTGACCCGCATGCAGGACGCCGGCGCCACCGCAGTCATCGTGGAAGTCGACGGCATCCCCGTAGGAGCGATCGCCGTCCGCGACGAACTACGCCCAGAAGCCCCCGAAGTCATCGCGCAACTCCGCGCGGACGGCTACACCATCGTCATGCTCACCGGCGACAACGGCGCAACCGCGCGCGCCATCGCACGGGAGGCCGGGATCAGCGAGGTGTACGCCGACCTGCGCCCCGAGGACAAGTCCGCGATCATCGAGCGGCTCCGCCGGGAAGGCCACTCGACAGCGATGGTCGGCGACGGCGTCAACGACGCCCCCGCGCTCGCCACCGCCGACCTCGGCATCGCGATGGGGGCGATGGGCACCGACGTGGCCATCGAGACCGCCGACGTGGCGCTGATGGGCGACGACCTACGGCTGCTCCCCCACGCGCTGGACCACGCCCGACGTACCCGTCGCATCATGCTCCAGAACGTGATCCTCTCGATCGCACTCATCACGATCCTCATCCCAGTCGGGCTCTTCGGAGTACTCGGGTTGGCAGCCGTCGTCCTCGTCCACGAAGTCGCGGAGGTATTCGTGATCGGCAACGGCATCCGGGCAGGACGCAGCACCGCCCTGTCCCCGATCACCGCACCTATCCGTCGGTCAGAACCCGCGATGGTCCCAGCATGAGCGACACCCACGACCACGCCCACGCGAATCCGGGGACCAACCGGACCAGGCTGGCGATCGCGTTCGGGATCACCGCCACCATCCTGATCGCCGAGGTCATCGGCGCATGGTGGACCAACAGCCTCGCCCTCCTCGTCGACGCCGGGCATATGCTCACCGATGCCTCCGGCCTGCTGATGGCACTGATCGCCGCCTCCCTGACCCTGCGGCCGCCCACACCGGAGCGGACCTGGGGATACCGTCGCGCGGAGGTGCTTGCTGCCGGCGCCCAGTCCGCGATCCTCCTCGCCGTCGGGATCTACGCATTCATCGAAGGCGTCCGTCGGCTCTTCGACCCAGCAGAGGTCACCGCTGGCGGGTTGCTGGTGTTCGGGATCGTCGGACTCGTCGGCAACATCGTCGCCATGCTCATCCTGGGCGCGGGCCGCGCCGCGAACCTCAACATGCGTGCCGCGTTCCTCGAAGTGGTCAACGACGCCCTCGGATCCGTGGCGGTCATTATCAGCGCGATCGTCATCTCGCTCACCGGATGGACCCGGATCGACGCCATCGCCGGGATGCTGATCGCCGCCCTGATCGTCCCCCGCGCGATCACGATCCTCAAGGAAGCCGGGGGGATCCTGCTCGAATCCACCCCCAGAGGCCTGAAGCTCGACGACGTCCGCCGGCACATCCTTCAGGTCCCGCACGTGATCGGGGTGCACGACCTGCACGCCTCCACCATCGCCACCGGGCTACCGGTCCTCACCGCCCATGTCGTCGTCGACGAATCCTGCTTCACGCAGGGGCACGTCTCCCAGAAGCTTCGGGACCTCCAAACCTGCGTCGCCGAACACTTCGACGTCAGCGTCGAACACTCCACCTTCCAGATCGAAGCCCCCTCCCATAGCGCACTGGAACGCCACTCACACCACTGAAACAACGCTCATGGGAATCCGGTTGGCCCCGACGAAGGCTGGCAGTCGACGCCGTGAACACGGCGGAAGGACGTAGGATCGGGCATCGCACACCTCCCCGAGGGCGCCCATCCACCGCCGAGAATCAAGGAAGGTCAGACATGAGACAGTCAGGGCGCCACCCCTCAGCCCGGTGGGTGAGTCACCTCGCCTTGGTCCTCACCGTGATGATCCTGACCGGTTGCTCAAGTGGATCGGGCCAGGCGGGAGTGTTTGACTCAGCAGGTTTTCAAGGAGGTGACGGTTCAGTGACCATTGTCCCTGCCGAGCAGCGGCGATCGGCCCCAGAGCTGGCCGGGGAAACCTTGGACGGTGCACCGCTGACCACTGCAGACTTCCCGGGCCAACTCCTGGTGCTCAACGTTTGGGGATCATGGTGCGCCCCCTGCCGGTCTGAAGCACCCGCCCTCGTCGAAGCGGCCGCCCAACTGCCGGGGGTGCAGTTCATCGGCATAAACACCCGCGACCTCAACCCGGCCCCGGCGCAGGCGTTCGTTCGGGCCTTCGACATCCCCTACCCCAACATCTACGACCCCGACGGTGCGCTCCTGCTCGAGTTCGGGCAGCTTCCACCCAAGGCTATCCCCAGTACTTTGGTCATCGATTCTGAAGGGCGGGTCGCTGCACGGATACTCGGTGAGACCACCGCCTCGACGTTGGTCGGCATCATCGAAGACGTCACGGCGGCGGAATGATCCCTCTCGAGTCCTGGGTAAGCCAAGCGATGTCATCGTCACTGCTCCTGGGGATCCCTGTCGCCATGCTCGCCGGTGTCATCTCTTTCGCCTCGCCCTGCGTCTTGCCCCTGCTCCCGGGCTACCTGTCGTTTGCCTCTGGTCTTGGGGCCCACGAGATCACTCAAGGAACCGGCAACCGACGACTCCTGCTCCTGGGAACCCTGGGATTCGTGCTCGGGTTCGCCGTCGTTTTCGTCCTCACAGGGGCCCTCCTGGGTGGCCTCGGAGCCGTCCTACTCACCTACGAGCGCATCATCACGATCACTGCCGGAATCCTGATCATCCTGATGGGGCTGGGCTTCCTCGGCTGGATCCCCCTGCCCGCGCAGCGACGCCCGCAAACCGCCCGCGCCGGAGCCCTCGCCTCCCCCCTACTCGGGATAGCCTTCGGCCTCGGCTGGACCCCTTGCATCGGCCCCACCCTGTCTGTGGTTCTCACCCTCGCCCTCAACGAGGGCTCGGCCGCCCGTGGCGGGCTGCTGGCCTTCTGCTACGCAATCGGCCTTGGCCTGCCCTTCCTCGCCTTCGCGGCTTCGTTCACCACATTCGTTCCCCATTTCGAGTGGCTCAAGCGCCACCAACGCGCCCTGCAGCGTGCCGGTGGTGGGCTGCTCATTGTGGTTGGGATATCCATGGTCACCGGCCTGTGGGCCATCCTCGTTGCCTACCTGCGACAGTGGGCCTCAACATTCGGGACCATCCTGTGAACATGGGGCACCCGAAGGAAACCCTCATCACGTTGGCCAGCACCTCCGATCCCATGCTTCGGGCGCCGGCTCACCTCCGGAGCCACGGGTTGGTGATACCCCAACCCACATGGCCAGGACGGTGCTCACCGTGGTCAGGGGGTGACCGTGGCGATGCGAAGACGGCGCCCCAGCCACCAGGCCACCACACCGAAGACCGCGAATCCAGCGATGTTCCAGCTTGCTGCCTCGGCCCAGGGATCGATTTTACCCCGCGTAGCTCCGCCAGGAGGAGGTGAACATCGCGTCTGCACGGACCTCATCGAAGCGCTGGAAAAGGAATCGCCCAAATGAAAGAGTTCCTCAAGTGCTACCAGTGCGCTGACGCGTCCGACGACCGCTGGGCCCTGCTACTAGGAACTCGCAGCCCTGACGGCAGGAAGGGGACCGACTTGCCCGTCAACCCAGCTATGACACCTACAGGCACTTGCGCCGCCACACAGGGCTGGGACTGCCAGGCTGATGCCGGCCTGGCATAGAGCCCTGATCGGGACACCAACGGCTGCCTCTCGATCAGCCAGCGGGCGAACTCACGTAGTGGTGCTCGCGAAAACTGGAGCGCACCACGCCCGCAGGGCTGATCCGGTGGACCCCCAAGGCATCACTGGAGGCGGGTGGTGACCTCGTCGAGGAGTTCCTTCGGGTCGAGCCACATGGAGGGGTAGTTGCCATTCCAGCGTTGGACGCCGTCGCCGTCGATGAGGACGAAGCCGTGGCCGGGCATGCCGGGGTGCATGCCCTTGTCGAGGACGTCGTACGCCTTCGACACGGTCCCGTCGTCGAGGAGATAGGGGGTGGTGACGCCGAACTGCTGCAGGTCGGGCAGGATCTGGTCGGCGCTGTTCATGACGATGGGCAGCACCTCGATGCCTGCCTCGGCGAAGCCGGGGTTCTTCTCGATCTCGGCCATCTGCATGGTGCAGGAGGCGCACCCGGCGCCTTCGTTGAAGTAGATCAGCACCGGGTTGGGGCGCTGGTCGCTGAGGGTCACTGAGGTGCCGGCTGTGGTGGTGAGGGTGAAGTCGGGTGCGAGGCGCTGGGTGTCGCCCTGCTCGGGGATGGCGGTCCACAGTCCGTAGCCGACGACCGCCACGACGATCACAGTGACCAGTGCGCCGATGATCCGGGTCCAGGTGCGGCGCGTCTTGTCGCGCTGAGTCTCGGCCTGTTGGCGGGCTTTGAGTTGCTCGCGGCGGGAGGGTGCCGGTGTGGTGGTGGGGGTCATCGGGGCTCCTGGGAGGGGATGGTCGGTGCGCCGGTCTCCTCAGGCGCAGGGGTCTGTGAGGTTTCGGTGTCGCAGCATTCGTGGGCCGAGGCCACTGGTTGGGCGTGTCGGCGGTCGCGGAGGGTGGCTACGACGAACACGGCCACCAGGGCGAGCAGCGCGAGGCCGAGGACGGTTTCGGGGATGGGGGCGGTGATCGCGATCAGCCAGGCGAAGACCTCGGAGAGCCAGGCGCCCATGCCCACGAGAGGGGCGTCGGCACCGGTCATCTCGGTGGCGCCGGCTTGGCCGATCACCAGGATGCCCATGATCACGAACCCGACGGCGACCAGCAGGTTGACGGTGTTGGTAGCCAGCGTGAAGCGCCCCAGCCTGATCCGGATGGGCTTGGCGCGGAGGCTGCGCATCCTTTCGGGCCGTTTGTCCCACAGCAGCGCCATCACGAACAGCGGGATCACCATCCCGAACACGTAGGCCAGACCGAGCACCAGGCCGCCCACGGGTGAGCCGGACAGCGCGGACAGGGTCATCACCCCGGCGAGGACGGGTGCGCAGCAGCTGGAGGCGATGCCGGAGAACACGCCGAGGCTGAAGAAGGTGGCGGTGTCGCCGCGGGCGGTATCGGGGGCGCGGAGGAACGACGGCATGGACCACATCGCCCCCGACAACGCGAGCAGGCCGAGTCCGATCATCAACAGGCCGCCGGTCCAGTAGAGAACGACGTGGTACTTGGCGATGGCGCCGGCGATCAGGCTGACGCCCATCGTGATGGGGACCAGAACGAGCGCGAGGCCGGCGGCGAACACGAAGGTCAGCGGGATCAGTCTCCAGCGGCGGTTCTTCGCGGCCGCGGCCAGGTAGCTGGGGGCGAGGAACACGATGCAGCACGGGGCGAACAGCGCCACCCCGCCGGCGAGGAATGCCGCCAGGATCCCGCCGGCGCTGAGCAGGTCGGCGCCCATCAGCGGGCACCCAGGTGGTCGACGAGCCGAGCGAGTTTGCCGCGCGGAATGCGGCCGGCGTGGAAATAGCTGCCCGCCACCAGCGTCAGCGGGAAGCTCCCAGGCCGGTGCTCGGCGATCAGTGCCTGACCTCGCGGGGACTCCGCCTCCACCGTCGTGAGCCGCAGCAGTCCTGCGCGGTCCAGGGAGTGGAGGCGCTGGTGGGCGTCGTCGCAGAAGTGGCAGGCCGGGGTGGTGACCAGGGTGACGTCCACCACATCGGTGGGGGCGGCCGCCAAGGCAGGTGCCGGGATCTCGTTCACCCTTCCAGCCTCAACCCTGTAGATCAGGGAACGGTTCAGGCGGGGTCAAGGTTCGGCCAAGAACACTCCCGGAGAGGTCGATCGAGGCGGGTTGGCGGGTGGGCGTGTGGCAATAATGGCTGTATGGCTGAGCCCGGCAGGTCGAGTGTGTTGGTGGTCGATGACGAGCGCCCGCTGGCGGGGATCGTCGCGTCCTACCTGAACAAGGCAGGGTTTGACACGTCCCTGGCCTACACCGGCCCGGACGGGGTCCGTTCGGCGCAGGAGCTGGATCCCGACGTGATCATTCTTGATCTTGGTCTGCCTGGCATTGACGGGATCGAGGTGTGCCGCCAGATCCGGTTGTTCTCCGACTGCTACATCCTGATGCTGACCGCCCGGGCCGACGAGGTCGACAAGCTGATCGGTTTGTCGGTGGGCGCCGACGACTACCTGACCAAGCCGTTCAGCCCCCGCGAACTGGTCGCCCGCGTCAACACCGTCCTGCGCCGGCCCCGCCGGCCAGCAGGCCGGCCGCAGGTGGCCCTCCCCCCGAGGGAGTTCGGGCGGTTGCGGGTGGACGCGGAGGGCCGCGACGTGTGGGTCGACGACCAGCAGGTGGGGCTGACCCGCACCGAGTTCGACATCCTCGACGCACTGTCAGCTCGATCCAACGTGGCGTTGAGTCGTCGCCAGATCATCGACGAGGTGTGGGGCCCAGGCTGGGTCGGCGACGATCACGTCGTCGATGTCCATGTGGCGAACCTGCGCAAGAAGCTCGACGATCCCCCCGCGGAACCGCGCTACATACTCACAGTCCGCGGCGTCGGATACCGGATGGGAGCAGGAGGATGATGCGGCTCAGAGGCTACGTCGGCCGGATGCGGTGGGGCACCCGCACCTTCCTCACCCAGGCGCTGGTGGTCGCGGTCGGCGTCATCACCGCCGCCCTTGTCGCCATGGTGGTCGGCCCCTCCCTGTTCCACGAACATCTGCAGCAACTCGGGCACTCTGACGGCACCGCCGAGATGGGACATGTGGAGCAGGCGTTCCTCGACGCCGGCGTCAGGTCGCTGGGCATCGGCCTGGTGGTCGCCCTGGCACTCGCCATCGGCCTGGCCTGGCTGGAGACCAAACGGCTGCGCCGCCCCCTCGAACAACTGACCGCAGCCGCCGCCCAGCTGGAGGCCGGCGACTACACCGCCCGCGTCCCGGCGACGGCGACAAGTCCCGAGTTCAGCGCCGTCGCCGACGCATTCAACGACATGGCCAGCCGGCTGGACTCCACCGAAGCGAGCCGACGGCGGCTTCTCTCCGATGTGGCGCACGAGCTGCGCACCCCTCTCGCAACCCTGACCGCTGAGTTGGAGGCCGTCATCGATGATGTGGTTCCCTGGGACCGCGACAGCCAACAGCTGCTCACCCTCCAGGCCGCCCGGCTCAAGAAGATCGCCGCCGACCTCGACGACGTGTCCCGCGCCGAGGAAGGCCGATTCACCCTCGACACCCAGACCCAGCCGGTCTGGGACCTCATCGAGCCCGCCGTCGCCTCCGTCGCCACCCGATACGCGGCCAAGGGAGTCACGCTATCTGCGGACTCGGACCCGGGCCTCATCGCAGCCGATCCGCAGCGGGTGGGTCAGATCCTGGGCAACCTCCTCGACAACGCGCTGCGGCACACCCCCACCGGCGGGATCGTGCACATCAGTGCACGCGAGTCCACGGACGAGGTGGTGATCACGGTCACCGATACCGGCGATGGCCTGACCCCGGAGCAGCTCTCGAAGGTGTTTGACCGGTTCTACCGCGCTGACACGGCACGGGCCCGCGATGCGGGCGGTTCCGGGATCGGGCTGACCATCGCCCGCAGCCTCGCCCTGGCTCACGGCGGCTCACTGACAGCCGCCAGCCCCGGCCCCGGACACGGCTCGATCTTCACCCTGCACCTGCCCACCGCGCCAGCACCTGAGCGGGTCTTGATCGATTCTTGACCTTACACGGGTTGGCTCTTGAGCTGATCGTTCATAGCCTCGACGTTAGGACCGGCGGCCCCCGTCGGCCAGGAATGGAGCATCTTTCATGACACGCACTAAGCGGATCACTGCCACTTTGGCGGGGCTGGTCCTGACGGCCACCCTGGCGGCCTGCGCGGACCAGGGCGCCACTCCCCCGACGGCGACCACCTCCCCGACAGGCAGCACCTCCGCCACGGCCACTGAGTCCGAGTCGGCGTCGGCGAGCGCCTCATCTGAGGTGGCCGCCGACCACAACGACCAGGACACCACGTTCGCGCAGATGATGATCATCCATCACGAGGGCGCCATCGAAATGTCCCAGCTGGCGATCGAACGCGCCGAAACACCCGAGGTCGTGGCCCTCGCGGAGCGCATCGCCGAGGCACAAGGCCCCGAGATCGAGGAGATGACCGCCTGGCTCAGCGCCTGGGGTGAAGACGTCTCCCCCGGTGGGCATGGCGGCATGGACATGGGCGGCATGGACATGAACGGAATGAGCCAGGAGGAGATGATGACCCAACTCGACGGCATGTCCGGCGCCGACTTTGATCAGGCGTTCCTCGAGGCCATGATCGCCCACCACGAGGGTGCGATCGGGATGTCCGAGCAGCAGTTGGCCGAGGGGCAGAACCCGGATGCTCTCATGTTGGCGGAGAAGATCATCGCCGACCAGCAGACTGAGATCACCGAGATGCAGGAGATGCTCACCAGCCTCTGACCAACCCAGGCGTGCAAGCGATGAGGCGCCCGTCCAGCCGTTGTGGCTGGGCGGGCGCTTCGTCGGTTGTCCTGGTTGGCGAACGCCGTACCTGGCGGGGTTAGGCGGCTGGGTTGCTGGCGAGATGCTCGGCGTCGAAGAGGTCCTGGCAACGTCGGCAGCAGAAGTAGAACCGCTGGCCTTCGACGTCGCGGAACAGTCCCGCCGCCTCCGCGGTGGACTTCAGCGTGCTGGTCCCGCGGACCGTGCAGGTGACCAGCTCGTCGCCTGGGCCCGCCACCACGTCATGTTGACAGTGATGGCCCCCACCCTGACCGCCGCCGGCGTGACCGCCGCAGCAGCCTGCCTCCTGCTGGTTCCCGTGCTGGTGTCCATGCTCGTGATTGCACATGTGCTTGGTTTCCTTTCATTTCATTGTGGTGTTGATCATGGGGTGGGCGAGGCGCTGTGGTGCCCCTCGTGGTCCTCGGTGCCGGACGCGCTGGCGGAGGCCGCCGGTGACGGCGTGTCTGGTTGGTTGGGGGTGGCGGGGTTGAACAGTGGCCCGATCACGAACGCGGACAGGGCGAACAGGGCGGTGAACACCGCGACCCCGATCGCGGGGGCCTTCCGGGTGCCGAATCGGCGACGCAGCCGTCGCAGCAGCGGGATGCTCAGCAGCAACCCGACCACATAGAGGAGCGAGTTGCCGAGGAACCCGGTCAGGAACGCGGCCCCGGCCAGGAAGCCGATGTGATGCATCACGTGCGGCGCCAGTCCCATCAGGGCGCCGACGGTGGCCCTGGTCCCGGCCCACAGCGCACCCCAGAACCCGCGACCACCCCTCACGGCTGTGGCCGGCTCGGTGATCGTGTCCATGGCGCCGCTCACCTCCCGACCGGGTGAGAGCTAAGGACGGCCGATTCGGAGCCGACAGGAGCATCTGAGGGCGCAACTGCGGGGTGGAAGGCGTCTCGCAGGATCAGGGCGACGCCCAGAATGATACTGACGATGCCGATCAGCTGCGCCTCGGTGAGGCCCAACAGGACGTGCGGGTTGATCCGGACGACCTCGGCGAGCAGGCGTGCCGCGCCGCTGAGCAGCAGGTAGGACCCGAACACGGCCAGCGGTCGCAGCCTGCGACCCAGCGCCCACAGGATGCCGGCGATCAGGAAGGCGCCGGCGGCCTCATACAGCTGGACGGGATGCACCGGCACGTTCACCGGCACCACCCCGTTGGGGAACGCCATCCCCCAGGGCAGGTCGGTGGGTGTGCCGTACGTGCCGTCACCGGCGAGGAAGCAGCCGATCCGGCCGATGCCGTAGGCCACCGAGAGCGGGGCCGCCATCGCGCCCGCCACCCGTCCAAGGGGGAGGTCGTGGCGTCGGGTCATCACGATCACCGCGATCGCCCCCGCGATCAGGCCGCCGTACCAGACGAACCCCGAGCCGCCGAACAGGTGCCAACTGAGGTTGTCCCAGTTCGCGATCAGGTAGTACACCTTGGCGCCGACGAATCCCCACACTGTCGCCCACAACGCGATCGAGTGCGCCAAGTCCTTGTCGTAGCCGATCCGCGTGAACGCTCGACCCAGCAGATACGCGCCGACCAGCAGCGCCAGCGCCTTACTCAGCCCATAGGACTGGATCCCTACACCAAATATCGAGAACACCTCAGGCCACACAGCCCACTCCCATCGTCAAAGAAGTTCCAGGCGCACGACGTGACCGCGCGGCCTCAGTGCCCAGTCTGAACCGGTCACGTCAAGCAACGAGCAGGACCCGGACAAGGTTTGGTCAAGATCCCCGTCCCCAGCCCGGACGAGGTGTCGCGGCCGTAAGGCCCGGAAACTTGACCGAAGCCTGACCCCCTGACGGTGATCTCCGCACTAGAGCGTGCCTACCCTGATGACATACCCCTTGGGGGTGTCGTGGCGCCGCCACGGGTCACCCGACACACCACGGCTCGGGTCGTTGAGGAATGGGCCCTTGTGGCGGTCTGGCGAAGCCCACTGGCGGGTGCGTGAAAGTCACATGGGATTCGAAGGCGGTGATCGACATGGGTTCAAGCGGCGCCTCTTCTGATGGCGTTCGAGCGGACGTGGTCCTCGCGGGGACCGCGATCTCCAAGACCTATCGTCAGGGGCTGTGGCCGTTCGTGCGGCGCAACCATGTGCTCGACGGTGTGTCACTGTCGCTGAGCCGCGGCGAGGTCGTCGGGCTGGTCGGGGAGAACGGATCGGGCAAATCGACGCTGATGCAGATCCTGGTCGGGGGGTTGGCAGCCGACGCCGGCGCCGTGGAGCTGCAGGGGGCCTTGGGGTACTGTCCGCAGCGTCCGGTGGTGTTCGAGCGCCTGACGTGCGATGAACATTTCGAGCTATTCGCGGTGGCCTACGGGATGAGCCGGGATGAGCGGCTCCGGGCGCAGGGAACCTTGTACGAGGAACTTGACTTTGGGCGATACGCGCACGAGCGGGCGGACCGGCTCTCCGGGGGCACCCTCGCGAAACTGAATCTTGCCCTGGCTCTGCTACCGGACCCGGCGGTCCTGCTGCTGGACGAGCCCTATGCCGGGTTCGATTGGGACACCTATCTTCGGTTCTGGGAGCTCGTCGCGCGCGGGCGCTCATCCGGGCGGGCAGTGCTGGTGATCAGTCATTTCATCGCCGACGAGGCGCGGTTCGACCGCATCATCGAACTGCGTGACGGGAAGGCGACCCCGAAATGACCGCGGTCGGGGTGCTGACCCGCCGATTCCTCCTGGACTACGGCCGCAACCCGGTGAACCTGGTGGTCCTGATTCTGATCCCGGTCGTGTTCGTGTGGGTGGCCGCGGAACCGATGGCCGATGCCGCGAAACTGCTGGGCGGCACTGGCCGGGCAGTCGAGACCGCGACCACCGGCTGGGCCGCCGCGTTCCTGGCGGCGCTGGCGATGTTCTTCCAGGTTGGCCAGGCGAGATCGGCGGACCGTCGTCTGGTCCTGGCGGGCCTCCCCGCCCCAGCCCTCGTTGTCGCCAGAATGTCGACCGGCCTGCTGATCGCTGCACTGGCCTCCACAGCGGCCCTGGCGACGCTGTTCCTGCGCACCGCAGTGGACGAGCCGCTCCGCGTCGCGGCCGGGACGATGATGTTCGCCGTCATCTACGTCGGGATCGGCGCCGCGGTCGGATCGGTCGTCACGGACCAGGTCAACGGCACGGTGGTGATCCTGCTCGTCTGGATCCTCGACGTGTTCTTCGGACCGGCGCTCACCTCGCCCGACCGGGTGCAGATCACCCGCTGGATGCCCACCCACTTCGTCACACTGTGGATGGTGGACCTGCCCTTGGGCCATGGGGGGAAACCTCGGCGACCTCGCCATCGCACTGGTGTGGGTCGGCGGAGCCCTCCTGTCGAGCGGACTGCTCCTGACGCGCGCGACACGCAACGCTCGGCACCCGGACGGCTCGCATCGACCGGGCTGGGCGGGGCAAGTCGGGAAGAGCTTCCGGATGGGGATGCGACAGTACCGACGCAACCCAGCCCTCTGGGTCCTCCTCGTAACGGTGCCGGTGATCTTCATCTGGCTGTCGAAACTGATCACCGAAGAGCGGTTCTCCGTGATGCGGGTGATCGACGGCGGGCAGGAGGTCGACATGCGGTTCTGGCTGCCCGACACGCACGCCGGAACCATGGCGCCGATCGCGGTGGCCTCGCTGGCCGCCGTGGCTGGGCTGTTCATCGCCCTCAACAACCGTGATGGGGATCGCCGCCTGGTCCAGGCCGGGATGCGCCGATCCGCACTGCTGGTCGGCCGCATCAAGGAGGTCGCAGCCGCGGTCCTCGTCGCAGCGGCCGCATCCCTGACAATCACGGCCATGGTGTTCACGGCCCGTCAATGGGCGGGATTCATCGCCGGCACCTTACTGATCGGAGCCGTCTACGCACTGCTGGGGATGTGCCTCGGATTCCTCCTTGGACGCGTCACGGGAGTACTGATCGCATTCGTCATCCCCTTCCTGGATCTCGGTATCACGCAGAGCCCGATGCTGCGGCTGGAACCACCCGGCGCCGCAGCGTTCCTCCCGGGCTACGGGCCCTACCGCGTCCTCATCGACACCGGCCTCACCGACACCTTCGACGAAACGGGGGGCCTCCTCATCGCCGCGGTCTGGATCCTCGGGCTCACTTCAGTCGTCGTGGTCATGTTCAGCACCCGCACAAGCACCACAAAACCGGTGCCCATAGGAAGCACGCGCGGCCCGACCCCGGTCTTGCCTAGAACTTGACCACACCCAGACCAGTCCCGGACACAGCCCGGGGCACCATCGACCTGGACACGCGAAACCGACCAGAGAAGAGAGGGTGATTCGACGTGACGACGATGACACAGACCACCTACGGGGTGCGCGGACTCAGCTGCTGGCGCTGCATGATCAGCGCCGTCGACGCAGTCCGCGCCCTACCCGGGGTGCACACCGTCGCCCTGGATCTGGAGCCGCACGGCGAGTCGCTGCTGACCCTGGCCCCGGCCGGAGCCGTGACCTGCGACCAGGTCCGAGCCACCCTCGACCGCTCCGGATTCGAACCGACCCGACGCCTGCGCCGCCCCCGCCCCGGGGTCCGACACCGCTCCACGCCGCCTCTGTGAGCGGTGGCCCGGAAATCTTGACCGAAGCCTGACCCCCTCGTGGTCGTTTCCGAACCCTCCCGGGTCTACCCTCGACATATACCCCCCCAGGGTAATGGGGTGGGAGTCGAGAAGAAGTGGAGATTGTGATGCTCTGGCTGGTCATAGGTGGGGCGGTGGGGCCTTCTCGTCCACCACCGTAGTGAGCTGGTCACCATCATCGGCAGCCAAGGAGTTGCCGATAGCGCGCCGCCTGACCCTCACCGGCCGAACCCATCGACCACGACCCAAGATTCAGAGAACACACGACAGAAAACAAGCACTGGAGGCTGTTATGAATATCAAGGTTGCCGTCAACGGCTACGGAGTGATCGGCAAGCGGGTCGCGGACGCCGTCCGGGCAATGCCGGACATGGACCTCGTCGGGGTGGCGGACATCGCCACGGACTGGCACGCACGGACTGCAGCCGGGCTCGGCATAGATGTGTTCGCGGCCACCCACGACGCGCGCACCGCGATGCAGTCGGCCGGGGTGCCCCTGGCTGGGACACTGCCTGATCTGCTCGACCAAGTGGACGTGGTCGTGGATACCACCCCGAAGAAGGTCGCCGCCACCAACCTGCAGGCCTACCGGGCCGCCCAAGTCAAGGCCGTATTCCAGGGTGGGGAGTCCCACGCCACCACCGGGCATTCCTTTGTCGCCCAGGCCAACTACGCCACCGCGCTCGGCCGGGACTCCACCCGGGTAGTGTCCTGCAACACCACCAGCATCGTGCGCGTCCTCGGCGCGTTGCAGGACGCCGACCTCCTCGCCCGCGCCCGCGGGGTGCTCATCCGCCGGGCCACCGACCCGGGCGAGTCTCACCATGGCGGCATCATGAACACCATGGTCCCCGAGGGATCCATCCCGTCCCACCAGGGCCCCGACGCCCGTACAGTCCTGCCCAACCTGGATGTGGTGACCATGGCGGCGAAGGCCGCCCACACCCAGACACACAACCACTACTGGACCCTGCAGCTGAACCGACCGGCCAGCCGCGAGGAGGTCCTAGAGGCGCTGCGGGCCGCACCCCGGATTGCATTCATCCGGATGGCCGACGGTCTCACTGCCCTGAACACAACGGTCGAACTTATGCGCGACCTGGGCCGGCCGCGGGGGGACATGTGGGAGGTCGCCCTGTGGGAAGACGTCCTGACCGTCGAGGGAGACGAAGCCTACCTCACCTATCAGGTCTACAACGAGGCCATCGTCGTCCCCGAGACCATCGATGCCATACGCGCACTTGCCGGCACCGTGACCGACGGCTCCACCTCGATCAAAATGACGGACGAGGCCCTGGGGATGCGCCGGGAGTTCCTTCCCGCCCCGTTCCGGGCGACGACGGCCTGAGACCCGACGGACGGGCAGGCATCCGCCGAGCCCGTCGGCGCACGACCTGTCGGCCAAGCGGCCGGAAAGGAAGACCCGATCATGAAGAGTCAAACCACGGTCCTGGAGGCTGGTGGCCTGCACTGGGCCACCTCGGAATCAGTGATCGAGAAGACGTTACTAGGGGTACCCGGCGTGCTGGCCGTCGAGGCCAGCGCTGTCTCCCAGACCGCGACGGTCACCTACGACCCGAACCAGACCTCGGTCGCCCAACTGGTCGGCTGGGTCAACGACTGCGGCTACCACTGCACCGGGCAGTCGGTACCTAGCCACATCTGCCACACCATGGCGGAACCGGTCTCGACCGACCCCCACATCGGCCACGAACGGCACACCGGCCACGGGGGTGGGGATGAGGCTGGCGGATCCGCGCAGGCGGTGATGGGCCACGGCGGGCATGGTGGGTCGATGGTGGACATGGTGCGCGACATGCGCAACCGGCTCCTGGTCGCCGCGGTCCTGTCGGTGGTCATCTTGTTCTGGTCGCCGATCGGGCGAGAGGTCCTGGGGTTCACCGTGCCGGCACCCTTCGGGCTGCGCGACGACGTCTTCTCGCTGATCTTGTCCCTTCCGGTGGTGTTCTACTCGGCGTGGATCTTCTTCGACGGCGCCTTCCGGGCGCTCCGCGCGAGAACGCTGGACATGATGGTCCTGGTGGCGGTCGGGGTCGGGGCGGGCTGGTTGTACAGCCTGGTGGTCACGTTCACCGGCGGGGGTGAGGTCTTCTACGAAGCCGCCACGGTCCTGACCACCTTCGTCCTGCTCGGGCACTGGCTGGAGATGCGGGCTCGTGGCGGCGCGACCGACGCTGTGCGGACGCTGCTCGAACTCGCGCCCTCCCAGGCAGTCGTGCTCCGGGACGGTCAGCCCGTGGAGGTCCCGACCTCCGAAGTCGTCACCGGTGACCTGCTACTGGTACGGCCGGGGGCGAAGATCCCAGTCGATGCGGTGGTGGAGGAGGGGGAGTCCGAAGTCGACGAGTCGATGGTGACGGGAGAGTCCATGCCGGTGGAGAAGGCGCCCGGCGCGGACGTGATCGGTGCCTCGATCAACACCACCGGCACCTTGCGTGTCCGCGCCGCGAGAGTCGGCGCGGACACCGCGTTGGCGCAGATCGTCAAGATGGTTCAGGAGGCCCAGAACTCCAAGGCCCCGGGCCAGCGCCTGGCCGACCGGGCCGCGTTCTGGCTGGTGTTCGTCGCCCTCATCGGCGGCACCGTCACCTTCGCGGTATGGATGCTCGCCGGCGTCGGCGTGGCACAGGCGATGCTCTTCGCCATCACCGTCGTGGTCATCACATGCCCCGACGCCCTCGGTCTGGCGACCCCAACTGCGATCATGGTCGGTACCGGGATGGGCGCCAAGCGGGGAGTGTTGTTCAAGAACGCCACCGCCCTCGAGGGGATGGCGAGGATCGACACGGTGGTGATGGACAAGACGGGCACCCTGACCAAGGGGGAGCCTGAGGTCACCGACGTTCTCGCGGCGGGGATGGGCGAGGATGAGATGCTGGCCTTGGTCGCTGCCGTCGAACGCGAGTCTGAACACCCCCTGGCCCGCGCCATCGACCGCCGAGCCGCCGAGCGCGGCGTGCCCGTGCTCTCCGTGAGCGAGTTCCTCAACGTCCCGGGCCACGGCGCAACCGCCACCGTCGACGGCCGACGTGTCCTGGTGGGAAACCTCCGCCTGATGGTCCGGGAGAACGTCGACCTCGGCGACCTGGCCGTGAGCCGTGACGAGTTGGCCGCATCGGGGCGCACGGCAGTGCTCGCCGCGGTGGATGGGCGCGCGGTTGGTGTCATCGCATTGGCCGACGCCGCGCGGGACACTGCTGCTGCCGCTGTCGCCGCCCTGCACGAGTCCGGGATCGAGGTCGTCATGCTGACCGGCGACAACGAGGCCACCGCTCTACGTATCGCTGACCAGCTCGGCATCGACACCGTCATCGCCGAGGTTCTGCCCGGGGACAAGGCGAACAAGATCGCCGAGTTGCAGCAGTCCGGAAAGACGGTCGCGATGGTGGGTGATGGCGTCAACGACGCGCCTGCGTTGGCCCAGGCCGACATCGGTATCGCGATTGGTGCCGGGACGGACGTGGCCATCGAGACCGCGGACATCGTCCTGATGCGCTCCGATCCTTTGGACGTCTCCGTCGCACTGCGCATCGGCAAGGGAACCGTACGCAAGGAGCGTCAGAACCTGGCCTGGGCCATCGGCTACAACGTCATCGCGCTGCCGATCGCCGCCGGGGTGTTTTACCCCGCTTTCGGCCTGATGCTGCGCCCAGAGATCGCCGCCCTCTCGATGTCGGGCTCCACGGTCATCGTCACCGTCAATGCCCTCCTGCTCAAACAGCTCAGGCTGCCCGCGCAGCAGGCCCCGGCCGCGCCGCAAGGCCAGGCCCGGGAGCCGGAGCCCACCGCTCCAGTGCCGTCCGGCATCCGCTGACCGGGGGGTGGGCGTGGACGACCCTGTTGGCCTCACCGCTTCGGCGACGGGAGCGGGGACCGAAGAAACCCGGCGGCCGAAGGCGTTGCGGATGCTGTGGATCACAGCGGCCTGGGGGGCGTGCTTCGTGGCGATCGAGTGGGGGCTCCGCGACGCCCCCCTCCTGTGGTTCGCCGCGCTGCGGGCCCTCATCGCCGGGGCGGCCCTGTTGGCCCTCGGCGCCGCCTTGCACCGCCCTGTCCCCCGTGGCTGGCGCGCCTGGGGACTCATCACGGTCCTAGGCCTGGTCAACGTCACAGTGGCATTCGCCGCGATGTTCGGCGGGGTCGCCGGCGGCGCGACCGGGACCGCCGCGGTGCTGGCCAACGCCCAGCCCCTGCTGATCCTCCTCCCCGCCTGGTATTTCTACGGCGAGAGGCTCTCCCCCCGGACTTCGGCCGCCCTGGTCGTCGGCTTCGCCGGGCTGGTCGCCGTTGCGCTGCCCGGTGGCGGGGGCAGCGGGGCGGCATTGTCGCTCCTGTCAGCCGCCGCCGTGACCGCCGGCACCCTGCTCTCCCGGCGGCTGACCGGGCTGGATCTGGTCACGGCCACCGCGTGGCACCTGCTGATTGGCGCGGCTGGACTGATGATGCTCGCCGCGGCCGTGGAGGGCTCGCCGGTGATCCTATGGAGTCCCCGCTTCACCCTCTCGCTGGCGTTCCTGGCCCTGGTTGGTACCGCAGCGACGACCGTGGCGTGGTTCGCCGAGGCGCGCCGCAGCCGGCTCGACACGTTGACGGCGTGGACGTTCCTGACTCCGGTCCTTGGTATCGCGTTGGCCTCCGTCGCACTGGGCGAGCGACCGGGCGGATGGACCGCCGTCGGGCTCCTCGCTGTGCTGGCGGCCATGTGGATCGCTCTTCGACCACCCGCCGGGCCCCCACGCACCCGACGGCTGTCGGCCCCGCCGACTGGTGAGCCACACGGCCGGTCACCTGAGCAACGAGTAGGACCCGGACAGGGTGCAGTGAAGATCCGACCACCTGGCCGGGTCTTGTCGGGATCTTGACCCCACCCAGACCGGTTCCCGACATCGCGGGGGGCACCATCGAACATGGACACGCGAAACCGACCAGGAAGAGAGGGTGATTCGACGTGGCGACGATGACACAGGCCACCTACGGGGTGCGCGGGCTCAGCTGCTGGCGCTGCATGATCAGCGCTGTGGACGCGGTCCGGGCCTTGCCCGGGGTGCATACCGTCGGGATGGATCTGGAGCCGCACGGCGAGTCGCTGTTGACGCTGGCGCCGGCCGGTGCAGTAACCAGCTCGCAGGTCCGAGCCACCCTCGACCGCTCCGGGTTCGAACTGACCCGACGCCGGCGCCGCCCCCGACCCGGGTCCCGCCACCGACATGCCCTCACCACAGTCCCTGTGGACGACGGCCGGGAAATCTTGACCGAAGCCTGACCCCATCGGGGTCGTTTCCGAACCTCACCGGGTCTACCCTCGAGTTATACCCCCCCAGGGTAATGGGTGGGAGTCGAGAAGAAGTGGAGATTGTGATGCTCTGGCTGGTCATAGGTGGGGCGGTGGTCCTGACCGGGCTGCTGTTGTGGTTCTTCTTCGGCCCGAAACGGGCCGGGAGGGTCCGCATCGAGGACGGTGTTCAGGTGGTCGATGTGACCGTCGACGGGGGCTACAACCCCGGCGTGATCGAGGGGGTGCGTCCCGGGATGCCGGTGCGGATCATGTTCGACCGCCGAGAGGGTGGCGAGTGCACCTCGCGGGTGGTGATGCCGGACTTCAAGGTCAACGCGAGCCTTCCCGCGTACCGGACCACGGCCGTCGAGTTCACCCCGACTGAGGCCGGCGAGTTCCGCTTCGCATGCGGCATGAACATGGTCTCCGGTCTGATCCGCGTCACCGGCGACCCCCACACCGCACCCACCCCCACCACAGCATCGGATCATCACCACGCGCAGGTGGCCGCCTCCCCGGCAGTGGCCGGTCTGTCCACCGGCGCCGATGACGATGAGGCGGAGCGGGCTGCGGAGATCAGGGACCTGACCCGCCGGGTGATCATCGGCGCTATCCTCACCGCCCCGGCGCTGATCGCGGTGATGGCCGTCGAGCTGTTCGGCGCCACCTGGGTGCCTGAGATCTTGATGAGTCCCTGGTTGCAGCTGGCGCTGATTGCGCCGGTGATGCTGTGGTCGGGCTGGCCGATCCACCGCGTGGGGTGGCGTGCCCTGTCGCACCGCACCGCAGACATGAACTCGCTGATCACGCTCGGCACCGTCGCGGCGTTCGGTTACAGCCTGGTGGTCACCTTCGCCCCCGGCCTCCTGCCTGAGGAGCTGCGGCAGGTGTACTTCGAAGCCGTCGGTGTGATCATCACGTTGATCCTGCTCGGCCGGCTCCTGGAAACCAAAGCCAAGGCCGGCACCGGTGAGGCCATCCGCAAACTGATCGGCCTGCAGCCCCGCACCGCCCGCGTCCTACGCGAAGATGTGGAGCTGGAGATCCCGGTCGAGGACGTCGTGGTCGGGGATGTGATCGTGATCCGCCCCGGGGAGAAGATGCCCGTTGACGGTGAGGTGATTCACGGATCCTCCGCGGTCGACGAGTCGATGGTGACCGGGGAGTCGATCCCTGCGGCCAAGACGGTCGGTGACACCATCATCGGCGCAACCATCAACGCCACCGGGGCACTGCGCTATGTAGCCACCAAGGTCGGCTCCGATACCTTGCTCGCCCAGATCATCAAACTGGTCCGTGAGGCCCAGGGCTCGAAGGCCCCCATCCAACGGCTGGTGGACAAGGTCTCGAGCTACTTCGTCCCGGTCGTGATCATCATCGCGGTGTGGACGCTGGCGATCTGGCTGCTGGTGGGTCCCCCGCCGGTGTTCGTGTTTGCGCTCGTCGCCGCCGTCTCGGTCCTGATCATCGCCTGCCCCTGTGCTTTGGGGCTCGCGACCCCGATGTCGATCACCGTGGGCACCGGCAAGGGAGCCGAACACGGCATCCTGATCCGCTCCGCTGAAGCGCTGGAAACCGCGCACAAGCTTGACGCGATCATCCTCGACAAGACCGGCACCATCACCAAGGGTGTGCCGACCCTCACCGACGTCGCCACCGTGGCAGCGTTCGATGAGAACCAGCTTCTCGGCTGGGTCGCCGCTATCGAGAACAGCTCCGAGCACCCCCTGGCGGCGGCGATCGTCACCGGCGCCACCGACCGCGGTCTCACCCTGGGCGAGGTCACTGACTTCGACTCGGTCACCGGGCAAGGCGTCCGCGGCCACGTCGACGGCCACGACGTCCTGGTCGGCAACCGGCGGCTCCTCGACGAGTCCGGCATTGACCCCGACACGTTGCTGGCGCTGCATGACGCGCTCGCAGCAGGGGGAAAGACGCCGATGCTGGTGGCCGTCGACGGGCTCCCGGCCGGGATCGTGGCCGTGGCCGACACCATCAAGGACGGCTCCCCGGCCGCCGTCGCAGCCCTCCAGGCACGCGGCATCGAAGTCATCATGATGACCGGCGACAACCGGGCAACCGCCGCCGCGATCGCCTCCCAGGTCGGGATCCGTCGCGTGGTCGCCGAAGTGATGCCCGCCCACAAGGCCGCCGAAGTCCGACGCCTCCAAGACGAAGGCAAAATCGTCGGAATGGTCGGCGACGGCATCAACGACGCCCCCGCCCTCGCGCAGGCAGACGTCGGCTCCGCGATCGGCACCGGCACCGACGTAGCCATCGAATCCTCCGACATCACCCTGATCTCCGGCGCCCTGTCAGGGGTGGTCACCGCCGTTGACCTGTCGCGGGCCACTATGCGCAACATCAAACAGAACCTGGTGTTCGCGTTCCTGTACAACACCCTCGGCATCCCCATCGCCGCAGGTTTGCTCTACCCGTTCTTCGGGATCCTGCTCAGCCCCATGGTCGCCGCCGCGGCCATGGCGCTGTCCTCACTGTCGGTGGTCACCAACGCCAACCGGCTCCGCCGCTGGGCACCACACCCCATCGACCAGACCCCCACCCCCGTCACCCCCGTCACCCCCGTCGTCGAAATCGGCGGCGAAACCCCCACCACCCAGCACCACACCACCGGAAAGGACACCCCCATGTTCGGCAAGAAGACCACCGCCACCGCCCAGATCGATCCCGTCTGCGGCATGAAGGTCAAGCCCGCCACCGCGGCCGCCACCCGCACCATCGGCGAGACCACGATCTACTTCTGCTCCACCCACTGCGCCGAAGCCTTCGACGCCGACCCCGCCCGCTACGGACACCCCCACGCCCCGGCCGAGCACCCCCACGAGCCCACCCACACCCCCGCCCCGCACCACCACCACTAGGCGCCGAACCAGACCAGGTCCAGGACACATGACCAGCAACCCACAGCGTCAGGAACTCATCGGCCAACTCGCGGTGATCGAAGGCCACATCCGTGGCATCGCCCGCATGGTCGACCAGGACGCCAACTGCATCGAGATCCTCACCCAGACCTCAGCAGTCACCGGCTCGCTGCGCTCAGTCGCCCTGGACCTGGTCGGCAACCACCTCCAGCACTGCCTCACCCAGGCCATCCAGTCAGCAGATCCCGCCTACCGCGACGCCAAGGTCGCCGAGGCCTCCACAGCCATCGCCCGCCTCGTCCGCAGCTGAACCGTTCTTGATCAGAGGTTGACCGGCCGCGGATCGGATCTGAATCCGGCCCCCGCACAGTGGAAGCAGCACCCGAACGAGAGGAACCGGCTCATGAGCCTCCACAGCCACCACCGCCCCACCGACACCGGCCCCGACGCCCCACCCGCGGCCACCGGACCCGCCCAGCAGCACCAAGGCCATGGTGGCCACATGTGGCACATGCTCCTGATGTGCCTACCGTTGATCGGGTTCGGCCTGTGGTCCCTGTTCAGCGGAGGCGGCGGAGGCGCGCTGATCGGCGGCCTCCTCTGCGCAGGCATGATGCTGCTCATGCACGGCCGCCCAGGCGGCGGGCACCGCCACTGAACCTTGGCCGCGGCGAAGGCTCCGACCCCACCACACAAACCAAGCGAACGCCCAAGGCAAGGGGGTACCAGTGACCAGAAGCGCCGCTCCCCACGGCATCCATCCGTCTGGTACCACGGCGCCACGGGGCCGACCGCCTCCTGGCCACCGTCCTCTTCAGCCGCACCCTCCCACTGATCCGCTACGAATTGACCGACTCGATCCGGCTGGCCACCGAACCCTGCGCGTGTGGACTGCCGTTCCGGTGCCTGGACAGTCGCCGGCCGCACCGAAGCGACCCTCCGCATGCACAGCCGAACCGGAGAACCGGAGCTGATTCAGCCTGGCCGGTTCCACGACGCCCTCGAACCGCTAGCCATCCACGGCTGGCAGGTCCAACAAACCACCGAGGGGATCACGGTACGAATCGTCGACCCTGACCAACAGGTGGACCTCGACCAGATCACCCGCAGACTCAGAGCCGCACTCACATCCGCAGAAGTCAGCGACGATATCCACTTCGAAATCACCCCGGTTCAGGAACCTGCCCGCACCCCGCTCGGCAAGGCCCCCCTCATCATCGGCCAGAAGCAGGGGAGGCCGGGAGTCGAGGGATCGCGCTGATCAGTTGTCGCGTGTACGCCTCGTGTGGGTCATTCAGGATCGACATCGTCTCTCCCGTCTCGATGACCGTGCCGTCTTTGAGGACCAGTGTGGTGTCGCACAGCGCCGCGACCACGCTCATGTCGTGCGAGACCATCACGATGCTCAACTGTCGCTCGCGGCGGAGTCGGGCCAGCAAGTCGATCACCTCGATGCGGGTGGTGACGTCCAGGGCGCTGACCGGCTCGTCGGCCACCAGGACGGCTGGGTCCGTGACCAGGGCCCGGGCGATGGCGATCCGTTGCCGTTGGCCTCCGGAGAACTCGTGGGGATAACGGGCGAGGGAGTCGACGTCCAGGCCCACCTCCTCGATCGCGGCCGCCACTCGGGCACGCCGATCGGCCGACGATCCGCCGATGCCCAGCGACACCAACGGCTCGGCGACGATCCTGTCGACGCGCATCCTCGGGTCCAGTGAGGCGTAGGGGTCCTGGAACACGGGCTGAACCGTTTGGCGCAGCTCACGCACCTGGCGGCGGTCCCGCAGGTTCAACTCCGCCCCGTCGAAAAGGACGCGGCCAACCGTGGGCTGGTGGAGCGCGAGCAGCAGTTTCAGCGCGGTGGACTTGCCAGAACCCGACTCGCCGACGATCCCCAGGCTTTCGCCGCGAGCCAGCGAGAGAGAAACCCGGTTCAGGGCGGGGTCGGTGGCGCCATGGTAGGTGAAACCGACGGACTCGAATGCCAGAAGCGGTGACTCGGTCACGAGATGCTCCCCGTGGCCAGTGCCTCGTCGAGTGCGCGGGCGCTGGCGACGAGCCGGCGCGTGTAAGGATCCGTCGGGGTGTGGACGATCTGATCGATCGGTCCACGTTCAACGATCTCGCCTCCCTGCATGACCAGGGCGCGGGTGACGGTGTGTGAGACGACGGCGATGTCGTGGGAGACGAACACCAGGCCCATCCCGTGATCGGCACTGAGTCGTCGGATGAGGTCGAGGATCTCCGCCTGGACGGTGACGTCGAGGGCGGTGGTCGGTTCATCGGCGATGAGGACCGCCGGTCGGCAGGCCAGAGCCATCGCGATGGCGACGCGCTGCCGCTGCCCGCCAGAGATTTCGTGGGGGAACGCCCGCGACACCCGCTCGCTGGCAGGAAGCGACACCTCCTGCAACGACTTCTCAACTGCGGCTTTCAGATCATGGCCGCGGAGCCCTTGGTGGCGACGGAGGGGCTCGGCGATGAGTTCGCCGACTCGGGTGAGGGGATCGAGCGCGGTTGAGGGGTCCTGGAAGATCTTCGCCATCCTGCGTCCCCGGATCCCTAGCAGCTGCTTCTGGGAGGCGCCGACGATCTGGGTGCCGTCGACGCGAATGGATCCTGAGGCCGTCAGTGACCGGGGCAACAGGCCGAGCAGCGCCAAGGTGGTGACCGACTTCCCGGAGCCTGACTCGCCGATGATCCCGACCCGTTCGCCTGGGTCGAGGCTGAACGAGATGTCGTCGACGACGCGCTTGCCGGATCCCGCAACCGTGATGCTGAGATCCTCAACCTCGATGCTCATCTATCTGCGCTCCCGTCGGGTCGGATCGAAGCGTTCGCGGAGGCCGTCGGCCAGGGAGTTCGCCCCCAGCACGATCACCATGATGACCACGCCTGGGGCGACGGCGCCCCACGGGGCGGTCAGGACGGTGCTCTGCGCGCCCTGGAGCAGACGGCCCAGCGACGAGTTCGGCGGCGGGACCCCGAGTCCGAGGTATGAGAGGCTCGCTTCGGCGAGGACTGCGGTGCCGAAGATGAGCGCGGCGGTCACCACGAGCGTCGGCCACATGTTGGGCAGCAGGTGGATGACCACGATGCGTGGCCAGCTGGTGCCCGAGGTGCGGGCAGCGGTGACGAACTGCCGGCGCAGCAGCCCTTTGGCCAGGATGCGGGTGAGTCGCGCCACCACCGCGGAGGCTGCCAATCCGATCGAGATCACGGCCGAGGCCAGGCTGGCGCCCTGCATGGCGCCGATCAGCATCGCGAGCAGCAGGGTGGGGAAGGCGATCACCACGTCCAGGAGAGAGGACTGCACGTCGTCAACCCATCCGGTGGCGAACGCTGCGAGCAGGCCGACGATGACGCCGAGGGCCATCGCGATCGCCATGCTGCTGAGACCGACCGTCAGCGCGATCCTGGTGCCGACCATGACGAAGCTGGCGGTGTCGCGGCCGAGCTTGTCGGTGCCCAACCAGTGATCCGGTCCGGGGGGCTCGAGCCGTCCGCCGGTGGTGTCGGCGAGGTCGTAGGGCAACCAGAACACCGACACCAGCCCGACGATCCCCACCGCCAGCAACAGGACCAGCCCGAGCACAAGACTCACCGGCATACCTCGCCGTCGAGCAGGGGCCGGGGCGATCGGCTCCGGAGCGCTGCTGATCTCGATCCCGGCGCTCACGCGTGCGCCCCGGAGAGGCTGGAGCGCAGGCGCGGGTCGACGAGGCGCTGCACCACGTCGGCGGCGAAACCGACGATCAGCACGAAGAACGTGGTCACCAGGAGGATCCCCTGGATGCTGGGGTAGTCGTGCTGGGCGATGGCCTTGGTCAGCATGCTCCCCAACCCTGGCAGCGTGAACACGCTCTCCACCACGACGGCCCCCAGCAGGGTGGACGCGAGCTCGATCCCCAGGATCGAGATGACGGGCACCGAGGCGTTGCGGACGCCGTGGCGAAGGAACGCCTCCCCGAAGCCGCTGCCCAACGCCTGCGCATTGCGAAGATAGTCACTCTCCAAGACGTCAAGCGTCGCCGACCGGACATAGCGCACCAGCGAGGCAGTCATGACGATCACGATGGTGGTGGCGGGGAGGAACAGGGAACGAAGCGCCGCGAGCGGGTCAGCCCAGCCCTCCCGCGGGAACCCCCCGGAGGGGAACAGCTGAAGCTCCAACGCGAACAGCCACACCAGCAGGATCCCGATCCAGAAGACGGGCACCGCGATGCCGAGCTGCGCCACAGCCGTCACGGCGACCCCGAGCCGCGTGTGAGACCGAGCCGCCGCGACGTACCCGATCCCGCTGGCGAGGAGCACAGAGATGACGAAGGAGATCAGAGTCAGCGGCAGAGTCACCTCCAGCCGGGACACGATGTCGGGCAGCACCGGGGCGCCGGAGATGAACGAGTTGCCCAGGTCGAGTCGCATCACGTCTCCGACCCACCGCACCAGCTGTTCGTAGACGGGAAGGTTGGAGCCCACCTGCTGTTGCGCGGCCTCGACCTGCTCCGGGGTGGCGTCGACCGACAGAAGGGCGTTGGCGGGGTCGCCGGGCAGGAGCCGCAGCAGGACGAAGATCAGCAGCATCGCCAAAACGAACGACATCAGCAGGAAGGCGGCGCGCCGGGCCAGGTAACTACCCATGGTCCGGCACACCGCCCTCCTGTGCTGTGAGGCTCAGAACTACTCAGCCCTTGGTGATGTTGTACACGTAGAACTGCGAGTTCAGGCCGTTGACCGGGAACCCGGACACCTCGCTGCTCGCCACCACGATCTGCGGATAGAGGTAGAGCCAGTTGCTGGCCGCCTCGGTGGCGATGATGGTGTTGGCTTCCTTGAGCTTGGCGGTCTGCTCCTCGGGGGTGGCGGCCTGTTCGGCCTCGCCCACGAGACGTTGCACGTCGGCGTTGTCGTAGCCCCAGTAGAAGTCCGGGTTGCCGTACCAGACCACGTCGCGGTCGTTGACGTGCTCCTGAAGGGTGGCCTCGAACGCACGCTCCTTGAACACCACGGAGTACCACTCGTCGGCGGTGATCACCTTGATGTCGACGGTGATGCCCACCTTCGCGAGCTCGGACTTGAGGAACTCGGCCACTGCCGGGTGCGGGTCGTAGTTGGGCGTCTGCAGCGTGAACGTGAACCCGTCGGCCAGGCCCGCCTCGTCGAGTAGTTGCTTGGACAGCTCCGGGTCGTACGGGTTGAGGGAGGTCAGGTCCTCGTACCACGGGTCCGTGGGGGGCACCATGGATCCGATGAGCTGGCCGCGGCCCGCCCAGATGGACTCCAGCAGCTTTTCGCGGTCGACGGCGGAGTACACGGCGCGACGGACGCGGGCGTCGTCGAAGGGGGCCACGCGGTCGTTGAACGCCAGGAGTTCCTTGGTGGTGGAGGTGCCCTCGCTGATCTGGAAGTCGTCGCTGCCCTCGAACGGGGTGAGGGCGTCGGGGCTCTGGATGGTGGTGACCAGATCGATCTCTCCGGTCAGCAGTGCGTTCGACTCCGCGCTCGCGTCGGTGAAGTAGTGGAACGTGGCGCGGGCGTTCTTCGCCGGCTCGCCCCAGTAGTCGTCGTTGCGGACGATGCTCAGCGTGCTGCCGCGTTGCCACTCGTCGAACACGTAGGGGCCGGTGCCGTCGGCTTCGACCTTGGCGTCGGCGAGGTCAGGGTTCACGATCCAGACGTAGGCCATGAGGTAGGGAAACGAGATGGAGCGGTTCTTCAGCGTGAACTCGACCGTCTGGTCGTCCGGGGTGGCCACCGACTCGACGACGGCGTAGCTGCTCTTGCGCGCCGCCTGCGACGCCTCCGAGGTGACGCGCTCGAAGCTGGCCCTCACATCGGCTGAAGTGAGCTCCTTCCCAGAATGGAAGGGGACCCCGTCGCGGAGGGTGAAGGTATAGGTCAGACCGTCGTCGCTGACCTGGTAGTCCTCGGCCAACAGGTTGGTCAGCGAGCCGTCGTCGTTGAGCTTGATCAACGACTCGTACACGTTGCCATTGAAGGCCTCCGTGACGCCCTGACCGCCCGCGTCAACGTTGCTGAGGTTGCTGGGCTCGTACAGGGAGCCGATCTCGATCGACGCCTCCGCGTCGAACGCCGCCGGGGCGCTGCCCGCGGACGACGATCCGACGCTGGCGGTCTCGTTACCGGAAGGACTGGCGCACCCCGTCAGCATGAGGCCGGCGGCCAACATCCCTGCCAGGGCTCGCACGATATGACGTGGGTGATTCATCAAAAGGTCCTTCCGGTATGGCTCGCGAGCTTTGCCTCGCACGACGGCCAACGCCCGCGGAGGCAGAATCATTCCTTGTGGGCGGTTCATTTCGCCGATGGCGGACAACAGGCGCCGCTCAGGCGTCGGAGCCTTTCATTGTGACAGGGGTGCCGAGCTCGATGGTGCGCGACACCGTGCACAGCCGGTCGTGCGCCTGCTGGATACCGCGCCTCAGGAGAAGGCGTGCGCGATCCCCGTCCTCGCCCTCCGGGAAGGTGATGCTGAAAGTCACCTCGATGTCCTCCAGCCGGTTCCCGGTGGAGTCCTTCACCCTCGAGGCCGTGACGTCGACATTGAACACGTCCGGCTCGGAGCGACGATGCGTGATCAGATCCACATCGATCGCGCCGCAGGCGGCGATCGCCGCCATCAACAGCTCCACCGGGGTGAACTCGCTGCTGTCGCCGCTCCCGATCGGGACAGAGCCCCCGCGCTCGTTCCGGGCCTCGAAACTCAGATGACTCAAGCGCGTCACCTGCACAGCGGTGGGGCGACGGGTCTCTTCGATCATTCAGTCCTCCTTCGTCCCGCCCAGCCTAGGTCTTCCGGCAAGAGGGCCTGAAGGGGCCTCATCAGATCCTCCGTCGAGATCGTGTCCGGGGCGAGCACGGCTCGTCCATCAACATCACCTCTGGTCCAGCCCGATCCACAGGCGCTGCTGCTGACTCGGAAGGCCGGAGGCGGACTGCCCTCAGCTTGTCCTTCACTCGCGCCGGTTGAACCCAGCTACTGGACCGACCGACCCTCGATCATGGTCGACACGTTTGCCGCTACGGCTGCCAAATAGTCCATCTCGGCCCGCTGGTATCGCAGAGCCATTTTGGGTGAGGTGTGGCCAGCGATTGCCTGCACCGCTCGGAGGTTTCCTCCTGACAACCTATAGGCCCAAGTGAGGCCGGTCACCCTTGTGCCGTGGAAGACGTACCCACCGTGACCGGTCAGCAACTCGCGGATCCGCTGCGACTCATCCGACTCTGGCTCGCCAGTCCGTGCGTGGACGAGGGCCGCGGTGGCCTGCATCTGGTCCGCCGCCGCATGGCAGGCCTTCTTGAAGGCTCGGAGCCAATCCACGGACTTCACAAGGTCGCCGTCTTTGCTTCTCCAGAACAGAAGCCCGGACCTGCCCAACTGGGCGTGCCGACGCAGGTGCGTCCTGACGTCTTCGAGGAGTGCCGCTGGTATCGGAAGGGTGCGTGTGGCTATCCCCTTGCGGGCTGTCTTCAGCGGGCCGAGTTCGACCGTACCCTCTGACTCCTTCACTGATTGGTGGACCTTCACCGTGGGAAGGTCGCCGGAGAGGCTGAAGTCACCGCGCCGCAATGCTCGGATCTCGCCAGAGCGCAGCCCCAGAACGCCCCCAAGCAGAACACCCAGGCGCCAATGTTCCGGCATTTGGTTCGCCACTGCGTAGAGCACCTCGATGGGCAGCGGGTCGAGGTCGCGCTCACGAGAGGCCTGTGCCTGCGTGGCTGCCTTCACCCGCACCGGGTTCACATCGATTAACTCAGCCTCAACTGCCGCGTTCATGATCGCCCGAAGTAGGTCGTAAGCCTGGCTCACCTCTATCGCGGTCGATATCTGATGATATCAGTCTCCATGGTGCTGGCCGTGCAGCGCGGGGCTCCCAGTGTCCACTCTGGCTCGAGACCTCCTCCTGTCACAACTGGCTGGCCCAGACAAGTCCGCCACGGCTCTCATGCCAGGATCGGCGCTCAACTAGACGACTCGCAACCCGCGTAGCCTGACCGGCCGCCGAACGTTCGCTGCTGCCGACGCGCGGATGGACCATCGAGCGATACCGCTCCTGCGTTCGTGCCGGGGTGGAGAAGGCTACTGCCTTGCGGATGCAAGAGCCGCGGAGGCGGGACGCCAGTAACGCCTCCCACGCTCAGGAGGCAGACTCTCACCGCCCCGGACACGTCTGCGCGTACGGGAGGTCGGGAAGCGCGGTGCTCCACTCCGCCTGCGTGAGGTTGCGGCCCGCGACGTTGCAGGAGTGGTCGAGCAGAGCCTCCGGGTAGATGGCGCAACGCTGCACGCCCTTGTCCTCGGTCAGCGTCACGACCGTCCGACCCTCATCGAGGGTGGCCACAGCAACGTCTGGCGATCAGGCTGGGTCCGTTCACCCGGCTGGCGTCTCTGGGTGCGGCGATAGGCCGAGAGCGGCTGGCGGCGTTGGCGCAGGATTCCCGCCTACCGGCGGAGGCGATGGAGACAGTGGACGCGCTCCTGGCCCATTGGCGTACCCAAGGGTGGCTCTAGCGGCTGGGCGCCGCAGCGCGGTGGCTCGACTCCGCTCAGGAGGCAGCCGGGTCTCCGCCGAGTCCGCGCAGCTGAGCGATGAACTCGTCAGCTTTCGCCACCTGCAGAGCCAGGTCGTCGCGGCGCTCAGAGGCAACCCGGACATAGTCCGCCAGCGCGGCAGCAGTGTCCGCGGTGGGCAGAGCCCGGTGGGCGTCAGCGGTCTCGAGCAGAGACACCATCTCCTCCAGGCTGAACCCGAGGGGCTTCATCCTCCGGATCAGCAGCAGCCGGCTGACGTCGTCGTGGGTGTAGAGCCGGAACCCGCCGACGGACCGGCCGCTCGGGCGCACCAGACCGACCTCGTCGTAGTGCCGCAGCGTCCTGATCGAGAGCCCGGTGCGCTCCGCGACGGCACCGATCTGGAGGGTGGGCGCGGTGTCGGGCTGAGTCATGCCCCCAGTGTGCCGCACGCTGGAGTGACGCCAGCGGGCACAACCTCTGAACACTCTCGTCGGAGGAGGGCACTCCCGGGAGATCAGATGGGGACCCCGGTCGTGCTCGGCGATGCGCCCTGGTCTGCGCGTAGCCTCAGTGGGTTTCGCCGAGCTGCCCCGTCAGGAGGTTGTGGCGTGCCGCAGACGATCTGTTGAGTCCGACGATCTCCACCGTCTTGCCCATCCGCTCGTACTTCGTCTGCACCGCGTCGAGCGCCGCGACGGTGGACGCGTCCCAGATGTGGCTCTCCGAGAAGTCGATCACGACACGCTTCGGGTCACCCGCGTAGTCGAACTGGTACACGAGATCGTTGCTGGTGGCGAAGAACATCTCACCTGTGACCTTGTACATCCGGACATCAATGGTCCCGTCGCCGTCGACGTCGGTCTCGGTCACCTTCTCCACCGATGCGAACCGCACCACGCGCCGGGCGAAGACGATGATGGCGGCGTTCACGCCCACGATCACGCCATACGCGAGGTTGTGCGTCAGCACCGTCACGCCCACGGTGAGGAACATCACGATGTTCTCGCTGTGCGGCATCCGCTTCAGCGTCGCGGGGTGGATGCTGTGCCAGTCCATCGTGGCCACCGACACCATGATCATCACCGCGACGAGCGCCGCCATCGGGATCATCCCGACCGCCGGGCCGAACCCGACCACCAGGATCAGCAGGAACACGCCTGCGAGGAACGTCGAGATCCGGGTGCGGGCACCGGAGACCTTCACGTTGATCATGGTCTGGCCGATCATCGCGCAGCCGCCCATGCCGCCGAAGAAACCCGAGAGAACGTTGGCGATGCCCTGGCCCCAGCCCTCGCGGGTCTTGTTCGAGTGGGTGTCCGTGATGCCGTCGACGAGCTTGGCGGTCATCAACGACTCGAGGATGCCGACCAGCGCCATCGCCAGGGCGTAGGGGGCGATGATCTGCAGGGTCTCGAGCGTCAGCGGCACCTGCGGCAGGAGCAGCGCCGGCAGCGAGCTCGGAAGCTCCCCCTGATCGGAGACCGACGGCAGATCCCACCCGGCACCCACGACCAGCGTGGTGATGACGACGATGGCGACCAGCGGCGCCGGGACCATCGTGGTGAGCCTCGGAAGGACCATCATGATCACCAGCCCGAGGGCGACCATCGGGTACACGAGCCACGGCACCCCGAGCAGGTGTGGGACCTGCGCCATGAAGATGAGGATGGCCAGCGCGTTGACGAAGCCCACCATCACCATCCGCGGCACGAAGCGCATCAACTTCGCGACGCCCAAGAGGGACAGCACAATCTGCAGTACCCCGGCGAGGATGACGGTGGCCAGGAAGTAGTCCAGGCCGTACTCGCGAGCAACGGGCGCGATGACGAGGGCGATCGCCCCAGTCGCGGCCGAGATCATCGCCGGACGCCCACCCACGATCGAGATCGTGATCGCCATCACGAAACTCGAGAACAGCCCCACCCGCGGGTCCACACCGGCGATGATCGAGAACGAGATCGCCTCCGGAATCAGCGCCAACGCCACCACCAGGCCGGCCAGCACCTCGGTGCGCAGGCGACGCGGGCTGCGCAGAGCCGCCCACGTGGAGGTCTCCCGCTCACCCGCCTCTGGGACCAACGGATGGGTGTCCCGGACAGATGCGGGCGCGCTCGACTCAGCCATATGGCTCCTTCATTGGGATGGGGGCGTCGACGTTGGCCTGACACCGCCGCGAACTCTACCCCAACGTCAGAGTTGCGCCCCAATCGAGCCCCAGCCGCATTGGGGTGCCTGCGCACAGCGGACATCTGACCTCGAGAGTGGAATCCGGCCGCCAGGTATTAGGCTGAGACTCGACCGAATCCCCGTAGGCCGCTCAGCGAACCGGTAGTGGCGGAGCCAAGCCGGCGGTCTCGATGGTCAATGGTGGAGGTTGGGATGCAGCGACTGTGTCCGGGACTGGTGCTCTCGGAGCGTTATCGGCTGATCCGCCATGTCGCCTCCGGCGGCATGGGCCAGGTGTGGGAAGCCGTGGACGACACCCTCGAACGCAGGGTCGCGTTGAAGATCATGCACCCGCACACACAGCACGAGTTGGCTCTCGCCGAACGGTTCCGCGACGAGGCCCGATTCGCCGCGCAACTGTCCCACCCCAACATCGTGACTGTGTACGACTTCCTCGAACACGAAGGCCTGTCCTGCCTGGTGATGGAGTTCGTGGACGGGCCCAACCTCGCCACCCTGCTGGCCGACGGCCCGTTGGGCGCGGACGAAGTCCGTCACCTCATCCGGCAGCTGGCCTCGGCTCTGGCCCTGGCACACGAGGCCGGGATCGTCCACCGCGACATGAAGCCGGCCAACGTGATGGTCAACGGGAGCCACGCCCAGCTGATGGATTTCGGCATCGCCCGCTCCCTCGACGCCGACTCGCGCACCCTGACCGGCCAGGTACTCGGCACCGCGCACTACCTGAGCCCTGAGCAGGCCCTGGGGCAGACCATCGGACCCGCCGCCGACATCTACAGCCTGGGCGTCCTTGCGCACGAGATGCTGACCACTACCAAGCCGTTCGATCGCCTGACGCCGATCGCCACAGCGCTGGCCCATGTGCAGGACCCCCCGCCGCCCCTGCCTCCCGGCACGCCGGAGGATCTGGTGACGCTCGTGACGGCCTGCCTCGCCAAGGAGCCCGATCAGCGCCCCTCCGCGGCCCTCATCGCGCGGATGCTGGAGGACCCGGCGAGCGATCCCCTTCACCCAGCGGGCCTGGAGGCGGCGATGGCGCAGTCGGACCTCCCCAGGCGCGCGCTGCTCGACGACTGATCCGAGTTCCCGGGGCAGAAGCACCGGCTCGAGAATTCCTGGCGACCACTGGGAACCCTTCCGCCGTCGGCGGACACTACAAGGTATGAGCGATGTCGACGCGGCGGACTGGGTGCGGGTCCGCGCCGGCGACCCGGTGGCGTTGGCCGCCCTCTTCGATCGTCACGAGGCGCGTCTGTTCCGCCACGCCAGCCGGCTGCTCACGGTGCGCGAGGACGCGAAAGACGCGGTCACGATCGCGTTCTTCGAGTTGTGGCGCAAGCGATCCGCGGTCCGGCTGGTGGACGGCTCACCGCTGCCGTGGCTGCTCAACACGGTGTCTCACACTGCCCGCAACCTGGAGCGATCGAGCCGTCGATATCGGACGTTGATCGCGCGCGCCCCGACGAAGGATCCGCGGGAAGAACTCTCCGGAAGTGACGACAGCGGCGTTCTTGCCGCATTGAAGAGGTTGCCCGCTCGCGAGCAGAGCGTGGTGGTCCTCAGAGTGCTCGAGGGATACCCGGAGCGTGCGACGGCTCTGACGCTCGGCATCCGGGAGGGAACCGTGAAGTCCCGGCTCGCTCGGGCACGGGCGAAGCTGCGCGATGAGATTCTGGCGATGGAGGCCTGATGAGGACGGACGACGGCGGGCTCTCCCGCTTCGAGCACGACGAGATGCGTGATCTGGTGTTGGCCGGTACTGAGCGCATCCGCCCGGCGGGCACGCGCACCTTGCGCGCGGCGGGCGCGGGGGTGGCGTTGCTCCTGGTGGGTGCGGTGGCGGGTGCCTTCCTGACCTGGACCGTCCGCGAACCGGACTCACCCGCAGCCGCAAGTGCCATTCCCGCCCCCACCACCACCCTCTGGAGCGGCTGGGTGGCGTTCGCTGCCGGCGAGCGTGGCGCAGACATCTACCTGGTGAAGCAGGGCTCGCCGGCTCGTCGCATCCTCGGGTCCGAGGCCGACGACGCCGATCAGATCTGTCCTGCCTTCTCCCCCGACGGCAGGAGACTTGTGTCCGGGCAGGTGACCGGTGAGGACGACGCGGGTGGGGTTGTCGCAAGCCTCAACATCACCGATCTCACGGCCGATGGGGAGCCCACCCGCACGACCTCGCTCACCCTCGACGGCGTCGTCCACCCGCCCTGCGCGGTCTGGTCCTCGGATGGCCGCTGGCTGGCGTTCGGCGCCGACTTGGGTGACTCTGAGTTCGGCGTGACTCAGGTCTGGGTGGTGGACACCAAGACCAACGACATCACCCGGCTTCCCGGGCTCAGGGCCACAGACCTGGAGTGGGCGCCGCGATCGTCGGAACTGTTCATCGCCAGCGGCCGCATCTCGATCTACTCGGCGGAAACGGGCACCACACGATCCGTGGACGGAACCTCACGCGCGACGGCCCTGGCGATCTCGCCCGACGGCAGGTCCCTGGTCGTCCAATACGGCCCGGGGAGAGACGCTCCCGGATCCGACGACCTGGTGCTGATGGGCACCGACGGATCCAATCAGCGCACCCTGGTGGCCGGTTACCAGGTGGGCAACGGCATCGGCCCAGTCTGGTCCCCCGACGGAGACCATGTGGCGTTCCAGCGGAGCTGCGACACCTACGTGGACGAGGCCGGGCAGGAGCGGATCTGCCTGGACGAACACGAGGCTGTCGTCGTCACCGTCGGCGGCGACGACCCCCGCACACCGTTCGGGACCCAGACTGTGATCCCGGCCCCGCAGACCACACACGGCGGGAAGGTCCAGGTATGGGCGCCGTACAGCGTCAGTTGGTCGCCCGACGGCAAGGCCCTGCTGTACATAGCGTGGTCCTACCCCGGCTACGGAATCCTTGCCGTGCCGGTGGACAGCTCCTCTCCGCCCGTGGTCCTCGACGACGTCCTCGGCGTCGGCGGCCACATCGGCCAACCATGGAACACGTTCCAGAGTTGGAGCACCCAAGGCAAGTGAAGCCCTGATCGGAGGCTTACCGTGAATCGTCTGTTCGCCAGCCTGCCGGTGTCGTTGACGACGAGGGGTCTGCAACTTGCTATCCATAGGGCGGCTTCTGCATATATGCGCAGATGCCGCTCTATGGGTAGCAAGTTGCAGACACACAAACCCGACCCTCCCGTCATGATGGGGTCGTGGAATCATCGAGCCAACGCACCGTCGCCTGCGAGGACCGCGATTTCCCCGAATGGCACGGCGGATGCAGGCACGCGATGGTGTGGGCCGTCGATGCGGACGTCGACGCGGTCCGTGCGGGGGTCGGGGAGGCGCGCGGGCGCCTGGCCGACGTCCTCCTCCCCCGCTACGACCGGCAGCCACACGTCACCGTCGCCTACGCGGGTCTCGCACCCTCCCCCGGCGCCCGCCCCGGCGAGGAGCCGTACGGACCAGGGCGGCTGGCCTCGGATGTCGCGGCGCTGCGCCGGCTCGCCGCGGGGCCGTTCACGGTCAGGGTCGCGGGGTTGGGGTCGTTCCCGATGGTGCCGTATCTGGCCGCCGAGGCGCCCGAGCTGCACGCGGCCCATCGGGCCTTCGCCGTGGGCGGCGGCGGGTACGTGCCGCACGTCACCGTCGGGCACTACTCGGTGTCGCGGCCCCTGACCGACATCGCGGCCCGGGTCGACGGCTGGGCGCCGCCAGCCGTGGAGGTGGAGGTCCGGGAGTGGCTCCTGCTGGCCTATGAGACCCACGACATCGCGGGCCCCCTCACCACGCTCGGGCGCCTCTCGCTGGACGATGGGACGTGGATGGTCGAGTCGGAGCTGCCCGGTTTCACCCGTGACGGAGCCCTGTCCTCGCGGTCGCGGGCAGGCCACACCGGCTGAGGGCCTAGACAGCCCTGTTGAGCAGGGCCACCAGAACCAGGAACGCGGCCAGAGTGACCTCGACGATGGATCCGAACACGTCGCCGGTCATCCCGCCGAGTCGCCGACGCAGGTGGCGGGCCCACAGGAACCCGACCCCGCCCGCCGCGACCGTCGCGCCCACGAACACCGCTGCGCCGCTCAAGCCAAAGGCCAGCGCACCGACCCCCGCCGCGACACCCACCACCGCGACCCCGGTGAGGACCGCCGTGGCGCGCGAGGTGGCGCCGATGAACAGCGCCCCGAATCCATGCTGCCGTGCCGACGCCCGCGACACTGTGGCCAGCGTGACCACGCCGCGGCCCACCATCGCCGCGACAGTCAAGGCCCCCGCCGCCAGCAGCCCGCCCCGCTCTGCCAGCGACGCCAGCGCTGCGCCGTCGATCAGCAGCGCCAGGGCCAGCGCGACCACGCCCATCGGCCCGATGTCGGACCTGCGCATGATCACCAACGCCTCCTCGGCGGGCTTCCGCGACCCCAAGCCGTCGGCCGTATCGGCCAGCCCGTCCAGGTGCAGCGCCCCCGTAAGAAGCGCGACGACGGCGAGCGCCAGCGCCGCGCCCAGCCATCCGCCCGCCCCCAGGGCGACCACACCCCACAGCACCGCCCCGGCCAGCGCCCCCACCAGAAGCCCAACCCACGGGAACGCCGCCATGGCGCGCCCGGCCAGCCCGCGGTCGATCTCGGCCACGGGCGGCACCGGAATCACCGTGAACAGGCCCAACGCGGCCACGAATCCCCTCACTTGAGCCGCCTGGCGATCCCCGCCGTGCACAGCCACACCTCGCCGCAGACGGCGGCCAGGCGGGCATTCAGCCGGCCCAGTTCGTCACGGTAGAGCCGCCCCGACGGCGTGGCCGGGACGATGCCCGACCCCACCTCGTTGCTCACCACGATCACGTCCCGGCCGGTACGCACCAGCGCATCGTCAAGCCGCGACACCTCCGCCTCCACCCGCTCCCGCCAGCCCGGCGCGTCGTCCCAGGCGCCGGCGTCGAAGAGGACACGGTCCAGCCAGACGGCCGCGCAGTCGATCAGCACCGCGGCGGGATCGTCGGCTTCCAGCACCGCCGCGAGGTCCTTCGTCTCGGTGGTCCGCCACGACGGGGGCCGACGCGCAACGTGGAGCGCGACGCGCTCGGCCCACTCCGCGTCGCCGTCGAGCACCTCGGAGGTCGCCACGTACTCCACGTCCGCGGCCCCCGCCAGCTGGGCTTCGGCCCACGACGACTTGCCCGACCTCGCCCCACCCAGGACCAGCGCCGTTCCCCGGCCGTGGACCATCGGCGTCACCTCGGCGCGCTGGGCGAGGCGGCCGAGCAACTCCATGGCGGTCTCATCGGCGGGGTCCACTCGGAGGCTGAAGTCCACCTCAGTCCTCGAGCTCAAGAGCGGCCACTTCGCCGATCACGACGATGGCCGGCGGCCGGATCCCGGCCCTCTCCGACTCCTCGGCGATCCGCGACAGGGGCGCGCGCAGCGTCAGCTGCCCGGGCGTGGTGCCGTCGGCCACCACCGCCGACGGGGTGTCGCCGGGGAGCCCGTGGCGCTGCAGCTCGGCCGCGATATCGGGCAGGTTCTGCACCCCCATGAGGACCACAAGCGTGAGATTGGCCGCGGCGAGTGCCGCCCAGTTGACGTCGCTGCGGGGGTCCGACGGCGGCACGTGGCCGGACACCACAACGAAGCCCTGCGTGAGCCCTCGATGGGTGACGGGGATGCCGGCCAGCGCCGGGACCGACACCGCGGAGGTCACCCCCGGGATGACCCGGACCGGAACCCCGGCGGCCCGGCACGCCAGCCATTCCTCGCCGCCACGTCCGAAGACGTAGTTGTCGCCTCCCTTGAGTCTCACCACGCGAAGGCCCCGGTGCGCACGGTCAACCAGGATGGCGTTGATCTCCTCCTGCGGGGTGAAGTCGCCGCGCGGGATCTTGCCCACGTTGATGATCTCAGCCCCCGGCCTGGCCTCATCGATGCACTGGAGCGCGCCCAGGCGATCGTGGACGATGACGTCGGCCTGCCGGATCGCGGCGAGGCCGGCCACGGTCATGAGACCGGGATCCCCCGGGCCTCCGCCGACCAGGATGACGCTGCCGGGCGCGAACTCGTGATGCATGGGGGTCTCCTCGTGACGCTCAGCCCACACCCTAGCGATCGCGGGGACCGGCGCACTCCACGCGTCGCTTCCGTAGACTCACCCCATGCGTGACGCCGTTGATGACCTGATCTGGGACGAAGCCCCCAAGCAAGCCGGGGCGGTGGCGCTGCTGGACTCCCCCGCGCTCGTCGACGACGCCCTCACGCTCACCGCTGATGTGCGGGTGTGGTGCGACGACTGGCGCGACGCCGCCAAGGTCCCCGCCGACCTCCTCGTCGAGCACCCCTCGGACCTTGCCGGGGTGGACGTCGCGCTCGCCCGCCTCCCCAAGTCTTTGGGGGCACTCGACGAGATGGCCGCGCTCGTGCAGGGGGCCCAGGACGTCACCTTCGTGGGAGGCGCCCGGATCCGGCACCTCAACCGCTCCATGAACGAGGTCCTCGGCAAGCACTTCACCGCCGTCGCCGCCAGCCTCGGTCGCTCGAAGTGCCGCGTGCTCCGCGCCTGGGGACCCGAGGGGCACGAGTCGGACTGGCCGAAGGTGCGCGAGCACGCGGACCTCGGCTTCGCCGTCGCCGCCCATGGCGCCACCTTCGGGGGGACCAAGATCGACCCGGGCTCCCGCCTGCTCATCTCGGCTCTCGCGGGCGGCGGCCGCACCGCGGGCCTCGAGGCCGACGATGTCCTGGACTTCGGCTGCGGCAACGGGACGCTCTCGATGTGGCTGGCCAAGGCGGGCATGCGGGTCCTGGCCCGCGACGTCAGCTGGTCCGCGGTGGCGGCCACCGCCGTCGCCGCCGAGGTCAACCGCCTCACCGTCGACGCCACCTGGGGCGCCGGCCTGGACGGCTACGCCGATGGCAGCGTGGACGCCATCGTCACCAACCCACCGTTCCATCAGGGGGTGGCCAAGGAGTCCTCCGACACCCTGGAGATGTTCGACGACGCCCGCCGCGTGCTGCGTCCCGGCGGCCAGCTGTGGTGCGTGTTCAACTCCCACCTGCCGTGGCGAAAGGAACTCAACGAGCGCGTCGGCCCCACGAAGGTGGCCGAGCAGGATCCGCGCTACACGGTCACGGTGACCACGGCCAGGTGACCACCGATCCCCGCCATCGGGGTTATCAGGGACAACTCAGGGGTTTCACAGGCGCCTCATAGACTTGGTGGGTTACCTGAGGGCATACCCACCAGAGGAGCCGCGATGAGCAACGAGCAGAACCCGAATCCGTGGAGCCGAGACGCCTGGAAGGACGTCGACGCCGGTCACGACGAGCCCACCGCCCCGGTGCACACCCCGCAGGCCGGCGAGCAGCCGGTCCAGCCGCAGGGTCCGGGCAGCGAGGGGCAGGGGTTCATCGCGCAGCAGTTCTCCGCGCAGGGCTCCCCCACGCAGGGGCCCCAGCGGCTCGACTTCCCGCCGCCGGCCTACCCCTTCGGCCAGCCCACGGCCTCGTTCGGCGCCTCGCCCACCCCCACCGCGACCGCGACCGCCCGACCCAAGGGCCGCTCACGGGTCGCGGGCCTTGTCGCCGTGGCGGTGCTGGCGGCCGGCGTCGGTGGCGGCGCCGGATTCGGGGCCGCCCGCCTCGCCGCCCAGGACGCGGCCACCGCCGCGGCGAGCGCGTCCGCCACCAGCGTCCCCACCGAGACCCAGGTGGTCCAGGCGGACCCGAACAGCCCCAACTGGACGGTCGTTGCGGCCGCGGCGGCCAGCGCCGTCGTCGCAATCCAGGTGACGGGCCAGGACGGGTCCGGAGGGCAGGGCTCGGGCGTCGTCATCGACGCCGAGGGCCACATCGTCACCAACAACCACGTCGTTTCGGGCAGCGGGAGCGGAGCCCAGATCGTCGTCCTGCTGGGCGACACGTCCTATGCGGCGGAGATGGTCGGCACGGATCCATCCACGGACCTGGCGGTGATCAAGCTGGTGGATCCACCGTCGGAACTCACCGTCATGTCCTATGCGGATGAGA
Source organism: Tessaracoccus luoxuelianae (assembly GCF_054483915.1). Classification (NCBI taxonomy): domain Bacteria; kingdom Bacillati; phylum Actinomycetota; class Actinomycetes; order Propionibacteriales; family Propionibacteriaceae; genus Tessaracoccus; species Tessaracoccus luoxuelianae. The sequence goes on along the minus strand of NZ_CM137013.1, from coordinate 1,090,786 downwards.
CGCAGCTGGCGGTGGGTGATCCCGTGATGGCCATCGGCAACCCCCTCGGGCTGGCGGACACTGTCACCACGGGCATCGTCTCCGCCCTCAACCGGCCCGTCACCACGCGCGCGGTCACCAACAGCACCGTCGCGCAGGGCCAGCAGGATGTGGTGGTGACGGCGGCCATCCAGACCAACGCGGCGATCAACCCGGGCAACTCGGGCGGCGCGCTGGTCAACGCCGAGGGCGAACTGGTGGGCATCACCTCCTCCATCGCCTCCCTGGCTTCATCGAGCGACAGCGCCGGCAACATCGGCATCGGCTTCGCCATCGGAGCGGACCAGGTGCAGTACGTGGCAGAGCAGCTGATCGCCAAGGGGGTCGCCGAACACCCACAGATCGGGGTCAGCGCCGGGGACATCAACACCACGGGCCGGATGGGTGCGGCCATCGCCGACGTGGTGCCCGGATCGCCGGCCGAGGCGGTGGGCATGCAGGTGGGTGATCTCGTCACCGAGGTCAACGGCAACCCAGTCACGTCGACGGAGTCGTTGGTGGCGCTGGTGCGCGCCGGCCGGGTGGGCCGCGACATGACGCTCACCGTGCTGCGCGACGGCGAGGAGCTTGAGCTCGTCGTCACGCCCATCGCAGCAGCCCGGTGAGCGGCCTCGTGCGCCGCGGCGTCCCACCGCAGGCCTACGCACCGGTGCCGGACCACAGCCCCGGATAGCCTGACCCCATGGAGATTCGCGTCACGCTGGCCGCCATGGGGCCCATTCCGGAGTCGCTCGTCGCGCTCGTGCCCACCACCGGGCACGTCATCAGCGACGAGACCCACTATGGGCAGCGGATCAGCATGTTCACCGAACACGATGATCCCGCGGCGCTGCGCAGGGCCCTCCGTGCGGTGGCCGGCCAGGTGGCGGTCGGCGTGGTGACCGGGCCGCTGGCCAGGGTCCCCGCCAAGCTGATGCTCATGGATGTGGACTCCACCCTCACCACCACCGAGGCCATCGACCTGCTGGCCGAGCACGCCGGGGTAGGCCCCCGGGTGGCGGCGATCACTGAGCGGGCGATGCGCGGCGAGCTTGACTTCGCCCAGTCCCTCGAGGAGCGCGTCGCCACCCTCCACGGGCTCCCCACCAGCATCTTCACCGCTGTGGGCGAGGCGATGACCCTCTCCAACGGGGCCGCCGAGCTGATCGCCGCGGCACGCGGCTGCGGCGCGAGAGTGGGGGTGACCTCGGGGGGCTTCAGCCAGCTCGTCGCCCCGCTGGCCGAGCGCCTGGGTCTGGACTTCTTCAACGCCAACACCCTCGAGACCGAGCTCGTCGACGGCGAGGAGCGGCTCACCGGAAGGGTGACCGGGCCCATCGTCGATCGGGATCAGAAGGCGCGCGATCTCCTCCGCTTCGCCCACGCGGAGGGCGTGGACCCCGCCCTGACGGTCGCGGTGGGCGACGGCGCCAACGACCTGGGCATGTTCGACGCCGCCGGGCTGTCCATCGCCTACTGCGCCAAGCCTGTGACCGCCGCGCACGCCGACGTGGCGATCAACTTCCCCCGACTCGACGCGGTGGCCGCGTTCGCCTTCAAGAGCGCACCGCTGGCCTAGGGAACCACTGACCAATCATGTCCTGGCTGCGGTGCACCGGATCGGGCGATCTGACACCCCTCCATCTGAATATGGACGTCAAGTACACGCACCAGATGTAGTGGCGCCATCTCATCCCGCCCGGCACGTCCTCGCCGAGAACAGCATCGATCAGTGCTTCCCCAGTGTCTCGCTAGCTGTTCCAGCGGACGATCGCCGGCGAGTCCTTCTCCCAGCCCAGCACGCTCAGCGATCCCGTCAGGAGCGGGAAGCTGGCGGCCAACTCCACGGGGGCACCCAGCCACAGCATGGACAGCACCCGCAGCGCGTGCCCGTGGCCGAAGATCAGCACCCTCTCCTCGCCGGCTGCGCGGGCCCTGTCGATCGCCCGGCCCAGCCGCTCCACCACGTGCTCCTTGGTCTCCCCCTCCGGGAACCCCTCCCGCTCGATGGCAGGGGCGCCGTGGGTCCAGATCCGCCAGCCCGGGACCCGCTCCGCGATCTGCACGCTGGTGAGCCCCTCGCCGGGACCGTAGGACCACTCCACGAGGTCGGGATCGATCTCAGGCGCCGGGAAGCCGGCGAGCGCGGCGGTCTCCATCGCGCGGCGACGCGGCGAGCTGAGCACCAGGCCGAAGTGCTCGCCGGCGAGGCGCTCGCCCATCCGTTCGGCGTCGTCACGCCCCTCCGGCAGGAGACTCAGGTCCGTCACGGACGTGTGCCGCCCGACCTGGGACCACTCGGTGGCGCCATGGCGCACGAGCCACAGTTGGGTGCGTGGATTGCTCATCGCTGTCCTCTCGTCGGGCCCGACTGACCCCTGGGTCCAATCTACGTTTGCGCCACCCCCATCGGGGCGGCGCGGTGCATCCTGCAAAGATGGGATCACGGCAGCCCAGCTGGGCTGACCACCCCGTCAGTGCACACCGTTGCACTGGTTTGCCCGCCGATCGGACAACTCCCGCGCGGCGGAAATGGCGTGCGTTCGCCGGTAGGGTGAGAGCGCACCGCAAATCTTCAAGGAGGACAGATGTCAGGTCGCATCCGCAACGAGGCATTCAAGCAGAAGGTCATGTCGGCCCACGATGCCGCAGCCCTCGTCGAGAACGGATGGAATGTCGGCTTCTCGGGCTTCACCGGGTCCGGTTATCCCAAGGTTTTCCCGGAGGCCCTCGCGGCCATCATCGAGGCGCGCCACAGCCACGACGAGCCGTTCCGGATCGGCGTCTGGACCGGCGCCTCCACCGCCCCGGAGCTGGACGGCGCCCTCGCGCGCACCGGTGGCATCTCCTACCGCGCGCCGTACCAGTCGGACCCCGACATGCGCAGCGCGATCAACTCCGGCATCTCGTACTACCAGGACATCCACCTCTCCCACATGGGCCCGCAGGTGTCGCAGGGGTTCCTCGGCCATCTCAACCTCGCCGTCGTCGAGGCCACCGCCATCACCGAGGACGGGGATATCGTCCCGTCGTCGTCGGTGGGCATGAACCGCACGTACCTGGACCATGCGGACCACGTGATCATCGAGGTCAACTCGTGGCAGTCCGAAGAGCTCTTCGGCATGCACGACATCTACTACCCCATCGGCGCCCTTCCCCCCAACCGCGTGCCGCTGCCCATCCAGAACGCCGGTGACCGCATCGGCGGCAAGGTGCTCAAGGTGGACGCGAGCAAGGTGATCGCGGTCATCGAGACCAACTCGGCAGACCGCAACACGCCGTTCAAGGCCCTCGACGACGACTCGCGCGCAATCGCCGGCAACTTCCTCGACTTCCTCGGCGCTGAGGTCAAGGCGGGGCGGCTGCCGGAGAACCTCCTTCCGCTGCAATCCGGCGTGGGCAACATCGCCAACGCGGTGCTGGCCGGCCTGCTCGAGGGACCGTTCGAGAACCTCACCTCCTACACCGAGGTGATCCAGGACGGCATGGTGGACCTGCTGGATTCCGGCAAGCTCACGGTGGCCTCCGCCACCGCGTTTTCACTGAGCCCCACGGCCGCCCAGCGGATGAACGACAAGGCCGCCGAATACCGCAACAAGATCGTGCTCCGCCCCCAGGACGTGTCCAACCACCCCGAGGCCATCCGTCGCATGGGCGTCATCGCCTGCAACGGCATGATCGAGGCGGACATCTACGGCAACGTGAACTCCACCCACGTGATGGGCTCGCGGATGCAGAACGGCATCGGCGGCTCGGGTGACTTCACCCGCAACGGCTGGGTCTCCAGCTTCGTCACGCCGTCGACGGCGAAGGGCGGGGCCATCTCCTGCATCGTCCCGATGGTCAACCACGTGGACCACACCGAGCACGACGTGCAGGTGCTGATCACCGAGCAGGGCCTCGCGGACCTGCGCGGCCTGGCCCCCCGCCAGCGCGCGCTCAAGGTCATCGAGAACTGCGCCCACCCGGACTTCAAGGAGCCGCTGCGCGAGTACGTCAAGCTGGCGGAGAAGAAGGCCAACGGGCAGCACACCCCGCATGACCTTGCCACCGCGCTGGGCTGGCACGTGCGGTTCCTCGAGACCGGCACCATGGTCCCGTGACCTGAGCACAGGCCGCTGACGAGGGCCCCCGCCGTTCGACGGTGGGGGCCCTCCTCTGTCCGGCGATAGGATCCGGCCATGGCCTTGATGCTCTCGTCGTTCGTCACGTTTCTCCTGGTGATGGACCCGTTGGGCAACGCTCCCCTGTTCCTCACCTCCCTCCAGCGCACCAAGCCCGAGCGGCGGCAGTGGGTGATCCTGCGCGAGTGCCTGATCGCCCTGGCCGTGATGGTGGCCTTCCTGTTCCTCGGCCAGTCCATGCTGAGCGTGCTGCACATCGACCAGGCCGCGCTGCAGGCGGCCGGCGGCGTCATTCTGCTGCTGATCTCGATCCGGATGGTCTTCCCCACGTCCGAGCGCAACCTGGCCGAGCCCATGACCCACGATGAGCCGTTCATCGTTCCGTTGGCGGTGCCCTATATCGCCGGGCCGTCGCTGCTGGCGGTCATCGTGGTGCTGGTCAGCCAGGACCCCGGAAACTGGCAGTGGTTCCTCGGCGGGCTGGTCCTGGCCTGGCTGGTGACCGCGGTGACCCTGTACTTCTCCGGCTTCCTGCAGCGTGTCGTCGGCACCCGGGCGCTGGTCGCGGTGGAGCGCCTGATGGGCATGATCCTGGTGATCATGGCGGTCCAGATGATGTTCGACGGCACGAAGGCCTTCTTCCTGGCCTGATATGAATTGTCCATGACGCCCGACCTCATCTCCCTGCGCCGCGAACTCCACCAGATCCCGGAGGTGGGGCTGCAGCTACCGGAGACGCAGGCCCGTGTTCTGGAGGCGTTGGATGGGCTGCCGCTGGAGATCACGCTCGGGCAGAGCGTCACCAGCGTCGTCGGCGTGCTGCGCGGCGGCCGACCCACTTCGGGGAAGCGCCCCGTCGTCCTGCTGAGAGCCGACATGGACGCGCTCCCCGTCGAGGAGCTCACCGGGCTGGAGTGGGCGTCCACCAACGGCGCCATGCACGCGTGCGGCCACGACCTCCACATGGCCATGCTGATCGGCGCAGCGCACGCGCTGTGCGCGCGGAGGGACGAGCTGGCCGGGGACGTGGTCTTCATGTTCCAGCCCGGCGAGGAGGGCGTCGACGGCGCCAGGTTCATGCTGGAGGAGGGGCTGCTGGACGTGGCGGGGTCGCGGCCGGACTGGGTCTACGCCATCCACGTGTGGGCCGCGCTGGATCCGCACGGAGTGTTCTCCACCAAGCCAGGCACCGTGATGGCCAGCTCGGATGTGGCGAAGGTGCGGGTCGTGGGTCGCGGCGGCCACGGCTCCACCCCGCAGCTCGCGGCAGACCCGGTGCCGGCGCTGGCGGAGATCGCCTTGGCCCTCAACACCATGGTGACAAGGCGCTTCGACGTGCAGAACCCGGTTGTCGTCACCGTCGGGCTCCTGCAGGCCGGCACCATCGCCAACGTCATCCCGGAGGAGGGGCGGCTGGAGGCCACGCTGCGGACCTTCGACACGTCGGTGCGGGACAAGCTCATCGCCACCATCCCCGAGGTGGTGTCCGGGATCGCATCGGCGCACGGGGTGCGGGGCGAGTTCGAACTGCTGGAGCAGTACCCGGTCACCGTCAACGACGCTGCCGAGGCCGACGTCGTGGCGGACGCGGTGACGGACCTGTTCGGCGAGGATCGACACCTGCGGTGGAAGAACCCGCTGGCCGGCGCCGAGGACTTCTCACGCCTCCTGCAGGAGGCCCCGGGGTGTTTCATCGGTCTGTCCGCCTGCCCGCCGGACCTGGACCCGCTCACCGCGCCGTTCAACCACTCCGCCTACGCCCGCTTCGACGACGCCGTCATCGCCGACGGGGCGGCGCTGTTCACCGAGTTGGCGCTGCGCAAGATCGGCGCCTGACCGGCGGCCCTGCCGGGCACGACACGCCGCCTGACCCGCCCGTCGACCACGCTGAGGGCGCTCCCCCACGATTGCGACGGCGTTTCGTGCCCAGCGGGGCGCGGCGGCAGTGTCGGGGGCATGATGGGCGGCATGCGCCCCATGCTCGCCACACCGTCGGCCACCCCTGGCCTGCCGCCGGTTGGGCCGGAGTGGGTGCACGAGATCAAGTGGGACGGGGTCCGCGCGCTGGGCGAGGTTCGCGACGGCAGGCTGCGGCTGACCAACCGCACCGACGGCGACATCACGGTGGCGTACCCGGAGGTGGCGGCCGGGGCCGTCGGGCTCCCGGAGGGTGCGCTGTTCGACGGCGAGGTCGTGGCGATGGGCCCCGAGGGGACGCCGTCGTTCCATGCGATCATGCCCCGGATGAACGTCCGCGATGCCCGCCGCGCCGCCCGCTGGGCCGTGGAGCGCCCCGTCACCTTCGTCGTGTTCGACCTCCTGCACCTCGGAGGGACGGACCTCACCCGCCGTCCGCTGCACGAGCGTCGCGCCGCGCTGGACGCCCTGGACCTCGACCGACCCGCTTGGCGGCTCTCGGAGCTCTTCGACGACGGCGCTGAGCTGGCGCACTTCACCCGCGAGGCGGGCCTGGAGGGGGTGATGAGCAAGCGGCGCTCGTCGATCTACCGGCCGGGGGTGCGCAGCGACGACTGGGTCAAGACCCCGCACCGCTCCGAGCTGGTGGTGGTCATCGGCGGGTGGCTGCCGGAGGGCGGCAACGAGCACGCGCTGGGCGCGCTGTGGGTGGGGCAGCCGAGCGACGAGGCCACCTTCGAGGCGCGGCCGGTGCTGTATCCGATGGGGCGGGTGGGCTCCGGACTCGGGCACTCCGACCGGGACACGTTGCTGGCGGTCCTCCGCGACACCGAACGCCCCACTCCCCCGTTCGAGCCCGTGCCCGCGGACCCGGTGGCCCGCCAGGCCCGTTGGGTCGAACCGATGCTGTGCGTGCAGGTGCGCTACCTCAACGTGACGCCCGACGGCGCCCTCCGCCAGCCCGTCCTGCGGGCGCTGCGCCCAGACGTGTCCCCCGTCGACGCGGCTACGGCATCCCTGCGCTGAGGATCCACAACGTCGCGTCACAACCCTTCGAGACGCCCGCGGTCGCTACGCGACGCGGGGCTCCTCAGGGAACGAATACAAGCCCCGCCGAACCCGTGGGCGCCGTCACCAACCACTCCCTGAGCTGAGGAGACCTCCGCCGCGTAGCGGCCGGGGGTCGTCACCACCCGCTCCCTGAGGAGACCTCCGCCGCGGAGCGGCCGGGGGTCGTCTCGAAGGGTCGAATCGCAAGCCGACAAGCAGTCTTGTTGTCAGGGTCGGGTGACAACCCTTCGAGACGCCCCACGGTCGCTCCGCGACGCGGGGCTCCTCAGGGAACGGAAGTGTCACGTCGATCGCGACGCGGGGCTCCTCAGCTCAGGGAACGGAAGTGTCACGTCGATCGCGGCTCCTCAGCCAACGGGACAGGGGCCGCGACCGCTCATTGGGCGGGAGGTGTCGCCGCGGGGGCGTCGTCGCGTCGCGCGACGAGCACGATGTCGTCGTGGTGGTGCGCCCCAGCCCCCTCCGCGACGCTCCGTGCGCGCCGCTCGTGCACCAGCACGGTCCAGCCGTCGCCCAGCCGCTCGACCACGTCGTCGGGATAGGCCAGCGTGGCGGGGTCGACGTGCGAGTGCTTCGGGTTGAAGTCCGCGTGGTGCACCACCAGCAGCGCGCCGCCGGGAGCGACGACGGAGGCCAGCGCGTCAACGGCCGGCGAGTCCTTGGGCAGGGGAACGTAGAACGCGGAGACGAGGTCGAAGTCGTCGTGCGGGAGGGGCGCCTGCCCGATGCTGCCGAGCACCCATTCGACGATGAGTCCGGTGGCCTCCACCGCCCTCTGCCCCCGCTCGATCGCCACCAGCGACGGGTCCAGCGCCGTGACCTCCCAGCCGTGCGTCGCCAGCCAGATGGCGTCGGCGCCCTCCCCGCACCCCACGTCCAGCACGCGCCCGCGGCGAAGCTTCGGCGCCTCCGCGACCAGGGCGGCGTTGGGCTCCCCGCTCCACATTCTGTCGGTATCGCGGTAGGCCTGATCCCAGTCGTGCTCGTGTGGCATGCCCAAGTATCCCGCCGAGCCCGCGCCCCGGGCAACAGTGGCGGGCGCCGGTAGGCTGGAGGCGATGACCGAGCCCCAGCCCATCGCAACGCTCCCGCCCATCGAGGAGCTGCACGGCGACGTGCCCCGCAGCCCGCGTACGGGCGAGCCGACGCGCCCCGCCGTCGTGCTGGTCTCGGCGATCCTTCAGTACCTGGCCGTGGCCGCACTCGCCGCCGCCTACGGCTGGCATTGGTGGCTGGCGGCGCACCCGGACAGCTACGCCACCTCGGCGCGGCTCATCGAGTGGGTGGCGCCCGAGCCCGGCAAGTGGCTGTCGCTCACGCTGGAGGGCGGGTTCGCCGCGGCCCTGGTGCTGGCCACCGGCGCGTGCGGGGTGGTGGGCTTCCATGCCTGGAACGGCTGGCGGTGGACGCGGTGGGGCGGCCTCGCAGCCGTCGCGCTGGCCGGCGGTTTCGCCGCGATCCTGAGCGACTGGGCGTTCATCGGCCTGGGGCTCGCCGTCGTCGGGGGCGCGCTGCTCTTCCTGCCCCCGTCGACGAGGTACTTCCGCCACTGGGAGCAGGTGCGCGCCATCCGGCCGGAGGCGTACCGCAGGCCCAGCTCCATCTTCTACGGCCGGCTGCCGCGGTTCCGGTGAGGCCCTAGGCTCACTGACCATGGCTTCGAACCCCTTCCTCGACGGCGCCCTCCGCGTGGTCCGCGACGTCGCCCTCCGCGCGATCGACAGGGCCACCGCGCCCCAGGCCCGCCGCCGCGCCACCAGGCGGCCCGCCGAACCCACCCGCTCCCCCCGCCCGCCTGCGGCCTCGGGCGGCTATCCCGGCGACTACCGGCAGGCTCCGACGATCGTGTACAACCCGCACCGCGACGGTCGCCCCGACCCGGGCGAAGTGGTGTGGACCTGGGTGCCGTACGAGGAGGATTCCAGTCAGGGCAAGGACCGGCCCGTGCTCCTGATCGGGCGCGACGGCGGCTGGCTGCTGGGCCTGCAGGTCACCTCGCAGGACCACGACGTCGACGCGGCCCAGGAAGCCGACGCCGGCCGCTACTGGACAGACATCGGCACCGGGGAGTGGGACAATCAGCGCCGCCCCAGCGAGGTGCGAGTGAACCGGATCATCCGGATCGACCCGGACGCGGTCCGCCGCGTGGGCGCCATCCTGGACGAACAGATCTTCGACGCCGTGGCGCGAGAGGTCCGCCGCCACTACTGAGCCGGGCGCCTCAGCCACCGATGACGTTGCGCTGCCGGTGAACATCACCGCCGCCGATTCGGGTCTCCGCCACGGTCCCTGATTGAATAGTGGACCAGAAGCAACGAGAGGCGCCCATGATCACCGTGACGGACCTGACCAAGGTCTACCTCCAGGGCAAGCGCGAGGTGCGCGCCCTGGACGGCGTCACGCTGACGGTCCCCGCCGGCTCCATCCACGGCATCATCGGGCACTCCGGCGCGGGCAAGTCCACCCTCGTGCGCTGCCTCACCCTCCTGGACCGACCCACCTCCGGAACAGTCGAGATCAACGGCGTGGACCTCACCGCAGCCCACGCCGACGCGCTGCGCACCGCGCGCCGCCGCATCGGCCTGGTGTTCCAGCAGGCGAACCTCTTCGATTCGCGCACCATCGCGGACAACGTGGGCTACCCCCTCGAGCTGATCGGGATGCCGAAGGCCGAGCGCGACGCGAAGGTCGCCGAGCTCCTCCGGGTCGTCGGCCTCCCGGACTCCGGCCCCGCCTACCCGGCGCAGCTGTCCGGCGGCATGCGACAGCGGGTCGGCATCGCCCGCGCGCTGGCCACGGAGCCGGACGTCCTGCTGTTCGACGAGCCCACCTCCGCCCTGGACCCGAAGACCACCGACGAGATCCTGGACCTGATTCTGAGCCTCAAGGGTCGCGACGGCCTCGCCGTGCTCGTCATCACCCACGAGATGCATGTGGTGAAGAAGATCTGCGATTCTGTCTCGCTGCTCGACGGGGGCCGCATCGTCGAGTCAGGGCCCCTGGTCGAGGTCGTCAACAGCCTTGACTCCCGGCTCGCCGAGGCACTGCTCGGCATTCCGCCTCACGCCCCGCTGGATGCCGTGCACGGCACCTACGTCGACGTGCTCTCCTCAGGTGAGAAGGCCGCCATGCCCGTGGTGGCGCACACCTCACACGAGGTGGGCGCCGAGCTCAACATCGTGGCCGGGAGCGTGGAGCACCTCGCCGGCACCACCTTCTCCCACCTGCGGATCTCGGTACCCCCCGGCACTGACCCGCAGCGGGTGATCGAGCTGCTGCGCGCGCAGGGCGCCGACGCGAAGCTCACCTCCCGCAGCGCGATTGAGGGGTCGGCGCAGTGATTCTTCTCGAGACCTGGTTCAACAACCCCGCCCTGCAGAAGGCGCTCCTTCCCGCCATCTGGGAGACGCTCCTCATGATGGGCCTGTCCAGCCTCGCCACCGTGCTGATCGGGCTGCCGCTCGGCGTGGTGCTGTACGTCACGCAGAAGGGCGCGCTCGGGGAGAACCGTGCCCTCAACTTCGTCCTCTCGAACATCGTGGTCAACATCACGAGGTCCATTCCCTACGCCATCCTGATGCTCGCCCTGATCCCCTTCACACGCTGGATCGTCGGCACCTCCTTGGGCCCCATCGCGGCGTCGGTGTCGCTGGCGATCGCGGCGATCCCGTTCTTCGCGCGCCTCGTCGAGACGGCGCTGCGCGAGGTGCACCCAGGCAAGCTGGACGCCGCCCACGCGATGGGCTCCTCGAAGATGCAGTCCATAACGAAGGTCCTCATCCCTGAGGCCCTCCCTGGGCTGGTGGCGGGTATCACCACCACGGTGGTGACCATCATCGGCTACTCGGCGATGGCCGGACTGGTGGGCGGCGGTGGCCTGGGGCGCCTCGCCTACAACTACGGCTTCCAGCGCTTCTCGCCCGACGTCATGGTCATCACGGTGATCCTGATCGTCATCCTGGTGCAGGGCGTCCAATGGCTCGGCGACCGGATCAGCCGGGCCGTGGACCACCGCTAAGACCTTCCCACCCTGTGGGAGACCAGCCCCGTGCTGGACAGAAGAAACTGGCCAACTTGTTGTCGGCCCCGAACAGAGAGGGACTCCTCCTGATGCACAAGATTCTCACCACGATCGCTGCCTCCGTGGCAGCCGCCATGACCCTGACGGCGTGCGGCGGAAGCGCCACCCCGTCGACCTCGGGCGAAGCGTCCTCGGCCGCCTCCGGCGAGGTGATCAGCCTCGTCATCGGCGCCAGCCCGGTGCCCCACGCCAAGATCCTCGAGTTCGTCCGCGACAATCTCGCCGAGGAAGCCGGCCTGGAGATCGAGATCCGCGAATTCGACGACTACGTCCTCCCCAACGAGGCGCTCGCCTCAGAGGAGCTGGACGCCAACTACTTCCAGCACCTCCCGTACCTGGAGAGCCAGATCGCGGACAAGGGCTACGAGTTCACCGCCGGCGAGGGCGTCCACATCGAGCCGCTGAAGCTGTTCTCGGACAAGCACGACTCCGTCGACGCCATCCCCGACGGCGCCACCATCGCGATCACCAACGACGTCTCCAACCAGTACCGCGGCCTCAAGCTGCTCGAGAAGGCCGGGCTGCTGACCGAGGTGCCGTCGGACGCCACCGTGCTGACCCTCACCGAGGATGCGAACCCGAAGGGGTTCCAGTTCGAGGAGACCCAGCCCGAGGTCGTCGTGCAGCAGATGTCGGACCCCGCCGTCGACGCGGCCGTGATCAACGCCAACTTCATCCTCACCGCCGGCCTGGACCCCAACGAGGCCATCGAGTCCGAAGAGGTTGAGGGCAACCCGTACGCCAACATGCTCGTGTGGCGCACCGGCGACGAGAACCCCGGCATCGCGACGCTGGAGGAGCTCCTGCACTCCACCGAGGTGGCGGACTTCATCGCCGAAACCTGGCCGTCCGGCGACGTGATCCCCGGAAACGCCTGATCCCTGTGACGTTGAGGGGCCGTCGAGCACACTGCTCGGCGGCCCCTCATCACGTCCGGGCCGACGTTGGTGGGCCGGGCGGCATTAGGCTGGCGGGGTGAACAGCTCGCGCGCGGTCCTCTTCGACCTGGACGGCACCCTCGCCGACACGGTCCCCCTCATCGCCCAACACATCAGCGACACCCTGAACTCGCACGGCATCGCGTGCGTGCCGCAGGACGTGTACCCCCTGATCGGGCGGCCCATCGAGGACGCCATGGCCGAGCTGCACGAGTTCGCCGACGACGGGGCCCGCATGCGGGCCATCATCCTGGAGTACCGCGGCGCCCTGCATCAGGCGGTCAATGAGGCCGGCCCGTCGCTGGTCCTGCCGGGCGTGCGCGCCATGCTGCACGAGCTGCGCGCCGGTGGCTACGCGATCGGGGTCGTCACGGCCAAGGGCGGTCCGCAGGCGGCCCACCTGCTGACGATCACCGAGCTTCGCCATCTGATCGACACGGTGGTCAGCACCGACGACGTGGACCGCGGCAAGCCGGCCCCCGATTCTGCACTCGTGGGGCTGGAGCGTCTGGGCGCCGTCGCCGCGGAGACCTGGTACGTCGGCGACGCGACCTCCGACATGGACATGGCGCTGGCCGCGGGCATGCGGGCGATGGGCATCACGACGGGCGCCGCGACCCGCGACGAGCTGGAGTCCGCGGGGGCTGAGGTCGTCGTCGATACAGCAGCCGAGGTCAGCCGCCTGATCCTCGATTAGGCTTGCCCGGCATGGGACGCATCGTGTTCGACACTGCCACCAGCTTCAACGGTTTCATCGCCGACGAGGACAACTCCCTGGCCTGGCTCTTCGCGGTCGCGGGTGGTGACCACCCGGATGAGGGCCTCTTCCCGTCCGACGCCGCCGTGATGGTGGAGGGATCCACTACCTATGAGTGGGTGCTGGCCGAGTCCGACATCCTCGCCCACCCCGAGAAGTGGGCCGAGTTCCACGGCGATCGCCCCACCTTCGTTTTCACCACCCGCAGCCTCCCGGTCCCCGCGGGGGCGGACATCCGGTTCGTGTCCGGACCCGTGTCCGAGGCGTTGCCCGCCATCAGGGAGGCAGCCGGGGACGGCGACATCTGGGTGGTCGGCGGCGGCGATCTGGCCGGCCAGTTCCTGGACGCGGGAGCGCTGGACGAGATCGCGTTGTCGGTGGCGCCGGTGGCGTTGACCGGTGGGGCGCCGCTGTTTCCGCGCCGCGTCGAGTCGAGCCGCCTGAAGCTGGTGTCCGCCACTGCCTTCGGCCAGTTCGCGCGGCTCCTCTACCGGGTGCAGAGCTGAGGGCCGAGAGCGCTCAGGGCAGGCGTCCCCCGGGTGAGAGCTGCGCCTCGAAGCCCCCGCTGATCAGGATGGGGTAGAACCCCAGCGCCTCGTTGACGTCGAGCATGTACCGGTTCTCGGCCGCGTTCCAGGTGACGATCGAGGTCGCCGTGGGGACCATCTGACGCACCTGTAGGAGGTTGGCAGCCTTGACCAGCATCCCGAGGCGGCGGCCCCGGTGCTCGGGGAGCACGATCGTGTCGTACTGGTCCACGAACGCCTCGGGATTGCTGCGGTCCATGGCCATCTCGCTGACCGCCGCGACAGTCCCGCTGGGCACGTGTCGGACGACGGCGTGGAAGAGCCGGTTGGTCAGCAGGGTGACGCGCTCGCGCTCCCGGAGCCTGGCGGCATCCCAGGTGGTCTCGACGACGGCGAGGTCACCCAGCGGCTGGTCCACGGCCATCCGCTCCTTCAGCACCGCCTGGCCGGCCAGCAGCTCCTCGGGGGACGGCCCCTCCCAGGCGAGCGCCTCATATTCGTCTCCCGCCCTGGCCTGCGCCTCGGCGAGGGCATCAGCCGGGTCCACCAGCGGGGTCGCGAAGTCGTAGCGGCTGACCCGTTCGACGATGCCGAGTCTCAGTCCGTGTTTGAGGGCGAGGCGCACACCGGGATGGTCGGGGTCTATCGCGCCGTGGCCCGACGGCGGAGACAGCGTGGCGCCGTCGCTGATGGGGGTCTCCACCCACGCCTTCACCCTGGTCAGGCCTGGCGGCGGGTCGGCCTTGAAGGACTCGATCAGTGCGGTGGCCACGCCCCGGCTGCGGTGTTCGGGGAGGACGTAGACGGCGACGGTGGCGCTGTCCGGGGAGTCGACGAGCGAGGTCCCGGCCGCGAGGAAGCCCGCCGGGGCGCCGTCGACGTAGGCCAGCCACCGCCGGTGCACAGACTCGGTGTCCTCCCGCTCGGAGGCGAGGTGGGATTCGTCGTCGACGTCCCACTGCGGGCCGCCGATGAGCTCGCGTTCGTTGGCGCGGATGAGCGTGCAGAGATCCCGCCACGACGGCTCGGTGTGGGTGTCGGGCAACGGGAGCGGCACGATGTGGAGCACGGAGTCGAGCCTAGCCCGAGGGGGCTGGGCGGGGTCGTGCACGAAACGCCGCGTGTCGCGCGCCCCGTCGTCGCAGGGGAACCCGACCGACGGTTCCGACGGCGTGTCGTGCACAGCTGATGGCGTCGGCTCGACGGTGGGGCGGGTGTGGACGCGGCGGCCGCAGATTGGCACGCGCCAAGCCGGAACGTAGGGTGGGAGCCTTGAAGACAGAGAAGAGGCGCCCATGACCGCACACACCCACCGCGAGTCGGTCGTCGACCGGCCGGACTCCCCCCGCTCGTGGCTCGCTCGGCTGCTGAAGGGGATCGCGGTCGGCGTCGGCGCCATCCTGCCCGGGCTGTCGGGCGGCGTTCTGGCGGTGATCTTCGGACTCTACGACCCGATGATCCGGTTCCTCGCCAACGTCCGTCACCACTTCGTGCGCAACGTGCTGTTCTTCATCCCCATCGGGATCGGCATGGGGATCGGCGTGCTGGGTTTCTCCGTCGTGGTGGAGGCCGCCTTCGCCTCCTACGCGGCGCAGTTCACCTGCCTGTTCATCGGGTTCGTGATCGGTACGTTCCCGTCGCTGTACCGGCAGGCCGGCCGTCACGGGCGCACGCCCACGCACCTGGCGATCATGGGCGCCGCCGCCGCCGGGATCTTCCTGCTCATGCTCGCGGGCGGCCAGATGCTGGTCCAGGTGCCGCCAAGCATCCCCGTCTGGTTCGGTTCCGGCGCACTGATCGGCCTGGGCGTCATCGTGCCGGGCATGTCGCCGTCGAACTTCCTCATCTACTTCGGCCTCTACGACAAGATGGCCACCGGCATCAAGGACTTCGACCTGGCGGTGACCATTCCCCTGTTCCTGGGAGTGGTGGCCTGCGTCCTGCTCCTCGCGAAGGGTGCCGCGTGGCTGTTCGACCGCTACTTCGGCGGCATGTACCACTTCATCCTGGGCATGGTGATCGGCTCATCCCTGGCGATCTTCCCCACGGTCGTGTTCCCCGCCTTCTCGGCGGAGGGTCTGGAATCGAGCGGGTTGAGCCTCACCACCGCGGTGCTGTTCGCGGTGGCCATGCTGGTGGTGGGCACCGTCGCGTCGTTCCTGTTCAGCAAGTTCGAGGACACCGTCAGCGACAAGCGCCACGAGATTGAGGAAGCGGCCGCTAAGGTCGTCGACGCCTGAGGCGACGAGGCCGCTGTGGAGCGGGCGACGGGAATCGAACCCGCGTATCAAGCTTGGGAAGCTAGCGCTCTACCATTGAGCTACGCCCGCGTGGGCCCTAGGTTAGCAAAGAAATCGTGCCCTCCTCCAACCGGCCTCTCGGACTCGCCACCCCACCCTGGGTAGGCTGAACGACGTGGGTAGGGCACAGACCGGAATCGAGCCGGATCAGCGCGCCCTCACCCGCCTCGCCATGGCTCACGATGCCTCGCCCTTCCTCCTGATGCCCTCCGGGGTGGTCACCCCGGAGACGGTGGAGGACGTGGCGGCGCTGATGGTCCACGCCGTGGAAACCCGCCAGCCGATCACCTTCCGGGCCGGCGGCACCAGCCTCTGCGGGCAGGCCATCACGTCGGGGCTGCTCGTCGACGTGCGCCGCCACTTCCGCGACATCGAGGTCCTCGACGGCGGCGCCCGGGTCCGCGCGGGGGCCGGAGCGACGCTCCGCGCGGTCAACGCCCGGCTGGCGCGCCACGGGCGTCGCCTCGGGCCGGACCCCACCAGCGACATCGCCTGCACCATCGGGGGCATCGTCGCCAACAACTCCAGCGGCATGCTCTCCGGCGTGGCGCAGAACAGCTACCACACCCTCGAATCCATGGTCTTCGTGCTGCCCAGCGGCCGGATCGTCGACACCGCAGACCCGACGGCGGACATCACTCTCCGTCTCGAGGAGACCCCCCTGGTGGGCGGGCTGCACATGCTGCGCAAACGGTTGCGGACCACACCGTCGTCCATCGCGGACATCAACCGGCTGTTCGCCATCAAGAACACCATGGGGTACGGCCTGAACGCGCTGCTCGAGTTCCACCGCCCCGTCGACATCATCGCGCACCTCCTCATCGGCAACGAGGGCACGCTCGGCTTCGTGGCCGAGGCCACGTTCCGCACGGTCCCGCTGGCCCCGCACACGGCGGCCGCGCTGGCGCTGTTCCCCACCCTCGACGCCGCCACCGCCGCGGTGCAGGGGCTCGTCGAGCACGGATTCGAGGCCATCGAGCTGATGGACGCCGCCTCGCTCCGCGTGGCGCGCACGCAGCCCGGGGCACCGGCGCTGCTCCGCGAACGTGAGCTGACCACCGAGGCCGCGCTGCTCGTCGAGCTGCACGAGGTGGACGAGCAGGTCCTGGCCGCGCGCCTCGACGCGGCAGCAGCCGAGCTCACCGGGCTCGACGTGGTGGGCAGCGTGGAGCTGACCACGGAGGTCCGCCACCGCAACGCACTCGTCGAGCTGCGCCGCGGGCTGTACGCGCTGGTCGCCGGAGCCCGCCCCTCAGGCTCCACCACCCTGCTCGAGGACATCTGCGTGCCCCCGAAGGAGTTCGCCGCCACCTGCCGCGACCTCGCGGACCTCCTTCAGCGCCACGGGTACGACGACGCGCCGCTGTTCGCGCACGGCCGCGACGGCAATATCCACTTCCTGCTCAGCGAGCGCTTCGACGACCCCGCCGGCCTTCTGCGCTACCGCAAGTTCACCCGCCAGTTGGTGCGCCTCACCCTCCGCCACCACGGGGTCCTCAAGGCGGAGCACGGCACCGGGCGCGCCATGGCGCCCTTCCTGCGCGACCAATACGGCGACGAGCTGTATGAGGTGATGCGCGAGATCAAGCACCTGTTCGACCCGGCCGGGGTGCTCAACCCGGGCGTCCTCATCTCCGATGACCCGGATGCGCACCTCAAGGACCTCAAGCTCATGCCCACCATCGAGCCCGAGGTCGATGCGTGCATCGAGTGCGGCTTCTGTGAGCCGGTGTGCCCGTCACGGGACCTCACCCTCACGCCCCGGCAGCGGATCGTGCTGCGCCGCGAGCTGACCGCCCGGAAGGACGACGTGGAGCTCCTGCGTCAGGTGGCCGAGGAGTACGACTATGCGGCCATCGACACGTGCGCCGTCGACGGCATGTGCGAGGTGGCGTGCCCATTAGGCATCAACACCGGAGACCTGGTCCGCCGCCAGCGCGAGGAGCGGGTGGGCGGCGTCGAGAAGCGCGCGTGGAATCAGGCAGCCCGCACGTGGGGCCTCGCCACGCGGATGGGCTCGGCCGCCCTCACCGTGGCGAAGTCGACGGGGCCCCTGGCCACCGCCGCCACCAGGCTCGGGCGCAGGGCGCTGGGCGAGGACGCCATCCCCGGGTACGACGAGGACCTCCCCCGGGGCTCCGGGCTGCGCAGGAGGCCCCGTCGCCGCGACCGTCCCCGCCCCGGGGTCGCCGCCGTGTACTTCCCGTCCTGCCTGCAGACGATGTTCGCCCCGACGGGGCAGGGCGTGTTCTCCGCCTTCAACGAGCTGTGTGTGAGAGCGGGCGTGCCGGTGTCGCTGCTCGACGCCGAGGGGCTGTGCTGTGGCTCGCCCTGGAGGGCCAAGGGCTACACCGACGGCTACGAGACGATGCAACGCCGCGTCCGCTCGGCGCTGAAATGGGGCGGCAAGGCCACCGTTGTGGTTGATGCGTCCAGCTGCACGGACGCCTTGACGCGGATGACGGAGGGATGGACGCCCACCGTCGTGGACGTGGTGACGTTCGCCGCGCAGCAGCTGCTGCCGCGCCTGGAGGTGACCCGCTCCCTACCGTCGCTGGTCCTGCACCCCACGTGCTCGTCGACGCGGATGGACGTCAACGACGACCTGCGCCGGATTGCGGAGTTCATCAGCGACGAGGTGACGGTTCCGCCGTCGTGGGGATGCTGCGGGTTCGCCGGAGACCGGGGCCTGCTGCACCCCGAGCTGACCGAGAGCGCAACCCGGGACCAGGCTGCGGAGGTCAAGGACGGGTTCTTCGCCTACGCGTCGCTCAACCGGACGTGCGAGATCGCGATGTCGCGGGCGACGGGCCGCACCTACGTTCATATCCTTGAGCTGCTGGCCGAGGCCACCCGCTGACCACCCGCTTCACGGGTGGCGCTCCCGCCCGGCCCTGCAGGAATCTACCCAGAGCGCGGTATCTGTGTATATACACAGACGCCGCGCTCTGGATAGATTCCTGCAGGTCAGTCCCCGAGCCCGGTGCCCACTCCGCGGGCGGCTCTGATCCAGGCGTGATCCTTGGGCACGACCTTCAGGTTTCCAGCCACCTCACCCAAGGGCACGGGGACCGCCTCGCCTGCCTGCGACGCCACCGTCACGCCGTACTCCCCCGCAGCGACGAGGTCCGCGCCCGCTGAGCCGAGCAGGGTGCCCAGCAGCCTGTCGTTGGCGTCCGGGATGCCGCCGCGCTGGACGTAGCCGAGGATGGTGACGCGGGACTCGAGGCCCGTGGCCTGCTCAAGTGCGGTGGCCACCTTGAACGCGTTGTCGCGGTGGCTTGCCTCGATGGAGGCCTTGTGGGCCGCAGCGGCCGACTTGGCCTCCGGCGAGGACGCGGCCTTCTTCAGTGCCTCGGCCGCCTGCAGGTCCGCGGTGTCCTGAATGTCGCGGGCGCCCTCGGCGATGGCGATCACGGAGAAGTTGCGGCCGGAGTCCGCGCGCTTCTTGATGGAGGCGGCCATCGAGTCGATGTCGTAGGGGATCTCGGGGATGAGGATGATGTCCGCGCCGCCGGCGATCCCCGACCCGAGCGCCAGCCAGCCGGCCTTGTGGCCCATGATCTCGGCGATGATCACGCGGTGGTGGGAGTGCGCCGTCGAATGCAGCCGGTCGATGGCTTCCGTCGCGATGCCCAGCGCCGTGGAGAAGCCGAAGCTGGTGTCGGTATGGGCGATGTCGTTGTCGATGGTCTTGGGCAGATGGATGACGTTGAGGCCAGCCTGCATGAGCCGGTTGGCGTTCTTGGCCGTACCGCCGCCGCCGATGCACACCAGCGCGTCGAGCTTGTTCTTCTCGAAGTTCTCGATGATGGTGGGCACCATGTCGCGGACCTCACCGTCGACCATCATCTTGTGTGGCTTGTCACGCGACGTGCCGAGCACGGTGCCGCCGATGGTGAGGATGCCGGACAGGGCGGAGGCGTCGAGGACCTGCCAGCGGTCCTCGGCGAGCCCGCGGATGCCGTCGCGGAAACCGATCAGCTCCATGCCGTGCTCGCCGATCGCGGACTTTCCGAAGCCCCGGATGGCGGCGTTCAGGCCGGGCGAGTCTCCGCCCGCGGTCAGGATCCCCACTCGCTTCTTCGCACCCATCACAGGCCTCCTCGTGTCGTGGCCCAACCCTACCGAGCGGGCCTCGCACCCGCGGTGAATCCCAACCACCGGGGCCGAGCCCACATCACCACTTGAGACTGCGCCGCGACACCGCGACACCGCACCGTGCGCCAGAAGTTTCGACGCGGTCGGCGGCGCTCCGCGCCCGACCGGCTCAACCGGCGGTAGAGCGGCGCCGCCCGAGGCGACAGTGGACTCACCCAGCGGGCGCGGGAGACGATCGCAGGCGGTGGGTGGTGGGGGTCGGGGCAGGTTGGGTGGGCGTTGATGACGGCGTGGCTGCGCGAAGCGCCGCCGCCGGCATCATGGGCGGCCCGGCCCCCACCACCCACCGCCAGCTCGACCACAAGCCGCAGACGGGTCCACCAGGGATTTTGCCGAACGGAGACGGTCCTAGACTGGGGGTATGTCCGAACCGAACCGCCTCGACGTGCTGCGCTGCGCAGACCAGGACCGCGAGGTCGTCGCGACACTGCTCAACACCGCCTACGCAGACGGCCGCCTCACCTTCGACGAGCACGCCGAGCGGATCGCACGCGCCTACGACGCGAAGACCTTCGGCGACCTGAACGGCCTCACCACGGACCTCGTCGCGTTCGAACGACCCGCCCCGATGGCTCCTGCACCCCACTACTCCGCGCCGTCGCCCGTCCCCCCGCACCTCCCCGCGACACCCCCGCCCGGCGTCCTCACCGCCGGCGCCTTCACCGGCGGCAACTCCTTCATGTCCACCTACAACCCGGGCCGCGTGGCCCTGGTGGGCTCCTCCGTCCAGCTCAACGCCTGGCTGGGCGAGATCCGCCTGGATCTGATCGGGGCGGCCTTCGAACAGCGCGAGGTCACCCTGCACGTCGGCGGCGGCCTGTGCGAGGTGAAGATCCGCGTGCCTGAGGGCGTGGACGTGAACCTGTCGGGGATGAGTCTGATCATGGCCGAATCGAAGGTTCAGGGGTTGATGCCCCGCCCGGACGGCATCCGGATCAATCTGATCGGCACGGTGTTCATGGGCGAGCTGAAGGTGTACGGGCCTGGCATGGACCGCCGTCGCTACGAGCGGTTCATCCGGTGAGCGAGACCCTCTTCGCCCCGCCGGACACGCACTGGCAGCGCCTCTCCCCCAACTATCTCCGGATGAAGCTGATCCTCATCCCCGTGGTGTGGACGCTGATGTTCGTGGCCCCGGCCGTCGTCGCCTTCCTGTTCGGCCCGTCGTGGCTGGGCTGGGCGGTGGTGGCCGTCTGGGCGGCGCTGCTCTCCTGGCGGCTCATCCGCGCTCCGCGGGCCTTCCGACGGTGGGGCTACGCCGAGCGTGACACGGACGTCTACCTCACCAGCGGCCTCTTCTACCGCCGCCTGGTCTGTGTGCCCTACGGCCGGATGCAGCTGGTCCAGCTCCACTCGGGCCCGATCGACCGCCTGTTCAAGCTGGCGACGGTGGAGATGATCACCTCCTCGACGCAGGGCAGCGTGTCCATTCCCGGCCTCGCCCCAGACGATGCGGCGGCGCTGCGCAACCGTCTCATCGAGCGCGGGGAGACCCAGCAGGCCGGGATCTGATGACCGATTTCACCCCAGTGCCCGTCGTCCCGGTCCCGGATGCGCCCCCCAAGGTGGTGGAGCATCCCAGCCCGCTGACCGGTCTGGCGCACAGCGGGATCGTGCTGGCGGCGTCGCTGGTGTTCCTGGTCCGGGAGCTGGACAACGGACTGGCGGACCTGTCGAGGCAGGCGCTTCTCTTCGGCCTCATGGCGCTGGGTGCGGCCCTGGTGGCCGGGGTGTACGGCATCTTCGCGTGGAAGACCACGGCGTTCATCGTCGACGATGAGGAGTTCCGCGTGGAGCGGGCGTTCATCTCGCGCTCGTCGTCGAGGCTGGACTACACGAAGGTGCAGTCGGTGGACATCGCCCAGCCCCTCGTCGCGCGGCTCCTCGGCCTCGCGAAGGTGCACATCGACGTGGGCGGTGCCGGCGGCCTGACGCTGGCTTTCCTCACGAAGTCGCGGGCCGAATCGCTGCGCGAGCATCTGCTGGCCCGGATGAGCCTGGCCAGGCGCGGACGCGTGCCCGTCTCGCCACCCGACGGCATCGAGGCCCCAGAGGCCGTTGCGTCATCGACGGCCGGCGACGAGCCGGAAGACCTGATCCACGCCGTCACCCCGGCCACGCTGATCCTGGGCACTGCGGTGTCCTCGCCCGCCGTGGCCGCCCTGCTGGTGGCCGGCCTCGTGGTGGGGATGTCGCTCTGGTCCGAGACGTCGATCACCGCCTTCGGCGCCCTGCTGGCCTTCGGCGGGTGGGCGTGGTCCAACGTGGGCCGCAACTGGGGTTTCCGGATGACGCGTCGGGGGGACACCCTGCGCATCTCCCGGGGGCTCGGGTCCACCACCGCCCAGGGGCTGCGCCCGGACCGGATCCAGGGGGTGGTCATCCACCAGGACCTGCTGCAGCGCCTCACCGGGCTGTACCGGGTGACGGTCACCGTGCTCGGCTACGGAGATCCGGGCGGCGAGGAGAGCGGCTCGTCGAACTCGATCGTGCTCCCGTTCGGGACGTGGCCCGACGTGATGACGGTGCTGCACGCCATCTGGCCGGAGATGGACCTGAACCTGATCCAGCCGACTCCGCAGCCGGACCGGGCGCGCTGGCTCACCCCGTTCTCCCACGCGCAGCACACGTGGGGCGTGGGCGAGGATGTGCTGGTGGCCCATCACGGGCTCATCGAGCACGCGATGTCGATCGTGCCCCACCGACGGATGCAGTCCCTGTCGCTGCACCAGGGCCCCGTCCAGCGGAAGCTGAGGCTCGCCACCATCGCGGTGCACACCACCGACGGGCCGGTGTCGCTGCGCCTGTACCACCTGGATGATTCGGTGGCACGGCGGCTGTTCGACGAGCAGCTGGCCCGTGGCCGGGCGGCCCGTGCCGCTGTCTCGGTAGCCTGATCCGGAAGCCGCTGCCTTCACCGGTGGCGCTCACGCTACGATTTCGCGCATGAGCATCTTCCTGGGTATCGACGTTGGCGGTTCGGGCATCAAGGGCGCGCCCGTTGATCTGGAGCGGGGAGACTTCGCGGCTGACCGCCTGCGGATCCCCACTCCCGAGAAGTCCACCCCGAAGGCCGTCGCCGCTGTGGTCGGCGAGATCATCGAGCACTTCGCGGGAGTCATCGGCGACAACCCGGTGGGCCTGACCATCCCCGCGCCGGTGCTGCACGGGCGGGTGCCGTTCATGGCCAACCTGGACCAGAAGTGGAGCGGGTTCAAGGCCGACGAGTACTTCGAGGACAAGCTGGGCCGCAAGGTGGTCCTCGTCAACGACGCCGACGCCGCGGGTCTCGCCGAGGTGCACTTCGGCGCCGCGAAGGACCACCCGGGCCTGGTCATCCTCACCACGCTGGGCACCGGCATCGGCGCGGCGATCATCTACCGCGGTGTCCTTATCCCGAATGCGGAGCTCGGTCACATCGAGCTCGACGGCTACGACGCCGAGAAGCGCGCCGCGTCGTCGATCAAGGACAAGGAGGGGCTCAGCTACGAGGAGTGGGCCACCGAGCGTCTCCAGCCGTACTACAGCCACATCGAGATGCTGTTCTCCCCGGATCTGTTCGTCACGGGGGGCGGCGTCTCCAAGGACTGGGACAAGTGGGGCCCGCTCCTGAAGCTGAAGACCCCCATGGTTCCGGCGAAGCTGCGCAACCGGGCCGGCATCATCGGCGCGGCGCTGGCCGCGAAGGACGCCGTCGAGCACCCCGACGTGCTGTCGATGATCCCGGCGGTGGCAGACGCCAACCCGGCCGACGTGGCAGATACCGAGTAGCCCTCAGACCACACACCAACGCTTCGACGGCGGGCACCCATCCGAGGGTGGCCCGCCGTCAGTGCGTCACATGCGCTCTGGCGCGTCGATCCCCAGAAGGTGCAGGCCCTGGGCGAGCACCTGCTGCGTGGCCGCGCACAGCGCCAGCCGCGACGAGCGCACGTCGCCCTCGGACCGGAGCACCGGGCACGCCTCGTAGAAGGAGGCCAGCGCGCCGGCGAGGTCGTAGAGGTAGCCACAGAGCTTATGCGGCTGCAGTGATTGGGCCACCTCGTCGACCACGTCCCCGAAGCCGCTCAGCCGAAGGGCCAACTGCTGCTCGGCCGGCTCGTCGAGGGTGGTCACCGAACCCCAGCCGATGCCCTCGGCTTCGGCCTTGCGCAGGATCTGGCTGACGCGCGCGTGCGCGTACTGCAGGTACGGGCCAGTGTCGCCGGTGGTCTGCACCATGCGTTCGGCGTCGAAGGTGTAGTCCTTCTGCAGGCCGTTGGAGAGGTCGGCGTACTTGATGGCCGCCAACGCGATGTTGGGGGCGGCCACCTCCTCGGCGGCGTCAAGGAGGGAGCCGAGGGTGGCGGCCGAGCCGTCGCGGGTCTTGAACGGCTTGCCGTCGCGCCCGAGCACCATGCCGTAGCCGACGTGCTGGGCCGTCACGTCGCCGGGGAGGAAGCCGGCCTTTCGGGCGGCGGCGAACATCTGGGCGAAGTGGCCGCCCTGGCGGGCGTCGGTGACGTAGATGATCCGGTCCGCCTTCAGCTCGCGGACCCGACGGCGGATGGCCGCGAGGTCCGTGGTGGCATAGCCGTAGCCGCCGTCGCTCTTCCGGACGATGAGCGGGGCCTCGAAGCCTTCGACGAACACGCACAGCGCGCCGTCGTCGACCACCGCGACCCCGGACTCTTCGAGTTCCTTCACCAGGACCGGGAGGTCGTCGTTGTAGGTGGATTCGCCGGCGAGGTCGTCGTCGGTGAGCAGGATGCCGAGGCGGCGGTAGGCCTCGTTGAAGGCGGGCTTGGAGATCTCGACGAGTTGGCGCCAGATGGCCAGCGACTCCTCGTCGCCGCCCTGGAACACCGACACGCGGGCGCGGGCCCTGGTGGCGAACTCCTCGTCCTCGCGGAAGCGGGCCGCGGCCCGCTTGTAGAGGGCGTCGGCCTCGTCGAGGGTGAGCGCACCGGCGTCGATGCCCTCGTCGAGGACCTGCTCGATCAGCATGCCGAACTGCGTGCCCCAGTCTCCGATGTGGTTCTGGGGGATGACGGTGTGGCCGAGGGCGCTGAGGACCCGGTTGAAGCAGTCCCCGATGATGGTGGTGCGCAGGTGACCGACGTGCATCTGCTTGGCCACGTTGGGGGCCGAGTAGTCGATGACCACGCGCTGCGGGTAGGCCACCGGGTTGAGGCCCCCGTGGGGATCCTCGAGGAGGGCGGTTGCCGCGGCGGCGAGAACGTCGGAGCGCATGCGGAAGTTGATGAAGCCGGGGCCGGCGATGTCCAGCGGCTCGCACAGGTCCTCGACGTCCAGCCGGGCGACGATGTCTGCGGCGACCTCGCGGGGCGGGCGCCCCTCCTTCTTGGCGAGGCGCAGCGCGACGTTGGACTGGAAGTGCCCGAACTGGGGCTTGGTGGCCGGACGCATCTCGGGGTCGACGCCGGTGAGGTCCCGGAGACGGGTGTCGAGGAGCGCGGGGAGGGATTGCATGGGCGACATTCTCGCATTGACGGCGCGACGGCCCCAAGCCGGCGCCGCCTCGCCGCCCACGACGTCACCCGACCCGCGTTCCGCGGGGTTGCGTGGTTGGGGGGGTGAGGTCCGGGGCTCCGCTCCTCACCCCTCGGCGGGCCGGAGCGGGAGCGCCCGCGCCTCAGTGCAGCGAGTCCACCGCAGCCCTCTCGATCGCGAGACCTGCGCGGTAGCGTTCCATGAAGACGTCGAAGCCCTCCACGTCGGCAGGGACAGGCTGCTCGGTCTCGATCTCGGCACCGCCGAACACCGACGACGCCAGCCAGTCCGCCAGCGGCCCCTCGCCGGAGCGCTGGAACGCGGCGAGTAGCGCCATGCCCCAGGCGCCGCCCTCCCCCGCGACCTCGCCGACCGAGACCGGCGTGTTCATGGCGGCGGCCAGGAACCGCTGCGCCACACCCTTGGTCTTGAACAGGCCACCATGGGCGAACATCGAGTCAAGCTCCACGCCCTCATCCTTGAGCAGGATGTCCATCCCCACCCGCAGCGCCCCGAGCGCCGCGAACAGGTGGGTGCGCATGAAGTTGGCCAGCGTGAACGAGCTGTGCGGGGTCCGCACGAACATCGGCCGACCCGCCTCCAGGCCGACGACGTGCTCGCCGGCCAGGTAGTTGTAGGCCAACATGCCGCCGCCGTCGGCGTCGCCGTCGAGGGCGGCCGTGTAGAGCGTCTGGAACAGCGCGTTGGTGTCCACCTGGGCGCCGAGCGCCGCGGCGGCCTCGCCGAACAGACCCACCCACGCCTGCAGGTCGACGGCGCCGTTGTTGCAGTGCGCCATGGCGACGAGGTCGCCGGCCGGGGTCGTGACCAGGTCGATCTCCTCGTGGAGGGCCTTCAACGGCCCCTCGAGCACCACCATGGCGAAGATGCTGGTGCCCGCGGACACGTTGGCGGTGCGACGGGCGACGGAGTTGGTGGCCACCATCCCGGTGCCCGCGTCGCCCTCTGCCGGGGCGAACGGGATCCCGGCCCGGAGCCGGCCCGACGGGTCAAGCAGGCGGGCGCCCTCGTCGGTGAGCGCTCCGGCGCTCTGCCCGGCAGGCAGCACGGCGGGGAGGATGTCGGCCAGCTTCCAGCCGTAGCCCCGATCCGCCACGAGGTCGTCGAACTGGGCGAGCATGTCTGTGTCGAACTGGCCGGTGGTGGTGTCGATGGGGAACATGCCGCTCGCATCGCCGACGCCCAGGGAGCGCTCGCCCGTGAGGCGCCAGTGGACGTAGCCGGCCAGTGTGGTCAGGTAATCGATCGAGCCGACATGCTCCTCCGCGCCGAGGAATGCCTGGTAGAGGTGCGCGATGCTCCACCGCTGCGGGATGTTGTGCTGGAACAGTTGCGTGAGGGCGTGGGCCGCCTGGCCCGTGGTGGTGTTCTGCCAGGTCCGGAAGGGCACCAGCAGCTCGCCGGCCGCGTCGAAGGCCATGTAGCCGTGCATCATGGCGGAGAAGCCCATAGAGCCCACCGTCTCCAGCGCGACGCCGTGGCTGGCCTGCACATTCGCCGCCAGGTCCGCATACGCGGCCTGCAGCCCCGCCCAGACCGCGTCGACGTCGTAGGTCCAGAATCCGCCCTCGAGCTTGGACTTCCACTCGTGGCCACCGGTGGCCAGCGGCTGGTGGTCCGGGCCGATGAGGACGGCCTTGATGCGGGTCGAGCCCAGCTCGATGCCGAGCGACGTGTTGCCACTTTCGATGGTGTCGCGCGCGGTCAAGTTTTCCACGATGTAAACCTCCGTTGTTGTACCCGTACCCCATCATTGCCTGCCCAGGCCGGTTCCGCCACGGGGGGCCCCAAAAGGGGCACCCGCCAGCCCGATGAGACCATTCATCATGGTGTCCTCGGCTGTGGTGGGGGTCCGGTCTGGCACCCTTAGGGCCATGCGAATCTCTGTCATCGGATGCGGATATCTCGGCGCTGTGCACGCGGCCTGCATGGCCGAACTCGGCCACGACGTCGTCGGGCTGGACGTCGACGAGGCGAAGGTGGCACTGCTGGCCCAGGGGAAGCCCTCGTTCCACGAGCCCGACTTCCCCGAGCTGCTTGCCAGGCATGTGGCCTCAGGGCGGCTCCGGTTCACCACCGACCCGGCCCAGATCCGCGACGCTGAGATCCACTTCATCGGCGTCGGCACCCCGCAACTTCAGGGTCGGCTGGGCGCCGACATGACCTACGTCCGGCAGGCGGTGCAGACCATCGTCGAGCACGCCGAGGCGCCCGCCGGGGGCCGGCCGGTGCTGGTGGCCGGGAAGTCGACCGTGCCCGTGGGAACCGCGCAGGAGATCGAGGTGGCGCTGGCGGAGTCCGGCAAGAACCTGCTGCTGGCGTGGAACCCGGAGTTCCTGCGCGAGGGCTACGCGGTGGCTGACACGCTCCACCCCGACCGCCTCGTCTACGGCCTGCCCGACGACCTGGCCCGGGGCGCCGTCGCCAAGAAGATCCTCGACGAGTGCTACGCCGGTCCGCTCGCGGAGGGCACCCCGCTGGTGGTGGCCAACTACCCGACCGCCGAGCTGGTCAAGGTGGCCGCGAACTCGTTCCTGGCCACGAAGATCTCCTTCATCAACGCGATGGCAGAGCTGTGCGACGCCACGGGCGGAGACGTCACCAGGCTCGCCGAGGCCATCGGCCACGACGACCGGATCGGGAAGAAGTTTCTCCAGGCCGGCATCGGCTTCGGCGGCGGCTGCCTACCCAAGGACATCCGGGCGTTCATGGCGCGCGCCGGGGAGCTCGGCGTCGACGAGGCCCTCACCTTCCTGCGCGAGGTGGACGCCATCAACCGGCGCCGCCGCGACCATGCTGTCTCGCTCGCGGAGCAGGCCGTCGGCGGGCGTCTGGCCGGCAAGAAGGTGGCTGTCCTGGGCATCACGTTCAAGCCCGACACCGACGACCTGCGCGACTCGCCGGCTCTGGACATCGCGGGACGGTTGTGGTCGCGGGGTGCGGAGCTCGCCGTCGTCGACCCCGCCGCGGGAGATCTGCTCCGCGAACGGCAGCCGGAGCTCAACGTGAGCGACACCGTCGACGAGGCGGTGCGCGACGCCCACGTGGTGATGGTCCTCACCCAGTGGCGGGAGTTCGTGGAGCTTGACCCGGCGGCGCTGGTGTCGCTGCCGGCCTCCCCCAACGTGATCGACGGGCGCAATGTGCTGAACCCGCGCCGATGGAGCGACGCGGGATGGCACTACTACGGGATGGGTCGCGGCGTCTCCATCTGGTGACGCCTCGTCGTCGTGCGAGCGACGAGGAGGTCTTCGAGGCCGCTGTTCGGGCACCTCAGCCGGCGGGGGTGGGCTGCCCGTAGACGTTCTGGTACCGGTCGAACAGCGAGTCGATCTTCTCCTGCGGAATCGGGATCAGCTCGCCCAGCTGGCGGGCGATGTGCACCGTGCGCGCCACCTCTTCGACCATCACCGCCGCCTTGACGGCGTCGCGGGCGTCCTTGCCGATGGTGAACGGGCCGTGGTTCTGCATGAGGACGGCGCGGCTGCGGGAGTCCTTCAACGTCTCGACGATGCCCTGGCCGATCGAGTCGTCCCCGATCAGCGCGAACGGGCCCACGGGGATGTCTCCGCCGAACTCGTCGGCCATCATGGTCAGCACGCACGGCACGGACTCCCCGCGCGCGGCCCACGCCGTCGCATAGGTGGAGTGCGTGTGCACCACGCCGCCGATGTGCTCCAGGTTGCGGTACACGTAGGCGTGGGCGGCGGTGTCACTCGAGGGCTGCAGCTTCTCGGGCGTGCCGTCGTTGATCTTCACGCCGTCGAGCGTGCAGACCACCATCGCATCGGCGGACAGGTCGTCGTAGGACACGCCCGACGGCTTGATCACGAACAGTTCCTGGCCGATCGCGTCGGCGCAGCGGATGCGCTGGCTGACGTTGCCGGCGGTCCAGACCACGAGCTCCCAGCGGGGCAGCTCTGCGTGCAGCTTGGCGACGATCTCGCGGGTGCGCGCCACCTCCTCCTGGACGGCGGCGGGCAGGTCGGTGAGGGTGAGCGTCACGGTTTCCTCCATCGTTGTAAACAGCATGAATTCTAAGCCAGAACCACCTCGCGCGGATGGTTGGTCCAGGCTGAGCCCATCAGGCCTCGACGGCACTCCCGAGCGACGGGTCCGGCGGGTCCTGCTGGGGCCGGCGCGCAGAGAACACGTCCCACTCCATCTTGAGGTTGGCCGCCCACTCGCGGCTCACGCCCTTGAACCAGTTGAGCGGGTAGCGGCGCACTATCGACGTGTCCCCCACACCCACCGCGTCGACGCCCACCAGCGAGCAGATCGCGATGGCCCGGCCCAGGTGGTAGTCCTGCGTGATGACGGTGAGCTCCCGCACCCCGTACACGTCGCGGGCGCGCACGCAGGAGTCGTAGGTGTCGAACCCAGCGGGGTCCTGCACGATCTTCTCGGCCGGGACGCCCCGCTCAACAAGGTAGTCGCGCATGACGTCGGTCTCGTGATTGGATCGCGCCATGCCGTCGCCGCTGACCAGGATGGCCTTGATCCTGCCCTGCTCGTAGAGCCGCTGCGCAAGGTCCAGGCGTGCGGCCAGGAAGGCCGAGGGCCTGTCCCTGTCTGCCTTGGCACCCAGAACGAGACCGACGTCACGGGCGGGCACCGTCTGGACCGTGGCAGTGCGCCCGTGGGACAGCCAGGCCACCCGCACGCCGCTGACCACCACGGGGACCAGCCCGAGGGTCAGCAGGGCGCCGAGGATCAACGCGGCACGGCGCCGTCTGCCACGCCCCCCGGCCGGCGTCTCAGAGGCGATGATCGCGGTACCAGCGCACGAGCGACTGGGTGGACGGGTCCTGCTTGGCAAGAGCCGCGGCATTGCCCAGCACCGCCGGCGCGATCTCCATGGCCAGCTTCTTGCCCAGCTCGACACCCCACTGATCGAAGGAGTCGATGCCCCACACGATGCCCTGCACGAACGTGATGTGCTCGTACAGCGCGATGAGCTGGCCCACCACAGACGGGGTGAGGGCCGGCGCCATGATGGACGTGGTGGGCTTGTTGCCGGTGAACACCCTGGCCGGCACGATTGCCTCCGGGGTGCCCTCCGCGCGGACCTCGTCGGCCGTCTTACCGAAGGCCAGCGCGGCGGTCTGCGCGAAGAAGTTGGCGAGGAAGAGGCCGTGGACGTCGGTGTCACCGTCGAGGGTGGGGTGCGCCGGGTTGGCCACGGCGATGAAATCTGCCGGGATGAGGCGGGTGCCCTGATGGATCAGCTGGTAGAAGGCGTGCTGGCCGTTGGTGCCGGGCTCCCCCCAGAAAATCTCGCCGGTGTCGGTGGTGACGGGGGTACCGTCCCAGCGCACCGACTTGCCGTTGGACTCCATGGTGAGCTGCTGCAGGTACGCGGCGAAGCGGTGCAGGTACTGCGCGTACGGCAACACGGCGTGGCTGTGGGCGCCCCAGAAGTTGACGTACCAGACGTTCATGAGGCCCATGAGCAGCGGCACGTTGCGCTCGGGCACCTCGGTGCGGAAGTGGACGTCGACGGCATGGAAGCCCGCAAGGAAGTCGCGGAAGCCCTCCGGGCCGATGGCGATCGCCACGGGCAGGCCGACGGCGGAGTCCACCGAGTAGCGGCCACCCACCCAGTCCCAGAATCCGAAGGCGTTGGCGGGGTCGATGCCGAAGGCGGCCACCTTGTCCAGCGCGGTGGACACGGCGACGAAGTGCTTGGCGATCGCGCCGCGGCGGGCCTCGTCGGAGTCCTCGACGACGCCGGCCTCGGCGAGCCTGGACAGGAACCAGTCGCGAGCCATCCGGGCGTTGGTGAGGGTCTCGAGCGTGGTGAACGTCTTCGAGGCCACGATGAACAAGGTGGTGGTGGGGTCGAGGTCCGCGAGGGTCTCGGCGCAGTCGTTGGGGTCGATGTTGGAGACGAAGCGGCACTCGAGGCCGTCCTGCTTGTAGGGCAGGAGCGCCTCATAGACCATGACCGGCCCGAGGTCTGAGCCGCCGATGCCGATGTTGACCACCGTCTCGATCCGCTGGCCGGTGACGCCCGTCCACTCGCCGGAGCGGACCTTGTCCGCGAACGCGTACATCCGGTCCAGGACCTCGTGGACGTCGGCCACCACGTCCTGGTCATCGACGACCAGGCTGGCCTCGCGCGGCAGCCGAAGCGCCGTGTGGAGGACCGAACGGTTCTCGGTGACGTTGATGCGCTCGCCGTCGAACATGGCGTCGCGGCGGTCAGCCAGGTTGACCTGCTCGGCGAGCCGCAGGAGGGCGGCGACGACGTCCTCGTTGATGAGGTTCTTGGAGAGGTCGATGTGGAGGTCCGCCATGTCGAAGGTGAGCTCGGCGGCCCTGTTGGGGTCCGCCTCGAACCAGCCGCGCAGGTCCGGGAGGAGCGCGTCGTGGAGGATGCGGAGGTCCGCCCAGGCTTCAGTGGTGGTGGCGTCAACCGGAGTGATCATGACCCCAGCCTAGGGGGCCTGCTCCGCCCGCGACCATGGGCCCGGGTGGGCATTGAGCAAATGGGAGGGTTCAACGCGGAAACAGGGGGTCTTGATCGTTCAAGGGATAGGCGAACCGTGCCATTTGCTCAACGCCCACCCTCCCCCGGGGTCAGCGAACGCTGATGTGCACGTGGTCGTAGTGGTTGGCGCTGACGCTCCCGCGGTCGGAAAAGCTGCGCCACCCGTCGCCGGAGCGCTGTGCCGTCCAGATCTTCTGGGCGTAGAGCACCTCGATGACACCCAGCGACGATGCGTTGGCACGCGCCCACCTGGCGATCTCCCAGCCGGCCTCACCGGAGACCATGACATCGATGGCCTGCCCGGAGCTGTGGTACGAGCCGCTGTCCGCGCGGTAGCCGCCGTAGCTGTCAACCGATGGGAACTCGGCGCACACCGCCCGCAGGACCGCGCGGGTGCGGGAGGTGAGCCCGGACTCGATGCCGGAGGCCGCTGCGCACGCCTCCGTCGAGAATCCGGACGAGCTGCCGCCGGATGCGGCCGCGGTCTTCGAGGGGGCCGCGGCGACCACCGGCTTGGTCTCGGTCAGGAAGCTCTCCTTGATCCAGCCGGACTTCTCCGACCACACCACCTGGCGCCAACCGTCGACGGCCCACTCGGTGATCTGCACGGATCTGCCCTCGCTCAGCGTGGTGCGGGCGTCGTAGCCCACGCCGGGACCGACGCGGAGGTTGACGCCGGCCGTGGTGTAGCGGGTCCCCGCGCCCTCCCGCATGGCGGTGTAGTCCACGGGCTCGGGGCTGGGCGTCTCGACAGCCGCGGGCACGCTCGCGGTCGCGGTCGTCGCCGCTACCTCCGCGGCCGTCGCGCTGGGGATTGTCGAGGCGGTCGGTGTCGCGGCCGGGGTCTGCGACGCGGCGGCGCTCGTGGACGCGGAGGGCGTCGGGGAAACGGGGGCGGTGAGCGACGGGCGGGCATAGTTGCGCGACACACCGAACGGGCTGGACGCCGCCAGGCTCGGGTCCGTCAGCTCGAGGCCGGCTTCGGTGCCGGGGAGGGCCATGGCCGCAGCCGCCAGGCCCACCACACTGAGGAAGGTCACCGGCGCCAGCACGCGACGCACCAGGGCACCGCGCGGAGCCGATCCGGCGGCGCGACGGGCGGGCACAGAGCCCGCGACTTCCACCACGTCGCCGTCGTCGCCTGGCATCGTGGCACGTCGCGCTCCAGCCATGCCCACCTCATTCCCTGAGAACTTTAAGAAACCTTAAGATTCATCTCAGGATACGTGTTCACCGGCGAAACGCAAGCCCGCGTTCCGGCGTCGGCCCAGTGGTCGTCCTCAGCAAATCCTCAGCAGTCGGATACGATTCCCCCACCTGATGCAGGAATGGAACCATCGATGCTCCCCACTCCCGTGCGCGCAGCCCTGGCCGCGACCCTCGTGTCGGTCTTCGCGCTCCTGGCACTGCCTGCGCACGCTGCCCCCTCCACCCTGAAGGCGAGCTTTGCGGTCGCGGGTGATGAGGTCGAGATTGCCGGCACCCTCACGTCGGAGGGAGAACCGGTGAAGCGGGCAGACCTGGTGGCCACGCTGGACGGGCGTGAGATGGAGTCTGACCGCACCAACAACGACGGCGAGTTCGACATGAGCTTCGACCTCCCCGACACCCTGGCCGCCGGTCAGCACGTGGTGGCCGTCGTGTTTGGCGGGTCGCGCGGCGTGGACCCAGCCCGGGCCGAGACCACCATCACAGTGGGCACGCCAGCCGACAACAACGACGATGACGGGAACAACGGCGGCGGAAACGACGGCGGCGGAAACGACGGCGGCGCCACGCCGAAGCCCACGCCCACCGCGACACAACCCGGCGCCACCCAGCAGCCGGGCACCGACGGCGGCGGCACGGCCACTCAGGAGCCCGCCAAGCCGGCCGCGCTGACCCTCACCGCCCAGGCCCCCGGCGGCGCCGTCAACGGCTCGGTGATCACCATCACGGGGCGCCTGACCGACGCCAACGGCAACGGCATCGGCTCCGCCGGCATCAGCGTCGCCGACGCCGGCGGCCAGGTCGACGAGTCCTTCACCGTCACCACCTCAACCGGCGCCTACGAGGCCCTCTATGCGATTCCCGAAGCGCAGCCCGCCGGCACACTCACCCTGACCCTGTCCTTCGCGGGCACGGCACAGCTGAGCGCGGCCAAGGCCCAAGCCGCCATCGCCATCGAGCACACCGTGGTGGCCACGGCGACCCCCACCCCCACGGGCTCACCCACCCCGTCGACCTCTGCCACGCCCACACCGTCGGCCTCGCCCTCACCCTCCGAGGATGACACCACCCCTGCCACGCCCCCGACCGATGCCATCGGCCCCGTCTCCTGGTTCCTCGTGGCCTCCGTCGTGGTGGGCGGGTCCGCCCTCATCGCCACGGCGGTCATGGTCTTCCGTGGCGCGAAGGCCTCTCGACTCGGGGACGACGAGGGCACCTCCATCGACTTCCTCGACGACACGCTGAGCCAGACCGAGACGCTGCACGGGATGCTCGGCCCAGATCCGGCCGGCGAGGCGCCCCCGGGCCAGCGCCCTGCGCGGGCCATGCCGGAGGATCTCTAGGCCCTACCGGCCATCGCATTCTCGACGGTGAGGAAGGAGCCGCACCGGTCACGCAGCATGGACAGCGAGCCGCCGCTCACGGCGTCGCCCAGCAGCGCGTTGTCCACGCACGCGGCTGCCGCCCCGGCCTTCCCCCACTCCCCCGCGGCGTAGGCGCCGAGCCCGCCGAGCGGAATCACGCGACCCGCCATCCCCAACTCGGCCAATCGCGGAGCCATGGCGTGCCCGATCACGTCAGCGGGATACAGGAGCACTCCGGTGGCCGAGGTGTCCAGCGCCGCCCGCACCTCCGTCGGCGTCATCGCGCTCAGATAGCAGGGCAGCTCCAGGGCCGACGCCGCGTCCGCGATCCGCCCGGAGGCCACGTCGCTGAGGACGAAGCGCGCCCCGGCGGCAGCGGCGGCCGTGACCTGGTCCACCGACGCCACCCTGAGCGCCCCCAGCGTGGCGCGCTCGCCGAAGATGGCCACCATGTCGTCGAAAGCGCCGGCCCCCACCGGGAGCGCGAAGAAGGAGAAGCCCTCCTCGATGAGGACCTCCACCACGCCGACGAGGTCGTCGGCGGGGGCATCGGGCAGGCAGACGATGAGGCCGCGGAGCGTGAGCATGGCCCAATTCTGCCCCACCGCCCGCCGCTCGGGATCGCGCCCGGCCGCGGCCGCACACCAGGGTCCCGCGCTCCCTAGACTGCGGGCATGTCTGGTCTCCTCACCCGCACGCAACGCCTCGACGAGCTGCCCTACACCCGGAAGCACAACAAGCTCCTCTTCGGCTCCGGCGTCGGATGGGCGCTCGACGCGATGGACATCGGACTGATCTCCTTCATCATGGCCGCGCTGGCCCAGGAGTGGAGCCTCACCGGCGGGGAGTTGTCGCTGCTGGGATCGGTGGGGTTCGTCGGCATGGCGTTCGGCGCCTCGCTCGGGGGGCTGCTCGCGGACCGCATCGGCCGCAGGCAGGTCTTCGCCCTGACCCTGCTCGTCTACGGCGTGGCCACCGGGCTCTCCGCGCTTTCGGGCGGGCTGGCCGCGCTGATCATCTTCCGGTTCATCGTCGGCCTCGGCCTGGGCGCCGAGCTGCCGGTGGCCTCCACCCTGGTCAGCGAGTTCGCGCCCCGCAGGATCCGAGGGCGCGTGGTGGTGGCGCTGGAGTCGTTCTGGGCAGTCGGCTGGCTCGCTGCGGCCACCATCGGATTCTTCGTGGTGCCCAACGAGAACGGCTGGCGGTGGGCGTTGGCCTTCGGCGCCGTGCCGGCCGCCTACTCCCTGGTGATCCGCTACGGCCTGCCCGAGTCCGTGCGATTCCTGGAGGGCAAGGGCCGCCACGCCGAGGCCGAGGCCGTCGTCGCTGACTTCGAGCGCGAGGCGGGCGTCACCGTCCCGGAGGACGCGAAGGCCCCCGATGTCACGCTCCAGGCGGTCGCCGTCGACAAGAGCGAGCTGTGGGGTGAGCGGTTCAAGCGCCGCACCGTCGCGCTGTGGCTGACCTGGTTCGGCATCAACTTCGCCTACTACGGCGCGTTCATCTGGCTGCCCACGCTGCTCTACGACGGGGGCATGACGCTGGTGAAGTCGTTCGAGTTCACGCTGTACATGACGCTGGCCCAGCTGCCTGGCTATGCGGTCGCGGCGGTGCTGGTGGAGGTGTGGGGCCGCCGGCCCACGCTGGTGACGTTCCTCGGCGGCTCCGTGGTGGGCGCCCTCGCGTTCGGCATGGCCCCGCAGGTGGCCGAGTCCGTGGCTCCAGGCTCGGAGTCCGCGGCCTTCGCCATCACGCTGGCGGCCGGCTGCATCCTGTCGTTCTTCAACCTGGGTGCCTGGGGCGCCCTCTACGCCATCACCCCCGAGGTGTACCCGACCGCGATGCGCGCCTCCGGGGCCGGGGCCGCGACGGCCTTCGGCCGGATCGCGGCGATGCTGGCTCCGCTACTGGTCCCGTGGATCGTGGCCGGCTTCGGCCGCCCCGCGCTCTTCGCCCTCTTCGGCGTGATGTTCAGCATGGCGATGGTTGCCGCCTGGTTCCTTCCGGAGTACACCGACCGGGCGCTCGACGAGACCTGACCCATCCGCCGCGGCCCTGTTCACGGCGGCGCCGGCGAGGGCGCCCAAGGCAGCGCCGAGGGTGTTGAAGGCCAGGTCGTGGCCGCTTGCGTCGCGGTCGGTGAAGTACTGAACCGTCTCGATCGCCACCGAGGCCCCCGCCCCGAGCGCCACCCAGACCCACCACCGCACGCGCGGCAGCCAAAGCGAGGCGAAGAAGGCCGACGGGAGCAGCATCAGGGTGTTGAGGACGCCGTCGGTCTGCTCCGGTGTGAGGTCCGCGCCCAACGCCACGGCCCGGCTCCAGATGTCCACCACGAGCCTATTGATCGTCCAGCCGTCGGCCACGAACACCAGCCATCCGATGGGGACGGCGGGTGCGACGGCGAGCCCGAGGGCCCACCAGCGGCGGCGCGGCGGGCGGCTCACTCCTCTGGGTCGACCTCGGCCACCTCGCCCAACGACCCGTCGAGGTTCGCGGCGTGGTACTCGTCCATGGTGTCCTCGGCGAGGGCCCGCGACAGCTCGGCCAGGCCGTCGTCATCCACGACCACCACCGACTGGCTGCCCACCATGCCCGTGCCGGAAACAGGCGCCTGCAGCATGCCGATCGAACCCGTCCCGGTGAGCCGCATGGACAGCGCGAGATCGGTGACGAACTGGTTGGTCATGCCGTCATCGACGGTCATCGTGTCCGCCATCTGGCCCACCACGTTGGAGAAGGTGACGGGGTTGGCCAGCGTGGCAGGCGTCATGATCTCGCGGATGATGGCCTTGACGACGGTGCGCTGCCGGTAGGCGCGGTCCAGGTCGCCGTTGGGGAGCGGGTAGCGCTCGCGGACGTAGACCAGAGCGCGCTCGCCGTCGAGGTGGATCTCACCCTCCTCGAACCGGGTGCCGGGGTTCTGCTCGGTGGCCCACGGGTTGTAGACGTTGATGCCGCCGACGGAGTCGACGAGTTGGATGAAGCCCTCGAAGTCGATCAGGACCGTGTGATCCATCCGGACCCCGGTGAGTTGCTCCAGGGTGCGGACGGTCAGCTGGGGGCCGCCGAAGGAGTAGGCCCAGTTGATCTTGCCCTTGCCGTGTCCGGGGATGTCCACCCACATGTCGCGGGGGAAGGACACCAGGTAGACGGCCTGCCGGTCGCCGGTGACGTGGGCGATCATGAGGGAGTCGCTTCGGCCCTCCTCGATGTCGCCGCGTGAGTCACTGGCCATGAGGACGAAGTTGAGGGGGGCCTCGGTCTGGGCCTCGCCCGACGCGGCGGGCGCGGGGGTGGCCGCTTCCGGGCGTCCCTCGTAGTCCTGGGGCGTCAGCTGCTGGTCGCGGTCGATGGAGTCCAGGGCCGAGAGGCCCCGGACCGCGTAGTACCCGGCGACGCCCAGCGCGAGCACCAGCACCCCGATGCAGGCCATGAGAAGCGCGAACATGGGGCCGCGGCGGCGCTTGTGCCTGGGCGGGGTGCCGTCGTCCAAGACGTCGAGTCCCTGCTCGTCTGCTGCTCTCTTCATGGGGCCATTGTCCACTGTCGCGGAATGCGGACCAACACGGGCGGGTCCTCGGCCGGATCGCGGGCGGCGGGGTGTTCCTTCTCGACGTGGTCCCGACTACCCTGTCCGCATGCTGGATACCGTGCTGGGCCTGCCTCTCCATCCGCTGGTGGTGCACGCGGTGGTGGTACTCCTGCCGCTCGTCGCGCTGGGTGTGATCGCCCTGGCCGCGGTCCCGAGGTGGCGTCCACGGTTTGCACTGGTGCTGCTCGGCCTGCTGGCTGTGGGGTCGGCTTCGGCGGTGGTGGCGATGCTCGCCGGCAACGCGCTGGCCGAGCGCGTGGGCCTGCCTGCCACGCATCAGACCTGGGGCACGGCGCTGGCGTTCACCTCCGTGGCCTACCTCGTCCTCGCCGGGGGGTGGCTGTGGTGGGTCCACAGTGACGAGGAGGAGCCGACGGCGGCGCAGGGCGCACTGGGGTGGGTCGCGGCGGTGCTGTCGGTGGTGATCCTGGTGCTCACCGTGGGCGCCGGCCATTCGGGCGCGACGGCGGTGTGGGGCGGGGTCGTGGCGTCGCCGGCCGCGACTGTGTCGCCGAGCGCGTCAGCCTCTGTGCCCTCAGTGACGCCGTCAATATCCTCCGCGCCGGCGGTGACCAGCGCCTCCCCTGCGAGCACGCCAGCGCCGGAGCCCAGCTCAACGCCGTCGCGGATCGGCACGCCGCCGGCCACCAGCACGTTCGTGCCCGAGGAGGGCTACTCGATGGCGACGGTCGAGGCGAACAACACGGCGGAGTCGTGCTGGGTGGCGGTCAACGGGTTCGTCTACGACGTGACGGACTGGATCCCGCAGCACCCCGGTGGTCCGGAGCGGATCATCCCGCTCTGCGGAACCGACGCCACGACGGCCTTCGGGACCCAGCACGGCGACGCGGACCTGCCGAACCAGCGACTCAGTCAGTTTCTCCTCGGCCCCCTCGCCTGACGATGGGTCAGGACGCCGCGACCCGCTCCAACGCCGCCTTGAGGCCGGCCCGGACCTCGAGCGCCACGGCTTCCATCTCCGGGTTTCCGGTCAGGGTCACCATCGTCTCCGGGTCGATCGTCTCCACCACCGTGACGCCGGCGCTGTGCCGGACCACCACGTTGCAGGGCAACAGCAACCCGAGCGACGGCTCCACCTGAATGCCGCGGTAGGCGAAGCGCGGGTTGCAGGCGCCGAGGATCACCTGGTCCTCGATGTCGACGTCGATCTTGTTCTTCAGGGTCTTCTTCAGATCGATCTCGGTGAGGATCCCGAACCCGCTCTCGGCGAGCGACTCCTTGATCATGGCCACGGCCTCGTCGAACGGGCGCTCCAGGTCGATTCGCAGTGCATAGCTCATGGGGTGCACCTCCTGAGACAGATCATGCCCGCCCAGCCGCGAACGCGCGGCGGGCGGGCATGATTCGTGCGGGTCAGGCGCGCTGTGCCTCGTCGAGCTGGGCCTCGGCGGCCTGTGCCTCGTCGAGCTGGCGGCGGACGTCGTCCATGTCGAGCGCCTCGATGGCGTCGATGACCTCTTCGAGGGCCTTCGCCGGCAGGGCGCCGGACTGGCGGAACACGAGGATCCCGTCACGGAAGGCCATCAGGGTGGGGATGGCGGAGATCTCCGCGGCGCCGGCGAGCGAGCGCTCGGCCTCGGTGTCCACCTTGCCGAAGCGGACATCGGGGTGGGCGTCGGCGGCCTTCTCGAAGACGGGGGCGAAGGCGCGGCAGGGCATGCACCAGTCGGCCCAGAAGTCGACGAAGGTGATCCCCTCGCTGGTCACGGTGGATTCGAAGTTCTCGGAGGTCAGTTCAAGAGTGGGCATGGGGGTTCCTTTCGAGGGGATTGATCAGCAGGATGCGTGGTCGGTGATGCGCTTGGTGGCGGCCATGCCGTAGCAGGCCAGGAGCACCACCATCGGGAACAGGGTGGCCGGGGCCTGAGCGAGCATGACCGGAGCCAGCAGGGTGGCCGCGGCCGGGATGATCCCGCATGAGCCGCCCGTGAGGTGCTCGCGTGCGGCAACCCCGACAGGCGGAATGTAGGTGGCCAGCGTGACAGCGCCGATCAGCGCGGCCAGCGACAGGCCGATCAGGTCCAGTGCGCCGGGCAGGGCATCAACACCCAGCGCATTCTGACGGGCAGAGATCAAGGCCACGAACAGGGCCGTGGCCGAGGCGAGCGCCGCCACCGTGTGACGCCGCGACCAGGCCGCCCGCCAATAGGCCGGCCCGCTGGCCGCGACCGTCACGTCGCCCAGAACCTGGTGCGTCCGGGGCGCGATGTCGTGTCCTGAAGTACTCACACCACCAGTATGCCATACCCCAGGGGGTATCCAAATCGTCGGTCTGAGGTCATGGCCACCCCGGGGCTGGGACCACCTTGCAGAGTGTGGGACCAAGGACGGTCTACCCTCCCCCAATCCCCACTCAAGAAAGGGGTGCCGTGCGAGGTCCGGATCCCGGGTCTAGCTCGAGGCCACCAGCCCGGTCTCGTAGGCGATGATGACCGCCTGGACCCGGTCCCGCACTCCGAGTTTGGTCAGAATGCTGCCGACGTGGGTCTTGACCGTGGCCGGGGAGACGCCGAGGTGTGACGCAATCTCCGCGTTCGTCAGGCCCCGCGCCACGTGGGCCAGGACGTCGAACTCGCGCTCGGTGAGACTGGCCAGGCGCGGATGTCGACGTATCTGGTCCCTGTCCGCGCTGGGGAGTGGGAGCTGCTGGGCGTACTTCTCCAGGAGTCGCTTGGTGATCCGCGGCGAGAGGACGGCATCGCCGGCGGCGACGGCACGGACGGCTGAGATCATCTCTGCGGGCAGGGCGTCCTTGAGCAGGAATCCACTTGCGCCCGCCCGCAACGCCGCGTAGACGTACTCGTCCAGGTCGAACGTGGTGAGGATCAGCACTCGCGAGGCAGGGACCTGTTCGGTGATCAACGCGGTGGCCTGGATCCCGTCGCGTCCCGGCATCTGCACGTCAAGGAGGACAACGTCTGGACCGAGCTGGTGGGCGAGGGCGACCGCGGTGTCGCCGTCACCAGCTTCACCTACCACCTCGAGATCCTGCTGCGACTCCAGCACAAGACGGAAACCCATCCGGACGAGCGCCTGGTCGTCGACCAGCAGCACCCGGATGGGGTCGGGGACGGGACGTGATGCGGGGTCGGAATGGTCGTTCATCAGCTCTCCTCCTCGTAGTGCAGCGTGGTGGTGACCTGCCAGCCTGCCGACGTTGGCCCTGTGGTCACCGTCCCACGGAAGGCGGCCGCCCTCTCCCGGATCCCCGCCAGGCCGTACCCGGCACCGGTGGGCTCCGTCTCGCCGCGGCCCCGTGCATTGACGACCACGATCGTCACATGATCCTGCGCCCTGTCCAGACGAACCTGGACGCTTCCGCTGTCAGGGGCATACCGCAGCACGTTGGTGAGGCACTCCTGGACCACCCTGAAGACCGCGTGGCGGAGGTGCGGGTCCTTCGGGAGCGCCGGGCCGCGCTCCACGAGAACGACCGGCAACCCCGCCTTGTCGAACGTCTCCACCAGGGCGGCAACGGTGTCAGCGGCCGGTCGCTCGTGGGCGGTGCCCGCCGCGTCAGCCCCCGGCGGAGCGGGCTGCTCGTCGCGCAGCAGGCCGACGATGCGCCTCATGTCGGCCAATGCCGCCCGGCCCGTGCTGCTGAGTTCGTCCAGGGCCTCGCGCGCCCGGTCCGGGCGGTTGTCGAAGGACGCGGCTGCACCGTGGGCGAGAGCCACCATCACCGCCACCGAGTGCGCGACGACGTCGTGCATCTCCCGGGCCATCCGCGTGCGCTCGGCCGCCGCGGCCAGCTGCTCGCGCTGCTCCTGCTCGAGCGCGAGTTGCCGGGCCCGCTCCTCCAGGGCAGCCACCTGTCCCCGGTGCCCCCTCACGGTGAGCCCCAGCGCGAGGGCGACGACCGTGACCAGCACCAGTCCCACCATCGTGGTCAGCAAAAGCTCCAACGAGCCTGGAGGCTCAGCGCCGACGGGTGGCCGCAGCCTCGTCAGGTAGGTCACGAATGCCGCCCCGAGGGCGGCCGCCCACGTTGCCCAGGTCACGGCAGGTGGGCGTTGCGTCGCGACGCCGTAGACCGCGAAGGCCACGCCGAGCTCCGAGGCAACCGGATCACCGGTGACGACCGCTGTCACCACGAGCACCGCGACACTCACCGCGAGCACGACGATCGGGGCGCGACGGCGGAAGAGGAGGGCCGCCGACTGGATGACGGATCCGGCCACCGCGGCCGTCAACTCAGTGGCGGCCAGGTCGACCCCGGGCGCGGTGCTGGTCACGGCGGCCAGCGCCAGCAGCGTGCCGGCGCTGAGCAGGTCCATCCGTCGCGGGGAGGCGGTCAGCCAGGCGCGCGGCCGCGCCGTCGTCGGGCTGGACGCCGTCGATTCGGTCATGACAAGCCTTGCGGTGGGTGCGGGTCGATTCGGGAGCTGTCCCCAACCATCCTCTCAGACCCTTCCGGGGCGGGCGGGGTCCGACGGGGAACCGGCCTGGAGGGGTACCCCCGTCAAGCCCGCGTCCACCTCCAGGCGGAGACCCTGGCCCGGGAGGCGTAGGTGCGGCCGGGTGAAGCACGGCCCCCGGGGCGATGTGTGCCGCGGGCCGTCGCCGTAGCGTCGAAGTACACGGTGGCCGCCCCCTGCGCCACCCGGTTCCACGAAGGAGAATGATGATCGAAGCGCGAGGGCTCACCAAACGCTACGGGGACAAGACGGCTGTCGACGGTGTGTCGTTCCAGGTGCGGCCGGGGACGGTGACCGGCTTCCTGGGCCCCAACGGCGCGGGCAAATCAACGACGATGCGCATGATCGTGGGCCTCGACCGGCCGACGGCGGGTTCAGTCACCGTCAACGGCAAGCCCTACGCCGCCCACGCGGCTCCGCTGCGGGAGGTGGGGGTGCTACTCGACGCCAGAGCCGTGGACACCGGGCGCAGCGCCTACCACCACCTGCGCGCCATGGCCGCCACCCACGCCATCCCGTCACGTCGCGTCCGCGAGGTGATCGGGATGACCGGGCTCGACGCCGTGGCCGACAAGCGCGTGGGCGGTTTCTCCCTGGGCATGGGTCAGCGGCTGGGAATCGCCGCTGCCCTGCTGGGCGACCCGGAGACGCTCATCCTCGACGAGCCGGTCAACGGACTCGACCCCGAGGGCGTGAAGTGGGTCCGCACGATGGTGCGGCAACTGGCAGCTGAAGGACGGACGGTCTTCATCTCGTCGCACCTGATGAGCGAGATGTCCCAGACCGCCGATGAACTCCTCGTGATCGGCCGCGGGAGGATCATCGCCTCCGGCCCCATCCGCGACGTGATCGCGTCGGCAACCCAGACAGTCGTCCGGGTGGTCGCCCCTCGCGGGGCGAGCGTCGCAGAACTCCTCGCCACGAACGGGGCGACCGTCACCACACTGGGCCCCACCCAGCTGTCCGTCGAGGGGCTGAGTTGCGCGCAGATCGGCGACCTCGCCGCAGGTCAGGGACTGGCCCTGCACGAACTGACACCCCAACATCCCTCACTCGAGGACGCCTACCTCTCCCTCACCCGCGACGAGGTCGAGTACCAGACAACGACCACGAAGGAACTCCGATGAACACCGACCTCATCAGCCGCTCCGATTCCACCTCACGGGTGCCGGTCAAACCGGTCTCGTTCATG
This sequence comes from Tessaracoccus luoxuelianae, assembly GCF_054483915.1. Classification (NCBI taxonomy): domain Bacteria; kingdom Bacillati; phylum Actinomycetota; class Actinomycetes; order Propionibacteriales; family Propionibacteriaceae; genus Tessaracoccus; species Tessaracoccus luoxuelianae. The sequence continues at coordinate 1,047,086 of NZ_CM137013.1, read as the reverse complement.
CGGGTGCTGCACTCGGAGTGGATCAAGATGTGGAGCTTGCGCTCCACCTACTGGACGGTGGCCGCCACGCTGGTGGCCATGGTGCTGATGGCCGTCCTGACGGGGTTCGCCGCCACGATGACCGAGGGCGACGGGGGCCCGGACGGGCGGATGGCGATCGGCATGGGCTACACGTTCGCCCAGGTCGTCGTCGCCGTGCTCGGAGTGTTGACGATCACCGGCGAGTACGGCACCGGCATGATCCGCTCCACGTTCGCCGCGGTCCCCACCAGGCTCTCAGCGCTCGGAGCCAAGGCGGTACTCGTGGCCGTCGTCGGATTTCTCCTGGGGATCGCCGGCGTCACCGTGTCCTACCTGGCCAGCTACCCACTGCTCGGCGCTGACGGCGCGGCCCCCCTCACCGACCCGGAGGTCCAGAGGATCTTCTGGGGAAGCGGGCTGTACCTCGCGGGGGTGGGGCTGTTCGGGCTGGGGATCGGGGCCATCATCCGGCGCACCGCGGGCGCGTTGACGCTCACGCTCGCCGTCCTGCTGATGCTCACCAGCCTGTGGCAGCTGCTGATGATGACGTCGGACTGGTTCATCGCGAGCTACCCGTACCTGCCCGCGATCGCCGGGGAGAGGATCGTCGCGCCCGAGGTCACCGCCGTCGTCGACGGCGCGCCCCAGGCGCTGGGTCCCTGGGCGGGCTTCGGCGTCTTCGTGGCCTACATCGCCGTGACGTTCGTCATCGCGGGATTCCTGCTCCGCAGACGCGACGCCTGAGGAGCCAGGCCACGCTCACGCCGCGTGGGCGAGCCCCCGGCCGGCCTCGTCCACGCTGATCTGCTCGGCCCGCTGGCGGGCGGCCAACCTGGCGAGGGCACCGCCCGCGGCGAGCAGCCCCGCGTAGGTGCCACGCTCCGCGATCCGGCCGGCCTCGAGGACCACCACCTGCTCCGCATGCTCGACGGTGGAGAGGCGGTGCGCGATCGTCAGGGTGGTGCGGCCCTCGGCCAGCCGGTCGAGGGCCTGCTGGACCTCGGCCTCGGTGGTGTTGTCCAGAGCGCTGGTGGCCTCGTCGAGCACCAGGACCCGGGGGTTGCGCAGGATGGTCCGGGCGATGGCCAGCCGCTGCTGCTCGCCGCCGGAGAAGCGGTGTCCGCGCGCGCCCACCATGGTGTCCAAACCGTCGGGCAGGCCGGCGATGAGCGCCGAGATCCGCGCCGACTCCAACACCTCCCACAGGCGGTCCTCAGCGGCAGCCGGGTCAGCAAGGAGGAGGTTCTCCCGGACCGTGGCGTGCACGAGGTAGGTCTCCTGGCTGACCACGCCGACGATGCCCGCAAGGTCCTCGGGCGCGATGTCACGTACATCAACGCCATCGATGGTGATCCGGCCGACGGAGGGGTCGTGGAGGCGCGGGATGAGGGCGCCGAGCGTCGACTTCCCGGACCCGGTGGGCCCGACGACGGCGGTGGTGGTGCCGGCGGGGATGGCCAGGTCGATGCCTCGCAGCACGGGGGCACCGTCGCCGTAGGAGAAGGCGACGCCCTCGAAGCGCACCTCCCCGCGGACCGCCGAGGGGTCCAGGCGGACGGGGCGGGCAGGCGGCTGGACCTCGGGGACGAGGTCGAGGAATTCGAAGATCCGGCTGAACAAAGCGGTCGCGGTGACCCACTGGACCCCGACATTGAGCAGGCCCATCACGGGCCGGAACACGCTCGTCTGCAGCGCGGTGAACGCCACCAGCGTGCCGATGGTCATGCCGCCCGAGACCGCGGGGAAGCCGGCGGCGAGGTAGATGGCGGCCGGGATGGCCGCGAAGATGATGCCCATCGTCGCCATCCGCCACTGACCGGCGAGCTGCGAGCGCAACTCCAAGCCGACGAGGCGGTCAGAAGACTCGGTGAACAGCTCCCCGTTGCGGCCGGTGGTGCCGAGCGTCTTGGCCAGCCGGATCCCGGAGAGGGACAGCCCCTCCTCCACCTGCGTGTGCAGGGTGGCGAGCTCGCGCTGGCGCCGGCTGGTGATGTCGCGGCGCAGGAGTGCGACGCGGCGGCTCAGGAGGATCGCCGGCGGCAGGACCACCAGGGAGATCAGCGACAGCCGAGGCGAGAGCGCCACCATGGCGGCGGCGGTGGCGACGGCGGTGGTGAGGTTGGAGGCCACCGACGTGGCGGTGCTGGTCACCACGGACTGCATGCCGGAGATGTCGTGGGTGAGGCGGGACTGGACGTCGCCGCCGCGGGTGCGGGTGAAGAAGCCCAGCGACTGACGCTGCAGGTGGGTGAACAGCGACGTGCGCAGGCTGTGCATCACCTGCTGGCCCATCCGGGTGGCGAGCCAGGTCTGGATCACGCCGATGATGGCCGTGACGGCCGCCACTGCGACCATCGCCCCGGTGAGGAGGCCGAGCAGGCCGAGGTCCTGGTTGGGGAGGGCGTCGTCGATGATGCCTCGGACGAGGAAGGGCTGCGCGAGGCCGACGATCGAGGACGCGCTGATCAGCAGCACGACCATGAGGATCGTGAGCTTGTGCGGGGCGAAGAGGGCGGCGACGCGCCGCAGATCGACGGGGTGCTGGGCGAGCTGGCGCTTGTCAGCCGGGTTGACCCGGGCCGGACCGCGCCCGCCCTCGGACCCGCCGCCGGGAGAAGTGTGGGGTGCTGCCATGAGGCATCGACCTCCTGCGAGAAAGGCGTGGAGTGGTTCGCACGCATTACTGAGGTTACCTCACTATGAGGCTGGAGGGCAACTCTGCAGTAGGCTGGCGGGATGGACACCTCGCACCCGGACCACGAGCCGCAGGACCTGGGCTCGCTGTTTCACGCAGCCTTCCGCGGGCTGCGGAGCTCCTGGGCCGAGCAGCTCTCGCCGTGGGAGATCACGCCGTTCCAGTGGCGCGCGCTGCACACGCTGGCGCGTGCCGACGGCGGCCTGCGCCTCAAGGACCTGGCGGAGCGGCTGCGGATCGCGCCGCGCTCAGCCACCGAGGTGGTGGACCAGTTGGAGTCCGCGGGCCTCGTCGACCGCACTCCGGACCCGGGCGATCGCCGCGCGGTCATCGTCGCACCCACCTCGCACGGCCTGGAGATCCACGACGCGGTGATGTCGCAGCGCAAGGAACGCTCGGAGGAGTACTTCGCGGTGCTGTCGCCGGCCGAGCAGGACCAGCTCGCCGCGCTCCTGACCCTGTTGGCTGGGACTCATGGGGAGCATCTCCCGCGGTAAGTCGCTGCCAGTGGGCACCTCCCTACCCACCCCACCATCGCCCCCTGAGGAATCCCGCATCGGGCAGCGATCGCGGGATGTCTCGAAGGGTCGGATCGCAGGCCGTGAGCAGGACTGGGGCCTGCTGCCCCGCGGCTGGACGCTTCACACCCAGCGCCGAGGGTCGCGGCTACGGTTGCGCAATGGTGTGGACGCGAATACTGCCGGGCGCGACTCTTGTGGTGGCGGTCGTGGCCGGCGTGCTGAAGGCCGGCGGCGCCGTCGTGGCCGGGCATTGGGCCTACCTGCTGTGGCTGGCCATCGCCGCGACCCTCGGAGCCGGCCTGCTCTGGTGGGGCGCCAGCGGTCCCGCGCCGAAGCCAGGCACCGCACGGACGATCCGGCGCTGGGCCGCCGCCGCGCTGGGCGCCGGCTTCGCCGCCGCGACCTTCTGGCTGGCGCCGTATCCCGTCGATGTCGAGGACGCGGCGAGCATCGAGAACCCACCGGGAGTGGTGCTCACCTCGGACTCCACCTCGATCCGCCTCGACCCCGCCGACGCGGAGCCGCAGGGCGCCGGTGTCGCGTTCATCCCCGGCGCCCTGGTGGACCCGCGCGCCTACATCCCCCTCCTCACTCCCCTGGCGCAGGCCGGCCACCCCGTCTACATCGCCAAGCCGCCGCTCGGGATCGCCTTCCTCGCGCCCGGGGTGGTCACGCGTGCCGAGGCCGCATTTCCGGACGCCGCCGAGTGGGTGGTGGCAGGTCACTCGTTGGGCGGGGCCGTGGGATCTCAGCAGGCCCTCGACGACGGCGCCGCGGGCCTGATCCTGCTCGGGTCGTTCCCCATCGGCGACCTCTCCGGGTCGGACCTGTCCGTGCTCAGCGTGTCGGGGAGGAACGACGGCCTCGCCACTCCCGCCGACGTCGACGCGAGCAGGGCGAACCTCCCCGCCGACACCGAGTTCGTCGTGATCGACGGCGGAGTCCACGCCCACTTCGGGAACTACGGACCGCAGAGCGGCGACGGCACTGCTGAGGTCACCCGCGAGGAGGCCCAGGCCGAAACGGTTGCGGCCATCCTGGAGTTTCTCTGAGCGGATGCCGGCGTCCTTGGACCTGACCGGCCAACGATCCGAGACGGTAGATCAGCGCGCTCAAATGCAGCCGAGCCATGGACCGGGCGGAGGGTTCCGCGGCCTGCGTTCCTCCAGATCGACCCTCGACCCACTGCAGAGCCAAGAGTGCGATCTAGAGGCACAACGGCCGCGCCGGCCCCTTGACCCCGCCCCCCAGGGAGCTGATTGGCTGGGGACCAACTCGGCAGAACCCAGGGGTTGACACACGAACCGAGTGCGTCTACTGTTTCGTTATACGCATAACCCCCGAGGAGGTGTTCGATGGAGAACCAGCCCACCATGAATGATGTCGCCGCAGCCGCCGGCGTGTCGCAGGCCACGGTATCCATGGTGCTCAACGGGACCCAGTCCGGGCGTGTCTCCGCCGCCACCGCCCAGCGCGTCCTCGACGCCGCCAAGGATCTCGGCTTCCGGACCAACGTCCACGCCAAGGTCCTCCGCGAGGGCAAGTCGCGATTGATCGGCCTCATCGGCGACGAGGTGGCCACCACCCCGTTCGCCGGCGAAATGATCCTCGGCGCCCAGCAGGAGGCCTGGCGGCGGGGACACGTGCTGCTCACCGTCGACACCACCGGTGATCCGCGCCTCGAGAAGGCAGCCATCTCCATGATGCAGTCCTACCGCGTAGCCGGCGTGATCTACGCATCCATGTACCATCGCCGCTTCGAGCTACCCACCACCCTGGCCGCGACACCCACTGTCTGCGTCAACGCGCAGGACGTGAACGGCTCCGTCACCAGCATCTTCCCCGACGAGGTGGCCGGTGGGCGCGCCGCCGCCCAGGCACTCCTCGACGCCGGCCACCGTCGCATCGCCATGATCAACATCGCCCCCGAGCACTCACCCCTCCCCGCCGCCGCGGGCCGCCTCCAGGGGTTCACCGACGCCCTGGCCGACGCCGGGCTGGAACTGGACCCCCGCCAGATCCGTCACGGCAACGGCGCCTATGAGGACGGGCTCGCGTTCGGCGCGGAGCTTCTGCGCCAGGCAGACCGCCCCACGGCCATCTTCTGCGGCAACGACCGCACGGCGCTCGGCACCTACCACGCCGCCTACCAGCTCGGCCTCTCCATCCCCGACGACGTCAGCATCGTCGGCTTCGACAACCAGTCACTGTTGACCCCGATGTTCTCCCCGCGCCTCACGACGTTCCAGCTCCCGCTCGTGGAGATGGGGCGCCTCGCGGTCGCCGAGGTACTGAGCCGCAGCTCAGCCCCGAAGCGGCTCGCCGTCGAATGTTCGCTCCAGTCCCGCGAATCCGTCGCACCCGTAAAGGTCCCCGCATGACGTCCACCACCGCCCCACCGGTCCCCATCCCGCCCGCCACAGCAACCGCGGCGCCGCCGCCGCGGAAACGCGTCTCGCGCCGCACATCGATCCTTCGCTCGTGGCGGTTATACGTATTACTTGCTCCTGGCCTCATCTACCTGATCATCTTCAAGTACTGGCCGATGTACGGCGCGCAGATCGCGTTCCGCAACTACAACCCGGCCGCAGGGTTCACAGGCAGCCCATGGGTGGGCCTCATGCACTTCGAGCGGTTCATCAACTCGTTCCAGTTCGAGGAGCTCCTGGTCAATACCCTGACCATCAACACCGTCGGCCTGCTCGTCGCCTTCCCGGTGCCGATCGTCCTGGCCTTGATCGTCAACCAGCTGTCCTCGCCGCGGTTCAAGAAGATGGTGCAGACCGTCCTCTACGCGCCGTCGTTCATCTCCGTGGTGGTCGTGGTGGGCATGATCTTCCTGCTGTTCAGCCCTGGCGCCGGCATCGTCAACAACGTCATCGAACTCTCCGGCGCCGAGCCCGTCTTCTTCATGGGAGACCCGGACTGGTTCCGGCCCCTCTACATCGGCTCGGACGTCTGGCAGAACGCCGGCTTCTCGATGATCATCTACCTCGCGGCACTCACCGCCATCGACCCCTCCCTGCACGAGGCCGCCAAGATGGACGGCGCCAACAAGTTCCGCCGGATCTGGCACATCGACATCCCCGGAATCCTGCCCGTGGTGACGATCCTCTTCGTCCTGGCCATCGGCAACATCTTCAACCTCGGGTTCGAGAAGGTCTACCTGATGCAGACCCCGCTCAACCTCGAGACCTCCGAGATCATCAACACCTACGTGTACAAGGCGGGCCTCCAGCAGGCGCAGTTCAGCTACTCGGCCGCCATCGGGCTGTTCAACTCGGTCCTCAACCTCATCCTTCTCGTGACGTTCAACTTCGTCGCCAAGAAGGCCAACCAATCCTCTCTCTGGTGAGCCACATGACCACGACCACTGCACCCCTGCCCCCGGCGTCGTCACTGGCGAAGCCCCGAGATGGGTTCGCCACCCGCATGGCCGACCCGCTGTTCAACATCCTCAGCATCGGCATCCTCGTGATCGCCGTGATGATGATCATCTACCCGCTGTACTTCATCCTCATCGCCTCGGTCAGCGACCCCAACCTCATCGCCCAGGGCAAGGTTTGGCTGCTGCCCAACGGCTTCACCCTCGAGGGCTATGAGACGCTCTTCGCCAACGACGCGATGCTGCGCGGCTTCGGCAACTCGCTGCTCTACACCGCCGTCGGCACCCTGGTCAGCGTCTCCATCACCCTGACGACGGGGTACGCCCTGTCCCGCCGCGACATGCCGGGCCGCAGCATCTTCATGATCCTGTTCGTCATCACGATGTTCTTCGACGGCGGCCTCATCGCCCGGTACCTCGTGGTCCGCGACCTCGGACTGCTCGACACCATGTGGGCCGTGATCCTCCCCGGCGCCGTCGGCGTCTGGAACCTCATCATCGCCCGGACCTTCTTCGAGACCAACGTGCCGCCGGAGCTGCGGGAGGCGGCCCAGATCGACGGGGCCAACGACTTCCGGTTCTTCTTCGGCATCGCCCTGCCCCTCACCAAGCCACTCATCGCGCTGATGGCGATGACCCACATCGTGGCGTACTGGAACTCCTACTTCGACGCAATGATCTACCTCAACGACGAGACGATGTATCCGCTCCAGCTGGTGCTACGCAACGTGCTCGTCGAGTCGCAGGCCTCGGCCTCGCTCGACACCGGCTCCATCGACTCCTATGCCGCGGCACAGCGCCTGGGCGAACTGATCAAGTACGGAATGATCGTCGTCTCCACGGTGCCGCTGCTCATCATCTTCCCCTTCCTCCAGAAGTACTTCGTCAAGGGCGCCACCCTCGGCGCCCTCAAGTGACCCCACCCTCCCGAAAGGAAACATCAACGATGATCAAGCGACGCAGCATCCTCACCGGAATCGCAGCCCTCGCGGCTTCCGGCCTCGTGGCCGCATGCTCCAACGGCTCCGACGGCGGCGGCCTCCCCGCCGACGAGTCCGACGCCTTCGGCTTCAACGAGGAAGGCTTGCCGATCACGGACAAGCCCCTGCCGATCACCTTCTCCGGTACCAAGTCCGCGCTGTCCCCCGACTACGAGACCATGGAACTCGTCCAGCGGTGGAAGAGCGACACCAACATCGACATCACCTGGGACAACCTCCCGGACAACGTGTATGCCGAGAAGAAGAACCTCATGCTCGCCTCGGGCGAACTGCCCGACGCGCTGTTCAACACCGGCCTGACCGACAGCGACGTGGTGACCAACGGCTCCAACGGCACGCTCATCCCGCTTGAGGAGCTCATCGACGCTCATGCGCCGATCCTCAAGGGCATCCTCGACGCCCGCCCCGACATCCGCGGCGCCATCACCGCCTCCGACGGTCACATCTACACCCTGCCCGCCGTCGAGGAGCTGGGCATCCTCTCCTACCCGAACTTCCTCTTCGTCAACAAGACGTGGCTCGACGAGGCCGGCCTGCCCGTGCCCACCACCATCGACGAGTACGAAGCAGCTCTCCGCGCGTACAAGGCCCGCGGTGCGGTCCCGCTGTCGTTCCGCGTCGACTCCTTCTGCGCCAACGTCGCGGATCTCATCGCGGCGATCGGCGGCCTCCCGGACAACAACGACCACCGCATCATCCAGGACGACAAGGTGATCTTCACCGCCGCCCGCGAGGAGTGGCGCACCGCCGTCAAGCGACTCGGCGAGTGGTACCAGGAGGGGCTCATCGACCAGGAGAGCTTCTCGCAGGACGACCCGACCTACCTCGCCAAGGGCAAGGCTGATCCGATGACCCTCGGCTCGTTCATCTGGTGGGAGATGAAGGAGGCCGTGGGCGAGGACCGCGCCGGCGACTACGCCCACGTCGGCGTCCTCAAGGGATTCGACGGCAAGCAGCGTGCCTCGGTGTCCAACTACGCCGAGATCAACCGCGGTGCGTTCGCCATCACCAGCGCCAACAAGTACCCGGCCGCCACCATGCGCTGGGCCGACCGCCTGTACGACCCGGTCATGTCCGCCGAGACCCGCTGGGGCCCGATCGGCGTCACGCTCCAGAAGGACGCCTCCGGCATCCTGGTGCAGATCCCGGCCAAGGAGGGCGAGTCCGAGGGCGAGCGTCGTCAGAAGGTGGCACCTGGTGGCCCCTGCATCACCACGCGTGAGCACTTCGAAACCGTGGTGGCGCCCGAGCCCCGCGCCAAGGAGCGTCAGGACATGTGCCGCGAGTTCTACGAGCCGCACCGCGCCAACGACGCCTACCCTCCGGTCATGCTGAGCAACGAGGAGCTGCAGCAGATCGCCGACGCCCAGACAGAGATCAACACCTACGTGGGCCGGCAGTTCGCTACGTTCATCGTCGAGGGCAACATCGACGCGGAGTGGGACGGCTACGTCGCTCAGCTCGAGTCCATGGGCCTGTCCAAGGTGGTGGAGGTCTACCAGGCCGCCTACGACCGCTACAAGAGCGCCTGATCATCCACCCACTCCACGAGGTTCCCTGATGCAGCACACCCCCCAGTACCGCCCCGCGATCCATTTCACCCCGCGTTCCACCTGGATGAACGACCCCAACGGCCTCATCCGCCACAAGGGCCTGTACCACCTGTTCTTCCAGAACAACCCGGAGGGCCGCACGTGGGGCAACATCGGCTGGGGGCACGCGGTGTCGTCGGATCTCCTGGAGTGGGAGGAACTGCCGATGGCCATCCCCGCCACCGAGTGGGAGATGGCCTTCTCAGGATCCGTCGTCTGGGACCGGGACAACACGTCCGGCCTGGGCGACGGGTCCGAGGGCCCGCTGGTGGCCCTGTTCACCAGCTCCTATACGGCCGCTCACCCCGAGCGGGCGGGGCAGCAGGCGCAGTCGCTGGCCTACAGCCTCGACGACGGGCTCACCTGGACCCGGTACCCGGGCAACCCGGTGCTGGACCGGGGCTCGAACGAGTTCCGCGACCCCAAGGTGTCGTGGCACCAGCCCACCGGCCGGTGGGTGATGGTGACGGTCGAGGCGGTGGACCGGCAGGTCCTGATCTTCTCCTCCCCCAACCTCATCGACTGGACCCACGAGAGCAGCGTCGGCCCGCTCGGGGAGCCAGGGCTGCTGTGGGAGTGCCCTGATCTCATCGAGGTGCCTGTTGAGGGCCTAGGGGTGTCGCGGTGGGTGCTGCTGCTCAGCACCAACCCCGGCGGCTTCGCGGGTGGGTCGGGCATGCAGTACGCCGTCGGGGATTTCGACGGCGCCGCCTTCACGCCGGACGCGCACGGTCTGCGCTGGTTCGACCACGGGCCCGACATGTACGCAGCCGTCTCATTCCAGGGCACCGACGAGCCCACCGTCCTGGGCTGGATGAGCAACTGGGCCTACGCCAACGACACCCCCACCCACCCGTGGCAGTCGGCCATGACACTGCCCCACACGCTCACGCTGGTGCCCGCCGACGGCGGCCCCGCGCTCCGGCATGCGCCGGTGCTCCCCGCCGTGATGCCGTCGGGCACGCACAGGGTGGAGTTCGAGTTCCTCGGCGTGGGCGAGATCGCGCTGGAGACCGGCGAGGACGACGCGATCAGCCGGTTCGTGCTGCGGCGCCTGCCGGACGGCGACCTGCAGGTGGACCGGAGTGGGGCGGACCCGCACGGGGTGCACGCGGGGATCAACGTGACGCCTCCTATCCCCCTGCCCCCTGGCCCGGTGGCCGGACTTCTCGTCGAGGACCACGGGCTGATCGAGGTGTTCCTCGACGGCGGGAGGGTCGCGGTGACCTCGCAGACCTTCCCCCACGTCGGCCCCGTCAGGGTGACGAGCTCGGGGCTCGCTGGAGTGAGCTCCTCGCCGGTTGTCGCGCTCGTCAGCTGAACGATGCCCGCCCGCAGCGCGTCCCCTCTGAGCTGTGGAGAGGAAGCACTGGGATGAACCGGTTGATCCGGGACGACCCCCAGCCGGGCCCACCGTGCCAGCTCTCCAGCAAGCGACGGCTTCCTTCAACAGCTTGACAAGGTTCTTCGTTCCAACCGCGATAGGTAGCGCCCCGGGGAATTCCCCAGTGGCGCGCGACCCAGTAGCCGGGGTGTCGCGGCAGGCTGCGTCGATGTCCCACCCGGCAAGCACCGAGGCCACACCGTCGCTCACCTCCACCGCGACACCCGCAGTCCACAGCCATCCCGCGACACTCACATGCACGACGTCGGCCTCCCCCGCGACTCCTGCTCGGCGGCGGCCCTGCGCCACTGAAGCAGCACGTCCCGCGGCGCCGTGGCGACGGGCCGCGGGGAGCCGAGGATGGTTGTGAGACTCTGACCGGCAGCATCGAAGGGGTCACTCCACCACGCGCTGTCGGGCGATTCGACGACGGCGCGGAGTGCGTCCCACACCTGTCCACCCGCCAACTCCGGCACCCCGGACCGCCCGATCGCCGACGCGACATCGTCGGGTCCTCGCCTCTGCAACCTGCTATCCATAGCGCGGTTAGTGTGCATATACGCAGATGCCGCCCTCTGGATAGCAGGATGCAGACCCTCCCTCTTGCCGCGGCGCCCTCCCGGCAGTCTCACTCACCTTCCCGCGGCAGAATGGCGCCATGGAGAAGCATCTCGACGCCGAGGACCTGGTGTGCGGGATTGTCGCGGGCGAGGTGGCCGCTGAGGTGGTCTACCGCGACCGTCACGTCATCGCGTTCCTCGACCACCGGCCGGTGTTCAAGGGCCACGTCCTCGTCTGCCCCGTCGAGCACGTCGACACCTTCACCGACCTCCCTCCCGAGCTTCTAGCGCCCCTGTTCGCCGTCGTCCAGCGGGTCGCCGCCGCTGTCACGACCGCGTACGGCGTCCAGGGATCTTTCACCGCCATCAACACGGTGGTCAGCCAGTCCGTCCCCCACCTGCATGTGCACGTGGTGCCGCGGACGAGGGGTGACGGCCTGCGCGGGTTCTTCTGGCCCCGGACCCGATACACCGAAGGCGAGCAGGCGGCCTACGCCGCCCGGCTGCGCGAGGCCCTCGCGGCCCCTCCGGAGGCGTCGGGCGGGTAGCCTCGCGGGCGTGAGGATCGCCACCTGGAACGTCAACTCCGCCAAGCAGAGGATGCCCCGACTGCTGCCCTGGCTGGAGGAACGCAAGCCGGACGTCGTCTGCCTCCAGGAGACCAAACTCACCGACGCCGCCTTCGGTGAGCTCTTGGCGGGCCCCCTCGCGGAGCTGGGTTACGAGGCCGCGCACCACGGGCACGGCGGGTTCAACGGCGTTGCGCTGCTGTCCCGCGTCGGGCTGTCCGTCGTCGAGCGGAACTTTCCCGGCCAGCCCCGGTACGGGGGCGTCACTGAGGCCCGGGCCATCAGCGCCACCTGCGGCGGCGTGCGCATCCACAGTCTGTACGTGCCCAACGGCCGCGAGGTGGGCTCGGACCACTACGCCTACAAGCTCGACTGGTTCGACGCGCTGGCGGCGGCAGTGGCTGCGGGCCCCGCGAACGTGGCGCTGTGCGGGGACATGAACGTGGCGCCCGCAGACGCCGACGTGTTCGATCCCGCCGCCTACCTCGGCCACACCCACGTGACCGGACCCGAGCGGCAGCGGCTGGAGGCCTTCGGGCTGGTCGACGTCGTGCGGGCCCGCTGGCCGGAGCGCGAACGCGTGTTCTCCTACTGGGACTACCGCGCCGGAATGTTCCACCAGGATCTGGGAATGCGGATCGACCTGGTGCTGGCGTCGCAGCCGGTGGCGGACCGGGTCACGGCCGCCTGGGTGGACCGGGCTGCCCGGAAGGGCAAGCTGCCCAGCGACCACGCGCCGGTCATCGTCGACCTCGATGAGGCCCCCGACGGCGACATCGGCCCCGTCGTGCCCCCGCCGTCGAACCCGAAACGGGGTGGCCGGACGAGGCTGCCTCAATCGAAGGACTGACGCGACGACGGCGCCGGTTCGGGGCTCATCCCTCCGAGGCTGCGGGCCGGCCGAGGCCGGTCCCGAGCCGCGCGATCCCCCGGTGCACCGCTCCCCGGAGGTTGCCGGCCCCCGACCGGTCGCCCGAGCCGATCAGGCTGGCGCTGACAATCCCGAACAGGGCGCCGACGGCCAACCGGACCGTCTCCACGTCGTCGTCGCCCGCCCCGGGCAGCACGTCGAGGACCCTATCCCCCACCGCCGCCCAGAGCTGCCACTGAGCCTCCCGGACGAAGGGCACCAGCTGGGGATGCCCGACAGCGAGCGCCGCGACCTCGGTCAGCGACCCGAAGGCACCCACCCGGATCTGGTGGTCAACCAGGTCGCTGACCAACGTGAGGGGATCGGCCGCGGTGGGCGGCTGCCACTCGCGCAGCGCCGCCTCCACCCGGTGCACGACCACCGCCGCGACCGCCGCCTCCTTGCACGAATAGTAGTTGGAGAACGTCCGCCGCGACACCTCCGCCTCGGCCACCACGTCGTCCACCGTCACCTCGCCGAACCCGCGCTCGCGCACCTGGTCGAAGGCGGTGGCGGCGAGCCGCTGCGCCACGGCGGTGCGCTTCGCGTCGCGTAGTCCGGGTGCCATGGGTTCAGTGTCCCACCCCGGCCCCGACGGGCGCCTCCTCGCGTGGGGCGTCCTCTACCACCGCGTCGGCCACCTCGAGACGCGTGCCCTCGACGTCGACCTCGGGAAGGATCCGGTCCAGCCACCCCGGCAGCCACCAGGCGTGGTCCCCGGCCAGGTGCAGCACCGCCGGGATGAGCGCCATGCGGATGACGAAGGCGTCGATGAGGATGCCGACGGCGAGCGCGAAGCCGAACTGCCGGATCATGGAATCGTCGCTGAGGACGAAGCCACCGAAGACGGAGACCATGATGATGGCCGCCGCGACGACGACCCGGCTCGCGTGATGGAAGCCGTCCACCACGGCCAGCCGCGCGGTCTCGCCGTGCACGTAGGCCTCGCGGATCGACGTGCCGAGGAACACCTGGTAGTCCATCGCCAGGCCGTAGAGGATGCCGGTGGCCATGATCGGCAGGAAGCTCAGTACCGGACCGGCCCGATCCACCCCCACGAGCCAGGTGAAGCTGGGATTGCCGAAGGCCGTCACGACGAGCCCCATGGTGGCGCCGATGGACAGGAGGAAGCCGGCGGTGGCGGCCAGCGGCACCACCACGGACCGGAACACCACGAGCAGCACGATCAGCGACAACGCGGCCACGAGGGAGAGGTAGACGGGAATGGCCTCTGCGAGCGACTCGGACAGGTCGATGTTGATGGCGGTGAGACCCGTGACGCCGATCCGCTCAACCCCGTCGAGTTCGGCGGCGCGCACCGCCGTGACCAGGGTGGCCGTGCTTTCATCGGTGGGTCCGGCGTCCGGGACGACCGTGTAGAGCACGAGCGAGCGGTCCTCGGAGGTCCCCATCAGCTGGACGTTGGCCGCCGTCTCGTGCGTGGCAAGTTCGGACTGCCAGGCCTCCAGGCGGTCCTGATCCACAGCGGCCGCATCCGAGGGCGTCAGCGCGACGATGAGCGGCGCGTTCGCCCCCTCCCCGAGGGCGTGGGTCACGGAGTCGTAGGCGACCCGCTGATCCGAGCCGGGCGCGGCCACCGCCCCCGACGGCATGCCGAGCTGCATCTGCGCGGCCGGCAGCGACAGGGCGCCCAGGCCCAGGACGATGAGCACGATCGTGAGGATCGGGCGCGCGGTGACGGCCTCGACCCAGCGCTTGGCCATCCGGCCGAACCGGGAGTGCTCGTGGCCGCGGTGGGCGCGCACCGGCTGGGTGCGTGCCCGACGCCCGCGACCGAGCAGCCCCAGCAGGGCCGGGAGCGCGGTGAGCGACAGGGCGATGGCCAGGATGACGGTGACGGCTGCCGTGACCGCCATCGTGGAGACGAACCCCATGCCGAGCGTCAGCAGCCCGAGGAGCGCGATGACGACAGTGAGCCCGGCGAACAGGACGGCGCCGCCGGCGGTGGCGACAGCGCGGGCGGTGGCCTCGACCGCGTCGAGCCCGAGCCTGGCCCGCAGGGAGCTGTGCTTGTGGATGATGAAGAGGGCGTAGTCGATCCCCACGGCCAGGCCCAGCATCAGCCCGAGCGCCGGCGTGGAGGTGGTCATCTCGAAGTTCGCGGACAGCGCGTAGGCGCCGCCCACCCCGATGAACACGCCGACGAGGGCGAGCAGGATGGGCAGGCCGGCCAGCGTGAGCGAGCCGAGGGTCAGCAGCAGCACGACGGCGGCGATGGCGAGGCCGATGGCCTCACTCCCGCCGATGGGTGGCTCCATCGGCTGAAGGGCGCTGCTCGCGGCCACCGCGAGGCCCTCCCCTGCGACCTCTCCGTCGACGGCGGAGAGCAGGTCGTCGAGGCTGCCGTCGGGGAGATCGGAGATCTGCTCGGTGAGCTGGATGGAGGCGATGGCGACGGTGCCGTCGTCCGAGACGACGACCGTCCGACGCTCCCCGTCGGAGGCCACCAGTGAGGTTCCGCTCGGCGACGTGCCGTCCAGGAGTCCGTCCAGGCGGCCAAGGGCCTCGTCAGTGGCGGCCATGGCCGCGTCATCGACGGCCGCGGCAGGGTCGGTCATGCCCGGCTCGGGAGCCGGGAACCCGTCGACGGGGACGCCCATGGCCTGCAGCTCGGCCCGCAGCTGCCCGACCTCGGCGAAGAACGCGCCGGACTCGGCGATGAGCTGCTGGTCAGGGGCGGCGACGAGGGCGCGGGCGGTCGTCATGACCTCGTTCAGCCGCGCGCCGAGCGCCGCCATTGATTCCTGTTGCGCCGGCGACGCGGCGGGTGCCCCGCTGGGGACTGCCCCTTCGAGGGCGGTGATCAACGACTCGAGCTGGGCACGGACCTCGTCGGCCACCTTGCCCTCGACGGTCGCGCGGACGGTGGTCTCCACCTCGGCGCGCTGCTCCTCCAGCCGGGCATCCCGGTCAAGGACGATGCCGGTGCCGACGGCCGCGTCGAGCGATCGGGAGATCGCGTCGGCGCGGTCAGGGCTGTCCACGCGCCCGCCGTCGTCGGCGGAGAAGACGAGGGTTCCCTGCGTGCCACCCGCCTCGGGGAGCGCTGCGGTGACCTCGTCCAGCACCAGCTGCGCGGGGGCGTCGTCGAGGGTGAGGCGCGAGGAGATGGACGGGGTCTGCGTGAGGAGCAGGCCGACCACGGCAGCGATGACGAGCAGCCAGGCCGCGAGGAAAGCCAACGGCCGGGTGGCCGCCGTCCTGCCGAGGCGGTAGAGGAAGGCGGACATGCGGGGCCCTTCGGTCGATGACGGAGACGTCCCCAGAGTAGGTGCTTTATTGCCCATTAGGCAAATTTGCCCATTGAGCATTCGGGTGCCGTTCTGCGTGCCCTGAGCCCGCTGACAGCTACACGCGGATCACCTCGAGAGCGCCCAGCTCAGCGAGCACGTCGAACCCCGAGTCCTGAGTGACCACCGGCAGTCCGTTGGCCAGCGCCACGGCCGCGATCCACAGATCATTGATCCCCATTGATCGACCGGCCTCGTGCAGCTGCACCCGCAGCGACGCCCACTGCCTGGCCACCGCCCCGTCCACCGCCAGCGGCTCCAGGCCGGCGAGTCTCTCGACGGTGGCCAGCCTGGCCACGCGCGTCCGCGTGTCGGGCGCCGCCAACACGCCCGCCTGAAGCTCGGCGAGCGTCACGACGCAGACGTACGCCTCATCGGGAAGCGCGGCGGTGTCGAGTAGCCGACCCACTTCCCCAGCGATCCACACGCTGGTGTCCAGCAGACCGGCGCTCACCTGATGGGCCCGAGGTCTTCCGTGGAACCCGCGGAGATCCACCCGAGGTCCGACTCAAGGGTGACATCTACCCGCTGGGCGTGCACCAGGTCGATCAGGTCGGAGCGCTTCATTGCGACCGGCCTGCGCCTCGCGGGGCTCCGGATCTCGGCAACCGGCTCCCCGTTCACCGTCACGGTGACGACGTCCCCAGCAGCGACGCGGTCCAGCACCGAGCGGGTGTGGTTGCGGAGGTCCCGGGAGGCGACGGTCGACATGTGCGCAACTGTAGCACTATCGCCACAGTCGCCCGGTTCAGCGCAGCGGGCGCCCCTCCACGGAGGGACGCCCGTGCGTTCCGATGACCTGACCACGCGCCGGTCGCGGGGTCAGAGCCGGGAGCGGAACTCCTCGTGCTGCCGCATCACGGCCGATGGCACCTTGGTGCCCATGCGGGCGAGGAAGACGTCGGTGTCGTCGGCCTCGGCGCTCAAGGCGGCGGCGTCGATCGCGAAGAGCGCGTCCCAGTCCTCGTCGCTCACGCCCGCAGCCTGGTAGTCGATCGCTCCATGGACAGGCACCAGACCGTACGGCGACTCCATCGCCGAGGTCTTCCCCTCGATGCGCTCGGTGATCCACGCGAGGGCGCGGGAGTTCTCGGAGAACCCGGGCCACAGGAAGCGGCCGTCCTCCCCCCGGCGGAACCAGTTGACCTGGAAGATCTGCGGCGCGTTGCCCGTCTCGCCGAGCCTCTCGCCGACGTTCAGCCAGTGCTGCCAGTGGTCCGCCATGTGGGTGCCGGAGAAGGGCAGCATCGCGAAAGGGTCGCGGCGCAGCTCGCCGAGGGTTCCCTCGGCGGCGGCGGTGCGCTCCGAGGCGAGCGTCGCACCCATGTAGACGCCGTGCTCCCAGTCCCTGGCCTGCGCCACGAGCGGGACGTTGGTGGCGCGTCGCCCGCCGAAGATGATGGCGTCGATCGGCACGCCCGCCGGGTCATCCCACGTGTCCGCGATCGACGGGCACAAGTGGGCGGCGACGGTGAAGCGCGAGTTGGGATGCGCCGCCGGGGTTTCGGAGTCGGGGGTCCAGTCGCGGCCCTGCCAGTCGGTCAGGTGCGACGGCGCCTCGTCCGTGAGGCCCTCCCACCAGACGTCGCCGTCGTCGGTGAGGGCGACGTTGGTGAAGACGGTGTCGCCCTCGATCGTCGCGATCGCGGTGGGGTTGGTGGAGTGACCGGTGCCGGGAGCCACCCCGAAGAAGCCGGCCTCAGGGTTGATGGCCCGCAATCGGCCGTCGGGGCCCTGCGCCATCCAGGCGATGTCGTCGCCGATGGTCTCGACCGTCCAGCCGGGGATGGAGGGACGCAGCATCGCGAAGTTCGTCTTGCCGCAGGCGCTGGGGAACCCGGCGGCCACATGGAACGTGCGGCCCTCGGGGTTCGTCGCCTTGAGCAGGAGCATGTGGGCGGCCAACCACCCCTCCTCCTCGCCGATCTTCGAGGCGATACGCAGCGCGAACCCCTTCTTGGCGAGGATGGCGTTGCCCCCGTAGGCCGAGCCGAAGGACCAGATCTCGCGGCTCTCCGGGTAGTGAACGATGTACTTGGTCTCGTTGCACGGCCAGACCACGTCCTCCTCGCCGGGCAGCAGAGGCGCGCCGACGGAGTGCACCGCCGGGACCCACTCCGTGCGCGGGCCGATCTGCGCAAGCGCGGCGGCGCCCATCCGGGTCATGATGCCGGTGCTGATCACGACGTAGGGCGAGTCGGTGACCTGGACCCCGAGGCGGGCGAGAGGGCTCCCCACCGGCCCCATGGAGAACGGGACGACGTACATGGTGCGCCCACGCATCGCCCCCCGGAACAGGCCGCTCAAGGTCTCGCGCATCTCCGACGGCGGGGCCCAGTTGTTGGTGGGCCCGGCGTCATCCTCGCGCTCTGAGCAGATGAAGGTCCGGGACTCCACCCGGGCCACGTCGCTCGGGTTGGAGCGGGCCAGGTAGCTGTTGGGGCGCTTGGCGGGGTTGAGCTTGATGAGGGTGCCTGCCGCCACGGACTCGTCGAGCATCCGCTGGCGCTCCTCGGCGGAGCCGTCGCACCAGAGGATGCGCTCCGGCTGGGTCAGCTCGGCGATCGAATCCACCCACTCGACGATGCGGGAGTCGGCGTTATCGGGTGCGTGGCGGGTGAACGTGGCGGTGGCGGTCATGAGATTCTCCAACCTTGTGGGTGTCGCTTCGGTGCGGGATGAGCTTGTGGCTTCACCATACGGACGGGGACCCGGGGTTCTACTGGTCAGATTGCTGTGAACTTCGGCAGTTCTTCGCGTATGGTGAACTGCATGGCAGATCTCTCCACGCTGGGGCGGCGCATTCGGCATTTCCGCACCAAGGCCGGCCTGACGCTGGAAGAACTGGGAGAGATCACGGGGACGGCTCCCAGCCAGCTGTCCATGGTGGAGAACGGCCACCGCGAACCCCGCCTGTCGCTGCTGGAGGCCATCGCAGCAGCCCTGAGCGTGACCGCCTCGGATCTGCTGGCCGCCGAGCCCCCGTCGCCGCGGGCCGCGCTTGAGATCGAACTCGAGAAGGCCCAGGCCTCCCCTGCGTACCGGGAGCTCGGCCTGCCCCTCCTGCGCCCTTCGCGGGCGATGTCCGACGCGACGCTGAAGACGATCGTCGGCCTGCACCGCGAACTCGACAGGCGCGCCCGGATGGCCATCTCAACGCCTGAGGAGGCGCGGCGAGCCAACACCCAGCACCGGACGATGATGCGGGAGCGGAACAACCACCTGCCTGAGATCGAGCTGATCGCGGAGCAGGCAACCAAGGCAGTGCGGCACACGTCTGGCGCCCTGACCCACCGCACGGTCGCGGAGATGGCCAAGCGGGTGGGGCTGACCATCGTGCACACCGACGACCTCCCCCACTCGGCGCGCGCCGTCGTGGACCTCGAGCACGGCCGCATCTACATCCCGCCGGCCTCCATCCCCGGCGGACACGGGCTGCGATCGCTGGCGCTGCAGGCCATGGCCAACACCGTGCTCGAGCATGAGGCGCCGGCCGACTACGCCGACTTCCTCCGCCAGCGCCTCGAGGCCAGCTACTTCGCCGCGGCGTGCCTGATGCCCCGCGCCGCCTCCGTCGACTTCCTGGAGCGCGCGAAGCGGGAGCGCAACATCGCGATCGAGGACTTCCGCGACACCTTCGGGGTCACCCACGAGGGCGCGGCGCTGCGGTTCACCAACCTGGCCACCCACTACCTGGGGATCACGCTTCACTACCTGCGGGTCAACGGCGACGGCACCGTCGTGGGTGCCTATGAGAACGACGGTCTTCCGCTGCCCCAGGACGCGACCGGTTCGACGGAGGGCGAGGTGGTCTGCCGCCACTGGAGCGCGCGAAAGGCGTTCGCGCGTGCCACCCGCACCAGCGAGCACTACCAGTACACGGACACGCCTGCCGGCACCTTCTTCGAGTCGACGCAGACCGGGACCGGCGCAACGACGGAGTTCTCCATCACCCTGGGCGTGCCCTATGCCGAGTCGAAGTGGTTCCGGGGGCGCGAATCACAGCAGCGCGAGGTATCGACGTGCCCAGACGCGCGGTGCTGCCGCAGGCCGGAGGATGGGCTCTCGGAGCGCTGGAGGGGGCAGGGGTGGGCGTCGCCCAGGGTGCGGACCCACCTGTTCGCTCCCCTGCCGCAGGGGACCTATCCGGGTGTGGACGATCGCGAACTCTACGAGTTCCTGGAGGCGCACGCGCACGACTGAGCCGTCGGCGTGGCCCACCGACGGCACCTCACGTCTGGGCGTTGGCCAGATCCTCCGGGTACACGACGTCGATCTCGTCGATCGTGGTGGCAAAGTCCCTGCGATTGTTGGTGAGGAACCGGTCAGCACCTGACGCGACGGCAGTGGCCAGATGTACCGCGTCCGCCGCCCGTAGTCTGTAGGTGACAGCCAGCGCGACGGCGAGTCGCGCCGTCGCCTCGTCCACCGGGCGAAGCTCCAGCCGACCGAGGAGGCCGGCCAGCGCCTTGACCTCGGCGGAGTCGGGGTCTTCCCTCAGTGGCTTGGTCAGCACCTCTGGCAGGAGCAGGACTGAGCCGATGCCGACGGGCCCCTCACCTTCGACGGCGAACAACGAGGCCACAGGCACCCCAAGAGGGTGACCATCGGCTGCCGCGTAGATGAGCACATCAGCGTCGAAAGCAGTGAGGAGTGTCATCGGCCGGACCGTGCGTCACGGACCGCATCAACGAGCTCCTCCGCCCGCTCGGGCGAGATGACGGGGCGCTGCATCGGCTCGCTGCGGGTCGAGTCCAGGAGGCCCGCGATCCGCTCAGCCTCATCCCATACCTTCGACGCACGGCGCGCTTTGAGCACGTCCGGACGAACCAGGACGGCGACCACCCGGCCGTGCCTGGTGATCGACACCTCCTCGCCGGCCTCGACACGGTCGAGCTGCTCCGGAAGGGTCTGGCGTGCAGTGCTCACGCTGATTCTCGACATGACGAAATTGTACATCTTTGTACATATTTGTCCTGACCTTGTCCCTAGCCTCGAACATCCTCGCCGGCGATCCTCCATCGCTGCAGGGCCCTTCGCACGGGCACCGTAGGCTGGAGCGTGTGAGCATTGAAGTCATCGCCGCCATCGCGGCCGTCGTTCTGGTCCTGGTGGGCCTCGTGGGCATCGTCTTCCCCGTGCTGCCGGGCAGCATCATGGTCGGCGCCGGGGCCCTCGTGTGGGCGATCTGGGGCGCCTCGAATTGGGGATGGGTCGCCTTCGGCGTGGCCGCGGTGTTGCTGGTCGTCGGCGGGCTGAGCAGCTGGCTGCTCACAGGCCGGTCGCTGCAGCAACGGCAGATCCCGAAGTGGCCGATCACGGTCGGGCTCCTGCTGGGCATCGTCGGGATGTTCGTGCTGCCGGGCTTCGGTCTGCCGATCGGTTTCGTGATCGGCCTGCTGCTTGCCGAGTGGTACCGGGTGCGCAATTTCCGCCAGGCGGCGGTCACGAGCTGGGAGACGGTCAAGGCCTTGGGGCTCGGGATCCTGATCGAGCTCGGCTGCGCGATGCTGGCGACTGCGGTCGTCGCGGTGAGTGTCGCGACCGCCTGGTGACGGCGAGCGGCAGACTGTGGCCATGGACGACCCGTCGGACACCCCTCACCTGGCCCCTGCCTGGGCGACGGCGGTGGGACTCGGCGTGGTGGCCGCCGTCGCGACGTGGCTGGCCAACCAGGTGATCGTCGGATCCTTCGCCGACGCTCCCCGCCCCGACGACCTGCTGTTCGAACTCCTCCCCTACGTCTCCCCAGCACGCTGGCTCACGGTGGTGGCCCTGGCCGCGGGGATAGGCGTCTACCTGTGGGCGACATGGCGCGCGGCGCCGTCGACGCTGCCCGCTGCTGCCACGGCCGTGGCGCTGATGTACCTCCTGCGGGCGGGAATGATCGTCCTGACCCCGTTGGCGCCGGCCTACGGGGAGGGCATCTTCGTCTTCCCCCAGGAGCAGTTCGGCACGTTCCCCTCCGGCCACACGGCCCTGCTCACCCTGCTCGCCCTCCGGGTTCCCGACGATCGGCCGCGACTTCGTCTCTTCCAATGGGCCATGGTCGCGCTCATGGTCGCCGGCCTGCTGTTGGCGCACGGGCACTACTCCATCGACATCATCGGAGGCCTGCTGCTCGCCTACTTCGTGGCCACCGTCTGGCGGCACGGGAGACTGTTTTCGCCCTTCACGAGAGTCACCGGCCCCTGAGCCCCGCCCCTGACCTAGGGTGAGCGGATCAACCGAAGCCGCCACGCCAACGAAGGACGCGATGATCTCCACCGGGGCACGACCCGCCAAGGGGCGGCGTGACGGCCGCCTGGTCGACGACCTTCCCGCGATGCGTCGCGTGGTGCCCCACCTGATGCCCACCCGGCTCGACGCCACGGTCTACTACCCCCAGTATCTGGAGGTGGAGCGGCTGATGTCCTGGCTGGACGACGTCAATCTCCATCGCCCGGCCGAGCAACAGATCCGCTTCTTCCACGTCTTCCTCACCGCGCTGGCCCGGCTCTTCCACCAGCGCCCGGAGCTCAACCGGTTCATCTCCGGGCGGCGCACCTACGAGCACCGCGACATCTCCTTCGCGTTCACGGTGAAGAAGGCCCTCACCGACGAGGCCGACGAGGTCCAGGCGCAGATCACGTTCACGGGACTCGAGACCGTCGACGAGGTGCGCACCATGGTCGACGAGGCGCTGACCCGGGCGCGCAACCACACCCGCAACGAGAGCGACAGGCTGGTGTCGCAGCTGGTCCGGCTCCCAGGCCCGGTGATCGCCGCCGTCGCCAGAACGGCATGGGCGCTGGACTCCATCAACCGGCTGCCGAAGATACTGCAGGATGCCATCCCCACGTACGCCAGCGCCTACCTCGTCAACATGGGCTCACTGAAGGCCGAGGCGCCGTTCCACCACCTCTATCGCCATGGCACCGCGGGCGTGTTCGTCTCCATCGGCACCGTTCGTCCCGAGCCGGTGGTCGACGAGTCTGGCGCCATCGTCGCCCGGCGCCGCGTGGACGTCGTCTACACGATCGACGAGCGGGTCACCGACGGCTTCTACCTCGTGCGGTCGGCCCACATACTGCAGCAGATGGTCGACGACCCGGACGCGCTGCTCCACCCCCCGGCCGAGCGAGTGCCACCTGGTCCGTGACTGGGTGGGGGATCTGGTCGCGACTACGCCACCAGATCCGCCGGTCACCGGGCGGCGCCGCTCTCCACCACTCAGGCGAGCAGAGCCGACCAGGTGACGGGCCCGACCAGCCCGTCGACGGGGATGCCCCGCCACATCTGGAACGCCCTGACTGCGGCATCGGTCTGCGGGCCGAAGTCACCGTCGACCACTGTCTCGTAGCCCCAGTAGTTGAGCATTCGCTGCAGCACCTTCACGCCGTCGCTGTCAGAGCCCTGGCTGAGCGTCGGCAGCAGTGAGGCCCACGTCGTGTCGTCGACCACCCCGGTGACCGCCAGCCCCTGTTGGGCCTGCCACAGGCGCACCGACCGCTCCGTCGCGGGCCCGAAGTCGCCGTCGGCCAGCGTGCGGATCCCCCTCCACGCGAGCAACTCCTGCAGTGCCGTCACCACCGTGCCCTGGTCACCCCGATAGAGCGGGTAGTAGCGCTCGAACACCTGCGGCGCCGCGGGCGGGGCATCACCCACCGGCTCCTCGACGATGGGCTCGACGGCTGCCTGGGTCGCGGCGGGCGCGGGCAGATCCGGGCTGGATGCGACGGTGGTCGCGGGCGCGGCGACCGGCTCGGGCTCTGGCTCTGACTCTGGCGACGGCTCCACGGACACGAAAGCCGTCGTCACTGGGGCGGGTGTCGCGACGGCGGTGTCCGCGGCCAGGTCGGAGTCACCTCCCAGCATCATCATCACCATGCCGACCCCCGCGGCCAGGACGAGCACCACGAGACCCACGACGATGGCCACCGTTGCCCGGCCAGTCTTCACGGGCTCCGGGGGCGGTGGTGTCGCGGCGTACGCCCACGGCTGCGGGTAGCCCTGCTGCGGAGGCGGAGTCTGTGGGTAGACGAACCCGGGGCCTTGGCCGGGCGGTGGCTGCTGGCCCTGGGGCAGTTGGGCGGAGGGCTGCTGGCCCGGCGGACCGAACCCCGCCTGGCACTGCGGGCACAGCTCGCCCACGGTCGGATTCCCACACGATCGACAGCGCCTCATCGTCGCCCCCCTGCTCCCGAGCATCATGGCATACGCTCAGCCGCCCGGCGGGGCGAGGGTGATTCAGGCCACCGTCAGGGTCAGCCGCACCGGCTCCAACTCGTCGGCCGACACCGTCACGGTCACCTCTCCCGCCCCGGAAGGCCGCACCACGGCCAGTGCCCGGCCGTCGAACGTGCGCCACGTGTCGGCGTCGAAGCGCTCGGCCGTCTTCGGGTTTGCGCTGCACATCCCAGCCAGCACCCCGGCCCCCTCCACCTCGACGGTGACCGCCCGGTCCGCCGTCGTGACGAGAACGCCGTTGTCATCGCGCAGTTCGATGGCGACGAACGCGAGGTCGGCGTCGTCGTTTCGCAGGTCGGCGCGGTCTGCGGTCGCGGTCAGGCGGGCGGGCGTCGTCGCGGTGGCGATGCTGGTGCGGCCCGCCTCCTCGCCGTCCCGGTATGCGACGGCGGTCAGCTCTCCCGCCCGGTAGACGGTCTCCAGGGTGGCCATCATCGGGAGCTTCTCCCCCATCGTCGCCCGCGACACCTCCACCCCGTCGAGCAGCAGCGCCACCTCGTCGGCATCGGCATAGACCTCGACGATGATTGGCTTGCCCTCGAAGCCCGGCCACGTCCACGACGAGACCGAATCGCTCCAGCCCCACGGCGACTGCATCGTGATGGTGTGCCCGTGGTGCTCCGGCCGCTGGACGGCGAGGTAGGGCTCGGTGCGGAGGCCGAACACGATCTCGCGGTAGTAGGAGACGGGGCGCCGCCAACCGGTGATGTCGAGGTCGCCGCACCACGCCGTCAGGTACGGGTACTCGCGCTCCAGCCCCGGGACCGCATCGGGGTCTTCGGCGTACGCCGTCGCGCCGATCCCCACCTCGCCGAGATAGTCCCAGCCGGTCCAGGTGAAGTCACCGATCACGTTCGGCGCATCCTTGACCATCGGCCACAACCGGCCGATCTGGGACGGGAAGGTCTCAGACCCCACGATCACGCGGTGCGGGAACAGGTCCTTATCGATCGCGTAGCGCGACTCCGCGTAGTTGAGTCCAAGCACGTCGAGCGGGGCGCTGGACTCCGCGGTGCGCCTTCCGGCCGACTCGCTGGCGCTGACGATGGCGAACGGGCCCCCTTCCGCGGCCATCATCTCGTTCAGACCGCCGGACTCCTCGGCGATCGCGGGCACCTCGTCGATCACCGCCAGGAACGGGTTGATGCCGTTGGTGACCAGCCGCGTGGGGTCGAGGTCGCGGACGAGCTCGGCCATCCGACGCGCCCAGCGGGCGCCGTGCGGGGTTCCCACCTCGGCGATCTCGTTGCCGATGGAGTACATGATCACGGATGCATGGTTGCGGTCCTTGGCCACCATGGCCTCGAGGTCTGCGGCCCACCACTGCGGGAAGTCCGCGGCGTAGTCGTACGGGGTCTTGAACCGGGTCCACATGTCGAAGGCCTCGTCCATCACCATCATCCCAAGCCGGTCGCAGGCGTCGAGCATCGCGGGTGAGGCTGGGTTGTGGGCGGTGCGGATGGCGTTGAATCCGGCCTCCTTGAGCAGCTCGATGCGGCGCTCGTCGGCGCGCCCGATGGCGGCGGCGCCGAGGGGCCCGTTGTCCGCGTGGAGGCAGGCGCCACGCAGCAGGACGGGCTCGCCGTTGATCCGAAGGCCCTTGCGCGGGTCGACGGTGACGGTGCGGATGCCGAACCTCACCTGTGTGGGAGCGCCGTCCAGCGACACCTGGGCGGTGTAGAGCCACGGGTGGTCCGGGCTCCACAGGCGGGGCTGCTGAACGTAGAACCGTTGCCTGACTAGGGCGGTCTCCCCCGGGGCGAGCGTCGACGGCGTGGCGTCGCGCTCAACCTCCCCGCCGTCGGCGTCACGCAGCACCGTCTCAGCGACCACGGTGGCCGTGGCCATGCCGGCGTTCCGCATCGTGGTCACGACGTCGACCACCGCCTGGTCGTCCTCCACGCGCACTGTCGTCACGGCCACACCGTCTGGAACGACGTGGACGGGCTCGTCGACGTGGAGGACGACCGGCCGGTGCAGGCCAGCGCCGGAGTACCACCGCGAGTCCTGGCCGGAGCGCACCTCAAGGCGTAGCTCGTTGTCCTGGCCATAGCGGAGGTACGGGTTGAGGTCGACGAAGAAGCGGGCGTACCCGTCGGCACGGTTGCCGGCGAACTCATCATTGAGGAAGACCTGGGCGCGACGGTAGGCGCCCTGGATCTCGAGGCGCACAAGCTTCCCGCGCCACTCCTCCGGAACCTGGAAGGTCTTGAGATAGGTGAAGCCGGCCTGCGGGTAGTACGCGCCGGCACCCCTACCGGGAGCATCGGGGGTGCGTTCGGTGTCGCGGAGGGCGTCGTGCGGCAGCCGCACCGGTGTGGGCTCGACGCCCTCGCCGTTGGCCACGGCGAACGGGCCGAGCGGCAGGCGGTAGGCCCAGCCGTCATTGAAGGGGATCGCGTTCATGGTTCTACTCCTGCTCAGTGGCCGACGGCGGGTGGGGGTGTTCGGGGATCAGCGCGTGGAAGACGTGCCGCACGACGTCCTCGGTCACCTCGTCGGGCGCCAGCCAGCGCTGCAGGCCGAGGCCCTCCTGGACCGCGTCGATGGCACGGGGGCTGACCCCGTCGACGCGCTGCGCGATGGCGTCGCGGGACCGGCGCATCCACTGGCGCATCAGGTCCGCGTAGCGCTCCTGTCGGAACGCCAGCACGTAGAGCTCGGCCAGGAGGACCTTCGTCCGGACGTCGCCGTCGTCCTCGAGGACGAGGTGGGTGAGCGCGTCGACGGGGTCGGTGCCCGGTGTGGCCATGGCGCGGTCGAGGGGCGAGAAGCTCTCGTCGGCGAACCGCTCGAAGGCGGCAAAGATCAGGTCCTCCCGAGTGGGGAAGTGGTAGGTCATGGAGCCGAGGGGAATGTCGGCAGCCGCCGCGACCGTCCGGTACGTGGCGCCGGCCACTCCGTGCTCGGCGATGAGATCGAGGGTCGCGGCGATGATCCGGCCGCGACGCTCGGGGTCGTGCCGTCGGGTCGCGCTGCGCTCCATGGTGTCCCCTCGCCGTCGTCGACTGGCGCGACTCTATCAGAACGTACGTATATGACTCGCCGCGCGGGCCCAGAACAGGACGGGGACGAGCAGCAACGCCAACAGCCCGCCGGACAGCGACAGGAAGGCATAGTCGGTTGCCGCGACCACCACGCCGGACATCACCCCGCCGCCGGCGCCGGCCAGGGCGATGAGCACGTCGACGCTCCCCTGCACCCGCGCCCGGTTGCCGGGCGCCGTCGCGTCGATGACCAGAGCGGTGCCCGAGATCAGACCGAAGTTCCATCCCAGCCCCAGCAGGACGAGGGCGAGAATGAGGGGGCCGAGCGAGTCACCCGGCGCCAAAGCCGCGACCCCTCCAGCCGTCAGCAGAGTCACCCCCGCCGCGACCGCCATCGGTGTCCGCCCCAGCCTGTCCACCAGCATTCCCGTCACTGGCGAGGGGAGGAACATCGCCGCGATGTGCAGCCCGATCACCAGGCCGACGGACCCCAGCTGGTGGTCGTGCGCGCGCATGTGCACGGGGGTCATGGTCATGATCGCCGTCATCGCGACCTGCGTGAGCACCATGACGGTGGCGCCGACGTAGGCGCCCACGGCCACTGGCGGCAACGTCGACGCTGACCCCTCGACGCTCTGGCTGGGGTTCTCGAGCACCTTGGCGAGCAGGTAGGGGTCTGGGCGGAGGAAGATGAAGAGCACCAGACCCGCCCCGAGGAAGGCCGCAGCGGCCAGCAGGAACGGCCCGGCAAGGGCCGGGATACCGAGGGACTCGGCGAGGACGCCCAGCGGCTGGACCAGGTTCGGGCCCGCCACCGCCCCGAGCGTCGTGGACACCATCGCGATGCTCACGGCGGTCCCACGCCTGTCGGGGAGGGCCAGGTCCGCCCCGGCGTAGCGGGCCTGGAGCGTGGTCGCGGTGCCGGCGCCGTAGACGAACAGGGACGCGAACAGCAGGGGCACGCTCCCGACGACCGCCGCGACCACCACGCCGATCGCTCCGAGCCCGCCCGCCCCGAATCCGAGGCTCAGGCCGGTGCGTCGACCCCACCGGTCTGTTGTGCGCCCGACCAGGAAAGCGGTCAATGCCGCGCCGAGGGTGAACAGCGCCGTCGGGATGCCGGCGAGGCCCTCGGAACCCAGCATCTCCTGGGCCAGCAGCGCCCCGACGGTGACCCCGGCAGCAAGCCCCGCTCCGCCGAGCACCTGGCTGGCGACGACGACGGTGAGCGTCCGCTTCTGGATCCGGGCGCGCTCGGCACCGTCCGGAAGGTTCAACTCTGGGGCGGTGGGCATGGGTGGCTCCAGCCGAAGGATCTTAACGATCGAGCCTACCCCCGCGGAGGTCGCTTGTAGAGGGGGCCGGCGACGGCCACTTCGCCGCCGCCTGCGACGCACGAGCGCTAGCGGTGCTGGCGGCGGCTACGAGGAGCGGGCTGAACGCGCGGTGGGCTTATCCGTGGCTCAGGACGCTGCTTTGGGCTCCCCACCTCTGCAACTTGCTATCCAGAGGGCGGCAAGTGTGTATATACGCAGAAGGCGCGCTCTACGTAGCAGGATGCAGAGCCCCCGTGGCCGGGGGCCCAGTTCCTCACCCACCACCGACCGCCCGCTTCCCAGCACCGGTTCATCGCGGACTGCCGTCAGACGGCAAGTTGACCAGTGCCCGACAGCCTCAAGGAAGCGTTATCGAACTGTGACCAAGATTGGTCCCGATGGGGCGCCCCGGGGGCCGTTTCTGTCAGTGGGGGACGATGTAATAGTGCGTATGAACGACGCGGGGGTGTGGGAGCTTGAGCAGCAGTTCATGGCTGCCGCCTGGGATTCCGCCCGCGCCGCCACAGCCGCCGGCCCGGAGAGCGTCAGCGGCTTCCTCGAGGCCCTGGCCCAGACCGAAGCACACCTGGCCGGGCTCCGGCTGGCCGTCCTGGACCAGGCCCGCTTCATGCCCGAGGCCACCAAGGTCCTCGACGCCGTCACCTCATCCACCCGTCACACCCCCACGCAGGCCAAGGCCACGATCCGGCTCGCCGCGGACCTCTCCGAACGGTTCCGCCTGATCCTGAACGCCCTGCAGGCCGGGCTGATCTCCCCCGCACAGGCCGAAGCGATCACCGACGGGCTGCGCCGACTGCCCGCCCGGCTGAGCCCCGCGGAGCTCGAGCAATGCCAGACGGAGATCCTGTCGTGGGTCGACGAGCTGGGCCCCTCCGAGCTGCGGACCCTCGCTTCGCGGATGGCAGAGATCATCGACCCAGACCGCGCCGACGCCGACGAGGCCAAGCGCCTCGCGCGGGAGGAGCGCGCCGCGCACCGGAACAGGTTCCTGCGCCTCGCCCCGGACCACCACGGCTCGATGCGGATCACGGGCCAGCTCCCGCTCGCCGACGCCGCCCTGTTGACGGCCCAGCTCGATGCGTTGATGCCTCCGGCCTCGAAGTACACGGCCACCAGCGAAACGCCCACCAGAGACGCCCGCCGCGCCGACGCTTTGGTGCTGCTGACCCAGCACGCCGCCAGCGGCGGGACACTGCCCTCACACGGGGTGGACCGCCCCCACGTCCACATCACGATGGACTACGACACCCTCGTCACCGGCCTCGGCAACGTGACACTGCTCGGCGCGGGCGGCGACCGGCTCTCGGCCAGCGACGCACGTCGCCTGGCCTGCAACGCCGACCTGATCCCCATGGTGCTAGGCACCACCTCACGCCCCCTGGACGTCGGCCGCACCCACCGCCTGTTCACCCCCGCCCTCCGCGCCGCCATCGTGCAGAGGGACCAGGGATGCGTATTCCCCGGCTGCACCACCCCACCGGCACCGTGCCAGGCGCACCACATCATCCCCTGGTGGTCCGGCGGGGACACCTGCCTAGCCAACGGAGTTCTGCTCTGCCCACACCACCACCGCCTCGTCGAACCCGACCCCCTCCAATCAGAGGAATCCCAGTGGCGGGTCCACCTCGACCCCGCCACCGGCCTGCCATGGTTCACCCCACCCCGACACATCGACCCCGCCCGCCGACCCCGCCAGCACCAACGCCACCGACTCCAACAACTCAACCTCCAGGCAGGGGCACCACCCTGCCCACACGAGGCGCCGACCCCCCCGGGCCGGGAACCGGAACCGCCAGACCCGGACACCCACAGCGCCCGCCACAAGCACGCCGAACACAGCCTCGACAACCTCATCGAACGCAGTGCCGCCATCTGGGGATCCCCCAGTCCATGAACCGGGCACGGAAAGGTCTCGACGCTGACGCGCGTCGATCCCGCTCCACGCCTGCAGCCGCGGTCCTACCCAGCTTCCTGCGCTGGGGGACCGCTCCACGGCACCCGAGGGGTCGCCATGGCCGACGCCGCCGCGGCTCGACTGGTTCACATCGAGATCGCCTTAGCCTGCAGAACTGCGGACTCGCCGCCGTCACCATCCCGGAAGACAGTCGAGGGCACCGCAACCACGGCACCCTCGACTGTTCTGCTCGGAGCTACCGGCCAGGGCCGGAAGCGATCAACGACCGATTGACTGTGCCATGGACTGATCGGTCTCCTGCATGGTCTGAGCCATCTGCTTCAGCGAGTTGGCGATGTTGTCCAGCGCCGAGATGGTGTTCTTCGCCGACGTGCTGTAGTCGGTGAACATCGACTGGAAGGCGCCCGACGCGGCATCCGTGACGAAACCGCTGGTGACCAGGTTGTTGATGCGGTTAGCGAGGTTGGTGAGCTCGCTCTCGATCTGCTGCCGGCCGTTCATGAGCGCGGAGGCCTCAGCCTCCATCTCGGCGTAGCTGACGTTGAGGTTTGCCATGGTGTTTCCCTTCTTCTATGGCGGGGAGGTGTTGTTGTTCTGCCGCCACCGGGTCCCCTTGTCTGTCCGGTGACGAGGTATTACAGGGTGAGGAACGCTGCCATATCCGGGTCGCGGATGAACCGCGCAAGCGCGGGCAGTGACGCGGGGAGCTCCGACAGTTCGGTGCCCGTGAACCAGAGACACACGTCAGCTTCGCCAATTCCCTCCAGAGTCAGGCTGGTGGCGACAGCGCCCAAGAGGTAGACGACATCGGAGGCGCCTTCCTGCTCCTCACGCGCCATGAACAGACCCACGTCGACCGAGACCGCATCGACCTGGATGCGGGACTTCTGCGCGCCGAACGGCTTCACCACTTCGCCGGCGATGGACTCCATCAGGGCTTCGGGTCGCCCAGCCGGCTGCTCCCCTACCGTCGCCCAGACGTAGACGGGCTGCGCTCCCGGGAGGACCATCAGGAACTGTGCCACCGCGATCTGGTGCAGGCCGACCGTGGCGGTCTCGATCAGCATCGATCGCCAAGCGTCCTCGGTGCCCGCCTTAACCAGGTCATTTTCGCGCAATTCATCGAGGATCGCCTCCACCCACTCGTCGCGCTGCTCAAGGCCCAGGTCGGCCGGCACGAACAGCATGAGGGGCTCGATCTGATCAGCCACGGGGTTCCTCCGTCCAGCGGATCGTGCCCACCCAGGCATCAATGAACTCCTCGACGGCGTCGAGCGCCTCGTCGGCGTCCGCGCCTCCAGGGGCGGACACGCTGGCCTCAACGCTCATCCAGTAATCCGCGGCGTCGGGGACGCCGATGATGTACTGGAGGTGCCGGGTCCGTTGACCTGCCGCGACGGCAGAGCCGAGCTGTGTCCGGTCCGCCTGCTCGACCAGTTCCTGAGGCACATCCTCCAGCGCCGTGGCCAACCGGCCGGCGTTGCTGGAATCCGTGACGCGCTTGATCCCCACCATGTCGATGGGCTCAATGAGCGAGACACCCTCCTGGGTCATCATCGCCACGAGGTAGTCAAGAGGCTCGACGGTGGCGCCGCCGATCTCGAACGACACCGGGCGCACCGCGATGAACGGGCGGACGGGGGAAGTCATGGCGTCGTCGACGGGGAGGTACGCCACCACTGCACCTTCGCCGGCGAGACCGGTCATGGCCCGACGAAGCTGCTCGGTCAGATGTCGACGCGCGGGGTCCGCGGCCTCCCGGGGAAGCCCTTCGAGCATCCCGCCGACGATCGTGTCGACCGACTCCGCCACGGGGCTGGTGAGATCCACCTGCGCCCAGCCGGGCGGAAGCATCGCCTCGAACGTTCTCATACTCGTCCTCCGATGGTGACGCCGCTCTGATCGGATGTTGTGAAGCAGTAGGGGCGGGGTGGCTTGGGCGTGATTGCTTCCACCACTGCGGGAAGAACATCCTTGACGAGCACCTTGGTGCCCTTCTCAATCGCGCCGGTGAATGTTCCCTGGATCAGGGCCGTTGTACGGCCGATGTGCTGACTCACGAAGTTGCTCGGCAGCGGCGTCCCGGCGGGAAAGGTGGGCCCTGCGAATCGTTCGGCGAGGTTGTGGATCCCCCGCCCGACGGCGGTCTGCTGGATCTTTCCGCTGGAGTCGATGCTGAACATCTTCTTTGCGATCTGATCGGTTCCTACCTTCGAGGCACTGCCAACCTTCTTGGCGATCGGGCCCGCCGCCAGCGTCAGTCCGATCTTGGCGAAAGATCCGACAGCACCCCATCCATCGCCCTGCTGCGCCTTCTCGACCCCCTCGACCGCGGTCTTGATGAGCGATACGCCCTTGGCAACCCTTGCCAGTATGGTCACGGCCTTGATCAGGGCGCCCGCTGCTGTGCCGATTCCGGGGATGAAGGCCAGCACGAGCGCCACGATGTCGAGCACGAGGCAGATCGTGTCGATGTTGTCCCAGATCCACTTCGCGGCGGCCGCCGCCGCCTCCCCGATCTTCGCCCCGACGTAACAGATCTTGTCCCAGAGAGTGTCGTCGAGTCCCGAGACCTCCATGGCGGAGCGGATCTCCTCCGAAGCACTCTTGTTCGCGTCGTTGACGCGCTGCGCCGCAGCCCGAAGCTGCTGCTTGGCCGACTCCAGGCCGGCATTTGCTCTGTTCGCCGCCACGTTCGCCTGCTGCGACAACACCAGGGCGCGCTGCTGGGAGGACGGTTCGGGGTCCCGCGCGAGCAGGCGGGCCTGGGAGTGCTGCTGAGACGCGTGGGTGTATGCGTTGCGCGCCTCCGCGGCCTCACCGACAAGGCGGGCCGCAGTCTGCTGCTCGGTGCGCAACACCTCAGCGAACTTCTGGGTGGCGGTGGCCATGAGGCGGTACCGCAAGGCCACCTTCCCCATGGTGCCGTGGACTTCGCTGCTGCGCTCGGCGAGCGCGGAGAACGCCTGGCTCTCCAGTTCGTTCCCGTTCTCGGTGAGCCGTCGGATGTTCGCGGCTGCCGCGTCCAGCGTGGTCGCCGTGGAACGAAGCGTCTGCGCCCCGCTCTCCAGCGCGTCCGGCGAACCGTCGAACTCGGTCGACATCCCTACCGGGGACAGGTCCAGGCAGATGCCACTCATCGTCCCTCCTCCCCTTCATGTGAATTGAGAACGTCGCGGGCTGCTTGGCGGGCGCCACTGCGCTCTGCCCCGACCGAACTCGTGGACGGGGAGGCCGCAGGGTGTGCTCCGGATGCCGCGCCGGCCATCGCGCCCAGGCCGCCCATCATCGGCGCAGCCGCCATCCGTTCATGCTCCTCAGCCGGTACAGCTGTCAGATCCGGCAGCGGCGCACCGTCGGACATCTGAGCCGGAACCTCGAAGCCGGTCGGCTTCGTCAGAGCGGGCAGCGCATCGGGGGCACCAGAGGCCGCCATCGCATCCGACGCGGGGTTGGCCCGGGGCTCAAGCGGCGGCAATTCCACCGGTGAGCCAGCACCACCCGCGGACCCACCTCCTCCGCCCTCACCCAGCGGGGGAAGCGGTGCCAGGTCCGCAAGCTCCGGGGTTGCGGTCCCGCCCGCTTCGGGGGTCAGTGCTTCCAGGTCGGTCGGCGACACCGCTGTGTCGCCCACGATCGGGGTCTCCGCGACGTGGTCGGCAGCCTCGGCAGCGTCGGCAGCGTCGGCAGCGTCGGCAGCGTCGGCAGCGTCCTCCAGCGGCTGAGGGTCCCCATCGGTGCCATCGGTCGGTTCCACCGCCGCTTCGCCGTCCACGCCGGAGATCGCCTCCGCATCGCCTGTGGACTCCCCCGACTCGCCGGAAGGCTGCCCCTGCCCGCTTCCAGCCGGCGAGCCGTCGACGCCGGGTGGGGGCTTCCCAATCGACCCGCCCGACGAAGGCCCGCCAGCGAAAGGCGCACCGCCTTGGTGACGGCCGCCGTTCGGTTGGAGGGCTGCGAGAATGGTGGCGATGGCCGCCACGGTGATCACGCCACCGGCACCCAGCCCGGCCACGACGAGTGTCACGACGGCGTCGACCGACTGTCCGGTCAGGGCTGACCAACGTGATGCAAAGTCGCGGATGAGTATCTCGAACTTGGGCGGGATGGCCGTCGTCGTCGCCGGGGGCACCGACCAGCCAGGAAGTCCCCCTGGCTCCGTTGGAGCTGCTTCCTCAGCCGGCTGGGCCGCGACGGGTGCCGCGGGCGATGCATCTCCGACAACCGCCGGACCGGAGAAGCTGGACCCCGTCGCACTGTCCGGATGCGGCAGGGGCTGTGGAATCGGCTGGGTCGGGCCCGAGGACGGGGTCGTGGCGTCGCCCACTGGGGTGAGGGTCGGCGTCGGGGCCGGTGTGGGCGCATCCGGCTTGATCTGGTCGGCCAGGTCCGCGTCGGCGTCGATGAAGGCCTGGTTCACCGCCTCAATCGAGTCCACCAGTGACTTCAACATTTCAAGCAGCTTGATGCGACGCAGCGTCCACGCCTGATCCGCATCGCGCAGCGTCTGCGCCAACGGACCATTGGTTCCAGCAGCGTCTGCCAGACCGTCTGCGAATCCCGACGACGCCTCAAGCTGCTGGTAGCTCGCCCGGCCATTGTTGATGCAGGACTGAACCACCTCATCCCTGATGACGAGTGTGTTGCTCATGTCGCCTCCCTGGCGCTCATCCTCACAGCCGGTGGCTGCATCCGTCGATGGGTTGGCCGACCCATCACTCCACCACCGGCAGCTGCACCTTGTGCGCCGAACCGCCACGGACCCAGTACCCGCGACCCGCAGGGAAGTCCTGCGCACGGCCGCGAGGCAACGGGGTGCGCAGCAGGTCGCCGTCGCTCTGCTCCGGGGTGAGCAGCATGCCGGCCCGCGAGGCCCGGATCTCGGTCAGCATCGACGAGAAGCCGGTGAACGACGCCGTCTCCCCCGCCCCCACGAACAGGTGACCGTTGCGGCGGGAACTCTTGATGGCCTCCGTGAGTGCCATGTCGCACGTTGAGCCCGCAAGCTCAGGGAACTGAGCCACGAAGATCGCCACCTTGGGCTGCCCCTCGATCGTCTCACTCGCCAGGTAGGGCTTCAGCTGCGTTTCCACGTACTCCTTGATCCGGTCCGGTCCGCTCACCACCACGGTCCAGATGGGCAGCTGCGACAGTGTGGTGGACCGGGCGGAAAGCAGAACCCGGGGCACCCCGGGCAAGGCTCGACGCAGTGACTCGGCGAGCCAGCTCACCGTCGAGCTCACTCCGGATTTCGGCGGCCCGGCGACCATCAGCACACCCTGGGGGTCGAATCCGATCGGTGCCAGAGACGCATCCTCCAAGCCCAACGTGGGTCGCCCCCCAACGGTGACGGGAAGATCCGACGACACTACGATGTCGGGTAGCTTCCGCACCGGTTCGGGCCTGACCGGCTGGTACTTCGACACCATCGCGGCCAGTAACTCGATCTCCCGAGCTTGACCCAACGGAGACGGGTCCTGCCCCAGAACGGCCAGCTGCAGCTCGTTGGGGGACTTCGCATTCATGCAGCGGCCAGGCGGACTCGCCGCGTTGAGGACATCCTTGGGAACCCCGAGCGCCACGTAACCGTCCTCGTCGGGCATGCGAAGCACGATGCGGTGCTGGAAGGCGCCCTGCATCGACGACGGGATCACCGCGGACCTGTCGGCCGTGACAGCGAAATGGATGCCGAATGCACGCCCCTCGCTCACGAGGCGCTGGAAGCGGGCGAACGTGGCCTGCCGTTGCAGGCCAGAATCGTATTCGCTACGGAAGGCCCCGAAGCCGTCGACGAGGACGAGGATGCGGGCTTCGTCGGCCTTGCCCGGCAACTCGCGATAAACCCGTAACGAGTCCGCACGCACGGCCGTGAACCGGGATGCCCGCTCGTCGAGGAGCCGGTCGAGCATCACCATGAGCCGGGCGATCCGCTCGTCGTCGTCGCCCGAGATGATGGCCCCGACGTTGACCAGGGGCCCCAGCATGCTCAGTCCACCGCCTGCGAAATCGAGGCCGTAGATCTGGACAGGGCCGGACCGCGGCGTGATGGAGGCTGCGATCGCGAGGGAACGCAGAGCAGTGGTCTTCCCGGATCCACCTGCCCCGTAATAGACGATGTTTCCACTCTCGTCGGGATGGAAATGATCCACGTGCTGGCTCTGAGCGTCGGGGTCATCCACCACCCCGAGGACAAGGTTGTAGTCGGTGCGCTGGTTGAGCTTCATCAGGTCGTACCCCACCGAAAGCCGCTCCAACCACGGCTTGCGCGGTGGTGGAATGCGGGCGTCCACCGCCGCTTGAATCAAGGTGTCGACCACCCGGTCGATGTCCTTGTCGACGGCGGCGCCAACGCCCCTGGGTCGCGGGATCTTCCATGCGGTGTCGACACCGAAGTCCACCTCGATGACGTCGATCGGGGGAGCCGGTGGTTCATCCGGGGTGCGGGCGCCGGGGAAGGCGGCCTGGAACGGGATGAGGCGCCCCGGGCCCACGCGGGCCACTCCCCTGCCCGGCGTGGAGGGGTCGATGTCGGCCGCGACCGTGCTGCCGAGGACGTCGGTGGAGTCGTGCGCATCGTTCATCCGCAGTGCGATCCGCAGGTTCGTGTTAGCGCGCAGCGAGTCCTTGATCACGCCGGCCGGACGCTGCGTGGCGAGGATGAGGTGCAGGCCGAGTGAGCGTCCGCGTTGGGCCACGTCGATCACCCCGTCGACGAACTCGGGCACCTCGCCCACCAGCGCCGCGAACTCGTCGACGACGATGATGAGGCTGGGCGGGCAGTCGGGGTCTCCGGTCTTCTCGAAGTCCACGAGATCCTTGACGCCTTTGTCGTGGAAGAGGTGCTCACGGCGCCGGATCTCGGCCCGCAGGCTCCGCAGCGCCCTCCGCACGAGGTACGGCGACAGGTCGGTGACCAGCCCGACGGTGTGCGGAAGCCCGATGCACTTGGCGAAGGCCGCGCCGCCCTTGTAGTCGATGAACAGGAACGTGACCCGATCCGGGCTGTAGGCGTGGGCCATACCGAGCACCCACGCTTGGAGGAACTCCGATTTGCCGGCTCCGGTGGTGCCCCCTACGAGTGCATGTGGCCCCTGGGCACGAAGATCCAGGGCGAACGACTCCGAGCCCGCATGCCCGACGAGGGCCCGCAGGTCGCCCGCGCGTTCGCGGGGCTGCGCCGGAGCCGAGCGGTCCACCAGTGAACCGTTCTCCTGCCAGCGCGCCACCACCTGCTTCGCGTCGACGGCTTCCGCCTGCCCCAGCAGCCCCACCACTGAGACCATGCGTGGGAGGTCCGAATCGTCACTGACGGGAGCGGACGCATCGACCACCGGTGCCAGGCTGCGGGCGGTGACGTGGGCCGTTTCAAGATCCAGCGATTCGGTGCTCACGCCCGCGACAATCCGCTCCTGGCGCACCATGCCGACGGTGGCGCCCTCGTCGGTGCCGATCTCGAGGAAGGTGCGGCAGGCGGCCGGGAGCCCCGAGCGGAGCTGAGACACCCACAGGACGTGGACACCGGCGTCGGGACCTCGTTCTGCGATGCTCGCCAACCTCTCAGTGGGCACGGACGCGTCGTGTACCACGAGGAGGAGGGAGGGCGTCACCGGGGACGCGACCCGTTCCTGCTTCTCGACGGGTCCACGCAGAGCCGGGTGCGTGTCGGTGCGTGCGTCGATGAGCTCGTCGATCTGATCGAGCAGTGCTCGGCCGCGCGCGTCGTCGGAGGCAAGTAGCGGGCCCGCCACAGGGCTGTGTGGGGAGGCGCAGTGCGGCAGCCATTCAAGCCACCGCCATTCCTCCTTCAAAGCGCTCGATGTGACACAGGCGATGACCACCTCGGCCGGAGAGTGCAGTACGGCTGCCTGCATGACGGCCCCCCGCGCCACGCCCACGACCAGGCCTGCGGGGCCGGCGATGCCAACCCCGCCGACGGAGCGCAGGTTCGCCACCACGGGGACGTCCAGCAGGTGCCGGTGCTTCTCTGCGAGATCACGCTGCCGCTTGACGAGCTCGGCGACGCCGCCGCGACCCGGCCGGGCGATCGCGACGACGGGCGGCATGGTTCCCATGCCGAGCCTGACCTGCAGGAACTCGGGGTGCTCGGGCCGACGGCACCACAGGTGCCCCTCGCGGTGGAGGGCCGATCCCACAAGTGCTGACACGGACGGGAAGAGTGCGCGCAACTGCTGCGCCTCGAGCTGTCGCGCCTCCAGGATCTCAGCCTCCAAGAGCCGCATCGCCTCGTCGAAATTGGCGAGTTCGGTCTTGTGCTTGCGCTTGGAGTCCACGGAGTTACCGATCCATGAACCCAACATCAGGATCGGGCTCATAGCCACGAAAAGCAGGGTCAACGGCGACCGGGTCACTGCGTACATGGCCGCGCCCATGACGACGGGGGCGATCATGGCCAGCCATGGGAACGCAGTCCTCCGGGCTGGCTGGGGGACGTCCGGAAGCCCGATCTCGTCCTCCTTGGGGCGGGTCTGGACCACTGGCGGCCGAAGGTAGCGCACCTCCACCTGAGTGTCGGCGATTGCTTCGGGAAGCCCGTGCGGCATGACCTGCAGGGAGCTGTCACCGAGCACGACGGTGTCGCCGGGTTTGATGACGGCACGGGTCACCTTCTGACCCGCGATCACAACACCGTTGGCGGAGTTCTCGTCGACGATCTCGATCTGGCGGCCGACGATGATCCGCGCGTGACGCTTCGACGCCTTGGAGTCCTGCAGCCTCACCTGGCACTCCGGGCTACGCCCCACAAACGAGGTCCCGACCTTCAACGCAACCTCGACGCCCCGGTCTGGACCGCCCACAACTCGGAGCACCGCGCCGACAGGGGCGCGATGGTCGCTTCCGCCCTCCTCCACCACAGTGAGAGTGGAGCCCGAGCAGAGGCCTGATTCGGCCAAGGGAGTCTCTGGCGAGAGTGTCCGGGGGGCGAGGTAATCGCCCTCTACCCTCAGTGTCGGGCGACGCCCGGCCACCTCGACGGGACGCTCCATGCCTGCGCTCGCGATGGCAGTGGCGACGTCGCTGGCGGTGGCGGTGCCGTCGGCGACCACGGTCACCGTCACAGGCTCGTGCCGATTCCGGACCAGCCGCACCCGGACCTTCATGCCGTGCCTCCCTCATTGTTGCGCCGTTGTTCGGTCTCCAACGCGGGCAAATGGTCCGGCGTCACGATCCTGGCGTTGACGGCGTATTCCGCCAGGGCCGACCGGCGGCCCCGCGCTTGCGTTCCTGGCCCGCCCTTCAGCCCCCGTACGCCCGCCCTGTCGAGCTTGTCGCAGACGTTGTCCAGCTTGCGGTTGAACCTGGTCTGCGTCCAGCCGAGGCGCCGAGCGGCCTCGACGGCCGTGGGAACCTGCCAGGCGCCCGTTCCGGCGCGGCGGAGGAGCGGCTCGGCGACGGCGAGGATCACGAGCAATTGGGCGTCGGTGAAGGTTCGCGGACCGATGGTGGTGTCACCGTCGGAGGGTTCCTCCGGCTGGTGGTGCAGCTCCCAGGCCGGCGCATCGACGGTCAGGTTGAGTTCGTAGCTGTAGGGGCCGGCAGCGAACGTGACCACAGTGTGGCCGAACACCAAGGGCATCCGCGCGCCGGGCGTCAGGGTGCTGCGGCTCAGCCCGGCAGGGTCCGACAGCACCGCCGCCGAACGGTTGCCCACGTTGCTGATCCACCAGAAGCCGTCTGCGAAGGCCAGCGTGAGGAAGTTGCGGTGCAGGTAGGGGTTGTCGTCGATCACCAGGTCGCCCACCCGGCCCATCGAGAAGTCGCGGCCGGGCATCAGCTCGTGGCGCTCCCCCGCGTACTCCACCTCGAGCGTGCTCATCTCCGCGGTCACGATTTGTCGCAGATCTTCACGGCGGCGGAGGTCGTCCCACTGGCGCGGCGCAGGGTCACGTCCACGCACGTCCGGCCCGACTGTGCGGGGACGGTGACCGAAGGGGCGTCGACCACCTGCAGGGGCGCCGCGTCGGTGAGGCTCAACTCCTCGACGAGATACTTGTCGCCGGCCATCGGATCCGGATTGGTCCAGGTGAAGGTCACCTGACCGTCGGCGACCTGCCCGGCGGCATCCTCGACAGACGGGACTCTGAGTGCCAGCGGATCCTGTGCTGCGGGTGAGGCTTCCGGGGAGACCGTGGCCTGGGTGCCTGCGGTGGCTTCGCCGAGCGCCCCGCTCAACCACAGCCCGCCCAGAGCGAGGCCACCCGCCAGGACAACCGCCACCGCGGCGAGCACGGCTGCCAGCGGACCCCAGCGGCGCGAGGTGCGCCTCTCAGCGGGGGGCGGCTGCTGCGACGGCCGGTCGAGAACGGTCTGATCGGCCGGCTCGGGGATTGCCGGGCCGGTGAAGTCCCGGAGACCCGGCTGGCCGAACCCGCGGCCGTGCTGGGCCACGGGGGCGCCGATCGGCCCCTGCGGGGCCGCGTCGTACTGGCGCCAGGAGTCGTCCTGGGGGGAGGTGACCCCGCCTGACGGCCCGGTGATCCTGCTGGTGCCGCTCCAGTCCTCGACCTGGTCAGGATCGATCAGCATGAACCCGCTGACGCGGGTCCCCGTCTCGGCGAGCTCGGGCTCGTCGTCGGCGTAGTCGTCGCTGTCAGACA
The DNA here is from genome assembly GCF_054483915.1 of Tessaracoccus luoxuelianae. Classification (NCBI taxonomy): domain Bacteria; kingdom Bacillati; phylum Actinomycetota; class Actinomycetes; order Propionibacteriales; family Propionibacteriaceae; genus Tessaracoccus; species Tessaracoccus luoxuelianae. The sequence goes on along the minus strand of NZ_CM137013.1, from coordinate 1,006,053 downwards.
ACACGTCGATGGGAGTCACGGACTCGTTGAGCTGCCCTTGGACGCCCTGGATGGCACGCGCGAACTCCAGCGCCGACTGGTAGCGCTGTTGCGGATCGGCAGCCAGAGCCGTCGCGAGCACCCGTTCCAGCAGCTCGGGCACGTCATGGCGTCCGGTGCGCGGCACGTTGAGGGTCCGTACCCGGTGCCGGATGCTCAGGCGGTCGTTGTCGCCGTGCGCCACAACGAGGGGGCTCCTGCCGACCAGCATCGCCCACGTCGTCGCGGCCAGGGAAAACACGTCGCTCCATGGCCCCATCGCGAGGCCCGAGTCGGGATACTGCTCCCACGGAGCCCAGTGCGGGCTGAGCGCGCTGTTCGCGGTGACATGCTGCGCCGAGGCCGAGATACCGAAGTCCGTCAAGGCCGGGCGCTGCGCACCCGTGAACAGGATGTTGGCCGGTTTGATGTCGCGGTGCAGAATGCCCATCCGGTGTGCCGTCTCCACCGCCCCGGCCACCTGCACGGTGATTTCCATGGCCTTCGACGCGGTCAGGGGCCGCCGCCCGATGCGCGCCCCCAGGTGGGCCGTGGCGCACTCCTCCATCACCAGGAACGGTCGGCCGTCCGCAGCGACGCCACCCTGATAGACAGTGACGATGCTGGGGTGGCTCGACAGCTTCGCCATGAGGTTGGCCTCGGCCTGGAAGTCCGCGGACACGCCACCGTCGATTCCTCGGTGCTGCACCTTGACGGCTACCCGGCGATCGAACTGATCCAGGTACCGGAACACGTCAGCGAAGCCGCCGCTGCCCAACTCCCCCAGGTAGGTGAAGCCCGGCAGGTCCGGAGGTGTGGTGCGCGCCGCCATGTCAGGGGGTCCTGTCGAGATGGATGTAGAGCCCCTTGCCCAGGTCGATCAGGTCCCCGGGCACCAGTGGCACCGGGGTCTCCGGAAGCCTGACCGGCGGCTTTCCGTGTCGTCTCAGGTAGGTGCCGTTACTGCTGCGCAGGTCCCGCGCCAAGATCCGCCACCCCTCGATGAGGATGGCGAGATGGGTGCCGGACACATGCGGATGCGGCAGGGCCACCAGCCGTGGGGTCTCGTCGAGTTTGAGGACGTTGGACTGGGGGTTGCGGCCCGCGATGATGGGGCCCCGGAGCGGGATGGTCTCCCCACCTTCGATCCGGAGCCAACCCAGCTGCGGCCGAAGGGCGCGGCGCGCCTCCCCGGCTACCTCTGATCCGCACACAAAGCACGTGGCCCGCTCGGGCGGGTTCGCGTGTCCACGGTCGCAGAACCTGGCCAGTACCTGGGGCCCCGCGGAGGCCGGGGCGACCATCTGCACCTCGACCACCCCTTCGTCGACGACGGTGTCGCCGCCGAGCAGATCGACGGGAGCTACGGCGACGGCGGATGCCTCCTCGGCCTCCGGCCTGATGGCTGCGGCCTCGACGTCGAGGGCGATCGAGTGGTCCCAGAGCGATGCGTACTTGTTCTCTTCCTGAGTCGCGACCACCGGCACTACGAGGTCGTCCTCGGCCAGCGTCTCCTGGGCGGCGGTCAACTCGGACGGTGCAGGAGCCGGCTCCGACGCCTCGGGCTGCGGGCCGGCCATGGACACCTCCGGGTCGCGGTCCCGGGAAACGGGTGGGGCGGCCTGCTCGCCGACCGCATCCTCGCTTCGCGGGGCCTCCACCGACACCGGCTCAGCGCGCAGCCGTCCCTCCGGATGGGGCCCTGAGGCGAACTCACCGAAGTGGATGCCTCCCGCCGGCACAACGCCGTCAGTGATCGGCCCCGAGGGTCCGGCACCCGGCTCGGCGCCCAGGCGCACCCCCTGCGGCGATGCGAGCACCCGCTCGGCCCAGGTGGTGATGCCCTCCCCGGTCAGCGACTCCACACGATCGTCCAACTGGACCTCAAGAGACACCGGGCCCCGCACAGCGATGTGCCAACGGCCGCCGTCGGCCACGGCGACCGCGAAGGGGGGCAGGTCCAGGAAACCGGCCTCGGAGGTTTCTGCCAGGGTCTTGAGGAACGTGCCCAGTTTCGAGTCCCGGTGCAACCGGCTCCAGATTCGCTCCGCGCTGCTCACCCCGACGGAGGCATCGACGAGCGCGACTCCGCCGGGCCATGCGATGGCCAGCATGCCTCCGGCCTCCCATCGCGGGATCGCCCGCTCCGCCGTCATGACTCGTCCGCCCATTCAGGGACAGTGTCGTCGTCTGGAGAGACGGTCGAATCATCGAGGCCCGACCCTGCGGTGGCCGTCGACACCACGCGGTCACAGTCCACGACCACAGCGGTCACGTTGTCGTGGCCACCGGCGTTCAGCGCAGCCTGAACAAGGGAATCGGCGGCCTCGCGCGGGTCTGCGACGGTGAGCAGGGTGGCCGCGATGAGCTCCGCGGACACGTCGTTGCTGAGCCCGTCGGAGCACACGAGGATCCGGTCCCCGTCCGCGGCCGGGATGAGCCACTGATCCGCGATCGGCTTGCTGAGCCCGGCCCCGAGCGCCCGAGTGATGACGTTTCGGGCCACAGGAGCCGCCCCCGCGGCGGCGGCTCGGGCGGCGGCGGAGTGATCGACGCTGATCTGGGTCAGCTCCCCGTCGCGGAGGAGGTGCGTGCGCGAATCTCCGATGTTGAACACCAACCAGCACGGCATCCCGCCCTGCAGCGACATCCCCACCCCGGACAGCGTGGAGCCCGGGGCGCGCCCGGTGGAGGGCAGGCCCATCACGACGGTGGCGGCACGGTCCACCGCGTCCACCAGATCATTCGACGAGAGCCATTCCTGTGCAGACAGTTCGAGGAAGCTGTCAGCCACAGCGCGCGACGCGGCCTCGCCCTGGCTGTGACCGCCCATGCCGTCAGCAACCATGAATACCGGCGGCACGGTGAGGTAGGAGTCCTCGTTGCTCGATCGCACGAGGCCCTGGTGGGTGACGGCACCGAACCGCACCGCCATCTCGGGCTGGGTCACTGCGACACCTGGAGTGATCGCCCACCGAAGTGGATGACAGCGCCCTGGGGTATGGGATGAATCTCCGCGGCCGGCAGGCGTGTCCGTGAGCCGTCCACTTCCACGTGCACGCCGTTGGTGGCACCCGCGTCGTACACACCGACGCCACCATCGGCGGGGACCAGAACGAGATGGGTCTTGGACAGCCGCATGGACTCGTCAACCACCGGGACGCACCGCGCGAAAGGGTAGGCCGGCGGAGGAGAGGGGTTGCGTCCCAGGACCACGGGCGCGTCCACGGGGATCCGCTGACCATCGTCGAGGACCACTTCAGCGACGGCCGGGTCAGAATCCACGACGGTCTCGTCGTTGAGGAGCGACGGGGCGGCGGGCCGCTGGGGCTCGGCAACGGCGAAGTCGGGCTCCGAGGAATGTTGGACCGGATGCGGCGCGAAGTAGACAGGCACCTGGTCAGGGAGGTGCGCGGGCTGAGGTGCTCTGGCGGGCTCCTCGCCCTGGACCGGCATCGCCCACGGGTTCGCAGGGGCGAACGGCGATGCGGGTACCGGTTCGGGCTGATCGGGGGCCGCGGGCACCATCCCAGGCATCGGTTCTGGCGACGGGGGCTGGGCGTGCCCGGCCCCACCGAACGACTGACCCGGAGTGGACGCTGCGTGCTGCAGCGGCTGCTGGGTGGCCGGCCAGGACGGCTCGGGCATCTGGCCGGTGAAGTTCGAGGTCCTCGGTGCGGGCGGCTGCGGCATCTGCACCGGCAGGACGCGCGGCTGCGACGGTGGGGCGACGACCATCCCCGCCCCAGAGACCGAGAGGACCTCCACTGAGGCGTTGTGCACCGCGGCCAGCTTGAAGGCGCGGTCCAGCCAGTGCTGCCCGTCGCGATAGCTGACCAGGTAGGAGATCAGTCCCAGACCCAGGGTGGTGATCTCGAAGACGCCCTGGACCAGGTACTTCAGCATCACCATCGCCTTCGCGTCCGCGCCGGTATCGGTTCGGATGTAGCGGAACTTGAGGAAGAAGCCGCCCAGGTTGGTGGAGGCCGTGACGAACAGGACCAGCTGCCAGGCCACCAGAGCGATCACCGCGACGACGCTCACGATGGTGATCGACGAGTTCGCCCCGCCCACGCCTTGGGCGATCGCTGGGATGAAGTTGGCCGCGAGTCCGAATGCTCCGACGATGAGACGAGCCACCACCCGCCGCCCCACGTCGACCGGAGCGGCGGTCACGTTCCCGTACTGCGTGCGCATCAGGATTCCTTCTCTTCGGGGACGACGCCGCTTCGGGCGCGTCGAGCTGTGGGGCTGGCTGACGCCGGCTCGTTCTTCGGTGGTGCGGTGCGGCGGGGGCGCAGTGCCCACGCGCCCCACTCACGTGGCGCCCGCGGGGCGCGCTTCAGGCGAGACTGCGGGGCTCGTCGTCGCAGTGATCGGGTGGAGAACAGCGCGGCTGGGCGCGCGTACCACGGCCGGGTGGCCAGAAGCGCGCCCCGGAGGACGTCGACCTCCCCCCAGACATGGTCACTCTCCTGCCGGGCGGGCGACCCGGCTCCGAAGATCGACGCGTCGATCCGGTGGGCAACCGGCTCAACCGGGAGGCCGGGGTAGCTCTGCTGCAGGGTGGCGGCGGCCTCTCGCCGGGTCCAGGTGCTCGGGGCCGAGTGGCCAAGGTCGCGGGCCCTGTCGACGATCTCCTCCCAGGCCCCGGCGATCTGGTCGGCAACCTCGCCGCTGGTGCGGCGCTTCTTCGCACGGCTGGCCTTGAGTGCGCCGATGAGGAGGAATGGGCTGGCCGCCAGCAGCAGGCCGCCGGCCGCCGCGCCGATGATCATGAGCATCAGCCCGAGGTTCGACTCGCCGTCGTCCTCCTCATCCACGTTGACGGCGCTCTCGTCAGCCACGATCGGCTCGTCGGGGAGCTTCTCGGGCGGGTTCGGCGGCGGATCCACCTGCGGCTTGGGCTTGGGTTTGGGGCGCGGGACGTCCGTCTGCGGCACCTTGTCGCGGTCCGGTGTGGGGTCGAAGGCCACCCATCCGGCGCCGTCGAGGTCGGCCTCCACCCATACATGCGCCTGCGTACCTGTCACGTCCCACTCGTCAGTGGGCACGTCGCCCTCCAGTGGATGGAACCCCATCACCACCCGGACCGGGATGCCGAGCTGCGTCGCCATCAGGGCCATCGCGGTGGCGTACTGCTCGTCGTCGCCGATCCACTGAGGCTGGTTGAACATCGTCGCGAGGCGTTCGGCGGTGTGCCCTGAGCGCGATTTCCCATCCGATCCGTCGGAGTAGAAGCCCTCGGCCCGCAGCCTCTCCGCGATGATTTCAAGCTGCCCGTAGGCGCTGGTCGCCTCAGAAGTCCAGTCCGTGGCCGCCTTCACCAGGACGTCCGGCACCCGCGACACCTCGGCGAGCGCGGACCGCCCGATGCCTGCTTCGGCCAGCGCCTCCCGCTCAGCCTCGTCCTGGAGAACCACCGGCACCGCGTCGACGATGAGCGCCGTCCCCTCGGCCAGGCGTCCGGTGGTCAGCGCCTGATGGGTGGTCCGGTTGTAGTAGAGGCCGCGGGCCTGGGCCGTAGCCCGGTCGCCGGAGAACTCGATGCTGCTGGAGTCGCCGAACGACGGCACCCACACGTCGTCGTAACCCACGGCGGTGACCTCTGCCCTTGTCGGGTCCGCATCGGGAGTCCACGGCAGCTCGCGCCCGGACCGCAGGTACTGGCTGCTGGCCTGCGAGACGTTGAAAACAGTGCCGTCCCAGGTGTCGAGGAGGGCGAGGCGCAGCCGGCTACCCTCCGGCATGCCCGAGACGCGGAACAGCACCTCGTCCTTGAGGGTCCCCTCGTACAGCCGGTACCGGGTGAGCGGGCTGGCGTACTCGTGCAGGTTCAGCGGAGGGGCGACCTCGTCGCGCAGGACCTGGCGATTGACCCGGTCCCCGGTGAGCAGGTTGACCCCCACCGCGGTAACAGCGGCCAACGCGATGACGACGCCCGCGGAGAGCACCTTCGCAGTCGCGCGGGACATCCCGTGGTCGCGACGCACGAGGATCTCGGAGTTGACCGCACGGCTGCGACTCAACCTGTGGGCGGTCAGCCACACGAGCAGACCGGCCCCCAGTGCGGCGCCCAGCCAGGCGGCCGTGGGTGCGCTCCGCACTCCGAACGCGATGCTCATCGCCAGCCAGCCCAACGGCAGCAGCAGCGGCCACACCACCGCGCGGGTCAGCCGGACGACGCCCACGGCTGCCGCGCCGAACAGCAGGCCGGCGAGCAGCGGCACGGCCGCCGGGCCGGACAGGTCACCGGCCGGAGTGGCGACGGTGAGCAGATCCATCCAGCCTTGGAAGATCAGCAGCACCAGCCGGCGGAGGGTCTCCAGCGAGGGGATGACCCCAGCGATCATCGTCTCCGGGAGCACCAGGGGTCCGCCGATGAGGAGATAGGACCCGAGCAGGGCCGCGAACCACAGCGCGGCGGACCAGCGGAAGCGGGCCGCGACGAGTGCGATCGCGGCGCCCGCCGTGATGCCGACGAAGGCGGCCGCATACCCGCGAAGACCGCCGAAGGCGGGCTGGAAGGCGACAACCCCCGGGAGCAGCAGCGCCCAGGCGCCCAGTGCGCGGTAGAGCGAGAACGCGGGCGGGTGCGTCACACCAGGCTCCTGACTGCTGGGCGCAGGTCAGCCAACTCTGCGATGTCGAGGATCACCAGGTCGCCGACCCTGCGTCGGGCCAGCTCCCCAGAGCCGGAGCACCTGACCGCGAACGGATAGATGCTGGGCGACAGCGCCAGCTGGGCTGCACGGAGATCCGCGGGGCTCGTCGTTCCGGTGACGAACGCCGCCACCGACAGTCCGGGGATCGACCCGTACCTGGCTGTGAGTTCCCGCATCGTGAGGCCCGTGTTGCCGAGCGTCACGCCGGAGAGCCTGTCGAGCATGCCCAGCAGGTTGGGAAAACGGACCTCCCCCACCGAGGTGTACACGCTGACCTGACGGTCGTCGCGCAGCGCCGACGCGGCGAGCGACCCGGCCACGGACACGGCCAGCTCGAAGTCGTCCTCGGTCTCGTAGTCGGCCGCGACCGTGGACAGCATGACCAGCAGGTGGGCACGCATCGTCTCCTCGAACTGGCGGACCATGAGCTTGCCCGTCCGGGCGGTCGTGCGCCAGTGGATGGAACGCCGGTCGTCGCCAGGGACGTACTCCCGCAGCGCGTGGAACGAGACATCGGAGGAGGACAGATTGGAGGTGGTGACCCCCTCGACGTCCCTCAGCACCCCCACCGCCGCGGCGTCGACGTGGGTGATCCTCGGATGGATGTACAGCTCGGTGGCCGGGGCCAGCACCTTCTGGCGGCTGACGGCCCCGATGGGGTCCACCTGGACCGAGCGCACCGGGCCCAGCGTGATGATCCCGCGACGGCGGGTGGGGACGGTGAACATCTCCTCGTGCTCGTCACCGACCGCCAGCGCTCCCACCCGGAACGAGGCCACCGCCTTACCGACGGGGAACTCCAGCGTGGCCGGGCCCGAAGACTTGCCGCCCGCCGTCGTGACCAGCACCCGACCCAGGGCCTCGCCGCCCGCCTGGACGCGCGGCCGGTGCAACTCCAGCAGCACCTCGTGCTCACGGCGCCCCAGGATGGTGACGAGAGCGACGAGCAGTACCACGGCGGCCATTGTCGACAACGCCCGGAACTCCAACCACCCCTCGCGCCAACCGAGCCAGCCCGCGACCGCGCCGCCCAGGATCAGCGCCCACCCGATGGGGGTGATGCTGGCCACGACGGGATGCCGCGCCTCGCCCCAGGCGAGGGCTCGGAGCCGGCCGGGGAGGCCGGGAGGAAGAAGCCGGGTGAATCGGGACACTGGTCAGCTGGCCATCCGGGCCACGGGCGATTCGACGGCGGCGAGCGCCCGCGCGATCACGTCGGTGTCCTTGGTGCCCGCGAACTCGGCCTCCGGCGACATGATGAGCCGGTGCGTCCAGACCGCGGCAGCGAGCACCTTCACATCGTCGGGCAGGACGTAGTTGCGGCCGTGCGCGGCGGCCCACACCCGGGCGGCGCGCACCATGGCGATGGCGCCTCGCGTGGAGACCCCCATGGACGTGTCGGCATCGTCGCGGGTGGCCTCCACCAGGCGATGCACGTAATCCAGCACCGCCACGTCGACGTAGTTGTCGCGCACGGAATCGATCATCTCGGCCACCGCCTGCTGCGCGATGACCGGAGTGAGGTTCTTGGACCGATCCGGCTGGGCTGAGCCGGCCAGCACCTCGAGCGCGGCCTCCCGCGCGGGGTAGCCCACGGAGGTCTTCATGAGGAACCGGTCCAGTTGCGCCTCGGGCAGCTTGTAGGTGCCGGCCTGCTCGACGGGGTTCTGCGTCGCGATGACCATGAACGGCCGCTCCGTGGCGTAGCGCTGGCCGTCGACGGTGACGTGCGACTCCTCCATGACCTCGAGCAGCGCCGACTGCGTCTTCGGCGAGGCGCGGTTGATCTCGTCGGCGAGCACGATCGAGCTGAAGATCGGCCCGCGGTGGAACGTCCACCGGCCCGTCGACTGGTCGAACATCGTGATGCCGGTGATATCCGAGGGCAGCAGGTCCGGGGTGAACTGGATCCGGTTGTGGCTGCCGTGGACGGAGGCCGCGATAGCGCGGGCGAGCGCGGTCTTGCCGGTGCCGGGGGTGTCCTCCAGCAGGAGGTGGCCCTCGGCGAGCATGCAGGTCAGCGCCAGCCGGATCACCGGGGCCTTGCCCAGCAGGGCCTGGCCGACGTTGTCGGTGAGCCGCTGGAACATGTCCGCGAAGAAGGCGGCGTGTTCGGGGGTCATGGTCATACGTGTTGTTCGCTTTCTGCCTGTGTGGTGGTCGCTAGTAGTGGCAGTCGCCCGTTGCGTCTTGAGGAGCCGTCTCGAAGTTCTTCGCTATCTCAAGGTTGAGGAACCGCCCCGGCCCCCAGTTGCCGTTGCCGTCGACGCGGAATGTCTGGGTGTAGCTCCCGCTTCCCCCGGAGCCCGCGGCTCCCAGAGTGCACGTGACATCAGAGTTCGGGTACCACGTGGATAGGGTGATGTTGATCCAGTCGCAGGTCTCGGTGCCGGTCCACGGGCAGTCGCCAGAGTCGCCGCCGTGCGTGACGGCCGCCGTGCCCTTGCCCCGCGTCGTCGCGCACTGCTGCACCGACCCGCTCCGCTGGCCTTCGCTGTTGACCGAGTAGGCGGTGATGCAGATGGTCTGGTCCGGGCCGGTGCCCTCGCGGGTGCTGCCGGAGAGGCCCTGGTTGCCGTCGCGCGAGTTCTGCGAGGTGTCCACCACGACGGTCGTCACCGGGCGGCCGTTGCTGCTGCCGCCCATGCTCCACGAGAGGTCGACGTTGCCGTCGCCCGCGCGCCCGGCACTCACCGACGGGGCCGCGGGAGGCGCGTAGGTGTTGACGGTGGCGGAGGCGGAACCGCCCTGGGCGGTCTCGCCGTTGACCGTGCTGATGGCCGTCAGCTGCACCGTGACCGTGTTGCCGAGCGGGAATGCCCCGCTGTCGACGATCTGGCCGGTGCTTACCGTGCCGGATGAGCCGCCCGCGCTCCAGCGGTAGCTGATCTCCGCGGGGCGCGCACCGTTGCCTGCCGCGGCCCCGAAGTCGAAGCGCGCACGGGTGCCGTCGCCGGTGGGGGTGAGGCTGAAGCTCGTGGGGGCGCCGGGTGGCTGGAAGGCGCGCACCGCGTTGGACGCGGGCGACCAGGAGCTCCAGAGCCCCGACTTGTTGGTGCTGCGCACCTCGAAGGTCTTGTCCTCGGTGCCCACGGCCATGGTGATGTAGGTCGAGGTCCCGCTGCCCGTGTAGAGCAGCGAGGTGGTTCCACTCTGGCGCATCTCGAAGGTGAAACTGGTGTCCCCGTTGGGGTTCGCCGGAGCGCCCCACGACACGTTCGCTCTGGGAGTCACGCCGGCCGCGGCCGTGTCCTTGACCACGCTGGGAGCGCCCTGGTTGGCCGGCGCGCCGGCCGGAATCTCGGGCGCCGACTCGGGTCCCTGCGGTGCCGTCACCCGGGGGTCGAGCTCGGTCAGCTTGTTGTGCGCCGTGACGCTGAACTGGTAGGCGGTGCCGTTGTTGAGGTTGGCCCACGTCAACGAGGTGCCCGCAACCTCCTGCTGGGTGCGGCCGCTGGCGTCCGCGGGGATGATGCTGACCGTGTATTTCGTCACCGGAGACCCGCCGTCGGGGACGGTGGTGACGGGCCAGGTCAGGTCGATCTGGCGGTCGCCGAAGGTGGCCGTGGGGGCCGCCGGCGTGTTGGGCAGCACGTCGATGAAGATCTCGTTGCTGGGCGCCGAGTCCGGCGAGGGGGTGATGTCACCCTCCGTGACCTCGGCCCGCACCGCGAACTGGTAGGTGTTGTTGTTGGGCAGCGTGTCGATGTCGCAGCTTGTCTGCAGCCCGCAGAACTTGCTCCCACCGCTCCAGTAGACGGTGAATCCCTTCGGGGTTCCGCCCCGCCAACCCGAATGGCTCCAGGTGACCCGCGCGGTCTTCGACCCCAGGGCCTCGGCCGCCACGTTGACGGGCGCCTTCGGGGTGTCCTTGACGGTCAGCGTGATCCTGCCGGTCCGTTCGCGTGCGGCGTCGCGGGTGTCGTCGGCCACCCGGTAGGTGACCACCACGTTCTCCGCGGAGTCCGAGGCGGCCCCGGAGTCCGTGGGGGTCACGCTGACGGTGAGCCCGCTCGCGGACACGGTGGCCGGTCCGGTCACGGCCGGCTGCCCGACGAGGACGACGTCGCCCCCACGGTCCGCGAAGGGGTTGGTGATGACCTCGGACAGGTCGAAGGTCGACGTGGCCCCGACACGTCCCTCGTTCTCGGTGATGTCGGTCACCATCATCAGCGGCCTCGTGGAGGGCGCCACGGTCACCGGCAGGGTCATCTCCAGTGGCTCGGTGGTGCCGTCGTGGACGCTCACCACGATGCTGCCCGACGTCCCGACGGGGGTCTCGGCCGGGACTGAGACGAGGACGGTCTGCCCCACCACCGTCGCCTCCACTGGCGAGGTGACCGACTTCACCGCGAACGCCATCTTCTCGTTGTCACCCGGGTCCGGGTCCTCCACCATCGCACCCAGCGACACCTCGACAGGGTCTTCGCCCTTGGCGACCACGATCGCGCTCGGGCGGAGCTCCGGAGGAAAGAGCCCGGACGATTCCACTGTGATCGGCAGGCTGAGCGTTGCGGTCAGCCCGCGGGGGTCGTCGAGCGTCTCGCCGTCGGTGACCTGGAACGACACCGACGTGGCCCCGATGAACAGCTTGTCCGGCGTGAACGTGATCGTGGTGTCGTCGACAACGGTCAACCCGAGCTGCGGGTCCTCCGTGCTGCCGCCCGGGCCCGCCACCACGGTGTCCACGCCGGTCAGCTTGGCCGAGTGGTCCGGGCGGGTGAGCACGAAGCTGTCGAAGTCGATGGTGAGGGTCTCGCCGCCCTTGACCGTCGCGGGAATCTTTGCACGGTCCAGCTGCGGCGGGATCTGGTCGCGTCCGGGCACCACGATGGCGGCCTTGGCCGTCAGACCATCGCGGTCGGTCAGGGTGTAGAGCACGATCTGCCGGTCATCGGTCAGCGGCACGGTGGCCACGCCGCCCTTCACCTCGCCGGCCTCGACGGTGACCTCGACATCCTCGACCATGCCGTCGGGATCCGAGTCGTTGTCCAGCAGGCGCACCTCGACGGCCTCGAGCCCGTTGACCGAGTTCACGGGTACGTAGTCGTCTCGCGCGATGGGGGCAACGGGCGGCACGTTCTCGTCGACGGTGACCGTGACGACGCCCACGACGGGGACACCCCCTCCGTCGGTGATCGAGTAGTAGAGCTGGTAGACGCCCTTCTCCGCGGGGGTCTCCACCACCACCTTCTGACCCTTGATCTCGGCCACCGGATCCCACCGGTCGTCCACGGGCTTGACCGAATCGGCGACGATCGAGATGGTGTCGCCGTCTGGGTCCACGTCGTTGACCGTCGCGGGGATCTCCAGCCTGGTGCCTGGTCTGGAGGCGATCTCGTCCGGGACCGCCACCGGGGCCTGGTTGCTGGTGGGGGCCGGAGCGATGCCGATCCGGACCATCCCCTCTCCCTCGGCACCGAAGCGGTCCTTCACGCGGTAGCTGAACGTGTCCGTGCCATTGGCCTGCTTGGACGCCTCGTAGACGAGGTAGTTGCCTTCGACTGTCGGAGCTCCCTGCTTCGCCGAGTACGCGCCGATGAGCTCCACAGAGTCTCCGTCGGGGTCGATGCCGTCCATGGGAATGGCCACCCGAACGGTGGAGCCGGTGAAAGTGCGGGCCTCAACGGCCCGCGGCACGGGCTGCTGGTTGCGGTCGTCGAAGTCGCGCACCGTGATTCTCACGGTGGAGGAGGCCACGTTGCCCTGCTCGTCGGAGATCGTGTAGATCGCCTCAGCCGAACCAGCCACCTGGCCGGCGCGGAAGCGCACCTGCTCATCCGAGACGAAGAACTCGCCCAGCTCCGCGGCCGTGCGCACATCCAGCTCCGGGCGCAAACTAATGGCCATGTCCGAGGGTGAATAGTCGTTGGCGAGCACGTCCACCGAGACGATGTCGCCCACCCGCACCACTGTCTCCTCGGGGAGGGCAACCGGAGGCTGCACCGTGGACTTCACCGTGAGCGGCACCACCAGGACCTTGGCCGAGGTGGATGCCCGCCCGTTGCTGACGGTGTACTCGAACGTCTGGGGAGCTGTGATTCCGGCCGGTGACGAGACCCGGAGCAGCGAGTGCCGCACCACCTCGACGGTGAGGCCCTCCGATGACCCCATGGACACGCCTTGGATCACGAGAACCCCGCCGGCCGGGTCGTAGTCGTTGGCCAGCGGCTCCACCACCACGGACCCGTTCGGCGGCAGCAACGCGAGGTCGTTCTCAGCGGCGGGGCGCTCGTCGGCATTCGCCGGGTCGATGACGTCCACCCGGATCCGACCCTTCGCAGTGTGGGGACCGTCGCTGATCGTGTAGATCAGCGTGTGGCTGCCGGGTTCCGAGGCGGTGAACTGGATGCTCTTCTCCGCGTAGTCGGGTGTGGCCTCCACCTCCGGGGCCGTCGGGCCCACTTCCACCAGCTTGAGGTCGTCAGCGTCGGCGTCCGTGTCGTTCGACAGGGGCCGCAGCGTGATCGCCTCACCAACGGTGGCTACGTAGTGGTCGTTGTTGGCCACCGGCGGCACGTTGGAGGCTCCGGGCGAGACCTGGACCACCAGTTCGCCGGCCGCGCTGGCCGTGCCGTCGCTGACGGTCACGTTCACGACACGCCGCCCTGGGCCGCCGGTGCCCAGATCCGTCACGGACACGTAGCCGTCGGGCCGCCAGGTCACGTTGAGGCCATCTTCCCCGACGGCGTTCTCGAGGAAGATCGGGTCGCCGTCGGGGTCAACCCAGTCCGGCAGCACCGAGTAGTCCCCGTTGGACCGCTCCGACAGCTGCAACAGGCTCGGCCGCTTGCGCTCCGGGGCCTGATTCCCGTCGGCGGGTCGGATGTTCACGCTGACCGTGGCCACGTTGGACAGGTCGATGCCGTCGAAGGCCTGGTAGGTGAAGCTGACCGATCCGCTCCGACCGGCCGGCACCTCGATGCGGGCCGCGCGGCCATCCTTGGCGAGCGTGACGCCGACGTCCGAGGGCACGTCCTTGATGACGGCGGTCAGGACGTCGCCGTCGATGTCCAGATCGTTGAGCAGGATAGGCAGCGTGGTGGCGGAGCCGGCCCGTGCCCCGAGTTCGTCGTCGACGGCCTCGGGCGGGTGCTGTTCCTCAGAGAACTCCTGCACCTGCGACAGCTCCGTCTGGTCCGTCTCCTCGGACTCCTGGTTGTCCTGCTCGTCCAGCTGCGCCGAGATGAGATCCCAGTTGTCGACCCGCAGCATCGACTCGAGCGGCAGATAGGTGGCGCCCGTCACGACGTCATTGATGACGATCACTTTGCGGTTGGTCCGGAAGACCGGCGCCTGGGCGGCGGCCAACTCTGGGAACTGGGCTGCCTGGTCCAGTTCGGGCAGGCCGCAGTCGCGCACGTAGAACCCGGACTGGCCCCACAGCCCGTAGGCGCATCCGTCGAGGGCGACGGGTGCGGCCGGCATGCCGGTGGGGACGTCCTGACTGGTGACCGCGCCGCTCCCGGCGTCCACCTTCAGGAGCGCGCTCGGGGTAGCCACGACCACCACGGAATCCGCCTCTGACGGCTGCTGAAGCACGCCGTCGGCCAGCGCGGGGTCGTCGATGGTTGTGCCGCCGACGGTGAGCCTGGTCCCGTCGAGGACGACGAGTTGGTCGCCCAACGCGGTGAGCTGAGCGTCAACTCCGACGCCGCCTTCGATCCCCCAGTCGAGCATGGTGACCGCGGCCTCCTGCCCGGCACCCTCGATGGTGCGCACCGCACCGTCGGCGGTCAGGACGTAGCCGGTGCCGTCCACACCCACAGCCACCCTCGGCTGATCCAGATCCTTGAGGGTGGGCTCGGCGGACGGGCTGAATCCGGCGGCCGTGGCGGTGGTGGAGGTCCACACTGTGCCCTCGGACGGGTCGGCGAACAGCACCTGATCTGCCCCATGTTCCACCGCGAGACCGGTCACGGCGGTCTCACCTGTGAACGCAACCGTGGCGGTGTCGAGGGGCTGAACAACCTCGGGACTCTGCACGAGAACGTTACCGGCCGCCTGCGACACGTCGAAGCCGGCGTAGGCGGATCGCAGTCCTCCGTCGAGCGTCTGGGAGGGGTAGTTGAGGTGCCCGATGAGCAGCTTGCTCTGGTTGGTCACCCAGACGCCGCCGTCGTTGAGGTCCACCTCAGCGGCCGGGACACCTTTGTGGACGAAGGCCAGGAGGCCGAGGGCTACGGTCAGAGCGCCTACGACGACGGTCTCGGCACGACGGCGCAGCGGCACAGCCATGAGACCCAGCCTCCCCAATGAAATGATCGACCGGCCGTCCGCTTTTCGGCGAACTCACCGTGCCGGGAGGAACACTAGGGGGTTTGTGTTTCAGCCCTGAAACCGGTCCGTGTACGCAAGCGTACGTGCTAGTGAGCGGCGAATGTCCGCCTAACTTTCGTTAGTGTCTGAGCACTCTCCGACCTCAAGGTGAGGACGACCGAACGCCCTCTCCGCCGTTCTCCTCAGCGCCGCCCGGTGGCTGCGTTCACGGCCTCTGCGAACCAGCGGGTCAGCGTCGCGGGGTGCGTGATCGCGGTTCCGACCACCACCGACCAGGCCCCACGCCGCATCGCCTCGGCCGCGTCGTCGGGAGTGTGCAGGCGTCCCTCGACGATCAGCGGGCGGTCGGCCACGGCGAGCATCTCATCGACCGCCTCCCAGTCCGGGCCGTCGGTCTTCGGCCGCTCACCCGAGTAGCCCACCAGCGTGGTGCCGATCAGGTCGGCGCCCGCCTCCTCGGCCGCGACAGCATCCCCCGCCGACCCGCAGTCCGCCATCACCAGCACCTCGGGGAAGCGTTCCTTCAAACCCGCGACCGTCTCCGCCAGCGACAACCCGTCCGGCCGCGGCCGGCGGGTGCCGTCGAGCGCGACGACCTCGCACCCGGTCTCGGCCACGGCGACACAGTCGGCCAGCGTCGGCGTGATGAACACGCCCTCCTTACCGATCTTGACCAGGCCGATGATCGGCACGTCGACGGCGGCGCGGATGGCGCGCAGGTCGTCGAGCCCCTTGGCGCGGATCGCCGCCGCGCCCCCGATCACCGCCGACTGCGCCACCTGGCTCATGGTCCGCGGGTCCAGCATCGGCTCGCCCGGGTACGCCTGGCAGGACACCACCAGCCGCCCGTGGATCGCCTCGGTCACGTCGTTCATCTCAGTCCTCTCCACTGCCGGGGACAGCCCCACGGCTCAGTCCATCCGTGCGCCGACGGCGTCGAACACCGTCCGCGCTGCCCCGAGGATCGCTGCCTCGGGGCCCAGCGCGGCGGGCAGAATGGCCAGGCCCTTGAGCACCGGCACCACCTCGCCGCGACACGCGTCGCGCAGCGGCGCCCACCACTCGTCGCCGGCGCGGGCCACTCCCCCGCCGATGACCACGCATTCGGGGTCCAGCACCGTCGCCACCCCGGCGATCGCCCGGCCCAGCGCGACGGCAGCCTCAGTCACCACGCGCCGGGCCGGCTCCGCGCCGGTCGCGGCGAACGCCATGATCTGCGGCCCCGGCAACGTCTCCCCGGCGACGGCGGCGTACGCCCGCTCGATCGCCGGCCCCGCGGCGACCGCCTCCAGGTGCCCATCGACCCCGCACGGGCAGCGCAGCCCCTCGGCCCCTGGGGTGGGGATATGCCCCATCTCCCCGGCCACGTGGTGCGCGCCGGTCCACAGCCGGCCGTCGAGCACGACGGCGCCGCCGACGCCGGTGCCCACCGCGACCATGAGCATCGACGACCGCCCCCGCCCGGCACCGAGCCAGGCCTCGCCGAGCGCATGGGCGTCGACGTCGTTGCGCACCTCGACGGCTCTGGTTGCGTCCCAGCCGAGCCGGGAGCGCAGCCCCGCCGCGATGTCGGTGCCCACCCAGGAGGCGAACGTGTCGGTGGCGGAGATGATGGACCCGCGGGTGGCGTCGACCACGCCCGCCGTCCCGACGCCGACCCCGGCCACGCCGTCGATCCCCCGCGTCACCCGGGTGACCAGGTCAGCGACGGCGTCCAGCACCGCCTCGCCCCCGGCGAGCGCGGGCGTGGGCGCGGTCATCACCTCGCCCATGCTCCCGTCCGGCGCGACGACCGCCACCGCGATCTTCGTGCCGCCGAGATCGACACCGACGGCCCTCACTGCAGGAGTCCCACCTCGACGAGGATGTCGCGGATGGCTGCGGTGTCGTCGTCGGAGAGGCCCTCGAGCGGGGCGGGCATCGCGGCGGAGTCGATGACGCCGAGCAGCGCGAGCGCCGCCTTGAACGCGCCGATCCCGCCCGCGTCGCCGGAGCGGCCTTGCGGCACGAACGCGATGTCGAACAGCCGCGCGATGCGGTTCTGCTCGTCCCGGGCGGCGGCCCAGTCGCCGGCCTGCGCGGCGGTCCACAGGCGGGTGTAGGCGGCGGGGTCGACGTTGGCCAGCCCGGGGACCGCGCCGTCGGCGCCCAGGAGGTACATGCCGTCGACCATCACCTCGTGCCCGGTCAGCAGCGCCAGCGGGCGGCCGGCGCGCTCGTTGGCGGCCACCAGGCGGCGGAAGCCGACGTCGTCGCCGGAGGAGTCCTTGACGCCGGCGATGACGCCGTCGCGGCCGAGCCGCACGAGCAGGTCCACACCGAGGTAGCTGTGCACGCGCACGGGCACGTTGTAGGCGAAGATGGGGACGCTGACCGCCGCGGCGACCATCCGGAAGTGCCGCTCGGTCTCGGCAACGTCGTTGATCGCGTACAGCGGGGCGGTGACGACGACGGCGTCCGCGCCCAGCCGCTCGGCACGGGCGGCCTGCTCGGCCACGCGGCGGGCGGTGAAGTCGGGGGTGCCGACGAGGACGGGCACGCGGCCGGCGGCGCGCTCCACGACGCGGCGGGTGACGGTGTCGCGCTCGTCGTCGGTGAGGTAGGCCACCTGGCCGGACGAGCCGAGGATGAACAGCCCGTTCATGCCGCCGTCGATGAGGTGGTCGACGACGCGGTCAAGGGAGGGGAGGTCGAGTTCACCCGCGGGGGTGAAGGGGGTGACGACCGGCGGGATGGTGCCGCTGAAGGTGTGCATGGTGTGGGTTCCTTGGGTAGTTCGAAGGAGGGGAGAGGATCGGGGTTCAGTTGTGTGGGTGTGGTGGGGTGGGTTTCGACGCGGGCTGCGCCGCTTCGCGGCTAGGCCCGGCTCAAACCAGCGGAGCTGTTTCGACGCGGGCTGCGCCGCCTCCCGATGGCTGAGGCGCGAGGAGCGCCAGCGACGAGCCTCGAAGCCTCAGAAACGCGAGGTTCCTCGATTCAGTTGTGCAGTCGCGTTGGGCCTTCCTAGGCTTCGAGGCCGCTACGCGGCACCTCAGCCAACGGAGAGCAGGGACGGCCCCTCCCGCTGGTTGAGCCGGGCCGCGAGGAGCGCCAGCGACGCGCGCCCGCGTCGAAACCGACGCTCGTCACAGCAGGGACGGGACCGCGCTGAGCAGGGTGCGGGTGTAGTCGTGCTGCGGGTCGTCGAACAGCCGGTCCGCCGGACCCGTCTCGACGATCTGCCCCGCCAGCATCACCGCCATCCGGTCCGACACGTAGCGCACCGTGTTGATGTCGTGACTGATGAACACCAGCCCGAGGCCGAGCTGGTCCTTGAGGTCGGTGAGCAGGTTGAGCACCTGCGCACGCACCGACACATCCAGCGCCGACGTCGGCTCGTCGGCGATGATCACGTCCGGACCTAGCGCCAGCGCCCGCGCGATGGCGACCCGCTGCCGCTGCCCGCCGGAGATCTGCCTCGGCAGCACGTCGAGCGCGGACTGCGGCAGGCCCACCAGGTCCAGCAGCTCCTTCACCCGCTTCCCGCGCTCGGCGGGCGTGCCCACCGCGTGGACCTTGAACGGGTCCAGAAGGGTGTCGCGGATCAGCATGCGCGGGTTCAGCGCCGTGGCCGGGTCCTGGAACACGACGGACACCGCCCGGCCCAGCTTCTTGCGGCCGGCGCCGTCGAGCTTCAGCGGGTCGCCGAAGTAGCGCACCTCGCCGTCGGTCACCGGCTGCAGCCCCACCATGACGCGGGCCAGCGTGGACTTGCCGCAGCCGGACTCGCCCACCAGCCCGACGGTTTCGCCTCGGCTCACCGACAGACTCACCCCGTTGACGGCGTGCACCAGGTCGCGCTTGAACAGCGTGCCCGTGCGGGCCTTGTGCACCACGTGCACGTCCAGCAGCTCGATCACGGGCACGTCCACCGGACAATCCACAGGCTCGATCCTCACCGCGCCACCTCCTTCTCCAGCAGCTCAGCCAGCGCGTCCGTGCGGGCGAACACGTGGTCCGTCCCCGGCACCGTCCGCAGCCTCGGCCTCTCGTCCAGCCCCACCGTCGGGTGCGACGACCTGGGCGCGAAACGGTCACCCGCCACGAACTCCCGGGGCGAGGGAACCACGCCCGGCACCTGGTGCAGGCGTCCTCCGCCGGCCTCGATGGACAGCACAGCTCCCAGCAGGCCGCGGGTGTACTCGTGGATGGGGTTGGTGAGCAGTTCGCGGGTGGCGGCCTGCTCCACCACCTGCCCGGCGTACATCACCGTGATCCGGTGCGCCACCTGCGCGACGAGCGCCAGGTCGTGCGACACGAACACCATCGCGAACCCCAGCTTCTCGCGCAGCTCGTTGAGGAGGTCCACCACCTGGGCCTGGACGGTGACGTCGAGGGCCGTGGTGGGCTCGTCGGCGATCACCAGGCGCGGATTGCGGGTGAGCGCCATCGCGATGAGGACGCGCTGCCGCTGCCCGCCGGACAGCTCGTGCGGGTAGGACTTGAGCGTGCGCTCCGGATCCAGGCCCACCAGTTCGAGCAGCTCGTCGGCGGTGCGCTGCCCGCCGCGGGAGGTGAGCTGCTTCATCTGGGCGCGGATGAGCATCGACGGGTTGAGCGAGCTCAGCGCATCCTGGTAGACCATGCTCATCTCGTGCCCACGCAGCGCGTTGCGCTCCTTCGGACCCATGGTGAGCAGCTCCCGCCCGGCGAACCTGATGGAGCCCTCGATGCGGGCGTTCTCCGGCAGCAGGCCCATGATCGCCATCGATGTGATGGACTTGCCGCAGCCGGATTCCCCCACCAGGCCCATCGTCTCGTGGGGGCGCACCGTGAAGGTCACACCCTCGACGATCTTCACCTCGCCGTGCGCGCCCGGGAAGGAGATCGACAGGTCGGTCACCTCGAGCAGCGGCTCGACGTCGGGGGCGTCGAGGATGAGCCGGTCGTCGCGGAGCTCCTCCGCCGTCCGCAGCAGGTCGAGACGGGCCTCCAGTGAGTCCGCCTGGGACACGTAGGCGGCGGCCATGCCCGCTGCAGTGGCCGCGCCCGCCAGCTTGTCCTCGTCGGCCTGAACGTTGACCCGGGTTCGGATCTTCGGGGAGGCCAGCGAGTCGGTCAGACCCTCGGCCAGCACGTTGAGACTCAGCGTGGTGATGAGGATGAACAGGCCGGGGAAGAACGTCACCCACCAGTGCCCGCTGAGCAGGAGGGCCTTGCCCTCGCTCAGCATGTTGCCCCAGGTGGGCGTGTTGACCGACGTGATGCCGGTGCCGATGAATGACAGGGAGGCCTCGAACACGATCGCGTCGGCCACGAGCACCGTCGCGAACACCATGATGGGGGCCAGGCAGTTGCGGGCCACGTGCTTGACGAGGATCCACGAGGTGCGCGCCCCCATCACGCGGGAGGCCGACACGTAGTCCTCGCCGAACTGGGCAAGCACGTTGGCGCGCACCACGCGGGTGAGCTGCGGCACATAGAGGAACGCGATCGAGAAGATCACCACCGGCAGGATCGGCAGCCGCGACGACAGCGCGGTCACCATGACGGCCGCCAGCGCGATACCGGGAAAGCTCATGATGATGTCGAGCACGCGCATCAGCACCTCGGAGACGGCCTTGCCCGCCGTCGCCGCGACGGAGCCGAGGATGGCGGCCACCACGAGCGCCAGTCCGGTCGCGGCGAGGCCGACGATCAGCGAGACCCGGGCACCGTAGACGATGCGGCTGAAGGTGTCGCGGCCGGTGTCGTCGGTGCCGAACCAGAACATGGAGTTGGGCGGGATGGAGCTGTCGGGGACGATCTGCTTGCCCACGCCCTCGATCTCGATTTCGCGCTGCACCACCATGTCCGCGGGGACGAGGCCGGCGGCACCGGGAGCGAACGGTGCGATCAGGGGGGCGAAGATGGCCAGCAGCGCCATGAGTCCCAGCACCACCGTCGCGATCTTCGAGCCGATGGGCAGTGCGGACCACCCGGGCAGCGTGAGCCCTGGGCGCTGGAGCTTGGTGCGGGATTCCGCCGACAGCATCAGATGCTCCTGATTCTGGGATTGACAAGGACGTAGAGCATGTCGACCACCACGTTGATGACGATGAACGCGATGGCCACCGTGATGGTGACGCCCTGGACGATGTTGACGTCGTTGCGGGTGATGCCCTGGAAGATGAGCTGGCCCATGCCCTGGATGTTGAAGATCATCTCGATGACGACGGCGCCGCCCATGAGATAGCCCACCCGAAGGCCGAGCACAGTGAGGGGGGTGATCAGCGCGTTGCGCAGCACGTTGCGGCCGACGACGACCCGCTTGGGGATGCCGGCGCCGATCGCGGTTCGCACATAGTCGCGGTCCAGCTCCTCCACCATGGAGGTGCGCACCACGCGGGTGAGCGAACCGGCCACGGGCACCGCCAGCGCGAACGCGGGGAGGAAGATCTGGTTGATGTAGGCGGCGGGGCTGTCGGAGAACGACGCCCAGCCGGTGATGACCGCCGGGAAGGTGCCGGTGCCGCCGGGCACGTTGCCGAAGGCCTGGATCAGCAGCAGCGCCAACCAGAACGACGGGGTTGCCAGCGCGGCGATGGAGAAGAAACGGATCACCTGGTCCGGCCACCTGTCCCGGTACAGCGCGGCGACGACGCCGAGCACCAGCGCGATCACCACTGCGATCGCCAGGCCGATGAAGGTCAGCTGCAGCGTGACGGGGAAGTTCTCCCCCACCATCTGCGAGATGGGCACGCCGGTGAAGGACTCGCCGAGGTCTCCCTGGACCAGTCCGACGAGGTACCGCCCGTAGCGCACGAACAAAGGGTCGTTGAGGCCGAGCTCCTCGCGGTAGGCGTCGAGGGCATCCGGCGAGGCGCTCTCCCCGAGGGCGAGGCGGGCGGGGTCGGCGGTCGACAGAGACATGACGATGAACACCAGCAGGGTCACGCCGAGCACCATGATCGGCAGCGCGACGATGCGTCGGCCGAGGAGGCGGATGAGGGTGGACACGTGTGTGAACTCCTAGTTCGTAGGCCCCGCTGGGGCGGCGCCGTCGAGGACGGATCGACGGCGCCGCCATGGGCCCGAGGGGCGCGCGTGCGCCGCCCGGCGGGTTACTTGGTCGAGCCGACGCCGACGAACGACAGGCCGGTCACCGCGATCGGCTTGAAGTCGGTCAGCGTCTCCGGATCGAAGCCGGTAGGCGTCTTGCGGTGGAAGATCGGGTAGAGCGGGACGTTCTCGCTGATCACGTCGAACGTCTCGTGCCACGCGGCCTTCTGCTCGTCACCGGTGGACTGCGAGGCGGTGTCCAGCAGTTCCTGCACCTTCGCGTGCGATTCCTGGCCCTTCCAGTGCATGCGGGCATCGGTCCAGGTCTCGCCGGCGTACCACCAGCGCAGCAGGAGGTCCGCGTCGTCGCCGAACACCGAGGGGTCTCCCGGGGCCACGACGATGTCGAAAGCATCAGGGGCGCCGTCGATGGTGGCGTAGACGTCGGAGGACTTCTTCTCCTCGTATGCCACGGTGAGGCCGGCCGCCTCCAGCGACTCCTTGATCATCGGACGCACGCCCGCGAAGAAGCCATGGTCCGAAGCGAGCAGGCGCACCTGCGTGAGGCCGGTCTCCGCCAGGAGCTCCTTGGCCTTGGCCTGGTTTCCCGGGTACTGGACTTTGGCGGCCTTGTAGGCGGGGTGCTCCTTCTGCACGAAGGCGGTGGCCGGGGTCGCGAGCCCGGACATGCCCACGTTGCAGATCTTGTCGTAGTCGAGCGCGTACATGACCGCCTGGCGGTTGCGGACGTCGTCCATGGGGGCGCTGCCGGTGTTGAACATCACGAAGACCAGGCCGAATCCCTGCTCCGCAGCCACCGACTTGGACTCGGCCAGCGTGGCGAGGTTGGCCACCGGGACGGAGTCGATCGCCTGGACGGTGTCCGAGGTGAGCGCGTTGGTGCGGGTGGAGTCGTCGGGGATGATCTGCCACTCCATGGTGGCGGCGCGGGCCGGCTGGGGGCCGGTGTAGCCGTCGAACTTCTCGAACTTGATCGTCTGCGAGGCGGCCCCATTGTCGGTCATCGTGTAAGGACCGGTGCCGACGGGGGCGAGATCGAAGGCCTTCTGATCGGCCGTGACGAGGGCCTGGGGCACGATCTTGACCACCGACAGCCGCTCGGCCACCAGGGAGAAGGGGTACTTGAGCGTGAGGGTGACCGTCGTGTCATCCTTCTTCGCCACTGAGTCGAGGAAGGGGATGAACGAGGCGTAGAGGCTCTTGTTCGCCGGGTCGAGGACCCGCTGGAAGGAGAACACGACGTCGTCGGTGGTGACGGGGGTGCCGTCGTGGAAGACCGCGCCGTCGCGGAGGGTGACCTCCCAGGTGGTGTCGTCGATCTGCGTGGGCAGGTCCTTGCCGAGCGCGGCGAAAACCTCGCGGGTGGCGGGGTGGATCTCGGTGAGGCCCTCGAAGGTGTGCCAGTTGGCCGCGACAGTGAGCGCCGCCGTCGTGGTCATCGGGTCGTAGCCGTTGGTGCCCAGCTCGTAGGAGATGGCGGCGGTGATCGCGCCGGTGGCTCCGGCCGACGAGGCCGGGGCGCTGGAGGCGTCGGTGGCGTCGGGGGTGGCCGACGGGGTGTCGCTCGGGCCACTGCAGGCGGCGAGCGTGGCGGTGAGTGTCGCGGCTGCACCGATGGTGCCCGCGAGCTTGAGGAGACTCCGTCGGGAGGTGACGGGCATCTGGTTCATCATTGACTCCTAGGTGATCGGACATCCGATGTCTGATGTGTCCGCTAGGCTAGCGCATGGAATCGACGTCCGCTTCCACTTCGCTCAATACCGTGAGCGTTTCGCTCACCATCTCGGGGGTATTCATGGCCAGGAACGAACCGCAGCGCCTGAGGTCCACCATTCACGCAGTCAAGGAGCTGATCCTCACCGAGGCCCTTCAGCCGGGCGATCCGCTGCCGACGGAGGCCCAGCTGGTGGACCTGCTGGACGTGTCGCGAGGAAACCTGCGCGAGGCCGTCCGCACCCTGGTGGCCCTGGACATCCTCGAGGTGCGCCACGGGACGGGCACCTTCGTCGGGCAGATGTCGCTGCGGCCGCTGGTCGAGGGATTGGCGTTCCGGGGCGTGGTGCTGCCGGGCCAGGATTTCGAGTCGTTGCGGCAGATCGTCGAGGTGCGCAGCGGGTTGGACCACACACTGGCTCCGGCGGTGGTCGAGCACATGGACGACGATGTGGCCGGCGAGCTCAGCGGGCTCTGCGACGCGATGGCCGAGCACAGCGAGCGCGACGAGTCCTTCGCCGCGGAGGACCGGGCATTCCACCTGGCGCTGGCGTCGATGCTGAGCAACGAGCTCTACGCGGAACTGGTGGGGGCGTTCTGGGACGTGCACACCCGCCTGGCCCCGCGGCTGGGGGTTCCGACCCCGCGCGACATCGCGGACACGGTGGCGGCCCACCGGGCGATGCTGGACGCCGCCGTCGCCCGGGACCTGCCGACCTACCGGGCCGCCATCGAGAACCATTACGCGCCGCTGTTGAGGGTTCTGGACTCCGTTCACGCCTGACGATCGGCTGCTCCCACCGTCAGCGCCTGTAATTGGCTTCCGACCATCTGCAACCTGCTATCCATGGCGCGGCTTCTGTGCATATGCGCAGAAGCCGCGCCATGGATAGCAAGTTGCAGGTCGGTCGCCTCCATCCCACCCCGATTCCGGGCTGGTTGCGCCCGAAAGCCGTGGATCGGCGCACGCACCCCCTGAATCAGGGCCTGCTTTGCATACCTATTCGATACCGCAGTGTTATGCTGTCGTGGTGCAGCACCTCCCAGCCTCGCAGTCGGTCCCGCCAGCCTCGCGTCCCCGGACGATCATCACCACAGACAGCGAAGCCGACGACATCAACTCGTTCCTGCGTCTGCTCTATTACGCCAACGAGCTGAACATCGTCGGCCTGATCTACAACTCGTCGGTCCATCACTGGCAGGGCGACGGCGTCCACACCCTCCGCGAGGCGCGGGAGGCGGGGATGCTCACCAGCTTCATGGGCGAGACGGCCGGCAGCGAGGCCCGCTCGGACGACGCCACCACCTGGCGCTGGGAGCCGATGGGCTGGATGGAGCGGATCATCCTGCACGACTACAGCCAGGTCTATCCCAACCTGCTCCAGCACGACCGGTCGTACCCCTCCCCCGCCGACCTCTGGGCCACCGTCGCGGTGGGCAACGTCACCTTCGAGAGCGACTTCAGCGCCGACACCGAGGGTTCCGAACTGATCGAGGCAGCGCTCCTCGACGACGACCCCCGACCGCTGTACCTGCAGGTCTGGGGCGGGACGAACACCATCGCCCGCGCCCTGTTCAGCATCGAGACGCGGTACCTCGGATCCGACGAGTGGGCCGACATCAGGGCGAAGGTCACGCGCAAGGCGGTCATCCTCAGCATCGGCCAGCAGGACACCGCCTATGCCGACTACATCGCCGAGGCGTGGCCCGAGATCCCGCTGCTCGACTTCGACGGCGCCTTCGGCGGGTTCACCTCGTTCTCCCGCAGGTTCGCCTCCCCTGAGGTCCTGCCCTACTACCAGGCCTCGTTCTGGGCGCCCAACATCAAGTACGGCCACGGCCCGGTACTCGCCCACTACGGGCTGATCGGCGACGGCACCTACTTCGAGGGCGAGGGCGACAACCCAGGCTGGCAGCCAGGCATGGCCAAGGACCCGTCGCGATTCAAGATGTTCGACATCATCGGCGGGTTCGAGCGGCTGGACTGGACCGGCGAGGGCGACACCCCTGCCTTCATGTGCCTCATCCCCACCGGCCTGCGCTTCCTCGAGGATCCGAGCCTGGGCGGTTGGGGCGGCCGGCTCGTGGCCACAGAGGCGAACCCGCACACCTTCGTCGCAGGGGAGGACCACAACCCCCACGCCGGGCTCGACCAGCGTCTCCACACTGTCGCCCGCTGGACTGCCGCCTTCCAGAACGACTTCGCGGCGCGCGCCGACTGGGGCATCACGCCGGACTACCGCGGAGCAAACCACGCGCCCGACGTGTCGGGCCCGGCCGACGTGACCCTCGCCCCGGGCGGATCGGCAACCCTGGTCGCCACGGCCAGCGACCCCGACGGGGACGCGCTCACGGCGAGGTGGTGGGTCTACGCAGAGGCCGGCACGCTGAGCGACGAGCCGACGCTGGAATCAGACGGCTTCGAGGCGACGATCACCCTCCCGTCGACGGCGCAGCCGGGTCAGCGCGCGGTGGTCGTGATCGAGGTCACCGACGACGGCACCCCCGCTCTCACGAGGTACGCCCAAGTGGTGGTCACCGTCGGCTGAGCGTCCCTCCCGGCGACTCAGCTGAGCAGCCCGTCGACGACCCACTCGCACTGCCGTCGGACCTCATCCTCGGGCGCCGGGTCGTACAGCAGCTGGCTTGACATCCCCTGCATGAACGCCAGCACCCCCCACGCGACGGCGTCCGCGTCCACCGAGCCCGGCACCTCGCCCTCGGCCCGGGCCCGGTTCACCAGCCCCGCGATCGCGACCCGCAGCTCCCGGTCCGACGACGCCACCGCGTCGGCGATGGCGGGGTCGAAGGCGGCCCGCTCGGCGAACGCGGCACCCTGCAACTCGGCGGCACGACGGGGCCCGTCGAGGGGCAGAACCGCGACCATGAGGTCCACCAGCCAGCCGCTCAGCGTCGGCCTCCCGGGCTCGGACAGGACAGGGGCGGACGCCGTCGCCCGCAGCCGCGCGAACATCGCGCGCAGCATCTCGTCCTTGGTAGGGAACGCCTTCTGCACCGCCCCCACCGACATCCCCGCCTCCGCCGCGACCGTCCGGAAGCTCACCGCCGCCATGCCCTCGCGCACCAGCATCCGCAGGGCGGCGTCGGCGAACTCGGTCTGTCGCGGAGTCAGCTGCACCGGGTCAGCCTGCCACCGCGACACGCGGCCCGTCCACAGGGAGCGCCCGCCACAGCCAGGCAGCGTAGGCGGTCAGAATCACGACGATCACCGTCAGCCCCACCAACCCGCGGTCGGTGAAGTCGTCGACGACGGTGAACGCCACCGCGTCGTAGACCACGTGCCACACGATTCCGACCCACAGGCTGCCCGTCAGTGCGACGACCTCGGCCAGCACGAAGCCCACCAGGCAGGCGAACGCGAACTGCGCCAGCAGGTGGGGCAGCGGTTGACCGGTAAAGACGTTGGTCAGATGCAGGGCACCGAAGATCGCCGAAGAGGCCACGATGGAGCGGCGCGCACCGAGCTGGCGAAGGGCGGTCAGAAGCAGGCCGCGGAACCAGATCTCCTCGTTGAAGCCGACGGCGACCGCCAGCAGGGTTGAGGCGGCGAGTGTCGCGGGGACCAGCCGGATCTCCGAGGTGGCTATCACGATCACCACCACGGCAATCAGCGGGAGAGCCCAGAAGACCCGGTTCACGCCCTCGGGCCGACGGAAGCCGTAGTCAGCCATCGGCGGACGGGACCGCCACATCACCAGCAACCCCAGAATGGCGGAGAGCCAGACGAACGCGGCCGGGATGAGTAGCGCCGTCGCGCCGTGCAGCCCCCGCGCGTCGACGACCCCCATGCCGACGGCGGTCAGCAGCACCCCACCCAGCCCGACGGCGGCAGCGATCCGCCACGGGTGGCGGGTGTCCCAGCTGGCTAGCGGACGGGCCGGCGCGGCGGGATCGGTTCTGGGTGCGAGATGGATGGACACGGGACCTCCTGGAATACGAATGTATTCATAATACGCCCGTATTCCGTTGTGTCAAGCCCGAGGCCGAGTCCCCGGCCCCCGGGGGGGTCGAGCACATCTCCTTCGAAGTCGCGGACCACCGCGTCGCTACTTGGCGGACCGGGCGGCCAACGTCCCGACGCGCGAGGATGAACGCATGGACGCCCTGCATGCCACCGCCACCCCGCGCACCTGGCGGCGGGTGGCGCTGGCCATGCTGGCCGCGGGCTGGGGCGCCAACCAGTTCGCGCCGATGCTGCTTGTCTACCGGGACGAGCGAGGGCTGTCCGAGCAACTGGTGACGGGCATGTTCGCCGCGTACGTCGGGGGCCTCGTGCCCGCCCTGCTCGCCGCTGCGTGGATGTCGCAGCACCAGGGCAAGCGCCTGATGGTGCGGATCTCCTCGGTGCTGATGCTGCTGGGCAGCGCCCTGTTGCTGCTCGGCGCCGACTCCCCCGGGCTGCTGTTCGCCGGGCGCATCGCGTCCGGGATCGGGGTCGGGTTCGTCATGGCGCCCGGCACGGCGTGGGTGAAGGAGCTGTCCGCCGGGCTGCCGCTGGGGACGGGCGCCCGCCGTTCCACGGTGGCGTTGACGGCCGGCTTCGCGATCGGACCCATGGTCGCCGGCCTCCTCGCGCAGTGGTTCCCGGCACCGCTCCAGCTCGCCTACGCGGTGCACCTGATCGTGCAGGCCGTCGCCGCGGCCATCGTCTGGAACGCGCCCGAGCTCGACACGTCCGGCCAGCCCACCCCGACGGTCGCGGCCGCCGCGCGGCACTTGATGCACGGCTGGTTCTGGAAGCTGATCGTGCCCTCCGCGCCCTGGGTGTTCGGGGCCGCGACGGTCGCCTTCGCCGTGACCCCAGCCCTAGTGGGCCCTGTCCCTGGCCTGCCCCGCGTGGCCGCCGCGGGCCTGACCGCAGGACTCACCCTCGGCACCAGCGTGATGGTGCAGCCGTCGGTCCGACGCTACGCCCACCATGACCCTGGCCGGACGCCACCGCTGGGCATGGCCGTGCTGACCCTCGGCATGATGGTCGCGACCGCCGCCGCGTTGTTCCCCCACCCCCTGTGGCTGGTTCCCGCCGCGGTGGTGTTGGGGGCGGCGCACGGCCTCCTCATGGTCGGCAGCATCACGATCGTCGAGCACCACACGCCGCCGCACCTGATGGCCCCGACGACCGCCGTGGTCTACAGCCTCACCTACATCGGATTTCTCGCGCCCTACGCAGTCAGCACCGCGTCGCTGTTGATCCCCGCGTGGACGTTCCTCGCCGCGGGCGTCGGCGTCGCGGTCCTGACGACGGCCTGGCTCTGGTTCGAGCGCAGGGACGCCTGAAGCCCCCCGGGGGATCCCACACGGATGGGCCCAGTCCACACTCGGACGCATGACAACCGGAGGTTCGATGTCTTCGTTCCGGAACCTCCGGCGCGGCGAGTCAGGCTTCAGCGAGTGCACCCTCCGCAGCAAGCTCTGTGGTGCCCGGACCCAGCGGAGACGGGTCCCTAGTGGTGGCAGCCACGCTGAAGGCAGGGTGGGGTGGGTGTCAGTCCTGGCACGTTTCCGCGCTTCGCGCCCGATCACCCAAGCCGCGACACCAACTCCGCCACCAGTGCGCCCACCCGAAGATCCTCCCCCGCGACATCCGGGCTGAACCCCAACCGCACCACCACCAGGCCAGCCGACGGCACCACGTACATCCGCTGCCCGTCGTGTCCCGTCGCCCAGTAGGCATCAGCCGGGAGCGAACCATCGACGAGCGACCCGTCGGGCAGCTGATTGACCCACCATCCGGCCGCGTACCCCACCTCCTCGCTCTCGGCGACCTCCGTCACCGTCGTGGACGCCGCCATCCACCCCTCCGGCAGCAGCCGGCCCCCCTCCCACACACCGTCCTGCAGCGCGAACTGCCCCATGCTCGCCCAGTCGCGGGGGGTCGCCCAGAGGTAGGAGCTGCACACCGGCGTGCCTGTCGCGTCGGCCTCCCACACCGCCGACGACAACCCCAGCGGCACCAGCAGCCCCCGTCGTGGCAGGTCGGCGTCGACCCCGGCCCGCTCGGTCAGCACCGAGCACAGCAGGTTCGTGCCGCCACTCGAATACTGCTGGTAGTCGCCCGGGGTGTGGGCCAGCGGCAGCCCCGCGACATAGTCCGCCATGTCCTCTTCCAGGTACAGCATCCGGGTGATGGGTGTGCCGAGATCGTAGGTCTCGTCCCACTGCAGTCCGCTCGTCCCGCGCATCAGGTCGTCGACGGTGATGTCGCGGCGGGCGTCGGTCCACTCCGGTCGCAGCGCGTCGTCGTCGACGGCGACCCTGTCGTTGGCCACCATCACCCCGGTCAGCAGGTTGGCCACGCTCTTGGCCATCGACCAGCCGAGCTGCGGGGTCTGCGCGGTGAAGCCGTCGGCGTAGCGCTCGGCCACGAGTTGCCCGTCGTGGAGGACGACGACGGCGCGGGTGCCCAGGTCGTCGCGGGCGGCGGCGTCGAGGTCGTCACCGAACGCCAGGCCGACGGCGGCGTCGAGCTCCGCGGAGGGGGCGGGCGCGGGCGCCGAGGTGAGCGGGTTGGGGCTGGCGGGTGTGGGGTCGCCGAGGTCTGGGGCGCGGTCGGCGAGGGTGCAGCCGAAGCCGGCGGAGTACCAGGCTCGCTGCCCGACGATCGCTCCCAGGACGGAGGTGCGGGCGCCGTCGTCGGTGGTGCTGGTGCGCAGGTAGGGCACGAGTGCGTTGGGCGGGAGGTCGTCGCCGGCGGGTCGTTCCGCGATCCGTGTGAGCGCGCACGCATTGTGGGCGGCGTAGCCGGTGCCGGTGAGGAGGAGCGGGCGCGCGTACCAGTAGCCGGCGGCGCCGGCGATGACCGCGAGTGCGACGAAGGCCAGCAGGATCCGGATCACCCAACGCATGCCCCGAACCTACCAATCCGCACGATGTGGTGGCGCAAGGTGGCCCACCTCCGCAGGCTGAGGCGGGCGAAGCGGCCGCCCTGACAGCCAGCCGAGCGGCCACGAAGTCACCTGGATTCCTCAGAAATCACACCGGCCATGCTGCGTTCTTGACGATGGCGAGGAGCGCCGCTGTTCACGCCTCAGCCCGCGGTGTCCTCAGCGGCGGGCGGGGCGGCGTCCCCCGTCGCGTCGAAGGGGTCCGACCCCTCGTCGGCCATCCACTCGTAGCGCACCGTCTCACTGCCCGAGCGCCATAGCGACGGGGTCGACGTGTGCAGCCAGTCGAGCGGCTCCACTCCCCCGGGCGCCCCGCCGTCGAGCGCCAGCCGCAGCGCCGCCGACAGGTCGGCTTCCACCGCATCAGTCCTTGTCACAGGGTCCACCGACACGAACAGCGCCGTCCCAGACCGTGCGATCAGGTCCAGGAACTGGCGGTTCTTCCCCCAGTCCGTCCCGGGCGTGCTGGGCACGCAGTCCGCGTCGACCGTGAAGAACCGCCCGTGCTGGGCCGCCCGAAACGCCAGGGTGTTGACCCCCACGCGCCGGGTCCGCTCCCACACGAGGCCGGAGGTGTCGTCGCCGGTGCGCTGCGCCTCGACGAGGCCGGCCGCCAGGTGCCCGACCACGTTGCAGCCCAGCACCACCCCGCCGTCGCCTCCTGCCTCCCGGATCGCCCGGTAGAAGTCCACCAGCACCTCGGCGGTCGTCCGCGTCCGGTCGTGCACGTGCACGCCGTCGGCGATGGGGCGCGGGCCCATCGTCGGGCCCCACTGGCCGAGTGCCTCGAAGGTGGAGAAGTCGTGCTTGATCAGCTCGAAGCCCCAGGCGCGGATGCGTCGCACGTCATCGGCGACGCGCTCGAGGGTCGCGGGGTGGCTGGGGTCCAGCGCCCAGCCGCCCTCCCACGGACGCAGCCCGCCGGCCTCGGGCTGCCAGCGGTGCTGCAGCGGCCGGAACCAGATCCCGGGCCGCACGCCCTCTGCCGCGATCCTCGCCGCCACCTCCGCCATGTCCGGGAACTCGATCGCGCGGCCCACGTCCCACGGGCCGCCGGAGGCCGGCAGTCCGTCGGCGGTGCCGTCGAGGCTCCACCCGTCGTCGACGACGCCGAAGGGTCGGACGGGATGGTCGCCGACGAGCTCGGCGACGGTCCTCGCGTCGCGCACCACCGCGTCGGCGTCGAACCCGCGACCGTAGGCGTAGTACCAGTTGTTGGCGCCGACGAGGGGTCCGGAAGGGCGAGGGTCGCGGCAGAGTGCCGAGGCCAGCTCGCCCTGGGTCGCGAAGGCGGGCCCACCGTCGACGAAGCGGACGACGGCGGCGGTCAGCTCGCGGTCCCCGAGCTCGACGGGGTCCGAGCCGGCGCGGAGGTCGAGCCAGAGCGACACCCCGGCGTCGTCCACCGTCCAGAACGCGAACGATCCCGCGCGGACGTCGACGCCCGCGCCCCAGGTGGTGGCGGCCGACGGTGAGTGGATCAGCACCATCCACGGGTGGACGGCCTCGGCGCGGAGCGGCTGCCAGCAGGTGTCGCCGTAGGTGCGTTCCCACTCGTCCCCGAGGACCAGCGCGTCGGATGGCACCGGGCGGCGCCAGCGGAGATGGACCCGGCTCAGCACCACGCCGGTCGCGACGGAGACGTTGACGGCAAGTCCCCCGCCGTCAGGACGCAGGTCGACGAGGGCGGCGGCCTCGGACGGGCTGCGCCAAGCACCCCGGGGCCCCCGCTGGACCCGGATCAGGTCGGGCGTCGGGACGCTCAGAGTTGCCATGACTTCTCCTGTGGGGTGGGGTGGTTTGAGCAAATGGCAGGGGTCGCGGAGTCCCCCACGCGTGACCTGAGCGTGGGCCTCACCGCGACCCCTGCCATTTGCTCAACTCGGACCAGACGAAGGGGCCGGGCGGTCACCCGCCCGGCCCCTCGTCAATCAGTAGATCAGCCGTTGAACAGGGCGTTGACCTGCTCGTTTGCCGCATCCAGGGAGTCGGCGTCGGCCGCACCGGTGAACACCGCGTCGACCGCCGGCTGCATGATGCCGGTGATCTGCGAGGCGTAGTCGGTGATCGGGAACAGGAAGGTGGTGCCCTCGTTCACGTGCACCAGGAACGGCTCCACGTCGATCCCACGATCCGCGAAGGCAGCCTGCGCCTTCTCGGTGGCCGACGGGATGGCCGGGAAGACGACGCCGGCCTCGCCGACGATGTCCTGGCAGGCAGCGGAGCCGAGGTACTCGACCCACTTGACGGCCGCGGCCTTGTTGTCCGAGCCGGCCCACACGGAGTCAGCCAGGCCGTTGTACATGGAGGCGCGCTCACCGGAGGGGCCGGTGGGGGTGGGGGCCAGGCCGGTCTCGATGCCGGTGTAGCCGAACATCTGGTTGATCATCCACGAGCCGTTGGTGATCATGGCGTACTTGCCGGCGCCGAAGATGTCGCCGGAGCTCTGACCGGTGACGGCCTCGACGGTGGGCATGTAGCCCTTCTCGGCCAGCGAGGCCATCCAGGAGATGGTGTCCTTGAACTCGGCGGCGTCGTAGTTGTACTTGGTGCCCCAGGGGTTCTTGTCGGTCATGGTCCAGTCCGTGGTGCCGGTGTACATGCTCCACTGCGTCTGGCCGTTGCCGCCGCCCGAGCCTCCGTCGAGGCCGAGGCCGTACACCGCGACCCTGTCCTTGTCGAAGCCGGGCTCGTCGCCGCGAACACCGTTGGTGTCGATGGTGAGGTGGGCGATCATCTCCTCGTAGGTGCCGCCGTCCTCAGGGTTCCATTCGAGGGTGGCCAACTCGGCCTCGTCGACGCCGGCGTCGGCGATGAGGGCCTTGTTGTAGAAGATGGCCACGGTGTCGAAGTCCTTCGGCAGGCCGTAGCGCTCGCCGTCCTGGCCCACCCAGAGGTCCGCGAGGCCCTCCTGGTAGCCGTCGACATCCACGCCGTCGGCCTCGAGGGTGGCAGTCAGGGACTGCAGCTGGCCCTGGGTGACGAACTCCGGGTACCGCGACAGGTGGTTGGTGAACACGTCCGGGGCGGTGCCGGCCACGAAGCCGTTGGTGATGCCGGACCAGTAATCGTCCCAGGCGTACTGGGTGATGGTGACGGTGACGCCGGACTCAGCGGCGAAGTCGGCGGCGCACTGCTCGTAGGCGGGCTTCTGGTTGTTGTCCCAGAGCCAGTAATCGATCTCGCCGGAGGCTGCGCTGGTGTCGATGGCCTCGCCGCCGCCGGTGGTGGCGGTGGGCTCGGTGTCGCCGCCACAAGCGGTCAGCGACAGGGACAGGGCGGTGACTGCCGCGAGGGCGGTGCCGGCCTTGCGGAGGGTGAACTTCGGCATTGCTGTTCCTTTCGGGAAGGGGTGGGGAGAGAGGGCGGACGGAGGGAGGGTGACTACCGCGGGCTACTTGCTGCCCGAGTAGCCGATCGAATCGATGATCTTGCGGGCGAACATGAAGAACAGGATGAGGACGGGGACCGCTGCCACGAGGGTGGCGGCCATGAGGCCGGCCCAGTCCGGCGAGCCGGCGGGGGTCTGAGACCTGAACACGCCGAGCGCGACGGTGAGCACCTTGGTGCCCTCTGAGTTGCCCACCAGAAGCGGCCAGAAGTAGTCGTTCCAGGTGGTGATGAAGGTGAGGATCCCCAGGGTGGTGATGGGCGCGGTGCTCATCGGCAGGATGATCTTGAAGAACGTGCGCCAGGGCCCTGCCCCGTCGAGCGAGGCAGACTCCTCGATCTCCCGGTTGATGCCCAGGAAGAACTGGCGCAGGAAGAAGATGGCGAACGGAGTCATGAGGAACGTCGGCAGGATCATGCCCGGGAAGGTGTTGAGCAGGCCGAGGTTCTTGATCAGCAGGAAGTTGGGGAGGCTGGTGAAGATCGGCGGCACCAGCAGTGCGCCGAGGAAGATGCCGAACACGAGGTTGCGTCCGGGCCAGCGGAGGCGAGCGAAGGCGTAGGCGGCCATCGCGGAGAAGAACACCTGGCCGAGCGTCACCGCACCGGCGTAGATGACCGAGTTGCGCAGGTAGAGCCAGAAGTTCACCGACGCGCCGGAGCCGCCCTCGGCGATGGCCTCCTCTTGGGTGGCGAGCCCGAGCACGCGCTCGAAGGCGCCGAACGTGAAGTCGACGGGTAGCAGGGACGACGGGTCCGACGACAGCGACCGGCTGGTCGACAGTGCGGTGCGCAGCATCCAGTAGAACGGGAAGAGCGAGAGGATCAGGAAGGCGATCATCACCGCCCAGGCGAGGATCCGCCCAGCGCTCATCTTGTTGCGTTTCCTCACCGGTGCGTCGGTGGTGGTGTCAGCGTGATTGGCCATGATGGGACTCCTTTACGCCAGGTCCGACTCGCCGGCACGCAACATCCGCAGTTGGATGGCAGCCAGGACGGCGAGGATGATGAAGAGGATGACGGCCAGGGCGCTGCCGTAGCCGAACTGACCTTCACCGAAGGCCTTCTGGTAGATGTAGTACTGCATCACGCGGGTGACGTTGACGGGTCCGCCGCGAGTGGTCACTGCCACGGTGTCGAACACCTGGAACGAGCCGGTGACCGTGATGACCAGGATCATCGCGAGCACGGGGCGAAGCAGCGGCAGCGTCATCTTCCAGAACGACGTCCACTCGGAGGCGCCGTCGATGGAGGCGGCCTCGTAGATGTACTTCGGGATGGTCTGCAGGCCGGCGAACACCAGCAGAGCGGTGTAGCCCATGTGTCGCCACACGTTGACGAAGGCGATGGTGGGGATGGCCCACGCCTCGTCGGCGAAGAAGGCGATCCGGGAGGCGCCCATCCACTCGATGATCTGGTTGAACAGGCCGATCTGGTAGTCCAGCAGCCAGAACCACAGCATGGCGGCGATGACGTTGGAGATCAGCCACGGCAGCAGGAGGGCGCCGCGCAGCGCGATGGACTTGGTCAGCCGCTGCATCATCACGGCCAGCATGATCGCGATGATGGTCTGGAAGCCGATGTTGAGCAGCACGTAGCCGGTGGTCACCCACATGGCGTTCCAGAACAGCGGATCAACCGCGATCTTCTCGAAGTTCTCGGTGCCGATCCAGGTGGGGGTGCCCAGGATGTTGTACTGCGTGAAGCTGAAGTAGACACCGCGGATGGCCGGCACGAGGTAGAAAACCACGAAGCCGACGGCGGCGGGGGCGATGAACATCAGCGCAGTGCGGAGGTCGCTCTTGCGCTTACGGTTCGTGTCGAGGCTGTGCTCGAGTGTTCGTGTACTCACCACGTTCCCCTCTTTGGGACTGCCCCGGCATCTCTGACGGGGGGTGTGCGGGTTCGCATGATGAAATCTACACGCGTCACATCGGTAGAGCAAGACCCTGTTACAGAATCGTTATCTCCCAGAATTGACGCTTGCGTTCGTCTACAGGGTGGTGCAACCATGTTATCTACATGCGTAGATGATCGACGGACAATGCAGTTCAAGCCACGCCGGTCACTCCCCACAGAACCCGCTCAGATCCAGGAGGATCCCCACCATGAGCCACCGCGTCCACGCGTTCGTCACCCTGTCCGCAGAGGGGGTCGGCGTCGTCGTCGACCTCACCGACGGCAGGCTCCCCGCGCTCCTGCACTGGGGCCCGGAGCTCGGCAGCCTCACCCTCGACGACGCGACCGCGCTGGCGCTCACCGCCGTCATGCCGGTGGCGCCCAGCATGGTCGACGACCCCACCCGCCTCTCGATCCTCCCCGAGCACTGGGCCGGCTGGATGGGTCGCCCCGGGCTCAGCGGGTCACGCGCAGACGGCGCCGCGTGGTCGCCGAAGTTCGTCACCCACACCCTTCTGATCGACGGCGTGGAGACCGACGCCGCGGCCGAGCAGGCCACCCTCGTGGAGCTCGGGCACGGCAGCATGACCGTTCTCGCCGCCGACGACGTGGCCGGCCTCGAGCTGGCCCTCACCCTCGAGCTCACCCCCGGCGGCGTGCTGCGCAGCCAGGCTCGGCTCACCAACACAGGCGACGACGGCTACCGCGTCGACGACCTGATCCTCGCCTACCCCGTCCCCACCGTCGCCTCGGAGCTGCAGGACCAGGCGGGCCGCTGGGCCAAGGAGCGGGTGCCGCAGCGCCGCGCCTTCACCGTCGGCGCGCACGTCCGCGAGGGCCGCAAGGGCCGCACCGGCGCAGATGCCGCCACCGTCCTCCACGCGGGCGTCCCCGGGTTCGGCTTCGCCGAGGGTGAGGTGTGGGGCGTCCACGTGGGCTGGTCCGGCAACCACACCCACATCGCCGAGCGCGGCTTCACCGGCGAGCAGTTCATCGGCGGCGGCGAGCTCCTGCTTCCCGGCGAGGTCACCCTCGCGCCCGGCGCCGCCTACGAATCTCCCTGGCTGTACGGCTCCTACGGCGTCGGCCTCGACGAGGTGGCGCGACGCTTCCACCGCTACCTGAGGTCGCGGCCGCAGCACCCGTCGTCGACGCGCCCGGTCACCATCAACGTGTGGGAAGCGGTCTACTTCGACCATTCCCTGCAGCCGCTCCTGGAGCTCGCGGAGAAGGCGGCCGCCGTCGGCGTGGAGCGCTACGTGCTCGACGACGGCTGGTTCGGCGGCCGCCGCGACGACCACGCCGGCCTCGGCGACTGGGTGGTCTCCACCGACATGTGGCCGGAAGGTCTCCACCCGCTGGTCAACCGCGTCAAGGAGCTCGGCATGCAGTTCGGGCTCTGGTTCGAGCCCGAGATGGTCAACGAGGACTCCGACGTGGCCCGCGCGCATCCCGAGTGGATCATGGCCACCGGCTCCCGGATGCCGGTCGAGACCCGCTTCCAGCAGGTGATCAACCTCGGCATCCCCGAGTGCTACGCCTACATCCGCGACCAGATGCTCGCCATCCTGGGCGAATACGACATCAGCTACATCAAGTGGGACCACAACCGCGACCTCATCGACGCCGGCACCCACCCCCTCGGACAGGCGGGCGTGCACGCCCAGACCCAGGCCGTCTACCGGCTGATCGACGAGCTCAAAGCCGCCCACCCGGGACTGGAGATCGAGTCCTGCTCCTCCGGCGGCGCCCGCGTAGACCTCGGCATCCTGCAGCGCACGGACCGCGTGTGGGTCTCGGACTGCATCGACCCACTGGAGCGCCAGCAGATGATGCGCTGGACCCAGCAGCTGCTGCCGCCGGAGATGCTGGGCTCGCACATCGCCTCAGGCACCTCGCACACCACCGGCCGCACGCACGAGCTCAACTTCCGGGCCGCCACCGCGATCTTCGGACACCTGGGGATCGAGTGGGACCTGCGCCAGGCGTCGGAGTCCGCGCTGGAGGAGCTGACCGAATGGGTGGCCTTCCACAAGGAGCACCGCTCGCTGCTGCACGGCGGCGACCTGGTGCGGCTGGACTTCCCCGACGAGTCGCTGACCGCGACGGGCGTCGTCGCGCCGGATCGTTCCCGGGCCATCTACTCCTACGCGGCGGTCTCCACCCACGTCACCAGCCTCCGGGGGCGGCTGCGGATGCCGGGGCTGGATCCGAAGCGCCGCTACCGGGTGTCGCCGGCGCTGGTGGGCCGGGTTCCGTCGGGGCTGCGCCCGCCGTCGTGGTGGGGCGTGAAGCGCGACATGACCACGGAGACCGTGGACCTCACCCACGGCCGCCCGCCGAAGTTGGTGCCCGTGGCCGACGAGGCCGGCGTGGTGCTGCCTGGCAGCGTGCTGTCCTCGGCCGGGTTGATGGAGGCCTCCGTCCATCCGGATCACGCGCTCATCTACCTGGTGGAGGCCGTCGACTGACCCGTTTCCCGGCGGGGCCGGCGGCCAATACCCTGTGATCACACCGATCCGAAGGAGTGCGATGTCCAGCGAAGCGGCTCGCGTCACGCGTGGCGCCACCCGCGACGACGTCGCACGCCTCGCGGGGGTGAGCTCAGCGGTGGTGAGCTACGTGGTCAACAACGGTCCGCGTCCGGTGGCCCCCGCCACCCGGGCGCGGGTCCTCGACGCCATCGACAAGCTCGGATACCGCCCCAACGCCGCCGCGCGCTCGCTGATCATGGGTCGCTCGGACCTGGTGGGGCTGATCGTCCCCGACGTCCGGAACCCCTACTTCGCGGCGCTCGCGCAGGCCGTCGAGGTGGAGGCGCGGGCGCAGGGCGTCAACCTGGTGCTGGCGCAGGGGCCGACGGGCCACCTGGATCAGTTGATC
Source organism: Tessaracoccus luoxuelianae (assembly GCF_054483915.1). Taxonomy (NCBI): domain Bacteria; kingdom Bacillati; phylum Actinomycetota; class Actinomycetes; order Propionibacteriales; family Propionibacteriaceae; genus Tessaracoccus; species Tessaracoccus luoxuelianae. The sequence continues at coordinate 967,259 of NZ_CM137013.1, read as the reverse complement.
GAGTCACTCAGTGGGCACCTGGTGGCCGGGATCATCACCGCGGCGGTGCCTGAGCCGGCCGCCATGGCGGTCGTTCTGCGCAACAAGATCACCATGGTCCGGCTGAGCCTGGTGCCGCCCGACGTCGACGACACGTCGGTGTACCCGGACTTCTACGCCGGCGGACGCGAGGCGGTGCGTCATCTCGTCGAGGTCCATGGGCATCGGCGGATCGCGCTGATCGCGGGCTCGGACACCCTTGACAACCACCGCGTCGTCGACGACCGCGAGCGCGCCTGGCGTGACGTGTTGGGCGAGGCCGGTCTGCCCACCGATGCCCTCCTCCGCGTCAACTGGTCGTCGGCAGGAGGCCGGGAGGCGGCGTCGCGTCTGGTGCGCGACTTCCCGGACTGCACCGCGGTGTTCACCATGTCGGACCAGCAGGCGATCGGACTCATCGCCGGCCTGAACGCACTCGGCCGCACCGTCCCCGACGACATCGCCCTCACCTCCTTCGACGGCTCACCCGAGGCGGAGTTCACCGTCCCACCGTTGACGACGGCCGGGGTACCCATGGGAGCGATGGCCAAGGCGGCCGTCCGTCAGTTGCTCCACCCGGGCGGCGCGGGGCAGGTGTTTCGGCCGGAGCTGATCCTCCGGACGTCCTGCGGCTGCTGAGCCGAAGGTGACCGACGGCTGGGCCTGCGAGGTCCCCATCGCGCAAGCTCGGGGTCCGGCATCCGCCTTCAGCCACTGACGCCCCGGGATAGGCTGACCCGAAACCGATCGCCGGGGGTGCTCTGATGACACGACGCTGGATTACGGCTCTGACTCTGTGCGCCTTCGCCACCGGGTGTAGCGCCTCCATCACGCTGGGGGGAGCCTCGACGGCACAGCCCCAGCCGTCGCGAGCCGACGCGTCCACGGCCACCACTGCTGCGAGTTCCGTGGCCGCGACACCTGACGAGCCAGACTGCGCGCCGGACGCGGCCTTGGCCGGACACCTGAGCGCACCCGACGGCACCCAGTTGCCGGTCGACACCACCTTCGACAAGAGCTGGCGGCTGGTCAACACTGGCTGCGGCAGCTGGCCGGAGGGTACAGAACTCATCCACCTCGACGGAGACCTCAGCCCCGCCGGTCCAACTCCTACAGTTCGCCCGATCGTGCCCGGAGGGACTGCCGACATCACCGTGAGCGTGACGACGCCGGGCGAGCCCGGGGACCACCGGGGGGCGTGGCAGCTGCGAGCGCCGGACGGGAGACAGTTCGGGACGATCCTCACCTCTGAAATCGTGACCGTGGCGGACTCAACCGGGACGGGGACGGTCCTCGTCCCGCTCCAGCCCATCCCCGTGTTTCCGAGCATCCTCGTGCCTCAAGGCTTCCCGTCAGCTGGCGCCACCCCCACGGCCAACGCCTCGGGATCCACGCCTTCCGCCGATGCCGACGAGGTGCGTCGGGCCGTCTCGCTGCGGGTGGATCTCACCGTCATCGACCGCAACACATTCAGCTCCGACAAGACGAAGGAGTTGATCTTCATCGAGCCGGACATTGTGCTGACCTCGCTGCGCCCCACCGATTCCTACACGCACGAGCTCTGCGCGGGAGGCGAGACATCGGTCAAAGTCGTCACGGAGCTGTCCCTCGTCGATCACGTGGTCAACGCCAGGTCTGCCGCGACACTCTCCGTGGGGTCGAGCTGCGTCACCGGCACCCCACGGGACACGCGGGTGTACAACCTCGTCGCCGGCGATGGGCAGACAGTCGCGACCTCGGGGTGGGGCTCGGTGTCGGGCGGCGCCTACGACATCGCCCTCTCGTTGGCCAACGAGCCGTGGCAGCGCTGATCAGTGGAGATGCCGGCCGATAGTTGCGCGGCACGACTTTTGGCCCGCCGTCATCTGTGCCCCGGCGCACCGTTCGACATACACCGGTGGACGCACGAGCGCAACGCCCTACGCTGGATGGACGTCACCGAACCGGAGGTCTGGACATGTCAATCCGCCCACAGTCCCGCCTGCTCGCCCTCACCGCCGCCCTGGCCCTCGGCGTCACCGCCTGCGGAGGGGCCGACGATGCGCCCGCCGCCAGCGACATCGCGTCGGAGGTAGGCGCCGCGGCCTCGTCAGCGGCCGCCGATCCGGGCAGCGTATCGGTCGATGAGCTGGAGGAGAACGCCTCTGAGATGGCGGAGGACTTCTCCGACATGGCCGACAACCTCGAGGGGCAACAGACCGGCGGCTCTGCCTCCCTCACCATCGGCGATGAGACCTGGGACTTCGACGGCGTCCTGTGCGCGTTCGGCCCGGACGAAATCGGCCAGGAGGGAGCCGAGTTCGTGCTGTCCGCGATCGCCGACGGCGTCCAGTTCTACCTGTCCATCGACGAGTTCGGGCACTCCGCCAGCATCCACGACGTCGAGAACTTCGAGGATCCGACCGTCAGCTGGGACTCCGACACGAACGCGGACGAGTTCATCAACCTCAGCGGCAAGGAGCCCAGCGGAGAGGTGGGGTTCGTTGACTATGAGACCGACCTCATGGAAGCGGTCCCGGGAAGCTTCGAGGCGACCTGCCCGTGAGCCGTCTTCCGCCGGCTGAGGAGCCGCCCCGATGGCTGAGGAGCCGCGCAGCGGCCTGCCCCGTTGGCTGAGGAGCCGCGCAGCGGCCTCGAAGCCTCTAAAACGTAGGCCGACAAGGTCACTTTTCTGAGCTTCGAGGCTCCTCGCTTCGCTCGTCGCGCCTCAGCCAGCGGGTGTGGCCTGCCCCGTTGGCTGAGGAGCCGCGCAGCGGCCTCGAAGCCTCAGAAACCTGAGCCGCCGGGCTGCGCGGTGGCGAGACAGGGTGCTCGCGGAGTGTGGCCTCAGCGTCGGTCTACCATCCCTGAATCCACACTCTGTGGAGGGGTGGCAGGTCAGAGGGCCGACAACCGCTCGTCGAGCCGGGCCCGGACGTGCGGAGGCACCCCGAAGAGCACGTCAGTGAGGCGGCAGCCGTCGGTCCAGGCAGTCCTAGCGAAGAAGCCGTCGGCGTAGCCGGCCGAGAACCCGGCCAGCTCCTCGCGGATCGCCGCGACCGCCGCCGGCCGGTCCACCAGATCCGCCAACGTCGAGCGCACCGACAGCGACCCCGCCGCCTCGCGGAACCGTGGGTACTGCGACTCGAAGTGGTGCGCACCCGAGCTAACCTCGACTGGGTCGAGGCCAGGAAGCCGCACTTCCGCGGTCGCGTTCGCGGGCACCACGACGTCGACCACGACGCTCAACGAGCCCAACCTCCAGCACATCCTGGCCGACCTGCTGCCGGCCGAAATCTGGAAGCTGAGCGCCGCGACCCTCGACGCCGCGTCGGCCGCTGCCGGGGTGTCGCGGTACCGGGCGGGCAACGTGGCAAAGCTGGAGGAGATCGACGGCTTGGAGGACGGGTTCGAGGCGGCGCATGTCGCGGCACGAGCCGCGATCAAGGCGGTTCGGCCGGATGTCCCGGTAGGCCTCTCCATCGCGGTGGCCGACGACGTGGCCCTGCCGGGCGGGGAGGCGCACCGCGACCGTGTGCGGGCCACCTGCTACGGGCGCTGGCTCGAGCTGGCGAAGAGCGACGACTTCGTCGGGGTACAGAACTACGAGCAGGCGCTCTACGACGCCTCCGGGCGGGTGGCCCATGGGCCGGCGGCGGAGCTGAACGGGATGGGCTCGCCGATCTCCCCCGGGTCGCTCGAGGGCGCGGTCCGCTACGTGGCCGCCGCGACGGGGGTCCCGGTGCTGGTCACCGAGCACGGCCTCTCCACCGAGGACGACGCCCAGCGGTGCGCGTTCATCCCGGAGGCCCTGACCGGTCTCGACCGTGCGATCGCCGACGGCGTCCCCGTCCTCGGGTACTGCCACTGGACGTTCCTGGACAACTTCGAGTGGGTCTCGGCCTACGGCCCGAAGTTCGGGCTCCACGCGGTGGACCGCGACACCCTGGAGCGCACCCCAAAGGAGTCGTCGCGGGTGTTCGCGGCCGAGATCGCGTCCCGCTCCGCCGTCTCCGTCTAAGGGCCTCGCAGAGTGGTGATCCGTGGATGGCAGACCGTCCGCGAACCCCCACCCACCGCCACCGGTCGAGCCGGGACACGACCCACCCGACGCCGGTTGAGCCGGGACGAGCCGCGAAGCGGCGCCGCGGCTGCCTCAGTCTGCGGTGGTAGTGATGTGTCCCCCAGACTGGCTTGGATTCATCGACCCGCTGCTGCCGCGCGCCTACCCCTCGCTTCCCGGTGGAAGTTGATCGGCGTGCGCTCGAGCACCAGAGTGCACATCGTCGCGAGGAAGCGACCAGGGTCCAGCTCGTCGGGCACCGCGCCGCGGTCCAACCTCACCGCGGGAAGTGCGGCCAGATCCGCATCCGTGGCTTCAGCGCTGTCGGTCGGGTCCACCGCCAGTGGCTCCGCGACTCCCGGTTCCAGCGGACCCGCCGGGGCATCCTCCGATGCTGTCCCCATCACGCCCATCGTCACCGACGGAATGATCAGGCCGACAGCATCGTAGGCATCCGCCTCACGGCCGAGCTTCCCGAGGAGGTCAATCAGCCAGCGGGCGGTGTCCGGCTCCTGGTCGAGCGCACTGGACCCGAGGCTGTAGAAGAATCCGAGGGCGGCCTGCGGGTGACGAGAGCGCAGGTTCTTCGCGTCCCCGTAGCTCTCTTCAACCCGGTTCGCGGCGTTCTTCCCGAACGACGAGTCCATCCGCTTGGTGGAGATCATCAGTTCCGGACCCGTTGCCCACGAACTCATCACCACGTCGACCTGTTTGACGTAGTTCTTGCCCAGAATGTTGGCCGACGTCGATCCACCAGCGCCGCGCACATTGATCCGCTCCTGCGCGTCTGCCCGCTGTTTCGCCGGAAGCGCAGCTACGAAGCTGACCACCTCGTCGGGGAGCACCCTGGGCGCGACGGCGCGGGGCCACACTCTGTTGGGATCGAACCCAGCCCGACGAAGATCGGAGGCCACCCACACATCGAGGGCCAGCGCGGGTACGCCCGACTGACTCGCTGCGATGAGGTGAGCCGGCACCGCCAGCAGCTTCGCCAGCGTGGCGTAGTCCGGCTCAAACCTAACGCCGCCCCCACCGTCCACGTGCCAAGGATTGACGTCACGGAGTTGAGCGGTGGCGACGATTCGGTCGAACAGGGCCCACGCCCTCATGCGCAGTGAACTCACAGGTTTCCCTTCGTGGAGCGACTTGTGGCCCGGGTGTGCCTGCGGCGCGACAGGATGTCTCGGGCCTCCCGAATCGCGGGCAGAGCGGCGCGCTCCCCTCGTGCCACTCCCAGGAGGATGTGGTCTACGATCTGCTGCGCCTCCATCAGCCTCCCCTGCGAGAGGATTCCGCGGAGGGTCGGCAAGGCATCCCTGAGCTGATCGGAGTGCTGCCGGACCAGGGCCGGGGCGGGAACGAGCAACGCCGCAGCCTCCCGTGGCTCCATCTTCAGCACGCCGCCGCCGTAGGCGCGGCCAGCCGTCTCTGCCGACAGAGCAGTCACGCTGTTGAGGGCGGCTACCGCCGCCACATCGGACAGACCCTTGAGCTCCTGGCCGAGATACAGGCCGTGCACCGAGTTGACGTAGCGCAGTTGCCCAGGGTTGGCCGCCAGCTGCGGCGTCCCCTGGTTCATGTAGGTGAAGAACAGGTCCGGCGGAGCAGGGAGGGGCGTCCGCCACCACGGCGAGCGGACACGGCACTTGTAGGCCTGGTCCACCCCGGCGGCCTCTCCTGCCGCGATGTATGCACGCCCAGCGGAGGACGGAACATCCGGTCTGAACATCAGCGTCTTCGCGCCTCTCTCGCCCAGATCACCATGCTCGGAGAGCCCGAAGGCCAAGGATCGAAGATGGCTCGACCCCGGGGGCGACACGCGAATCGTGTCCTCCGCCGTGAGCCCGAGCTCGCGAGCCGTCGAGGGACTCAGCAGGAAGTACTTGTTGTTACCAGTAACGGCGCCGAGGCTGAGCCTCCCCCATGCGGCCAAGGGAGCGAAAGTCCCCGCGGTGGTCAGTCGATGCAGCGCCCGCGTAGCCTCGTCCGAGACCAACGCGGTTGTCCACCGCTGCCCCGGCAGCACGTCGAGGATCGTGTCGAAGATCACACTGTGCAGATCCTCGGCCTCATCGACAATCGCGAAGGACACATGGTTCGTCCCGCCACTTCCTTCCGCAAGGAGGAGCAGCGCCTCGGTCTGGACTCCCGGGAAGACCTGCCGATCGATCAGCGCAACACTCACTCGGCCGAAGCGTTCCAGGAGGAAGTCTCGGACCTCCTGACCGTAGTTGGCGGAGAGAAGCTCGGCTGGGAGCACAAGGGCCAGACGGCCGCCCGGAGCGAGATACCCCGCCGTGTGGACCACGAAGGGGGCCCACGAACTCGCCAACTTGCTCAAGCGCACCCCTTGAGCCAGTGCTGCCGCGAGTCCGGTTGCACGCGCCTGGCCTGTGAAGCCCTGGTATCTGACGTAGGGCGGATTGCCCACGACGGCGTCGAAGCCGGGGGTGGCCGTCGTCGCGAGGAAATCGCCGACGTTGACCTCTCCGGGATGACCACGGGCTTTCAGTAGCTCGCGCGCGTCTCCGGCGGACTCAGGATGCAGCTCGTGGGCCACCACCGGCGTGGCGCCACCGAGCGTCTGCAGACGGTGCACGGCTGCCTCGAGAATCGCGCCATCGCCGCAGCTGGGCTCGAGGACACGGTCCGTCGGTTGCCGGATGGCCCAGCGGCACAGGAATTCCGTCACTTCGGGTGGCGTGAAGAACGCGCCGCGCGCCTTGCGCGCCGCCGCGGTGTCCCTGATGGGTTCAGTGGTCACTCGGTCCTCCTGCCGCCAACCCTACAGACCACACTCTGGCGGACGGCTCTGACATTTCCCGATCCACGGTCCCAGGGGATCCCGCAGCGGCGGGCCTGGCTCCGCGGTCGGCTCAGCCAGCGTCGGCAGGAGTGAGGTGTCCCGGGCCAGGGACTCGGTTCACCGCTTCGGCCTCCATCAACTCGACGCCCAACGGGCCCGGGTTGTAGGCGACCTCCCACCGGACCCCGTCCGGGTCGGCGAAGTACCCGCTGTATCCGCCCCAGTCGCGCTCCTGCCCGAGGGAGACCGCGGACGCTCCCGCGGCCTCCGCCTCGGCGAGCACCCGGTCCACGTCCTCGCGACTCGGCACGTTGTGCGCGAGTGTGAACGGCACCAGCCCGTCGCCGCGGCTGATGGGGCCCACTTCGGCTTCGAACTGGTCCTCATCCCACAGCGACAGCACGAGCGTCGGCGACAGTCGCACCATCACGATGCCGTCTGCCTCGAAGGCGGGAGCCCAGCCCAGCCCGTCGACGTAGAAGCGTCGGGCGGCCGCGACATCGGTCACGGCGAGGGTGATGAAGTTCACACGAGCGTCCATGCCCCGACGCTAGACCACTCGGACGCGTCTTCGCAGACACCGGACCCTGTGCGCAGCGTCCTCGCACACCGCCGGCGTCTTCGCAGACCCAGTACGGTGTGCAAGGAGACCGGCGGACCCGCGAGGACGACCCGGCCGGCCGGAGTAGCCTGAACGCATGAGCGCCGAAGTCGCCGCCTGCCGCCGCATCTCCGTCAAACCCGGGGAGGCCGACAGCCCACGCGTGGAGCACGCCGACGGCGTGTGGCGGATCCGCTCCACCGAGGCCGTCCGGCAGATCCTCCGCGAGCGCGACGCCACCGCCCAGGCCGGGTTCAACTCCGAGGCGATCCCCGAGGGCACCATGGCCAACGAACCCATCCTGTTCATGGACGGCGCGCCCCACCGCCTCCAGCGCAGCAAGATCGCGCGCTACTTCGCGCCGAAGACCGTAGCGGCGAGGTACCGCGAGCTGATGGAGTCGCGGGCCGACGCCCTCGTCGCGGAGATGGTCACCAAGGGTGGAGCACAGCTCGACGACGTGTCGCTGCGGTACTCCACGGAGGTCGCGGCCAAGGTGATCGGCCTCACCAACTCCAACCTCACCCGCATGGCGCATCGCCTGGAGCGTCTGTTCGACCAGCCGTCCTTCGACCCGGCCTCGGCTGAGCCGGAGGGCCGCGTCGCGAGCACCGTGCGCCAGCTCCGAGGCAGCGTCCCGATGCTGTGGTTCTACCTCTGGGACGTGCGCCCCGCCATCCGCGAGCGCCGCAAGGCACCGCAGGAGGACGTGATCAGTCATCTCCTCAAGGAGGGCTACGCCGTCCCCGCCATCCTCATCGAATGCGTCACCTACGGCGCCGCCGGCATGGCCACCACCCGCGAGTTCATCTCCATGGCGGCCCTCCACCTGCTGCGCGACGACGCCCTCCGCCAGCGCTACGTCGTCGCGGTCGAGGCTGAGCGGTACGCCATTCTCCACGAGATCCTGCGGCTCGAGCCCATCGTCGGGCATCTGTATCGGCGCGCGCAGCACGAGTTCACGTTCACCGACGGGGACCAGACTCACACTGTGGCCGCGGGCGACCTGCTGGACCTGTTCGTCCGTCAGGCCAACGCCGATCCCGCCACCGTCGGCGACGCGCCACTCGACCTGTGCCCGGGCCGGCCGCTCCCCCGCGGCATCGGCCCGGAAGTGATGAGCTTCGGCGACGGCGCCCACAAGTGCCCCGGCAACGCGCTGGCCATCCAGGAGTCCGACATCCTGCTCACCCGGTTGTTCGCGCACCCGGTGCGGTTGGTTCGGGAGCCGCACCTCGGCTGGGACGACATCATCTCCGGCTACGCGCTGCGCGACGTGGCGGTCGCCGTCGGCTGACCCGTCCGCCTCAGGGCTGCTCGGGCAACGACCGCGGGCTGCGGCTCCGCCACGCCCTCCAGGCGCCGGTGGACCACAGGGCCCAGGCCACCAGCAGCGGCTGGAAGAAGAGGCGCACCAGGCGGCGTTGTCGCTGGTGAGGCCGAAGGCGTCGGTGCCCGTCACGTACTGCGAGATGTTGCCCGGGAAGATCGCGACGAAGAACGCCGCCGTCGTCCACCCCACCGCCGGCCGCAGGCGACGCGGCGCCAGGACGAGCGCCGCCCCGAGGCCCACCTCGACCACACCGGAGGCGACCACCACGAAGTCCGGGTCCAGCGGGAGCCACGGCGGTACCTGGGCCTGGAACTCCCCCCGCAGCGTGGTGAGGTGACCGATCCCGGCGCCGACCAGAGCGCCGCCGAGCAGGAGCCGGCCGGCAGTCCTGAGGAGGCCGGAACGGTGGTCGGTGGAGGGGGCGGCTGCGCGCTTGGATGACATTTCTCGAGTATCCCGCACAACTAGAGTTGGCCCGTGACTACCCTCTACGGATTCTCCGCGTCGACCCTCTCAGGCCGCGAGCAGTCGCTGTCCGAGTACCGGGGCAAGCCCGTTCTCGTGGTGAACACGGCCTCCAAGTGCGGCTTCACCCCCCAGTTCGCAGGGTTGGAGAGGCTCTACTCAGCCCACTCCGCCCATGGGCTGGAGGTGCTGGGCTTCCCCTGCGACCAGTTCGCCGATCAGGAGTTCGACGACGCCGCCCAGATCGCCGAGTTCTGCTCACTCAACTACGGAGTGACCTTCCCGATGTTCGGCAAGGTCGACGTCAACGGTGACGACGCGCACCCCCTGTTCGCGTGGCTGCGGGCGGAGGCCCCCGGCCCGCTCGGCGATGCCATCGAGTGGAACTTCACGAAGTTCCTGGTCGACCGAGAGGGTCGCGTCGTGCGTCGCTACGCCCCCAAGGTCGAGCCGTCATCCATCCAGGCCGACATCGCCGCCCTGCTGTGAGCCACTCCCCTGACCGCCAATCGCTCATCGCGCTGCCCCTCGTGGTCCTGATCGGAGCGGTCGTGGCGCTGGCGGGCAGCCAGGGCGGGGCCACCGTCGCTGGATTCCCTGTCTTCGCCATGGCGGTCGCGGCCGCGTTCGTGATCCAGTGGGTCGTGTTCGTCCCTTCGTTCGCGGCGCAGACCGAGCGCTTCTTCGACCTGACCGGCAGCCTGACCTACATCTCGATCACTCTGGTGATCGTCCTCCTCACACCCGCGGTCGACGCCCGGGCCGTGCTGCTGGCTTCCCTGTTGCTCGTCTGGGCCGCGCGGCTCGGCACCTTCCTGGTCCGGCGCGTCCACAGGGCCGGCAAGGACGACCGCTTCGACGAACTCAAGCCGTCGGTGGTCCGGTTCCTCAACGTGTGGACGCTCCAGGGCCTGTGGGTGACGCTCACCGCAGCCGCCGCCTGGGTGTCCATCACCTCGGCCACCCGGGTCGGGCTGGACCTATTCGCCCTGGTCGGGTTCCTGGTCTGGGCCGTCGGCTTCGGGATCGAGATCGTGGCGGACCTGCAGAAGAGCCGCTTCAACGCCGACCCCGCCCACAAGGGAAGATTCATCTCCACCGGCCTGTGGGGACGGTCAAGGCACCCCAACTACTTCGGCGAGATCGTGCTCTGGACCGGGGTCGCGATCATCGCGTTGCCCACTCTCGAGGGTTGGCAGTGGGTCGCGCTCATCTCCCCCCTCTTCGTGGCGCTTCTGCTCACGAAAGTGAGCGGCGTCCCGCTGCTGGAGCGAAAGGCGGATGCCAAGTGGGGCGGACAGGCCGACTACGAGGCGTACAAGGCGAGCACCCCCGTCCTCGTCCCCAAGCTCCGGTGAGCGCGACCACCCCCTCAACGGCGGCCACTACGGGCTGCAGTACTGTGCGCCCGTGATCACTCAGCGCCCGCCCCTCCCCGTCCTCGCCTGGTCCGTGGTGATCTCAATCCTCGTCACCGTCGCCAGCGTCTCCGGGCTGCTCCTTCCGTGGGTGTATGCCCAGGAGACGGCCAACTGGGCGCTGCAGGCCCGGGGTCAGGACGTCGGCAACCTGCTGGCGGTGGTGGCCCTGATCGCATCGGCGGTCCGGTTCCGCGCGGGTTGCCTCCGCGCCGGGTTGGTCTGGCTCGGGACGCTGCTGTACCTGATCTACGCCTACATCGTCTACGCCATGGCGGTGCACCTCAACGCGCTGTTCCTCGTCTACGTGGCGGTCCTCGGCCTCAGCGCCTACGCCGTCGTTTTCACCGCACCCGCCCTCATCGCCCGCGACACGAGCTTTCCCGACGGTGGACGACGCACGCTGGCCGCCTGGACCATGATCGGCACCGGCGCCCTCTTCGCCCTGCTGTGGCTCAGCGACCTGGTGCCCGCCCTGCTCACCGGCCAGGTGCCGGCGAGCCTTGCCGAGGCCGGCCTGTGGGTGAACCCCATCCACGTGATCGACCTCGCCGTGGTGCTGCCCGGATTCATCCTCGCGGGCGTGGCGGCGCTGCAGGGCCGCAGGCACGGCCTGTTCTGGCTCGCCCCCTGGCTCGCGTTCTCCGTGCTGATGGGCGCCAGCATTGTCGCGGCGATGCTGCTGATCGCCGCGGCCGGATACCCCGGCACCCTGCCGCCCACGCTGATGGTGTCGATCGTGGTGGCGGCCAGCGCGGTCGCGCTCTGGCGCTACCTGCGCGCCATCTGACCTCCAAGTTGCACGGCGGGGCCAATGCCGCGCCTGGCCTGCACGGATGATGGCCATGCCTATCGAAGGCGCCGGTGCGCGTGCCAGACTCGGGCGAGGAGGCCGTCGGACGGGCGGCCGAACAGGAGGACAGCATGCCGCACGGAGACATCACCCACATCGACATCCCGGTGACCGACCTCGACCAGGCTCAGCGCTTCTACAGCGAGCTGTTCGGCTGGCAGATCGCGGAGCCGCCCGGCTTCGAGGGCTACCCCATGTGGCAGGCCCCCAACAAGATCAGTGGCGGAGGACTGGCGCCACGCAGTGAGGGATTCACGCAGCCGCGGTCCTACGTCGAGGTGGACTCGATCGACGAGGCCCTCGCCAAGGCAGAGGAGAACGGCGGCCGCGTGCTCATGGCCAAGGCGCCGATCAGCGAGACCAGCTGGTGGGCAATCTTTGAGGACCCCTTCGGCAACCACGTCGGTCTGTACGAGGGGACGACGGACACGCAGGCTCCGGAGGCCTAGGACTCACGCCCCCGGGGGCGAACTTCCCCCGAGGCGATGCGGGTGAGTTCGTCCCCGAGCGCGCGGCCGGCCACCGGCACCGGAAGGGCCTCTGCGTCGGCATGAACGGCCACGCCCAGCCGGCCCGCGTACGACATGGCCGCCACCCCGAACCTGACGTTGCCCTGGATGACGGCCACTGGCCACATCCGCTCCACCGGCGCTCCGGCCACCGTCAGCAGCCGGTCGGGTCCGCGGACGTTGGTGACGAACAGGGCGATGAACCGCTGCCGCCTCGCCAGCCAGGCGAACAGCCGCGAACCCCACCTGGTGCGTGTCAGTTCGAACGTGCCCTGGGCGCGGGCCTCCGCCTTCGCGGCCCGGGTCAGGGCCGCGATCCGGGTCAGCCGCGGCACCGAACCCGGCACGCCCATGGCGAGCGGCACCAGCATCACCCCCACGGCGTTGCCGGAGTCGCCCCGTCCCGGCAGCGCCACCGGGACGCTCGCGGGCAGCATCGGCGGCACCGGATGGCCGTCGGCGCGCAGCGCCGCCTCGGCCGCGACGGTCACCGCCGCGAGCAGCGCGTCGTTGACGGTGGCGCCCACACCCTTGGCCGCGCGGGAGAGCGCTCCGAACTCGACGTCGGCGAAGGCCACGCCTCGCTGGGGACCGATCGGTCCCAGCAACACGGTGGGCGGGACCGTGGCCCTGAAGATCGATGACACGCGCGTCACCCCGGTGGCGACCGCCTTCCAGCGCGGCCGACGCGGCTGCGGGGGCTCGACGGTGGGCGCGGGGGCAGCAGCCGGCGCCCCGGGGGCAGTGTTCGGCGACGCGTCGTCGCCGAACAGGTCCTGCAACAGCCTCACCCCCGCGACACCGTCGGCCACGCAGTGGTGCGCGCGAAGGATGATCCCTGGGCCGTCGGTCCCTGCGCCCGGGACGATCAGCAGCTCCCACAGGGGGCGGTCGAGGGGAAGCGGGTGTGTCATCAGGGTTGCGGCCATGCCCGCCAGGCCATCTAGCCCGTCGACCGGCGCAGCCTGCCGGACATGCCACGTGAGGTCCGGCCGGCAGTCCTCCCACACCAGGGAGCGCCCCTCGTCCTGGACGCGCTGAGTGAACCGGACCAGCCCCGACGACGAGCTGTCCCGAAGCCTGGCTGCGAGGTCGGCTCGGAGGAGGTCGAGGTCAGCCTCGCCGGCCGCGGACACGAAGCCGCCGACGCCGAGGACTCCGACCACCAGGGGCACGTTGACCTGGTCCGGCGAGTCCATCACCAGATTCGAGGCGTCCGAGGCGCTCAACCGCTCGCGCTCACCCGGCATGGGCCGTCGTCCCGAGCCGCATGAGCTTCCATCCCACCCAGCCGAACCAGATCGGCAGCAGGAGCCCGTAGATGAGGTACGCGGGGCCGATCATCGGGCGGAACGCCTCGCTGAACAGGCCGATCACCGCCGTCACGATGCCGAACACCGCCAACGCCCGGCCGAACATGCCCTGCCACATCACCAGCGACAGCACCAGGATTCCGGCAGCAGTCAGGATCCCGGCCCAGGAGACGGCGTTGGTGGCCGCGATCAGCGCATCCGCCGCGCTCACCAGCCCGTCGCGCTCGGCCTCGCTGCCCAACGCCGCATAGGAGTCACTCAGGACCACGAGGCCGCCGTGCAGAGACTGCGGGCTGCTGCCCAACGCCAACGCGATGGTCTCCGACGCGATCCCGACGAGCCCCCCGATGGCCGCCAGTCCCTTGTTGACCGCGGCGAGGGCCACCGCCAGGGCGCCGAACACCACCAGCGCCGGGACCGCCAGTCCGACGAAACTCACCAACTCCACCAGGTAGACCGCCCTGTGGGCGGAGATGTACTCCAGCAGGGCGCGCCCTTCAGTGGGCGGGACCGGCGCGAGGAAGACCAGGGTCACCGGCACCAGGACCAGCAGCACGAACACCACAGCGGAGATTCCACCGATCCTGTAGAGGGGTTGCCAGGACAGGTCGGGGCGGGCAGATGCCATACGACGATCCTGCTCCCGCCCTCAGGGGCCGTCAAGGGCCCACGGCGCCGCCGGCAACTTCACACCGAACGCACCTCGAAAGCGTCGACGTCGCCTGCGTGGCGTGACACACTCAGCGCCACCAAGTGACTGGTGAAGGGGTGCTGAATGGAGGACTTCACGTTCACCGCCGAGCTGTGGCGCTGGTCAGGCGACGCGGCCTGGCGGTTCGTCAGTGTCCCGTCGGATCTGGCCGACGAGATCCGGATCGTGTCGGGTCCGCCGCGTGGGTTCGGGTCGGTGCGGGTGGAGGTCACCGTCGGCGCAACCACCTGGCGCACCTCCGTATTCCCGGATTCCACTGCCGGCACCTACATCCTGCCGATGAAGAAGGCCGTCCGCGTCGCCGAGGGCCTCGAGGACGGCGACGAGGTCGCGGTGGCGCTGCGGCTCGTGGAGTGACCGGCGCGGCCCGTCCAGCACAAGGACCTCGCGATGGCGGCGGCTGCAGAGGACGGGGTACAGACGCCCGACAACGGGGTATTCCCCTATAGGAATCCCTGCTGGTCAGGCTAGGTTCGCCTTGCCAGGCACATACCGGGCTTGCGTCCTAACCTCAAGGAGCACCACATGGAAAGCGCCGAACACGCCTGGATCGGGGACCAGCTCTCCCTCCACTTCCCCGCGACAATCACGCCGGCCAAGGGCCTTCCGTTGGCGTTGCCCCTCCCCGGACTGCCGGCCGGAGCACGCCTCACCTACGGACAGACGATCGCTCTGGCCGGGGACTTCTTCGGGGTGGTCGGTGCGCCGATCAGCACCGCCACCGACCGGCGGGCCGCGTTCACTGCGGCCTTCGCCAGCCTGGGTGCCAACTGGAGCCAGACGCTGCAGATCATCTCGATCATGGCCGAGGAGATCCGGGCCATCGACGCTGCGCTCGCCGCGAAGAAGGACCCCTCGACCGCCTACGCGGTGCTCGGCGACTCCCTGTCGATGCGCTGGAACGTGGTGACGGGGGGCGAGAACGTGGGTGACCTTCCAGTGGTGATGGGCCGGTACCTCCAGCTCGCCGCCGAGAACTGGGACCACTTCACCGAATACGCCGTCGCCGCCTACTCGGCGGGACACGAGCTCGCGATGGAGCACGCCGCGGCCGTCCCTGGCGAGTCAGCGGCCCAGGCCGAGACCCGGATGCAGGAGGCCTATGCCCTCAACGCGTTCGCGGACCACTTCCTCACCGACCTGTTCTCGGCCGGCCACCTGCGCGCCCCGCGCAAGGAGCTGTCGGAGCAGGTCGCCACCCCGATCCCCGGGATGAGCGGCACGATGGGGAGCCTCCTTGTCCGCTGCATGCATGATGAGGACTCCCACAACGGACTGAAGGTGAGCAACGCCGCCGGGAACTCCTGGGTGGCGTACGGGGACAAGCGGCTGCTCGACGCCGTCTCGGGGGACAACCGCGCCATGGTGGTCCGCGCCACCCAGGCGTCCGCGGACGACGTGTGGAGCGCCCACCTCGGCGGCCAGCACCAGTACACGGCGCTGGCCTTCATTCCGGACCTCGTGCGGGTGGCAGACGTCTCGACGAAGGAGAACTTCTCCCCCCTCTTCCACCGCGACGGCGCCACCGGGGTGGTCCAGCGCCGCAACGACGTGAGCAACCGCAGCGACTTCTCGTGGACCTCCGACTGGTGGGGATGGAGCACGTGGGCGGCGATCATGGCCGGCCAGTCCAGCGCCTTCGCCCCAGTCAAGTGCTACAGCCTTTCCAGCGGGGCGTTCCTCGGCTGGCTCGGGGTCGGCACCAACAACTATGTCGTCCTGGTGGGCGATGAGAAGCAGGCCCACGGGTTGGACTGGTACGCCTATGGCAACGACCTCTACCTCCGCAAGAACACCAGCCCGGCGTACCGCTACATCGGCGAGGGCGTCTACAGCTACGCGGACTGGGGCCTGTGGGGAGGCAACTACAAGAGTCCCGTCATCTACAACCCGGACTCGACGCTCACCTTGAAGGGCGCTCCCGGGCGATCGCTCTATCTGTACAAGGACAATCAGCTCTGCTGGTCCAACGGCGAGACCGACCTCAACTTCGTGCGGGTGGAGCTGCCCTTCGAGGACCAGTACGCGACGTTCTGACCCCTCACAGTCATTGCAGCGGTCCTCGGGGGCCGGGAGCGGCGTACCCCTGCAGATCAGGGGCGCCCGTCTCCGCCGGGCGCCCCTGCGTCAGGTCTCCTCGCCGTAGGCTGTGGCCATGGCTGGGCTCCGGGCGTTGGGCGAGGATCTGTACGTTGTCGAGGGACCGGTCGTGCGCGACATGGGGATCGCCTTCACCACCCGGATGACGGTGGTTCGGCTGGGCGACGGGTCGGTGTGGATCGCCTCACCGGTCCCTGCGCCATTCGCCACGATCGCAGAGATCGCCGCATTGGGCCCGGTCCGCCATCTCGTGTCGCCCACCCCCCGGCACTACTGGCGACTCCACGCCTGGCATGCACTCTTCCCGGAAGCAGAGCTGTGGTCGAGCCCGATCACGGCGGTCACTCTCAAGAACGGTGACCTCCCCAAGGCCGAAATCCTCGGGCAGCATGCACCGGAGGCCTGGGCCGGCGACCTCGACCAGGCCATCGTCCGTGGCAGCGCGCTGGTGAGCGAGGTGGTCTTCTTCCACGCCGCGTCCCGCACCCTCCTGGTGGAGGACCTCATCCAGGCGCACGAGCGCCACCCAGGACACCCCCTCCGCAACGCCCTCATCGCGCTGGGTGGGGTGGCGGCCCCGCGCGGCGGCGTCGCCCGCGACATCAGGCTGACGTTCCGGGATCGCGCCGCGGCGCGCCAGTCGATCCGCAGGATCCTGGAGTGGGACTTCGATCAGGTCGTCGTGGCGCACGGGCCGGTGATCACCCGAGACGGCAGGCGAATGGTCGAGGAGGCATTCTCCTGGCTGGGCCCCGGTGACTGAGTCCGCGCTGGTCAGGAGAATGATGGTGTTCACACACGACAAGGCCGGGCGCGTGGGCGCGAGCGACGGCGCGGCAGATCCACGGGAATCGACGGCGGCTGGAGGCCGGTCGGCGCTGACGCTGAGCTTTGACGCACCTGCTGCCACGTTGGAGTCCTGCGGCGGGAAGGGCATCAACCTGGTGCGGCTGACCCGCGCAGGGTTCAGGGTGCCGCCGGGTTTCGTGGTGTCCGCGGCGGCGTATCGCCTCTTCGTCGCCGCAAACGACCTGACGACTCGGCTCGGGGACATCGTCGCGGGGGTGGATCCGGGCGACGCGGCCGCGCTGGAGGCAGCCTCGGGCCTGATCCGGCGGGCCTTCGCCGACGGCGCGATCCCCGTCGAGGTGGTGGGGGCGGTGCGCGCGGCCTGGGAGCAGACGTTCGAGCCGGACTCCGCACTGGCGGTGCGTTCGTCGGCGACGGCCGAAGACCTGCCGGACCTGTCGTTCGCGGGGCAGCAGGACACCTTCCTCAACGTGGTCGGCCTCGACGCCGTGATGGAGGCCTTGGTGAGCTGCTGGTCGAGCCTGTGGACGGCGCGCGCCATCGGCTACCGGGCCCGCAACGGCATCCCCCACGACGGTGTGGCGCTCGCGGCGGTGGTTCAGCTGTTGGTTCCGGCGCAGGCCAGCGGCGTCCTGTTCACCGCCAACCCGCTCACCGGCGCACGCACCGAAACCGTGATCGACGCGACGTGGGGGCTGGGCGAGGCGCTGGTGTCGGGCCAGGTCGAGCCCGACCACTTCGTCGTCGACTCCGAGACCGGCCGGATCAGCCGATCGGTGGGCGCGAAGGCGGTGGTCACGACGGCTCTTTCGGGCGGCGGGGTGACCACCTCTGCACGGGAGCCCGACCCCGGGCTGTCGCTGAGCGATGCCGAGGTGCGCGAGTTGGTGGCCCTGGGGCGATCGGTGGCCGACGAGTACGGGACCCCGCAGGACCTGGAGTGGGCCATCGCCGATGAGGCGATCTACCTGCTGCAGGCGCGCGCCATCACGTCGTTGTACCCAGTCCCCACCGGGGGAAGCGAGGCGCTGTGGTTCTCCTTCGGCGCCATCCAGGGGATGCTGCAGCCGATCACGCCCCTGGGGCGTGACGCGATCTCGATGATGCTGTCGGGGGTCACCGAGCTGGTGGGGCCCCGGGTCGACCTGGCGAGGGCCGGCTACCTGACGCCCGCGGGTGAGCGCCTCTGGATCCGGATCGACGGGATTGTCCGTCACCGGCTGGGCGGCCGGATCCTGCCCAGGGTGTTGCCCATGCTGGAGCCGAGCTTCGGCGAGATCCTGGCCGGGTTGGCCCGTGAAGCCGGGTGGGCCCCCAGGCCCGGCCGCCCGAGCTGGGCAACCGTGCGGGGGCTGGCGAGGCTCGTGGCCCAGGTGGTGCCGCAGATCCCGGGTGCGGTCCTCGCTCCGGCGCGTCGACGCCGTGGCATGGATGCCAGGATGGCCGCACTGCTCGCCGAGGCGCAGCGGCGGGAGGCCGAGGCCGGCGCGGACGAGGATCCGTGGGTGCGCCTGGCCGCGCGGACGCGGGCGATGAGGGCGACCTTGGAGGGGTTGTTCCCGGTTGTGGTGCGCGCCTTCATCCCCGTCATCGGGCCGGGCATGGCCATGATGGTCCGCGTGAAGGCGACGGCGCACGAAGCCGGCGATGAGGCACAGGTGTTGGCGATGGAGGTCCTCCGCGGGCTGCCCGGCAATGTGACCACCGAGATGGACCTGGCCCTGTGGCGCACGGCCGCCGACATCCAGGCGGAGCCGGCCTCGTTGCGCGCGTTCGAGGAGCTGGAGGCCGCCGAGCTGGCCGACCGGTTTGCGGCGGGTCAGCTCCCCACCCAGGCCCAGGGGGCGGTGGCGGCCTTCCTCGCGGAATACGGGATGCGTGGCGTCGGGGAGATCGACCTCGGGGTGCCCCGCTGGCGGGAGAACCCGATCGACGTGATGCGCAGCCTGCAGAGCTACACGCAGATCCGCGACCCCGAGCAGGCGCCCGACGCCGTGTTCGCGCGCGGCGCGGCGCGCGCCGCTCGGGCCAAGGACGAGTTGTCTGCTCTGCTGATCTCCTCCGGCGGTGGGAGGGCCCGCGGGAGGGCGGCCAGCGCCCGGTTCATGATCGGGAGGATGCGCACTCTCCTGGGCGCCCGGGAGACGCCGAAGTTCACGATGATCCGTGCGCTCGGGCTGGTGCGGGAGGGGCTGCTGGCCAGCGGCGGGGACCTGGTGCGCGCCGGTGTGCTGGACCGTGCCGAGGATGTCTTCTTCCTGCACGTCGACGAGCTCGAACGACTCCGGGCGGAACCGGCCGAGGTGTGGAGGTCTGTCGTGGCCGCGCGCCGCGACCTCGCGGACCGCGAGCGCCGACGTCGGCAGGTCCCGCGGGTGATCGCTGGCGACGGCCGCGCTTTCTACGAGGGGGTGGGCAGCGTCGACGGGGCGATGAGCGGGAGCCCCGTGTCGCCTGGGATCGCGGAGGGTCTGGTCAGGGTGGTGTTCGATCCCCAGACCACCCACCTGCTGCCCGGGGAGATCCTTGTCTGCCCCGGCACGGACCCGGCCTGGACGCCGCTGTTCCTGTCGGCCGGCGGCCTCATCACCGAGGTGGGCGGCATGATGACCCACGGCTCGGTGGTGGCCCGCGAGTACGGGATCCCCGCAGTGGTCGGCGTCCACCAGGCCACCGCGAGACTCCACACCGGGCAGCGGATCCGCCTGGACGGGATGACCGGGACGATCGAGATCCTCGACGAGGCCGTGGACCCCGCCCCTCCCGGCGAGTGAGGTGGTCGACGGTGGCGCCGGGGCGCGATGACGCGGATGGGGGGCTCGGGGCACGAGCCGGCGGGTCGCTGTTCGCCGACGCCGGCCTGACGGGCGTCACGGTCGGCGTGCTCGCCCTGCTGTCGGCCATCAACGCCTTGTCAACCAGCGCCTACCTGCCTGCGCTGCCGACGGTGGCTGCGGATCTGGGTGCGTCGACCTCCTCCACGCAACTCACCCTGACCGCCTACCTGCTGGGCATCGCGGTGGGCCAGCTGACCTGGGGGCCGCTGTCGGATGCGGTGGGACGCCGTCGGCCGCTCCTGGTGGGGCTGGTGTGCTACATCGCGGCCAGCCTGCTCTGCGCGGCCGCCCCGTCGATCGGGCTGCTCCTCGTGTTCCGGGCCGTGCAGGGCTGGGCCGCGTGCTCCGGCCAGGTGCTGTCGCGGGCGGTCGTCGCCGACCACGCCAGCGGGACCCGCCTGGCTCAGCTGATCACTGTGTTGATGCTGATGGGGGTGATCGCGCCCGTGGCGGCCCCGCTGATCGGGTCCGGGCTGCTTCTGGTGGGCTCGTGGCGGACGGTCTTCATCTTCCTGGCCCTCATGGGCGTGCCGATGGTGGTGGGCGTCATGCTGACCGTGGACGAGTCGCTGCCCGAAGCGGAGCGCCGCCGCGGGGGGCTCGTCGAGCTCGGGCGCACGGTGGGCGGGCTGATCACGAACCGACGGTTCGTCGGCTACGCGGTGGCGTTGTCGTCGGGGTTCTCGACGATGTTCGTGTTCATGGCCGCCGCCCCGTTCCTGTTCCAGAACCGGCTCGGCCTGTCCGCGCAGCAGTACGCGTGGGTCAACGCCGGGATCGCCACCGGACTGGGCATGTCGATGGCGCTGGTCCACCGGCACCTGGGGCGTCAGGCGCGAGAGGGCGTGTCGAACCCCGCCGGGACGGCCCGCTTCGGGATCGTGGCGTTGCTGGTCGGGACCTGCTGCACCCTGGCGGCATCCCTCCTGGACGCACCGCTGGCGGTGTGGATCTTCGTGCTGCTGCTGACCGTTGGCAGCCTGGCTCCCATCATGGGGAGCACCATGTCGCTCGCCTTGGGCGAGTCGTCCCACGCGATCGGGACCGGGACGGCGGTCGTCGGCGTGCTGCAGGCGCTCCTCGGGGCCCTTGCCGCACCGTTGGTGGGGTTGGGTGGCCCGGAGGCCACGCTCCCGATGGCGCTGACCATGGTGGGGGCGGCGTGCGTCTCCGGCGCGGCGTTCCTCACGGCACGCCGCGCCCCGCTGACGGGACACGCGATGCAAGGTCAGGACAGGGAGGAGTGACGGACCTCGAGGATCCGGGTGACCGGAGCACCGGCCAGCGCGGGGCTGTTGGCCGGCACACCCCACACCCGCGTGCGGAGGAACTCCTCGAACGCCTGGGCCTGGCCCGCGGTGTCGAACTCCAGGTCGACGAGGACGTAGGCGGGATCGTCGACAGGCTGCCGGACGGTGTGGCTGCGGACGCCTGCCCGGGACCGGGCGTCCTCGAACCCGGCGAAGGCCGCACGCCAGGTGTCGAAATCGGAGATGGGGTGCTCGATGTGGAGTGTGATCATGCAACCACCATGCCTCTGGCCCTGCTCTGATCCCATCCCAGAAGCCTGGGTCCTTGATGGCGGGGTTGGTACCGTGGGACGGTGACGAGGCAAGCGCCAGCGGACCAGGTGCGCAGCTCGATCCTCCGCCTCTGCTCGAAGGGGCTCGATGGGCGCGCGCTGCGGATCGCGGTGATCGGCGAGTTGCGGCGGGTGTTCAGCTTCGACTGCTACGTGTGGGTGTTGACGGACCCGGAGTCGTGCGTCGGCTCTGATCCGCTCGCGGAGGTCCCCGGGGTCCAGGACCTGGCATCGGCGATCCGCCTCAAGTACGCCACCTCCACGAACAGGTGGACCACCCTCACCGACGTCGCCGGTCTGGGTGACCGGGCCTCGGCCAGTCGCCTGTGGCGGGAGGTGCAGCAGCCGATCGGTGTCGTCGACGTGGCCTCGGCCGTGTTCCGGGACGGGCATGGATGCTGGGGATTCCTCGACCTGTGGCTCACGGCACCGCTCAAGCCCGGCGATCTCCGCCTGCTCGCGTCGGTTCTGCCAGACCTCACAGCGGCGCTCCGCGGGGCCCAGGCGGAGACCCTGCGGAGGCTACCCTCGGACGAGCCGGCTCATCCCGGGCCGGCCAGCCTGCTCATGGATGACGGCCTGAGGATCCAGGGAATCACCCCGGAAATGGACGACAGGCTGCAGCGGCTGCTCCCCCACCCGGACGGACAGGCGCCCGTGCCCGCGGCTGCGATGAACGCCGCCGCGCAACTCCTCGCCTCTGAGGAGGGCATCGATGCGCACGAGCCGGTCGCACGGACCCACCTCGGCGACGGGCGTTGGGTGGCGGTGCGCGCCGCTCGGCTGCGTCCTTCTGGCTTGATCAGCGTGACGGTTGAACCCACCACTGCCGCCGAGCGGCTCGACCTGTGCGTCCGCGCGTTCGGACTCACCGCCCGGGAGGCAGAGATCGTGCGGAAGGTGGCGCGCGGCCTCGACACCACCTCGATTGCCAGCGCCCTCCACCTTGCCCCGTACACCGTCCAGGACCACCTCAAGTCGATCTTCGTCAAGACAGGCGTGGCCAGCCGTCGCGACCTCGTGCCGTTACTGTCGGCGTGAGCGCCGTCGCCACAGATCAGGAGCCCAACTCATGACCGATCCCGCCGAGCACCCCCTCGTCCACACGGCAGAGGGGACCGTCAGCGGGGTGTGGCGCGGCACCAGCGCCGCCTTCCTCGGGATCCCCTTCGCGGAGGCCCCCATCGGGGACCTGCGGTTCCTGGCCCCGGTGCCACGCGCGCGGTGGACCGGGATCCGCGACGCTGTGGACTACGGCGCCACCGCTCAACGGCGACCGTTCGGCGAGGTCACCGCGATCCCCGAGCCGAGCATCCCGGGCGACGACATCCTGACCGTCAACGTCTTCACGCCCGCCCCGGGCGACACCAACGCCTCCCTGCCCGTGCTGTTCTGGATCCACGGGGGCGGGTACAAGGCCGGCTCGCCGGCCAGCCCCTGGTACGACGGCTTCGCCTTCAACCGCGACGGAGTGGTGACCGTGAGCGTGGGCTACCGGCTGGGCTTCGACGGGTTCGGCGCCATCGACGGCGCACCCGCCAACCGGGGCCTGCTGGACCAGATTGAGGGCCTGCGCTGGGTGAAGCGGAATATCGCGGCGTTCGGCGGCGACCCTGCTCGGGTGACCATCGCGGGACAGTCCGCGGGCGGCGGCTCCGTGCTGGCGCTGCTGGCATCCCCGCTTGCCACCGGCCTGTTCCATGCCGCCATCAGCCAATCCGGCTCGTTGTCGCCCGTCTCCCTGGAGCTCGCGGAGCGCCGCTCCGCACGGCTGGCCGAGCTGGCTGGAGTCCCCGCCACGCTGGACGGGTTCCGCGGCCTCACCGAGGACCAGGTGCTGGACGCCGCCGCCCAGCTGGAGGCCCCGCCCGCAGGTCCGCCCGGCTCACCGCAGGACCTGGTCGACGGGCTGGCCGCCGGACCCGGGATCCTGGGACTGCAGTTCCTCCCGCAAGCCGACCCCGCCTCCCTCCCTGCCGACTGGGTGGCCGCCGTCGCCGCGGACCCGCGCCCGCTCCTCCTCGGCGCGGTGGCGCACGAGTTCACGCTGATCGGCACGGAGCTCGCCCCCGCGCTCGGTGACGCCGACCCTGTGGAGCTGATCCGCGCCAGCCCGCTTGGGGAGCTGACCGACGAGCTCGTCGCGGCCCATCCGGAGCTGAGCGGGCCGCTGCTGGTCGGTCAGCTCCTGACGGTCTCAACCTTCCGTCGTTGGGTGCCGGAGGTGGCCACGGCCCGCAGCCGGGCAGGCCAGGGACCCACCTGGGCGTACGACTTCCGATGGCCCAACCCGACCCACGGCCTTGCCACCCACTGTTGCGACCTACCGTTCGCCTGGGACAACCTGGCGGATCCGTCTGTGGTGTCGTCGTGCGGCCCCGGCGCCCCGCAGGACCTGGCCGATGCCATGCACGGCGCCTGGGTGCGGTTCGCCACCACGCACGAGGCACCGTGGTCGCCGTGGCGTCCCGGGAGTCCCCGCACGATGGTCTTCGACGCCGCCCCATCCGAGCGGGACGGGTACGGCTTCGAGACGCGCGCGGCTGGGTCCCCGTCTGCAGGGGTACCGGCAGTACGCGGCTAACGACGGCTCAACGCGCCGCGACGGCCCCCGCGTGAGCGAGGGCCGCCACCGGTGTTGAGGTCCGCTGTCACCGGACGGGCTTGCCACCTCCACCGGCGATCACGTCGATGTCGATGTAGGTGAGGTTGTTGAGCGGGTCGACGACGGCGTCGCCGCCGGCCTCACCTTCCTCCGCGACCTCGATCGCGGTGCGGATGATGGTGCTTCCGTCGAACCACGTCTCCTGACCGAGATCAGTGGGCAGGTAGAACGTCACCCGATAGGTGCCAACCGCAGTCGGCTTCCAGCCACCCTGCGACAGACCGTAGATCACCTTGCCGCCCACGTTGAGCTCGCCGGCGAAGGACAACGACACCGGGGTGTCGGCACCCTCCCACGACGTTCCGGCCCAGGAGTAGGTGCCGGTTGGGTCGATCTTCTGGATCACGAGCCTGGCGGTCGGTGAGTAAACAGTCGCCTCGGTGCTGGCGTAGGAGCTGATGGTGATCTCGTCGCCGGTGATCACACCATCGTCAGGGACGAGATCGCTCGCGCACACGCCCTGCACCTCGTCGGGGCTGCTCGGGTTGGCGAGCATCACCATGGAGTAGCCCGTGAGCGGCGAGTCCAGGAGCTTGTAGAGCGAGAGCTCGACCCGGATCGGGCGACCCACCTTCATGTCCACGGACTCGAGGCTGTCGCCCCAGTCGATCTCGTCGACGTACAGCGCCCCTTCAGCGAGTTCGCTCTCGGCCTGCCAGACGTTGCCCAGCGTCTTCTGCGCGAACGGGAACATGCCCTCAGGGCAGGATTCGATGGCGGCCGCCGTCCATGGAACAGTGAGATCGGCCTGCAGTTCCGTGCCCGTAAGGGTCAGCCCGGGGGCGTCGAGATCGCCCCAGATCACGGGAAATGACAGATTGTTGCCGATCACTTCGGTGTGTCCGCGGCCCCCCTTGGCGGCAAGTGCGGGAACCTGTGGCGTGAGGGCCAGGATGATTGCGGCTAGGGCTGTGACGCCGATCCGCTTCCAATTCGCGCTCATTTTGAGGACCTCCATCCAACAAACCCCGGCACAGTCTGTCTCGGGGGGAGCGCGGGGCGATAAGGCCTCGTGTTCACGAGCGTAGTCCCACTGGCCTGCTCAAGGTGGATAAAAGCCCAAGGATTCTATGCCAGTTTTCGAAGCACCAGGGGTCGACGGCGTTGACTCGCCGCGGCTGGCGAGGTGCGCCTCGTCGTCGCGTCGGTCTGCTCTGAGAGCGATTCAGACCAATCACTGGTCCCCGTCGCGTGTCGAGCCCGGTCTCTGAGCATCCCCGCCGACACTCGTGAACACATCGAGGGCCAGGAGGCGGGATGACCATCACGGTGGTACGGGCAGGACACATCTTCGACGGGGACCGCTTCCACACCGGAGGCGACGTCGTCATCAACGGGGAGCGCATCGTCGCCGTCTCTGACGGGACCGCCTACGGGCAGGAGGTCGAGCTGGTCGACCACGGCCCGAACTCCACACTGCTTCCCGGCCTCATCGACGCCCACCAGCACGTGACCTGGGACTGCAGCGCTGATCCGGTCGCGTGGTTGACGACGGCCACCGACGACGAGCTGCTGGTGCGGGCCCGTGCGAACGCGCGCCAGGCACTGGCCACCGGAACCACGACGGTGCGCGACCTCGGCGACCGCGGCTACGTGTCGCTGCGCCTGAGGGCCGAAACCGCAGCCGACCCGACCGCCGGCCCGAGGCTGCTCGCCTCCGGGCCGCCGCTGACCAGCACGGGAGGCCACTGCTGGTTCCTCGGGGGTGCCGTCCGCGGCGTGGACGCGATCCGGGCGGAGGTTGCAGAGCGGGCGGAACGCGGATGTGACGTCATCAAGGTGATGGCCACCGGCGGCAACGTGACGCCGGGCTCGCTGCCTCACGAGGCGCAGTTCACTCGTGCGGAGCTGCGGGCCCTGGTGGAGACGGCCCACGCCTTCGGGCTCCCCGTCGCCGCACACGGGCACGGGGTGGAGGGGATCGAGTCGGCGCTCATCGCCGGGGTGGACACCGTCGAGCACGCCTCGTTCATGACGGCGGACTCCGTCGCCGACCGTCCGGACCTTGTCCGCCGGATGGTCGAGGCGGGGGTGTTCGCCGTCGGCACAGCGGGTTCGCTCCCAGGGGGGCAGCTGCCGCCCCGATTGGCGGCGGTGCTGCCGTTGGTCCTGGCTCATGCGCGCCGCATGCACGAGGCTGGGGTGCGGATCGCCGTGGCCACAGACGCGGGCATCGCGCCCTCCAAGCCGTTCAACGTCCAGCCGTACGCGGTGACGGAGGTGGCCCAACTCCTGGGTCTCACCCCGGCGCTCCGCGGGGCCACCTCCATCGCGGCCGACGCGATCGGCCTCGGGGATTCGATCGGCCGGCTCCGCCCCGGTCACACGGCCGACCTCCTCGTCGTCGACGGGAACCTCGAGGCCGGCGCGGAGGCACTGCACCACGTGAAGGCGGTCTACCGCTCGGGCGAGCTTGTCGGCCCCTGAGAAGTCCGAGGCGAGTCCTCCGCGAGGCTCCGGCGACGGCGCAGCAGGGTGATCACCGCCGCCCCGGCCAGCAGTGCGGCCGCCACGACGACGAGGCCGGGACCCGCACCCGCGATCCACGCCCCCACGCGGGACGACGCCGCGCCGACCCAAGCGACCGGACCGCCCGTGATCAGGTCGCCCTGGAAGGCGCGGTACTCAACCCAGCCGTACCAGGTCACGTAGGCGCCCGCCAGAACCAGGAATGCCCCCGACAGCCTCTTGACGTGGGGCGCCAACGCGTGGAACCTCCCAGACGCCCCAGCGCCCAGGAGTGCGGTGACCAGAGCCAGCACCGACAGGACCGCACCCATGCCGAACGCGTACCCCAGCAGGGCGACCACACCCACCAGCGGCGAACTCCCCGAGAGGGAGAAGGCGGAGACGACGGCGGCGAGAAACACCGGCAGGGTGCACGAGAGGGACACCGTCGCATAGATGACGCCGTAAGCGATCATCCCCCGAGGACTTCCGTCCACCGCGAGCCGGGCTCGGGGAAGATTCAGGGCAAGCTCCTTCCCTGCAAGCATGAACGCCCCTGCGACCATGAGGAGGAGCCCGGAGGCGGCGGTCACCACACTCAGCCAGTCCCCCAGCCCCACCGACAGGATCGTGATCAGGAGCCCGGCCACACCGAAGACGAGGACGAAGCCGACCGTGACCGCGACCCCGACCCCCAGCGCGCGGGCGACGGCGGCCCGGCGGCCGGGCTGCTCACCGAGGAAGAGCGCGAGGTAGGCGGGCAGCATCGCGAACCCGCACGGGTTGAACGCCGCGATGGCCCCTGCGGAGACGGCAAGCGCCAGCGCGGGGAGCAGGTCGGCGGTCATGACGCGGCTTCGACGCACACCGGGTGGACATGCATGGAGCACCTGCTCTCTCAGTGGACGACCGACACAACGAGCAACCCTCGCCCGGCGCGGAAAATTCCGGCGATGCTGCGGAATCAGAACGGGGGATGGTTCGTTGATGTGACTAGACAACATTGGAGGTCTCCGTCGTGAACCGCTTCGCCCTCGTAGCCGCGCTCGTCCTCACGCTGTTCGCCGGCGCCTGCGCCGCTCAGACCACCGACGCAGGCACATCGTCGGCGGAGACCAGTCCGGCCTCGCCTGCTGTGAGCGCCGAATCCTCTCCAGCCGGGAGCACCGAGGAATCAGCGGGGACCGACAGCGAGGAGGCCCCGATGGCCACCTCGAGCGCGCCGTCGGCCCCGGCGGCCTCGCTGGCGCACCTCGCCGTGACCACCATCGACGGCGGCACCTTCGACCCCGCGACAATCGAGGGCCAGCCAGTCATCCTCTGGTTCTGGGCCCCGTGGTGCACCATCTGCCGCGCTGAGGCACCGCACATCAACGAGGTGGTCGCCGAGCTTGAGGCGGCGGGCTCCCCCGTGACCCTGATCGGGGTCCCCGGACGCGGCGAGGTGCCGGAGATGGAGGACTTCCTCGATGACACCGCGACCGGCGCACTGACACATCTCGTCGACTCCGACGGCGCACTCTGGCGCGAGTACGGCGTGGTCTACCAGCCGGCCTTCGCGCTGCTGAGCCCCGACGGCGAGGTCGAGGTCATCAACGGCGCGCTGGGCGCCGACGGATTGCGCGAGGCTGCCGAAAAGGTGGCCCAGGGTTAGGTTTGCGACCCGGCCCGGTCAGCGAAGCCAAGCCCACCGCGCCAGACCCTCGCCGGGTTGGGGTATTGACCCCGGGCTCACGGGTGGCAACGCTGGAGGTATGAAGGGAGTGCTCCCCGTCGACGACGACGCGGGCCCCGCGGACGGACTCAAGCCGCCGTCGCCCACTACGACCGGGCGCAGGCCGGGCCTGCTGGGTGGTGCGCTGATCGTCTGGCTGGGCATCGCCGCACTGGTCCTGGGCATGGTGCGGGTGGCCGTGGCGCAGGAGCCGTTGACGCCCGCCCCCGCGTCGGCGGCCCGATGGGCGAGCCCTGACGAGATCGAAGACTTCGTCGAGCGCAGGGCTGACGAGTTGCGGCTGGCCGGGCTGGCCGTCGTCGTCGTCCGCGATGGGGACGTGTACCAGGAGAGCTACCTCGGCACCGCCGGGGACGGCCGCCCGGTGACCGGCGAAACCCCCTTCGTGCTGGGCTCCACCAGCAAGCAGTTCACGGCGCTCGCCATCCAGCGGCTGATCGCCGACGGGCACCTCAGCCTCGACACCCCCGTCTGCGACGTATTCCCCGACTGGCCCGACGCGGAGGGAACGCTCGGCGCCGTGACCATCGCTGACCTGCTCGGGCACACCTCCGGCCTCTCCACCACCGCAGGGCTGGGCCAGTGGGGGTGGTGGCCGGGGAGGCCGACATCGATCGGGGCGAACGCGGAGGCCCTCGCCGAAACCCGCCTTGATCCGCCCGGCACCTACGCGTACTCCAACAGCAACTACGACCTGCTCGGCGCCGTCGTCGAGAAGGTGACCGGGGAGCCGTTCGAGCGCGCCATGGCGAGGCTCGTCTACGCACCGTTGGGCCTGGACCACACGAGCGCCACCGCGACACCGGGCGCCGTCGACGGGGTGGCCGCCGGATACCATCCGTGGTTTGAGCTGCTCACCGCGCCGACGCCGTGCCCCTGCACGCCCGGGGCGGTGCCGTCGGCATTCCAGGTGTCCACGGCCGGCGATCTGGCCCTGCTGGTTGGGGCCCACCTCGGCACGGCGACCTCCGCCCTTCCAGACGGCGTGCTGGCCGCGGCCCGTGAGCCGCTCGCCACCGTCAGCGCCTACTCGCAGTACGGGTCGGGGTGGGTGGTGCGCCCGCTGTGGGAGCTGAGGGGCAACGTCGGGGATCCGGTCGACGCAACCCTCGACGGCGAGTCGCTCCCCATCTGCGTCGACCATCTGGGCAGCACCTACCGGTCCCAGTCCTACCTGCTCGCGTGCCCGACGCTCGGGTTCGGGATTGTCGCGGTGACCAACACGGGGGCGGGCCTGGACACCACGCGCTGGGCGCGGTTCCAGTCCGAGTTCCTGCACCTCACGCTGGGGACGCCGGCTCCCCCGCCGTCGTTCAACCCCGTCGAGGCCAACGCGGCCCTGCTGGTCCTGGGCGCACTGCTGGCGCAGAGCCTGTCGGTGGTTCCACTGCTTGGGCGACGGCGCAGTGTGGCGCGCTCGCTGGTCGCCGTCGTGGGGGCAGCGGCGGCAATGGCGCTGTGGTGGGGGTACGCGCCGGCGCGGCTGGGATGCCGGGTGCCGATCGCCTCGCTGTGGGCCGGTGCGCCGGAGCTTGGACTGGCAACGCTGGTAAGCACCGCCCTGGCCGCGGGCGTGGTCGCGGTGGTCATCGCCCGCCGCCGCGAGAGGCGGTCCTAGAACCTCAGCGCACGCTCGCGACACAGCCCACACCTTGCACCTCTAGGCATTGCTGCGATACCTTGCAGCTCTAGGCTTCAAAGGAGCGCATTGTGAGGGTAGGCAAAGACCTGGTGGCGGCGGCGGCGACGCCGCTCGTGCTGGGGATCCTCGCCGAGGGCGAGTCGTACGGGTACGCGATCCTGAAACGTGTGGGCGAGTTGTCCGGCGGCGAACTCGCCTGGACCGAGGGCATGCTCTACCCACTCCTCCACCGCCTCGAGCGCCTCGGCTACGTCGAGGCTGGCTGGCACACCTCCACCGAGGGGCGCCGGCGCAAGCACTACCGGATCACGGCCGACGGCAGGGCCGCGTTGGCCGAGCACGGCGAACAGTGGCGCGTGGTGAGCGAGGCGCTGCGCCAGGTGTGGACCGCCGCGGCCGCCCACCCCGGCACCCTCGTCGCGGGGGGTGCCCCCGCATGAGCGCCGAACACATCCCCGCCGACGTCGAGGCCCGCATCGAGTCCTGGCGCGGCTTCGTCGGACGCCGGGCGGCGATCAGCACGGCCGACGTCGACGAGCTTGAATCGCATCTGCGCGACGAGATGGCGGACCTGCGTCGCGTCGGGCTGTCCGACGACGAGGCGTTCCTCATCGCCGTTGGGCGCCTGGGCGAGGTGGACGCATTGTCGCGCGAGTACGCCCAGGAGCACTCGGACAGGCTGTGGAAGCAACTGGTGGTGGGTTCGGCGGACTCCGCAACCGCCGGCCGACGGGGGCTCGGGGTGGCGCTGGGCCTGGGTGTCGCGGCGGCGGTCGCGGTCAAGGTCCCCGCGCTGTTCGGGATCGGGCTGGAGGAGAATCCGGAGCACTACGTCAAGAACCTCCCTCTCCTGGTGCTGCCCTTCCTGGCCGGCTTCTTCGTGTGGCGCGCCGCCGTCGAGCCGCGGATGCGCGCCCGCCTCCTGGCGCTCGTGGGCGTGGCGGTGGTGGCATCGGCGCTGGTCCTGAACCTCTACCCGTTCGCGGCCGAGTCCGCGACCGAGATCCTGGCCGCGCTCCACCTCCCCGTCGCCCTGTGGTTGCTGCTCGGGGTGGCCCATGCCGGCGGCGACTGGCGCTCGGACCGGGCCAGGATGGACTACGTCCGGTTCACGGGCGAATGGTTCATCTACTACGTGCTGATCGGGCTCGGCGGCGGCGTCCTGCTCGGGCTCACCGCGGGCGTATTCAGCACCATCGGGGTGGACACCGAGACCGCCATCTTCTCGTGGGTCCTCCCGTGCGGCGCGGCCGGGGCCGTGCTGGTGGCGGCCTGGCTGGTGGGCGCCAAGCAGGGCGTCATCGAGAACATGGCACCAGTCCTGACAAGGGTGTTCACGCCCCTGTTCGCCGTGATGCTGCTGGCGTTCGGGGCGGCCGCGATCTGGCAGGGCGACCTGCGGACCGTGGACCGCGAGCTGCTCATCGTCTTCGATCTGGTGCTCATCGTGGTGCTGGCGCTGCTGCTCTACTCGGTGTCGGCCCGCGACCCGCTGGCCCCGCCGGGCGCCTTCGAGTGGCTTCAGGTGGTGCTGCTCGGCAGCGCGATCGTCGTCGACGCCTACGTGCTGGTGGCGATGCTGGGCCGCATCGGCGCCTTCGGGTTCAGCCCCAACAAGGTGGCCTCGCTGGGCTTGAACGCACTGCTGCTGGTCAACCTCGTCGGGTCCGTGGTCCTGCTGGTCGGCTTCCTGCGGGGTCGTCGCCCCTACGCCCACCTCGAGCGTTGGCAGACGGGCTACCTGCCGGTGTATCTGGTCTGGGCGGTCGTGGTGGGCGTGGGGTTCGGGCCGGTGTTCGCCTGGGCGTGATCCAGGATGTATCAATGGTTGTCGCGAGCCGCTACCACCAGGTCGCGCACCACTTCGACGAGCGTCCTGATGGGTTCGGGCTCGGTTCCCGAGCCTCAAGCCAGCGCCGCGAAGGCGCTGCAGCGGTATTTCACCTACTACTGGGGGCGTCACCGACGGCGCCACCCTCATGACGATGATGGGCGACCATGTCGAGCTCTGGGAACGCGCCGCAGTGGACGGCACGCCGGTGCGCGCGATCGTCGGCGAGGACCCCGTCGAGTTCGCCGAGACATTCGTTCAGGCCTACAGCGGCCGGCAGTGGATCGACAGGGAACGCGCCCGCCTGATCGAGGCGATCGACGGCGCGGAGCGTGGAGGATCGAAATGAACCTCCTGGGAGGTGCCCGTTCGATGGAATAATGGAGCCAGGCGTGCCCGTGTCGCCTCTTCCTCGCGGCCAGGCCGCGGGTCGAAGTGCCGCCGGGCCCCAGGACAGCGTCCGCCGTCCGCACTCGGTGGGGAGCGAGATGCCTTCTCAAGACCGGATCCAGCAGCGGCGCCGGTACCTGATGTGCCGGCCGGACTACTTCACAGTCAACTACGAGATCAATCCCTGGATGAACCGCACGCGCGCGACCGACACGGCCAAGGCGGTGCGGCAGTGGCAGGCGCTCCACGACACGTACCTGGGCCTCGGTCACGAGGTCGACCTCATCGACCCGATCCCCGGCCTGGATGACATGGTCTACACGGCCAACGGGGGACTCGTCATCGACGGCGTGGCCCTGGGCGCCCGGTTCGCCGTCGGTGAGCGGCGGGGTGAGGAGCGCCCGTTCCGGGAGTGGTTCGCGGCCCACGGGTTCGACGTCGTCGAGCCGTTCGCCATCCAGGAGGGCGAGGGCGACCTCCTGCTGGTGGGCGAGACGATCCTCGCCGGCTACGGCTTCCGGTCCCAGCTGGACAGCCACGCCGAGGTCGCCGACGTGTTCGGACGCGAGGTGGTCTCGCTGCGGCTGGTCGACCCCACGTATTACCACCTCGACACCGCTGTCTGCGTCCTCGACCCGGTTCAGGGCCCGGGTGGTGTCGAGCGGGCCAACATCGCCTACCTGCCGTCGGCCTTCGACGAGCGCGGCCAAGGCGAGCTCCTCGAGCGGTTCCCCGACGCGATCCGCGTCCCCGCCGCCGATCCCGCGAGCCTCGAGCTGAACGCGGTCAGCGACGGCCGCAACGTCGTCCTGTCGCCGCCCGTCACCCGCCTCGACGCCCAGCTGCGCGAACGCGGCTACCACCCGATCCACGTCGACGTGTCCGAGCTGCACCTCGGCGGCGGCGGGATCAAATGCTGCACCCTGACCCTCCGAGGAGGCAGACCATGAGCACCAAGACGAACCCCGACACCGCGACGACGCACTTGATCCACGAGGAAAGCGAGCATCTGGCACACAACTACGACCCGCTGCCGGTGGTCGTGTCGACCGCGGAGGACATCTGGGTGACCGACGTCGAGGGCAGGCGTTACCTCGACCTGCTGTCGGCCTACTCGGCCCTGAACTTCGGACACCGCCACCCCGAGCTGGTCAAGGCGGCCGTCGACCAGATCGGCCGGCTCACCCTGACCAGCCGGGCGTTCCACAACGACCGGCTCGGCGCCTTCGCCGCCGCCCTCGCCGAGCTGTGCGGGAAGGACCTCGTCCTGCCGATGAACACCGGCGCGGAAGCCGTCGAGACCGGCATCAAAGCCGCCCGTGCCTGGGCCTACCGGGCCAAGGGGGTGCCCGCCGACGCCGCGCGGATCATCGTGGCGGCCGGCAACTTCCACGGCCGCACCACCACCATCGTCGGGTTCAGCGACGACCCCCTCGCCAGGGACGGGTTCGGGCCACCCACCCCCGGTTTCGACATCGTGCCCTACGGCGACGCCGCCGCGATCGAAGCGGCCATCAACGACAACACCGCAGCCGTGCTCATCGAGCCCATCCAGGGCGAGGCCGGCGTCATCATCCCGCCGGATGGATACCTGCGGGCCGTCCGCGAGCTGTGCACGCAGCACAACGTGCTGTTCATCGCCGACGAGATCCAGTCCGGCCTGGGCCGGGTGGGGACGACGTTCGCGTGCGACCGCGAAGGCGTCGTCCCCGACCTCTACCTGCTGGGCAAGGCACTCGGCGGGGGCATCCTGCCCGTCTCCGCCGTCGTCGGCGACCGCGACATCCTCGGCGTCTTCCGCCCCGGCGAGCACGGGTCGACCTTCGGTGGGAACCCGCTCGCAGCGGCGGTCGGGCTGCGCGTGGTCGAGCTGCTGCGGACCGGCGAGTTCCAGGAACGCGCCACGGCCCTCGGGCATCACCTCAAGGGCCTCCTCGACGAGCTGCTGGGCCACGGCCTGACCGAGGTCCGGGTTGCCGGCCTCTGGGCGGGCGTCGACGTGGAGGCGTCGCGCGGCACGGGCCGCGACGTGGCGCTGAGGCTGCTGGAGCGCGGCGTGCTGGTCAAGGACACCCACGGCCAGACCGTGCGCATCGCACCGCCCTTGACGATCGAGGCGGCCGACCTGGACTGGGCGGTCGATCAGCTCAAGCTCGCCCTGGGGTCGAGCCGACCGCCCCGAACGTGAGGCCGGAGAGCTAGCTGGCAGGTCTGATACCGACTACGGGACCAGACCTGCCAATGAGCCGCCGGGTTGTGGTCAGAGGCCCACACTCGTGCGGTACTGCCAGACGGTCAGCACCGCGGATGCGCCCTCGCCGACGGCCGTCGCAACCCTCTTTGCGGACCCGTGACGGACGTCGCCGACCGCGAAGACGCCTGGGACGCTCGTCTCGAGCAGGAACGGGTCCCGTTCGAGGGGCCAGGCGCAATCGTCCTGACCTGCCACATCCGGGCCGGTCAGGACGAACCCGCGGTCATCACTGGCGATCACACCCGTGAGCCACTGGGTGCGTGGCCGTGCGCCGATGAAGACGAAGAGCGCGGAGGCGGGCACGCTCCCGGTCTCGCCGGTGGCGCCGTCGCGGATGAGGAGCTGCTCGAGGTGATCCTCGCCGCTGGCCCCCACCACGCTGGCGCCCAGCCGGACGGTGATGTTGGGGGTGTGCGCGATCTGTTCGACAAGGTAATGCGACATCCCGGCCGCGAGGCTCTGCCCGCGGACGAGCATCGTGACGCTGCGCGCCACGGTCGACAGGTGCATCGCGGCTTGTCCGGCAGAGTTCGCCCCACCGGCGACGAAGACGTCCTCCCCGGCGGTCGCGGACACCTCGGACAGTCCGGCACCGTAGTAGACGCCCCTGCCCACGAGCTCGTCCAGGCCGGGCGCGTCGAGCCTCACGTAGGACACGCCGGTGGCGAGGACGATCGAATGGGCGCCGAGCTCGGTCCCGTCCGAAAGGCTCACTCCCAAGGACCCGGGGGTGGTCCGCAGCGCTGAGACCTCCCGCGTCAGCAACAGCTCGACGCCGAAACGCTTGGCCTGTGTCGTCGCCCTGCGGGCCAGGTCGCCGCCGGACAGCCCTGACGGGAAGCCGAGATAGTTCTCGATGCGTGAGCTCATCCCCGCCTGTCCACCGGTGGCCTCCCGTTCGACGAGGACCGTGCGCAATCCCTCGGACGCGCCGTAGACCGCCGCCGCCAGGCCGGCGGGGCCACCGCCGACGATGAGCAGATCGTAGACCGGCACCTCGGCGTGGCCGCGCAGCCCCAAGGTCTCGGCGATCTGCTCTGGTGACGGCTGCTGCAGCACGACTCCGTCGGGGAAGATGACGAGCGGGGACTGCGCACCCTCACCGACGAGGGCGAGCAGCTCCGCGGCGTGGGGGTCGGTGGCAAGGTCGAACCATTGATACGGCACCTGATTCCGGGCCAGGAAGTCACGCACCGCGTGAGACTCCGCCGACCACCGCTGTCCGATCACCCGAACGCCCTCGAACGGCGGGCGGTGAGCCGCCAGCCAGTCGTCGAGCAGGTCGTCGAGGACCGGATACAACCGCTGCTCGGGCGGATCCCAGGGCTTGATGAGGTAGTAGTCCAGCTGGACTTCGTTGATCGCCGTGATCGCAGACTCGGTGTCGGCGTAGGCCGTCAGCAGCACCCGCTTCGCGTCGGGATAGAGCTCCTTGGCCCGTGAGAGGAGTTCCACGCCTGACATTTCGGGCATGCGCTGGTCCACCAGCAGAAGGGCGACGGATTCGCTGGCCAGCTTGAGCTGCCGCAGCACCTCGAGTGCCCGGCCGCCCGAATCCGCCCGAATGACACGGAAGCGCTCCCCGAAGCCCTGCCGAACGTCATGAGCCACTGCCTGCAGGACCTCCGCGTCGTCATCGACCGCGAGGATGATCGGTTTCGCCATTGCCACCTCCCCCGACGGCGGTCCGGTCGTCCCGGGCCACTGGTGCCGTCGCCGTTGCGTTCCTATCCTTGGACGGACTGGGCAGCGTGTCCAGTGACAATCCGGAGAACCGGGAAGGCGTGGGGCCACATGTCCGAGCCGAACCACAACGAGGCCCACCTCCAGCTGGCCGAGAGCGAAGAGCGCTACCGGGCCGCCATCGACAACGCGCACGACATGATTCAGAGCGTCCGCCCGGATGGCACGTTCGAGTTCGTCAACAAAGCCTGGCTCGACACCCTCGGCTACACCCCCGACGAGGTGAGCGCCCTGGACATGTGGGACACGATCCACGACAGCTCGCTCGAGCACTGCCAGCTCTACTTCGGCAAGGCGCTGGGGGGAGAGTCCATCCCCTACATGGAGGCGGTCTTCAGGACGAAGTCCGGAGATCCCGTGCCTGTCGAGGGAAGCGTCACGAACCGCTACATGAGCGGCACGATCATCGCCACCCATGGCTTCTTCCGCAACATCAGCGAGCGCCTTCACGCCGAGGAACTGGAGCGCCGCAACGCCGCGCTGATCCTCGACGAAAAGGCCCGCTATCTGGAGAAAATGGCCGCTCTCGGCAAGCTCTCCGCCGGGCTCACCCACGAACTGAACAATCCCGCCGCCGCGGTGAGCCGCGCCAGCGCCCGGCTCACCGCCGCCCTGGCCCAACGGGACGAAGCGCTGAACACCCTGGTGTCCCAGGGCATCACCAAGGACCAGTGCCGCCTGCTCACCGCACTCGCCCTCCCACCGGTGCCCGCACCCGGGGAGCAGCTCGGCCCCCTCGAGCGGGACCGCCGAGAAAGTGAGATCGAGCAGGTGCTGGATGACCTCGGAGTGCCCCAGGGCTGGTCGCTGGGCCCCGGGCTGGCCGAAGCCGGGCAGACAGTTGCCTCGATCCGGGATCTCGCGGGCCAGGTGGCCGGCGCCGACCTCGTGCACATGCTGACCTGGATCAGCGCGACGAACGCGACGCGCGAGTCGGTCGAGGTTCTGGTGCGCAGCAGCCACAGAATCACCGAGATCGTCCAGGCCGTCAAGGGCTACACCCACATGGACCGCGCCGCCGAGCAGCGCGTCGACCTCCACGACGGCATTGAGAGCACGCTGACGATCCTCAACCATGCCCTGCGGGACGTCACCGTGAAGCGCGAGTTCGACCGCTCGCTTCCGCAGCTTCGGGTTCACGGCAACACGCTCAACCAGGTGTGGACGAACATCCTCGATAACGCCGCAGGCGCTACGGCCGGCTCGGGAACAGTCACGATCCGCACCCATCGCGACGGCGACCACGCCGTCGTCGAGATCGAGGACGACGGCCCGGGCGTCCCCGAGGAGGATCTTCACCGGATCTTCGAACCCTTCTTCACGACCAAGCCGCAGGGGGTCGGCACCGGCCTCGGCCTCGACACCGCGTGGCGCATCGTGACCCAGGAACACGGCGGCACGCTCGGCGTGGAGTCGCGGCCCGGCCGCACGGTCTTCAGAGTGACCCTTCCCCTCGACACCTGACAGAACCACTCAAGGGACCTCGGGGGCATCGTCATCGTTCCGTTCTCCGGGTCGAGGGCGCACGGGGCTCTATGCTGCTGCTATCACCGGCGGTGACCGGCACTGCCCGGTGGATCCAACGGAGGCCAGCATGTCCGTGGACGTGACTCGCGACGGTGTCCAGCTCATCACCTATGCCGACCGGTTCGGCGGCACGCTACGCGGGTTGAAGGACCTGCTCGACGGTCCGCTGAGTGGGGTCTTCGAGGGGGTGCACATCCTGCCCTTCTTCACGCCGTTCGACGGCGCGGACGCCGGGTTCGACCCGGTGGACCACACCGAGGTGGATCCACGGTTGGGGTCGTGGAGCGACGTGCGGGCGATCGGCGCGGACCACACTCTCATGGTCGACATGATCGTCAACCACGTCTCTGCGGATTCCCCGGAGTTCCGCGACGTGGTGGCGCGCGGGACCGATTCCCCGCACATGGGGCTGTTCCTGACGATGTCCGACGTCTACCCCTCCGGGGCGGACGAGCAGGAGCTGGTGGGAATCTACCGGCCACGTCCGGGCCTGCCGTTCACCCCCATGACCCTCGGGTCAGACAAGCGGCTGGTGTGGACGACCTTCACCTCGCAGCAGATCGACATCAACGTCGACGACCCCGCCGGTGAGGCTTACCTGGACCGGGTGCTGGCTACGCTGGCCGACGGCGGGGTGTCGATGATCCGCTTGGACGCCGCGGGGTACGCGGTCAAGCGCGCCGGCACGTCGAGCTTCATGACTCCGCAGACGTTCGAGTTCATCGACGCACTCACCGCAAAGGCCCGCGCGCTGGGCATCACGGTGCTCGTGGAGCTTCACGCCCACTTCCAGCGGCAGGTCGCGATCGGGGCTCGCGTGGACCGCGTCTACGATTTCGCGCTTCCACCGTTGCTGCTGCACGCCCTCTACACCGGCCGACCCGACGCGCTCCGACACTGGCTCGACGTCCGCCCGACGAACGCCGTCACCGTGCTCGACACCCACGACGGCATCGGGGTGATCGACGTCGGCGCTGACCAGATGGGTGAGCACCGCCCAGGCCTGCTCACCCCTGCCGAGGTGGACGCCCTCGTCGACGGCATCCATTCCCACGCCCGTGAGCAGTCACGCAAGGCCAGCGGGTGGGCCGCGTCGAACGTGGACGTCTACCAGGTCAACTGCACCTACTACGACGCCCTCGGGTGCGACGACGCGGCCTATCTCCTGGCCAGAGCCGTCCAGTTCTTCACCCCCGGGATTCCACAGGTCTACTACGTCGGGCTGCTGGCCGGGACCAATGACATGGAACTGCTCGCGCGCTCGGGAGTTGGCCGCGACATCAACCGGCACTACTACACCCGCGACGAGATTGATCAGGACCTCACCCGGCCGGTGGTCCGGGCGCTGCTGAACCTGATCCGCCTGCGGAACACCCACCCCGCCTTCGACGGCACCTTCGAGGCTGGCGGGCAGGGGTCCAGCCTCGTCCTGACCTGGATCAACGGCGATTCCACCGCTGTCCTCGAAGCCGACGTCGGCGCCCGGACAGCGAGCCTCTCCGTCACTGATGGCGCGGGCGGGGTCGTGACGTGCAAGGACCTGCTGACCGACACCGATGCCCTGCGCAGACCGACTACTTGACCAGCATCCCCCACCGCAACCGGTGTGATCGACGGTGGGAAAACGCTTGCCAAAGCTCGTGGATCCAGCAACAATGGCGAACATGAATCGTGTCGCCGTGGTCACGGGAGGTAGCAGAGGCATCGGCCTCGGCATCTCGCAGGCCCTCATCAGCCAGAACTTCCGCGTGGCGGTGGTCGCCACCCGCCCCGAACCCGATGGCCTCATCGAAGGGCTTGGCGGGCAGGACAAGGCGGCCTACTTTCAGGGCCGCGTCGACGACGTCGACTCCCACACGGGCCTGGTCGGAAGCATCGTCGCCCGGTTCGGCCGGATCGACGTCCTGGTCAACAACGCCGGCGTCGCACCGGAGGAACGCCGCGACCTGCTGGAGGCCACCCCTGAGAGCTACGACCGGGTGATGGGGATCAACCTTCGCGGACCCTACTTCCTGACCCAGGCCGTCGCCCGGCAGATGCTGGCTCAGGCCGTGGAGGCCGACGCCCCCGTGCGGGGCACCATCATCAACGTCTCTTCGATCTCGGCCACGACGGTGTCCATCAACCGCGGCGAGTACTGCCTCTCCAAGGCCGGCGTCTCCATGGCCACCCGGCTGTGGGCGGCGCGGCTCGCACCCGAGGCGATCCCCGTCTACGAGGTCCGCCCCGGCGTCATCGCCACCGACATGACCGCCGGCGTGACGGAACGCTACGACGCCCTGTTCGCCCAGGGCCTCGCGCCCATGCCCCGGTGGGGCCAGGCCTCGGATGTGGGCAGCGCCGTCGCCGCCCTCTCCACGGGCGCCATGCCCTACAGCACCGGAGACGTCATTCACGTCGACGGTGGCATGCACCTCCCCCGACTCTGAAGGACCTGCCGTGACCGCCCCCACCCTGACCCACGTGACCCTCGGCGCAGAGCGCGTGCCTGTCATCACCACCACCAGTCTGGTCATCGGCACCGGCTCGGCCGGGTACTGCGCCGCTGAGCGGCTGGCCGGGTTCGGCGCCCCCGACGTGGTGATGGTGGCTGACAAGATCCGCGCCGGGGCATCGCGCAACGCGGGCTCCGACAAGCAGACCTACTACAAGCTGACCCTGTCCGGGAGCGAACCGGACTCGGTGCGCTCGATGGCGGAGACGCTGTTCAGCGGCGGGTCCATGGACGGTGACAACGCACTGGCCGAGGCGGCCCTCAGCGCACGCTGCTTCTACCACCTCATCGAGGCGGGGGTCCCGTTCCCGGCCAACCACTCCGGGGAGTTCGTCGGCTACAAGACAGACCACGACCCGCGCCAGCGCGCCACCTCCGTCGGGCCGTTCACCAGTAAGTCCATGGTGGAGTCCCTCGAGGCACGCATCCGCTCCCTCGACATCCCCGTCATCGGGAACTGCCGGCTCATCGACCTCCTCGCCGAGGACGGCGAGATCCGCGGGGCACTGCTCCTGCGCACCGACGTCGGCACCAGCCGCAATCCGGCCCAGGAGGAGGAGACCGTCGAAACCAACCTCGGCGAGACACCAGCCCCGGAGCCGAGCGGCACCTTCGTCCAGCAGCTGGCGAGGGAAACCTCACGCTTCCTGCTGATCCGCGCCACCAACGTCGTCCAGGCCACCGGCGGACCCGCCGGCATGTACGCAGACTCCGTCTTCCCGCACGGCCAGTGGGGTGGCGCGGGCGCCGCTCTGCGCAACGGCGCCAGGGGCCACAACCTCACCGAGTGGCAGTTCGGCATGGCGTCGATCAAGCCGCGCTGGAACGTGTCCGGGACGTACATGCAGGTGGTGCCGCGGTTCGTGTCCACGGACGCCGACGGCGGCGACGAGCGCGAATTCCTCTCCGACGTCATCGCCGACCCGAACCTGCTGGCCAGCCTCGTGTTCCTCAAGGGCTACCAGTGGCCCTTCGACATCCGCAAGGCGCGTGACGGGTCCAGCATCATCGACCTGCTCGTCTACCGCGAGACGGCCATGCGCGGCCGACGCGTCTTCCTCGACTTCCGCAGCAATCCGGCGGGCGACCTGGACGCTGCGCAGCTCGACGAGCAGGCCCGCGTCTACCTCGAGCGCGCAGGCGCGGCAGATCTCGCCGGCACCACGCCAATCCAGCGGCTGCGGCACATGAATGACCCGTCCTACCAGTTCTACCTGGGCCGCAACCCGGGCGTCGACCTGGAGAAGGACATGCTGGAGATCGCGGTGTGCGCCCAGCACAACAACGGTGGCATCGCCGTGGATGACTGGTGGCACTCCGCCGTCATCGACGGCCTGTTCCCCGTCGGCGAGGCCGCGGGCGCCCACGGCGTCTACCGTCCGGGCGGGGCGGCGCTCAACTCCGGCCAGGTCGGCGCCACCCGAGCCGCCCAGTTCATCGCCGCGCACCGGGCGGATCCCCCCGGCGGTGACGGCTTCGATGCCGTGGCCATCCCGAGCGTGGAGAGGGCGACGCGGCTGCTGGCCGACGCCGTCGAACGCTTCCGGTCAGGAGCCGAGGACAACACGGGCAGCCTGATCACCGAGGTCACCGAGCTGATGAGCCTGAACGCCGGCCTCGTGCGCTCCCGCGCGTCCGTGTTGGCGGCGCTGGAGCAGGTCACCCAGTGGCTGGCCGGCTACGAGCAGCTCATGGTCATCGACGAGTCCTCGAGGCGCAGCGTCAACCGGTTGTTCCTCATCCATGACATCCTCACGAGTCAGTACGTCTACCTTCACGCCATGAAGGACTACCTGGATCACGGCGGCAACTCGCGCGGCTCCGTCCTCTATACGGACCCCGAGGGTGACCTGCCGTGGCCGGATCAGGATCTCGGCCTGCCTGAGGAGTTCCGGTTCGTCCTCGACGCCGGAGCGCTCGACGGCGTGACCCAGGAGGTGGACTGGTCCGGCGAGGGCGTGCCGGAGTTCACCTGGCGCGACGTCCGCCCCATCCCCAGCGACGACGACTTCTTCGAAAACGTGTGGCGCAGCTTCCGCACCGACCACGGGGTACCGGCGCGGGGATAGGCTCGACAGGTGGATCATGCCGTGAACCGCGAGGCGAGGGAGCCTCTCTTCACGCCCGCGTTCATCCTTCTCGGGGTCGCGGATCTGGTCTACTTCACCGCGGTTGGGGTCTCCATCCACTCCCTCCCGCTCTTCGTGACCGGCCCTGTCGGCTCAGACGAGGCCGGGGCGGGTCTGGCGTTCGGCGCCTTCGCGCTCATGGCACTCCTGCTCCGGCCTTTCGCCGGACGGCTGGCCGACCAGATTGGCAGGCGGCCGCTGCTGGTCGCGGGCGCGCTGGTGGGCGCTGCAGGCCTCGCGTTGATGCCCTTGGCGGAGACCCTGGCGCTGGTGGTCGCGTTTCGTCTCCTCCAGGGAGTCGGCGAGGCGGCGTTCTTCGTCGCCGGTTTCGCGATGCTGGCGGACCTTGCACCTCGCGCCCGGACCGGGGAGGCGCTCAGCTACAACTCGCTGGGGCTCTACCTCGGGCTCGCCATGGGCCCTCCCCTGGGAGCGATGGTCCTGGCTGCATCCGGATTCACCATGACCTGGGTGGTGGCAACCATTCTGATGGTCCTCGCCGCAGGCATGGCGCTGCTGCTCTCCGAGACCCACACGCCCGATCCGGCAACGGCCGACGGAGCCCGTCACCTGATCCATCTGCCGGCAGTTCCGCCAGCCTTGGGACTGATGGCCTCGATTCTCGCGGCCGGGGGCTTCATGGCGTTCGCCTCGCTGCACAGCACACGCGTCGGCATGGCCAACACCAGCGCGGCGCTGACGATCTACGGCCTCGTGGTGGTCATCTGCCGCCTCACGCTGGCACGAGTTCCCGACCGGCTCCCAGCCCTGCCGCTCGGGGCGGCTTCACTGGCCGCGATCGCCGGCGGCCTTGCCCTCATTGCCGCCTGGACCACGCCGGCCGGGCTACTCCTCGGCACGGCGGTCATGGCGGTAGGGGTGGCCTTCAGCACCCCAGCCTTCTTCAGCGCCGTCTTCTCGACCGCAGCGCCGCACCAACGCGGCGCCGCCGCCGGGACGGCCAGCGCCGCTCTCGACCTGGGCCTCGGCCTGGGCCCGTTGCTACTCGGTCTCGTCGCCCGCGACCAGGGCGTCGCCGCCGCACTGGCCGCAGCAGCGTTCCTGGCGCTGATCGGGGCAGTCTGGACCTGGTCACTGGTACTGCGGCGAGGAGAAGCAACCCCCCGCTGACCAGGCGGTGGTGCTGGGACGGCGTCCGCCACTTCACCTCCGTGGCCCCGCCGGCCCTCAGCCCGACGTCTGCGCTGACCGTGATCCGGTATCGCCGTCCCCGGTCCTCTCAGGCCGGATTGAGCGTGACCACACCGCCGCCGCGAGGAGGACGGCCGCAAAGACCCAGAGGTTGATCTCGCCCCAGATCCAGCCCGGATCTGCGGGCTGGATCCACTCCACCAGGGCAACGACCGCGGCGCTGAACGCCACGCCGGCGATAATGCTGGCGAGGGCCGCCAGCACCCGCACGCCCACAGGGCGCCCGGTGCTGAGCGCCAG
This sequence comes from Tessaracoccus luoxuelianae, assembly GCF_054483915.1. NCBI lineage: Bacteria > Bacillati > Actinomycetota > Actinomycetes > Propionibacteriales > Propionibacteriaceae > Tessaracoccus > Tessaracoccus luoxuelianae. The sequence goes on along the minus strand of NZ_CM137013.1, from coordinate 923,550 downwards.
GCCCAGGAAGAGCGCCGCCGTGAGAGATGCAACGAGACCGACCAGGAAGAGTGCGTCCTCCAGGGGGCTGAGGTTGGGGCCTCCAGCGAGGCTGACTGTGATTGCCTTGAGCGTCCAGGCGCCGATGCAGAGCAGAGCGGTGACGACTGCGATACGTGATGTGTTCATGCCATCAAGCGTCCGGCCGGCCGCGCACCGGCGTCATCCCTCTCCCGGGTGATGTGCGGTGAACCGTCTTGACCTAGCCTCGGAGTGTGACCGGGTGGGATCGAAGTGTCGCCAGGCCGGCCGGCGCGATCGCACTGATGTCGCTGGTCGTTTCCTGTGCGCTTCTCGACGCTTGGCTCGGGGAGGGCTGGTTCATCGGAGGGCCGTGGGCGCTCCTGGGCGCCGCGGCAGCCGGATACCTCCTCGGCGCCTGGTACCCGCCGCGATGGTGCGCGCTCGCCGTCGCAGGTGCCGCGGTCGGCCTGACAGTGGCCAACCAGCGTCTCCATTCGGACGAGTTCCCCCTCGCCGACGACCTGGTGTTCTTCCTTCTCGCTGTGGGGGCGCCTGCCGTCGCCGGTGCAGCGTTGTCCCGACGGCGGGCCCAGATCGCGGATCTGGCCGAGCTCGGACGAAGGCTCCAGGAACAACGCCTGGCCGACCTTGAGGCAGCGAGACTTGAGGAGAGGGAACGGGTGGAGACGGAGGTCCATCGGCGCCTCATCGAGCAGGTCGGGGCAGTGGTGCTGCTCGCCGAAGGGGCCCGCAGCCACCCGGCGCGCCCGACGATCTCGAACGCTTTGTCGGCCATCGAGGACGCGGCGCGCGCCGCTCTGGTGGAGCTGCGCGGGGCGGTGGGGACTCTGCGCACCACCCCGGAGCCGAGCTCCTCCTCCGCCCCGTGGCCACCACCCGGAGCCGCCGGCCTGGCCCAGGCGCCGCCCGGGCTTCGCGACGTGGCATTGGCGGTTGGGATCGGCGCCGCGATCGCCATCGAGAGCGTCGTGCGTCACCCCGGTGCTCTACCGGCCTGGGTCGGTGTGGTGGCCGCCGTGATGGCGGCAGCGCCGGTGGTGTGGCGGCGCACCAGACCGTTCGTGGTCCTGGCGTCGACGGGGGCCCTGTCTGCCACCATCACCGCGACGCTGACGCCGCTGCCGCTGTATGTGACCACGCTGGCCCTGCTCGTCGTGACGGCGTATGCCGCCGGCGCCTACGGCCGCCGCATGTCCGTGGCCCTCGGGTTGGCGTGGGCGGTGCCAGCCGCCCAGGCGTTGGCCCTTCCCTCCGACCAGCGCAACCTGGAGGGCCTGCTCCCGACGCTGGTTCTGGCGACCCTGGCGGTTCTGGCCGGCCGTGTTGCGGCGGGCGCCGCGCGTCGAGCCGCCACGCTCGAGTACAAGGTGGCAGCGCTTGAGCGGGGCCGCGAGATCGAGCACCGAGCTGCCGTCGCGGCGACGCGGCTGGAGTTGGCGCGAGCCCTGCACGACTGCGTCGCCCAGGCCATGACCATCGCCTGCCTGCAGTCGTCCGCTGCGCGCCTCCCTGGCGCGGATCCGGACGCGGCACTCGTCGCGGTGCTCGCGACCGCACGAGAGTGCATGGCGGAGCTGCGTGACCGCCTCGACGAGCTCGACGATCCGGTGTCGGCCTTCGACAGGCCAGCCCTCGACCGCCTGGCCGCGAGCGGAGGGCTGGACGTCGCGTGGTCGGTGGACCCCGCCCTGGAGCCGACCGGTCCGGTAGCCGCACTTCTGCGGCAGGTTCTTCGCGAAGCACTGACCAACGCCGCCCGCCACGCCCCGGGCAGCAGGGTGCGCGTCCGGATCGAGCGGGTGCCCGGCGACCGGATCGAGGTGGAGGTCGTCGACGACGGCACCGGCCACACCCGGTTCGACCTCGGAACCCGGACCGGACTTGCGGGCCTGCGAGAGTCACTGGCCGCTCACGGCGGCACGCTGACGGCCGGACCACGGCCGGAGGGCGGCTTCCGGCTGACCGCCTCCCTCCCGGCACGTGAGGAGGTGCACGCATGACCACCGTCCTTGTCGCCGACGACCAGGAATTGGTCCGCGCCGGGCTGAGGATGATCCTCGGCGCCGCGGAGGACATCGATGTGGTGGGAGAAGCGGCCGACGGCGAACAGGCCGTGCGCGCGGCCCAACTGTTGCGGCCGGACGTCGTCCTCATGGACATCCGCATGCCCGGCATCGACGGTATCGCCGCCACCCGCCGCATCACGCACGACCTCCCCGGCACGAAAGTGGTGATGCTCACGACCTTCGACCGCTCCCAGATGGTGTACGACTCGCTCGTGGCCGGCGCCACGGGATTCCTGTTGAAGGACCTGCCCCGCGAGCAGCTGGTCGCGGGGGTGAGGGCGGCAGCCCGCGGAGAGGAGTTGCTGGCGCCCCGAATCACGCGCCGTCTGATCGAGGAGTTCACCCGGGCCGGGCGGCAGGGACCGCCGCCGGGCTACGACCAGCTCACCGAGCGGGAGGCGGAGGTGTTGATCGAGGTCGCTCGGGGCCGGTCAAACCACGAGATCGCCCAGCGGCTGTTCATCAGCGTCGAGACGGTGAAGACCCATGTGGCCCGCGTGCTGTCGAAGCTCGGCGTCCGCGACCGGGTGCAGGCGGTGGTCGTCGCCTACGAGTCCGGCCTCATCCGACCCGGCTCCGATTGAGCCCCTCCCCCACTGCGGATCCAGACCTGCGCACTGCGGAGACGACGCCACAGGACGGACGCCGCCGGCGCCTGGACAGCTCATCACCAGCCGAGGGGAAACCCGTCCGCGCGAGGTTCGGACCCGACGATCAGGACGCTGCCGTCGTTCTGCGGGTCAAGTCTCCAGATCGCCTGGCCGCGGCCGAAGACCGCCGCGTGCGGCGCCACCACCGCACGAGAGCCGCATCAGGAGGTCTGCTAAAATGACATCAGCATGCCTGCTGATGTGACATCAGATGGCCGGAAGGGTGAATGTCCATGAGCGTTGAAGACGTCTACATCCCGCGCTACGTCGACGGGACGCTCGACGCGCTCCTCGCGGAACTGCCAGCATTGATGCTGACCGGACCGCGCGGCTGCGGCAAAACAACCACCGCGTTGCGCAGGGCGGCGTCCGTGATGCGCCTGGACCGCCCCGATGAGGCGGCCGCATTCCGGGCAGCCCCGGACGCGGTGCTCGCCGCCCAACCCACGCCGGTCCTGATTGACGAGTGGCAGGTCGTCCCTGAGTCGATGGGTGCGGTGAAACGCGCGGTCGACGCCCGCCCAGGCGCGGGCCGATTCATCCTGACCGGCAGCATCCGGGCCAGGCTGGACTCCGCCGGCTGGCCCGGCACCGGCCGCGTCGTCCCGTTGTCCATGTTTGGGCTCACCGTCGGCGAACTCCATGACCGGCACCGGGCCAAGGTCGCTCCCGAAAGGTGGTTCAGCGACGAGGACCCACCCGTGGGCACCCTCGAGGCGGCCCCCACCCTCGTCGACTATCTCGACCACGCCCTCCGCGGCGGCTTCCCCAGCGCCGTCGGCCTCAGCGAGTTCGCACGCTCGACGTGGTACGAGGGCTACATCGACCAGCTCGTCCGCCATGACGTTGCCAACCTCGCCGAGGTCCGCTCACCGGCTGGTCTCGGCGCCCTCCTGCGGGCCGTCGCCTTGAACACCGCCGGGTTGCCGTCCCTGACCACGCTCGCCGAAGCTGCCCGAATCGACCATCGGACCGCCAATGCCTACCTGGATCTGCTTGAGGACCTGCGGATCATCGAGCGCCTCCCCGCCTGGACCGCCAACCGCTTCAACCGCATGGTCAAGACCCCGAAGTATCACATCATCGACACCGGACTAGCCGCACATCTCGCAGGAGACACCCGAACCGGCATCCTGAAGAGCGGCGACCGGATCGGCCGACTGATCGACACCTTCGTCCTGGCCCAACTCCGGCCTCTGCTCAGGCTGGCCACCCCCGCAGTCACCGCACACCACGTTCGAGACGGAAACCAGACCCGCGAGATCGACCTCCTTCTCGAATCCGCCGCCGGCCAGATCGTCGGGATCGAGATCAAAGCCGCAAGCACCCTGGAGCTCCGCGACGCCAGACATCTCGCGTGGCTTCGCGACCAAATTGGAGACACGTTCCATCGCGGCATCGTCCTGCACACTGGAGCCACCAGCTACCCGCTCGGCGAACGCATTTGGGCCCTCCCCATCGCCAGCCTCTGGCAGTAACCAACTAGTGATGCCTCAAGCTCCGCCCTTGTTCCCACCGAGACCATGCCGGGTCCGGTGCGCTGGTCGCCCGGAACCGCTGCCCAGGTTTCGTCACTCGCCGGCGCACCCTTTGCCGTTCGGCTTGAGTATGTGACGCTGGCGACATGACCGAGCAACAGCCCTTCGACGTCCTCCAGCGGTTCCCGGGCTTCGAGTTGCGCCGCTACCCGTCGCATCTGGTGGCCGAGGTCGAGGTGACCAGCTCGTTCACCGACGCCGGCAACGACGCTTTCCGGGTTCTCGTGGGCTTCATCTCGGGCCGCAACACCACGCGAGGCAAGGTGGCCATGACTGCTCCCGTGGTGCAGGAGACGGCGTCGGCCAGGATCGCAATGACCGCCCCAGTCCTCCAGGAGGCCGGCGTCGCATCCGACCGCCACCTGGTCGGGTTCGTCATGCCGGCCGAGCTCAGCCTCGATACCGTGCCGAAACCATCCGACCCCCGCATCAGAATCCGCGAGATCCCCACGCAGGTGGCAGCGGCCAGAGCGTTCACCGGACGATGGACCGAGCGGATCTACCACCGGCACCTGGAGGAACTCCGCAGTGCCGTGACCAATGCAGGGCTCCAGATCAGCGGCCCGCCTCGGTTCGCCCGCTTCAACCCGCCCTGGACGCCATGGTTCATGCGACACAACGAGGTCGTGCTGCCGGTGATCGGGGATCATACTTGACCCATGTACGACCTGCTGTATCGCGGGGGGCTGACGCCGTGGGTGGTCGCGGGTCGAGCCCAGGCTGACCTCGTGGCGCGCCTGCTCGACCGCGAGGCGGCATGGCATGGATCAGCTGCTGGCCACACCCTGGTGGACCTGGGCTGCGGCACGGGAGAGCACAGCCTCACGGCAGCCCGCCGCGGGTGGACGGTGGTCGGGGTGGACGCCTCGCCTGTGGCGATCGACCGGGCCAGCCGGGCGGCGGCCAGTGCGGGGCTCAGCGTCCGGTTCGTGGTCGGCGACGTACGTCACTTGACGGAGGTCCCCCAGATGCCCAGAGATGTATCAGTCTTTGTGGACGTGGGCTGCTATCACGGCCTTCGCCCTGCGGGCCGACGGATGGTCGCCCAGGGAGTGGCACGGCTGGCGGCGCCTCGCTCCTCACTGCTGGTGGTCGGCATGGATCGGCGTCCCGGCATCGGCGGGGTGGGAGTGACGGCCGACGGACTCGCCGCTGAGTTCCCCGACTGGCAGGTCGAGCCGGGGCAGTCCTTCGCGCTGGGGGTCGGGGCCGTGCTTCGGCGGGCCCGGTTCCGGGTGTTCCGCCTCACGAGGGAGGCGTGAGTCCAGGGGGATTGGGTTCTCGACCCGACAATCAGCATGGCCGAGCAGGCGCACCCAACGCTCGATCCATCCTCGACCGGTGGCGTGGCAGCGGGCGGACGCCACCCGACCGGCGCATGACATCTGTCATGCCGAGGTCATGATTTCGTGCACTACTTCCGCGCCACCGAGGGTGCGAGCCTTGGGGTATGACCACCTGGCAGCAGACACACCACTACTCGCCCACCAGCCACGGCGCCCCCGTCCTGGCCGAGTTGCTGGGCGTCTCCAAGCACTTCGGAAAGGGCGCGGCCACGGTTCAGGCCGTCGGTGGACTCGATCTGGAGGTGCGGGCAGGCGAGCTGCTGGCCTTCCTCGGACCCAACGGGGCCGGCAAGTCCACGGCCATCGGGATGCTCACCGGCCTGACGGCACCAACATCGGGAACGGCGCGACTCTTCGGGCACGACCCCCGCGACATGCGGGCACGGCGTCGCCTCGGCACGATGCTGCAGGCCTCGGGAGTACCTGACACTCTGCGTGTAGGTGAACTCCTCACCGGGTTCCGCGGCTACTACCCCGCGCCCCTGCCCATGACGCAGGTCATCGCCGCTGCGGGTCTTGACGGGCTGGAGGACCGCATGTTCGGCGAGCTCTCCGGCGGTCAGCAGCGACGCGTGCTGTTCGGCATCGCCCTGGCCGGCGACCCGGACCTGCTGATGTTCGACGAGCCGACCACCGGCCTGGACGTAGAGGCTCGGCGAGGCCTGTGGGCCACGTTGCGCGAGCTGGCCCGGTCCGGGCGTGGCGTCGTGCTCACCACGCACTACCTCGAGGAGGCCGACGCGTTGGCCGACCGGATCGTGGTCATCGACCGCGGCGTGGTGATCGCCCAGGGAACGCCCACCGAGATCAAGGCCCTGGTGCCCGGGCGACGGATCCGTGTACAGACCTCGGTGAGCCTGTCCGTGGCTCGACAGTGGCCCGGCGTGGCCCGCGCATCACGCGAGGGAACGTGGCTTGAGCTGCTCGTCGGATCCGCCGAGCCCGCACTTCGCGCGCTGCTCGATCTCGACCCCGCGGCCGCCGACGTGACCGTGACCGAACCAAGCCTCGAGGAGGCCTTCCTCACCCTGACCAGCGACTCGGAGGCAGCATAATGACCACCCACACTGCGACACGCACCACGACCGACGCAGGGACGCCTCGATCGCATCCTGCACAGATCTACGTCACCGAGGCCCGCCATGAGTTCCTCAAGCTGATCCGCATCCCCATCTTCGCCGTGAGCACGATCGCCCTGCCGGTGATGTTCTACGTGCTCTTCGGGTTGGCCTTCGGCGGGGGCGAATCCCGTGGCGTCGGCGCGACCACCTACATGATGGTGACCTACGGCACCTTCGGTGTCATCGGCGCGGCCCTGTTCGGCTTCGGCGTCTCGGTCGCCGTCGAACGCGGGCAGGGCTGGATGCGGCTCAAGCGCGTCTCGCCGATGCCCCCTCAGGCCTACTTCGTGGCCAAGGTCGTGATGGCCACGACAGTTTCCGCGCTGATCATCGGCGTGCTGTTCATCCTCGGGGCCACACTGGGTGGTGTGCGAATGCCCGCCACCCAGTGGATCGGCCTCGGGCTGGTGCTGATCCTCGGGGCGCTGCCCTTCTCTGCCATGGGCCTGGCTTTCGGCTACCTCGTCGGCCCGAACTCCGCACCGGCGCTGCTGAACGTGCTCTACCTGCCGATGGCGTTCGCGTCAGGGTTGTGGATCCCGATCCACCAACTGCCCGAGTTCGTGCAGGGGATCGCCCCGGCGCTCCCGCCCTACCACTTCGCCCAACTCGCCCTGGGCACCATCGGTGCCGCTGAGGGTGGTTCGCAGGCGCTGCACGTCGTCGTGCTGCTGGCCTTCACCGCGCTCTTCCTGGCCGTGGCGTTGTGGGGCTACCGGCGCGACGAGGGCCGGACCTATGGATGAGCCGCACCGGATGAGCAAGAGCCCGCCGCAGCCCTCCCGCTCCATGCGCTATGTCTGGCTGGTCTACCTCGGCGCACTGTTCTACCAGCCGGTGTTCGAACCCTCGATCGGAGCCTTGGACTGGCTGGCCGTGGCGGTGCTGATCGCGCTGTTCCTGCCGATCTACACGGCGTCGTTCCGGGCCCGCGACGACCGACGCACCCTGATCCTCGTCGCGGCCCTCGGCGCCTTGGCCTTCGCGGGTTCGCTGGCCAACAGCGGGGCCAGCGTGTTCGTGATCTATGCGGCGGCCATCGCCGGCCGCGCGTTCCGCCCGCGCCGGGCCGTGGCGGTGGTGGCCGTTCTCGTCGGGCTGGTCGCCGCGATGGCCGTGATCTCGCCGGTGCCGATGCCGTGGCGGCTGGCGGCGCTCGGCCCCGCCCTGTTCTTCACCCCGGTGGTTGGCGCGACGACCATCTTCGACGCTGAGCGGGACCGCGCGAGACGGCGCCTCCGGCGTGCCGACGAGGAGATCGAGCGGCTGGCGACGATCGCCGAGCGGGAGCGGATAGCGCGCGACCTCCACGACCTGCTCGGGCATACCCTGTCGGTCATCGTGCTGAAGTCCGAGCTGGCCGCAAGGCTGGTGCGCGCAGACCCGGACCGGGCAGCGGCAGAGGTCAACGACATTCAGAAGATCGGTCGCGAGGCCCTGGGTGAGGTCCGTGCGGCGGTCACCGGATACCGCGCGCGCGGCCTCGACGCCGAACTCGACGGGGCGCGGGTGGCGCTGGAGGCGGCAGGGGTCGGCGTCGAGGTGCACGCCGACCCGACCGATCTGCGCCCCGAGCAGGAGTCCGCCCTCGCGATGGCGCTACGCGAGGCGGTGACCAACGTGGTGCGCCACGCCGACGCCGAGCGCGCCTCGATCAGCATCACCACGGTCGGCTCTGATGTTCAGCTCAAGGTGACCGACGACGGCCGTGGCTCTTCGGGGCTGGCGGGATCCGGGCTCACCGGCATGCGCGAGCGGATAGCGGCCCTCGGTGGCCATGTCGAGGTGGGCGCCCCATCCGGTGGAGACGACCGGCACGGGACCGTCGTCGAGGTGACGGTGCCCCTTGCTGGGACGGCCGACGACGGGCGCCGCGCGGAGGAGGTGGGTGGGCCATGACCATAACCGTGGTCCTGGCCGAGGACCAGCTCATGGTGCTCGGCGCACTGAGCACCCTCCTGGGGCTGGAGTCCGACATCACCGTGGCCGGCACCGCCTCCGACGGTGAGGAGGCCGTGCGCCTGGTCGAGACGCTGCGGCCCGACGTCCTGTTGACAGACATCGAGATGCCCAAGCTGACCGGGCTCGAGGTGGCCGCGGAGGTCCGGCGCCGGGGCCTGCCGACCCGGGTGGTCATCCTGACCACGTTTGCCCGCAGTGGGCACCTCCGGCGGGCGCTGGAGGCCGGTGCCGTCGGCTACCTGCTCAAGGACGCGCCGGCCAGCGCCCTGGCGCAGGCCGTCCGCGACGTCCACGCCGGAGGCCGCGCCGTCGATCCCCAGCTCGCCGCCGACGCGTGGGATGAGCCGGACCCGCTGACCGACCGGGAGCGCCAGGTCCTGCGCCTGGCCGGGGACGGGTTGGCCAACGGCGAGATAGCCGGGCGGCTGCACCTGTCCGAGGGCACGGTGCGCAATTACCTGTCCGAGGCGATGGGCAAGCTCGGAGCCTCCAACCGAGTGGCGGCCGCTCGCCAGGCACGCGACCGGGGATGGCTGTGACGCCCCCGGCACAGTCTTCAGATGTCTACCGGGTGGCCGAGGGACCGCCACCGCACGGCCGCCGCCGCACCCACGCCGATCAGCGCGAAGAAGACCAGCAGCCCTATGCCCGCCCAGTCAGTGTCCACGCCGGCAAGCGCGTCGATGGCGGGCAAACGGACTCCGAGATCGCTCGCCAGGCCCGCGAACGTGATCAACGAGATCGCGACGGCGGCGGCGATCGACACCGCCGTGATCACAACGTTGTAGCGTGCCCGTTTCCGGTGCTGGGCTGACGAGTACATCTTTAGCATCAGGAAACCGTTGAGGGAGTCGCCCAGCGTCATCGCCGCGGCGAACAGAAGCGGCAGGGACAGCAGGACCAGCGGGGCCGTGCCCGCTGGGAGGCCGACGGCCAGCACGAGCACGGCCACCGACGACGCGGTGTCGAACCCCAACCCGAAGAGCAGCCCGAATCCGTACACGTGCCATGGTTGACGGACCCTCGCCAGCGGCGCCAGCAGCACCCGCGACACTCCCCCATGCACGCCCGGGCCGGCGGGACCCGCCCGCCCAAGATCAGCCCACGCGCGCGCGAGGACCGGGAGGTTGGTCACGGCGATGGCGGCCAGGTACGTGGCCGCGACACCCGCACCGACAACTCCCAGCCAGTGCCGCGTCACTGAGTCCTCGTCGATCGTCGACCCGATCCACCCAGTCCCTGCGATGACCAACGCAGCAGCGACGAGCACCACCGTCGAGTGTCCAGCTGAGAACGCCAACCCCACCGCGGCCGACCGCCTCCCCTCGGCGACGAACTTGCGCGTGGAGTTGTCGATCATGGCGATGTGGTCTGCATCGACGGCGTGGCGCAGACCCAGTGCATAGGCGACGACGGCGGAGGCCACCAGCCCGGCACCTCCCGAGGCCACCCCCAGTGCCAGGAGTGCCAGCCCCAACGCATGGAGCGACGCGACGACACTCACCGTCGCCCTGCTGCCGGTCACCCCCTGCAGGCTCATCCCACGGCCCCCTCCGCGTACGCCGGTGCGGCATCGGTGTGGACCTGTTCTCCCACTGGCATCTCACTCCCCCTCGTGTCCGCCTGCCGGATGCCGTCGACGATCAGGGACGGCCGCGTGGGCCCGCGGACATCACGAGTATGCATCGTGCGCGCCAGTTGCCCGCCGCACGCCAGCTCCATCACCAGTTCGTCCGGTGCTGGGACAAGGGTCTGGGTGCCGAACGCGAGCCTTGTGCTGATCGAACGCGCCCCGCCCCGGATGAACCTCTGGTCCTCCCCCGCACCCTGGTAGACGACGTCCTCGACCAGCAGCGGAGCCTCAGCCGTCTGCACGAGGGTGTGGCTGTGCACCCGGCCACCACGTTCGCCGTGGCGCCCCAGGACCACAGTCTCATCCAGCCGGAGCCCGGCCCCGTCGGCCAGCGTGGCGCGCAGGATCCGCATGGCCTCCGCACCGTCGCTGACGATGAAGGGCTCTGCCGCCCACACCAGTGACGCCCCGGGTCCGACGTTGAGCTCAGCCATCCACGATGCCCCCTGGCCGCGACCGTCGTAGGCCACCGTTGCCGCGATGTCCTTCAGCGTCAGCGACAGGCCGTCACGCACCTCCACCACCAGACGCACGTCGTCCCCACCGAGCAGGGTCGCCACCGTCGCCAGCAGCGACACCTCGAGATGATCCGAGCCGGCGGCGGTGATCCGGGCGCTGACCGGCCCCGTCCGGACCAGCAGCCGCGGGCGCCCGCTGCCGTCTCGGGCGGCCGTGATCCGGGTGACCTCAGTGGTGATGATGCGCCTCGCCCTCGTCGTGCGTGTGCGGGGGGAGGCCGCCGTGGGAGTGCGGGGCCATGGGGCCCGGATCGACGGCGACGTGATGACCGCTGCGGACGTGCTCCAGGGTCTCTCGCACCCAGTCGCACAGCAGGTCCACGCTCGCCTCGTCGGTCCGGCTCAGGGGGAGCACGGGGCGTCCGTCGCGGGCCTCGCGACCCTGCTCCACCATCAGTTCCGCATCCACCCCGACGTAGGGAGCCAGGTCGGTTTTGTTCACGATCAGCAGGTCGGCCCGCGAGATGCCGGGCCCGCCCTTGCGGACGACGTCTCCACCTCCCGCCACGTCGAGGACGAAGAGCTGGGCGTCGACGAGGGCGGGCGAGAACGTGGCAGTGAGGTTGTCGCCGCCCGACTCGACCAGGGTGATGTCCACCGGGTCGAAGGCAGCCTCCATCTCCTCGACGGCGACCAGGTTCATGGTGACGTCATCACGGATCGCGGTGTGGGGGCACGCCCCCGTCTCGACGGCCCGGATGCGTTCGGGCGCCAGCACTCCGGCGCCGCGGAGCATGCGGGCGTCCTCGTCGGTGTAGATGTCGTTGGTGATGACGGCCAGCGAGAACTCGTCGCTCATCCTGCTGCACAGCAGCCCGATGAGGGACGTCTTGCCCGTTCCGACCGGGCCGGCGACGCCGAGCCGCAGCGAACGCTGGGGATGTGTGTGGTCAGGCACTGAACAACCTCCGTGGGGTAGTGGCGTGGGCATGGATCCAGGCCTCGGTCTCGGGCGCGGATGGGCTCGGGATGTCTCTCGGGTGTGAGACCGCTGCGGCCTCTGCCGCGATGGTCTCCGCGAGGGGATGGGCGGCGATGGCCCATTCCACTGACGTGGCGGGGTCAAGCGGGAGCAGCTTCAGGGCGGCTGAGGTGATGGTCTGAATCTCGTCGTGCAGCAGCACCCGCACAGCCTGGAGCGGGTCGCAGGCCAGGATGTCGGCGAGCAGGGCCATCGCCAGGGGTCGGGTCGCGGGCACACCGGCGGCCGCGGACCGCCGGGGATCCAGCCGCTTCGCCAACCGAAGGTACCCGTGGGACGCCTGCTCCGCCGCCCGCCGCTGAACATGGCTCGGGGTGCGGGCCGACCAGTGGGCGTGCACCAGGTCCAGTCCGTAGTCGGCCCCGCGGAGGGCGCGCATGCCCAGCGCGAGGGTCGCGGCGTCCACGCGGGACACTGTCATGAGCCGGACCCGCAGGTACCCGGGCACGTCGCGGGCCTGGAGGCCCGCGAGGATCGCCGGCTCGAGGCCGGCTGACTGGGTGTGTCCCCCCACCGGCAGCCGGGCGTCACCCAGGAGGAGCGCGCCGAACGCGCCGTCCGATGCCGGGCCCATCAGAACAGCGAGTAGAGCTGCGCCAGCGGCAGCCGGTCCGCCGGCGCGGGCACCACCGTCTCGCCGTCGATCGCGATGGCGAAGGTCTCCGGATCGATGTCGATGGCCGGCGTTGCCGAGTTGTTGATCATGTCCGCCTTGCCCACCCCCCGCGTGGGCCTGACGGGTGCGAGCTCGTGCCGCAGGCCGAGCCTCCCAGCCAGTCCGGCGTCGAGAGCCGCCGGGGCAACGAACGTGAGCGAGTAGTTGGGTGCGGCGTCGGCGACGAGTGCGGGGCGCATCAGGACCGGTTGCGGGGTGGGGATGCTGGCGTTCGGGTCGCCCAGTGCTGCCCAGACGATCATCCCTGACTTGAGCACCACCGAGGGTCGGACCCCGAAGAACTTGGGTTCCCACAGGACCAGATCTGCCAGTTTGCCTGCCTCGACGGAGCCGATCTCGTGGTCGATGCCGTGGGCGATGGCCGGGTTGATCGTGTACTTCGCGACGTAGCGGCGGGCCCGCTCGTTATCGGCGGGCAGGCTCTCCGACAGCCGGCCTCGCCGCGCCTTCATGACGTGCGCGACCTGCCAGGTGCGGGTGATGACCTCGCCGATGCGACCCATGGCCTGGGCGTCGGAGGACGTCATGGAGAGGGCACCCATGTCGTGGAGGATGTCCTCGGCGGCGATCGTCGTGGCGCGGATCCGCGACTCGGCGAATGCCAGGTCCTCGGGGACGGCCGGGTTGAGGTGGTGGCAGACCATCAGCATGTCGAGGTGCTCTGCCACCGTGTTGACCGTGTGCGGGAGCGTGGGATTGGTGGAGCCGGGCAGCACGTTGGGCAGCGACGCGATCGACAGGATGTCTGGTGCGTGTCCACCCCCGGCCCCCTCAGTGTGGAACGCGTGGATGCTGCGGCCGCCGATGGCGCCGATGGTGGAGTCCACGTAGCCCGCCTCGTTGAGGCTGTCGCTGTGGAGGGCCACCTGGAGGCCGAACTCGTCGGCCGCGCGGAGCGCCGCGTCTATGGCGCCGGGGGTTGCGCCCCAGTCCTCGTGGATCTTGAGGGCGGCGGCCCCACCCCGCGCCTGCTCCGCCAGCCCCTCGGCGCTGACCGTGTTGCCCTTGCCGAACAGCAGCAGGTTGATGGGCAGATGATCGAGTCCGCGCAGCACGGTTTCGAGATGCCAGGCGCCGGGGGTGACGGTCGTCGCCTTGGACCCCTCCGAAGGCCCGGTGCCGCCCCCTCCGAGCGTCGTCAGGCCCGCGGCCAGGGCCTCGTGCACCTGGCTGGTCGACAGGAAATGAACGTGCATGTCGATGCCGCCCGCGGTCAGGATCTTCCCCTCGCCGGAGATGACATCAGTGCTGGGGCCGATCTCTATGCCGGGGGTCACGCCGTCGGCGATGTCCGGATTGCCGGAGTGCCCGATGGCGACGATGCGGCCATCGCGGAGTCCGACGTCGGCGCGCACGATCCCCCAGTGGTCAAGGACAACGGCGTTGGTGATCACCGTGTCCAGTGCACCGTCGGCTCGCGTCGTGGTGCCCTGTGCCATGGATTCGCGGATGGACTTCCCGCCCCCGAAGACGGCTTCCTCGCCGCCGACGGTGAGGTCGCGTTCCACCTCGATCCACAGGTCGGTGTCGCCTAGGCGCACCTGGTCCCCGCGGGTGGGACCGAAGAGGGCCGCGTATCGGCTGCGCGTGATCGAGCTCATGACTGTCCTCCATCAAGGTTGGCGGCTTCGGAGCCCTTGCGCTGGATGCCGGGGACCCGGCGCCGGCCGCGGAACGCCACGGCGTCGACGTCTCGCGCCACGCCGGGCTCGAATCGCACCGAAGTGCCCGACGGGATGTCCAGCCGGAATCCGTGGGCGGCCTCCCTGTCGAAGTCGAGGGCGCCGTTGGTGTCGGGGAGGTGGATGTGGGAGCCGATCTGCACGGGGCGGTCACCCGTGTTGGTGATCGTGAGGCTCAGGCGCTCATCCTCGCGCCGATCGCCGTTGAGCACGACAACGCCCTCCCCGACGCGCACGGCGCCCGGCTCGTCGTCGCCGTGGCCTAACGGGTGGTGGAGGGTGACGAGTTTCCGGCCGTCGGGGAAGGTGGCCTCCACCTGCACGTCGTGCAACATGGCCGGCACCTCTGGCATCACCTGCTCGGCGGTGAGGACCTGGGCGCCCTCCTCCATGAGCTGGGCCACGGAGGCTCCGTCGCGCGCCCGTTCGATCACCCAGCAGCTGAGGTAGGCGACGGTCTCGGGGTGGTTGAGCCGGACGCCACGCGCCAGGCGGTCGCGCGCGACCATCCCTGCCACAGCCATAAGAAGCTTCTCCGTATCGGAGCCGATGAGGTGCATGTCTGGGTCTCCCGTTCAGATGGCCATGGCGGAACGCACGGCGGCGCTTGAGTGAGAGTCGCTGTCACCGCGCTCGCGGATCCGGCCGGAGGCCAGCACGACGTAGCTGTCACTCGCTTCCAGCGCGAACCCTACGTGCTGTTCCACGAGGAGAACAGCGAGTCCATCGGCCGCCAGCGCCGAAATGGTGCGTTCGATCAGCTGGACCACGGATGGCTGGATTCCCTCGGTGGGCTCGTCGAGCATGAGCAGCGACGGCTCCAGGAGGAGCGCGCGAGCCAGGGCCAGCTGCTGGCGCTGGCCGCCGGACAACAGCCCAGCCCGGCGTCCCATCAGCTCACCCAGCGCGGGGAACAGGTCGACGACCTCGCTCAGCTTGGCGTGGCCGCGGGGATTCTGGTCGGCCACCAACTGCAGATTCTCGCGGGTGGTGAGGTCGCCGAACGACTGCTGGCCCTGCGGGACGTATCCCAGGCCCAGCTTGGCCCGTCGGTGGGCGCTCATCCGAGTCACATCCTGGCCGTTGAAGCGGACCCTGCCTGCGGTGGGCTTCAGCAGGCCGCTCGCCGTGCGCAGCAACGTGCTCTTGCCTGCCCCGTTGTTGCCGAGGACGGCCACGATGCCCCTGTCGGGAACGCGCAGCGACACATCGAAGATCACGCTGGTCCGGCCGTAGCCGGAGATGACACCGTCGATCTCGAGCATCAGCGGCCTCCTTCCGTGGTGGGGGTGCCCAGGTAGACCTCCTGGACGAGCGGGTTGGCCTGGATGTCTGCGACGCTTCCCTCGGCGATGAGCTCGCCGCGGGCAAGGACGCTGACCGAGTCCGCCACCTGCCGCATGAACTCCATGTCGTGCTCGACCACAACGACGGTGTGCCGAGGAGCGAGCGCACGGAGCAGGATCGCTGTCTGCTCCCGCTCGGCCTGGCTCATCCCGGCGACGGGCTCATCGAGGAGGAGCAGGTGGGCCTTCTGGACCAGCAGCATCCCGATCTCCAGCCACTGCTTCTGGCCGTGGGCCAGCGTGCCTGCGGGCTTCTCCCGGAGCTCCGTCAGGCCGATGATCTCGAGCGCCTCGGCCACGTCGTCGGGGACGTGTGGGCCCCGGGCCCGGAGCAGCGTGCGCGGGCCACGACCGGCGCCGCTGGCGATGTCGAGGTTGGCCAGGACACTGAGCTCCTCAATCACGCTGGCTGTCTGGAAGGTGCGACCGACGCCCATCCTGGCAACACGGTGGACGCTGCGACCGATGAGCTCGTTCCCGGCGAACCGGGCCCAGCCGCTGGCCTTGACCAGTCCGGTGAGCGCGTCGATGATCGTGGTCTTGCCTGCACCGTTGGGCCCGATGAGGAATCGAAGGTCCCCGCTGGTCACCGTGAGGTCCACCGAGTTCACGGCGACGAACCCGTCGAACGCCACGGTCAGGTGCCGGACCTCGAGATACTCCTGGCGGGGGTCCGTGCCCGCGTTGACGAGCGTGGCCGAGCCCGGGTCGATGGTGCGGCTCATGCCGGTGCCTCCTGAGGTGTGGTGAGGGCGAGGGGGTGCGGTTCCCGGGAACGCATCCGGCGTCGCACCACAGCCCAGATTCCCGCGAGACCGGCTGGCAGCGCCGCGATCACGACGATGAACAGGGCCGCCTGGAAGTAGGTCCAGGCCCCGGGGAAGGTCTCCGAAAGGCTGGTCCGGGCCCAGGAGACCGCGATGGAACCGAGCACCGGGCCCAACAACGTTGCTCTCCCGCCGATGGCGACACCGACGAGGAAACCGATCGAGGCCACGACCCCGACGTCGGCGGGCGAGATCATGCCGGCCACCGGCACGAACAGCGCCCCCCCGATGGACGCGAAGACTGCGGCGATGACGAAGGCCACGATCTTGATGACCGCAGGGTTGTACCCCAGGAACCTGACCCGGTTCTCCTCATCTCTCACCGCCACCAGGAGCTCGCCGAAGCGGCTGCGCATGAGCTGGCGGACGATCAGCACCATGGCGACGAGCGTCCCGGCGGCCACGTAGTAGAGGGTGGTCTGGTTGATCGGGTCGGACAGGGCGAAGCCGAAGAAGGAGCTGAACCCCGTCAGCCCGTTGGTGCCGCCGGTGGTCTGCTGCTGGCCCACCAGGAGGATCGCGAAGGCGGCGACGAGGGTCTGGCTGAGGATGGCGAAGTACGCGCCCCGGACGCGGCGCAGGAACACACCGATGCCGAGCACGAGCGCGAAGGCTGCCGGAATCAGGACCACCAGGACGAGGGTGAGGGAGCCCGAGCGCATGGGTTCCCACCACCACGGCACCACGCCTGTGCCGTAAAGCATCATGAAGTCGGGAACCCCGCCCGGGCCGGCGTCGGCGAGCTTCATGTGCATGGCCATGATGTAGCCGCCCAGCCCGAAGAAGAGGCCCTGCCCGAGGGTCAGCATGCCGCCCTGCCCCCATGCCAGCCCGATCCCGACGGCGACCATGGCCAGGCAGAGAAACTTGGCCAGCAACGACAGCCGGAAGCTGCTGAGCAGAAGCGGGGCTGCCGCCAGGGCGGCGACGAGCACGAGTGCGATGAGGGGGGACTTGAGTCGATCGATCATGCGAGGCTCCGGGTGCGGACGGTGAACAGGCCCTGCGGGCGGATCTGAAGGAAGCCGACGACCACCACGAGCAGCAGCACCTTGGCGAAACTCGCGTCTGTCATCAGCTGGAAGAACGACTGCAGGATGCCGAGCGTGAAGGCGGCCAGGACTGCGCCCTTGATCTTGCCGATGCCACCGGCGACCACCACAAGGAACGCATCGACGATGTAGTTCTGGCCCACGGTGGGACCGACGGAGCCCAGGAGGGTGAGCGCCACTCCGGCCAGCCCGGCCAGCCCGGAACCGATGAAGAACGTCGCGCGGTCGATGCCGCCCGAGTCGATGCCGCTGGTCTCCGCGAGCGCACGGTTGCCCACCACTGCACGGATCCGGCGTCCGAGCGGCGTTCTGGCCAACAGGTAGGCCACGATCCCGACGGCGACGACGCAGATCAACAGAATCATCAGCCTGCTCTTCGGCATGACAAGTGATCCCAGCACCACGGGGCCGGACAGCCAGGCCGGGGCGGGGACGTCGACGTTCGGGGCGCCGAAGATGTCGCGGGCCAGCTGCTGCAGCAGCAGCGCCACCCCGAACGTGACCAGGAGGGTGTCCAGAGGTCTGTCCCGCATGCGGCTGATGATCGTGGCGTGGAGCAGGACTCCGAGGAGGCCCGCGACAACGAACGCCACCGGCAGTGACACCAGGAACGAGGTTCCGGCGTGGCCGATGATGCCCGACATGACGAACGCCGTGTAGGCGCCCACCATGACGAACTCACCGTGGGCCATGTTGATGACGCCCAACTGGCCGAAGGTCAGGGCCAGCCCGAGGGCGGTGAGCAGAAGCACCGACCCCAGGCTGAACCCTGCGAACAACTGTTCGGCGAAGATCTGCATGTCAGGAGGTCTCCGACAGACCCTCGGCCCAGTCATAGGTGGTGAGGAACGGGTCGGGCTCGATGGGGCCCTCGGAGGTCCACACCGAGTAGATGAGGCCGTCCTCGGAGATCTCCCCGATCATCGCGGTCTTGGCGATGTGGTGGTTCTCCCCGTTGAGGGTGACGGAGCCCCCGGGTGCGGCGAAGGTGACCCCGTCGGCGGCTTCCTGAACGTCGGCCACGGCGAAGGACTCCGCCTTCTCGACGGTGGCCTTCCACAGGTACAGGGAGGTGTAGGCGGCCTCCATCGGGTCGGAGGTCACGCGGTCGTCGCCGAACTTGGCCTTGAAGTTGGTCACGAACGTGGCGTTCTCCTCGGTGTCCACGGTCTGGTAGTAGTTCCACGCCGTGAGCTGACCTGCGATGTTGGCGGCGCCGATGCCTTGGACCTCCTCCTCAGCGATGGAGACCGACAGGACGGGCATCGCGTCGGCAGACAGGCCGGCGCTGGTGTACTCCTTGAAGAAGGCCACGTTGGAGTCGCCGTTCAGCGTGTTGAACACGGCGTCGGCGCCGGAGTTGCGGACCTTGCCGACGATGGTGGCGAAGTCCGTGCTGCCGAGGGGGGTGTACTCCTCGCCGACGATCTCCATGTCGTGGGCCTCGGCGTAGGCGTTGATGATGCGGTTCGCCGTGCGGGGGAACACGTAGTCGGAGCCCACCAGGAACACCTTGGTGTGTCCCTGTTCGCGCAGGTAGTCCAGGCCGGGGATGATCTGCTGGTTGGTGGTGGCGCCGGTGTAGAAGATGTTGGGACTGGCCTCGAGGCCCTCGTACTGGACCGGGTAGTAGAGCAGGGAGTCCTGGTCCTCGAAGACGGGGAGCATGGCCTTGCGGCTGGCGGAAGTCCATCCGCCGAAGACTGCAGCCACGCAGTCCGAGGAGATGAGCTTGCGGGCCTTCTCGGCGAAGGTCGTGGGCTCGGAGGCGCCGTCCTCGGTGATGACCTCGAGCTGCTTGCCGAGGACGCCACCAGCAGCGTTGATCTCCTCCGCGGCCATGTTGAGCGAGTCGTTGACAGTCTTCTCGGAGATGGCCATGGTCCCGGAGAGAGAGTTGAGGAAGCCCACCTTGATGGAGTCGGCGGAGGTGTCGACGCAGGACTCAGCCGAGGCGGCGGAGTCGTCGGTGCCCGAGGCGCGCGCACCACAGCCGGCGAGCGCCAGAGCGGAGACGAGGGAGAGAGCGACTATCGACGTACGCGCCTGGGGGGTGCGGAACACAGACATGGTTGTCCTTTCAGGTGCCTGAACAGAAAAGGGACGGCCGGCCGGGGGAAGTCCCCCGGGACTGACGCCGTCCCTTCATCCAGAACGCTATGAGTGCCCGGTGTCGGGGCAGTCTCGGTCCTGTTCCAAGGGTGTTACCGCTTGTGAAGATCTGTTACAACCTTCCGCGGGTCTGCCCTCCACCCAGCTGAGCCGTCGAAGTTCTCGGGCGGGGGTGTCTCTGGCGGACCCGGACGGCGCCCGAGGGAGATGCGGCATGACCGGGCCCCCGCGATCCCGCGGAGTCGTTCGCGTAGGACGTGTCCGGGTCACACGTGGCGCGCATGGTGGCCCGTGACAGACTCCGAGAATGCTGAG
This sequence comes from Tessaracoccus luoxuelianae, assembly GCF_054483915.1. Lineage (NCBI taxonomy): Bacteria > Bacillati > Actinomycetota > Actinomycetes > Propionibacteriales > Propionibacteriaceae > Tessaracoccus > Tessaracoccus luoxuelianae. The sequence goes on along the minus strand of NZ_CM137013.1, from coordinate 903,700 downwards.
TACTTCATCTGCGTGTGGCGCTACCTGGAGAATTGTCCCTCACTCGTGCCGGCAACCCTCTTCGCTGTGATTCACATTGCCACCACCGCAACGAACTACCTCTGATGGAGCCGGACCGGCTCGTGTCTTGGAGCACGGCGAGACGAATTGGGCATGCCGGGTGGCGCTGGTCCGGAAGCGTGAGCGCACCCCCTCGTCGCTGCCAGCCCGCTTCTGCTTGGGCATATACCGGGCCGCTGAAACGCTGCACCGCTTCCACCTCGTAGCCGTCAACGTATTGTCACGGGAGCCGATGGTGTGGGCGATGCGCAAGAATTACCATCCCCCCAGGTGGCGAATCCGCTGTGCGGCTGGCGCTCACTGCGCCAAAGCTCGAAATGCATCGCCGAGGAGGAGGCTGCAATGTCCATGAGGCTGCTGTGCCGGATCGGTAGGCATCGGTTCCTTACCCATCACAACACGGAGGATGGGAAGCCCACCCATCAGCAGTGCGCGCGCTGCGGGAAGCGGCGGTACTACGGCTTCGATGAGGGAAACCGCGACCTGATCGCCTTCGGCACCACGTTCCTCTAGCTTCGTCGCCCCTCCCCCTCAACGTGGTGTGACCGGCGGCCACTGCGGGCGCGAGGGTGCTCGCGCCCGCGGGCCATCAGGCCTCGGGGATTGGCACGCCGAAGTTGTCCAGGGGGATGAAGTCCGGCTCGGGGCCGCCGCGGACGCCGGTGTCGAGGGCGTCGATCGGCGCGATCTCGTTGGCGGGGAGCTCGAAGTCGAACACGTGAAGTTCTCGGCGTTCCAAGCCGCCTTCGTGGACTTGGGATGACCTGCACCCCCTTCTGGATGTGCCAGCGGAGCATGACCTGAGCGGCGGATTTGCCGTGCTTCTCACCGATGGCGAGGAGCACGGGCTCGTCGAAACTCTTCTTGGGCACGTCGTAGTAGGACGTGATGCCGCCGATCGGGGACCACGCCTGGGTGGTGCGAGGCCAAGGGCTCGACCACCGGGGGCCGGGCGCGCTGACCCGGCCTCAACTTCTTGATCGAAGCGGAGGCGAGAGTTGATCAGATCCATACATAGTCGGGGGACAGTGGTCTTACCGGCCTCACGGGAGGCACCTCAATCAAGGAGACCACTATGATCACCACGCGCAAGATCGCTGCCCTCGCCGCCGCCGCCGCGGCACTCGTCGCGATGACCGCCACCACAGCGGGAGCAGTCGAGCCAACCGGACGTGAGTTCGCCGACCACGTTCGAATGATGGCCCAATCAGACATGGGCTTTGACGGCGCCTGCAACCCTGGCATGCACCAGGGATTCGCCGGGATGGAGGCTCACCACTCCTGACCAATCCACAGCCGCCTCTCCGCCCAGGACTACAGAAGCTGCAGCGTGGTCAGGCAGGTGGGGCCCTCGGCATCGGAGGAGAAGCGGCTCTCGGCGCGCTTTCCGTCCTTGGTGACGACGACGGTGCCCTCGACGTCCTTCGGAATCCAGAAGCCGACAAACCCGTTGGCGTAGGTGGTCGCGTCCTCGTCAATGAGGACCTCCCCCGAATCGGTGGTGATCATCACGCGCACCTCGACGTCTGCCAGCTCCCCTTGGCACGTGCCGAGGTTGTGGAAGTAGCACTCGTGCGTGGCGGTCTCGTACGGCGCCATCGACAGGTAGAACTGGTCTTCGTCGAGGGGCAGCGCGGCCTCCGTGGTGCCGTCGCTGAGGAGCACCTCGTCGTAGCGCACCGATCCAGCCAGCGGCAACGGGCGCTGAGCGTCGAGTTGGTCCAGCGCCTCCACAACCTCGGCGCCGCTCTTCCCCTCAAGCCCGTACGCCGCGAGGAACGTCCTCGCCTCCCCCACCCCGACACTCGGCGCCGCCGCCGACGCGGGATCTCTCGGGGACTCAGCCACCTCCGGGGTTATGCAAGCCGACAGAGCCAGGACGGCCGCGAGCGGCACAGCGATGCGAACGGTCAGTTGAATGCGGCGCATGAGTATCTCCAGAAGGCGAAGTGTTCAAGGAAGTCCAGGTCTCCGCGGCGTTCCGCGGCACCGTTTCGGACAGGTCGTCCAACCAGCATGCCCCAACCACTGAGTGCGCCAGTCGCATGCTTGGTCAAGATCAGATCAAGAAGATCCCGAGGTGGCGGGGCTTCCTGTGACAAGCGCTCCACCGCTACCATCGTCACGCGGAGGCCCAGGCATGAGCGACACCCACGACCACACCCACGCGAGTCCGGAGACCAACCGGACCAGGCTGGCGATCGCGTTCGGGATCACCGCCACCATCCTGATCGCCGAGGTCATCGGCGCATGGTGGACCAACAGCCTCGCCCTCCTCGTCGACGCCGGGCACATGCTCACCGACGCCTCCGGCCTGCTGATGGCACTGATCGCCGCCTCCCTGGCCCTGCGGCCACCCACACCGGAGCGGACCTGGGGTTACCGTCGCGCAGAGGTGCTGGCCGCCGGCGCCCAGTCCGCGATCCTCCTCGCCGTCGGCATCTACGCCTTCATCGAAGGCGTCCGCCGGCTCTTCGACCCGGCAGAGGTCACCGCCGGCGGGCTGCTCGTGTTCGGGATCGTCGGACTCGTCGGCAACATCGTCGCCATGCTTGTCCTGGGCGCAGGCCGCGCCGCGAACCTCAACATGCGTGCCGCGTTCCTCGAAGTGGTCAACGACGCCCTCGGATCCGTCGCCGTCATCATCAGCGCGATCGTCATCTCGCTCACCGGATGGACCCGCATCGACGCCATCGCCGGGATGCTGATCGCCGCCCTGATCGTCCCCCGCGCGATCACGATCCTCAAGGAAGCCGGTGGGATCCTGCTCGAATCCACCCCCAGAGGCCTGAACCTCGACGACGTCCGCGGACACATCCTCCAGGTCCCGCACGTGATCGGCGTGCACGACCTGCACGCCTCCACCATCGCCACCGGGCTACCCGTCCTCACAGCCCACGTCGTCGTCGAAGAAACCTGCTTCACCCAGGGCCACGTCTCCCAGGAACTGCGAGACCTCCAAACCTGCGTCGCCGAACACTTCGACGTCAGCGTCGAACACTCCACCTTCCAGATCGAGACCCCCTCCCACAGCGCACTGGAACGCAGCTCTCACCACTGAGACCCGGTCTGCCCGACGTGGCGTGGGTTTGGAATCGCAAGGATGTGGGTATGGGTGAAGTGAAGGGAAGGAGCCGCCATGACAAGCGACGCACCGCGACACCACACCGAGGACAGCGGGAAGGACAAGCACTCGCATGCGATGTACTGGAAGTTCGGGGCGATTCTCCTGGTCAACCTGGGACTGATGTGGGCACTCAGCATGTCTATGGTCCGCAGCCTCGACCACTTCTACTTCAATCCCAGCAACCTCTACATGGCCGTCCTCATGGTGGCCGCCATGGCGGTGCTGATGACGGTCGGCATGTGGTCGATGCTCAAGAACAAGACCCTCAACATCATCCTGCTCGTCGGGTTCCTGGCGCTGTTTCTTGCCGCATTCTTCATGGGCCGCAACGAGGTGGGGGTAGGCGACGAGGGATTCCTCACCTCCATGATTCCGCACCACTCGCGCGCCATCCTGGTGTGCCAGGAGGCCACCATCACCGATCCTGAGATCGAACAGCTCTGCAGCGAGATCGTCGAGGCGCAGGAGAGGGAGATCGCCCAGATGAAGGAGATCCTCAAGCGGTACCAGTGAGTTGAATCCGCCTCGGGGCACTCGGACCGAACGACACGTCCCATCCAGTGACTTCACCGCAGTCGCGTAGTGACCTCGTTGAGGAGTTCCTGCGGGTCGAGCCACATGGAGGGGTAGTTGCCGTACCAGCGTTGGACGCCGTCGCCGTCGATGAGCACGAAGCCGTGTCCGGGCAGCCCGGGGTGCATGCCCTTGTCGAGGACGTCGTAGGCCTTGGACACGGTGCCGTCGTCGAGCAGATACGGGGTGGTCACGCCGAACTGCTGCATGTCGGGCAGGATCTGCTCGGCGGTGTTCATGACGATGGGCAGTACCTCGATGCCCGCCTCGGCGAATCCGGGGTTCTTCTCGATCTCGGCCATCTGCATGGTGCAGGAGGCGCAGCCGGCGCCTTCGTTGAAGTAGATGAGCACCGGGTTGGGGCGCAGGTCGCTGAGGGTCACCGAGGTGCCGGCTGTGGTGGTGAGGGTGAAGTCGGGGGCGAGGCGCTGGGTGTCGCCCTGTTCGGGGATGGCGGTCCACAGCCCATAACCGACGACTGCCGCCACGATCAGCGTCACTGCTCCGCCGACGACCCGGGTCCAGGTGAGCCGCTTCGTGTCGCGCTGCGTCTCGGCCTGCTGCCGGGTTCTGAGTTGCTCGCGTCGGGAGGGTGCCGGGGCGGTGGGGGTCATCGGGGCTCCTGGGAGGTGACGGTCGGTGCGCCGGTATCCTCAGGCGCGGCGGTCGGGGTGGGGTCGGTGTCGCAGCCGTCATGGACGATCGCGGGCTGCTCGTGTCTGCGGCGGTCTCTGAGGGTGGCGACGACGAACACGGCCACCAGTGCGAGAAGCGCGAGCCCGAGGACGGCTTCGGGGATGGGGGCCGTGATCGCGATCAGCCAGGCGAAGACGTCGGAGAGCCAGGCGCCCATGCCGACCAGCGGGGCGTCGGCGCCGGTCATCTCGGTGGCGCCGGCCTGGCCGATCACGAGGATCCCCATGATCACGAACCCGACGGCGACCGCGAGGTTGACAGTATTGGTGGCCAGCGTGAAGCGGCCCACGTTGATGCGGATGGACTTGGCGCGGAGGCTGCGCATCCGCCCAGGACGCTTGTCCCACAGCAGCGCCATCACGAACAGCGGGATCACCATCCCGAACACGTAGGCCAGACCGAGCACCAGCCCGCCGACGGGTGAGCCGGACAGCGCCGACAGCGTCATCACGCCGGCCAGGACCGGTGCGCAGCAGCTGGAGGCGATGCCGGAGAACACGCCGAGGCTGAAGAAGGTGGCGGTGTCCCCGCGTGCGGTGTCCGGTGCCCGGAGAAAAGACGGCATGGACCACATCGCCCCCGACAGCGCCAACAGGCCAAGACCGATCATCAGCAGCCCACCGGCCCAGTACAGGACCACGTGGTACATGGCGATGGCGCCGGCGATCAGGCTCACCCCCATGGTGATCGGAACCAGGACCGCCGCCAGGCCGGCGGCGAACACGAAGGTCAGCGGGATCAGGCGCCAGCGGCGGTTCTTCGCCGCCGCGGCCAGATAGCTGGGGGCGAGGAAGACGATGCAGCACGGGGCGAACAGCGCGACGCCGCCGGCGAGGAACGCCGCCAGGATCCCGCCGGCGCTGAGCAGGTCGGCGCCCATCAGCGGGAACCAAGGTGGTCGACGAGCCGCGCCAGCTTGCCGCGCGGGATCCTGCCGTCGTGGAAGTAGCGCCCCGCCACCAGGGTCAGGGGGAACATGCCCGGATGGTGCTCGGCGATCAGGGCAAGACCGTGCGGTGACTCCGCCGGGACCGTCGTGAGCCGGAGCAGACCCGCGCGGTCGAGGGCATCGAGACGCTCGTGGGCGTCGTCACAGAAGTGGCAGGCGGGGGTGGTCACCAAAGTGACGTTCACCACCTGGGTCGGTGCGGTCGGCGGGGTGGGCGCCTGGATCTCGTTCACAGCCCCAGCCTCAACCCTCCTCATCAGGGAACGATTCAGCCCGGGTCAAGGTTCGGCCAAGAACACTCCCCCAGCGCAGTGAGGGGGTGGGTTGGCCTGCGGGGTGAGTCAATAATGGCTGTATGGCTGAGCCCCGCAGGTCGAGTGTGTTGGTGATCGACGACGAGCGCCCGCTGGCAGGGATCGTCGCCTCCTACCTCAACAAGGCAGGCTTCGAGACCGCATTGGCCTACACCGGCCCGGACGGGGTCCGCTCGGCGCAGGACCTGGATCCCGAGGTCATCATTCTTGATCTGGGTCTGCCCGGCATCGACGGGATCGAGGTGTGCCGCCAGATCCGGTTGTTCTCAGACTGCTACATCCTGATGCTGACCGCCCGGGCCGACGAGGTCGACAAACTGATCGGTTTGTCGGTGGGAGCCGATGACTACCTGACCAAGCCGTTCAGCCCCCGCGAGCTCGTCGCCCGCGTCAACACCGTGCTGAGACGCCCGCGCCGCCAGACCCACGGCACACAGCCGGCCGCGCCGCGCGAGTTCGGACGGCTGCGGGTGGACGCGGAAGGCCGCGACGTCTGGGTCGACGACCAGCAGGTGGGGCTGACCCGCACCGAGTTCGACATCCTCGACGCACTGTCGGCCCGGCCAAACATGGCTCTGAGCAGGCGGCAGATCATCGACGCGGTGTGGGGCCCGGGCTGGGTCGGCGACGATCACGTCGTCGACGTGCATGTGGCGAACCTGCGCAAGAAACTCGACGACCCGCCCGCGGAGCCGCGCTACATCCTCACCGTCCGCGGGGTCGGATACCGGATGGGACCAGGACGATGATGAGACTGCGCGGCTACGTCGGCCGGATGCGGTGGGGCACGCGGACGTTCCTCACCCAGGCGCTGGTGGTGGCGGTCGGTGTGATCACAGCGGCCCTGGTCGCGGTGGTGGTCGGGCCTCCGCTGTTCCACGAGCACCTGCAGCAACTGGGACACCTGGACGGAACCGCCGAGATGGGGCATGTGGAGCAGGCGTTCCTGGAGGCCGGCGTCAGATCGCTGGGCATCGGACTGGTGGTGGCACTCACGCTGGCTATCGGCCTGGCCTGGCTGGAGACCAGGCGGCTGCGCCGCCCCCTGGAGGAGCTGACCGCCGCCTCGGCCCTGGTCGAGGCAGGCGACTACAAGGCGCGCGTCCCAGACACCGCGACCAGTCCCGAGTTCAACGCCGTCGCCGACGCATTCAACGACATGGCGAGCCGCCTGGACTCCACCGAGACCAGCAGACGGCGGCTTCTCTCCGACGTGGCACACGAGCTCCGCACGCCCCTGGCCACCCTGACCGCTGAGCTGGAGGCCGTCATCGACGACGTGGTCCCCTGGGACCACGACAGCCAACAGCTGCTCACCCTCCAGGCCGCGCGGCTCAAGAGGATCGCCGCCGACCTCGACGACGTATCCCGCGCCGAGGAAGGCCGATTCACCCTCGACACCCAGGCCCAGCCGGTCTGGGAGCTCATCGAGCCCGCCGTCGCCACCGTCGCCACCCGATACGAGGCCAAGGGAGTCGTGTTGTCTGCGGACTCTCACCAGGGCCTCGTGGCAGCGGATCCGCAGCGGGTCGGTCAGATCCTGGGCAACCTGCTGGACAATGCGCTGCGGCACACTCCCGCCGGGGGAACCGTGCGCGTCAGCGCACGCGAATCCAGGGATGAGGTGGTGATCACGGTCACCGACACCGGTGACGGCCTCACCCCAGAACAGCTCACGAAGGTGTTCGAACGGTTCTACCGCGCCGACACGGCCCGCGCCCGCGACGCGGGCGGCTCCGGGATTGGGCTGACCATCGCCCGCAGCCTCGCCCTGGCCCACGGCGGCTCGCTGACCGCAACCAGCCCTGGCCCCGGACACGGCTCAACCTTCACTCTCACCCTCCCCCTCGCCAACGCGCCGGAACCGGAGCGTGTCTTGATCGATTCTTGACCCTCCATGGGTTGGATCGAGAGCTGAGCGTTCATAGCCTCGAGATCAAGGACCGGCGACCCCCGTCGGCCAGGAACGGAGCACGTACACATGTCACGCACGAAGCGGATCACCGCCACGCTGGCAGGGCTGGTCCTGACGGCCACCCTGGCGGCCTGCGCAGACCAGAGCGCAACTCCCCCGGCCGCGACCACCTCACCGACAGGGACCACCACGGCCTTAGGGACGGCGTCAGCGAGCGCCTCGTCGGACGTCGCCGCCGACCACAACGACCAGGACACCACCTTCGCGCAGATGATGATCATCCATCACGAGGGCGCCATCGAAATGTCTCAGCTGGCGATCGAGCGAGCGGAAACCCCCGAGGTTGTCGCGCTCGCCGAGCGGATCGCCGAGGCCCAGGGCCCGGAGATCGACGAGATGACCGCATGGCTGAGTACGTGGGGTGAAGACGTCTCCCCCGACGACCATGGCGGCATGGACATGGGCGGCATGGACATGGACGGAATGAGCCAGGAAGAGATGATGGCCCAACTCGACGCCTTGTCTGGCGCCGAGTTCGATCTGACGTTCCTCGAGGCCATGATCGCCCACCACGAGGGCGCCATCGAGATGTCCGAGCAGCAAGTCGCTGAGGGTCAGAACCCCGACGCGGTGGCGCTGGCCGAGAAGATCATCGCCGACCAGCAGGCCGAGATCACCGAGATGCAGGAGCTGCTCACCGGCCTCTGACCAGAACCCGGGCAGCCGCACCGTCACCAACATCACAGGACGCATCCTCACCGCCCCAACCATCACCGACCACAACACCGCCCAAGCCCCAACACCGTCGCCCCCGTTGACCTCCCCACCACCGCCCCCACCGACGGCCACCTCGACATCGAACTACCCCCACACAGCTTCATCACCCTGACCCTGGCGCTGGGCGATCAGTAGGCTCACGCGCCAAGCCTGCGTATAGGAGGTCCGGGCCATCTGACGAACTCGCATTCTTACCCCCTGCGACGCCCGAGGCGTGAGACGGTGAGGCCATGCTGGACCTGAGACGCCTCCAGATCCTTGCCGCCCTCGAGGCCGAGGGGACGATGACAGCCGCCGCCACCCGGCTCCACATGTCCACGTCGGCAATCAGCCAGCAGATGACGCTGCTCGAGCGCGAAGTGTCGCTGCCCCTGCTCGAGCGCGTCGGGCGCCGCGTGCGGCTCAACGAGGCCGGCAAGGCGTTGGTGGCCCACTACCGCGAGATTTCCGCGGCGGTCGAGGCTGCGGAGACCAGTCTGTCGCTCTATCACACCGATGTTCGGGGGACTGTTGCGATCAGCACCTTCCCGAGCTTCTGCAGCACGATCCTGCCGCAGGCCCTGATCGCTCTGCGGCGCGCGTACCCGGCGTTGGAGACCGTCGTCCGCGACATGGAGCCGGTGGAGAGCGTGGCCCGGCTTCGGTCGGGGGACATCGACGTCGCCGTGGTTGACGACCTCCACGATGTCCGGTTCGACGGGGTCGTGAGCTCGGTCCTCGCCAGAGACGAGATCGTGCTCTGCCTGCCGGCCGACTACGAATCCATGCCCGCCGCCCCGATCCGGCTGGAGGATCTCGCCGACGAGCGCTGGGTGTTCGACTCCGAAGGCAGCGCATTCGAGGTGTTCACGCGCGCGCTGTGCCGCGCCGCTGGGTTCGAGCCGCGGGTCATGGGGCATTGCAGCAATCTCATCGCGATGCTGGGGCTGGTTCGGGCCGGGTGTGGCGTCGCGCTCATGAGCGAACTGAATCTGGGCCGGGAGACCGAGGATCTCCTGGTCCGGCGACTGGAGCCGACCTGCAGCCGCGACGTCCTCGTCCTCACGCGGACCAGCGGCCTGACCCCTGCTGTGCGCGCGGTGATCAAGGAACTGCGCGCGGCCACCCGGACGCTGTACAAGGCGGGGGCCCGACGGCACGAAGCACCATCTTCCTGAAGAAGGCCCACCCGCACGGGGGGCCCCTTTAAGCGGCACTGAACAAGCTGTTCGCACCTTCGCGATGGACGCAGGGGCGGGCGCGATTTACCTTTGATACAGGCGCCAGAGAGAGGGAACCGCGCCGGGTTCCCACGACCTGAGAAAGCGTCTTTCATCGATTGTTTCCCTACCGGGCTGACGCCCGGCGATAGGTGCTGCCATGACCCTCAGTGCGTTGGATCTCTTCTCCATCGGCATCGGCCCCTCCTCGTCCCACACCGTGGGGCCCATGCGTGCCGCCCGGATGTTCGTGCGCGAGTTGGACACGCTGGGCCTCACCGAACGAGTCGACCGCGTGTGCGCCGAACTGTTCGGGTCACTGGCGCTGACCGGCCGCGGCCACGGCTCCGACAAGGCCGTCATCCTGGGCCTGCTCGGTGAGGATCCCGAGACGGTTGACACCGCCACGGTGGACGCCCGCGTCGACCACGCCATCCGGCGTGGGTCACTGCTGCTCGGCGGGGTCCGGCCGCTGATGTTCGAGTACTCGCGCGACCTCGTCATGCACATGCGCCGATCGCTCCCCGGGCACCCGAACGGTATGTCCTTCGTCGCCCTGGATCGGGAGGGCGGACTCCTCCTCGAGCGCATCTACTACTCGGTGGGCGGCGGTTTCGTCGTGGATCCGGATGCCGTGGCCCGCGACAGCACCCTGGTCGAGAACGACGTGACGGTTCGTTACCCGTTCTCCAGCGCCGCAGAGTTGTTGCAGATCTGCGCCCGCGAAGGTCTGTCAATCAGCGACGTCATGCTGGCCAATGAAGAGGCGTGGCGTCCGGAGAGCGAGACCCGGGCCCGCCTGCTCGAGATCTGGTCGGTCATGCAGGAGTGCGTCACCAACGGGTGCCACAGGACGGAGGAGCTCCTGCCCGGTGGCCTCCGCGTCCGCCGTCGGGCTCCCCGCCTCTTCGCCGAGCTCGTGGCCGAGGGCGAGACCTCCGACCCGCTCCGCGCCATGGACTGGGTGAACCTCTACGCCCTCGCGGTGAACGAGGAGAACGCGTCCGGCGGCAGGGTGGTAACAGCCCCCACGAACGGTGCCGCGGGCATCATCCCCGCGGTCCTGCACTACTACCGCGCCTTTGTCCCCGGCGCCGACGAGGAAGGCGTGATCCGTTTTCTCCTGACGGCGGCCGCCGTCGGCATCCTCTTCAAGACGAATGCCTCGATCTCGGGCGCTGAGGTCGGCTGCCAGGGCGAGGTCGGCTCGGCCTGCTCCATGGCTGCCGCGGGCCTGTGCGAGGTGCTGGGCGGAACGCCCGCCCAGGTCGAAAACGCCGCCGAGATCGGCATCGAACACAACCTCGGCCTGACGTGCGACCCAGTCGGCGGCCTCGTGCAGGTGCCCTGCATCGAACGCAACGCAGTCGCCAGCATGAAGGCGATCAACGCGGCCCGCATCAGTCTTCGTGGCGACGGCGAGCACCAGATCTCCCTCGACGCCGCCGTCCTCACCATGCGCGTCACCGGCGCCGACATGAAGACCGCGTACAAGGAAACCTCACAGGGCGGCCTCGCCGTCAGCTACACCGCGTGTTGACCCGTCTCCCGCGCGCGCACGATCCCCGGAACACGACCGCCACTACCTACCAAGGAACCCGCCATGCAGACAATGTTGTCTACGATTCAAGCCGCACCTGAGACGGCGCCCCCCCCCCCCCCCCCCCGCCGCCCTTCACGACGAGCACATGACCCGCCGCGACCCCCTCGCCTGGAAGAAGTTCGATACCGGCTGGATGATCAGCCTGTTCGGCACCGCCATCGGCGCCGGGATCCTGTTCCTTCCCATCAACGCGGGCGCGGGAGGCCTCTGGCCCCTCCTCATCGTGACGGTGCTCATCGGCCCGATGACCTACCTGGCACACCGCGCGCTGTCGCGCATGGTGTGCGCCTCACGCCGGCCGGGCGACGACATCACCGTGGTGGTGCGTGACTTCTTCGGCGACAGGGCCGGCAAGGTCGTGACCCTGTTCTACTTCGCAGCCATCTACCCCATCGTCCTCATCTACGGCATCGTCCTCATCTACGGCATCGGCATCACGAACACCGTCGACAGCGTGATCGTCAACCAGATGGGCCTGGCAGTCCCCTCCCCGCTGGCTACTATCGGGGATTCTGATCGGACTCATGATGCTCGTCATGGTGGCTGGTCAGCGCATCATGCTCATGGTCACGGAGTGGCTCGTGTACCCGCTCATCCTCATGCTCACGGGCATCACGCTCTACCTGATCCCGAGTTGGCAGCTCGACGCCTCCATGCTCCAACTGCCCGCCATGGCCGACCTGACGATGTCGGTATGGATGGTGATCCCGGTCCTCGTGTTCGCGTTCAATCACTCGCCGGCCATCTCCCAGTTCTCCCTCGCCATGAAGGAGCGCTACGGGATTCACGCGTCGGATAAGGCCTCCGTGATCCTCAAGCGCACCACCATCCTGCTGGTCCTGTTCGCGATGGGCTTCGTCTGGTCCAGCGCGCTCAGCCTCGGCCCCTCCGGCCTCGCCGAGGCGCGGGCGGCCAACCTTCCCATCCTCGCCTACGTCGCCAACGTGCACGGCAACCCCTTCATCACCTACCTCGGACCGGCCGTGGCCATCGCCGCGATCTGCTCGTCCTTCTTCGGCCACTACCTCGGCGCGGCCGAGGGCGCGGCGGGGATCGTGAGGGGCTTCGTCGACCATGACGGCTCGAAGATCAGCGACCGGACCCTGAAGCTCACGATCGCGGCGTTCATCTTCCTCACCACGTGGGCCGCGGCGGTCCTGAACCCGAGCATCCTCTCGATGATCGAGTCGCTGTCCGGTCCCGTGATCGCGATCGTGCTCTTCCTCATGCCGATGTACGCGATCAGCAGGGTGCCGGCGCTGGCCAGGTACCGTGGCCGCCTCACGAACGTCTTCGTCGTGGTGACGGGGGTCATCGCGGTGGGCGGCATCCTGCTCAGCCTGTTCCGCTGACCGGTCGCGCTCCTTGGCGCACCGTCGACCAGTGGTGTCAGGAGCGAGGGGTTTCCGGGTCGCGGCAGTCACACGCGTTGGGCTACCTCATTGGTAGATCTGGTGTCGTAGCCGGCATCAGATCTAGGAGGCCGCTTCCTGCTGGCCGGTTCGGCCGAGGTGGCACCCGGGGTGCGGGTGCACTCGGGGGCGGGCCGGATCGTCGGCCTGACAATGCGGCCGCTGACGCTCAGTGAGCGGGGCCAGCCCGGCAGACCGCCGACATCTACCGCCAGCACCTCCAACGGATCTTCCTGTTCGACCCCATCGAGGCATGGACGCCCGCGTTCGCGCCACTGGAGCGACTCACGCACGCCCCCAAGCACCATCTGGTCCCCCGCCCGGGCTGTGCGCCTCGTCGGCGTCGGCAAGGCCGGGCTGCTCCGCGGCCAGGGCAGCCGCGTCCATGCCGCGACCGGCACCTGGCTAGGGGCACTGGTCGAGTCGCTGGCCGCCCAATCGGTCCGCGTCTACGCCGAAGCAACCGACGCCCGCGCCGGGCACCTGCGCACCAAGAACACCGACCACGAGATCGACCTGATCGTCGAGGCGGCAGACCGCTCCACGGTCGCGATCGAGGTCAAACTCACCGACACCATCAGACCCGCCGACGTCGAGCACCTCACTGGCTGGCCGAACAACTCGCCTACCGCCGCCCCGACGGCATCGCCATCGTTCCCCTCGCACTCCTCGGGCCATGAACGACGGCACACCGCTGGCCATGACCTCAAGCAGATGCTGACATGTGGGTGGTCGTCCGAGGGACCGGCGCCAATGTGGTGGCCTGAACACGCCCGGGCGGCACTGGAGGCCCGCGAACGATGACGGCCAGGGAGGGCCGCCCTGGCATGCCCGCGGCGGGAACAGAATGCCGAAACCGATCTGGCGGAGTCCTTGTCGAGCGTGGCCTACCAACCTGAGGGCGCGTAGTCCTTCAGGAAGACGCCGAACAGGTCGTCGCCGGCCTGCCCGCGGACGATCGGGTCGTAGACCCGAGCGGCTCCGTCGACCAGATCCAAGGGCGCATGGAAGCCCTCCTCGGCGAGCCGAACTTTCGTGGGGTGCGGGCGCTCGTCGGTGATCCAGCCGGTGTCGACGCTGGTCATCAGGATGCCGTCGGACTCGAACAGCTCCCGCGCGCTCGTCCGGGTCAGCATGTTGACCGCCGCCTTCGCCATGTTGGTGTGCGGATGGCCGGGACCCTTGTAGCCGCGCGCGAAGACCCCCTCCATCGCTGACACGTTGACCACGTACGCCCGGGCCGGACCACTCGCCACGCTTCTCGCCGCCTCGGCCAGGCGCGGCCGCAGGCGGCTGATGAGGATGAACGGCGCCGTCTCGTTGCAGAGCTGCACCTCGAGCATCTCGAGCGCGTCCACCTCGCCGACGCCCTGGACCCAGCTGTTCGAGTCGTGAAGGTCGGGAACGAGCCCTCCCGCGTCGATCGCTGAGCCGTCGGCCAGACGCGCCAGCGACGACGAGCCCGGAGCCAGAGCCATGTCTGTCAGGCGCTGGGCGTGGCGGGCCGCGGCCTCGGCATCCGCGTGAGTGGCGGCAGAGCCGGTGACCGCGGCGTCCGCCGCCGCGAGCAGCGGGTGCGCCTTGACCGACTCGGCCAGCGCCAGAGGATGCAGGTCTCGTGTGTGCCCGAACGTCAGGAGTTCTGGGCCTTGTCCTTCGGGCCACAGTCCGTCCGGGACCGGGATCGACTCGGCGTCGACGAGGGGCGCGTAGGAACCGGCCGAGCGTCGTACGGTCTGTGCCGCGTTGTTGATCAGGATGTCCAGCGGGCCCCGAGCGGCCACCGCGTCGGCCAATGCGATGACCTGGGACGGATCACGCAGGTCGATGCCGACCACATGCAGTCGATGCAGCCAGTCGGCGGCGTCAGGCATCGCCGCGAAGCGTCGCACCGCGTCACGCGGGAATCGGGTGGTGATCGTGGTGTGGGCGCCATCGCGCAGCAACCGGAGCGCGATGTGCATGCCGATCTTGGCCCGACCGCCGGTCAGCAGCGCCCGCTTGCCGACCAGATCCGTCCGCGCCCCACGCTTGATATGACTCATGGCCGCACACGCGGGGCAGAGCTGATGGTAGAACGCGTCCACCAGCGTGTACCGCTGCTTGCAGATGTAGCAGGGCCGGGCCTTCATGAGCGTCCCGGCCGTCGGCGCCTCGACGCCTGACGTGAGCGCCAGTCCCCGCGTCTCGTCATCGATGCGGTCGGGTGCCCCAGTGGCTGTCCCGGCGACGATCGCCTTGTCGTTGTCCTGGATCGCCGCTCGCCTGACGCCTCGGCGGTGGTGCTTGACCGCCTTGAACATCCTGCTGGTCGCCTGCCGGACGGCCACGAAATCGGGGTGGGCCTCATCGAGCTCGTGGATGATGCGCAAGACCCGCAATGTCGCGGCCAGGTCGTCTGCGTCGACTCCGCTGCCGACCGCAGCCGAGGAGGGTGCTGAAATTGGCTCAGGCGCTGATGGAATCGACACGGCGCCCAGCCTACTCAGGGCTCGTCCGCGGGCTCTTCCACGGCCCCGCATCGGCGTGGTAAGCCGGGGACGCAGAGCTGTCGACAGGGGACAGCATCAGCCCGATACCCCCATCCAGGCATAGGGACCCTTCACCGACGAGCGCGCCTGGGTCATCGACCTGCCCCGAGGCCGACGGTGTCAGGATCGAAGCGGAGTCAGGCAATCGGTGCATGCTGGAGGGTGACCGGCTGCCTGCCGCGCGGGATGGCGATGTCGAAAGTGACCGTGTTGCAGTGGCGCACCCGCTACTCCGAGCTGGGCATGACGGGTCTGGATGATCTGGCGCGTAGCGGCCGGCCCCGCCGGATCGACCACCTCAAGATCGTGGCCGCATCGTTGAAGGAGACGTTCAAGTTCTCCACCGACCCCGACCTGGTGGCCAAGGTCACCGACGTCGTCGGGGTGATCGACGGTGCGCGAACCGGACCAAGTCCGAGAGGGCCTCATCCACCATGACAGGTTCCGCGCCGGCGAATGGATGCAGGGTTCACTCGAAGGGTTCGGACTTCGTTTTGTCAGCGAGCAGACTACGGGCCGCCATTCCGATCACCGCACTGTAGGTGGGGTAGGCGAACTTCACGCCGGCGAGAGTCGCCACGTCGATTCCTGCCGCCATCGCCGTTGTCACCGACTGGATGACCTCCACCGCGTTCTCGCCCACGGCGTGCGCGCCGAGGATGAGCTCGCGCCTCCTATCGGAAATGAGCTTCAGGAATCCGCGCTCACGGTCGTCGATCACCGCCCGATCGAGTGCCGTATAGGGGAAGACCCACACGACGCACTCGGCGTCGCGCTCGCGCGCCTGCTCTTCGGTGAAGCCGACGCCGGCATAGTCGGGATCGGTGAATCCGCCAGCCGGCAACAGGTGACGCGGGGTGCGGCGGTTGGTGTCGAGCACGGCGTTCTCCGCGGCGACCTCCCCCTCAAACTGCGCGGCCTGCACGAGCATGTCGCGCCCGTTCGCATCACCGACCGCGAAGATGTGCGGCACCACGCTGCGGAAGTACCCGTCGACCGGTATTGCGGACTTCACCACCTCTATCCCCGCCGCATCGAGCCCCAGGTCATCGACATCCGCCGGCCATCCCGTCGCCATGATCACGGCGTCGAAGCCGCTCGACTCCGGCCGTCCGTCCTCGCTCCAGAGCAGGGTGATGGAGCCATCCGCGGCGCGCACGAGTCCGGCAATCGTGTCGATTCCGGTGCGCACAGTCATGCCCTGCTCGACGAACGCGCGTGAAACATGCTCGGCGATGAGGGCATCGGATGCCATCAGGATGCGCGGCGCGACGTCAAGGAGGGTGACCTGCGAGCCGAACGAGCTGAAAATCGTGGCGAGTTGAGCACCGGTATTTCCGGCGCCGATGATGGCTACCCGGCCGGGGAGCTCCTGCAGCGTGAGCACCTCGTCGGGCACGGTCGCGAGCTCTGCCCCAGGCACCGGGAGCCGGCGAGAGTGACCGCCCACACCGACGATGAAGGCGTCGGCGGTGAGGCGTCGGCCCGACGCGACCACCACGGTGTGAGCATCCGTGAACCTCGCCCTGCCCTCGAGCACGAGCTCGATTCCGGCGTCGTTGAACCGCTCCGCCTCACGCTTGACGGAGCGCACCCGGTCCACCCGCTCCTGAACGCGCGCGACGGTGGTCGACCAGTCAAGCGGATGCTGCTCGACTTCGATCCCGTACGCCTCGGCGGTGCGGATCTCCCGCATCATCCGCGCCGCCTTCGCGAGAACGCGGGTCGGAACGCAGCCCGTGTTCACGCAGGTTCCGCCGGTGCGGTCGCCCTCGATGACGGCCACTTTCGCACCCAGCTCGGCCGCCCGGAGCGCGGCCGCTGTGCCGGCCGGGCCCGCCCCAATCACGACGATGTCGAAATGGTCGGTCATCGCGCCTCCCAGCGCTCGGGCTGCCGCTTAGGTGCCTGCGGCGTGCTTTGCCCAAGGTTAATCGGCGCAACCAAGTGATCGGTCGCCGGCCGCATTCTCGCCTGCCAATCCCGCGGCAAGCGGTCCTCGCCGTCCGGCATCACCACCGTGGGGAACCCGTGGGGAATGAGCCCCCCAACCAGGCAAGGAGCCTGTCCTTGGCGGCAAGCGGGACCGTGTCCCCGGGTGTCACCCGTCGCCAAAGGCGAACCAGCACCCAGAGACAGTGAATCGGCGAGAGGTTTCACCTCTCGCCGATTCCCAGTATTTGCCCTAGTCAGAGGCACTTTCTGTGCGCGAGAGAGGAGTTGAAGCCCTCTTCTGTCAGCCGATAATGACCCCCTGACAAGGACTTATGCGGATTGATTGCCACTTCGTCACCTTGCCGGGGGAATGCGTGGGGAATAGCACCGGACCCAAAGCCGCGTGATCTCGCGGCGATGGCTGCCTTCAGCATAGGCCGACGGCCGCCCAGCGTCGCGGCCCACAACGCACACGGCGTTCACCGCAACACTGACAGCGGGGCGGCTCGGACCAGGCAGGCTTAGCGAGAGTGCCTCCCAGGCGTCCACGAGCCCTCGGGCAACCACGCATGTGACAGCGACGGCCTCCATGTCATCCCTCCCACAGTCTCGACGATCTCTGCATACGACTTGCCCGCGTCGCCGCAGGACCCCGTGGACGTCGGGCCCTTGGAGTGTCGGCGGACACGGAAAAATGCCCAGTGACGGTCATGTAGTTGCCCGCTGGCGGTCATGAAATCTGCCCGGTGGTGGCCATGGGATCTGCCCGACACGACATCCGTTGCCTGGCCGCGTCCGCGGTCGGCGTCCCTTCCTCGAGTGCGATGAGTGGTGCTGAAGCACTGTTCGTCACCCGGGGAAGGGACATCTTGAAGTCTGCCGAGGAAATCATGGAAATCTTGGATGCTTACGATCTGACTGGGTCGTTGCGTGATTCTGCCGAGTTGGTGGGGTGTTCTCATCACACGGTGAAACGCTATGTGGAGGCCCGCGACAAGCTGGGTGGCCCGCCGTCGGGGACGGCCCGCCGGCCTCAGTTGATCGACGACTACCTGGACAAGGTCGAGGAGTGGGTCGAGCGGTCGAAGGGGAAGGTCCGCGCCGACAGGGTCCACCAGAAGCTGGAGTGGCTGGGCTACACCGGCTCGGAGCGCACCACCCGCCGCGCGGTCGCGGCCGCGAAGACCGCGTTCCGGGTCGGGAACCGCAGGGTCCATCGGCCGTGGGTGACCGAGCCGGGGATGTGGTTGCAGTACGACTACGGCGACGGGCCGTTGATCGACGGGGTCAAGACGGTCCTGTTCGTCGCCTGGGTCGCGTGGTCGAGATTCCGGGTGGTGCTGCCGCTGCGGGACAAGACCCTGCCCTCGGTGTTCGCCGCCTTGGATGTCACGTTCCGCCGGATCGGGGGCGTCCCGACGTATGTGTTGACCGACAACGAGAAGACCGTCACCAGCGAGCACATCGCCGGGATCCCGGTCCGGAATCAGCAGCTGGTCGCCTTCGCTTCCCATTACGCGGTGACCGTTCATACGTGTCGGCCGGCCGATCCCGCGTCGAAGGGTGGCACCGAATCATCGGTGAAGCTCGCGAAGGCCGACCTGGTGCCCACCGACGCGAACCTGCGCGACGCCTACGACACGTTCGCCGACCTCGAAGCCGCCTGCGAAGCGTTTGGTGAGATGGTCAACGCCCGCCCGCATCGGGTCACCCGACGGGCCCCGGTCGAGATGCTGGCCGAGGAACGCCCACGGTTGCATCCTGTCGCGGCGGCGCCGTTCACGGTCGCGTTCGGGACCACGAGGGTGGTGCCGGACAACACGCCGATGGTGAACTTCGAACACGGCCAGTACTCCGTCCCTCACCGGCTCTGCGGGGCCACGGTCTGGGTCCGCGTCCACGGCCGCGGCGCGGATGAGCAGATCGTGATCACCCACCTCGACGCCGCGGGCCCGGTCGAGGTCGCCCGCCACCGACGCGCGACCCCCGGCACGCCGATGCTCGACGACACGCACTTCCCGCCCGCACCAGCCGGCGCCCTGGAACGGACCCCCACACCCAAGTCGGTGGCTGACAGCGAGTTCCTCGCCCTGGGTGAAGGGGCGCGGATCTGGCTGGTCGAGGCCGCCGCCGCGGGCACCGGGAAGATGCGAGTCAAGATGGCCGCCGCGGTCCAGCTGGCACGCCTGTTCAACCCCGCCGACGTCGACTGGGCATTGGGACATGCCGCCGTCCACGGCCGCTTCGCCGAGGCCGACCTCGCCTCCATCCTCGACCACCACCGCAGCAGACCGAACCCGACACAGCTGCAGGCCAG
The DNA here is from genome assembly GCF_054483915.1 of Tessaracoccus luoxuelianae. Taxonomy (NCBI): domain Bacteria; kingdom Bacillati; phylum Actinomycetota; class Actinomycetes; order Propionibacteriales; family Propionibacteriaceae; genus Tessaracoccus; species Tessaracoccus luoxuelianae. Next base: position 884,292 of record NZ_CM137013.1, on the reverse strand, counting down.
CGAGGACCAGTCCCTGACCCAAGGCACCCGCGGCTGGGCCACCTACGGCACCACCAACCCCGAGGAGATCGCCTCATGACCGGCCAGAGCGCCCCGGTGGCTGGGGTTCCGGTCGCCCCGCCGCTACCGGCCGACCTGGAAGCGTTGCTGCGCCGGATGCGGTTGCCCTACATGCGCACCGCAGCACCTGACATCCTCGCCACCGCCCGAGCGCAACGCTGGGACCCCGCCGAAGTCGTCAAAGCCCTCCTCGTCGAGGAGGTCACCGGAAGGGAACGCTCCGCGCTGGCCACCCGCCGGACCGCCGCCGGGTTCCCCACCGGCAAAACCTTCGACGCCTGGCAGGACACAGCATCCTCGATCCCGGCCCCCACCCAACAAGCACTGCGGACCCTGGAATGGGTCGGCCGGCGGGAGAACCTCGTCGTCTGCGGCCCCTCCGGCACCGGGAAGACGTTCTTCCTCGAAGCACTCGGCCACCTGGCTGTCGAACAAGGACTCCGCGTCGCCTGGTTCACCCTCGAAGACCTCGGCCTGCTGCTACGCCGGCACCGCGCCGACGACACCGTGTCGAAAGCCATCGCCCGGATCCTGCGCGCCGACCTGGTCGTCGTCGACGACATCGGCCTGCTACCCGTGTCCCACGACGCCGCCGAGGGCCTCTACCGCTTGGTCGACGCCGCCTACGAGAAACGCTCCGTCGCGATCAGCTCCAACCTGCACCCCGCCGGCTTCGACGAACTCATGCCCAAAACCCTGGCCACCGCCACCGTCGACCGGCTCCTCCACCACGCCCACGTCTGCCAAACCAGCGGCGACAGCGTCCGACTCACCCAAGCCCTCGCCGGCCGGGGGGTGACCCCCTTGCACTAACCCAGCCTCGACCGAGGTGGATGGCCAACAACCCCCCAGGGGCAGATCCCATGGCCACCACCGGGCACATCTCGTGACCGTCACCGGGCAGGTTTCATGTCCGCCTCCGGGCAGAAACCAGTGGCCCTTGACATTGGAGCCACAATCCCGTCCCGGTGACGGGGCGGTGGCGCTCGGGGTTCATGGCCTCCTCCTTGCGGCGGGTAGCGAACGCGACATACCCCCCCAACGGGCTCCTGCTCCTCCTCGCGGACAGGGGGCTGCGAAGCCACCAGGAGACTGCCGCTTCAGGTCGTCCCCGTCCGCCGAACTCAGCATCGGAGGGCCGGGTCGCCGGACGGGGCGTCGCGACCACCCTTTGACGACAGGACGATCCCCTGGGGTGTCCAGATGTTAGTTATCCAAGCGTCGAGTTGTTAGATAGAAGGTTGCCCACCTGTTAGAGTCAGCGGCGTGGATTATCGACGCAGGATCGTGGACAAGAGCCTCGACGACCTCTTCCCTCACCTGGCCGCCATCGCCCTCGAGGGAGCCAAGGGCGTGGGCAAGACCGCGACCGCCACCCAGCGGGTCACCACGGTGTTGTCGCTCAACAACCCCAACGAGCGAACAGCCGTGACCAGCCATCTGGACCTTGTCACCGAAGTCCCCGGCCCGCTACTCCTCGACGAGTGGCAACTCGAACCCGACGTGTGGGACCGGGTCCGGCGTGCGGTCGACGACGACCCCACCGGAGGCCGCTTCCTGCTCGCCGGTTCCGCCGCGGTGGCACCCGGGGTGCGGGTGCACTCCGGGGCCGGCCGCATCGTCAGCCTGACGATGCGGCCACTGACGTTCAGCGAGCGCGGTGTGGCCGAACCATGCGTGTCCCTGCGCGACATGCTCACCGGGAGCCGGCCTACGATCACCGGGACCTCACCAGTGGACCTGCCCGGCTACACCGACGAGATCCTCCGGTCCGGGTTCCCCGGGATCCGCGACCTGCCCGAACGCGCCCGACAGGTCCAACTCGACAGCTACCTCACCCGCATCGTCGACCGGGAGCTGCCCGACAGCGGCGTGAACGTCCGGCGTCCCGCAGCCCTGCGGGCGTGGCTGACGGCCTACGCCGCCGCGACAGCCACCGACGCCACCTACGCCACCATCCTGGCGGCCGCCACCCCAGGCGAGGGCGACAAACCCGCCAGGCAAACCGCAGACATCTACCGCCAACACCTCCAACGGATCTTCCTGCTCGACCCCATCGAGGCATGGACGCCCGCGTTCGCGCCCCTGAAGCGACTCACCCACTCCCCCAAACACCACCTGGTCGACCCCGCCCTGGCCGCCCGCCTCATTGGCGTCGGCAAGGCCGGCCTGCTCCGCGGACAGGGCAACCGCGTCCACGCCGCCACCGGCACCTGGCTCGGGGCACTGTTCGAGTCCCTGGCCGCCCAATCAGTGCGCGTCTACGCCGAAGCAACCGACGCCCGCATCGGGCACCTGCGCACCAAGAACACAAACCACGAAATCGACCTCATCATCGAGGCGCCAGACCGCTCCACGGTCGCGATCGAAGTCAAACTCACCGACACCATCAGACCCGCCGACGTCGAACACCTCAACTGGCTCGGTCAACAACTCGGCGACCGCCTCGTCGACCGGATGATCATCAACACCGGCCAACACGCCTACCGCCGCCCCGACGGCATCGCCATCGTCCCCCTCGCACTCCTCGGGCCCTGACCCACCAAACACCCCCATCGGGAAGGGACATCTTGAAGTCAGCGGCGGTACTGTTCGTTGAAGAACGAATACTGGTACGGCACCTCGCCCGTCGAGCGGCACTTCGCCACGTACTCGTTCCACAACACCAGCAATGTCACCGACGGCCGACCCAGCTCCCGGTGCACATACTCGAAATCTGGTGGAGCCCGCCCAGAGTCCGGCCTCACCGGCTCCGGCAGCAACAGGTGGCGGACCTCGTCAGCCCCGAGGTCCGCAACCTGCCCGAACACGACACCAGCCGAGTCGGCCGCCGTGAACGCCCCCGCCACCGTGTTACGTGAACACCTGGGGTGTGACACTTCTCGTGGACAGTCGTTACCAGGAAGGAACGACGAGACGAGATGTCATCGAATCGCAGGAAGTACACCCCGGAGTTCAAGGCTGACGCGGTCCAGCTCGTGGTGGTCGCTCAGCGGCCGATCGCGCAGGTCGCGCGGGAGTTGGAGATCAATGAGAGTTCGCTGGGCTACTGGGTCAAGATCTACCGGGAACAGCACCCTGACCCGGTGAAGGCCCCGCCCCCGGTGGAGGCGGCCCGCCTGGCCGCGTTGGAGGCCGAGGTGCGCCGGCTGTCGGAGGAGAACGCGTTCCTGAAAAAAGCGGCGGCCTTCTTCGCCAGGACGCAACCGTGACCGACAAGTTCACGCTGATCCACGCGGAGAAGGCCACCCACTCGGTCGGGTTGATGACCCGCCTGTTGCACGTGTCGCGGGCCGGTTACTACTCGTGGGTGAAGCGAGGCGATACCCCGGGCCCGGCGGCGACCCGACGGGCGGAGGTAACCGCTGCGGTGATCGACAGCCACACAGCCTCCAACGGCATCAACGGGCACCGCCGGGTACGCGCTGACCTGACCGCCGACGGCGTGCCCGCCTCGGAGGGGATGGTGCGCTCGATCATGCGCCAGGCCGGGATCGCCGGCATCCAGCCGCGGACGAAGAAACGCACCACGATCCCCGCCGACGACGCCGAACAGCGCCCTGACCTGGTCAAACGCGACTTCACCTCCGACACGCCAGGGACCAAGCTGGTCGGTGACATCACCTACCTGCGCACTGGCGAGGGGTGGCTGTTCCTGGCCACCGTGATCGATCTCCACTCCCGGATGGTGGTCGGCTGGGCAATGGCCGAGCACATGCGCACCGAACTGATCAGCGCCGCTCTGCGGATGGCCCACACCCACGGACACCTCGCCCCTGGAGCGATCTTCCACTCGGACCGCGGATCTCAGTACACCTCAGCCGACTACGCCGCCCTCGCCGCCCAACTCGGGGTGCGGTTGTCGGTGGGGCGGACCGGATCGTGCCACGACAACGCGGTGGCCGAATCGTGGTTCTCGATGCTGAAGAACGAGATGTACTACCGGCACAGGTTCGCGACCCGAGCCCAAGCCAGGCTCCACGTCATGCAATACATCGAGGTGTTCTACAACCGACGCCGCCGCCACTCCACCCTCGACTACCAAACCCCAGCCGCGGTCCACGCCGCCCACCACCCTCAGACCGCAGCCGCGGCCTGACCAACAAAACACCTGTCCACGAAACTTGACACAGCCCAACCCCAACGCGTCAGCGATCCCGCGCTGGCTCACCCCCTCAGCACGAAGCTGAAGAATCCTCTTGTAGTCGACCATTGAAGGCGACCCCTCTCGTCACGACCGTGCCCCAACGGCACGGACCCGACGAACCTCCCACACGCGAAACCGCGGCCGACCGCGGCGTCACCATGGCCCAGCCGTCAACGGAACACTGGCTCACCCCACAACGGAACACCGGCTCTCACCCAGCGCAATATGCAGTCGTCCACAGCGAGCGAGATTCGCGTAGACGAGCACCGAGCTCGCCGACAGCACGGGCCGACTCCGGGGACGAGGCCCTGGCGACGATGGCCGAGCTCGCCCTGCGCGACCGGCCCGTCGCCCTGCTCGTCTCCGACCAGCGCATGCCCGGTATGACCGGCATCGAGCTCATGGCCGCGGTGCGCGAGACCTCGCCGGACACCAAGCTCCTGCTCCTCACCGCATACGCGGACACCGACGTCGCCATCCGGGCCATCAACGACATCGGCCTGGACTACTACATGTTCAAGCCCTGGGAACCTCCCGAGCAGTCCCTCTATCCCGTCGTCGACGACCTGCTCGCGGCGTGGCGGCAGACCCACCGCGACGGCGAGGGCACGGTGCGCGTCGTGGGGCACCTGTGGTCTGACCGCAGCTACGACGTCAAGATGTTCCTCGCCCGCAACCACATCCCCTACGTCTGGCTCGACCTCGAGCGGGACAACGAGGCCAGGCGCCTGCTCGACCTCGCCGGCGCGGACGTCGCCGACCTCCCACTCGTCCTCCTCCCCGAGGGTGGGCCGCTGCGCTCCCCCACCAGCGTCGAGCTCGCCGAGGCGCTCGGCCTGCGGACCCGCGCGGAGCAGCCGCTCTACGACCTCTGCATCGTCGGCGGCGGACCGGCCGGACTCGCCGCCGCCGTCTACGCCGCCTCCGAGGGGCTGCGCACCGTCGTCGTCGAACGGGACGCCCCCGGCGGTCAGGCCGGGCAGAGCGCGGCGATCGAGAACTACCTCGGCTTCCCCAAGGGCGTCTCCGGGTCCGACCTCACCCATCGGGCCGTCGCCCAGGCGGCGCGCTTCGGCGCCGAGACCGTCCTGGCCCAGGAGGTCGTGGGCCTGGAGCAGCGCGGCCCCGTCCACGCGGTGCGACTCGCCGATGGCGGGGAGGTGGAGAGCCGGGCCGTGCTCGTCGCGACGGGTGTGTCCTACCGGCGACTGGCGGCCGAGGGCGCCGAGCGGCTCGGGTCGCGCGGCGTCTACTACGGCGCCTCCGCCGCCGAGGCGGCGCAGACGGCCGGGCAGACCGTGCACGTCGTCGGGGCGGCGAACTCGGCCGGCCAGGCCGTGCTCAACTTCGCCAAGGTCGCCTCCCGCGTCGTCATGCTCGTACGCGGCGACAGCCTAGAGGCGTCGATGTCGCAGTACCTCATCGCCCGGATCGAGTCGGCGGACAACGTCGAGGTCCGCTACCGGACCGAGGTAGTCGCGGCGCACGGCGAGGACCATCTCGAGAGAGTCACGCTGGCCGACCGGACCACCGGGGATGAGCACGACGAGGTGACGAACTGGCTCTTCGTCTTCATCGGCGCCCTCCCCCGCACCGACTGGCTCGACGACACCGTCGTCCGCGGCGACAAGGGGTTCCTCGTCACCGGCCCGGAGGACCTCCAGCAGGCCGACCCGCCCGACCGGTGGGCGCTGACCCGAGCGCCCTTCGCGCTCGAGACGAGCGTCCCAGGCGTCTTCGCCGCCGGCGACGTCCGGCTGGACTCGATGAAACGCGTGGCGTCGGCCGTCGGCGAGGGTGCGATGTCGGTCTACCTCGTCCACCGCTACCTGGCGAGCGTCTGATGGACATCCGCGAGCTGCGGGCCCTGCCCCTCTTCGACGGCCTCGACGACGCCCAGCTGGAGGAGCTGCTGGCGGCTGCCACGGAGAAGATGGTGGAGCGCGGAGATGTGCTCTTCGAGGAGCAGCGGCCGGCGGACAACTGGTGGGTCCTGCTCGAGGGGAGCATCGCGCTCGTCCGGCAGGTGGGCACCGAGCAGTCGGTGTTCGGCCACATGACGAGCCCGGGGCAGTGGGCCGGCGGGTTCGCAGCTTGGGACGAGTTCGGCGTCTACTTCGCCACCGGCCGTGCCGAGTCCCCCGGACGGGTGCTGCGCGTGGAGTCCGCGCAGCTGCGCCGGCTGGCCGAGCAGTGGTTCCCGTTCGGGCTGCACTTCATCCACGGACTCGTCAACACCGTCCGCCGGATCGAGTCGACCGCTCGCCAGCGCGAAGCCCTCGTCGCCCTCGGCACCCTCTCCGCCGGTCTCGCGCACGAGCTCAACAACCCGGCGTCTGCGGCGACGCGCGCGGCGGACACCCTCCAGAGCACCTCCACCGCCCTGCTCGTCGCGCTGTCCCACCTCGCCGCGACCGGCATCTCCCCGGAGCAGTTCACCGTCCTCAACGACCTCCGGCTGCGCGTCAGCGACAGCGGTGACGAGCCGGCGCCCACGGCCATCGCCCTGGCCGACCGCGAGGACGAGCTCTCCGAGTGGCTGGTGGACCACGAGGTGGACCGGGACTGGGAGATCGCGCCGGCGCTGGCGGCCGCCGGGGCGGATGTCGAGTGGTGCGAGGAGGTCGCCCGGGGCCTTCCCTGTGCCGCCCTCGGCCCCGCGATGGAGTGGGTGGGCGCCTCCCTCGCCAACGCGGCACTGCTGCGCGAGGTCAAGGAGGCGACCCGGCGCATCTCCACCCTCGTCGCCGCCGTCCGGTCCTACTCCCAGATGGACCGCGCCTCCCTGCAGACCACCGACCTCGTCGAGGGTCTCGACAGCACCCTGGTGATGCTGGCGCACAAGCTGGGCGACCGCATACAGGTCCAGAAGCGGTATGCACCCGGCCTGCCTCCGATCGAGGCCATGGCCGGTGAGCTCAACCAGGTGTGGACCAACCTGGTGGACAACGCCATCGACGCCATGGAGGGCCCCGGAACCCTGGGGGTGTCGGCTCGCCTCGACGGCGGGGACTGGGTCGTCGTCGAGATCAGCGACACCGGCCACGGGATGCCGACGGAGGTCAGCGCGCACGCCTTCGAGCCGTTCTTCACGACCAAGGAGGTGGGGAAGGGGACCGGGCTGGGGCTGGACATCTCGCGCCGGATCGTCGTCGGACGCCACTCCGGCGAGATCACCATCGAGTCCGGACCCGAGGGCACCCTGGTGCGGGTACGTCTGCCCACCCGCCACGCCGGCGAGACCTGAGCCGCCGGGGCGGGCGAGGGGCCTGCTTCATGGCGTCGCGTCCTCGCGCGGCAACGGCGGGGCGTCCCACTCGTCGTCGCTCATCCGCAGCACGGCGAGCGCGACGATCGCGAAGCCCAGCGTCGTCGCACCCCAGCCGCCGATGACGTCGAGTGCCCGGCTGGGGACGACGACGGCGGAGATGACGTGCACCGGCTGGGCCACGATGATGAGGGCGCCGACCCACCAGTGCACGAGCCCGGATCGGATGACAGCGATCCCGAGCAGGACGAGCCCGAGCAGGTGCCCGAAGACGAAGGCGAGGATGCCGACGAGACCGGTGGGGTGGTCCATGACGAGAGTCGTCACATCGACGGTGCTCGCCTCGTCGTAGCCGGCCCGCAGCATCGCCTCGGCGACGACGTCGCTGGCGCCGACCATGGCCCCGAGCGCGTATGCGGTGAAGAGCACCCCTGAGCCGAGCGTCGCCAGCACGGGCACCCGCCGGCGCAGGGCGAAGCCGAGCGCGAGCGCGCCGAGCAGCATGAACGGGTACCCGAACAGGGCGAGCCAGTTGAGCGCGGCGATCCCGCCGAGGTCGTCGGCGATCGCGGCGACCCCGGCCTCCGGCGACTCATCGGTCCAGTACGGCATCACCCACCGCATGAAGGTCACCGCAAGCGGCCCGAGCGGGATGACGACCGCGGCGAGGATGCGCCAGGTCCGGCGCATATCCCGCCGCGTCGACACGGGCACCGCGGCCGGCGCATCGGGTGACACAGCGGCCGCCCTGGACGAGGGAGAGGGAGCGGGAGCGAGGGTCTCGGACATGTCGGTCTCCTATGACTGTGAACGCGTCGATCCGGCGTCGAGCGGATCTCGAGCCGAGTCCCAGCCTGTCGATACGTGACTGCGAAAGCCTCGTGGCGCATACCGAATTAGTCGCCCGGGCGACCACCGACGCCGGTCTGCGTGCCCGCACGGATGACACGGCCGCCGCCGCGGCCCTAGCGTGTGCTCTGTGCCCTGGCCCAAACGCGTGACGGTGGCCCTGTGGGCCGCCACAGCGGTGCTGCTCGTCCTCTCGATCTGGGCGACGATGGACCTCGGGGGCCGGGCCGACGCCGCGATCACCGCGCTGTCGTGGGTCGTCGTCGCGGCGCCCCTGACGGCCGGCTACCTCGCGATCCGCCACGACCCGGGCAACTGGGTCGGCACCTGGCTCACCTCCGCCGGCACGGGGATCGCCCTCATCAACGCGCACGGCACCTGGCAGGACGCCCTCGCCGCCGAGCCGAGCGCGCTGCCCGCGAGCCCGCTCCTCTGGGTCCTCACCCAGGGCGTGTGGATGGCGTGGTTCGTGCCGTATGCGATGGTCGTCGTCCTCTTCCCCGACGGCCGGCCCTGGGGTCGGCTCGGGCGGGCGAGCGCAGTCGCGCTGCTCGTGATCCCGGTGCTCTTCAACCTGCTCACCGCGGTCATCCCCGGCCCGCTCATGCCGCCGCTCGATGACTGGCCCCGGCCGCTCGGCACCCACGCCGTCGGCTACGTCTCGCTCGGACTGCTGCCGATCTTCCTCGCCGTCCTCATCGGGGCGGGGGTCTCACTCTGGCGACGGCACGCCGCGGCCTCCGACCCTCGGGCCCGCGCCCAGCTGCGGTGGATGCTGCTCGCCGCGGGGCTGCTGCCCGTGACGCTCGTGCTGTGCTGGGTCGGCTATCTCGTCACCGGCGGGCCCGAGCCGGTCGTCGTCGGTCTCGTCGCGTTCAACGTCGCGATGCCGGCGGCGACGTTCGTCGCGATCCTGCGCCACGACCTCTATGACGTCGACCGGGCGATCGTGCTCGCCGGGGTGTACTCGATCCTCACCGTCGGCGTCCTCGTCGGGTATGCGACGGTGTCCGCCGTCCTCGGCCGCACCCTCGGCGCGGACTCGGTCACCGCCGCCGTCGTCGCGACCGTCGCGGTGATGCTCGCCCTCCTGCCGGCCCGCTCGTTCCTGCTCCGGGTTCTCGGGCGGCGGCTGCACCCGCGCCGGGCCGCGGGCCTGGACGCCGTCGCAGCGCTGGCCGAGCGGGTGGGCGCCGGGCGCGACGAGCCGGAGCGGCTCGAGGAGGTGCTGCGCGAGGCGCTCCGGGACGACGGCCTGCGGGTGGGCTACCGGCGGCCCGGTGCCACCGCATACCTCGACGTCGCGGGCCGCCCGGTCGAGGAGGCGGGCGGTCAGCCGATCCGTTCTGGTGGACACGATGTCGGGGTCGTCGTGCCCGGGCCGCGGTGTGCGGTCGTGCCGAGTGAGATCCTCACGGCCAGTGGGCTGCTCGCCGATCAGGTACGGCTGCGGCAGGAGCTCGCCGAGGCGCTCGTCGAGGTCGAGGCGACCCGGGAGCGACTGCTGGAGGCGGGGTACGAGGAGCGGCGGCGGCTCGAGACCGACCTGCACGACGGTGCCCAGCAGCGGCTCGTCTCGCTCGGCATGCGTCTGCGGGTGGCCCAGCGGCATGCCGCCTCGGGGGCGCCGGTCGACCTCGACGCCCTCGTCGACAGCGCCGTCACCGAGATCGCGGACGCGGTGGGCGAACTGCGCGCGATCGCCCACGGCCTGCGGCCGAGCTCTCTCGACGATGGGCTGCCGGCGGCGCTGGACAACCTCACCCGCTCCAGTGCACTGCCCGTCGAGGTGTCGTACTCGGCCAACGGCATCCCCGACCACGTCAGCCTCACTGCGTACTACGTCGCCAGCGAGGGCGTCGCGAACGCCGTCAAGCACGCCGGCGCGTCCCGGATCGCGATCGACGTGCGACACGAGGACGAGGAGCTGCGGGTCGTGGTGCGCGACGACGGGGCCGGCGGGGCGCGGCTCGTGCCAGGGTCGGGCCTGGCCCGGCTGCGGGACCGCGTGCACGCCCACGGCGGGTCGCTCGCGGTGAGCAGCCCACTCGCACAGGGCACGGCGATCGAGGCGGTCATCCCGTGCGGATCGTGATCGGCGAGGACTCCGCCCTGTTCCGCGAGGGGTTGTCGGCGCTGCTGGGCGAGCTCGGGCACGAGGTGGTCGCCACGGCCGCCGACGCGCCGGGCGCGCTAGCCGCCATCCTCGAGCACCGGCCCGACGTCGCGGTGCTCGACGTTCGGATGCCCCCGAACCACGCGCACGACGGGGCCGAGGTCGCGGCCGAGGTGCGCCGGCGCACCCCCGAGGTGGGGGTACTCCTGCTGTCCCAGCACGTCGAGACCCGGCTCTCGGTCGAGCTCGTCGCGACCGGCCGGTTCGGATACCTGCTCAAGGACCGGGTGCTCGACGTCGACGAGTTCGTGGACGCGCTGACCCGGGTCGCCGCCGGCGGGTCGGCGCTCGACCCCGAGGTCGTCGCGCGGCTGCTCGCGGGGGGCCGCGACTCCCTTTCCGCGCTGACGCCGCGCGAGCTCGAGGTGCTCGCGCTCATGGCCGAGGGCCTGGCCAACCCGGGCATCGCGGCTCGGCTCGTCCTCGCCGAGCGCACCGTGGAGTCCCACGTCGGCAGCATCCTCGCCAAGCTCGGTCTCAGCGAGGGCGGCCCTTCGGAGCACCGCCGAGTGCGAGCCGTCCTCGCCTATCTCGAGGTGCGGCACGGCGGTCCGAGCTGAAGGGTGCCGGAGCGGGCGGGTCCAGGGTGGTCAGCACGAGGGGCCGGGCCCGCAACGCGGACCCGGCCCCTCGTGCCAGTGCTACGAGCAGAGCGTCAGCGCTTGCCCTTGCCCTTGCCCTTGCCCTTGCCCTTGCCGGTGACTGCCAGACGGAAGTCGTAGTAGGCGTCGAGGACGGTGAGGTCCCCGGTCGGCATGTTGGAGATCACCGTGGTGAGGTCCTCCTTGTTGCCATTGGCGCACTTCGTGTCGAAGCCGCCGTGTGTGGTTCCCCCGAAATCGTGGAGGGTTCCTTATCCCGGATCCACCGATGGGGTTGAGGTTGTAGCGGGTTGCGTGCGGGTCGGAGCATGAGAAGTCCCTTGTGGTGCAGGAGAATCGAAGTTCTTGAGGCTTCCGTTCGACCTGACCACAAGGGACATCTCGTAGGTGCAACTCTCTCATACACCGGCAGCGGCATCAGCGGTCTTCGATGACCCGAACCTGATCGGGTCGGCCGGGCTGATCCCAGTCCTGCGGCTGGCCGAAACGGCGGGCCTGGGAGGGTTGGCCGATGCGCGGCTGCACCGAGGCTGAGACCCAATCCGGCCGCACCAACACATCCGCGGGCGGCGTGTCCTCCGGGTCATCCGCCCGAGCCGGCGACGCGACACCCAACCCAGTGATCAACGCCACCGACACCGCCAAACACAACCCGCGCACCAACGAGCCAGCCGCCGCGACACTCCCCCAACCCCGACGCGGCAATGCGCCGACCACACCGCACCCCCAGCGAGAACGACAAGCCGTAGTATCACAGGCGCCCTGGATCACCTGCGGCCCACACGCCCCAGAGTCTGGCCGAAAGTCAGTCCCTCCGTGAGCCATGTCAACCCGATCACGACAGCGGCAACACGGCCAGACACCCGGCCACCCCGGCACCGGTCAGCGGACACACAAACCCCAGAGACGGCACGCCGGCGAGCCTCCACAGCCCCAGGAGACCACGCCATTCCCCATGGGGAACCCGTGGGGAACCAGCCCCCCCCAACACCGCACGAGACCCCCCCGACAGCCACCCGGACCACCCCACCCAGCATGAGCCCCTTGCCACAGGCGGATCCAGCCCCAAGAAACAGAGAATCGGCGAGAGGTTTTCACCTCTCGCCGATTCCCGGTATTTGCCCTAGTCAGAGGCACTTTTGTGTGCGAGAGAGGAGTTGAAGCTCTCTTCTGTCAGCCGATGACGGCCTCCTGACAAGGTATTTTGATGGGCTTCAGCCATGTCGTCTCCTTGCCGTGGGGAATGCGTGGGGAATGGCTCAGCACGCGAGACCCGCGCGGATCTCGCGTCCATGATTGTCCCTCAGCATAGGCGGCCGGCATCCACGGGCCACCGCTGAGAGGTTGGTTGACCGCAGGGCCGACAGCCAGTCGATGAAAGGGGCCGCGAGCGTGGGAGCCGCCGCGGCGTCGCCGCCTGCGGCTATCGACACCGAGGCCGAGGCCGAGATCCAGCCACCGAGTGAGGAAGCGTACCGGCGCAGGTTCTCGGGCTCCATCGGCAACGGCCGCTGCGTTCGGCTCACCCCCGTGCTTGACCAGTCCGAACTGATCGGAGGTGTCGACCGCCCCCAGCAGCCGGACGGCGCGGAAGGCGCCAGTCTCCTTCACATGCTCGGGCAAGAGCGACAGCAAGCGCAGAACGCTGGAGTGGCACTCCTCGCACTGCATCGCGGACTCCTGTCATCGGCCCAGACAAACCAGTCACCCCGCATAACGAGTGCCGACCGTAGCCGGTGGACAGCTTCCGACACCACGGGGCCCCCCACCCCGCCTCATGCCACCTGACACCACAGGGGCTGGGGAGCACGACGTGACCCTTGGTGGTGTGTTGTCTGCCTTCGCTGTCCTCGCCGAAGGACAGGACGACCGCAGATGCGACGTGGGGACGCCGCCGTAGGAACGAGTCAATTCACCGACATGCCGATGGGCGTGTGCTCACTCAGTTGCCCAGAGTCGGACGCCGACGGCGATGGTCGGAACCCCGCCCACATGCCGATGGTCGGTCCTTCAAGATTGCACACCGCGCGCGCTCATGTTTGCTTGGTTCCTGTGTTCGCGTTTGCGTACTACGTGGCGTCATGTCTGCTAGGTTGGGCTCATGGTCCTCGACTCGCTCGTCCCACGGAGGGTGGGTGAAGTCCTGACGGGGCTGGTTGCCGTGGAACCGGTGATCGCCCTGCACGGCCCGCGCTCGGTGGGTAAGTCCACGGTGTTGCACAGGTTCGCTGCCGATGTGGGGAGATCGGTTCTCGACCTGGACGACGTCGAGGTGCGCGAAGCGGTCGTGGGGAACCTGGCCTCGGTCGTCGGTGGTGCGGCACCAGTGTGTGTCGACGAGTACCAGCGGGTGCCCGACATCCTGGATGCGCTCAAAGCGAGGCTGAATCGAGAGGGCAGCCTACCCGGAACCGCCGTGATCACTGGATCGACCCGGCAGGACGCCCTGCCCGCCACGGCGCAGGCTCTCACGGGACGGTTGCACTCCCTGACCATCTGGCCGCTGTCCCAAGGTGAGATCGCCGGGGTGAGCGAGAACCTCATCGAGGTGTTGCCTGCCGACCCTGAGGGTGTCGTCGGCCGGATCCCCTCCTCAACGACCACGCGCCAGGAATACGTGGAGCGTGTCTGCGCCGGGGGCCTGCCCTTGGCCCTGCGACGTTCCGGCTCGGCCCGAGCCCGATGGTTCGATGACTTCGTGCGAGCATCGGTCGAGCGGGACGCCCTGGAGTTGAGCCGAATCCGTGAACGACAGGCAATGACCGACCTGCTGGGTCTAACCGCGGCACAAACCGGGCAACTGCTCAACGTCTCTGCTGCTGCTGAGAGGCTCGGCGTCAGTCGAGCCACCGTAGAGGGTCACCTGCGGCTGCTCGAGGACCTCTTCCTCGTGGTACGGCTACCGGCGTGGGGCAAGACCCTGCGCTCACGGGTCAGCGTCAAACCCAAGGTCCACGTCGTCGACTCCGGACTGGCCGCCCGGCTGCTGCGACTCACGCCTGACAAGCTCGCAGGATTCGCCCCGGCATCGCTGACGGACTTCGGGCACCTGTTGGAGACCTTCGTCGTCGGGGAGATCCGCAAGCAGGCTTCCTGGCTCGACGAGCCAGTCGCCCTGGGCCACTGGAGGACCAGCGACGGTGTGGAGGTTGACGTGGTCGTCGAGTACGACGACGGCACAGTCGTTGCCCTCGAGGTCAAAGCCAGCGAACGGGCACCCGGCGGCGACTTCCGCGGTCTGGCTCAACTCCGCGACGCCCTCGGACCGCGGTTCGCCGCCGGGATCATCCTCACCACCGGAACCCGCTCCTACACCTACGCCGACCGACTCCACGTCATGCCCATCGACCGGCTGTGGACTCCGGTGGCACCCGGAGCCCCGCACTGACCCCGCCACAAGGCTCCGACGCGAGTTGGTTCTCTACCCAAGATCAGCCGCGGAAATGGGCAACGGATTCATGGCCCAGTCGCCCCGAGAATGGCCTCCTGACAAGGTCTTTTGATGGGCCTGAGCCATGTCGTCACCTCGTCGTGGGGAATTGTGTAGAGCCGCCGCAGCGCGCGTTGCTGTCAACGGCAATCCCGAGATTGGCGCAGAACGGCAGCATCCTCGGCGCCATGGAACGGGACAGGCGAACACGTAGCAACCGTGCAGCCGGCACGGGAGCTCGGCACCTGGGGGTCGCCATCACCCGTTGAGTCGGACGACGCGGACGGCGATCTCGACCACGCTCCGAGCGCGACGGACGAGCGCCTCAGCCTTCACAACAGACATGAGGCTGACGCCGTACTCAACGTCAGCCTTGTTCGACACCAATTCGCGGAGTCCCTTCTCGGCACCGGCCGCGTCCGGTCGCTGCCCCAGTGCCCAACGAAGCTCCTTCGCGGCAAGCGCGTGATCCTTGCCCTTCACCCTCGAACCGGTGAGCTGAGTGACGATGGCATCCTTGGCGCAGATGCCCGCATGGATGGCATCCCCGCAGCAACGGTGTACCGCTCCGCATTCAGATTGGCCTCCGCGGAGGCCAGGTACTCCTCGGCTTTCCTCAGGAAGCTTCGTGCGTGATTGCGGTGTTCGAGCGTCGCCATCACGCCACACCAACCGTCGCCTGCGGGAGCGACCCGAGCAGAACCACCCCGTCAGCGACGATCTGAGCGACGACCGGCTCCTCGCCGCTGCCCGCGAGCCGACCGAACTCCTCCGGTGTGAACACCAGCACATCACAGTCGTTGCCCAGCCGAGCGCGGACCACGTCTTCCAGTTCCGTCCGACCCTCCCAGCCCGAGGGCGCAACGACGGCCAAGTCGACATCACTCTCGGCCGATGCCTCCCCCCGCGCCACCGACCCGAACAGGACCACCGCATCGACACTCGACCCGACCACAGCCCGAACCGCCTCCCGCAGCGCAGCAATCGGATCGAGCAGGACCCGCAAAGGCTGGATGGCGTAATGGTCCTCATTGATCGTGTGAACCATCGCCCGGCCCACAGCGCGGCCCTCCACCACACCGAGATCGGCGAGGGAGGCCAGCGCCTGCTGAACCGACCACAGGCTGCACTGATCGCGGACCAGGCCATGCACCTGCCGCCCGGTCAGCGGAACACCCGTACGCAGCAGCACGGCCAGCACCGCCCCGCTCGCACCCGGGATCAAGCCCCCGAACGCAGCCTCAAATCGCATATGACCAGTCTACCTGTCACATGACTGTACTCCCAGTCACTTGGGGTGATCACATGGCTAGGCCAGTGAGACCCAAGCGACCGGCTCGTCAAGCCGAAGACCCGCCCCCCCCCACCTGAGGCCAACCCCAGCGAGGCTGGACCCTCGCGATCGCCGCCCCGCGATCTCGTGGGTCGCGATGTCGACGGTCAGGGCCTTGCCCGACAACTCCCACGTGCGGTGCCGCAACCACTCGGCCTCCAGATCGGTGCCGATCAACTGGCCGTCGTTGGACACCCCGACGATCACCGCGCCACCACCGGGAGTGTTCGCCATGCAGGCTCCTGCGCGGCCTCCTGGTTGGGAGGACTACTGGGCCCGATGTTGCCTGGCGATCACGGCGACCATGCTCCTCCTTGAGGTCCACATACTGTCGCTCCACCGCGTCATCGATGACCTTCCCGTCTGCGAGGGCCGCGAGGGTGACCTGCACTTCAGCCTGGATCGGATCAGCGCCGAAAAGGATGGGCATCGCCTCCCGTCCTCGCTGATCATAATTTTGAACCCCTCAAACTTATGATCTGTACTCGAGTCAAGTCCTCATCAGCCAGAGATGCCTGCGTGGTGGTGGACGGCTTGGGCACCGACCAGGACGAGGCTCGGGAGGTGGGGGTCAGCGCTTCGAGGGCGTCGAGGAGGAGTCGCCGAGCGGCGACAAACAGGGACGACGGCGTCCACGTCAGTCCTTCGACGCGAGATCGGTCGCCGCCAGGGCGTCCATCAACTGCTCGGCCGCGGAGTCAGAGCGACTGCAACTCGTCCCTTCAGGGGTTGCCCGGCCAGGCAGTGTCAGCTATAGTCGACACGTGGTCGAGGTTTACACCAGCGAGGGCTTCGACCGTTGGCTCAGAAAGCTGAAGGACCGGCAGGGCAGGCTGCGGATCGTGGAACGGATCGACCGCCTCGCCCACGGGAATCCTGGTGATGTGAAGTCGGTCGGACAGGGCGTGCTCGAACTGCGCTTGAGTTTCGGTCCCAGCTATCGGGTCTACTTCACACAACACGGCGACCGTCTGGTCCTGTTGCTGTGTGGCGGCGACAAATCCACACAGCAACAGGACATCGAGAAGGCTCACCAACTTGCTGCCGACTGGCGTTCGAGGGAGGACGACGATGACGAAGAAGACTGAGAAGTACACCCCGTTCGATGCGGCTGATTATCTAGACGGCATCGATGATGTCGCCTCCTACCTGGAGATTGCGCTGGAGGAATCGGCCGAGGACCCCACGGCCGTTCCCCGCGCCCTTGGTGTCATCGCTCGCTCCCAGAACATGAGCGAACTCGCTCGCCGCGTCGGCATGAGCCGCGACGGCCTATACAAGGCGCTGTCCGATCAGGGCAACCCGACCTGGTCAACCGTCCTGAAGGTGACCAACGCACTGGGGCTGCGATTCACTCTGCACGCCGCCTGACTCACGAGCCGCCTGACTCACGAAAGGTACGCACATCGCGTTATCTCGAAGGTCGCGGCTTACGAGATGACGAGGTGCTGGTGACCGTCGATGCCTGCATGGACGATGTCGAGTTGTCCGGCGTGCGTGGTGGTATCAACAAGCAGCCTGGGCGCGCGTGCCGTGACGACCGAAGAGGCTCTGGCCGATGTTCAGGTGGTCATCCTGTCCATCCCCCTCAACCGCATCCCCGAGCTCGCTCCGCTGATCGCGCGCCTGCCCGAGGACACAGCGGTCATCGACACCTCCAATTGCTACCCGTTCCGCGACGACAAGATCGACGCGATTGAGGCCGGTCAAGTTGAGAGCGTGTGGGTTGCCGAGCAACTTGGCCGTCCGATCGCCAAGGCATGGAACGCGATCGGCTCGGCATCCTTCGCCAAGAAGGGCAAGCCTGCAGGTGCGCCCGATCGGATCGCGATTCCTGTCGCGGCCGACCGTGACAGGGACCGGGAGATCGCGATGGCGCTGGTCAATGACACCGGCCTGGACGCCTTCGACGCTGGTTCCCTCGCGGACTCGTGGCGCCAGCAGCCCGGCGCCCCCGCCTATTGCACGGACCTCAGCCACGCCGAAATTGGCGCTGCTTTGGACGCTGCCGAGCGGAACAGGCTGCCCAAGCACCGGGATCTCGGCGTAGCAGTCATGCAGGAGCGTCTCGGCGACGGCACCACCAACCCGGACGAAGAGTGGGGCGTCCGCCTCGCGCGGGTCATCAACATGTAGTCGGCCGCGGGCGCGACCCTTGCGCGCAAGCGTGCTTCGCTCACGAGGGTGGTGCCAGTGAGCGCTTGCGGTACCCATGGGTCGACCAGGACGGCCACCCTCACCCACCGCATCATCACCGACGCCACTTTGTACGGCTCACGCAAGCGCTGGCGACTCGCCACCGTGCAGACCTTCGTCCGCCACGGCCACACCTGGCTGGGCGTCGAAGGCCGTCGCCCACCTCCCTGAGGACCGCCGCGCTTTCGCGGCCGGCCCTACTCCCGGCGGCTGGCAAGTCATGGAGCTGTGGGACTCCGGCGATGCCCTGGATCGCTTCAACCGGGACGTCTACTTCCCAGCGGTTGCTGGGCTAGGGCGGGTGGGTTCCCCAAGCCCCCGGTCGTGACTGATGTCGAGACAGGGGACGCCTGGATCGGTGAGACTCGGCTCTCCTAACAAGCAGCGGCAATAGCCGGGAGCGCCCCGGTGCGATGCACGACGCTGCCGCGCCGCGTGTGAAACCGCCCGCTCGGCAACCGGCCGACCTCACCGAAGCCGCGCTTGACCTTGACCCGTGGTCTACCCATGATGCACCCCTCCCGTCACGCTCCGTAACGGGCTCGAGGACGGTGGGCTGGACAGCAGGCGACGCCGACGACGTTCCCCCCGCCCCGGATGTCGTGGGAATACGTGGGGATGGGAGGCCTCCGGAGGCCATCCGTGTCCACAACTGAGAAGGACCGAAGTCCTTGTCAGAGTGGATTTGATGTAGTCAGGGGACCATACATCGTTGTGCGCGAGAGAGGAGTTGAAGCTCTCTTCTGTCAGCCGACAATGGCCCCCTGACAAGGTCTTTTGCGGATTGATTGGCACTTCGTCACCTTGCCGTGGGGAATGCGTGGGGAATCGCTTCGAACCCGAGACCCGCGCGGATCTCGCGTCAGTAGCTGCCCCTCAGCATAGGCGGCCGGCATCCACGGCCCACAGGCAGAAGGTGAACGGTTCATCGCAGCGCTGCCAGCAGGTCGTTGCCCAGGGAGGCGAACGCGGGAGCGACCGTGGCGTCTCTTCCTGCGGCAGACGATGAAGGGAGCACGATTCGACGCCGGGGTGAGAACGCGTGCAGGCGCAAGATCTCGACGGCTTCATCGGCAACGACCGCTGCGTTCAGGTCACCCCCGCACTTGGTCAGTTCCAGCTGGTCGCAGGTGTCGACCGCCCGCAACAGCCCGCAGGCGCCGAGACCACCAATCTCCCCCGCATGGTCGGGCACGAGCAGCAGCGACCCCAGAACGCTGGCGTGACACTCCTCGCACTGCATCGCGGCCTCCCGTCACCGGCAAGACAAGCCAGTCACCCCGCATAACGGGTGCCGACCGCAGCCGGTGGACAGCTTCGGACACCACGGGGCCCCCACCCCGCCTCAAGCCACCGGACACCACAGGGCTGAGAGCACGACGTGACGCTTGCTGGCGCGTGGTTTGCTTTCGTTCTCCTCGCCGAAGGCGGAAGCCGCTGGGTGGAACGCCGGTGGCGCTGCTCACCCACCTGGGGGCCACCCTGGACGAGTGGGACCCCCGCGTGGTCGACGCCCTCGCCCAGCAGCATCGCGTCATCGCTCTGGGGGCACTGCCAGGGGCGGGAAGCTCCACCGTTAGCCGGGGTGGCGGCACGTCATCCCACCACTGGACAGGGAGAAGCGGACCGCCAGCCCGGTTCGACGGGCGTTCTCGAGGGCGGCGCTGCGGCCTCATCGGTGCTCCCGGCAGGCGCTACGGCGAGCCGTCGTGGCGATTCCACTGAGCCTCAACCCACGACGACCCTCACGCGTGCCAGGTTGTGGAGTCTGGCGAAGGGGGTCGCCGGGTCCGCGTCGCGCTGACCGGTGACTCGAGCCGATGAGCAGCGCGACCAGCGCCGCCACGAGATTCTCGCCACCACCCGGGCAGATGCTCACGGGCAGGACGGTCGCCGAACGGTCGCCGACATCAGCCTCAACGAGATCGCCCGACAGGTCGGCCTCGCCAAATCCAACGTGCTGCGCTACTTCGGCTCCCGCGAGGCCATCCTGCTCGCCCAGGAGTACGACGCATGGGTCGACGCGGTCTGTGACGCGCTGCCACGCGCCGGCGAGCCCGATCAGGTCGAACGGGTTTCCGGTGTCCTTGCCGCCACCGCTGCCGAGCAGCCCCTCCTGTGCGAACTGCTCATCGCCGCCCCCACGGTGCTCGAACACAACGTCACCTCGGATGAGGTGATCGCGTTCAAGCTCGCCGTCCAGGCCTCGATGCAGCGGCTCCTCGTCGCTCTGACGACCGATCTCGGCGAGTGGGACCCTCCTCCAGGGATCAATTCCTCGGCGGCCTGCACTCCCTCATCACTGGTCTGTGGGCGCTCGCCCACCCCTCCGCGGCGCTCATCGAGGCCATGGCCCGCGAGCCACGCATCCAGGCCCTACCACACGGGATGGAGGCCGCCACCCGTGAAGCACTCGCCACCCTGATCAGCGGTCTGCCGGGCTGGGGCTCGCACACGGCGCCGCCACCTCAGCCCAGCTGGTCGGTCACGGCGTGAGCGGCACCTGCCGATTCACTCCCAGGACTTCGCCGAAGGGTTCCATTGTCCCACTGCCGTCTCCGACAGCACGGGGTCGGCGAAGCCTGCGACCGCTGCGAGCACGTCGGCGAACGCCCCGGGAAGTTCATGCTCGCGGTGCGATCGTGTGCGCCATGCGCGCCACCTCTGCTGGGCCCAATCGCCCATCGGCGCGAGCGCCGGCAGAAGAGGCGTGAACGCCACGTTCCGGTACTCGGCCACGGTCTTCACCGACGCTCGGAACTCGGCCGCGCCGACCGGATGAAGACGGGTCAACACGTACACGTCCGCGAAGTCACGCCAGCGGGTGTTGGCGATACCGCGGTCGATTGCGGTGACGACCTTCTCCGCGAGCACCATCGTCAGCGGGTAGCCCAGCAGCGTCACCGGCGGGAGCCCGAGGGGCACGACGCGGGGAAGGTCAACAAGACGAGGTGCGGGCCAGATCGGGTCGCCGAAGTTCACGTCGATCCCGACAGTAAGCCGTGCGGTGCCCAGCGTCGCGGTGAGCTTGACCCGCACTCCCGCGTACTCGTCTTCCTCACGGATCGTCATCGCAGTGACGCTGGCCAGGTCGAACGCGAGCCCGTCGGCGACCTCCAGCGCCGCGATGATGCGAACGCGCTCGGCGACCTCCTCAGGGTCGCCGGTAAGCCTGGTGGCTTGCAGGTCGATGTCTTTGGTCGGGCGGCGCGCAGCGAACGCGGCCAGCAGGACGCCGCCCTTCAGCACGAAGTCATCGCGGTGCTCCGAGAGCGCGATGCGCGCCAGCAAGCCTTCGAGGGCGTACAGGGTCATCAGCTCCTGAACGTCTCCGCCGGCCTGTCGGGCGAGCCTGCGGATGGCGATGCTCGCATCGCCCGCCGGTGTGCCGTGCTGCGGGCTCGGGGTCACAGCAGCACTTCCAGCGCCGACTGAACCGCGGGACGCGCCTTCGGGAAGGAGTCAGCCAGCGCCAGTAGCGCGCCGGGACTGTTCCCCCTGCCACGCACCCACCGCTTGAGCGCACCGATGGCGAGGTCGCTGCCCCATACGTGCCGCAGCCGGAACAGGTCGATCAGGGTGCGCTCCCCCGAGAACAGGCCGATGGACAGCCCGAGCGGCAACTCATACTCGAGGCGCCCGATGCCGAAGGTGTCGGGATCGAAGCGGTGCCAGGCAATCGGCGCATGCTGGAGGGTGACCGGCTGCGTGCCGCGCGGGATGGCGATGTCACTGCGAGCGGGGATCTCATCTGTCAGCTCGTGCAGCGACAGCGCGGTGAGCAGGCACAACGTCGCGTCGGGCTTCTTCGCGGCGACCGCCATCCACGCGGCCGTCGTGTCATCCGTGAGCCCCGCCCGCAAGAATAGACCCGGGGCGATGCGCTCAAAATCCCCCGACTCGATCAGCCGGTCAAGACCATGTCGGGTGAGCCCCTGCGCGGCCAGGTCGTCGTAGCGCATCAGGTCAGGAAGCATCGCAGTGTCCATCATCACCTCACGTTCGACGGAATCAGATACAGACACATCATACCTGTGATGGTTTCCGATGACAGCACACGCATTTCGAGTCGTTGACCGCCCAATCGGTGTGCGGGTCTACGCCGAAGCAGCCGACGCCCGCATCGGGCACCTTCGCACCAAGAACACCCACCTCGAAATCGACCTGATCGTAGAAGCGGCAGACCGATCCACAATCGCGATCGAGGTCAAACTCACCGACACCATCAGACCCGCCAACGTCAAGCACCTCAACTGGCTCGACCAACAACTCGGCGACTGCCTCGTCGACCAGATGATCATCCACACCCGCAGACACGCCTACCGCCGCCCCGACGGCATCGCCGTCGTCCCCCTCGCACTCCTCGGGCCCTGAACCACCCAGCACCCCCGTCGACATAACCCGAACCCAGGCGCTACCGAGCGGAGGGGCATCCCCAACGCCGCAAAGAACCTGACAAGCGAGTCCTCTACAAGGGGCCCTCCCCCTCCTCGCCCTCCGCGACTTGACCGAGGTCGGCAGGTTCACACCCCGCGCGAAACTCTGGCCGCGGCGGTTGTGGCTCCACCCGCACGGCGGCAGCGGCGCGTCGTCGCAGGTGACGAGCTGATGTCGCCGTCGGGCAGTCAACGCTCATGACATCGGATTCTCTGGATAATCCGATGGAATAGCCGACAGGCGCTGGTCTCCTCGTCGAAGAGCAACTCGCCGCCGCCTGCCCTCCGGCTCGTCGACTCCTCAGGGGTAGCACTGATCGTTCTCGGTGAGGACATACCGGCTATCCAGACGCGAGTACCAAATCGCCCGATGGGCGCTCGGCCACGGCCAGGATGTGATGGATCAGCCGCGGGCCACGTCCGACACATTCTCTCGGATGCTGTTGCTGGCCGGGTTGGCCGACCATGAGGGTTGGGGTACACAAGTTTGGCGCCAACCTTCTATGCCGATGGAAGGGAGCGGGATGACCGCAACCGACACACTGGATCGTGAGGAACGACGGGTACCTGATCCTCGCCCGCTGCACCAGCCCGGCCTCAGTGGCGTCCGATGCTGATACCAACACCCCTGCGACGATCGACGGCCTTCACGCTCTCGATCAGCACCAGCAATCCGACGCCGGTGGCCGCTGCGATCATCAGATCGACCGCGCCCAGCGGCTCCAGCCTCAGGAAAACGCCCAGCGGCGTGTAGAGCGCTGCCAACTGCAGTGCCAGGACCAGTGCGGCGATCCACAGCAGCAGCGTGTTGGAGCGCCACCCGATCGTGGTGAGCGAGTCGTGGTGGGACCGGGTGGCGAAGGCCTGCCCGATCTGCAGGAACGCCAGGGTGGTGAACAGCATCGACTGCCACGCCGGGTTGCCGGTTTCGTGGTACCAGAAACCGATCCCCAGCGCCACGAAGCCGATGACCAAGCCGATCCACACGGTCCGGCGGCCCAGGCCACCCGTCCAGAGACTCCCGCCTGGCACATGCGGAGGCCTGCGCATCACCGTGGACTCGGCAGGCTCCTTGCCCATCGCGAGGCCCAGCAAGCCGTCGGTCATGAGGTTGAGCCAGAGCAGCTGCAGCGGGAGCAGGGCCACGGCCGCCGTCCCATCGAAGGGGAGGAGGAGGAACGGGATGGGCCATCCGACCATGACGATGATCTTGCCGAGGTTTCCGGCCACGGCGAACGAGACGAACCGGCGCAGGTTGTCGTAGATGACCCTGCCCTCCTCGACGGCGGCGATGATGGTGGCGAAGTTGTCGTCGCGCAGCACCATGTCCGAGGCCTCCTTCGAGACGTCGGTGCCAGTGATGCCCATGGCCACGCCGATGTCGGACTTCTTCAACGCGGGTGCGTCGTTGACGCCGTCGCCCGTCATGGCCACGATCTGGCCGTGACGCTGCAGCGAGTCAACCAGGCGGAGCTTGTGCTCGGGCGAGACGCGGGCGAACACGTTCACCGTCCTGCTGGCGTGATCGAACTCCTCGGCGTCAAGGCGGTCCAGCTCGACGCCGGTCAGCACGCCCCCGTCGCGCCCGATACCGAGCTCGCGGGCGATGGCCTGCGCGGTCAGGGGGTGGTCGCCTGTGATCATGACCGGCCGGATGCCCGCGCCCTGGCAGATGGCAACGGCAGCGGCCACCTCGGGCCGCGGGGGATCGATGATGCCGACGACACCCAGCAGGACGAGGTCGGTCTCAGGGTCGGCCGGCGTGCTGCCCGGAGGAACGAGCCGCACGGCGAGGCCCAGCACCCGCTGGCCACGGGAGGCCAGGTCCTTGTTAGTGTCCTCGACCCAGTCGCGTGCCGCATCGTCGAAGGTCCGGATGGCGCCGTCCGCGAACACTTCCGTGGCGCGCGTGACGAGCCCGTCGACGGCTCCCTTGACAAAGATGAGATCAAGGTCCTGTGGCAGCTGTGCGAGTTCAGGCACCCGCCCGGCCAGCGTCGCGTGCCGGGTGCTCATGCGTTTGCGCTCGGAATCGAACGGCAACTCCCCGATCCTCGCCATGACCGTGCGCAACGACGCGACATCGATCCCACCGGCCTGGGCGGCCTCGAGCAGGCAGGCCTCAGTGGGGTCGCCGATTGTCTCGATCCCCTCCCCGTCGACGTGGCGAAGTTCGGCATTGTTGCACAGCGCCCCGGCCGCCAAGGCGACAAGGGCCGCATCCGACGGCGAATCGCCACCCAAAGTCCAGGCGCCGTCGGGCAGGACGAGCGTCGAGACCGTCATCTTGTTCTGGGTGAGGGTGCCCGTCTTGTCCGAACAGATGGTGGTGACCGAGCCCAGCGTCTCTACCGCAGGCAGTTTGCGCACCAGCGCGTTGCGCCGCAGCATCCGCTGTGCACCCACAGCCAGCGTGAAAGTCACGACGGCCGGTAGACCCTCTGGGATGACCGCAACTGCCACAGAGATGGCGGTGAGAACGAGGTTGCTCCACGTCTCGCCGGCTAGCGCGCCAAGGAGCGCAACCACACCGGCGGTGACCACGCCCAGGACGGCCAACTGTTTGCCGACATGGTCGAGGCGCGCCTGGAGCGGGGTCTGCTCCGTCGTGACCCCTTGGAGCAGGTCGGCGATTCTGCCCAGCTGCGTGCCCATCCCGGTGGCGATGACCAGGCCCACTCCGCGGCCGTAGGTGACCTCGGTGCCGGAGAATGCCATGTTGATGCGATCCCCGACGGGAAGGTCTGCACCGGCCAGTGGTGCGGTGTTCTTGTCCACGGCCTCGGACTCGCCGGTCAGGGCAGCCTCCTGGATCCTCAGGGAGGCCACCTCCACGAGTCGTAGATCGGCGGGGACGACGGTGCCTGCGTCCAGTTGGATCACGTCGCCCGGCACCAACTGCCTGGCCGGCACTGAGACCGTGACGCCGTCGCGCAGCACCCGCACGGTGGGGACCGTCATCTGGCGAAGCGCGGCGATTGCCTTCTCCGCGCGGTACTCCTGGAAGAAGCCGAGCAGCGCGAACAGAAGCACGATCCCGCCGATGGCACCGGCCTCCAAGAACTTGCCGAGGATGAGCGACAAGACCGTGGCCGCGATGAGGATCAGCACCATCACCGAGGTGAACTGCTCCCACAGGATCTTCCAGGCCGGCTTGCCGCCGCGGTCTACCAGTTCGTTGGTGCCGAAGCGCTCCAAGCGCTTCTCGGCCTCCGCCATCGAAATTCCGGAGGCCTGGGAGCCCGTCCGGGCCAGAGCGTCCTCCACACTGATCACGTGCCAGGAGGGATCAGTCTCGACGGGGCTGTCAGCGGTGAGATTCTCTATGGACAAGTCTGTCTCCTGGTGTGAGGTGCATAGAAAGGAAGCACGTCGAGTCCCGCCAGATGGCCGATCCCACGGGCTTGCGCCGTACTGACGTCGGACCCGCTTCGGGATACTCCCTCTCCGGACGACCTCGAGGAACTCGCCCGTGGGAGCAGCCGCAATGAGGGCGCCCCGGACCCGGGCGGCGAGGAGCCCTGAGTGGGATCGATGCCAATTGGAGAAGGCGGGGAGCAGCGCAGCGCCTGTTACCGCTTCGGCTATCCAGTGTTCTGCAGCCCGGCCGCTGCTCCGTTCACGGTGGTCAACAGGACCCGGGTCCACAGATCCGGGTCCTCCTGCGAAGGGGCGTCGTCTCCTGGAGCAGCCTCGCGCATGACGCGCAGTGCGCGCAACTGGAGGTGGCTGAGCGCGTCGATGGACGGGGCCCGCAGAGCAATCCGCGTACCGAGCCGGGGCTTGCGCTCCAGCAACTCCTCCTGTTCGAGGATCGCCAGCACCAGGCTGCGCGTCATTTCGAACTCCTCCAGCACCGCGCTTGTGACGCCCTCGTGCCCGCCGAGCGCGAGGAACGACTTCGCCAGGCGCGGGTTCGCCTTCGCGAGGCTCATCTCGGCGATGTCGATCAGACTGGCGAACAGCGGCCATTGACTGTAGGCCGCGCGCAACCGGTGGAGGTCTCCCACAGCGGCGAGTCCTGAGCCCAGCCCGAACCAGCCGGGCACGTTTGCCCTGATTTGGGACCAGGCGAACACCCAGGGGATGGCCCGGAAGTCACGGAGATCCCTACCCTTCTCGGCGCCGCTTCGCCGCGCCGGGCGGGACCCGAGCCGCAGCCGGCCCAACTCCTCAAGCGGGCTCGACTCAGCGACGACGTCGGCGAAACCAGGCATGCGCACAAAGCTGAGGTAGGTCTCGCGGGAAATCCGCTCCACGGTCGTCGCGACATCGTCGAATTCCTCAGCGGCGGCACGGTTGCGGTGCACCACGTCGTCGGTGTCTGCGAGCAGCACCGCCGACGTGAGTCGTTCCAGGTGCGCCTGGGCCAGGGTCACGTCCGCGTATCGGGCGAAGATGACCTCGCCCTGCTCGGTGACCTTGAACCGGCCGGAGACCGAGCCCGGCGGCTGGGCCAGGATGGCCCGGTGGACAGGCCCTCCGCCACGGCCCAGGGATCCGCCTCGGCCGTGGAACAGCGTGAGCTGGATGTCGTTGCGCTGTGCCCACTCCACGATCTCGGTCTGCGCCCGGTAGAGAGTCAGGGTCGCGCTGGCCGGTCCGACGTCCTTGGCCGAGTCCGAGTAGCCGACCATCACCTCGACGTGCCGGTCCACGTCGTCGAGCCAGCTGCGGGTGCTCTCCAGCGTGATCCAGTCCTCAAGGACGCCGACGGCCCCGTGCAGGTCGGCTCCGGTTTCGAACAGCGGCACCACGTCCAATCTGAGGTCGCCCTCCCCTACCGCGAGGCGGGCAAGTGCGCGCACTGCGACGAGGTGCTGAGCGTGCTGGGTGAAGCTCACCACGTGACGGCCACAGGACTGGGTCCCCCAGCGCTCCTGAATCCAGGACATGACCCGAAGCGTGTCGAGCACTTCTCGGGCGGCGTCGCTGAGCGCGCGGACGTGGGCCGGCCACCCGTTGACCGCGAGCGAGTCGAGTAGTTGCAGCCGGGTGGGGCCAGCGGGCGCTTCTGGGTCCCAGTCGAGCTGCCCCAGCAGTTCGTCGAGTACCGCCCGGTGGACATCGCTGTGTTGGCGCACCTCTAGGTCGGCCAAGTGAAAACCGAAAGTCTCGGCCAGCCACACCAGATGCTGGAGTTCTCCGAAAGCCGCCCGCGTGTCTCCCGCCCGCTCCAGGGAGGTCTGGATCATCGTGAGGTCAGCCACCAGCTCAACGGGCTCGCGGTAGGCAAGATCGATCCGGCCCTCCCGCGTGGCGGTGAGCCTGGTGGCGACAAAGAGCAGTTTCTGCCGGTGCGGTTCTCCCGGAGAGGACTTGCGGATCGATTGGAAGATCTCCGGCGCCGTGACCGCATCACGGGCCAGCGCATTGGCCAGCTCGGGCGACGGGGGGCTGGCCTCCTCGCTCATCGTGAGGGTGCGGGCGACACGTTCCGCCGCGGTGGTGAGCGCCGCGAGGATACATTCCGCCTGGATGGTCATGGTCTGCCGGGTGACCTCGGCTGTGACGAACGGGTTACCGTCACGGTCACCGCCCACCCAGGAACCGAACCGCAGGAAGCCGGGAACCGACGGGCGACACCGGCCCGGCTCCCCGTCGGCGATCGCGGACTCGACAGTGCGGTACAACCGTGGCACCGCTTGAAACAGCGTCTGGTCGAACACGGACATCACGGTGCGAACCTCGTCCGAGGGTTGTGGTGGTGCGGTGCGCAAGGGGGAGGTTCGGCTGAGGATGTCGATCTCCTCCAGCATCCGGCGCTGAGCAAAATCCCGCTCTTGTGAGCCGGAGCTCGGATCGTCGTAGCGGTCCAGTTGTTCGGCGATCCGGTGTAGGGCTGAGGAGACAGCGCGCCTGCGAGCTTCCGTGGGGTGTGCGGTCAGCACCGGATGGATGCGGAGGTTCTTCACCCGAGCCGCCGCGGGGCCGAGTGCAGCCACCGCCGGCCACACGTCCGGCGCAGTGCCCGCCACCTCGGAGTGTGTCCCGCGAATGAGCCTGGAGCGGTACCGCTCCTCGCTGAGGTTGATCAGGTGGAAGTGAACGGTCAGGGCCTGCGCGAGTTGAAGCGCCTGAGTAGCGGTCAGTGCCCCGACGATCCGGCCAGGCTCCTCGGGGTCGCCGCCATCGGCGGCCCGTGCCGCAGAGTCCTGCACTTGCCGCATAAGCGTGGCGAGCGCGCCGGCTCCCCACTCGTGGAGCACCTGCTCATGCAGTTGTGTGAGGATGTCGATGTCGGCTTCCAGGAGCCGGTCAAGACCGTACGGATCCTGGTCCAGGTGGATCGCCTCGGCAAGGGGATTGATCATTGGTACCTCTCTATTTCGTGAATGAAGAATCGGGTATCATGCTCCACTATGGCACCTGGCGACTGGACCTTTCTCTCCAATTACGGCCACGTCCTCGTGGCCCTGGCCAGAACCCCTACTGCGCGGATGCGAGACATCGCGCAGCAGGTGGGTATCACTGAACGCGCCGTGCAGCAGATCGTCGGTGAGTTGGTGACGCAGGGTTACGTGATCAAGGAAAAGTCGGGACGGCGAAATGAGTATCGCCTGGCTCCCGACACCCACCTGCGCCACAACCTGGAGCGCGGCGTCAGGGTCGCCGACTTCGTGGCGATGGTGAGCGGGGCTGGTGAAGCGAATGTGACTCGCGGGACGCCGAACAGGGCGAAGAGTTGACTTACCCATGCCCCCATCTCTCGCGATCGGGCGTTGCGGTCGGTCTGCCCCCGCTTCGCATTGGACTTGCTACTGCTCCTAGTTTCCGGAATTGCACTTCGCGTGTCAAGTCGCTATTGTTCTGACCATGGACGAGGACTTCTTTGGCGATCTCATCGCTGCGAACCACCGCTACGCGAGGTCCGGGCCCCGCCCCTTCGACGGCATCGCACACGCAGGGATCGCCATCGTGACATGCATGGACTCACGCCTGGAGCCCTTGGAGATGCTGGGCCTGACACTGGGCGAGGCCAAGATCATGCGCACGCCTGGAGGCCATGTCACAGTGGACGCGCTCACCGGATGCGTGTTGGCCGCACACCTTCTCAACGTGGACCGCATCCTGATCGTCCAACACACCCGCTGTGCCATGGCCAGCGGCGACGACGATGCGATCCGTCGGCGCGTGTCGGAGACGACCGGTACGGACCTCGGCACCCTGCCCATCGGGGCGGACCCGGACCAGCATGGCCGGATCCACGCCGATGTCGCACTGCTGCGGCAGCACCCGTTGCTCTCTGACCGGGTTAGGGTCGGAGGCTTCCTGTACGACGTTGAGACCAGCCTCCTGGAACAGATCGCATGAGCACCCCCCCTGCTCAGGGCAGCTCCAGCGAGGCTTACGCAGGGACCGCTCGTTTTCCGATGCCAGCATTGCTGGTCTTGGAGGACGGGCGGTTCTTCTGCGGCACGTCGTTCGGTGCCGCTGGAGAGACTTTCGGGGAGGCCGTCTTCTCCACAGGCATGACGGGCTACCAGGAGACTCTCACCGATCCCAGCTACCACCGCCAGGTCCTGATCGCGACGGCTCCCCACATCGGCAACACCGGATGGAACGACCAGGACAATGAGTCGCGCAGGATCTGGGTGGCCGGTTACGTGGTCCGCGACCCTTCACGGATCCACTCGAGTTGGCGCGCCAGCGGCTCCCTGGACGACGAACTGCGGCGGCAAGGGATCGTCGGCATCGCCGACCTCGACACGCGGGCGCTGACGCGCCACATCCGTGACAACGGCGCGATGCGGGTGGGCGTCTCCACGATCGAGACCGACCCCCAGCAACTGCTTGCGCGGGTGTTGGAGACGCAGCCCATGCTGGGGGCGGACCTCGTGGCCGATGTCACAGTGGCTTCGAAGCAGGTCGTCCCGGCAGTGGGCAGGAAGCGCTTCACAGTCGCCGCGATCGATCTCGGCATCAAGGACATGACCGCCACCCGGCTCGCCCAGCGAGGAATCGAGGTGCACGTCCTGCCTGCTGCGAGCACCCTCGACGACATCACCGCAGTGGGTCCCGATGGAGTCTTCTTCTCCAACGGGCCCGGCGACCCGGCGGCAGCCGGGCGTGCGGTGGACCTTCTCACCGAGATTCTGGATGCGGGGCTGCCCTACTTCGGGATCTGCTTCGGCAACCAGATCTTCGGTCGCGCACTCGGCTTCGGCACCTACAAGCTGAAGTACGGCCATCGCGGCATCAACCAGCCGGTGATGGACCTGGCCAGGGGCACGGTGGAGATCACCGCCCAGAACCACGGCTTCGCCGTCGATGCCCCTCTGGGCCAGTCCGTGTCCACCCGCTGGGGAACCGCACGAGTTTCCCACGTCTGTCTCAACGACGACGTGGTCGAGGGCCTGGAGTTGCGTGACTATTCCGGCCGACTGACTGCCTTCGCTGTTCAGTATCACCCGGAGGCAGCCGCCGGACCGCACGACGCCGACTACCTGTTCGACCGCTTCGTCGACGTCATGGCAGGAAGGGACGCCTGATGCCCCGTCGCACCGACATCTCCTCGATCATGGTGATCGGCTCCGGGCCGATCGTCATCGGGCAGGCGTGCGAGTTCGACTACTCCGGCACGCAGGCCTGCCGCGTGTTGCGCGAGGAGGGGTTCCGGGTGATCCTGGTCAACTCCAACCCGGCCACCATCATGACCGACCCCGAGTACGCCGACGCAACTTACATAGAACCGATCAGGCCCGAGTACCTCGAACAGATCATCGCCGCGGAGCGCCCCGACGCGCTGCTCGCGACGCTTGGAGGCCAGACCGCACTCAACGCCGCCATGACCCTGTTCAAGAACGGGGTGCTCGACCGCTACGGTGTCGAACTCATCGGCGCCTCCGTCGACGCCATCGAAAAGGCGGAGAACAGGCTGGAGTTCAACCAGATCGTCACCTCACTCAAGGTGCCCGGCGCTGACGCCGGTGTGGCACGCTCGCGAATCTGCCAGGTCATGGACGAAGTCCTTGCCGCCGCGGGGATCCTCGGATACCCCATCGTGGTCCGGCCGAGCTTCACCATGGGCGGGCTCGGCTCCGGCATCGCCTACAACCAGGAGGAACTGATCCGGATCGCCGGGGCAGGACTTTCGGCGTCGCCGGTCACCGAGGTGCTGATCGAGGAGTCGATCATCGGCTGGAAGGAGTTCGAACTCGAAGTCATGCGCGACGGATCGGACAACGTCGTGATCGTGTGCTCCATCGAGAACCTAGACCCCATGGGCGTGCACACCGGGGACTCCATCACAGTGGCCCCCGCCATGACGCTCACAGACAGGGAGTACCAGGCCATGCGCGACGTGGCCATCGCGGTGACCAGGGCGGTCGGCGTCGAAACTGGCGGCTGCAACGTCCAGTTCGCACTCAACCCTGTCGACGGGCGGCTGATAGTGGTGGAGATGAACCCGCGGGTCTCCCGATCCTCGGCGCTGGCCTCGAAGGCCACCGGCTTCCCGATCGCGAAGATCGCAGCGAAGGTGGCGGTGGGCTACACCCTCGACGAGATCCCCAACGACATCACCGGCGAGACGCCCGCCTCGTTCGAACCGTCGCTGGATTACGTCGTGGTCAAGTGCCCGCGCTTCGCGTTCGAGAAGTTCCCAACCGCTGACAGCACCCTC
This sequence comes from Tessaracoccus luoxuelianae, assembly GCF_054483915.1. Lineage (NCBI taxonomy): Bacteria > Bacillati > Actinomycetota > Actinomycetes > Propionibacteriales > Propionibacteriaceae > Tessaracoccus > Tessaracoccus luoxuelianae. Next base: position 852,170 of record NZ_CM137013.1, on the reverse strand, counting down.
ACCACGCACATGAAGTCAGTGGGCGAGGCCATGGCCATCGGCCGAAGCTTCACCGAAGCACTCGGCAAGGCTCTGCGCTCGCTGGAGGACCCGGCGGCTCTCTTCGACTTCACTCGCCCGATCATCGAGAGCGTGGACGAGCTGCTGCGCCGCATCGCCCGACCGCACGACCACCGCCTCGCCCTCATCATGCAGGCGCTTCGTGCCGGCGCCACCTCGGCACAGGTGGTAGAAGCAACCCGGATCGATCCGTGGTTCGTCGACCAACTGCAGCTGATCCGCGAGACGGCCGACCAGGTGTGCTCGGCCCCAGAGCTGACGGGCGGTCTCATGCGGCTCTCCAAGCGACACGGCCTCTCCGACGATCAGATCGCCGACCTGCGCAATCTCAGCCCTGACGTTGTCCGTGGCCTCCGCTGGGCGTTCGGCATCCGGCCCGTGTACAAGACGGTCGACACCTGTGCCGCCGAGTTCGCGGCCCGGACGCCGTACCACTACTCCAGCTACGACGAGGAGACCGAGGTCGAGCCCCGCGCCCGGCCAGCCGTCATTATCCTGGGCAGCGGTCCCAACCGGATCGGGCAAGGCATCGAGTTCGACTACTCGTGCGTGCACGCGGCCATGGCGTTGCGGGACGCCGGCTACGAGACGGTGATGGTCAACTGCAACCCCGAGACGGTCTCGACCGACTACGACACCACCGACCGGCTGTACTTCGAACCCCTGACGCTGGAGGACGTGCTGGAGGTGGTCCATGCCGAGCTCGCGGCCGGGCCCGTGGCGGGCGTCCTCGTGCAGCTGGGCGGGCAGACGCCGCTCAAGCTCGCACAGGCGCTCAAAGACCGCGGAGTCCACATCGTGGGCACGTCGCCAGAGGCCATCCACCTGGCGGAGGATCGCGGAGAATTCGGCGCCCTCCTCAGCGCCGCGGGCCTGCTGTCCCCCCAGCACGGCACGGCCGTCTCCGCCGGACAGGCGCTGGCGGTCGCCCACACGATCGGTTACCCCGTGCTGGTTCGTCCCAGCTACGTGCTGGGCGGGCGCGGCATGGAGATCGTCTACGACGACGCCTCACTGGTGAGCTACATCCAACGCGCAACCGAGATCGACCCCTCGCACCCCGTGCTCGTGGACCGGTTTCTCGACGACGCGATCGAGATCGACATCGATGCGCTCTTCGACGGGACGGAGCTCTACATCGGCGGCGTGATGGAACACATCGAGGAGGCCGGCATCCACTCCGGCGACTCGGCGTGCACCCTTCCTCCGATTACCCTCGGTACCGAGACCATCGACCAGATTCGCAGCTCCACCGAGATCATCGCCAAACGGATCGGGGTGAAGGGCCTGATCAACATTCAGTACGCGCTGCTCGGCGATGTGCTCTACGTGCTTGAGGCCAACCCGCGGTCATCGCGGACCGTGCCCTTCGTCTCGAAAGCCACCGGCACGCCGCTGGCCAAGGCCGCAGCCCGAATCTCACTCGGCGCGATGATCGCCGAACTCCGCTCAGAGGGAATGCTCCGATCCGGGGGAGACGGCGCGACGGCGCTCGCGTCGGCACCGATCGCCGTGAAGGAAGCCGTGTTGCCCTTCAACCGGTTCCGCAGCCCCGAGGGCGTCGGCGTCGATCCGCTGCTCGGCCCGGAGATGAGATCCACAGGCGAGGTCATGGGGCTCGATGCGGCCTTTGGCCCCGCCTTTGCCAAGAGCCAGGCCGCGTCGTTCTCCGCTCTTCCCACGACTGGGACGGTGTTCGTCTCGGTGGCGAATCGCGACAAGCGGCACGCGATCTTCCCGATCAAGAGGCTCGCCGACCTCGGGTTCCGGATCCTGGCCACCGAGGGCACGGCACAGGTGCTGCGTCGCCACGATGTTGCGGTCACTGTGCTCCGGAAAGCGTCGCAAGGTCCAGGTCCCAACGGTGAGCTGACGGTGGTGCAGGCCATCGCGGCAGGCGAGATCGACCTCGTGGTCAACACGCCGCACGGCCACTCGCTCCATGGCAGCCCCCGACAGGACGGCTGGGAGATTCGCGGCGCGGCCATCCGCGCCGGCGTGCCTTGCGTCACCACGACCCAGGCCCTCGCGGCGTGCGTGCAGGGCGTCGAATCCCTGCGCCAAGGAACCCCGGGGGTGCGTTCGCTGCAGTCCTGGAACGCCGCGATTCAAGCTGATCTCCCCTGATCCGTGGCCCGCTCCGTCCCAGCGCCACTGGGCAGTGGGGTTGGGCGCTGTGGGGTAGTGCCGGTGAGCGCCACCGGTGGTCGGGTGACGCTCACCGGCTGTGGCTCATGCGGTGGCGGTGTGTTCGCGCATGTTGGTGCCGCCGGTCTCGATCCTGATGGTGTTGTGGACGACGCGGTTCATGATCGCGGCAGCGTGGACACCGGAGCCGAGCCCGTGGTGCCAGTCCTTCTTCGCGTACTGGGTGCAGAACACGGTTCAGACGGCGTCATAGCGGCGCTCGAGGAGTACCACGAGCATGCTGCGGGTGCTCTCGTCGGGGCAATCCGCTGGACCACTGGCTCAACGAGCGACTCGGTGGGTGTCTGTTGCCCGGCCAGCGATTGACGTGCTGGGCCTGGTTGGCGCCGCTCAACTCCCGAAGAGTCTTCCCCAGCCGGGAATCTCAAGGTTGGAGAGCTGCTCCCCGAAGCCAGTGATGTCCTCTCCTAATCCGGCGACCTGCTCGGTTGCCCCCGCAGCAATATCGCTTGCCCCGCCGGCCAGGTCAGCGGCCCCGGCGGTGAGGTCCTCGAGACCGCCGGTGAAGCCTTCCAGGTCGATCGAGCCGGCAAGGGCATCAAAATCGACACCCGCGGTCAGGGCTTCGGCGAGGAGCGGGGCGGCGACGGCGCTGATGGCCGCGCCCCCCGCGACGGCGATCAGGAGCCCTCCTGTCGCACCGGCAGCGGCCACCCCGACCCTCTGCCCGGTCATGGCGGCGCCGGGTCGAGGGGTGCGGGCGAGGATCCCGGCCAGTAAGCCGGGCCGAGCGGCTTCGGCGCGGGTGGCGGTGCGGGCAAGGTCGGCCGGTTGCGATGTGCGCGGCTGCTCGCCACGAGGTAATTCGATGCCAAGGCGCGTGTGGAGCTGGCCGCGCTCTGCGGGAGTGAGGCGTGCGAACACGTCTGCATGGATCCGCTCCAGCTGGGTGGGTTCGGCGGTGCGGAGCAGGTACTCGTAGCGAGCCACCGCGGCACGCTCGGCCGTGTGGTGATCCGGCGGCGGTGGGGTCAGTCCAACCGAACTCGAGGGTGCTGCCTGGGTCGCGGCGGGCGGTGCGACCGGCGGCTGCGCGGATGCCGCTGCCGTGGGGGCTGGCGCGTTGCCGATGAGCGTGTTCACGGTACCCCGCAGCCTGCTCTTCCAGTCTCGGGGCTCGTTGCCGGGAGCCTGCGCTGGGGCCGGGGTCTTATTGAGAGCCTGGGAAGCCAGGCCGCTGAGGAGGTCGAACAAGTTCATGAGCGTTCCCTTCGGTGCGGGCGGGTGATGCGGCTATCGGCGGAGCGCGGCGGGTGAGCCGTGCTCCGGTCGTGGCGTCTGGTACTGGGCGGTGGAGTGTCGTCGACGGTTCGGCCAACCAGTTCTCAGAGCCGGCGGGTTTGCCTTCTCAGACTGGCTGAGGGATGGTGTGTCGGGTCGCCGCGGGTGTGGCTTCTCGATCGCAGCGGCAGGTGTCCCGGTCAGTCGACGGAGCGATCGTTCCGGCTCCCAGCGGGCACAAGTGCACGGCGGCGGAAGAGCGGCTCGACGGCGGCAAGTTCCTCGTCGGTGGCGATCCGGAACGCCCCTGCCGCCTCGGCCTGCACTTCGCGTCGGCCTTGGCCGCGGGTGGCGCGGAGGCTTGCGACGATAGACACAGTGATGATGGTCGCGACGACGGCGAGGCTGATTGTCGTGGGAATGTAGAGCACATCTAGGAGCAGCATCTTGATGCCCACCCAGATCAGGACGAACGAGAGTCCGATCTTGAGGTAGACGAACCGATGGATCAGGTCCGCGAGGAGGAAGTACATCGCCCGCAGTCCCAGGATCGCGAACGCGTTGGCGGTGAACACCAGGAACGGTTCGCTGGTCACGGCGAAGATCGCCGGGATCGAGTCCACCGCGAAGATAATGTCAGTGATCTCCACCAGCACCAGCACCGCCAGCAGCGGCGTCGCCACCACAACCCCCGCCTTGCGGACCAGGAACTTCTGCCCGTGGTACGCGTCTGTCATCGGCACGAACCTGCGGAACACCTTGAGGATGCGGGACTTCTCAGGATGGACGTGCTCGTTGCGTGAGCGGAACATCCGCCAGCCGGTGTAGATGAGGAACGCCGCGAAGACATATAGGACCCACGAGAAGTTCTCGATCAGCGCGGCGCCTGCGGCAATGAAGATCCCGCGGAAGACCAGCGCACCGAGGACGCCGAGGAACAGCACCCGGTGTTGAAGCTCGCGGGGGACCGCGAAGGCGGCGAAGATGATCGCCCAGATGAACACGTTGTCGACGGCGAGGGATTTCTCGATCAGATAACCGGCGAAATACTGCTGCCCGAACTCCGCCCCCCACAGCGCCCACACCAGCACACCGAACGCGACACCGATCGTCACCCACACAACCGACCAGAGGGCGGCTTCCCGCACCCCGATCACGTGGGCCGTGCGGTGGGCGATCAGGTCCACGGCAAGCATCACCAGGATCACACCCAAGACCGCGAACCACGCCCACCAAGGAACATTCATGACAAAGACCTCCACGAAATTCGTGAAGGTCTCATCGGCCTTGTCGGCCCTGCGCACCGGATCCCGCGGCGGGACCGTATTGACGATGCGGAGCGAGGATTACTCCCCTTCGCGTCCCATGAAACACGAGAAGTGTCTTCACGTCAAGTCAGCGACGATCTTCAGACATGTCAGCCGCGAGAGGGTGATTGTGGTGAACCAATTTGACATACGCAACCGAATTCGTGAATACTTGATCGCATGCATGTACTGACCGCCGGCCGGTTGGCCCAGCTTTCGGGGGCCAGGCTCGTCGGCGACCCTGGCTCTCTCGTCGGACCCGACGTGGTTATCGACTCACGCGCATGCTCCCCCGGCGCCCTCTTTATCGCTCTGCCGGGGGAGCGGGCCGATGGTCACGACTTCGTAGCGGGTGCGGTCGCGGCTGGCGCCGCGGCCGTCCTCGTGCGCAAGGAACGCCCCATGGCGGTCCCGCAACTTGTGGTGCCTGACCCCCTGGCCGGGCTGACGGCCCTGGCAAGGGCACTTGTGGAGGAAGCCGTCGCAGCGGGGCTGGTCACCGTCGGCATCACCGGGTCGTCAGGCAAGACCAGTACTAAGGACTTGCTGGCCCAGGTGCTGGCGACCGCCGGCCCCACGGTCGCCCCTGTCGGCTCATTGAACAACGAGCTCGGGGTGCCGCTGACGGGCACCCGGCTGGATGCGGCCACACGGTTCCTGGTCAGCGAGATGGGCGCCCGCCGCAGAGGCCACATCGCCTCCTTGTGCGCGATCGTGACGCCTCACGTCGGCATTGTGCTCAACGTCGGCCACGCTCACCTCGGCCAGTTCGGGTCGGTCTCGGCGATCGCGAAGGCAAAGGGCGAACTCGTGGAGGCGCTGCCCGCAGAAGGCTGGGCGGTCCTGAACGCCGACGATCCGCTCGTCTCAGCGATGGCCGGACGCACCAGCGCCCGGATCGCCACCTTCGCCGTCGGTGCTGCGCCCGGGTGGGGCGACCTGCGGGTCTGGGCCGAGGAGGTCGGGGCCGCTGACAGGCAACGGCCCACCTTCATGCTCCACGCCGGCGGCGCAGCCAGCGGATGTGCACCAGTGGCGTTGCAGGTGACCGGAGCCCATCAGGTGGGCAATGCGCTGGCCGCAGCGGCGGCAGCGCTGGGGCAGGGCCTGGACGTTCCCATGGTTGCCCAGGCTCTTGGCAGCGCGACCGCCCGCTCGCGCTGGCGGATGGAACTCAGCGCTCGTCCGGACGGGGCGCTCGTAATCAACGACGCCTACAACGCCAATCCCGAGTCCATGACTGCGGCACTGCGCACCCTCGCCTCCCTGCGTAGACCCGGCGGGCGCCTTCTCGCGGTGCTGGGCGACATGCTGGAACTCGGCCCCGGCGCCGCCGCCGCCCACATCGAGGTCGGGGCGCTTGCCGCAGCGCTCGGCGTGGACCGGCTGATCGCGATCGGCGCCCATGCCGACGACCTGGTCTCCGGAGCCGGTGGCGTCGAGACCATCGTGGCATCGGACAGGGCCGCCGCCTCCGCCGCTGCCGCCGCCTGGCTGAGTCCTGCGGACGTCGTGCTGGTCAAGGCATCAAGGGGCTTGGCTCTGGAGACCCTGGCCGAACAACTGGCCGCACCGCACAGAGGTGATCGACGATGAGGAGCCCGAGCCATCAGCTCGCTGCTGGCCTTCAGCCTCGCACACCTGGTCAGCTCTACTCCTGTGTGCCCAGCGACTGCTACTCGACCAAGGCCCCGAAAACCGACAGCACCTCTGGTTAAACAGCACCTCTGGTTAACCCGAGAACATTGAGGGATGGTCCTCTCGCTCACGGTGAAGTAGGCCGCAGCCGCCCAGCAGAATCCTCTTCGAAACCTTCCGGGGCCAATCCCTGCAATGCATCTGCCGTCGGGGGTCCCGTGGCTCGGCGAGCCACGGCCGGCGCACCCCCCTCGCTGAGCATGCCTCAGCCGGGGAAGCGGTGCTCGAGTGCGTCCAGGAGCCGACGCCTGGAGGCCTCGACGTTCTCGCGGCGGGCGGTGTTCAGTTCGGTCTCGACCTGCTCGACATCGGCGGCGAGACGTTCATCACCGAATACGCCCCGGATCCAGCGGGAGAAGTCATGGGCCCCGGCGTGGAAAGCGATGACATCGGCCTCGCAGCCGTCCAGCTCAGTGTGGAAGTCGCGTAGGTTCGCTGCCTCGTGACCGGAAGTTGACTCTCGGCTGCCGCGAAACACGAACCGCCGATGGACCGGCAGGTCCGCCGTCGCGTACTTGTGCCAGTGGCGCTCGTGAATGGTACGCCGGTGGCCGACTATGAAGGGGCGCAGTACTCCGGGCTCGCTGGCGCGCACGAGCAGGCCGGCCCCTGCGGGGAGGACGGAGAATGCTGCGAGGACGTCGTTGACCAAGAGCCCGCAAAACGCCGTTGTGGCGGCGACGACCACGTCTTCCGCATCGAGGGTAGTTGGCTGCAGTGACACAAGGATGTCGATGCTGTTCCGAGCCTCAGCACTGAGTTCGGTGGGGTGGTAGGTGATGAGGCAGTGGCCCTTGCGGTCCGGTGCGAACAGGCGTGAGTTCTGACTCTCTTGGCCGAGAGACTCGTGGGCCTCGTCGATCAGCACCCAGTGGGGCAGGCCGCGGTCGCTGCGCAGGTCGGCGAGCCGGGGCGGTTTCTCCTGGTACCATCTGCGTCTTTCTTCCCCGGTGAGCTGGGACAGGTCGGCGACGATGCTTGTGCCATGGTGACTCAACAGCGTGCGTACGAGCCCAGTTCCAGGTCCGGGCTCGTACCCACCCAGATGAACGACGTTAGGCAGGTCGGCCAGACTTGTGTGGTCGCCCTCGACATCGATGACGACCACGGCGTAGGCGAGACGGATGAGCTGCTCGGCGATGAGCCCGGCCAGATAGGACTTCCCGGCACGGGTGCCGCCCGTCACAAGAATGTTGACCTGGGAGGCCGGAATGGTGGCGGGTGTGCCGTCGAGGTAGGTTCCGAGCGCGATCTGCCAGCGTTCGGGATGCACGTGGGAGCGCCCGGCCATGACGTCACCCCGCAGGATCTCGATCACCCCTTTGCCGTCCGGGGCAAGCGTGACGATATCGGCGCGGCGCTTGAGGGACTCGACGGCGTTGGCGACGGCGACGCCAATCTCGCAGCGCGAGAGCATGGTGTGGTCGTTCTCGGCGTCGCCAATGGCGATCGTGGAGTGCCGGGACAGGCCCAGGTTGTCGAGGGCGGCGTCCAGTCCGGTTCCCTTGGTGACGCCGGCTGGCACGATCATCAGGGCGCCCCGGTTCCGCGTGAGTTGGTAGTCGGCTCCGAGTCGACGGACCTCCTCCAGAACCAGGTGGTCGTGGGTCGCCGAGCAGCCTAGGAGTACCTGCCCGCGGTCGACCTGGACCCCGCGGCGGGCGAGCGCGTCGGCCAACGCGGGATCGATCGGCTGAGCCAGCACCTGCGACCCCTCCTGGGTGTGAAGCACCGCGCCGTTTTCGGCGACGATTGCGTCGAACCAGTTGTCCACATCGGCGAAGCCCGCCCGCAGGTGACGCAGTGTGCGGCCGGTGACCAACACGAGGCGGCGCCCGCCGGCTCGCGCCTCGCCGAGGGCAGCGAGCACGGCCGGGGCGGGTCGCTCACCGTCTGTCAGAGTGCCGTCGAAATCGAGTGCGACAGCGCGGAAATAGTCAGGCATGGCCTTCCATCAAGTGGGTGAAGGTCCTCGTTAGCAGGGATGTCCCCTTCGAATGTTACAGTATTCATGAAACATGCTTCGCATTTCAACCCCACGAATGATCACGGGGTACCACCAGCCCTCGAAACCCCAGTTGCCCGAATCAGCAAGTCAATCCGTCGGCCCCCTGCGGCTCGGGCGGAGGCGCCGAGTCCTCCGGACGCCGACTCAAGTGGCCGATATTAGTCCGCGGCCTCGGCGCGCCGCACACCGCCGACTCCACCGGCGAAGTCGCCATCGCGGTCACGGCCATCGCCGCATGGCGTCGACAACATCGTGCACGCCGCCGGCGACCCGGCTGCCGGAGTATCTGACCGTCTGAGCGCCGTTGGCTTTCGCGGTTGAGTAGCCCGGGGAGTGGGGTTGGGGGCCGGGGGCGTGGATGCCGGAGCCGAGTCTGTGGTGCCAGTCCTTCTTCGCGCGCTGGGTGCAGAACACGGTGGAGACGGCGTCGCAGTGGCGTTCGAGGAGTTCCAGTAGCATGCTGCGGGTGCTCTCGTCGGGCGGGTCGAGGAGTGATTCGTCGATCACGGGCAGCGTGAACGCGGCGTACTTGCGCAGGAACTTCACCTGGCCCCTGGAGTGATCTCCAGTCGGAGCCTCAATCGGCCCACCACCGCCGGCAGCGCTCCCACCGTTCGGCTCGGCATCCAGTTTGTGGACCTTCAGGATCGTGTCACGACTCGCGCCACAGAGGCGAGCGGACCCTGGATCCGGCATTATCACCACAGTCGGGAACCGTGGGGAATGCGCCCTCACCAACAAGGCGAGGCTCCCCTCCTCCAACGCAACGTGCACCATTTCCCCAGGTATCACCCCTTGCCAAAGGCGCTACACCCCAGAAACAGAGAATCGACGAGAGGTTTTCACCTCTCGCCGATTCCCGGTATTTGCCCTAGTCAGAGGCACTTTTTGTGCGCGAGAGAGGAGTTGAAGCTCTTCTGCTGTCAGCCGATAATGGCCCCCTGACAAGGTATTTTGATCGGCCGTCGCCATGTCGTCACCTTGTCGTGGGGAATACGTGGGGAATCGCTCCGAACCCGAGATCCGCGCGGATCTGGGGTCCATCGCTGCCCTTCAGCATAGTCGGGGCCCGCCCCGGGATCACTGGCGAGCCAGCGGATCGGGACGCGTGCAGGTTCGGCTCCCTCCTGGACGCCGTGAGGCCTGGCAAGTCCGACACCGACCGCTCGCAGCAACAAGAAGGCGCGGGCAACGTTCCCCTTGAGATCGTGCGGCAAGAGGCGTGTCGAGGACACAACGCGGTCGCATGGGCCAGGTGAGGAGAGCGCGTCCATCGCGATCGTCATGGTCAGCGGCCCACTGAGGGGACCAGCGCCGGCGAAGGCGCGGTCGGCGGCTCCGGGGTGATGGCCTGGCCGACGGAGACCGCCTCCCAGCGCGAGGGGTCGGTCTGAACTCGGATGTCACTTTCCAGAGCATCGAGCGCGCTATCGGTGATGGTCGGAGCCGGCTGGGTGGTCTGAAGAATCAGGTCTGCGGCGCCAATGACACGCTGGCCCGTGCTGCGGAGGATGTCGGCGAGGTCACACTGCTCGGTCACCGCGTTGAGTGCCCAGCCGGCGACGTAGTTGAAGGTGTACTGGCTGGAGTCGAGCCCGTGCGCGCTGGTCACCATGTACGCGACCGATTCGGCTTCCACTTCGAGGATGCCCCGGCAGTCGCGGCCCTGCTGGTCTGGGTGGAGGATCACGTGACCGGCTTCGTGTGCGAGGGTCTTGACGGCCTGGGCGTCGTCGACGTCATCGCGGACCATGACGAGCCGGCGGCCGAAGTCGGTGTAGCCGTTCGGCCCCCCGAGGTCCGCGCCGCGACGTACGTCGAATCCCCGTTCCTCGAGGAGGCCTTGGAGGCGGTCCCACAGTCCAACGGGGGCTTGCCCGGTCAGGAGGGTGGCCTCGCCGATCTTGGGGTCAGGCAGAGGAGGACCGTCCGTCTGACGGATGTCGAACACCGTGACGGGCTTGGTCGCGACCACGTGGGTCCGGTGCAGGACGTGTCCGCGCTCGTCGCGCACCGGTTGGCCGGCGTCGTCGACGCGGGGCTCGCGGCGGGTGATGGGAGCTAGGACCTTGATGCCGGTCTCTCCGCGGCGGACCTGGCGACCCATGGCCTTGAACGCCTGGTAGCCGGCGACGTGGGTGGCCTGCGGGTCTTGGGCCATGATCAGCAGAGAATTTCCGAACGAGTACTTGTGGAACCGACTAGCGAACTTGAGCCAAACCTGCCAAGCCTGTGGGTCGTTGAGGACGAGGACGCCCTCGCTCAGTTGGGCGTGGAGCTTGTCGAGGGTCACTTGCCGGGCCTCGGCGGCGGCTACGCGGTCGGCGTCGCTGACAGGCCTTCGGTAGCCGGTCATGAGCCGCGACCATCCCGAAGGGCGGCGACCTGGTCGAGAATCTCCTCGATCGCTTCGCGGTGGGCGCCGGCGTCGGCCAACTGCTTGGCTCGGACGAGGAGGTCTTCGATGATGAGTGGGACGTCGGGGAGTGGGAGCACGGGTTCGGTCACGGCCGGTACCCCCTGTCAGTGGTCCGTGCGTCGTGCTGCTGCACGGGTTCCTCGGGGGCCGCGAACGGGACCGGCGCCACGTCCTCCCACTCCCCCATCGCCTCGGGCCTCTGCTGTGGCGGCACGATCCGTCCGTGCGGGTCGCGTACCTGGACGGGGTCGACGTACAGGTCGAGGTCACCGCCCCGGCGTTCGATGGCGGCCTCGATGAGCAGCGCCCGTGCGTACGCGGTGTTCGCCGCAGCCTTGTGCGTCGCGCTGAGGACACCACCTCGCGCTTCGGGAGTCAGGAGCTCGCGGTAGGCGTCGCTGGTCTGGTAGTAGTCGCGGGCCACGTCGTCGAACGACTTGCCGGCGTCGTCGTAGCGGACGCCGTGCTCGTTGGCCCACTGGAGCCACAACTGGGCTCGGGGGACGAGGCGATCTGCGTGGTGGTTCATGTCGCTCTCTCCTTCGACAAGCTCGCGACCTGCCACCCCGCATAACGAGACGCCGCCCCCTCCGGTGGACACAGCCCTTGACTGACCTCGGTCGAGATCGTTCACCGTGATTCCGGACCGCCGCGCCAAAATATGGGAGGTCTTCTGGTGAAGTGTCGCCGTGATGTCCTTTAGGGACGCATCGAAGGCTTGGGCGGAGTTAGTAGGCTCACGGCTCCCCGCCACTCTGCCTGCCGAGCCGACGCGCTACAGATCCCATTGCTGCTTCATTCTTCGCCCTTGTCATCATGTAAAGCCAGTCAGGGACTTGAGGGGTGGTGCGTCGGAGGTCGTACAGGTGTGTTTGCCAAACCAAGAGTTCCTGACCATCTATTGGCTTGTTAGGGCCCTCGCCGATCCGGCTCCCAATGGTGTTAGCCAGATCCGCTCTGTCGCGGGCAGCCCGACGTGTGCTAGAGAGGTACTCGAAGACGTCTAGGGCTCCGGGCAGCACTGGCAACAGAACGCCGAGAAGAAATGTGGGAAGTGAAATTCCAGTCCACATGCTCCACACAATCAGCGTGGTAACCCAAACTCCAGCGAGTGCGCTCCATACGGTGACCGCGGTTCGGATGAGACGATCCGTATAGGCAGCGTTTGCTCGTTGAGAGATCGCAACCGAGACCGCACCATCAACATGCGCTTCGATCTCGTACCACTTGATGAGCTTCTCCTTCGCGGCGACGCTGCGTAGTTGTGCATCGTCTCCGGCCAGACGCGCGATGTCCTCGGGGGACGGTAGGGCGGACCGACTTATCGTCGTCGGCATACTGAACACATACTGATCGAACTCCTCCTGGACGGCCGCTGCCCGCGTCATCAGCTCCACCTCGCGCGCTGTGATCCAGGTGCGCCCGAGGAAGATCCAGAGACCAGCTGCCGCGCCGGCGGCAACCGCGAAGCCCGGCATCAGAACTGATACGACTGGCGCCGCTAGCCCAAGGGCCAAGAGGCCTACCCAACGAAGTCCTTGCCAGTGCTTGGCCTTCGAATAGAGCCTTCGCTGCGCGATCAGAAGTCTCAGTGCGTCCTTCTCCACCTGTCGCTCAAGGATGGAGGCGCTCGTCGGTGGTGCGTATTCAGGTTTAGAGGTTGCCATGCTGAGCGCCTTACCTATTGAAGAGCAGCTTCAGCTGCGCGATTGCCTTGTCATGGTCGCCGGCCACCCAGTGGTCCTTCGCCTTCTCGGCTCTGGCGACAGCTGTGTCCAGCTTTGAGAGCGCATCAGTCCTGGTAGCTGTAGACGAGCATGCATTGAACCTTGAACTGAGCCCTGTTGGGTCATTCATCGATGCGAGTCCGATAACTTGAAGGTGCCTGAGCATCCGGTGCAGATCAAGGACGGGCACATATGACTTCTCGGCATCCATGTACTTGGCTGCCCGCATCTCGAGGTAGCAAGACGAGATGGGCACGTGGCGCTTGTACTTCCAGACCTTCAACTGGCGGGCAAGCTTCTTCGCCGCACCACCGAACTCCCGGTTGACCTCATTGACATACTTGTTGTGGTCCTCCGGATGGCTCTTCATCCAACTGCCAACGTTGGCTGGGTCCGCAATCGAGTAGCCGTCCCCTATGTAACCCGGCACAACCTCGACGATGCCGTCTGCGAAGTTGCAGACCACGGCCGGGCGTCGGATCGTGATCGTTGTCGACGGGAAGCGCGCCTGAAGAGCGGTCTTGACCCTTTCCAGGGTGGTAGTCGACGAGCCTGGCTTGTCGCCCTTCAGCGACACCAAGAAATCGGCATCGCTGTACTGCCACACTCCGGTGCCATGGCGGAGGGAGCCGATTTCGAACATGCGGTAGACGCCAATGGACCAGTCGAGCTTCGCTTCAATTGCGTCCTTGTGGCTCTTCGCGCCGTCAAAATCGCTGGCCAAGGGGGTGTAGAGGCTATTGAGGTCGCCCAGCCACGAATCAACAGTCTCACTCATTGCCTGCCCTCTCCATGCGCCTGACCACTCATGTGCTGGTTCCTCACCCAACTTCCCAACATGTTATTGGATCGCGCTGACAGTCAAATGTGGCTGGCGGAGCGCGGAGCAAGCGCATGCCCTATGCAGCTAGCCTGAGAAGTGCCGGCCGCTCCTGGCCCCGGTCGAACCAGCGTCAGAGCACAGCTCGCTGGGAAGGCCCGCACTCAGGCGCTCGCAGCCGTATCGCCGGTTGTGAGGGTCGCTCCTGTCTGGCAGTGGGCGAGATGTTCGAGATAGGCGTCGCTCCTCTCGTAGGAGTCGCAGGCGACCTCGTTGATCAACTTGTCGGTGGGGTCGTAGCGGACGCCAAGGGCTGCACCTCGGGCCACCGTCTGTTCCGATGACAAGGCGGTGTGGCTCGGGGTTCATGGCGGCCTCCGAATCAGCGGGCGGACGAACCCGTCACTCCGCCTACGGACAACGCTCCCCCGTGGACAGATGTGCCCCGATGTCACAACGGCTTCGCCACGGACCCTCCCCTGCAGTCAAGCGGCGTGACATCGCATCCTCCCGAGGTTCGTGAGGTCACGGTCAGTGCCGAGACTAGGGACGTCGCCGGGCTCAACACCCGTCGCCCGCATCGAACAGACAACACACCGCGCCAAATCCTGGATCGGCGCGGCGGGTCGCTACCGTGTGATCATGGCTCAGACTCCTCTGCGGGACCGTGTTCCGCCTGCCCAGGAGAAGGTCGTGATCGCACGTAGCGGCAACAAGTGCGCTTACCCGGGATGCGGGCTGGATCTGACGATCGATCCGAGGAGTGACGGCGACCGCCCGAAGGCAACCGGCAAGGTCGCGCACATCGCCGCAGCCAGTCCGGGCGGTCCTCGGTACGACCCGAGCATGACATCGACGGAGCGAGGTTCAGCGCAGAACCTGATCTACCTCTGTGGCTCCCATCATGACGCCGTCGATACCCAGCTTGAACACCACACGCGGGAGTTCCTCTTGGAGACCAAGCGTGCGCATGAGGAGGCCGTCGAGCGCGCCGTGCGGATCGCCCTTGGCGGGGTGACGTACGAGGAACTGACTGTGGTGTGCACTGTGATTGCCAGCGTTCCGGCACCCCCACAGCAACTCGGCGTGGAGCTCGCATTACCGCTGCAGGAGAAGATTGACCTGAACAAGCTCGGGCGGACCTCGGTTCAACGGATCACCGACGGCCTGTCGCAGGCCGCACGCGTTGAGGGGTTCATCGCGTTCCAGAACTCCATGGTCCCGTCGTTCGGACGCAGCCTGGTGGCGCGCTTCAAGAGCGACTACTACTGGGCGCGGGCAGAGAACCTCGAGCCCGATGGGGTCTTCGACTACCTGGTGGAGACGGCCATCGAGAACGCGGGCCCGCGAGACACTCCGCAGGTTCGCGCGGCCGCGCTGGCAGTAATCGCGTACCTCTTCGAGATCTGCGAGATCTTCGAGCGTGAGTGACTTCTATCCCGACAAGTTCACGCCCTTGGAGCGCACAGTCGTCGGCGAGGCCGCCGCTCTCTTGGCGCTTCTGAGTCACCGCAGTTTGAGCGTCGGCCAGCTGTACGTCGAGCACCGGCAGACCTCTTCTGCCTCGACCTACGACAGCTTTGCGGCTGCGCTGACACTCCTCTACGGGGCGGGAGTACTCGACTACCAGGGCCAGATGGTGAGGATCAGCTAGTGTTCATCCGCCTCAGCGCTAACCACGACGATTTCAAGCCGATCGACTTCCAACCCGGTTTCAACGCGATTATCGCCGAGCGCGCGCCCGACTCGACGGACCAGGACAGCCGCAATGCCCGCGGCAAGTCGACGATGCTCATGCTCATGAACTACGTCCTCGGGGGCACCCTGCACCGCAGCCTGCGCGGTCTGGCCGACGATGGCTGGGAGGTGACGCTGACGCTGGAGATGTTCGGCGGCACCGTGGGTGCGACGCGGTCGTTATCCAGCGGCCGTCGACTCAGGCTCGCGGCTGAAGGGCCAGCCCGAGAGGTGATCGGCCCGTGGTTGTCTGAAGGCCAGATCACCGTCGACAACTGGAAGGAACTGTTGGGGTTGGCGCTCTTCCGACTGGAACCCGCAACGCAGGAGGAAGACGGCGGGTTGTCGGTTCGCACGCTCCTGTCCTACGTGATCCGGACTGAGACCCCAAAAGATCCGCTCAAGGTCATCGCCCAGCAGGCCGCGACCAGCAGTCGTCAGCATGTCGCGTTCCTCCTCGGACTGGATTGGCAGGTGATCCACGAGCTGGCAACCGTGAACAAGGGCTGGATCAGCTGAAGGTCATCACCGCAGCGTCCCGAGAAGGACTCGTAGCAACGCTGCGGCCTGAGGAGGACCTGGCACTTGAGCGAGCCGCTCTGAAGAACGAAGCAGATGAGTGGCGGCAGCGCATCTCGGGATTCCGCATCCTTGAGGACCCGAACTCGCTCGTCGCGCGCGCCGACGAGTTGACGGCGCAGATCAGCCGCCTAAGGGATGACGCAGTTATCGATCGACGTATGCGCGAACTGTATGTGTCATCGCTTGCAGACACACAACTGGCCGACGCTGCCGCCCTGCCGGTCGAGGAGATATTCAACGCCGCAGGGGCGATCTTCGCGGATGGCTTCAAGCGCCAGGCCAGCGAGGTCCGAGCCTTCCACGCGACGCTGCTCGCGAACCGCCGCCTCTTTCTGCGTAGCGAGATCGAAGCGCTCGACGCCCGCATCGCAGAACGAACGGTAGAGCTCGGCCGCCTTGACGAGCAGCGCGACGGCGCACTGCGGACGCTAGACGCCGGCGGAGCGCTGGACGAGCTGAACGCGATGCGCACCGAACTTGGCGACATCGAGGCGCGGATGGCCGCCCTGGACCTACAGATCGAACAGTCCCGCGAGCTGGTCAACCGCCGCGAGGAGCTCAAACTCGACCGGTCCATGAAGCGAAATGAGGCTGCCCGTCAGCTGGCGATGTCCCGCGAGAAGCTGGACCGGATCAGCGACCGGTTCAGCCAGAAGATGCGGCAGCTCTATGGCAAGGACGCCGCGCTGACGGTTGCAGTCGATGACGCCGGCTACAAGTTCACCATCAGTGCCTCCGGCGCCGGCAGCAGTGGAGTCGACCGGATGACCATGTTCTGCTTCGACCTGACGATGCTCGAAGAAGGCATCGCGACCACCCACCACCCTGATTTCCTCGTGCATGATTCATCGGTCTTCGACGGCGTCGATCCGCGTCAGCGAGCCGGTGCATTGAGGTTCGCGCAGGCGATGGTCGAGTCAACCGGCGGGCAATACATCTGCACGATGAACAGCAACGACGTGCCGGACGCAGTGCTCGACCAGGACTGGTTCAGGAATGGAGTCGTTCGCACCATCCTGGATACGGAGACCGGCGGACTCGTTGGGCGAGAGTTCTAGCTTCACGCTCTACGGAGTTGATTGGGCCCACGGGCGAGGGAGAGTGACTCATCTTACGGGCCCTCTGCCGGGCTCCACGCCAGGCGCCAGGTGGAACGCCTGCTCGCACAGGTGCTGGGAGCGTTCCAGCACGGGATCGGTCCCCGTGTCGAAGGGCACCCAGGGATGGTCGTCGGCGCGGGGGGCGAGCTCGTCCCTGATGTGTTCACGCGCTTCCTTGATGCGTCGGTGGGCCGTACTCTCGGAGTACCCGAGGTCCTCGGCGATCTCCCGGAGCGGGTGACCTTGCATCGACGCCATCAGCGGCGCCCGCAGTGAC
Source organism: Tessaracoccus luoxuelianae (assembly GCF_054483915.1). Lineage (NCBI taxonomy): Bacteria > Bacillati > Actinomycetota > Actinomycetes > Propionibacteriales > Propionibacteriaceae > Tessaracoccus > Tessaracoccus luoxuelianae. The sequence goes on along the minus strand of NZ_CM137013.1, from coordinate 835,006 downwards.
GTAGGCAGCTGCCCGAGAGCCTGCGTGACGGCAGCGACAGCGTGCCGATCCTCGACGACCTCGCCCGGGTCGGGGGCGTGGCTCGCCGGGTCCCGGCCCTCGAGGGCCACCGCCGTGGGTCGAGGGACGGTGGTCCGCTTGCGTACCACGCCGGCGTCGTCGACGCCGCGCCAGCGGGCGTGTTTGATCGTCATCCAGGCGTAGCTGGCCCAACCCTCGGGGCTGGTTCGCTGAGGGTCGAAACGGTAGGCGGCGCCCATGAGTTCGACGAACATCTGACCGCGGGTGTCCGCAGCGTTCGGTGTTCGTCTGGTCTGGGCGTACACCATCGGGATGACCGAACCAACCAAGTCGGTCACGGCCTGCCGCCCCTCGGCGACCAACTGCGGCCAACTCGATGAGTCAACCCCCCGGAGGATCTCGGGCGGGTTCAAGGGATCGCCGGTCGCGGCGGCGACGCCAAGGTCACGGGCCTGGCAGAGCGCCAGGATGGAGGGGCCGTCCAGGACGGTCCCGGGGGTGATCGTCGGTTCCATGGGTGCGATCCGTGCCAACGCTCGGGGCTCCCGCGCAACTGCGGCTTTGGGCTCCACCGGTGCGGGCGACGTTGAGGCTTCCGGCAGGTCGACCTCGCGGAGCATCCGGGGGTTGGTCAGGTATTCCAGTGAGAGTCGGCTGATCCTCGCAGCTGCGGGCTGGGCCGGCGGCTCGCCGGTGAGATTGGCGACTAGGACTGCCTGGCCGAGACCCGAGCGCAGCAGCACGTCCAGGCGGACGTGGGAAGGCTCGGTGAGTTCCGGGCGACCAGTGAGCTGCCGCACGGCGGTGCCGACTTTGAGCATGACAGCTTGGTCGACGCGGGTGGCGCCGAGGTGTCGGCCGTCGATCTGGCTCAGCGTGGTCTGGTGTGCTCGCGCCAGGTCGCGGATGTTGCCGAGGAGGGCGTCCGCGTACGGCCCGGGCAGTGCGCCGGCGCTTGTGGCCTCGACCACCAAGGCGTGAGTGTTGGTCAGGATCGCCAGGTGGCCGAGCGCCACGCTGCGGCGCACGATGGGGGCGGCGTAGACGGGCTGCACGGCTGCGAGCGCGTCCTGCCAGGCCGCCAGGCCGACGCCGGCGGCAGATCGGCTGGTTGGGGCGTGGATCGCGCCGTCGAGTGCGGTCTCGCCGGCCAGCAGCCACGCCTTCGCCCGGTCATCCGGGGTTCGGACGCGCACCCAGTGCGTGAGTTCGTAGGCGACGTTGTTCAGCGTCGCGATCTCACGATGATGGTCGAGGTCCGGCCGAGCCTCCACATCCCGAGCCAGCCCGGCGAGCGCAGTGCTCACCGCGTGGAGCGACGGCGCCAGGACGGGGCTCAGGTCCGGGGTTCGTGCCGCGCCGGTCGTAGCGGTGGCCAGCAACGCGAGGGGATCGGTCGCGGAGATCGGGCCGAGCGCTCGGCGGATCGTCACCAAGCTGGAGACGGTCTGGGTCCAGTCGGCCATCAGATCCAGCGTGAGGGGCGGCTCGACGTCCCACTCGAGGCGGGAGAGTCCCCGCCGGACGGCCTGCCACATGGGCCGTTACCCTCGCCGTCCGACAGTGCTGTTCAACTCCCTGCGGACGTCGGCCAACAGCACCCGAAGCCGCGCCAAGTCGGGCAGGTCTGCGGCGAGGGCCAGGTCCCAGGTATGAACCTCGCGCAATGCGTTCTCGACGCACTCGAGCGCCGTCAGTCGTGTCAGCCCCGGGACGTCCACGGGCCGGCTCGACGGGTAAGTGGCCGCCATCAACAGCGAGATCCCCATTGCCTCGTGGATCATCGCGGCCAGGTCGTCCCAGCGGTCAGCAGTCAGCATCGTCGCCTGCCCCAGCAGCAGATCGACCTTGGCGATCGACTCGGCGGGCATCGGCGCTCCGGTCATGATCGTGATCCCTTCCTTCCAGCTGTCCTCGGATCGTGGGCGCGCCCACGTATCCCTTCGCCCGTACAAGTCACTAAGCGCGCGGGCGAGCGCCACTGTCCACAGGGCTCAAGGCCACGCCGCCTCTCAGAGGTGCAGGGTCGGCGTCCGACGTGGGTCGCGGGGGGCCGAACGGGTAGCACGACCGGACGCCGCGTCGCCGGCGCGGCTGGCGTGGCCGACGGCCGTTCGAGGTCCGCGAGCGCCTGCGAGACCAGGCGCTGATGGCGGGCACGCGTCCACGGCAGCAGGTAGGTCAGTCCAATCACCACGACGATCCCCACGGTGGCCGCGTGCTGCCCGGCGACTACGGTCTGCCAAACCGCGATGCCGGCGACCACCATGCGCATCCGCCAGGAGAACCCGATCAGCGGGAGCCCGGACGCGCCGTGGGCAAATCCGTTCACGAATGAGCCGAGCACCTGCCACGGCCAGGTGAACCACTGGTAGGCCACATCGAACCGCCCTGCAGACACCAACTGACGCTGCCGCGCGCGGGTGAGCAGCGTGGGTAGGTCAGGCCGCCCGATCCAAGCCACGGGCACGACGAGGTGAGCCATAACGGGGCGAAGAGGCGCCTCGTGGACATGCGCTGTCTGGTGTTCTTTCGCAGCTAGCGGCAGCACCCAAGCTCCGGAGTGCGCCTGGCGCTCGTGGCGCCGGGCCGCGGCGGTGCGGGTAGGGCCAATCTCAGAAGCGGCCATGACTGGCTCCAAGCTCTCCAGGGCGGAATCTTGTACGGGAAGACTAAGCATGGATCTCGGCGATCTTGGGGATTTCGAGCCCCATCCCTTCCGAACGTTACCACATCTACACCGTTTAGCGGTATAGATTGCTCCTCGTGTCTCGTCTCCCCTTGCCGCGGGCCGCTGAAACAATGGCCGGGTGCCTACCTACTCGGACGCCCCGCTCCCCGTCGAGTTGGACGCGTTGGTCGGTATGGGCATGAACCGCGTCAAGCTAGCCATCGTGGTCGCGCTGGCCAAACACGGCGGCAGCCTGAGCACCCCCAGCCTGGTCTCTGCGATGGAAGGAGGAGTCGCTGGCACGACCATCGTCCGCAATCTCCATGAACTCGAAGACCACGGGTACGTCACCGGGGACCTCCCCCGCGGTGACCGTCGACGCCGCCTCACGCGCTGGACGCTCAACCACGCGAAGCTCCACGCCGACCTGCGCGCGCTCATCCAGGCCACCACACCCACCGACAAGACTCCGACGACGCCAGCCTGACCGGACGCAGGCGCAGGACTCCCGCGCGGACGCGAAGCCCGTGCCCGCGACTTGGGCTACGGAAGGGACGCACTCCTGCTTGGCGCCATGTAGCTCCCGGCCCACAAGGCCAAACAGGCGCCCTTGGCTCGGCGTCCTGACGTGAGCTGCCGGGGCAGGGCTCGTGGCGACGCCGCGGCCTTTGAGCGGTCCTCGATCTGGTCGTCACGGTGTCGACGCGCGCAACCCCGATCCCACAAGGACTGATGGCATCCCTCTCATTGAGACAACGACATCGGATCCCACGGGGGACGGATCGGGGAGCTGCGGCTGGGACTATGTCGAGCTGGTCTTGTGCCCTGGGAGGCCCGCTCGGGCCCAGGAAGGGACACCGCCATGACCATCCGCACCTACGAGTCGTTGCCCACGGCCGCTGCCCGCATCGGGGTCAGCGTGAAGACCATCCGTCGCCGGATCGCCGAGGGGGTGCTCCCGGTGTATCGGTGCGGCCGCATCCTCAGGCTCGACCCGGAGGACGTCGACGCCATGTTCTGCCGTTACCCCAGTTGGTCATCCGCTTCGCGGGTCGCGACAGCGCTTCAGACCGCCCGGCGTAGCTCTACATGAAGAGGCGGCTGAAGAATCTTCCTGCAGGCGCGAGTGGGAAGGGACTCCCCATGATCGCGAGATCGTGTGCATCCGCGAGACAGCCCCGACACCGACTCCGCCGATGGGCTCCGCCACCCGACCACAATCACTTGACTCGAGCGGAGGCCCGGCTCCGGCACAAAGCGCGGTGCAGTCATGCCCGATTGGGGGGTTGCATCGTGTTCGCTGGTCCGTTGTCGCATGCGACTGGCAGACTGGTCGCAAGGAAGCAACCGCGCTGAAGGAGACGTCGATGGCGTACACAGCCAACATGGCGGCCCTGCTTAGCGGTGCCAGCCAAAGCCAACTCCGCTACTGGCGCCAGTCACATAAGGGCGAAGCCCCGCTGCTCGTGCCGGAGCACGGCACGCGACCGCACGCGCTCTACTCGTACCGCGACGTGCTCGTCCTGCGCATGTTCGCCCGACTACGCGGTGAGGTGTCACTCCAGACGATCCGCAGAGCGGTGACCTGGATGGAGGAGCACCTGGCCGACGGGCAAGACCTGTCCGAGCGCACACTGCTTGCTGTGCCAGAAAAGAAGTCCATTGTGTACTTCTCCGAGGATGGTGAGTTCTTGGACGTGGGCAAGGCGCCGGGACAATACGGACACCAGGCGGTGATGCGCGATCTGTTCCGGCCGTTCACGAACCGTCGCGGTGATCTCGTGCCCGACCTGACGCACCCTGCCTCGGGGCTGCTGGTCGATCCCGATATCCGGGGCGGGGTGCCCGTTGTGGAAGGGACCCGCATCACATACAACCTCTTGGCCGGACTCGCGCGAGACGGTCTGGCTCTGGCCGAGATCCGTGAGTTCTACCCGGGAGTATCCGCGGAGGCGGTGAAGGGGGCCACGGAACTTGCCGGTCGCGTCGCATATGCCCACGCAGCGTGAAGGTACTCCTGGACGAAGACGTCCCTGAACCCCTTGTTCCGCTCCTCGGGCGCCTACTTCGCGGACACGACGTGCAGCATGTCCGCGACCTCAAGTGGAAGAGCAAGAAGGACCTCGACCTGTTCCCGGACGCGCGGAGAAAGGGCTTCGAGGCCATTCTGACCAACAACATCGGCCAGTTCAACGATCCGGAGGAGTGCAAGGCAATCCAGCGCTCCGGCCTGCACCACATCTCCTACCAGATCGACGACGGACTCGATGGGCTCGCCCGCGCCTCCGCATCCATCTGCGCTGCAATCAGACCCATTGTCGAAGCACTCGAACCTGTGAGCTCACAGCGAGTGGTCAAGATCACGGCCATCTCCGCACGGACCAAGCGCTTCATCGTCGCCAACCCGGCCACCGATCCGCCGAGCAAGTACTGGCCCTGACCCCCGAGACCGCAACGCCTATCCAGTCTCGACCATGAGAGCCCACAGGACCGAAAGCGGCTTGCTCTGTACCCATTCGAGTAGTCGCTGTAGAGGCGAGGTGGCGACGCGTCTAGACCTGGACACGTGAAGCCTTGCGAATGGGAACCCCTGCGGGCTTTGCGGGCCTCCGAGGCCGGGCCTTCTCCCTCATCGGGTCGAGGGGATGTTCAAAGGGCCGGCAGTCCTCCAGCACGTCCAAGTGGAGCTGGTAGACGTTACGTTGACGGGGCTCCCCCTGCGACTGATAGGTCTCACGATCGACAGTCAGCAAACCTCGGTCCCGCAGCTCCTCAGAAGCGCGGGTCCAGGTATCGTCGGAGAAACCATATTGTCGCTTGCGGATCCCGTCGGCCCACGCGCCGTTTGCTTTGCGCCCACCGGTCAGCTCCCTGAGGACTATGAAGATGGCGAGGGCGCGGCCAGACAGGGCAAGGAGCCATCCCTTCTTCCAGAGAGCGATGGGCAATGTGATGTAGGGGGCCTTCAGGTCGCCGTCGTTCCACTCCTCCCCGGACCCATCTGGGCGCAGGATCTTCATGGTCCGTGTGCGACCCGGCGGTGCCTCGATCGCGACGAGGTTGTGTTCACGGCTCGCGAGAACCTTGAGAGCGCTGTTGACACGCCGAGCGCCTACGCCGGGGGGATCGGGGAAGCCCAAGCACGCTGCGATGTCAGTCGCGGTTATCGGGACGTCGTGGGGCGCTGCCGTTGCCATCATCCGAATCAGGAGGTACACACGGAGCCGGCTCTCTCCTCCTTGCCCGCCACGCATCATCTTGGCCAATGGCGGGTCATCGCCACGGACGAAGCCGATGGGGAACCGGACCGACCTCGAACGTTGAGACTTGGTCACCGCCTTCTCCAGTCGCTGCACGGCCTCGGAGTTCACTTGGGGCACCACCTGGACCTCCTGTGTGACATTCACCCCTACGGGCTTGGCGGGGGCACATGAAGTGCCGGGGGTGCACGGGGGTGCTGGGGGTACTTGGTCCTTCTGTATAACTATATCCGCAAAAAGAGCACCCCTCGTGCCGCCACAAGAGTAGCACTCGCCCCGCACAACCAGCACCTCTCCCTACGCCAATGAAGCTCCTCTCAGACCGCTGCCGCAGTACCGGTGCGCCTGTTGCTCGTCGCCATCCCATAGAGGAAGCTCGCCTCAAGGCCCGAGCAAGGGCCGCAGGCAACGAGCAGCATTCGCCCCCAGGGGAGTGCACCAAGGAGGTGATGAATATGCGCGGAACGAAGTTCCGTCTCACGATCGAGTGGGACGGCCGGTCGCTCAAGATCGCGCTTGAGCCCTATTAGGTAGGGGGTGGACCCATTGACTTGCCGGTCCCCGGATCCACCCCCAATTCAAGCCCGACACCAGGGTTCGCGCAAGGCCGTCATCAGCATCCGCCGATGGCGGCCTTGCCACATGCTGAGCCAGGGTTGTCGGACCCGGAGCAATGCCAGCCTGATGCGCCCCACTGGTGGCCCGCGACTGCTGCCACTGCCACCAACGTGAACTCCATCGGCTCACCTGACGCGATGTTGCCACGAACACTCGACAGTCCGGTTGATCGCGCCCACCACTCGACTTTGCTTGTCAGCCGGATCGACCCGTCGCGAACGCTGACATGCGAGCGGCCAGCTGGGCGTCGCGTTCAGCGGCGACATGCTGGTAGCGCATGGCCATGTTCGGCGTGCTGTGCCCGATCCGGGCCTGGAGCTCCGCGAGGGTCGCGCCCAACTGCGCCGCCAGAGTCGCGCTCGTGTGACGCAGCCCATGGACCGTTAGACCGGGCATGCCGATGGCCGCCTTGCCCTTGTTGTGGGCGACCCGCAGGACGCTGTCGTTGAGCGGGGAGTGTCCGTCGCGCGCCGGGAACAGCAGCGCCTCCCGTTCACGCACCGGCTGGCGCGCCGCCCAATCACGCAACGCCGGTACGAGGTGGGGAGGGATGGCCACCGACCTGACCCCGGCGTCCGTCTTGGGTGGGCCGATCAGGAGTTGCCCCTTGAGCCGCACGACGGCCTGACGGACGTGCACCAAGCCGAGGTCCAGATCCAGGTCACGCACCCGAAGCCCGCGTACCTCGCCGGAGCGCAGCCCGCACCACCCGGCGAGCAGGAGAGGTACTCGCCGCGCCTCGGGCACGGCAGCCAGATAGCGGTTGAGCTGGTCGACGGTCAGCACCTCAATCTCACGCGCCCGCTCCTTCTGGGTGCCCGCCTTGACCCGGCAAGGGCTCACCTCCACGAGCCTCTCCTCGACGGCCTCCTTGAAGATCGACTTGAGCAGCCCGTAGGCGTTGGCCTGCTGGGTCGGGGTGCTCCGCATCCCCGCGTACCAAGTAGAGACCTCCGCTGCGGTGATCTCGCCCAGGGGCCGCTTGGCGAACACCGGAAGAATCGTCAACCGGAGCAGCTTCGCGTACAACGCCACCGTGCCGGGACGAATCCGCCGGCGACCCACCACGGTGGAGGCGTACTCACCCAGCAGCAGGGGCGCCGCCTCGACCTCCCGGACCTGGCGCGCCGGCGGCTCCCATTGTCCGCGGCTGATCATCCGTTCCTGGTCGACCAACCACCCCTCGGCATCGATCCGGGCGACGAACGTGATCGGGGCACTGTGTCGGTTCCCGTCGGGGCCGGTGTAGCGCGCCCGGTACCGCCCGCTGGGCAACCGGCCCACCTCACCGAAGCCTCGCTTGGCTTTGGCCGTTCGGCTACCCATGGTGCACCCCTCCCGTCACGGTCCGTAACGGGCCAGAGGGGTTCCAGGTGGACAGCACAAGCCGAACGCCACGTTCCCCACGAGCCGGATGTCGTGGGGAATACGTGGGGAACCGTGGGGAATACGTGGGGAATGGGAGGCCTCTGAAGGCCATCCGTGTCCATGAGAGTCCACAACTGAGAAGGACCGAAGTCCTTGTCAGAGGGGATTTGATGTAGTCAGGGGACCATACATCGTTGTGCGCGAGAGAGGAGTTGAACCTCCACGTCCCAAGGGACACTGGCACCTGAAGCCAGCGCGTCTGCCATTCCGCCACTCGCGCAGTGGGTCTTGCAACCCGACGGCAAACAATAGCACGCACTGCGCGAGCTTCCGCAAATCGAATGGGCTCCACCGCCCCGCCAGTCCACGGCGATCTCCCGGAACCCTGTCAATCAGGACCTGAGACGCCTACTGTGGAGAGACCACGGAGTCTGACTTGAAGGAGGACGACCATGCCGGATTGGCCACTATGGGTGTGGGTGATCATCGTCGCAGTGCTGCTCGCGGTGATCGCAGGGATCGTCGTGGCAGCGTCGCGCAAGCAGCAGAGCGCCAATCTTGAGCGCGCCGAGGAGCTGCGGACGCGTGCGCACGAGAGCGACCGGATCGTCGCCGCCCGGCAGGAGCGTGCTGATGAACTGGCCGCTCGCGCCGAGTCGGTACGCAACGAGGCGATCGGAGAGAGCCAGCGCGCCGAGTCCCTGCGCATGCAGGCCGCTGAGGCGGAGGAGCGGGCTGCACGCGCCGCCGAGCAGGCTGAGTTGCGCGACGATGAAGCCCGCAACAGCCGCGAGTCGCTCGAAGCAGCCGCCCTGGAGCGCGATCAGCAACTCGCTAAGGCTGACCAGCTGGACCCACGGGTGCACACCGGACGGCACGGCCACATCGTCGAGGATCAACCCGTCGACAAAGCCCGCCCCATCGATCCCGATGATGAGCGGGATCCGGATCCTGCACCCCTCCCCGACGATGACCGCGACGTGGACCTCGAAGACGAGCGGGACCTCGTCGTCGACGACGATCCGACGCCGGATGACGTCCCCCGGGACGAACACGGCCGACGACTCGACCCCTATGGAAACCCTGTCCCCGATGGCCGATGGCCCGATAAGGAGTGAATCATGACCACCGATCCTCTCGGCACGCCCTACCCCGACCCTGCCGCGCGCCCAGACCTCGAGAACGAGGTCGCCCCGGAGTCGCCCGACTCTCCCGAGTCGCCGGATTCCCCCGCCTCGCCCGATTCTCCCGACTCACCAACCAGCCCGGACAGCCCTCCTGAGGCTGAGCCCCTCGACCGCGACGGACTGGCCGGTATGGACATCGAGCATGAGCCCGATGCGGACGGCTTCTGGCGCGACGAGTTCGGGAACCGAGTCGACCATGAGGGCCGACGGGTGGACGAGGACGGCAACCGGGTCGACGCGGGGGGCGATCGCATCGACCCGCTGGATCCGCCGATCGGCATCGTGCCGCCAGTCCCGCCGAACCCGCGCTGACCCTCGCTCACCTGTCGGCGTTCACGACCAAGAGCCGGTCGCTCTCTGGGTTGGTCTACCCACCCAGAGAGCGACCGCTCACCAAACGGACCACACAGGGGTTGGACGCATCCCCGCGACAGTTCAGGGAACCAGGTAGCCCGCCGCCCGGTACAGCTCGTACCACTCAGGCCGGGTCAGTTCGACGTCGGCACCCGCCGCCGCCCAGGTCACGCGCTCGGGCGTCGTCGTGCCCAGCACCACCTGCATGTTGGCCGGGTGCCGCGTGATCCACGCCGTCGCGATGCCCTCGGGCCGCACGTCGTACTTGGCAGCCAACCGGTCGATGACCGCGTTCAGCTCCGGATGGTCCGGGTTGCCGAGGAAGACGCCGGTGAAGAACCCCGCCTGGAACGGTGACCACGCTTGCACGGTGATGTCGTTCAGGCGGCAGTAGTCCAGGATGCCGAGGTCGCGGCTGACCGACTGGTCCAGCGCAGCCATGTTCGCCGCGACACCTTGGGCCACGATCGGCGCGTGCGTGATGGACAGCTGCAGCTGATTGGCGACGATGGGTTGGGTGACGTCGCGCTTCAGCAGGTCGATCTGCCCAGGAGTCTGGTTCGACACCCCGAAGTGGAGCACCTTTCCGGCGGCCGCCAGGTGATCGAACGCGCGCGCAACCTCCTCGGGCTCCACCAGCGCGTCCGGGCGGTGGAGGAGCAGGACGTCGATGTAGTCGGTGTCCAGCGCGCGCAGCGATCCCTCCACCTGGACGACGAGGTGCTTGTAGGAGAAGTCGAAATAGGGCCCATCCTTGACGATGCCCGCCTTGGTCTGGAGCGTGATCTCCTCCCGCTCCGACGCGGTGAGCTGCAGCGCCTCCGCGAAGCGTCGTTCACATCCGTGGTAGCGGTCGTCGCCGTAGATGTCCGCGTGGTCGAAGAAGTTGATGCCCGCCTCGCGGGAGGCGTGATAGAGCGCCCGCACCTCGTCGTCGGACTTGTCCTGGATACGCATCAGGCCCGTGACTACGGCTGGGACCTCGAAGGTGGTGGGGCCGAGGTTGAACGTCTTCATCGTCGCTTCCTTCGTCGATTCCGCGACCGACCCAAGTGGCGGCCGCCTCGTTCAGCCTATCCCTGCGCGACGGGGGCCGTGGAGTGGCGGATTACCAAGCGGGTGGCCAGACGGACGTGCCCGGACTCGACCGGGCGCCCGGCGGAGATGTCCAACAGCCGGCGCACAGCGGCCGCGCCCATCCGGTGCAGCGGCTGGTGCACCGTCGTCAGCCCCGGCACGGCGAGCCCGGCCAGGATGGTGTCATCGAACCCCACGACACTCAACTCCCCCGGCACCTGGATGCCGAGCTGCCTCGCCGCCTCGCAGACCCCCATCGCCGCCGGGTCACAGGGGGCGAAGATGGCGGTGGGCCGCTCCCCAGCCGGCCGCGACAGTAAAGTCCGCCCGGCCTCCAACCCCAACTCGTGGGTGTAGCCGCCCTCCACCACCAGCGACGAGTCCAGCGTGAGGCCGCCCATGTGGAGCGCCGAGACGTAGCCCTGCATCCGCTCGGTGGCGGGCACCGATTCAGGCGGGCCCTGAATGAAGCCGATGCGACGGTGCCCCAGGCCGATCAGGTGCTGCGTGGCCTCCACACCGCCGTTCCAGTTGGTGGCGCCGATGCTCATCACGTTCGACGGCAGGGCGTTGGCCGGGTCGATGGCCACCAGAGGCAGCGCCAGGTCGCGCAGCTTGGCGAGCTGATGCTCGGAAAGCCGGGCGGTCAGGACGATCACCCCGAGGTACCCCTTGGCCTTGAGCAGCTCCAACCAGGCGTCATCCAGCGGGACGGGGGCCCCCGCAGTCGACTCCCCCGGGATGTAGAACGTGCCGAGCGCCACCCCCTCGGCCATGGCGGTGGAGATGGCGCCCTTGAGGATCTCGAGGGTGTAGGTGGTGGTGAGGTCGTCCGCGACGAGCGCGATCTGCGGATACGGCGACGACTCCCCGCCCACAGGCTGGTAGCCCAGGTCCTCCACGGCAGCCAGCACCTTGGCCCTGGTGGCGCCGGACACGCCGCCGCGATCGTTGAGCGCCTTCGACGCCGTGGCGGTGGACACGCCCGCACGCAGCGCGACGTCCTGCAGCCGCACTGCCTTCACTCCCTTGCCCGCCATGAGGGCCAGCCTAGCGAAAGTTTCGTCCATGGGTCACAACACGGCACCAATCTTTGGTCACTCTTGCAAACTAAATACCTTTGTGCCTAAGATCAGTCTTGTTAGTCAAGGTTTCGCGAAACTTTTCGCGGTCACACTTTCGGAGGATCAACGATGACCCACAAGCTTCCCAAGATCGCGGCCCTCGTCGCGGCGGCGGCTCTGGCCCTGTCCGCCTGCGGCGGCACCACCGACGAGGCCAGCCCCGGCTCGTCGTCCGCCGCGGCCGGTGGCGGCGAAGCCGCCCTCACCTGGTGGCACAACTCGAACACCGGCGCCGGCAAGGATTACTACGACAAGGTGGCTGCAGACTTCGAGGCGGCCAACCCCGGCGTCACCATCACTGTCGAGGCCATGCAGCACGAGGACATGGTGACCAAGCTGGAGGCCGCCTGGCAGAGCGGCGACGTGCCGGACGTCTACATGGAGCGTGGCGGCGGCGAGCTGGCCCTCAAGGTGGACGCCGGGCTGGTCAAGAACCTCAGCGAGGCCGCTGGCGACACCGTCGAGAAGCTCGGCGGCGCTGTGAACGGCTGGACCGTCGACGATGCCACCTACGCCCTCCCCTTCTCGATGGGCGTGGTCGGCTTCTGGTACAACACCGAGCTCTTCGAGCAGGCCGGCATCACCGAGGCCCCCACCACGATGGCTGACTTCTACGACGCCATCGACAAGCTCAAGGCCGCGGGCATCGACCCGATCTCGGTCGGCGCCGGCGACAAGTGGCCCGCCGCCCACTACTGGTACTACTTCGCCCTGCGCCAGTGCTCGCAGGACGTGCTGTCCGACGCCGTGACCAGCCTCGACTTCTCCGACGAGTGCTTCGTGCGCGCCGGCGAGGACCTCGAGGAGCTGGTGGCCGCGGAGCCGTTCAACCCCGGCTTCCTCACCACGCCCGCCCAGTCCGGCCCCACCAGCGCCTCCGGCCTCCTGGCCACCGGCAAGGTGGCCATGGAGCTGGCCGGCCACTGGGAGCCCGGCGTCATGCAGGGCCTGACCGAGGACGAGCAGGGCCTCGGCGAGGCCACCGGCTGGTTCGCGTTCCCTGAGGTCGACGGCGGCGAGGGCGACCAGAGCGCCGCGCTCGGCGGCGGCGACGCCTGGGCCGTGCCGGCCGACTCGCCCGACGAGGCCGTGGCCTTCGTCGAGTACCTCCTCTCCGACGAGATCCAGAAGGGCTTCGCGGAGCTCGACATGGGCCTTCCCACCAACCCCACCGCGTCGCAGTACGTGGCGGATCCCGCCCTGGCGCAGCTGCTTGAGGTCCGCGACGCGGCCGGCTACGTGCAGCTGTACTTCGACACCGCCTTCGGCACCTCCGTCGGTGGCGCCATGAACGACGAGATCGCCCTGGCCTTCGCCGGCCAGGCGACGGCCCAGGAGATCGTCGACGCCACCCAGGCCGCCGCGGACGCGGAGAAGTAATCAATGACCGCCACCTCTCAGCAGGCGGCGGGCCGGATCAACGTGGAGGGCGGGCGCGACGAGCGCCCGCTCTCCCCCGTCCGGAAGCGGCCCGTCAACTGGAAGATGGGCCTGGAGATCGCGATCTTCGTCCTCCCCGCCCTCATCCTCTTCTTCATGTTCGTCGTGTGGCCCATGCTGCGCGCGATCCAGTTCTCGGTCTACCGCTGGAAGGGCTTCGGCCCACTGGTGGACTTCGTCGGCCTCCGCAACTACGCCTCCGTGCTCAGCAACGACGTGTTCCTCGGGGCACTCAGCCACAACCTCATCATCGTGGTGGCCTCCATCGCCATCCAGCTTCCGCTCGGCATCGCCGTCGCGCTCCTGCTCAACCGCAAGATGAAGTTCCAGGGGCTGCTGCGCACCATCGTGTTCGTGCCCTACATCCTCGCCGAGGTCATCGCCGGCGTGGTGTGGTTCCAGCTGCTGCAGCCCCGCTACGGGGTGATCGACTCAATGCTCGCCACCCTCGGCATCCAAGGCCCCGAACAGGGCTTCCTCGGCACCCCCGAGATCGCGCTGTGGACCGTGATGGTGGTGCTCACCTGGAAGTACCTCGGCTTCGCCATCCTGCTGTTCCTCGCAGGCCTCCAGGGAGTCCCCCAGGAGCTCGACGAGGCGGCCCAGATCGACGGCGCCTCGTGGTGGCAGACGCAGCGCTACATCACCATCCCGCTGCTCGGACCCACCCTGCGCACGTGGGCGTTCCTGTCCATGCTGGGCTCGCTCCAACTCTTCGACATGGTGTGGATCCTCACCGGCGGCGGCCCCGCCAACGCCACCACCACCATGGCCACCTTCCTCATCAACGAGGGCACCAAGCGCAGCAACTACGGCATCGCCGGAGCCGCGTCGGTGGTGCTGTTCGTGGTGGCCCTCACCATGGCGCTGCTCTACCAGCGCTTCATCCTCAGCCGCGACATTGAAGCCAACGACAAGCGAAAGGTCCGCCGATGACCGCGATCACCGCCCGCGCCGCGTCCGACGCGGCCCCGCGCCGCCGTCGCCTCATGAGCGTCAACCCGGTGGTCTACCTGGTGGGCCTCGTGGTGGCCGCATTCTCGCTCGGCCCCGTGTTCTACTCCATCCTCGGTGGCTTCCGCAGCAACGCGCAGCTCGCCGAGAACCCGGCCGGGCTCCCGTCGCCGTGGATCTGGTCCAACTACACCGGCGTGCTGACCAACCCCAACTTCTGGCGCTACGGCCTCAACTCCATGGTGATCGCCCTCCTCACCACCGCGCTGGTGGTGGTGCTCGGCCTGATGGCGGCCTACCCGCTCTCGCGCTACCACTTCCCCGGGCGCGAGAAGATCTACATGATCTTCGTGCTCGGCCTGCTGTTCCCCGCCACTGTGGCGGTGATCCCGCTGTTCATCATCATCAGCAAGGACCTCGGCATGAGCAACACCTGGTGGGGCGTCGCGCTCCCCCAGGCCGCGTTCGCGCTGCCCATGACCATCGTCATCCTGCGCCCCTTCCTCCAGGCCATCCCGGCCGAGCTCGAGGAGGCAGCCGCGATCGACGGCGCCAGCCGGCTGAGCATCTTCACCCGCATCATGGTGCCCCTGTCCGGCCCAGGTCTGGTCACCGTCGGCGTCCTCGCCTTCGTCGGCTCCTGGAACGCCTACCTGCTGCCGCTCCTCCTGCTGCAGGGCGACATGCGCACCCTCCCGCTGGGCGTGGCCGACTTCTCCACCGAGCACTCCTCCGACACCGCCGGCGTGTTCGCGTTCACCACCCTGGCGATGGTCCCCGCCATGGTCTTCTTCCTCACCATGCAGCGCCGCATCGTCGGCGGCCTCCAAGGCGCGGTCAAGGGCTGACGCCCGCGCGCAGAATCGACTCCCCCATGACCTGGACAGACCCCACCGCACCCCTCGACGCGCGCCTCGATGCCCTGCTGGCCGAGATGTCCCTGGCCGATCTGGCCCACCAGCTCGGCTCCTACTGGCTCCCCGCCGACGGCGACCGACCCGCACCGGATCCCGACGCCCACGAGGTGGCGCCGATGGAGAACGAGTTCGCGCAGGAACTGCGCCCCTGGGACGAGGCCATCGACGGCGGGCTGGGACACCTCACCCGCGTCTACGGCACCGCCCCGGTCAGCGTGCCCGATGGCGCCGCCAAGCTGCGCCGGCTGCAGGCCGACGTCGTGGCCTCGAACGCGTTCGGCATCCCGGCGATCGCGCACGAGGAGTGCCTCACCGGCTTCACCGCCCTGGGCGCCACCGTCTACCCTGCGTCGATCGCCTGGGGCGCCACGTGGCGGCCCGAGCTGATCGAGGAGATGGCCGCGGCGATCGGCTCGGACCTCGCCTCCGTCGGCGTCCAACAAGGGCTCTCGCCGCTGCTCGACGTGGTGCGCGACTACCGCTGGGGCCGCGTCGAGGAGACCTGCGGTGAGGACCCGTACCTGGTGGGCAGCCTCGGCACCGCCTACGTGCGCGGCCTGCAGTCGGCGGGTGTGATCGCCACGCCGAAGCACTTCGTCGGCTACCCGGCCAGCCGCGCGGGGCGCAACCACGCGCCGGTGTCGATGGGGCGCCGCGAGCTCGAGGACGTGATGCTGCCGCCGTTCGAGATGGCGTTGCGCCTCGGCGGGGCCCGATCCATCATGAACTCCTACTGCGACATCGACGGCCAGCCCGCCGCCGCGTCGGCCGAGCTGCTGACCGGCGTGCTGCGCGACCGCTGGGGCTTCGAGGGCACGGTGGTCTCGGACTACTGGAGCATCGCGTTCCTCACCCGGATGCACCGGATCGCCCCCGACGACGCCACCGCCGCGGCGCTGGCCATCCGCGCCGGGCTCGACATCGAGCTGCCCTCCACAGGCTCCTACTGGGCCATCGAGGAGGCCATCTCGCGCGGGATGCTCAGCGAGGACGACGTGCGCCGCTCAGCGCGCCGCGTGCTCCGGCAGAAGCTGGAGCTCGGGCTGCTCGACGAGAATTGGGAGCCCTCTGCGGACCCCGCCGCGGACCTGGATTCCCCGCGCAACCGCGGGATCGCGAGCCGGGTCGCGGAGGAGTCGGTCGTGCTGCTCAGCAACGACGGCGTGCTGCCGCTGGCCGCGGGGCGCCGGGTCGCCGTCGTCGGTCCCGTGTGGGCCGACGTGCGCAGCTTCATGGGCTGCTACTCCTTCCCCAACCACGTCATGGCCAAGACCGGCACCGAGATCGGCCTCCCCATCCGCGGCCTCGACGAGGCCCTGACGGCCGCGCTCGGTGACGCCGTCACCTTCGCGCAGGGCACCGGCTTCATGGACGGCACCGACGAGGACCTGGCCGCGGCCGTGGCCTCGGTCGCCGGCGCCGACGTGGCCGTGGTCACCGTGGGCGACATCGCGGGCATGTTCGGGGACGGCACCTCCGGCGAGGGCTGCGACGCCGTCGACCTGCGCCTCCCGGGCCGGCAGGGCGAGCTGGTCGAGGCGGTGCTGGCCACCGGCACCCCCACGGTGCTGGTGCTGGTCACCGGCCGCCCCTACGCCGTCGGAGAGTACGCCGACCGCTGCGCCGCCGTCGTCCAGGCGTTCATGCCTGGCGTGGAGGGCGCGGACGCCCTGGCCGGGGTCCTGTCCGGCGCGCTCAACCCGTCGGGCCGGCTCCCGATCGGGCTGCCCTCGCACCACGGCGGCCAGCCCGGCACCTACCTGGCGGCGCCGCTCGGCTGGTTCTCCAACGGCATCTCCAACCTTGATCCCATCCCGCGGTTCCCGTTCGGGCACGGCATTTCGTACACGCGGTTCGAGTACTCGGATGTCGCGGTGTCCTCGCCGACGATGCCCGTCGACGGCGCCGTCGAGGTGTCCGTCACGGTCACCAATGTCGGCGATCGCGACGGGGCCGACGTGGTCCAGCTCTACCTCAGCGACCCCTGGGCGGAGGTGGTGCGGCCGCTCAAGCAGCTGATCGGCTTCCGCAAGGTTGACCTGGCTGCCGGCGCGTCCGCCCGGGTGACGTTCGAGGTGCACGCGGACCGGACGTCGTTCACCGGCGTCGACATGGCCCGGATCGTCGAGCCTGGAGATGTGCAGCTCTCGATCGGGTCCTCGTCGGAGAACCGGCTGCCCGCGCTGTCGGTGGAGGTCACCGGCGAGCGGCGGGTCGTCGCGGAGGGTCGCGTGCTGGATACGCCCGTCACGGTCGCGGCGCTGTGAGCTCGAGGGTCGCGGCGGCGGCGGACCCCGGCGTCTACGCGCACCGGATGGGCACCGCGGTGCTCAGCCTCGGGCCGGCCGCCGCGGGGCGGTCGGTCACGGTGCGGCAGACCCGGCACGCGTTCGGCTTCGGCAACATCGGGTTCGACTTCATCGGCCTCGCCAACGGCGAGGAGCAGACTGTGTCGACCGGGTTCGGCCAGGCGCCCAGCGAGATGGCCCACGCACTGGCCGGGCAATGGTTGGAGCTGTTCAACACCGCGACCCTGCCCTTCTACTGGCGCACCTTCGAGCCTCACCGGGGGCTGCCCGACACGCGGCGCATGCAGGCCGCCGCCCGCTGGTTCGTGGAGCGTGGCGTGGTCGTCAAGGGCCACCCCCTGGTGTGGCACACGCTCGCCCCGCAGTGGCTGCTCGGCCTCCCCACCGCGGAGGTCCGGCGCCGCATCGAGGAGCGGATCCGCCGCGAGGTGGCCGACTTCGACGGGCTGATCGGGCTGTGGGACGCCATCAACGAGGTGGTGATCATGCCGGAGTTCACCGCCGAGGCCAACGCCATCACCCCGCTCGCCCGCGAGCTGGGCCGGGTGGGCATGGTGAGGCTTGCGTTCGACACCGCGCGAGAGGCGGACCCGTCGCTGCGCCTCGTGCTCAACGACTTCAACATGTCAGCCCGCTACGAACGCCTCATCGAGGAGTGCCTCGACGCCGGGATCCGGATCGACGCCATCGGCCTGCAGAGCCACATGCATCAGGGCTACTGGGGCGAGGAGCGCACGCAGGAGGTGCTGGCACGGTTCGCCCGTTTCGCCCTGCCGCTGCAGATGTCGGAGACCAGCCTCGTCTCCGGGGAGATCATGCCGGCCGAGATCGTGGACCTCAACGACTACCAGGTCCCGTCCTGGCCCTCCACCGTCGACGGCGAGGCGAGGCAGGCCGACGAGGTGTCGCGGCACTACCGCACGCTCGTGGAGCATCCCTCGGTGGAGGCCATCACGTACTGGGGCATCACCGACGCCGGGGCCTGGCTGGGCGCGCCGATCGGGCTGATCCGCGCCGACGGCTCCCCCAAGCCGTCCTTCGAGGCGTTGCGTGGCCTCATCCGGGGTGAGTGGTGGGTACCAGAGACCAGCGTGGTCGCGGATGAGCGGGGCGAGGTCGCCGTCGAGGGCTTCGCGGGAGACTACGAGGCTGTCGTCGACGGCCGGGGCACGGGGTTCAGTGTCGCGGCGGGCTCCGAGACCGGGGTGGATCTCAGCCGCTGAGGCGGGCGCCGAAGCGTTCGACGAGGACCGCCGCGAGGTCCTCGACGACCTGACGCGGATCGCCCACGTTGATCGCCTCGACGCCCACCTCGCCCTCCCCGAGCGCCTCGAGCACGGCGCGCTGGGAGCCCAGCATCACGGGTTTCATGAAGTGCCCTTCCCGGGCAAGCAATCGCTCCAGGTTCACGTCCTCCGGCAGGACGAGGTGGACGAAGAAGACGTCCCCGTCGGCCTCGCGCAGCACGTCGCGGTAGTCCGCGCGAAGGGCTGAGCACGCCACCACGGACGAGCGGCCCGCCGCCTCCTGCTCGGACATCCAATCCCTCAGGGAGGCCAGCCACGGCCAACGGTCCTCGTCGGTCAGCGGCTGGCCCGCGCCCATCTTGACGCGATTTGCCTCGCTGTGGAAGTCGTCGCCCTCCCCGAACGGTAGCCCCAGACGATCGGCCAGGCCCCGGCCGATGGTGGTCTTGCCGGTGCCCGCGGCGCCGAGCACGACCACGTGCACGGGCCGGTTCGCGTCGATGTGCCCCGCAGGGCCTTGACCGCTGTGATCCACTGGACAGCTCTCCTCATGCGCTTGGCCGCGTCGCCTCAATGATACTACCATTGCACAGTGCCGACGGGGGTTGCAAATCCGGACCCCACCCCTGGGCTTCACGACCACTACCCTGGGGCCCATGTCCAGCCCCCGCGCCGCCCTCTCCCACTCGGTCATGGACACCGTCGGCGTGGAGATCGTCAGCGGTCAGCTCGCCCCCGGCGAGGGCTTCACCCTGCAGGATCTGACGGAGCGCTTCGGTGTCTCGCGCACCGTCGCCCGCGAAACCATGCGGGCGCTGGAGGAGCTGTCGCTGGTGGCCGCGAGTCCGCGGATCGGCATCACCGTCCTCCCCGCCGGGCAGTGGAAGGTATTCAGCCCCCGCGTCATCGAGTGGCGGCTCCAGTCGGGTCAGCACGACGCCCAGCTGCGCTCGCTCACCGAACTCCGCGCCGCCGTCGAGCCCGCCGCCGCCCACCACGCGGCCACCCGCGCCACCCCGGGAGAACGGTTGCGGTTCACCGAGCTGGCCGCCACTCTTCGACGACTTGGCGAAGCAGGCGAGGGCCACCTGGAGGAGTTCCTCCGCGCGGACATCGAGTTCCACACCCTGCTGCTGCAGGCCTCCGGCAACGAGATGTTCGCCGCGCTGGGAGAGACGATCGGGGAGGTCCTCGTCGGGCGCACGCACCTCGGGCTCCAGCCCGCCCATCCCGAACCCGACATCCTCGACCGCCACGACGCGATGGCCCGGGCCATCGTCGACGGGGACGCGGCGGCGGCGGAGTCGCACGCCCGGGCGTTGGTCCATGAGGTCAGCGACGCGCTCGCCCACCTCTGAGGAGGTAGTAGCGTCACCCCATGCGCGTCGCCTTCATCTCGCTCCACACCTCCCCCGCCGAGCGGGCCGGCACGGCCGATGCCGGGGGCATGAACGTCCTCATCCGGGCCCTCGCCACTGCTCTCCAGCAGGCCGGGGCGCACGTCGAATTCTTCACGCGACGCTCCTCCGCGGATCAGCCCGCCACCGCCACCCTCGACGACGGCCTGATCGTCCACCACATCACCGCCGGCCCTGCCACACCCCTGCCGAAGAGCCAGATCGATGCCCACATCGACGAATTCCGCGAAAATCTGGGCTCGCTGGACCGCTTCGACCTCGTGCACTCCCACCACTGGATGTCCGGCGTGGCCGCCATCCCGCTGGCCCGTGCGGCCGGCATCCCGCATCTGATGACCTTCCACTCAGTGGCGGCGCACCCCAACTCCTCCCTGCGCGACGGCGAGCCCGCGGAGTCCCCGGCGCGGATCGACGGCGAGGTCTACTGCGCCACGGAGTCGGACTTCATCCTGGCAGTCAGCCGCCACGAGGCCGCCGTCGTCATCGGGCGTTGCCAGGCGGACCCGGAGCAGGTGATGATCGTGCGTCCCGGGGTGGACACCGAGCTGTTCCATCCGGCCGACCCGGGAGAGGTATGGGTGCCGGCGCCCGGCGTCAAGCCGGGTTACGTGCTGTTCGCCGCCCGCCTCCAGCCGCTCAAGGCCCCTGACGTGGCCATCCGGGCGCTCGGGCTGATCCCCGCCGAGGAGCGGCCGGATCTGGTGATCGTCGGTCAGGTCTCCGCGGACTTCGCCGACTACGAGGCTGAGCTGCACCGCTTCGTCGAGGAGGGTGGTGTCGCGGGCGAGGTGACCTTCCTTCCTGGGCAGGACCGCGAGTCGTTCGCGCGGATCATGCGGCACGCCTCCGTGATGCTGGTGCCGTCCTACTCCGAGACCTTCGGCCTGGTGGCCCTGGAGGCGTCGGCCTCCGGCATCCCGACGCTGGCCGCTGCCGCCGGCGGGCTCACCGAGGCCATCTGCAACACCCACACGGGCGACCTGGTGCCCACGCACGATCCCGCAGACTGGGCCGCGGCGCTGCTGCGCCTCCTCCGCGACCCCGATCGTCGGGCGCGGATGGGCGTCACCGCCCGCGAACGTGCTGAATCGATGACGTGGGCGCACGTGGCGGACCGGACGCTCCAGGCCTACCGTCGCGCCATCGCCAACGGCGCGGTCAAGCACGTCACGTTCATCCACGCCCACCCGGACGACGAGACGCTCGCCTCCGGCGCGCTCATCGCGCACCTGGTGGACGAGGGCCTGAAGGTGTCGGTGCTCACGTGCACCCGCGGCGAGATGGGGGGCGTGGTGCCCGGTCCGCTGTCCTACCTGGAGGGCACGCCCGCGCTGGAGCAGCGGCGCGAGGCTGAGCTGGCGGGGGCCCTGGATTCGTTGGGCGTGCACGCCCACGCGTATCTGGGGATGCCGCCCGCCCGCGCGTCGGAAGAGCCGCGCCGCTTCCTGGACTCAGGTATGCGGTGGATCTCCGAGGGGCTCGCGGGCCCGGGAGAGGAGGCTGACGAGCGGTCGCTGACGTCGGCGGACGAGGCGGAGGCGACGGCGGACATCGCGGCGTTCCTGCGCAAGATGGGCACGGACCTCGTCGTCAGTTACGACGACGACGGCGGGTACGGCCACCCGGACCACGTGCGCACGCACCACTTGAGCCGGGCCGCAGCCGACTCGGTGGGGATCCCGTTCGCCGCGCTCACCACGGACCGCGAGGTCGCGGCGAGGTGGTTCGACCTTGAGGGGTACCGCCCGCGCGTCGCGAAGGCGCTGCGGCATCACCGCACGCAGCTGACGGTCCACGACGACGACCGCACCATCACCCACAGCGGGGGCCAGGCCGACACCATCGTGACGTCGACGGGCCTGCGGGGAGACGTCCCCCACCTGCCCTGAGAGGGCTCATCGCGCCACTACGATGGCGAGCAGGCAAGCGCTGTCCCTTCCACTGCAACGAGGCGAACCAATGACGACCACCTCCCGCTCCCCCGACCTTGACGCCGCCTTCGACTACGTCTCCAGCCTCGTCCGCGACGGCGCCCTCCCCACCGCCGTGCTAGGCGTCGCCACCCGCGAGGGCATCGTGGCCCTGGAATCGTTCGGGCGCACCGGCACCCGCGAGGCGCGGACGGGCGACCACTACCGGCTGTTCTCCATCACCAAGCCCCTCGTCGGCCTCCTCGCCGCTCGCGAGCTGGAGCGGGGAACGCTCTCCCTCGACACCCCCCTGACCGACGCGCTCCCGGGGTTCGGCGCGGGCCGCGACGACGTCGTCCGCCTCCGCCACCTCGCCTCGCACACCTCCGGCATCACCGAGCCCGAGCTGGACGACCGGCGCCCCCTCCGCGAGGCCCTCGAGACGGCCGGCCGCGACACCCCCGTCGGCACCCTGCGCCGCTACTCCTCGCTCGCGTTCGAGGGCATCGCGGCGCTGATCGAGCACGCCGGCGGCGCACCCTGGGAGGCCGGGCTCAGCGCCCTCAACGACGAACTCGGGACCAGCTTCACCCTCGACGAGGCCTCGGACCCGCCCCCCGTCCTCGGGCCCGGAGCCTTCGACATGGCCACATTCGCCGCCCAGCACCACCCCGGCGCGGGCGTCATCGCCCGGGCGGAGGACCTGCTCACGGTGGCCGTCTCGCTCCTACGGGGCGACGGCGCCGTCGTGCGCCCCGAGACCCTGGACCTGATGCGACGCCCCCTCACCGTCGGCATTCCTGTCCACGAACCGCTCCCGCAGGACGACGGCGACGAGTACGGTTTCACTGTCAAGCTCCCCGGATGGGGCGCGACCGACGGCGTGTTCGGCCACGCCGGCTGGTCCGGCACCGAGTTCTGGATCAACCCGGCGGCCGGTGTGGCGTGGACGCTGATGACCAACCGGCCCGAGCGGCCCGGCTTCGAGGTGTCCACTTTGGAACGCCTTGTGAAGCAGGGCCACTAGGCCTCCGCGAGTCCCAGCGCGCAGCATTCAATGTGCGGACAACTCGGGCCATCGCGCCCAGAACCGTCCTAGCGACGTCTTAACCGACCCCCCATTGACAGTACAAAGGGAAGGATCTAGGCTGGAGCCAGCTCAAGGAAGAGCACCCCCGAAAGGATGACGATGGCTGTCGACAAGAGCCGTAACACTGACCCCCGTTACTCCAAGCTGACCGTCGGAGTCTGCCCCGACCAGTGGGGAGTCTGGTTCCCCGAGCACCCGGACCAGATCCCGTGGGAGAAGGCACTCGACGAGATGGCCGAGGCCGGCTTCTCCGTGATGGAGACCGGGCCGTTCGGCTACTTCCCCACCGACCCCAAGCGCCTCATGGACGAGATGGGCAAGCGCGGCTTCCGC
The DNA here is from genome assembly GCF_054483915.1 of Tessaracoccus luoxuelianae. Taxonomy (NCBI): domain Bacteria; kingdom Bacillati; phylum Actinomycetota; class Actinomycetes; order Propionibacteriales; family Propionibacteriaceae; genus Tessaracoccus; species Tessaracoccus luoxuelianae. The sequence continues at coordinate 811,708 of NZ_CM137013.1, read as the reverse complement.
GTCGTCGCCGGCACCGCGTGGGGCATCCTCCACAAGGAGGAGGCCTGGGCCGAGACCGAGAAGACCTTCCGCGCCGTGGGCGAGACCCACGCCGCCGTCGGCGCCGAGTACGTGGTGCACCTGCCCCCGATGTTCCGCGACGAGATCACCGGTGACTTCACCGACGACCGCCACCTCGACGGCGCCGCGTGGGACCTCTATATCAACAACGCGAACCGACTCGGGCGCATGATGAAGGAGGACTACGGCCTCAAGATGGTGCTGCACCCCCACGGCGACTCGCACATCGAGACCCGCGAGGACATCGACCGCATCTTCCAGGCCACGGATCCCGAGTACGTCGGCTTCTGCCTGGACACCGGCCACATCGTCTACGGCATGGCAGACAACATCGCGCTCATCAAGGACTACCCGGAGCGCATCAGCTACGTGCACATCAAGGCCATGGACCCCAAGCTGGTCAAGCAGGCCCACGACGAGGACTGGCCGTTCGTGAAGGCCGTCAAGGCCGGCTGCTCCGTCGCCCCGCCGGAGGGCGAGCCCGACATGCCCACCCTGGTGGAGGCCCTGGCCGATCTCAACAAGGAGCTCTACGTCATCACCGAGCAGGACATGTTCGGTTGCGACCCGGGCTACCCCCTGCCCAACGCCATCAAGACCCGCGAGTTCCTGGCCTCCTGCGGCCTCGGCCTCCTCTGATCCAGGAAAGACTGACTCACATGACCCTTCGTATCGGAATGATCGGCCCCGGTGGCATGGGCAAGGCCCACATCGAGCGGATCCACACCGTCATCTCGGGCGGCCGCGTGGTGGCCGTCAGCGACGTCAACCCTGACAACGCCGCCGCGGTGGCCGAGCAGATCGGCGGCACGGCCTTCGCGACCAGCGCCGAGCTGATCGCCTCGCCCGACGTGGACGCCATCATGATCGCCAGCTACGGACCGGCCCACAAGCCGGACGTGATCGCCGCCATCGAGGCCGGCAAGTACGTCTTCTGCGAGAAGCCCCTGGCGCCGACGGCCGCCGAGTGCGTCGAGATCATGGAGGCCGAGCAGAAGGCCGGCAAGAAGCTGGTCACCGTCGGCTTCATGCGCCGTTTCGATGCCTCGTACCGCGAGATGAAGAAGATCCTCGACGACGGCGAGGTGGGCGAGGCGCTCATGGTGCACAACGCGCACCGCAACCCCACCGTGCCCGAGATGTACACCTGGGACATGGCCATCAACGACACCGCCATCCACGAGATCGACACCATGCGCTGGCTGCTCGGCGAGGAGTTCGTCTCTGCCCGCGTGGACAAGCCGAAGAAGACCTCGCTGCGCTTCGAGCACCTGCAGGATCCCCTGGTGCTGATCCTCACCACCGAGTCCGGCGTCCGCGTCGACGACGAGGTGTTCGTCAACTGCCAGTACGGCTACGACATCCAGTGCGAGCTGGTGGCGGAGCAGGGCATCGTCCGCCTGGGCGACCAGGAGCTGGTGCACCGCGCCGACAAGCTCGGGCGCCACAACCGGCTCACGATGGACCACAACCAGCGCTTCGGCCAGGCCTTCGTCACCGAGGTCCAGGAGTGGATCACCGCGGCGTCGGCGGATCGCCACACCGGCTCCAGCTCCTGGGACGGCTACGCCGCCGCCGTGGTGTGCGACGCCGGCGTCAAGGCACTGACGGAGGACGGCGAAGTGCCGATCTCCATGATCGAGCGTCCCGCCCTCTACGCGTGACCTTGACGGGCGCCCGCTCCCGGGCGGGCGCCCTCACTCCGTCCCCCTCCCTCTCCCGCTCCACCCCCGCCCAGCACGCCAAGGAAGCCGTCATGGTCAAGATCCTGCTCGACCCATCCATGTACCACCCCCACCTCACCGTCGCCCAGGAGTGCGAGAAGGCCGCCGACCTCGGCTACGGCTACATCGAGCTGTCGCCTCGCGCCGACTTCCACGAGTGGCACCACTACCCCAAGGTCGACAACGCCGAGATCGCGCGCGTCAAGAGGGCAATGAAGGCCACCGGCGTCAAGATCGAGACCTTCAACCCCGTCTTCAACTGGTCCTCCCCTGACGAGCAGGAGCGCCAGGCACAGGTGCGCAACTGGCGCCGGCTCCTGGAGATCGCCGAGGAACTCGAAGTGCCGATGATGGCCACCGAGTTCTCAGGAGATCCCAACCGGGCGCTCACGAGCGAGCACCAGTTCTACCGCTCCATCGAGGAGCTGGCCCCGGACTTCGAGAAGCGTGGCATCGAGTGCGTCGTCGAGGCCCACCCGTACGACTTTGTTGAGACAAACGACCGGGCCGTCCAGGTGGTGCGCGGCGTCAACAAGGACTGGTTCAACTACCAGTTCTGCCTCCCCCACCTCTTCCACCTGTCGTCGGGAAAGAGCAACCCGCGCGAGCTGATGGAGTACGCCGGAGACCGCCTCCGGCACATCCACATCGGCGACGTGTGGAACCATCTGGCAAACGTCGGCAACCGCTACATCATCAACCCCCCGGGCGTTGACGCACGTATTCACCAGCACAATGAGATCGGCAACGGAGAGGTCCCCTGGGACGAGGTCTTCGGGTACCTGCGCGAGATCGAGTACGACGCCCGCCTGTCCGTGTGCGTCTTCGGCTGGGAGGAGGACGCGGACGCCATCCACGTCCGGATGCGGGAGCGCCTCGAGGCCGAGTTCACAACGAACTGATAACATCTGAAATCTTTGTCTTGACATACAGTTCTTTGTCAGGTCATCATAGCGGTGTTGCAACGATGCGACACTCCCTCCCTGCGGAGTCACCAGACACCGCAACCACCCTCGGAAGAGAGACTGCAATGAAGCAAGGAATCAAGCTCGTCGGCCTGTTGGCCGCCGGCGCCCTCGCCTTGAGTGCCTGCGGCACCACCGCCAGCACCCCCACCACCTCCGCCGCCGAAGGATCCGACGCTCCCTCCTCGGCCCCCCTCGAGACCGTGAATTTCGAGCCCGGCGAGGTCGTCAAGCCCGCCGACGGCGAGGTCATCAAGATCGGCGTCACATTCCCGATCCTGGATCAGTTCCTGCAGACCGTCGCCGACGGCATCGAGGCCCGCGCCGCAGAAGCCGGTGTCGAGGTGACCATCGTGGCCGCCCAGGAGAAGGCAGACGTCCAGCTGGGCCAGGTGGAGAACTTCATCTCCCAGGGCCTCGACGGCATCATCATCATCCCCGTCGACACCGACGCGGCCGGCCCCATGACCGAGAAGGCCATGGACGCCGAGATCCCGCTCGTCTACGTCAACCGTCGCCCCTCCGACCTGCCCGTGGGCGTGCCTTACGTGGGATCCAACTCTCTGGTGGCCGGCCAGCTTCAGATGGAGGCGCTCGCCGAGCTCGCCGACGGCAAGGGCAAGGTGGGCATCCTCATCGGCGACCCCGCCAACGAGGCCGCGCGTGACCGCACCGAAGGCTGCAAGCAGATCCTCGAGGACTACCCGGAGATGGAGCTCCTGCGCGAGCAGGCCGGCAACTGGTACCGCGAAGAGGGCCTGGCCATCACCGAGAACTGGATCCAGTCCGGTGACGAGATCGACATCATCTGCGCCAACAACGACGAGATGGCCCTCGGCGCCATCCAGGCTCTGAAGAACGCCGACAAGCTCGACGACGTGATCGTGGGTGGCGTGGACGCCACCGCAGACGCGCTCGCCGCGATGGCAGCCGGCGAGCTCGAGGTGACCGTGTTCCAGGATGCGGCCGGCCAGGGCGCCGGTGGAGTGGACTCCATCATCAACCTGTACAACGGCGAAGAGGTCGCCGGCGTCATCGACGTGCCCTACCAGCTCGTCACCCCTGACAACATGGCCGACTTCGAGAAGTGACGGACCCAGGGGGCCGGGTGCGATGATCGCCCCGGCCCTCTGCTTCGGCAGGGAGGATAGGAAATGCAAGAGGTAATTCTGCGGATGCGTGACATCCGAAAGACGTTCCCCGGCGTGGTGGCCTTGGACGGCGTACAGCTGGACGTGCGAAGCGGCACGGTCCACTCGCTCATGGGGGAGAACGGCGCTGGCAAGTCCACGCTCATGAAGTGCCTGATCGGCATGTACACCCCCGACGCCGGCACGGTTGAACTCGCCGGTGACATGGTCAGCTTCAAGGACACCAAGGACGGCCTCGAACACGGCATCTCCATGATCCACCAGGAGCTGTCTCCCGTGCCGGAGATGATGGTGGCCGAGAACATCTGGCTCGGCCGGGAGCAGCGCGGCAAGTTCGGGCTGTTGGACCCCAAGCTGATCATCCGCAAGACCCAGGAACTCTTCGACGAGTGGGACATGAAGATCGACCCGCGCGCCAAGATGAAGGACCTCACGGTGGCGCGCCAGCAGATGGTGGAGATCGCCAAGGCCATCAGCTACGACGCCAAGATCATCATCATGGACGAGCCCACCTCCGCCATCCCCGAGCGGGAGGTGGACCACCTGCACAGGATGATCAAGCGGCTCACCGACTTCGGCGTGGCCATCGTCTACATCACCCACAAGATGGACGAGGTCTTCAAGATCTCCGACGACATCACGGTGTTCCGCGACGGCAAGCACGTCGTCTCCCTCCCGGCGAAGGAGCTGGACCGCAACAAGCTGATCCAGCTGATGGTGGGCCGCGAGCTCACCAGCATGTTCCCCAAGCTGGAGGCCGAGATCGGCGAGGTGGTCCTGTCGGTCCGCAACCTCAACCGGGGTCGGTTCGTCCAGAACGTCAGCTTCGAGGTGCGCCGCGGCGAGATCCTCGGCTTCGCCGGGCTCATGGGCGCGGGCCGCACGGAGGTGCTCGAGACCATCTTCGGGATCGAACCCGCTGACAGCGGCGAGATCTTCGTCGAGGGCAAGCAGCTCAAGGTCCGCGAGCCGAAGGACGCCATCGCGGCCGGCATCGGCATGCTGACGGAGGACCGCAAGCACAACGGCATCATGGGTGTGCTGTCGGTCCGCGACAACATCACCATCGCCGCGCTGCCGAAGTACAGCCCGAAGGGCTTCCTCAACATGGCGCAGATCCGCAAGGACAGCGAGGCCCAGCGCCAGGCGCTGCGCATCAAGACCCCCACGCTTGAGCAGTTGATCAAGAACCTCTCCGGCGGCAACCAGCAGAAGGCGCTCATCTCGCGCTGGCTGCTCACGGTCCCTGAGATCCTCATGATCGACGAGCCCACCCGAGGAATCGATGTGGGCGCAAAGAGTGAAATCCACCGCCTCATGTCCCAGCTCGCGCAACAGGGCAAGGCCATCATCATGGTCTCGTCCGAGCTGCCCGAGGTCCTCGGGATGAGCGATCGCGTCATCGTCATGCACGAAGGCCGCATCTCCGGTGAGCTCTCCCGTGCGGAGGCCAACCAGGAGTCCATCATGCAACTCGCCACCGGCGGCACCGCGGCCGCGTAGGAAGGAACCAACTACTCATGTCTGACACCACTGTCGAGGCCAAACCGAAGTTCAACGCGACGGCGGCCATCAAGAAATACGCCATCCTCCTGATCCTCATCGGGTTCATGGTGATCCTCGCCATCGTCACCGGGGGAACGTTCCTGAGGTCACAGAACCTCATCAACGTCGTCGTCCAGGTGGCCCCCATCGGCATCGTCGCCCTCGGCATGATGTTCGCCATCATCACCAAAGGCATCGACCTGTCGGTGGGCTCCACCGTCGCCCTGGTGGCCGTCGTCTCGGCCAGCCTCGCCCAGGTCCAGAGCGACACCGCGATGTTCCCCGGCCTCCCCCCGATGCCGATCTTCGTCTCGATCATCGTGGGCCTGCTCGTCGGCGCCATCGTGGGCGCCATCGTCGGCACCCTCGTCGCCTACTTCCGCATCCCGCCGTTCGTGGCAACACTGGGCATGATGACCGCCGCTCGTGGTCTGGCGAACATCTACACCGGCGGACGCCCCGTCTCCAACCTGGCGGACGGATTCAACTGGCTGGGCCAGGGCGCCATCCTCGGCATCCCGGTGCCGATGATCATCTTCCTCCTGGTGGCCGTGGTCATCTGGGTGGTCCTCAACCGGACCCGCTTCGGCCGGCACACCTACGCCATCGGCGGCAATGAGCAGGCGGCCCGCGTCTCGGGCATCAGCATCGGCAAGGTGCAGTTCCTCATCTACACCCTGATCGGCCTGCTGGCCGGTCTCGCCGGCATGATCCTCGCCGCCCGCATCGGCTCCGGCCAGCCCACCCTGGGCGTCATGCTGGAGCTCGACGCCATCACGGCCGCAGTCATCGGCGGCGTGTCCTTCAACGGTGGCATCGGCGTGGTGTGGGGCGTCGTCGTGGGCGCGCTGATCATCGGCGTCATCAACAACGGCCTGGATCTCATGAACGTCTCCCCGTTCATGCAGATGGTCGTCAAGGGCGCCATCATCGTCGTCGCAGTCATCATCGACGAGCGCAAGAACCGCTAGTCAAGACAGCAGTTGCAGGGGCGGGGCCGGTGCGGCTCCGCCCCTGTGGCATGCCCCCGGTACGGTGGACCCATGCGCCTGATCCTGATCCGTCACGGGGAAACCGAGAGCAACGTCAACCGCCAGCTCGACACCGCCCACCCGGGTGCGCCGCTCAACGAGAACGGGCTGACGCAGGCCCAGGCGCTCGTCGAGGCCATCGCGCACGAACAGATCGAGGCCCTGTACGCCTCCACCCTGACGCGCGCGCAGCAGACGGCCGCGCCGTTGGCGGAGGCCAGGGAGCTGGAGCTCATCATCGCTGACGGGATCCAGGAGATCGCCGCCGGGATCGAGGAGATGAACACGGACTGGAGCGTGTACGTGGGCATGCTCAATTCGTGGGCTCCGCACAACCTCGACGTGGGGCTGGAGGGCGGAGAGACGGCGCGCCAGTTCCTCACGCGGTTCACCAACGCGGTCGCGGCCATGGAGCAGGCGGGCGACGAGGTGGTCGCGCTGGTCAGCCACGGCGCCGCGCTGCGGGTGTGGGCGATCTCGCAGGACCCGTCGATCGGGGTCGAGAACGCACAGCCGCTGCACAACACTCAGTGGATCGTGCTCAACGGGTCGACCACCGACGGGTGGAGGATCGAGCAGTGGGGTGACTACGTCACCTCCACCGACGACACGGACTGACCCTGACACGAGGCCCGTGCGGCCCTTGTCCCCCGTTGGTTGAGCCGCGCCAAGCCGCGACTTCTTCCGCTGGGTGAGCCAGCCGCGGCGCGTAGCGCCCGCTGCTGCGTCGAGGCCTCCAGCGCCCGGTGCAGCGAGCCCTGACACGACGCCCGGGCGGCCGTTGTCCACATTCTCCCTGCTGATCGCGGCAGAATCCTTGGCTGGGTAGACGAGGCCGCCCGGGCCTCGTCTCACTGCTCCCTGCACTCGTTTCCCTATGACGTGGTCCCTTCCGGGCGTGCGCCGTCAGGGCGGCCCTGGGCCCGGGTCTGCACAGGCGGGAGGCCAGTCGGTGATCGTCGGGTTGGGCATCACTGCGCACAGCCGCCCTGCCGTCCCCCACCCTCGCTTCACGTCCCGTCCGTGCCGCGGCTGGCTCGGTCGCCTCACTATCACCTCTGGTGCCGTAGCCGACGCCGTAGGTGGCAGTTCTGATGCCGTAGTCGACCCCAGAAGTGACGGTAAGAGAGTTCACCCCATCAGGTGTCGCGACACCGCCCCAGCTGGATGGGCCGGGTTGAGCACCGACTGAGGCGAACGCTCAGCGGTCACCTCCCGTCCCGCCCACTCGGACGGCTTGATGACCGAACGGGGGGTGCGCTCGAAGGTGGGGGACGGCAGGTCGGCTGGGCGCAGGGATGCCCAGCCCGCGGGGCACCCAGAAGAACCCGCCTAAGACAGACCCGCACCAGGGCCGACCTGCCGGCACACGCCTGGACCGAACCACGCCACGCAGGTACCAGTGCAGGGAGACGTGAGACGAGGCCCGGGCGGCCTCAACTACCCGGCCCCTCACAACCGGGCGGTCGAGGAGCAGGAGGTGGTCAAGGGCCGCACGGGCCTCGTGTCAGGGCTCCCGGCACCAGACAGCGCCAGGACCCGGCCAGTGGAGGTCAGGGACCAGTGCAAGTAGGGGTGACGCCTCGGTCAGAGGCGGACGGTGCGACCCTCGTGGGCGCTGATGGTCGCGGCCTCGGCCAGCTTCAGCGCCTCGACGCCGTCGATCACGTTGGGCGAGACGTCGCCGTCGGCCACCACCGCGTCGATGAAAGCGCCCAGCTCGTCGCGGTAGGCCGCCTCGTAGCGGGACAGGAAGAAGTTGAGCACCGGTCCCCTGGCGTCGGTCTGCGTGGCGCTGGCGGCGCGCACAGAGGTGGCCGTGAGGTTGTCAGCCGAGAGAGAGCCGTCGGCGCCGAACGCCTCGAGGCGCTGGTCGTAGCCGTAGGCGCAGGTGCGCGAGTTGACGATGGTCGCCAACGCGCCGTCGGCGTTGCGCAGGAGGACCATCGCCTGGTCGAAGTCACCGGCGGCCTTGATCTCCTCATCGGCGTTGGTGCCGAACGCGCTGACCTCGACGATGTCGCCCAGGAAGAAGCGCACCATGTCGAAATCATGGATGGTCATGTCCTTGAAGATGCCACCAGAGCCGGCGACGTAGCTGGCCGGCGGGCCCTGGGGGTCACGGGAGGTGACGGTCAGCTGCTGCAGCGCGCCGATCTCGCCGGCGGCCACGCGGGCGTTGACCTCAGCGAAGGAGGGGTCGAAGCGGCGGTTGAACCCCAGCATGACACGCGAGGCTTCGGCACCCAGCTCGTCCATACAGCGGTTCGCCTCGTCCATGCCCAGCGCGACCGGCTTCTCGCACATGACCCGCTTGCCGCCCTTGACGGAGCCGAGGATCTGCTCGACGTGCATCGCGGTGGGCGAGCCGATGATGACGGCGTCGACGTCGTCGGCGTTGTAGACGTCCTCGACGTCCAGGGTGTAGCGCGCCCCGTGCGCCTCCGCCAGGCCCTTGGCGGGCGCCTCGAAGGCGTCGTAGACCAGCGCGAGCGTCGCCTGAGGGTGGGACGCGATGGCGCGTGCGTGGACCTGGCCGATGCGTCCGGCCCCGATGATCGCGAAGCGGATCATGTGTGCTCCTGTGGGTTGGCCGCGCACCAGCGTCACGGCGGTGTATGTCAGCACATATGGTACTAGCCTCGTGCTTTCATGACGGTGGGTGGACTGTAGCGGCCTGAGATGGTGAAAGTGCCCCTGACTTGGGATGATGTGTTTTGCGAAGCACAATCATTCAACAAGCGAGGAGCACCTTCGAGGTGAAGAGTACCGGCTCTTATCCCAGGGTTCATGTCGATACCGCCAAGGTCACCGCGGTCGGCCAGGCCGGCGGGATCCTGCTGACCGAGACCATCCGGGCGGCCGGCCTCGACCGGGCCCTGTCGGAGGCGCTCTCCCGGTGGCGGAAACCGTTGGCGATCCACGACCCGGGCAAGATCATCTGTGATCTGGCCCTGTCGCTGGTCCTCGGCGGTGAAGCGTTGAGCGACCTCGCCACCCTGCGCGCCGAACCAGGGGTCTACGGCCCGGTGGCATCGGACCCGACCGTGTCCCGCCTGATCGCCGCCCTGGCCGAGGACGCGGACAAGGCCATCAAGGCGATCGCCGGAGCCAGGCAGCAGGCCCGCGCCAGGGCCTGGTCGCTGGCCGGTGAGCATGCCCCCGACCACGCAGCCACTGCCGGGGATCCTGTGGTGATCGATCTCGACGCGTCGCTGATCACCGCACATTCGGAGAAGCAGCAGGCGGCGCCGACGTTCAAGCGAGGGTTCGGGTTCCACCCGTTGATGGCATTCGCCGACCACGGCCCCGAGGGCACCGGTGAAGCGTTGGTGGTCCACCTACGCCCCGGGAACGCCGGCTCGAACACCGCCACCGATCACATCACCGTCACCAAGCAGGCGTTGGCGCAGCTCCCCGACCGCGACCCTCGCCCCGGGCGCAGGGTCCTGGTCCGCGCCGACGGCGCCGGCGGCACGAAGGACTTCACCGCCTGGCTCACCCAGCACCGCGTCGCCTATTCGGTGGGATTCACGCTCCCACTCGACACCGGCGCCCTCTACCAGCAGGTCCCCGGCTGGGTCTGGGTCCCCGCCCTCAACGCCGACAACCAGCCGCGGGAAGGGGCCGACCTGGCCGACTTCACCGGACTGCTCAACCTCGACGGCTGGCCTACCGGGATGCGGGTGATCGTCCGCCGCGAACGGCCCCACCCCGGCGCTCAGCTGCGTTTCGATGACGTCGACGGCTACCGGCTTACCGCCTTCGCCACCAACACCACCCTCGGCACCCTGCAGCAGCTGGAACTGCGGCATCGTCGCCGCGCCCGCTGCGAAGACCGCATCCGGATCGCGAAAGACACCGGCCTGACCAACCTGCCCCTGCACGGGTTCAACCAGAATCGGATCTGGTGCCAGATCGTCGCACTCGCCTCCGAGTTGCAGGCCTGGAGCGGGATGCTCGCGCTGGCCGGGCATGAAGCCCGCCGTTGGGAACCGAAACGGCTGCGCTACCGGCTCTACACCATCCCCGCGACGCTGGCCCGACGAGCCCGCCGCGTCGTCGTCCACCTCACCGAGCAATCCCCCTGGAGTGGGCTGATCATCAACGGTCTCCAACGACTACGAGGCCTCCCGGCACCCGCGACCTGACCCCCAGACCTCCACACGACCCTCTGAATCACGAAGCTCTCGGCCTGGAAACCCGCCCCGCAGACGTCACGCGGAGTCTTGTCACACCCACCTGCAAGAATCAGAACAACCTCGACGCCACCGGCGCCGACCAGCCCCACACAGGCCCGTCATGAAAGATCGAGGCTAGACCGTGCATGGGGCCACCATTCAGGGGGTGGTCAAACATGCGGATGTTTGGCAGGACATAATGGTTCCCAACGAGTCGCGCGAGGCGGCTTGGCTGCGAAGGAGCTGCACATGAAGATTGCCGGCGCACCCATCAGCTGGGGCGTGTGTGAGGTACCGGGCTGGGGCTACCAGATGTCCCCCGAGCGCGTCCTCACCGAGATGAAGGAGATCGGCCTCACCGCCACTGAGTTCGGCCCCCAGGGCTGGCTCCCGGTCGACGCAGAGGAGCGGGCCGCGGTCGTCTCCGAGTTCGGTCTCAAGCCGGTCGGGGCCTTCTTCCTCGCCGTCATGCACGACCCCGATTTCGACCCCATCCCCATGGTGGAGGCCGAGCTCCGCGCGTTCGAGATCGCCGGCGGCGAGTTCCTCGTCCTGGCGGCAGATTCCGGCCAGGACGGCTACGACGCCCGCCCCGAGCTCGACGAGCAGGGCTGGCAGACACTGTTCTCCAACCTCAGCCGGATCAGCGACGTCTGCAAGGCCAACGGCGTCACCGCCGTCCTCCACCCCCACTGGGGCACCATGGTGCAGAACGTCGACGAGGTGGAGCGCGTGCTGGACAACTCCACCGTCGGCCTGTGCCTGGACACGGGTCACCTTGCCTGCGGCGGCGCCGACGTGGTGGCCCTGGTCACCAAGTACGCGGACCGCGTGGGCATTGTGCACGCCAAGGACGTGCGCCTGGACATGGCCGCCAAGCTGCTGCCGGGCGAGATCACCTGGTCCGAGGGCATCAAGGGCGGCATGTTCGTCCCCATCGGCGACGGTGACATCGACTTCGCCACCATCGTGCGCCTCCTGGATCAGGCCGGCTTCGACGGATACTGGGTCCTTGAGCAGGACATCATGATCGACGAGGAGCCGCCTGCGGTCGGAGGACCCATCGACAACGCGGCGAAGTCCTTCGAGGCCCTCAAGGCCCTCGCCTGAGGCATCCTCGGAACGCGCACAGGGGCGGTCACCGTGATGGTGACCGCCCCTGTCGTTTTGCCCAGAGGGTCAGAGGCTCATGTCGACGATGCCTCGGCCCGACATGGTGCCCGCTCGCAGCTTGTCGTAGCCGATGTTGACGTCGTCCAGGCTGAACACCTGGTGGACCACGTCGTCGACCTCGATGAGGCCTCGCGCGGCCATGTCAACCACGGCCGGGAGGTCGACGCGGGTGCGCGCCCCGTACGAACCGATGATCGACTGGCTACGGCGCACCGTGCGGTTGATCTGCACCTCCGCGGACTGCACCCCGGCACCCAGGCCGATGGGCACCATGCGGCCGCCGTCGGCCAGGATGTCCAGTGCGGTGTTCCAGGTGGCCGGCCTGCCGAGCGCCTCGAACGCAACGTCCACGCCGTAACCGTCGGTCATCTCCATCACAGCCTCGCGGGCGTCTCTGTTCAGGAGGTTGACGGTGTGCGTGGCGCCCATCGTCCTCGCCGCCGCGAGCTTGTCGTCGTCGACATCGAGCGCGATGACCTGTCGTGCACCCATCACCTTGGCGAACTTGAGGATCATCGAGCCCACGCCACCAGTGGCGACGACGGCAACCGTCTCCCCAAACCGGAGGTCCGCCCCGCGACGCACGGCGCCGTAGGCGGTCATGGCGGCGCAGCCGAGGATGGCCGTGTTCTTGGGCGAAAGGTTGTCCGGAATGGGCGTGACCGACGTGGCCGGAACCACGCAGTACTCCGCCAGGCCGCCCATGGAGTACATCCAGATGGGGTTGCCGTCGTTGTCGGCGAGTCGGGTCTCACCGTCGTAGAGAACACCCTTGAGGCGGTTGAGCTGGAAGAAGGGGTAGCAGAGATCGTCGCGGCCGGCCCGGCAGGCCTTGCACTGGCCACACGGCATCAGGAATGCGCCGGCCACGTTCTGGCCGACGGCGAGCTCACCGGTGAGCATGCCGGGGCCGAGCTCGACGATGGTGCCCGACACCTCGTGGCCGAGGACGCAGGGCGTGGGGAAGGCGATGGCGCCGCCGAGGACGTGGAGGTCCGAGTGGCAGAGGCCGCAGGCCGCGACCTTCAGCAGCACCTCGTTCGCGCGGGGTCGCGGGGTGGGGATGGTTTCGATCGACAGCGGTTCACCCGGAGCCCGAAGGACTGCGGCGCGCATCGTGGCAGGAATGTCCATGCTGGCTCCTCATTGACTTTGTGTGGACAAACTCAGTATGGACCACGAGACACCGCGTGTCACTAGCGGGGCGAGATAAATCCGCCGCAACTATTTGTTCTTACATGGAATGATTGGTGGAATCGTTTGCACCCAGCGCCGAGGCCACGAGAGCGGAGATCACGGAGATGATCAGCGACCCGAACACTGCGTTCCAGAACCCGTCGACATGGAAACCCAGGCCCAGTTCGCCGGCCAGGTATGAGGTCAGCAGCAGCATGCCGGCGTTGATCACGAAGAGGAACAACCCGAACGTGAGGATGATGAAACAGGCGCCCAAGACGAAGGCGAAGGGGCGGACGATCGCGTTGACGAGCCCGAGGATGACGGCCACGCCGAGGAGGGTGAGCGCCTGGTCGACGTTGGAGTCTGCGGTGAGGGTGATGCCGGGGAGCAGCCACACGGCGACGGCGGTCGCGACGGCGGTGGCGACCAGGCGGAGGAAGAGCTTCATGCGTCTGAGCGTAGGGGTCCCGGCGTGTCACGCGGATCAGGGAACTCCCCGACCCACTCCCTGAGGCGCTTCGCCAGCCGAGTCGCCGGGGTCCGTCTGCAACTTGCGATGTGGAGAGCGGTTTGTGTGCATATACGCAGAAGCCGCGCTCCTCATAGCAAGTTGCAGACCCCTCCCCGTCCCCGTTCCCTCCCGCGCGGTGCCGAGGCTGGCTCACCCGGGGGCGAATCTGGCATGGCTGGTCTACAAGGGTCGCGACTCAGGTTGTCAGCAAAATTGCTTGTCAACTTGCGATACAACCCTTCGAGACGACCCCCGGCCGCTCCGCGGCGGAGGTCTCCTCAGGGGGCGAAGAGGGGAGGCCGGCGGGCGTCGAGCACGTGGCTCGACCAGTGAGTGTGCGGGACGGCGGGGCGGGTGTGCGCAGTGCTGCCCAACCCGAGGATCACTGACTGGCGTCCCGCCTGGGCAGACCCGACCCGGGGCCGCCCTGCGGTCGCGCACCCGGACCCGACCACGCCCCGGGCAGACGAGTGCGGGGAGACGGGAGGCGAGGCCCGGGCGGCCTCGACACCTGACCACAGACAAAGCCCGCAGAAACCGGCAGGCCTTGGTCAACGGCCGCTCGGGCGTCGACTCACGGCTCACCGCACCCGACCACGAGAATTGCGGGAAGGTGGTAGTCACGACCCTTCGAGACGGGCCACGCCGCTGCGCGGGCGGCCCTCCTCAGGGAGCGATGGGAGCGGGCCAGTTCCGCGGGCGGTCCTCCTCTGGGAGCGATGGGGACGGGCCTCGGCGCACGGGTCGCCACACCCGACCACCTTGAGTCAACGTCCGAAACGGGGCGGGCGGAGGGGTCAGAGGCCGAAGGTGGTGACCGCCTCGACCGTCGCGACCTCGTGCCACTGGCCGTCGGCGGCGGACGCCACCACTGCCTCGTCGATCTCGGCGGCAGCCCAGCCGTCACCTGCAGAGGGCGCGACCTGCTCCCCCGTCGTCACGGAGATGAGGAACTTCGCCGCTTCGACTGCCTTGAGGTCGTCGAAGCCCATCGAGGTGCCGGCTCCCGGCTGGAACCGGTCGAAGTCCGGCATCCCCGGGCCGGCCATGACGCGGGTGTAGCCCTGGATCGGGCCCTCCCCGCGACCCAGACACACGTCGAGGTGGTTGAGCGACTCGAAGTTCCAGCGCACCGACCCCTCGGTGCCGTACACCTCGACGATGTACTCCGCGCGCGGCCCGACCGAAACCCGGCTGGCCTCAAGCACCCCGACGACGCCGCCGTCGAACCGTGCCAGCACCGCGACCCAGTCCTCGTTCCCCACGGGGCCCTTCTCCTCGCCGACGGTGTAGCCGGAGTGCCCCACCCCTCCGGAGCCGATCGGGATGGGGCGTTCCTTGATGAACGTGTCCGTCATGGCCGAGACCGACGAGATGCGTCCCACCAGGTACTGAGCCAGGTCGGCACCGTGCGACAGCAGGTCGCCGACGATCCCCGCGCCGGCCCGGGCCCGGTCGTAACGCCAGGTCAACGGCCCGTCGGGGCTGGAGGCGTAATCCGCGATGAACCACACCCGGCAGTTCGTCACCCGCCCCAACTTCCCGTCGCGGATCAGCTGGCGCGCGTACTGGATGGCCGGAACGTGACGGTAGTTGAAGCCGACGGCGGTGGCCAGCCCTGCACCGGCCGCGGCCTGGGCGATCTCCCGCGACTCCGTCGCGCTGACGCCCATGGGCTTCTCGATCCAGAACGGCTTACCGGCCTCAGCGGCCGCCAGAGCGATCTCGTGGTGCAGGAAGTT
This sequence comes from Tessaracoccus luoxuelianae, assembly GCF_054483915.1. Taxonomy (NCBI): domain Bacteria; kingdom Bacillati; phylum Actinomycetota; class Actinomycetes; order Propionibacteriales; family Propionibacteriaceae; genus Tessaracoccus; species Tessaracoccus luoxuelianae. Next base: position 796,446 of record NZ_CM137013.1, on the reverse strand, counting down.
CGGCGCGCAGATGGAGACCACCTCCACCTCGGGATCGGCGAGGAGGTCGCGGTAGTCGGCGTAGGCGCGCTGGAAGCCCGCCACGTCGACGGCCCAGTCTCGCGTGGCCTCCACCGGGTCGCACGCGGCGACCAGGTCACAGGCGAGCCCGAGTTCCGGGTAGCGCTCAGCGAGCGCCTTGTAGCTGCGGGTGTGGAGCCGGCCCATCCAACCGAGGGAGATGACGCCGACGCCGATGCGCTTGTTCATGATGTCCTGCCTGGCCCTCCGGGCCGTGAAAGAGAGCACTCACCGGGGCCGATCCCGACCGGGCAACAGCGCTCGGTCAGGATCGGCCCCAGGGTCAGTGCTCGAGGTGTGGTGCCGCAAGCGGCCTTACTTGGTGGCGACGAAGTCCAGGCCGATCTTGCCGTGGCTGCCGGAGCCGGCCCAGCGCGTCGTGACCACCTTGGTGCGGGTGTAGAAGTTCACGCCCTCCTGGCCGTGGATCTTGTGATCGCCGAGCAGCGAGTTCTTCCAGCCGCCGAACGAGTAGTAGCCCACCGGCACTGGGATGGGCACGTTGATGCCCACCATGCCCGCGTTGACGTCGAGCTGGAACTGGCGCGCCACCTGGCCGTTCTCCGTGAAGATCGCCGAGCCGTTGCCGAACGCGCTCGAGTTGACGATCTCGATGGCCTCCTCGTAGGTGTCGGTCTTCACCACGACGAGAACCGGCCCGAAGACCTCCTCGCAGTACAGCTGGGTCTCGAGCGGGACGTTGTCCACGATGGTGGGGCCCACCCAGTTGCCGTTCGCGGTGCCCTCGACCTCGGAGCTGAACCCGCGACCGTCGAGCACCACGTTGGCGCCCTTGGCTTCCGCGTCGTTGATCCAGGAGAGGATCCGCTCACGGGACTTCGACGAGATGACCGGGCCGAGCTCGTTGGCGGGGTCCGAACCCGGGCCCACCTTCAGGACCTCGGCGCGCGCCTTGACCTTCTCGATCAGGGCGTCGTGCGCCTCACCCACGGCCACGACGACGGGCAGGGCCATGCAGCGCTGGCCGGCCGCGCCGAAGGCGCCGGAGACGATGTGCTGGGCCGCGAAGTCCAGGTTGGCATCGGGCATCACGATGGCGTGGTTGTTCGCGCCGCCGAGAGCCTGGAACCGCTTGCCTGAGGCGGCGCACCGGCTGGCGACGATCTTGGCCACCGGGGTGGAGCCGACGAAGGAGACTGCGTCGATGCCGGGGTGGTCGAGGATGTGGGAGACCACCTGCTTGTCGCCGCACACCACCTGGAACAGGCCGTCGGGCAGACCGGCCTCCTTGTAGAGCTTGGCCACCATGAGCGACACGGACGGCACCGGGGTGGCGGGCTTGAGGATGACTGCGTTGCCGGTGGCCAGGGCCATCGGGTGCATCCACATCGGCACCATCATCGGGAAGTTGAACGGCACGATGGCGCCGACGACGCCGACGGCCTGGCGGAGGGTGTGCACGTCGACGCCGGTGGCGGCCTCGACGGTGTGCTCACCCTTCAGCGCGTTCTGGATGCCGCAGGCGAACTCCACGATCTCCAGGCCGCGCGCGATCTCGCCGAGCGCGTCGCCGCGGGTCTTGCCGCCCTCGCGGACGATGACGTCTGCCAGGTCGTCCTGACGCTCGATGAGCAGCTGGCGGAAGTTGAACATGACGCGGCTGCGCTTGGCCAGCGACGCGCGGCCCCAGATCTTCTGGGCGGCGCGGGCTGACGCGATGGCGCGGTCGATGAGCTCGGTGCTGGCCTCGGCGACGCCGCCGATGACCTCGCCGGTGGCGGGGTTGTCGATGGGCAGAACCTCGACACCCTCCTCGAAGTACTCGGCGCCGTCGATCCAATGGGGCATGGTGATGGACATATCAGTCATTCCTTTAGTGTGCTGGCTCAGAAGAAGCGGCGCTGGCCCTTGACGGCCTCCGCGTACTCTTCGTAGGCCTTCTGGGTTGATTCGAGCGTGGACACCGACGTGACCGGGACGTCCCACCAGCTGGTGCCGGGGGGGTTGGGTCCGTAGAGGTCGGTTTCGATGTGGATCATCGTGGCCTTGTCGGAGGCGACGGCGGTGGCGTAGGCCTCGCGGAAGTCGGCGATGGTCGAGACCTCGATGACGTCCAGGCCCCAGGAGCGCGCGTTGGCCGCGATGTCGACGGGGATCAGCTCGTCGCTGCGGCCGCCGTCGGCCGAACGCATCCGGTACTTGGTGCCGAAGCGCTGCGACCCGCGGGACTCCGACAGCCCACCGATGGAGGCGTAGCCGTGGTTCTGGAGCAGGACGAAGATGACCTTCGCGCGCTCCTGGACGATGGTCGCGAGCTCCATGGGCAACATCTGGTAGGTGCCGTCGCCGACGATGGCCACCACCTCGGAGTCCGGGGACGCCATCTTGCAGCCGAGCGCCGCGGGGATCTCGTAGCCCATCGTCGAGAACGCGTACTCGACGTGGTACTGCCCGGGGGTCCTCGCGCGCCACAGGGCCTGCAGGTCGCCGGGCATGGAGCCGGCGGCGTTGATGACGATGTCGTCGTCGCCCATCATCTCGTTGAGGGCGCCGAACACCTCGGTCTGTGCCGGGAGCGGGCCGTGTCCGAGGTGGTAGCACTTGTCCGTGGCCTCGGCCCAGGCGGCGCGCTCGTCGGCGATCTTCTGTGAATAGGCCTCGTCGACGCGGTGGCCCTCGAGGGCCTCGGTGAGCGCGGTGAGCGCCTCTCGGGCATCGGCGACGAGCATCTGGGCGCCCTGCTTGGCGGCGTCGAAGGAGCCCACGTTGATGTTGAGGAACTTGACCTCGGGGTTGCTGAACTGGGTCTGCGAGCCGGTGGTGAAGTCCGAGTAGCGGGTGCCGATGCCGATGATCAGGTCCGCCTCCACAGCCAGCGCGTTGGCGGAGCCCGCGCCCGTGGATCCCACGCCGCCGACGGCGCGCTCGTGGTCCCAGTTGATGCCGCCCTTGCCGGCCTGCGTGTCGGCAACCGGAATGCCGGTGGCGGTGGCGAAGGCGCGCAGCTCCTCGGTGGCGCCGGAGTAGATGGTGCCTCCGCCGGAGATGATGAGGGGGCGCTTGGCGGCGCGGATGGCCTCGACGGCGCGCGCGAGGGCGGCGCGGTCCGGCACGCGGCGGTCGATGTGCCACACCTTCTTGGCGAAGAACTCAACCGGCCAGTCGTAGGCCTCGGCCTGGACGTCCTCGGGGAGGCAGACGACGGCGGCACCGGTATCTGCCGGGTCCGTGAGCACGCGCATGGCGCGGGGCAGGGAGACCATCAGCTGCTCGGGGCGGTTGACCCGGTCCCAGAACTTCGACACGGGGCGGAACACGTCGTTGGCGCTCACGTCGGGGTTCGTCGGGTCCTCAACCTGCTGCAGGACCGGGTCCGGCATGCGGTTGGCGAAGATGTCCGAGGGGAACAGCAGGACGGGCACGCGGTTGGTGGTGGCCAGCGCTGCGCCGGTGACCATGTTGAGGGCGCCGGGGCCGATCGAGGAGGTGACCGCGAGGGTCTGCATGCGCTCGGTCTGCTTGGCGAAGGCGGCGGCCACGTGGACCATGCCCTGCTCGTTGCGGCCCATCCAGTACTCGAAGGGCTCGTCGAATGCCGGGTCGACCTCGTGCTGCAGCAGCGCCTGGCCGACGCCGGCGACGTTGCCGTGGCCGAAGATGCCGAACATGCCGGGGATGAAGCGCTGCTCGACGCCGTCGCGCTCGGTGTACTGGTGCGCCAGGTAGCGGACGATGGCTTGCGCGACCGAAAGGCGGATGGTGGTCATGTGAGGATTACTCGCTTTCTCAGGCGTCGAGCCGGGTGGGTGCGTAAGGGAGGCGGTGATCGACATCGGTGTCATCCCAGGTCTGGCGGAGCCAGCCATAGCAGGGGTCGTCCACGGAGAGCCACTCGGGCCCGCCGGGGCCGGCCATCACGTTGAGGTAGTACAGGTCGTAGCCGGGGGCCGCGACGCACGGGCCGTGCCAGCCGTGCGGAACCAGCGCGGTATCGCCCGTGTTGACGCGCAGGGCGACGTCGATGGGCCGCTCGGGCGTGCCGTAGGTGGAGTGGAACGCCATGCCGGGGCCGTGCTCGTCGGCCTTGATCTCGAAGTAGTAGATCTCCTCGAGCTCGCGCTCGTTCTCGGTGGTCTCGTCGTGCTTGTGCGGCGGGTAGCTGGACCAGTTGCCGCCGGGCGTGATCACCTCGCACACCAGCAGGCGGCTGGTCTGCAGCGTGTTGTTGAGGGCGTAGTTGGTGACCTGCCGCGACATTGTGCCGGCGCCGCGGAGGCCGACGGTGGCCTCCTCGGCCGGGCAGTAGCGCACGTCGAGCGTCTCGCTCGCCACCGCGCTGGGCAGCGCGTAGCGGCCGCCGTCGACGGAGGTGAGGGTGGCCTCGGCGCCCCGGGGAAGGTAGAGGTAGTCGGTGACCTCGCCGAAGATGGTGGAGCGCCCGTCGAGCGTGTGGGTCTCCCCGCCGACGGTGACTGTCGCGGCGCCCTCGAGCGGCAGCACGAGGCACTCGGACTCGCCCGTGCCGAACGCGTAGGACTCGCCGGCGGCCAGCACCGCGACCTTGAGGCCGGAGTAGGCCCAATTGGCGGACTCCGGGCTCACGTCCACGGCGAGCGGCGGCCGCCCGGTGGAGCCGGCGGGCAGGACATGGTCGGTCATCAGTTCTCCTTGACGCGGTGGCGGGTCTTGGTATCGACGGGATTGCGGCGCACGGCCGCGAGCAGTTCGGGCTCGCTCGGCATCGCCGTCGAGCATTCGAGGCGGGTGGCGACGAGCGCACCCGAGGCCGACGCGGCCACCAGCGTGTCCACGAGCGGCCATTCCTTGATCAGCCCGAAGCACAGCGCGCCGCCGAAGGCGTCCCCGGCGCCGAGGCCGTTGACCACCTCGATGGGGGTGCCGGCCACCTCGATCACCCGGTCCGCGTCCATGGCGAGCACGCCGTCGGGGCCACGCTTGACCACCGCGACGTCCACGCCGCGGGCCATCAACGCCTCGGCGGCCCGCTCGGGGTCCGACTCGCCGACGGCCACCTCACACTCGGCACTGTTGCCGACGACGATGTCCACGTAGGGCAGCACCTCGGCGATGGCCTCACGCGCGGCCTCCGGCGAGGGCCAGAACTGCTCGCGGTAGTCCAGGTCCAGGATGGTGAACGGCCTGCGCCCGCGGGCCTTGAGCGCAGCCAGGTGGGTGGAACGGCTGGGCTCGCGACTCAGCCCCGTCGTCGTGATCCAGAAGACCTTCGCCTGGACGATGGCGTCGATCGGAAGGTCCTCGGGGCGGAGCCGCAGGTCTGGCGCGGTGGGGCGGCGGTAGAAGTAGAGGGGGAAGTTGTCCGGAGGGAAGATTTCGCAGAAGGTGACCGGGGTGTTGAGGTCGCCGTCGACCTTCACATAGTCGTCGAACACGCCGAGGTGTCCCATCTCCGCGCGACAGAACCGGCCGAAGGGGTCGTCGCCGACGGCGGTGACGACGGCGGCGGAGCGACGGAGGCGCGCGGCGGCCACGGCCACATTGGTGGCGCTGCCGCCGAGGAACTTGCCGAACGAGGTGACGTCCTCGAGGCCCACTCCGTGCTGATGGGGGTAGATGTCCACGCCGATTCGGCCCATGGTCAGCACATCGACGCTGCGCGTGCCGAAAAGTCCCATGATGTGTCCCGCTTCTTCGAGGAGGTGCCCTCTTATCGTAACCAGTGACGGGCATTTGTCAAGACAAACCGTCAACTCCTGACAAAGGTCTAGCTACAACCTGACATTGGCAGTACAATGTGTGCACACGACGACGTGAGAGACCAGATGCCACACAGCGCCCCGTACATCGCGCAGATCGAGATCGATCGCACCAGCGCCACACCGCTCCACGCCCAGATCGCGGAGCCGCTCGCCAGGCTCATCGAGGACGGCACCATCGAACCCGGCACGCGCATCGAGGACGAGGTGTCGATGGCGGAGCGGCTGAAGGTGTCACGGCCGACGGCGCGCCGGGCCATGGAGACCCTCACCAACCGCGGCCTCATCGTGCGACGGCGCGGCGCCGGCACGCAGGTCACCCCCACCCGCGTCCACCGACCCATGGCGCTCAGCTCGCTCAACGACGACCTCGAGAAGTCCGGCGTGGACCCGCGCACCACCGTGCTGGAGTGGGAGATCGAAGGTGCGGCGCCGGGTGTCGCGGCGGCGCTCAACATCGCTCCCGGTTCCGAGGTGGTGCACATGCGGCGCCTGCGGATGCTCCGGGACGAGCCCCTGGCCCTGATGAGCAACTGGCTGCCGGCCACACTCGCCCCGACCCGGGCAGAGCTGGAGTCCGGCGGCCTGTACGCCCGCCTGCGCGAGCGCGGCGTGAAGGTGACGGTGGGCTTCCAGCAGATCAGCGCCCGCCTGGCCACGGCCGACGAGGGCCGCCTCCTCAACGAGCCCACCGGCGCTGCGCTCCTGACCATGCAGCGCACGGCCTACGACGAGCAGCACCGGGCGGTGGAGTTCGGCATGCACGTCTACCGCGCCTCGATGTACTCCTACGACCAGACGGTGATGGCCTGAGTCAAGCCCGGCGCCGCCGTCGCCAAGAAAAGTTCGCCTTGACCTGCGATTTGTTCTGACATATCCTTGACAGGACAAACCAATGTAGTGTCCAATGGTGTCAGGCCTCATCGTCGAGACCGCACCACCGCTTGAGAAGGAATCGCCATGACCATCGAGTACACCGAGGGACCGCTCCTGACCGCGGCCCGGACCACCCCTACCGCCCTGTGGAACGACTCGGCCGACCTTGAGGAGCTCCGCCAGTCGATCTCCTACGGCGGCGTGGGAGCCACCTGCAACCCCGTCATCGGCTACACCACCATCAAGCAGCACAAGGACATCTGGGGCCCCCGGATCCAGGCCATCGCCGCCGCCAACCCCACGTGGGGCGAGTCGGAGATCGGCTGGCAGGCCATCAAGGACATGTCTGTGGAGGCCGCCGAGCTGCTGCTGCCGATCTTCAAGGAGACCAACGGCCGCAACGGGCGCCTGTCCGTGCAGACGGACCCCCGTCACCACCGCGACGCGAAGGCCCTGGCCGATCAGGCCGTGGAGTTCTCCGAGCTCGCCCCCAACATCATCGTGAAGATCCCCGCCACCAAGGTGGGCCTTGAGGCCATCGAGGACGCCACCTACCGCGGCGTGGTCATGAACGTGACCGTCTCCTTCACCGTCGCCCAGGTTGTCCGCTCCGGCGAGGCCATCGAGCGTGGCCTGCAGCGCCGCGTGGCCGAGGGCAAGTCCATCGACGACATGTGGCCCGTGGTCACCCTCATGGTGGGCCGTCTCGACGACTGGATGAAGGCAGAGGCCGAGCGCACCCAGCTGTTCATCGATCCGGGCCACATGGAGTGGGCGGGTGTCGCGGCCATCAAGAAGGCCTACCAGATCTTCCAGGAGCGCGGCTTCCGCTCCCGCGTGCTGTCCGCGGCGTTCCGCAACGTGCTGCAGTACAGCGAGCTCATCGGTGGCGACCTCGTCGTCTCCCCGCCCTTCAAGTGGGCCAAGCGGATCAACAACTCGGACTACGTGGCCGAGAGCCGGATCGACGTCCCTGTGGACCCGAAGATCATCGAGTCGCTGCAGCGTATCGAGGACTTCAACCGCGCCTACGAGGAGGACGGCCTGAGCATCGAGGAGTTCGAGAACTTCGGCCCCACCCGCAAGACGCTGCGCCAGTTCCTGGGCGCCGACTGCGACCTCGACGCCCTGGTGCGCGACTTCCTCATCGCCCCCGCCTGATCCTTATCCCCGTCCGGGTGTGATCCCCGGAATCCGAGCCGCGCAAGCCCCGGTCCGCTCCTGACGGACCGGGGCCTGCGTGTGCCCTCGTTCCCTGAGGAGACGACCCGCCGAAGGCGCGGGCGACGTCCCCACCCGCCCCCTGAGGAGACGACCCGCCGAAGGCGCGGGCGTCGTCTCGAAGGGTTGTATCGCAACGTTGAAGCAAGACTGCTTGTCAGGTCGCGATACGACCCTTCGAGACAGCCGGCGGTCGCTTCGCGACGCCGACCTCCTCAGGGAGCGAAGTGGACAGCCTGCCGTTGCTTCGCGACGCGGACCTCCTCAGGGAGCGAAGTGGAGCGTCAGCCGGCGCGAGGGTCGTCGGCGGGGAGCTGCTTCTGCAACGACGCCAACCTCTGGTTGATCTGCTCCAACAGCTCCGCGGTCTCCGCGTTCAGCGCCTTCATCGCCTTCCGCCTGGTCCCACCGGAGTTCGCTCCCCAGATGAGCTCACCTCGGACACGCAGCGCCTGCGCGTGTCGATGCCAACCCGCGGGCTCCGTCGCCTCCGGGAACGCCAGCTCGACGGCGTCCGCAGCGGTGTCGATGGCCGCCATCTTCGCGTCGAAGCGGATCTTGGGGTTGTTCGCATCCGTGGCCGACTTCAGCTTCCCCACCAGATCATCGAGACTCTTGGCGATCTGCGGATTCTCCCGCAGCGCGGAGACCAGCGTGACGGTGGTGGCGACCGCGGCGCCGGTGGTCTTGATGATGATGCCGAGCTTGCTCATGCGGCCAGTCTAGGTTCGACGCCAGAACCGGGCGTCCGATCCCCGCGACCGCCTACACTGGCCGACATGCGACGACGCGTCCTCACCCCGGTTCTGCTCCTCGGCGCCGCTGCCCTCGGCGCCTGCACCGCGGCCCCCGAGCCCGCCGTCGAGACCACCCCCACCGTCGGGGTTCAGCTCTTCCAGTGGCCGTGGCGATCCGTGGCCCAGGAGTGCACCGAGGTGCTCGGGCCTCACGAGTTCGGGTTCGTCCTCCTCTCCCCCGCGCAGGAGCACATCGACGGTGAGGCCTGGTGGACGTCGTACCAGCCGGTCAGCTACCAGCTGGAGTCCAAGCTGGGCACGCGCGAGGAGTTCGCCGAGATGGTCACCGCGTGTGGGGAGGCCGGTGTGGACGTGATCGCCGATGCCGTGATCAACCACATGGCGGGGATCGACGGCGGCACTGGCGTCGCGGGGACGGACTTCACGCACTACGACTACCCCGGTCTGTACGGTCCAGAGGACTTCCACGACTGCCCCATGACGGTCTCAGGCGACATCGAGAACTACTCGGACCAGCAGCAGGTGCAGGAGTGCGAACTGGTCAACCTCGCGGACCTGGACACCGGCAGCGAGAAGGTCCGCGACACCATCGCCGCCTACCTCAACGACCTCACCGACCTCGGCGTCGCGGGTTTCCGGATCGACGCGGCCAAGCACATGTCCGCGACCGACGTGGAGGCCATCGTCGGGAGGCTCGACGGGGAGCCGCTGATCATCTCCGAGGTCATCCGAGGGGGCGGCGAGCCGATCCAGCCGGAGGACTATCTCGACGCCGGCGCCGTCTTTGCGTTCCAGGTGGCCAAGGACATCTCCGGCGTGGTGCCCGGCGGCGCCGTCTCGCGCGCCCTAGAGATGCGCGACGGGGAGGTTCCGTCTGAGCAGGCGTTCACGTTCATCACCAACCACGACACGGAACGCAACGGGCAGACCCTCAACTCCAAGGATGGGGACCAGTTCAGGGTGGCCACGGCCCTGCTACTGGGGATCGACTACGGCACTCCGATCGTCTACTCCGGCTACGCGTTCTCGGACCACGACGCCGGGGCGCCGCAGACGGACGGCCGGGTCGACGACGTAGCGTGCGCGGCGCCGTCGGAGGATCCGGAGGATGGTGCCTGGTTGTGTCAGCACCGGGATGTCGCGGGGTTGGCTGAGTGGGTCGCGGTGGTGGGCGACGCGCCCGTCGAGAACGTGTGGAAGCAGGGGTACGCGGTGGCGTTCGATCGAGGCGACCGAGGCCTCATCGCCGTCAACGACACGAGCACCCCGGTGAGCGCCACCCTCACCACGAACCTGCCCGACGGCGCGTACTGCGACGCGGCTGCCTCGCCGGCCCCGCCCACCGCGGAGGATCGCTGCGAGGAGGGCCCGTTCGTGGTGGCCGACGGCAAGGTCACCGTCGAGATGCCCGCGATGGACGCGGTTGCCCTCCACGTCAACCTCCGTGCGGACAGCTGATCACTCGGCTTGCGGTTGGTCGACAGGTGTGGCCGGGTCTGGCGCCGTGTGGTGGGGGCCGGTTGATCCCTGTCCGTGGCGCGGTGGTCGGGTTGGGCGGCGTGTGGTGGGGGCCGGGCCGCCCATGATGCCGGCGGCGGCGCTTCGCGCTGCGCGTCCGTCATCAACGCCCACCCAACCTGCCCCGACCCCCACCACCCGCCGCCTAGCTTCCTCGTCCCGGTCGCCTGCCATACGTCTCGACGCCTGCCTTGCGCCCCGACGCCTGCCTTGCGCCTCGACGCCAGCCCTGTATCGCAGGCGGCCGGGAGCCGCCTGACCTATGTTCGGCCGCCGGCGCTGTAGCGCGGGCGGCCAGACTTACCGCAGGCGCCACAGGGCCCGCCCGCCCCGAAATGAGTCGACGATGGAGGTCGGTTGGGTGCGAGGGTGAGTGACGGCAGGGCGGCTGTGCGCTGTGATGCCCAACCCGAGGATCATCCAACTGGCATCCCGCCTCAGCAGACCCGAGTCAGGGCAGCCCTGACGGCACACGCCCGGACAGCACCCCGCCACAGGGAAAACGAGTGCAGGGTGCAGTGAGACGAGGCCCGGGCGGCCTCATCTACTCAACCAAGGACCATGCCGCGATCAACACGGAGAGTGTGGGCAAGGGCCGCACGGGCCTCGTGTCAGTGCTCCCGGCACCCGTGGCCACCGTTGGGGAGAAGGGTCAGAGTGCGGGCAACGGCCGCCCGGACCTCGTGTCAGGGCTCCCGGCACCTCAGCCAGGCGGGGTGCGCCTCAGGCAGCGCCAACGGGCGGGGTGCTGTTACGCAGGTGAACCTCGAGGGGCAGGGGGGCCGGCACCCAGTCGGCGTCGATCGCCGCCCGGACCGCCTGATAGCCGACCTCCTCCAACGGGATGCGGACCGAGGTCAGCTGTGGGGTCACGTCGCTGGAGGAGGGGATGTCATCGAACCCCGCCATCGCCACGTCTGACCCGAGCTCGCGACCCTCCTCGCGTAGCTCCCGCACCGCACCCAGCGCCACCGCGTCGCTCAGAGCGAACACCAGCGTGCCCGGCTCGATGCCGACCGCAAGCGCCTCGCGCATCGCGTCCGCACCGCCCTCACGGGTGAACGCCGCGCGGTGCACCCGGACGATCTGACCACCGCCGGAGGTGAAGCCGTCGGTGAAACCCGCCTGGCGTTGGTCCGTGGTGATCAAGCCTCGGGGCGCGGCAAGCACGACCGCCCGACGGTATCCGCGCGCCGCCAGCGCCACGCCGAGCGCCCTCGCCCCGCCCCAGTTGTCGATGAGCACGGAACGAAGCTCTGAGGCGCCAGGGCCCAGCGCGATGACCCGGCCGCCCATCCCGTGGATGGCGTCGATCTCGAGCTGCACAGGCTCATGGGGAAGCGCCATCCGCGAGGCGGCCAGGATGACCCCGCGAGGCCGCTGACCACGCAGCACCCGCAGCAGCGTGGCCTCCTTCTGCGGATCCCGCCCGGTCGTCGCGATGGTGACGAGGAATCCGGCCTCATCCGCCGCCCGTGCGACACCGGCGGCGACCTGCGCGAAGTAGGGGTCCGCGATGTCTGCCACCAGCAGAGCGATGAGGGCCGACGCCCCGCTCGCCACCGCCTGCGCCGACACGTTGACCGTGTAGCCCAGCTTGTCGGCGGCCGCACGAACCCGCTCGCGGTACGACTCCGCGACCTTTCGGGTGGACCCGTTCAGCACACGCGACGCCGTCGCCAACGAGACGCCCGCCTCCTGGGCGACGTCGACGAGGGTGGCTGTGCCGTAGCGGCGCTGCTGTGGGCTCACCTGCATGAGTCTAGGGCCGCAGGTGGGGCGCGACCCACCGCCCGAACGCGTCGGCGGTCTGTGTCGCCACCACCTCGAGATCCGTGCCCCAGATGGCGGCGTTGAAGATCTCCACCTCGACGTCGCCGTCGTATCCGGTGGCCTCGACGGCCCGGGTCAGCGTCTCGAAGTCGATCACGCCGTCGCCAGGCTGATGCCGCGACAGCAGCACGTCCGCCTCGAGCGGCGCCCGCCAGTCACACACCTGGTACGCGGCGATCCGCCCCTCCCGTCCGGCGCGCTCGATCTGCGGCAGCACCTCCGGGTCCCACCAGATGTGGAAGGTGTCCACCGTCACCCCGGCCGCCCGCGGGTCCAGCCCCGAGACCAGGTCCAGCGACTGCCCGAGGGTGGAGACGACGGCGCGGTCCGCCGCGTACATGGGGTGCAGCGGCTCGACGGCGAGCGTCATGCCCGCCGCCAAGGCCTCCGGAGCCAACTCCTCGAGCGCATCGCGGACCCGGGCCCGAGCCCCGACGAGGTCACGCGACCCCTCGGACACGGCTTCTGGCGAAGGGCTTTGAGCCGGACACTGCTTTCGAGGGCCTGTCTTGAGCCTGATCCTGGTGTCGTTGGCTGAATCGATCGATTTGATCGGTTCAAGGGATGCGAGTCCGAAGTCCGGCTCAAGGTGGGACACCGAGAGCCGTGTCCGGCTCAATCCAGTCCCCAACCAGAGCACCACCACTCCATCGCGACACCCACCTAGACTCGCGGCGTGACCCTCCCCCAGCCCGCCCCGCTCGTCCTGCGCGGACTCCGCTTCGACGCCTCCCGGCCCGCTGTGATGGGCATCATCAACCGCACCCCGGACTCCTTCTACGCCTCCGCCCGCTACCTCGACGACGATGCAGCCCTCGCCCGCGCCGTCGAGATGGTGGACGAGGGCGTCGACCTCGTCGACGTCGGAGGCGTCCGCGCAGGCCAGGAGGGTGAGTGGATCGACGAGGCCACGGAGATCGCGCGCGTCCGCCCGTTCGTCCTCGCCCTCCGGGAGCGCTTCCCGGGACTGCCCATCAGCCTCGACACCTGGCGCGCCGAGGTTGCGCAGGCCTGCGAGGGCGCCGTCGACCTCGTCAACGACACCTGGCAGGGCGCGGACCCAGATCTCGTCCACGTGGCCGCGACACTCGGCGCCGGCTACGTCGTCTCCCACACCGGCGGGCTCCCCCCGCGGACCGATCCCAGCGGAATCGACTACGGCCCCGGTGAGGCTGTCGTTGAAGATGTCCTCCGCGTCCTCCGCGCCGGCGCCCAGAAAGCCCTCGACGCCGGGGTCAGGTCCGACGGCCTCCTCGTCGACCCCACCCTGGACTTCGGCAAGACCACGCCCAACTCCCTCGCCTTGGTCGGGGCCACGGACCGCGTCGTCGCGCTGGGGTTCCCGGTGCTTCAGGCCATCAGCCGCAAGGACTTCGTCGGCGAGACCCTCGACCTGCCCGCCGACCAGCGGCTCGAGGGCAGCCTGGCCGCCACCGCCGTCGCCGCCTGGCTTGGGGCAACCGTTTTCCGCGCCCACGACGTGCGCGCTACCCGTCGCACCCTCGACATGGTGGCTTCCATCCGCGGCGACCGACCCCCGGCCAGGGCCGAACGCGGGCGCTGAGAATACCAGGAGAGGTCGGTCTGACCTATCACCGCCCCAGCCTCGGAGGGGTACCCCGCTGGTTTAGTGTGGTGGCGTGGGTGTAAACCCCCCGAGACAAGACGGAGAGCGATGAGCGATCAAGCCACCAGTGCGGCCGACATCAGCCTGGCCGCAGACTTTGACACTCCCTCCCAGGCGGACTGGGAGAAAGAGGTCCTGAAGGTCCTGAACCGAAAGCGGCCCGAGGGCAAGGAGCTCACAGTCGAGCAGGCGTACAAGCGCCTGTCGAGCTCCACCGTCGACGGCCTCACCATCAAGCCCCTGTACGTGAAGAGCGACGGCGTGGAGGAGCTCGGCTACCCGGGCGTGGCCCCCTTCGTCCGCGGCACCACGGTGCGTGACGGCGAGATGGACGCGTGGCACATCGCCCAGTTGCATGAGGATCCCGACGCGGCCGAGACCCGGCGCGCCATCCTCACCGATCTCGAGCGTGGCGGCACCGCCGTCTACGTGCGCGTTGATCCCGATGCTGTCGCGGTGGCGGACCTGCCGACCGTCCTGGCCGACGTCCTGCTGGACCTCGCCCCGGTCTACCTGACCTCCAAGACGCAGCAGCTCGACGCAGCCACGGCGCTGGTCGAGTTCCTCGCCGCCTCGGACAAGGACGCGGCCACGCTCACCGGCAACCTCGGCGTTGATCCCATCGGAGCGGCCGCCCTGGCCGGCACCGACGCGGACCTCAGCGTCCTGGCCCAGGCCGTCGAGCTGGCCAAGCCCTACCCGGGCGTGCGGCCGGTCGTCGTGGACGCCACCGTCTACCACAACGCCGGAGCCGGCGACGTGCACGAACTGGCCTACGCCGTGGCCGTGGGCGTCGAATACGTCCGCGCGCTCACCGAGGCGGGCCTCACCGTCGACGAGGCCTTCGATTCGCTCATGTTCCGCGTCTCCTCCACCACCGACCAGTTCGCCACCATCGCCCGCCTGCGCGCGCTGCGCGGCCTGTGGTCGCGGGTGGGCGAAGTGCTGGGCGTCACCGAGTCCAAGCGGGGCGCCATCCAGCACGCCGTCACCTCCGAGCGCCAGATCGCGCGCGACGATGCCTACGTCAACATGCTGCGCGGCACCATCTCCTGCTTCGCGGCCTCCGCGGGCGGGGCCGAGATTCAGACCGTCCTTCCCTTCGACACCGCGGCGGGCCTCCCCACGGACTTCTCCCGTCGCACCGCACGCAACACACAGGTGGTACTGGCTGAGGAGTCCAACGTCGGTCGCGTCAACGACCCGGCCGGCGGCTCGTGGTTCGTCGAGTCGCTCACCAAGCAGCTCTCCGACAAGGCATGGGCCGTGTTCCAGGGCCTCGACGGCGAAGGCTTCGCCGCGGCCCTGGCCGACGGCACCGTCAAGGCTCAGCTGGATGAGGTCAACGCCGCCCGCGCGGCCCAGCTGGCCACCCGCAAGATCCAGCTGACCGGTGTGTCGATGTTCCCCAACCACGAGGAGGCCCCGCTCGAGCGCAAGGCCCGCCCCGCGGCTCCGGAGCTCGGCGGCCTGAAGGTGGTCCGCGACACCCAGGTGTTCGAGGACCTCCGCGACCGTTCGGCTGCCGCCCGCGAGGCCGGCAACGCGCCGTCGGTGCTGCTGGCCTGCCTCGGCGCCCGCCGCGACTTCGGCGGCCGCGAGGGCTTCACCTCGAACCTGCTCCATGTGGGCGGGCTCGACACCATCTTCGCCGAGGGCGAGACGCCGGAGGACTTCGCGCGGCAGCTCACCGAGTCGGGCGCGAAGGTCGCGGTGCTGTGCTCCAGCGCCAGGGTCTACGCCGCCCAGGGCGTGGCAGTGGCCGAGGCCCTGCGCGCCGCCGGGGCCGAGACCGTCCTGGTCGCCGGCCAGATCAAGGAGCTGGGCGAGGGCGCCGAGGGCGCCGTCGACGGCAACGTGTTCGACGGCATGAACGTGGTCGAACTGCTGACCACCACCCTGAACAAGATGGGAGCCTGAGCATGACCGTCCCCCGTTTCACAGACATCGAGCTGACCGAGGCGGTCTCGGCTGACGCCGCGGCCAAGTTCGAGGCCATCATCGAGTCCACCGGGCACTCCGCCGGCTGGCAGACCCCCGAGCGCATCCTGGTGCCGCCGCTGTACGGCGATACGGACCTGGCCGGGCTCGACTTCCTCGAGACCGCGCCCGGCATCCCGCCGTTCCTCCGCGGGCCTTACGCCACGATGTACGTCAACCAGCCGTGGACGGTCCGCCAGTACGCGGGCTTCTCCACCGCTGAGGAGTCCAACGCGTTCTACCGCCGCAACCTGGCCGCCGGCCAGAAGGGCCTGTCGATCGCGTTCGACCTCGCCACCCACCGCGGCTACGACTCGGACCACCCCCGCGTGGCCGGTGACGTGGGCATGGCCGGCGTCGCCGTCGATTCCATCCTGGACATGCGCCAGCTGTTCGACAAGATCCCGCTGGACCAGATGTCGGTCTCCATGACGATGAACGGCGCGGTGCTTCCGGTGCTGGCGCTCTACGTTGTCGCGGCCGAGGAGCAGGGCGTCAAGCCCGAGCAGCTCGCCGGAACCATTCAGAATGACATTCTGAAGGAGTTCATGGTCCGCAACACCTACATCTACCCGCCCGCACCGTCGATGAAGATCATCGCCGACATCTTCGCCTACACCTCGGCGAACATGCCCCGGTTCAACTCGATCTCCATCTCCGGCTACCACATGCAGGAGGCCGGAGCGACGGCGGACATCGAGATGGCCTACACCCTGGCCGACGGCGTGGAGTACATCCGCGCCGGCGAGTCCGTGGGCCTCAACGTGGACCAGTTCGCGCCTCGCCTGTCCTTCTTCTGGGCCATCGGCATGAACTTCTACATGGAGGTCGCCAAGATGCGCGCCGCGCGCATCCTGTGGGCCAAGCTGGTGCGTCAGTTCGGGCCGAAGAACCCGAAGTCGATGTCGCTGCGCACGCACTCGCAGACCTCCGGCTGGTCGCTGACCGCGCAGGACGTCTACAACAACGTCGTGCGCACCTGCGTCGAGGCCATGGGCGCCACGCAGGGGCACACGCAGTCGCTGCACACCAACGCCCTCGACGAGGCCATCGCGCTGCCGACGGACTTCTCCGCCCGCATCGCCCGCAACACCCAGCTGTTCCTGCAGCAGGAGTCGGGCACCACCCGCACGGTGGACCCGTGGGCAGGTTCCGCGTATGTGGAGAAGCTCACCGAGCAGCTCGCCCGCAAGGCATGGGAGCGGATCCAGGAAGTGGAGCAGGCCGGCGGTATGGCCAAGGCCATCGAGCAGGGCATCCCGAAGATGCGCATCGAGGAGGCCGCGGCCCGCACTCAGGCCCGCATCGACTCCGGCCGCCAGCCGGTGATCGGCGTCAACAAGTACAACCTCGACAGCGAGGACCCGCTCGAGGTGCTGAAGGTGGACAACAAGTCCGTCCGTGCATCCCAGATCGCCAAGCTGGAGCAGCTCCGCGCCGAGCGCAACGAGGCCGAGACCCAGCAGATGCTGGAGCGCCTCACCTGGGTGGCAGCGAACCCCGACGCGACAGATCCTGACCGCAACCTGCTCAAGGTGGCCATCGACGCAGCCCGCGCGAAGGCCTCCCTCGGCGAAATCTCCGACGCGTTGGAGAAGGTTTACGGCCGCTACACCGCTCAGATCCGTACGATCTCAGGTGTGTACAACACCGAAGCCGGCTCCAACGAGGACATCGAGACAGCCCGCAAGCTCGTCGAGGAGTTCGAGAAGAAGGAGGGTCGCCGCCCGCGCATCCTCGTGGCGAAGATGGGCCAGGACGGTCACGACCGTGGCCAGAAGGTCATCTCCACCGCCTATGCGGATCTCGGCATGGACGTCGACGTAGGCCCGCTGTTCCAGACGCCGGAAGAGGTGGCCCGCCAGGCCGTCGAGTCCGACGTCCACGTGGTGGGCGTCTCCTCCCTGGCCGCCGGACACCTCACCCTGGTTCCCGCGCTGCGTCAGGAGCTGGACAAGCTGGGCCGCGAGGATCTGATGATCGTCGTGGGTGGCGTGATCCCGGCCCAGGACTTCGACGAGCTCCGCGAGCACGGCGCCGACGCGATCTACCCGCCCGGCACCATCATCCCGGCCGCCGCGATCGATCTGCTGACCAAGCTGAACGAGCGCCTGGCCGACTGATACCCGGCGAACGACGAGTGGCCCGCCCCCTGAGGGGCGGGCCACTTGCCATTTCCGCTGATCGAGCCAACCGGCCCTACTCCGCTGATCGGGCCGGGCCTACACCGCTGGTTGAGTCAGGGTCGCCCCTCGCGGGGCGCCCGTTCAGCGCGGAAAATGCCGTATTCAGCTAATCGAGCTGACTAGGTGCGACGGGGCATTTTCGGATTAGCCAACCGGCGCGAAGCGCCAGCTGCGTCGAAACCGACCCGCGCTTGTTCATGGGGCTTGGACTGGAGCTTGGAAGGCAGCCCCCGCGGTAGGTGTTCCACCAGATCGGGTCTCGAGCTCCTCAGCGACCCGAGGCCCACTCTGGAGGAACACCCACCGCAGGCTGGCGGGGTGCCGCGGTCGTCAGCCGCCCGACTTCCTCCTGAATTCGCGCTTGCCGCCCACCTTGCCGTGGGCGTGGCCCTGGCCGCGGTCCGCCTCGACGCCCTGCGCGGCCGACAGGTGCTCTGCCGCCTTCTTGCGCTCGAGGGCCTGACGCATGGCCTCCTTGGGATCCAACTTCTCTGTGGGTTGTTCTGACTCTGACATGCGGCCCAGCCTACGCGGACGGCGATGGGGCCGCGGCCCAACCGTCGCTCGCTCCCCCGCCCCCTCGGAGGCCTGGCCTCCCCCCTCGTGCACGACACGCCGTCCGACCCGCTCTCCATGCGCACATGCGACGGCGAGAGGCAGGTGCGACGGCGTGTCGTGCACCCAGGTGCGGGCCGCATCAGGGCGGCACCCTGCTGGATGTATGGTTCACCACCTGCTGGATGTATGGATCGCCACCTGCTCGACTATGGTTCGCGACCGCGGATCGCCCCTCACCCCTCTCCCGAGACTCCTTCCGAGTGAGATTCCGGGGAGATAGGGCACATACAGGGCCATCTCCCCGGATTCTCACTCTCTTCGTCGCCGCCAGGACCGTGGGCCCCCGGCGGGGGCCTCGTGCCCGCCAAGTAGTCTCAGTCTTGTGACGCAGCTCTCCGATTCCCTCGACTTCTCCCACGGCCCCGCCTGGCGCAACCGCCTCGCGCTGGCGCCGCTCACCAACAAGCAGTCCCACCCCGACGGTACGCTGTCGGACACCGAGATCAACTGGCTGCTGGCCCGCGCCCGCCATGGCTTCGGCATGGTGATGACCGCGGCCGCCTATGTGGCCCAGGCGGGGAAGGCGTGGAACGGGCAGCTCGGGATCAGCGACGACGCACACCTGCCCGGTCTGGAGCGCCTGGCCTCTGGCATCCGCGACGCAGGGGCCGCCTCGCTGGTCCAGATCCACCACGGCGGTGCGAAGGCAGACCCCGCCGCATCCGGTGAGCCCGCCGTCGGTCCCTTCGACGACGCCAGCACGGGCGCGAGGGCGCTCAGCACGGCCGAGATCGAGGACGTGGTGGCCCGATTCGCGGCAGCCGCCGCCCGTGCCGAGCAGGCCGGATTCGACGGCGTCCAGCTGCATGGGGCCCACGGCTACCTGCTGTGCCAGTTCCTGGACGCGCACAACACCCGCGACGACGGCTACGGCGGCGACCTCCACGGCAGGTCGCGCATCCTTCGCGAGACCATCGCCGCCGTCCGCGCGGCCACATCGTCGGACTTCCACCTCGGGCTCCGGTTGTCTACCGAGCGCTTCGGCCTCAGCACCCCCGAGATCGCTCAGCTGAGCGCCGAGCTGATGGCCGAGGGCGGTCTTGACCACCTCGACCTGTCCCTGTGGGACGTCACCAAGCTCCCCGAGGGGGCCGCCGACGGCGACGCCCCGCTGGTCAGCCACTTCGTCGACCTTCCCCGTGGAGGCACCCGGCTCGGGATCGCGGGCAAGGTGACCAGCGCCCCCACCGCGACAGCCGCGCTGGCCACGGGCGTCGACTTCGTCGTCGTCGGCCGCGCCGCCATCGCGGACCAGCGGATCGCGGAGCGGATCCTCGCCAACCCCACCTACGCCGGGCCGTCGTTCCCGGTCTCGAAGCAGCAGCTCCGCGACAACTGCGTGGGCGAGCCCTTCGTCGAGTACTTCTCGACGGGGTGGCCACAGCTCGTGGCCAGCTGACGGCCGTGCGCGCGCTGATCGCCAGCGGCACGGGCCGCTACGCGGACCCGTGGCACCCCTTCGACCGGACCACGCCCAGGATCGCCGGGGCGCTCGCCGAGGCCGGCTTCATCGTCGAGGTTGACCACGACGTCGACCACGCCATGACCAGCCTCGACGGGGTGGACCTGGTGGTGGTCAATGCCGGCGACCCGTGGGCTGACACCGACCACCGCCTCCCTCCGGATGCCCCCGGACCCGTCGGGCTGGCTGCCGCGCTCGACCGCGGCATCGGTGTGCTGGCGGTCCACATCGCGGTGGCGAGCCTGCGGGACTACCCGGACTGGGCTGCCGCCGTCGGCGCCATCTGGGTACCCGAGCGGTCCTGGCACCCCCCGCTGGACACGGCGACCATCCGGCGCATCCCGATCGAGGAGGACGGCCAGCCCAGCGAGTTCCGGGTGGAGGACGAGCGCTACCTCAGCCTGCAGTTCGTGGGTCGGCGCCACGTCGTGGCCACTCACGCCGGCCCCAACGGCCCCGAGCCCACCGCCTGGATCCGCCGGCACGGCGCCGCGCGGGTCGCCGTCGACCTCCTCGGGCACGACGAGCGATCCTACGACTCCGCCGGGCACCGCGACCTCCTCCGGGACCTCGCCGCCTGGGCGGCAAACGGCTCGGGTCCGCTGCACCACCCCTGACGCCTGGTTTCGGGTCCGGGCCGCGGAAGGGTCGAGGCACCCCATTGACCTGACAAGGGTCTCGACATGCGGTGGATCAGGTGGCAGGCTGAACCATGGACTCGACCCAGGTGCTGGTCAGAGCGGCGGCGGACGTCCTGGAGGCGCCGGCAGCGGGTATCGCACGCACACGGCTGGCTGCGGCTCTCCGCGACGCGACCGGCACCGACATCGTGTCGCGGGTGAGTTTCACCCGCCGTTCGGTGAGCTTCTTCGTCGACGGCGCCCCGCCAGCGCCGCCGCCACACCTCCTGCCCACCCCCGCGGACCTTGCACTGCATCCGCTCACGCGCTTCCAGGCCCGGGTCGGCTCAGCTACGCCTGCTCTGATGGTGGACGCCATGCGCGCCGGACTCGGGCTCCTCCCCTCCACGATGGGCGTCATCGAACGGCTCGGGCTCAGCGTTCACCAGCTCAGCGTGCCGCTCGACCCCATAAGCGCGTCCTCCCCGTATACAGGCTGGGTGCTGGTCTCCGACCACCCGATCACCCAGCGCGCAGTCGAGACGATGGCGGTGTTCCAGCCCCTGCTGCGGGCCCTCGACCGCCACGTCGCGGCCCTCGCCACCGTCGGAGAAACGGAGGAGGTGTGCCCCCTGACGCCCCGGGAGCGGGTGGTGCTGCAACTGCTGGCCGACGGGCTCACGGCCCAGGCCATCGCCACCCGGCTCGCAGTTTCCAAGCGGACGGTCCACAAGCACCTGGAGCACCTGTACCGGAAGTTGGGCGCGGCGGACAGGCTGACGGCGGTGCTACGGGCGCAGGGGTGGGGATGGCTCCCCGGCCCCATCCCATCAGGTCAGTCCGGCAGCTCTGACGCGCACTCGGCCACGTAGCCCAGGAGCGATTCCGTCAGCGAGCCGAACTGCGCCTCAGTGAGGTAGCTGAACGGCTTGGGCGCCTTGCCCTTGGCGTATGCGCCGCCGCCGGTGACCGCCTTGGAGTGGATCAGGGGCTCCTGCTCGAGGCCCTCTGCCTCCATGAAGTCCTGAACCGCGGTGTCGGCAGCCCAGCCGCAGGCCTCCTTGAGGTGGTCGGGGATGAGGAACTCAGCGCCCATGTCGCTCAGCGACACCCACGCGGTCCCTCCCGCCAGGTGGTGCTGGTAGGCGGCGTCGGCCCATTGGTCCTTGTAACAGTGGTGCGCCGAGGCAACCGTGGTGGTCCCCAGCAGGACGACGCTGCTCGCAGCCGCCATCTTCAGCCATATCCGCTTCGCGCTCATGGGTGAGCTCCCCTCTCGTGTCGGGCCCGCTGTCCGGGCGTGGCACCACACTCCCCCAGCGGGGGCGCACGGGAAATACGCACAGGTGCGTATCCCCCTCAGGGCAGCACAGGCAGCTGGTCGTCGAGGCCGGGGTAGGAGTCCTGGGCTCCGGGCCGCGTGCAGGCGAAGGCGCCCACACGCGAGGCGAAACGGGCCGCGTCGACCAGCGTCTCGCCCGCGGCGAGGCGGGAGACGAGTGCGCCCACAAACGCGTCACCTGCTCCGGTGGAGTCGACGGCGGTGACCGGTGCCGACGGAACGGCGGTGAGTTCGGTGTCGCGGCCGACGACGAGCGAGCCCTGTGCGCCCAGCGTCATCACCACGGAGGCCACCCCTGCGCCGACCAGGGCACGCGCCACCTCAGAGTGGGCGTCCTGCTGAGAGGCCTCGCGTTCAGGGCCCAGCATCGCGAGGACCAGCCCCGCCTCGTGCTCGTTGACCACGAGGGGATCGGCGCGACGGATGACCTCCAGCGGGAGGGCGGTCACGGGAGCCAGGTTCAGGACGAAGCGGCCGGCGGTCAGCTCCGCGGCCCGGACTGTGCCGGAGGCCGGGATCTCGCCCTGCGCGACGACGACGTCCGCGGCCCGGATCGTGTCGGCCGCCTCATCGACGAATGCCGCGTCGACGTGCCCGTTCGCACCCGGCACCACGATGATGGAGTTCTCGCCCACCGCGTCGACCACGACGATGGCCAGCCCCGTCGGTCCAGGAACGATCCCCAGGTGCGTCCGGTCGAGCCCGGCCGCGATGATCCCGGACAGCGCCACCTCGGCGTTCGCGTCGTCACCCACGGCGCCCACCATCGCGACGGTAGCCCCGAGCCGGGCGACAGCGACCGCCTGATTGGCGCCCTTCCCGCCGGGGCGCATCGAAGCGTCCCGGCCCGGCAGCGTCTCCCCCGGGGTGGGGTGCCTGGCCACCTCGACGGAGAGGTCCGCGTTGATCGACCCCACCACCACGACGGTGCCCGGCATGGTCTCGGCCAGGGGCTCCGAGGGCGAGGTCATGGGGGCGTGGGCCGGCTGAGCAGGGCCTGCGCCGTCGGCTCGTCGGTGACCAGCACGTCAAGGTAGCGGCCGGCGATGGCGCCGCGGATGGCCTCGACCTTCTCGGCCCCGGCGGCCACGCCCACCACGTTCGGCAGGGCCCGCAGCTCGGCGAGGC
The DNA here is from genome assembly GCF_054483915.1 of Tessaracoccus luoxuelianae. Classification (NCBI taxonomy): domain Bacteria; kingdom Bacillati; phylum Actinomycetota; class Actinomycetes; order Propionibacteriales; family Propionibacteriaceae; genus Tessaracoccus; species Tessaracoccus luoxuelianae. The sequence goes on along the minus strand of NZ_CM137013.1, from coordinate 773,521 downwards.
TGAGCGAGACCGAGCGGTCCGAGGCGGACCCGGAGATCTCCTCGCCGCGACGTCCGAACCAGTGGCCGAGCATGTCCCCCACCGCCCCGGCGGCCGCGTAGGCCGCGACGTCATCGTCGGTCACCATCCCGGTCCGGACCGCCGACCCTCCAGGGCGCACCGCGCCCACCCCAGTCAGTGTCAGCGTGGCGCTGCGGGCCAGGTCAAACACCTTGGCGACGGCGTCCTCGGTCCGCAGCGACTCCGCCAGCTCGGCGCTCGAGACGAACAGCGGCGACGGGACAGTGCGGAGGCAGCGGACAGCCGCCGGGTTCTCCGCGACGAGCTGCGCGACGTTGTCGATGGTGCCGGCGGCCGAGGCGAGCGTGACGCCGTCGAGCGACTCGGCGGAGAGCACAGTGAGCGCGCGGGCGACGGTGTCGCTCCAGCCGACGCCCACCACCACCCCGGGATGCAGGTAGCGCCGGGCGTAGGCCGCCAGCGCGGCCGCGACCCTCTCGTTGGTACGTTCCCTACTCAGGGGCCCGCTCAGCGTCGGCACAACGACGGCGTCGGTCAGCGGGGTCCGCTCGCGCAGCTGGGTGGCCAGGCCGAGGGCGGCCAGGTAGTTGGCGTCCATCTCGATCCGCACGATCCCCTGCTGGCGCGCCGTCTCCAGCAGCCGGCCGACGGTCTGCCGCGACACGTACAGCCGCGCGGCCACCTGCGCCTGCGTCAGCCCGTCCTCGTAGTAGAGCCAGGCCGCGCGGACGGCGAGGTCGAGATCGCCTGCTTCCGGGGTCAGCATCGCGCCCGGCCTCCTTCGTCGACCACCCCGGCGGCAGCGCCGTGGGCGGATGCCCAATTGCCTGCCGATAGCTTCTCACGGGGGCGACGCTGGCATAGATTCGAGGGCAATACAGCACACAGTCATGCTCGACGAAGGAGTAGCAGTGACGGAGTTCCCGGCCACGCAGCACGCCATCCAGATCACCGGGGTGGACGAGTTCATCCACAACCCGGCCAAGCCGGTCGACCCCGTCGGCCCCACCCAGCTGCTGCTCAAGGTGGAGTCCTGCGGCATCTGCTTCAGCGACACCAAGCTCCTCCACGCCTTCGACTCGCACCCCCGCAAGGCCGAGGTGGTCTCCGGCATCGACCTCGATGCCCTCGCCGAGATCCCCAGCTACCACCCCGGTTCCGCCCCAGTGGTGCCCGGGCATGAGCCCGTGGCCCGCATTGTCGCGGTGGGCGAGCTGGTGATGCACTTCGCCGTCGGCGACCGCGTCCTGGTGCAGGCCGACTGGAAGCACCTCAAGACCCCCGCCTCCAACGGCGCTTTCGGGTACAACTTCGACGGCGCCCTGCAGGAGTACGTCGTCGTCGACGAGCGCTGCGTGGTTGCGCCCGACGGCGAGAAGTTCCTCATCCACGTCACCGACGGCCCGTCCGCCGCGGCCGTGGGCCTCATCGAGCCTTGGGCCACCGTCGAGGGTTCGTACGCGTGGGCCGAGCGCAACCACCCGAAGGCCGGCGGGCGGATGCTAGTGGTGGCCGACGGCGAGGTCTCCGGGCTGGATGCCCTGACCGAGTCGAACCAGCCGGCCGAGATCGTGCGCCTCGAGCCCGGCGACGTCGAGACGCTCGCGGGGAATGCGTTCGATGACATCATCTACCGCGGCTCGGACGTGGCCGTGCTGGAGCGCCTGGGCGGGCTGCTCGGCATGCGCGGGGTGCTGTGCGTGGTGCTCGACGGCGGCCGCATCGAGGGCCCGGTCAAGCTCGACATCGGCCGTGTGCACTACGACTTCATCCGCTTCTGCGGCACCACCGGGTCCGACCCGGCCGACGGGTACGCCTGGATCCCCGCCAACGGCGAGATCCGCGAGGGCGACAAGGTGGCCATCATCGGCGCCGCCGGCCCGATGGGGCAGATGCACACCATCCGTGCGCTGACGTCGGGGATCGCGGGCATCTCGGTGGCCGGCACCGACCTGAGCGACGAGCGCCTCGCACACCTCGAGTCGCTGACCCGCCCGGTCGCGGAGAAGAACGGCATCGAGCTCAGCATCATCAACACCGGCACCACGAAGCTCGAGCCCGGCTACACGCACCTCTCGTGCATGGTGCCCGTGCCCGCGCTGGTGGCGCAGGCCGTGGACCTCGCCGTCGAGGGCGCGATCATCAACGCGTTCGCCGGCATCCCGGCGGGCACCACCGGCTCGTTCGACCTGCAGGGCATCATCGAGCGGCAGATCTTCATGCTCGGCACTAGCGGCTCGGACGTGTCGGACATGCGCACGGTGCTGCGGAAGATCGAGGAGGGGATCATCGACACCCACATCTCCCTCGACGCGGTCACCGGCATGGCCGGTTTCCGTGACGCCATCGAGTCGGTGATGAACCGCACCTCGGGCGGCAAGATCATGGTCTACCCGTCGCTGCACGACCTCCCTCTGACCCGCCTCGTGGACATGGCGGAGAAGCTGCCGCATGTCGCGGCGCTGTTGAACGACGGCGTGTGGACGAAGGAAGCCGAGGAGGCCCTGCTCGCCGGCTGACCCGCCCGGAGGCTGAGTAGCGGCCCTGGCGCGTGCCCCCATGCTCCTCACGGCCCGGCGCTCCCGCTGGCTGCGGTGCCGCCCCTGGCGCTCGAAGAGCGCCTAGGGCGGTGTCTAAGCCTCGATCCACCGACCGATGAGAGCCTGTGTGCTGCGTGACGGGTTTTCGACTGTGCCCGTGCGGTTCTGGCTGGTGGTGCCGGGTTTCTGGTGTGAGGGTGTGAAGGGGCATCGGACCTTGCTGTCCGTGGTGTCCAGGGTTCCTTGGGGTTGCGCAGGGGTGGCTGCTGGGGTGGTCAGGCCGTTGCTGGGGCGGGTGGGTCGTTGACCCGGTTGAACAGGTCAGTCCAGGCGGCTTCCCAGGGCCAGGCTGTTGGTAGATGCAGCACGAGCCGGCGGGCTGAGGATGCGATCCTGGCTGGGACGGTGATCAGTGTGCGGCGGATGGTGGCGGTGGTGGCCTTTGCCAGTCCAGTCCCGGTCAGGGTGGCTGCGGCGCGTGTGAGGTTGAAGGCCATGACGGCCAGCACCAGCCAGGCGGCGTTGGCCGTGAACACCCCCGAGGGTAGGTGAGCCAGGGCGGAGGCTTTCAGGTCGGCGTTGACCTGCTCGATCACCGCGTGGCCGCGGTGGGTTGTGTCCGCCGTGATGGTGTTGAACACCGTCGGGTCGGTGGTGGTGAAGAAGGCGTGGAACCGCCACGTGTCGAAGAGTCCGTCCTGCCCGGCGGCGGCCTTGGTGGCGGCGTTGAAGTCCGGGATCCGGCGCACCACCAACCGTCCAGGGATCTGCTCAGCCTTCTTCTGCGAGGAGAACGCGGTGAAGGCGACCTCGGCGACTTCTGCGGTCGAGATCCACTGTTGGGTGTCGGGGTTGAAGATGGCGTCGGTGTACTTGATCGTGGTCCAGGCCTGCTCATCAATGGTCGCGATGGCGGTTTTGATGGTGGGGCTCATCTTGACGGTCACTGACACGTTGGCCCCGCCGCGAATGGCGGCCCAGAGCGAGGGCCGACCCCAGTAGGCCGAGTCCATCCGCACCAGCACCGGCGTTCCGGCTGGGAGGAGACGGCGGGCCTGTTTCACCGCGTCGGCGATCAACCGGTTCGCCCCGCGCGGGGACCCGCAGGCCCCTTTGCGTAGCCGCTGGGCCACGATGATCGGGGCCGTGGTCGCGGTGGCCAAGGTGGCGATCAGGGCGTTGAGCCCACGCACCCGGGAGTAGCCGAACCCTGCGCCCTGTTTCTGGTGGCCGTGGACCTCGATGATGGTGTCATCAACATCCAGCAACGCGACCCCGGGAGTCCTGGAAGCCTGCTGCGGGTTGCCCAGCAGCCAGGTCAGCCCGGTCAGTGCGGCCAGGAACCGGGACGCGACGGCGTCGAGTTGGCGGACATGCCCGAAGGTGAACTTCCGCAGGAACGACCCCAACGTGGAGGGGGCATAGATGCTGGAGAAGAGCTTCTTCATGCCGCCGTGGCGCAGCAGGGCCATGTCATCGATGGAGTCTGCTCCGGCAACCATCCCGGCCACCAACGATGTGACCTTCGCGCCGGCGTTGGCGCCCTTGTCGGTGGGGACACTCAAGTGCGCATCGCCCAGGTCCTGCAGCCCCGCAGCTTGGGCCAGTCTCATCGTCGGGACCAGCCCAGCGGCCGACACAAGATTCGGGTCATCGAAGCTGACAGAAACAGCGTGAGGAGTATGAGAGAGTTGCATCTGACGGATGCTCTTCCTACTTGGTGATTTTTGACTCTAGACAAGTCCCAATATCCCAGTAGCAAGGGCATTCGTTCGTCACGGCACGCTCAACCCACCCAACCCATCGGTGGATCGAGGCTAAGCTGTGAGTCTGGGTCACCACCTCGTTGGTGGTGTTCTTTGGGATCGACGGTCGCGTCGTGACTCTCCTCGAGGCTGGCTTATCACCCCTTCGACGCCTGCGCCCGCCCCGAGGAGCCCATGCCGTACTGACGGTTCAAACGCCGCTCTTGGGCTGCTGCCCCTTAGGATCAGCGCATCATGACGAGTCCGCCCACCACCGACTCATCGCCCGGCCGCCTCCGCGATCTCCAGGGCCTCCGCGCCGTAGCCGTGCTGGCGGTGTTGGCCGGACACTCCGGACTTCCTCTCTCCGGTGGGTTCATCGGAGTGGACGTGTTCTTCGTCACATCGGGCTTCATCATCACATTGATGCTGCTGCGTGAGCACGCCACCACGGGGACCATCTCCTTTCGTCGCTTCTACATCCGCCGCATCAAGCGGCTAGGACCTGCTCTCGCGGTGACGAACATCGTGACGGTGATCCTCGCCGTGCTCTTCCTGTCCCCGCTCGGACCGCAGCAGACAACCTTCGCAACGGCTTTGGGAGCGACCTTCGGAGTGGCCAACTGGGTGATCGCCGAAGGCACGGGCGACTACTTCGGCACAGCGGCTGAGCAGAACCCCCTGCTCCACACCTGGTCCCTCTCCGTGGAGGAGCAGTTCTACCTGGTACTGCCTGCCGTCATGCTCGTCGCTCTCGGCCTTGGCTCGCGCATCGGCCGACGCTGGAGCTGGCTCGTGCCGTTCTCTCTTCTCGGCGCACTGGCGGTCGGGTCCTTGGCCTCGGACCGTATGGGAACCGCGTTTCCGTTCGGCTACTACGGACCGTCCACACGGGCGTGGGAGTCTTGGCCGGCTGCCTCCTGGCGCTCATCATCAGCCATGCACGAAACCTCCCCAAAGCAACCTTTCCGATCCTCGGTCTCGCCGGCAGCGGGATGATGGTGTGGGGGCTGGTATCGATCACTCCCGAGACTCCATTCCCCGGGAAGTGGACACTCGTGCCGGTAGTGGCGACCCTCCTGCTGATCACCGCAGGGCGTGGGGCTCCGAACCCTTTCTCTGCAGTCCTCGCGTCAAAGCCTATGGTGACCATCGGCGACTGGTCCTACTCCCTGTACCTGTGGCACTGGCCGTTCATCGTCGTCGCGAAGGCCATCTGGCCCTTTTCGGGCACTGCGCCCATCATCGCCGCGACGGTGTCGATCCTCCCCGCCTACCTCAGCTACCGTCACGTCGAAGAGCCGATGCGGGCCCTCCAGGTCCAGGGAGCGAGAAGTGTAGCGAGGACGGTGGGGGCCATTCTGCTGCCCCCACCGTCGCTGCCGCGGCTGAGTGGATCTTCTTCCTCCAAGTCCTGACCCCAGCCTTCGGTCTTGGGAGTCCTGGGGTTAGCGCCCCGACGGCAGCCGAACAAGTGGCGCAGGCGGGCCTCACGCCGTGCCAGGATCCCGCGATGGCGCAGCTGTCCAATGGTCTCTGCGGGACTACCACCGAAGCCGCACCACGGTTCTCCTGGTTGGCGACAGCCACGCCGAGCATCTGCTGCCCGGACTAGTCGAGACATATCCAGGGCTGAACCTCGAGATCATCACTGTCCGGTCGCCCAAGCCATTCGGCTCTCCAGCCGGGGTCCAAGCCGTCGTCGAATACGTGTCACGTCAACCGTCCATCGGCGCGGTTATGTACAGCCGTTCCCTTGGCAGGGACGGCGGCGGTCTCTCGTCGGCCGAAGAAGAGGGGATGACTCAGACGTTGCGTGGGCTCGACCCACTTGGCCTCCCCGTCTTTGTGCTGGATGACAGTCCTGCATGGCCACTCGACATGTTCAGTTGCACCGCCAGGCGCTCCGTGGCGCTACCGGGCACGGTGTGCGAATGGGACCGCTCCTACTTCGAGCCACGGCATCGCGCGGTCACGGCCGATCTCACACGGGTGGTGGGAACGGTGCAGAATGCGACCGTCGTGTCTGTGCACGACGCATCATGCGACGCTGACGTGTGTCGCCGGTGGCTTGACGGCGAGCCGTTGTACTCAGACGGTGATCACGTGACGGCGCTAGGTTCCCAGCTCCTCATCGAGCATGCAATCGTTCGCCATCCGGAGGTTGCGACTGCTCTGGGGCCGCGCGGCTAAGTATCGCGGGCCGTCCATCTGTCATAGCTGGCGGGACGCACCGGTTTCGGACAACCTGCTGAGCGCGGCCTCAGCAAGTGCGAGATCGTTCACTGTGTCGATGTCGATGCCTTCGGCCTCGTCCATGACGAACAGGCCGATCCTACCTCCCATCCTGTTGTGGGTCTCCTCATAGATCTCGGTACGGGTCAGGTAGAGCGAGCCGGTCTCGCGAAATCTCAACTGCTCTGATGCCATATCCTGACGACGGCGTCGGTGTTCCCAGTCCCAGTGCGCGACGGCCTTGCCCTCCTCGAGAGACCAGAGAAATGGCGGAGTCGGCACCACGCCTACGAGAGAGTCGACGCCGCTGGCGTCGAACTGTGCGAGCGCCCTTGCGATCGTCCCCGGCAGCCGGACGGGCGACGTAGCCTGCAGCAGCAGGACGCACTCCGGCCGGCCGAACTGCTCGGCACAGGCGCGGATCGCGTTCTCGACGACGGGCTCGGTGGGGGTCTCGTCCTGGGCGAGGTCCGCGGGACGCTCGATGACCCACGCGCCGGCGCCCGCGGCCACCTCTGCGATCTCGGCGTCCTCCGTCGAGACTGCCACCCGAACGCCCGGCGCCGCGAGGGCCTGCTCGATAGTCCACACGATGAGCGGCTTACCCCCAATGTCGGTCAGGTTCTTCCGCGGGATCCCCTTGGACCCACCGCGGGCGGGGATGACAGCAAGCGTCGGCATTTCCCCATTGTCCGCCTCGTGGGCGGATTCACAGAACAGCCGCGCGTGGAGAGCAGACCGGTCGGAGGTCGGCCTGAAGTCGCCTCGTGATCGGAGACTTCGCACGGTGACCCATCGTTAGCCGACCCCGATGAGGGATGGGCCCGGCAGACTTGTGCCACTGGCAGGCGCGCACGATGTGCGGGGGTCGCTCGCCGCGTTGGAGTTCGCCGCCATGCCCTTCACCCCTCAGCGGTTCTTCACGGTGTTCGATGTCGTCGGCACTGCACCACGCGGCAACCACGCCCACCGCCAGTGTGAGCAACTGTTGATCTGCATCTCGGGTTCCCTCTCCTGTTCACTGGATGAAGCCACACGCGAGCGACTTACAGGTTGAGCCGTCCTGTCGTCGGACTGTACGTGCCCCGCATGACCTGGGGCACCCAGTTCGGCCACTCCTCTGACGCAGTGCTCGGCGTGTTCGCGTCCCTCCTGTACGACATCGACGACCACATCCAGGACTATGTGGAGTTCTGCCGATCGACAGCACCGAATTCTCCAGTCGATCCCCTGGGACCGCACTCTCTCGGATCCTTCGGCGACAGCTGAGGTCCATTACTCTGGGGCAGTGCGTATCGGCGTCGTCACTCCGTGGGACATTGACGACCCGCGAGCCTGGTCGGGCATGGTCCGGCCTATGGTCGCCGCACTGAAGGAACGTGCGGATGTGGTCCCCTTCGTGACGAAGCAGGTGCCGGACTCCATAGTGGACCGCGCGTTGGCCCGCGTTCTCGACGGCCGCTTCGGCCGGCGCTACCTCGTCGGCCACGCAGTGGCCACAAGCGTGAAGCGCGGTCGGGCGTTGGGGCGCCGGTTGAAGGAACACCCCGTCGACGTGATCCTCGCCGTCGCGGCCTCACAGGACATCGCGTTCCTGGACACCGACATCCCGGTGGTGCAGGTCTCGGATACGACGTTCCGCGCGATCAAGGACTTCTACCCGCTGTTCAGCAACCTCAACCCACTGTCAGCGCTTCAGGCCCACGTCCAGGCCAGGCGCTCGGCCCGGCGAACCTGTCACACCCTCGCCGCCACCGGGTGGGCGCGCGACGCCCTCATCCGCGACGCGGCGTTCGCCCCCGACGAGGTAACCGTTGCGCCCTTCGGGCCCGCCATCCGACCCACCGGTCAGGAGCCGTCCCGTCCGCCCGCTGGCCCCCTCAAGCTCCTCATGGTCTCCAGCGACTGGGAACGCAGATGGGGTCCCGACGTGCTGGCCACGTGGGAGGAGCTGAGGCGACGGCGGGTGGAGGTTGAGCTGACCGTGGCAGGCAGCGCCCCCGGCCTGCCCCATGGGGTTCGCGGCGTCGGCCGAGTCTCCCCCGATGGAATGCGCGAGCTGTATGCCACGCATCACGTGCTCCTGGAGCTCTCGACGAGCAGCGCGGCCGGGGTCACGCTTACCGATGCGGCCGCGTTCGCCCTGCCGGCCGTCGCTGCCGACACAGGGGGCGTGTCCAGCATTGTCGAGGATGGAGTTTCCGGCTTCCTGGTTCCTCCCGGTGAGGTCGCTGCGGCGGCTGACAAGGTCGCTCTCCTGGTGGACGCCGGCCTCAGGGAGGCCATGGGCAGAGCGGCCCTTGAGCGCGCCGAAGCGGTCCTCAGCTGGCGGGCTTGGGGCGAGGCGGCCGTAGACGCGTGCCGGTCGGTCCTCGGACGCAGGCGCCGGCCACGAGCGTCTGCGTCCGGTGCCGCCCAGCGCATCGATGGCGCTCCCACCATCAACGGGCCAATCGTCTTCCTCTCACCCGCCGTCCCATATCCTGGCATCGAGCATGCGGGCGGACAGTACATCCGCCGTCTTCACGAGGCTGTCTCCCGCCACGCGGCACCGAGTTGGCTGGCCATGGATCGCCCCAGCCTGCGGCATTCGCTCCGCCAGCCTGGCGTCGCGGCTGACGTGATCTTGCTCGGGCGCTCGGACGGTCCGTCGCGGGTCCGTCGGGGCGTTTATCGCGGCGCAGACTGGCTGGAGTCGAAGCTCGGGCGCATCGACTCGCAGCCGATCCCCCTAGCGCCGGCTATTGACATCCTCACCAACGCCCATGTGCGGCGACGGATCCGCGAAGCCCGCATTCTCGACTTCCAGTGGGCCGCCTACACCAAGCTGTCGACTGTCGCCAGGCTCGTCAACCCGCGGGCGCGACTCCACTTCACCTTCCACGACGTGATGAGCCAGAAGTGCGACCGGTCCGCGGCAGCCGCGCCCGATGCTCTGCGCCGCACCAGGTGGCGATGGGCAGCGTTCCTCGCTCGCAGGTGGGAGCAACGCGCCGTGGCGCGCGCCGACGTCTGTGTGGTCTTCAGCGAAAAGGACAAGGAGTTGCTGGATCCCGCGGGTGTAGGCAACGTCGTCGTGATCGATCCTCCACTCGCCGAGGGCGAGGCTCCCCTGCATGTCGCCACCGATGATGGTCGGGTCCTGTTCGTAGGTTTCATGGCCCGGAAGGTGAACGTTGACGGGCTGTCCTGGTTCCTGGACTCGGTATGGCCCGAGGTGTTGGCGGAAGTTCCCCACGCCGTGCTTCGGGTAGCCGGCGGGGCGATGGCCCCGTCGGTGCAGCAGCACATCGCCAACACCTACCCCCGGGTTGACCTCCTCGGCTTCATCCCGAACCTCGACGACGAGTACGGAAGCGCGGGCGCTGTCGTAGTTCCGCTCCTGGCCGGCGCCGGGGTGAAGTTCAAGACCATCGACGCGCTCCTGCAGGGAGTGCCCGTGGTCACCACCACCATCGGGGCTGAAGGCATCGGCGACGTCGAACTGTTCGCCGGACTCGCGGATGCACCCATCGACTTCGCTGGCGCCCTCATCCGGGTACTCAGGAACAACCATGAGGCCGTGGCGCGAGCCACATCAGCCCAGGAGTGGGCATGGCGTCGCTACAGCCTCGAGCGCTTCCGCACTGCGGTCGACTCCATCTATTTCTAGAAGCCCTTCCGGTCCGCGAGCCGCGGCGGTTCCTCATCTAGAGATAGTTGTCATAATCGAGCCTGAGCCTTTCGTCGGCCCGGAGGTTCTGGCGGTACTTGAGGCACAACGGGTGGAAAACCCGAGCAAGCAGGTCGTGCCAGGAGAATGGATAGCCAACCACATCGCCGCGGGCCTGCCCGGGGAACTCGCGCGCCTGTTCTAGTCCGGCATCGAGTCTCCGTTCGACCTCACGCAACCACTCGGCCGTGAACGCCGTAGCAGACCACGCGATCCCCGCGTGCGTGGCTACAGTGTCGCCGTGGTACCTCCGCAGGTCGCGTCCGAGCCGCCCAGGCAACGAGACCACATCAGCACTCGAGCGAATACGAGGCGCCCGGTACCAACCCTGGGGGTCGCGCTCAGACGCTTCGAAAGCTTGAAGCCAGCTACCAAGGGGCTGTTTGATGTCAAGATATGCTCCCCCGTGGAAGTGCAGGAAATAGGCGCGCAGGTAATCGGAGCGATGGACCAATGACAGATATTCGTAAGCAGGATGAAGCGGATGCCCCTCGACAACCCACTCGCCAAGGTCCGCCGGAGTGACGAGATGCACCGGTAAGTCCAACCTGGCGCGCATGAGGTCTAGGCTCGCAAGCCTGTTGGCAGACAGCGGATTGTCGCCCGTCCAGAAACAGTACGCTTGCCGCGGCAGACGGGACGGCCCCATCACCGCTGGGGGGTGGCGGGCCAAGAAGGATCTGCGGTACCGCGCTGCGTCGAATTCGTAATCACCGAAACGATTCATGACCCCTGCACTGAGATCCGTGAACCAATCCCGTGACTGCCGGCACATCGGCTTGGCGGCCTTGGACGCCCGCAGCGTCAGATGCTTGGCCTTCCGCATCAGCCCGAGGAACCGCACATCAGGCGAGCCCATTCCGTCTCCCTCACTAGAGCGATCAGTGACCCTCACGCCGCCCACTGCAGCCCTCACCCTCGCGATGTCATGGGACGAGCCCGCTCAACTACAGTAACGAGCATGCGCACGATCAGACTACCGAGCAGCAGGTGCACTGGCGCCCACCGTCATCCGAATCGATCTGCCTCGATGCTGGGGTCTGCGACGTGAGAGGTCTCGCCGCAACTGTCGACGACGTTCGTGCAGCGTTCACCCTCGTCCCTTGGAGGCTCCGACCCAAGCTCATAGCCATGTTCCTCGGACTTGGCATGGTTGCCCTGATCGACATGTCGGCGGTGGTGCTGGTCCTCCCCGCGATGCAGATCATCACAGGGACACCAATAGCGTCCGCCCCCGCGCTCTACTTTCTGAGCAACCTCACCGGCATCACGCAGCCCGAGGATCTTCTCGTCTTCACACTCAGCGCAGTCATCGTCTTGATGATCACCAAGAGCGTGCTCACTATTGCGTTTAGATGGTGGAGCTTGGGGATTCTAGCGACTGCACGGACCGATGCAACCCACGAAGCGATGATGCTATACATGACCTCGCCGTGGGTGCACCACCGGAGACGCCCATCCGACGACATCTTTCAAACGCTGCTCACCTACATACCCTCCGTGTTCGCGTCGCTGACGCCAGCGTTCCTCTCACTCTTCGTATCGGGTGTGACGGTCGGCGCTATCCTGGTCGCGCTGCTGCTACTTTCGCCATTGGCGACCCTCGCAGCCGTGATCGTCTTTGGCGGATCAGCCTTCGCAATCCAGGAGACTTTGCGGTCCAGAATCCTCAAGCTCGCCGAGCAAGCAAGAGTCGAGCAGCACAAGAGCTGGCACTACCTGTCGCCCGCCCTCGACGGCTCACGCGACATTCGCCTGACCAACTCGCACGACTTCTTCACCGAGGGATACTCGAAGACAACGCGACGCATAGCCGAGCTCGGCCGAAGAACGGGCGTCTTGAACGAACTACCGAAGCATCTTCTGGAGATCGTGATGATCCTGGGCATCATCCTGGTTGCACTGCTTCTTCTCGCAACGTCGCCCCGCGACGAGGCTTTTGCCTTCTTGGGCGTATTCGCCGTCGCCGCGATCCGGATCATCCCGCAGCTGAACGCAGTCGTCGCGACTGTCGGGGGAATCCGGTCAAACAGCCCCAACGCGGCCAGACTCCGAGAGGAGATAGCAAACCTTCAGAACGAGGAGGGACGCGCACGTGACCCGGAGCCTCGAATCTCCTTCACGAGGGAGGCGATAGTGTTTGACGGCGTGACATTCCGGTTCCCGGACTCCGTAGAACCGGTCTTGAGGGGAGTCAGCGGCGAGATACCCTACGGTTCAACTGTCGCTTTGGTCGGCGCCAGTGGGGCGGGCAAGACCACCTTCGTCGAGATTCTCCTAGGGCTTCTGAGGCCTGCGAGCGGCAGTATCATGGTTGGCGACTCGAGTATCCATGACTCCCCCACGGCGTGGAGGGAGCAGGTCGGGGTTGTCACTCAGGACATCTATCTCATGGATCGGAGCCTGCGTGAGAACATCGCCTTCGGTGTGCCAGCGGACCGAATCAGCGACGAGCGTGTTGTGTCCGCCATTCACCGTGCCCAGCTCACCGACTTCTTCGAGTCTCTGCCAGACGGCCTTGACACGGTGATTCGCGGCGGGGGAACTCGCGTGTCGGGGGGCCAGAAGCAACGAATTGGCATTGCGCGGGCCCTCTATCGCGATCCGAGCGTCCTTGTTCTGGACGAGGCTACCTCCGCTCTGGACAATGAGACCGAGCACCGAGTCACTCAAGCCCTTGCCGACCTCAAGGGCGCGATGACCATCATCGTCGTTGCCCACCGCCTGTCGACCGTTCGCGATGCAGACATCATCTTCTACTTTGTCGGGGGACGGATTGAGGCCGAGGGAACCATGGCCGAACTGGTTCACACCTCGCCTGGTTTCGCTGAGCTTGTGCGATTGGGGAGACTCGCGTGATCAACGATAGTCACTAAACTCCAGCAGCATGGTGTCATCAAGAAGGACGCGATCACTGTATTTGAGCAGAAGTGGGCACAGAACCTGGCCCAAGATGTAGCTCCACTCCACTGGATAGCCCTGATTGTTCCCGAATGCATTCCCGGGGTTCTCACTCAAGCGAGCGCTCAGATCGTCCATGCGGGATTCAACTTCCTGCATCCACTGCGCAGTGAGTGGCGAGCCGGGCCGCATGATGAAGGCACACACGCCATGGATTCTGGCATATTCCCGTTTTAAGTCCCACCCCAGACGGCCCGGCAATTTCGGCACGGCATCTTTCGACAGCTCCCGATACCCAATAGACCAGTGTTCGGGCGATGCCACGAGTCGCTCGAATGCACCCTCCCAAGGACCCAGAGGCCGCTTCACGTCGCTGTACCCGCCCCCATGGTGATGCATAAAGTACGCGCGGAGGTAGTCCGACTTATGCACGGCTGACAGAGACTGATACGCGGGATGCAAAGGCGCCCCCGGCTTCACGAAGTCGGACAGGTTCTGTGGGGTCACAAGCACTACGTCAAGCCCGGGATTGACTGCACGCATCCGATTGAGGCTCTCAGCCCGCCGCGGCGTCAGCGGGTTGTCGCCCGTCCAGAAGCAGTAGATTACCCGGGGGATGCTCTTGGGGGACTCCTTCGTCTTCCCCTCCGCATCCGTGGCGACAAAGCTCCGCCCGTACATGCGCGGGTCGTACCGATACTCTCCGGCAGGCTTTGTTAATCGAAAGTAGGCCTCACTGAGACGTTCACCTGAGGACTTGCACATGCTCTCGATCATCCTGGCGAGCAGGAAACCCTGGTGCTTCGCCCTCTGCGCAGCCTTCGTGGCCCAGTTCGGAGCTGACCTAGGGGAGCTGGCGCCTCTGCCGGTACCATCGCGGACCACACGAACCTCCACACCTGTCGTCTCGGGTTCTAAGGAATCGGAATCAGTCTCCTGGCCCGTAGACCGCCGCGGAGGCGCCCCAGTTTGTTGGACCAGTCTCGAACCAGTCTCTCACGATCACCGCGGACGACAAGGTCACCTGACCGAGTGAGTAGGTGTTTGAGTTCGCCGAGTTCTTGGCGGACGCTCTGCTTCCGACTCATTTCGCCATAGTGCCGCGAATAGAGTTGCGCGGCCCCGATACCGTAGCTGTAGTGCTGAGCGAGCATTGCCCGGAACGAGTCGCGCATGCGTACGTCGACCACAGCATCAGCTGTATATGCGAACCGAAATCCGGCCTCCTGCGCACGCAGACAGAGGTCGAGATCTTCGGCGCCACGCATGAACGTTTCGTCGAAACCGCGGATCGTGCGAAAAGCTTGGCCGGTCACCGCCATGTTCCCGCTTCCACCGGCCTTGAGATACCCAAAGGGCACAGTCGGACCGTCCGGGATCGTGTCTACGGCACCTCCATGCCAAGCCAGAACGTCTGGTCGGTTCAACACACCGGTGAACAGTGTTGGCCCTGTTGCCACATCAGCTTCTTTCAGGGCTTGACTGAGGGCGCGCACCCAGCCGGGCCGGATCATGTCATCCGCATCACAGAAGAGGAACCCGTCGCCGTGGGCAGCAGCGGCACCAACATTCCTGGCGTACGAGGCACCCGAGCGTTCGTCGGCGCTGACCAGGCGCACCGGTAGGCGATAGCGCATTATCTCGACCGAAGACTCAGGCCAACCGTCGGAAGACTGATTGTCGACGACGACCACCTCCCATGGCTCATGCACGTGCTCTTCGCTCAAACGGACGAGTTGGTCGAGCAGGGAGGCACCGGGATTGTGCGCTGGGATGATCACAGAGATCTTGGGGTGGTCGACCACGGTCTCAGGTTACTGGAGCGCGCAAGAATCGGATGCGGGAGGCGCCCAGGTTTGTCCTGTTGCGTTACCATCGACAGCACATCCTGGGCTTGACTTCGGAGTCGTATGAGTTTCCTCCGCGCCGCGGCAGACAAGGCTCGAGCCACTAAGCATCGAGCCCTCCTGCTCGAGCGCTCAGCACAACGTGCTTCCCGCATGATTCGGCGGCACTACGCTCGCGACCGGCGCATCCTGGCCGCCCGGATCGAGGGGACGATGGATCAAGTGCGCGCTCCTGCCTCACACGTCTTTTCGAACCTGACCGGGGTCTGGGGTGTCACCGTCGTCAGGAACGAGGAGGAACTCCTCCCCGCTCTCCTGGCTCACTATGAAAGGCAGGCGCTCGACGGCTTGGTGGTGGCAGACAACCTGTCCACCGATAGGACCTCGGCGATTCTTGCGAACTACGACGGACCGTTGCGCCTCTTGGTATATCGGGACCACGAACCTCGGCACTACCACGAGATCAAGATGGATTTCCTGGCGCAACAGGCAGCACTCTTGGGGGCACGCTGGATCGTGCCCATGGACGCGGACGAGTTCTGGTATGCACCCCATGGACGCCCCCTGGGTGGCTTCCTGAACTCCTTGCCAAGCGGCATCAAGGTTCAATCAGCCCACGTGCATAACGTCGTCCGAAAGGGTAGTGCCTACTTCATGGGGTCAATGCCCGACCGGCTTCCGAAGGTGGCGTACCGCTGGCATCCTTGGGCACATATCCACCATGGAAACCATGCAGTCGACCGGACGGGTGCGATCGCACACGACCTCCGAATCCTGCACTTTTCGTACCGGTCCAAGGCTCACTTCATCCGCAAGATTCGAGATGGAGCCGCCGCCTTGAGCTACCTCGGGCCGTACGACCTCGAGCATCCCGGTCATAGCTGGTTGGACTTGAACCAGTTGGACGATGTCGAACTTTCCAGGACCTATGACGAGATGCTGGACGGCAGGGGCCCTTGGTTCATGGACTGGATTCCCAAGGGAGACATGATTGCTGTCGCTCCGTTTCCCTGGCGGCGGTGGCAGCTCGACTAGCTTGGTTCACCGACGACGAAGGCGGTGGCGCAGAGTTCGCGCCCAAGCGAGCGTCTTGATCGGGCGGTGCCACCACCGAGTGCCGTGAATCGGTGCCAGAATGCGTCGACACACCTCTTGCTGCTCGGCTTTGAGCCCGCGGAACTCCTCGGAGCCCGCAGTGACGCTGCCTTGAGTCCGAAATGGCGTGTGCACAAGGACCGCATTGAGCTTTCGCTGGTGCGCAAAGAGCCAGTCGTCCCCGCCCCAGATGATCATCTCCTCAGGGATAGGTACGTAGTCAGCGCGCCGCATGCACATGAACGCGCCGAAGCCGAAAGTAATGGTGTCCGGGGTGGCGAGACGGTGGCTGATTGGTCGGTCGCCATCATCGACGAAACAGGTCTTGTCGGGGCCGATGATTCCGAACCATCCTTTCCTCAATACACCTGCCACGTAGGTGAAGACGTCCGGCTCGAATCGGATGTCGTCGTTCAGGATCGCCACCCACTCAGCCGTCGACTCACGGACCCCGAGATTCCAGGCTGGATTAACGTAGATGTTGCGCATCTGATTCAGCACGCGAACCTTGGGCGACGCTGGGACGTTGAGTGGCTCCTGTGCATTGTTGATCAGAACAATCTCATGAACCAGGTCATGGTGTGCGCAGACCTCAACCAGGCGGGCGAGATCCTGGGACCGCTGCAAAGTCGGGATGATCACACTGAATCTCCCGCTGACGATGGGCGACATCCGTCGGGACCTTCCTCGAAAGGACCGCCCACTGAACGATCCACCTGGTGCCAGCGTAACCCACGAGGCCCTGAAGGCACCCGCGTGCCCTATCGTAGGGCCCGTCTAGGGTGGGAGGGGTGAAGACGCGGTGGCTGCTGTGTCAACGGTCGTGGTGATACCGGTTCTTGATGCTGCTTCAACGATCCGAAGACAATTCGACGCTCTCGACCGCCAGACAGTCCTGGATTTTCGCGTTGTGGTGAGCGACAACGGCTCGACCGACGAAACCGTCACTCTGTGCCATAGCTGGCAATCGAAGTTCGCGGGACTTGACGTGGTAGATGCTTCAGCCCGGCGAGGCGTGGCGCACGCGCGCAACGTCGGCATCTCATCTTCGTCGGAGCCGCTCATCCTCATCTGCGACGCGGACGACCGGGTCCATCGTGCGTGGGTCGAATCGATGCGTGAGGGATTGACTCAGGCCGACGGCGTCACCGGCCCGCTCCACCTCGTGTCCGAAGACATGAGGGGAGGTCAGGTGGTCAACCCTGATGCGGTCCCGGTGTCGATGAACTACCTGCCGTACCTCCCCGGCGGGAACCTCGGCATCCACAGGGCCGTGTTCACGGCTGTCGGCCATTTCGACGAGGACATGGCCCTGGGCCAAGAGGACGTCGACTTCGGCTGGCGCATGGCGAGGGCAGGGTTCAGACTGGGGCACCACACAGGCGCGTCGCTCGACTACTTCCAGCGAGCGGGTCTGCGGCCCCTGATGCGCCAACAGTTCCGCTATGGCAGAGCGCATGTGGCCCTGTTCTCAAAACACCGCAGGATGCCCGAC
This sequence comes from Tessaracoccus luoxuelianae, assembly GCF_054483915.1. NCBI lineage: Bacteria > Bacillati > Actinomycetota > Actinomycetes > Propionibacteriales > Propionibacteriaceae > Tessaracoccus > Tessaracoccus luoxuelianae. The sequence continues at coordinate 755,930 of NZ_CM137013.1, read as the reverse complement.
GCGCCCGCAGTCGCTAGCCTCCCCCACTCACTCCGGTGGTTTCTCATCTGGGCCAGGCAGCTCCCCGGCCGGGTTCGCGACAAGTCAGTCACCGCTGCCCTCGGTCACCTGGCCTTCCAGCTCGGCCGTCTGTGGGAGTGCGCGGCGCGTCGAACCCTGAGCCCTCTGTGAGCGGTAGCGCCTGCCGAGAATGATCGCATCCGCGCACGAGCATGACCCCGGTCGGCGCAGCCCCACACGGGTACCATGCAGCATGAGTGGCGGACGGGTGGCGACGGGCAGCGCGGCCTCCCGTGTCGAGTGGGGCGGCGTCGTCGTCCTCTCGCTCGTCAGAGTTGCCTGGGTGCTCATGGACGCGCCCATCCCCTCCGTCGACACGCTTCGCTACCGCAACCCACAGGACCCGCTGGGCACGCTGAGGTTCGATCTCGGGCAGGGCCCGGGTCAGCTGCTCCAGGTTCTCTACCTGCTGCCGACAGAGCTCGCAGTCGTCGTCCAGGGGCTATTCACCGGTCTGCTCTGGGGCTGGGCGTCCGTCGTGGCGTGCCGCGGACTCCCGCGCCCCATGTTCTGGCTCGCCTTGGCCTTCTCCATGGCGCCGTGGTGGCTCGTGTGGGACGGGCGCCTCCTCACTGAGTCGATGACGCTCGCCGCCTGCGCCCTGTTCGCTGCCGGTGTCGTCCGTTGGACCATGGGACACCCTTTATCGCCCATGGTCACCGGAGCGGTCGTCGCGCTCCTCGTCCGGCCATTGGTAGCTCCGCTGGTGGTCGCGATCCTCCTGCTCGCCGTCACATCACGACGCGAGATTCCGAGGCCGCGGTGGGCTGGCGCGGGGCTTGCCGTTCTTGTGGTGTTCGGACTGGTCCAGTCGGCGGTCTTCAATGCGGCCCCGGTGGCGTACCCGTACCTGCCCAAGCCGACGACCATGGAGACCGTTCGGGCGGCGGACCGCTATGTCGGGCGATTCCATGTCGACGGGTACCTGGGCCTGGCACGTCAGCACGGCATGCCCTAGTGTCCAGCAGCCCAGGAGATTCCCGCACGCATGGAGGGCCTGACCCCGCTCTGGAGCGAGACCTGCCCCGCCATGGTCGAGTGGCTTGAAGGGGGAGGCGTCCCCTGGCACGCCGAGATCATGGACAACACCTCCGCGACACTGCGCGAGATGGTCGTCGGAGAGTGGCACGCCGAAACGTGGGGTTTCGTGGCCCAGAGCGACCCTCGCTGGGTCAAGGTCATCCACAGGCTCCTCGGCTGGTGGTGGCCCTTCGTGCGCGCCGTCGACCTCGTGATGTGGGGGGGCACTCTGCGTCGCCATGGCCTGGCTGGTGCGGCCGGGGAGCGGATGGCTCTTCCGCGCGGGGTTCGCCGTGTGCACGATCGGTTTCGCGGCCGTGCTATGGCTCGTCGACGGCATCGAGGTTTGGCGCCACATCCTGGGCTGTGTCAAGTTTCGTGGACAGGTGTTTTGTTGGTCAGGCCGCGGCTGCGGTCTGAGGGTGGTGGGCGGCGTGGACCGCGGCTGGGGTTTGGTAGTCGAGGGTGGAGTGGCGGCGGCGTCGGTTGTAGAACACCTCGATGTATTGCATGACGTGGAGCCTGGCTTGGGCTCGGGTCGCGAACCTGTGCCGGTAGTACATCTCGTTCTTCAGCATCGAGAACCACGATTCGGCCACCGCGTTGTCGTGGCACGATCCGGTCCGCCCCACCGACAACCGCACCCCGAGTTGGGCGGCGAGGGCGGCGTAGTCGGCTGAGGTGTACTGAGATCCGCGGTCCGAGTGGAAGATCGCTCCAGGGGCGAGGTGTCCGTGGGTGTGGGCCATCCGCAGAGCGGCGCTGATCAGTTCGGTGCGCATGTGCTCGGCCATTGCCCAGCCGACCACCATCCGGGAGTGGAGATCGATCACGGTGGCCAGGAACAGCCACCCCTCGCCAGTGCGCAGGTAGGTGATGTCACCGACCAGCTTGGTCCCTGGCGTGTCGGAGGTGAAGTCGCGTTTGACCAGGTCAGGGCGCTGTTCGGCGTCGTCGGCGGGGATCGTGGTGCGTTTCTTCGTCCGCGGCTGGATGCCGGCGATCCCGGCCTGGCGCATGATCGAGCGCACCATCCCCTCCGAGGCGGGCACGCCGTCGGCGGTCAGGTCAGCGCGTACCCGGCGGTGCCCGTTGATGCCGTTGGAGGCTGTGTGGCTGTCGATCACCGCAGCGGTTACCTCCGCCCGTCGGGTCGCCGCCGGGCCCGGGGTATCGCCTCGCTTCACCCACGAGTAGTAACCGGCCCGCGACACGTGCAACAGGCGGGTCATCAACCCGACCGAGTGGGTGGCCTTCTCCGCGTGGATCAGCGTGAACTTGTCGGTCACGGTTGCGTCCTGGCGAAGAAGGCCGCCGCTTTTTTCAGGAACGCGTTCTCCTCCGACAGCCGGCGCACCTCGGCCTCCAACGCGGCCAGGCGGGCCGCCTCCACCGGGGGCGGGGCCTTCACCGGGTCAGGGTGCTGTTCCCGGTAGATCTTGACCCAGTAGCCCAGCGAACTCTCATTGATCTCCAACTCCCGCGCGACCTGCGCGATCGGCCGCTGAGCGACCACCACGAGCTGGACCGCGTCAGCCTTGAACTCCGGGGTGTACTTCCTGCGATTCGATGACATCTCGTCTCGTCGTTCCTTCCTGGTAACGACTGTCCACGAGAAGTGTCACACCCCATCCTCCCTGCGACAGCCGTGGTGATTCCCGCTGCCCTGGCGTCGACTCGAGGGGGGCCGTGACCAGACCGTGAATCACTGTGGTGATCATCTTCAGGGATGGGGCACGGACGATTCTGCGCCAGCTGGATGCCCTCCACGCACAGGTCGGCGCTCCCAATTTCGAGGTGATAGTCGTCGACAACGGCTCGCGCGACCAGACCCTCCAGACGGTCAGAGGTGGATCGCGGACGCGAGCGTGCCGGGACGCCTGGTCGACGGCTCATCCACGGGCATCCCGCTCGCGCGGAACCTGGGAGCCCGGAGGCGCGCGGCCGGATTGTCGCCTACTGCGACGCCGATGTCATCGTCGATCCCGACTGGGTGGGTGCAAGAGCCCGCGCTCTCGAGGACCACGCCGGAGCCGTGGCTGGTTTCAAGCGTTTCGTCTCGCCGGAGGGCGAGCCTATGCCAGGCGCCGCTGCGGAAGGGCTCCAGAACGCAGACCCGTTCCCGCTCGCGCCGGCGTGCAATCTGGCAATCACTCGCCACCTGCTCCTCGATATAGGCGGATTCGACGAGTCGCTGCCTCGCTACGGCTTCGAGGACACGGACCTGTACTGGCGGCTGCAGGACGAGGGCTACCCGCTCGCATACGCTCCTGATGCGAGAATTGCGTACTACATCTCAAATCTCCCGACAGCGGCCAGCAAGGTGTTTCAGTTGGCACGCGGGAGAATGCTCATGGCCAAGAGGCATCCTGCTTTTGACCCGTCCGGTCACAGCCTTCTCTCGTGCATCCGTGACATTGTGCGCAGACTCCTAAACCTGCCGATGCAGCTCCTGTTTCCGGGCGCCGTCCCGTCCCCCGGAAGCGGTACGTGCGCGAAGCTGTGGAGAGCGCTGGCCGCCTCAGCGGATACTGGTGCTACTGGCTGATGCGACGTGAGGCCGGGCCCAAGCTCCTCAGAGACCTGAGTGGCCGTCGCCTCGCACCGTGAAGGCCACTTGAGCGTGGGAGCCATCTGACCGCCGGAAATGTAGGCTTAGCACAGCGGCAGGAGGGGGCCCAGCGTGTCGAGACCAGCAACGGTGAGCGTGGTGATCCCTCACTACGGCCATCCCGCGCACACCACGGCGCTGGTTCGGCACCTCATCCCTCAACACCCCCACCAGATCATTGTCAGCGACGATGCCGCTCCCCTACCGTTCCCACCCTCCGACGGTGTGTTGGTCGTGCGCCGCCCCACCAACGGCGGGTTCGGCGCCGCAGTAAACTCCGGCGCCGCTGCCGCTAAAGGCGACCTTCTTCTTGTACTCAACAGCGATCTGGAAGTGCCGGATGACTTCGTCGCCAGGCTGGTGTCCAGCGCCGTCCCCCTGCAGCCCGCGGTGGTGGCTCCCCGCGTCCTCGACCACGCCGGGCAGGTGACGTTCAGCGCCCGCCGCTGGCCGACGACGGTCAACCAGTGCGTCGAGTGGCTGACGCCGCTGGCCCGCTGGCGTGACCGCCCCTGGGTCAGGCGGCTGCTCGGACACGACCTCCGCGTCATCACCGCCACCACGCCGGTGCAGGTCGAGTGGCTGGTGGGCGCCGCCTTCATGGTGCCTCTGGCCGACTTTCAGGCAGTCGGCGGGTTCGACGAACGCTTCTTCATGAACTCCGAGGAGATCGACCTGCAGCGTCGCCTCGCTGCCCACGGATTGCCGCGAATCTACCTCCCTGCGGTCAGCGTCACCCACGAGGGTGGGGGATCCTCAGATCCCGCAAGGCGCCGAGGCTGGCTCGTGACGGCCCAGGTCCGCTACGCGGAGAAGTGGGGCGGGGCCTGTCGCCTCCGTGCCGCTCTCACCACAGCCACGGCCGTCAACCTGATCTGGAACTGCGTACGCGCCCTCCGCGGGGTCGACGTGGCACCGCTGAGCACCGCACGTGAGGAACTCGCGCTGATCTGGGGCGCATCATGACGCGCAAGCCGAGGCTCCTGCTGCTCAGCCCCGTCTTCCACGGCTACTCGACGAGCATCGCCGCCGGGTTCCGGCAGCTCGGCTTCGAGATTGCCACCCTTTCCTACGACGCGAAGCAGACGTTCGGGCAGAAGCTCTCCCACAAGCTGCTCTACGAGCTCCCCACCCGGGTGGGGCTCGGGGACGAGCGTCCGCACCTGCGGCACAGCACCGAGGCCGCAGACGCCATCCGCGGCCTACGCCCAGATGTCACCCTGGTCATCCGGGGGGACCAGTTCGGCGAGTCGGTCTTCGACGCCCTCGACGACGTGGGATCGCGCCGGTTCCTCTGGCTGTGGGACGAGGTCCGCCGGACGGCGCACGACGCGGCATCTCTGGCCCGCTACGACCACCTCATCTCCTACTCGCCGCTCGACACCCAAGCCTTCAACGACGCCGGCCGGTCGTGCCTGCACCTGCCGAACGCGTTCGATCCCGCCATGACCTCCACCCCGCACCACTCGCCCGAGGTGATCTTCATCGGGGCGCGCTACCCCCGTCGCGACGAACTCCTCACGGCCGTCGCCGACGCAGGCGTGCCGCTGCGCTGCTACGGGAGGGAATGGTCGCGCCACCCCTTCGACCGTGCCCGCACCTGGCAGCTCACCCGCCCCGACGTTCCGGCGGCACGCGACATCGACCGCGCCGACGGCTACGCCCTCACCGCGGGAGCACCCGCCGCCATCAACATCCACGGGGACCAGGACGGCTTCACGATGAAGACCTTCGAGGTCCCAGGGGTGGGGGGAGTGCAACTCATCGACCGTGATGACGTCTCCGAATACTACGAACCGGGCACTGAGGTGGCTGTGTTCCACGACCAGGATGAACTCGTGGAGTTGTGCCGCCGGGCGATCAGCGACGACCGGTGGGGCGATGCTCTGCGCGAGGCCGGCCGCAAGCGCACCCTCGCGGAGCACACGTGGGCTCACCGGGCCGCAGAGGTGGCGCAGCTGTGGGCCTGAGGTACCTGGACCGAGAGTCGTGGCGCCGCTGGCAGGAATCACGCCGCCGCCTCCAGATCCTCAAGGCACGGTTGACGCGCCGCCCGTCGCACGTGGATGCGCCCGAGCCGGCTCACCGGGTCTGGGTTCGCGGAAGCGAACCCGCGCTCCTCGTCGCATGCGACTCCGACTCCCCCACCAACCGCCACGCACTGCTGGCACCCCTGAAATCCGCCGCAGAACTCCCAGCCATCGTGGTCCATCCCGCGACGACAGATCTCCGCCTCCCCGGCGAGGGATGGCGCGAGATGAGCGATCCAGATCAGATGCTCGACGGAGTCCGTGCCGTCGTGTCGATCGGCGACCACCTTGGGGTGGGCGCCTGGGCTCACGAGCAGGCTGCCCGCCGCGGGTGGCGCCAACTGGTGGTCCAGCACGGACTGCTGACGCCCCTTTCACCCCCGCCTCCGCCGGGGGTCGAGGTGCTGGCATGGTCGGAGGCCGACGCCGCCTTCATCGCCGAGGGCCGACCGGACCTGACCACCAAGGTGGTGGGGTCTCAGCTGCTCGCGGCGGCCGCGAGGAGCCCGGCAATCCACGTGAGCCGATTCGCTACACCTGCCTTTCTCGGACAGCTCCACGGGGCGGAGCTCTCGCGCTGGTCCATGACCCGCTCCGTCACCGAGTTCTGGCGGCTGACGGGCGCCATCTATCGGCCGCATCCGCGCGAGGAGGACAAGCTCTCACGGGCGCAGCATGCGATCTGGAGCCGGCTGGGCATGGAGATCGACTCGTCCACCCCGCTTGCCCAGTTGGACCGGCCCGTCGTCAGCGCCTTCTCGACTGGCGTCCTCGAGGCCGCCGCGCGCGGAATCCCGGCCTGGGTCTTCCACGTGTCGCCGCCCCCCTGGCTGGAGGAGTTCTGGGTTCGATACGGCATGAGCCGGTGGGGCCAGCCGCCGACGCCAGCCCCCGTTGTAGAGTCTGACCCCGCGAGTCGGATCGCACATCAACTAGCGGAGGCCCAGGCGTGAACCACATCGACGTGTCGGTGATCATCTGTGTGCGCAACGGCGCGAAGACGCTGCGACGTCAACTCGATGCGCTGGCCGCTCAGGTAGCTGCACCCCACTTTGAGGTGATCGTCTCCGACAACGGCTCCACAGACGACACAGTGGCCGTGGCAGAGCAGTGGGCAGACGAGAATCTGGGGGCAGTTGCGGAACTCAGAATCATCGATTCTTCAGCCAAGCGCGGAATCCCGCATGCTCGCAACGTCGGGGCCCAGGCTGCACGGGGGCGCATGCTGGCCTTCTGCGACGCGGACGACGCCGTCGATCCCGGGTGGGTTCGCGCCCTGCACGCCTCCGTCGAATCAGGACTGGGTGGTGGTCGCGTCACAGCCATCCGACCCAACGGCTCGATCGACCACGCCGCCTTCGGCGACGCACTCCAACAGACCGATTACCTGCCTCACGTCAGCGGATGCAACTTCGCCATCACACATGAAGCCTTCTTCGATGTGGGCGGTTTCGACGAATCGCTGCCGTCCTACGGGTGTGACGATCTTGAGTTCTCCTGGCGCGTGCAGGAATCGGGCCACCTTCTCGTCTACGTCCCAGACGCCATCGTGAACTTCACGATCACTCCCCCCACGCGAGTCGTGAAGAAGGAGTTCCTCATGGCCAAGGCTCGTATAGCCGTCGCAGCTCGTCACCCCGCCTCGGAGACCCGAGTCCCGTCGCTGCCGCACTTCGTCGGCCACCTCGCGCACAGCGTCGCACTTCTCCCGTGGCGGATGATCCGCCCGGGCGGAACCCGCAGGGTCAGGTGGGTGCGATGGACCGTGGACGCGGCGGGACGGCTGTCTGGCTACTGGACCTACTTTGTCCGAGGCGACAAGCACGGCCCCCAACTCCTTCCCCGGTTGGGCTGAAGCCACCTCCACCGCAACGTGCTGTCGATCGAGGTCGTAGCGCGCTCTGAGGATGCTCCTCGTAGCACTGGTAGATTGCTCGAACCGGGCGCGATGGGGTGCGTGCCCCATGCGGAGGAAGCTCACTGCGATGCACATCGACCGTAACGTCCAAGACCTGACGGTTGACGCGTCCGAGACAACCCTGAGCGCCCTGAAGGTCATCAGTGACAACCGGTCACGGATCGTCTTCGTGGTCGACTCGCATGGGCATCTGGTCGGCTCCCTGTCCGACGGCGATGTTCGCCGCTGGCTCGTGAACTCCGCCGCCCCAGACCTTTCGACGCCGGTCGGTGCGATCGCGAACCGTCGCTGCGTCACAGCACCAGCGGGGGAGAAGGCCTCCACGATCGCCGCCATGCTGACTGGCCCGATCACCCACATTCCATTGATAGATGACCGCGGCCGCCTTGTGAGCATCGCCACCTCGCGGACTCAGGAGCTCCGGGTTGGACGTCACCGTGTCTCCGCCGATGACCCGACACTGGTCATCGCCGAGATCGGGAACAACCACCAGGGAGACGTGGGCTTCGCCAAGCGCCTGGTGGACCTCGCGGTGGACGCCGGCGCGGACGTGGTGAAGTTCCAGCTCCGCGACATGGATGCCCTCTACCGCCAGAGCGGGGCCGCCACCGGCGGGGAGGACCTGGGCGCCCAGTACACCCTCAACCTGTTGGCCAAGTACTCCCTGACGGCCGAGCAGATGATCCAGGTCTTCGACCACTGCCGTGAGAGAGACGTGGACGTGCTCTGCACGCCGTGGGACTCCCCGAGCGTTGCAGTGCTGGCGGACTACGGCGTGCCAGGCCTCAAGGTGGCGTCCGCCGACATGACGAACCACACCCTGCTCGCGGACATGTTCGCCACCGGGCTGCCGCTCATCGTCTCCACCGGGATGAGCACGGAGGCCGAGATCATCGAGGCCGCCGAGCTTCTGCGCGGCTCAGGGTCCCCGTTTGCCATGCTGCACTGCCAGTCCACCTACCCGGCGCCGTTCAAGGACATCAATCTGCGGTACCTCGCACGCCTGGCCGAGATCAGCGGCGGTCCTGTGGGCTACTCCGGTCACGAGCGCGGGTACCACGTGCCGCTGGCCGCTGTCGCGATGGGCGCCCGCATCATCGAGAAGCACTTCACCACCGACCAGACCCTCGAAGGCAGCGACCACAAGGTGTCGCTGCTGCCGGCCGAGTTCCGTCAGATGGTCTCGCGGATCCGCGAGTTGGAGGAATCGCTCGGCACCGGGGACGCGCGCGTGGTCTCCACCGGAGAGTCCATGAACCGGGTCAACCTCGCGAAGTCTCTTGTGGCCACCCGACGCATCGGCGTGGGCGAGCGCATCGGCCGCGACGACGTCACGGTCAAGTCGCCTGGCCGCGGGCTGCAGCCGAACCGCCTTGAGGCATTGGTGGGACGCACTGCGCGCCGGGCGGTGGAGGAGGGGGACTTCTTCTACCCCGGAGACCTCACGGACGCGGTGTCGCAGGGACGGCACTACTCGTTCCGCCGCCCCTGGGGGCTCCCCGTGCGCTACCACGACTATGCGAAGCTGATCGAGGGCACCAACCCCGACTTTCTGGAGTTCCACTTCTCCTACAAGGACGTGGAGCTCGACATCGACGAGATCTTCACGCACCGCCTCCCGATGGCATTCACCTGCCACACGCCGGACCTGTACGCGGGTGACTTCATCATCAACCTCGCCAGCCCTCACGAGGCGGTGTGGGAGCGGTCCATCCGCGAGACGCAGAGGGTGATCGACATCACCCGGGGGCTCACGCGCTACTTCACCTGTGACGAGGCGCCCGTGGTCATCGCCACGATGGGCGGCTTCACCGCCGACGGCTTCGTCGACGCGTCAGAGCGGCCCGCCATGTACGCGCGTATCGCCCAGGCAATCGAGCGGCTCGACACCGCCGACGTGCGCCTGACCGCCCAGACGCTGCCGCCGTTCCCCTGGCTGATGGGCGGCCAGCAGTACCACAACCTGTTCATGGGCCTGGCGGACACCGTCGACTTCTGCGAGCAGTACGGGCAGCGTCTGACGCTGGACATCTCGCACTCGAAGCTGGCCGCCAACTTCCACAGGATGCCCTTCTCCACCTACGTGGAGGCGCTGGCCCCGCTCACCGAACACCTCCACATCGTCGACGCCGAGGGTGTGGACGGGGAGGGCCCGCAGATCGGCGAGGGGGAGGTGGACTGGCCCGTGCTGGCGGAGCAGTTGGACCGGCTGGCGCCGGGTGTCGGCTTCATTCCGGAGATCTGGATGGGCCACACCAACAACGGCGAGGGATTCTGGACGGCCCTCGACCGGTTGGAGCAGTGGTTCTGACGTGAGCGCGGTAGCGGTGTGGGTGGTGCCGGTGAGCAACCTCGCCGGCGTTGCCCGCCACGTCCTCGACGTGGCCCGCGTCGGTCTGCCGGGGTATGAACTACAGGTGGCGGCACCCTCCGGGCCGCTTGTCCAGGAGCTGCGGGGGCTCGGCGTCGTCACGCACGAGCTACCGCTCGACGGGCCGCCCCGTCGAGCAGTTCAAGCCCTTCGGGCCCTCGTGCGGCAGGTCCGGCCACGCGTCGTGCACTCGCATCTGGCCCGGGCCGACTTCCTGGTTGTCGCCGCTGCCGCGGGTCTGCCCGTCCACCTGGTGTCCACCGAGCATGGCATCGCCTCAGACTCACGCCTGTACCACGGCGGCCGAGCCAAGGCTGCCGTCCGACGAGTCCTGCACCGTCTCCGCGTCCTCCGCTTCTCGGCGCTCATCGCGGTGAGCCGCTCGACTCAGCAGGAAATGGTGCGCGCCTGGCGCCCACCGAGGCCCGTTCAGGTGATCCACAACGGCGTCGACCCGTCCGGGCCGCCACCGCGGCTACCGGGGCACCGCTTCCTCACCCTCTGCAGGCTGGCCCCGGAGAAGGGGCTTGCGGCAACGCTGGAGGCCTTCGCCGCCGTCGCCGCCAGGGAGACTGGCGCCACCCTCACCGTCGCCGGGGACGGGCCAGACAGGGATGCGCTGACGGCTCACGCCGCCCGCCTCGGCCTCGACGACAGGGTCTCCTTCCCTGGTCACCTTCACCCCGAGGCCGCACTGGCCTCCCACGACGTCCTGCTGCAACTCTCGGTGTGGGAGAACGCGTCGTACTCGATCCTCGACGCCGTCACCCACGGGTTGGGCGTCGTGGCCACCCCGGTGGGAGGCAACCCGGAGATCCTGCCGGCCCACTGCATGGTGGACTCCGCCGACATCCCCCGCGTGGCCGACGTCATGCAGGAGCAGGCCACCCTCCCCGCGCGGCGGCCGTCTCTGCCGGAGCGATGGCCCACCGTTGCGTCCATGGCCCAACAGATCGCCGACACCTACGATCGGCTCGCTCGATGAGCACCGTGACGTTCGCCGCCAACCAGGGCGGGATGGGCGGCGGCGAGGTGATGCTGCTGGCCATGGCCGAGGCAGCACGCGCATCCGGGCGAGACGTGCGGGTGGTCTGCCCGCCGGGATCCCTGCTCGATGCGGCGGTTGCCAGAGGCCTCGCCACGGAGGAGATCCACGGACGCACCCCAGCCGGATACCTGCGAGGTCTCCGACGCTGGGCCCTGGCCAGCGCACCGGAGCTCCTCTGGTGCAACGGCCTGCGGCCAGCCGTGGCAACCGCTGGGATCCCCCGACGGGTGGTGCATCTCCACTCACTTCCGTCGGCCCGGCTGCGTACTCTCCTGCCCCTGTCGACGAAGGGGGCCGACGATGTGCTGGTCCCTTCCGAGTGGATGCGTCAGCAGCTGGGCGCCGCCACCAGCACGCTGCACAACTGGACCAGGGACTTCGCCTTCGCCCCGCGTCTGCCGCCTCGGGATGGCGCGCCGGTTCGCCTGGGCTTCCTCGGCCGTCTCACCTCCGCCAAGGGCGCCGTCGTGCTGGCGGAGGCTCTCGGGCTCCTGCACGGCCGCTCCCCTGGCCGATTCAACCTTGTGGTGGGCGGCGCGGCCCTGTACGCCGGCACGTCCGATGCGACCCGCGTCGAGGCCGCCCTCGGCGCGCTCTCCCCGGCCCCGGTCCGACTGGGTTGGGTGGACCCGGAGGACTTCTTCCGGCAGGTGGACCTGGCCGTCTTCCCGTCCGTGGCGCCCGAGTCCTTCGGGCTGGTTGCCGTGGAGGCGATGGCGGCCGGCTGCCCGTTCGTCACCACCGACGCTGGCGCGCTCCCCAGGGTGACAGGGCACGATCCCTCCTTCGTGGCCCCGGCCGGTGACCCCCGCGCACTGGCCACGGCCATCGAGGGCGCCGTCGCGGGCTACACCGCAGCACACCTCGAGCAGTCCCGGCGGAGGTGGGAGGAGTTCTACTCTCCAGACGCGGGGATCGCCCGGTTCGCGCACTATCTGACCGCCTGGGAGGAACGATCGGCATGACGCTCGCCTCAGTGATCATCCCCAGCCGTGGCGGCGCGCCGCGCCTTTCCAGCCTGCTGTCGGCCCTTGCCGCGCAGGACGACCCGGCCTGGGAGGCCATCGTCGTCATCGACGGCGACGTCGACGACTCAGCCTCAGTGGTGGCCCGCTACGAGAGCCAACTCCCGGTCCGGCGCATCGTCTTCCCGGAGAACCGCGGCCGGGTGGCCGCCCTCAACGCGGGCTTCGAGGCTGCACGCGGCGACGTGCTGATCCGCTGCGACGACGACATGGAGCCCCGGCCCGACTACGTGGCCCAGCACCGTCGTGCCCATGAAGGGGCGAAGTGTGGAGCCGTGGGTCTGCCGCTCAACGTCTGCCCCCCCACCCCCTACTGGCGGGCCTACGGCGAGCACGTTGACGCAGAGTTCCGGAGGCAGGCCTATGCCACCCCTCCCGAGCGCACCTGGCGCTACTGGGGCGGCAACGTTTCTGTCAGCCGGTCAGTGCACGACGAGGTGGGCCCCTACAGCACCGATTTCCGCGGCTACGGCTACGAGGACGTGGACTACGGCTACCGGCTGCACCGCGCGGGCATCCCCGTCCGACTCGTGCGCCATCTTGAGACCCCGCACCACATGGCGTCTGTGACCACCGAGATCAGGACGATGCGCGGGATCGACTCCGGCGCCGCGCGACGGATCTTCTCGGCGCGCCACGGCATGGAGGTGCTCGGGGACCCGTGGGATCTCGAGCCCACCATGTGGAACCGTGCGGTCACCGCGCTGGCCCGGGGTCTCACCCGGCGACGGGCGACCACGCTGGCCCGAGGCATCGACCAGGCCGCCGCTCTGCTTCCCCGTCCCGTCTCGCGCAAGCTCATCGCCTTGATGGTGGAGTCGGCGGGCCTGGCAGGGTACGGGGCCCCAGACGGCAGCGGGAGCCTCCGATGACGCCCCGGGTCGCCATCGCCCACGACTACCTCACCCAACGCGGCGGCGCGGAGCGGGTGGTCCTCGCCATGCTGCGCGCCTTCCCTGAGGCGGAGATCTACACCACCGTCTACGACCCGGACGGCACCTTCCCCGAGTTCCGTCAGGCCCGCATCCTGACCACCCCGCTCAACAGGCTCGGCGTCCTGCGCAAGGACCACCGGATCGGCCTGCCTCTGTACCAGCCCGCGATCTCACGCGCTCCGGTGATCGACGCGGACGTGCTGCTGGTCTCCACCACCGGCTTCGCCCACGGGTTCCGCACGACCGGCAGGAAGCTGGTCTACTGCCACTCTCCGGCGCGGTTCCTGTACCTCGTGGAGGATTATCTGGGAGCGCCGGCGGGCCGGTCCCCGGTGGGGTGGGCACTCTCCGCACTGCGTCCGGCACTGGTGCGATGGGACCAGCGCGCCGCCAGGTCGGCGGACCGCTACCTGGCCAACTCCACCGTGGTCCGTGGGCGGATCAGGGACGTGTACGGCCTCGACGCCACCGTCGTACCTGCACCCCCGGCCGTCCACGACGCAGTGCCGCCGGAGCCCATCGATGCCCTGGCGGACTGGCACTCGTTCCACCTGGTGGTCTCCCGGCTGCTCCCCTACAAGAACGTGGACACAGTCATCGACGCTTTCCGCGGTCTGCCCGACGAGCGCCTCGTCATCGTCGGCCGCGGTCCCCTCCTCGAGCAGCTCCGCCGCAGCCTGCCCGCCAACGTCCGGATGCTCGAAGGGCTCTCCGACGGCGAGCTGGCGTGGGCATACAGTACGGCAGAGGCGCTGATCGCCCCCAGCTTCGAGGACTACGGGCTCACCCCGCTGGAGGCGGGTATGCTCGGCACCCCCACCCTTGCCCTGCGCGCCGGTGGCTACCTGGACACAGTCCGGGAGGGGGTCAACGGCTCCTTCTTCGACGTTGCCGCCGCTGGCGACATCGCCCGGGCGGTCATCACCAACCGCGGCCGCAGCTGGGACCCCGCCGCGATCCGGGAGCACGTGACGGCATTCGACGAGGCACACTTCGCCGCGGCCCTGAGGCGGCACGTGGCCGAACTTGTGCCACACTCGTCGGACGGCACGGACGACGGGAGGCCACGGTGAGCTCTTCAGACCCCACCGCGACCACCCTCCCCGAGGCGGAGGCACCCCCCGAGAGCCGCTGGCTGCAGGAATGGGGCGACATCGTCATCCCCGTCTTCCTCCTGGGCATGCTCATCCCCGTGCGGGGAGTCGAGTTCCTCATTCCTTCCCTGACCCTGCCGGTCAACACCCTGGCCTGCCTCGGACTGGTGGGCATCGGAGTGTGGGCCGGCGCGCGGTGGAGGGCCGGCAGCCTTCTCGTCTCGCTGGCAGGGACGGCGCTGGTGCTGTGGCTGGTGGGCTGGACGCTCTGGGTGCACGGGCTCGACGAGCTCCGTCGCTCCGTCAACATCCTCACCCTCTTCGCCGTGGTGGCCGTCCTCGGCGCTGGCCGCCTGCACGTCCGCTCAGTCAGCCGTGGGGTGGTGATCGGCATGCTCGTCGCCCTCACCGTGAGCGCCGCCCTCCTCCCCAGCAGTAGCTACGAGGGCAGGCTCACCGGCGTCCTGGGCGACCCGAACGCCGCCGGCTACGTGCTCACCACGCTCGGATTCGCCGCCATCCAGTCCCTCCGAACGCGCCGGGCCCGGCTCGCGTTCTGGGCAGTAGTGGGCGTCGGGGTGCTCCTCACCGTCTCCCGGACCACGCTGTTCGCGTACGCCATTGCGTCGCTCTGGGTGTGGATTGCCCCACGCATGAATCGGCTGTTCAGCCTTGCGGCGCTCGTCGTGACTGCCGCCCTCTACGCCTGGGTGGACTCCTTGGCTGAGGCCCAGGGCTGGTTCTCAGACCGCGCCGGCTCAGACACCCTTCGCGAGGCCCTCGCGCTGGCCGAGCAGCAGATGGTGCTCGATGCGGGATGGCTCGGCCAGGGGCTGGGCACGGCGGAGGTGCAGATCAGGGGCACCACCCTGTTCTTCCATAACAGCTACCGGGCGATGCAGACTGAGGGCGGGCTGATTGCGTCTGCGCTTCTGCTCGCTCTGATCGTCGGCGTCTTCCTGATGTTCCACCAGCTACCGTCGAATGACCGGCCGGTGTGGGCCGAGGCCGCGCTGATCTGCGGCCTGATCGTCTCGTTCAACATCGGATTCTCCCTGACCAGCCCGCCGATCGCAGTCGCCCTGGGGCTGTACCTCGCGTATCACGGAGCTGCCCGCGAGCGGATTGCAGCCGAGGCGGACGCCGTTCAGTGACCGGCGCTGCGCTTCGCCGACCGAGGCACGGCCACCGGGACCTGGGGCGCCGGCTCAACCACCTCCGCGGCGGGGGCGGCTCGTCGAACAGTGATGGGCGCAGCATCCTCCTCCGTGAGATGCGTGTCGCCGGTGCCGTAGTAGGCCTGGTACGCACCGCCATGTCCGGCGCCGTACACAACCTCACCCATGCTCTTGCGGTGCGCCCGGTGGAGCACCGTGCCCAGGACCGAGCCGCCCACCTGCTTGAGCAGCTTCGTGGCCATCCGCAACTGCTCCTTGTGCGTCTTCCCGACGCGGGCCACCAGGACCGCACCGTCGGTGGATGCCGTCAGGAGGCCCGCGTCGGTGACGGCCAGGATTGGTGGCGCATCGGTGATAACGAAGTAGTGCTTGGAGAGGCTGGCCAGGAGCGTCTTCATGCGCCGCGACCCCACCATCTCCGACGGGTTGGCCGGCACCTTCCCGGAGGTGAGGACCATGAGATTGGGCTCGCTGGTGCGCTGCAACGCGTCCTCCACCGACACGTCGCCCACGAGCACCTGCGACAGCCCGATCGCGTTGTCCGCGCCGAAGATCGTGTGCTGCACCGGTTTGCGGAGGTCGGCATCGATGAGCACCACAGGCTGCCCTGACCGCGCGATCAGCACCGCGAGAGTCGACGAGATGGTGGACTTGCCCTCACCCGGGTTGGCCGAGGTAACCACGATCGACCTGGGCGGCGAGTCGATGTTGACGTAGCGCAGGTTGGTGCGGAGCTGGCGCAGCGCCTCTCCGGCCGGACCGAGCTTGGACAGGCTGATCCGAGCCCCGGTGCGCGCCTCGGACAGTTCCTTGGTGTCCGGGATCACACCGAGGACTCCGTGCCCGGTTTCAGCCTCGACGTCCGCCATAGTGCGCACCCTCACGTCCAGCTTCGAGCGGGCGAAGGCAACGGCCAACCCAAGCCCGAGCCCGGCGCCGGTCCCGATGAGGAGGAGTCGAAGCCAGTTCGGCGAGACCGGCTCGGAGGATGCGGAGGCGGGGCTGTATGTCGCGATCCGAACCGCGACATCGTCCGGATTCGCCGGCGTCCCCTCCTCAGTGGGGGTGCGCATCTCCAGGGCGAGCGCCTCGGCGGCGAGCGCCTCGAGTCCGGCGTCGGCCAGCAGCCGCGCCTCCTCACCCGAACCGCCGGTGGCGCTGACTGTGAGCAGCGGCGTGCCCGTCACAGTACTGGCGCTGATCGATCCGTTGGCGGCCGAAGGGTTCTCCTGGATGGAGGGTGCCTCCGCGGCGCGGTCCCGCACGGCCGCCGTCCCGGCCAAGGCCACGTAGACCGCCGCGCGCTGTTGCGCGAGGGCGCTTCCGCTCATGGCGCCGCCGACGCTCGTGTTGTCCCCCGCGACGATGATGCCCGTTGCGCTCGACTGGTACACCACCGGCTGCAGGTAGGCGTAGCCCGCCGCCGCCACGAGGCCCAGGAGGGTCATGATGGCGATCAGGCGCGCGTCGTGGCGCAGAAAGCGGACGAACTCGATGAGCGTCACGTACGGAACCCCCGGACATAATCGCGGGTGCCGCCCCGCGGTCCTCCCGAGTATAGGCACCGCCCGCAGGGCACGCACCGTCGAGGATTCGGCGTCCGCCACACCCACTGGCTAGAGTGCTCGGAAGGGGGTGTTGGGGAGCACTATGCGTAATCTGTATCGCTGGGCACTCGTCGCCCTGGATACTGCCCTGATTTCTGCTGCTGCGGTCGCCGCGGTGGCGCTGCGCAGGTGGGTCCCCTTCCTCCGGAGCATCAACGACGCGGAGCAACTGGTCATCCCCGTGGCTCCACTCATCGTGGTGGGATGGCTGCTCGCACTGGCCTTCGGGGGGGCATACCGCCCGCGTCACTGGGGCTTCGGAGTGGCCGAGTACCGCCAGGTGTTCAACTCATCGCTGCTGTTCCTGCTCGCTCTGGGCTTCTTCGCCTTCATCTTCAACTACCCGCTGTCCAGGGGGTTCGTCGCCATCCTGGTGGCCATCGGCATCCCCGCCCTGCTAATGGGGCGCCTCACCGCGAGGCGGATCCTGCAACAGCTGCGGGTGTCCGGTCGCTTCTGTCTGCCCACCCTGGTGGTCGGGGACAGTGGCGCCGTCGACGACGTCGTGGCCGTGCTGCGGAGGGAGACGTGGCTCGGCTACACCCCGGTGGGCGTGGTGGCTCCGCCCGACGACGAGTCGATCGACGTCGACGCGAGGTCAGACAGCGACATCGACGAGGTGGGCACCCTCGACGACCTCCTGAGCGTGATCGATCGCACCGGTGCCCGGGCCGTGATCTTCACCACGGGCTCCGTCCGACGCGGGCGCGAGTTCAACGAGATGGCCCGCAAGTTGGAGGGCCACCGCGCCGAGATGGTGGTGGTCCCCGCCATGACCGACATCTCCAGCCAGCGCATCCACGTGACGCCCGTGGCCGGACTCCCGCTCATGCACGTGGGAAAGCCGCAGGCGGAGCGGTCCCTCAGGTTCACCAAGCGAGCCTTCGACCTGGTCGCCTCAGTACTGCTGTTGGTGCTGCTGTCCCCCCTCATGCTGGTGACAGCCCTCGTCATCAAGCTGAGCGACGGCGGGTCCGTGCTCTTCAGGCAGCAACGCGTGGGCATGGGAGGAGAGCCGTTCCAACTGCTGAAGTTCCGCTCCATGGTGCAGAACGCCGAGCAGATCCGGGCCGAAGGCCTCGAGGACGCCAACGAGGCGGAGGGTGCCCTGTTCAAGATCAGAAACGACCCCCGCATCACCCCCTTTGGGCGCTTCATCCGCCGCTTCTCCATCGACGAACTCCCCCAACTGTTCAACGTGCTGCGAGGGGAGATGAGTCTCGTCGGGCCGCGCCCGGCCATGGAGCAGGAGGTGGCGCTCTACCTGACTCATGTGCGGCGTCGATTGGACGTGCGGCCAGGCATCACGGGCCTGTGGCAGGTGTCGGGCAGATCCGACCTCGGGTGGGACGACACCGTCCGTCTCGACCTCTACTACGTGGACAACTGGTCCATGCTTCAGGACATCGTCATCCTCCTGCGCACCTTCCGCGCGGTCGTGAGCTCGCGCGGCGCCTACTGACGAGGATGGAGCGAGCGCCAAGGCATCCACCGGCTAGGCTGGCCGCGTGACCAACGCTGTGCGCCCAGGGGAGGGGGTCGCAGGGCTCAGCCTCTCCTCAACCTCCATCCCCGGCCTACTGATCCTCACTCTCCCCCTCCACGGTGACTCCCGCGGGTGGTTCAAGGAGAACTGGCAGCGCGCGAAGATGACCGCGCTCGGGCTGCCGGACTTCGGCCCCGTGCAGCAGAACATGAGCTTCAATGCCGAGGCCGGCGTGACCCGAGGCATCCACGCAGAGCCCTGGGACAAACTGGTCTCCGTCGCCACCGGCCGCGTGTTCGGCGCCTGGGTGGACCTCCGCGAGGGTGAGACCTTCGGCACCGTGGTCACCCACGAGATCGGGCCCGAGACCGCCGTTTTCACCCCCAGCGGCGTGGGCAACGCCTACCAGGCACTCGAGAACGGCACCTGCTACTCGTACCTGGTCAACGAGCACTGGTCGGCCGAGACGAAGTCCCAATACACGTTCGCCAACCTCAACCACCCGGCCATCGCCTGGCCCCTGCCGCTCGATTCGGCCATCGTGTCCGATGCCGACCGCACCCACCCGGCTCTCGCCGACGTCATCCCGATGCCGAGGCCGCGCCCCGTCGTCACCGGGGCGGGCGGCCAGCTCGGCCAGGCACTGCGCCGGCTCCTCCCCGACGCCCAAATCCTCGATCGAGACGAACTCGACATCACCGACCCCGACGCCGTCGCCGCCTTCCCCTGGGGACGGGCCTCCGCGATCATCAACGCCGCCGCCTACACGAAAGTCGACGCCGCCGAGACCGACGGGCGCGCCGCCTGCTGGGCGATCAACGTCACCGGCACCGCCAACCTCGTCGCAGCCGCCCGCCGCCACCGGCTCCCCCTGGTCCACGTCTCCTCGGACTACGTCTTCGACGGCACCCGCGACACTCACGCCGAGGACGAGCCCTTCTCCCCCCTCAGCGCCTACGGCGCCTCCAAGGCCGCCGCCGACGCGCTCGTCGCCACCCTGCCCCGGCACTACATCCTGCGCACCAGCTGGGTGATCGGAGACGGCCCCAACTTCGTGCGCACCATGGCCCGCCTCGCCGACTCCGGGATCAGCCCCGCCGTCGTCGACGACCAGTTCGGCAGGCTCACCTTCGCCGACGACCTCGCCCGGGCAACGCTCCACCTCATCGAGACGGGCGCCCCCGCCGGCAGCTACAACGTCACCTCCGACGGCGACCCGATGTCGTGGTTCGACGTGGCCACCGCCGTCTTCGACGCCCGCGGCGCCCAGGGCCGCGTGACCCGCACAGACACCGCGACCTTCTCAGCCGGCAAGGTCACCGCCCCCCGCCCGCGACACAGCACCCTCGATCTGGCCAAAATCAAGGCCACCGGATTCCAGCCCAGCGACGGCACCGAAGGCCTCCGCCGTTACCTCGACACCCTGCGATGACGAAAGAGCCCTCCCTCCACGTCCGGCTGCGCCTCACCCACGGCGTGCTGCAGCGCATCGCGGACAAGGCCGGGGCGGACGTCCTGCACGTCAAGGGGCCGGCCGTCGCGCGGGAACTGCTCGACACCCGCGACATCCACGACGCCGAGGGCAGCTTCGAACGCACCGAGACCATCCACCGCAACAGCAGCGACGCGGACCTCCTCATCCGCCCCGAGCACGTCCACCGCTTCCTCGACGAGGCCTCCAGGCACGGCTGGATCCGCAAGACCAGCTTCTCCACCAGCTCAGCCTTCGGCCACGCGATGAACATCTTCCATCCCACCCTCGGCAACGCCGACGTTCATCGCCGCTTTCCAGGGCTCGCGCCGGAGGCGTTCGACGAGCTGTGGCGGGCCCGCACCAGCACCGACCTGGGCCACGTGCCGTGCCCCACGCCGTCGGTCACGGCGCAGCGGCTGCTCCTCCTCCTGCACTCCGCGCGCAGCGGGCCCCACCACCCCGATACGGGTCGTGCTTGGGACCGCGCCACCGCCGACGAGCGCGCGGGCGTGCTCGCCCTGGCGCGGCATCTCGGCGCCGAGATCGGGGTGGCGGCCGCCGTCGGGGACCTGGAGGCCTTCAAGGACCACCCCGAGTACCTGCTGTGGAAGCACTTCCGCGACGGCAACCCGAGCCGCCTCGACGAATGGCGCGCCCGCTGGCGGGCAGCCACCACCGTCGGCAAGAAGGCCGCCGTTGTCCAAGGGCTGCTGTTCTTCGACCTGTCCCTCCTCGAGGCCGAGCTGGGGCACGCCCCCAGCCGCCGCGAGGTCGCTCAGCGTACGCTGCTGCGATGGAGACGACTGCTCGGCGAACTCGCCGCCCGCCGGCGCCCCGGGAGGCGGGAGAGATGACGCACCGGTACCACCCGGACGTGGTCTGGGAGGAGGATGACGATCGGGTGATCGCCACCGCGCCGACCATCGGGGAGGTGGTGATCCTCGACGGCACCGCCGCCCTCATCTGGCACTGCCTCGACGCCGCCACCACGGACGAGATCGTCGGCACGGTGAGCGAGGCAACCGGCACGGAGGCGACGGAGATCCACGCCCCCGTCGCCGCATACCTGGCCGATCTCACGGCGAGAAGGCTGGCAGTCTCCGATGAGTGAGGCACCTCACCTGCTCACCCTCGCGGGCCTCGGCACCGGGATCGCGGTGGACCTCGGCGACTCCGGCCTGGACCTGCACGCCTTCCGGCACCTCTGGGCCCGCTGCCTCTCCCGCGACACCACCGCCCAGGCCGACGTCACCGTGAGGAAGAACTCCTCACAGGAGTCAGCCACCCAGCAGATCACCCAGGCGTTCATCGCCGCCCGCGCCGGGCAGCTCCTCATGTTCCACGCCGGGGCGGTGGCACACCCGGAGACGGGGCGCGCCCTGGTGTTCGTCGCCCCCGGCGGCACGGGCAAGTCCACGCTCACCCGCCGCCTCGGGAGGAGCTACGGCTACCTCTCCGACGAGACGGTGGGCATCGACCCGGTCACGCTGCGGATCCACCCCTACCCCAAGCCCATCACGCTGGCCCCGGACCACGGGCAACCGAAGCGGGAGAACTCCCCCGACGACCTCGGGCTGCTCCAGGCCCCCCCGTCTCCGACGCTGACTGACCTGGTGGTGCTGCGCCGCACCCCCGGCCGCGACAACGCCGCCTTCACCCCCCTGCCCGTCCTCGACGCCCTGGCCATGATCGCCCCGGAGACCTCCTCGCTCTCGAAGCTGCCCCGCCCGCTGCACCTCATGGCCGACGTGCATCGTCGCGCCGGCTGCACCCTCGTCGAATACGGCGAGGTGGAGCAGATCCTCCCGTGGTGCACCGACCACCTGGAGGGACAACAGTGATCAGGTGCGCACACCTCACGGACTTCCTGCCTGTCGACGGCGAGTCCCTGGTCCTCCTCGACGACAAGGTCCTCCGCCTGGGCCCCGTCGCCACCCTCATCCTTGAGCTGTTGGGCAACGGGCCGGTCACCCTCGACCAGCTCACCGACGAACTGGCGGCGGCCTTCGGTACCCCGCCCGACGGCTCCCTCACGGAGGCGGTCGCGGCCCAGTTGGCCGCTCTGAACGACAACGGGCTCCTCATCATCGATGAGGAGCCCGCGGGACAGGACCCAAGCGTCAAACGGTGACCCAGGTGGGCCTCTCCGGAAGCAGCGCCTCGAAGTCGGCCACCAGCGCGTCCATGTAGGCGCCGCGGTAGGTGCCGCCCAGGAACTTCGGCAGCGCCTCCTCGCGGAACCGGCGCCAGGACTCGGCCTCGCCGCCGGGCATGATCGGGTAGAACAGCACGCCCTCGGAGAAGGCGCTGTCGCGGTCGCCGGGAGCGTCGCCGATGAGCATGATGTGGTCATCGTCGTACTTGCCCTTGGCGGCCCAGTGCACGTGCTGGGCCTTCGAGCCCATCTCCTGCCCGGCGACCACCTTCATGTACTTCGCCAGGTCGTGCTCGTGCCATTCGCGCTCGAGCGCCTCCATCGGCGTGGCGGAGACCGTCATGCAGTCCACGTCCGCCTGCATCGCCTCGATGGCCTCGCGGGCCCCCGGGAAGGGTGCGCAGCCGTGCACCATCCAGGCGATCAGCTCGTTGACTCCCTTGCCCCACTCGATGCACTGGGCGATCTCGGCCGACGGGTGGGCCTCGGCGAACTGGGCGATCCCCGTATCGGACCGGGGGTACCCGGAATCCAGGAACCTCTGCAGCTCGACGCCCTCGGGCACCTTCACGCTGCGCTCCAGCACCTCGGGCCGCTGCCTGAGCAGCTCGAACAGCCTAGCCAGCGCGACCCAGCGGTTCTGGCCGCGGGTGGTGGAGTGGAGGTTGACGAACAGGGCGGTCTCGCGGACCAGGGTGGAGGCGGCCTGGAGGTTGAAGTACTTGATGTAGGAGGGCGTGAAGCACTCCTGGTGCTTGATGTCCATGGCGTCCATGGCGCAGCCGTCGGAGTCGATCCCGACGAAGAACTGCTTCGTGGGCTGGAAGTCGAGGAGCACCTGGGCGCGCTCGGGCATCTTGTCAGTCATCGTCGGTCCTCAGATCCGGGTGTCGGCGAACGGGAACATCTCGGTGTTGGGCGTGCCCCTGAACTCCGACTTCCCTTCGAGCTTGTCGAGGACGATGTCGATGTTGAAGTCGTGGTCGTCGTAGGCGTTGATATAGGTCTTGACCTGCGGCATGTCGGGCAGCATGTTGGGCGACGCCGTCGACACCAGGATGGTGGGCAGCTCGTGCACGTACCAGGGCATGTCCAGGGTGCCCTTGGTGCCGGGCCAGTAGGGCCGCTCGACCGCCTGGCCGATGCCGTTGACGTTGGCCACGGAGAGGACCATGTCGTAGTTGTCGGTGAGGTCGGCGATGGCGGACTTGCCGGCGTAGGCGTTCTGCAGGATCGCCCTGACCTCGTCGGCGCTCTTGCCCTTGATCTTGTCCAGCTGCGACTCGTACAGGTCGGCCTCGTAGCCTCGCTCGCGCAGCTTGTCGGCGAACTTGGCGGCGGGGTGCTTGCTGCCGCCGTCGATCATCATCGCGAAGGGGCTGGGCGCGGCGCCGATCGGGACGACGAGGATGCGCTTGAACGTGGACGTCGAGATGGGGAGGTTCCCGGGCTGCTTGTTCTTGACCAGGGTGATGGCGGCGTCGGCCACCTCGACGGCGACCGCCTTGTGCTCGGGCAGGCCGATCTTCGCCAACGCCTCCTCCTTCGGCGGCAGCAGCTCGTTGCCGGGCTTCTTGTGGAGGCCGAGCATGGCCTTGAGGCCGAGGATGCGCGTCAGCGCCTCGTGGAGCCGCTCGTCGGAGAGCTTCCCGGACCTCCAGCCCTCCATCATCCAGGTGAAGTCCTCGTCGGGATCGTTGAAGAAGAGGAAGAGGTCGCAGCCGGCCTCGATGGCGGTGGGAAGGATGTCGGAGCGCTTCATGGCGCCGGTCAGGCCCACCATGTGGCTCGCGTCGGTGACGACGACGCCGTTGAAGCCGAGCTGCTCGCGCAGCAGCTTGGTGTTGATCTCCTTCGACAGCGTGGCGGGGAGGATGTCCTCGTCGGTCATGTCGGGGTTGAAGTGCTTCTGGTACGACGGCAGCGCGATGTGGCCGGTCATCAGCGACGGCAGGCCGGCGTCGATCAGGCCCTTGTAGAGCCTCCCGAAGGTGTCGTCCCACTCCTCGACCGAGAGCCAGTTGGGGGCGTGGGAGAGGTGCTGGTCACGCTCGTCGATGCCGTCGCCGGGCCAGTGCTTGGCGGCCGGCGCGATGCCGGACTCCTGGATGCCCTTCATGTAGGCGAGGCTCATCTCGAGCACCTGGTCGACGTCGCCGCCCCAGGTCCGCCGCGACACGATGGGGTTGCGCCAGTTGCGGTAAACGTCGACGATGGGGGCGAAGGACCAGTTGCAGCCGATCGCCGCGGCCTCCACCCCGGAGATGCGGCCGAGCTCGTAGGCGTAGCGGACGTCGCCGGCGACGCCGATCTTCGCCTCCCAACCCACGTAGGTGCCGTCCGTGCAGGCACCGTTGCCGCCGGCCTCGGTGTTGGCGGCGATGAGCATCGGGATCTTCGAGTTGGTCTGCAGGATGTTGTTCTGCTCCCACACCTCCTCGGCCTTCGCGGGGGTGTAGCGCACGGCGCCGATGTGGTAGGTGTTCAGGACGTCGGTGAGGTACTCCTCGGTCCGCTGGGCGCCCATGTTGACGAAGAGCTGGCCGATCTTCTCCTCGTCGGTCATCTCCGCGATGGTGGTGTTCACCCACTCGATCGCCTCGTCGTCGAGGTTGAAAGGCGTGGCCTTCAGATCCACCATGATGCTGCTCCTTGCTCCGTTGCTGGTGACTTCACGGTACGAGCTGCCACCCGCAGAGGGCACATGATTGCCGTTTGTTGCCACGCTCAGCGCAGCGTGCCCTGCGCATGAGTTGCCACGTCCCCGGCGCACCGCCAAGCAACAAGTGGCAACACCTGCCGCCCGGGCCACCACTCGGGCCATCCTGAGGGGGCACACGACCCAAAGGAGCATCGATGGCACTCGCCACACCAACCCCGTCCACCGCCGACATCGGAGTCACCGGGATGGGGGTCATGGGCTCCAACCTGGCCCGGAACCTCGCCCGCAACGGCCACGCCGTTGCCATCCACAACCGCAGCGCCGCCAAGACCGAGGCCGTCATGGCCGCCCACGGCACCGAGGGCACTTTCGTGCCCGCCGAATCCATGGACGACTTCGTCGCCGCGCTCAGCAGCCCCCGCGTCGCCATCATCATGGTGGCCGCAGGGCCGGCAACCGACGCCGTCATCGAGGAGCTCGCCTCCCGCATGGACAAGGGCGACATCATCGTCGACTGCGGCAACTCCCTGTTCTCCGACACCCGCCGCCGCGAGGCCGCCCTCCGCGAGCGCGGGCTGCACTTCGTGGGCGCCGGCGTCTCCGGCGGCGAGGAGGGCGCCCTGTGGGGTCCGTCCATCATGCCGGGCGGCTCCGTCGAGTCCTACACCCGCCTCGGCCCGATGTTCGAGTCCATCGCAGCGCAGGTCGACGGCCAGCCCTGCTGCACCCACGTCGGCTCCGACGGCGCCGGGCACTTCGTCAAGATGGTCCACAACGGCATCGAGTACGCCGACATGCAGGTGATCGGCGAGGCCTACGACCTGCTGCGTCGCGCGCTGGGCCTCAGCCCCGCCGAGATCGCCGACATCTTCGCCGAGTGGAACACCGGCGATTTGGACTCCTACCTCATGGAGGTCAGCGTCGAGGTGCTCCGCCACGTGGACGCCACCACCGGCCAGGCCCTCGTCGACGTCATCGTCGACCAGGCCGGCCAGAAGGGCACCGGATCCTGGACCGTCCAGACCGCACTGGACCTCGGCGTGCCGGTCACGGGCATCGGCGAGGCCACCTTCGCGCGCGGCCTGTCGTCGTCGGTCGAGCAGCGGCTCGCCGCCCGCAACTTCGACGGTGGGGCCTCAGCCTGGGACGTCACCGACCGCGACGCCTTCATCGAGGACGTCCGCCTGGCGCTGTACGCCTCGAAGCTGGTGGCCTACTCGCAGGGCTTCAACATGATCCAGGCCGCCGCCGCCACCTACGGCTGGGACATCAACATGGGCGAGCTGGCCCGCATCTGGCGGGGCGGCTGCATCATCCGCGCCCAGTTCCTCGGCGAGATCACCCGCGCCTACACCGCCTCGCCTGACCTGCCGCTGCTGATCGGCGACAGCTACTTCTACGACAAGATCGTGGCCACCCTCCCGGCGTGGCGCCGCGTGGTCAGCCAGTCCGCGCTCCACGGCGTCCCGGTGCCGGTGTTCTCGTCGTCGCTGTCCTACTACGACGGCGTCCGCGCGGATCGGCTCCCCGCCGCGCTGATCCAGGGCCAGCGCGACTTCTTCGGCGCGCACACCTACCGCCGGATCGACCTCGACGGGTCCTTCCACACGCTGTGGGCCGCCGAGGGGCGCCCCGAGGTCGAGGCCTGAGGCGCGGGATCATGAAACTCCGTGACGATGCGCGGTGGGCCCTCGTGGTGCCCACGTCCATGGGGGTGCGCCTCACGCCGGTGAACCGGCAGAGCGTGCACACCTCCCGGGAGTTCACGCTCCAGGCCACCTCGGCCGAGACCAACGTCGCGTCCGTGGCGTCCTACCTCGGGCTGCCGGTCAAGGTGCTCACCAACTTCGTCGAGGGATCTCCCATCTCGGCGTTCATCAAGGCGGACCTGCGGGGTCGCGGCATGGCGTTCGAGGGTCCCGACGTGCCCCAGGGCGACGCGTGGGGCCACCGGCACCAGTTCAACATCGCGGATTCGGGCTTCGGGGGTCGTGGCCCGCGGGTGTGGAACGATCGCGCGGGCGAGGTGGGGCTGACCCTCTCGGCAGACGACTACGACCTCGACGCTCTGTTCGCAGTCGAGGGCGTGGCAATCCTGCACCTCTCCGGGCTGGTCGCGGCCCTCTCGGAGCAGACGGCGACGTTCTGCCTCGAGGTGGCCCGCAAGGCCAAGGAGCATGGCACCGCCATCAGCTTCGACCTCAACTACCGCGCCTCCTTCTGGAAGGGCCGCGAAGAGGAGCTACGGGCGACCTTCACCGAGATCGCAGGGCTCTGCGACATCCTCTACGGCAACGAGGAGGATTTCCAGCTCTGCCTGGGCATTCCCGGACCGGAGGCCGGCGGCGAGGCCATCGGGGCCAAGATCGACAGCTTCAAGGAGATGATCGGGCGCATCCGCGAGGCCTACCCCCAGGCCTCCTACATCGGCACCTCGCTGCGTGAAGTGGTCTCGGCCAACCGCCACGAGTGGGGCATGGTGCTGTGGGGCGACGGCGACTTCCACGTCGCCGATCTCCGCGAGATCGATGTCATCGACCGCATCGGCGGCGGCGACGGCTCCGTCGGCGGCGTGCTCTACGGCATCCTCCGGGGCTGGCCGGCCGAGCGCTGCATGCAGTTCGGCTGGGCGACGGGGGCGCTGGCCGCCACGTCGCTCAACGACTACGCGGCACCCGCCGACGAGGAGCAGGTCTGGTCCATCTGGTCCGGAAACGCGCGCGTCAAGCGCTGACCCGCTCCACCGTTCCATCCACTCCCCCGGGCCCGCATTCAACAGGCCCGGGGGAGTGCCCATTGACGAGAGTTAGGCTGAACCATGACCAAGCTGTATCCGGACGTCGCGCCGGCCGCCACCGTCGGCGGCCCGCAATCGACGCTGACCGAGGATGAGATCCGGCGCTTCGTCGCCGACGCCGTCGGAGGCTACGACTTCGACGGCAAGCGCGTCACCCTCGTGGTGCCCGACGGCACCCGCCACGCGCCCATCGCGATGCTGTCCCACCTCATCCGCGACGCTCTGGGTTCGCGGCCGAAGGACGTGCGGGTGGTCATCGCGCTCGGCACCCACGACTACATGTCCGAGACCGCCATCGCGGCCCTCATGGGCTACGAGCCGGGCCATTTCGCCGACGAGTTCCCCGGATGGCAGATCTTCAACCACGACTGGCGCAACGACGACTGCTTCGCCAACCTCGGCACCATCGAGGCCTCACGCATCGGCGAACTGACCGACGGCAGGCTGACGGACCGCGCCATGACGGTGCTGGTCAACAGGATGGTCGTCGACACCGACATCTCGCTCGTGCTCGGGCCGGTGCTCCCGCACGAGGTGGTGGGCATCTCGGGCGGCAACAAGTACTTCTTCCCGGGGCTGTCCGGCCACGACGTGATCGACATGTCGCACTGGGTGGGGGCCCTGATCACCAGCTACGAGATGATCGGCAGCGTGGGCATCACGCCGGTGCGGCAGATGATCGACGCGGCGGCCGAACTCATCCCGTCGACGAAGCTGCTGCTGGGCATGATCGTCAAGCCCGGCTCCGACGACCTCCAGTTCCTGGCCTTCGGCGATACCCGCTCCTCGTGGGAGGCGTGCGCGGAGGTCTCCGCCCAGGTGCACGTGAAGTACGTGCCGAAGGCGTACAAGCGGGTGGTGTCGATCATCCCGACGATGTACGAGGACATGTGGACCGGCGCGAAGGGCTTCTACAAGATGGAGCCGGTGGTGGCCGACGGCGGGGAGCTGATCATCTACGCCCCGCACATCACGCAGGTCTCGGTGATGCATCCCGGCATCGAGGAGATCGGGTATCACAACCGGCAGTACTTCGTGGGGCAGTGGGATCGGTTCAAGGACCACCCGTGGGGTGAGTTGGCGCACTCGACGCACCTGCGCGGGCTGGGCGACTACGACCCGGCAACACGGGTCGAGACCAACCGGGTGACGGTGACCCTGGCCACAGGGATTCCGCGGGAGGTCGTCGAGGGGATCAACCTGAACTACCTCGACCCGGCTGAGGTGGACCTCGACGCGATGGAGGCGGACCCGGACACGCTCGTCGTCCCGAAGGCGGGCGAGCTGCTCCACAGGACGGAGGCGCAGCGGAACCGCCTCCCCGCCTGAGGCCTGCCTTCCGTTCCGACGCCTGCCTTCCGTCCCGACGCCTGCGCCAAGCCTCGACGCCTGCCTTACGTCGAGGCGCCTGCCTTACGTCGAGGCGCCTGCCTTCCGTCGAGGCGCCAGCCTTAGCTCGCGACGCCAGCGCTCTATCACTGGCGCCTCACTGCCGCCTGCGCTCAGTTGAGCCGCCCGCGCTCTAGCGCTGGCGGTGGGACCGGGCGCAGGCGCACAGAATGCCCCCTCGCTTTGTGGTTCCCCCGAACCCCCCTACTCAAGGCTCAGATCCGGCCCACGGCAGAGCTGCAGCGCCGCCCGTCCGAGCGTAGAGTTGATGCAACGGAAGGCACGGAGATGACCGGCGAACGCGCGGTGCGAAACTCGTGGTTGAGCCTGATCGGGCTCCCGGTGGCGTTGGTGGTGAGCTTCCTCCTGGGGAGTCTTGCGGGCTCCTGGGCCGGGTTTGGGGAAGGGGATCGTGCGCCGTGGTGGCTCGCGGTCATCCTCATTGCCGTGGTGGCTGTCATCTTCGGTGCCGTAGCGGTGGTCACGTACCGGTTCTCCCGTCAGGCCAAGACCGCTGGCGCGCCGAGAGCCATGCTCCCCGCATGGATTGCGATCGCCGTCGGCGCGCTGCTGGTCCTGCAGAACCTGGCTGCGTACTTCGTCGCGTAACTGAGAAACCCGGGCGGCTCGACCGCGAGATCGTCCTCGGTCGAGATGGCAGCGCACTTCATCATGGAGGAAGGGATGACCACTACTCATGGCCCCAGAGGATCGCAGCCGGGCTGGACCGTTGGGCGTGGACCAAGGCCCGGGGGGTCGGCGGTGGCCGGCGTTTTCCTCGGTCTGGCGTTAGGGCTCGTGACGCCTGTGGCGTTGATGTCTCAGCACATGGGGGCGCTCTTCGGCGGCGGCGTGAGCCTCTTTCCCGTCGTGTTGGCTGAACTGCTCATCCCCATCGCCGTCTGGCTGGTGGTGGGCGTCGCATTGGTGACCCGACCGTCGCAGCGCCGGATGGGCATCGGCGTCCTCGTGGGCGGAGGAATTCCGGCACTGCTCCTCTTGGCGCTGCTGCTGCCGCTCCTCCTGCCCGGCACCCTCGCCTATCTGTAGTTCGGGACTGGGCGCGCCCCGATGGCCAAGGGACGCCCCTTGACACCCACTCGCCGACCGCTGGACGCGCGCACCAAATGCCCCCCATGCAGCAGGCAGACCGACGACGAGGGTGGGGGTCGGCGGGGCGGCTCGGCGCAGTGATGCCCAGCGCGAGGGTCGCTCGACTGGCGTCCCGCCTGGACGGACCTGGGCCAGGGCCGCCCCGTCGACGCGCGCCCTGGCTGAGCCACGCCACCGGGTCGCCAGTGCGGGGAGGTGGGAGACGACGCCCGGGCGGCCTCACTACCTGAGCGACGCACAGCCCTGGGCGGCCAGGAGAAGTGGACACCGCGGCCGCCCGGGCGTCGGGTCACGGCACCCCGCACCCGATCAACCGACTGGCGTGAGGGTGGCTGTCACGACCCTTCGAGACAGCCGCCGGTCGCTACGCGACGGCGACCTCCTCAGGGAACGAACGGGTCGGGTCACAGCACCCCGCGACCGACCACAGGACTGGCGCGAAGTGGCTGACACAACCCTTCGAGACATCCGCCGGTCGCTACGCGACGGCGACTTCCTCAGGGAGCGGTTGCGAGAGGCCACGCCGCTCCGCGGCGGCGACCTCCGCTGGAACGGTTGCTGGCGGCCCCGGTCAGGGAGTGGTGTGTGGGGTCCGACGCCGCTCGCCCAGCCGTCGGAGCGCGGGCGTCGAGGCCATGCCGTGGACCACCACAGACAGCAGGATCGTGAACGCGACCGTGGACCAGAGCCAGGACTCCTCGGGTAGCGCAACCAGGCCCCCGGCGTAGGCGAGGTAGTAGAGCGAGCCGACGCCGCGGACGCCGAAGAACGCCGCGACAGCACGCTCCGCGGGCAGCAATCCGCCGGGCAACGACGTGTCGCGGGCAGCCACGGCGAGCGACAGCCACGCCGCGACCGGACGAATGACGAACACAAGGGCCACCGCGACGACGCCTCCACGCCAGTCGAGGCCCGCCAACAACGTGCGGGTGAGCGCCATGCCGAGGAAGAGCAGGATCACCAGGATGAGAAGCCGCTCGAGGTACCCGATGACCTGGTGCATGGCACGGTGATGGTCGTGGTGACGTTCCACGCTGCGCAGCGCAAGCCCACAGGCGAACACTCCCAGGAATCCGTACCCGCCGACGACCTCCGTGGCACCGTACGACAGCACCAGCGCGGCCACCGCGAGAAGGGGTTCGCCGCTCTCCGCGACGCGAAGCCGGTGGTCGGCGGCGCGGAACGACAGGCGTCCCAGCCCCCACCCGACGAGCGCCCCGACGAGAACGCCCACGACGATCTTGCCGACCAGGTCCCACGCGAGCCACTGCACACCCCACTCGGCCACCGGGCCGCGGGAGGCCAGATACACGGCGGCATACACGAACGGGAAGGCCAGGCCGTCGTTGAGTCCGGCCTCCGACGTGAGGGCGAACTTCACCTCGTCCCGCTCGTCGGGCTCCGCCTCCTGCGCCGAACCACCTGTGCTCGGCCCGTCCACCTGCACGTCTCCGGCGAGGACCGGGTCGGTCGGCGCGAGGCATGCTCCCAGTAGAAGGGCCATGGGTGCGGCCACGCCGAGCATGCCCCAACCGAGCAGGAACACAGCACCGATCGTCAGGGGCATCGCCACGAGCAGCAGGCGCCACGTGGGCGACCAGGACCGCCAGCTGCGCCAACTCAGGGGGCGGTCGAGTGCCAGGCCAACGCCCATGAGCGACACCAGCACGGCCACTTCGGTGACGTGTTCGATCACCGTCCGTCCCGCCACCGGGTCCAACGACCATCCCTCGGGCAGGGGCATCAGACCGATCACCATGCCCAGCACGAGCAGCACCAACGGAGCCGACAGCGCAATCGACCGCACCAGCATGGGCGCCAGGACGGCCACGACCAGTGCCAGCCCGGCCACCAGGTACACCGCGTCAGCGCTCATTGCGCACGTTCCTCGATCACCTCAGCACACTAGCCGCTGGGAATCCGGACCATCAGGCCGGCGAGAAGGTGGTAGCCACGACCCTTCGAGACGCCCGCCGCCGCTACGCGATGCAGGGCTCCTCAGGGAGCGAAAGGGTGGCCCCCAGGGCGCACCGACGACAGAACGGCCCCCGCCTGAGCGGGGGCCGTTCTCGGTGGGACCTCGATCCCCGCGTCGTCGTGGATCAGACGGTGGCGACAGCCTCCGCCTCGGCGCGGCGACGCTTGAGCTCCGCGACGTTGGACTCCACTGCCTTCTTGCCCAACGGGTAGACGAACCAGAGGGCCAGGCCGCAGGCCAGGTACATGAAGCCGGGCAACACGGTCGACAGCATCCAGATGCCCTGGATGGTCTCCGGGCTCTGCGTGACCGACTCGCCGGCGGTGGTGGCCGTCTGGTAGCCGATCCAGCCGAGCGCCATGGAGCCGAGACCACCGGCGAGGGCCTGGCCGAACTTGCGGGACCAGGAGTACACGGCGTAGACGACGCCGTCGTTGCGGGCACCGGTCTTGACCTCCTGCTGGTCGATCACGTCGGTGATGAAGGCCCAGACGAGGACGTTGAACAGCCCCAGGCCGATGACCGCGAACCCGAAGACGAGCAGGAAGGCAACGGGGGAGGTGCGCAGGTCCACGAAATAGAGCCCGATGTGCAGCACACCGCAGATCAGCACGCCGATGACACCGATCTCCTTCTTGCCGAACCGGCGGGCCAGCGCCGGGGCGAAGGCGGCCAGGGCGAGGGCGGGGGCGAAGGAGAGGATCTGGCCGATGGAGGCGAGCTCGCCGCGCTCGAAGTACTCGAGCCACAGGAAGGAGCTCACTGAGCCGGCGAAGAGCGAGGCGAACAGCAGCATGATCGCGGCCAGGATGAGGCCACCGAGCGCACGGTTGGTGAACAGGCCCTTGGCGATGGTCGCGGCGCTGGCACCCTCGCCCTTGGGCTTGGGCTCGACGATGACACGCTCCTGGACGTTGACGTAGCAGAGCAGGTAGGAGATGACCGCGAGGACTGCGAACACGACGGCGATGATCGGGAAGCGGCCGGTGAGGATCTCCTTGCCCTGGAACGCGATCAGCGGAACCACCAGCGAGATGACGATGCCGGCGAGGGACGCGCCCATCGAGCGGAACACGGACAGCTGCGCACGGTCGTCGGCCTCAGGAGAGATGGCCGAGGCCATCGAGCCGTAGGGGATGTTGATCATGGTGTAGAAGACCGAGCCCCAGAGGAAGTAGGTGACCCACATCCACGCGATCTTGGCGCCCATCTGTGCCTCGCCGACGGGGAGGAACCAGTACATGGCGAAGATGGCCACCATCGACAGCGACACCGGGATGGCGCCGCGCAGGATCCAGGGACGGAAGCGGCCGGCCGGCGTGGGCTTGGAACGGTCGACGAGGACGCCCATGCCGACGTCGGTGAAGGCGTCCACGAAGCGGGCCACCAGGAAGACCGTGCCGACGGCGATGGGGTCGATGCCCATGCCCTTGATGAAGAAGGCGCCGAGGAAGAAGGCGGACATCATGAAGGTGAAGTCGTTGCCGAAATCACCGAACATGTAGCCGATCTTGTCGCGCCAGCCGAACGGACGGACGTTGGTGACCTTCCTGCTGGAAGGTGCTGCGATGGTTGACATTGAGTCTCCTTTGACTAGCGGCTTCTACGCCGCCTTGCGGGGTGTGCGGTCAGGCTCCTCGGGGTGTCGATCCGCCTGTGCAGTGACACAACAGTCGCACCGGCCCCGTCCGGGTGGCCATAAGTTGCCACCTCTTGCCGCGACGCCGCCCAGGCTGGGAGCGCACACCGCTAACAGGGCCGAACGGTCACGGCAACTTATGGCAACCCGGGCGATCGGCCATTGGCACCGTGATGCAATGACTGGCACAGACACCCGCACGCACCGCCTCGCAAAGGAGCAAGAGATGCTGGGAGCACGCACCTCAGTCAGCCGATCCATCACCACCCTCGACGGGGTGTGGGACTTCCGCGCGGACACCGCCCATCAGGGCCTCAACGACGGCTGGTACGCGCGCCCCCTGACCGACTCGCGCCCCATGCCGGTGCCGGCCTCCTACAACGACATCACCACCGATACCGCCCTCCACGACCATGTGGGCGTGGTCTGGTACCAGCGCACCGTCACGGTGCCGCGCATCATCGACGGCGAGCGCCTCTTCCTGCGCTTCGGCGCCGCCACCCACCAGGCCACCGCGTGGGTCGACGACACCGAGGTGGTCAGCCACGTGGGCGGCTACCTGCCCTTCGAGGCTGACATCACCGACCTCGTCGAGCCCGGCGCCACCTTCCGGCTCACGGTCGCCGTCGACAACCGCCTGTCCTGGCAGTCGATCCCGCCGGGCTTCGTCAAGATCGACGAGCTGGGCCGCGAGAGGCAGTACTACTTCCACGACTTCTACAACTACGCGGGCCTGCACCGCTCCGTGATCCTGTACACCCGCCCGGCGGTGGCGGTCACAGACGTGACCATCGTCACCGACATCTCCGGCACCGACGGCGTGGTGGCCTACGACGTGGTGGCCGACGGCGCCACCACCGTCCGGGTCCGCGTCCTCGACGCCACCGGCGCCGAGGTGGCCTCCGCCGACGGCGCCAGCGGCGAGCTCACCGTCGCCGACGCCGAACTCTGGGCGCCGGGGCGCGGCTACCTCTACACCCTGGAGGTCCACGCCGACGACGACGTCTACCCCCAGCCCTTCGGCATCCGCACGGTGGAGATCCGCGACTCCCAGTTCCTCATCAACGGCGAGCCGTTCTACTTCCGCGGCTACGGCCGCCACGAGGACAACCTGGCCCGCGGCAAGGGCCACGACAACGTCCTCATGGTCCACGACTTCGAACTGATGACCTGGCAGGGCGCCAACTCCTTCCGCACCTCCCACTACCCCTACGCGGAGGAGGTCATGGACTACGCGGACCGCCAGGGCTTCGTCGTCATCGACGAGACGGCCGCCGTCGGCCTCAACGCGGGCATCACCGGCGGCATCTTCGGCGACGACACCCCCCGCTCCACCTTCGGCCCGGACACGGTCAACGACGAGACCCAGCGGGTCCACGCCGCCCACATCCGGGAGCTGATCGCCCGCGACAAGAACCACCCCAGCGTGGTGCTGTGGTCGATCGCCAACGAGCCCGAGACCTTCACCGACGCCGGCCGAACCTACTTCGAGCCCCTCGTCGAGGCGGCCCGTCAGGCCGACCCCACCCGCCCCGTCGGCTACGTCAACGTGCAGCTGTCCACGCCGGACAAGGAGAAGGTGGCCGACCTCTACGACGTGGTGATGCTCAACCGCTACTACGGCTGGTACTGGGACAACGGCGACGTCGCCCTGGCCGAGGCGCACCTGCGCAAGGAGATCGACGCCTGGATCCAACTGGCCCCCGGCAAGCCCATCATCTTCACCGAGTACGGCCCCGACACGCTGAACGGCCTGCGCGACTTCCACCATCGCCCCTGGTCCGAGGAGTTCCAGGCCGACCTGCTCGGCATGTACCACCGTGTCTTCGACGACTACCGCGAGGTGACCGGCGAGCAGATGTGGAACTTCGCCGACTTCCAGACCACCCCCGGCATCATGCGCGTGGGCGGCAACAAGAAGGGCATGTTCACCCGCGACCGTCTCCCCAAGGCCGCCGCCTACGCCGTCCGCGACCGCTGGCTGCGCCTGCGCGACGAGCAGGGCCGCTGACATCATGGCGTCCCATCACGCAGCGTCGCCGACGGAGGCGAGGGCTGACCTCCATCGCCCCCTGCCCGCGGACCTTGAGCGGGTCGCGGCCCTGGTGGCCGAGGACCTGGTCCGCGACGGCGCCACCCCCCGCGTCGGGGTGGCCTACTCCGGCGGGGTCGACTCGGCCGTGCTCGGGGCGCTGACGGCCCGCGCCGTCGGCCAGGACAACACCGTGCTGCTCCTCGGCGTCTCCCCGTCGCTGGCCCGCCGGGAGCGACGGCTCGCCCACCGCCAGGCCGAGCAGCTGGGCCTCACCGTGGTCGAGGTCGCCACCCACGAGCTCGAGAACCCCTCCTACAGCGCCAACCCCGTGGACCGCTGCTACTTCTGCAAGGACGAGCTGTTCACCCGCCTGGACGCCCGCGTGGTCGACGAGCTCGGCCTGGACGTGGTCGCCTACGGCGAGAACGCCGACGATGCCCTCCGCCCGGACCGCCCCGGCAGCCGCGCCGCCCGCGAGCACCACGTCCGGCATCCGCTGTCCAGCGCGGGCGCCACCAAGGCCGACGTCCGCGACATCGCCGCCCACCTGGGCCTCCACGCCGCGGCCAAGCCCGCCTCCCCGTGCCTGTCCAGCCGGATCCCGCACGGTCAGGAGGTCACCGCGGAGAAGCTTGCGGCGATCGACGCCGCCGAGGACGCCGTCCTGGCCGCCGGGTTCAGCGACTGCCGCGTCCGCCACCACGGCGACTCCGCGCGCATCGAGGTGCCCACCGACGAGTTCGGCCTCCTGGCCGACCACGCCCGCAGCACCCACCTCCTCGCCGAGGTCCGCGCCGCCGGCTTCCGGCACGTCACCCTGGACCTCGCCGGCATCCAGTCCGGCGCCTTCACCCTCTTCCTCCTGACGCGACGGCCGGAGGCGCTGTGAACGACATCGCCCACCTCGACTTCGACCGGTTCGCGCGCCGCGGCTACGCGGAGGCCGTGTTCTGCCTCGGCAAGACCGCTGCGCAGTGCGGGGAGATCGCCCGGATGTGGCGCGAGCGCGCCGCCGCCGGCACCGACCCGCTCGGCGCCGTCCTGTTCACCCGCGCCACGGCCGAGCAGGCCGCGGCCGTGCTGGCTGAGCTCCCCGACGCCGCCCACGACCAGACCGCCTCGCTGCTCGCCTGGCCCGCCCAACCGCCCGCCCCCACCGGCGGCCGCGTCGTCGTGGTCTGCGCAGGCACCTCGGACCTCCCCGTCGCCCGCGAGGCGGCGCTGACCGCCCGCTATCTCGGCCGCGACACCGTCGAGATCGTCGACGTCGGCGTGGCCGGCCTGCACCGGATCCTCGGCCGGCTCGACGATCTCCGCGAGGCCGACGTCATCGTCCTGGCCGCCGGCATGGACGCCGCGCTGGTGCCCGTTGTCGCGGGGCTGGTCTCCTGCCCGGTCGTCGCGGTCCCCACGTCGGTGGGCTACGGCGCCACCTTCGACGGCGTGGGCGCGCTCCTGGCGATGCTCAATTCGTGCGCCCCCGGCGTCGGCGTGGTCAACATCGACAACGGCTACGGCGCCGGCCACCTGGCCGCCCAGATCGCTGCCCCCAGGGAGGCACGAAGTGCATGACATCGTCACGGGCGGCGCCCACTCCCACCACCCCCACTCCCCCACGCACCGCCAGGAGCACTCTCACGTCACCACCGCCGACGGCCAGGCGGTGGAGGCAGGGACCCGCATCGAGCCCGGCCACATCCGGCACGGCGACGGGGCCTCCACCACGCTGTGGATCGACGCCTCCCAGGGCGCCTCCGGCGACATGCTGCTGGCTGCCCTGCTCGACGCCGGAGCCGACGACGGATCCGTGGCCGCCGTGCTGGACCTGATCGCCCCGGGCGCGCTGCACCTGCAGGCCCGGCGGGTGCCGCGTGGCCCGTTCAGCGCCCTGAAGGTCGACGTCATCGCCGACGAGGTGGACCCGCCCGCGCGCCACCTCAGCGACATCGAGGCCATGCTCAACGTCCCAGGCATGCCCCCCGCGACACTCCGGCTCGCCACCTCCGCGTTCCGTGCCCTCGCCAGGGCGGAGGCCTCCGTCCACGGCACCACCCCCGAGGACGTCCATTTCCACGAGGTGGGCGCCCTGGACTCCATCGGCGACATCGTCGGCGTCTGCGAAGCCTTCCGCACCCTGGGCGTCCAGCGCGCCGTCAGCTCAATCGTCGCCCTCGGCGCCGGCGCTGTCCACACGCAGCACGGTCTCCTCTCCGTCCCCCCGCCCGCGGTGATGGAGTTGGCCCGCGGCTGGCAGGTGGAGGCAGGTGGCCCTGCGGAGGTCGGCGAGCTCTGCACCCCCACCGGCATGACGCTGATCCGCACCCTCTGCGAGGAGGTGGGCCCGCTGCCCCACATGACCGTCCACGGCACCGGCACGGGCGCCGGGACCCGGGTCCGGAAGGACCGGCCGGGCGTCCTCCGCGTCGTCGTCGGCGCCACCGTCGTGCAGCAGCACAGCGCCACCCACGAGCCCGACCGCGACCGCACCCCCCACGAGGTGAGCGAGGTCAGCGCCAACGTCGATGACCTGGACCCGCGCGTCTGGCCCGCCGTCATCGACCGCCTCCTCGACGCCGGCTCCGTCGACGCGTGGCTGACCCCCATCACCATGAAGCGCGGCCGCCCGGCCCACATGATCTCCGCCCTGGTGCCGCTGGCCTCCATCGACGACGTGGTGGACGCCCTCATCACCCACACCTCCACCATCGGGGTGCGGATCTCGCCGCCGTGGCAACGCCGCGTGCTGCACCGCATCTGGCGCCCCGTGGAAGTGGACGGCTTCGAGGTGCGGATCAAGGTCTCCGGCGACGGGCCCGGCTCGTCGATCCAACAGGCCACCGCCGAGTTCGTCGACATCGAAGCGCTCGCCACCAGCCTGGGCTGCGCGCAGCGCGTCGCGCTCACCCTCGCCCAGGGCGCCGCCTGGCGGGCCGGGCTCTACCCGGGCGCGCCGTGGCCGGCCGACGAGGAGGACGGCGATGTCTGAGGAGTCCACACCCAAGCGGCGCAAGCGCGTCACCATCTACGACGTGGCCCAGGAGGCCGGGGTCGCGGCGTCCACCGTCTCCCGCGCCTTCGCCCGACCCGGCCGCGTCAACGCCGAGACGGGAGTGCGGATCCACGAGGCCGCCGCCCGGCTCGGCTACCGCGTGGATCCGATCGCCCGCCCGGAGGGCACCGGGCCCCGCACGAAGCTGCTGGCCTTCGTCGTCGCAGACGTCACCAACCCGGTCTACGCGCACATCATGAAGGGCTTCCAGAAGGAGGCCACCACCCACGGCCACACCGTCCTGCTGATCGACTCTCAGGAGGACGGGCAGATGGAGAACCAGCTGATCCAGAGCGTCCTGCACCTGGTCGACGGGGTGGCGCTCACCTCTTCCAGGCTCAGCGATTCCGCGATCGCGCAGATCGTCAAGGTGACCCCCGTGGTGGCGGTCAACCGAGGCATCGCCGGGGTGCCGTCGATCCTCCCCGACACCGCGCGCGGTCTGCGCCGCGCCGTCGAACACCTGGCCACCCTCGGCCACCGGCGGCTCACCTATCTCTCCGGACCTGCGGCGTCCTGGGCCGACGGCGCCCGCTGGCGCGCCGTGTCCGAGGCCTGCCAGGAGTTGAGCCTGCACCTGCGGCGGATCGGCCCCAACGCGCCGTCGATCCACGGCGGCTTCGCCGCGGGCCGCGAGTGGCAGGAGCACCCCACCTCCGGCGTGATCGCCTACAACGACATCATGGCCATCGGCTTTATGAAACAGGTCCAGTCCGCCGGCTACCGGGTGCCCGACGACGTGTCCGTGATCGGCGTGGACAACTCCATCTCGTCGGTCCTGACCACGCCCACGCTCACCACCGTCTCCCCCGCCACGAGCCTGATCGGCGCCCGCGCCGCCCGGGCCCTGATCACCCAGCTCCGCCACCGGGGCGCCCCCAGCGCCGAAACCATCGTCACCCCCATGGAGCTCCTGGTGCGCGAGAGCGTCGCCCCACCTCCACCCGTCGACCCCACGCCCATCGCACCTCACACGGAAGTCAGGTAGAAACGCCATGTCCCCCGCCCCCCTCGCACCCCATCCGGACCGCCTCTTCCCCGCGGAGCCGGGGGTGCGTGACATCGCCCGCGAGCTGTACTCGCACGTCGCCGAACTGCCCATCATCTCCCCGCACGGCCACGTCCCCGCGGAGTGGCTGGCCGACGACGCCCCGTTCAGCGACCCCACCACGCTCCTGCTCACCCCGGACCACTACGCGAACCGGATGCTGCACAGCGCCGCCGGCGTGGACCTCGCCGATCTCGGCGTCCCCGTCGGCACCCCGCTGAGCGAGGCGCAGTCGCGTGCCGGCTTCAGGCTCCTGTGCGAGAACTGGAAGGTCCTGCGCGGCACACCGGTGCAGTTCTGGTTCGAATCCTCGTTCGCCGACGTCTTCGGGGTCACGGTCCGCCCGTCTGCGGAGACCGCGGACCAGATCTACGACCAGATCGCCGAGTGCCTCACCCGCGACGAGTACCGCCCGAGGGCGCTGTACCAGCGCTTCAACATTGAGGCCATCGCCACCACCGACGACCCCTGCTCGGACCTCTCGGCGCACGCCAAGCTGGCCGCAGACCCCACCTGGACCGGGCGCGTGGTGCCCACGTTCCGCCCCGACGCCTACCTGGAGCCCGCCCGCCCCGGCTGGCGCAAGCTGACCGAGGACCTGGCCCGTGTCACGGACGTCGACATCTCTGACTACGCCTCGCACGTCGAGGCCATGCGGGTGCGGCGCCTGTTCTTCAAGGAACAGGGCGCGGTGTCCACCGACCACTCGCACGCCGACGCCGGAACCGAGCGCCTGAGCGACGCCCGCGCCGACTTCCTGTTCACGGAGGCCATGACCGGCACCATCTCCGCGCCCGACGCCGACGCCCTGCGCCGCCACATGATCAACGACCAGGCGCGCCTGGCCTGCGACGACGGACTGGTCATGACGCTGCACCCCGCCGTCGCGCGCAACCACGACCCCGCCACCCAGGCCAGGTTCGGTGCCGACGTGGGCGGCGACGTGCCCCACGCCGTCGAGTTCACCCGTGCGCTGCAGCCGCTGCTGTCGTCCTACGGCAACGCCGACGGGTTCCACGTCGTCGTGTTCACCATGGACGAGACCGTGTACTCCCGGGAGCTCGCCCCCCTGGCGGGGTGGTACCGCGGCATGTACGTGGGAGCCCCGTGGTGGTTCATCGACGAGGCGGACGCCATCATGCGCTTCCGCCGCAGCGTCACC
The DNA here is from genome assembly GCF_054483915.1 of Tessaracoccus luoxuelianae. NCBI lineage: Bacteria > Bacillati > Actinomycetota > Actinomycetes > Propionibacteriales > Propionibacteriaceae > Tessaracoccus > Tessaracoccus luoxuelianae. The sequence continues at coordinate 715,046 of NZ_CM137013.1, read as the reverse complement.
GGGTACGCCGGCTTCAGCAAGACCTCCGGCTTCATCGACGACACCCGCGCGTACTGCTCCATCCCCGCCCGCCACGACGTGGCCCGCCGCGTGGACTCGGCATTCCTGGCCACCCTCGTCGCCGAGCACCGGCTCGCGATGGATGAGGCCGTCGAGACCGCCATCGATCTTGTTTCCACCCAGCCCAAGAAGGTGTTCAAGCTGTGACTACCACCACTCCCGCCCTGCCGCCCCTCACCCGCGCCGGCTTCGGCCGCCCCGCTGCCCCCGTCCGCATGGTCCACCTGGGTCTGGGCAACTTCACCCGGGCACACCAGGCCTGGTACACCGAGCACGCCAGCGACGCCGCCGAGTGGGGGATCGCGGCGTTCACCGGCCGCCGGCCCACGATGTCGGACCTGCTCACCCCGCAGGACGGCCTCTACACGCTGATCACCAAGGGTGCCCACGGGGACACGTTCGAGGTCATCTCGTCGGTCTCCCGGGTGCACCCGGCCTCGGATTTCGCCGCGCTCGTGGGCTACTTCGCATCGCCTGAGCTCGCTGTCGTGACCTCGACGGTGACCGAGGCCGGTTACCACCGAACCCCCGACGGCCGGCTGGACCTGGCCGACCCCGCCGTCGCTGATGACCTTGCCGTCCTGCGGGAACTCGTCGAGGGGGGCGACCTCAGCCCCGAGCGGATCGGCGCTCTCACCGTCGCGACGGTGCCCGCCCGGATCCTGGCCGGGCTGCTGGCGCGCCGCGCCGCCGAGGCCGGGCCGCTGACGATCCTGCCCTGCGACAACATCCCGGACAACGGCTCCGCGTTCGCCGCCGTCGTCACGGATGCCGCCGACGCCGTCCAGCCCTCGCTGGTGCACTGGATGGACCGGAACGTGGCCTGGGCCACCAGCATGGTGGACCGGATCACGCCGGCCACCACGGACGGGGACCTCGTGGAGGTGGCCCGCACGCAGGGCTACGTCGACGCCTCCCCGGTGCCCACCGAGCCGTTCAGCGAATGGGTGATCAGTGGGGAGTTCCCCGCCGGCCGTCCGGACTGGGAGTCCGCGGGCGTCCAGATCGTCGACGAGGTGGAGCCCTACGAGCAGCGCAAGCTGTGGATGCTCAACGGGTCGCACTCGCTGCTGGCCTACGCCGGGCCCATCCTCGGCGTCGAGACAGTGTCCGAGGCCATCGCCCACCCGACGCTGCGCGCCTGGGTTGAGCAGTGGTGGACCGAGGCCGGGGTCGGGCTACAGGTGCCGTGGGAGGACTACGCCCGGGCGCTGCTCGATCGCTACGAGAACCCCAACATCCGGCACCTCCTGGCCCAGATCGCCAGCGACGGGTCACTGAAACTGCCCGTGCGGATCATGCCGACGGTGAGTGCGTTCCGGGCGCGCGGTGAGGTGCCCGCGGCCGCCGTGCGGGCGGTCGCGGCGTGGCTGCTGCACCTCCGCGGGCACGGCGCCCCTGTGCGCGACGCCGGCGGTGAGGGCCTTGCCGGGCTCGTCGGCGAGGACCTGCAGGCCGACGCGGCCCGCGTCGTCGCGTTCCTCGACCCGTCGCTCGCCGACGACGTGCAGCTGCGGGACGCTGTGGCGGCGGCCGCCGAGGAGATCCTGGAACTCGAAGGCAACGCCAGGCGGGGCTGACGTCGCCGCGGGCGGCTGCGGCGGTAGGGTCGGGCCATGCGGAAGGTGACACCCGAGGAGTTGGCGGACCGGATCGTCGCGGGATCGCGGGGGCACATCGCCCGCGCCATCACGCTGGTCGAGTCATCGAAGCCGGAGCACCGTGAGCAGGCGCATCAGCTACTGCGGCTGATCGCCCCACTCACCGGCAAGGCCTTCCGCGTCGGCATCTCCGGTGTCCCCGGCGCCGGCAAGTCCACCTTCATCGACGCCATGGGAATCAAGCTGATCGACGAGCGGCACCACCGCGTGGCGGTGCTCGCGGTGGACCCGTCGTCGTCGCGGACCGGGGGTTCCATCCTCGGCGACCGCACCCGAATGGCCGAGCTCGCGGCGCGGGAGGACACCTTCATCCGGCCCTCACCGTCGGGGGGCCATCTGGGCGGCGTGGCGCGCGCCACCCGCGAGTCCATGCTCGTCCTGGAGGCGGCCGGCTACAACGTGATCCTGGTGGAGACCGTCGGCGTGGGGCAGTCAGAGGTCGCGGTGGCGGGGATGGTGGACACGTTCCTCATGCTCCAGGTGGCCCGCACCGGTGACCAGCTGCAGGGCATCAAGCGCGGCATCCTCGAGCTCGCGGACGTGATCGCCATCACGAAGGCCGATGGCGACAACGAGCAGGCGGCGAGGGTCGCGGCACGCGAGCTGAGCATCGCGATGAAGCTGATCACCAGCGACACGAAGAAGCGCCGGGCTCCGGTGCTGACCTGCTCGTCGTACACGGGGGTGGGCCTGGACGAGCTGTGGAACACCGTCGAGAAGCACCGCGCCGAGCTGGAGGCGGAGGGGTCGCTGGCCGCCCGCCGGCTGGACCAGCAGCGCGACTGGCTGTGGAACATGGTGCGCGACGAGCTGCTGGAGTCGCTGCGGACCTCGCCTCAGGTGCGTTCTGTCGCGAAGGATGTGGAGGCGCAGTTGGCGGAGGAGTCGCTGTCGGCGCTCGAAGGATCGCAGGTGATCCTGCGCGCGTTCGCCGACGCCCTGCCCACCTTCCCGTGGGCCCACCACGCCCACCACTCCTGAGTTCCGTCCCGACGCCTGCCCTCCGCCCGGACGCCTGCCTTCCGTCCCGACGCCTGCCCTCCGTCACGACGCCTGCGGAGGCGCCTGCGTTGCGTTCGGCCGCCCGCGCTGTACCGCTGGCGCCGAGAGTTAACGCAGGCGCCCAGCCCAGGCCGGCGCGGCGGCCAGCCACGGGGCAGTCCCACTGACAGGTGGCGGGAGTCGTGAGCCGAGGCCCGGGCGGCCGCTTCCTATGGTCTGCGAGCGGCGGCGAGTCACGCGTGGGTCGGTGATCGAGGCCGCCCGGGCCTCCTCTCCCGCCTCCCCGCACTCGATTCCCCGTGGCATGGCCGGGGTCAGGGCGTGTGCCGGCCGGGCGGCCCTGGTGAAAGTGAGTTGAGGCGGGAGGCCAGCCTGGTGATCCTCGGGTTGGGCGTCCCGACGCGCAGCCGCCCTGCCGTCCCCCACCCTCGCGCACAACTCGCGCCGGCTCGTCCCTGGGCGGCGGGCCCTGTGGCGCCTGCGATAAGTCTGGCCGCCCGCGCTACAGCGCCGGCTGCCGAACATAGGACAGGCGGCTCCGGGGCGCCTGCGATCTCGAGCAGGCGCCGAGACGCAAGCCAGGCGTCGAGACACAAGCCAGGCGTCGAGACACAAGCCAGTCGACGCGACGGGGACAGCCAGGCGGTGGGTGGTGGGGGCCGGGGCAGGTTGGGTGGGCGTTGATGACGGCGTGGCTGCGCGAAGCGCCGCCGCCGGCATCATGGGCGGCCCGGCCCCCACCACACGCCGCCAGACCCGACCGCCAAGTCGCCCACCGTCGAGAGGGAGTTACATCGAGGGTTGGGGGACGGCAGGGCGGCACTGCGCAGCGGTGCCCAACTTGACGATCACCCAGCTGGCATCCCGCCTGAGCAGACTGACGCCAGGGCCGCCCTGACGGCACACACCCGAACCCGGACACGCCACCAGCAGACGAGTGTGAGGAGACCAGGGACGAGGCCCGGGCGGCCTCACCACCCGACCACCAACGCACCGGCACCAACGCGCAGACCGTAGACAACGGCCGCCCGGGCGACGGGGCTGGGCTCCCCGCACCGGCAGCCAGGGCCAAGACAGCGGGAGCCGAGGGGAACAGAGACGGCACCGGCGGATCACGCGGCCTTCCTCCTTGTCGCAGCCCGATATCGCACCCGCGCAGGCTCGACGGTTAGACTGGCGGCGAACGTGTGCCTGGGGGGAGGCGCTGTCCAAGCACCGAGAGGAGGCACATGGGAGTCTTTGACAAAGCCGAGAAGCGGATCGAGTCCGCCGTGGGCAAGGTCTTCGCGAAGGCCTTCAAGGGCTTCGTGCATCCCGTGGAGATCGTCGCGGGCATCCAGCGCGAGCTCGACGCGGAGGCCAAGCTGCTCTCGCGCGACAAGCGCCTCGTGCCCAATGCCTTCACCATCGGCCTCTCACAGGCGGATTTCGACAGGCTCGTCCCGTACTCGAAGACCCTCAACGCCGAGATCCTGCCCGGCATCCGGGACCACGCCGCGGACCGCCACTACGTGTTCAACGGGCCCGTCACCATCGACTACTCCCTCGACGAATCGCTGCCCACCGGGCAGTTCACCGTCACCAGCCACGCCCTCCCCTCCGAGGGCGCGGGCCATTCCTCCGTTCCTGCCGCGGTCCCTGGGCGCCTGGTCGTCGAGGTCAACGGCGTGCGGCACCCGCTGGTGGCGCCCGGCCTGCTGATCGGCCGCGGCGCCGAGGCGGACCTCCGGCTCAACGATCCCGGCGTCTCCCGGCGCCACGCGATGATCAGCGTCTCCGGTGACCCGGACCACCCGGTGATCACCGTCGAGGACCTCGGCTCCACCAACGGCGTGCACGTCAACGGGAGCCGGGTCACCAAGACCCGTGTCGGCGAGGGGGCCAGGATCGAGGTCGGCAACACCAGGATGCTGATCCACTCACCGACGGGATCCTGAGCGTGTCTGACCTTCTCGTCGGGACGATCAAGATCGTCTTCATGGCCATGATCTGGCTGTTCATCCTCTTCGTCGCCAACGTGGTGCGCACGGACATGTTCGGTCGCCGGGTGCCCGTCTCATCGCTCGCGGCCATCCCCGCGGACCGGGGGCGGGGCCGCAACCGTTCGAAGCTGCCCACCCGGTTCGCCATCACGGCCGGGGGGCAGCAGGGCACCGCGGTCCCCGTCGAGCCCACCATCAACCTCGGCCGCGCCGCGGACTCCACCCTGCTCCTCGACGACGACTACGCCTCCGCCCGGCATGCCCAACTGGTGCAGAAGGACCCCACCACCTGGGTGATCACGGACCTGCAGTCCACCAACGGCACCTACGTCAACGGCAAACTCGTGACAGAACCCACGAAGGTCACCGTCGGGGACGTGGTCCGCATCGGCAAGACCCTCATGCGGTTCGAGATCTGATCCATGACCTTCTCCCTCCGCTTCGCCGCCCACTCGGAAGTGGGCAGGATCCGCAAGAACAACCAGGACTCCGGCTACGCCTCCCCCACCATGCTGCTGGTCACCGACGGCATGGGCGGCGCCGCAGCGGGTGACCTGGCCTCCGCCGTCGCGGCGCAGGAGGCGGCACGCTCGGATCAGCGCGCGGCTGACGGCGAGGAGATGCTGGAGCGGATGGCCGGGATGATCGCCCGCGCCAACACGAAACTCACGGAGCTGATCGAGGAGGACCTGGAGCTCGACGGCATGGGCACCACCTTCTGCGGCGCCATGTTCAACGGCACCCAGTTCGGGCTGGCGCACATCGGCGATTCCCGCGGCTATCTGCTCCGCGACGGCGAACTCACCCAGCTCACCCACGACCACTCGTGGGTCCAGTCGCTCCTCGACGACGGCAAGATCACCCCGGAGCAGGCCGCCACCCATCCGCACCGCTCGCTCATCCTCAAGGTCCTCAACGGACAGGTCGAGTTCGAGCCGGACCTCGAAGTCCTCGACGCGCAGGTGGGCGACCGCCTCATGTTCTGCTCCGACGGGCTCAGCGGCCTGGTGGACAATGCGACCCTCCGCGAGTTCCTCACCATCGACGACGCGTCGTCTGCGATCTCCCGGCTGTCCGAGACGGCCAACGCCAACGGTGGCCACGACAACATCACCATCGTGATCGGCGACGTCGTGCCTCAGGACGACGCCCTTGACGCGCTCGAGGGCCAGCTCGTCGGCGCCGCCGTCGACCTCAAGGTCCCCCGGACGGGGCAGTTGGCCATGACGAAGGGCGGCACTGGACGCGGGCCGCAGTGGCCGCAGTCCGCACCCGCCGTCGACGTGGAGCACGACGCGGCGGAGGTCGCGCGCTACGCGCCGCACGAGGCGAAGCACCGCTGGCCCGGCATCACGGCCCTGGTCCTCGCCGTCGCTCTGGTACTCGGTGGCAGCGCGTGGGGGGTCATCTCGTACTCGCGCACCCGCTACTTCGTGGCCGCCGACGACGGGTACGTGGCGATCTACAACGGCATCCCCGGCTCACTGCTGGGGCTGGACCTCAACACCCTCACCCAGCGCACCGACATCCCCGTGACCGACCTGCCCCGTTTCTATCAGCGCGTGGTGGACGGCGCTATCCAGGTGGACAGCCTGCCCGCCGCCCGGGGCACCACCCAGCAGCTGCGCACCCTGGCCGAGCGCTGCGTCGAGGTGCGGGAGGAGAGGCAGCAACCCACGCCGCAGCTGTCGCCGTCACCCAGCCCGACGGCCACCCCGTCGTCGACCATCCCCGGCCTGCCCACCACCACGCTGTCGGCGGTGCCCGGCGCCACCGCGCAGTCCGCTCCCCCGAGCTTCCTGCTTCCCTCCACCCTCGTCACCGCGACCCCCACGGCCAGCGCCGAGGCTGACCCCGAGGCCTGCTGATGACGGCAGCGGTCCAGCCGGCGGTCTCGGATGAGGTGATCGTCTACAAGAAGCGACGGACGGTCGAGCTGTTCCTGGTGCTGTTCGCTCAGTCGTTCGGTCTGGCCGGTTGGGTCATCACGAGCCTCAACCTCTACGGCGAACTGCCCCAGAACCTGATTCCGGTGACCGCTCTCTGGTACGGGATGGGGGTTGCCGCGCACCTCGTCGTGCGCTTCCGACTGCCCTATGCGGACCCGGTGATCCTGCCGTCGGTGTTCCTCCTCAACGGCCTGGGCCTGGCGATGATCTCGCGGATCGACCAGATCCCTGAGCCCGTCAACGACGACGCGGCCACCCAGCTGCTGTGGACGGCGCTCGGGCTGATCCTGTTCGCCGCCGTCGCGATCGGCCTCCGCGACCACCGCCGCCTCCAGCGCTACCCCTACCTCCTGTTCATCTCCGGCCTGGTGCTGCTGCTGCTGCCGCTGCTCCCGGTGATCGGCGTCTCCTCCGGTGGCGCCCAGATCTGGATCCGGGTCTTCGGCTTCTCGTTCCAGCCCGCCGAGGTGGCCAAGATCGCGCTGTCGATCGCGTTTGCCGCCTACCTCTACGAGAAGCGCGAGGTGCTCGCGCTTGCCGGTAAGCGGTTCATGGGCATCGAACTGCCCCGCGCCCGCGACCTCGGACCCATCGCGGTGATGTGGCTGCTGTGCCTGGTGGTGATGGTGTATCAGAACGACCTGGGCACCTCGATGCTGTTCTTCGGGCTGTTCACGGTGATGATCTACGTGGCGACGGAGCGGCCCGCGTGGCCCATCCTCGCCGGCCTCTCCTTCGTCGTCGCCGCCCTTGCCGCCAACCAGTTCACCCACCACGTGCCGCGTCGCGTCAACGCCTGGCTGGACCCGTTCAGCAACTACGACCAGAACCTTCAGATCATCAGCGCGCAGTTCGGGTTCGCCTGGGGCGGACTGTTCGGCCGCGGCTGGGGCCTGGGCCGGCCCGGGCTCACCCCGCTGGCCAAGAGCGACATGATCGCGGCCGCCCTGGGTGAGGAGATCGGCGTGCTCGGGCTCATGGCCATCGTGCTGGTGTACGCGCTGCTGGTTGCGCGCGGCTTCAAGACGGCAGTCACCTCGCCCGACGGGTTCGGCAAGCTGCTGGCCACCGGGCTGAGCTTCACGTTCGCGCTGCAGGTGTTCGCCATCATCGGCGGCGTCACCCGGCTCCTGCCGCTGACGGGCCTCACCACGCCGTTCATGTCCCAGGGCGGCTCCAGCCTGATCGCCAACTGGATCATCATCGCCATCCTCATGGTGATCTCGCATCGCAGCCGGATGCCCCAGGCCGCCACGGCCGCCCCGCGCGAAATGGGTGCGGTCAACGATGAGACGGCGGTGATCAGCCGATGAACGTGCCCATCCGCAGGGTGACGGTGTTCGTGGCCCTCATGATGGCCGCGCTGCTGCTCAACCTCACCGCCATCTCGGTGGTCCAGGCCGAGGACCTCAACGCGCACCCGAGCAACCGTCGGGTCCGCGACGCCGAGTTCGCCCGCCCCCGCGGCGCTATCCTGGTGGGCAACGAGCCCATCGCCGTCTCGGTGCCCCGGCCCGGCCGGTTCCCCTACGTGCGGACCTATCCCGCGGGAGAGCTGTGGTCGACGGTGACCGGCTGGTACTCCTACGACTACGCCCGCTCCGGCCTCGAGAGCTCCTTCAACGAGGAGCTGGCCGGCACCTCGTCCGAGCAGTCGATCGACCGGATCGTCGATCTGGTCACCGGGCAGAGCTCGCAGGGCGCCAACATCTCCACCACCCTCAACCCGCGCGCCCAGGCCGCGGCCGTCCGCGCCCTGGGCAGCCAGCAGGGCGCCGCCGTCGCGATGAACTACGAGACCGGCGAGATCCTGGCCATGGTCTCCACGCCCACCTACGATCCCAACCGGCTGGCCACCGTCGACCTCGAGGTGGCGCGGGAGGCCTGGACGGAGCTCCTGGACTCCCCGGACGAGCCGCTGAAGAACCGCGCCGCCCGCGAGGTGTACCCGCCCGGCTCCACCTTCAAGCTCGTCACGGCTGCGGCGGCTCTGGAGGACGGCATGGTGCCGAGCAGCGAGTTGGATGCCCCCGCTTCGCTGCGGCTGCCCAACTCCAGCCGCTCCATCGGCAACTCCACCAACTGCGGCGGCACCACCGTGACCCTGCAGCAGGCGCTCCAGACCTCGTGCAACACGGCCTTCGGGTCCCTGGCGCTGGATCTGGGCAGCGACAAGCTGCAGGCGATGGCCGAGGCGTTCGGGTTCAACCAGGAACAGAGCCTGGACCTCGCGGCCGCCACGTCACGGTTCCCCACCGAGCTCGACGAGGCCCAGACCGCGTTGTCGGCGATCGGTCAGTACGACGTGGCCGCCTCCCCCCTGCAGATGCTGCAGGTGGCGGCCGCCATCGCCAACGACGGCGTCATGATGTCTCCCTACCTGGTCAGCACCGTGACCAACCAGGACCTGACGGTGCTGAGCTCCCGTGGCCCCGAGGTGATCGGCCAGCCGATCAGCGGCTCCACAGCCGGGCTGCTGCAGCAGATGATGGTGGCCACCGTCGAGGACGGCACCGGGCGCCCCGCGCAGCCCGACGGCGTCGTGGTCGGCGGGAAGACTGGCACCGCCCAGACCGCGCCGGACCGCCCCCCCTACGCGTGGTTCGTCGGCTACGCCGAGGACCCGTCGGTGGCCATCGTCGCGTTCGTGGAGAACGCCGACGTGGACCGCGACGACATCTCCGGGGGTCGGCTCGCGGCCCCCATCTTCAAGGCCGTACTGGAGGCTCTCCGATGAACTTCTCAGACACCTCTCAGGTAGATGGCGCACTATTGTGCGTGACTGACCGAAAGGATCGTTAAGCGATGACAGAGCGAGGAGCGCTGCTCGGCGGCCGCTATGAACTCGACCAGGTGATCGGTCGGGGCGGCATGGCCGAGGTGTGGCGCGCACGGGATCTCCGTCTCGAGCGCGATGTGGCGGTCAAACGGTTGCGGGTGGACCTGGCCAGCGACCCCACGTTCCAGGCCCGTTTTCGACGGGAGGCTCAGTCCGCGGCCGGTCTGAACCACCCCAACATCGTCGCGGTCTACGACACCGGTGAGGAGCGCGACCCCTCGTCGGAGGTCTCTGTCCCCTACATCGTGATGGAGCTCGTCGAGGGCGTGACGCTGCGCGAGGTCCTGCGCGATGGCCGCAAGATCGTGCCGGACCGCGCCATGGAGTTCACGGCCGGCGTGCTCGACGCCCTGGCCTACTCGCACCGCGCCGGCATCATCCACCGCGACATCAAGCCCGCCAACGTCATGCTCACCCCCAACGGCACCGTCAAGGTGATGGACTTCGGCATCGCCAGGGCTGTCGCGGACACCTCCGCCACCATGACGCAGACCGCGGCCGTGATCGGCACCGCGCAATACCTGTCCCCCGAGCAGGCGCGCGGCGAGAAGGTGGACAACCGCTCGGACATCTACTCCGTCGGCTGCCTGCTCTACGAACTGCTCACCTCGCAGCCACTGTTCAAGGGCGACTCCCCCGTGAGCGTCGCCTACCAGCACGTGCGGGAGATTCCCGTGCCGCCGTCGGAGATCGACACCGAGATCAGCCCGTCGATGGACGCGATCGTGCTGAAGTCGCTGGCGAAGGACCCGCGGGACCGCTACCAGGACGCCTCCGAGATGCGCGAGGACCTTCTCCGCGCTCTGAACGGGCAGCCTGTGCTGGCCGCGTTGCCGGCAGAGCCGGCCACGAAGGTGATTCCGAGCGATCCGATGACCACCACCGCGCGACGGGGGGCTGTGGTGCCTGCTCCGTCGCCGGTGCTCTCTCCCACCGACACGGACCTGATGGAGCCCGAGGAGAAGAAGTCTAACAAGGGCGTGATCGCGCTGGCGATCGTCGCCGGGCTCATCCTGATCGCCATGGGCGTGGCCATCTGGACCATCCTCAACCCGCCCGAGCCGCCGTCGACGGCAACCGTCCAGATTCCGACGGTGGTGGGGCAGACCGAGCTGGCGGCCACCAACATCCTCACCGACGCCCGGCTGGTGCCCAACGTCACCTACGAGGCGCGCCTGGACGTCGACGAGGGGGTGGTGCTGAGCTCGGATCCAGTGGCGGGGACGATGGTGGAACCCGGGTCACGGGTGGCACTGGTGGTCTCCAGCGGGCCGGACGAGAAGACGGTGCCCGATGGGCTGACGGGGGTCACGGTCGCGGAGGCTCGACGGTTGCTCGAGGCGGCTGGGCTGACGAAAGTCTCGGAGGAGGATGCGGACCCGGCCACCGAGCCGATCGACGCTGTCGCGGGGAATGTGGTGTCGGTGAATCCGGCCACTGGAGCGACGGTGCCGCCGGATCAGCAGATCGTGCTGACCGTGGCGACGGGTCGTTCGCTGGTGCCCGTGCTGACGGAGCGCACGGCGTCGGCGGCGCAGCGTGAGGCTGAGGCTGCGGGCTTCCGGGTCGAGGTCACTGAGGATGAGACCACTGAGGTGTCGCCCGGCCTGGTCTTCGATCAGGATCAGACCGCCGGTACGGCGCTGGACCGTGGAACGGTGATCAACATCAGGGTCGCGGTGGCTCCCCCGGAGGTTGAACCCACGACGCCTCCGCCCACGAGTGAGCCACCCGTCGTTGAGACCCCGACACCTCCCCCTTCCCCGCCGGCCTCTGAGTCCCCGACGCCTGACCCGTCCGCGACCCCGTAGCCCCGGACGACGCGGAGCGGCTTGGCCCGGCCTTCCCGCTCCCTGAGCTGAGAAGGGCCGCCCATCCGCTCCCTGAGGAGGGCCGCCCGCGGAGCGGCGTGGCCCGTCCATCCGCTCCCTGAGGAGGGCCGCCCGCGTAGCGGCGTGGCCCGTCTCGAAGGGTCGTGACTACCACCTTCATGCAGTTCTGGTGGTCGGGTGCGGGGAGCCGTGAGTCGATGCCCAGGCGGCCGTTGTCCAGGGTCCGCTGATCGCCGCCGGTCAATCTGTGGTCGGGTTGTTGAGGCCGCCCGGGCATCGTCTCCCGTCTCCCCGCACTCGGTCCTCCCTGTGGCGTGGTCCTGTCCCGGGTGCGGGCCGGCAGGGCGGCGTTGGGGTTGGGTCTGCTTGGGCGGGATTCCAGCTGGGTGATCGTCGGGTTGGGCACCGCTGCGCAGTGCCGCCCTGCCGTCCCCAACCCGTGCGTTCACGCGCAGGTTCTGGAGCCTTCGAAATCTCCCGCGGAAGATCGGAAATCGGGGGTGCCCCCAGAGTGTGGCCTCGGGGTCGGTCTACCATCCCGGAATCCACACTCTGCGGAGGGGTGGTAGCCCCCGGGGGCCGGGATCAGTCGAGGGTGGTGGTGACCAACGGGGACATGCCCTCGGCGCGGCGCGGGGCGTCGTCGTCGCCACACTCGACCAACCAGTTGGCCAACATCTGATATCCCCCCTCGGTGAGCACCGACTCAGGGTGGAACTGGACCGCCTCGACGGCGAGGTCGCGGTGCCGGACCGCCATGATCACGCCGGTCTCCGTGCGTGCCGTGACCTCCAGCACGTCAGGAACGGTCTCCTCGACGATGGCCAGCGAGTGGTAGCGCGTGGTGGTCACCGGCGATGGCAGGCCCTTGAACACGCCCTTGCCCTCGTGGAACACCGGGGAGGTCTTGCCGTGCAGCAACTCCGGCGCGCGGTCCACGACACCGCCGTAGGCCACGCCCATGGCCTGGAGGCCGAGACACACCCCGAACAGCGGCTTCACGCCGCCGAGCGTGCGCACCACGTCGATGCACACCCCCGCCTCCTCGGGCGTGCCGGGCCCCGGGGAGAGGAGCACGCCGTCGAAGGGCTTGTGCCAGCCCTCCTCCGCGAAGCGCGGATCGTCGTTGCGCCACACCTCGACCTCGGCGCCGATCTGCGCCAGGTAGGACACGATGTTGTAGACGAACGAGTCGTAGTTGTCGATCACGAGGATGGCTGCCACGCGGCCATTGTGCCACCGGGAGCCCGATCCGCCGCGCGCCGTTCGGCGGCACCGCGACACCGTCAGCCGGCGGCCTGCGCCAGGGAGATGCCGGTGGTGCCGCTGAAGGCGGGTAGCTCCAGCTGCTGGGGCCGTTCCACCGCGTAGCCGAGGCCGTAGGCGTCAACGTACTGCCGGTAGATCTGCACCGCCTCGGACGCATCGAGCCCAGCCTGCAGCCGCTGCTGATCCCCGACGGCCTCGATCACATACGGCGGCGCGTACGGGATGCCGTGCAGCACGACGGTGTTGCCGACGCACTTGATGCCGGTGGTCGCGATCACGCGCTGGCCCTGAATGGTCATCGCCTCCGCCCCGCCGGCCCACAGCGCGTTGGCCACCGCCTGGATGTCCTGCTGGTGGACGACGAGCGCGTCGTCGTCGACACCTGCGGGGCGGACGTCGTTGGGGGCGTCGGTCAGCGTCACCCTCAGGCCCGGCCCGCCCACCGCGACCAGGCCCGCCTGGAACTCGGCTTCAGCGAGGTCGTCGGCGAGATCCCCTGTGCCCACCTGGCCCGAGCCGAGCGACGCCACCTCGGCCCGCAGCTCGTCAGCCTCCAGGCTCAGCTCCGCATTGCGCTGGCCCTGCGACACGATGAGGTCGCGCATGTCCGCGTTGCGGTCCGTCCTCAGATCCGTGCCTCGGGCTGCCAGCGCCGCCACCGTCATCATGAAGCCCGCCAGCACACAGACCAGGATGGTGGTCACCCGTCCGCGGCCGGAGCGGTGCCGAAGCTGGTTCTTGCCGATGTTGGCGCGCACGCGCGGCACCCGCTGCTTCAGCGCGCCCCACATGCCCATGGCCCCACGGTACCCGGCGCGCGGCGCGCCAGGGATTCCTCAGGCGGCGATGTGGGCGATTCGTCGACGCTGACCTAGGCTAGGTGCCCGACGAAGGAGGCAAAAGTGCCCGAATCAAAGGTGCGCAAGACCGCCGAGGACAAGAAGAAGTCCAAGGCGAAGGCAGAGCTCACGGAGCAGCGACGTGAAGCCGCCCGGTTGGCGCCCCGCGGACGGTCCTGGGTGCCGGCGGTCTTCCTGCCGATCGGCCTCATCGGCGTCGCCTGGATGGTCACCTGGAACCTGGCCTACGAGTACATCGGCTTCATGCGCTCCCTCGGGGACTGGAACCTGGCCATCGGCCTGGGCCTCATCGTCGTGAGCTTCACAGGAATGACCCTGTGGAAGTGACCGGGATCGGCACGTTCGACGCTGTCATCTTCGACTTCGACGGCACCCTCGCCGATTCCATCGCCTCGATGCATCGCGCCTACAGGCTGTGGGCCGCCGAGTACGGGGTGGATCTCGAGACCCTGCGGCAGTACACGGGCCGGCCGGCCGAGGCGGTGGCGCGCGCTCTCCTGCCAGCGGACATCGCGCCCGCTGCCGGGGCACGGATCGACGAGTTGGAGGTCTCGGACACCGACGGCGTGGTGGCGCTCCCAGGAGCGGCCGCTGCCTTCGCGGCCATCCCCACCCACCGTCGCGCCATCGCCACCTCCTGCACCACCGCGCTGTTGGACGCCCGCCTGGGCGCCACCGGCCTGCCTCGCCCCGAGGTCATCGTGACCCGGGACCAGGTGGAGAACGGGAAGCCCGCCCCGGACAGCTTCCTGCTCGCAGCCCTGCGGCTGGGCGTGGATCCCGCGCGCTGCCTGGTCTGCGAGGACGCCCCCGCCGGGGTGGCCGCCGCCCGTTCGGCCGGCATGAAGGTGCTGGGCGTCCTGACCGAGCACCGCGCCGACGAGCTCGCCGCGGACTGGACCACCGAAAGCCTCGCCGGCGTGGTCTTCGAGGACACCGTCGACGGGGTGCGCGTCAGCTGGGCGTGAGCCCTCGCCGTGACGGGCGGGACACCCCCACCCGTTAGGATGTCCCGCGTGACTGATACCCCCTCCGCCCTGCCCAGCGACTCGGAACAGACCGCCATCCGCAAGGAGAAGCGCGCCCGGTTGCTGGACGCCGGGGTTGAGCCGTATCCGGCGGACCTGGAGCGCAGCCACACCCTGCGGGCAATCCGGGGCACCTGGGGACACCTTGAGGCCGGGCAGGAGACGCAGGACCTCGTCACCACCGGCGGGCGCGTGGTCTTCATCCGCAACACCGGCAAGCTGGCCTTCGCCACCCTGCAGGACGGCTTCACCCCCGACGACAACGGCGAGCGCCTCCAGGTGATGCTGTCGCTGGCCGAGGTGGGCGATGAGGCGCTCGCGGCCTGGAAGGCCGACGTGGACCTCGGCGACTTCGTCTGGGTGACCGGCCGGGTCATCTCGTCGAAGCGCGGTGAGCTGTCCATCATGGCCTCCGAGTGGCGGATGGCATCCAAGGCGCTTCGGCCGCTGCCCGTGATGCACAAGGACCTCTCCGAGGAGGCGCGCGTGCGCCGTCGCTACGTGGACCTCATCGTGCGCGACGACGCCCGCCAGATGGTCCGCACGCGCGCCGCCATCACCCGGGCGGTCCGCCAGACGCTGTACGCGCAGGACTACATCGAGGTGGAGACGCCCATCCTGCAGCTCGTGCACGGCGGCGCCGCGGCGCGCCCGTTCACCACCCACATCAACGCGTTCGACATCGACATGACGCTGAGGATCGCCCTGGAGCTGCACCTCAAGCGCACCATGGTGGGCGGCGCGGACCGCGTCTTCGAGATGGGCAGGGTGTTCCGCAACGAGGGCATCGACTCGACGCACTCCGCGGAGTTCACCATGCTCGAGGCCTACATGGCGTGGGGGGACCAGCGCACGATCGCGCGGCTGATCCAGGACATCATCGTCGCGGCGGCGGACGCGGTGGGGTCGCGGCAGATCGAGACGCCGAAGGGCGTCATCGACCTCGACGGCGAGTGGCCGTGGCTGTCGGTCTTCCCGGCCATGTCCGAGCGGTTCGGGGAGGAGATCACCGTCGACACGCCCCTGGAGACCCTGCACCGGATCGCCGACGCGCACGAGGTGGAGTACGACCCCAAGTGGGCCGCGGACAAGATGGCGATGGAGCTGTTCTCCGAGGTGATCGAACCGGACCTGCTGCAGCCCACGTTCGTCTATGACTACCCGTCGATCGCCCAGCCGCTGGCGCGCCAGCACCGCTCGGAGCCGGGGAAGGTCGAGGCGTGGGACCTGATCATCGGCGGCCTCGAGCGCGGCACCGGCTTCACCGAGCTGGTGGACCCGGTGATCCAGCGGGAAGTGCTGGTGTCCCAGTCGCTCAAGGCGGCCGGGGGTGATCCGGAGGCGATGCAGTTCGACGGCGACTTCATCGAGGCGCTCGAGTACGGGGTGCCGCCGATGGGCGGTCTGGGGTTGGGCATCGACCGGTTGATTATGCTGCTGACGGGCGTCGGCATCCGCGAGACGATCCTCTACCCCCTCCTCCGCCCTAGCACCAGCTGATGAGGTCGGGGCCTGAACTCGGGGGCCTTAACGCGTGGGTCGGGTTGGCGCTGGATGGTGGCGGCCGGTCCCGCCCGTGACTCCTCGATGAGGCGCTGACGCGCCTGACCTCGTCGCACATGCCCGAGCCAACCCGGCCCGGCCGCCACCACCCAGCACCGCTTCACGCCACAGCGGGCGCAGCCCGGCACCACCCGACCACCAGGAACCATCCCCAGCAGTCATCGGCGGCGGCGAAGTCAGGGCAACCCGCACCTGAGCGCCGAGCGGTGGCTGAGGGGGACCGGTCGCGGTGGGTCGGGCGTTGGGGCTAGGCAGGCCGGCGGTTTGGGCCTGCCGACGGGGCGCCCCATGGGCGAGGCCGGTCCCCCTCAGCCGCCGCGGACCGTCGGCCCCGTCCGTGGGGAGGGCAGAGCCCGCGGTGGGGCCCAATTATCACAAGTTGATAACCCCGGTTGACTTTCGGCGGGGGTCGCACATACGCTTCTAGCAATCCCTGAGAGCGCTCTCGATGATTCGCCGAAGACAGATGAGAGCGCTCTCTACGGGAAGGCACACAGTCATCACAAAGGAGTCACCGTGCGTCCTGTCATTCGCAATCTCGCCGCCGTCGCTTGCGTCGGCGCCCTACTGACGGCCTGCTCGTCGGGCACCCCCGACGCCACCACGTCCCAGGACGCCTCGGCGAACCCGGACGAGAAGATCACCCTCACCGTCGCCACGTTCAACGAGTTCGGCTACGAAGAGCTGATCAAGGAGTACATGGCCGACAACCCCAACATCACCGTCGAGCAGCGCAAGGCCGCGACGGCCAACGAGGCCCGCGACAACATGAACACCCGCCTCGCCGCAGGCTCGGGCCTGGCCGACGTCGAGGCCATCGAGATCGACTGGTTGACCGAGCTCATGCAGTACCCGGACAAGTTCGTCGACCTGGCGGACCCCGAGCTCGAGGGCCGCTGGCTCGACTGGAAGACCGCCGCCGTGACCACCGAAGACGGCAAGCTCATCGGCTACGGCACCGACATCGGCCCCCAGGGCATCTGCTACCGCGCCGACCTCATGGAGAAGGCCGGCTTCCCGACCGACCGCGAGGAAGTTGCCGCGCTGCTCGAGGGCGACTGGGACAACTACTTCACCGTCGGGAAGGACTACGTGGCCAAGTCGGGCGGCGTCGCCTGGTTCGATTCCGCCTCGGCCACCTTCCAGGGCATGGTCAACCAGGTGGAAAACCCCTTCGAGAATTCGGACGGCACCCCCATCCCGCTGAGCGAGAACGAGGAGATCAAGGGGATCTACGACCAGATCGCCACCGCTGCCGTCGACGACGGCCTGTCCGCCGGCCTGGCGCAGTGGACCGAGGACTGGACCAACGCCTTCCAGGGTGAGAAGTTCGCCACGATGCTCTGCCCCGGCTGGATGCTGGGCGTCATCGAGGGCAACGCCGAGGGCGTCGAGGGCTGGGACATCGCCAACGTCTACCCGGGCGGCGGCGGCAACTGGGGCGGCTCCTACCTGACCGTTCCTGAGCAGGGCCCCAACCACGAGGCGGCCAAGGAGCTCGCCGCATGGCTGACCGCCCCTGAGCAGCAGATCAAGGCGTTCGAGGCCAAGGGCACCTTCCCGTCGCAGGTCGATGCCCTCGAGGACCCGGCCCTGCTGGAGTCCACCAACGCGTTCTTCAACGACGCGCCCACCGGACAGATCCTGGCCGACCGCGCCAAGGCCGTCACCGTGCAGCCTTTCAAGGGCCCGAACTACTTCGCCCTTGCGCAGCTGGTCACTGACGGTCTGAACCGTGTCGACGTCGAAGGCACCGACGACGCCGCCGGCTCGTGGGACAAGGCCCTCGCGGCCTACGACGCCCTCGGCCTCAGCTGAGTCACCGCGGGGTCGGGGGTCGCACCCCCGGCCCCCGACCCCGCCCCGTCCCCGCTGCCCGAAAGACATCCCCATGAGAGAGCTCACCCTGAGCCAGCGCCTGAGCCGGCTCGACGTCAAGGCGTCGCCTTACCTGTACATCAGCCCGTTCTTCATCCTGTTCTTCATCGTCGGCCTGTTTCCACTGGTGTACACCGCCTACGTGTCGGTGCATGACTGGCACCTGATCGGCGGCCAGGGCGACCTGGTGGGCCTCAAGAACTACACCGACGTGCTGCAGCAGCCCAACTTCTACAAGGCGCTGCGCAACACCTTCTCGATCTTCCTTCTCTCCTCCGTGCCGCAGGTCATGGCCGCGATCGTCATCGCCTACCTGCTCGACACCAACCTCCGCGCGAAGACCTTCTGGCGGATGGGCGTGCTGCTCCCCTACGTGGTGGCGCCCGTGGCCGTCTCCATGATCTTCGCGAAGATCTTCGCCGACCAGTCCGGCCTCGTGAACGCGGTCCTCGCGAACCTGGGCGCGGCCGGCATCGGCTGGCACGCGGATCCGCTGGCCGCCCACATCGCCATCGCCACCATGGTGAACTTCCGCTGGACCGGCTACAACGCGCTGATCTTCCTCGCCGCCATGCAGGCCATCCCGCGGGAGGTCTACGAGGCCGCGATCGTCGACGGCGCCGCCCGCTGGCGCACCTTCTTCTCCATCACCATCCCGATGCTGCGGCCCACCATCATCTTCGTCGTCATCACCTCCACCATCGGCGGCCTCCAGATCTTCGACGAGCCCCGCATGTTCGACACCCTGGGCCAGGGCGGCGCGGACCGGCAGTGGATGACGCTGACGATGTACATCTACGAGCTGGGCTGGGGAGCCCAGAAGAGCTTCGGCCGCGCCGCGGCCGTGTCCTGGATCCTGTTCCTCATCATCATCCTGGTGGGCGTCATCAACTACCTCATCACGCGCTCCATCGCGTCATCCTCGAGCGGAAAGGCGGGCCGTTGATGTCCACGCAGATGTCCTCCCCCATGGTCGAGCAATTGGCAGGCAAGGGCGCAGCCCGCGCGGTGCGACGCAAGCTGCACGGCGTTGACAAGCGCCCAGGCTGGGCGACGTACGCCGCCCTCGCCGCCGTCGTGCTCATCTCGATCTACCCGATCTACTTCACGATCCTGCTGGCCTCCTCGACCGCGCCCGAGATCGCGCGCAACCCCATCCCGTCCTTCATCCCTGGTGGCAACCTGATGGCCAACATCGGTCGCGTCATCACCTCGGACATCAAGTTCTGGACGGCGCTGGGCAACTCGGTGATCGTCTCCACGATCACCGCCATCTCAGTGGTGTTCTTCTCGACGCTGGCCGGTTACTCGTTCGCGAAGCTACGATTCCGCGGCAGCAGCGGCCTGCTGGTGTTCGTCATCGCGACCATGGCGGTCCCGACGCAGCTCAGCATCGTGCCCCTGTTCATCCTCATGTCCGAGCTGGACTGGGTGGGCAAGCTCCAGGCGGTCATCGTGCCCGGCATGGTCACGGCCTTCGGTGTGTTCTGGATGACCCAGTACCTGCGCGAGGCGCTGCCCTTCGAGTTGATCGAGGCGGCCCGAGTAGACGGCGCCTCCATGATCCGCACATTCTGGTCCATCGCGCTCCCGGCGGCCCGTCCCGCCGCGGCAATGCTGGGCCTGTTCACTTTCGTCGGGTCCTGGACCAACTTCTTCTGGCCCTTCATCATCCTGGGCTCTGCCAACCCCACCCTCCCGGTGGCGCTGCAGCTGCTCCAGGCGTCCTACTTCAAGGACTACTCGCTCATCATGGCCGGGGTCCTCGTCGCCACGCTGCCGCTGGTTGTCCTGTTCGCCGTCGCCGGGCGCCAGTTGGTGGCCGGCATCATGCAAGGAGCAGTCAAGGGATGACCGCCTATCAGTTCCCCCCAGGCTTCCTGTGGGGCAGTGCCACCGCGTCGTTTCAGATCGAGGGGGCCACCCACGAGGACGGCCGCACGGACTCCATCTGGGACGTGTTCTGCCGTGAGCCGGGCGCCGTCTTCGGCGGCCACGACGGCACGGTCGCATGCGACCACTACCACCGCATGCCGCAGGACGTGGGCATGATGGCGGACCTGGGACTGCAGTCCTACCGCTTCTCGACGTCGTGGCCCCGCGTGCGCCCCGACGACAAGGACATCAACCCCCGGGGCCTGGACTTCTACTCACGTCTGGTCGACGAGCTCCTCGGCCACGGCATCACGCCGTGGGTGACGCTCTACCACTGGGACCTGCCCGCCGCGCTGCAGGACAAGGGGGGCTGGACCAACCGCGACACCGCCTACCGCTTCGTCGAGTACGCCGAGGCGATGCACGCCGCGCTGGGCGACAGGGTCAACATCTGGACCACGCTCAACGAGCCGTGGTGCTCCTCATTCCTCTCCTACGCGTGCGGGGAGCACGCCCCCGGGCATGCCTCACGGCGCGAAGGCCTTCACGCGGCGCACCACCTGCTGCTGGCCCACGGGATGGCGACGGCGCGGCTGCGCGAGCTGGCGCCGTCGGCCACGCTGGGGATCACCACCAACCACACGGTTCCGGACCCGCTGGACCCGTCGTCGGCCAACGACGTGGAGGCCGCCAGGCGGATCGACGGGATTTTCAACCGCTTCTTCCTGGACCCGATCTTCCGCGGGGAGTACCCGGCGGACGTGCTGGAAGACCTGGCGGGGCTCGGCCTCGAGGACGCCATCCAGCCGGGGGATCTGGAGATCATCTCCACCCCCATCGACGTGCTGGGCGTGAACTACTACCACGGTGAGGCCGTCACCGGCACGCCGTCGTCGGACTACGCACCGGTGGTGCTGCCCGACGGGCGGGTTCGGGGGAACCCGAACATCGGCTCCGAGTGGGTGACGTCCGTGCCGCGCGGGCTGCCGGTCACGGATCAGGACTGGGAGATCCAGCCCGAGGGCCTGACCCGGCTGCTGGTGCGGCTGCAGGAGGAGTACACCGGCCCGGCCGGCATCCCGCTGTACGTGACTGAGAACGGCGCCGCGATGCCTGACGTGGCGAACGCGGAGGGCTTTGTCGACGACCAGGACCGGGTGTCGTTCGTGCGCGACCATCTCGTCGCCGTCCACGACGCCATCTCGGCCGGGGTGGACGTGCGCGGGTACTTCGTGTGGTCCCTGATGGACAACTTCGAATGGGCGTGGGGCTACGACAAGCGCTTCGGCATCGTGCGCGTGGATTACGAGACACAGCAGCGCACCCCGAAGGCGTCGGCTCTATTCTTCCGTGACGCTGCGCGCCAGAATGGCGTGCAGGGGTAGTGAAGGGACCGACGATGGTGAGGCCGACGCTGGAGGACGTCGCACGGTTCGCGGGCGTCTCGCGCGCCACGGTGTCACGCGTCGTGCGTCACGATCCCGGGGTGGCAACGGAGACCGCTGCCAAGGTGGGGGCCGCCGTCTCCAAGCTGGGTTATGTGCCCAACGCGTCGGCCCGGTCCCTGGCGACGGGGCGCTCCAACACGCTCGCGATGGTGGTGCCGGAGCCGGACGGGATGGTCTTCTCGGACCCCTTCTTCGGCCTGGCTGTGGCCGGCATCAACGACGGCATGGCCGGCACAGACATGCAGCTCGTGATGGTGTTCGCGTCACACCCGGACCGGTCCGGTTCAGTCGTCGACTTCCTGCTTGAGGGGCGCGTTGCGGGGGCGATCGTGGTGTCGCACCACCGCTCCGACGGGCTGGTCGCGGCCGCGCTCAACCTGCCCATCCCGACGGTGTTCCTGGGTGCGCCGCTGCTTCCGGACACTGATCAGCATCCGTACTTCGTGGACACCGACAACTTGGGCGGCGCACGTCTCGCGGCGGAGCGGATGCTGGCGACGGGGGTGCGCCGCCCTGCCACCGTCGCTGGCCCGTCGGACATGTCGGCGGCGCTGGACCGACTCACCGGCTGGCGCACGGTTCTCGAGGATGCGGGGCTCGAGGTCGCCGTCGCGCACGGCGACTACACCCGCGAGTCGGGCGCGCGCGCGGCGGCTGAGCTGCTCGACGCAGACCCAGCGATCGACGGGATCTTCGCGGCCTCGGACCTGATGGCCCAAGGCGTGATGGATACGCTCCGGGCGCGCGGGCTCCGGATCGGCGAGCAGGTGAAGGTGATCGGATTCGACGACTTCGCGGCCGCCGCGACACTCGACCCGCCGTTGACGACGGTGGTCAACCCCGCGGTCGAGTTGGGCCGGCAGGCCACCCTGATGGTGTTGGGCCTCGTTGAGGGGCGGGAGATCGCGTCTCCGGTGACGCTGCCGGTGGAGTTGAAGATCCGCGCCTCCGGCTAGCCGCCCGTAGACTTCCCGCGACACACAGAGCGGGAGGAGGAGCATGCGGAAGCCAACCGTCGCCACCCTGGCATTGCTCGTGGTGACGGCGATCTGGGGGTCGACGTTCTTCATCATCAAGGACGCCGTCAGCAAGATCGACCCCATCGACTTCCTCGCCGTCCGGTTCGCCGTCGGAGCCGCCATCCCCGCCTTCGTCTTCTGGCGACGACTCAGCCGCCTCACCGCCACGCAGTGGCAGATCGGACTGGCCCTCGGCTGCCTCTACGGCCTTGCGCAGATCGTCCAGACCGTGGGCCTGCAGACGACGGCGGCCTCAGTCTCCGGGTTCATCACCGGCACGTACGTGGTCCTGACCCCGATCATCATGTGGATCGCCTTCAAGGCCCGACTCAACGTCCGCACGTGGGTGGCGGTGGCGCTGGCACTCGCCGGGCTCGCGGTGCTGAGCCTCACCGGGCTCGGCAACGGCGGAGTCGGCGAGGCGCTCACCCTCGTCGGCGCGGCGCTGTACGCCGTTCACATCGTCCTGCTGGACCGGTGGTCACGCTCCATGCACGCCATGAGCCTGGCCATCGTCCAGCTCATCGGCGTGGCGCTGACCACCGGTTTCCTGGGCCTCCCCGGCGGCTACCACGTGCCCGCGGACCCCGGCGTCTGGGGCGCCATCGTCTACACCGCGATCATGGCCGGCATCGTCACGATGCTGTTGCAGACCTGGGCGCAGCGCCACATCACCCCCACCCGGGTGGCCCTACTCATGACGTTCGAGCCGGTCTTCGCCTCGGCGTTCGCCGTCGGCTTCGGCGGCGAGGCCGTCACAATCCGCCTCGTGGCCGGCGGAGCTTTGATTCTGCTGGCCACCCTCATCGGCATCCGCGGTGGGCAGGCCGATGCCGTGAACGACACCATCTCAATCCCGGGGCGCGACGACGCCGACCCCCCTCCCCGCGCTGGGTGAGGCCTACTCGGGGCGGAGGACGGCGAACGGGTCGGTGACCACCAAAGCATGGTCGCGGAAACGGAACACCCGGGCCGGGCGGCCACCCTTCGTGCCGGGCGCCGACATCTCCCCCGTCGGCACCAGCTGGCCGCGCCTCGTCAGGACGCGCTCCAGGTTCGTCGGCTTGACGTCGTGGCCCAGGGCCGCGACATAGACCTCCCGCAGCTCCGCGACCGTGAACTCGGCCGGCATCAGCGCGAACCCGATGTTGGTGTAGCTGAGCTTCGCCCGCAGCCTGGTCACCGCTTGGGCCACCACGCCGTCATGGTCGAATGCCAGGTCCGGCAGGTCGTCGACAGCCACCCACGACGCCCGCTCGGGCAGGTGCGGCTCCAGCACCGTCGGCACGAGCCCGAGGTAGCTGGTGCCGATGGTGCGTTGCGCGGGGTCGCGGCCAGGGTCGGAGCGAGTGCCCAGCTGCTCGAGGTGCGTCAGCCCCGCGACGTCCACCTTCTGCGTGAGATGCCTCAGCACCGCAGCCTCCAGCGTCTCCTCCGGCTCGACGGGCCCGCTCGGCAACGCGAACCGGCCCGCGTAGGGCTCGTGGTCCCGGCCGGCGAGCAGCACGGAGAGCCGGGGGGCGCCGTCGTCGACCCCGCGCACCTGCAGGACCGCCCCGATGGCCTCGTGCCGGTACAGCGCGACGCCCACGGAATCGCGCGGGGTGTGGGGAGCCATGGATGGCATGCTACAGTTCCCCTAGTTTTCGCCTGATAGTCGAAAACCGGAAAGGAGCAGGAGATGACTCTCCTCCAGGAGCCCGCCGTCGGCCTCGAGGCCTGGGAGCGTTGGACCCCCGACGAGGTAGCCGCGTGGCAGACCCGCGTCCACGCGCTGGCCGCGGAGCGCAACGCCGTCATCCTCGCCCACAACTACCAGGCACCGATCATCCAGGACGTCGCGCACCACGTGGGCGACTCGCTGGCCCTCTCCCGCATCGCCGCCACCTCCGACGCCGAGACCATCGTCTTCGCCGGCGTCCACTTCATGGCCGAGACCGCCAAGCTCCTCTCCCCCGCCAAGCGCGTCCTCATCCCGGACCAGGCGGCCGGCTGCTCGCTCGCCGACACCATCAACGCCGACCAGCTGCGCGCCTGGAAGGCCGAACACCCCGGCGCCGTCGTCGTGTCCTACGTCAACACCACCGCCGAGGTGAAGGCGGAGACGGACGTCTGCTGCACCAGCTCCAACGCCGTCGAGGTGGTGCGCTCCATCCCCGAGGACCGCGAGATCCTCTTCCTCCCGGACCAGTTCCTCGGCGCGCACGTGCGCCGCGCCACCGGCCGGACGAACATTCACGTCTGGCTCGGCGAGTGCCACGTGCATGCCGACATCTCGCCGTCGGACCTCATCGAGTCCGTGCGCGACAACCCCGCCGCCGACCTGTACGTGCACCCCGAGTGCGGCTGCACCACGAGTGCGTTGTGGCTGGCCGAGTCCGGCGAGCTGCCAGGCGACCGCACCCACGTGCTCTCCACCGGCGGAATGCTTGACTACGCGCGGCGGGAGACGTCGCGCCAGGTGCTGGTGGCCACCGAGATCGGCATGCTGCACCAGCTGCGCAAGGCCAATCCCCTGACCGACTTCCAGCCGGTCAACCCCAAGGCCGCGTGCCCGTTCATGAAGATGACCACGCCGGAGAAACTGGAGGCGTGCCTCGGTGACCCTGCGCTGACCAGGGCGTACGAGGTGGACGTGCCGGGGGATGTGGCCGCCCGCGCCCGTCAGGCCGTCGAGCGGATGGTGGCGATCGGCAACCCCGGGTCGGGGGAATGATGCTGCCCGCGGCCGCCCCCGCCTGGACGGGGCGGACCGACGTCGTGGTGGTCGGCACCGGCGCGGCGGGTCTGTCCGCGCTCCTGCACCTGGCCGCCGCCGGCGTCGACTGCGTGGCGGTCACCCGCGGCGAGGTCACGGATTCGGCCACCGCCTGGGCGCAGGGCGGGCTCGCGGCGGTGTGGGACGACGGCGACACGCTCGCCTCCCACGTGGCCGACACCCTGACCGCCGGGGCGGGATTGTGCGACGCGGGGATCGTGTCGGATCTGGTGGCCAGTGCACCGGGCGCGATCCGGCGGCTGATCGGGCTGGGGGCGCGGTTCGACCGGGGGTCCGGGGGCGGGCTGGACCTGCACCTCGAGGGCGGTCATTCGGCGCGGAGGATCATCCACGCCGACGGCGACGCCACAGGCGCGGAAATCGAGCGTGCGCTGTGGGCGGCGCTGTCGTCGGCTCTCGCGGGGTCGCGGACGCGGGTCATGACCCGGACGCGGCTCGTCGACGTGCTCACGGATGCCGAGGGGCGGGCCTGCGGGGTGCGGCTGCTGGACGCCGACGGGCGGGTGGGCGAGCTGTTCGCCGGCGCCGTCGTGCTCGCCACCGGCGGGATCGGTCAGTTGTGGCCCGTCACGAGCAACCCGCTGGGCGCGACGGGCGACGGCGTGGCCGCGGCGCTGCGGGCCGGCGCAGAGGTCCGCGACCTCGAGTTCATGCAGTTCCACCCCACCGTGCTGGCCGACGCCGACGCAGGGTCGCGGGGTGTCCTGGTGTCCGAGGCGGTGCGCGGCGAGGGCGCGTGGCTCGTCGACGACGCAGGCCGCCGGATCATGGCCGGGGTCCACCCGCTGCTCGAGCTGGCGCCGCGCGATGTCGTCTCGGCCGCGATCATGGCCCACCTGGAGCGGACGGGTGCGCCGCACGTGTGGCTGGACGCGACGTTCTTCGGGCGCGCGAAGTGGGAGGCGCACTTCCCGGGCATCCTGGCGCTGTGCCGGGGCCGGGGCGTCGACCCGGTGACCGAACGCATCCCGGTGCACCCGGCCGCCCACTACGCGTGCGGGGGTGTCGCGGCGGACCTGTCCGGGCGGACGTCGGTGCAGGGGCTTTTCGCCGTCGGCGAGGTCGCGGCGACGGGCGTGCACGGGGCGAACCGGTTGGCGTCGAACTCGCTGACCGAGGCGCTGGTAGCGGGCGACCGGGTAGGGGCTCTACTCGCCTCCGGGTCTGTGTCGCGGGCTGGGGCGCCGGTGTCGCGGGGTGTCGTGGGCGTCGTCGATCCTTCGGCGGTCCCAGGCATCAGGGCGTGGATGCAGCACGAGGCCTTCGTGTCGCGGACGTCCGATGGCTTGGGTGCGCTCGGCGCCGCTCTGGCCGAGGCGCCACGTGTTGCTGGTGTGGTGGATGACGCGACCCTCACGGCCACGAACCTGCACGCCGTCGCGACCGCCCTGGTGGCCGCCGCTTCGGCGCGGACCGAGTCCCGCGGATGCCACCGGCGCGCCGACTACCCCACCACGTCGCCCGCCTGGGAGCGGAGGATCGCCATTCGCCTCACGGAGGGCGGCCTTGAGCTCACCTCTGCGCCCCTCACCATCGCCGAAAGGACCGCAGCATGAACGCCCTGTCGACCGAGATCGACCTTGCCCCACTGGACCGCGACGTGGTCGACGCCTGGGGCGCCGTCGACCCAGCCGAGGTGCGGCGGATCATCGCCGTGGCGGTGGACGAGGACCTCCGGCTCGGGCCGGACGTCACGACGGAGGCGACGGTGCCGGCGGGCGCTGTCGGGGTCGCGGAGGTGGTGGCGCGCGAGGCTGGAGTCGTCGCGGGGGTGCCGGTGGCCGTCGAGGTGCTGCGGACGGTGGCGTCGCGGCTGGGGGTCGAGGCGTCGGCCGAGGTGGTGCTGGCCGACGGGGCGCGGGTGGCACCGGGGGACGTCGTACTGCGAATTGCCGGTCCCGTGCGCTGCCTGCTGACGGCCGAGCGGACGCTGTTGAACTTCCTGGGGCAGCTCTCCGGGGTGGCGACTGAGACGGCTGAGTGGGTGTCCGCCGTGGCCGGGAGCGAGGCCCGGATCCGCGACACGCGCAAGACCGTGCCGGGCATGCGCGCCCTGCAGAAGTACGCAGTCGTGTGCGGCGGGGGCGTCAACCACCGGATGGCGCTCGGGGATGCGGCGCTGATCAAGGACAACCATGTCGCGGCGGCGGGGTCGGTCGCGGCGGCGTTCCGGGCGGTGCGGGCCTTCGCGCCGGGCGTCGCGGTGGAGGTGGAGTGCGACACCGTCGCGCAGGTGCGCGAGGCGGTCGCGGCGGGAGCCGAGCTGGTGCTGCTGGACAACATGACCCTGGCCGAGACCCGCGAGGCCGTTGCTGTGTGCCGCGAAGCGGGGGTCCGGACGGAGGCGAGCGGAGGGCTGACGCTTGAGCGGGCCGCCGAGGTCGCGGCCACAGGAGTGGAGTTCATTGCCGTCGGCGCCCTGACCCACTCGGCAGAGGTTCTCGACCTCGGACTCGACCTCACTTCCTGACCAACGCCCGGATCTGGCCACCCCTGTCTGCAACTTGCTATCCAGAGCGCGGTTTCTGTGGATATCTGCAGAAACCGCGCTCTGGATAGCAACTTGCAGAGGCGAGGTCGTCCACAGGGCGTCAGGCGTGGCGGGAAATGCCCCGCCAGGTTGCCGAGAGTGGCGGCATGGATCTCCAAGGCATCTACTCCCCCGCTCAACTTCGAGACGCGGGCATCACCCGGCACCACGCCGCTCTGCTGGTGAAGAACGGAAGCTTGCGCCGGATCCGCCCGGGCTGGTACGCCACGGACGGAGCCGACGAAGACGTGCAGCGCGCCCTCAAGGCTGGCGCCAGGCTGGGCTGCCTCAGCGGATGCCGGCACCATGGACTCTGGGTCCCCAACAGGTCAGGAATCCATGTCGTCTACGGGTCTGGAACCGACCCCGTCAGGCGCAAGGGGTTGATCGCCCATCCTTACGGGGTCAGATATCCGCCAGAGGCAGTCTGGCCGTTGTCGGACTGCCTGCGACAGGTGGCGGTCCGACACCCGGTGGAGGACGCCATGATCGTGGCCGAGTCCGCCCTGAACCTCGGCCTGGCACCTCTGGAGGAAGTCCGCTGGGCACTCGGAGGGTTGCCGAAGAAGTACGCCGACTACCGCGACCGAATCGCACCCGCCCAGTCCGGGAGCGAAACGAGAGTCAGGCTCTTCTTCGTGCGCAGGCGCGTCCCCGTCAGGGCTCAGGCCAAGATCGACGGCGTTGGGTTCGTCGACCTCCTGGTGGGAGACTCGCTCATCGTCGAGTGCGACAGCCAGGCACACCACGGCGAGACCAACTACGAGAACGACCGACGGCGGGATCTTGCCGCGAGAGGACTCGGCTACACGACGCTGAGGCTCAGCTACCAGCAGATCTGGAAGAAATGGCCGGCTACCCAACAGAGCTTGATCCATGAACTCCGCAAACGCCGCCACTTGAGGCCCACGTGATCTGCAACATGCTACGTAGAGAGCGGCATTTGTGTATATACACAAATGCCGCTCTCTACGTAGATTCCTGCAGATCAGTCGGCACGCCTCCCCGACCTCGTCGCCATCCGAGGTCAGGGAAGGGTGCGGCTACTCCTCGTCAGGGGTCAGCGCGGCGCGTGGACCGACAGCAACCAGTCGACAGCCTGCCGAGCGGTCCACCCACCGGGATACAGGGCCGCCAGCGCCTTGGCGCCGTCCAGGTCCTGCCCGAGGGTGACCGCAGGCTGCTCCTGGTAGCCGTCCTTACGGAGCTGCCCAAGACCGATGTTGGCCATCAGAGCGTTGCAGAGGCACTTGCGCCCCACCGTGTCCTCTTCGGAGCCGCCCTTGCGGAGGTAGGGCTTGAGGGGCTCCGACGGGCATCGGTAGGTGATCGACTTGTCTGGGCGCTCGACAGGGATGCGGAGGTACCCGAGGTCGCAGATGCGTTCCCGCGCCTGGTAGACGTCCTCCTCGGA
This sequence comes from Tessaracoccus luoxuelianae, assembly GCF_054483915.1. Taxonomy (NCBI): domain Bacteria; kingdom Bacillati; phylum Actinomycetota; class Actinomycetes; order Propionibacteriales; family Propionibacteriaceae; genus Tessaracoccus; species Tessaracoccus luoxuelianae. The sequence goes on along the minus strand of NZ_CM137013.1, from coordinate 686,058 downwards.
GAGGGTGTCGGCCAGTTGGGCCACCTTGAAGGGGAAGCCGGTCGGCGACGCGCGCGGATCGTTGCGCACCACCAAGTCACCGGACTCCAGCTCGGCCATCAACTGCTGCCGGATGGCAGGGGTGAGGCCGGACTCGTCCGCCAGTGCGAACAAGGTGCCGATCTGCACGCCCTCGGCGCCTGCGGCGCGAGCCTCCGCGACCTTCTCCGGGGTGGCGTAGCCGCCGGCAACCCAGAACGGCAGGCCCACGCGGGCGATCTTGCTCAGGTCCGCGTCGTCCCTCGGCCCGTAGATCGGGTCCCCGGCCTCGTCGAGGACACGCACGCCGCGCGGCGGGGAGCTGTGCCCACCGGCGCGGGGGCCCTCGACGATGAAGCCATCGGGACGGATCTCGGGGTCGCGGTTGAGGTAGTCCGCCAGCACATGGAGGGTGACGATCGCGAGGAAGTTGGGGCGCCGCAGGGCGGGCAGCTCGTCGCCCATGGCGGTGACCGGGTTGAGGGAAGCCGTGTGGGTCGTCGTGGAGTTGACCACGTCGATGGTGAGGTGGCCGGTGCGGCCGGCCGCGAACTCCGTGAGCAGCCTGGGGATCTCGCGCGGCACCCCGGCGCCCATGATCACGTAGTCGACGTCGGCCAGCATCGCGCCGAGGATGGCGGAGAGACTGGCGGTCTGGATCTTCTCCAACATGTTGATCCCGACCAGGCCGGAGTGCCCCTCCTTGGCCAGCCAGACCTCGGAGAAGTTGCCGACGAGGTTGAGCTCGATGGCCGCCCGCCTCGGCGAGATCGTGAGGGTGGGGTGCGGGCGGTACGGCTGGCCGGGAGCGCGGCCGCCTTCGAGAAAGTAGGTGTCGAGGATCCGCTGGGCCATCGCGGGCGACGGGAAGTGCGACAGCGCCCGACGGCGGTGTCCGCCCGGATCGCCGTCCTGCAGCACCCGGGCCAGCACGCCGTCGAGGGCGGTGCCGGAGACGACGCCGAGTTCGCCGCACTGGGAGACCTCGCGGGCCAGCTTCCAGGACGACACTGCGACGCCCATGCCGCCCTGAATCACGGTCGGGGGATGTGTGATGGGCACTGATGATCTCCTCACAAATGGTGTTCCTACGGTACCGTAACTTACGGATGCGTAAGAATCGACTCCGGGGTCCACGGTTACCCGGTCTTCAGGGCGCCTCCGAGGGTGGCCCCTCCGCGCGATCTCCCTCCCCCGTCATCAACAGCCACGTGGTCATGACGCATCACAAAGAGGTCGATCCCCTGGGCCGCGCAGAACTCCTCGAGGCCACCGTCGGCCCGGATCTCGGCGAGCAACTGCGCTGTGGTCCGCATGGGGTCATCGTAGACGGGCAGGCACTTGGCGGTGCGTGAGAGGATGACGCCACCGTCGATCCAAAGGATTCCTGTGCCGAGAGCCCCCCGCACCGGCCGCGGACCGGCTCGTCGGGTACCGGGAGTCGTTGGGCAGCGCGGCGGCCGGTCCCGTGTGACGGGTTTGAGCAAATGGCACGGCTCGCGGTCAGCTCCGCGCTCAAGACGAGCGTGGCCTCCGTCGCGAGTCGTGCCATTTGCTCAAACCCCCTACCGGGCGGGGGCTCTCCGAAGAATGCGAGGGTAGGCTCGAATGCGTGACAGCCCCGCTCGTTGAACCCGGCCCGGAGCTCACCCGCGCCCAGCTCATCCGCTACTCGCGGCACCTGCTGGTCCCCGGCATGGGCATCGAGGCCCAGCGGCGCCTGCTCGCCGCGCGGGTCGCGGTCGTCGGCGCCGGCGGGCTCGGGAGCCCGATCCTGGCCTACCTCGCCGCTGCCGGCGTCGGGCACCTCACGGTCATCGACGACGACGTGGTGGACGCCAGCAACCTCCAGCGGCAGATCATCCACCGCGACAATGCAGTCGGCCTCCCCAAGGTGGACTCCGCCGCCGCGTTCGTGACCGGCCTGAACCCAGACGTCACGGTCACCACCCAGCGCACCCGCATCACCCCTGACAACGCCCGCAACCTCCTCGAAGGCCACCACCTCGTCCTCGACGGGGCCGACAACTTCCCCACCCGCTACGCCGTCTCCGACGCCTGCGCCCAGCTCGGACTCCCCGTGGTCTGGGCCGCGGTGCTGCAGTTCGACGCCCAGGTGTCGTCCTTCGTGCCCGGCCGCCCGGAGTCGGTCACCCTCCGCGACCTCTACCCGGTCCCGCCCCGCCCGGAGGACGTCCCGTCCTGCGCCGAGGCCGGTGTGCTGGGCGCGCTGGTGGGCCAGGTGGGGTCCATCATGGCCGCGGAGGCGGTCAAGCTGATCTGTGGATTCGGCGACCCCCTCGTCGGCCGCATCCTCCTCATCGACGCGCTCACCCAGCGCACCCGCGAGGTGCCGCTGCGCCCCGCACCCCCCGTCGTCCATACCCGCCCCCACACCCACCCCCACACAGCGGAGGCCCCCATGACACTGAACGAGCTCACCGTCGAGGACGTCGCCGCCATCCTGGAGAATCCCGCGCGGCCCACGCTCTTGGACGTCCGCGAGCCCGCGGAGCACGCGCTGGGCACGATTCCCGGCTCGCTGGCGGTGCCGCTCGGCGAGGTGCTGACCTGGGACCGGTTGGACGACAACCTTCCCGACGGCCCCGTCATCGTCTACTGCAAGATCTCACCCCGCGCGCGCCGCGCCGCGGCGCACCTCATCGGGCTCGGCCACCCTGATGTGTCGCTGATGGAGGGCGGCATGATCGCGTGGGGCGAACGGATCGACCCGAGCTTCCCCCACTACTGATGCGACACTGGTTCCCATGGCGACGGTGAGGTACTTCGCCGCGGCCGCCGAGGCCGCGGGCACAGAGCAGGAACAGGTGGCGGCCCCCACGCTGGGCGCGCTCCTGGCGGACCTGCGCTCGCGGCACGGGGCGAGACTGTCGCGGGTGCTGGAGGTCAGCTCCGTCCTCCACGACGGCCAATACGTGGAGGACCCAGCCACACCGCTGGCCGACGACGCCCTCCTGGACGTCCTCCCGCCCTTCGCCGGCGGCTGACGGCGGGTTCGACGATGGCCGTGCTGATCGACCCGCCCCGCTGGCCGGCGCACGGCACCGTGTTCGGCCATCTCGTCTCGGACGCGTCCCTCGACGAACTCCACGACTTCGCCGCGCGCGCGGGCATCCCGCCCAGGGCCTTCGACCACGACCACTACGACGTGCCGGTGTCGCGCTATGACGAGCTCGTCTCCGCCGGGGCCCTCCCGCTGGATGAGCGGGAGCTGGTGCGCCGGCTGGCCGCCTCCGGCCTGCGGGTGCGCGTCCACGAGAAGACCCCCACCCGCCCGGCGGCCCGCGTCGCCGTCGTCACCGCATGGGAGCGTCTCCGTCTGCCGACGACCCTCCGCGACGACCTCGTCGCCCGATGGTCCGAGCCTCACCGCCACTACCACGACGTCCGCCACCTCGCGCAGTGCCTCACCGCCCTCGGGCAGTTGGGGTGCCGGGACGGCGTCGTCGAGCTCGCGGCATGGTTCCACGACTCCGTCTACGACGGTGTGCCCGGGGATGACGAGGAGCGTTCGGCCGCGTTCGCCGAGTCGTCGCTGGGTGGGCTGATTCCGGCCGACGACGTGGCTCAGGTGTCGCGGCTGGTGAGGATGACCGCCACCCACGCCCCCGACGACGAGCGCGGGGCGCTGCTGTCCGACGCGGACCTCTCGATCCTCGGCCAGATCCCCGGCCGCTACCACGTCTACGTCCGCGACGTCCGGCTGGACTACGCCCACGTCGACGACGACGCCTGGAGGGTGGGGCGGGCGGAGCTGCTACGGCACCTGCTCGCGATGGAGCCCCTGTTCCGCACCACGGGGGGCCGCAATCTGTGGGGGTCGCGGGCGCGAGAGAACCTGGCCGCAGAGCTCGCCCGACTCACCGCCTGACCTCAGCCCCACGGAGCCGCACGTCCCCCCCACCGCTGGCCCCGACGCTGGGCTAATGTGGGAAGACGACCGGAGGGAGAACCGATGAAGATCACCGACAATGGGCCGGAGCCCAACGTCTTCGACCTGGAGACCGCTACCAGGGAGAACCCCAACTACCGCACTGTCGCATGGACCGGGAAGTACCTGCAGATCACGTTGATGTCCATCCCCGTGGCCCACTCGATCGGGCTCGAGGTGCACCCGGACACGGACCAGTTCATCCGCCTCGACGCGGGCAAGGGTCGCTGCCTGATGGGTCCCTCCAAGGATGAGCTCAACGTGAAGGTGGACGTGGAGGACGGCTGGTCCGTCCAGGTCCCGGCCGGCACCTGGCACGACATCGTCAACACCGGCGACGAGCCCATGCAGCTCTACGTGATCTACGCCCCGTCGCACCACGCCAAGGGCAAGGTGCACAAGACCGAGGAGGACTCGGAGGCCGACGAGAAGGCGGGCAAGGACGAGCCCCCGGCGTGGACTGTCCAACCCGACGAGTGACGTCCATCGCGCTCCGGTCAGCCTTGCCGCCTGCATAATGTCGCGCGGCCTGCGCTTCAGCGCGGGCGGCGCGCACCAACGCAGGCGCCTCCACAGGCGGCCCAACCCAAGGCAGGCGACGGGAGCCAACGCAGGCGGCCCGAACTCACGCAGGCGCCTGGAGGCCACTCGAGGGCACAGCGCATTTGATGAGTGAGTGTTCACTCACTACACTTCCACCGTGACCCGCGCAGCCCCCATGCCCCCCGAGCGGCGCCGCGCCGCGATCGTCGAGGCCAGCATCCCGCTCCTGGAGGAGCACGGCCAGGCCCTCACCACCCGCATGGTCGCCGAGGCGGCAGGCGTGGCCGAGGGCACGATCTTCCGCGTCTTCGACTCCCTCGACGACCTCATCTCCGCCACCATCAGCGAGGCGCTCTCCGCCGAACGGCTGGCCACCCGGCTGGCCGCGTCGGACCTCACCGGCGGCATCGAGACCCAGACCCGCGCCGCCATCGAGCTCATCGAGCAGTACCTGCATTCGGTGCACACCATGTTCGTCGCTGCCCACGGGGCCGCGAAACACACAGCCCCCCACGCCGCCCAGTGCGCCCGCACCGAGCTCGAGGCACGCACAGCCGAGCTCGACGCCTGGATGACGGACGCCTTCGCCCCCCACCGCGACCACATCACCGTCCCCCTCGACGCCTTCGCGACGCTGCTGCGCACGTTCGCCGTCGGACACGCCTCCCGCTTCGTCTCGTCGTCGCTCTCGCTCGACGACCTCGCCCGCCTCGCGCTCCACGGGGCGCTCCGAAAGGACATCGCATGATCTCCCGCTTAGGGCGGCTCATCAACCGCTACATCCGCCCCTACTGGGGGCTGCTCGCCATCGTCATCGTGCTGCAGACCATCGCGACCATCATGTCGCTGTATCTGCCCACCCTGAACGCCCGCATCATCGACGAGGGCGTCGTCACGGGCAACACCGACTTCATCTGGGGCACCGGCGGCATCATGCTGTTGCTGTCGGCCGTTCAGGGCGCCGCCCAGATCGCGGCGGTGTGGGCCGGCGCCAACGCGGCCATGCAGTTCGGCCGCGACGTCCGGGCCGCGATCTTCGAGCGCGCCCTCTCCTTCTCCGCCCGTGAGCTGAACAAGTTCGGCGCCCCGTCGCTGATCACCCGCAACACCAACGACGTGCAGCAGGTCCAGATGCTGGTCCTGATGAGCGCCGTCATGCTCGTCTCAGCCCCCATCACGATGGTGGGCGGCGTCTTCATGGCGCTGCGCGAGGACGCCGGGCTGTCGTGGATCATCCTGGCCGCCGTCGTGGTCCTGGGCGCCGGCATCACCATCCTCATCGTCAACATGGGCCCGCTGTTCGAGACCATGCAGAAGCGGATCGACACCCTCAACCGGGTCCTCCGCGAGCAGATCACCGGCATCCGGGTGGTGCGCGCCTTCGTCCGCGAGCCCCATGAGGCCCGCCGATTCGACAAGGCCAACGCCGAACTCGTCGACACCACCACCACCGTCGGCCGGCTCATGGCCTTCCTGTTCCCCTTCGTGGGGCTCATCATGAACGTCTCCACCGTGGGCGTGATGTGGTTCGGCGCCCAGCGCATCGAGTCCGGAGACATCCAGATCGGTCAGCTCACCGCGTTCATCTCCTACCTGATGCAGATCCTCATCTCCGTCATGATGACGACGATGCTGCTGGTCATGGCGCCCCGCGCCGCCGTCTGCGCGGACCGCATCATGGAGGTCCTCGACACCGAGAGCTCCGTGGCCCCGCCGGCGCACCCGGTGGCGCCGTCGGGCGAGCGCGGCAACGTGGTGTTCGACCGGGTCAGCTTCTCCTACCCGGGCGCGGAGTCCCCGGTGCTCCAGGACGTCTCCTTCGAGCTGACCCCCGGCACCACCACCGCGATCATCGGTTCCACCGGGTCCGGCAAGACCACCCTGATCAGCCTCATCCCCCGCCTGTTCGACGCGACGGAGGGCCGGGTGCTCGTCGACGGCGTGGACGTGCGCGACCTGGACCCGGACACCCTCTGGGCCCGGATCGGCCTCGTGCCGCAGAAGCCCTACCTGTTCACCGGCACCATCGCGAGCAACCTGCGCTACGGAAAGCCCGACGCCACCGACGACGAACTGTGGTCAGCGCTGCGCGTCGCGCAGGCGGAGGCGTTCGTGCTCGAGAAGGAGGACCAACTCGGCGCGCACATCGCGCAGGGCGGCACCAACGTCTCCGGCGGGCAGCGCCAACGCCTCGCCATCGCCCGCGCGTTGGTGAAGAAGCCGAGCGTCTACATCTTCGACGACTCCTTCTCCGCCCTCGACGTGGCCACCGACGCGCGCCTCCGGGCCGCGCTCCGGCCGGAGACCGCGAACGCCGCGGTCCTCGTCGTGGCACAGCGCGTCTCCACCATCACCGCCGCAGACCTGATCCTCGTCGTCGAAGACGGCCGGATCGTCGGCCGCGGCAACCACGACGAACTGCTGGCGTCCAACGAGACGTACCGCGAGATCGTCGAGTCCCAGTTGAGCGCCGAGGAGGCCGCCGCATGAGCGAGAACAAGGCAATCCCCGTCAAGGCCAACGAGCGGCCCAAGCACGCGCCCACGCACCGCGGCGGCGGCCCCGGGCACGGCCCGATGTCCGGCAGCGGCGAGAAGGCGGCGAACTTCAAGGTGTCGGTCCGGCGCCTGCTCAGCCACCTGCGCCCGCAACGCGCCGGCATCATCCTGGCCATCGCGATGGGCGTGCTGTCGGTGGCACTCAGCGTGGTCGGGCCCAAGATCCTCGGCCGCGCCACGGACCTCATGCTGTCGGGCATCATCGGCGGCCAGATGCCCGCCGGCGTGACCAAGCAGCAGGTCATCGACGCCGCCGTCGCGGAGGGCAACACCGACTTCGCCGACCTGCTGCGCAACCTGGACTTCATCCCGGGTGAGGGAATCGACTTCGGCGCCATCGGCGTGATCCTGTTGTGGGTGCTCGGCCTCTACGTGGTGTCGTTCGTCTTCTCCTACATCCAGGGCTGGGTCCTCAACGGCGCCGTGCAGAAGTCGATCTACCAGATGCGACGCGAGGTGGCCGCCAAGCTGGACCGGCTTCCGCTTTCCTACTACGACAAGCAGCCCCGCGGTGAGGTGCTCAGCCGCGTCACCAACGACATCGACAACGTGTCGCAGACGCTGCAGCAGACCCTGTCGCAGCTGCTCAACTCGCTGCTCATGGTGATCGGCGTGCTGATCATGATGTTCTGGATCTCCCCCATCCTGGCGCTCGTCGCGCTGGTGTCGGTGCCGATCGCGATGGTGGTGGTCTCCGTGATCGGGAAGCGTTCCCAGAAGCTGTTCGCGCAGAACTGGAAGTCCACCGGAGAGCTCAACGCCCACATCGAGGAGGCCTTCACCGGTCATTCCCTGGTGAAGGTGTTCGGCCGCCAGAAGGAGGTCGAGGCCGAGTTCCAGGTCCGCAACCAGGAGCTGTACAAGGCGGGCTTCGGCGCCCAGTTCATCTCCGGCATCATCATGCCGGTCATGTTCCTGGTCGGGAACCTCAACTACGTGGTGATCGCCGTCGTCGGCGGCCTGTGGGTGGCGTCGGGCCGGATGAACATCGGCGACGTGCAGGCGTTCATCCAGTACTCGCGCCAGTTCACGCAGCCGCTGACGCAGGTGGCGTCGATGGCCAACCTGCTGCAGTCCGGCGTCGCGTCAGCCGAGCGCGTGTTCGAGCTGCTGGACTCCGAGGAGATGTCAGCGGAGCCCACCGGTGAGCTGAAGGTGTCGCGGGGGGATGTGGTGTTCGACCAAGTCGGGTTCTCCTACAAGCCCGAGCAGCCGCTGATCCAGGACCTGTCTCTGACGGCGAAGCCGGGGCAGACGGTCGCGATCGTCGGGCCGACGGGGGCGGGCAAGACCACGCTGGTGAACCTCATCATGCGGTTCTACGACCTGCAGTCCGGTCGGATCCTCATCGACGGCGTGGACATCTCGTCCGCGCCCCGGGGTGAGGTGCGCGGCAACATCGGCATGGTGCTGCAGGACACGTGGCTGTTCGGCGGGACCATCCGCGACAACATCGCCTACGGCAGGCCGGACGCCAGCGAAGAGGAGATCCGCGCCGCGGCCAAGGCCACGTTCGTGGACAGGTTCGTGCACTCGCTGCCCGCGGGATACGACACGGTGATCGACGAGGAGGGCTCCAACGTCTCCTCCGGCGAGAAGCAGCTGATCACCATCGCGCGCGCCTTCCTTGCGGACCCGGCGCTGCTGATCCTCGACGAGGCCACCTCGTCGGTGGACACGCGGACCGAGGTGCTGGTCCAGCACGCGATGGCGGCACTGCGCACCGGGCGGACGTCGTTCGTCATCGCGCACCGGTTGTCGACCATCCGCGACGCGGACCTGATCCTCGTCATGGAGGAGGGTCGCATCGTCGAGCAGGGAACCCACCACGAGCTCCTCGACGCGAGGGGTGCGTACTACGACCTGTACCAGAGCCAGTTCAACGCGGCCATCGAGGAGGAGACCGCTGCCTGACCCGCTCTCGCTCCTGAGGAGGTCCACCCGCGAAGCGCGCAGCCCGTCCTTTCGCCCGCGGAGCGGCGTGGCCCGTCCTTTCGCCCCCTGAGGAGGGCCGCCCGCGGAGCGGCGCACGGAGCGGCGCAGCCCGTCCTTTCGCCCCCCTGAGCTGAGGAGGACCGCCCTTTCGCTCCCTGAGGAGGGCCGCCCGCGGAGCGGCGTGGGCCGTCTCGAAGGGTCGTGACTACCACCTTCACGCGGATCTCGTGGTCCGGTGCGGTGAGCCGTGAGTCGATGCCCGGGCGGCCATTGTCCAGGGTCTCCTTGACGACCGCACGACGTTGTGTCGCCGGGTTGTTGAGGCCGCCCGGGCATCGTCTCCCGTCTCGCCGCACTCGTCTGCCTGTGGCCTGGTCGGGTCCGGGTCCGCGACGGCAGGGCGGGCCTGGGTCGGGCCTGCCCAGGCGGGACGCCAGCTGGGTGATCCTCGAGTTGGCAGCACTGCGCCGAGCCGCCCCACCGTCACCCACCCTCGCGCTCCCTCACGACTGTCTTCGGCGCCAGGCACGGGCCCGCCGGAGGCTAACTGTCACGTCTGAGGTCGTAGTCGACGCTAGACGTGACAATGAGGGCTCCGAATCCCGGCCTTGCCGCAGGACCCCGACGGGCGCGTCCCGTCGTCTCATTCGGCGTGGCGGGCCCTGTGGCGCCTGCGTTGAGTCTGCGCGCCCGCGCTACAGCGCCGGCGGCTGAACCCAGGGCAGGCGGCTCCGGGGCGCCTGCGATCTAGCGCAGGCGAGCAGACACACAAGCCAGGCGACGCGACGGGAGGCAGGCGACGCGACGGGAGGCAGGCGACGCGACGGGAGCCAGGCGACGCGACGGGGCAGCAGGCGGCGGGTGGTGGGGGCCGGGGCAGGTTGGGTGGGCGTTGATGACGGCGCGGCAGCGCGAAGCGCCGCCGCCGGCATCATGGGCGGCCCGGCCCCCACCACACGTCGCCAACCCGACCACAGGTCCTGCAGGCAAGATGACCCAAATCCCTTGTCAGCTCACTTTCCTTAGGCTTCGAGGCCGCTCCGCGGCACCTCAGCCCGCGGGGGAGGTGGCGGTTGGCTCACCAACCGTTCGACGACACCAACCGACCCGCGACCTCGCGGTAGCGCGCAGCGATCTCCGGCCGCGACACCGCCTCGTAGGTCTCCGTCGACGACGACTCCCACGCAGGCCGCGACCCCGACAGGGCCCACGCCGCCTGGCGCGCAGCGCCCAGCGCCACGTACTCCGCCGGAGCGGGCACGTCGACGGGCACCCCGAGCACCTCGGGAGCCAGCCGTCGGACGGCCTCGGACTTCGCTCCTCCGCCGATCAGGCTGACCCGCTCGATCGAGACGCCGAGCCGACGAATCGCCTCCAGACCCTCACCCATGAGGCACAACAACCCCTCGACGGCGGCCCGCGCCACGTTCTCGGGCGTGAAGTTCTTGAGCGTCATGCCCACCAGCGACGCCGTCGCATCGGGCAGGTTCGGCGTCCGCTCCCCCTCGAACCACGGCACCATGACCAACCCCTCAGCCCCCGAAGGAGCCGAGAGCGCAAGCCGCGACAGTTCGTCGAAGTCCACCCCCAGCACCCGTCGGGCCGCATCCAAAATGCGCGCCGCGTTGAGGGTCGCGGTCAGCGGCAGCCAGGAGCCCGAGGCATCGGCGAACCCGTTGACCAGGCCCGACTCGTCGTAGGCCGGCGTCGACGATACCGCCGCGACGACGCCCGACGTCCCCAGCGACACACTCGTCTGCCCAGGGCGCAGGTCGAGGCCCAAGGCCGCGCCGGCGTTGTCGCCGCAGCCCGGTCCGAGCACCCAGCGGCCGCCGTCGACGCCCTCAGAGGGCGCCAACACCCGCGGCAGGATCACCGACGACGCGTCGCGACGCAGTGCCAGCGACAACAGGTCCCGCCGGTACTCATTGCGCACCGAATCGAAGTAGCCCGTGCCCGATGCGTCGGAGCGATCCGTCACGAGATCCGTCAGAACCCCGGTTCCCTGGATCTTCCAGGTCAGCCAGTCGTGCGGCAGTGCCACCGCAGCCACGCGGGCCGCGTTATCCGGCTCGGCGTCCGCCATCCAGCGGAGCTTGGTGTTGGTGAACGACGCCAACGGCAGGTAGCCCACGGCCGGGACCCACCCGTCGAACTCCTCACGGAGCTGACGGGCGGCCTCGGCGGAACGGGTGTCGTTCCAGAGCAGGGCCGGCCGGATGACCTCACCGGAGGCATCCAGCGCGACCATCCCGTGTTGCTGGCCGCCGACGCTGATCGCGGTGACGTCGTCGAGCCCACCCGCGGCGGCGGAGGCCGACTGGAAGGCGGTCCACCAGTGGTCCGGGTGCACCTCCGTCCCGTCGGGATGGGAGGTGGCGCCCTGGCGGACGATCTCACCGGTGTCGGCGTCAACCACCAGCACCTTGCACGACTGCGTCGACGTGTCGACGCCAGCGACCAGCGTCACGGCTTAACCCCTCAGGCCTTGAGCAGGTGCCGGATGGCGGCCTGCTGCAGCTCGACGAAGTGGTACTCGCGGGCACCCTTCTCATCGGGGTCGGGCATCTCGGCGGCGCGCAGGTCCGCGATCGTCTCGCCCTCGGCGAGCGTGGGCTCGGCCAGCTCGAAGATCGAGGCCTGGCGCATGAGCTCCTGGACGGCCGGGTCGGCACGGAAGGCGCGGGCGCGCTCGGCCAACAGGGTGAAGGTCTCCATGTTCGCCTTCGCCGAATCCCAGATGCCCTCGACGCCCTCGGTGCGGCTGGGCTTGTAGTCGAAGTGGATGGGGCCCTCGTAGCGGGGCGCGTCCGGGCTGGCCGGGAAGCCGTTGACCAGGAGGTCGACGGTGAAGAACGAGCTCATCAGGTCGCCGTGGCCGAAAGCCAGGTCCTGGTCGTACTTCAGGCCGCGCTGGCCGTTGAGGTCGATGTGGAACAGCTTGCCCGCGTACAGCGCCAGCGCGAGGCCGGTGGTGTAGTTGAGGTTGGCCATCTGCTCGTGGCCCACCTCGGGGTTGAGGCCGACGATGTCGCCGTGCTCCAGCGTGGCGATGAGGCCGAGAGCGTGCCCGATCGTCGGGAGCAGGATGTCGCCGCGGGGCTCGTTGGGCTTGGGCTCGAGGCCGATCTTCAGATCGTAGCCCTTGTCCTTGATGTACCCGGCGATGGTGTCGAGGCCCTCGGCGTAGCGGGCGTGGGCGGCGAAGTAGTCCTTGGAGGTGTCGTACTCGGCGCCCTCACGACCGCCCCACATCACGAAGGTGGAGGCGCCCACCTCGGCGGCGATGTCGACGGCGTTCAGAATCTTCTTCAGGCCGAAGCGGCGCACACCACGGTCGTTGGAGGTGAGGCCGCCGTCCTTGAAGATGGGGTGGCTGAAGGTGTTTGTGGTGACCATCTCGATGGTCAGGCCCGACTTGTCGCAGGCGTCCTTGAGCTGCTTGATGCGGCCCTTGGCGGTGGCCTCGTCGGCATCGAAGGGGTAGATGTCGTTGTCGTGGAACGTGATGCCCCAGGCGCCGAGCTCGGCGAGCTTGTCTGCGTAGTGCCAGGGGTCGAACTCGGGGCGGGTGTCGGAGCCGAACGGGTCGGTGCCGCGCCACCCGACGGTCCAGAGGCCGAACGAGAACTTGTAGTCGTGATCAGTCATGGGGGTCTCCTCGTCGAGAAACGATATTGTTTTCGTCCTGAACTTATAACGATTCTGGGCTAGAGTCAAGCCCATGCGCACACGTTTCGATCCCGCGGCCGGAGTGGCCAGGCAGGGCAGCCTCCGCGCCAGCAATCTCTCGCTGGTGGCCAGGTACGTCTTTGCCAGCGACACAGCCCCGGCAAGGGCGAACGTCGCCCAGGCCACGGGCATGACGCGATCGACGGCCTCGCGCATGGTCGACGAGCTGGTGGCGGCCGGCATCGTCTCGGAGTCCAGCCCGCTGCCGGCCACCAAGCGCGGGCGCCCCGCCACGCCGCTGCACCCCCGCGCCGGCACGCTGTTAGCGCTGGGCCTGGAGATCAACGTCGGCCACAGCGCCGCTCGACTGGTGGACCTCACCGGCACCGTCGTCGCGGCGGCGGACGCCGCCACCCACTACGTGGACCTGTCCCCGGCCGAGGCACTGGCCCGCGTGGCAGGGCTCGCCCGGGAGTGCCTGGGCGCGCTCCCCGAGGGCGGCAGCCTGGTGGGCATCCAGCTCGCCGTCCCGGGCCTGGTGGACGCGTCCACGCACATGGTCCTGCGCGCCCCCAACCTCGGCTGGCACGACGTGGACCCGCGCGCCCTTCTTCGCGACGGCGGGCTCCCCGAGGTGGACGAGGTGGACTTCGGCGTGGCCAACGAGGCCGATTGCGCTGCCATCTACGTGGGCCACGAGCGGCCCGGCCGCCCCGGCCCCCTGGACGCCTTCCTCTACCTCTCCGGCGAGGTGGGCATCGGATCGGCCCTCGTCATCAACGGTTCCGTCTCGCTGGGAACCCGCGGCTGGGCCGGGGAGATCGGCCACACCTTCATCGACCCGGACGGGCCGCAGTGCGGCTGCGGCGCCAAGGGCTGCCTCGAGCGCTACGCCGGCACCCGCGCGCTCACCGAGCTGGTGGGCGTCGGCTCGATCGAGGAGGTCCGGCAGGCCTTCCTCGACGGCGTCCCCGCGGCCGTGGACGCCGTGCGGGCGGCCGGGCGCGCGCTCGGGCTCGCCCTGGCCAACGCCGGCAACCTGCTCGACATCACCACCGTCGTGTTCGGCGGCGACCTCGCCGTGCTCATCGAGGAGTACCGGCCCTTCATCCAGCGCGAGCTGGACACGCGGCTGCTGGCCAGGCCCTTCACCGAGCCCGCCCTCATCGCCGCCACGCCGGACCACGCGGCGCCGGCGTTCGGCGCGGCCTACGTGGCACTGGAGCGGGTGCTCGACGACCCCGCGCGTTGGGCCCCGCCGTCGAGCGATCGCGGTTGATTAGTTGAAGATTAAACTTTAGACTGGGGGCATGAGCCTTCACGCCGACACCCACATGGGGCGCCTCGAGCTGCGCGTCCGCGACATGACCAGCATGCTCGCCTACTACACCGACGGCGTGGGCCTTGAGCCCCTCGTCGACGAGCCCGGTTCGGTCACCCTCGGCCACTCGCAGACCCCGATCGTCCGCCTCACCGAGGCCAGGGACCTGCGCCCCGCCCGGCGCACCGACGCGGGCCTCTTCCACACCGCCGTCGTCTACGCCGAGCTACCCGCCCTCGCCGCCACCCTGGTGCGGATGTATGAGCGGTATCCGCAGACCTACGCCGGCACGGGGGATCACCTCGTGTCCCAGGCCTTCTACTTCACCGACCCTGAGGGCAACGGGGTGGAGCTCTACCACGACCGCCCCCGCGACCAGTGGCAGTGGCACGGCAGCCAGGTCCAGATGGCCACCCTCTACATCGACCCCAACGAGTTCGTCGCCAAGCATCTCGCCGGCACGGACCCCGCGACACTGCCGCCCACCGAGGTCGAGCTGGGGCACGTCCACCTCCAGGTGGGCGACGTCGCCACCGCCCGCTCGTTCTACGTCGACGCGCTCGGGTTCGAGCAGACCGCCTCCCTCGGCGGCTCGGCCCTGTTTGTCGCGGCGGGCGGATACCACCACCACATGGCGATGAACGTGTGGAACTCGGCCGGCGCCGGCCCGCGACACAACACGCTCGGGATGGGGGTCATCGACATTCTGGTGCCCACAGCCGAGGAGATCGCCAAGGCCGACGAGCGGCTGCGCTTCTCCGGCCACGCGCCGACGTTCGACGGCCGGACGCTGTCGGTGCTGGATCCGTGGAGGAATGAGATCCGCCTCACCGTCGGCTGACTCCCGGCCGACCCTCCTGCGCTACATCTCGACGCCTGCGTTTAGTCCCCGCGCCTGCCGTACGTCCCCACGCCTGCGCTTGCATCGCAGGTGCCGCCGAGGCGCCTGACATAAGTCGGACTGCCGGCGCTATAGCGCAGGTCACGAGACTTAGCACTGGCGCGAGGGCCGGACCCCAGGCCCCGAGACTCAGTGCAGGCGCGACGACGGTGGACCGACGGAGTCTGCGAGCCCCACCACGCCGCTAAGCTCTTGCCCACCGGCCGAAGGGTCCCCATGCGCACCACGCGAGCCAGACCATGACCCACGAGGAGCTCAACCTCGTCGTGCTGGCCGTGTCCGGCATCTTCCTCGCGGCCGTGGTCGCGGTGCGGATCTCCTCGCGCAGCGGGATGCCCGGCATGCTGCTCTACCTCGGCATCGGCCTGATCATCGGCGAGGCGGGCCTGGGCATCCGCTTCGACGACAGCCAGCTCGCGTTCAACCTTGCCCTCATCGCCGTCGCCGTCCTCCTCATCGACGGCGGCTTCACCACCCGCTGGGCGGACCTGCGCCCCGTCGCTCTCCGCGCCGGGATCCTGGCGACGGCGGGCGTCATGGTGAGCGTCGCGGTCGCGGCCACCTTCGCCGTCCTGATCCTGGACCTGGACCTCCGCACCGCGATCCTGCTCGCCGCCATGGTGTCCTCCACCGACGCGGCCGCCGTCTTCGCGATCCTGCGCCGGCTGCCGATCAAGCGCCGCGTCCGCACCACGCTGGAGGGCGAGTCCGGGTTCAACGATCCCCCGACGATCGTGCTCGTCAGCGTCGTCGCCTCGGACGCCTGGAGCGAGGGTTCGGTTGCCGCGATGCTGGGCACGGCACTCTTCCAGCTCGTCGCCGGGGCGCTGATCGGGCTGATCATCGCCCGCATCGGGCAGGTGCTGCTGGGCCGGATCTCCCTCCCGTCCGCCGGGCTGTATCCGTTGGCCACCCTGACGATCGCGATGGCGGCCTTCGCGACGGCCGGCATCGCGGGGGGCTCCGCCCTTCTGGCGGCCTACGTGGCCGGGATCTGGCTCGGCAACCAGGCCCTCCCCCACCACTCCACCACCGAGGGCTTCACCGAATCCCTCGGGTGGCTGGCGCAGATCGCGCTGTTCATCATGCTCGGGCTGCTGGCCTCACCGGCCGAGCTGCCGGGCGCCATCGTCGACGCCCTGGTGATCGGTTCCGTCCTGACGTTCGTGGCACGCCCCCTCTCGGTGTGGTTGTGTCTGGCCCCGTTCAAGGTGCCCTGGCGCGAGAAGGCGTTCACCTCCTGGTCCGGGCTGCGCGGCGCCGTGCCCATCATGCTGGCCACCATCCCGCTCACCGAGAACCTGCCCTACGCCAGCCACATCTTCCACGTCACCTTCCTGCTGGTGGTCACCTTCACCCTGCTGCAGGGCCCGACCCTGCCCCGGTTCGCGCGGTGGATGGGCGTCACCGAGGCGATCTCGCAGCATGCCGTCACGTTCGACTCCTCGCCGCTGGAGGGGATCGACGCCACGCTGGTGCAGGTCACCGTGCCCCCCGGCAGCCGCCTCACCGGCATGTACGTCGACGACCTCCGCCTCCCGGGTGGCTCGGTGGTATCCATGGTGATCCGCGGAGACGCGATCCTGGTCCCGGACAGGAGCACCCGCCTGCGCGAGAACGACCAGCTGCTGCTCGCGGCACGGACGGAGCTGGTCGAGCGCACGCAGCGCCGCCTGGAACTGCTCCACGAGGGGGGCGCCCTGGCCCGATGGGTGACCTCTGGCCGGAACCGTCGACGGCTCACCGACGACGCCTGAGCGGAAAGCTCCCGCCCACCGGCCTGCCGCGACAGAATGGGGTCCCAGAGAAAGGACCACCCATGACTGACTTCTGGAGCGAGGACCCGCGCAGCGCCCTGCGCGTCGGACCCGACTTCGACCTGTCCACCTTCGACCGGGCCGGCACCCCGGGCTGGACGGGCGACAAGGATCAGGCCGAGGAGACCATGAAGGAGCGCGGGGAGTTGCTCTCCGAGCTTCAGGAACGCCTCTTCGCCCATGGCCGCGCAGGGGGCAACCGCAAGGTCCTCGTCGTGGTGCAGGGCCTCGACACGGCCGGCAAGGGCGGCATCACCCGCCACGTGATGGGAATGGTGGACCCGCAGGGGGTGGCGCTGCGCAGCTTCGGGGTCCCCACCCCCGAGGAGCGGCGGCACCACTACCTGTGGCGGATCAAGCGCGGCCTGCCCCGCCCCGGGCTGATCGGCGTGTTCGACCGCTCCCACTACGAGGACGTGCTCGTGGTGCGGGTCGAGGAGCTCGTCGAGGAGGAGGTGTGGCGCAAGCGCTACGCCGAGATCAACAAGTGGGAGAAGTCGCTCGTCGACGACGAGACGATCGTGATCAAGCTCGCGCTCATGGTCTCGCACGACGAGCAGGGCAAGCGACTCATGGAACGCCTCGACCGCCCGGACAAGCGGTGGAAGTTCAGCTCCGGCGACCTCACCACCCGCGCGAGGTGGGACGACTTCCAGGAGGCCTACGCCGACGTGTTCCGGCTCACCTCCACCGATCACGCCCCCTGGTACGTCCTGCCCGCGGACCGCAAGTGGTACTCGCGGCTGGCCGCCACGGAGATCCTCACCCGCGCCCTCGTCGACATGGACCTCAAGTGGCCGCAGCCGCGGTGGAAGCCGGAGGTCCAGCGACGGCAGCTGGCCGCGACGATGTCCCCAGCGGCCCTCGCGGAATCGATGGCGGACACGGAGGCCGTGGTGATGAAGGCCCTCGAGTCAAGCACCGAGGTACGCGAGGAAGCCGTCATGCTGCGCGCCAAGGGGCAGGGCGACGACGCCCATGCGGCCGCGCTGGAGGGGCTCCGGGTCAAGAGGGAGGGCCTGCTGGCCGATCTGGAGCGGACGCTGGCCCACAAGCGGGAACTGCTCGCCGCCGTCGCGCCCGATCTCCTTCCAGCCCCAGACGACGACGCTGCCGAGGAGGAGAAGAAGGGCAAGAAGAACAAGAAGAAGGGCGGTAAGGGGAAGAAGAAGTGACGCGCGGCGGCGCCGGTCAGGCCGTGGCCAACGGCGCAGCCAGCGCCGCCCGCTCCTCCGAGCTCAGGCTCTCGGCCAGGCGACGCAGCGCGTCGATGCGCACGTCCGGCGCCACAGGCTCCAGCAGGCGCTCCATGTCGCGGGCCACGACATCCGCCTGCGGCGATACCGGCCGGTACTGCCAGGCGCGGTTTACCAGCTCCCGCGACACCAGGCCCTTCTTCGCGAGCCTGTCCAACACTGTCATGACGGTGGTGTAGGCGAGTTCGCGTTCCCGGTTGAGCTGCTGATGCACGTCCGCCACGGATTGGGGCACCCCGGAGGACCACAGCAGCTCCATGACGCGCTGCTCGAGTTCTCCACGTGAGGACATGGGGCTAAGCATAAGGGGCGATCTCACCCCCCGGGGTGCACTCGTTGGGCAAATACGACCCTGGGTAGTACCGTCCAGCTATGGATGCTGTGACCCTGGCGCGGTGGCAATTCGGAATCACCACCGTCTACCACTTTCTCTTCGTCCCCATCACCATCGCGATGTCGATGCTGGTGGCAGTTCTCCAGACCTTCTGGGTGCGCACAGGCAACGACGCCTACCTGCGGCTCACGAAGTTCTTCGGGAAGCTCTTCCTCATCAACTTCGCCCTCGGCGTGGTCACGGGCATCGTGCAGGAGTTCCAGTTCGGCATGAACTGGTCCGAGTACTCGCGCTTCGTCGGTGACGTCTTCGGCGCCCCGCTGGCGCTCGAGGCGCTACTGGCGTTCTTCCTCGAATCCACCTTCCTAGGCCTGTGGATCTTCGGCTGGGACAAGCTGCCCAAGAAGATCCACCTGATGACCATCTACATGGTGGCGTTCGGCACGATGCTCTCGGCGGTCTTCATCCTCGCCGCCAACTCGTGGATGCAGAACCCCATCGGCACCGTGTTCAACAACGGCCGCGCCGAACTCGACGGTGTCGCGGGATTCCTCGAGGTGCTCACCAACCCCGTCCTCCTGGTCACCTTCCCGCACGTCATCGCGTCGTCCTACATGGTGGCCGGCGGCCTGATGGCGGGCATTGCGGGGTGGCACCTCGCCAAGATCAACCGCGACGGCGAGTCCAGGCCCGGCGACACCAGCGCCTACCGCTTCTCCGTGCGGATGGGCGCGTGGGTCCTGCTGGTGTCCTCCGTCGTGGTGGTCTTCACCGGGGATCTGCAGTCGAAGATCATGACGCAGGTCCAGCCCATGAAGATGGCCGCCGCCGAGGGGCTCTTCTACACCGAGAAGAACGCATCCTTCTCCATCGTCACCATCGGCTCCCTCGACGGCACGGAGGAGGTGTGGTCGCTCCGGATCCCCGGCCTGCTGTCGATCCTGTCCGGCCATGAAGAGGTCAAGGGCATCAACGACCTCCGCGAGGAGTTCGAGACCGAGGGCTTCCGCCAGTTCGACGGGACCCAGACCACCATCCAGGAGCAGTACGCGGCCGAACTCTCCGCCAACTACCCGGACCTGGACCCCATGCCCATCGTGCCGGTCTCCTATTGGACCTTCCGGCTGATGATCGGCCTGGGGTTCGCGGGCATGGCCATCGCGGCGCTCACGCTCTGGGTGACCCGCAGGGAGCGTCTCCCGCAGCCGAGCACCCTGTGGACGTGGCTGATGTTCGCGATGCCGCTGCTGCCGCTGTTCGCGATCTCGTTCGGCTGGATCTTCACCGAGATGGGCCGCCAGCCCTGGATCGTCGCGGGCGTGATGCCGACGGCGTCGGGTATCTCCCCCACCGTCAGCGTGGGCGAGGTGCTGTTCTCGATGATCACCTACACGCTCATCTATGGCGGCCTGGCCGTCATCGAGGTGTGGCTGTTCCTCAGGTACGCGAAGGCGGGCCTGCCAGACGTCGCACCCATCGAGGTGCAGACGGATCCCGACGCCCCCATGACCTTCGCGTACTGAGAGAGGAGAACCAGAGATGATCACCCTGCTTGAAGCGACGGTGTCGGTTCCGACGCTGCCCATCGTGTGGTTCCTGCTGGTCACCGTGCTGTGGCTGGGCTACTTCTTCCTCGAGGGCTTCGACTACGGCGTAGCCATGCTGATCCCCGTCCTGGGGAAGAACGACAAGGACAAGCGCGTCCTCGTCAACACCATCGGCCCGGTGTGGGACGGCAACGAGGTGTGGCTGCTCACCGCGGGCGGCGCGATGTTCGCGGCGTTCCCCGGCTGGTACGCCTCCCTGTTCTCCGGGCTCTACCTGCCGCTGCTGCTCGTGCTGGTGGGCCTGATCCTGCGCGGCGTCGCGTTCGAGTACCGCTCGAAGCACCCGGACAGCCGCTACCGCTCGATGCTGGACTGGTTCGCCACCGTCGGATCGTTCCTGCCCTCGCTGGTGTTCGGCGTCGGGTTCGCCAACTTCGTCATCGGCCTCGCCAACGACGGCCTGCTCTGGAACGGCTCCTTCTGGGGCCTGTTCGGGCCGTTCGGGCTCCTGGGCGGTGTAATGCTGGTGACCCTGTTCCTCGTCCACGGCGCGGCGTTCATCGCGCTGAAGACCAAGGGCCACATCCACGAGCGGGCCGAGGCATTCGGCGCGAAGGTGGGCTGGGCCGCCTCCGCGATGGTGGCCCTGTTCGTGATCGCACAGAACGTGTTCTGGCCGGCCAACTCCGAGTTCGGCGACTTCACCGTGTTCGCATGGGCCGCCGGGATCATCGCGATCGCCACGATCCTGGGCGCCACGATCATGATCACCAAGGGCCGCGACGGTTGGGGCTTCATCCTGACCGGCGCGACGGTGGTGACGCTGTTCATCGGCATCTTCATTCGCATGTACGGAAACCTTGGCTTCGCACAGGACGAGACGGTCCCCGTTGATGAGCGCCTCAACATCATCACCGCGGCGTCGTCGGACACCACCCTCACCATCATGACGTGGGCCGCCGTGATCTTCGTGCCGATCGTGCTGGCCTACCAGTCGTGGTCCTACTGGGTGTTCAGCCGCCGCATCTCGACGAAGAACATCCCCGACGAGATGGTCGCGGCCCACTGACCCCGCCCCACAACGCGCGAGAAGGCCCACCCCAGACGGGGTGGGCCTTCTTGTCTGCCTGGTGGGTCAGGCGCGGCGCGACGACGGGGCGCAGTCCACGCAGACGTCCTCCGGGATGAGGCCCACGCGCATCAGGGCGACGAAGATGGTGCAGCCGAGGCAGAACCCGAGCGCAGCCTCCAGCCCAGGCAGCACGATCATGACGACGGCGAGCGCCGTCGCGGCCCAGATGAGGCCGGGGGTCGCGGTGAGGGAGTGGGCAATCCACAGCGCGGTGATGGTCGCGGTCATGACTGCGCCGATCCCGGCCGCGAACCGCTTGGGCGCAAACGGCGTGGGCTGCTTCGGGGCGGCGAGGCGCGGCCGGAGCCAGGCGCCGACGGCGCGCGCGATCGGGCTCCAGCGCGGGCCCCCAGCGGCGCGGAGGGTGAAGTCGGCGAAGAGGACGGCGTAGAGCCACCACTGCTGCGTGGCCAGCGCCAGCAGGCCGACGGCCACGACCACCGCCGCGATCAGCCGGACTGTCACGTCGTCGACGAAGGTGGGCACACGCGAAACAGTGATCTGGGGGGCGCGGGTGCTGTCGAGAAGGCTGCGCGTCGCGGGCTTGGTGTCGGTCACGGGTGAGGTCATATCTGGCTGCTCCGGTTCTGCGAGGGGGTGGCTGGCCGGTGGACGACGAGCACGCTGACCACAACAGTTGAAAGGGCAAGAACATTCCCCCCGTGTGCGGCGACGCGCGCGAGTGGTGAGAGACGAAGGCGCCCACCGGCCCCGCAGAAGGCCCCACTGGCCTTGTGGAACACTGGCCAGGTGGCAGGCCCCATCCATCCCCGACTGTTCACCCGCGCCCGCGCCACCCGTGGGTTCATGGTGGCGACGGTGCTCGTCGGCCTGGTCACCGCAGGGCTGCTCATCGTCCAGGCGCGGCTGTTGGCGGACTGGATCACCCTGGCGTTCGAGACTCAGGCCCTGCCGCCGGGGTGGCAGACGGCGCTGCTCCTGCTGGCGGCCGTGTTCCTGGCACGCGGACTGCTGGCCTGGCTGAGCTCAACCCTGGCCCACCGCTCCGCCGCGACAGTCAAGTCCCAGCTCCGCCGCGACATTCTCGCCGCCCGCCTCGACACCCCCGTCGGCGCCGCGTCGTCGGCCTCGCTGATCCGGATCGTCACCCAGGGCCTCGACGCCCTGGACGGTTACTTCTCCAAGTACCTCCCCCAACTGGGCCTCGCCGCGACAGTGCCGTTCCTCGTCGGCGGCGCGATCCTGCTGGCGGACTGGCCCTCTGCGATCATCGTCGCGTTCACCCTCCCGCTGATCCCGGTCTTCATGGCGCTGATCGGCTGGACCACCGAGAAGGCCACCCGCCGCAGCTTCGCCGTGGCGGACCGGCTCGCCAACCACTTCGCCGACCTCATCGCCGGCCTCCCCACACTCCAGGCCTTCGCCCGGGCGCGGGCGCAGAAGCGCGGGGTGGAACTCGGCGAGGAGGACTACCGCGACGCCACCATGAAGGTGCTGACCATCTCGTTCCTCAGCTCGTTCGCGCTCGAGCTGCTGGCCACGCTGTCAGTGGCGGTGGTCGCGGTGACGGTGGGCTTCCGCCTGGTCTACGGCAACGTCGACTTCCCCACCGCCCTCTTCGTGCTGATCCTCGCCCCGGAGGCCTTCCTGCCGGTGCGGCAGGTGGGGGTCCACTTCCACGATTCGGCCGACGGGGTGGCCGCGGCGGACGCCGCCTTCGAGATGATCGACGGCGGGGCTGGGCACGCCGGCACCGAGCCCGCCCCGCGCGGCGGGTCCCTGCGGCTGGAGGACCTCACCTACTCCTATCCCGGCGCCGCGGGCCGGGCCGTCGAGCACTTGAGCGTGGAGGTGGCACCCGGCGAGGTGGTGGCGCTCACCGGCCCGTCGGGCGGCGGCAAGTCGACTTCGCTGGCCATGGCGCTCGGCTTCCTCACCCCGACGTCGGGCCGGGTCACCGTCGACGGCGTGGACCTGAGCGGCGTGGACCTCGCGTCGTGGCGGGGGCAGCTGGCCTGGGTGGGCCAGGAGCCCGGAATGCTCAACGGCACGGTGGGCGACAACGTCGCGCTCGGCTGCCCGGGCGCGGCGGAGGATGACATCCGGCGGGCGCTGGACGAGGCGGGGGCGGACTTTGGGCCGGACAAGCCCGTCGGCGACGACGGCGAGGGCCTGTCCGCCGGGGAGCGTCGCCGGGTGGCGCTGGCGCGCGCCCTGGTCCGGATCCGGCTGGGAGGCGCCCGGCTGCTGGTGCTCGACGAGCCCACCGCCGGCCTCGACGCCGCGACGGAGGCGCGCGTCATCGAGGCGGTGCGGGCCACCGGTGCCGGCGCCCTGATCGTGTCGCACCGCCCGGCGGTGCTGGTCGCGGCGGACCGCGTCGTGTCGACGGCGGGCGCTCCGATCCCTGCGGGGGCCGGCCCGCGAAGCAACACCCCGCTCCCCCAACAGGCCCACCCGCGGAACAACACCCCGCTCCCCCAGCAGGCCGACCCGCGGAACAACACCCCGCTCCCCGAGGAAGCAGACCCGCCACACTCCACTTCGCTCCCTGAGGAGGCCCACCCGCGAAGCAACACCCCGCTCCCCGAGGAAGCAGACCCGCCACACTCCACTTCGCTCCCTGAGGAGGCCCACCCGCGGAGCGGCGAGGGCCGTCTCGAAGGGTCGTATCCCGCGACCTCCTCGCCCAGCGCCCCCACCTCCCTGCTCCGCGACCTTCTCGCCACCGCGCCGAAGGCCCGCACCCGCTTCCTGCTCGCCGTCCTCCTCGCCACCTTGGCGTCGGGCTCGTCGGTGGCGCTGATGGGGGTCTCCGCCTGGTTGATCTCCTTCGCCGCCATGGCGCCGCCGGTGCTCTACCTCCAGCCCGCCGCGGTGGGCGTCCGCGCCTTCGGCATCTCGCGCGGCGTGTTCCGCTACGTGGAGCGCCTGGTGGGCCACGACGTCGCACTCCGCCTGCAGGGCGCCCTGCGCGTGCGGATCTACGCCAAGCTGAGCGCGACCACGCTGATCGGGCGGCGCCGCGGCGACCTGCTCACCCGGGTGGTGGCGGACGTCGCGGCCATCCAGGATCTGGTGGTGCGGGTGGTGATCCCCGTCGCCTCCGCCGCGACAGTCGTGGCCGCGACCAGCCTCATGCTCGCCCTCTTCAACTGGCAGAGCGCCGTCGCGCTGCTGGCCACAGCCCTCCTCGCGGGCGCGGTCCTGCCCCTGTGGACGCAACAGGCGAGCCGTGCCGCCGACACCGCGGCCGTCCCCACCCGCGGTCGCCTGGCCGACGGCGTGCGCGAGCTGGCCCGCACCTCCGACGACCTCGTCGCCTACGGGGCCGAAGCCCCCACGCTGGCGCGGCTGCTCGCCGTCGACGAGGAGCTCCGCGGGCAGGAGTGGCGGGGCGCCTGGGTGCGTGGCATCGCGACGGGGGGCCAGGTGGCGGCAGCCGGGATCGCCGTGCTGGCGGCGCTGTGGTTCGGGACGAACGCCCTCGCCTCGGGCGATCTCGACCCCCGTTTCCTCGCCGTCCTGGCCCTGACCCCCCTCGCCCTGCACGAGGTGCTGGGCACCTTCGCGCAGGCGGCGCAGACCCACACCCGCGCCAGGTCCGCGCTGGACCGGCTCGGCGAGGTGCTGAGCGAGCCCCCCGTCGGCCATGGAGACGCCGTCGCGGGCGACAACAGCGAGGCGGGGCTGCGCCTGACCGGTGTCGCGGTGGGGTGGCCGGGCGCGGGCCCGGTGCAGGAGGGCATCGAGCTCAGCGTGGCGCCCGGCGAGCAGGTGGCCGTGGTGGGGCCCTCAGGCGTGGGAAAGACGACGCTGGCCGCCACCGTCATGGGCCTGATCCCGCCGCTGGCCGGGGAGGTGCGACGGGGCGGCCGGGTGGGCTACCTGGCGCAGGACGCCCACATTTTCGCCACCACCGTCGCGGAGAACGTGCGCATCGGCAACCGCGACGCCACCGACGACGACATCCGCGCCGCCCTCGCGCGCGCCGGCCTGCCCCTGGACCCCGAGCGCCGGATCGGCGAGGCGGGCACCACGCTGAGCGGTGGTGAGCGACGGCGGCTCGCGATGTCGCGGCTGCTGGTGGGCAGCCCGGACGTCGTCATCCTGGACGAGCCCACCGAGCACCTCGACCGCGAAACGTCCACCGCCCTCATGGACGACGTGTGGCGCGAGTTCGCCGACACGCCGCTGCTGGTCCTCACCCACGACCCCGACCTGGTGGCCCGCTGCACCCGCGTCCACCGCTTGGACTCTGCGCCCCGCGCTGCAGGAGTTGGGCCGGAGCCGGGTCTCGTGGCGCGTGGATCGTTCGCACCGGGGCGCCCTCCGGGTTGAGCAGGGTCGCCCCTGGTGGGGCGCCCGTTCCGGGTGGAAAATGCAGATCTGGCTCACTCAGCTGGCCAGGCACGATGGGGCGCTTCTGATGAGCCTCTGATCCGCCTCGCGAGCCGTCGCCGCGGGCCGTGTCCGGCCCACACGTCGGCCCTTCCGCCGCCCTTGCGCCGGGGGGCACTATTGGTGCATGCCCGACCTGAGTTCCACAACTGCTCTTGAGTGCCGGGATTGAGTTGCTTGTCAGGACAGGTTTGGGGGCCGGTTTTGGGGCACTAATCGGGGGTGCTGGGTAGAGTGCTGGGGTGAGTCCGTTCGTGCGGAAGGTCAAGACCGCCTCGGGGGCGACGGCGGTCCAGATCGTCGAGAAACGCAACGGCCGCCGCCGGATCCTGGAGCATGTCGGTTCGGCTCATGACGAGGCCGAGCTCGCGGTGCTACTCAGCGCCGCCCAGCAGCGTGTCCATGGAGTCCAGGACGACATGCTGCAGTTCGAACAGCCCGGGCGGGAGCCTGCGGGGCCGGTGGTGGAACACACCTCCAGCGAGTTGCTGTGGCGGGTGCTGACCGACGCCTATGCGCGGCTGGGGTTCGACCAGATCGATGACGAGGTGTTCGCCTCGCTGGTGGCGGCGCGGATCATCGAGCCGACCTCGAAGCAGGACACGCTGCGGGTGCTGGGCGAGCTGGGTCTGCCGGTGCCGCATGTGAACACCCTCTACAACTGTCTGCGGCGGTGTGTGGAGCGTGACTACCGCAGCCGTGTCGCTACCGCCTGTTGGGCGCATGCGACCGCCCGGGGGCCGGTGGCGTTGGTGATGTATGACCTGACCACTCTGCATTTCGAGGTGACCAACGAGGACCGGCTCCGGAAGGTCGGGATGAGCAAGGAACGCCGCGTCGACCCCCAGGTCACTGTCGGGTTGCTGGTCACCGCCGCCGGGTTCCCACTGGAGGTCGCCCTTTTCGAGGGCAACAAGGCAGAGACCAAGACCCTGATCCCGGTGATCGAGCAGTTCAAGACCCGCCACGGCATCAAGGAGCTGGTCGTGGTCGCCGACGCCGGGATGCTGTCGGCGGACAACCTCAACGGCCTGGAGGACGCCGGATGCCGCTTCATCGTCGCCTCCCGCCAGTCGCACGTGCCCTACGACCTGGGCGACCACTTCGAACGCCACGGCAACTACACCCCCGATGACTCGACGATCGAGACCACCCGCGACATGGGCACCGGCCGGCAGCGACGTACCCGCCGGGTGGTGTATCACTACTCGTTCAAGCGGCACAAGCGAGACGACAAGACCATCAACGCCCAGGTCGTCAAGGCCGAGAAGGTCGCCGACGGGCTCCGACCCGTCGCCCGGGACCGGTTCGTGACGGTCACCACCGACGCCGACGGGAAGAAGGCCCAAGTCAACTGGGACGTCATCGAACGGGCCAGGTTCTGCGCCGGGTTCAAGGGCTACGTCACCAACATCGGCGCCGACGTGATGGACGGCGCCTCGGTGGTGGCCGCCTACCGGGACCTGTGGCACGTCGAGGAGTCATTCCGGATGGCCAAGGGAGACCTCCAGGCCCGCCCGATCTTCCACCGCAAACGCGAACCGATCGAGGCCCACCTCACCATCGTGTTCGCCGCGCTCGCGGTCGCGCGCTACCTCCAAGACCAGACCGGCGTCAGCATCAAGCGCCTCGTGCAGACACTTCGACCCCTCCGGACCGTCACGATCACCATCGCCGGCCAGCCCATCCAGGCCCAACCACGCCTCACCGCCGAAGCCGAAGCCATCCTCGCCAAGATCCCTCGCAGAACGGGGCACTAAATCAGGCCTCAGTTGTGGAACTCAGGCCCGAGCGTGGACGGATCCCCGCCCTTGAGGGGCTTGTCGCGGTGGCGGCCGGCCTTGGGGCCGGGCACGGGCTGTCGGCGCTCGTCTCGGCCGGGTCCTCGCCCCTGTTCGCGACGGCCAACCGCCTCATCGACCTGACCCCCACCGTCGTCAAGGAATGGGCGGTGGCCACCTTCGGGACGGCCAACAAGCCCATCCTGCTGGTGGGCGTGGTGGCCGTCGTCGCGCTCCTTGGGCTGGCCATCGGACGCCTAGCCACCCGATCACTAGCGGCCGCCTGGCTGGCCACCGCCGCCCTGGGCCTGGTGGTCGCAGCGGCCGCGCTCACGGATCCCGAGGCGACGCCGCTGTGGGCCGCGCCGTCGGTGCTGGCAGCGCTGGTGGGCGGCGGGATCCTGACCGCCTTCTCGCGCATCGGAGCCGACGACGACGACATTCAAGGCCCGGTGTTGAGCCGACGACGCGTCATCGTCGGGGCGGCCGGTGGCGGGGTGGCGCTGGCGGGGTTCGGGCTCGGCGAGCTGGCCCCGACCGTCGCTCCTGGCGGGCCGCCCGTCCTGCCGGTCCCCCCGAGCCCCCTCCCTGCGCGGGCCGCCGGCCTGGAGGGCGAGGTGGAGGGGGTGTCAAAGCTCTACACCCCCAACGCGGACTTCTACCGGATCGACACCTCCCTCAGCCCACCCCGGCTCGACCACCGTGAGTGGCGGCTGAACGTCGAGGGCATGGTGGAGCGCCCGGTGACCCTGACCTGGGACGACCTCCTCGCGCTCGACGTGGTGGAGGCCGACATCACCATGCTGTGCGTGAGCAACCCCGTCGGCGGGCCGTACGTGGGGGCGGCGAGGTGGCTGGGGGTCCGGGTGGCCGACGTCCTGGCGATGGCCGGGCCCCTCCCGGAGGCCGACATGGTGATGAGCCGCTCGGTGGACGGGTTCACGATCTCCACCCCTCTCCAGGCGCTGACCGACGACCGGATGGCCCTGCTCGCCATCGGGATGAACGGCGAGCCGCTGCCGCGCATCCACGGGGCGCCGGTGAGGTTGGTGACGCCCGGCCTGTACGGGTACGTGGGGTCGACGAAGTGGGTGACCAACCTGAATGTGACCACGTTCGCGCGGGATCAGGCCTATTGGACGGTCCGTGGATGGGACGAGCAGGGGCCGATCAAGCCGGCAAGCCGGATCGACGTGCCTCGCGATGGATCGACGGTGCCGGCCGGCCGGGCGGCCATCGCCGGCGT
Organism: Tessaracoccus luoxuelianae; assembly: GCF_054483915.1. Lineage (NCBI taxonomy): Bacteria > Bacillati > Actinomycetota > Actinomycetes > Propionibacteriales > Propionibacteriaceae > Tessaracoccus > Tessaracoccus luoxuelianae. Next base: position 657,683 of record NZ_CM137013.1, on the reverse strand, counting down.
GGCGTGGGCGCAGGGAATCGGGATCGCGCAGATCGAGGTCAGCATCGACGAGGGGCCCTGGCGGGTGGCGAGTGAGGGCCCCGACGCGGGGATCGACATGTGGAGGCAGTGGACCTACGCCTGGGATGCGACCCCGGGCGAGCATCGGCTGGCCGTTCGTGTCACCGATGCGGACGGTCGTCCGCAACCCGTCGGCCCCGCGGAGCCGTTCCCCAACGGCGCCGAGGGATACCACGAGGTACGGGTCACCGTCGCCTGAGCCCCGCTGGTTGAGCCAGCCGCGGCGCGGAGCGCCCGCCCAGCGTCGAAACAGCACCGCTGGTTGAGCCAGCCGCGGCGCGAAGCGCCCGCTGCTGCGTCGAAACCCACTGCACCGTCGTAGGAAGCCCTGACCCGAACCCGCCGTCGGTGCCGGGAGCCGTGAGCCGAGGCACGGGCGGCCGCTCTCCCTACGTCAGCACGCACGCGCGCGTTGGCCTCGGGTCAGGCATCGAGGCCGCCCGCGCCTCGTCTCCCGTCTCCCCGCACTCGTCCCCGGTGGCGTCGTCGAGTTCGGGCGCGTGCCGTCAGGGCGGCCTGGCGAGAGTCTTCCCAGGCGGGACGCCAGTCCGGTGACCCTCAAGCTGGGCACCCCGACGCAGACCGCCCTGCCGTCCCCCGCCCTCGCGTCCAACCCACGTCGCCGCCCCGCGACTCGCACCCATCTGGCTCACCGTCACTTCTGGCGGCGTAGTCGAGGCCAGAAGTGACAGTCAACCGAAACACCCCGACGCAGACCGCCCTGCCGTCCCCCGCCCTCGCGTCAAACCCACGTCGCCGCCCCGCGACTCGCACCCATCTGGCTCACCGTCATTTCTGGTGGCGTAACGAACACCGGAAGTGGCAGTTCTGGTGTCGTAGTCGACACCAGAAGTGCCAGTCAACCGAATCCCCCCCCCCGACGCAGAACCGCCCTGCCGTCCCCGAGCGTCGCACCCAATCGGCGTCTCGCGCCGGCTCGTTTCGGGGCGGTGCCCCTTGGCGCCTGCGATAAGTCTGGCCGCCCGCGCTACAGCGCCGGCGCGCGAACACAGGACAGGCGGCTGGGGGGCGCCTGCGATAGAGCGCAGGCGCCGAGACACACAAGCCAGGCGACGAGACCTAAGACAGGCGACCGGACGGGCCAGCCGGGCGCGGGTGATGGGGCCTGGGGCTGGTGTGTCCGACGCGACGGAGACAGCAGGGCGCGGGTGATGGGGTCCGACGGGACGGGCCCGCAGGGCGGCGGGTGGTGGGGGCCGGGGCAGGTTGGGTGGGCGTTGATGACGGCGTCGCAGCGCGAAGCGCCGCCGCCGGCATCATGGGCGGCCCGGCCCCCACCACACGCCGCCCAACCCGACCACCACATCACACACCGCCAAGCCCGACCACAGCCTGGAAGCCCGGAACGCGCCCGAAGATCAAGGCAGGACGAACCGCGACGCCAGGACCCTCCCCGCCTCCTCCGCGACACTCGCGGACTCCGTCAGCGCACCCTCGCCCGCGAGATCCCACAGCGACACCGCACCCGCCAGCCCGCCGACGGCGGCGTCGATCCGCCCCGCGACGATCGCGACCCGCCGGTCCCCGGCCATTTCCCGCACGACGGAGACCACCTTGCCTCCGGCCGACTGGCTGTCGAAGCGCCCCTCGCCCGTGATCACCAGGTCCGCGCCGTCCAGCGCCGCCTCCAGACCCACCGCCTCCGCGACGGCCCTGGCCCCCGACTCAGTCGTCGCCCCCCACCGTTGGAGCGCGAAACCCGCCCCGCCTGCGGCGCCGGCCCCGGCGGCCTCGACGTCGCCGCCCAGTAGCTCCGCGAACCGCCCGACGTTGAGCTCCAACTCCTCGACGATCCCCACCCCACCCTTCTGCGGGCCGAACACAGCGGCCGCGCCGAGGGGGCCGAGCAGCGGGTTGGTCACGTCCGAGAGCACCACCGCGCCGCCCGGAGGCGGCGGGGGCATCCCGGAGAGGTCCACCGTCGCCACGCGGGGCAGCGCCGAGTTGCCGGGCGAGGTCACCTCGCGGCCCCCGTCGTCGAGCAGCCGCGCCCCCAACGCCACCAGGAGCCCGGCACCGCAGTCGGTGGACGCGCTGCCGCCGATGGCCAGCAGCAGCCGCGACACTCCCGCCTCCAGCGCCGCCCGGATCGCCATCCCGAACCCGGTGGTGTGCGCACCCCGCGCATCCAGGGGATCGAGGCCGACGATGCCGCAGGCAGCGGCCAGCTCGACGACGCCCGTCCCGTCGGGCAGCCTCAGCCACGACGACTCACGCGGGCGCCCCACGGCGTCGACCACCGCCACCGGCACGCGCTCCGAACCGGGCACCGCCGCGAAGGCGTCCAGGGTCCCCTCGCCTCCGTCGGCCATGGGGTGGAGGGCGACGGTGTCGCGGGGGCGGACGGCCAGCCAGCCGGCGGCGATGCACTCCGCGACCTCGACGGCCGTCAGGGTCCCTTTGAAGGAATCGGGCGCGACCACAACGTGCATGCTCCGAGCCTAGGGTGATCGACGGCGTCCGGGGCCCGCCCCGCCAACCCCGGCGACGCGACCGGCGCGAGCCGATAGAGTGACCGGGTGACATCCCCCGCAGCGCCCGGCCGCCGCCTCAAGGTGGCGCAGTTCACGGACAACTACGGGCCCGGCAGCAACGGGCTGATGTTCGCGGTCCAGCAGCTCGAGGGCAACCTGTTGGACGCCGGCCACGAGGTGATCGTCGTGGCCCCGGAGACCAAGGGCCCCAACCCGCACCACGGGCGCCCCGGCCGCACCGAGGTGCGCCTGCCGTCGGTCCGCGTGCCGAAGATGCCCACCCGGGTGGCCAACGGCCGCCACTTCGACCGCACCATCGACCAGATCGGGGAGATGCGCCCGGACGTGCTGCATGTGCACGGGTTCGGCACCGTCGGCCTGCTCGGCACCTGGGCGTCGCGGCGGCTGGGGATCCCGATGATGGTGACCTGGCACACAGACTTCGAGGCCTACGGCGACCACTACTCGGCCGTCCTGCCGCTGCTCACCGGCGTGTTGCGGGCGTTCGCGCGGATCACCAAGGGACAGTTCGTCAGCGCCGAGGACATCAGGCTCGCCGAGATCCGCTACGAGGACCGGGGCAAGTCCACCGCATCGCTGCTCAGCATCTGCGAAAAGATGCTGGAGATGGCCACGCTCACCACCACACCGTCGCCGAAGACGGCCAGCCGTCTCCGCCTGATCTCGCCGGACGCCAGGATCGTCGTGGTGCCCAACGGCGTGGACCCCCTCCCGCCCGGCCCGCCGCCGTTCCCCCACCCGGAGGGGCCGCTGGTGCTGTACGCCGGCCGGATCGCGCCCGAGAAGGGCATCCCCCTGCTGGCGGAGGCGTTCGACCTGGTGCACGCGCAGCGGCCGGACGCGCGGCTGTGCGTGGTGGGTGACTGGGAGCGGTACCCGCGCATCAAGAAGGTGCTGGCCGACGGCCGGGCCGCGGGCAAGATCATCCTGCCGGGCGAGCAGAAGCGCGACGCGCTCGGCGCGTACTACGGCATGGCGGACGTGTTCGCCTTCCCGAGCCTCACCGACACGCAGGCCCTCGTGCTCCACGAGGCCGCGTTGGCGGGGTTGCCCATCGTGAGCGTGGATCACGAGCTGCAGTTGGTGATCGAACCCGGCGTCAACGGGGAGATCACGCGCCCGACGGCGGCGTCGCTGGCCGCCGGGCTGATGCGGGTGATCGACCGCCTCGACGACGAGGTCTGGCGTCGGCGCGCGTCCGAGCGCTCCGTCGAGCTGGCGTCGCAGTGGTCGATCGAGTCTCAGGCTGCGGAATTGCTTCGGCTGTACGCGGAGGTCGCGGCCACGCGCTGACCCCTCCCCCGGGCTGAGGAGCGAGGACCGCAGCGACGAGCCTCGAAGCCTCAGAAAAGTGACCTTGTCAGCTTGCGTTTTCTAGGCTTCGAGGCCGCTGCGCGGCACCTCAGCCAGCGGGATGGGCACTCCGCGGCACCTCAGCCAGCGGGATGGGCACTCCGCGGCACCTCAGCCAGCGGGATGGACACCCCGCGGCACCTCAGATGGCGGGTGGGACCCCACCCTCTGCAACTTGCTATCCAGAGCGCGGTATCTGCGTATATACACAGATACCGCGCTCTGGATAGCAAGTTGCAGACCCGTTCTCCCTCGCCGGTGCCGGCGAGGACTACTTCCCCGTCATGTCCGCCGGAATCACCCACGCGTCGAAGTCCTGACCGCTCACCCCGTTGGCCAGCGCCGACTCCCGCAGCGACGTCCCCTCCTTGTGCGCCTGCTTGGCGATCTTCGCCGCCTTGTCGTAGCCGATGTGCCGGTTCAGGGCGGTCACCAGCATGAGGTTGGTCGACAGGTTGTGCTCGATGCGCGGCAGGTTCGGCTCGATGCCGACGGCGCAATGCTCAGTGAACGACAGCGCACCATCGGCCAACAGCCGGATGCTCTCCAGCACCGCGTGCGCCATCACCGGCTTGAACACGTTGAGCTGGAAGTTGCCCTGGCTGCCGGCGAACCCGACTGTGGCGTCGTTGCCGAAGACCCTCGCCGCGACCATCGTCAGCGCCTCCGACTGCGTGGGGTTCACCTTGCCGGGCATGATCGAGCTGCCCGGCTCGTTCTCCGGGATGTTCAGCTCGCCGATGCCGTTGCGCGGCCCGCTGGCGTACCACCTCACGTCGTTGGCGATCTTCATCAGTGCCCCCGACAGCACCCGTAGCTCGCCGCTGACTTCGACGAGCGAGTCGTGGGCGCTCAGCGCTGCGAACAGGTTCTCCGCCTGCTGGAACTCCAGGCCGGTCTCCGCGGTGATCTTCTCAGCCGCCAGGCGACCGAAGTCGGGATGGGCGTTGAGCCCGGTGCCGACGGCGGTGCCGCCGATGGCCAGATCCCGCGCCCGCGAATCCGCGTGCCGGACACCCTCGACGGCGAAGTCCAGCTGCGCCACCCAGCCGCCGAACACCTGGCCCAGCCGGACCGGCGTGGCGTCCTGCAGGTGCGTCCGGCCCACCATCACCACGCCGTCGTACTCATCGGCCTTTGCAGCGAGCACGTCGCGCAGCCGGGCGATGGCCGGGTAGAGCCGCTCGTTGAGCTCCGTCACCACCGCGATGTGCATGGCGGTGGGGAACGTGTCGTTGGAGGACTGGCCGCGGTTGACATCGTCGTTGGGGTGGACCGGCGCCTTCGACCCGCGGACACCGCCAGCGAGCTCGATGGCGCGGTTGGAGATGACCTCGTTGGAGTTCATGTTGGACTGCGTGCCGGAGCCGGTCTGGAACACCACGAGCGGGAAGTGGTCGTCCAGGCGCCCCGCGATCACGTCGTCGGCGGCGCGGGAGATGAGATCCGCCTTGTCTGCGGCCAGCTCCCCGAGCTCGGCGTTCGCCTGCGCGGCGGCTTTCTTCAGCACGCCGAGCGCGCGGATCATGGCACGGCCCCACACGAAGGTGTCGCGGCCGATGTCGAAGTTGTGCAGGCTGCGCTGCGTCTGTGCGCCCCAGTAGCGGTCTTCGGCTACCGGGACCTCGCCCATGGAGTCTGTTTCGATGCGGGTACCCATGAGCCCCAACCTACCCTCGCCGGCGCCTCGCCCGGGCAGAAAAAGAGCTCGGCCGCTGCCCTTGGGGGGGCGGCAGCGGCCGAGCGGTCTTTGGTGACACCAACAGCGTCGGAGATAAATGTACCCGATCCGGTGGCATTCACATGCACTCGCAGTACTGGGTTTTTGGTTTCTTGACGATCTCTTGACTTTGCGCGCCAACACCCCTAGTCAGCGGCGGTTCACGCTCCGAAAGCCCTTCAACCGAAGGCTGTTGAGCACAACAAAAACGCTGGAAAAGGCCATCGCCGCGCCCGCGATGATGGGCGTCAGCATCCCGAGCGCCGCCAGCGGGATGGCCGCGGTGTTGTAGCCGAACGCCCACACCAGGTTGGACTTGATGGTGCGCAACGTAGCCCGCGAGAGGCGGACGGCGTCGACGGCGGCCATCAGGTCGTGCCGCATCAGGGTGATGTCGCCGGCCGCGATCGCAGCATCGGTGCCGGTGCCCATCGCGATCCCGAGGTCCGCCTGCGCGATGGCCGCTGCGTCGTTGACGCCGTCGCCCACCATCGCCACCTGCCGGCCGGCCGCCTGCAGCTCCTTGATGGCCGCGACCTTGCCCTCCGGAGTGACGCCCGCGCGCACGTCGTCGATGCCCACCTGCGCGGCCACCGCTCGCGCCGTGCGCTCGTTGTCGCCCGAGAGCAGCACCGGGTGCAGGCCCAGGGACTTGAGCTCCCGGATGGCGGCCGCGGCCGACTCCTTGACGGTGTCGCCGACGATGATCCGGCCCAGCACCCGCTGCTCGTCGGCCACCTCGACGACGCTGCCCACCGGCTCACCTGGCCACGCCACCGGCGCCAGCCCGAGGTCCGCCATGAAGGCCGACGATCCGGCGAACACGGCCCGCCCGTCGACCACCCCCCGCACCCCGCGACCCGGCACGTTGACGAAGTCCACCACGGCGCCGGGCCGCTCCACCTCGGCCACGATGGCCTGGGCGATGGGATGCTCGGACCCTGATTCGACGGCGGCCGCCAGCCGCAGCAGCTCGTCGCGGGTGACGCCGTCGGCGGTCTCCACCTGGGCCACGGACATCTGGCCCGTGGTGAGGGTGCCGGTCTTGTCGAAGACCACGGTCTCCACGCGCCGGGCGCGCTCGAGCACCTGCGGGCCACGGATGACCGTGCCGAGTTGGGCGCCGCGACCGGTGCCCACCATGAGGGCCGACGGCGTGGCCAGCCCCAGCGCGCACGGGCAGGCGATGATGAGCACGGCGATGGCCGCCGACAGCGACATCGTCACCCCGTTGCCCACCAGGAGATGCCCGGCCAGGGTCAGCGCGGCGATCACCAGCACGATGGGGACAAAGATGCCCGAGACCTTGTCGGCGAGGCGCTGCACCTCGGCCTTGCCGGTCTGGGCCTCCTCCACCATGGCCGCGATCCGGGCCAGCTGGGACTGCGAGCCGACGGCCGTGGCGCGCACCACGAGCCGCCCCGTCGTGTTGACCGATCCCCCCACCACGATCGACCCCGGCTCCACTTCCACCGGAAGCGACTCGCCGGTCATGACGGAGGCGTCGACGGCGGAGCGACCCTCCACCACCTCGCCGTCGGCCGCGACCTTCTCGCCGGGGCGCACCACGATGAGGTCCCCAACGCGCAACGACTTGGCGTCCACCCGGCGCTCCTCGCCGTCGACGAGGACGCTGGCCTGCTTGGCGCCCACCTCGAGGAGCGCGCGCAGGGCGGCGCCGGACTCGGTTTTGGCGCGGGCCTCGATGTAGCGGCCCAGCAGGAGGAAGGAGATGATGGTGACGGCGGCCTCGAAGTAGATGAAGCCGCGCGCGTCCTGCTGGCTGAGTGTCAGGGAGAACTCGTGCTTCATCCCGATCATGCCGGCGTGGCCGAAGACCATCGCGTACAGCGACCAGGCGTAGGCGGTGAGCGTGCCCATGGACACCAGGGTGTCCATGGTGGTGGTGCCGTGCCGGGCGTTGGTCCAGGCGGCCTGGTGGAAGTTGCGGCCCAGCCACAGCACGACCACGCTGGAGAGCACCAGCGCCACCCACTGCCAGGCTGGGAACTGCAGCGCCGGCACCATGGACACGACGACGACGGGGATGCTCAGCGCGAAGGACCAGAGCACGCGCGGCTTGAGCGCGGCGGCCTCGTCGGCCTTCTCCGCCTCGGGCACCGGAAGCGTGGCGCCGTAGCCGGCCTGGGCGACGACCTCCATGATGCGCTGCGCGGTGACTCCGGTGGGCGCCTCGACGGTGGCGCGCTCGGTGGAGTAGTTGACGGTGGCGGTGACTCCGTCGACCTTGTTGAGCTTCTTCTCGATCCGGGCGGCGCAGGAGGCGCAGGTCATTCCCTGGATGTCGAGTTGGATGGTGGAATTGGCCATGTCGGCCCTCCGGTTTCGGGCGCGCTGGTAAGCGCGGGCACTGGGGATGTCAGCGGCGCCGACGGTGGCGGGCGCCAGGAGGAGGCGGGCGCGACCCGCCGGTGTCAGGCTTCGACGACGGAGTAGCTGCCCGCTTCGTGGACGGCCTCGATGATGGCGTCGAAGGGGATGCGCTCCGAGGACTCGACGAGCATCGCCCCGTTGTCCAGTGTGACGGAGACGTTCACCACGCCGTCGACCTCGGAGACCTCCTCGGTGACATGGTTGACGCAGTTGCCACAGGTCATGCCCGAGACGGTGTACTTGCTGATCATGGGGTGAATCCTCTCGTGGTGGGTCAGCGGACGAGGCGCTTGATGGCCTGCATCGCTTCGTCGATCTTCTCCTCTGCCTCCGGCCCGCCCTTCCGGGCGGCGTCGGCGACGCAGTGGGAGAGGTGATCGTTGAGAAGTCCGAGCGAGACCGCCTTGAGTGCACTGGTGACGGCGGTCACCTGGGTGAGGATGTCGATGCAGTACTGATCTTCTTCCACCATGCGCGCGATGCCGCGCGCCTGGCCCTCGATCAGCTTCAACCGACGCAGGTAGGCAGCCTTCTCCGGCGTGTAGCCGTGAGTGGCGTGGCAGCTCTCCTCAATGATGTCGGTCATCGGTCCCCCTTCTCCGTACCCAACATACCCCATGGGGGTATTGGATTCAACTGATCTCATCATGACATGACGGGGGGTCGGGCCCTCGTCCGGGGTGACCTAGGGCGAGGGGGGGACCGGCTTATCCACAGTTTGCGCGCCCGGCCTGTGGACATCCCTCCCCGAGGCGCCCCCAGACGCCCACTATGGGACGCTGGGGGTCTATAACACAGCCTCGGGACGCACGGTTCGTGTTTGCCGATGATCGCAGATCACCCCTAGTCGGATGGCGTTTCGCGGCGCCGGGGGGAGGGTCCGCCGGGTCGCGGACCAGCTCCGCCGCCTGAGGCGCTTGACCCGCTCGCCGATTTGTGGACAAAGTGCGGGAGCCGTCGATCGGCGAGTCTTTATAACAATTTGATAACGGGGATTCGGCGCTCAACCCACAAGATTGTGCACACCCCACGGGCACGGCGGTGGAAGTTGTCCACAAGCCACCCACAGGTCGACAACAGGCTTGCCCACAGGCACGTCACAGAACCTGTCAGTGGCGTGCCCTAGCCTGTCCTGTGGCCGGAAACCGGTGGCCATGAGGAGGGGACATGACGCAGACCGCCGTCTACGACGACCGTGATCTGGACCGCACTCCCCCGCAGGCCCTGGCCGCGGAGCAGAGCGTGCTGGGCGCCATGATGATGTCCAAGGACGCCATCTCGGACGTGGTCGAGGTGCTCCGCGGGGTGGACTTCTACCGGCCCAATCATGAGACCATCTTCGACGCCATCATCACCCTGTACGGTCGCGGGGAGCCGGCGGATCCCATCACCGTGGCCGGGGAGCTGGGCAAGAGCGGCCAGCTGTCCAAGGTGGGAGGCGCGGTCTACCTGCACGATCTCCTGGCCTCCGTCTCCATCGCGGCCAACGCCATCTACTACGCCGAACTGGTGCGCGACAAGGCCGTCCTGCGCCGCCTCGTCAACGCCTCCATCCGGATCGCCCAGCTCGGCTACCAGGGCCAGGGCGAGGTGGACAAGATCGTCGACGAGGCCCAGCAGACCCTCTTCGAGGTCACCGAGAAGAAGGCCTCGGAGGACTACAAGTCACTCCGCGAGCTGATCGAGCCCACGTTCGACGAGATGGAGGCCATCGCCTCCTCGGGCGACGCCCTTTCCGGGGTGCCGACGGGGTTCGTGGACCTGGACCGGATCACCAACGGCCTCCACGCGGGGCAGATGATCATCGTCGCGGCCCGCCCCGGCGTCGGGAAGTCCACGTTCGCGCTGGACGTGTGCCGCTCGGCCGCCATCCACCACAACCTCACGGCCGCGTTCTTCTCCCTGGAGATGAGCCGCACGGAGATCGTGATGAAGATCCTCTCGGCCGAGGCGTCGGTGCCGTTGGGGAAGATCCGCGGCGGCAAGATGGACGAGACGGACTGGCAGCGCGTCACGGACAAGTCCGCCATCCTCGGCGAGAAGAACCTCTTCATCGACGACTCCCCCAACCTCACCATGATGGAGATCCGCGCCAAGGCGCGCCGGCTGAAGCAGAAGCACGACCTGCAGATCCTCGCCATCGACTACATCCAGCTGATGAGCTCCGGCAAGAAGGTGGAGTCGCGCCAGCTCGAGGTCTCCGAGTTCTCCCGCCAGATCAAGCTCCTGGCCAAGGAGTTGGAGATCCCGGTCATCGCGCTGTCGCAGCTCTCGCGAAACACAGAGCAGCGCAAGGACGGCATCCCGCAGCTCTCGGACCTGCGCGAGTCCGGCTCCCTGGAGCAGGACGCGGACATCGTGATCATGCTGCACCGCCCGGAGATGTACTCGCAGAACCCCACCGACGAGGAGCGCGGCCTGGCCACGCTGCACATCCCCAAGCACCGCAACGGCGAGACCGGCAGGATCGACGCCCTGTTCCAGGGCCACTACAGCCGCTTCATCAACGCCCCCATGTGACCGGCCGTCCAGTCCGCCCTGGCCTGCGCGAATGCTGCTCTCATGCGGAGTGCTGAAATAATGCGCGTATCGGACTTCGCGATCGAAAGGCCCTCTCATGCCCAGTGAAGCCCTCCCCCCCGTCGACACCTCCCCGGATGCGCTCCTGGTCGCCGACCTCGCGCTGCTGACCGAGCTGCACCGCCAGGTGCTCACCGAATCCGGTCGCGGCGAGCTCGCCACGCTCATGGACCGCCTCGAGGAGGCCGCCGCGGGCGCCGCTGACGGTGGTGACCCCGACGCGCCGTCGCACATCATCGAGGGCCTCCCGGCCACCACGGCAGCCAGCCTGGCGCAGACCCTCACCGTGCACTTCCACCTCATCAACCTGGCGGAGGAGCGGCACCGGTCCCGCCTGCTCCGCGGCGCCGACCCCCGCTCGGGCGACGCGACGCCGGACATGTGGCCGGCGGTCGCGGCGCTGGGCGAGCTGGCCACGCGGGTGCGTGACCTCCGCGTCCACCCCGTCCTCACCGCCCACCCCACGGAGGCTCGCCGCAGGGCCGTGTCGTCGGCCCTGGACCGGATCGGGGACCATCTCGACGACTACGACGACGCGGCCGTCGGCAGGCAGGAGCGGGCCGCCGCGCTGCGCCGGATGCTCGAGGAGATCGACATCCTGAGCCGCACCTCGCCGCTGCGCACCACCAAGCCTCAACCGTCGGACGAGGTGCGCGCGGTCATGCAGGTCTTCGACCAGACGCTGTTCCACGCGGTGCCCCGGCTGTACCGCTCCGTCGAGTCCGTGATCTCCAACGGGGACGCCGGCCGCCGCGAGCCGGCCGTGCCCGCGTTCCTCCGGTTCGGCTCCTGGGTGGGTGGCGACCGCGACGGCAACCCGTTCGTCACCGCCGAGGTGACGCGGCAGACCGCCGCCATCCAGGCTGATCACGCCCTGCGGGCGCTCGCCACGGGGGCTCAACGCATCGCGCGCACCCTGACCATGAGCGACGACGCCACCCCCGCGTCGCCGGACCTGGCCAACTCGCTGGCCCGCGACGCCGTCGCCGCGCCAGAGCTGTTCGCCGCCATCCGCACGTCGTCGCCCAGCGAGCCACACCGCCAGAAGCTGCTGTTCGTAGCTGAGCGCCTGGCCGCCACGCGGAACGGACGGATCGAGCTCGCCTACCGCCGGCCAGAGGAACTGCTCGAGGACCTGCGGCTCATCCAGGACTCCCTGCGCGTCGCCGGCGACGACCGCGCGGCCTTCGGCGAGCTCCAGCACCTGATCTGGCTCTCCGAGACGTTCGGCTTCCACCTGGCCGAGCTCGAGGTGCGCCAGCACAGCGCCGTCCACAAGGCGGCCCTCGACGAGTTGCTGGGTCAGCTCGACGAGAAGCCGGCAGACGACGAGGCCCGGCTGGCGCTGCTGGACCGCCTGGCCATGGAGGGCTGGCCCAGCCACGTGCAGGCCACCACCGACAGGACGCGCGAGGTGCTGGACACGTTACGCGTGATGTCCTGGCTGCAGGAGCGGTGGGGCGAGCGGTCCTGCGGCCGCTACGTGGTCAGCTTCACCCAGGCGCCCGAGCACCTGGTGGGCGTCCGGGCGCTCGCGCGGCTCGCGGTCGGCGACGGTCCGCTCCGGCTGGACGTGGTGCCGCTGTTCGAGACCGGGGCGGACCTCAACGGCGCCGTCGGAATCCTCGAGCGCTGGCTGCCCCTGGACAGCACCCGCGCTTGGCTCGGCCAGACCGGCGGGCACGTCGAGGTGATGGTGGGCTACTCGGATTCGGCGAAGGACGTGGGCCCCGCCAGCGCGACGCTGACCCTCTACACCGCGCAGGGCGAGCTCGTGGATTGGGCGGACCGGCACGGCGTGCACCTCACGATCTTCCACGGCCGCGGCGGCTCGCTCGGTCGCGGCGGGGGCCCGCTGCACCGCGCCATCCTGGCGCAGCCGCCGGGCTCCGTGGCCGGCCGGTTCAAGGTCACGGAGCAGGGCGAGGTGATCTTCGCCCGGTACGCGGATGAGACCCTGGCCCAGGCTCACCTGGAGCGGCTCACCTCGGCGGTGCTGCTGGCAGACACCGAGGACGCGACGTGCCGCAACCGCGACGCGGCGGCTCGGTTCGCCGATGTGGCGGCCACCGTCGAGAGCGTCTCCCGCGAGGCCTGGTGGGAGCTGGTGCGGATCCCGGGGTTCGCCGACGTGGTGGCCGAGTCGAGCCCGCTCGAGGAGCTCGGTGAACTGCGGCTCGGGTCAAGGCCGGCCCGGCGCAGCGGCGCTACGGAGGGCCGCGACCTTGCGGACCTGCGGGCCATCCCGTGGGTGTTCGCGTGGTCGCAGATCCGGGCCAACATCCCCGGCTGGTTCGGGCTGGGCACCGGCCTGGCCGCGGTCGGGGATCCGGAGCGCCTGCGCGCGGCCTATCAGGAGTGGCCGCTGTTCGCCAGCCTGATCGACGTCGCGGAGATGAGCCTGGCGAAGGCCAACCCGCGGCTTGCCCGGTCGTTCCTTACCCTGGGCGGGCGGCCTGAGGTCACCGAGCGGGTGCTGACCGAACTGGATCTGACCAGGCGCCTGGTCCTGGAGACGATGGGCCAGTCCGAGCTGCTCGAGGCCAAGCCGCTGCTGCAGGGCCGGGTGAGCCTGAGGGCGCCGTCGATCGACGCGCTCAGCCACCTGCAACTCCGGGCGCTGCGGCTCATCCGCGACGCCGCCTCGCCGATCGACGATGCGGAGCGCGCCGAGTGGGCACGGGTGCTGCTGCTCACCGTCAACGGTGCCGCGGCCGGCCTGCAGAACACCGGATAAGGGCCCCGGGACGCACCCGCTGGCGGGGGCGAAGGAGCGAAGCGACGACTCCACCCCGCAGGCCGAGGCACGAGCCCACCCTGCTGGCTGAGGCGCGAGGAGCCCTTCTCCGCTGGCTGAGGCGCGAGGAGCGAAGCGACGAGCCTCGAAGCCTAAGAAACCGCCGCTGACAAGGTCACGTTCCCGAGGCTTCGAGGCCGCTTCGCGGCACCTCAGCCAACGATATGGGCCGCTTCGCGGCACCTCAGCGCTGCGGGATGGCATGGGCCGCGTCGGCGAAGGCCTAATTGGCAGGTCTCGTGCCGTAGTCGGTACCAGACCTGCCAATTAGCCGCCCGACCGCCGCGGGGCGCCCACGACGGGGGCTCGGCCATCGCCTGAGACGTGGCTTCGCGCCTCCCGGTCAGGCCGGGGGGACAGGCACCGCCGTCGAGCGGCGGATGTCCAGGACCGCCCGCGCAAGAATCCACACCACGATGGCAGCGCCCGCCACCCACGCGGCCCAGTGGTCCGCGATCATCAGCAGCATCATGGCCAGCAGAGTCGGGGCCAGATACTGCATCGACCGCACGACGTAGACGCCGAACGACGGCATGTGCACGCCCCGCGAGTCGGCCACGGACTTCACCATGAAGTTCGGCCCGTTGCCGATGTAGGTCAGCGCGCCGCAGAACACGGCACCCAGCGAGATAGCCACCAGGAAGCTCTCCGGCACCGGCGGTGTGGTGCCGATCATGGCCACGCCCGGCGGCGCAGGCACCTGCGAGGCCATCTCGTAGAAGGTGGCGTAGGTGGGGGCATTGTCCAGCACCGACGACAGGCCGCCGGTGAACAGGAAGAACGTGATTTCGTTGAGCGGCAGCTTGGGCGCCTGCTGGCCGAGGAACTCCAGCGCCGGGATCATGGTGAGGAAGATGCCGATGAACAGCGCCGCGACCTCCCCGATGGGGGCCCAGCTGAACTCGTTGTCGACGTGGCGGACGCTGCGGGGAGTGGTCAGCAACGAGGCAGCGGTCACCGCGAGCATGATCAGCTCGCGCACCGGCACCCAGGACAATGCCGTCGCATGGCCGGCCTCGATGGCGTGGAGGTCCATCGACGGCGCGAACGCCACAGCCGCGATGATCACGGCGAACCAGAGGAAGTTGATCTTGCCGCGCACCCCCAGCGGCTCGATGTGGGTGCGGTCGAAGGCCACGTCCTCCGGCGCCTCGGTGGCGTAGATCCGGCGATCGAGCGCGTAGTAGCTGAACAGCAGGATGACGTTGACGAACAGCCAGTAGGGCCACAGCCCGAAGGTCCAGGTGAACGGGACGCCGCGGAGCAGGCCGAGGAACAGTGGCGGGTCACCCAGCGGGGTGAGCAGTCCGCCGCAGTTGGCGACGATGAAGATCGCGAACAGCACGGTGTGGACCCGGTGCTTGCGCTCCACGTTGGTGTTGAGCAGCGGGCGGATCAGCAGCATCGCGGCGCCTGTGGTGCCGACGAAGGAGGCCACCAGGCCACCGATGGCCAGGAAGGTGGTGTTGTTGCGCGGCGTGGCCTCAATGTCGCCCTTGAGGAAGAGCCCACCGGAGACGACGAACAGCGCCAGCAGGAGGGCGATGAACTGGGCGTACTCATAGACGGCGTGACCCACGCGCCACGGGTCGTCCAGCGCCCACACCGCCAACGCGACGGGGAGGCCAAGCACCAACGCGTAGCCCAGCTGCGAGGCGGGCTTCTCCCACTGATGCTTCGTCCGCGACAGCAGCGGGAACACCGCGATGCCGCCCAGCATCGCGACGAACGGGAGCATGCTCCACCACGGGTATTCCATCGTTGGTCCCTTCACCGGAGCCCGCCGGGGCTCCTGGCTAGACCGCTCAGCCTAAACCGCCATCCCCGTGGAGCATGAGTCCGGTGCCGATGTTGCAGGGAGTTGCCGCCCGTCGGCTCCCAGCCGGGCCAAGAGGGCGGTGGGTAGCTATGGCGCGGAATTGGTCCCCCAGTGACCGGCGACCACGCTCAGCGCTCCATGGGGACACCGACGCTGAGGGATCGTTTCCGCGGCCCAGCCGGCAAAATGCCAGCTTTTGGCATGATCGACCCGTGACCACCGGCCCACTCCACCCCCGCCTCGCGGCGTGGTACGTCGCGCACGCCCGCGACCTGCCGTGGCGCGCGGAGGGGGTGACCCCCTGGGGGGTGCTGGTCAGCGAGGTGATGTGCCAGCAGACGCCGGCAGCCAGGGTGGCCCCGCAGTGGGTGGAGTGGATGGAACGCTGGCCCGCGCCGTCGGATGTCGCGACGGCGCCGACGGCGGACGTGCTGCGCGCCTGGGATCGGCTGGGCTACCCGCGGAGGGCGCTGCGGCTGCAGGAGGCTGCGCGCGCCGTCGTCGAGGTGCACGACGGGGAGGTGCCCTCCGGCGAGGCCGACCTGATGGCGCTGCCGGGGGTCGGACGCTACACCGCGGCCGCGGTGCGGGCGTTCGGGTTCGGGCTCCGCTCGCTGGTCCTCGACACCAACATTCGGCGCGTCCTCGCGAGGATCGACGGTGGGGTGGAGTTCCCCGTCGCCCACGAGACGGCGGCCGAGCGGCGGCGGGCGTGGGAATTCGTGCCCGAGGACGACGGTGAAGCGGCGCTGTGGTCGGTCTCGGCGATGGAACTCGGGGCGTTGGTGTGCACGGCGAAAGCGCCGCGGTGCGAAGAGTGCCCGGTGGCTGATGCGTGCGCGTGGCTGGCGGCGGGGCGGCCCGCGTGGGACGGGCCCGAGCGCAGGGTCCAGGCGTGGGAGGGCACGGATCGGCAGTGTCGCGGGCGGATCATGGCGGCGTTGCGAGGCCACGGGGCGGTCCGGCTCGCGGACGTCGCCTGGCCCGACGGAGGGCAGCTCGAGGCCTGCGCGGCATCGTTGGTGGCCGACGGCCTGGCCGTCCGGACCGACGTCGGCCTCACCCTCCCGTGAGTCCCCCTGGGAACAGGAACGCCGCTGCGACGTATTCGCCGACCTGATCCCTCCCGGTGCGGTGACCCATGAGTCGAGGCCCGGGCGGCCGCTGTCCGCCGTTCGCAATCTGTCGCGACCTGGTCCTGGGTCGGGCAATCGAGGCCGCCCGGGCCTCGTCTCGTGTCTCCCCGCACTGGTCTGCCTGTGGCGTCGTCTGATCCGGGCGCGTGCCGGCCGGGCGGCCCTGGTGAAAGTGAGTTGAGGCGGGAGGCCGGCCTGGTGATCCTCGGGTTGGGCATCCCGACGCGCAGCCGCCCTGCCGTCCCCCACCCTCGTGCATATCTCGCGTCGGCTCGTCTCAGGGCGGCGGATCCGGTGGCGCCTGCGTTAAGTCTGGCCGCCGGCGCTACAGCGCCGGCGGCCGAACCGAGGACAGGCGGCTCCGGGCCGCCTGCGATATAGAGCAGGCGCCGAGACACGAGCCAGGCGCCGAGACGCAAGCCAGGCGCCGAGACGGGACCACAGGGCGGTGGGCGGTGGGGGCCGGGGCAGGTTGGGTGGGCGTTGATGACGGTCGCGGCAGCGCGAAGCGCCGCCGCCGGCATCATGGGCGGCCCGGCCCCCACCACACGCCGCCCAAACCGACCACAGCACACGCCGCCACCCGACCTGCAGGGCGATGCGCGGACGACCTCACCTCAGCGGACGGTGAGGGTCCAGGACCCCACCGAGGCCGAGCCGTCGAGCAGTTTGGCCGACACCTCGCCATCGGCGTCCGCAACCACCTCGAACCGCGACACCGACCCGTCCGGCCGCGACACCTCGACCGTCCGCGACATTCCAGGCTCGAACCCGTAGGCGGTCAGTTCCACGCCGTCGGCCCAGTCGTAGTCGGGCCGGTCGTCGACGGCGCCCCACGGGATCACCGAGCCCGGGCGCGCCAGGAGCGGCAGCGAGTCGAACCCGTGCGTCTCCGTGCGCCACCCCGGACCCTCGACGACGCCCCCGTCGAGCACGCGCGTCCACCGCCCGCTCGGCACGTAGTACGACACCCTTCCGTCGTCGGTGAAGATCGGCGCCACCAGCAACTGGTCGCCCAGCATGTACTGCAGGTCCACCATCGCCGCGCCGGGGTCCTCGGGGAACTCGAGGAACATGGGCCGCATCACCGGCAGCCCCTCGAGGTGCGCGATCTCGCCCAGCTGGCCCAGGTACGGCATCAGCCGCATCTTCAGCCGGATGAAGCTGCGCGCCACGTCGACGGCCTCGTCGTCGAACGCCCACGGCACCCGGTAGGAGTTGGAGCCGTGCAGGCGGCTGTGCGAGCTGAGCAGCCCGAACGCCAGCCAGCGCTTGAAGACCGCCGGGTCCGGGGTGCCCTCGAAGCCGCCGATGTCGTGGCTCCAGAACCCGAAGCCCGACGCCGCCAGGCTGAGCCCGCCGCGCAGCGACTCGCTCATGGCCGAGAACGTGGACTCGCAGTCGCCGCCCCAGTGGACCGGGAACTGCTGCCCGCCGGCCGTGGCGGAGCGGGCGAACACGACGGCGTCACCCTCGCCACGCTCCTCCACCAGCAGGTCGAAGACCGCCTTGTTGTAGAGGTGCGCGTAGTAGTTGTGCATCCGCTGAGGGTCCGAGCCGTCGTGCCAGACGACGTCGGTGGGGATCCGCTCACCGAAGTCGGTCTTCAGGCAGTCGACGCCCTGCCGCAGCAGGCCGCGCAGCTTGTCGACGAACCAGGCGGAGGCGTCCGGGTTGGTGAAGTCCACTAGCGCCATGCCGGCCTGCCACAGGTCCCACTGCCACACTGACCCGTCGGGGCGCTTCACCAGGAACCCGAGCTCCCGGCCCTCCTCGAAGAGCCCCGAGCGCCGCGCGATGTAGGGGTTGATCCACGCGGAGACCTTCAACCCGCGCTCGTGCAGCCGCGACAGCATCCCTTCCGGATCCGGGAACGTGGCCGGGTCCCACACCAGGTCCGTCCAGTGGAAGGCGCGCATCCAGAAGCAGTCGAAGTGGAACACAGACATCGGGAGGTCCCGCTCGGCCATGCCGTCGATGAAGGAGGTGACGGTGGCCTCGTCGTAGTCGGTGGTGAAGCTGGTGGACAGCCACAGGCCGTAGCTCCACGCCGGCACCCGCGCCGGGCGGCCGGTGAGCGCGGTGTAGCGGCGCAGCACGTCGGCCGGGGTGGGGCCGTCGATGATGAGATAGCGCAGCCGGTGCCCGGGCACGGAGAACTGCGCCCTCGACGCGAACTCCGAGGCCAGCTCGTAGGAGACGTGGTCCGGGGTGTCGACGAAGACGCCGTAGCCGCGATCGCTGAGGTAGAACGGCACGTTCTTGTAGGCCTGCTCGCTGGAGGTGCCGCCGTCGGCGTTCCAGATCTCCACGCTCTGGCCGTTCTTGATCAGCGGCCCGAACCGCTCGCCGAGCCCGTACAGGTGCTCGCCGGGCGCGATGGCCAGCTGTTCGCGCACGAACCGCCGCCCGTCCGGGTTGGTGAGGGCCGACGGCGAGCGCCCCGTCGACGATGTGAGCGGCCCGCCCGCGCCGACGAACTGGAGGTCCCACGGCACCTCTCTCCCCAAGGTCGCGGTGAGGGTGCCGCTGGTCAGCGACACCGCGTCCTCGGTCTCGACGACCGACACCTCATGCCCGCCGCCGGAGAGCGCGAAGCTCGGCCCGGTGGTGGGCTGGTCCCAGTGCTCGATGGTCACCCCGATGACGCCGTCGGCCGGGGAGTCGACGGTGATGGTGAGGGCCGGGCAGTTGAGGGTGTCGCCGCGCGTCTCGATGACGCGCGTGGGCGTATGGGCAACCATGCGGCCGTCCTCCACTACGATGTCGGCGATGCTGCGCGGGCTGAGCGCAGTGACGCCGGGGCGCATCTGCCAGTAGCCGTCGGTGAACTTCATGCTCGGGTCCTCTCTGGGTGACGCGACACGACGCGGTGCCGCGCGGGAAACTGCTGGGCGACGAGGCCGCGGAAGACAGCTCTTCCAGGACCGTCTGACACGGGGTGCGCGTCCGCGCCCCCGCTTGGTCGAAACGCTTGCGCGGGCCTACGCTGGTGAGACACAGGGCCGTTTGTCGACGGCGCCAGCCCGTCGGGCTGATGGGGCCACACCCCGCCGCTCCCGCCCTGGGACAAGGGGTGTCGATGGCTGGAATCCAGGAGGTCGCACGCAAGGCGGGCGTCTCGCAATCCACCGTCTCGTACGTGCTCAGCGGCCGGCGCCCCATCTCCGAGACCACCCGCGAGCGGGTGCTCAAGGCCATTGACGAGCTCAACTACCGGCCGCACGCCGGGGCGCGCGCCCTGGCGTCGTCCAAGACCCACGTGCTCGGCCTGGTCACCCCGCTCCGCCCGGGCGTCAACGTGGACGTGATCATGCAGTTCGTCGCCGGCATCGCGACGCGGGCCCGCCACTACGAGCATGACGTTCTCCTGGTCACCGAGCCGGACGCCTCCGGCATCGAGGGCGTCTCGCTCCGCTCGATGGTGGACGGCTTCATCGTCATGGACGTCGAATCCCGCGACAGCCGCCTCCCCACGCTGGCTGCGCTGCGGCAGCCCAGCGTGCTGATCGGAATGCCGGAGGATCCCGGCTCGCTCAGCTGCATCGACTTCGACTTCGAGAACGCCGGCTCCATGGCCGTGCGCAAGCTGGCCACCGCGGGGCACACGCGGATCGCGCTCATCGGGTCCTCGCCCGCGGTCCACAGCCGCGGCACCTCGTACGCTGTCCGGCTGGCGCGCGGCGCCGAGCGGGAGGCGGAGGCCCACCACATCACGCTGCAGCGGCTGGCCTGCGGCGACGATCCGCTCGAGGCGTCCCCGCTCATCGACGAGCTGGTGGAATCCGGCATCACCGGGCTGATCGTGCACAACGAGGCAGCCCTTCCGGGCGTGATCACGGCGCTGGCCCGACGGGGCCCCGAGGTGGCCAACTCGGTCGCGGTGGTGGCCATCGGGCCGAAGTCTCTGCTGCTCGCGCCGCTGCTGCCGATGACGGTCATCGACATCCCGGGCACCACCATCGGCTCCACCGCGGTGGACATGCTGATGAGTCTCGTCAACGACCGCTCCCTTCCGGAGCGCAGGCTGGTGGCGCCGCGGGTCGAGTGACCAGGCCCGCCCGCCAGGGGTGCTGAGCTCAGCGCGCCGAACCGCATTGCACTCCTCCACCGGGTTGGACGATCTTTCGATTCGTCGTCGAATCATTTCGACACAAGTAGACCACGACGGCGGCTCAGGCCGCAACACCCCGCGACAGTCTCGTCGAACGATCGCGCGTGCGCAGCGTGGATAGTGCATGATTGAGGCAACGATCACCGCGGGCACCGCCGCCACTCATGCATCGAAAGGCTTCGACCTCATGGCTTCTGCACCTCCCGTCCCAGCCAGTGTCGCCCCGGCCGTCCCGGCGCGCCGGGGGACCGCCCCGTCGGCTGAGTCCTCCGTCACCCGCCCCGCCCTCGAGGCACTGGTGGACGCGACGCTGGCCGGGCTCTCCGACGACGAGTGCGTCGCCCTGCTCCACCA
Source organism: Tessaracoccus luoxuelianae (assembly GCF_054483915.1). Taxonomy (NCBI): domain Bacteria; kingdom Bacillati; phylum Actinomycetota; class Actinomycetes; order Propionibacteriales; family Propionibacteriaceae; genus Tessaracoccus; species Tessaracoccus luoxuelianae. The sequence continues at coordinate 636,840 of NZ_CM137013.1, read as the reverse complement.
GGTCAACCCCGCGATGCCCCACCACGGCCTGGCAGAGTTCCACACCGGCGCGGAGGCGCTGCACGGCGTGGCGTGGACCGGCACCGCGACCGTCTTCCCGCAGCCGGTGGGCATGGCCGCCACCTGGGACGCGGAGCTGCTCCGCGAGCTCGGCGAGGCCACCTCCACGGAGGTGCGTGCCAAGCACGCCGCTGATCCCGTCGGGATGTCGCTGAACGTGTGGGCGCCCGTGGTCAACCCGCTGCGCCACCCCTTGTGGGGCCGCAACGAGGAGGGCTACTCCGAGGACCCGCACGTCACCGCCGAGTGCGCCATCGCCTACTCCTCCGGGCTCCGCGGGGACGACGCCGTGTTCTGGAGGACCGTCCCCACCCTCAAGCACCTCCTGGCCTACAACAACGAGCTGGACCGCTGCACGTCGTCGTCGAACCTGCCGCCCCGGGTGCTGCACGAGTACGACCTGCCGCCGTTCGTCGAACCCATCGCGGCGGGCGTGGTGGGTGGCGTGATGGCCGCCTACAACCTCGTCAACGGGCGCCCGGCACACACGTCGCAGGAGCTGTTCGAGGCCGTGCGGGCCGCCAACCCGGACCTGCTGGCCGTCTCGGACGCCTACGCGCCCACCAACCTCACCGGCGCCGAGCGGGCGTACGCCACCGAAGCCGAGGCGCACGCCGCCGCGATCCTCGCCGGCCTGGACTCCTTCACGGACCGTGACGCAGACTCCACACACACCCTCGGGGCCATCCGGGCGGCGCTCGGGGCGGGGCTGCTCGGGATGGACGACGTGCGGCGGGCCGCGCGACGCGTCCTCCTCGCGCGGGCGCTCACCGGGGAACTGACGCCCGAGGCAGACCCGTACGCGCACATCACAGCCGACGAGATCGACACCCCTCTGGAAGCGGCCCGCACCGTCGACCTTGGCCGACTCGTAGAGCGCCTGGTCGATGCCCGCGATCGCGGCGAGGTACATGATGGCCCCCCACCCCACGGTCTTCCAGATGCCCCAGGCCGCCATGGTCAGCCAGACGTTCTGGTCCGAGTCCAGGAACTTGGTGGGCACCGTGATCAGTCCGGAGTCCAGCATCAGCGTGTTGACAAGGCCCGTTGTGGAGAACATGGAGAACGCGATCATGTAGACCAGCACCCACGAGATGAAGTTGGGCAGGGTGGTCAGGGTCTGGATGGCGTTCCTGAACCATGGGGCGCGGATCTCGTTGAGGAACACAGCGAACGCGAGCGGAAGCACCGACGACGCGATGCCGATGAAGCTCATGCCCAGCGTGTTCGCCATCACCTGCCCGATCTGGGCCAGTTGCGTCGGCGATCCAATCAGGAGCCGGAACCACTGCAGGCCGACGAACTCGCTGCCGGAAAGCCCGAGGGCGGGCTTGTAGTCGTAGAGCGAGTAGACCCACCCGTAGAGGGGAAGTAGGAGAAGAGGAAGACGAGGATGAGGAACGGCAGGATGCTGAGGAACATCGCCTTCGAGGGGCGCCGCCGCGACGACTTGGACTCGACAGGGGCGTCGCTTCGACGAAGCCGACGCTTGGCGGTGGCGACAACCTCAGGCTTCGGGGGCTGCACCGGCGCCGCGACCGACATCAGCCGCGTCCCTGCGGAATCGCCGGCGCGTGGGCGCCGGCGCCGAGCTGGTCACCCGGTGTGGGTGCTGGTTCCTTGTTCATAGTGACTCTGCCTCCATCGGCGAAGCGTTTCGATGATTGATCATAACCCGCGAGCTGGACCAGCGCAATAGCCCTTGTAGAGCGCTCTCAAATCCTCGAAACGCCGCAACGCCCGCCTCTTGCCACGGGTGCACGGCAACCGAGCTCAGCCCACCGGCTCCTGGCGGAGGTGCGGTAGCTGTTCCTCCAGAACGGCCCTGGAGCCCCCAGGGCGCCCGAGACCCAGCCTGGAGGAACATCAGCCGCAGACCTCCGACCACAACCGGTGGGCACAGGTGCGCGATAGCCTGAACCGTCGCCGCGACGAAGCGGCCCGCGAGCCCAGCAAGGAGCATCAGATGCGCATCGGCGTCCCCCGAGAGGTGAAGAACAGCGAGTTCCGGGTGGCGATCACCCCCGTCGGCGTGCACGAGCTCACGCAGCGCGGCCACCAGGTACTGGTGGAACAGGGCGCCGGGGCCGGGTCGTCGTTCAGCGACGACGACTACCGTGCGGTGGGCGCCACCATCGTCGCGGACGCCGACACCGCCTGGGGCGACGCCGAGCTGGTGCTCAAGGTCAAGGAGCCCGTGGCCGAGGAGTACCACCGCCTCCGCTCGGACCTGGTGCTGTTCACCTACCTGCACCTCGCCGCCGACGAACCCCTCGTCGACGCACTGCTGGCGGCCGGGACCACGTCGATCGCCTACGAGACCGTGCAGCTCTCGTCAGGTCTGCTCCCCCTGCTGTACCCGATGAGCGAGGTTGCGGGCTGCCTCGCGCCGCAGGTCGGTGCCCACGCGCTGCTGAAGAACCAGGGCGGACGGGGAGTTCTGCTCGGCGGAATCGGCGGGGTGGCCAACGCCAAGGTGGTGGTGCTGGGCGCGGGTGTCGCGGGGCAGAACGCCGCCAACATCGCGCTCGGCATGGGCGCCGACGTCACCCTCCTGGACACGGACCTGCAGAAGCTGCGGATGAGCTTCTGGCGGTGGGACAACCGGGTGCACCAGATCGCGTCGTCGACGCTGGCCGTGCGGGAGCAGGTGCTGGGGGCTGACCTCGTCATCGGGACCGTCCTGGTGCCGGGCGCGCGGGCGCCGAAGCTGGTCACCGACGACATGGTGGCGTCCATGAAGCCGGGCTCGGTGCTGGTGGACGTGTCGATCGACCAGGGCGGCTGTTTCGAGAGCTCTCGCCCCACCACGCACGAGAACCCCACCTTCCAGGTGCAGGGATCGACGTTCTACTGCGTGTCCAACATCCCCGGCGTGGTGCCGAACACCTCCACCTGGGCGCTCACCAACGCCACGCTGGCCTACGTCGAGGCGATCGCGGACCGTGGGTGGCGCGACGCGATGCGTGCCGACGAGTCGCTGGCGCGCGGCCTGTCCACCCACGCGGGGACGCTGGTGTCGCGGCCGGTAGCAGAGGCGTTCGGGCGCGAGTGGACCGATGTCGCGGCGGTGCTCGACTCCCCCGCTGGCTGAACGGCTCTGCAACTTGCTATCCAGAGCGCGGCTTCTGCGTATATCCACAGAAGGCGCGCTCTGGATAGCAAGTTGCAGACTGTCCCCTCCCAACTAAACCAGGAAGGGGGCAACGGCGGTCTTCGGCTCCCCCGCTGGCCGAGGTGCCGCGCAGCGGCCCACTCCCGCTGGCTGAGGTGCCGCGCAGCGGCCTCGAAGCCTATGAAACGTTGGCTGACAAGGAATCTCTCTTAGGCTTCGAGGCTCGTCGCTTCGCTCCTCGCACCTCAGCCGGCGGGGGCTAAGCCAGGAAGGGGGCAACGGCGGTCTTCGGCCGGCCGATGATCGCCCGCTCGCGCACCCCATCGCGCCTGATCAGCACAGGGCGCTGTGCCAAGGTGGGATTGGCGGCCAGCACGCGGGCCACTTGGTCCACGCTGGCCACATCGTCGTTGCTGAGGCCAAGCTCGTCGAAGGCCTTGTCGCGGCGCACCAGCTCGGTGGGGTCCGCGTCGAGGATCTCCAGCACGGCCAGCCAGCCGGCCTCGTCGAGTGGTTCCTTGAGATAGTTGCGCACCTCGAGGCTCAGCCCCGAGGCCTCGGCGGCCTCCAGCCCCGCGCGCGAGGTGGAGCAGCGCGGATTGTGCAGGATGGTCAGGTCCTTCATGAGATCCCCCTTCGACGGTGAAAGCGGTGGTGAAACACTGCGCGTCCCACGTTACCTACCTGCATCAGCCAGCCGAGGCGACCGAACGGATTGATCGCAGGTCAGTGTGACCGCCGCCTGCCCTACCCCCGCGACAGCACCTCCATCTGCTGCACCACCAGCTTCACCGCCTCCTCGGAGCGGTCCGGTGGGTACTTATACTTGCGCAGCAGCCGCTTGATCTTGGCCCGGATCGACGCGCGCACGTCGTCACGCACCGTCCAGTCCGTCTTCGCGTCGCGCCTGAGCATCTCCACGAGCTCGCGAGCGATCTGCCCCAGCACGGGCTGCCCGAGCACTTCGATCGCCGAGTCGTTGGCTGCGACAGCGTCGTAGACGGCCAACTCGTCCGTGCCGAGCGGCGGGTCGAACTGCTCCCCGCGCCGCGCTTCCGACGCGATCTCCTCCGCCGTCCGCCACAGCTCCAGAAGCACCTCAGCGGAGGTCAACTGCCCGTTGGTGTAACGGTTGATGACGTCTGCCACTCGGTCGCCGAACGTCTGCTGCCGCACCAGGTTCCGGCCCGACACGCGCGCGGCTTCCAGAAGCAGCGCGGCCCGCAACGCCTCGATGGCCAGCTGCGGGTTCTGCGACGCCTGCGCCTCTTCCAGTACCGACGGCGCCAGGTGGTCGAAGTCGGGCGGGGTGATCTGCGCCATCTGGTAGATGTCGATGACATCGCGCGAGTCGGTGGAGTCCTCGACGACGGCCAGCAGCGCCCGCGCCACCTCCTCCGGCACCGGCCGCCCGTCCGCCTCCCTCTCTGCGGCATCGAGCTTGGCCACCCAGGCGCGGACCTCAACGTAGAACCGCACCTCATCGGCGATGCCGGCAAGGTTGTCCGCACCGGCGGACAGCGCCCACGCGCGGCCGAGCTGCGTGGTGAGGTGCCGGTACCTGTCGGTGAGCGTCGCGTGCCCCTCCGCCACGCGGTTCCCCGGATTCCGCGGGTCCCGCAGCCAGGCCGTCAGAAGACGAGCGGCATCCATCCAGCCTCTAGGTGTGCCGAGCTTGGCCCGCCAGTTCACGGGCCGGACGAGGTCGCGGAGTTGCTCGACGAGGGCCCGCGCCAGCTCGACCGCCTCGCCCACGTCACGGCCCATCGGGCGCTCGCGCTGATCGGACAGCGTGGACTCGGCAAGGGCATGGGCGAGGTTGTCGGTAAGCGGCGCGTAGGCCACCAGCAGGCCCGCGGACTTCCCCCGGAATGTTCGGTTGACCCGGGCGAGGGTCTGCATGAGCAGTGCGCCCTTGAGCGGCCGATCGAGGTAGAGGGTGTGCAGCGGCGGGGAGTCGTAGCCAGTGAGCATCATGTCCTTGACGATGACCAGCTCCAGCGGGTCCTCGGCGGTGGCGAGCCGCTTCTTGATCACCTTGTTCTCGGACTCGCGCCGCACGTGGTCGCTGATCGGCGGCTGGTCCGAGGCCGTCCCGGAGTACACCACCTTGATGCGGCCGCCGTCGATGGCATCCGAGTGCCACTCCGGCCGCAGCTCGACGATGGCCGAGTACAGGTTGGCGGCGATCTCGCGAGTCGCGCACACGATGAGGCCCTTGCCCGGCCCCTCGATCTCGGTGATGACCCGGGCCCGCCGCTTCTCCCAATGCTCGACGATGTCCGCGGCCAGAGTGCGCAGCCGCTCGGGCGCGCCGTAGATGGAGTTGATCACCGCCACCGACCGCTCGACCTGCTCGCGCTCGGTCTCGTCGAGGTCGCGGGTGAGCTCGTCGGCGGCGGCGTCGAGCTGTTCTGAGGTGACGCCGTCGTCGAACCCGACGGTGACCAGGCGAGGCTCGTAGTAGACGGGCACGGTGGCGCCGTCGGCGACGGCTCGGGTGAGGTCGTAGATGTCGATGTAGTCGCCGAACACCTCGCGCGTGTTGCGGTCGGTGAAGCTGATCGGGGTGCCGGTGAACGCGATGAGCGTGGCGTTGGGGAGGGCGTCGGCGAGGTGGCGGGCGTAGCCGTCGAGGTCGTCGTAGTGCCGCAGCTGGGACGCCTGAAGCCCGGGCTCGAGCACGTCTCGATGCCCCAGGCGATGGGCAACATCCCGTTCATGACCCGCTTCGCGACGTCGATGATGAAGAAGCAGATGGAAGAGCTCGAGGTGCCCGACGTGCCCGACTTCATCGACCTGCTGCACGCCGCCGGTGCCCACATGTACGCTTGCAAGCTGACCTTCGACATGATGAAGATGATCGAGGCCGACCTGCACCCCGGCGTCGAGGGCGTCATCAGCGCCACCGACTTCATCGAGATCTCCGAGGGCGCGCAGGTCATCTTCGTCTGACCCTGCCGCTCGCATCGCGCTGGCCGTCCCCATGGGCGGCCGTCGTGAGTTACAGCGGCGCCTGGCGCGCGGAGCCATAACGGTATTCGTTAAACGAATCGTTACAATGTAACACCCCGCAGGGCCCTCCCTTGAGCCCGTCAGGCGCCACTCAGAGCCAGCGGGATCACCTTGGCGCCGGGCAGTCGTGCCAGGTCGGCGCCGTCAAGCAGAATCTTGCTCCCCCGGACCCCTCCCCCGATCACGACCGGCCCCGCGCTGACGACGGCCTCGTCGATGAGGATCGGCCAGCCGTCGGGCAGCCCCACCGGGGTGATCCCTCCCTGCGTCATCCCGGTCAGCTGCTCCACCGTCGGCTGGTCGGCGAACGACATCTTCCGCATGCCCAGCTCCTTGCGGACGGTCTTGTTGACGTCGGCGCGGTCGACCGCCAGCACCATCACGGCAGCGTGGACGGTCTCCTCGCCGCGTCGCCCGAAGACGATGACGCAGTTGGCCGACGCCTCGAGCGCAACGTCGTACCGCTCGCAGAAGGCGGCGGTGTCGGCGAGCGCCTCGTCGATCTCGGCGACCCGCGCGTCGGGCACGCGATGCGACGCCTGCGCGACGGGGTGGGCGACCAACTCGGGATGGTCGGCGAGCGGCTTCCAGTCCAGGTTTCCTTCGGCAGATGGCATGCCGTCGAGACTACTGCGCGCTTCCGGTGGAGCCGCGCGGCGGGAGCGAATCGATCGTCTCCACGACCACGAGGTCGACCAGGTAGAGCATCAGAGCCACCCCGATGATGGCCATGACCGCGAGCCACAGCACCCAGCCGCCGGGGTTGAGGATGATCAGCACGGCGGGGATCAAGAGCCAGACTGAGGCGAGCAGGCTCCGGGGCAACTTGCCGAGCGCGAGCAGTGCGGCCAACTTCGCGGTGCGGGCGAACCCCTCCCCCCGAGAGGCCAGTGGGAAGAACCAGACAGCCCAGAGAGTCACCAGGATGGCCCCGGCCAGCACTCCGGCCTGGGCCACCAGCGCAGCGCCACCGTCCATGCGGCCGAGCGCCCAGTACTCCCAGCCCAGGACAGAGCCGACGGCGAGCAGCAGCAGCCACCCGAAGGTCGCCGTCCTCCACGTGCGGGTGAAGTAGGAGAAGTAGGTGCGGGCAGGTTTCGCCCCCTCCTCACGGACCATCTCCAGCAGAGTGCCGTGGGCCGCGGACAGCGCAGCCCCCGCGGTCACCACCGGCAACGAGCAGACGATGGTGAGCGCGTTGACGACGACGACGTCGGCCGCGAGGCCGAGCGCCTGCCAGGTCCGCGAGTTGGGGTCGACCACTCAGCCCTTGACCGACCCGGCGACGACGCCCTCGATGATGTGCTTCTGCGCGAACAGATAGAACACGATGATCGGGACCACGGCCAGCACGAGCATCGCCATGAGCGCACCCATGTCGCGGTTACCGTTCGAGCCGACGAACTGCTGCACCACGACCGGGATGGTCTTGAAGCGTGTCGACAGGCCGATGACCAGGTAGGGCAGCAGGTAGTCGTTCCAGATCCACATGGCGTTGAGGATTGCCACCGTGATCGTCACGGGCTTGAGGATGGGCCAGACCACCTGGAAGTAGGTGGTCAGCGGTGAGCATCCGTCGATATAGGCGGCTTCCTCGATCTCCAGGGGGATCGACTTGACGAACCCGGAGAAGATGAACACCGACAGCCCCGCACCGAAGCCGAGGTAGAGCACCATCATGCCGACCGGGTTGGCCAGGCCGAGGGCATCGGCGAGCTTCACCGTCGGGAACATCACCATCTGGAACGGGATGACCATGGAGAAGACGAGCAGGTAGTAGATCAGGGACGTCCACCACGTCTTCACGCGCGTGATGAAGTACGCCAGCATCGCCGTCAGGAACACGATGATGAGCACCGATCCGATGGTGATGACGAACGACCAGAGGATGGCCTCGAAGAAGTTCTGCGCCTGGATCCCGGTGATGTAGTTGCTGAACCCGGCCCACATATCCCCCAGCGGCACCGCGAAGGGGTCCGACGAGATGGAGAACTTCTGCTTGAAGGAGTTGAGGACGATGAAGACGATCGGCCCCAGAAACAGGCCCACGAGGGCCACCAGCAGCGCGTAGATGAGGATCTTGCCCACCGGGTCGCGGCGCTTGCCGCCGGCCTCGGCCGCCGGGGGCGTCGTCGGTCCAGCGACCGGTACGGGGGTAACTGTCTGCGGTTGCGTGCTCACGCCTCAACCTCCCTGCTCCGGGTGGCGCGCAGCTGCAGCAGCGCGATCGCCACGACGACGATGACAAATAGGACGGCCTTGGCCTGGCCGACGCCCTGCCGACCGATCTGCGAGAACATCGTCTTGAAGATGTCCAGCGCGACCATCTTGGTCTGGTCCATGGGGGCGCCGTCGGTGAGCGCGAGGTTCTGATCGAACATCTTGAACGCGCTGGACAGCGTGAGGAACAGACAGATGGTGATCGTCGGCATGATCATGGGGATCGTCACGTTGCGCAGCGTTTGCCAGCGGCCGGCGCCGTCGAGGGCCGCTGCCTCGTTGAGCTCCGGCGGCACGTTCTGCAGTCCCGCAATGTAGATGACCATCATGTAGCCCACCTGCTGCCAGTTGACCAGCAGGATGAGGCCGATGTAGCCGTACTTCCAGTCGGCCACCAGGGTGGTCCCGTAGTTGGCGAGGACCGCGTTGATGATGACCTGCCAGGTGTAGCCCAGCACGATGCCACCGATGAGGTTCGGCATGAAGAAGATCGTCCGGAAGACGTTGGTGCCCTTCAGCTTCTGTGTCAGCAGCTTGGCGATGCCGAAGGCGAAGAGGTTGACGGTGATGACCGACGCGACGACGACGAGGATCGTGAACCAGAACGAGCCGAGGAACCCGTCAGCGGGATCGAGCGCCCGACGGTAGTTGTCCAGGCCGACCCATTCGGCGTTGGTGATCGTGGTGAATTTCGTGAACGACAGGTACAGGCCAATGACGAACGGTGCCAGGAACGCGATGATGAAAGCGACCGACGTTGGCAGCACGAATAGCGGGAAGTACTTCTTCAGGGATCTCTGCATAGTGATTACTCCGTTCAACCCCGCCCGGCCGCGATGCCGAATGGGGTACTGGGGCGGGCCACTGTGCGTGGCCCGCCCCAGATGTTAGCCGACGGTCAGTTGCCGCCGACGGCAGCCTTCTCGGTGGCCCAGTTGGCGACGACCGCTTCCTCGACCTCAGCCCACTCCAGGTTGCCGGAGGCGTACTGGGCGAGGAGCTGGGCGAAGTCGTCCTTGAACTTGGCCGAGGGCATCGTGGTGAACACCCAGGGCACGGCGGTCAGGGAATCGTCGCTGATGTAGCGGTTGATCTCCTTGGCCAGCGGGTCGGCCGGCGTGCGATCGCCGAAGGACTTGAACGGAGCGATGAAGCCGAGATCCTCGGTCACGTAGTTCATGCCGTCTTCGTCGGTGAACAGCCAGTTGACGAAGTCGATGGTGGCCTGCTGGTCGGCCTCGGTGGCCTGGCTGTTGACGGCCATGAAGGCCTCAGTGCCGACGTTGATGCCCAGGTCTTCTTCACCCTCGACGCCCGAGTAGATGGGGAGGAACTTGATGTCTTCCTCAGCCACTGCGTTGCCCTCGATGTCCTTGATCTGGCTCCAGGCCCAGTTGCCGTTCTGCACCATGGCAGCCTTGCCCGTGGCGAACTCGGCCATGGAGTCGGTCACGGTCTTGGACGGTGCGAGCGTCTTCTCGACGGTTGAGTTGGTCAGGTAGAGGTCAAAGATGTTCTTGAACTCGTTGCTGTAGGTGAACTCGATCTCCTCGGCGTCGGTGATCCCCTTCTCCTGGTACTCGTGGTACAGCGGGGTGTTGAACAGGTGCGTCTGCCAACGCCAGGCCTCACCGGTAGCCAGCGACGTCGACGCGAACACGCCGTCGATGCCGAGGTCGGCCTTGCGGGCCTGCATGTCGTCGGTGACTTCCTTGAGCTTGTCGAAGTTGTTGATCTCGTCCATCGAGGCGGCCTTGGCGCCGTCCATCTCGAAGTAATCGCGCATGATCGCGTCGTTGTAGATGATGCCGAAGCCCTCGACGGCCAGCGGCACGCCGTACACGGTGCCGTCCTCGCCGGTGAGCGCGAGGCCGGGATCGCTCAGGTCCTTCGCGAAGTCGGTCTCGCCGAGATCAGCGGCGTACTCCTGCCAGCTGACGAGGCCGACGGGGCCGTTGATCTGGAACAGGGTCGGGGCGTCCGACTTCGTCATCTCGGCCTGCAGGGTCTGCTCGTACGTGCCGGAGGCGGCGGTGACCACCTTGACCTCGACGCCGGTCTCTTCGGTGTACTTCTCGGCGATCTCGCCGTAGGTCGCCTCCGACTCGGGCTTCCAGTTGAGGAAGTAGACCGAGCCCTCAGCATCGCCGCTGGCGCCTTCGTCATCGCCGCAAGCGGCCAGCGCGCCGACGGACAGTGCCGCGACCGCAAGGAGCGCGATGGAGCGCTTCAGGTTCTTCATGGGGTTCGTACCCTCCTAGGTGACGTTGCGGCCCGCCCTCTTGAGGACGGCGGGGAGACGTCGTCAGCGTCACCGCTGACCACGTCGATGGCTCGACACTAACGGTCCTCGCGGCGAATTGGCACGTTAGAAAGGTCACAATTCGGCAACGATTTGAACGAGCAAACCTGCACGCCTTGACGGATACCACTGGGGGTATTGGGCCGCGTGTGGCAGACTGGTCGAATGCGTCGCCATCTGAACCTCTCCCTGCAGGCCCTGCGGTCCTGGTCCGCCAGGCGATGGGCGGGCGCCGCCGTGGCCACCCTCGTCGTAGGGCTGGCCCTGGGCGTGGTCACGGTGTTGATCCCGAACCCAATCTTCGGCCGCGAGATCCCGCCCACCGCGTGGAGCTACCCGGCCTGGATCGTCACCTCGGGCCTGTCCGGCATGCTCATCGCCACGTACTTCCGCAGCGGACCGAAGGCGACCGCGGACGCAGAGGACGCGAAACTCTCCGTCTGGGGCACCGTGGGCGCCTTCGGGGCGTGGTTCGCGATCGGATGCCCGGTCTGCAACAAGATCGCCCTGCTGGCCCTCGGCTACACGGGTGCACTGACCTACTTCGGGCCGCTCCAGCCCTGGCTCGCGGCCCTGTCCCTGATCCTGCTGGCCGTCGGGCTGGTATTCCGCCTCTCGGGCAGCATCGCCTGCCCAGTCCCTCAGCGACGCCGCGTCTCCGTGGCGCAGCCGAGCTGACGAGGCCAGCAGACCTCAGGCAGCGGACAGCGCCTCCATCTGCTGCACCACCAACTTGACGGCCGCCTCCGAGCGGTCCGGCGGATACTTATATTTGCGCAGTAGGCGCTTGATCTTGGCCCGGATCGAGGCGCGCACGTCGTCACGCACCGTCCAGTCCGTCTTCGCGTCGCGCCTGAGCATCTCCACGAGCTCGCGAGCGATCTGCCCCAGCACGGGCTGCCCGAGCACTTCGATCGCCGAGTCGTTGGCTGCGACGGCGTCGTAGACGGCCAGCTCGTCGGTGCCGAGCGGCGGGTCGAACTGCTCCCCCCGTCGCGCCTCCGACGCGATCTCCTCCGCTGTCCGCCACAGCTCCAGAAGCACCTCGGCGGAGGTCAGCTGCCCGTTGGTGTAGCGGTTGATGACGTCGGCCACTCTGTCGCCGAACGTCTGCTGCCGTACCAGGTTGCGGCCTGAGACCCGGGCCGCCTCCAGGAGCAGCGCGGCACGCAGCGCCTCGATGGCCAGCTGCGGGTTCTGCGAGGCCTGCGCCTCCTCCAGCACCGACGGCGCCAGGTGGTCGAAGTCGGGCGGGGTGATCTGAGCCATCTGGTAGATGTCGATGACGTCACGCGAGTCGGTGGAGTCCTCAACGACGGCCAGCAGCGCCCGCGCCACCTCCTCCGGCACCGGCCGCCCGCTGGCCTCCCGCTCCGCTGCATCGAGCTTGGCCACCCAGGCGCGGACCTCGACGTAGAACCGGACCTCGTCGGCGATGTCGGCGAGGTTGTCCGCACCTGCGGACAGCGCCCATGCGCGGCCAAGCTGAGTGGTGAGGTGCCGGTACCTGTCGGTGAGCGTCGCGTGCCCCTCCGCAACCCGGTTGCCCGGATTGCGCGGGTCCCGCAGCCAGGCGGTCAGCAGCCGGGCGGCGTCCATCCAGCCTCTAGGTGTGCCGAGCTTGGCCCGCCAGTTCACGGGCCGGACGAGGTCGCGGAGTTGCTCGACGAGGGCTCGGGCCAGCTCGACCGCCTCGCCGACGTCGCGGCCCATCGGGCGTTCGCGCTGATCGGAGAGGGTGTACTCGGCAAGGGCATGGGCGAGGTTGTCGGTAAGCGGCGCGTAGGCCACCAGCAGGCCCGCGGACTTCCCGCGGAACGTGCGGTTCACCCGGGCCAAGGTCTGCATGAGCAGCGCACCCTTGAGCGGACGGTCGAGATACAGGGTGTGCAGCGGCGGCGAGTCGTAGCCGGTGAGCATCATGTCCTTGACGATGACGAGCTCCAGCGGGTCCTCGGCGGTGGCGAGCCGCTTCTTGATCACCTTGTTCTCGGACTCGCGCCGCACGTGGTCGCTGATCGGGGGCTGGTCCGAGGCCGTCCCGGAGTACACCACCTTGATGCGGCCGCCGTCGATGGCATCCGAGTGCCAGTCCGGCCGCAGCTCGACGATGGCCGAGTACAGGTTCGCGGCGATCTCGCGAGTCGCGCACACGATCAGGCCCTTGCCCGGCCCCTCGATCTCGGTGATGACCCGGGCCCGGCGCCTCTCCCAGTGCTCGACGATGTCAGCGGCGAGGGTGCGCAGCCGCTCGGGCGCGCCGTAGATGGAGTTGATGACGGCCACCGAGCGCTCCACCTGCTCGCGCTCGGTCTCGTCGAGGTCGCGGGTCAGCTCGTCGGCGGCGGCGTCGAGCTGTTCTGAGGTGACGCCGTCGTCGAACCCGACGGTGACCAGCCGCGGCTCGTAGTAGACGGGCACCGTGGCGCCGTCGGCGACGGCGCGGGTGAGGTCGTAGATGTCGATGTAGTCGCCGAACACCTCACGCGTGTTGCGGTCGGTGAAGCTGATCGGGGTGCCGGTGAACGCGATGAGCGTGGCGTTGGGGAGGGCGTCGGCGAGGTGACGGGCGTAGCCGTCGAGGTCGTCGTAGTGGCTGCGGTGCGCCTCGTCGACGATCACCACGATGTTGCGGCGCCCCGACAGCAGCGGGTGCTCGCGCCCGGCCTCGCGCTCCTGCTGGGTGCGGCCGAACTTCTGCAGCGTGGTGAACAGAATGCCGCCGGAGTTGCGCTCGGTGAGCGCCGTGCGGAGCGCCTCGCGGGTGTAGACCTGCTCCGGCTTCTCGGGGAACAGCTTGGACGCGGCGAAGCCGTCGAAGAGCTGACCGTCGAGTTCGGTGCGGTCGGTCACCACCACAACGGTGGGGTTCTGCAGGCGCGGGGTGCGCAGGAGGAGGTTGGTGTAGAACTCCATCTCCAGCGACTTGCCGGAGCCTTGCGTGTGCCACACGACGCCGGCCTTGCCGTCGCTCTCGACGGCTTGGACTGTGCGGCCGACGGCTTTGGTGACGGCGAAGTACTGGTGCGGTTTAGCGGTGCGCTTGAGGATGCCGCCCTCCCCCTCGGCGAAGGCGGTGAAGTTGCGCATCAGCTGGCCGAAGCGCTCCAGGTTGGCCACGCCGTCGAGCAGCGATTCGAGCGCGGGCGCCTGGTCGGCGAGCGGGAGGCCGTCGTCGTCGACGTTCCATTCGGCGTAGTGGTTGAGCGGGGCGAACGGGTTGCCGTACTTGGCCAGCACGCCGTCGCTGAGGAGCGTGACCACGCAGGTGCGGAAGGCCATCGGGAACTCGCGCAGGTAGGTGGCGAGCTGGGCGTGGGCGGTGGCGACGGTGGCGGACTGGTCTCCGGCGTTCTTCAGCTCCACGACGCCGACGGGCAGGCCATTGCAGTAGAGGACGAGGTCGAAGCGACGGTGGGCGTCGCGGTCGCGGACGATCACCTGGCGCGCGGCCAGCCAGTCGTTGGCCGACGGGTCGGGGTCGATCAGCCGCAACGTAGGGGTGCGCTCCGTGCCGTCGGGCTCCAGCCAGCTGACCCCGCGGTAGCCGTGCACCATGAGCTCGTGGAGGCGCAGGTTCTCCGAGGCGGCGTCCTGCGACGCGGGCGTGAGGATTTCTGTGACGGCCTGGTCCAGCAGTGTCGCGGGCACCGCCGGGTTGAGCCGGGCCAGCGCCGCGCGGAAGTCGACGGCGAGGACTGGGTCCGCGGCCGACGCGCGGCGGGCGTTGAGCTCGGAGCCGTGAACCGGACGCCACCCGAGTTCGCCCAGGTAGTCGTGGGCGAGGAGTTCGAGGTCGTCTTCGAGCATGAGCCCTAGTCTGCCCGCATGTCCGTCCGCATCCGACGCGGCGTGCCAGAAGGCCCGTTATCGGTGGCCACGGCTTCAAGCATGAGATCCACGGCGTCGCCCATTCCGTACCGGACTCTCAACGTGTCCAGGAGTTCGAGCGTGCCTCGCGGCGGGTTCTGGTAGCGCACTGCGAGCGTCTCTACGGCTCGGACAGCCATGGGAGGTGCGACGGAGACGGTGTCGAGCGCGAATCGTGCCGCTGACACAGCGTCCAAGCCTGTCGGCAGCTTGTCTGAAGGCAGGTCGCGCAAGTTGTCGCTGACGATCACACCGGCGCCCCCAACGACCGCTGCGGCGACCAAGTGTTCATCGTTGGGGTCAGGTAGTTCGTAGGAGCCCACCAGCGGCTCCCATCCCTGGACGCACGCGTCATCGAAAGCCCAACTCATCTGTTCGATCAACCGCCGGGAAGCCTCCTCTGCTTCGTGTTGTTTCGCTCCGCGCTTCACGCGCTTCGCGGTCTCTGCCCAGGTCAGCTCGTCCAGCACCGCCTGGGACCAGATTGGACGGTAAAGGCCTTCGATGGCGAGGCTGAGTAAGAAGTCGCGCTGAAAACTGGGCCAGAGGACCGAGGTGTCGAGGAGTGCGGTGAACATTCCTCCCAGATCAACGCTTTCTCTGTCCGGCGAGTGACTGCCGTGCGGCTCGCAGCTGGGCGATGACGTCCGCCGGGTCGTCCTCGTCATCGATATCGACCGCCGTGGCCTCGAGCATCGCGTACTGACGCTGGCGGCGGCGGTCGCGATATTCGAGGACGTCACTCAGAAGGAGTCGCCGGCGCGACCCATTCCGTTCGGCGCGGAGTTCGCCGGAGTCGATCATCCGGACCACAGTCGGCCGCGACACACCCAGCAGGTCCGCCGCCTGCTGCGTGGTCAGTTGAGGCTCCGTGGGTGTCACGGTCACCGCCTTACCGGCGGCGAGTGCGTCCACCACTTGCACAAGAATCCCGTAGAGGGACTCGGGCAACTCGATCTGCTCCCCCTCGCCGCCTCCGATCAGCAGGAACCGGGCGGGCGGTACCGCCCCTCTACGTTCAGCATGGGCCTCGATGAAACTGTGAACCTGTGCCAGTTCTTCGCTCTGTTCAGGGACGTAGGTCTGGGGTGCCATAGCCGTGCTCATCACGCAACCTCCTCGTTACGATCAAAGTGTACGCGCTTTCGAAACGTTCGTTTACCATCCACGCACCACGCCGATTTACTGACGTGGAATGCAGTTGCCTGACCGGGGCAAGGTCATTCGCTGCGAGGCTGGCCGCCCACCGAGAATCCTCCACCCTTGAGAAAGGCTGGGTGGATCACGGAGAACACGTCGCGCAGCACGGAGGCAGCCACGGCCGCGGCGTGCGTCGCCTCGCTGACGGGGAGCACCAGCCGATATGCCGAGGTGTGCCTGCTGAAGCGCCGCAGCCCACACTTCCGCAGTGCGGACATGTCGGCCCGGGTCAAGTGATAGGCGCAGGCCAGGACGTCGTTGCCCTCCACGATGACGCCGACCTCGCCCTCCCAGGCGAGGGTCACGACGGAGGGGGTGGCTTCCATCGCGTATCCGCCGTCCTCGTCGTCATCGTCTACATAGCCATCCTCGATACTCGCCAGCAGGTGCTGCCCTGGCCGCAACTCCCGCACCGCGGCTGCGTACTCCTGCTCGAACCTGCCCCACGACGCTTCCACCGTGGCGTCCAGATCGATCACGTCGCCCATGAGGACCTCCTACCGTTCGCGTGCCGACCCGAGTGTCGACTCCTGACGCCGACGCTAGGGCGCAGGTACGACAGTTCCACCCCGGTAAACTGCGTCGTGATTGGACCCCCCTCACGCACGGCCCTACGTTCGGAAGGCGGCTTGTGAACAGCCCTATCAGAAGCAGGGACGGCAGCGTCCACGTGACCGACGAGCGGTTCAACACCCTCTCGCACCTGGTGGCCTTCTGCTTCTCCGTCCTGGGGACGGTCCTGCTGGTCTCCCAGGCCATAGACCAGGGAGATCCGTGGAAGATCGTCGGCTTCAGCATCTACGGGCTGGCACTCATGACACTCTTCGCAGCGAGCACGCTCCACCACGGACTCGATCGAGGCCCACGAATCAACGAGGCACTACGGACGCTCGACTACGCATCCGTCTTCACCCTGATCGCCGGCACGGTCACTCCCCTCGTGCTGGTGCTCTTCCGCAGCGTGTACGGATGGGCGGTGTTCGGCGCGGTGTGGGCCGTCGCGATCCTGGGGATCGTGCTGCGCTCAGTGTGGCGACGAGTCCCGAAGTACGTCACCAACACCCTCTACATCACGCTGGGCTGGATGACCATCGCCCTGTTGGGCGCGGACGTCTCGCTCCCGCCGACCGCACTGGTCCTGCTGGCGGCGGGCGGCCTGGTGTACAGCGCGGGCTTCGTGATCTACGTGATCGAGCGACCGAACCCGTGGCCCGGCATATTCGGCTTTCACGAGATCTGGCACGTGCTCGTGGCGGTGGCGGCGTTCCTCCACTACCTCTTGATGTACTTCTACGTGTTGCCCGCGTGATCTGGGACTGTGGCTACCGGTTCAACCGCGGCCGAGCGCGGAGGAACCATGACCATTGGTTCGTCACGACGTCGGTGATTCCAGCGTGACGCGAGCCGGCGCGCTGCCGGACCAAGCCGATACGGCAGGCTTCGAGTTGTCCACAGAACATTACTCCCGACTTGAACAGGCCACCAGAAAGGCGTACCGTGGGCAATGCCCCAGTGGGGCAATGCAACCGCGGGTCAAGTGTTACATTTCTCGCGGAGGGGAAGGACTCACATGAACACGGACGTTTTCAAGAGCGTCGGCGAAGCACTTGCTGACGAGCGCGGACGCCTGCCCATGGCCAAGACCGGCGTTCGCAAGGACGATCGGTACGCAGTAGCGGTCAACGACGACGGGCAGATCCTGCTCACCCCCTTGGTCTCGATCCCCCGCCGCGAGTTGATCGTGTGGGAGAACCAGATGCTGCGCGAGTCCCTGGCGCGGGGCTTGGCGGAGGCGGCGGCAGGCGTGACCCAGAGCCTCGGCAGCTTCGCCCAGTACGCCGACGAGGACGTCGAGGACTAGCCCGGTGGAGCTACGTTTCACCGGGGAGGCCACCAAGGTCTTGAAGGATCTTGCGGACTCACCGAACTACTCGGTGAAGCTGAAGAAGGTGCGCAAGACCTTGGGGCTCCTGGAGCAGAATCCTCGGCACCCGGGGCTCAACTCCCACAAGTATCAGTCAGTCAAGTCGGTGGATGGCTCGGACTTGTGGGAGTCCTACGTCGAGAATCACACGCCCGGCGCATGGCGCATCTTCTGGATCTACGGGCCCGGTGACGGGCACATCACCATCGTGACCATCGGCCCGCACCCCGACTGATCTAGGCTGCGGTCATGGGGGAAGCTTCTTCACTTCGAGATGGACTGATTACTCGTGCCCTCACGGCCTACAGCGATGCCTGCACCATTCCGACCCTGACTCCGTCGTGCCCCTACTTCAGGGAGGGTCCCCAAGGGCCAACGTGCGCGGAGGAGTGCCGTGACACGCTGCTCGAGCTCGGTGTCTCCAGACCCACCACTTCGGTGAATGTGCTCGGAGGACTGGTCATGACCGGCGTCTCGCGGCCCATTGAGATCGCTTCGGGCGCTTCCCTCTTCGACGCTACGGAGGCCATGCTCCGCGATCTGGACTCACCGGTTGCGGGCGCAAGCACGACCGCACTGCTGCTCCGGCTGCGTACGCACGCCGCGACACCGCCAATCGCTCGCACCACATCGGATGAGGACTTCCTCGGCATTTGGGGCGAGTTGTCTCGGCGCGGGCTGGATGTCGTCCCCATCCTGCGTGTCGGGGTCTCACCTACCGTCGCGGACGTCATCACGCAGATGATCACCGACCTCCCCGCGTCAGACGCCTGGCGACGACTCTGGGAGAGATGCCTTGATCGCAACTCGAGTTCCCACACGTACGGCGCTTGGTTCGCGACGCATGTGACCGAGTGGCTCGCTCGTCTGGTCGAGACGGACCTGCATGGGTTCCTAGGGTGGCAGGCGCCGGCGGAGGCGCTGTTCAGTAATCTGCCACCCACGCTTCCCGAGCCCGAGGCACTCTGGCTGTGGGAACGGTTCACAGTGACTCACTTGTCGAATTGGACCACGAGTAGCCTCGTCATGGAATGGGGATACTCGCGCGGCAGGATCGGTACTCAGTGCGGGGAGCGCGTCCTCGCTGCGAGGACTATCAGTCCTACCGACGTTGCCGCCGTGGCCCTTGACCGCTTGGCCGAGTCCACACCTCAGACCTTCCCGCAGACACGCGACCTGAGCACTGATCAGTTCGTCAGCGAGGCTGTGCGCCACCTCCAGGAGGGCCGGCCTGAGGAAGCCGCTGAGATCTTCACTGCGCTGGCTTTCATGAACCCAGCGGACGGAGAGGCTCTCAACAACCTTGGGTTTTGCCTGATCCCCCAAGGCGCAGCACAAGCGGTGGGACCACTGGACCGGGCGTCGCGCCTCCCGCTGAGGCAGCCAGAGCTCAACACCGCCAACCGTGCGTTCGTGCGCCATCTCCTCGGGCGCGACGCCGAAGCTCTGGCACTGCTGAAGGGCGTTCGGGCCCCCGACGCCGACGTGTTCGCCTGGTGCGAGCCAGAGTGTGGTTCCTTCTCGCTCCGGTCTATGCGGCTTCCTGTCTATGTCGACGACCTGCATCAGCACATCAGCAGCCGCCTCGCGGCCACTGCTGACTGACCTCACTGTCATTCACTGCACATCACTGTTGTTCAGTGAGCACTCAGTGATGTGCATTGAGGGCGAATGTCGTTGTCGCTGACTAGTGGACGCCACCCGAGCGCTCGTAGCGGGTATCACGCACTCCCTGGGAGCCGATCATCACGACGTCCCCAGTCTCTATGAGCCTCTTCAGTGCGTACCGAACCTGCCCTTCAGTGAGGCCGGTAGCCTCGACGAGCTCGTGGAGCGTCGCCGCACGCTCCATCGCGGCAAGAATCGAGTCTGAATGCTTGACGCGTGGTCGAGGGGCACCCGTATCGTCGAGGCGTGGCGGCCTTGAAGGAGCCGTTTCCAACACCTCCACTTCCTCCTGCGCAGAGGAGGCCAGCGAGGGTGAGATTCGATAAGACGTCTGCCGACGTTCGCCGTCGGCCACCGCAAGCCCGGCCTCGACGAGCCGTTGCAACAGCTTCCGGGCCGCCGTCGAGTCGATCGGTGCGAACTCCTGCCGGACGCGGACGTTGCTCCAGACTCCCCCGTGCTTCATCGACGCAAGGACGGCCCGTTCCTCACTTGAGAGGTCCACATCGTCGGTGACGTCCTGAAGCCACACCAGGTCCGCGTCCTCCACCAGGGTGTGTCTGGAGATGATGACGGTGAACTGGAGCCCGTTGTCGATGAACCGTGGCGGACGGAGTCCTGCGGCAGTGAGGGCTTGAATTGCCTCGCGAATGCCGCCCCCCTCCCCTTCGATGACTCGACTCGCGTCCGCCATGCGTACGAACTTGCAGATCTCGTAGAGAACCGGGTTGACGGCGCTCTTCGCGCCTGGGCGCCCGAGTTGGCTCTCCGAGACGCCCCAGAGACCTCCGGGGCTCGTGATGACCAGTTGATCGTTGAGGAGCCGGATCTCCACCCGCTTCGAGTCGGTGATGGGATCCAGGTTCCTATGGACGAGGGCGTTGGCGACTATCTCGCGCACGGCTCTCATCGGGAGTTCTGAGCGGTCGACGCCATGGCCCCTGTCGTCGTAGCCCATGGTGGTGCGCGTGTTGCGGAGCACCCAAGCCATGGCCTCGTCCAGCAGGTCAGGTATGGGCCCGATGAGGTGAACCAGGTCTCGAGTGCGGGGACCATCCGAATCACGCGGCGGCACGGCGGCGGCGGTAATTCCAAGGCTCGGCGAACCCGACTGTGGGAACTGGCCCATGGCATAGAGACCGGCCAGGGTGACCTCGCCCGAACGCGTCGTCACGCCCGTGTGAAGGAGGATCTGTTCGTCAGTGGCTGCTGCATAGCGACGCGACGCGGCGCGCCCGGCGGCCAGATACGAGGCGACCAGTCCGCCGTCAAGGTCGTCGGCCGATGAGCTGGGAACAGGCTGGCGGTCAGGATGGGTGGGCTGCTTGGCCTGGGTTTTGGCCAGCTCGAGTTGGGCGAGTTCCTGCTCGCTCATCACGTAATCACCATCAGTCTGGCGGAGATACGCCTTGCCGCCGTGGCGCGCAGGCCGCTGGTCGAGTGGCAGGCCTATCACCTCGACGACGAGCACGGGCTTGCCCGACACCCGAAAAGTCTGGAACTCGCACCGCAGGGGCGGGACGACGCTGGTTCTTGCCTGATCGGAGACCGCCTGTTCGAGGGCGGCGACGCTCGTCAGATCCACTGGCACGAAACCTGCCGCCTCATCGAGCCCGAGGATGATTGTTCCTCCTTCGGGCATGTTGGCGAAGGCACACAGGGTTGACCCCAGCGTTGGAGCACCGCCGACAGCTGACTTCACTTCGATCTCCGCGCTGTCGGCTCGCCGCTCCCGAAGCCCGACGATCGCATCCTGAAGACTCGCGCTGTCCCACTTCACAGTTGAAACATACGACACAAGACTTGGGTTTTCAAGTTTTACAGTCTTTCAGAGTCATCGTGTGTCTTCTCCTGTGAACCCAGCTTTCACAACGTGCAACGCTAACAACGGTGAGAGCTTATACTTTCACTCTCGTCGACTCACACTGTCAGTGTCCTTCAGTGTGTTTCAGTGTCGATCAGTGTGGTCACACTCTCACTTCACTGACAACGATCCGCATCTGCGTAGCGGCGTTCGGCCGAGTGAGCGCGAGGTTCGGTCAGGCGCGTAGATCGACGCAGAGCTGGTTGCCCCGGTTGTAGTCGAGCAGCCGGGTCCGGTGCATCTGGAACACCGCGAGCCCCGGGGAGATTCCCACCTCCTGCGCCACGCGACGGATGTCGCCGTCGCGCTCGAGTCCATCGAAGGGATCCAGCCCGGACTCGCCGAACAGCGTCTCCATCGCAAAACGGTTGGCCTGCTTCTCCGCGTGCGAGTTCCGTGTCTTCGACGAGGTGAACTCCAGATGGATCTCGCCGCGGGGGTCGTTCAGGATGTGGCCCAGCTCGTGGAAGAGCGTCCAGATGATGAAGCCGTCCTTGCCCCGGCGACCGGTCTGCTGGATCAACGGGTGCCGGCCGTCGGTCCAGCGGGTGGCGCCGTGCAGCGGGAAGCTCGCCGGCGGATCGACCAGTTGGAGCGTCACCCCGACAGCTCGCAGCATGGCGCGCACGTCGTCGATCATGCGGTCGTCGGGGGTGGCGACGCGGCGGCGCAGCTCGGGGAGCAGCGCTCGCAGGCCCTCCTCGTCGTAGGCAAGGGTGCGGGCGGCCTCGTACTCGGACGTGAGTTCGCCGGCGCGGAGCCAGGCCATCAGCAGCCCCTGATCGACGGCGTCCGCGGACTCCTTCAGCGCCGCGAGCTGGAACTCGCCCCGGAACTGATCCGCCACCAGCTCCCGATAGGCGGCCACTGTGCCGCAGCGATGGAAGCGCAGGAAGTCGGCCACGAGCTGCGTCTTGCTCCTGGCCGTCGCCGTCGTGGCCCCGAGCGCGCGCAGGTACGTTGCCACGCGCGCATCGACCACGTCGACGTCCGCCTGAAGCTGCTCGGCGTCGTGCAGCCGTGCGAGGTCGGCCCGGTAGGCGGCCTCGAAGCGCAGCCACGAGTCGGCAGGGATGTCGGTGACCCGTTCCAGCTGGATGGCCGCCTCAGCGGAGATCGGGGCGCGACCCCCCACGATCTCGTTCACCCGCTTCCGGCTCCACCCCAGCCTGTCGGCCAGCTGCTGCTGGGTGAAGTGCTCGTCGCCCAGCCACTCGGCGAGGTACTCCCCCGGCGCGACCGCATAGTTCCTGTCCATGTCCCCTCCCCTCTAGTGATAGTCCCGGATCTCGATCACCATGACCGAAACCTCTCCGCCCTCGACGCCGTCATCCTCGACGATGAGCCGCCAGTTGCGACTGAGGTCCCCGGCCCATTGACCAGAGCGATTGGCCGTCAACGGGTGCCACCGGCCAAGAGGATCCAACGTCTGCAGATCCTCCAACGACGTTGCCGCATTCAAAGCGTTGATTCGCAGCCTCAGTTTCAGAGCCACCGACCCGCGTTTCCGCTTCATCTCACGGTCGTCGGTGCACTCCCTCTGAAGCTGCTTGGACGAGTAGCTGATCCTCAATGGATGTAACCTTCTTCGTTACACGCTAGCACGGCTGTCAAATGTTCTTGACGGCGAGCCGCCCGGACATGAGCTCGGGGAGGAGGGCGTCGCGGGTCGCGGCGAGGCGTGCCGACTCTGTGCGCCTGCTGGCCGTGGCTGCGGCCAACACCGCTAACTTCTCGCGTAGATCGACGGGGAGTTGCCTGACATCGGGGATCTCGAGGGCCATCGCGTCAGCAGGACTCACTCTCTGGTGTGATCCTGACGTGCCGCGGGCTAGGGATTGGAGGCCATCCAACGATGTGGGCAGCCTCAACGCCGCTGCCAGCACTGCGGTTGATGCCGAGCGTGGTTCGAGCACGATGAACTCCGTCGACGCCAAGGCAGGATGCGCCTCCGGGATTGACGCCACGTCCCACACCCGCGGGATGCGCGGGTTCAGCTTCGAGAGGAGCACGGCAGGCTGATCCAGGCGCTGCTTGGCGCTCTTGATCTCGGCCCCATCCTCCATTTTGGGGACCTCCCCCTCGTCGAAGGCCGGCAGGCTGAAGTGCCACACGCCACCTGGAACCGGCGTGACTGTGTTCCTCGGGACGTCGACGAGCTGTCCCAGAGGGACCAAAGGAACCGAGTCGGACGCCCTAACGAGCAGCGACTGCGACAACGCGGACGCAATCGAGTTGGCGCGCTCGTTGGCGGCGATCTTGTCGTCCAGCGCTCCCAGGACGTCGGCGATGGCGGTTTGGGTGGCGAGGTCTGGCAGGTCGACCTCAAAATCCCGCACATCGGAAAGCCGAAGGTGAGGAACTGTCGATCCATGGGCCAAGCCTTGAAGCCGCTGCTGCGTGCCGGAGTCGATGAGGTAGTAGTAGAGACACTTAGCCACGGCGACGGCGGGGTCCACTCGTAGCAGGACCGTCCGCTGGCCAGCGGCTACCCTCGGTGCCCGAGGCACCAGAACGACCGGTCCGACGGGCGCCTCACGGGCCAGCAGTAGGTCGCCTTCGCGCGGCACGAGCCGGGCCGTCCACAGCTCATAGGTCGACCGCGAAATTGGCCGCGCCTCACCAAAGCTGATCCGATTGCTCCTCATGGCGGGTGTACCAACCGCGAAGAACTCACCCCCTTCATCAAGGGGAGCTGTCCGGTTCTTGCAGTCGACGAACTCCTCGCAGAGATCTTCCAACCTCACTTCACTCGCCCCAACTGCTCGCGGACGACGGCGTCGAGGCGGGCCGACTCGTCCATCGCCTCGAACAGTTCCTTGGTGAGCCGCTCGATCTTCTCGTCCAGGGGTTCGCCGTCGTCCTCGACCGCCGCCGTGCCGACGTAGCGGCCCGGGGTCAGGGCGTAGCCCGCGGCCTTGATCTCCGCCGTCGGGACCGAGCGGCAGAACCCGGGGACGTCGTCGTACTCCCCCTCGATGCCCCGCCACGCGGCAAAGGTGCCCGCGATCCTGGCGATGTCGTCGTCGCTCAGCGCGCGCTCGGCGCGGTCGACCATGTGGCCAAGGTTGCGGGCGTCGATGAACAGCGTCTGACCGCGGCGGTCCGTCGTCGCGTCCTCGGAGGCGCCCTTGTTCTTGGCCAGGAACCATACGCACACGGGGATGCCGGTGGAGCGGAACAGCTGGGTGGGGAGCGCCACCATGCAGCTCACCACATCCGCCTCCACCATCTCGGCGCGGATCTGACCCTCCCCGCCACTGTTGGACGACATCGAGCCGTTGGCCATCACCACGCCCGCCTGACCCTCGGGCGTGAGTTTGCTGAGGATGTGCTGGAGCCAGGCGTAGTTGGCGTTCCCGGCCGGTGGGACGCCGTAGGCCCAGCGGGCGTCGTCCTCGCGGCGCGCCCAGTCCTTGATGTTGAACGGCGGATTGGCCATGACCACGTCGGCCTTGAGGTCCGGGTGGAGGTCGCGGGCGAAGGTGTCGCCC
Organism: Tessaracoccus luoxuelianae; assembly: GCF_054483915.1. Lineage (NCBI taxonomy): Bacteria > Bacillati > Actinomycetota > Actinomycetes > Propionibacteriales > Propionibacteriaceae > Tessaracoccus > Tessaracoccus luoxuelianae. The sequence goes on along the minus strand of NZ_CM137013.1, from coordinate 612,108 downwards.
CAGGTGGGGCCCAGGTTGCCCAGGATGCCGTGGATGGCCAGGTTCATCTTCGCCATCCGCCAGGTGCGCTCGTTGAGCTCCTGCCCGTAGACGGAGATGCTGCCGGGCGAGCGGTGGTGCGACTCGAGGAACTTCTCCGCCTGCACGAACATGCCCCCCGACCCGCAGCAGGGGTCGTAGACGCGGCCCGACGTTGGGCGCAGCACCTCGACGAGCACCCGCACCACGCCGGCGGGGGTGTAGAACTCGCCGCCGCGCTTGCCCTCGGCGCGGGCGAACTTCTCCAGGAAGTACTCGTACACCTCGCCCAGGAGGTCGCGGGCCTTGGTGGCGCCGGCGCCGGTGAAGCGGGCTCCGTTGAGCAGGTCGATCAGCTCCGACAGGCGGCGCATGTCCACACTCGACCGGTTGAACACCATGGGCAGCGTGCCCGCCAGCGACTTGTTCTCCTCCATGAGCCGGCGCATGGCGTCGTCGACGAGCTCGCCGGTGGACTTGTCCGGCGTGCCCTTGGCGTGCGCGGCGAGGTAGGACCACCGGGCCTCCTGCGGCACCCAGAACACCTGGGAGCCGGTGTACTCGTCGCGATCCTCCAGCGTCTCGGCGACGGTGGCCTCGTCGTAGCCCTCGATGATGAGTTCCTCGCGGATCTGCTCGCGGCGCTCCTCGAACGCGTCGGAGACGTACTTGAGGAACACCAGCCCCAGCACGATGTCCTTGTACTGGCTGGCGTCCAGCGAGCCGCGCAGCTTGTCAGCCGACTTCCACAGCAGGTCTTTGAGCTCCTTCGCGGTGCTGGGCGCGGCGGGGGCGGCGGGTGTTCTGGCCATAGTCAGCGGGTCTCCAGGGTGAGGGTGGTGGTCTCGCAGGCGTCGAGGAGGGCGTCCTCGAACGAGTTGAGGGCGTCGAGCTGGGCGGTGAGCTCTGCCCGACGCTGCCCAATCCTGTCAGCCGCCGCAGACAGTGCGACGCGCTGGGCTGGGTCGAGCGGGGTGAGCCGCCACTGGGGCGGCCTGGTGCCGCGCGACGCGGCGGCGACGGCGCGGGCCAGCTGCTGGGCGGTCACGGGCGCGTCAGTGGTGAGGCGCAACGCCCGGGCGGGGGCGGCGACGAGCGAGCCACCGTCGAGGTCAAGGACGGCGGTCGGGCCCGGGCCGAGGATCACGTCGCCCGGCTGCGTCAGCCACGTGCGCGGGCGGCCGAGGGCGGCCAACCGGTCCACGCGGACGGTCCGGGCGAGGCGGCCGCCGTCGGCGGTCCAGACGGTGAGGTCGCCTTCGCCTAGCTGATCGGGCGAGATCCGGGAGCCGGCGAGAAGCCTGAGCCAGCCGTCGTCGAGGCCTGTCTGGGCGGTGATCTCGGACCGGGTCCTCCGGGCGCCGGAGCCGAGTGGGAGCGGGAGCGTGCCCAACCCCACCGCCTCGGCCTTGGCCTCCAACTCCGCGGGCGTCGGGGCCTGCGCGCGCCGTCCTGTTGGCGCCTGGGAGATGGCGACAAGGGAGCCGCGGCGAGCGAGGAGGTGCCGGGTGAGGGCTGGGCGCAGCACCCGCCACGCGCGGTGCTGCTGGGCGGGAAGGTCCTGCGCGGCGACCGTCAGGTCCACCACAAGGTCGGCGGTCACCTGCGGCAGGTCCACGCCGGTGAGGTCCGCGACGAAGGTGCGGTGCTGCTCGAACGGCAGCTCGTCGCGCTCCGCCACCAGCCAGAGCGCCAGCGCCTCGCGCGGGTGGGCCGGGCGGCATCCCGCCGGCAGCTTGACGACGGCGCGGAGCACGCCGTCGCGGAGGAGTGCGTCGCGGGCGACAAGATCCCCTGCGGGATCGGCGAGCAGCCTGGCGGGGCCGAGCACCAGCCGGACCTGGCGGTCGTCGCCGAGCGCGGCGCGCGCGAACAGCTCCGAAGGGTCTGCATCGAGGGCTGCGTCGACGGCGACGGCCCAGCCGCGCTCGTCGGGCACCGCCAGCGCGTCCCACTCCCCCACCTGCAGGACCCGCCGGGAGTGGCGGCCCACCGGCGACTCATCCACCCGGATCCCCACCGGCGCGGGCCACTCCGGGGGGAGGTGCTGCAGCCAGGAGAAGCCGGTGCCGGCCGAATCGAGCAGCGAGGGTTGCGGGGAGAGGTCCGCGAGCGCGACGGCGGCCCGGGCCACCAGTTCTGCTGCCGCGTCAGACAGCCCTCCGGCGGCGAAGGGCGGGAGGTGGCGGACGAGGCAGTCGTCGGCGAGCCACCGCATGGCGTCGGCCGCCCCGAAGCGTTCGTCGAGGAAGGCGTCTACCGCTGCAGCCGTCTCAGTCAGGCCGTCGCCGAGGGCCAGGACCTCACTGCCGAAGCAGTGGAGCCTGTCCCACGCGTCGAGTCCGCCGAGAGCGGCGCCTCTGTGAGCGTCGAGGTCGTCGACGAGCTCCTCCCCGTAGGCCGCCCGGAACGCGAGCACGGCGGACAGCTCCATCGCCCGGGCCACGTCCGTGCGCGCCTCGACGAGCATGCCGAGCAGCGGCAGCGCACGCTCAGGCTGCGGGTTGTTCCCGCGCCCGTGCTCCGCCAGCCAGCCGACGACCCGCTCCGCGTCGAACAGCCCTGCGCTGTCAGGCTCAGGGAAGGCGTCGGCCCCTGCGTAGCGCTTGCGCCACATGGAGACGACGGGGCGGCGGACGCGCGCGATCATCGACACGTCGGTAGCTGTGATGAGCATGGCGCCCTCCCCTCGGCGATCACAGTAGCCGAGCATCGCCACTTGGGTCTTTGTGCTGCGATAATCCCCCTTATCGCACGCTGTCGCGACATGAGAAGCCAGCCTTGGGATCGTGGATCCATCGTCGACCCCAAGGAGACACCGTGACTACCACGCCACAGTGGCAACAACAGCCCAGCGCCCCCATGCCCACCCCTCCGCCGCTCACCAGGCCGTGGTACCGCAAGAAGCGCGTACTGATCCCTGCGGGCCTCCTGGTGCTGGCCGGTATCGGCGGCGCCTTCTCGGATCCGGCCGAGACTGCGGCACCCGTGGCCGCCCCCGCCTCCAGCTCCGCCCCTGCAACGAGTCCGTCGAGTCCTGCTGCATCACCCGCCGCCAGCAGCGCCCCGTCGAGCACCGCCGCCACACAGCCGGAGGAATCCCCGGCGCCAGAAGCCGACCCCTACGCCGAGCGCTTCGGCGCCTTCGCCACCATCACGCAGAGCGGCACCGGCGACTCGGTGATCCAGCTGCCGGCCGACGCCGAGGCCGCTCTGGTCACCGCCACCCACGAGGGCAGCGCCAACTTCGTCCTCCAGACGCTTGACGGCTCGAACCAGCTCGATGACCTGCTCGTCAACGAGATCGGCACCTACTCCGGCACCGTCTCCTACGGCCTCATGGGTGGCGAGCCCACCATGCTGCAGATCACGGCGGACGGTTCCTGGACGGTCCAGATCGATCCCGTCACCGCTGCTCCCGTGGCACCGGCACAACTCAGCGGGGCCGGCGACGCCGTGTTCAAGTACGAGGGTGGGGCGGCGGTCGCGGCCGTCACCCACGACGGCGGTGCAAACTTCGTCCTCCAGCAGTCCGACGGCACCTGGCCCAGCCTGCTGATCAACGAGATCGGCGCCTACGAGGGCAGCGTCCCCTTGATGGCCGGCCCGTCTCTGCTGCTCGTCAAGGCCGACGGCGCCTGGACCATCGCCACCTCCTGAAGCGGGGCCTGCGGTCCGTCACGCCTCGTGCAGATGTGCGGCCCAAGACGGGCGGTGAGGCACGCCAACCCCACGAGCAGCCGCCGGCGAGCCTGGTGAATTGGGGGGCACCCGGCTCGTCGGCGGCCCTGGGGCGGGTCCCAGCCCCGGGCGCCGGCTGGCTCACCCAGCTGAGAGGGGTCGCCGCCCCCATCCCGAAGCGACGAGTCTTAGAGGGACTCAAGGGACGTTCGTTGTCAGCCTACGTTTCATAGGCTTCGAGGCCGCTGCGCGGCACCTCAGCCAGCGGGAGAGAGCTGCGCGGCACCTCAGTGTCCGGGGCCGGGCGGCCCCCGTGGAGCGGGAAAGAGCGTTCTTTCAAGTCAGCTGCGCGGCACCTCAGTGTCCGGGGCCGGGCGGCCCCCGTGGAGCGGGAAAGAGCGTTCTTTCAAGTCAGCCAGCGGGAGAGAGCTGCGCGGCACCTCAGCCACCGGGAGAGGCCGCTCGTCTCAAGCGCTCAGCCAGCAGAAGAGCCGTCCCAGGACTCAGCCCCGGCGGGGCCAGGAATACGGAGGCGTCGTGGTCCGCTGGGAGCGGATCGACGGGGGCGGCGCGGCGCAGTGATGCCCAACCCGACGATCACCCAGCTGGCGTCCCGCCTGGACTGACCCGCACCAGGGGCCGTCCCGGCGAACCGCGCCCGAAGCTAACCACGCCACACGGAGACCAGTGCGTGGAGACGGGAGACGAGGCCCGGGCGGCCTCACCACCCGGCCACCGCCAAGGCTGAACCCCCATATCAGACCACGCACAACGGCCGCCCGGGCCTCGACTCACGGGTCCAGGCACCCGCTGAGAGGGTCCCCATCCGCTGGTCAGCCTACGTTTCATAGGCTTCGAGGCCGCTGCGCGGCACCTCAGCCAGCGGGAGAGAGCTGCGCGGCACTCAGCCAACGGGACAGCCTGCGGGCGGCTCAGCCAGCGGGAATGGGCTGCGCGGCACCTCAGCCAACGAGAATGACGCCTCAGTCCGGAACGTTGTCCTTCAGTTCGGCCAACCACGCCGTCGCCGACACGTCCGACGGCATCCGCCAATCCCCCCGCGGCGACAACGCCCCACCCGAGAGCACCTTCGGCCCGTTGGGCATCGCCGAACGCTTGAACTGGTTGGCGAAGAACCGACGCAGGAACACCGACTCCCACTTCTTGATGGTGGCCAGGTCGTAGGCGGTACGGTCCGCCTCCGGGTACCCCGAGGGCCAGTGGCCCGCGTCGACATCCCGCCACGCATGGTGCGCCAGGAACGCGATCTTGCTCGGCCGGTAGCCGCGGCGCAGCACGCCGAACAGGGTGAAGTCATGCAGGGCGTAGGGCCCGATCGAGTCCTCCGTGGACTGCGGCTTCTGTCCCTCCCCCACCGGGATCAGCTCGGGCGAAATCTCCGTGTTGAGGATCGACGACAGGGTCTCGTTGACCCCGCTCTCCTCGAACTGTCCGGTGTTGATCACCCACCGGATGAGGTGCTGCATGAGCGTCTTCGGGACTCCCGCGTTGACGCCGTAGTGGCTCATCTGATCACCCACACCGTAGGTGCACCAGCCGAGCGCCAGCTCGGACAGGTCCCCGGTGCCCAGCACGATCCCGCCGCGCTGATTCGCGGCGCGGAACAGGAAGTCCGTGCGGATGCCGGCCTGCACGTTCTCGAAGGTCACGTCGTAGACCGGCTCACCGTCGCCCGCGGGATGGCCGAGGTCCTTGAGCAGCTGGGTGGCCATGGCCGTGATGTCGACCGTCTCGAACGTGACGCCGAGCGCCTCGGCGAGCAGGGTGGCGTTGTTCTTCGTGTGCGACGACGTGGCGAAGCCGGGCAGCGTGAACGCCAGGATGTGGGTGCGGGGCAGCGACAACCGATCGCACGCCTTCGCCGCGACAATCAAGGCGTGCGTGGAGTCCAGCCCTCCACTGACGCCGATGACGATCTTCGGCGACTTGGCCGCATCCCCTCCCCCGATGGCCTTCATCCGCCGCTCCAGCCCGGAGACCTGGATGTTGTACGCCTCGTAGCAGTCGTGGTGCAGCCTGGCCGGGTCGTCGGGCACGAACGGGAAACGATCCAGCGGGCGACGGAGCCCGAGATCGCCCGAGGGTGGCCGGACCGCGAAGTCGATGTTCCGGTACTCCCCCACCCCGACCGCCCGTCGGTTGTCCTCGAACGACCCCTGCCGAATCCGTTCCTGGCGCAGGCGGTCCAGGTCCACGTCGACGACGGTGCGCTGGGCGGCGTGCGGGAAACGCTCGGTCTGGCCCAGCAGATCGCCCATCTCGTAGACCATCGTCATGCCGTCCCAGGACAGGTCCGTGGTGGACTCGCCGAAGCTGGCCGCCGCGTAGGCGTAGGCGGAGTTGTTGCGGGCGCTGGCGGAGCGGGCCATCAGGTGCCGGTCCTCGGCCCGCCCCACCGTGATGGGGGACGCGGAGAGGTTGAGCTGCACCGTCGCGCCTGCCATCGCTGCCAGGGACGACGGCGGCACGGGCACCCACATGTCCTCGCAGACCTCGACGTGGACGGTGAGGCCGGGCACGTCCCGGGCCTCGAAGAGGAGGTCCGTGCCGAAGGGGACCTCGCCGAACTCGGCGGGCCACCCGGGCCGGTGGAGGGTGTCGAAGTCCAGGTCCGCGCCGTCAGCGAACCAGCGCTTCTCGTAGAACTCGCGGTAGTTGGGCAGGTAGGCCTTCGGCACCACGCCGAGCACATGCCCGCGGTGGATCACCACTCCGCAGTTGTAGAGCCGGTTGCCTGCGCGCAGCGGCGCCCCCACCACGATCAGCGGCAGCAGGTCCGCGGTCGCCTCCGCCAGCTCGACGACGGCGCGGTCCACGGCGTCGAGCAGCACGTCCTGCAGCAGGAGGTCGTCGATGGCGTACCCGGAGAGCGACAGTTCGGGGAACACCGCCACCGCGACACCGTCGTCGTGGCACGCCTTCACCTCAAGCGAGATGGCATGGGCATTGGCGGCCGGGTCCGCGATGATCACCGGAAGCGTGCAGGCCGCAACCCGCGCGAACCCGTGGCGGTACAGCGAGGAGAACTCCATGGGCGTCAGTCTTGCACGCACCACGGCGGCTTCATGAGAGTTCTCCCATCGACGGCTCACGGGCGCCTCACCGACGCCCGGCAGGCTCATCTCACCGGCCGGTTGGGACCGGCGGCCCGGGCCGACACCCGGCGGACGAGGGACTGGAGCAGAGATGCCGGACGACAGCTCACCCACCAAAGTGGTGCTCTACAGCCACGACTCGCAGGGCCTCGGCCATGTGCGTCGCAACCTCGCCATCGCGCACCACCTCGCCGCCGCGCTCCCCGCGCTGACCGGCCGGCCGGTCTCCGGCCTGCTGGTCTCCGGCCTCCCCCGCGCCAGCGCGTTCCCGCTCCCGGCCGGCTTCGACTGGCTGACCATCCCCGGCATCGCGAAGGACGGCGGCGAGTATCACCCGCGACACCTGGACGCCGGCACCGACGACCTGATCCAGCTCCGCTCCTCGGTGCTCGAGGCCGCGCTGCTCGGCTTCGCGCCGGACCTGGTTGTGATCGACCGCCACATCTACGGCGTCCGCAAGGAGCTCCGTCGCCCCCTGCGCCGGCTGCGAGCAGCGCGCCCCACCACCCGCGTCGTCCTCGGGCTGCGGGAGGTGCTCGACGCCCCCGACGTGGTCGCGGCGGAGTGGCGTCGGCTCAAGAACCCGATGAAGCTGCGCGACCTGGTGGACGAGGTGTGGGTGTACGGCGACCCGCGGATCCACGATCCCATCGCCTCCGGCGAGGCTCCCCCCGCGCTGATCGACCGGATCCGGTTCACCGGCTATCTGGCGGAGGGGCGTGCCGACGCCCCCGCCGCGACCCTCGCCGCCGATCCCCCGTTCATCCTCACCACCACCGGCGGCGGCTCCGACGGCGTGGAGCTGCTGCGCGCCGCCGTCGCCATGGAGGTTCCCCCCGGGCACCGGCACCTGGTGGTGACCGGGCCCCAACTCGACGACGACGCCCACGCCGAGATCGCCGCGGCCGCCGGCCCGCTCACCGACGTGCACCGCGACCTTCCCGGCCTCCCGGACCACATCCGGGCCGCCTCGGCCGTGATCGCGATGGCCGGCTACAACACGGTGTGCGAGGTCCTCGCCACCGCCACCCCGGCGCTCCTGGTGCCTCGCGAGCAGCCCCGCACAGAGCAGCTGATCCGCGCCCGCTCCATGGCCCGCGCGGGTGCCGCTGACCTCCTCCGGGCCGGACACGCCACCCCCGCCGCGCTGGGTTCCTGGGCGGCCGACGCCGTCCACCGTCGCGTCGACCGCTCCGGCATCCGCCTCGACGGCCTGGCGGTCACCGCCGGCTACGCGGCGACCCTGCTCAACGCGGACCGCTCCCGCTACCTCGTGGGGGTGGGGGCATGACCCGCATCGGCTACGTCCTGAAGGTCTATCCGCGCTTCTCGGAGACGTTCATCGTCACCGAGATCCTGGCCCGCGAGGCCCACGGAGACGACCTCTCCATCTACGCCCTGCGTCCCACCACCGACGCCCGCTTCCACCCCGAGATCGCCCGCGTGGAGGCCAACGTGACGTGGATCTCCCGGTACGCGAAGGGCGCGGACCTGTGGGCTCGGATCGCCGACGGCGTCCAGGACCCCGCCATGCGGGACCGCTTCGCCGCGACCCTCCCGCATCTGGCGGACCTCCCCGGCGACGAGGTGGCCCAGGGAGTGGAGCTGGCGCAGGCCGTCGTCGCCGACGGGATCACGCACCTGCACGCCCACTTCGCCACCCTCGCCGGGCGCGCCGCGTGGATCGCCTCGCGCCTCACCGGGGTGCCGTTCACGCTCACCACGCACGCCAAGGACATCTTCCACGAGTCCGTGGACCTCGCCTGGCTGCGCCGCCTGGCCGCCGACGCGGACCGGGTGATCGCCATCAGCCGGTTCAACCTCGCACACCTGGAGCGCGTCCTCGACGGGACAGGAGCCCGCATCACCCTCCAGTACAACGCACTGGAGCTGGACCGCTTCCCCTACCGCGACCTCCCCGAGCCGGGCCAGCGGCTCAAGGTGGCGGCGGTCGGCCGGCTGGTGGCGAAGAAGGGGTTCGCCGACCTCGTCGACGCCGCCGCCCAGGCCACCGCCGCCGGGCTTCCACTCCGGGTCACCATCGCCGGTGACGGCGAGCTCGCGCCCGCACTCCAGGCCCGGATCGACGAGCTCGGCCTCCGCGACACCGTCCGCCTGGTGGGCCCCCGCACCCAGACCCAGATCCGCACCCTGATCGAGGAGGCCGACGTGTTCGCCGCCCCCTGCATCCCCGCAGACGACGGCAACGTCGACGGCCTCCCCACCGTCGTCCTGGAGGCGATGGCCGTGGGCACGCCCGTGGTCGCCACAGCCGTCACCGGCCTACCGGAGGTGGTCCTCGACGGCGAGACCGGCGTGCTCCTGGAGCCCGGCGACGTGTCCGGCCTGGCCGATGCCCTGTCCGCCTTCGCGGCCGGCCGGCTACCCGCCGCGGCGATGTCCGCCAACGCCCGCGCCCTCATCGAGGAGCGCTTCGACAGCCGCCGCCACGCCGCGACACTCAGCGCCTGGCAGAACGGAGCCGCCCGATGAGGATCGCCTACGTGTCCGTGGACCCCGGCATCCCGGTGTTCGGCACGAAGGGCGCCTCCGTGCACATCCAGGAGGTGGTCCGCGAGTTCCGCGCCCGCGGCCACCACGTCACCGTCTACGCCACCCGCATCGGGGAGCACGTGCCCGAGGATCTGGCCGGCCTCGACGTGGTGCACGTCGGCGTCGCGAAGGGCGATCCTGCCGCCCGCGAGCGCGCCCAGCGCACCGCCTCGGACATGATCGCCCGGCAGGTGATCGACGGCGGCGCGGACCTGGTCTACGAGCGCTACTCCCTGTTCAGCACGGCCCTGGCGCGCGTCGGCGCGTCGCTGGGCGCCCGCACGGTCCTGGAGGTCAACGCCCCCCTCATCGAGGAGCAGCGCCGGCACCGTGACCTCGTCGACGCGCCCTTCGCCTGGGCAGCGCTCCGCGCGCAGGTCAAGGCGGCCTCGGCCACCGTGTGCGTCTCGGACCCGGTGCGGGCCTGGGTGCGGCGGCACACCGACGGCGGCCGGGTGCACACCGTCGCCAACGGGGTGGGCGTGCAGCGCATCGCGCCCCAGCCGGAATCGAACGGGGCGCCGGTGGTGACGTTCGTCGGCACCCTCAAGCCCTGGCACGGCGTCTCGGACCTGGTGGAGGCAGCCGCGCTGGCCCACGTGCCCTGGCGGCTGCGGATCATCGGCGACGGCCCGGAGCGCGGCGCCCTCGAGGGACTTGCGGCCCGGCTGGGCGTCGAGGTGGAGTTCCGCGGCGCCGTCGCCCCCGCCGAGATCCCGCGACACCTGGCCGGCTCCGCCGTCGGCGTGGCGCCCTACCCGGCGTCGCCGGCGGACGGGGACCAGTATTTCTCGCCGCTGAAGGTCTACGAGTACCTCGCGGCCGGGCTGCCCGTGGTGGCATCGGCCGTCGGGCAGCTGCCCGCGATCCTCGACGGCGACGGCGTCCTGGTGCCGCCGTCGGACCCGGCCGCCCTGGCGGGCGCGCTCGATGGCCTGGCCGCCGACCCCGCGCTCAGGTCGCGGATGGGCCGCCTGGCCAGGGCGCACGCCGTCGAGCGGCACAGCTGGGCCGGCGTGGTGGATCGCATCCTGGCCCTCGCGGAGGCGGGCGATGAGTGACCGCACGCGGCTGGACCGCTCCGCGATGGCCCGCACCCTGGCGCTGCTGCGCCCCGACCTCGTCGGCCACCGGCGCCTGATGCTCGGCGGCACCGGGGTGCTGCTGCTCGAGGTGGTGTTCCGGGTGCTGGAGCCGTGGCCGATGAAGTTCGTCGTCGACGCGGTGAGTGCCTCGCTGGGCGCCGACCTCGGCGCGGGCCAGGCCCCCGCCACCGTCGGCCTGCTCGTCTGGTGCGGCGTGGCGACGGTGGTGATCGTGGGGCTCCGGGCGCTCAGCAACTACCTGGCAACGGTGGCGTTCGCGCTGGTGGGGTCGCGGGTGGCCACGACGCTGAGGGCACGCGTGTTCCGTCATGTGCAGGGCCTGTCGCAGCAGTTCCACTCCCGCAACCGCAGCGCCGACACGGTCCAGCGCCTCGTCAGCGACGTGGGCCGGATGCAGGAGGTGGCCGTCACCGCGGGTCTGCCGCTGGTGGCCAACCTGCTCACGCTGGCGGTGATGCTGGTGGTGATGCTGGTGCTGGACCCGCTGCTGTCGCTGGTGGTGGTGGCGGCCATGGCGCTGTTCTTCGTGGGCTCGGTGGGCACCTCGCAGAAGATCGCGGTGGCCTCACGCCAGACCCGCAAGGGCGAGGGGCAGCTGGCCAACACTGCGCAGGAGTCGCTCTCGTCGATCCGGATCGTGCAGGCGTACGGCCTGGAGGAGCACATCGCCGGCCGGTTCTCGTCGGCGAACCACCGCTCGCTCAAGGAGGGCGTGAAGTCCCGGCGGCTGGCGGCCGGGTTGGAGCGCCGCACCGACGTCATCGTCGGGCTCGCGACCGCCGTCGTCCTCGTCGGCGGCGGCCTGCGCGTCCTGGACGGCGCCATGACGCCGGGCGATCTGGTGCTGTTCACCACCTACCTGCGCACCACCATGAAACCGCTGCGCGACATGGCGAAGTACACCGGCCGGATCGCGCGGGCCAGCGCCTCGGGCGAGCGGGTGGCGGACCTGATGGACATCGCCCCCGAGGTGGTCTCCCCGCGGCGCTCAGTGACCCCGCGGGCTGTGCGGGGCTGGGTGCGGTTCGACTCCGTGGTGGCCGGCTACGGGAGGACGACGGTGCTGCGCGGGGTGACGCTGACGGCCCGCCCCGGCGAGAAGGTGGCCGTCATCGGCCCGTCCGGCTCCGGCAAGTCCACGCTGGTCTCGCTGCTGGTGCGGGCGCTGGACCCCCAGCTCGGCGAGGTGACCCTGGACGGTCATCCGCTGCGGGAGCTGGACCTGGGGCACCTGCGGGCCAACGTCTCGCTGCTGGCCCAGGAGGCGGTGCTGTTCACGGGCACCATCCGGGAGAACATCCGGCTGGGAAGGCAGGACGCCACCGACGTGGAGGTCGAGATCGCGGCGCGCGCCGCGCACGCCCACGAGTTCATCCTCGACCTCGAAGACGGCTACGACACCGTCGTCGGCGAGCGCGGCGGCACCCTGTCCGGCGGGCAGCGGCAGCGCGTCGCCATCGCCCGCGCGCTGCTGCGCGACGCCCCAGTCGTGGTGCTCGACGAGGCCACCACCGGCCTGGACCCGGAGTCCGCCCGGCTGGTCCTCGACGCGATCGATACCCTCGTCGAGAACCGCACCACCCTGGCCGTCACCCACGACGTCGAGATGGCGCTCCGCTCGGACCGGGTGGTGTGGCTGGAGGACGGCAGGATCCTGCGCGAGGGCTCGCCGGCGGCGCTGCTCGCCGACGACCCCTCGTTCCGGGCCTGGGTGGAGGCCAGCGGCCGCACCCCCGACGAGATCCGGATGGGCACGCGATGAGGACCGACGAGGTGGTGGCGCTGCTGCTGGACCCGCCGTCGATCTCGGAGCTGACGGGGCGCGAGGCTGTGGTGTCGCGGCTGCGGATCAAACCGGGGGTGTCCGTGGTGGCGGCGCTGGCGGACGCGCGGACGGGGGAGGTCGACGGGTGGGCGCGGGTGCTGTGGCCGGCGAGCCGGGCCAAGACGGAGAAGGCGGAGGAACGGGCAGTCCGGCGCGGCCAGCGGTACCGCCTGCGGACGCTGGACGGCGACCTGGTGCTGGAGAGCGGTGAGGTGTGGGCGGACCCGGTGCTCGCCGGCGCACTGCGGGGCGCTGCCGTGGCCGGGGTTCTGGGGGTCGACGATCCGGTGCTGCGCTACAACCCTGCCCGGCGCCTGGTGGTGCGCCGGGCAGCGACGACGGTGCGGGTGGCCGACGAGGCGGACCCGACGGCGCTGGCGCTGGACACGGTGTTGGTCGCAGCCGGGGTGCCCGTGCCTGGGCGGATCGACGACGGGTCGCGGCGGGGGGTGCGCATCCAGCGGTTCGTGGGCGACACCGACCTGGAGCGGACCCCCGACGTGGCCGGCACCCGCGCGGCGGGGGTCGCGCTGGCTCTCCTGCACGGGGCCGTCGGGGCGGTACCGGTGCAGGTCGCAGGCTGGTTGGCGGCTCGGCAGCCGGACCTGGCGGCGCAGGGCCGCGCCCACGCGGAGATCCTGGCGCCATTGGAAGCAGGCCTGGCCTCCCGGGTCTCCGTCCTGACCGATCGGGTCGCGGCCCTGTGGGCGCGGGTCGGGCGCGGGGGCGCCCTGCTGCACGGCGACTTCTCCCCGGACCAGGTGCTGCTGGAGCGGCAGACCGGGCGGGTGTGGCTGACGGACCTGGACCGGGCCACTGTCGGCGCACCGGCGGCGGACCTCGGCTCCTACCTGGCCTCCGCCGCCCCCGGGCTCGGGGAGGCCCTGCTCGATGGGTACCGCGCGGGCGGCGGCAGCATCCCAGGCGATGCGGAGCTGCGGGTGGGTCGGGCGCGAGCGGTGCTGCTGGGCGCCGTCGATCCCCTGCGGCGGGCCGATCCGGGGTGGCGCGCGGGTGTCGCGGGGCGGTTGGACATCCTCGAGGAACTGGTGTGACGGGCGTGTCGCGGGCGTTGTCCGCGCTGCGGGAGCTGCCAGGGGTGAGGCGCGCGTGGCCGGCGAGCGACGGCTCGCTCACCGTCGAGGTGGTGCGCGACGCGTCGCTTCTGGCCGGGCGGCTGTCCGCCGACGGTGGGCTGCGGCTCGCCGGGCACCGCCGCGACCCTCGTCTCCCCGGGCTGACGCCGTCGGGAGGGCGGCTGGTGGTGCACCGGCTGCACAGGCGGGCCGTGGTGCTGCACCCGGACCGGGCGACGAAGGTGCTGCGGCCCGGGCGGGCGGCGGGGGTCGCGGCGGTGTCGTCGCAGATGGGCGAGGCGTGCCGACGGGCCGGCCTGGGCGCCGCGGCAGTGCGGGCCGTGGCGGAGGATCGGCTGGAGTTCGAGCTGCTCCCAGGCCGGACCCTGCATGAGCTCGGCGACGACGGCCTCGACGGGTGGCGCGAGCTCGCGGCCCGGTGGCCTCTGCTGGCACGGCAGCCGGTGAACGTGCCGGCCCACGACGCGGCCGCCGAGGTCGCGGTGCTGCGGCAGTGGCTGGGGCACGCTGAGCTCTTCGGGTCCCTGCCGCGGATGGCGGAGCTGGCCCGCGCCGTCGACAGGACGTGCGGGGGGCTCGCGGACGCACCGGACCCCGCGGTGACGCTGCACCGCGACCTGCACGACAAACAGGCCTTGTGGGACGGGGATTCGCTCGCCCTACTGGATCTGGACACCGCGGCCCGGGGCGAGGCGGCCCTGGACCTGGCGAACCTGCTCACCCACGTCGACCTGCGGCACGCTCAGGGATCGCTTCGGGAGCCAGGACCCGTCCGCGAGGCCCTCGCCGGCGTCGTCGAGGAGCTGCGGATCAGCCCGGAGCGGCTGGCGACCTACGGAGCGGCGGCGCGGCTGCGGTTGGCGTTCGTCTACTCGTTCCGGCCCTCCGCGGGGCGCTGGCTCGACGCCTGGGTGGACCGCACCCTCACCCACGCACCCCTCTCAGGCTGACAGCCGAGGTCACGATTCGGCGACGGTTACCGCCTCGGGGATGACCCAGCAGGGTCGCGGTGGCACCCTGGAGGGATGAGGATCAAGGCGCTCCTGGTGGTGGTCGCGATGCTCGCCACCACGCTCGTGGTCAGCTGGCAGCAGGCACCCCGGGCGGTCGCGTGCAGCTGCGTGGCGCTCACGCCCGCGGAACAGGCCGACATGGCCGACGTGGTGGCGCGCGGCACCGTGGTGTTGGTCGAGCGGCCCGCGAGACCGACGTCGAGCCTCGACGACGCCACCTACACCGTCGAGCTGACGCAGGCGTGGAAGGGCGATCCTCCCGGCACCGTCGAGGTGCTCACCGCCGTTGAAGGCGCCAGCTGCGGCTGGGAGGGCATCGAGGAGGGGATGGAGATCATCCTGTTCGCCCAGCCCGACGGTGCCGCCTGGCGCTCCAACCTGTGCAGCGGCTCCGGACCGGCCGACGACGGGGTCGAGGCCGAGCTGACCGCCGACCTCGGCGAACCCTCACCCGTGGAGCCGTCGCCCGGGACGCCGTCGGCCGGGGTCGGCCTGCTGGCAGACCCAGCCGTCGCCGCGGGGCTGATTGTCGCGTTGGTCGCGGCGGGTGTCGCGGTGTGGTTCGTGAGGCGGCGCTAGGCGGGTGTGTCCGCCGCGCCCCACCGAGCTTTCAACCACTCCCACCCGCGTTTGATCCGCGACATCAGCGTCCACGCCAGCCACATCATGATGGCGAGCAGGATCGCGGCGACGATCGCGGCCGTAACTGGGAACAGCACCGCCAACGTGGCCACGCTCACCACGCCGACGTCCCCGGCCACGGACGCCGCGACATTGGACACCGGCTCCGGGGATGTGTTGACCGCCAGCCGGATCCCGGCCTTGGACAGATGGCTGAGCAGGGCCGTCACCCCTCCGACGGCGGCCAGCGAGATGGTGAGCAGGTCGCCGTTGGCGCCGGCGATGAGCGCTCCGATGACGGCCCCGGCGATGGGGCGGATCGCAGTGGAGGGCACGTCCCAGATGGAGTCGACGACGGGGATCTTGTCCGCCACCAGTTCGAGGAGGGCGAGGACACCCATGATGATCAGTACGTCGGTGCGCATGAACCCCTCGGGGACGCCGCCGGTGCCGGCGTACCGGCCGAGCAGGCCGAGGATGAACACCGTCGCGTAGGCGTTGATGCCTGAGGCCCACCCGGAGGCGAACGTCATGGGGAGCAGTTCCATGCCGCCATTATGGGGGGTTGGCTACTTGTCATGCTCAAGGTCGTACTCGACCCTGAGCATGACAAGTGACACTCGGGACCCCGTCGGGGGCGGCAGCACGGCGGTGCAGGCGCCGGGCCGACGGAGGGGTCAGGCGGCGGAGGGCTCCCATCCGGCGGGCATCATCACCTGCAGCCCCTTCGGCTCAACAGTCACCGTCACCGAGGTCACTTCGCCGAAGTGGTCCCCGTCGAGCTCGATCTCCTCCGGCTCGCGCAACCACACCTCGATGCGTCGGCACTGCTGGTAGCTCAGCTCGCGGTTCCCGCCCTGGCTGCGCTTCCGGCCGCGGAAAATGGCGTTGTCGACCAACACCTTCCACGCCACGCGGACCCACCCGAAGCGGCCCTGCGGTTCCACCGCGACCACGTCGAGAACCCCGTCGTCGACGGCGGCATCCGGCATGAGCAGCACGTTGCCGCCGATGGATCCGCAGTTGCCGACAAGCACCGTGTGCACCCGCGCGCGCTGGGGGGCGTCGTCGTCGAGGCGGTACTGCAGACGCATCCGGTGGTTCTTGCGCAGCGACTCCAGACCGGCCTTCACGTAGGCCACCATGCCGAACTTCTTCTTCAGCTTCTCATCCGCCGACGACATGATCTGGGCGTCCAGGCCCATGCCGGCCATCACGACGAAGGTGCGCTCCTCGCGATCGCCGCTCTCCCGCGTCCATGCGGCGATCCCCAGGTCCACCGGCCGCGCCACGCCCTCGAACGCGGCCTTCACCGATTCGGGCAGGTTGTCCAACGTCAGTTCCAGGTTTCTGGCCAGCAGATTGCCCGTGCCCTGGGGACAGAGCCCGAGCGGCACCCCGCTACCCCGCAGGCCCTCGGCCACGGCCCGGATGGTGCCGTCACCGCCGACCCCGAGCACCACCGCGCACCCCTCGTCGACGGCCTGCCGTGCCATGCCGGTGCCCGGATCCTCGGCGGAGGTCTCCAGCCACAGCGACGGACCCCAGCCCGCCGTCTTCTCGGCCGCACCAACCACCTTCTCCAGCCCCGCACGTTCAACCTTCGTGGGGTTGAACACGACGGCGGCGCGCCGGCCGCGTGCCCCCGTCGCCTCGCCCGATGCCACAGACCCGCCGCTTGCCTCAGCCATGTCAGTCAGTCCTTCCAGACGGGGATGACCCGCGAACCGTCGGGCTTCGGCTGCTCCTGCCACACGATGACCGACCAGGCCGCAACGGTCGCGGTCTCGGACACGATCAAGCCCTCACCCTCGTTCCAGTAGTTGCAGGCAGGCTCCGCGAAGGTCGACGTGTCGATGAGCCGCCGCCACACGTAGCCCTCCAGGGGCGGCGGGACCTTGAACTCGATCTCGTGGTCGGCCATGTTGATCATCACCCAGAAGTCGTCCCCCGGGGAGTCGATCTGGATGGAGACCGCCCGGTCCCCCTCCATGGGGAACCCCTCGCCCGACGGGGTGTGGAAGAGGTAGGACACGTCCTTGTCGTCTGCCACCATGTCCCCCCAGCGCCTCTGCTGGAGCGCCTCGTGCCGCTGGCGGAGGTTGGCGAGGAAGGTGGCGAAGCGGAACTGCCCGTTGACGTGCGGGGGCGTCTCGTACTGCCCAAGATTGTCGTGGTACGGCTCGTCGACGCCGTCGGCCACCGGCACCCGCTGCGGGGCGTTGGTGGGGATCATGGCGTAGTTGTTGCGCATCGCCACCGAGTCCAGCGCCCACGGGTTGTTGTTGCCGTTCTGGGTGCGGCCGAACTCGTCGCCGGCCACGATCATCGGCACCCCACGGGAGAAGAACAGGATGGTCCAGAGGTTGCGCAACCGCTGGCGGCGCAGCGCCTGGGAGCCCCCCGAATCCCACGACAGGTTGTCGTCCGACCCGCCGTCGGAGGGACCGAACGGCGGCGGCTGGTGGTTCTGCTTCTCCTGGTAGGACACCAGGTCCGCCATGTTGAAGCCGTCGTGGGCGGTGATGAAGTTGATGGTCTTCTGCGCGCCGCCGCTGTCGTGGAAGTGGTGGTAGTCGCCGTTGAACATGTCCGTGAACGCCACCATGTTGGCGTCACCCTTGGTGAAGCGGCGCACAGCGTCGCGGTAGCGGCCGTTCCACTCGCCCCAGCCGCGGGGGAAGTTGCCCACCTCGTAGCCCCAGAGGTCCCACGCCTCGGCGATGACGTCGATGTGCTCGGCCTTCGCCATGGCCGCGATGTCCACCAGCAACGGGTGGTCCGAGAAGAACCGCTTCTGCCTGGCCCAGTCGTCGGCGGCGGCCTCACCGGGCAGGCGGCCGAGCACGGTGGCCAGGTCGAACCGGAAGCCGTCCACCTGCATGTCCTGCGTCCAGTACTCCAGCGAGTCCAGCACCAGCTTCCTGGCCGCCTCGGAGGAGTAGTTCATCTGGTTCGACGTGCCCGTGGCGCCGTCGACCAGGATCTTGTCTGGCGTCATCTGGTAGTACTCGGCGCAGGCGAACCCGCCCAGGCTGGTGAAGCCGGTGGCGTTGACGTCACCGTTCCAGTTGCCGCCCTCGGCGGTGTGGTTGTAGACCACATCGAGGTACACCTCGAGGCCCGCGTCGTGGAACGCGGAGACCATCTCCTTGAACTCGCGGGTGGGCCCGCACCAGCTCTTGTCCGCCGCGTACTGCCGGTTCGGGGCGAAGAAGGACAGCGTCATGTAACCCCAGGCGTTCACCGCGCCGTGGCGGGCGGATTCCGACGCGTTCGTCTCGTGCACCGGCAGCAACTCGACGGTGGTCACCCCCAACGCCTTGAGGTACGGCGCCATCATCCCGGCACCCTTGTAGGTGCCCTGGAACTCCGGCGGGATGTCGACGACGCCCTCGAAGCCCGGTTCGCGGCTGAGCAGCTCGGACAGCCGCGCCACCGACGGATGGCCGGTCAGCTGCTCCACCTGCACCTCGTAGATGACGTTCTTCTCGCTCGGGATGCGGGGCTTCGGCGTGACGGGCGTGTAGTCGGCGATCAGCACCCCCTTCGGCGCGTACGGTCCGGTGTCGATGTTGCGACGGGGGACGCCGTCGACCAGTTCCCCGCCGGTGCCGAACACGCCGTCGTTGACGCCGTAATCATGCAGCTGGTCGGTGAAGACGTTGTGGGTGACCTCGCGGGCGTAGGGATCGAAGAGCACCTTGTTGGGGTTGAACCGGTTGCCGTCCTTGTCCAGGTCGGAGACGAAGCCCAGATCCGACCCCGGCTTCCAGCCCTTCACATACCGCCAGTTCCGGCCCCAGGCGCGGAAGCCGATCAGGGCCCCGAACTGCAGGCCCTGCAACCAGGCCCGCCAGACGCCGTCGCGGCCCTTGGCGAGGAGATAGGTGCGCTGCGCGGAGGCACCCATCGCCTCCGGGTAGATCTCGAGCTGCACCCGCGTGGCGGCCGGGGCGTAGACGGCGAAGGTGACCCCCTCTGCGTGGGGGTGTGTGCCCAGCGGCCAGGTGGCCTTGGACCAGGAGCGCCGGTCGAGCGCTATCACGCGTGTCATGGCGACGATTTTGACACGCCGCCCACCAGATTGCCGCAACGAGCGCCCGGGATCTCTTCCCAACGGGTCGCGGCAGGAGGACGCTGGAGGCATGAACACGCGCCCGAACGTGGTGCTCGCGGTGGTGATCGCGACAGTGGCGCTCCTGGCTGTCATGGCCGGCGTCTTCACCGCCACCCGCGAACAGCCAGACCTTGATCCGTCGACGCCCGACGGCGTGGTCCAGCTCTACGCCCTTGCCCTCATCAGGGGCGACGACGACGAGGCGGTCAGCTACCTGGATCCGTCCCTCGGCTGCTCCGCCCCCCTGCCGGGGGTGCAGCGGCCGCTGCGCGCCAGCCTCACCGTCGCCGACACCCGCGTTGATGGCGACAAGGCCATCGTCGTGGCCGATATCACCGAATCCCAGGGCGGAATGCTCGATACGTGGGAGCATCGCGAACAGTTCGAGCTTCGCGCGCGGGATGGCGAGTGGATGCTGACCGGTCACCCTTGGCCTGTCTACGGCTGCAAGTAGGACGGTGGTGGTTGAGATGGTCTCCGGGTTCATCAGCCTGGCGGTGGTGGTGGGGCTCATCGCCCTGATCGCGACGGGAGCCAGGCGCCGCGGCCCCGGCGTCGACGCCCGCAGCGTGCGCCGATTCTTCCAGTACGCCGTGCTGTATGCCCTCGTGATCGTCGTGGCATTGGGCGTGGACGAGCTGCTGGGGAGGCTGCTGGGCGCCGAGGTGCCCCAGTGGCAGGATCCGTCGGCTGAACTCGCGAGGGGGCTGGCCTTCACGTTCGTCGGCGGCGCCCTGGCGCTGCTGCTGGCCTGGTGGACGCGCCGCATGCACAAGGCGGACCCCACCGAGGCCGAGTCCCCGATGTGGGTGGCCTACGTGACGCTGGCCGCGCTCACCGGAGCGGTCGTCGCGGCGTCGTCGGTGCAGAACGTGGGCTACCTGCTGGTCTCGGACGGGCGCCTCGACGCGGAGTCCGCCGCGACCTTCGTCCCTTGGGCTGCCGTCTGGTGGGTCCACTGGGAGATCGCACGACGGACCCTCGACGAGGCCCGCCAGACCGCGCATCTGCTGCTCGGATCGCTGGTGGGCCTGGCCTTCGGGACCGCCGGGCTGGTCATCACGCTGGGCACCTCGCTGGACCTGCTGCTGCGGCCCGAGACGGTCGGCCGCCCGCTGGGCATGCTCGGCGAGGGAGCCGCGACACTGCTCGTCGGGGCGCTGATCTGGATGCGCTACTGGGCCACGCGGGCCATTGCGTTGCCCCGACGGCCGCTGTGGCTGGCCTTCGTGCTGCCGCTCGGGGTGGGCGGCGGATTGGTGATGGCACTGGTGGCCGGCAGCCGGCTGCTGTGGAGCGTGCTGGTGTGGTTCTTCGGTGACCGGCAGGATCTGACGGCGTCGGGGCACTTCGACAGCGCCTCGCTCGAGTTGGCCGCGCTGCTGGTAGGGGTCCTGATCTGGTGGTACCACCGCTCTGTGCTGGCCTCCGGCCAGGAAGGCCTGGCGCGCACAGAGCCGCAGCGGGTCTACGAATACCTGGTGGCCGGCATCGGGCTGGTGGCTGCCGCCGTCGGCGTCGGCACCCTGCTGGTGACCCTCATCGAGGCCCTCACCCCCGGCATCGACGCCGGCATGCCGGTGGTCAACACGCTTTGGGCTGCGGTGACGCTGCTCGTCGTGGGCGCACCCGTGTGGTGGGTGTTCTGGCGGCGGGTCGGCCTGGGCGCCGCCGTCGATCCCACTGCGGAGGCTGCCTCGCCCGCGCGTCGGGTCTACCTGGTGGTGCTCTTCGGGCTGGCGGGTGTCGCGGCGGTGATCGCGCTCATCACGGCCGCCGTCACCCTGCTGCAGGACGTGGTGGCTGGGTCCCTCGGGGCGGCCACCGTGCGGTCGATGCGCTACGCGCTGGGGACCCTGGTTGGGGCGGCCGCGGTGTCGGCCTATCACGGGGCGGTGTTCCGGGCCGATCGCGTGGCCGGGGCCTCGGCGCGCCCGCGGGGGCCGAGGACCGTGGTGCTCATCGGCGCAGTAGGGCCGGAAGTGGACCGCGAGGTCTCCCGCGCGACGGGGGCCCACGTCGAGGTGTGGGGGCGGTTGGACCACCCGTCCGCGGACTGGAATGTCGCGGGGTTGGCCGACGAGTTGGCCCTGTATCCGGGCCTGGACGTGATGGTGCTCGCCGAGGGCGGTGGGCATCGGGTCGTGGTGGTTGACCCGAGCGGTCGTCGCGCCGCGAGCCCCGATCCTGACTGACCTTCCCGACGCTGATTGAGCCCTCCCGGATTGAGCCGGGCACAGCCGCGCAGTGGGCAGGGGCGCAGCGCAGGGGGCAGGGGCGCAGCGCCGACGCCCGGGGGCGGATCAGTCGTCGTCGACCTCGCCGGCGAGCGCCTTCGCGGCGAGGTTCTCCTCCTCCGCGACCTCCCACACCTCCTTGGCTGCCCGTAGGTTCAGCGCCAGGATGCCGATCCCGAGTAGCAGGTCCGGCCAGCCGTTGGGCACCAGCGTGAGCGTGACGATGCCCATCGCGATGATGCCGAGGTTGATGATCACGTCGTTGCGGGCGGCGAGCCACGCAGCGCGGGTCAGGGAGCCGCCGTGGTCACGCTGCCGCAGAAGCAGAATCGCGCAGATGGTGTTGATGACGACGGCGCCGCCGGCGGTGAGGATCAGCGAGAGAGGGTCTGGTGCGTCTGGGTTCTGGAACTTGGCGATCGCCATCCACAGCGCGGCCACGGCGGGCACCAGGATGATCCCGGCCATCACCTTGCCCGCCACGGAGCGGTGCGCCAGCGGCCAGCCCAGTGCGGCGAAGATCAGCAGGTTGACCGCGGTGTCCTCGAGGAAGTCCACCGAGTCCGCGAACAGCGACACCGACCCGATGGCCAGCGCCACCGCGTTCTCGACGAAGAAGTAGCCCAGGTTCAGCAGGGCGACGATGAGGACGGTCCGTTTGAGGGCGCGGACGCGGGTGGGGTCGATTTCGTGCACGGCCGACAGGGTACCCCTCGCAGAGTGGGGGTCCAGGGCCGGTCTACCCTCCCCGGATCCCCACTCTCGGAGGGCCGCGCAGCGCCCCCGCCGGCTGAGGTGCCGCGCAGCGCCCCCGCTGGCTGAGGTGCCGCGCAGCGGCCTCGAAGCCTCACACAAGTGACCCTGTCAGCAAACGTCAGTGAGGCCTCGAGGCTCGTCGCTGCGCTCCTCACTCCTCAGCCCGGGGGAAGTCCTTCCGCGACACCCGCGCATCGCGTAGGCTGGAATCACCCAAGAAAGGTCAGGACAAATGAGTCTCTCCATCGGGGTCATCGGCGCAGGCATCATGGGCGCCGATCACGCTCAGAACATCCATCGATTCATCGCAGGCGCCGACGTCGTCGCCATCGCTGATCCGGACAAAGACCGCGCCGAAGCGGCCATCGCCGGAATCCCCGGCGCCCGCGTCCTCACGGACCCGAGCCACCTCATCACGGCCGACGATGTGGACGCCGTCGTCATCGCCTCACCGGACTTCCTGCACGCGGAACAGGTCAAGGCCTGCCTCGAGGCCGGCAAGCATGTGCTGGTCGAGAAGCCGCTGGCCTACGACTCGGCCACCTGCGCCGAGGTGGTCGCGGCCCACCGCATCGCCGTCGGTGGCGGAACCGCCCGCGCCGCCGTCGGATTCATGCGCCGGTTCGACCCCGGCTACGTGGCCATGAAGGCGGCCATCACGTCCCGCCAGCACGGCCGGCCGCTGATGATCCACTCCGTGGGTCGCGGCGTGTCCTCCGGGCCGGGGGCCACCAACGAGTCGGTGGTCTTCAACTCCGCCATCCACGACCTCGACCTCATTCCGTGGCTGCTGGACGCTCCCGTCACCGAGGTCAGCTGGCATGCCGGCCACCCGAGCTCCACCGCCAACAACCTCGCGGACCCGTTCCTCATCCTGGTCCGCACCGCCGACGGGTCCCTCAGCACCGTCGAGGTCTTCCTCAACGCCCGGTACGGCTACGACATCCGCTGCGACGCTGTCTGCGAGACCGGCGTGCTCACCGTCACCGAGCCAGCGAAGCTGCTGGTCAACGCCAACTTCGCCACCTCGTCGCCCATCGCCATGGACTGGCGTCCGCGCTTCGCGGACGCCTACCGGCTGGAGCTGCAGGAGTGGGTGGACTCCGTGCGCGAGGGTCGGCCGTCGACGGTGGCCACGCTGGAGGACGCCGAGCGGGCCACCCTCGTGGGCGAAGCCGTGGTCGAATCGATGCACACCGGCGGCAGGTTCGTCGAGGTCGATCGGTGAGGGCGCTCCCCCAGCCACGCCCCGTCGGCGATGTCCCCAGCCTGCGCTGGGGCATCCTCGGCACCGGCTGGATCGCGCACCAGTTCGTCTCCACGCTGCTGGCCAACACGGGCCAGCGGGTGGTGGCGGTGGGGTCGCGGACGACTCAGCGGTCGCGGGAGTTCGCCGACGGGTTCGGTATCGAGCACGCGTTCGGCTCCTACGAGGAGTTGGTGAACTCTGACGTCGATGTCATCTACGTCGCGACGGGGCACCTCGACCACCTCGCCCACGCGCGGCTCGCGCTGGAGGCCGGCAAGCCGGTGCTGGTGGAGAAGCCGATGACGCCGAAGCTCGCAGACACGGAGGAGCTGGTGGGGGTGGCCCGCAGCCGTGGGCTGTTCTGCATGGAGGGCGTGTGGTCGCTGGCGCTGCCGCGTTACGACGTCGTCCGGCAGATCCTCGAGAGTGGAATGCTGGGCGAGGTCCGGTCCGTGGCCGCCGACATGGGCGAGTACCTCGTCGACCACCACCGAGCCATGGACCCGGCGCAGGCCGGCGGCGCCATGAACGACCTGGGCACCTACCCGCTGATGTTCGTGGACTGGGTTCTGCCGGGCTTGAGTGTCGCGGCGGCCACCGGGCAGCGGCACGCGACGGGCGCCGTCGGGCAGTTCGCGGCGCTGCTGGTTGATGGCGAGTCGAGGCAGGCGGTGGTGCACGCGTCGATGGTCGCGGACACGCCGACGACGGCGGTGGTCGCGGGGTCCGAGGCCACCCTCGTCCTCGACGGACCGTTCTACCATCCTGGCCCCGTGGAGGTGCGGTTCCGTGACGGCGAGGTGCTCCGCTGGGAGGAGGAGCGGGTGGCGCACGTGGGGCTCTACCACGAGGCGCTCGAGGTGGCGCGGTGCATCGGCGCGGGGCTGACGGAATCGCCGATCCGGCCCTTGGACGCGACGCTGTCCACCATCACTCTGATGGAGCGGGCCCGCGATCTCATGGGCGACCCCCTCCCCTGACCCGCCCGTGGGGCTCGCCCCACCCGCTGGGGGCGTCGACGCGGCACCGGGCCGCTCGCGCGCCGCAGCCGGCTCAACCAGCTGGGTCGTAAGCTCTCCCCATGTACGAACACGTGTTCTGGGACATGGGCGGCACCCTGGTGGACACCTACCCGGCCCTGGATTCCGCCCTGGCTGCGGTGGTCCGCGCCCACGGCGGCGCTGTGGACGTGGCTGAGGTGTCGCGGCTGACGCGGGTGTCGACGGGGCACGCCGTCGCGACACTCGCCGCTCGGTTCGGGGTGCCGGAGGCCGAGTTCGAGGCGGCGGAGGATGAGCTGAAGGCCCAGTGGCGGCTGGATCCGGCTCCGGCGATGCCGGGCGCGCGCCAGCTGCTGCATGACGTGCGGGCGGCCGGCGGACTCAACCTCGTCGTCACCCACCGCGACCGTGCAAGCGCGCAGTCACTGCTCGACGGCCTCGGGCTGGAGGCGGACGATCTCATTTCCACCACCGACGGGTACCCGCGCAAGCCGGACCCTGCGATGTACCTCGCGATGCTGCAGCGGCACGGGCTGGACCCGGCGGGGTGCCTCGCCGTGGGCGACCGTCCGATCGACGCGGACGCCGCCGCAGCGGCGGGGCTGGCCACGGCGACCCTCGAGTCGCCGGAGGCGCCGGTGGAAGACCGCGCGGACCACTCCGTCGCCACTCTGGACGAGCTCCGCCCTCTCCTCGGGCTGTCGGAAGGCTGAGGGTCGGGGGCCCGGCGCGGTTGCTGTTCCTCCAGAGCGGTCCTCGGGGCCCTGTGGGTCCCGAGTATCGCTCTGGAGGAACATCTACCGCACGACCCCGGGGAGCCCCGACCGGAACCCGGCCACTCTAGTTGAAGATTGGATTACCTTGCGGCGCGGCGTAGACTGTCGGCCGTGAACCATCGCCTCCTCCTCGTCCATGCCCACCCCGACGACGAGTCCAGCCAGTCCGTCGCCACCATGGCGCGGTACCTCGACGAGGGCGCCCAGGTCACGTTGGTCACCTGCACGCTCGGCGAGCTCGGCGAGATCATGCTGCCCGAGTGGCAGCACTTCACCCCCGCCCAACTCGGCGACCACCGTCGGATGGAGATCGACGCGGCGCTGCGCGAGGTAGGCGTGACCGATCACGTGTACCTCGGCGGCGTGGGCCGCTATCACGACTCCGGCATGACCACCGGACCCGACGGCAAGGCGGCCGTGCCGGACGGGATGCCCGCCAACGCGTTCTGGCGCGCCGACCTCCTCGAGGCGGCCAACCACCTAGTCGAGGTGATCCGCAGCCGCCGCCCCCAGGTGGCCGTCACCTACGATCCGCACGGCAACTACGGCCACCCCGATCACATTCAGGCGCACCGGGTGCTCATGTATGCGAGCGTGCTGGCGGCCTCGCCGTCGCACCGCCCAGACCTCGGCGCACCGTGGCAGATCCGCCGCATCCTCTGGAACACCCACAACACGGACAAGTGGGTAGAGGCGTACTTGATCGCGAAGGAGCGCGGGCTGGAGTTGTGGCCGGAGCAGGAGCGCGACGCCGACAGCTTCGGGCCGGACCCGGCGCAGATCGTGGCGCTGATCGAGACCGCGCCGTGGCTGGACGTGTGCCGGCGGGCGCTGGGCTCTCACCGTAGCCAGGTGGACATCGAGCACCCGTTCTGGCAGTTCTACCGGATCATGCAGGAGCTCCCGGGCTCCGGCGAGGCGTACCTCATGGGCGCCGGGGAGCCGTTCCCAAAGGGCGACGGGCTAGCCAGCTGCCTGTTCGCCGGCCTGCGGAGCGACGACGTCGCCGGCTGACCGGGACAGGAAAAGGGCCCTCGATGACGCTCATCGCGGGCCCCTTCTTGTGGAGTGCTAGCTCGCCAGCAGCGCGGCGAACTCGACGAAACCGTCGTCTGTGGCCTGACGGGGCGCCGCCACGAGGGCGGCGGCCAGCTCGTCGGCCCCCTCCTTCACCCGCCTGGCGAGCGATGCGGCGCCGGGACCGCCGAAATCGGAGGTCGCGGCGAACACGGCGGTGCGCACTGGCAGCGCGCCCAGATAGCTGAACAGCGGGCGCATCGCGAACTCAAGCATCAGCGAGTGCCGCTCGGTGCCTCCGGTGGCGGCCATCAGCACGGGCTTCCCGGCGAGCGTGCCCGGCTCCAGGATGTCGAAGAAGCTCTTGACGAGCCCGCTCATGGACGCGGAGAAGGTGGGCGACACCACGACCAGCGCGTCCGCCCGGGCCACGGCGTCGACCACCGTGGCGAGCTCACCGGTCGGGAATCCGGTGAGCATGGCGTCGACGATGGGGTGGGCCAGCTCGCGCAGCTCGGCGACCGTCACCTCGGCGCTCTCGCCTCGCTCCAGCAGGTTCTCGCGGAGGCGGGACACCACGGCGTCGCCGAGGACGCGGGTGGACGACGGCGTGCCGAGGCCGCCGGAGATGACGACGATGCGGGACATGGGGATGGTTCCTTTCGCGGAAGGGGCGTGCTGGGCTGGAGGGGGTTTGAGCAAATAGCACGAGTCGATGCGGTTTGATCGTTCAAGAAGGCCGGTTTCGCGGTTTGATCCGTGCCATTTGCTCAAACCCCGACCCGCGCCGAGCGGAACTCAGAGGCGGTTGTCGTCCTCGGCCCGGGTTCCGGTCCACCGGTCGACGGAGGGCTCGGTGCGCTCCGGCTCCTCGACGGGGGCGCGGGCGGCCAGGAGCGAGGCGTGGGTGGGCGCATCGGGCACGTGGGCGGGCTTCAGCGCCGCGAACTCCTTCCGAAGCACTGGCACCACCTCCTCGCCGAGCATGTCGATCTGCTCCAGCACCGTCTTCTGCGGCAGGCCCGCGTGATCCATCAGGAACAGCTGGCGCTGGTAGTCGCCCGCGTACTCCCGGAAGCCGAGGACCCGCTCGATCACCTGCTGCGGCGAGCCCACCGTCAGCGGCGTCTCCCGCGTGAACTCCTCCAACGACGGCCCGCCGCCGTAGACCGGCGCGTGGTCGAAGTAGGGGCGGAACTCGCGGATGGCGTCCTGCGAGTTCTTCCGCATGAACACCTGCCCGCCGAGCCCGACGATGGCCTGGTCAGCCCGTCCGTGGCCGTAGTGCTCGAACCGACGACGGTACAGCTCCACCATGCGCCGGGTGTGGCTCGGGGGCCAGAAGATGTTGTTGTGGAAGAAGCCGTCGCCGTAATAGGCGGCCTGTTCGGCGATCTCGGGCGAGCGGATGGAGCCGTGCCACACGAACGGCGCCACACCGTCGAGCGGGCGGGGGGTGGAGGTGAAGCCGTGCAGCGGGGTGCGGTACCTGCCATCCCAGTCGACCGATTCCTCGCGCCAGAGCTGGTGCAGCAGGGCGTAATTCTCCACCGCGAGCGCGATGCCGTCGCGGATGTCCTTGCCGAACCACGGGTAGACCGGCCCGGTGTTACCGCGGCCCAGGATGAGATCCACGCGACCCTCGGCCAGGTGGGACACGTAGGCGTAGTCCTCCGCGAGGCGGACCGGGTCGTTGGTGGTGATCAGCGTGGTGGCCGTCGAGAGGATCAGCCGCTCGGTCTGGGCAGCCAGGTAAGCCATCAGCACCGTCGGGTTGGCCGGCGCTACGAACGGCGGGTTGTGGTGCTCGCCGGTGGCGAAGACATCCAGCCCCACCTCCTCGGCCTTCTTCGCCAGCTCCACCGTCGCGCGGATGCGCTCGTGCTCGGTGGGAGTGCGCCCCGTGGTGGGGTCTGTGGTGATGTCCCCAATGCTGAAGATGCCGAACTGCATGACTGCTCCAAACTGTTTGCTACCTCTACGATAGACCAAACAAGTTGAAAATGAAACTATTCCCGATCAGGGACGGCGGCGTCCGAGCAGCCACATGATGAACCCCACGACGAGCAGTGTGAATCCGATGCCGAGCAACGCGATCACGCCGAGCAGGCCGCCCACGGAGCCGACGATGTCCCCCACGTCGAGCGGCGGCGCGATGAGGAGGCCGGTCTGTTCGCAACTGACGGTGTACTCGCCCTCGGGCTCGCCCGGACCGCCGATCCTGGCCATCGATTCGTAACTCACGTTGTTGACCGAGAACTGATAGCTCGCGCCCCCGAGGTCGATGTTGGGCACGGCCTCGGTGGGGCCGATGATGTCGCAGACCGGCATGATCCCGCTGGGCGCGTAGAGCACCAGCGAGTCACCACCTGTGACGGTGACGACTGTCTCTCCCACCACCGGCGTGCTCTGGCTGGCCGACGGAATGATCTGCATGAAGCTCCGCCCGACGGAGAACCCCAGCACCACACCGGCCACCAGCATCACCGCGCCGACGGCGGTCAGGATGGGCCCCAGCTTGCTGCGAGGCTTCGCCGGCTGCTGCCAAGCCCCGGGCTGCCCGGGCCACTGAGCGGATGGCTGGGCCTGACCGTAAGGAGGCTGGCCCTGACCGTAGGGCGGTTGACTAGGCCCATAGGGCGGCTGACCAGGCCCGCCGCCCCACGGAGGCTGAGGGTTCGACGGCGGCTGGGGTGCGCTCATGCCGCCACTATGCCACCGCCTCAGCAGACCTTTCGGGTCCAGCCGAACTTGTCCTCGGCGCGGCCGAACTGGATGTCGACAAGGTGCTGGCGGATCTCACGGGTCTTGCGGCCCGGGACGCCGTCGGCCACGGTCTGCACGCCCCGAGCCGGCGAGTTGAACCCGGTGATGGGCGTGACGACGGCGGCGGTCCCGCAGGCGAACACCTCCGGGATCTGACCCGATTCCACGCCGTCGAGCACCTCGTCGACCGAGATGGGGCGCTCCACCGGCTCGAGCCCGTGCTCGGCCGCGAGCACCAGGATGGATTCGCGGGTCACGCCGGCGAGGATGGAGCCCAGCGACGGGGTCACCAGTTCGTCGTCGGCGGTGACGAACATGATGTTCATCGTGCCGCACTCCTCCACCCACTTGTGCTCGGCGCCGTCGGTCCACAGCACCTGTCCGCAGCCGTTGGCCGCAGCCTCCTGCGTGGCGACGAGGCTGGCGGCGTAGTTGCCGCCGCACTTCGCAGTGCCGGTGCCGCCGGGGGCGGCGCGGGTGTAGTTGGGCGTGATCCACAGCTTCACCGGCTCCGAGTAGTACGGGCCGGCCGGCGTGGCGATGACGGCGAAGCGGTAGGTGTGGGCCTCGCGGACGCCGAGGTACGGCTCAGAGGCGATCATGAACGGGCGCAGGTACAGGCTCTGCTCGTTCTCGCCCACAGGCACCCAGTCCCGCTCCAGCTCGACGAGCTGGGTGACCGAGTCCAGGAACAGTTCCTCCGGCAGCACCGCCATACCCATCCGCTTCGCGGACTGGACGAAGCGCGCGGCGTTGCGCTCGGGGCGGAACAGCCAGATGGAGTCGTCGTCGCGGCGGTACGCCTTGAGGCCCTCGAAGATCTCCTGCCCGTAGTGCAGGACGGCGGCCGCGGGGTGCAGCGCCCACTCCGTCATCGGCACGAGGCGCGGCTCCTGCCAGCCGTCGCCGCCCTGGTAGTCGATGACCGCCATGTGGTCCACGTAATAGCGGCCGAAGCCCGGGTCCGCGAGAGCCGCCAGGCGAGCGGCGTCCGCTGTGGGGGTGGTGGTGCGGGTGAGCGAGAACGTGGCCATGGTCATTGATGGTAGACCCCAGATTTTCCGCCGTCCGCCCTGTCCACAGGTTCGACGACGTCCGAGATCGAGCCGTCGTGGTGTAGCTCCAGGCGCCTCCCGACGGCGAGGCGAGCGAGGAAATCGTCGTCGTGCGAGACGACGAGGAGGCCGCCGCGGTACTGCCGCAGTGCGTCGACGAGGACCTCAACGGTGGCGAGGTCGAGGTTGTTGGAGGGTTCGTCGAGGATGAGCAGCTGCGCGGGTGGCTCCGCGAGGAGAAGCGCGGCCAGGGAGGCGCGGAACCGTTCGCCGCCGGAGAGGGTGCCGAGGGGCCGGAGGGCCGCGTCGCCGCGGAGGCCGAAGCGGGCGAGGCGGTTGCGGATGGCGCCAGGCTCGACGGTGGGGGCGGCGTCGCGGATGCAGTCGAGGACGGCGCGGGCGTCGTCGAGGTGGTCGAGCCGCTGCGGCAGGTACCCGACGCGGGCGGTGATCGAGCCGGCTGCTCCGCTCCCTGAGGGGGCCCACCCGCGGAGCGGCGTGGCCCGTCTCTCGCTCCCTGAGGGGGCCCACCCGCGGAGCGGCGTGGCCCGTCTCTCGCTCCCTGAGGGGGCCCACCCGCGGAGCGGCGTGGCCCGTCTCGAAGGGTCGTGACCCGCGACAACAGCCGGCGCCACCATCGACTGGATCAGTAGCGTCTTCCCGACGCCGTTGGGGCCCACCAGCGCGACCCGCTCCGGGCCCTGGATGACGTGAACCGCGCCAGCGGCGTCGACGATCTCGGCCAGCCTCCGGCCCGTCCCGACACCCGGGTCCGGCAGATCGATCCTGACCCGCTCGTCGTCGCGGAGCCGGGCCTCGGCGTCGTCGACGGCGGAGCGCGCGGCCGCGATCTTGTCGTCGAACTCCCCGCGCGCCTTACCGATGGCCTTCTCGGAGCGGTTGGCGTAGAAGTCGCGGGCGGCCTTGCTCACCCCGCGCGCGGCCGCGGGCTTGCCTGCGTTCTCGCGCCTGGCCAGGCGTTTCTCCGCCTCGACCTTCTGGCGCTTCTCAGTGCGCAGCTGCTGCTCGGCCGCCCGGAGTGCGCGCCCGGCGGCCTCCTGGGAGATACCCACCGCCTCGCGGTACACCTCCCAGTTGCCGCCGAACGCCTCGACCTCGCCGTCGCGCACCTCGACGATCGAGCCGACGCGACGCAGCAGCTCGACGTCGTGGCTGACCACCACCGCGGTGCCGCGCCAGCGTTCGAGCAGCGAGTAGACGCGGACGCGGGTGTTGCGGTCCAGGTTGTTGGTGGGCTCGTCGAGGAGGACCACATCGAGTCGACGCACGCTCAGTCCCACCAGCGCCACCAGCATCGCCTCGCCTCCGGAGAGGGTGCCGACGGGCCGGTCCAGGCCCAGGTCCAGGCCGACGGCGCCCAGTTCCTCGGCGGCGCGGGCCTCGATGTCCCAGTCGTCGCCGACGGCGTCGAAGTGCGCCGGGTCGGGGTCCCCGGCGACGATGGCGCGCACGGCGTCGACCTGCGCCCGGATGCCCAGGAGGTCGGCAACCGTGTCGTCGGTGCGGAGGGTCAGGTTCTGGGGAAGGACGCCCACGCTCCCGCCGACGACAACGGTGCCCGCCGTCGGGGCAATCTCGCCGGTGATGAGCTTCAGGAGGGTGGACTTGCCGGAGCCGTTGTCGCCGACGACCCCCGTGACACCGGGGGAGAAGGCGAGCGTGACGTCATCGAGGCAGGGAGTGCCGTCGGGCCAGGTGAGGCGGACGCGGTTGAACGTGACTGAAAACAAAAGAACTCCGATCGATCAGCGGGACGCGCTGAGACCGGAGCGGACAGCTCGACGGGTCAGCGCAGGGGCGCGGTGCCGATCAGATCTGTCACTGGAGTTCTCCTCGTGAGGGAATACGTCAGAAATATGATGCCACGCGTCCCGTCGTTGGCCAACCGACCCACAGCGGGCTGAGGCGCGAGGAGCGTTCAGTCCTGCGGAATGCGACCCTCCAACGCCCACGCCAGGAACTCCCTCAGGTCGCCCGTCTCGCCGTCGCGACCCCCGCGCCCGATCACCAGCGGCGCCAAAGTCGGCTCCAGCTTCACCCCGCGGAGGCGCTCCATCAGCCCGCCGGGGACGGTCAGGGAGTAGTAGTTGCCTTCGGTGTCGATGCCGACGGAGTGGTTGGTGCGCAGGTACCAGCCCACCTTGTCCGTCTTGACGGGGTGACCGCTCAGCGTCCGCGCCTGCAGGGGTCGGGGCTCGAGCCCCTGGGCGCGCGCGGCGACGATGAACTCGTCGATCAGCACCTTCGCACGGGCAGCCTCGGCTCGCGCGTGCCCCTCGGTGAGCTCGTGCCTGATTTTGGCCGCCTTCTGGCGCTCCGTGAGTTCCTCTGCCACACCCCCAGGCTAGACGACGACGCCGCCCTCAGATGGTGAAGCCGCCGTCGACGACGATCTCCTGGCCGGTGATGTAGGCCGCCTCCTCTGTGACCAGGAATGCGACCGCCGCCGCGACCTCCCCAGGGGCGCCGAAACGCCGCGCCGGGATCGAGGCCTGAAGGCGCTGCGCGTCCGCCGCGTCAGTGTGGAGGCGCTTGAGCCGCTCTGTCGCGGTGTAGCCGGGGGCCACGGTGTTGCAGGTGACCCCGTCCTTGGCGACCTCCATCGCCAGGGTCCGCAGATGGTTGGTCACCGCGGCCCGCATGGCGTTGCTCACCGGCAGGTTCAGCGCCGGTCGCCGCACGGTGAGGCTGGTGATCGCGACGATCCGTCCCCAGCCCCGCTCCCGCATCCCCGCCAGCACGCCGTCGGCGAGCCTCACCGTCGACATGAAGGTGGTCTCGAATCCCGCCTCCCACGCCTCCGGGGACACCTCACTCGGGAGCCCGGGCGGCGGTCCGCCCGCGTTGCTGACCAGGATGTCCACGTCACCGGCCCGGTCGACGAGGCGCAGCACGTCTGCCTCACGGCTCACGTCGGCGGGCACCCAGGAGGCGCCGATCCGCTCGGCCGCCGCCTTCAGCTCCGCCCCGTTGCGCGCCGCGATGGTGACTTCTGCCCCCATCTCGCGTAACACCTTCGCCGTCGCGAACCCGATCCCCCTGCTGGCGCCCGTCACGAGGGCGCGCTTCCCGTCGATCCTGAACATGGCCATGGTGACGACGCTACTCCGCCCATGCGCCCAGCAGTAGACCCCAACGCCGACCCCACTCATGCCGCGGCAACCCTCGTCTGAGAAACTGGTCGGACCGCTCTCTAGGAGGTCCCATGCCGGAGTTTCGCTACGTTGACATGCTGCCGATCGGGCATGACGAGACGCCCTACCGACTGCTCACCACCGAAGGTGTGGAGACGGTGGAGGGACCTGAGGGGCGACGATTCCTCAAGGTGGCGCCCGAGGCCCTGACGCTGCTGTCCGAGACCGCGATGCACGACATCGGCCACTACCTGCGCCCCGCGCACCTGCAGCAGCTGCGCAACATCCTCGACGACGAGGAGGCCTCCCCCAACGACAAGTTCGTGGCGCTGGACCTCATGAAGAATGCGAACATCGCCGCCGGCGGGATCCTGCCCATGTGCCAGGACACCGGCACCGCCATCATCATGGGCAAGCGCGGCCAGCAGGTACTCAGCGAGGGCACCGACGAGCGGCCCCTGTCGATGGGCGTGTTCAACGCCTACACCAAGCTCAACCTGCGCTACTCGCAGAACGCGCCTCTGACGATGTGGGAGGAGAAGAACACCGGCTCCAACCTGCCCGCGCAGATCGAGCTCTACGCAGACACCGCCGTCGGGCATGAGAACTCCTACAAGTTCCTGTTCATGGCCAAGGGCGGCGGCTCGGCCAACAAGAGCTACCTGTACCAGGAGACGAAGGCGGTCCTGAACCCCGCGTCGATGATGAAGTTCCTCGAGGAGAAGCTGCGCTCGCTCGGCACCGCGGCCTGCCCGCCGTACCACCTGGCCATCGTGGTGGGCGGCACGTCGGCGGAGTTCGCGATGAAGACGGCCAAGTACGCCTCCGCAAAGTACCTCGACACCCTGCCCACCGAGGGGTCGATGGCGGCGCACGGCTTCCGCGACGTCGAGCTGGAGAACGAGGTCCTGGAGCTCACCCGCAAGCTCGGCATCGGCGCCCAGTTCGGCGGCAAGTACTTCTGCCACGACGTGCGCGTCATCCGGCTGCCCCGCCACGGGGCGTCGCTGCCCGTCGCGATCGCGGTCAGTTGCTCCGCGGACCGCCAGTGCCTCGGCAAGATCACCCCCGAGGGTGTGTTCATCGAGCAGCTCGAGTTCGACCCCGCCCGCTTCATGCCCGAGCACGTCGACGAGGAGCTGGACGCCCAGACCGACGGCATCACCGGCACCGGCCAGGGCGCGGCCGTCCGCATCGACCTCAACCGCCCCATGCCCGAGATCCTCGACGAACTGCGCAAGCACCCCGTCAAGACGCGCGTCATGCTCAACGGGCCGCTCATCGTCGGCCGCGACATCGCACACGCCAAGATCAAGGAGCGCCTCGACGCCGGCGAGCCGATGCCGCAGTACCTGAAGGACCACCCCGTCTACTACGCCGGCCCGGCCAAGACCCCCGAGGGCATGGCGTCCGGTTCGTTCGGGCCCACGACGGCGGGCCGCATGGACTCCTACGTGGACCAGTTCCAGGGCGCGGGCGGCTCGATGATCATGCTGGCCAAGGGCAACCGCTCGCAGTCGGTCACCGACGCATGCCACAAGCACGGCGGGTTCTACCTCGGCTCCATCGGCGGCCCCGCCGCCCGCCTGGCGCAGGACTGCATCAAGCACGTCGAGGTGGTGGAGTACGCGGAGCTCGGCATGGAGGCGATCTGGAAGATCGACGTGGTGGACTTCCCGGCGTTCATCATCGTCGACGACAAGGGCAACGATTTCTTCGCCGAGGTCAACAAGCCCATCGCCCTGACCATCCCGAAGCGCGAAGGAATGGCACCCTTAACGCCCGCTGGGTGAGCCAGCCGCGGCGCGCAGCGCCCGCCGCTGAGTCGAAGCCCCTTGCGCCCGGTGCAGGGAGCCCCGACACGACCCCGGGCGGCCATGGTCCACCGTCGGCCGTTTTGCTGCCAGCCTGGCTGTGGTCGGGAAGTGAAGCCGCCCGGGCCTCGTGTCAGGTCTCCCTGCACTCGTCTTCCAGTGGCGTGGTCCCTTCCGGGCGCGTGCCGTCACGGCGGCCTCGGGCCGGGTCTGCTCAGGCGTGTTCCGTCGAGTGATGGTCGGGTTGGGCGTGCACGCGCGCAGCCGCCCTGCCGTCCCGCACCCTCGCTCGCAACTCAAAGCCCGTCCCTTCCCCGAATGCCTACTCGGTAGAAATCGTGGCCAACACCACACCAGACCTACCCAATAGTCGACGGGGAGATGAGAGTTCTCTCATGCGCGCGTCGCTCCCCGCTCATGCGGGCGGTGTTGACTGGTGTGGTCGAGGAGGTCTGACATGAAACGGACGCTGGCCGGGTTGGCGCTGATCGTCGCCGTGGCAGCCGCAGGGGTGTGGGCGGTGGCGAGCATGGTCCCACCGGCGGGCACCCCGGTTCGCGAGCCGGCCCTGATGGTGCCCGCCGCGGGGTCGCCGTCGCCGGAATCGACCATCACTCCGACCATCCCCACACCGTCCCCGTCCGACTCGGCTTACCCGGGCGCCACGTCCGGATCGACGACGACGCCTTCGCCGTCCGCGACCCAGACCGCCCACGAGGCCGAGGCGCCCCAGACCGTCGCGGCCCCGAAGCCGAGCTACTACGACGACGACGACGACGACGATGATGATGATGACGACGACCGGGACGATGACGATGACTGACGCGCAGTCACGTCATACCAGCCGGTAGCCCATGCCCCGCACGGTCTCGAACCGCTCCCTGCCCAGCTTTCCCCGCAGGTATCTCACGTACACGTCGACGACGTTGGAGCCGGGGTCGAAGTCGAACCCCCACACATTGCTCAGCAGTTGCTCCCTGCTCAGCACCTGACCGGGGTTGCGCAGGAACGTCTCCGCGAGCGCGAACTCCCGCGCCGACAGGTCCACCGATTTCTCTCCGACGGTCGCGCGGCGGGTTCGAAGATCGAGGGACAACCCGTTGTGGCTGAGCTGCGTCGGGTCCCCCGCCGTCGACCCCGCGTCCGTGCGCAACCGCAGCCGGATCCGCGCCAGCAGCTCCTCGAACGAGAACGGCTTGGGCATGTAATCGTCCGCGCCACCCTCGAGGCCAGCTACCCGGTCCGCCACCGATGACCGCGCGGTGAGCAGGATCACCGGGACCGCGACCCCTTGGCCACGGATCTGTTCGAGCACCTCGAAGCCGTCGATGTCCGGCAGTCCGACGTCCAGCACCACGAGATCGAAGCCGCCGTGGATCGCCAGCGATGCCCCTTCCGCGCCGCTCGCCGTCGAGTGCGAGGTGAACCCGGCGGACTTCAACCCCTTCGCAATGAACGACGCGATCCGCGCCTCGTCCTCGATGATCAGAATCGTGCTCATGAGACGTCGGCCTCCTCGACGGCACGCTCGGGCCCGAGCGGCAGATTGATGGTGAACGTGGACCCGACGCCGGGCTCGGACTCGATGTCCAGCCGTCCGCCGTGTGCGGCGAGGATGGTCTCGACGATGCTGAGCCCCAGCCCGGCGCCGGCCGCGTGGCTCTCGGCTTCCCGGGTCCGCCCGAACCGTTCCCGCACGGATGCCAGCTGATCCGGCGCGATCCCGATCCCCTCGTCGCGCACCCACAGCTGCACCTCGCCGCGGTGGAGCTGCGACCCCAACGCGATCGCCGAGCCCGGCGAGGAGTACTTCACCGCGTTGGCCGCCAACTGAAGCCAGGCCTGGGTGATCCGTGACGGGTCCAGCCACGCCTCGGCGGACGCGATGCGCTCCAGGCGCCACACCCTGTCCCCCAGGGCGCGCGACTTCTCCAGCGTCTGGTCGGTCAGGGCGGCCAGGTCCACCCACCGCGGCTGGACGAAGTCGCTCTCGCCGGCCCGGGCGAGCATGAGGAGGTCGTTGACCAACACCCCCATGCGGTCCACCTCCTCCAGCACCAGGTCGCGGGTCTGCCGGACGTCGTGCGGATCGTGGACGTCGATGAGTTCCATGTGGCCTCGGACGACAGTGATGGGCGTGCGCAGTTCGTGGCCCACATCGTCGAGCAGCTGCCGCTGCCCCTCGACGGAGTGCTGCACCCGGTCGAGCATGCGGTTGATGGTCGCGGACAGAGCGGTGAGGTCGTCGTTGCCGCGGAGCGGGACGCGGGAGGTGAGGTCGCGTTCGTCGATGGACTCGGCAGCCTCGCGCAGTTCCTCGATCGGGCGCAGCAACCTGCCGACCACGAGCCAGGCCAGGAAGACCACGAGCGCCATGGTGGCCAGCGCGATGGCGGCGTACACGGTCATGGTGCGGCGGAGTTCGGCCTCGGCCAGGCCACGGTCCACGACGTGAAGCAGGGCCCCGGTCTCAGTCGGGAACTTCACGGGCACCAGGAGCAGGTGATAGTCCCCCGTGGGCGTGCGGAGCCGCTCCAGGATGATCTCGTCGCCCGTCGCCCACGGAGTGGCGATGGCGATCAACTCGGCGTCGTCCTCCGGCCGCAGCGGCACATCCTCCGAGGCCACCCACCGCACCTGTGATCCCACGAACGCCACCTCGCCCTCGCCCGGGCCGACGACGGTGCGTTCGAGGTAGGTGCGCAGCAGTTCTGAGGGGCCAGCGAAGGGAGCGCCAGTCGCTGGGTCGACACCCCGGGTGGCCAGGACCCTGAGCTCGTCACGTGAGCGCTCCAGCTGGGCGTCCAGGTTCGCGGAGATCACGCGGTCCTGCACCCCGGCCACGATGGCGCCGGATGTAAGGAGGGACAGCCCGGCCAGCAGCACCATCGCCCACATGATGCGGGCCCGAATGGTCACCCGGGTGGCGCCCTGGGGGTCGGGGTCGGTCATGGGCTCCAGTCTGCCCGCTCCGGTGCCCTCTGCCGGGCGTGGCCGCGTGAGAAACGTCTCATGTGGACGAGTCACGGGACGGTCGCCTCGGGGGTGCGCGGTTTCTGTTCCTCCAGGCGTGGTCTCGGGCCCCTCAGGGCGTCGGGAACCGTTCTGGAGGAACAGCAGCCGCGCGGGTGGGTAGAGCCCGGGCTGCCACGACCCGCGAACGACGCGGATGAGAGAGGTCTCACGCTGATCTTCTGGTCGCCCTCATGTTGCCGCTGTCGAATGGTTCCAACGACAACGACGAAGGAGCCCACCATGGCACTCTCAACCCTCACCTGGTTCGCCGCAGCAGCACTCGGCGTCACCGCCGTCGGAGGCGGCCTCTTCGCCTCAGCCGTCAACCAGCCCGAGAACGCCCGCCCCGCGACGACCATCTCGGCCCCCGCTTCGTCCGACGACGGCGACACGACCCCGATTCTGGTCCCGGCCGGCTCCGCGAGCCCCTCGGCCACCGCGGACAGCACCCCCAGCTCCTCCGCCGCTCCCTCGACCCGGTCCGCCGGTGACGATGACAGGGGCGGCGAGCGCGATCGGGATGATCGCGTCGAACTGGGCGACGACCGCGACTCCCGCTGGGACGACGACTCCGATGACGACGGCCGCGATGACTCGGACGACCGTTGGGATGATCGGGACGACGACGACTCGCACGACGGCTACGACGACTCCGACGGCCGTGACGACGATCACGACGATCGTGACGATGACGACGACTGGGATGACGATGACGACGACTGGGATGAGGACTCGGACGACGACGACGATGACG
This sequence comes from Tessaracoccus luoxuelianae, assembly GCF_054483915.1. Classification (NCBI taxonomy): domain Bacteria; kingdom Bacillati; phylum Actinomycetota; class Actinomycetes; order Propionibacteriales; family Propionibacteriaceae; genus Tessaracoccus; species Tessaracoccus luoxuelianae. The sequence goes on along the minus strand of NZ_CM137013.1, from coordinate 573,363 downwards.
ACGGTGACGACGACTGATCTCTCCCGAACCCGAACGCCCCGTCGCACTCCCCAGCGGCGGGGCGTTCCGCTTGTCAGGCCGCTGCACCGGCCGAGAGAGGCTTCGACGCAGCTGGCGCTTCGCGCCGGCTGGCTCACCCACCGGGAGGCCTGCGACCACGCCTCCGGAGAGCCACCGTGTAAGAGAGGCTTCGACGCGGTCGGCGGCGCTCCGCGCCCGACCGGCTCACCCACCGGGAGGCCGGTGACCGCGCCAGAAAGGCGGTGGGTGGTGGGGGCCGGGGCAGGTTGGGTGGGCGTTGATGACGGACGCGCAGCGCGAAGCGCCGCCGCCGGCATCATGGGCGGCCCGGCCCCCACCACACGCCGCCGAACCTGACCACAACACCCGAGACCGAGGCCGGCATCATGGGCGGCCCGGCCCCCACCACACGCCGCCGGACCCGACCACAACACCCAAGACCCACCCAATGGCGGGGGACGCCCACAGCTTGTGGGAACCTCACAATGTTTTCCCCGCGACATTGAGCCGCAACCCCTTCACTACCGCCAATCGGGGGCCAACCGTCGCGCCGACTCGCGCAGCCGCCCAAAGGGTGCGACATTGACACTCAGCCCCCCACGGGCTGCCGTCGACCCCTGAGGAGGCAAGGTGTTCCAACGCATCGCCATCGTCAACCGCGGAGAGGCCGCCATGCGGCTCATCCACGCTGTGCGGGACCTGAACGCTGAACATCCTGACCGCGACCCCATCGCGACGATCGCGCTGTACACGGACGCCGAGCGCTCCGCCATGTTCGCCCGCGAGGCCGACGAGGCCTACCCGCTGGGCCCGGCGTCGGAGCGCCCCTACCTCAACCACGACCTCCTCGCCCGCGTCCTCACCGACGCCAGGGCCGACGCCGTCTGGGTGGGCTGGGGCTTCGTCGCCGAGGACGCGTCCTTTGCGGACCTCGTCGAGAGCCTCGGCATCACCTTCATCGGCCCCTCCGGCGACGCCATGCGCAAGCTGGGCGACAAGATCGGCTCCAAGCTCATCGCCGAGGAGGTGGGCGTGCCGGTGGCGCCGTGGTCGCGCGGCGGCGTCGACACCCTCGACGACGCCCTCGCGTCCGCCGAGTCCATCGGCTACCCGCTGATGTTGAAGGCGACGGCGGGCGGCGGTGGCCGCGGCATCCGCAAGGTCACCACCCCCGAGGAGTTGACCGACGCCTATCAGCGCACCCGCGACGAGGCCCAGCGGGCGTTCGGCTCCGGCGTTGTGTTCCTCGAGTCGCTCGTCACGGGCGCCCGGCACGTCGAGGTGCAGGTGATCGCCGACGGCCAGGGCACCGCCTGGGCCATCGGCGTGCGCGACTGCACCATCCAGCGCCGCAACCAGAAGATCATCGAGGAGTCCGCCTCCCCCCTTCTGACCTCCGCGCAGACCGACGAGCTGAAGGCCGCCGCCGAACGGTTGGCGCTGGCCGTCGACTACCGCGGCGCGGGCACCGTGGAGTTCCTCTACCACCCGGGCGACAAGATGTTCGCGTTCCTGGAGGTCAACACCCGCCTTCAGGTGGAGCACCCGATCACCGAGGTGACCAATGAGTTCGACCTTGTCAAGGCGCAGATCCACGTCGCCGCCGGGGGCACCCTCACTGAGCGCCCCATCGAGTTCGGCCACGCCGTGGAGGCCCGCCTGAACGCCGAGGACCCCGACCGCGACTTCGCCCCCGCCCCCGGCCTGATCACCCGGCTGGACCTGCCGGCCGGTCCGGGCATCCGCGTCGACACCGGCGTGGCGGAGGGCGACTCGATCCCCGCGGACTTCGACTCGATGATCGCCAAGATCATCGCCTACGGCCGCACCCGCGACGAGGCGCTGGGCCGCCTGCGCCGCGCGATGGCGGAGACCACCGTCGTCATCGAGGGCGGCGCCACCAACAAGAGCTTCGTCCTCGAGCTGCTCCGCCAGCCCGAGGTGACCGGCCGCCAGCCGAAGCAGGCGGGCGCGCGCCGCGCCGCGGGGCCCCAGGACGCGGACATCCCGTGGGCCGACACCGGCTGGATCGACCGCACCCGCGCCGACGGCGGGTTGATCGCCGACGAGCACGCCGGCGTCGCGCTCGTGGTGGCGGCCATCGAGGCCTACGAGGAGACCACGGCCATCGAGACCGACCGGCTGCTCACCACCGCGCACGGCGGCCGGCCGCAGACCCAGCACAAGTCCGGCGCCGCCGTCGACCTGAAGCTGCGCGGGTCCGTGCACAGCGTCACCGCGTTCGCGATCGCCCCGGGGCGCTATCGGGTCGTCGTCGGAGGCCAGGCCACCGAGGCCGAGCTGCAGCGCTTGGACGACGTACACGGGCGGGTCACCGTCGGCGGCGACCGGCACCGGATCATCACCGCGACCCACGGGCCCATCCACCTCATCGAGGTCGACGGCGTGACCCACCGGGTGTCTCGGGATGAGGGCGGCGTGCTGCGCTCCCCCGCCCCGGCGCTCGTGGTGGCGACGCCGGTGAAGGTGGGCGACGAGGTGGAGGCCGGCGCCCCCGTCGTGGTCCTCGAATCCATGAAGATGGAGACCGCCGTCTACGCGCCCTTCGCCGCGCGCGTGAAGGAGATGCTGGTGACCACCGGCTCGCAGGTGGAGTCCATGGCTCCGCTGGTGCGCCTGGAGCCGCTCGGCAACGGCGCCGCCGCGGTGATCGTGGAGTCCGCGCCGATCGACATTCCTGTCTGCCCGCCCGCGGCGGATCCTTCCGTCCGCGCCGGCCGCCTGCTGGCGGATCTGTCGGCCATCCTCATGGGCTTCGACGTGGACCCCTCGGCCAAGACGCTTCCGCGCTACCTCGTGGCGCGCGAGGAGGCACGGTCCGCGGGCGTCGATGTGGTGGCCGCGGAGATCGAGCTGCTCACCCTGTTCGCCGATCTCGCCGAGCTCAGCCGCAACCGCCCCATGGGCGAGCAGGCCAACACCGAGCTGCGCGTCCACTCGGACCGCGAGCACCTGCACCGCTACCTGACCACCCTCGACGTGGAGCGCGCCGGGTTGCCCGGCCACTTCGTCGACCGCCTGGCGGCCGCGCTGCGGCACTACGGCGTGGACTCGCTGGACCGCGCGCCCGAGCTGGAGGCGGCCGTGTTCCGCATCTTCCTGGCGCAGAAGCGGGTGGCCGCAGACGTGCCGCTGGTGCTGGGCATCCTGGACCGCTGGATCGCCGAGCCGGCCCCTGACGCTGACCGTGCGGTGATCGCCCGGGCGCAGCTGGAGCGCCTGGTGCGCGCCACGCAGCTGCGGTTCCCCGCCGTCGGAGACCTCGCGCGTTCGGTCCGCTTCCGCTGGTTCGACCAGCCGCAGGTGGACGCCGAGCGGGCGGCCATCGTCGCCGGCGTGGGTGACGAGGTGGAGGCACTCGCCGCCACCCCTGACGCGCCCGACTACGACGAACGGATCGCCAGGCTGGCCGACATCCCGGAGTGGACGGCCAACTTCCTCGCGACGCGGTTGGGTCGCGGGGTGCCGGCGCACGAGCCGATGCTCGAGGTGCTGCTGCGGAAGTACTACACGGATTACGGGCTCTCGGACGTCTCCCGCGTCACGGTGGCCGACCGCTCCGTCGTGCTCGGCGATTACACCCTCAACGGGCGGCCGCGCCGCTTCGTGACGACGGTGGGCCTGGCCGACGAGCTCGCCGCGGGCGGGCCGCTGGAGTCGCTGATCGCCTCGCAGGTCGCGGAGCGGACGCCGGGCCATGACGCCGTGGTCGAGATGTATGTGCTGTGGCCGGAGCGCCCGGATGCCGAGGCTCTGGGCGCCGAACTGCTGGAGCGCCTGCGGTCCTGGGCCTGGGACCCGGCCGTGCAGAGGGTCGCGGTGGCGGTGTGTACCGCCGACGGCGCGGTGGAGTACCGCACGTTCCGGTTCACTGACGGTGAGCTCTACGAGGACGAGAAGATCCGTGGCCTGCCTCCGATGGTGGGGCGCCGCCTGGACCTGTGGCGGTTGCGCGACTTCGACACCACGCGCCTGCCCGCCCCCGACGACGTGCTGCTGTTCGAGTGCGTGGCGAAGTCCAACGCGGACGACCGCCGCCTCGTGGCGATGGCGCAGGTGCGGCAGCTGGCCGTGGTGCGCGACGCCGACGGCGGCCTGATCGGCCTGCCGCACGCCGAGCGCGCGGTCGCCAACTGCCTGGAGGCCATCCGTCGGACCCGTTCCGCCCGAGGCAAGGCCGGCTCGAAGCTGGACATGAACCACGTGTGGGTGCACGTCTGGCCGGAGATCGACCTGGACGTCTCAGACGTCGAGCCGCTGCAGGACCGGATCACCCCGCTGTCCGACGGCGCGGGCATCGAGGAGGTCCTCTGCCAGGGCCGCTTCGTCCGCGGCGACCGCCTCATCCCGCTGGCCGTCCGCTTCCACGCGCAGCCGGGCGCGGGCGTCACCACCACCGTGACCCCGCCGCCCACCGAGCCGCTCAAGCCGCTCGACGACTACACGGCCAAGGTGCTGCGCGCCCGCCGTCGCGGGCTGGTCTACCCGTACGAGCTGTCCGCGACCCTCGCCGGTCCCGGCGGCTCGCTGGTCGAGCTCGATCTCGACGGCGAGGGCCGCCTCGTGGAGGTGGACCGTGCCCCGGGCCGCAACAAGGCGGGCATCATCGTCGCTCGGGTCACCACCCCGACGGCGCTGCACCCGGAGGGCGTGACCAGGATCGTGCTGTCGGGCGATCCGACGAAGGGTCTGGGCGCCGTCTCGGAGCCGGAGTGCTCGCGGATCATGGCCGCGATCGACCTCGCCGAGGAGATGGGCGTGCCGGTGGAGTGGTTCACGCTCAGCTCCGGGGCCCGGATCTCGATGGAGTCGGGCACCGAGAACATGGACTGGGTGGCCGCCGCGTTGCGCCGGATCGTCGAGTTCACCCAAGGAGGCGGCGAGATCAACGTGGTCGTCGCGGGGATCAACGTGGGCGCCCAGCCGTACTGGAACGCCGAGGCGACCATGCTGATGCACACCAAGGGCATCCTCGTGATGACGCCTGATTCGGCCATGGTGCTGACGGGCAAGCAGTCGCTGGACTTCTCGGGCGGCGTGTCGGCGGAGGACAACTTCGGCATCGGCGGCTACGACCGCGTGATGGGCCCCAACGGCCAGGCGCAGTACTGGGCGAAGGATCTGGGTGCGGCCATGGGCATCCTGATGTCGCACTACGACCACACCTATTCGCCCGAGGGCGAGTCCGGCCCCCGCCGTGCGGTGACGGGCGATGCCGTGGATCGCGACGTCTCGGAGTACCCACACAACATCGGCACGGATTTCGCCACCGTCGGGCAGATCTTCTCGGCCACCCACAACCCGGACCGGAAGAAGCCGTTCGACATCCGCACCGTCATCGCGGCGGTCTGCGACCAGGACCACCCGCGCGTCGAGCGCTGGGCGGGCATGGCGGAGGCCGAGACGGCGGTGGTGATCGACGCGCGTGTTGGCGGGCACTCGGTATGCGTCGTCGGGATCGAGTCCAAGCCTGTGCCGCGCGCGGGGTTCCCCCCCACCGACGGCCCGGACACGTTCACCGGTGGCACGTTGTTCCCGCGGTCGTCGAAGAAGGTGGCTCGTGCCATCAGCTCGGCATCCGGCAACCGGCCGCTGGTGGTGCTGGCGAACCTGTCGGGCTTCGACGGCTCGCCGGAGTCGATGCGCAACCTGCAACTGGAGTACGGCGCGGAGATCGGGCGGGGCATCGTCAACTTCGACGGCCCCATCGTGTTCGTGGTCATCTCGCGCTACCACGGCGGCGCGTTCGTGGTGTTCTCCAAGCGGTTGAACGAGAACATGACGGTGCTGGCGCTCGAGGGGTCCTACGCCTCGGTGCTGGGTGGGGCGCCGGCGGCCGCGGTGGTGTTCGCCGGTGACGTGGCGAAGCGGACCGGTGCGGACTCGAGGGTCGCGGCGTTGGAGGCGAGCCTCCGGGACGCCTCCCCGGAGCAGCGGGCCGAGATCCAGGTGGAGCTCGCGGACGTGCGGGCGGCGGTGAGGGCGGAGAAGATCTCCGAGATCGCGGCCGAGTTCGACGGGGTGCATAACATTCACCGCGCCGTCGAGGTTGGCTCGGTGGACCGGGTGATCTCTCCGGCCGAGCTGCGTCCCTCGATCGTCCAGGTGATCGAGGCCCACCGCCGCTGACCCAGGGTTACGCTCTGTGGGTGACCGACGACGACCTCTGGGACCTCACCCGGACCAGACTGTTCTGGGCCGGGATCCTCGCCAACGGCGTGACCACCGAGGACGGGGCCGCGACAGTCGAGGCCGCCCTCCCCACCCGTCCGTCGTCCCATTCTGCCCTCCAACGCCTCCACCAGCTGGCCACGGATGAGCTGACGGGCATGTTGGCGCTGCTCTCCGACGACGAGCCGCGCTGGGCCGATGGCCACGGATCGACCGTCGGCGACGTTCGCCGCCTGCTCGACCGCTCCGCCGGCTAGGCGACCGCCCGGTCCTTCCCGTGCAGCCCGGGGCGCAGCAGGCGCATGCCGTTGACGATCACGATCAGCACGGATGCCTCGTGGACGAGCATCCCGATCGACATCGTCACCCCACCGAACAACACACCCGCCAGCAGCGTCCCCACCGTGAGGAGCGCGATGACGATGTTCTGGCGCATGACCCGCACGGTGCGCTTCGCCAGCCCGATGCCCTGCGGGATCCGGTCCAGCCGGCTGGTCATCAGGGCGATGTCGGCCGTCTCCACCGCGACTGCCGAGCCCGCGGCCCCCATCGCGATCCCGACGTCGGCCAGGGCGAGCGCGGGGGCGTCGTTGACTCCGTCCCCGACCATCGCGACCACGCGGCCCTCGGCCTGAAGGGCCCGGACCACGTCGAGCTTCTGCTCGGGGAGGAGCCCCGAGCGGGCGTCGGCGATCCCGACCGTTCCCGCGACCGCCGCCGCGACCCTCGCCTGGTCGCCGGTGAGCATGAGGACGCGCGTCACGCCCACCCGGTGCAGCGCCGCCACGAGCGCGGCCGCCTCGGGCCGCACGGCGTCGGCCACGCCGATGGCGCCCACCATGTCGCCGTCCACGGCCACCATGAGCGGGGTGTGGCCGGCATCGGCGAGGGTCGCGGCCGCCTGGGCCCCCCACGCGTCGCCCTGCGGTGCGACCAACGCCACCGTGCCCACAGCCACCTCACGCCCGCCGACCATCGCGACCACGCCGTGCCCGGGCACCGTGCGCACGCCGTCGGGGACGGCAGGCACGTCCAGACCGCGGGCCAGCGCCTCCTCGACGATGGGGAGGGCCAGCGGATGATCCGAGCCCGCCTCCGCGCGCGCGGCCCAGCCGAGCACCTCGTCGGCGGTCCAGTCCCCGCGGGTCACCACGTCGGTCAACGCGGGCCGGCCCACGGTGAGTGTGCCGGTCTTGTCCAGCGCGACGGTGTCGACGCGGGCGGCAGTCTCGAGGAATTCGCCGCCCTTGATGAGGATGCCGTCACGGGCAGCGCGGCCGATGCCCGCCACCAGCGCCACCGGCACGGAGATCACCAGGGCGCCGGGGCAGCCGATGACCAGGAGCGTGAGGGCGAGTTCGAGGTCGCGGGTGAGCAGCCCCACCACGACGGCCAGCACGATGATCCCCGGGGTGTACCAGCGGGAGAAGCGCTCCATGAACTGCTGGGTGCGGGCCTTGGCGTCCTGCGCCTCCTCCACCCGGTGGACGATGCGCGCGAGGGTGGTGTCGGCGCCGACACCCGTGGCATCGAGGGTGACGAATCCGTCCGCGACGATCGTGCCGGCGAACAGGGGGTCGCCCGCGGACTTCTCGGCGGGGATGGACTCGCCGGTGATCGCGGCCTCGTCGACGGCCGCCCGCCCATAGGTGACCACTCCGTCGACGGGGACCCGTCCGCCGTGCTTGACCACCACGGTTTCGCCGACCCCCACCTCAGCGGCCGGCACCTCCACCTGGGCACCGTCGCGGACGACGGTGGCGGTGTCGGGGGCCAGGGCCACCAGCTCGGCCAGTGCGGAGCGGGTCTTGGCCAGCGTCGCGTCCTCCAGCGCGTGTCCGACGGCGAAGAGGAACGTGACCGCGGCTGCCTCCCAGTAGTTGCCGATCGCGATGGCGCCCACGGCGGCGACGGCGACCAGCAGGTCGATCCCGATCACCCGTAGCCGAAGCGCCCGCACCGCGGACCAGGCCACCGGTGCGCCGGCCACGAGGGCGGCGGCCAGCATGAGCCAGCCGGCCGCCGGCCACGCGAGCGCGCCGGCCAGCCACGAGGACAGAATGAGGAACCCGGAGAGCGCCGGCACTCGCCAGCGATGGGACAGGAGCGTCATGGCGGGTCCTCAGAACGCGGACGGGCGGGCGGCGTAGCCGGCCTTGGCGACGGCGGCCACGAGGTCGTCGACGCTGGTGCGGCCGAGGTCGTGATCCACCTCGATGCGGGAGGAGGCGAAGTGGACCTTCGCCGTCGTCACACCGGGCAGCGCGCTCAGCGCCTTCTCGATCTTGGCCACGCAGGACGGGCAGCTGAAGCCTTCTGCGCGGAGGGTGGTGTGGGTGATGGTCGCGGTGGTCATGGTCTCCTCCTGGAAGTCGGTGCCGCTGGATGCGGCGTTGTCTCGACGCTACGGGGGTGCCGCCCACGCTTCCTTGACGTGGATCAAGCCGCGTCGAGGAAACGGCGCTGCATGCCTGCCTGCGCAGCGGGGAGGTCTCACCTGCTCCGGGAAGCAACGGACGCGCTCGAGCCGAGCCCCTCCGCGGTCATGCTTGCGGCTTGGCGATCGTGGGCACGCCGGCGAACACCTGATCACGCCCATCGCGGCAATTGAGTGCGTTCCACCGGTGTCCTCTAGGGAGTTACTGATCAATGCTGTCCTCGGCGAGGACGTGCCGGGCGGGATGAGATGGTGCCACTGCATCTGGTGCGTGTACTCGACGTCCATATCCAGATGCAGGGGGGTCAGATCGCCCGATCCGGTGCGCCGCAGCCAGGACATGATTGATCAGTGATTCCCTAGGGCAGAGGACTCACGCGTTGTCGGATCCGCTCAGGATCGTGTCGTAGTCTTGGCCGCCGTAGAAGACGCCGAGGATGGTGATCTCCTGGGTCTCGTCATCGACGTAGGTAGCGATCACCGCACGCTTCTTGTAACTGGAGGTGCGAAGCCCAGGACGGATGTCGTCCCGCATTGTTCCTCGGTGCGGGAACACCGCGAGGCCCTCGCAGTGGGCCACGATGGCATCCACGTAATCGGCAGCAACCATCGGCGATGCTGACGAAGCAAGGTACCGGTACAGCGCCTCGAGTTGATCTGCCGCCTCCTGCGCAAACCGAACCGTGTAGGTCACTGGCCGCGCAGGGACACGAGCCGCGCACGGACCTCGCCTGCAGACAGCGCACCATTCGGGTCTGCCAGCAGCCTGTCATAGGCTGGAGCAACCTGCTCCAGAAGCCAGGCGTCGACCGCCCGATCGCGTGCCGCCAGGGCCCGTAGGCCTTCGCGGATGACCTCGCTTTCGGAGGCGTACTCTCCTGAGACCACCTTGGCGCGGACCATGTCGGCCATCTCGTGGGGCAACGTCACACTCATCTGCTTCGTAGTTCTCATGTCGACCTCCCTCCATCCATCCAGGGTAGGACTGAATCCTACTCGGCGGAAGAGTCGTTCGGCATTGCCTGACAGACTGGGTGTTGGGGCAGGCTGGGGCCATGACTCAGCACGCTCAGACCCATCACGCCGGCGACACCTGCGTGGCGCTGGTCCCCGTCTTCCGCGGGCTGGATGCCGGCCAGCAGGAGGAGGTGGCAGGATTCGCGAGGCCCATCAGGGCCGCCGCCGGTGAGCAGCTGCTCGCGCCGACGGACCGGACCAGACGCCTCCTTGTCATCCACCGCGGAAGCGTCCGGGTGGCGCACCTGCTGGACACCGGCCACGAGCGCGTCGTGAGGGTGCTGGGTCCGGGCAGCGTGGTCGGCGAGGCGTCGTTCATCCTCGGCCGTCGCCCGGACAACTACGCCTACGCCGAGACCGACGTCGAGCTGTGCTCGTTCGACCACGCGGACCTGGCGCGCCTCGTCGCCCGCTACCCCGACATCGCCGTGCGGATGCTGCAGATGCAGGCCGAGCGGCTGGCCGCGGCCGAGCGGATGCTGGCCGCCTTCGGGGGGCGGGACGTGGGCGCGAGGGTCGCGGCGTACCTGCTGGACCTCCCGTCCCGCCGCGACCCCGAGGGAGCGGTCGTGGAGCTGCCCATGGCGAAGAAGGACGTGGCGAGCTACCTGGGCACCACCCCGGAAACGTTCAGCCGCCGGCTCCGCGACCTCGTCGACGACGGCGTGGTGGAGCTGGCGGGCCGCCGAGAGATCAGGATCCTCGACGCTGAGGCGCTCGAGCGCCGCGCCGATGCTACTGGGTGATGTCGTAGCGCAGGAGGCGCGCCTTGTCCGCCTTCCGCGTGGAGCCCTGCAGGGCCAGCAGCTCGGCGTAGATGCCGTCGGTGGTGGCCAACTCGGCGGGGGTGCCGATCTCGTCGATGCGACCGTCGCGCAGCGTCACGATCCTGTCCACCGTCGAGATGGTGGAGAGCCGGTGCGCGATGATCAGCGTGGTCCGGCCCTCCATCAGCTCCTCCAAGCCGGCCTGCACCGCGCGCTCGGACTTGGTGTCCAGGGAGCTGGTGGCCTCGTCGAGGATGAGAATGGGCGCGTCCTTGAGCAGGGCCCGCGCCACGGAGAGCCGCTGCTTCTGCCCGCCGGAGAGCTTGACGCCCCGCTCGCCGATCTCGGTGTCGAAGCCGTTGTGGAGGTGCGAGATGAAGGACAGCGCGTTGGCGCGCCTCGCCGCGACACTCAACTGCTCGTCGGTGACGCCGTCCTGCCCGTAGGCCATGTTCTCGCGGATGGTGCCGGAGAACAGGCTGGCGTCCTGGAACACCACGCCCACCTCGCGGCGGAGCGCCACCGTCGGCACGTCGTCGACGGACTGGCCGTGGACACGCAGCGCCCCGGAGGTCACCGGGTACAGCTTCATGATGAGGTTGACCAGCGTGGTCTTGCCCCCTCCGGACTCGCCCACGAACGCGATCCGCTCGCCGCGGTTCACCGTGAGGTCGATGTCTCTCAGGACCAGCCCGTCGGCGCCGTCACCGTCGCCGTAGCCGAAGTCCACGTGGTCGAACTCGATCACCGGATCGGACTCCACCCACTCCACCACGGCCGACGGCGCGGCCTCCAGCGCGTTGTTGGGCTCGTCGGTCTCGTCCATCACCTTGAAGTACTCGCGGCTTCCGGCGACGGCGCGCTGCGTCATGTCCACCCAGTAGCTCATGGAGGTGACGGGCATGCGCGCCATCGTGGTGAGCTGGATGAGGAGAACCATGGTGCCGACGGTGTACTGGCCGCTGGCCGTCTGGTAGAAGATGATGGCGTAGATCCCGAAGAACACCACGTCCAGCGCCCCCCGCCGCCAGAGGTCCATGGTGTGCCAGAACCGCGACTGCTGCCGCGACAATCCGATGGCGTCGCGGTAGTGGCCCTTGAACGACTCCAGCTCGCTCTTCTCGGTGACGAAGCTCTTCACCACCCGCATCTGCCCGATCACCTCGGAGAAGCGGCCGCCTGAGATGTCGTAGTGGTCGTTCTTCTGCTTCTCCCACACCTGCCACTTCTTCGACGTCCTGGCCGTCAGCCACACGAAGGTCGGGTAGATGAGGATGAGCAGGATCGTCAGCCACGGCGAGTAGAACGCCGTGATGACGAGCACCGCGAGCAGTGTCACCACGGTCGGGAAGAAGCCGTTGCTGAAGGTCTGGAGGAAGTCGGTGATCGACGTGATGGAGCGGTTGAGCCGGGAGATGATGGTGCCGGTCAGCTCGTTGTCGTAGTAGCGCTGCGGCAGGCGCAGCAGCTTCCGGTAGTAGTTGGCCGAGAGGATGGCGCGCAGCCTGACCGACATCAGGTCGCCGAAGTAGCCGGAGAGGTTGGTGATCGCCGAGTTGGCCAGCGCGATGACCAGCAGGATCACCGCCAGCCACATGAGGTCGGCGACGGTGCCCCCGCGGCCCTCCGCGATGTCGACCACCGTGTCGGTGGCCCGCGCGATGACGAACGGGGTCAACAGAGCCGTCGCGGACGTGGCGACGGCCCCGACGACGACGATGAGGTAGAGCGGCCACAGCTCTCTGGCTGTGGCCATGATCTTGGCGATGCTGCGCACGAGCGGTCACTCCTTCGACGTGGCACTCTACCCGTGTGGACCTGAGCGGCCGACGCCGCGGCCGTTCATCTCAGATGGTCGGGAGCCAGACGCGCATGGCACCCGAGGCGCGGTTGCCCCAGGTGAGGAAGGGGATGGCCCGCACTGTGACCGGCTGCCCCGTGGGGGCGGTGGCTGGCGCGCCGTACAGCGGGCCCACCCCCGGCCGTGGGGTGACCGCGATCTCGAGCCCGCCGTCGGACTCGATCGGCGCACTGGTGGCGTCGACGATCACATCGTCCAGGCGGATCCCCTCAGGGAGGTCCACCTGCTCGACGCAGTACACCTGGGGTCCGCGCTCGAGCGCGAGACAGCCGCGCACCGAGTCCACGCGATGGTTGGCCTGCGTCCAGCGGGGGGCCATCGGCAGGTCGAGGGCGAGCGGGGTGGCTGCGAGTTCGACGCGAGCGTAGCCGTCGGCGTCCGGCTGGACCGGCTGCCCGTCGATGGTGGGAGCATCGGCCCAGCTCGGGATCCGGAGAGCGACAGGAAGGCCGGCCGGGCCGGCGATCTCGACGCGGCCGTCGTCGGGGTAGCTGGTGCGCACGACAACGATTCCGCCGCCGAGGGCTTCGGGCACGTCGATCTCGCAGGCGGTGTAGAGGTGGAGCGCCAGGGCGTCGCCGTCGATGGAAGCCACGTAGCCGCTCAGCTGGGCGAAGACGCGGGCGATGTTGGGCGGGCAGCAGGCGCAGGCGTACCAGGGGGTGCGCTCACGGGGTGCGCTCTCTTCCGAGTAGCGGTCTGGGCGCAACTGGAGCGGGTTGGAGTAGAAGAATCGGGTACCGGACTCGTCGAGCGAGGCGGCCAGCGCGTTGTGCAGCTCGCGCTCGATGGTCTCGGCGTAGCGGGCGCCGCCCTCGGCCAAGTACATGCGCCAGTTCCAGTGCAGGTCCGCGATGGTGGCGCAGGTCTCGGCGTAGGCGCGGTCCGACGGCAGCTCGTAGTCGTCGCCGAACGCCTCGTCGCGGTGGCGCGAGCCGAATGCGCCGGTGATGTACATCTTGCGCTCGTGGGCGCTGTCCCACTGGGCGCGCATCGCAGCCAGCAGCGACTGGTCGCCCTCCTCGAGGACCAGGTCGGTCACCCCTGCGTTGAGGTAGAGCTGCCGGACGGCGTGGCCGACGGCGCTGGTGGATTCCCGAACCGTGGCGTGGTCCTGGAAGTAGCGGGCCCCGAGTGAGCCCACCTTGAGCAGGCCGGAGCCGCGGTGGTCCACCTGGTGGCGGGCCAGGTCCAGGAAGCGGCGCTCGCCGGTGTGCCTGTAGAGCTCCACTAGCGCGGTCTCCAATTCAGGGTGCCCGCAGTATCCCACCTTGTCAGCTCCTGGTCCGAAGGTGGCGTCCACGAGGTCGACGAAGCGGACGGCGATGTCCAGGAGGTCGGTGCGGCCGGCGCGGGCCAACGCGACGGCGGCCTGCACCATGTGGCCGAGCACGTACATCTCGTGGGTCCAGTCCAGCTCCGCGAACTTCTTCTCGGGGTGCACGCCCTGGATCCAGGTCATCACGTAGCCATCCGGCTCCTGGACGCGGGCCACGAGGCCGATCACGTCGTCGAGCCAGGCGTCGAACTCACGGGTGCCGGTGCGGGCGATCTCCCAGGCCACCGCCTCGATGGTCTTGTAGAGGTCTGAGTCGGCGAACCAGAACCCGCGCCATTCGGCGGTGGACTCGCCGATCAGACGGCGGAAGTTGTCCAGGTTGCCGGCCTCCTCGAGCTGGGCGATGCAGTGCGGGATGGTCGCGGCGGCGTTGCGCAGCTGCCAGGCGCCCAGCCGCGAGGCGGGGTCCAGGCGGACCCCGGTGATCGCGACGGGGTGACGCGGGCCTGCGGCCAGAGGGGAAGCGGGGGCGACGAGCGGGAGGGTGGCCACGGGACAGCCTTTCATCGTTGAAATACGTGTCCAATGGTGCCCCGTCGTGCGGGAGCGGTCAACCCCTCCCCGACCCTGCAGGTGAACGACGAAGGGCCCACTCCCGACGGGAGTGGGCCCTTGAAGTCGGACGTCAGCGCTCGGTGATCGGCACGTAGTCGCGCTTCTTCTCGCCGATGTAGATCTGGCGCGGACGCCCGATCTTGCGGTTGGGGTCCGCGTGCTGCTCGCGCCACTGCGCGATCCAGCCGGGGAGCCGGCCGAGGGCGAACAGGGCCGTGAAGTGCTGCGAGGGGAATCCCATCGCCTCGTAGATGAGGCCCGTGTAGAAGTCCACATTGGGGTACAGCTTGCGTTCGATGAAGTAGTCGTCGTTGAGCGCCGTCTCCTCCAACTCCAGCGCCATGTCGAGCAGCCGGTTGTTGCGGCCGGAGATGCGCAGCAGCGCGTCGGCGTGACCCTTGATGATCTTGGCGCGCGGGTCGTAGTTCTTGTAGACCCGGTGGCCGAAGCCCATCAGCTTCACGCCGGACTTCTTGTCCTTGACCTGGCTGACGAACTCCTTGATGTCCAGGCCCTCATCCTGGATACGCGAGAGCATCTCCAGCACGGCCTGGTTGGCGCCGCCGTGCAGAGGGCCGGACAGCGCGTTGACGCCGGAGCTGACCGAGGCGTAGATGTTGGCATCTGCCGAACCCACGAGCCGCACCGTCGAGGTGGAGGCGTTCTGCTCGTGGTCCGCGTGCAGGATGAACAGCGTCTCGAAGGCACGGACGATGTCCGGGTCGATGTGGTACTCCTCCTGCGGCGTGCCGAAGGACAGGCGCAGGTAGTTCTCGACGTAGCCGAGTCCGGTCTGCGGGTAGAGGAACGGCTCCCCGACGGAGCTCTTGTACGCGTAGGCGGCCAGGGTGGGCATCGAGCCCAGCAACCGGAGCGACGCCTCCTCGACCTGGTTGGTGTCGTGCACCGAGAGGGTGTCGCGGTGGAACGAGCCGAGCGCCATGATGCCGGCGGCGAGCACCTGCATGGGGTGGGCGCCGCGCGGGAAGCAGCGGAACAGCTCGCGCATGCGCTCGTCGAGCATCATGCGGCGCGAGATCTTGAGGCTGAACTCGTCGAGCTCATCCTGCGAGGGGAGGTGACCGTAGATGAGGAGGTAGGTGACCTCGATGAACGTGGCCTGCTCGGCGAGCTGCTCGATGGGGTAGCCGCGGTACTGCAGCACACCCTCGTCGCCGTCGATGAACGTGATCGACGACGTGCACGACGCGGTGTTCACGAAGCCGGGGTCCAGGGTGGTGGCGCCGGTCTGCGCCAGGACCTTGCCGATGTCGAATCCATCGTTGCCCTGCGTGGCCTCCACGATCGGCAGTTCAAGCTCGAGATCCCCGTACCTGAGGAATCCGCTGTCGGTCATGCGTTGCCTTTCTTTTGGGTCCCGGCGACCGTCGTGGGCGCCGTTGATGCCTACTCACTGGCCTGCACCCCCACCCTACAACGCTGGAGGGAACCTCCGGAAAGCGTCCAATCTTGTTGTAGAGACCACACAAAACAGCCCCCACCCGTCAGAGCGACGGGAGGGGGCTGCAGAGTCGGTGGGTCAGATGCCCTCGGAGGACTCCGAACGGCGAACGGTCTCGCCGGTGGCAGGGTCGCTGACCACGCGGGTCTCGGTGGTGCGGCTGCGGTTGGAGGCGAGCAGCGCCCAGATGAGGCCGACGACACCTGCCGCCATCAGGATGTAGCCCACGAGATCCAGGCTGATGTAGGGGACGTCAGCCTCCACTGCGAACGTGAGGATGGCGCCGAGCGCGATGAGGAAGACGGATGAACCGATACGCATGAGTGGCTCCTTGCTTGTTCAGATGTATCTCTCCCTCATACCCACTTCGGCGGATTTCAAACATCGCCCCCTCCCGGAGCAACCGACGTTTCCCGGGATGACGCTCACCGTTCACCCGTTCGGCATACATTGCTCGCGTGACGATCGAGCCGCCCCCCGCCGTCGACGCCGTGCCACAGGCCGGCGCGCTGTCCTCCACCAAGGCCCCGCGCAGGAAGGTGGTCGCCTGGGCATTCTGGGACTGGGGCACGCAGCCGTTCGCCACCGTGATCACCACGTTCGTGTTCTCGGTCTACCTCACCAGCTCCGCCTTCGGTGAGAAGGACCAGGTCACCATCCAGCTGGCCTGGGCGACGGGTACCGCGGGCCTGCTCATCGCCCTGCTGGCCCCGGTGCTCGGCCAGGGCGCGGACCGCACGGGAAAGCGGATGTTCCACCTGCGCTGGCAGACCTGGCTGCTCGCGGCGATCTGCGCGGCGATGTACTTCGTCGCGCCGGCGCCCGAGTACTTCCTGCTCGGCGCCGTGCTGCTGGGCGCAGGCAATGTGGTCTCGGAGATCGCCAACGTCAACTACTACTCGGCGCTGGACCAGGTCAGCACCCCGTCCGACGTGGGCCGGGTGAGCGGCCTGGGCTGGGGGCTCGGCTACCTCGGCGGCATCACCATCCTGCTCGTCATCATCGGGGTCCTCGGCTCGGACTTCACGCCCGACGACGTGCGCCTCTCGATGCTCATCTGCGGCGCCTGGACGCTGCTGTTCACCATCCCGATCTTCATCGCCCTCAAGGACCGCAAGCCGGACCACGTGCCGCCGTCGCTGGGCATCGTCGGCTCCTACCGCGAGCTGTTCCGCTCCATCGCGCGCGTCGGGAGGGACAACCCCAACACCCTGTTCTTCCTCGCCGCCTCCGCGCTGTTCCGCGACGGCCTGGCCGGGGTGTTCACCTTCGGCGGCGTGCTGGCCGCCGGCACATTCGGCTTCACGTTCGGCGAGGTGGTGATCTTCGGCGTCGTGGCCAACGTCGTCGCGGGCCTGGCGACGATGCTGTTCGGCCTCCTCGACGACCGACTCGGCCCGAAGCGGGTCATCCTGTTCTCCCTCGGGATGCTGGTGGCGTTGGGGCTCGGCATCTTCTACTTCCACGACGGCGGGAAGACTATCTTCTGGATCTTCGGCCTGGGCATGACCCTGTTCGTCGGCCCGGCGCAGTCGGCGAGTCGATCCTTCCTGGCGCGCCTGATCCCCGAGGGCATGAGCGGCGAGATGTTCGGGCTGTACGCGACGACGGGGCGCGCGGTCAGCTTCTTGGCGCCGCTGATGTTCGGGTTGATGATCGCGGTGGGTGTCGCGGTGACGGGCGACGCGCAGGAGTCCAGCCAGCACTGGGGCATCCTCGGAGTCGTGCTGGTGCTGCTGGCCGGCTTCATCGTCGCGCTGTTCGTCAAGCAGCCGCAGCGCTCGGAGGCTGCTCAGGCCTGAGGCCGGGTGCTTGCTCGGGTCAGAGGCTCGGTGATCCGGCCCCGCCGCGACCCCGACCGTGCCCCAGGTGGTAGACGCCCGCCGCCACGAGAACCAGCGCTGACAGGCCCAGATACATCGCCCCCAGCCCCCATTCGGCGATGACCGGGCCCAGGGCCAGCGGCCCCAGGCCCACGCCGAGGTCCATCATGATGAACAGCGTCGACGTGGCCAGCCCCACCCGGTGCAACGGCGCGACCGACACCGCGATCACGTGCGCCGAGGACTGCAGCGTGCCCATGCCCAACCCGAGCAGCCCGCCGGCCACCAGCAACGCGACTCCCGACGACGCAAGCGCCAGGACCACCAGCCCCGCCGACATGGACACAAGGGCCGGGTAGACGATCACGTTGTCCCCCCGCGCGTCGTGCAGCCGCCCCACGAACAGCCGCGAGACTGCGATCACGCCGGAGTAGACCAGGAAGAACCCGCTCAGGGCGGCCGTCAGGTCCAAGGCGGCGGCGTGGGTGGACACGTAGGTGAGGACGCCGGTGAAGGCGATCCCCAGCAGCAGCATCATCGTCGCGATCGGCAGCACCGAGCGTTCCAGGAACCCGCTCACGGGGCTGTGCGGGCGGTCGCCCACGGGTCCGGCCTCGCCGCCGTCGCGCCCGGGGCCGGGGAACCTGAGGCCGAACGCCAGCAGAAAGGCCCCCGTCGACAGCACTGCACCGAACCCGAACAGCCACTCGATGGCGCCCAACTGCAGCACCGCCAGGGCGATCGCCGGCCCGACGGCGGTGGCCACCGTCCCGCTGAGCGTGAAGTAGCCCATGCCCTCCGAGCGGCGCGCCGGCGGCAGCACCGTCATGATCGACGCCGCGATCGCCGTGTGCGAGGCCCCCAGACCCGCGCCGTGCAGCATCCGCACGGCGAGCAGGAGCCCGAGGTTGTCGGCCGGCACGTACAGGAACGAGGCGACGCTGAACACCCCAAGGCCGAGGAGCAGCATCCGGCGCCGCCCCACCACGTCGAGGAACCGGCCGGCGAACGGCCGCACCACCAGCGCCCCGACGATGAAGATGCTCGCCGCCAACCCCGCGACACTGTCTGACGCCGAGAACCGCTCCCCCGCGTAGGTGGCCATGGTCACCATCAGCATGAAGAAGACCAGCGACACCAGGAAGTTGACCACCGTCGCCAGGACGAAGGTACGGGTCCAGATCCTCACGCGCGCTCGGCGAACTTTCCCTCCTCGCGGATGCGGTCGTTGAGCAGCGCGAGGTACTCGTCGGCGTCGAAGGCCAGCGGCACCTCTTCGCCCTTCCAGCTCGACAGGTGGATGGCGTTGGCCAGGCGGACGCCGTGCATGCCGTCGGCGCCGGGCGCGACGAGCGGGGTGCCGTCGACGATGTTGAGGGCGAAGTTCTCAAGGACGTCGGCGTGCTGGCTGCCGAAGGCCGACTCGAACTCCAGCGTCTCCTGGGTGTAGAGGGTGTTAAGGTCCACCTTCCCGGTGAACAGGCGCATCACGTCGTCCATGTCCATGCCGCCGCTGAGCTCCTGCTCGGGCTTGCGCAGCCTGGTGATGATGGCGCGCTTGCTGTCCTCGACGACGATCTTGCCGGCGTCGCCGAGGATCTCGAGCCGGTCGGTGCCGGCGATGTCGTAGGTGCAGGTGACGAACGAACCCGTGACACCGTCGCCGTAGTCCACCATCGCGTTGACCTCGTTCTCGACGGCGATGTCGCGGTTGACGCCGTAGCCCAGCTTGGAGAAGACGGTCCGCGGCACGCCGCAGATCCACTGCCACAGGTCGAGCTGGTGGGGGGCCTGGTTGACGAGCACGCCACCGCCCTCGCCGCCCCAGGTGGCGCGCCAGGCGCTGGAGTCGTAGTAGCCCTGCGGCCGCCACCAGGTGGTGATGGTCCAGGTGGAGCGGCGGATGGCGCCGATCTCGCCGCCTTCGACGATCTCCTTGAGCTTGCGGTACAGCGGGTTCATCCGCTGGTTGAACATGATCGCGAACGTCAGCTCGGGCTTGGAGGCGGCGAAGTCGACGAGCTCCTGGGCCTGCTTGGTGTAGACGCCGGCAGGCTTGTCCACCAGCACGTGGAGGCCGGCCTTCAGCCCGGCGATCCCCATCTCCGGGTGCAGATAATGGGGGGTGGTGGTGACGATCGCGTCAACGTCGCCGCTGGCCAGCAGCGCGTCGAGGTCGTCGTGGACCGGCACGCCGGGGTACGTGGACCGGGCGAGGTCACGCTTGGCGGGGTCGGTGTCGCAGATGGCGCCGATGGTCATGTGCGGCACGCGCCCGTCGTTGATGAGCGACGCGTAGAGCCCGCCCTGCTGTCCCAGCCCGATGATCCCGAGCCTCACCTGCTTCGTCATGTGCGTCTCCTTGAGCGTGTTGATCGTCCGCGCCCGCCTTCGTCGGTGGGCTGTCCGGGGGATACCCGGGATACGAGTAGAACAGTGGAACGGCACGGATCGCGCTGTGTTGCATCAAGTTGCCTCGTAAGCCGAGGGGCCGCGGCAACTTCTGGCAATCCATTGGCCACGAGGGGCTCAGTGCGTAGCGTCATCATCAGCGCCCACCCGAACCCCGGGTCCGTCCAAGCGGGACGGCGCTACGACGGTGCAGTGGTGCACCCCAACCTCACGATCGGAGCTCACCCATGTGGACCCTGTCCGGTTTCGCCGACGAGATCGACGACGACCTCGAGACCCAGTGCTTGCTCTTTGATCAGTTGGGCATCCGGTTCATCGAGTTCCGCAGCGCCTGGGGCGTCAACGTTCTCGACCTCGATGACGAGCAGGTGGCCCGCGCCCACGACATCCTGGTCAGCCACGGCATCCAGGCCTCGTCCATCGGCTCTCCCATCGGCAAGGTCAATATCACCGACGACTTCGACGCCCACCTGGCACGGATGGACCGGGCTGTGTGGGTGGCTCAGCAGCTCGGGGCGCCGTTCATCCGCGTGTTCTCCTTCTTCCTCACCGCCGACCAGCGCCCCGAGGACCACCGCGACGAGGTGGTCCGTCGGATGACCGCGCTGGCTCAGCGCGCCGAGGCCGGCGGCGTCGTGATGCTGCACGAGAACGAGAAGGGCATCTTCGGCGACATCCCCGAGCGCGTCCTGGACCTCGTCACCTCCGTCAACTCCCCGGCGCTTCGGCTGGCGTGGGACGCGGCCAACTACGTGCAGGTGGGCGTGGTCCCCTTCCCAGAGGCCTACGAGCAGCTGCGCCCCTACACCGACTACATCCAGATCAAGGACGCCAAGCTCGGCACCGGCGAGGTCGTCGTGGCCGGCGCCGGGGACGGGCGGGTGCCCGACACCATCCGGGCGCTCGCGGCAGACGGCTTCGACGGATTCTTCTCGATGGAACCGCACCTATCCTCCGCGCACCACCTCGGCGGATTCTCCGGTCCGGACAACTTCACCCGCGCCACCCAAGCGTTCACGGCCCTCCTCGACGCACAGCAGATCAGCTACCGATGAGCGCCCTCCGGTTCGCCGTCGTGGGCTGCGGCGCCATCGCCCCCACCCACGTCCGGGCGCTGCAGCAGCTCGCGGGACGCGTGGAGCTGGTGGCGTGCAGCGACATCCTTCCGGAGCGCGCGGAGGCCCTCGCGGCCGAGTTCGGGCTGACCGCGATGAGCTACGACGACATCCTCAGCGATCCGACGATCGACGCCGTGTCGGTCTGCGTCCCCAGCGGACGCCACGCCGAGGTGGGCGTCCCAGCGCTGCTCGCCGGCAAGCACGTCATCATCGAGAAGCCCATGGAGGTCACCCTCGAGGCCTGCGACCGGCTGATCCAGGCCCAACGAACCTCGGGCCGCGCCCTCGCCGTCGTCTCCCAGCACCGCTTCGACCCCGCGGCGCAGCTGGTGCACGAGGCGATCAGCGACGGCCGGCTCGGCCGCCTCGTGCTGGCCGAGTGCCGCGTCCCGTGGCTCCGCACCCAGGAGTACTACGACTCCGGCGAATGGCGCGGCACGTGGGAGCTCGACGGCGGCGGCGCCCTGATCAACCAGGGCATCCACACCGTCGACCTGCTGCGCTGGATGTGCGGCCCAGTCGAGACCGTCTATGCGCAGGCGCGCACCGCCACCCACGACCGGATCGAGGTGGAGGACGTGGTCTGCTCGACGGTGTCCTTCGCCGACGGCGCCATCGCCACCGTCATGGCCACCACCAGCGCCTTCCCCGGCTTCCCTGCCTCGCTGTCCCTCCACGGCACCGACGGCGGCGCCGTGATCCACGGCGACCGCCTCGCCTCCCTCTCCCTGACCGACGGCACCGTCCTCGGAGGGGAGGGCACCACGGCGCACGCACAGCAGGTGGCCGCGGGCGGGACACGCGCCGCGACACTCGCCGTCGCCGAGGCACCGGCCGACGTCGCCGTCGACCCTGCCGACGTCTGGGGCGAGGCGCACCGCCTGCAGCTCCTGGACTTCGTGGACGCCATCGCCGAGGGCCGCGCCCCGTTGGTCGACGGCGTCGGCGGCAGGCAGACCCTCGAGCTCGTCCTCGCCATCTACGCATCAGCCCGCACCGGCGACGTTGTCCGGCTTCCCCTCACCTCCTGAAAGGAACACCCATGGCCAGAATCGGTGTGCAAGCCAGCACCATCAAGACCTCCTTCGCCGAGAACGGCACCTTCGAGACGCTTCGCCGGATGGCCGAGATCGGCTACCGCGACATCGAGATGTCCCAGGTGGCGATGACGCCCGAGAACGTCGCGGAGATGAAGCGCGCACAGGACGAGCTCGGCGTGTCGGTGGTGGCGCTGTCTGCCGGCCTCACCCCGCCTCCCGGCGGCGGAGACTCGCTCAGCACCACCTACGACAAGATCGTCGACGACTGCCGCACGCTGGACACCGGCCTGCTGCGCATCGGCATGCTGCCGATCGACGCCATGGGTCAGCGCGACAGCATCGTGGACTTCGCCAAGCAGACCGAGGAGTACGCCAAGCGCCTGGCCGACGACGGCATCGCCCTGTACTACCACAACCACCACGTCGAGTTCGCCCGCCTCGACGGTCGCTACATGCTCGACGTGATCGCTGACCTGGCGCCCACCGTCGGGCTGGAGGTGGACGTCCACTGGGTCCAGCGTGGCGGCCTCAATCCGGTCTCGGTGCTGGCCAAATACGCGGGCCGCGTGCGGCTGGTCCACCTCAAGGACTACCGGATCGGCCTGCTCCCGGACTCCGCCCGCGACGCGATCGCCGCCGGAGACTTCGCAGGCTTCATGGCGGGGTTCTACGGCGTGGTGCAGTTCGCCGAGGTGGGCGAGGGAAACCTTGAGTGGGAGCCCATCATCGAGCAGGCCTTGGCCAGCGGCGCCGAGCACCTCCTCGTCGAGCAGGACGACACCTACGGCCGCGACCCCTTCGAGGCGCTCGCGATCTCGCGGGCCAACCTCGTCGAGCTCGGCTACGGCAACCTCCTCTGACCCTCACCCCGGACGCCCGACCGCCCCGCCCAAGCCAACCGGAGACCCTCGTGACCAGCATCGCCCCAGTGACCGACATCGCCCCGACGACAGGCGCGGGGCTCGGCCTACCAGGGAGCGTGCGCTTCGAGGAGGGTCGCGGCGGGCTGCGGCGGGTGGTCGTCACCACCCCGGCGGCCTCCGCGGTCATCTACCTGCAGGGCGCCCACGTGACCTCCTGGGTCCCCGCCGGCCATGAGGACGCCCTGTGGGTCAGCGGCCGCAGCGCGTTCGCGCCGGGCGCCCCGATCCGGGGCGGGGTGCCGGTCTGCTACCCCTGGTTCGGCCCCCACCCGTCCGACGGCGCGGCCCCGCTCCACGGGTTCGCCCGCACCGCCGTCTGGGAGCTGGAATCGGCTGACGAGGCCGACGGCGTGGCCACCCTCACCTTCGCCCTCGACACGGCGGGCATCCCGGGCGTCCTCGCCCACGAGCCCGCCCATCTCCGCTACAGCGTCAGCGTGGGCGCCGAGCTCCGGCTCGCGTTTCAGGTGACGAACGACGGGCCCGCTCCGATCGTCGTCGAGGAGGCGTTCCACACCTACCTGGCCGTCGGCGACGTCCGCCTGGCGTCCCTTGGCGGCCTCGAGTCGGTCCCGTCGCTGGACCGGCTCACGGGGGAGATGCTCCCCGCGCCGGTCGGAGCCCTGACGATCGACGGCGAGACCGACCGCCTCCTCGCCCAGCCAGGCGTCATCCGGGTCGACGACCCCGCCGGCCGCCGTGCCATCACGGTTCGGGCGGCCGATTCCGCCAACGCCGTCGTCTGGAACCCCGGCCCCACCAAGGCCGCCGCCATGCCCGACTTCGGCGACGACGAGTGGACCTCGATGCTCTGCGTCGAGACCTGCAACGTGGGCGAAGGCCGCATCGCGGTCGCCCCCGGCACGACCCACACGATGTCCGCCACGCTCACGGTGGACGCGCTGGGCTGAGGGACATCGCCGCTGACTCTGAGAGTTGATGAGGCGCCTCCCGCGGGCTGATGGGAAAGATCTCTCTCCTTGACCACGGGGGCCGCCCGGCCCCGGTCGCTGCGGAGCGAGGAGCGCAGCGACGAGCCCACCCCGCGGGCTGAGGCGCGAGGAGCGCAGCGACGACCCCACCCCGCGGGCTGAGGAGCGAGGAGCGCAGCGACGACCCCACCCCCGCGGGCTGAGGCGCGAGGAGCGCAGCGACGACCCCACCCCCGCGGGCTGAGGAGCGAGGAGCGCAGCGACGAGCCTCGAAGCCTAAGAAAAGTGACCTTGACAACTCACGTTTCCCAGGCTTCGAGGCCGCTCCGCGGCACCTCAGCCAGCAGGGGTCGGCCACCGCTCGCCGTCTGGCGACAACCGTCTCTCCCCGGCATGCGATGACAACAACCCTGGCCGCCCGATCATCAGATCGGGCGGCCAGGGTCGAGACGGCTCAGCTCAGCCGGTGACAGCGCCGAGGGCCTCAGTTGGCGAAGTTCAGGCGACGTCCATTCCCTAAATCCCCTCCAGGCCGGGCTGGCCGGCTGCGCGTGCGGTGAGCCAGTGGAGGTTGTAGGCACGACACGCCGTCGCGACGCACCCTCGACGACCCATGCGGGCACCGACGCGGGGTCCGACGGCGTTTCGTGCACCCCAACCCGCACCCCCACAACGGCACGACACGCCGTCGCGACGCACCCTCGACGACCCATGCGGGCACCGACGCGGGCACCTTGCTATGCAGAGAGCGGCTTCTGTGCATATACACAGAAGCCGCCCCATGGATAGCATCCTGCAGGCCATGCGGCCCGAGTCAGGTCAGGCCGCCGCCGTCTCACGCGCGTGGCGCCGGCGCTCCTCACGGCGGATCGCCTGGCGGTCCGGGTCGGGAACCGGCGACGCGAGCAGCAGCTTCTGTGTGTAGGGGTGCTCGGGGCGGCCCGTGACCTGCTCCGCCTCCCCCTGCTCAACCAGCTCGCCCTTGTACATCACCGCGACCCGGTGGCTCACATGCCGCACCACATCAAGGTCGTGCGAGACGAACAGGTACGACACCCCCGTGAGCTGCTGGATCTCCAGCAGCAGATCCAGCACCCGCGCCTGCGTCGAGAGGTCCAGGGCGCTGACCGGCTCGTCGCACACGATGAGCTTCGGCCGCAGCGCCAACGCGCGAGCAATGGCGATCCGCTGGCGCTGACCGCCCGAGAACTCGCGCGGCAGCCTGCCCATCGCGTCCAGCGGCATGTGCACCCGGTCCAGGAGTTCCTGCACACGCTTGCGGGCGTCCGGACCGGTGACGCCCTGGATGCCCAGCGGCTCCGAGAGGATGTCGCCCACGGTCAGCGACGGGTTGAGAGAGCTGTACGGGTCCTGGAAGACCACCTGCAGGTCCTGGCTCAGCTTGCGCCGGTCGGACCGGGTGGCGTGGCTGATGTCCTGGCCCTGGAAGACGATCTGACCTTCGGTGACGGGCGCCAGGCCCAGCACTGCCCGGCCCAGCGTCGTCTTGCCGGAGCCGGATTCACCCACCAGGCCGAGGGTCTCGGCGGCCCCGATCCGGATCGAGACGCCTTGAAGGGCGCGGAACGGCTTGGCGAGCCAGCCCTTGCCGGGATATTCCACCACCAGGTCGTCGACGGTGAGCAGGTCTTGAGCAGGAGCGTTCATCGGGCCACCTCCACGGGGGCGTCAGGGGTTGTCGGGACGGTGGAGCCGAGCAGTTGGGTCATCGGCGGCTTGCCCTCGAGCATCGAGGACAGCAGCATCTGGGTGTAGGGATCCTGAGGCGTGTGCAGGATCTGCCGCACCGGGCCGCCTTCGACGAGCCGGCCGTTCTGCATGACGAGCACGCGATCGCAGATGTCGGCCACCACACCGAAGTTGTGGGTGACCATGATGATCCCCAGCCCCAGCTTGCGCTGCAGCTCGCGGAGGACGTCGAGGACCTCGGCCTGCACGGTGACGTCCAGCGCGGTGGTCGGCTCGTCGGCGATGATCAGGTCCGGCTCGCAGGAGATCGCGCCGGCGATCAGGACGCGCTGCGCCATGCCGCCGGAGACCTCGTGCGGGTAGGCGTTGTAGGTCCGCTGCGGGTCCGGGATGCCGACGCTGGCGAGCAGTTCCAGGGCCCGCTGCCTGGCCTCCGCCTTGGTGACGCCCAGCACCCTGACCATCGGGGTGGAGAGCTGGGACCCGATGGTGAAGGCGGGGTCCAGGTTGCTCATCGGCTCCTGCGGGATGTAGGAGATCCGCTTGCCGCGCAGGGCGCGCATCTTGGACTGCCGCACGTGGTCGTCTCCCGGCGCGACGGTGTAGGTGCCGTCGAAGAGGATGGAGCCGCCGGTGATCATGGCATTGTCGGGCAGGAGTCCGAGGATCGAGAAGGCGGTCTGGGACTTGCCGGACCCGGACTCGCCCACGATGCCGACCACCTCGTTGCGGTCCACATGGAAGGACACGCCGTCGACGACGGTCTTGGTGGAGCCGTCGGGTTGGGGGTAGCCGACGCCGAGGTTGGTGACGGTCAGCAGGTGGTGTGCGGACTCCGCGATCCCGGCGGCGTGCGCCTCTGCCACGTGGGCGTCGGGCAGCGGCTTGACGCGGACGGCCTTGGTCTTCTCCAGGTCCTCGAGGGAGTCGCGGACGGCGTTACCCAGCAGCACGAAGGCGGCGATGGTCAGCGCGATCGCCAGCGTGGGCCAAAGGAGATTGAGGGGCTGCCGGTAGATGTTGCGGAACCCGTCGCTGACCATGACGCCCCAGGTGGGGACGGTGGGGTCACCGAGCCCCAGGAACTCCAGGGCGGACTGGATGGAGATCGCCACGCCGGCCACCATGGCCGTCTGGATGATGATCGGGGCCCTGACCACGGAGAAGATGTGCCGGGAGATGATGCGCGCGTCGGACAGTCCGGAGACGCGGGCCGCGTCCACGTACAGCTCGTTGCGCACGGACTGGACTGCCGTGCGCGTCAGGCGGTAATAGCCGGGGCTGAGGAGGAGGCCGAAGACGATCATGGAGATCCACACCGACGGGCCGAGGGCGGCCCGGACTGCGAGCAGAACGATCATGCCGGGAAGCGCGAGCAGGATGTTGGTGGACCAGCTCGCGATGCCGTCGAACTTGCCGCCGTAGTAGCCGGCGATCAGACCGGACGGAAGGCCGACGGCGATGGCGACGCTGGCTGCCAGCGCCGCGGAGAGCAGCGTGACACGCGCGCCGAAGATCAGGCGCGAGGCGATGTCGCGGCCGGCGCTGTCGGTGCCGAGCGGGTAGTCCCCGCCCGGGCCGAGCAGCACGTTGCCGAGGCTTGCGAAGTTGGGGTCATGCGGGGCCAGGAGCGGTGCGAACACCGCGACCATCGTGATCAGCACGAGGAAGATGATGGCCGCCAGACCCATCGGGTTCTTGAGGAGGCGGCGCAGCGCCGAGGCACGCACGACGGCGCCGACCTGGCCCACGGCAACGGGGGGTGTGAGCTCGCTCATGAGACACGTACCTTCGGGTTGAGCCAACCGTTGAGGATGTCCACAAGGAGGTTGACGAGGATGACGATCACGACGGTGTAGATGACCACGCCCATGACCAGCGGCAGGTCGCTCATGGTGGTGGCCGTGACGGCGAGGCGGCCGAGGCCGGGGATGGCGAAGATGGATTCGATGATCACGACGCCGCCGAGCAGGCCGATGAACTGGAGGCTGAGGACTGTCAGCCCAGCGGGGGCAGCCGAGCGGAGTACGTGCTTGAAGAGGATCTCCCGCTCGGTGATTCCGCGGCTGCGCAGGGTGCGGACATAGTCCATTTCGAGCTGCTTGATGAAGGCGCTTCGGATCTGCTGCGCCGCGCTGGCGACGCCGTTGATGACGAGGGCGATGACGGGAAGCGTCAGTGAGGCGATCCACACGGCCGGGCTGACGCCGGGAGCGATCTGCGAGATGGCGGGCAGCCATCCCAGTTCGATGGCGAAGATCCACACCAGGAGGACGCCGATGATGAAGCCGGGGACGGCATTGCCGACGACCGCACCGAGCTGGACCAGGCGGTCGGCCCAGCCGCGCCGCGTGGCGGCGAGCATCCCGAGCCCGGTGGCGACGAGCGCGATGAGGACAATGGAGACGCCGATCATCGCCAACGTGACGGGGAGGCGGCTGCCGATGGCTTGAAAGACCGGTTCGTTGGTGAACCATGACTTTCCGAACTGGCCGGTGACGGCGTCGCCGAGCCAGGCGAGGAGGCGGGTGATCAGGGGTTGATCGAGGCCCAGCTCGGCCTCCTTGGCAGCAATGGCCTCTTCAGTAGCCTGGTCGCCGAGGATGTTTCGGGCGATGTTGCCGGACGACGCGTACAGCATCGTGAACGTGAGGACGGACACGACGAGCAGGACGGCGACCCCGGAAGCGATGCGCCGCAGGATCATAGAAAGCATGGGTCAGCTCCGTTGCAGACAGGGGTGGGGGGTGCCCGGTGGGGTGGGCGTGGGGGGCGGCGGGTTGCCGCCCCCCACGTCAGCGGCTCAGGAAGCCGGTGAGTAGTTGTAGATGGACGGGACGGCCATCTGCGACTGCGGCACGGCGGTCACCTTGTCCGAGTTGAGGAAGTACAGCTGCGACGGGCGGAACCAGGGGGCGAACCAGGCCTCCTCCGTCACGAACTTGTTGATGGCCTGCGCGGCGTCGACGGCCTCGTCGCCCCCGACCCGGAGCTCCTCGACAGCGGCCTCGATCACCGGGTCGGTCGAGTCGAAGGGGTTGTAGAGGGCATCGGTGGAGAGCATCTGGCTGTAGGCCACCCAGGACGGGCCCTGGAAGAGGCTGAACCAGGAGCCGGGGAATTTCCCCTGGCCGAGGAGGCCCTGGAAGTCGGCTCCCGGAACCGAGGTCTGCGTGACGGTGATGCCGATGTCGGCCAGCTGCTGCGTGACGAACGTCATGATGGTCTCGCCGCCGGGGGTGAAGACGGGCAGCTCGATGGTGAGGCCGTCGGCGTAGCCGGCGTCCGCGAGGAGCTCGCGGGCCTTGTCGGGATCGTAGGTGTAGTAGCCCTCGAGCTCCGGCAGGAAGGCCGTGCTGTCCGGGCCGAACACCTGGCTCGTGGTCTCACCGAAGCCGCCGCCGATCTCCTGGAGGAGGGCGTCACGGTCGAAGGCGTAGTTGATCGCCTGGCGCACGCGGACATCCGCCATCGCCGGGCTCAGCGCACCGTCGCGGTCGAACAGCAGGAGTCCCATCCAGTCGGTGCCGTACTCCAGGAGCTCGAACCCGCCGCCCTGGGCCTGCTGGTAGGTGGTGGCGTCCAGCAGGGTGGCGTCCACCTCTCCGGAGACGAGTCCGTTGACGCGGGAGGTCACGTCGGCGAGCAGCTTGAGGGTGATCTGGTTCCACTTCTGCAGGTCGGGGTTCCAGTAGTCCTCCCGCGCCTTGAACACGTACTGCGAGCCGACGACGGCCTGCGCGGCATCCATGACGTAGGGGCCGGTTCCGACGGGGGTGCGGTCGATCTCGTCGGTGCCGAGCGCCTCGGGGCTGCCCATCAGGCCGAGGGCCTGGCTCAGGTAATACTCCAGCGCGGGGTCGGGCTGGGACAGCGTGATCTCCACGGTGTCCTCGTCGACGGCGGAGGCGGAGGCCACTGCCGCCGCCTGGCCCGCCTGAGGGCCGTTCTCAGTCTTGAAGTGGTCGAGGTTGGCCACGACGGCCTCGGCATCGAAGGCGGCACCGTCGGAGAAGGTGACGTCCGTGCGGAGGTCGAGGCTGAACACGAGGTTGGTCTCGTCGGTGTATCCCCACTCGGTGGCGAGCATCGGCTCGTAGGAGCCGTCGGGGGCGCGGAGGATCAGGGAGTCGTAGGCGGCCTGGAAGGGCTGGAGGCGGTGGCCCACGTGTGCCTGCGCCGGATCCCAGGAGGCCGGCTCCTGCACGATGCCGAGCGTGAGGAGTTCGCCGCGGGTCGAGGCCGCGGTGCCGGAGGTCCCTGGGGTCGAGTTGGGCTCCTCAGCGGCGGGCGATGAGCAGCCCGCGAGGGCCAGGGCGGCGACGGTGGCGAGCGCCGTCGCGGAAAGAATGCGTGACTTCACTGTCGGTTCCTTCGAAAAGGGGACCCGGTTGGCGAGAGCCTCTCCGGGACCAGATGTCGGACGTCCGCTCTGCTGTCAGGACTCGGGGGCGAGCCCGTCAGTGCGGTGTGATAAGTACGCCATCCGGCATCCCCGTCAACAAGAAGTTGCCATTCGTTGCCCCGGATACTCCTGGGGGGTTGCCAAGCTCACCGGCAGCCCTCCAGGCGGGCACGACACGCCGTCGGGATCGCTCCCCATGGACCTATACGTGCACGGACTCCGGGTCCGACGGCGTTTCGTGCACGCCACGCAGACCCGTGGGCTGGTAGACGCAGGTGGGGTCCGAAGCCAAGGGGTCACCCAGCATGGCATGGGCTCTCGCCCGCGACCCTCCGCAGATCCAGTTGAACTCGCACACCCCGCATTTGCCCGAATACGACGAGGGGTCCCGCAACGCCTTCATCATCGGCGCCCCGGCGTAGATTTCGCGGAAGCTCTGCTCCTTCACCGATCCGCAGCGGTGCGGCAGGAACCCCGACGGGTAGACGTCGCCGATGTGGTCCACGAACGCGAAGCCGCGACCGCTGTTGACGCCGATCGGCGGACGCGGCGGCCGCCGCTCCAGGACCTCACCCAGCAGGGCGTCGGTCTCGGCAGTCAGCCAGGCATGCAATTCTCCGCGGACCGGCAACGGCCGACCGGCCGCGCGGGCGTCGTCGCGCTGGATGGCGACGCGACGGTAGTTCGGCGCTTCCGTGACCTTCACCGCGATCCGGTCGGAGACGTCGTGCAGCCAGTGCAGCACGTCCTCCATCTCGTCCGGATCGAGCGGTTCGAGGTTGGATCCGCGACCCATCGGCACCAGGAACAGCACGTACCACATGCCCGCGCCCATCTCCATGGTCCGCTTGAGCAGCTGAGGGAGCTCGCGCAGGTTGTTGCGGCAGATCGTGGTGTTCACCTGGAACCGGAAGCCGTGCTTCACCACCAGTTCGGCGGCCGCCATGGTGTCCTCGTAGGTGCCGTCGATGCCACGGAACGAGTCGTGGGTCTCAGCGGTGGCGCCGTCGAGGGACAGCGAGAAGGCCTTCACCCCGGCCTCGCGCACCGACGCCAGACGCTCGTCGGTGAGCAGCGGCGTGACCGACGGCGACAGCGCGATGGGCAGTCCGATGGAGGTGCCGTAGGCGATCAACTCCTCCAGATCGTCGCGCTCGAACGCGTCGCCGCCGGAGAGGATGACGATCGGCTTGGGGGTGCCGTAGGCGGCGAAATCGTCGAGGAGGGCCTTGCCCTGCTCGGTGGTGAGCTGCCGGGGGTCCGCCCGGGTGAAGGCATCAGCGCGGCAGTGTCGACAGGCCAACTGACAGGCTCGGGTGACCTCCCAGACCAGCACGTGGGGGCGCTCCCCGGCGTCGTGGTGGAGCGTGCGGACCACGCCCTTGCGGGCCTCGTGGGGGGCGGTGCCTGGGTGCGGAGTCACCGTCCGGATACTACACAGCGTCGTTTCGGAGCCGACCCCCACCCTCGCCGTCGAAAGTGCATGGTGGGAGCGCTATCAGATCGTTACAATTTCGCAACCATGTCAGGCCTCAGAATCGGTTGACAGCGCTGCGACTGCGCGACAGACTCAAGCGCAACGGAGAGACAACGCCGTCCGAGATCCGGCCCACAAGACACCGTGTGCGGAGTTCGCCCAGCGCTCAGCGCTTCGTTCATACCCGCACAACCCCACGAGGCGGCGTCGGTCCGCTCGAAGTGAACGTTCACAGGAGGAACGAATGAAGATGAAGAAGTTCGTAACCGCGAGCGCAGGCCTGCTCATGGCCTTCGCCCTCACCGCATGCGGTGGCGGCGGCGCCGGAACAGCCACCACCCCCGCCGCCTCGGGTGACGCCACGGCGTCCGCGAGCGCCCCCATGGAAGAGGGCGGCAGCGTCGGCGTGTCGATGCCCACCCAGACCTCCGAGCGTTGGATCGCCGACGGCGAGGCCGTCAAGTCCCAGCTGGAAGAGGCCGGCTTCGAAGTCGATCTCCAGTTCGCCAACGACGATATCCCCACCCAGGGCCAGCAGATCGACCAGATGATCACCCAGGGCGTCAAGGTCCTCATCATCGCCGCCATCGACGGCACCGCGCTGGCCCCCCAGCTCGAGAACGCCGCTGCGCAGGGCATCAAGATCATCTCCTACGACCGCCTGATCCGCGACAGCGCCAACGTCGACTTCTACGTCTCCTTCGACAACTTCAAGGTCGGCGTCGCCCAGGGCCAGGCCCTCATCGACGGCCTCAAGGCCCGCGGCGAAGGCCCGTTCAACATCGAGCTGTTCGCCGGCTCGCTTGACGACAACAACGCCTTCTTCTTCTTCAACGGCGCCATGAGCGTCATCCAGCCCGAGATCGACAACGGCACCATGGTGGTGGTCTCCGGTCAGACCGACATCGAGCAGGCAGCCACGCTTCGCTGGCAGCAGGAGACCGCGCAGAAGCGCATGGAGGACCTCCTCACCGCCAACTACCAGGGCGACACCAAGGTTGACGGCGTGCTGTCGGCCTACGACGGACTCTCCCGCGGCATCATCACCGCCCTGCAGAACAACGGCTACTCGGGCACCGTCGCCGACAGCTTCCCGATCGTCACAGGGCAGGACGCCGAGATCGCCTCCGTCAAGCTGATCCAGGACGGCATCCAGTCCTCGACCATCTTCAAGGACACCCGGCTTCTGGCCGAGCAGGCCGTCACAGCCGCCCAGGACCTCCTGGCCGGCAACGAGCCCGAGGCGAACAACACCGAGGATTACGACAACGGCGTGAAGGTCGTTCCGTCCTACCTCCTCGATGTTGTGACCGTCACCAGCGAGAACATCACCGAGGCGCTCGTCGACACCGGCTACTGGACCCAGGAGCAGATTGACGCAGGCGTTGCCTGATCCAGGCACCCGCGGTGGCCCGGCCCTTCAGGGGCCGGGCCATCGTCGCCCGTTGACAGCGAAGAAAGGCGACGCATGAGCGACACACAGAACATCCTCGAGATGCGCAACATCACCAAGACCTTTCCTGGTGTCAAGGCCCTCTCGGACGTCACGCTTGAGGTTGAGCGCGGCGAGATCCACACCATCTGCGGCGAGAACGGGGCCGGTAAGTCCACCCTCATGAAGGTGCTCTCCGGCGTGTACCCGCACGGCACCTACGAAGGCGACATCATCTTCGAGGGCAAGGAGTGCAAGTTCAACTCCATCAACGACTCGGAGCACGCGGGAATCGTCATCATCCACCAGGAGCTCGCCCTGGTCCCGCTCCTGTCGATCGCCGAGAACATCTTCCTCGGCAACGAGCAGGTCGAGCGCGGGGTGATCGACTGGCACAAGACCAACGCCGAGGCGGCGAAGTTGCTGGCCCGGGTGGGTCTGGACGAGAACCCCATGACGCCGATCAACCAGATCGGCGTCGGCAAGCAGCAGCTCGTGGAGATCGCCAAGGCGCTCTCCAAGCAGGTCAAGCTGCTCATCCTCGACGAGCCCACCGCCGCGCTCAATGACACCGATTCGGCGCACCTGTTGGACCTGCTCCGGCACCTCAAGGGGCAGGGGATCACGTCGATCATGATCTCCCACAAGCTCAACGAGATCACCGCCATCGCCGATGCCACCACGGTGATCCGCGACGGCATGACCATCGAGACCCTCGACAGAGGCCCGGACATGACCCAGGAACGGATCATCAAAGACATGGTCGGCCGCGAGCTGGACAACCTCTTCCCCGATCACACGCCCAACATCGGCGAGGAGATCATGCGGGTCGAGGACTGGACGGTTCTGCACCCCACCGTCGCCGGCCGGAAGGTCTCCGACAACGCCTCCTTCGACGTCCGCGCCGGGGAGATCGTCGGGATCGCCGGCCTCATGGGCGCGGGCCGCACCGAGCTGGCGATGAGCCTGTTCGGAGGGGCCTACGGCCGCAAGATCGGCGGGAAGCTCTTCCTCCACGGCAAGGAAGTCCAGCTCCATTCAGTGGCAGCAGCCATTGACGCCGGTCTCGCCTACGCCACCGAGGACCGCAAGCGCTACGGCCTCAACCTGATCGACGACATCCGTCGCAACATCTCGGCCGCCTCGCTGGACAAGATCGCCTCCAACGGGGTGGTCAACTCCAACGAGGAGATCAAGAACGCCGAGCGGTACCGCAAGGAGATGCGGATCAAGACCCCCACCGTGATGAACGTGGTGGGCCAGCTCTCCGGCGGAAACCAGCAGAAGGTTGTCCTCTCGAAGTGGATGATGACCTCCCCTGAGGTATTGATCCTCGACGAACCCACCCGCGGCATCGACGTCGGCGCCAAGTACGAGATCTACACCATCATCAACGCGCTCGCCGACGCCGGGAAGGCGGTGGTTGTGATCTCGTCGGAGCTCCCTGAGCTCCTCGGCATCTGTGACCGCATCTTCACGTTGGCCTTCGGACGCATCACAGGCCAACTCCCCCGCGGAGAGGCAACCCAGGAGAGCCTCATGAAGCTCATGACCAAAGAAAGGGAGGCCGCGTGATGGCCACCGTCAAGGACCTTTTCTCCAAGAACCTCCGCCAGAGCGGCATCGTCATCGCGTTCGTGGCGATCGTGCTCCTGTTCACGGTGCTGACCGGCGGGACGCTGCTCAATCCCATCAACGTCAGCAACCTGATCCTCCAGTACTCCTACATCCTGATCCTGGCGATCGGCATGCTGTTCGTCATCGTCGTGGGCCACATCGACCTGTCGGTGGGTTCCGTGGTGGCACTGGTGGGCGCGGTCTCGGCAACGCTGATCATCAAGAACGGCATGCCGTGGTATGTCGGCGTCATCGCCGGCCTCATCGTCGGCCTCGCGATCGGCGCCTGGCACGGCTTCTGGGTGGCCTACGTGGGCATCCCGGGCTTCATCGTGACCCTGTCGGGCATGTTGCTGTTCCGTGGCATGACGTTCCTCGTGCTGGGCTCGGTCTCCCTGTCCCCGATGACCCCGGAGTACCAGCAGATCGCCAACGGCTTCCTCAACGGGCTGTTAGGCGGTAACGGCTTCGACCTGTTCACGTTGCTCATCGGCGTGTTCGCCATCGCCGGCTTCGCCTGGACCCAGTGGCGCAGCCGCAGCGCCCGCATCCGCTACGAGCAGGAGGTGGAGGGCATGCCGCTCTTCATCTTCAAGCTGGTCGCGGTGGCCGTCGTCGTGATGTTCTTCGCCTGGAAGCTTGCCACCGCGCGTGGCTTCCCGATCGTGCTGATCATCCTGGCCGTGCTGGTGCTGGTCTACTCGTTCCTTGCCAAGAACTCGATCTACGGCCGTCACGTCTACGCCATCGGCGGCAACATCAACGCCGCCCTGCTCTCCGGCGTCAAGGTCAAGCGCACCATCTTCTGGGTGTACGTGCACATGGGCCTCCTCACCGGCGTGGCCGGCGTGGTGTTCTCCTCGCGCACCAACGGCGCCCAGCCGGGCGCAGGCAACATGTTCGAGCTCGACGCGATCGCGGCCTGCTTCATCGGTGGCGCAGCCGTCACCGGCGGCGTCGGCACCGTGATCGGCGCCATGATCGGCGGCCTGGTGATGGCCGTCATGAGCAACGGCATGCAGCTGATGGGCGTCCAGACGTCCATCCAGCAGATCGTCAAGGGTCTGGTGCTGCTGCTCGCAGTGGCATTCGACATTTGGAACAAGCGTCGGGCGGCGGCCGCCAAGGCCTGATCCGTCCGCAACGCGACACGGCGCCCGGGAGCCCCCCACTCCCGGGCGCCGTGTCGCGTCGCCACGGAAGACCCTACGAGTCGGAGCTCCCCCTACCCGTTGGCTGAGGAGCCGCGGGTCGGCGACGAGGGCTTCCCCGTTGGCTGAGGTGCCGCGCAGTGGGCTGGAGCCCTCCCCGCTGGCTGAGGTGCCGCGAAGCGGCCTCGAAGCCTAAGAAACGCGAGCCGACAAGCCAACTCGCCCGACGCGTCGAGGCCTCGACACCGTCGCCGACCCCCCAGCAACCCCCAGAAAAACTTCTCAAAGAATTTCTGCCCGGCGCCCCTGCTGGGAGCCAAAAATGTCAGTGGTCGGACATAGCGTGGAACCCATGAAGGACAAGGCGCGTGAGATCGCGGAGCAGTTGCGCTCCGCCGACGAACTGCGCCGCTTCGCCGAGGCCCAGACCCTGACCCTGCTGTGTGACCTCGCGGAGCACTACGAGGTTGACTACGACCAGGTCGTTGAGGTCCTCGCCGAGCGCAGGGTGGTGGTCGGGGGTATCGGGACCCCGGCGGTCTCCGAGTTCATCGGCCTGGAACTGGCCGGCCTGCTGCGCTGCCCACCCATTGTGGCGGCCTCGAAGCTGGCAGATGCTTTGAGCCTGAAGCACCGCCATCCCTGCCTCTACGCGGCGGTGCAGGAGGGCCGGATCGAGGCGGGGCGGGCCTGCAAGGCGGCGTCGATGTGTCTGGACCTGCCGGTCGAGGGGGCCGATGCGGTCACCGACCGCTGGTTGGGTAGGCAGGACGGGTTGGGTTGGACGGCCGCGTTCACGCTGTTGAAGAAGATGATCATCGAGGCTGATCAGGCCCGCGCCGCGGAACGCGAACGGCGGCAGCGGGCCTCACGCGGGGTGCACGTGTGGGGGTTGCACGACGGGGTGATGAACCTCACCGGCCGCTTGGATGTGCTCGACGCCCGCTACCTGGATGCTGCCGTCGACCGCATCGCCGACCTGCTGGCTGTCGAGCAGCCCGACACATCGAAGACGATCCTGCGCGCCAAAGCCCTCGGAGTGCTCGCCAACCCGGCCTACGCCCTGGCGCTTCTCCAGCACGCGGCGCAGCCCGCCCTCCACGACAGCCTCGCCGCCGCCCTCGACACTGCCCCGGCCCCCACCACAGCCAACGCCCCGGACACAGGGTCAGTCGGCTACGGCGGCGGACCTGCGGAGCCTGCGCCTGTCGATGGTGGGCAGCGTCATGATCCGCACTGCCTCGGCGCGTTGTGTGGCACCATCACCACCCCACTGGCCAAGCTCCGCCCCAAGCTGGAGCTGGCCGTCCACATTCACGCCGACGCCCTCGGCCAGCTCACCGGCACCGCCCGCATCGACCGCGCCGGGCACATCACCACCGCCCTGCTGGCCGAACTGCTCCCGGGGGTGGATGTCACGGTGCAGCCTGTGATCGATCTGCCCGCAATCCCCGCCGAAGACCACTACGCCCCATCGGCCGGGTTGAAGAAGGCCCTGCTGTTGAGCATGGACCACGAAATGTTCCCCTACTCCAAACGGCGAGCCAACGGCCTGGACCTGGACCACACCCAACCCTTCGCATCCGGCTGCCGCGGGCAGACCCGGAGCGGGAACCTTGCCCCACTCAGCCGCAGGGTCCACCGCGCGAAAACCGCCCGCACCTGGCGCGCCGACCAACCCAGACCAAGCCAGCTCCACTGGTCCAGCCCCCTGGGCTACCGCTACGAAGTCACCCCCACCGGCACCCGCATGCTTGTGTGAGCGGTCGCGTCGGAGGAGCGCTGCGGGAGGTGAGGCGACGGCGACGCCCCGAACGGGCTGCCCACTGGAACGTGTGATCGGTGGGGCCCGCGATACCCCGTCGCCCATTAGGCTGGGGGCAAACGGAAGGGGCAGCCTGTGAAGGGCGTTGTCGTGTTCTCCGGGTCGGCCCACGCCGCGCTCGCCGACGAGATCTGCAGCCACCTGGGTCTTCGTCGTTCAGGCGTCAAGATCTCCCGTTTCAGCAACGACTGCCTGCAGGCGCAGCTGCTGGCCAACTGCCGCCAGCGCGACGTCTACATCGTGCAGCCGCTCGTGCCGCCCACGCAGGACCACCTGATGGAGCTCCTGCTGATGATCGACGCGGCCCGCGGCGCCTCGGCCGGCCAGATCACCGCCGTGATGCCGCACTACGCCTACGCGCGCTCGGACAAGAAGGACGCGTCGCGGATCTCGATCGGCGGGCGGCTGGTGGCAGACATGCTGTCCACGGCAGGGGTGGACCGGGTGCTCACCATGAACCTGCACGCGCCCCAGGTGCACGGCTTCTTCTCGGTTCCCGTGGATCACCTCACCGCACTGGGGGTGATCGCGGACCACTACCGGGATCGGGACCTGAGCAACACCGTCGTGGTCTCCCCGGATCTGGGGAACGCGAAGCAGGCCACGCTGCTGGCCCGCCTCCTCAACCTGCCGGTCGCGGCCGGGTCCAAGCAGCGCCTAGCAGACGACCGCGTGGTCATCGACGCCATCGTCGGCGACGTGGCCGGCAAGCGGGCCATCGTGCTGGACGACGAGATCGCCACCGGAGGCTCCATCGTCGAGATCGTCACCCGGCTAGGGGACTTCGGCTGCGAAGAGGTGTCGGTGGCGTGCACTCACGGACTGTTCGCGGGCCAGGCCGTGGAGAAGCTGCAGAACGTGTCGCGGATCGTGGAGGTGGTCTCCACCAACACCGTGCCCCCGCCCGAGAACTTCCCCGGCCTGACGGTGCTGAGCGTAGCGGGACTGTTCGCCGACGCCATCGACCGCATCCACAACGGCCGCTCGGTGAGCAAGCTGTTCAACGACGTGGACCCGTCCTATGCACCGCCCCCGCTGCCAGAAGGCCTCTTTTAGCCCCTTTTAGCCCTCGTCGCTAGTCCTCGACGCGCCGGTCTCGGATTCGGCGCGCCACCTCGCGCCACGACGGTACGACGACGCCCTCCTCCGCCATCAACCGGCGCAGGCGTCGCCTGCTGAGCTGGATACCTACGATCCCCACCGCGAAGAAGGGGATCTGGAGCAGCCACGCGAGGCGGAGTTGCTCCGGGGTATAGGCGCTGCCCCCCGAGAGCCAGTCCAGGAAGAGGCCCATGATCAGGATGAGCACGGTGCCGCCCACGAAGCCGCCCGCGATGACGATGCCGTTGGCGGCTCCGAGCCGGGTCACCGGGAGGTTGGTGCGGGGGAAGTCGAAGCCCACCCCGGTGCCGGGGCCCGCCACCGCCAGCGCGAGCACCAGCAGGACCAGCAGCGGTAGCGGGGCGCGCCCCGGCCACAGCAGCACGGCCGCCCAGCACGCGATGACGGTCCACACCAGGATCATCACCAGGGTGCTGCGCCGCAGCGGGTGCCGGGCGGTGAGCGACCCGACGACGGGGCCGGCCACCATCGATGCCACCGAGAGCAGCGCGAAGAGCCCGCCCGCCTCGGCCTGCGACATTCCCTGGCCGACGACGAGGTACGGGATCCCCCACATGAACACGAAGGTGATGCTGGAGAATCCAGAGGTGAAATGCACCCAGAAGCCGAGTTGGGTGGCGGGGTGCATGGAGACCCCTCTGATCCGGCCGGGGATTTCGCGAATGGGGTCCACCACCACCGCCGACGCCTGCCCGGGGGGAGCGTCGCGCACCCACGCCATCACGAGCACTGCGGCCAGGACGCTGAAGGCCACTGTGATGAGTAGGCCCGTCTGCCAGCCCATGAGCTTGATCAGCGGAAGGACCGCGCCCACCGCCGCGATCTGGCCCAGTGCGCCGACCATGCCCGTGACCTGGCTGAGCACGGGGACGCGCTGCGGCGCGAACCAGCGGGGAAGGAGTCTGAGCACGGAGTTGAACATGCAGGCGTCGCCGATGCCGAGCAGCACCCTGGCGACGTAGGCCGTGGACAGGTCGTCGGTGGTGGCGAGCATCGCCTGCCCGCCGGCGATGACGAGGGTTCCGCCGGTGAGCATGAGGCGGGAACCGTACCTGTCGAGCAGCAGGCCGACGGGCACCTGGGCAAGCGCATACGTGGCGAGTTGCAGCACGACGAAGGTGGAGATGATGCCGGGAGTGGTGCCGAAATGATCCGCCGCCTCAAGCCCCGCGACGCCGAGGGCGGCACGGTGCATGACCGCCAGCGAGTACCCGAAAACGCCGACTCCCCAGACCACCCAGGCCGCTCGACCGTATCCGCTCGCCACCACGCGTGACCTCCCGGGACGATCCTATGCCGATGACTGATGAACCCACGCCCGCGGCTGGGCTGTCGCGGCAACCGTGGGCAACAGAGGCACCGGCGGCCGACGTCGTCGTCGGGGGTCGGCCCGGTTGCCGGGAAAGCGCCGGGCCGACCGGCCGGCCGCAGGAACGGTGGACGCCGTTCCTACCCCTCCATCGTCGCATCGTCGACATGGGAGCCCTGGTGGGGGTGGAGGGGCCGCGCACCGTACACAGGTGTATTCTGCGTTCGTCCTCGCTGCCCCGTTGCGACCCCTCAGATGGTGGCGATGTCGATCACGTAGCGGTAGCGGACCTTCGACGCGACGACATTGTCGTACGCCTCGTCGATCTGGTCCGCGCCGATGATCTCGACGATAGGCGCGAGCCCGTTCTCAGCGCAGAAGTCCAGCATCTCCTGCGTCTCCCGGATCCCACCGATGTTCGATCCGGCCAGCACCCGGGCCTGCCCGGTGAGCACGCCGAGGTGCACCGACGACGCGTTCTCCGGCAGGCCGACGTTGACCAGCACCCCGTGCGCCTTGAGCAGTTTGAGTAGCGAATCCAGCTCGACGCCGTCGGAGACGGTGGTGACGATCAGGTCGAACGAGCCCCGGAGAGACTTCATCACCCCGCGATCCTGCGTGGACACGTAGTCCGTGGCGCCGAGCTTGAGCCCGTCGTCGCGCTTGGCCAGAGTGCGGCCGAGAACGATGGTCTCGGCCCCCATGGCCGCCGCGATCTGCACGCCCATGTGACCGAGGCCGCCCATGCCGACGATGCCCACCCGTTTGCCAGGCGCGGCGCCCCAACGCTTCAGCGGGGAGTAGAGCGTGATGCCGGCGCACATCAGGGGGGCGGCGTGCTCGAGGCGCATCTGCTCCGGCACGCGCATCAGGTAGTCCTGCTCCACGGTGATGCCTTGCGAGTAGCCGCCGTCGGTGGGCAGCCCGTCGCGACCGGTCCCGTTGTAGGTCCAGACCGCGCCTGGCCGGCCGGTGCAGAACTGCTCCTCACCCTGGAGGCACATCTCGCAGGTGCGGCAGGAATCGACGAAGCAGCCGACGCCAACGCGATCACCCACCTGGAACCTCGTCACCTCCGAGCCCACCTGCCTGACGACGCCCGCGATCTCGTGGCCGCCGACGAACGGGTAGTGGATGGGCCCCCACTCGCCGCGGGCGGTGTGGATGTCCGAGTGACAGATGCCCGTGTACGCGATGTCGAAGTACACCTCGGTGGGGCCCGGCTCGCGACGGCTGATGGTGGTCCTGTGATAGCGGCCGGTGGGTGAATCGATGGCGTAGGCGGCGACGTCGGGCATGACTTCCTCCATGAAGCAGATCCGTGGGACAGCTTGCGATGCTACCCCGTCAGCTTCTACTCGCCGCCGAGACCTTCCATCCACGCCGCGACCTCGGCGCCCGGCGCCGGCTCCTCGGCCGTCTCGGACGGCAGCGTGCAGTTGGGCGCGACGCCTGCTGCGGGCCCGAACTCCTTGCCACCGAAGATGTAGGTCTTCGCGTAGTCGTAGTAGGCGGCGTGCTCGCCCGAGTCGTACGGATTGTCCAGCGCACAGCGGCCCACGTAGTAGCCGACGACGTCGGCGAACGTCTCCGTGACGCTGCGGCCCGCGTACTCGCTGAACCGGCCCTCACGGGCGAAGAGCTTGGTGAACACCGTCCAGTACTCGGGGTTCTCGTAGCGGTCCGAGTTCCGCACGTGGCCGAGCTCGTGGATCACGAGGCGCACGAGGCGGCCCTCGTCGCCGCTGTCCAGCGCGCGCTGGAACTTCGCGAAGTCCAGCGTGACGTGGTTGGTCTTCGTCAGGCTCCAGTCACCCCAGGCGTAGCCGGAGATGTGGGCGGCGTTGAGGCCGAGAGCGCCGTGCACGTTGGCCTGGAGATCCGCGCGGTAGGTGGTGCACTCCACCGCGTCCAGGGTCTCCCACAGGATCTTGATGGAGGGCCGGCGCTGCTCGGTCCACTGGGATCCGGCGAGCTTGAAGCCGAAGGTGGCCGCGAGTTGTTCCTTGAGCTGCTCGATCGACGCGTCAGCCGGGTAGGGCTTCGTCGAGGGGCACGGGGTGGGGATCCCGGTCACTGATGCCACTGGGGCGGGGGCGATGGGCAGCGCCTGGGCGGAGGTGGCGACGACGGAACCCGCGGCGACGACCAGGGAGGCCGTCAACGCTGCGATCCACTTGCGCACAAGCTCTCCCACTCTTCACAGTCAACGACCCCAAGAATCTCTCAGGATTCTCAGATAGTCAAGCTGGTGTGCTTCGTTCACAGGACTCTGGGGATAAGGGTGTGGATAAATCGTTCAAATGGGGCGAACTTGTCCACATCCGGGTTCTGGGCTCCGAAGTGACCCTCTGCTCCTCTTACATTTGCG
Source organism: Tessaracoccus luoxuelianae (assembly GCF_054483915.1). Lineage (NCBI taxonomy): Bacteria > Bacillati > Actinomycetota > Actinomycetes > Propionibacteriales > Propionibacteriaceae > Tessaracoccus > Tessaracoccus luoxuelianae. The sequence goes on along the minus strand of NZ_CM137013.1, from coordinate 531,045 downwards.
GCCGGAAGGGAGGCCCGATGCACGATCAGAAACGGCCACACACGCCGGAACCCGCTGCGCCCGCCGCGCCCCGGCCGGCCGAGGTCCAGCTGCGCGCACGCCGCAGCCCCAAGCTGATTGCCCTGGGAGCGATGCTCGTGGCGCTCGGCGGGCTCGGCGCCGCAACCCTCTATTCCATGAACGCGGACCACCGCGCGGTCGTTGTGATGGCCACCGACGTGCGCCGCGGGGACGCGATCGAACGGGAGGATCTTGCGGTCCTTGAGGTCCCCGAGAGCCTCGGGGTCGAGGCGCTGGGCGCCGCGGAGCTGCCGGGCCTCGTCGGGCAGCGCTCGCTGACGGACCTCCCGCAGGGCGCGTTCCCGCTAGCACGCCACGTCGGGGAGGATCCACTTCCCAGCGGGCAGGCCCTCATCGGGCTGCGCCTCCCGCTCGGCAAGCTGCCCACCGCTGACATGCCGCCAGGCACCGCCGTACGCCTCGTCGGACTTGTGGAGGGCACGAGCACCGCCGCCCGTGCGGTCGTCGCCAGCTCGCCGGTGCTCCTCGACGACGGGGCCAGCTTCTCCCTGGACGTCCGGGTCTCCGATTCAGACGCGGATGCCGTGGCGCGGCTCTCCGCTGCGGACCTCCTCGCCGTCGTCGTGGTCAGGGGGCAGTGATGGCGGTTGTCCTGCTCGCCTCGGCCACCGGCTCGCCCGGGGTCACCACCACCGCCCTGGCGCTCGGCCTGGCCTGGCCGCGACACTCGCTGGTGGCGGACTGTGACCGCGACCCCTCCCAGGCCATCCAGGCCGGCTACCTCCGCGGCATGGACCACGGCGGGCGGGGTCTGATGGCCCTGGCGCAACTCCACCGGGAGGGAACCGCGCTGGCCCCCGAGCTCTGGCGGCACACGCTGCCCCTCACCCAGGGAGGGGACCGGGAGCGGAGGTTCCTCCCCGGATTCTCGACGGCGGGGGCGTCCAGGCTGTTCGAGCACGTGTGGGGCCCACTCGGCGAGGCGCTGGCCTCCCTGGACGACCGCGGGATCGACGTGCTGATCGACGGCGGACGGATCTCGTCGGCGGGGCTGCCGCTGGGCCTGCTCGCCGCGGCGGACGCCGTTGTGGTGTGCGTGCGGTCGTCGCTGCGCTCACTTGCCGCGGCCAGGATCCATCTGGCCACGGTGGAGGAGCAGCTGCGCTCCATGCCGTCCCCCACAACGGCGGGCCTGGCCGTGGTGGGCCCAGGCCGGCCCTACGCGGCGGGAGAGATCGCGGCGCAGTTCGGCCTCCCCTGCTGGCTGGAGCCGTCGTGGGACCCACGCCAGGCCGAGGTGCTGAGCGACGGCGCCGTCGAGCCGAGGCGGTTCCACGAGGGAGGGTTCATGGGCAGTTTCCGGGCGGACGCGAAGGCGCTGTCAGAGCGCCTCACCCGTACCCGCCAGGCCGTGGCCGCGGTGACGGTGAGGGCCTGATGAGCGTCGGACAACTACCTCCGCTGGCGGGGGCGCTGGGCAGGCTGGGGCTCATGCCCGCGGACCCCGGGCCCGCGGCCCCTGCCCCTGATCCCTCGTCCGCCCGCAGGGCCGCCGCGCCGTCGGCAGGCGGGGCTTCCATTCCCCAGGACGTGGACTGGCAGCTCGTCGTCGGCCTGCGGCGCGAGGCGGTGGAGCTCATCTCCAACGCCTCCGCCGAGTGGCAGGCCACCCGCAACCAGCCCATGCCGGAGGAGGACCGCCGGGTCCGCGGCCGCGCCATCATCCGCAGCGTGGTGCACGCCCGGGCACAGAGCCTCGGCGAGGCCGGGGAGGCACTGTGGCCGCTCGAGCTGGAGCTGCGCTACGTCGACGCGGTGGACAACGCCATCTTCGGCTACGGCCGGCTCCAGCCGCTGTTCGAGATCCGAGACGCCGAGAACATCGAGATCCACGGCTGCGACACGGTCACGGTGCAATACGGCGACGGTCACCGCGAGGCGCACGCCGCCGTCGCGGACACCGACGAGGAACTGGTGGACGCCATCCGCTTCCTGGGTCAGACCGCCACGCCGCCAAGGCCGTTCGACGACCTGCACCCCACGATGACACTGGCCCTGGGCAATCGCTTCCGGCTGCACGCCATCGGGTTCGGACTCTCGTTCAGGCCGAGCGTGGTCATCCGGCAGCACCTCCTGACCGACGTCACCCTGGCCGAGCTGGCAGACGACGGGATGCTGCCGCCGCATGTCGCGCGCCTGCTGCAGAGCGCAGTGATGGCTCGAAAGTCCATCGTCATCTCGGGAGACCAGGGCGCGGGCAAGACCACACTGCTGCGTGCACTGATCGCGGCCATCCATCCCACGGAGCGGTTCGGCACGCTGGAGACGGACTACGAGCTGCTCACCCACCTGCTGGGCAACCGTCGCAACATCCTGGCGCTGCAGGCCAGGGTGGGGATGGGCGAGATGGCTGGCGGGACGAGCGTGGGATCCTACTCGGTGGCGGATCTCATCCCTGAGGCGCTGCGGCAGAACCTCACCCGGATCGTGGTGGGCGAGGTGCGCGGCTCGGAGGCGGGCGCAATGTTTGAAGCCATGCAATCCGGCGCGGGATGCCTGGCCACGACGCACTCGCATTCGGCGTCGTCGACGATCGACCGCCTGGCGGCCAGGGTGGCGCAGGGCCGGGTGCTGAGCGTCGAGGACGCAATGCATCAGATCGCCCATCACCTCAACTTCATCGTCCACGTCACCCTCCGCGACGACGCCTGGCGTGGCGGCACGAGACTCCGGTTCGTCTCTGAGGTGAGGCAGCTCACCGGATCCGTCGAGGCGGGCAGGCCGGCCACGCACCTGGTCTATCGCGCGGCCACGCCCACCCAGCCCGAGCTCTTCCAGCCCGAGGCGGCGATGGCGGCGGAGTTGGCGCAGTTCGACGGGGCGGGCCCGTGGGGGTGATCCTGGCGGCGCTGTCCGGATCGACGCTGGGCCTGGGTCTGCTGCTGGTAGGGCTCGGCTGGCGCCGCGCCGAGCGGTTATCCACACCGAAGTCCACATGCCTGTGGACAAGAGTGTCGCGGTGGTGGACAGGGCTGTCGAGGGCCCGCCGGGGCTGGTTCGCGGCCGCCGGGGCCGCGGGGGTGGTGGCCGGCCTCGCGACGGGCTCGGTGATGGCGCTGATCCTGCTCCCCGCCATCTCCATCGCCATTCCACTGCTGCTGAGCGCGCCGCCCAACCGCGAGATCGAGATCCTGGCCGCCCTGGACCGCTGGGTGAGGCTGATCGCCACCTCCCTGTCCTCGGGTAGATCCATCCGGGACGCCATCTTCAGCACCCGCCAGCAGGTGGCGCCGGTGCTGCGCGAGCCCGTCGCACGGCTGTGCACGCGCCTGGATCAGCGCTGGCAGGCCCGGGATGCGCTGTTCGCCATGGCCGACGAGCTGGCCTCCGCAGACGCGGACGCGGTGGTGGCGGCCCTGACCATCGCCTCCGCGAAGGGCGGCGCGGGCGCGCGGGCCACCCTCGGTGCCATCTCCGACAGCATCCAGGCACGCCTCGCCGCGCTGCGCGAGATCTCCGCCGAGCGCGCCAAGCCCCGCGCCGTGGTCAAGCAGGTGACTTTCATCACCCTGGGCGTGCTCGTCGGGGCGTTGGTGATGAATCCGCAGTTCTTCGCCCCATACACCACCCCCCTCGGCCAGCTGATCGCGCTCGGACTGGCCGCCGCCTACCTGGGCTGCCTCGTGATGCTGCGCCGCATGACGGTGCCGCCCGTGGCGCCCCGCTTCCTCCGGAGCGCGCAGTGATCGGGGCGGCAATCGGATTCGGCATGGTGGCCGGCCTGGGCGCCGTCGTGATGGTGCGGGGCTTCACCACTCCCCCGGTGCGGCTGGGAGACGCGTTGGCTCTCCTGGACAGTCGTCAGCCGACGGCGTCGGCGTCGGCGCCCGCCGTCGGCGTGGAGGCGCTGGGCGAACGGGTGCACAGGCGCCTCAGGCTCCCGCTGACCGCCCGCCAGCAGCAGTTGCTGCTCATGCAGGGCCGCAGCGTGGGGGACTTCTTCGTCGAGAAGCTCGTCTGGACGGCGGCCGGGCTCCTGCTCCCGGTGGTGTGGGCCGCGTCTCAGATGGCGTTCGGCGGCTCACCAGGCCCCGCGCCCCTGGCCATCGGCCTCGTGGCCGCAGTGGTCGGCTACTTCGTTGCTGACCTGCGGCTCCGCGGCGGGGCGGAGCAGGAACGCCGCGCCGCCACCGACGGCATCCACACGTTCTTCGATCTCGTCGTGTTGGAGCGGTTGGCCAACTCGTCGGCCGCGCAGGCGGCGGCGAGCGCGGCTGGTGTCTCCGATTCGCCCCTCTTCCGGAGGATCTCATCCGGCCTCGAACGCGCCCGCATGGAGCAGTCCCAGCCATGGTCCGAGCTGCGGGAGGTGGCCCGGGAATGGAACGTGCCGGAGCTGGCGGACTTCGCGGACGTCATGCAGCTGGAGGAGCAGGGCGCGGGCCTGGCGGACGTCCTTCAGGCTCGGGTGCGCGAGCTGCGCGACGCCCACCTGGGCGCCCAACGCACCGCCGCGCAGGAGGCGAGCGAGGCGATGTCGCTGTGGATGACCATCCCCGCCCTGATTCTCGGTCTTGCCCTCCTGGTTCCGCCGCTGCTGAAGCTGTTGGCCACCTGATGTCAAGACCCGGACCACAACTGTGGACGACTATCTACTCTTTCGCCCGCACCTGTGGATAACTCAAGAACTGGCACTGCCCCCCACCACAATCATCACCAGGAGGTTCCCATGTCACCCATCCATCACCTCGTCGGGCTGCTCGTCACCCTTCGTCACCTGCCCCGCGAGCGCGATGAGCGAGGCCTCAGCCAGAGCACGGAGAACGCCATCCTGCTCGCGGGCGCCGCCGCCATCGCCCTGGTGGTCATCACCGCCATCACCGCGTACGTCACAGACCGCCTCCCCAGCTGACATGCGCGCGCACTCAGCCGGCGAGGAGGCAGGGCCATGAGGCTCATCCGCGCCCTCGGCGCCACGCTGGCACTCGCCTTCCTCCTGATCGGCATCCCGTGGCTGCTGCTCCAGGTGGGGAATCCGACGGCGCTCCTCAACGCGGACTGGGCCACGTCGCTCTTCGTGGCGATGGACAGCCGCCTGGTCGTGGCCGCGCTGAGCGTGGTGGGCTGGGTGGCGTGGGCGGTCCTGGCCCTCACCGTCGTCTTCGAGTTGCTGTCCGTGGCCACCCGACGGCGGGTCGCGGTGGCGCTTCCCGGCACCGGCTGGCTCCGGCCCGTCATCGGGGCGCTGGTGTTGGCGGCTGTCGCGGCGCCCAACGCGGCGGTGGCCGACACGGTCGCGGCGCCTGGTGGCCCCGCTGATGCGTCCGGGGGGCGCGCGTCGGTCTCGGCCCGCGCCGAGGCCTCCGTGTCGGATGAGGCGGCAGGGTCACGCACCTACCTGGTCCAGCCGGGCGACGAACTGTGGGGGGTGGCCGAGCAGGAGCTGGGCGAGGGAGGCCGCTGGCGGGAGCTGGTGGCCCTGAACCCAGGGCTCACTGAGTCCACTCGGCTCGAGGCCGGGAGGCGGCTGGTCCTCCCCGAGGAAGCCGCCGTGGGTGCCGTGGAGGAGATGGTGGTGGAGGAGGGTGACACGCTGTGGTCCATCGCGGCGGACGAGCTCGGGGATCCCGAGCGGTGGCCGGAGATCCACCGGCTCAATCAACAGCGCATCGCAGACCCGGACCAGATCGACACCGGTTGGGTCCTCAGCGTCCCAGTTGCCGCTGAGCCGGTCGTCGAGGTTGTCCCAGTGGCTGCGGCGCCGGCGGATCCCCTTCCTGACGAAGTCGCGGTTGAGTCCTCGCTCAGTGACCCCACCGACACCTCCACGCCCAGCCGCCCGCCGGCCACTCCGCGGCCGGACGAAGGTGCCGAGGACCCGCTCCCCGGTCCACCCACCGTTGCCCCATCTGAGCGCGCCGACGAAGCCGCGGCCGCCGTGTCCTCGATGGTTGACGCGGACGACGGCGTGGCCGAGGTGCTCGGCCCCATCGGAGCCATCCTGGCCAGCGGCATCGTGGCGGGCCTGGCCTCACGGCGTCGCCTGCAGCTTCTCGGCCGTGCGATGGGCCGCAGAGCCATCCCGGTCTCACCTCCACTCGCCCGCTTCTGGGCGGCGCTGGCGAGGCGGGCGGAGGAGGCGGAGCCAGGGCAGTCGGCCACCGCCGTCGTCCTCGGGTGGACCGCTGAGGGCGAGACGGTCGCGGCGGACGTGGAGCGGGAGCGGGCGCTGATCCTCACCGGGCCGGCTACGGCGTCGGCGCTGGCCGCTGTGGTGACGGGCCTCAGCTGCGCGCCCTGGGCCGATGAGACGCAGCTTGTCCTGGTGGGCGGCACCGAATGGGCCGACGCCCTGGATGATCCCCGGATCAGCGCCACGCACACCGTCGAGGACGGCGTCCTGGCCCTCACCAGACTCTGCAGCCAACGGCGCCTCGCCATGGCCGGTCGCACCCTCCCCCAGCTCCGCGAGGACGCGGACCTGGCCGGCGTGTGGCAGCCGGTGGTGGTGGTGTTCGTGTCGACGGTGAACCCGGTGCAGCTGGATGCCATCGCCGATGCCCTCGCCCTCGGTGAGGTGGGCGTGAGCGTGGTCGTCGGATCGGAGTCCGCCACCCAGCTCGGCTCGCACCCCGTGACGGTCGATGATCGCTCAGGCACCTGGCGGGGTCAGTCGTTCACGCCCCAACTGCTGACCCAGCCGGCCCGCAGGGCAGTGCTTGAACTGTTCCGCGCAGCCGGCAGCACAGACACAGAGCAGGCTCCGTGGTGGCGCTCGGAGGACGAGCTTCCCCCCAACGTGACGCCCCTTCCGCACTCACCCAGACCGTACGAGGACGCCCCCATGACCGGACGGCTCAGCACTCCCGAGCACCCGATGCTGCTCCTCCTCGGGGATCCGGACCTGATCGGCGCCGCCGGAGACGTTCCTGGGCGCGCCGTGGGCCAGTGCCTCGAGTACTGCGCCTGGCTCCTGGAGAACCCCGGATCCACGCCGACGGCCATGACGCGCGCGCTGCTGATCGCTGAGACCACCCGGCGCTCCAACACCAGCCGCCTGCGCAGCTGGCTGGGCGACGCCCCGGACGGGGTGCAGTACCTGCCGGATGCGTACTCGGGGAGGGTGTCGCTGGATCCGAGGGTGTCCTCGGACTGGGAGCAGTTCCGCACCATGCTGAGCGGTGGCGTGAACCTGTCCTCGGACGCTGCTCTCGTGGCGGCGCTGCGCCTGGTGCGCGGCGAGCCCCTTGGCTCCTTCGAGTTCCAATGGGGCTGGGCGCACCAGCTGCGCTCGGACATGGTGTCCATGGTCGTGGACGCGGCCAGTGTGCTGGCGGACCGGGCGCTGGAGCGCAGCGCGGCCGAGGCCGCCCTCTGGGCGGTACGAAGGGGACGTCTCGCTGCGCCCTCGAACGACGCCCTCGCATCGCGGGAGATCCTGGCCCTCGCCCTGGCCGGTCGTTCCTCCGAGGCCAACGGCGCCGCGGTGGCCCTGACCCGGACGGCCCGCGCCGAGGGCCGTGACCTGGCGCCGGACCTCTCCAGGCGAATCCAGGCCGCGCTCCACGCACCGTCGGCCCGCCGCGCAATGGCGGGGGCCCCCGAGGCGTGAGCTCCTAGACCAGTCCGAGGCCCGCCAGCGAGGACCTCTTCGCCAGGGCTGGGCGCAGTGCGTCGCGGCCCGGCTCACCGAAGACCTCGAGGAAACCATCGACGAACAGCGGGGGCAACTCCTCCGCCGGGCTCCCGGCGCGGCACTCCACCAGCGCCGCCAGCGCGGTCGCGGCATCCTTGGCCGCCTTGGCGCGCAGCTGGTCTGGCTGCAGCCGATTCATCCCCCACACCACCGACGAGTATTGGGGATCGGTCAGGCAGGTCTGGAAGTAGACGGCTGCGGCGTCGCGCAGCTGGTCCTGCACAGCCGGCAGCCCCACCGCGGCGACGGCGGCCCGCACCTCACGCCCGGCATAGAAGCCCTCGATGGCGCGTCGAACCTGGGTGAGGCTGGGAGTGAGTCGATCCTGGCGGGCATGCACCAGGATGGTCAGCCAGAAGCCGAGGAACCTGTCCCCGTCGTCGCGCTTGCCGTAGCGGGCGCGACGCAGCGCGGGATCGAGCTCATCGCGGGGGGCCTCCACCATGCCCGCAACCTACCACCGTGCTGGACGGGGGCCACGCCCCGCCGTCAGCCTGCCAGGGCGAGCGCGCGGGCCACGATGATGGCCACGAACACCGCCGCCAACAGACCCACCAACGGCCACTGCCAGGCGGCGCGGCGCTCCTTGGGCAGGTACATGATCAAGGCCGCCGTCGCCGCGCCGCCGAGGAGGCCGCCGAGGTGCCCCTGCCAGCTGATGCCCGCCCAGGTGAACGACAGGACGACGTTGAGTCCAAGCCAGAAGAGGATGCCGCGCACGTCTCCCTTGTGCCGGACGGCGATCAGCAGAAGACCCCCCATCAACCCGTAGATGGCACCAGAGGCGCCGATGGTCGAGAGGAATGGCTCCGAGAAGAGCATCACCGCGGCCGACCCACCCAGGAGCGCCACCAGGTAGACCGCCAGGTACCGCGCCCGGCCGAGCACCTGCTCGATAGTGGGCCCGAGCAGCCACAGCACCAGCATGTTGAACAGGATGTGGAGGGGGGCGGCGTGGGTGAAGCCGGAGGTGATCACCTGCCAGGGGGCGCCCGTGGCCACCCCCGCCTGCCACACGTAGCCCTCCGCTGCGCAGCCGGCCGCGTCCGTGAGCAGGATCTGGTCGCCCACCGGGCAGATGCCCTGCGGGGTCAGGGCGAACAGGTTGAACAGGGACCCGAAGGATCCCCCCGTCAGCAGGACCCCCGCGAACACGACGACGTTGATCACGATCAGCGCGATCGAGGTGGCGCGCGGGTTGGCCGCCCGAGTCCCCCCGTAGGGGAGTTGGAGTTGCCGTGTCTCGCGGTGGCCGCGGGACACGCACTCAGGGCACTGGAAGCCGACCGCGCCGGGGATCATGCACTGCGGACAGATGGGCCGGTCGCAGCGCTGGCACGCGATACGCGTGGGTTGATCGGGGTGTCGATAACACGTCGACGACTCGGCATCCATGCGACGAGCGTACCCAGCCGCCGCAGCGGGGCGGCTCCGTGGTTGTGGGCTGAGGGCCCGGGCTGGACGGGCTCGGGGCTGCTACTGCCCGACGGGCCGGCGCGACGCCGCCCAGGCCTCGCGGAACTCGGGATCATCCATGACCAGGTACACCAGGCCGCAGTCCTGCGGCCCCGTCACACTTGCCTGGCACAGGGTGCACGGCTCCCCCGGGCGCAGCGGGCACTTCGCGTCGGGTCGTCGCCGCGGGAGGGAGGGCTGGGGTGCCTTGAGCATCGTGAGTCCCATTCTAGGGCGAGCGGTCTTGGCCACTCCGGGCGGGTGGGCCGGTAAGTTGTGCCCATGGGTCACGGGCATGGGCACGGGCACGGCAGCCACGGGGTCGTCGAGGTGGGCCAGCGCGCCCGCACCCTGCTCACCGGCCTGCTGGTGGTGTTCGGCGTCCTCGCCATCGCCGGGCTGATCTGGCTGTGGCCCAGCCAGAGCGAGGTGTCCGCGGCGCTCAACAAGATCTCCGACGCCCCGGGGGTCACCTACGAGCAGGCCACCATCGACTCGATCGTGGACGGGTGCGAGTCCTCCGTCGAGACGCCGACGGGGACGGCGGCGTGCATGACCGCCACCGTCACGCTCACCTCAGGTCCGGACGCCGGCGAGCAGGCTGCCGTCGAGCTCACCGGCCCCAACGTGCACAACGGGTTGCGAGCCGGAGACACCATCGAGGTGGCGCGCGTGCCCACCTCTGACGGCATCCACTACGCGTTCAACGGCATCAACAGACTGCCGGTGCTCCTCACGATGGCAGTACTGTTCACTGTGGCGGTGGTCGCGGTGGCGCGCTGGCGCGGGCTGTTCGCGCTGGTGGGGCTGGTCATCGCCGGCGGGATCCTGCTGGGCTTCATGCTGCCGGCCATCATCGTCGGGAAGCCGGGAATGGCGGTGGCGCTGTCCGGGTCCACGGTGATCATGTTCATCGTCCTCTACGTGGCCCACGGGGTGTCGATGCGCACGTCGGCGGCGCTGGCCGGCACCCTTCTCGGCCTCGCCGTCACCACCACGCTGGGGACGATCGCCGTCAGCGCGGCACGCCTGTCAGGCTTCGCCGAGGAGAACGAGTACGACCTGGCCCAACTCGCCCCAGGCATCAACTTCCAGGAACTGCTGATGGTGGGCATCATCATCGGCGGCCTGGGCGTGCTCAACGACGTGACAATCACGCAGGCCTCGGCCGTGTGGGAGCTGCGTGCCGCCGCGCCGGAGTGGACGCGGGCGAAGGTGTTCTCGGCGGGGATGCGGATCGGGCGGGACCACATCGCGTCCACCATCTACACCATCGTGTTCGCCTACGCCGGTGGCGCCCTGACCATCCTGCTGCTGCTGTTCTTCACCACCCGGGAGCCGCTGGACCTGTTCGGGCTCGAGCTGTTCGCCGGGGAGGGCGTGCGGACGTTCGCCTCGGCCATCGGGCTGATCCTCGCGGTGCCCATCACGACCGGCATCGCGGCGCTCACCGTCGGCCCCGCACGGGAATCGCACGCCCCCCCCAAGCACAGCGGCCCCGTCCCCGACCCCGCTCCGGGCCACGGCGTCGAGCCGGCTCATGACCCCGCCGTCGGGCCAGGATAGACGAGGCCTGACCAGCCATCACGGATTGACTGCCACCGCCGGGCCGTGCATTGTTGGCCCAACACACATTGCGTGCTCTGGGGGCGGTGAAATTCCGCACCGGCGGTGACAGTCCGCGACCCGGCCAACTCGTTGGCCGGTTGACCAGGTGGAACTCCTGGACCGACGGTTAAAGTCCGGATGGGAAGCGCACGCAGCGGTCAGCGGCAGCGTACCTGCCGCTTGGTCGTGTACCCCCGGAGCGCGCCCGAAGAGGACAGCGGGCACCGTGCACGAATCACCGGCCGAACAGAGCGCTATGACGCGGGCACTGCAGCTGGCGGCTGCAGAAGACGCGCCGCACGGCCCCAACCCTCGCGTCGGCTGCGTGCTCCTCACACCCGACGGGCGCACAATCGCTGAGGGTCACCATCGGGGAGCGGGCACACCACACGCCGAGGTCGACGCCCTGACCGCCGCGGGGGTGCGTGCCCATGGCGCCACCGCCGTGGTCACCCTTGAGCCATGCAACCACACCGGGCGCACAGGCCCCTGCACGGAAGCTCTGATAGCGGCCGGCGTGCGGCGGGTCGTCTTCGCGCAGGAGGATCCCAACCCCGAGGCGTCGGGCGGTGCCCGGCGGTTGAGTGACGCGGGCATCGACGTTGCCGGAGGACTCCTTGCTGACGAGGCGGCAGCCCTCAACAAGGCATGGGGCATCGCCGTGAGCCGCGGCCGACCCTACGTCTCCTGGAAGTTCGCCTCAACGCTCGACGGGCGGACCTCGGCCTCTGACGGCACTTCGCGCTGGGTGTCGTCGAGGGCCGCACGTGCCGACGCCCACCGGCTGCGTGCACGTTGCGACGCGATCCTCGCCGGGACCGGCACCGTAACCATCGACGACCCACACCTGACGATCCGCGACTCCGCCGGGACCCTGGCGGACATCCAGCCACTGCGGGTGGTCATGGGGCTGCGGAAACCCCACCCCGGAAGCCGCGTGCTCGACGGCGCCGCCGACTCGATCCACCTCCCCACCCGCGACCCGCACTCGGCCCTGGCCGAGCTTCACCGGCGCGGGCGCAGGCATGTGCTGCTCGAGGGCGGTCCCACGCTTGCGGCAGCTTTCCTCCGCGAGGCCCTGATCGACGAGATCGTCGCCTACATCGCGCCGGCCCTTCTCGGAGCTGGCAGCCCGGTCGTCGGCGACCTCGGCATCGGCACCATCTCGCAGGCGTTGCGCCTCGACCTCGACGAGGCCACCGTCCTCCCACCTGTGGACCCCACTGACCAACCCGCGCTGCGCCTCACGCTGCGCCCACCCTCCCCCACCCCCCTCGAAGGAGCGTTCTGACATGTTCACCGGAATCGTCGAAGAGCTGGGCCAAGTGCTCGCACTCGATCCACACCCCGACGCACTGACCCTCACCATCGGGGGGCCGCTGGTCACCGGCGACGCCCGCCCCGGGGACTCGATCGCCGTCAACGGGTGCTGCCTCACCGTCGTCACTCTTGACGGGCCCACTTTCACGGCAGACCTCATGCAGGAGACCCTCGACAAGACCTCCCTCGGTTCACTGGAGCCGGGCAGCCCGGTGAACCTCGAACGGTCCGTCACCGCGACAGGGAGGCTCGGCGGCCACATCGTGCAGGGCCACGTCGACGGGACCGGCCACGTCGTGTCGCGCCACCCCAGCCAGCACTGGGACACCGTGACCTTCGCGTTGCCGTCGGCGCTCGCCCGCTACGTTGTGCCCAAGGGATCGATCGCCGTCGACGGCACGAGCCTGACCGTGGTGGAGGTCGACGACGACGCCGCTACCTTCACCGTCGGGCTGATCCCGGAGACCCTGCAGCGCACCACCCTGGGCCTCCGGCAGGCCGGCGACCTCGTCAACCTTGAGGTTGACATCATCGCCAAGTACGTCGAACGGCTGGTCACCCGATGACCCTCCAGCTGGACACCGTCGCCCGAGCCATCCAGGACATCGCAGCCGGCCGCCCGGTCGTGGTGGTGGACGACGAGTCACGGGAGAACGAGGGCGACATCATCTTCGCCGCCGAGAAGGCGACTCCCCAGCTGATGGCCTTCACCGTCCGCTACTCAAGCGGTGTGGTCTGCGCGCCGATGACGGGCGAGCTGCTGGACCGCCTGCAGATCCCGCTGATGACCCGCGACAACGACGACCAGTACCGGACCGCTTTCACCGTGACCGTCGATGCGCGCACCGGGGTGACCACGGGCATCAGCGCGGCGGACCGGGCCCACACCGTCCAGATGCTGGCCAACCCGGCGACGGGGGCCAGGGATCTGACCAGGCCGGGGCATGTCTTCCCGCTGCGGTATCGGGAGGGCGGGGTGCTCGCCCGGCGTGGGCACACCGAGGCGGCCGTTGACCTCGCGCGGCTGGCCGGGCTCCGGCCGGTGGGCGTGCTCGTGGAGATCGTCAACGACGACGGCACCATGAAACGGGGCCAGGCGCTCCGTGACTTCGCCGACGAGCACGGCCTAGCGCTGATCTCCATCGAGGACCTGGTGGTCCACCGGGAACGTGCCGAACGGTTGGTCGAGCGGGCCGCCGAGGCACATCTGCCCACTCGCCACGGAGACTTCCTCGCGATCGGTTACCGCACCGTCGAGGGCGAGGAGCACGTCGCGCTGACCCTCGGCGACCTCGGCGGCCCCAAGCCTCCGCTCACGCGGGTCCACTCTGAGTGCCTCACCGGCGACGTCTTCGGCAGCATCCGCTGCGACTGTGGCCCACAGCTGGACCTGGCGCTGGCCCGGATCGCGGCGGAGGGACGAGGGCTGATCGTGTATCTGCGCGGCCACGAGGGTCGGGGCATCGGCCTCATCGCCAAGCTGCATGCGTACGCACTCCAGCAGTCCGGCCGCGACACCGTCGATGCCAATACCGATCTCGGTCTCCCGATCGATGCCCGGCGCTATACCGCCGCCGCGCAGATCATCCGCGACCTCGGCGTCCCTGCCGTCCGGCTGCTCACCAACAACCCGGCCAAGGTCACCGCCCTCGAGGAGTTGGGGACCAGCGTCACGGAACGAGTCCCCATCCTCGTACCGCCAGGGGAACACAGCCTGGCCTACCTCACCACCAAACGGGAACGGATGGGACATCTTCTCAGTCCCCTGCTTCCCACCAGCGCCCAAGGAGACCTCACATGAGTGGACACGGCGCCCCCGCCACCAGTGGACTAGATGCCCGCGACCTCCGCGTCGCAATCGTCGCGGCCAGCTGGCACCAGACGGTGATGGACGGCCTCCTCGCGGGTGCGCTGCGCGCCTGCGTGGCCGCCGGTGCCGATCCGACGGTGGTCCGCGTGCCCGGCAGCTTCGAGCTGCCCGTGGCAGCCGACGCTCTCGCCCGTACCCACGACGCCGTCGCGGCCCTCGGCGTCGTCATTCGGGGAGGGACGCCACACTTCGAGTACGTGTGTGCCGCGGCGACGGACGGCCTCACCCGCGTGGCTCTCGATCATGGCACCCCCGTCGGCTTCGGGTTGCTCACCTGTGACACCGAGGAGCAGGCACTCGCCCGGGCAGGTTTGGCGGGCTCTGTCGAGGACAAGGGCTTCGAGGCGGCGCACGCGGCCATCGAGACCGCACTCACCCTCCGCTCCCTCCGACGGGTCGGATAGGCCCCAGCTCAGGCGACGGGGCGAATCAGCGGCCGCGACCCGGGACGGGCAACCCCAACCATCCCCGCGACCTGTGGTGGGCCCCACCCACCCGCTCGACCCCGCCCAGCAGCGGGTAGCGCTCGCGCACGGCGGCCTCGATCCGCTCGTGGAGCGTCGAGCTGGCCGCGGGGCAGTCCTCGCACGCGCCGCCGAAGTCCAGCGTCAGCCGCCCGCCCTCCGCGCCCGCGACCGTGATGACGCCCCCGTGAGATTCGACGTAGCCGGCGAGTTCGCCGTCGAGGATCTCCCGGGCGATCAGGCCGAGCAGCTCGTCGGATCCCTCGTCGACCTCCCAGCCGGGCAGGTCGACGGCCGACGAGACCGCGTCCCGGATCCGCGGCCCGTGCTCGGTCCACGTGTGGTCCGGGGCGAGCCACGTCCACACTCCCCCACGTTCGACGAACGCCTTGGTCAGCACCCCGTACTCGAGCAGCGGGCCGAGGGTGCCGGGGGCGGAGACCACGCGCCCCACCGGCAGGTCGACGTCCGTGACCCACCGGACCGCCGCGGGCTCTCCGGGGACGGCCTGGGGATGGATGCTGCGCTTCACAGGAGTGCTCCGACGATCGAGTGGGCAAGGAACGCCATCAGCCACGCGATGACCCCGAGGTGCACGAAGGCGATCAGCGGCCAGCGCCAGGTGCCGGTCTCGCGCCGCATGACGGCGAGGGTGGACATGCACTGCAGCGCGTAGACGAAGAACACCAGCAGAGCGGCGATGGTGGGCGGCGTGAAGACCTTCTCCCCGGCGCGGGGACCCTCGGTGTGGGTCATGGCCTCGAGCGCGGCGGTGGGGTCCTCCGGGTCCGAGGCGGCGGCCACCTGGCCCAACGTCGAGACGAACACCTCGCGGGCGGCCAGGGAGGAGATGACTCCCACGTTGACGCGCCAGTCGAAGCCGAGCGGCTCGAACACCGGCCCGATGGCCCGGCCCACGGCTGCAGCGGCCGAGTGGTCCAGCGTGTAGGCAGTCACCGCGACACTGTCAGCCGGGTCCACCCCAGCCTCGAGCAACTCGTCGGTACCGCGGATCGGCAGGTTGAGCAGCGCCCACAGCACGACGGTGGTGACCAGGATGATGGAGGTGATCTTGCGCAGGAAAGCCTTGCACGCGTCCCATACGGAGATCAGCACGGTGCGCAGCCGCGGCATCCGGTAGCTGGGCATCTCCATGTAGAACGGCAGGCTCATGCCGGAACGTCCGACGATGCGCTTCCAGAACCAGGCCGACGTCATGGCGGAGGCGGCCCCCATCAGGTACAGCCCGAACATGATCAGGCCCTGCGCACCGATGAGGCCCCAGCGCAGGTCCGGCGGCACCAGCATCCCGATGAGCAGCACGTACACGGGCAGCCGCGCGGAGCAGGTCATCAGCGGGGCCGCCATCATGGTGGCGAGCCGGTCCTTGGCCGACGGCAGGGTGCGGGTGGCCATGATGCCGGGGATGGCGCACGCCATGGAGCTGAGCAGTGCGACGAACGCGCGACCCTCCAGCCCCGCGGTGGCCATCACCCGATCCATCAGGTACGCGGCCCGCGACAGGTAGCCGGAGCCCTCCAGCAGCGAGATGAGCACGAACAGCAGCGCGATCTGGGGCAGGAAGACCAGCACCCCGCCGACGCCGGCCAGCAGCGCGTCAGCGACGAACCGGCCCAGCCACTCCACCGGGATCGACGACCGGGCCACGTCACCCAACCAGGCGAAGGCAGCCTCGATCCACCCCTGCACCGGGGCCGCGACCATGAAGATGGTCTGGAAGAACGCGAACATCGTCGCGAAGAACGCCAGTGACCCCCACACGGGGTGCAGCAGCACTCCGTCGAGGCGGCCGGTGCGCGAGTCGGGGTCGGGAGGCGCGAAGTGCGCGGCCTGGAGGATGGATCTGGCCCAGCCGGTCACCTCGTCCGGCTCGGTGGGCGGCGGCAGCGGCGGGGCGGGCCAGGCCGACGGTGCGGCCAGCACGTCGCGCAGTGCCTCAACCCCCCGTCGCTCCCCCGCCACCACGGGCAGGACCTTGACGCCCAGCGCCCGTCCGAGCCGCTCCGGGTCCACCCGGCCGCCGCGTCGGAGCAGCTCGTCGACGAAGGTGAGGACTACGACGGTGGGCAGGCCGGCCTGCTGCACCTGCGAGACAAGGCCGAGTCCGCGGCGGAGGTGGGTGGCGTCCACCACCACGACGAGGCCGGCGAGCTCGTGGGCCTCCTCCAACACCTGCGCGACGATCTCCTCGTCAGGGCTGATCGGGTCCAGCGAGTAGGTGCCCGGGAGGTCCTCCACGATGACGGGGCCGGCCGGGGTGTCCACCCGCCCCTCGTACCGCGACACCGTCACCCCGGGGTAGTTGCCTGTCTTGGCGCGCAGGCCGGTCAGGCCGTTGAAGAGGGTGGTCTTGCCCGCGTTGGGGCTGCCGACGAGCGCCACCCGGGCGGCACCGGGCAGCACGGGCGCTGCGGAGGCTCCTCCGTGGTGGTGGGTCATGCCGAGACGAGGATCCGCCGCGCCTCAGCCCGGCGCAACACGATCTCGATGCCGCCCACGCGAAACATCAACGGGTCGCCGAGCGGCGCCTGCCTCAGCCTGACGACGGGTTCTCCCGGCGTGAACCCGAGGTCGAAGAGGCGCCGCGCGACGACGTCGTTGGCGTCGAAGGCGGCGATGGTGGCCGCCTCGCCTACCCTCAGTGCGTCCAGTGCGCGCGTCGTCCCGGCGTCCAGCTGTTGGGCTGTGATGCACCGACGGCTCACGAAGCGCTCCACGAGGGTCATGGAATTAAGCTAACACTGCGGTTGCCAATTGCGACCCCGGGGGTCAGTTATGAGCTGAGGCTGTCCTAACCCCGCCGTCGTGCCACGTCGCCTCTGCGAAGTCCCCACCCCCGCACGCGGGCCGTGGATAGGGTGGAGGAGCAGTCAACTGGAGGACACCATGCAGTACACCCACCTCGGTCGTTCCGGCCTTCTCGTCTCGCGCATCGTGCTCGGCACCATGAACTTCGGCCCGCACACCTCGGAAGAGGACTCGCACGCCATCATGGACCGCGCCCTCGACGCGGGCATCAACTTCTTCGACACCGCCAACGGCTACGGCGGTCAGGGCCATCGCGGCCGCACCGAGGAGATCGTCGGGCGCTGGTTCGCCAAGTCCGGCCGCCGCGACGAGGTGGTGCTGGCCACCAAGTGCTACGGCTCCACCCTCGACGAAGAGGTGCCGAACTTCTCGAAGCTGTCCGCCGTCAACGTGCGCCGCTCGGCGATCGCCTCCCTGAGGCGGCTCCAGACCGAACACATCGACCTCTACCAGATGCACCACGTGGACCGCGCCACCACATGGGAGGAGGTGTGGCAGTCGATGGACCGCCTCGTCGCCTCCGGCGACATCGTCTACGTGGGCTCGTCGAATTTCGCCGGCTGGCACATCGCCGCGGCCAACGAGGCCGCCAAGGCGCGTCACTCGCTCGGCCTGGTCAGCGAGCAGTCGCTCTACCACCTCGCCGCCCGCACCATCGAGCTTGAGGTCCTCCCGGCGGCCCGCCACTACGGCCTCGGCGTCATTCCGTGGTCGCCGCTGGGCGGCGGCCTGCTGGGTGGCGTGCTGCGCAAGATCGATGAGGGCCGCCGCGCAGACGCGGGCATGCTCAAGCGGGTCGAGGAGAAGCGGGCGCAGCTGGAGCAGTGGGAGGCGTTCTGCGACGAGCTCGGCCACGCGCCCGGCGACGTGGCCCTCGCGTGGTTGCTGCA
Source organism: Tessaracoccus luoxuelianae (assembly GCF_054483915.1). Classification (NCBI taxonomy): domain Bacteria; kingdom Bacillati; phylum Actinomycetota; class Actinomycetes; order Propionibacteriales; family Propionibacteriaceae; genus Tessaracoccus; species Tessaracoccus luoxuelianae. The sequence goes on along the minus strand of NZ_CM137013.1, from coordinate 512,892 downwards.
CCAGGACGGTGTCACCGGACCCATCATCGGGCCTCGCACCATGGAGCAGCTCGAAGGCGCCCTCCGCGCGCTGGAGATCACCCTCGACGACGCCGCCTTGAAGCGCCTCGACGAAATCTTCCCCGGCCCCGGCGGAGCCGCGCCGGAGGCCTACGCCTGGTGACCGGAGGCTGAGCCGTGGCGAAGATCACGAGCCTCGACGAGGCCACCCGGATCCTGATCCTCAGCGGGGCCGGGCTGTCCACCGCGGCGGGCATCCCGGACTTCCGCGGGCCTGAGGGTCTCTGGACGCGGGACCCGTACGCCGAGCTGGTCTCCACCCTCTCCTGGTATCTCCGCGACGACGACGTGCGCAAGGCGGCCTGGCGCCGTCGGGCCCACCCCGCGATGTGGGCCGCGCAGCCCACTCGCGCGCACCGGGCCATCGTCGAGCTGGAGCGGGCGGGGCGGTTGCGCGCGATCGTCACGCAGAACACCGACGGTCTGCACCAGTTGGCCGGCAGCAACCCCGATCTGGTGCACGAGATCCACGGCTCGGCACGCACCTGGCGCTGCGAGATGTGTGGGCGCACCGGTCCGATGGAGGAGATGCTGGAGCGGGTGGCGGCCGGCGAGGAGGATCCGCGTTGCCCCGCGTGTGGGGGGATCACGCGGGCCACCGTCGTGCTGTTCGAGGAGGTCCTCGACGCCGACGTGCTGGGCGCCGCGGTGGCGGCGGCGGAGGACTGCGACGCCATCGTCGCCGTCGGCACCACTCTCGGCGTCTATCCCGTCGCCGGCCTGTTCCCGTTGGCGTTGGAGCTCGGGGCGTACGGAGTGATCGTCAACGCGGAGGCCACCGCCTACGACGACGACGCGGACCAGGTCATCCGCGGTCAGCTCGACGAGGTCCTCCCGGCTCTGCTAGGGGTCGCCGATGAGTGACGAGGTGGTGGAGCGCGTGCTGCGGGCCGTGGACCAGGTCCCGCCGGGGCGGGTCGTGGCCTACGGCGACATCGCGGCTCTTGTTGGCACGTCGCCCCGCCGGGTCGGCAGCATCATGACCAGTTGGGGCGGTGAGGTGTCATGGTGGCGCGTGACCAACGCCTCCGGGCGAATGCCCGAGCATCTGCTCCCGCTGGCCCGGAAGCAGTGGCAGCGCGAAGGCATCGACGCCGACGGCGACCGCTGCCTGATCAGCCGCTGCCGGGCGGACCTGGAGCGCCTAGGCGACGACTATCGGGCCGCCGTTGCAGATCTGCCTGACCGCCCATTTATGGACGCCCCCTAGCGCTCAACACCTTGTTGGGTGGACACTGGCGGCGTCACCGGAGACGCACCCCCAGCGTCGGTGATCGGAAGTGAGTTGCATGACGGAAGAGCCGGAGTACGAGCACACCTCGGGCATGACGCAGTCGGCGATGCGATCGTCGAACCTCGCGTTGGTGTTTCTGCGCGTGGTGGAACACAGCGGGCACGTGTCGCGCGCGGGAATCGCCCAGCAGCTGGGCATGACGAGATCGACGGTGTCGCGGCTGGTTGACGAGCTGATCTCCGGCGATCTGGTGACCGAGGGCGAGGCGGCCAGCGCCGGCCGGGGCCGCCCCGCGGTCCCGCTGTTCATCAAGCCGGGGACCACGTTCGGGCTGGGCCTGCATGTCCGCCTGGGCAGGCTCGCGGTGGGCCTCGTGGACCTGACCTCCAAGGTGACTGCCTCCCGGGAGGTGGCCGCGGATGCCAAGCGCCTGGGTGTCGCGGGGACCATGGCCGAGTTGGAGCGGCTCTCACGTAGCGTCCTGGAGGAGCTTCCTTCCGCCGGCCGCCTCATCGGCGCCTACGTGGCGCTGCCCGCCTTGGTGGATCGCAAGGCCGGCCTGATCGTGCGCTCCACTCCGCTCGGCTGGGAGGGGGAACGCCCGGCAGATCACTGGTCTCTCGCGCACGACGGCGTGCCTGTGTCGCTGAATATCGCCAACGACGCGGACAGCGGCGCGGTGACCCTGCTCCGGGACGCGCACGGCGGGTCGTTCATCCTGCTCTGTGGGGATGCCGGGGTTGGAGGCGCCATCGTCGTCAAGGGCAGGCTGCACCTCGGCGAGCACGGCTGGGCCGGTGAGATCGGCCACGTCTGCGTAGACCCGCGCGGGGCACCCTGTCCGTGCGGTTCGGTCGGCTGCCTGGAGACGGTCGTTGGCCTGCACGCCCTCCTCTCAGCGGCCAGGCAACCCACCCTGGAGGCACTCATGCACGCCCTCTCCCACGGCGACGAACGGGCCCAGACGGTGATCCGCCGCGCCGCCGGCGCCCTGGGGATCGCGCTCGGTGCTGCGATCAACCTCTCCGACGTGTCCACCGTGCGACTGTCCGGTCACTTCGCCCACCTCGAACCCTGGCTGCGCGAGCCTCTGCACCGGCAGTTGGCGGGCCGGGTGGTGTGGGCCCGCAAGACACCCATGGAGGTCACGGCGTTGACCGACGCACCCCTGCGGTCGGTGATGGGGGCGGGGCTGGCGGCCATGGGCCCCGTCTTCAAGGATCCCGAAGGATGGCTGGCCGCCCGCGCCGGCCACTACCACCTCTGAGCCGGTCGGTCCACACAGCCGTCCACACAGTTGTCCACAGGTTCGCGGAGCGAAAAGACCGCAGGTCACCGCGAAGGGGTCAGGCCTCGTCGGACTCCACGGACTTATCCTCCGGGTTATCAACAGCCTCGGTTTCCACATCGCTGACTGCGCGCATCCGGGCCCAGGACCAGAGGACGAGGCCGATCAGCACCATGGGCAGCGACAACCACTGACCCATGCTGAGCCCGAGCGAGAGGAAGCCCAGCTGCGCGTCGGGCTCGCGCCAGAACTCCGCGATGAACCGGAACAGCCCGTAGCCGGCGATGAATGCGCCGGTGATCTGGCCGCGGAAGCGGGGCTTGCGGGCGTAGAGCCAAAGCAGGATGAACAGCAGGACGCCCTCGAGGAGCATCTGGTAGAGCTGCGACGGGTGGCGCAGGACGTCGCCCCCGGTGGGGAACCGCATGGCCCAAGGCAGGCCTGCCGACGCCTCGCGGCCCCACAGCTCGCCGTTGATGAAGTTGCCGAACCGGCCGGCCGCCAGGCCGATGGGCGCGGCGGGCACGAGGAAGTCCGCCACCTGGAGGAAGGGGCGCTTCTCGCGGAAGGCGAACCAGGCCAGGCCGAGCGCCACGCCGATGGCACCGCCGTGGAAGCTCATCCCGCCATCCCAGATCTGGAGGATCTCCAGCGGGTTGGCAAAGTAGTAGGCCGGATTGTAGAAGAGCGTGTAGCCGAGGCGTCCGCCCACCATGACGCCGATGATGGCCGCGAGCAGGATGTCTTCGATGCTCGTCCGGGTCCACGGCCTGGGCGTGGTGATCGACCGGTAGGGCTCGTGCCGGAGGCGCAGGATCATCAACCCGTACCCCATCGCGAACGCGAGGAGGTACATGAGGGCGTACCAGTGGATCTTCAGGCCGAAGATGTTGATGGCAACCGGATTGATGTCCGGGAAGGTCAGCTCGAGGGGTGTCACGGCCCCAGCTTTCCATACCGCGGCAAGGTGGCCGAAGGCCCGGCCATCACTCCTCGTCGGGCTGCCAGGCTCGCGGCGAGATGTCTGGGCGGTTCGCCCACGGCTGGCTCATCAGCGGCGACGAGATCAGGACGTCGGCGGTGGCGACGTTGCACGCCATGGGCACGTTCCACACGGCCCCGATCCTCAGCAGCGCCTTCACGTCAGGGTCGTGGGGCTGCGGCTCGAGCGGATCCCAGAAGAAGATGAGCGTGTCGATCCGGCCTTCGGCGATCATCGCGCCGATCTGTTGGTCCCCGCCCACAGGGCCGGACAGCAGCCGGGTCACGGGCAGCCCGAGCTCGTACTCCAGCATCGTGCCCGTGGTGCCGGTGGCGAAGAGGGTGTGGTGGCTGAGGGTGCCCCGGTTGTAGTTGGCCCAGCTGAGCAGCTCGGCCTTCTTGTTGTCGTGCGCCACGAGGGCGATGTTGTGTTTGATGTCCGGCATGTCTGCCGCCTCTCATCCGTGTGAGGCCAGCGTAGGCCTGCACGAACCGCTGGGCGCGGCTTAGCCGTCTGTTGCCTCCACCTGCCGGTTTGAGGCTCCCGCGCCCGCTATCCCGCTGGGTGGTGAGCCGCGCCAAGGCGCGCAGTGCCGCAGCACGCGTCGAAGCCACCCGCACCCGTTCAGGGACTCACCCCATTCCGAACCATCGCCGCGACACCGCCGCGATCCGCCCCCTCAGCATGCCGCCCCCGCCGCTGGTCACCACCAGGCCGTAGACCATCCGCACGGCCGTGAGCACATCGTCGACGACGAGGTCCGGGCGCACCTCCCCCGCCTGCCTGGCGGCCTCCACGTGGGGGCCGAACACCGCGACCACACGCTCGTTGCCGCCGAAGTCCGGCATCTCGCGCCGCGCCTCGACCGCCATCTCGACGAAGGCCGCGGATTCCACCACGCTGTCCACCATCACTCCCCACAGGGCGCTGAAGGAGCCGGGGCCCACGTCGGCCCCGGCCGTCTCGAGGCGGACGAAGTTCTCCTCGAACACCGCCAGCGCCAGGTCCAGTCGCTTGGGGAAGTGCCGGTAGAGCACCCCCTGGCCGACGCCGGCCCGCTTGGCGATGGCCTGCATCGGCACGTCGTAGCCCCGTTCGGCGAAGAGTTCGCGGGCGGCAGCCAGCACCGCGCGGCGATTCTCGGCGGCCGCTGCGGGTCCCCTATTGATCCGACGGTGATGGGCGGGCATGCTGGACAGCATAGAACCGGACATAGATGTCCGGTATGAGGAGGAGAAATGACGCAGACTTTCGACCACACTTTCGATGTGGTGGTTGTGGGCTCGGGTGGGGCCGCGATGGCCACCGCGCTGGGCGCCGTCGACGAGAAGCTGGACGTGGTGATGCTGGAGAGCACCGAGAAGTGGGGCGGCAGCACGGCCATGTCGGGAGGCGGCCTCTGGCTGCCCAACAATCCCCTGATGCAGCGGGAGAGGGTCTCCGACTCCCGCGAGTCCGCACTCGAGTACATGGAGGCGTGCATCGGGGACGTCGGACGGTGCACATCGCGCGAGCGCAAGGAGGCCTTCGTCGATTCGGTGTCCGACTTGGTCACCACCGCTGAGCGCTACGGGGTGGAGTTCGTCCGGGCGGGCGAGTACCCGGACTACTACCCCGAACTCCCCGGTGGGCGGATCGGGCGCGCCGTGGAGGTGAAGCCACTGGACTCGAAGGTGCTTGGCGACTGGTATTCGACGCTCCGCCTCACGGCGCCGCTGCCGATCAAGACCGACGACGTGTGGCTCATCCAGCGCGCCTGGTCCACCTGGGGCGGATTCAAGCGCGGAGCGAGCCTCGTGTTCCGGATGCTCGGATTCCTGGGCACCGGGAGGCGGGGCGTGGGGATCGGCGCCGCGCTCGCCACCGCGATGTTCGCGGGCGTGGTGCAGAAGGGCGGAGCGAAGCTGTGGCTGAGCAGCCCCGTCGAGGACCTGATCTTCGACGGCGACCGCGTGGTCGGCGTGCGGATCACCCGCGACGGCCGCACCCAGACCGTGGGCGCCCGCCGCGGCGTGATGCTCGCGGGCGGCGGATTCGACCGCAACGCCCTGATGCGGGTGCAGTACCACGGCATCGAGGGCGACAGCTCCGGCAACCCGGGCAACCTGGGCTCGGCGATCGGGCTCGGCCAGCGCGCGGGCGCGGCGCTGGAGCTGATGGACGACGCGTGGTGGGGAGCGTCCGTAATCGGCGCCGACGGCGGGGACCCGTCCTTCATCGTGGGCGAGCGGGCGCTGCCCTACTCGATCATGGTGGACGGCCGCGGGGAACGGTTCGCCAATGAGGCGGAGTCCTACGTGGACCTTGGGCACCACATGTTGGAGCACGACAAGGACGGTGCCTACTGGATCATCGGTGAGGCCCGCCACGCGCGCCGTTACATGCGCACCTACGCGATGGATCCGCGCACCAACAAGAAGCTTGCGGCCGAGGGGTTGATGGCGAAGGCGGACACCGTCGAGGCTCTGGCGCGGAAGCTGCGGATGGAGCCCGCCACGCTGCGCGCCACCGTCGACCGGTTCAACGCCTTCGCCCGGGCGGGCGTGGATGACGACTTCGGCCGCGGGAGGTCCGCCTACGACCGCTACTACGGCGATCCGTCGGTGATCCCGAACGCCAACCTGGGCCCGCTGGAGAAGGGTCCGTTCACGGCGTATCGCGTGGTGATCGGCGACCTGGGCACGAAGGGTGGCGTGGTGACCGACGAGTTCGCGCGGGCGCTGCGTGAGGACGGCTCGGTGATCGAGGGCCTGTACGCGGCGGGCAACAACTCGGCCTCCGTGATGGGGCGCACGTACCCCGGCCCCGGCTCGACGATCGGCCCAGCGACGGTGTTCGGCCTCCGGGGGGCCCGCCACATGGCCGGCGCCGGATCGGCGGGAGACCTCGTGGGTGCGGGAGGTTCAACCTCCGCCGGCTGACGGCGGCGGTGCGCTGCCAGCACGGTCATACAGAGATATGAGCATTTGGGATCACCGGCTCGAATGCCTCATAACTATGCATAACTATGACTCGCTCCCCGGGCTCGATAGGCGAAGGCGGAGCACCTCAGACGTGATCAGGTGTGGTGTGCCAAGGTGGGAGGCATGCAGACTTCCATTTTGGGTAGGACCGGCCGCACCATCGGCGTCGTGGGACAAGGATGCTGGCAGTTCGGCGGCGATTGGGGCTCGGTCAGCGACGACACCGCCATGGCGGTCCTCCACACCGCAGCCGACGAGGGCGTCACCTTCTTCGACACCGCGGACGTCTACGGCGATGGGCACAGCGAGGAGCTCGTCGGCCGTTTCCTCAAGGAGCGCGCCGACGACTCCCTCACTGTGGCCACCAAGCTGGGCCGCCGCGCCAACCCGCACACCCCGGAACAGTTCACCCGCGACCATCTCCGCGCCTGGGCCGACCGCTCCCGCAGCCTGCTCGGCGTCGAGGCCATCGACCTGATCCAGCTGCACTGCCCGCCCACACCGGTGTACTCCGACGACTCGGTCTACGACGTGCTCGACGAGATGGTGGCCGAGGGCCGGATCCGCCACTACGGCGTGTCCGTGGAGACGGTCGACGAGGCCCTCACCGCCATGGCGCGTCCTGGCGTGGCCAGCATTCAGATCATCCTCAACGTGTTCCGCCGCAAGCCGTTGGAGCGAGTGCTGCCGGCCGCTGCCGAGGCGGGGGTGGGCATCATCGCGCGGGTGCCGCTGGCCAGCGGGCTGCTGACCGGCCGGTTCACCGCGTCGACGACGTTCGCCGTGGAGGATCACCGCACTTACAACCGTCAGGGCGAGGCCTTCGACCAGGGCGAAACGTTCAGCGGTGTTCCCTACGACGTTGGAGTGGAGGCGGCGCGCGAGTTCGCCGCCATCGTGCCCGAGGGCGTTACCCCGGCCCAGCTGGCGCTGCGCTGGATCATCGATCAGCCGGGAGTCTCCGTCGTTATCCCGGGGGCGAGCCGGCCGGATCAGGCGCGGGCGAACGCGGCGGCGGGGTCACTGCCGTCGCTGACCGCTGAGCAGTTGGCCGCGTGTGAGCGGATCTACGACGAGTACATCCGCGGGTACGTGCACGACCGCTGGTGAGGCGTCGGCCCGGCCTACGATGGAAGAGGCATCACAATCCGGCCGAACATCTGGCCCCGCTGAGAGGTGGCATCCATGATCCCCGTCCACATCGTCGGGCTCGCACTGGACGTGAAGTCGCAGCCGGTGGTGATCCTGAAGCCCGTCGGCGAAGAGACGGGCGAGGGCAGGATGCTGCCGATCTGGATCGGTGGGCTGGAGGCGGCCGCGATCCTTCAGGGCGTCAACGGCGACCCGGCGCCCAGGCCGCTCACCCTGGACCTGATGCGGCATGTGCTGGAAGCGTTGGATACCTCTGTGGAGAGGGTCGCGATCACCCGTATCGAGGGCGGCACCTTCTACGCCGAGATCACCCTGTCCACGCCCGGCGGGCAGATCGTGCTGGACGCGAGGCCCTCGGACGCGCTGGGATTGGCCGTCCGAACCGGGACGGTGATCTGGGCGGCCGAGTCGGTGCTCGACGACGCCGCCATCCCCGACGACCGGGAGCACGAGGTGGACGAGGAGGCCGAGGTGGAGGCGTTCACCAAGTTCCTGGAGGATGTGGAGCCGGAGGACTTCCAGGGCTGAGCCGGCGCCGACCCCGCTAGCGTGTGCCCATGGCAACCCCCGAATTCATCCTGAAGCTGCGTGAGAAGGTGGGTCACGCCCCGCTCTGGCTGACCGGCACCAGCGCCATCGTCGTGCGCGACGACGAGGTGCTGCTGGTGCGACGCGCGGACAACGGCGCCTGGACTCCGGTCACAGGAATCGTCGATCCGGGCGAGGAGCCCGCGCAGGCCGCCCGGCGGGAGCTACTCGAGGAGGCGGGCGTGGTCGGTGAGCCGGTGCGGTTGGTCTCGCTGCGGGTGACGCCGATGATCACCTACGACAACGGGGATCAGACCCAGTACCTGTCCGTCGAGTTTCTCTTCCGGTGGGTGAGCGGCGAGCCGCACCCAGCCGACGACGAGAACACGGACGCGCGATGGTTCCCCCTCGACGATCTGCCGCCCTTGTCGCAGTGGCATCGGGAGGCCCTCGAGCGTGCCCTGGCGAGCGACGAGGCCACCCACTTCGTGCGGTGATCCGGAGCATCCGCGACGGCGGGGGTGGCACCGCGACGCGGCGGGCGTGGAGCTCACGGACTGAGCTGGCTGCTCCCTCTCGACGGTTCCCTGGGTCTGGTGGATCACGACCCACGCGGAGAGAGTGAGAATCCGGGGAGATAGCGCCCTATGGCGTCCAACTCCCCGGATTCTCACCATGTGGGTGCTCGCGTCAGCTGACGGCGCGTGCCTCCTGCAGGACCTGCGGAGGCATGGCTCGCCGCAACTTCCAGGTGATCGCAATCGGTCGCTCACCTCGGTGATCGACGTAATCGACGTCCCCCAGCAGCAGATACGGCGCGCCAGTGCCGAACTCCCACATCGGGGTGTTCCTCACGAAGAGCGCCACCTCGGCGCCATTGGTGCGTTGGGTCACGTAGCGCTGCCCCGTCGGTGATTCGACGGTGGTCCGGGACTGCGACTCCCAGTGGAACAGCGATGCGTTGATGGCGTAGTCGCGATACATCGTGGTTGGCGAGAAGCCGCGCTCGGTCTTGACGAGTGTGACCAGCAGCGCGTCGACGTCGACCTCTCGGTTGTAGAACACCCCCTCGCGCAGATTCCCGGGCAATCGGCTGAGGCTGGCGTACCCCAGAGCGGCCGCAAGCTCCTCGCGGGAGTACCGCGCATGCGACCGGAGCGGCGTGTCGCGGAGCCGTCCGACGAGGGGGCGCGCCACGTGTTCGGCCTGGTCAAGCGCCCAATCGAGCACCATGCACGCCTCCTGCCTGAAGGCTGGCTCATCACGCAGAGCCGTCAGGCCATCCTCGACGCTGGCGAATCCTCCGCCGTGCGGCCACAGGGAGAAGAAGAGCATCTCGGCCCAGCGTCGATCAGAGGGCTGGAGGTGCTGGTAGTGGGGGGCGGCGTCCGCCAGCAGCCTCGTGTAGGCCGCGTGGCGGTCCACATCGTCGACGTGAACCAGCGCCTTGACGCGTTTGAGGAGCTGCGCCTCCAGGTGCCCGCCCGCCGGTGTGGGCATGCCCGCCTCGCGGCGCAGCTCGGTGAACGACTTCTTGCCCAGCAGGTCAGGAAGCTCGACGCCGCTCTCGTCCAGGTACGTGCGCAGGTCGACGTCGCCGACGGCCCGCAGTTCGGCGACGAGGTGCTTCCACCGTGTGGCGATCTGAGCCTTGATGTTGTCCAGGACGCGCTCCTGAGTGATGTCGTCGAGCACTATCTGCGAGCCCGACGGCAGGTAGGGGAAGCCGCGCTCTACCTGCTCTCTCAGTGACTTCCGCGACCCTCCGACGATGGCGCGGAAGCGCTGAGCGACGTTGAAGTCCTTGCGGTGATGGCCCACGAAGTCCAGCACCGTCAGCACCGGCTTGTCCGGAGTTCGCCTGAGGCCGCGGCCCAACTGCTGCAGGAAGATCGTGGCGCTCTCGGTGGGGCGGAGGAACAGCAACGTGTCGACGTCCGGGATGTCGACGCCCTCGTTGAACAGGTCCGCGGTGAAGATCGCCACCAGCTCACTCGCAGTGAGCCGAGCGACGGCTGCCTTGCGTTCAGCCTCAGGGGTGTCTCCGTCGACGGCCACCGCGGGTAGACCCGCGTCGTTGAAGACCTTGGCCATGTAGCGCGCGTGCGACACGTCCACACAGAAGCCCAGGGCCCTCATGGCACCCGGGCTGGCCACTTTGCGGGACAACTCCTTGAGGACGACACGCGATCTGGCGTCGTTGCCCGTGAAGAGCCCAGACAGCTGCCCCACGTCGTAGCGTCCCCGGCGGAAGTCTAGGTGGCTGAGATCCGTGGTGTCGGCGATCCCGAAGTAGTGGAACGGGCTGAGGAGGTCCGAGCTGAGCGCGTCCCAAAGCCTCAGCTCGTAGGCGGCACGGTTGCCGAAGAAGCTTCGGACGTCGACACCGTCGGCACGCTCCGGGGTTGCGGTGAGGCCGAGGAGTTCGCCCGGCTTGAAGTGGTCCAGGATGCGGCGGTAGCTCGACGCCTCAGCGTGGTGAAACTCGTCGACGACCACCACCTCGAAAGCCGATGGGTCCATCTGAGCCAGCGATTCGGCGCTCAACGACTGAACCGAGGCGAAGACATGCTGCCACCGCGAGGGCCGATAGCCGGCAACGAGCAGCTCACCGAAGCCTCCGTCGGCCAGGACCTCGCGGTAGGTGCGCAGGGCTTGCTCCAAGATCTCTCGGCGATGCGCCACAAACAGGAGGCTGGGCCGCCGACCCGCTGCCCGAGCGAGGTTGCGGTAATCCAGCGCCGCCACCACGGTCTTGCCTGTTCCGGTGGCCGCGACGACGAGGTTGCGGTGCCGGTCATGCACGTGGCGCTCCACGTCGAGGGCCTCCAGGATTCGCTCCTGGTGCGGCCACGGATGCACCTCGAGCCCCGAAATCGCGAGGGAGCCCGTCGCCCGGGTCTTCCCCGAAGCCTCCGCGAGGGCGCGGTCCAGACGATCCCCGTCGTCGGGCGTGTAGGGCTCGAAGGCCTGATCGTTCCAGTAGCTGTCGAAGGTGGCGCTGAACTTGCGCAGTAGGTCCGGAGTGGAGGTCGACGTGAGCCGCACGTTCCACTCGACGCCGTCCAGCATCGCCGTGCTGGTGAGGTTGGAGGACCCGACGTAGGCAGTGTCGTATCCCGTGTTGCGGAGGAATCGCCAGGCCTTCGCGTGGAGCCGGGTGCGGGACGTCTCGTAGCTGATCCGGACCTCGGCGCCGAAGTCTTGGATCAACCGATCGAGGGCCGCTCGCTCCGTCGAGCCCAGGTAGGTGGAGGTGATCACGCGCAGCGGGACTCCCCGCTCGCGGAGGCTGCTGAGCTGCTTCTCCAGCGTGCGGATGCCGTACCACTTGATGAACGCGCACAGGAGCTCGACGTGGTCAGCGGAGCCGAGCTCGGAGGCGATCTCGCTCCCCATCGTCGGCTCGCCTCGTGAGTTGGTGAGGAGGGCGGGCTGCGACAGGGGTGTTTCCGGAGCGCCGAGGTAGCGCGCTGGGTGCCCGGGTGTGGCGGGGCGCAGGAGTGCAAGCAGGCGACGAGGCTCGCCTGCGACGAGGTCCCCCTCGGATCCCATGCCGGCGATCACCTCATCGACGAGCTCACGGCTACGTTTCTCACCCACGTCCTCGAAGGCGGCCAGTGACACTCGGCGCACATGGTGGGCAAGCACATCTGCGAGTTCTGCGGACTCGATGGCCGCGAGGGTGGGGTCCAGGCCAGAGACCTCAATCTGGCGCTGGAGCGCCCGGGTGACCAACGCGTCGTAGAAACCCTCTGGCACATCGCTGCTGCTCACGGCCCCAGCATGTCAGCTGGCTGCGACGAAAGACCGCGCGCCTCGCCTTGTCAGCGGGGTTCGGCTGGAAGATCCGCGTGCATGTCGAAGTTCGGGACTCGTACTCCCCGGGTCCAGTTGTCGGTGTTCTCACGCTCGACGACGAACCCGAACCGTTCGAAGGCCGGCCTGGCCGTGCGGCTGGCGTGGGTCACCACGCGGGCGAGCCCGCGCCGTCGCGCCTCTTCAAGGACCGCCGCCACCAGCAGCCTCGCCACACCCTGCCCCCCGAAGTCGGGGTGCACGAACAGCATGTCGAGGACCCCGTCGTCGGTCAGGTCGCTGAACCCCACCACCCGATCCCCCTCCACCGCCACCAGAGTCCACGCCTGGGCCCGCCGTCGGCCCCAGACCTCGAGATCCACCTCCTCGGGCGACCAGGCCCCCAACTGCTCAGGCGTGTAGTCCGCGCGGGCCGTCACACGCACCGCGGCGTGGAAGACCTGCCAGGTGGGTTCGACGTCGAGGTCGCGGTAACGACGGAGCGTGACGGGCATCCGGCAACGCTACCTTCGAGGTCTCTGCAAGGCGAGAGCGCACTCGACGGCACTGCGACGAGCCTCGCAAGGCGCTGCCCGAGCACCCCCGATGGCAGACTCGTGTGTATCCATGACGAAGGAGAGAGATGACATCAGACGAGGACCCCGTCATCCACACGCCGGTCACCTTCGACAGCTGCTCTCACGTCGAGGGGCCGTTCTACCACGGCACGAAGTCGACGGTCGAGCCCGGCACCGAACTCGTTGCAGGCTACGGCTCGAACTTCCACGCGGGGCGGGCGTCGAACAACATCTACTTCTCGGCACTGGTGGAGACGGCAGTGTGGGGAGCGGAGCTGGCCACCGCCCTGACCGGCAGCGCCGAGCGCGGTCACGTCTACGTAGTCGAGCCCACGGGCCCGTTCGAGGACGACCCCAACGTGACCGACAAGCGCTTCCCTGGCAACCCCACGCAGTCCTACCGGACCCGGCACTCACTGCGCGTTGTCGCGGAGCTTGAGCACTGGGAGGGTCACGACCCAGCGGTGCTCAAGGGCATGCTGGACCACCTCGCCCAGCTCCGGGAGCAGGGACTCGACGTCATCGAGGACTAGCCGGTGGGCGAGGACTCGACCACTGGCGTCATCGGCGGCGGGTCTCGAAGGGTCGTCTCGGACCCCACAAGCAGTTCGTGCTGAACCTCACGCCACGACCCTTCGAGACGCGCCGCGCCGCTGCGCGGACGACGCTCCTCAGGGAACGAGAAGGTGATCAGGACAGGCGGCCGGTCGGTTCTAGAGGACGTACTCGAACAGGTGGAACTGGTTCAGGTCAGTTCCGTCGTAGCGCACTGTGTGGCAACCCAGATCCGTGAAGCCGCATCGTTCATACAGCCTGCGCGCGGGGATGTTCTCGACATAGGTGTCCAGGCGGACAGTCCGGCAGTCCTGTTCCCTCGCGACCCTGATCGAGGCGTCCACGAGGAACCGGGCCACGCCCATTCCGAGATGGTCAGGCACGACGCCGAGTGCGTGGACGATCAGCACCTCGTCCTGCTCCGCCTCGATCGCCCAACCAGCCTTCTCGTACGCGTCGGCAGCGTCGTGATTGAGCACCACAACGCCGGCGATGGTGTCGTCGACGACGGCCAGGTACAGCTCGCCTGCTTCAACCCACCCGGCGACCTCCGCCGGCGTCGGGTGGTCCTCGGTGTGCCAGTGGGGGTAGTCCACGGTCTCGGCGAGGTGGTCGATGATCCTCCGGTAGGCCGCCTGCGTCGCCGCGGTGTCATGCGGCTCGGCCCGTCGAAAGCTCAGGTCCATGCTCGGTGTCCTTCTGTCGAAGTGGGTTACAGATGTCTTCTGTCCGAAGGTATCGGGGCTGGGCTGCGACGGGCCATGGGTCCGTCGACCGGCTCGGTCAGACAGCCGGGTGGACGAGACCGTAAGCCGTGGTGGCGAGCAGCCCAGCCCCGATGAGCAGCAACGCCACGCCCCCCAGGAGCGTGACGATGCGGTCCGCGGCCGGGGACCGGTGGAAGCCGAACAGCCTCACCAGGGCGATCGCCGCCGCCCACCACAGCCCCGCCCCAAGCACGACGGCTGTGCACAGCGCGGCGGTCCGCAACTCCGCGCCGTCGCCGGGCCCGATGAACTGGGGCAGGATCGCCGCGAAGAAGAGCAGCGCCTTCGGATTGGTCGCGTTCGTGACCAACCCGCGCACGTAGCCACCCCGCGCCCGCCCCGCGGTGATGCCTTCGGTATCCACCCCGGTCCCCGCAATGCGCGCGGCGCGCAGCATGCCCGCGCCTATCCACAGCAGCACTCCGGCGCCGAGCACCTGCATGGCGGTCAGAGCGCCCGGCGCGGACACCAGCAGAGCAGTCGCACCCGCCGCCGCGAGCAGCGCATGCAGCATCAACCCGGTGACGATGCCGGCGGCCGCCGAAGCGCCTTCCCGCACGCCACGGGTGGCCGAGTGCACCACCAGCACCAGGTCCGGGCCGGGCACGGCCAGCGCCACCACCAGAGCGACGGCGAACGCCGCCCACGACTCAGCTCCCACCATGCCTCCAACCCGAGATTCCGTCCCGGGCAACGTTATGGGTGGATTCGCTACCCTTCGCTCATGAACGAACCCCAGAGGAAAGATCACCGATCTCCCGAACTGGATTCGGTGGACTGGGCGATCCTCGAACTGCTCCAGGTGGATGCGACCATCCCCAACAAGGACATCGCCGCCAAGGTGGGTGTGGCCCCGAGCACCTGCCTGGAGCGGATCCGGAGGATGCGCCGCAACGGCACCATCGTCGCGACGCGCGCTCACGTGCTCCCCAGCCTCCTCGGGAAGGGCGAACAGGCGTTCCTCGGCATCCAGATCCGGCCGCACGCACGAGACACCGCCAACGACTTCGTGCAGAAGGCCCTTGCCCTGCCCGAGACGCTCGCGCTCTACAACGTCAGCGGCAGCGAGGACTACCTCGTCCACGTCGCCGTGGCCAGCAGCGCGGAGTTGCAGACGCTCATCATCGACAAGCTCCTCGCCATTCCCCAGGTGGCTCACTGCCGGACCCAGCTCATCTTCGGCGAGCCCTGGGTGGCTCCGTTGCGGCACCCTCCGGGACCCGCCGAGCCCTGAGACTCAAGCCTGGCCGTCAACGCGACGAGGGGGCCGCGCACCCCCGCGCGGCCCCCTCGTCGATCCCCGAACGCTACGACACCAGAGCGAACACACCCCAGGTGAGCAGGAAGCCCGTCAGGCCCAGGATGGTCGACAGCACGGTCCACGTCTTCAGGCCGTCCTTGACGCTGAGGCCCAGGTACTTCGTCACGATCCAGAAGCCCGAATCGTTGATGTGGCTGAGCCCCAGGCCGCCGAACGCGATGGCGAGGGTGACCAGCG
Source organism: Tessaracoccus luoxuelianae (assembly GCF_054483915.1). NCBI lineage: Bacteria > Bacillati > Actinomycetota > Actinomycetes > Propionibacteriales > Propionibacteriaceae > Tessaracoccus > Tessaracoccus luoxuelianae. The sequence goes on along the minus strand of NZ_CM137013.1, from coordinate 497,489 downwards.
TCATCTGGGTGGGGTTGTAGCCCGCGTCCAGGATGGGCTGGGCCAGCAGTCCGGCCGCGGTGAGGATCGCCACCGTCGCGGAGCCCTGCGACGCGCGGAGTGCGAGCGAGATGAGGAAGCCGGCCAGGATGATCGGCATGTTGATGGCGATCAGTGCCTCCGAGAAGGCCGCGCCGATGCCCGAGGTGACGAGCACGTTGGCGAACACTCCGCCGGCGCCGGTGACGAACACGATCACCGCGACATCCGGCAGCGCCGAATCCAGCACCGACCCACGCTTGCCCAGCGACCAGCCCTGGTTGTGACCCACCACGAGGTAGCCCACGACGACGGCGGTCAGCAGCGCGATCGGCGACGAGCCGATCATGCCCGCCAGCCCGCGGGCGGTGGAACCCTCCGCGAGCGTCATGTTGCCGACGGTTCCCACCATGATCTGCAGGATGGGCAGCAGGATGAGGGCCAGGACGGTGCCGGCGCCGAGCACCCGCTTCGGGCCGTCGACGGCAGCGTCGTGGATGACGGCGGCCTTCGTGGCCGGCGACTCCAGCAGCTCGTACTTGTGCGCCTTGATCAGCTTCGAGGCGTAGAACCCGACGATCGCGGTGACGGCGGCGATCGGCAGGCCGATGAGCAGCATCATGCCGACGTCGGCGCCGGTGATGCCCGCGGCCGCGACCGGGCCGGGGTGCGGGGGCAGCGCGACGTGCACGGTGAGCATGGCGCCCGCGACGGGGAGCCCCAGGACCAGCGGGTTGAGCTTGGCCACGCGGGCGAAGCCGAACACGATGGGCGCCAGGATGATGAAGCCGACGTCGAAGAAGACGGGGATGCCCAGCACGAAGGCGGCGGCCGTGACCGCTGCGACGACGCGCTTGGGTCCGAGGACTGCGGAGAATTTCTCCGCCAGGGCGTCGGCGCCGCCTGAGACCTCGATGAGGCGGCCGAGCATGGCGCCGAGGCCGACGACGATCATGACGCTGGAGAGCGTCTTGCCCATGCCCTCGGTCATGGTGGGGACGACCTCGGTCAGTTCGATCCCGGTGGCCAGCGCGGTGCCGAACGCCACGAGAAGCAGGGCGACGAAGGCCGACATCTTGATCTGGATGACCAGGATCAGCAGCAGGACGATTGCGCCGACGGCTATGCCGAGCAGGCTTGCGGCTCCCATGGCTCAGCCCTTCTTCGGGGTGACGAGGCGGATGACGGAGGAGTCGTCCATGGCGGCCTGGCCGTTGGCGAGGCCCTGGAGGTACAACTGCTCGGCGGCCGCGGCCACCGGCACGGGCATGCCCACAGACTTCGCCGCGGAGGTGACGATGCCCATGTCCTTGACGAAGATGTCCAGGCGGCTCTTCACCTCGGCGTCCTCGCCGGCGTAGGCCTGGATGGCGCGGGGTCCGCGGTCGCCCAGCATGAACGATGCCGCGGCGCCGGACATCAGCGCCTCAAGCGCCTTCGTCTGGTCGAGTCCCAGCTCGCCCGCCAGGGCCATCGCCTCGGCCGCCGCGGCGATGTGCACGCCGCACAGCAGCTGGTTGACGGTCTTCATGCACTGACCCTTGCCGGGGGCTTCCCCCACCCAGACCATGTTGGAGGCCATCGCGTCGAGCACGGTGCGGCAGTGCTCGTAGACGGCCGGGTAGGCGCCGACGGTGACCAGCAGGTCGCCCTTGCCCGCGCGGGCGGGGCCGCCGGAGACGGGGGCGTCGGCCAGGCCGATGCCGTCGTCCGCGAGTCGTGCCGCAACGTCCTCGACGGCCTGGATGCCGACGGTGGAGGTGAGGATGATCGCGGCGCCGCGGCTCAGCGCCGGGACGATCCCGGCCTCGCCGTAGAGCAGCTCCTCGAGCTGAGACTGGTTGCGCACGGCGACCAGGACGATGTCGGCGCCGTCGGCGGCGTCACGGGCGGACTTCCGGCAGGTGATGCCCGCATCGGTGGCGAGCTGGACGCGCGCCTCGGCGATGTCGAAGGCGGTGACGGTGAAGCTCTGGGCTAGCCAGGTGGCCATGGGCAGGCCCATGGCGCCGAGTCCGAGAACAGCGATGTTCATGGAAGTGGGGTCCTTTCGAGGGTGAATCAGGCTTGGGTGAGCGTGTCGACGACGGCAGCAAGGGAGTCGGCGGCGCCGACGTTGCCGGCGAAGACCACGTAGGGGATTCCCGCGGCGGGGCCGTCCTGGCCGGACCACAGGGAGACGATGCCGGGAAGCATCGGGCCGACGACATTGGCATGGCGGAAGCCGAGGCCCTTCGTCGCCACGTCCGAGGAGGTGATGCCGCCCTTCGCCACCACGAAGCGCGGCGGGTTGGCGGCCAGCACGCGCTGGACCACCTCGACGACGGCCGCGGACACCTGGCGGGAGATGTTGAGCGACTCGTGGCCGTCGGCTCCGGTGACCAGGGCGCGGGAGGTGCGGACCACGACGGTGCCGTCGTTGAGCGCGTCGGCGGCGCGGGCGGCGATGTCGGCGACGTGAGCGTCGCGGGCGGCGGCGTCGATGACCTGGGCCACCTCGATCTCCAGCTCGACGGGATGCATCGCCTCGCGGAGGTGGTTGAGCTGGCGGGTGGTGAGGTCCACGTGGCTGCCGACGACGACGAGGCCGCCCTTGGCCAACTCACGCTCGCTGCGGGAGCTGCGGATCTCGTCGAGGGTCACCGGCGGATGCACGGCCTGGCCGATGCGGGCGCGGGTGAACGGCGGGCCGACGCGGTAGATGAAGCGCGACCCGGCGGTCTCGGCCTCCATCAGCGCGAGGGAGAGCTGGCGGAGGTCCTCCTCCTCGACGATGTCGACGACGATCACGCGGGCGTCTGAGGCGGAGCGCAGCAGCGCGACGGTGTGGGCGCGGTCGGTGCGGAGCGTGGTGAGGTCGATCAGGATGACGTCCGCGGCGCGGGTGGCGCCGTCGGTCTTCTCCTCCACCCACTCCGCGAGGCCGGACGACCGGTAGCCGAACGTGGCGTCGCGGGCGAACTCGGTCTCCCCCACCGGAGTGAAGCCGGCGGCGCGGGAGCCCGCGTAGTGGACGCCGTCGACGGTGATGCGGCCGGCGTCGCCGAACGCGGGGACCACGACGATGCCGTCGACGCCGTGGCCGGTGGCGGTCCGGATCTCCTCGGCGATGGTCAGGGGCTCCAGAGGGAAGTGGCCGCGCAGCGTCGAGTCGGAGCGGGAGACGAACGCGACGCGAGTGTCGCGGGCGGCCTCGAGCGCCGCAGCGACGACCTCGCGGTTGACCCGCTCTGCGTCGGCGGGGGCCAGCGAGCGCGAGTTGGTCATCACGTAGACGGCGGGCTTGCCGGTGCCGAACGCCCAGCGGAAGTCGTCGACCTCCCAGGCGGTGAGGACGGGGAGGTCGGCCACCGACTGCGTGCCGGTGGGGTCGTCGTCGAGGACGACGTAGACGGTGTGGTCGCCCGCGCGGTGGCGCGCCTCGACGACGTCATCCGCGGTCACGGACACCACGGACGGATGGTTGGTCAACAGATCGGACAGTTCCACTGTCATGTCACTCCTTTGTGCTCAGACCTCAGAGGTCTTAGGAAAGAATGACACAAGGATTGTCCGGGTGCAAGACCCTGCCCACCGCAAATGAGGCTTCAACACCGGCCGAGCCGCTCCGCGGCCGACGCCGGGCTCAACCGCGGGGGGTCGGGACCTACAGCGCCGCGATGTCGTCGTGGGTCTGCTTCATGTGGGCGCGCATCGCGTCCTTCGCGGCCGACGCGTCGCCGCCGGAGATGGCCTCCAGGATTCGACGGTGGTGCTCCTGCGCCCGCGCCCTTACGTCCTCGCGCGCCGCCGTCGTCTGCCGCGACGCCGACAGAGCCTCGGCCAACGGCTGCATGATCGCCGCGAGGAACGGGTTGCCCGAGGCCTTCAGGACCAGGCCGTGGAACGCGAGGTCCAGCCTGACCACCTCGTCGACGTCTCCTCGGGTCGCGGCCTCGTCATACCCGTCGAGCACCGCCCGCATCCCGGTGAGGTCGACGTCGTTCCGGTTCTCAGCGGCGAGCCCCGCCGCGCCCACCTCCAGCATCCGCCGGACCTGGGTGAGCTGGATTCCGAGCTCCCGCGACGGTGTGGTCCGCGCCAGCACGCCGATGAGGGTGGGCAGGTCCCGCCACTCCTCCCGGGCCGTGACGAAGGTGCCCCGCCCGTGCACCACCCGCAGGACGCCGCGGTCGCTCAGCGACCGGACCGCCTCGCGCATGGTGGGCCGACTGACGTCCAGGAGCGCAGCGAGATCCGCCTCCGGCGGGAGCGAACCGCCGACTGGGAAGGTGCCGTCGACGACGCGATTGAGGATGCCCTGAATGGCCTCGTCCACCAATCCCCGCCGGCTCATGCCTCCCCCGTCCACTCAACGTCTCTCGGCTGGTCAGCCTACGCCACACGCTCAAGGCCCCAGCGCTCCCAGGGGGACCACATGTACACCGTCTTCCCGGGTGTAGGCCAGCGAACCGGTTGTCATGACAACCAGAGCGCGTGGAGGCCGCTCCACTCGTGCCGCTAGCGCATGCAATGAGCCCGCGGCCCGCTCCACCTGAGCATCTCCCATCTTCACCTCAACTGCGAGCCACTCGCCGTCTCGATCCTCGACGACGTAGTCCACCTCCAGCCGACCCTCACCCTCCCGGTAGTGAAAAACCGACGCGCCGGCTGCTTCGGAGTACACCCGCAGGTCGTGGGCCACGAGACTCTCGAAGAGGAATCCGGTGGTGGAGAGGTCCGCGAGCATGCCATCGGTGGACAACCGCAGCAGGCCTGCCGAGAGCGACGGGTCTGCCAGGAGCCGCTTCGGGGTGTTGACGAGGCGTTTCGATGATCTCACCGCAGGATCCCAAGCGGGCACCTCGTCGACGATGAGCATCCGAGTCAGAACGTCGTAGTACAGCTGCGACGCCGGACGAGATGGGGCCTCTCGATCCTCCATCCGTTTGAGGATGGCACTCAGAGTCGCGGGGTGGGCCGTCATCTGCGCGTAGGCGTGAAGGAAACGACGCACCAGCCGGGGGTTCCGTGGCCCCCCGGACACCTCGTCGATGTCATGCTCGACGATGATGTCCAGGTAGCCGTCGAGGAAGGTGCGCGCCCGGCGTTCGTCGGCCCCCACTAGGAACGGCCACCCGCCCACCGCAATGTGATGGAGGTAGTCCCGCACCCCGAGTGTGCTGTTGGCCGGGGTCACCGGATCGCCGCGCAGTAGGCCGGCCAGGGAGACGGCCGGGTTCGACGCCTGCTTCTCCGTCAGCGTCATGGTGCGCATCCGCATCACACCGAACCGTCCCGCTCCCGTGTGGCGCTGCAGGTTGTTGTTCGGGGTGGCGGAGCCAGTGAGGATGAACTGGCCCGGAATCCCACGGGCATCGACCTCACGCCGCACGGCGTCCCAGATCCGCGGTGCGCGTTGCCATTCGTCCAGCAGCTTCGGGGTGGCGCCATCGAGCAACAGTCGCGGGTCGAGGGCCGCGCGGCGCTCTGCCTCCGGATCGGTATCCAGGAGCACCTCACTGGCAGCACGCTGACGTGCTGACGCGGTCTTCCCGCAGCCCTTAACTCCCTCGATGAGCACGGCTCCCATCGCGTCGAGTTGTGCGGCCAACTCACCGTCAGCGAGGCGAGGAAGATATCTGCTCACGCTTTCAGTTTACATTCTTCACACTTAAGAGTTTAAAAACATCACAGATTTCAGTTCACATTCTTCACACTCAGTGATCCTGGCTGTGCCCCTTCAGGACCATCCGCATGATCCTCGCGTTGAACACCACGAACCGCGTCAGCTGCAGCGGCAGGCTCATCCGCTTCCGCAGCGTGGACTCGGTGGGCAGCGGGGCCTTCGACAGGTCCGCGACCGTCGAGCCCGACGGCGCCCTCAACTGCTGCTCATGCACTCGCTCGCTCATCGCACTCACTCCGGAATCAGCTGCCAGCCGGGCAGCGCCTTGGCCTTGTAGAGGAACAGGTAGTGGAGCATCAGCTTCACCCAGTGCCCGGCGAGCCCCACCTCGCCTCGCGTGTCCGCGAGGTCGCGGCCCGTCGGGTAGCGCTGGTAGTCAGGCACCACCGGCATCATCGTCATCGCCGCCGCCGAGCCCGTGCGCAGCCCCTCCCCCACCGACGCCACGCACGCGGCACCCATCGCCGCCATCGACGCCTCGTGGTTCTTCGCCGTCGGTCCCTTCCTGACCCGGTCGGCGATCGACATCGCAGCGACCTTCCCCATCACGCCCGACGGCATCCCCGTCCTGGGCGGCGACGGCGCGATGACCGTCCCGTTGGCGCTCTTCCGAGGCCGCGAGATCTGGTGCGGGGGCGCGAACGCGATGCCCACCGCCCAGATGTTGTCGTAGCCCACGGCCTGGTAGCTCCTGGGCCAGTCGTCGGCCCGCCACTCCTCGTACGGCTTGGGCGTGTAGTCGGCGTCCACCTTCATGAACCCCGACGGCGCGAACAGCTGGGCCGTGATCTCGGTGCCGTCGCGGTCGAACGCCTGCAGCGGCACCCCGCCGAACGGCGGCAGCAGCATGCCGAAGTCGAACTCCAGGGAGTGCTCGAGCCCGTCGAGGGTCTCGTAGCGCACCACCCCCGGCTCCACTCGGATGACGTGCGCCCCGAGAATGGCCTCCACGCCCCGCTCTCGGAACAGCGACCCCGCCCAGAGCTCGGAGGTGGTCTGGAAGCCGCGCTCCTCGAACACCATGCCGTCCACGCCGAAGTCGCCCAGTTCGGCCTCGTTGGTGAGGTAGACCAGGCGCGCGCGATCGCGGACGCCTGCCTCGCGCAGCTCGTGGTCGACGTTGAAGACGTACTCGAATGCCGCCCCCTCGCAGGTGCAGGTGCCGTGCCCCATGCCCACCACCAGCGTGAGGCTCTCGCCGGACTTCAGCCGTTCGATGGTTGCCCGCAGCGCCGCGGCCGCCTCGACGGCGTGGTCCGCCGTGCAGACGCTGACGGTGTGCCCGCCGTGGGGGCCGAGGCCGGGGGTGGCCCCGAACTTCAGCTGCGGTCCGGTGGCGTTGACCAGATAGTCGTAGCGGATCCGCTCGGTCTGTCCGGCCTTGTCAGGGGAGGTGTACTCGACATCGACGGCAGGGCGCGCAGACGTCTCGTCGCCTTCCGGCCGGATGGCGGTGGCCTTCGCCTGGATGAACCGGATGCCCTTCTTCCGGTAGACGGGCGCAAGAGGGAACACCACCTGCTTCTTCTCCATCTTGCCCACTCCCACCCAGATGTTGCTGGGGATCCAGTTCCACTGCGAGTTCGGCGACACCACCGTGACGGTGTGCCCCGAGGGCAGCAGGCGGGACAGGTGGAGGGCGGCGGTGTGGCCGGACACGCCGGCCCCGAGAACCACGACGTCAGCCATATCAACTCCTTTGTTGTGACTGCACCCTTCAGTCTACGCCCGCCCGGCGTGCCTCGGAGAGGGGGGCGGGCTTCAGCCGTCGATGCCCCCCTCGGATCCGAACTCCGTCAGACACCGGTGTTCGGCAGGCCGGGCGTCGGCTTGGGCGTCGGCCGCGACGACTGGCCCGCCGACGGCGAGACAGACGGCGACGGCTCCTCGCGGACGAAGGTCACCTCGATGCCGTCACGGTTGTTTCCGGGATCGGCGTCGAGAGTTCCGCGCCCCTCCACGGTGAAGCTCAACCGGTGACTACCAGCGGGCCCGGAGACACTCAGGCTCAGACCGACGTCCGCCCCACCTGGCAGCGCCCCGCGGGTACAGACCCCGTCGGCGCTGCAGCCCTCACCGGTCACGGTGACCTCTGCCGGCGCATCGATGCGCACAGTGAGGGCGTTCGCCGGAATCCCACGCTCGTTGGTGACCGTCAGCTGCACGGCGGTGGGTGACCTGACCGGAGTATCCGGTCCTGATGCCTCGAGCCGCAGGTCCGTCGTGCGGACGGCGGCGCGCAGCGCCTCGATCTCCTGGTTCGTCGGCAGACCGTCGTCATCCGAGGGGTTGGTCGGCGCATCCGAATAGTCGCCCAGGGCGTCGATCGGCAGAACGAGGGCCGTCCAGTCATCGTGGTCGCGGTGGGTTTGCGTGGCGTCCTCCGAGGCACCCTCGCACGTCTCGGGAAGATCGTCGGCCGGTGTGTTGAAGCCCGGATGTGACACCGGGCTGTCCGGGCCCGCGACGAGCGGGTCGACGTCGAACGGATCGTCAGCCGGGGCCACGGTCAGCGCGCACGCGGTGTCGGCCCACGAGAGGTCGGCAGCATGATCTGCGCCGAGGACCACCTCCACCGGCAGGGCCCCCTCGTCCAGGTTCGGGAGGAGGGTCGACGGCCGGTCTCCGGGCACCCCGACGGCAGGGGGATCCTGGCGTACCGGTGAGAAGTCCAGGAACCCGTCGCCCCCGTTGGGTCGGTGCAGGGTGAACACGTAGCGGTAGTTCATCAGCGACACGTAGTTGGGCTTGTAGTTGGCGTTCTCGAAGCCGCCGTGCTTGAGGTTGAGCATGTGCCCCAGCTCGTGCATGAACGTCTCGCCGCCGGGCCAGGCCGTGCCATCGGACAGGGTGGTCCGCTGGTCGTGGTTGAGGATGAGCATGTCATTGCCGCTGATCTCGGCCTGCCCCCCTCGGCCGCATAGGTCCACTTCGTCCTCCAACTCCTTGAGCGCCCACCGGAACACCCATCGCCGGTTCGCGTCGAAGACCGCGCTCTTCACGGTGTAGAACTCGTCGTCACCAACCGAACACACCTCGCCCGTAACCACGCGATCGCGATCGCTGCCCTCCAGGCTCAGCGCCGAGTCGGTCGACGGTGAGTCGATCCACAGCCTGATGCCGGGCTGACCGTCGGGGTTGTCCACGCCACCGGCGTCGACGGGCGCCAGGGCGAAGGCCTCCTGGACGGCGATCAGGCCGTCCTCCACCCGGCTGTCGAAGCGGGCATCGTCCTCGACGTCGTACTGGATGAACAGGTCCTTGTGGTCCGGGGAAGCTCCCCAGCCTGGAAGATCGAGTTCCACCGGCACTGCAGGATCGGTGCTCACCCCGAACAGCTCCCAGGCGTCGAGCAGGCCGTCCCCGTCGGCGTCTCCAGAGAGGCTCAGTGCGGACACCGCGAAGCAGATATGCCCTGCGACGGTGCCGGGATCGGGCGTGGATGCCGAGCGCACGCACGACGTTGGCGCCTCGAACGCGTTGCCGTCTCCGTCAAGTCCCTGCCACCGGCCGGTGTCCAGGTCAACCGAGACGACGAGGTGGGAAACTCCTTCGATCGGGTTGAGGTCCATCCTCGTCCGGCCTCCGTCTGCACGCAGGAACCCCACGTCCAGGACAACCGCCGCAGTGCCGCTCGTTGAGACCACCTGAGAGCCGTAGGTGGCGAAGAGGTCACCGTCGTCTGCCACATCCCGCCGGACGGAGGGGTCATCGACGGAGTCGTATCCCAGGGCGTTGACGTCGGGGAGTTCGCCCGGCATGACCCCGATCCGGGCGAACGGCTGCAGGGTGGTGGGGGCGTCGGCGACGACGTTGACGACTGTCGCGGCAACCGGACCGGCCGCCTCGTCCACGATGACGTCGGTGCAGGCCGGGGGGACGGTGACATTGCCTCTGCCGTCGGTGGCCCGCACGCAGATGGAGGAAGTGCCGCCCGGGAGGCCTGGGACATTGGCCATGAGCTGCTCGCGCGCCGAGTCGAAACCGCCGTCGAGCGCCGCCATCGGCACCCAGTCGCCCGATCCGATGCGATAGTCGGCCGCCGCGATGACCGACCCTCCGCGACCCGTGTCGTCGGCCGTGGCCGTCAACGTCACCTGCTCCCCGCCAACCGGTGAGGACGGAGTGACGGCGACGTCGGACACGGCGGGGCCGAGCACATCGCCGCGGTCGCGGACGAACACGTCCCGCAGCCCACCGGTGTCACCGGCGACCACGCCGTCGGCGGTCGTCCAGAAGCCGACGATGCGGCCGTCACCGCTGATGCCCGGCCGGCCCCAGGTTGGGACGCCGTCCGCCCCCGTGGTGACCGGCGCACCGGCGTCGGTTCGCGTCTCCTCCGTGACAGATCCGGTCAGCCTGTCCCACACCCAGAGGCGGTAGCTGTTCGACCGCAGCCCGTCCTCGGCGTACACGGCCAGCCACCGGCCGTCGTCGCTCCATCGTGCCCAGGACGCCGCATAGGTTGAAGGGATGTCGACCACAGCGGTGGTCCCGGTCCGGCGGTCATGAACCACCCGGTAGGTGTAGCCGCGGTGGAAGAAGACGAAGCGGCCATCGGGGCTGATGGTCGGCGCCTGGCTCTGGTTCGAGCCGGAATCGGGGATCACCGAGGTGGTGCCCGACTGGAGGTCCCGGATGAACAGGTAGCCGAGCCCGTCAGGGGTCAGGTTGGTTGAGAACGACTGGAAGACGACGAAGCGGCCGTCCGCGGAGATCGTCGGCTGGCCGGCGTTCAGCGCGGCGGGCTCCCCTGTCGATGAGACGCTGGCGAGTTCGACTGTCCCGCTGTCGAGGTGGGCGACGTACACCTGGCCCACACCGGCAGGCACGCCGGGCACCAGGTCTGGCGCGCTCGAGACGAAGACCACGTGGCGGCCGTCATCTGAGATCTCTGGGCGTTCGCTTCGGCCGGAGGCCGGCGAACCATCGGCGGCCCGGCTGACAAGGGTGGTGGTGCCGGTCCGCAGGTCGCGCACGAAGACGTCGGAATTTGAGTTGTCGTCACCCGAAACGAGGTTGTTCGAGATCGAACTGAAGGCCACCCGGGTGCCGTCGGACGAGATCGACGGCCACAGGCTGGTGGAGTTGCCGCCCCCGCCGGAGACACTGCGGCTCACCAGCTGCGTGGTCCCTGCAGAACGGTTGCGGAGATAGATGTTGAACCCACTCGAGACCCCGGCCACGAGGTTGGTGGCGTTGGAGCCGAACACCGCGAGCGTGCCGTCGGCCGACAGGTCTACGCCATGGCTCATGCCGTTGCCGTGGCTCCCACCTGTGGCCACCGACACCTTTTCAGTGCCGGGATCGTCAGCTCTGGCGCTCGAGGGGACGATGAACATCGTCGACAGCAACGCGAAACCGGCCGCGAGTGCCCCCACCCTGGTCAATTGGTGCATGAGGCACCTTAACTGACGGCCCCCGGGTCTCGGGCCAGCGCGAATCGCCCGACCTCTCCCCGAAGGCCATGTCCGCGAGGCCAACCCCTGGGGCGGCGACATCCGGCTGAGCGCTGGCGTCCGGGTGGGCCGGATGTCACGATCGGCAGTTCGACGGTGCCGCTCGGGCATAGTCTCGGAGTCATGATCGCGTTCGACCGCGGCGGGCCCCGTCGCACGACGCCGCCCACCTCTTTCGGCTCCCGCGGGCGCGTGACTCAAGCCACCGAAGTAGAAGGAGATCAGCCATGCCGCACACCACCGCCACCGTCGGGTCCGCCGTCGGCCTGCAGGCCCGGCCCGCCTCGATCATCGCCGACGCCGTGGCCGAGCTCGGCATCCCCATGACGCTGCGCCTGGACGACCGCGCGACGCAGCCGGTGGACGCCGCCTCGTCGATGGCGATCGTGAAACTCGGAGCGGGCGCGGGGGCTTCGGTCATCGTGGAGTCGGACGACGAGGACGCCAACGCCGCCATCGCCTCGCTGATCGAGAGCGACCTCGACGAGGAGTGATCCCCGCCCGCGGGCTGAAGAGCGAGGAGCGCACCGACGAGCCCACCCCCGCTGGCTGAGGAGTGAGCAGCGCAGCGACGAGCCCACCCCCGCTGGCTGAGGAGTGAGCAGCGCAGCGACGAGCCCACCCCCGCTGGCTGAGGAGTGAGGAGCGCAGCGACGAGCCTCGAAGCCTCAGTAAAGTGACGTTGTCAGCTCGCGTTTCATAGGCTTCGAGGCCGCTACGCGGCACCTCAGTGTCCGGGGCCGGGCGGCCCCCGTGGAGCGGGAAAGAGCGTTCTTTCAAGTCAGCCAGCGGGGTTGTGCCGTCACCGTGCGCAGGTCGGTTTCGACACCGCAGCGGGCGCTCCGCGCCGCGGCGCCGGCCCGCGTCGAAACCCACGCTGCGGATCAGAAGACCCCTCGAGGGCTTGACAGGTACTGAACGCGCGTTCAGAATACTGAACATGGGTTCAACCGATGACCTCCAAGCACACGCACGCATCCGCGACGAGGCGATGCGGCTCTTCGGGACCCACGGCATCAAGTCCACCACCGTCCGCCAGATCGCCGAGGGGGCCGGCGTCTCCGCCGCGCTCGTCATCCACCACTTCGGCAGCAAGGACGGCCTCCGGCGCGCCTGCGACGAGTGGATGATGGCCCGCCTGACCGAGACCAAGACGGCCGCCGTCAGCGGCGCCGACCCCCTGGAGGCGGTGTTCCGGGCGCAGAACGAGTTCCGGCCGTTCTTCGGCTACATCGCGGCCTCCATCACCGAGGGCGGCGACGGCGCGGACCGGCTCTTCGAGGCCATGTGCGGTCTTACCCGCGAGATGTTCACCGTCGGCGTGCCCGCCGGCATCATGCGCGAGCCCACGGACCTGGACGCCACCGTCACGCTGCTGGTGGCGCTCAGCCTGGGCGCGACGGTGCTGGAGGCGCAGGTGTCGCGGCACCTGGGCGGCACGCACCTCCTGGACCCGGCGGTGCTCCCCCGCTACTCGATCGCCTCCACCGAGCTCTTCACCCACGGCCTCTTCGCCGACGACACCATGCTGCGCCAGATCAAGGCCGCCTTCGCCGCGCCCGAGCGGATCCCGGCCGACGGCGTCACGGACCCCGACCCGCCCGCGCCGGATCGCTGAGGCCCGCGCGCAACCCCGCGACGAGAGCCTCGAGGCCCGCCTTACGCGGCCGGCTCCACATCCCCACTCACCCAAAGGCACACCCATGACCCACGCCATAGACACCCACGGCCTCACCAAGACCTTCGGCCGCACCGTCGCCCTCAACGGCCTGGACCTCGACGTCCGGCAGGGAGAGGTGCACGGCTTCCTCGGCCCCAACGGGGCCGGCAAAACCACCACGTTGCGCATCCTGCTCGGCCTGCTGCGCCCCGATTCCGGCACCGCGACCGTCCTCGGCGGACACCCCGTCCGCGACGCCGTCGAGCTCCACAAGCGCATCGCCTACGTGCCCGGCGACGTCGAGCTCTGGCCCCAACTCACCGGCGGCGAAGCCATCGACGTGCTGACCCGGCTCCGCGGCGACTTCGACCCGGCCCGCATCGCCGAACTCTGCGAACGCTTCGACCTCGACCGCACCAAGAAGGGCCGCACCTACTCCAAGGGCAACCGGCAGAAGGTGGCCCTGGTGGCGGCGCTGGCCAGCGGGGCCGACCTATTCATCCTCGACGAGCCCACCTCCGGCCTCGATCCGCTCATGGAAGCCATCTTCCAGGACGAGGTCCGGGGCCTCATCGCCCGCGGCGCCACCGTCCTCCTCTCCAGCCACATCCTCGGCCAGGTGGAGGCGCTCGCCCACCGCGTGTCGATCATCCGCGAAGGCAGCATCGTCGAGACCGGCACCCTCGACGCCATGCGCCACCTGCGCCGCACCACCATCCAGGCGACCACGGCTCAGCCCGTCAACGGCCTCGCCCACATGACCGGCGTGCACCACGCCCAGGTCGACGGGGACCGCGTCAGCATGGAGGTCGACGGCGAGCATCTGGGCACCGTCATGTCCCAGCTGACCGTGGCCGGCGTGCAGTCCATCGTCGCGCATCCCCCGACGCTCGAGCAGATGCTGCTGCGCCACTACGGGGAAGAGACCCCCCGATGAGCCAGCCACTGACCGCCACCGGCCCGCTGCTGCGGTTCGCCGCCCGCCGCGACCGGGTGAAGCTCACCATCTGGGTGGTGTCCCTGGCCGCCTTCGTGCCCTACATGATGACGGCCTACAAAACCATCTTCGGCACGCCCGAGGAACTGGCCCCCCTCGCCATCCTGATGGCCAACCCGTCGCTCACCCTGTTCACCGGCCCGGGCTTCGGGCTGAAGAACGTGGACCCGACCACCCTCACCCACCAGATCATCTTCTCGGGCGTCTACTGGCTGTACCTGCTGATCTTCGTGGCGCTGATGAACATCCTGCTGGTGTCGCGGCACACACGCCTGGAGGAGCAGACGGGGCGCGCGGAGATCGTCCGCGCCAGCGTGGTGGGACGCTTCGCGCCGCTGACGTCCGCGCTCATCCTCGCCCTGATCGCCAACCTGCTCGTCGGGGCGTTGATCGCCGTCGGGCTGATCGGCTTCGGGAGCGACGCGTCGTCGTCGCTGCTGCTGGGCGCCGGGACGGCCGGGGTCGGACTGGTGTTCGCCGGGGTGACGACGGTGACCTCGCAACTGAGCGCGTTCTCGTCGGCGGGCAGCGGGATCGCCGGGGCGGTGCTGGCCACCGCCTGGGTGGTGCGCGGCATCGGCGACATGGCGGCCGCGCCCGGCGAGTACGCGAGCTGGCTCTCCTGGCTGTCACCGCTGGCCTGGGCGCAGCAGACCCGCGCATTCCACGACGACCGGTGGTGGCCCGTCGGCCTGCTCCTGCTGACCGCAGCGGTGCTGGTGGCCGTCGGGGCCGCGATGGAGGCCAGGCGCGATCTCGGCGCCGGGCTGGTGCAACCCCGCAAGGGTCGCGCGACGGCTGCGGCCTGGCTGCGCGGACCCCTCACCCTCGCGTGGCGCATCCAGCGGACGCAGACCCTCTGGTGGGCCGTGGCGCTGACGCTGGCCGGGGCCATGTACGGCTCATTCACCCCGGCCATGGTGGAAGCGTTCAACGACCTTCCGGACATCTTCCAGCAGCTGATGGGCGGCTCCGAGGCGGCCCTGGAGGGCTACCTGACGTTGACCGTGACGATGATGCGCATCACCGTGGCCATCTACGCGGTCATCGCGTGGCAGAAGGTGGTGGCCGAAGAGGTAGGCGGTCGCGCCGAGCCGGTGCTCGCCACCGCGGTGCGACCCTGGGGATGGCTCGCCGGCCACCTCGCCGTCGTCGCCGCAGCGAGCGTCGCGATGCTGCTGCTCACCGGCGCGGTCGCGGGGTTGTTCGCGGGCATGGTCGACGGGGACTACTCCCTGGTGGGCGACGGTGTCGCGGGGTCCGCGGTCGGCATCCCGTCGGTGCTCATGGTGCTGGGACTGGCCGTCGCGCTGCACTCTCTGGCCCCGCGCCTGGTGGTGTTCACGTGGATCCCGGTGGTGGCGGGTGCGCTGATCGAGCTGTTCGGCGACATGTTGAAGTTCCCTGACTGGGTGCGCCAGATTTCACCCTTCGAGCACACGCCGGCGCTCCCGGCGGAGGAGCTGACTGTGGCGCCGCTGGCGGTTCAGTTGATTGTCGCGGCGGGTTTGGTGGCTTTCGGGTTGTGGCGGTTCGGTCGTCGCGACATCCCCGGCCACTGAGAACCCCGGCTGAGCCCACCCGCTCGCTGAGCCCACCCCTGCTGGCTGCCCCCCCCCCGCTGGCTGAGGTGCGAGGAGCGAAGCGAGGGCCCACCCCTGCTGGCTGAGGAGCGAGGAGCGAAGCGAGGGCCCACCCCTGCTGGCTGAGGTGCGAGGAGCGAAGCGAGGGCCCACCCCTGCTGGCTGAGGTGCGAGGAGCGAAGCGACGAGCCTCGAAGCCTAAGAAAAGTGACGTTGTCAGCTCGCGTTTCATAGGCTTCGAGGCCGCTGCGCGGCACCTCAGCCAGCGGGGATGCCAATCAGGCGACGGGGAGTCCGGTCGGCAGTCCGTCGAGGCTCACCAGGTTGTTGCGACGCTCGTACTCGCGCAGGCCGTCGTCGCCCTTCTTGACCAGCCAGTCGGTCATGGTGTCGCGGTCGGCCACGAAGTCCATCAGCGGCACCCCGAACCCGCACGACGTCTGAGCCATCTCGACGGCGACGTCGAAGATGTTGCGCTCCCCCACGAACCCGGGGAACAGCCCCAGCAGCTCGTCCCAGCCCTCGTCGCCGCGGTGCAGCGCGCGGGCGGTGCCGTAGAGGCGCAGGATCTGCGGCTTGGCGTCGAACGAGCAGAACATCAGCGTCATCCGGGGGGTGTCGAGGAGATGGGCCGCGGTCTCGTTGCCGGAGCCGACGGCGTTGACCCACACCACACGGTTGGGGCCGACGACGCGGAGGGACTCGAGCCCCTTGGGCGAGAGGTTCACGCGCCCGTCGCGCGCCGCCGTCGCGACGAAGAAGATGTGCTGCGCCTCGATGAACGCACGGAGCTTGTCGGTGATGCCGGCGAACTGCTTTCCCATGGGACTGAGCGTATTCGCATCGTCTTCGGCCCATGCCTGGCCGTCTCCCCGGCGAGCTTGTTCGCTCGGAGCATGGCCAGCCGCGTCGGTCGGCGTCGGGGATGGCCGTCTGGCCGAAGAGCTCGCGTGCCTGGCCAGCCGCGTCGGACTCATCGCGCACCTGGCCTGCGACCCGGCCCTCGTGCGGCCAGCGTTCCTCCAGGCTGCAGCGCGTGGTCCCCTTCGAGAAGCAGGGTCGGGTGTTCGGCTTCGCCGCGGCCGTGGAGTCCTCCGCGGCGCCCATGCGCGCATTCCTCATCGGGCCCCTGGCCGAGTTCTGGCTCATCCCGTACGCGGGGTCGCCCCAGGGGCGAAGGGACCTGACGTGGCTACTGGGCGAGGGGGATGCCCGCGGTATCGCGCTGGTGTTCGTGCTGTTCAGCATCGTCGGGCTCGTGGTCACCGTGGCGGCCTTCTTCACCCGCACCTACCGCCGCCTGAACGAGGCCTACGCGGCGGGCGACGTCAACGCCGACGTCGCGCAGTCGGTCGACGACGACGGAGTGCCTGGGCCCGATCCCACCGGCAGAGGCCTGACCGGGCACTGACGCCCGGTCGTCGGGCGGCCCGGCCCAAGTGCGCTGAGGGTTCCCACTGGACTTGACTGGGTGGTCCCCTGGGTTTGCCCTGGGTTGGCCCGGCGGAGGGGTCGAAGTGTCACCCCGCCCGCCTAGCATGACGGCCATGCACAGGTGTCTACCCTCGGCTTTGGCCGGCTCGCTGATCGCGGGCGTGGCCATGTCGTTCGGGCAGACCTACGCCCCGGAGGCCCTGGCCCCCCTCTTCAACTCGGCCACCCCCGTCGTCGCTCTGGCCGCGCTGGTCGCGCTCGCCTGCCGGGGCGGGTGGTGGGCCCACGCGCTCCTGGGTGCGTCGGCCGGCCCGCTCGCCATGGTGGGCTACTACGCCACCACGTCGCTGCGCGGCTTCCCCGTCAGCATGCGGATGGTGGGGTTCTGGGTGGTGGCAGGCGTGGTGAGCGGTCTCGTCATGGGCGTCGCGGTGTGGCTGCTGCAGGGCCATGGGGATCCTGTGTTGCGGGGAGCCGCGGCCGGCGCGTTCCCGGCGGTCGCCCTCGGCGAGGCCGCGCACGGGCTGCGGCGAATCGCCGAGACCACCCCGTCGTCGTACTGGTGGGCGCAGGCGGCGGTGGGTGTCGCGGTGGTGGTGTGGCTGTCAATCACCCGGCTGCGCTCCTGGCGGGCTCGGCTCGCCGCCCTTGCAGTCGCCGTGCTGGGGGCGCGTGCCTTGTTCGCGATCTACGGCCTGGCCTGACCTACTCTCGCCGTCGGGCGGTCGCATCTGGCGCAGACAGCAGCGCGTCGGGCACACTCGATTCGCCGCACAAGAACAACGAGGGGGACACGTGGCCGAGCGCGAGACACTGGCCGGGATGGGCGCGATCATCACCGACGGGGGCGTGGCCTTCCGCGTCTGGGCGCCGCACGCCGACAGCGTGGCCGTGACCGGCGACTTCAACGAGTGGAGCATCACCGCCGACCCACTGGGCGACGAGGGCAACGGCTTCTGGTACGGCTTCGTCGAGGGCGCCACGGCAGGGCAGGAGTACAAGTTCCACCTCACCAACGGTGAGCAGGAGCTCGACCGGATCGACCCCTACGCCATGCAGGTGACCAACTCGGTGGGCAACGGCGTCATCTACGACCACTCGGCCTACGACTGGGAGGGTGAGACCGCGCACTGCCCGCCGCACCACGAGATGGTCATCTACGAGATGCACGTGGGTTCGTTCGCCCCCTCCGACGACGGCGTCGGTGGCTTCCACGACGTCATCGAGCAGCTGGACTACCTCCAGGAGCTCGGCGTCAACACGCTCCAGATCATGCCGGTGGCCGAGTTCGCCGGGGACCAGTCCTGGGGCTACAACCCCGCTCACATCTTCGCGGTCGAGAGCGCCTACGGCGGCCCGGACGCCTTCAAGACCCTGATCAAGACCGCGCACTCCCGCGGCTTCGCGGTGATCCTCGACGTGGTCTACAACCACTTCGGCCCCTCGGACCTGGATCTCTGGCAGTTCGACGGCTGGGGCGAGAACGGCAAGGGCGGCATCTACTTCTACAACGACGACCGCTCCTCCACCCCGTGGGGCGACACCCGGCCTGACTACGGCCGCGAGGAGGTGCGCCGCTTCATTCACGACAACGCCATGATGTGGCTGCGCGAGTACCACGTCGACGGCCTGCGCCTCGACATGACGCCCTATATGCGCAGCGTCCACGGCGGCGGGTTCGAACTGGAGGAGGGGTTCGGGCTGATGCGCTGGATCACCGACTCCCTGCGCAGCCAGTACCCCGGCCGCATCTCGATCGCCGAGGACCTCCACGGCCACGACCGCATCGTCGGCACCGAGGACCACGGCGCCGGCTTCCACGCCCAGTGGGACGCCGAGTTCGTGCACCCCGTGCGGCACGCCATCACGGCGATGACCGACGAGGAGCGGTCGCTGTCCTCCATCGCCGAGGCGATCTCGCACAACTACGACGGCGACCCGTTCCGCCGCGTCGTGTACACCGAATCCCACGACGAGGTGGCCAACGGCTCCGCGCGCGTCCCGCACGAGATCGACCCGGAGAACGCCGACGGCTGGTTCGCGCAGAAGCGCTCCACCGTCGGCGGCGCACTGGTGATGACCAGCCCCGGCATCCCGATGATCTTCCAGGGCCAGGAGGCGCTGGAGGGCGGCTGGTTCTCCGACGACGACCCCTTGGACTGGAACCGGATCAAGCGGTTTGAGGGGATCACGAAGCTGTACAAGACGCTCATCGACCTGCGCCTCAACAGGGGCGGCGTCACCCGCGGACTGACCGGGCGCGGGCTGAACGTCTACCACGTCAACGAGGAGGACAACGTCATCGTCTTCCAGCGCTGGATGGACCACGGGGCGGGCGACGACGTCGTGGTGGTGGTCAACCTCAGCACCAACACCTACACCGACTACCGGATCGGGATGCCGCACGGCGGGCTGTGGAAGCTGCGGTTCAACAGCGACGCGAAGCTCTACAGCTCGCTGTTCGGCGATCACGACTCCTTCGACGTCACGGCGTTCGAGGAGGACGAGGACGGGATGGGGGCGCACTCGAACATCTCGGTGGGCCCGTACTCGGTGCTCATCTACAGCCAGGACGCCTGACCACTGGGGGTGGCCCGCGTGAACTGGCGAAGGTAGAGTCGTCGGGGTACCGCGCCTCGGGACGGGCCGACGACGACCTCACCGTCGCGCACCTGGGAGACTCCGATGATGGCTGCCAAAATCCCGACCTGGCGAGCGGCGGCAGATCCCGACGATCTGCGCGAGTACGACGCCTTCGGGCCCTGGATCGCCGAGGTCAAGGACCCGGCAGACCTTCCCCGCCGGTTCAGCCGATGGTGGCCCGACCTTGAAGGCGCCCGATACCTCCTCAAGGTGCCGCGCCCCATCGATCGCGCCAAGGTTCACCCCGGGATGGACCTGTACGAATCGGTGATCGCCGTCTTCCCCGACAAGGTGCGCGTACTGCGGGCAGGACCGACAGACGTCACCAGCCGCGAGGCGCCGCGCAACGACGTCGTCGCCACCATCCTCCACACCAACCTCCTGGTGGCCAGATGGACGCTGCTCCTCGCCGACGGAGGCGCGCTGGACGTCGAGTACAACGCCGTGTCGCACCCGACGATCGCGGAGGTGGACCGCTACGTCCTGTCCCACGGGCCAGGCGACCTCAAGCAGCCGGCGGCCCCCGTCGTGACCTCCTCGACTGCGCCGCCCAAGTACCACTTCTTCGGCTCACTGTTGCTGGCCCTCAACACCGGCGCCACCGAGCGCGTCCAGCCGATCCACGTCGACGAGCCCGGCCAGTCCTGCCTCAACGAGCGGGGCCGCCGGCGCCGCTCGGCTGGGGCGATGATCCTCGCGTCATCCGAAGATCTGGTGATCATCAACCGCAACAGGACCGTCGAGCCGCTCTTCCGCCGCTCCAACTACGCCTACAACGTGACCCGGGTCCCGTTCCGGAGAATGACGTCCTTCGAGATCCGCAGGCCCGAGAAGACCTCGCCGCCGAGCTTCACGGAGCTGGTGCTCACGTGCCACAGGACCGTGATCACTCAGGCTGTCCTCACCTCCCCGGACGCGGTGGCAGACCTGCTCGCCGCGCACGGGGTGCCGTCGGCTCGCTGACCGCGAGCCACGAAGGCTCACGACTCCTTCGGGGGCCGACCCCGCTGAGGCAGCGGGCCGGCATCCTTCGGAGACCGACCCGCCCTCTTGAGCGCGTCACGCAGCAGGAGCTCGATCTGCGCGTTGACTGAGCGCAGGTCGTCGGCCGCCCACCGCGCCAGCGCGTCGTGGACGGCGGGGTCGAGCCTGAGCAGCACCGCCTTGCGTTCGGCCATCATGACCTGCCCCTGCCGTCGCGCCGCTACTCAGGTGTACAGCGAGCCGGTGTTGACGACGGGGGTCACCCTCGAATCGCTGGTGAGGACCACGAGCAGGTTCGACACCATGGCCGCCTTGCGCTCGTCGTCGAGGGTGACCACATCGTCGCGCTCGAGGCGTTCCAGCGCCTTCTGCACCATGGTCACCGCGCCCTCGACGATCTTCTCGCGCGCCGCGATGATGGCGGAGGCCTGCTGCCGCTGCAGCATCGCCTGGGCGATCTCCGGGGCGTAGGCGAGCGAGGAGATGCGGGTCTCCACCACCTCGAGGCCGGCGATCGCGATCCGTGCGGCCACCTCGTCGGCCAGCTCCCGGGCGACGAGCTCCGTCGAGCCGCGAAGGGTCTCCTCGCCGGCCTCGCCGTTGTCGTAGGGGTGGGTGGTGGCCACGTGGCGCAGGGCCGACTCGGACTGCACGGCCACGAACTCGTCGTACTGCTCGACGGCGAACACGGACTTGGCGGTGTCGGCCACCTGCCAGACGACGATGGCGGCGATGTTGACGGGGTTGCCGTCGGCGTCGTTGACCTTCAGCTCGTTGGTCTCGAAGTTGCGGACCTTGACCGAGACCTTCTTCTTGGTGGTGAACGGCACGGTCATGAGCAGGCCGGCCTTGCGGATGGTGCCGATGTAGCGGCCGAAGAACTGGATGACCTTGGTGTCTCCGGGGCTGATGATGGTCAGCGAGGAGAACATCACCATGGAGAGCAGGAACGCCAGCATGGCGAGGAACATCCGCCAGCCGCCGCCGCCGTTGTTCTCCAGCTGGATGCCCGCGAGGACGCCCTGCCAGGTGGCGAGGGCGCCGATGACGAGGGCCACGAAGAAGGCGAGCAGGCCGTCGACGTACCAGGCCTTGCGCTCCTCGATGTCCACCCGTGCGCCCTCCCGGCCCACCGGACGGCCCGACGGTGCGCCGCCGAGCGAGTCGCCCTCGAGGTCTGTTGAGGGATCTGGGATGTGGGGGGTGCTCATGGTGCGTCCTTCCGCGAGAATTTCGATATCTAAGTGATATCACATTCTGAAGGCTCTGGGCAAGGCCCCTCCTCCGCCGCCCTGGCCGGGGGACACGGCTGAGCCGGACACGACTCCCGCGGAGGGTCGTGTCCGGCTCAAGGCCTTAGCGGGTGCGGGCCCCCTCGAGCTCAGCCAACTCGTCCTCGGTGGCCATCCGGAACGGGCCGTTGCCCTCGACGACGGGCGCGGGGGCGAGGCCGCGGGTGGCCCGGAGGCTGGCGACCACGGAGACGGTGAGGATCGTCGCGATCACCGCCAGCGAGATCGAGGTGGGGATGTAGAACACGTCGATCTTGAGCGCCATCTTGATGCCAACCCAGATCAGCACCAGCGCCAGGCCGATCTTGAGGTAGACGAAGCGGTGCATGAGATCGGCCAGGAGGAAGTACATCGCGCGCAGGCCGAGGATCGCGAACGCGTTGGCCGTGAACACGATGAACGGCTCGCTGGTGACGGCGAAGATCGCGGGGATGGAGTCGACGGCGAACACCACGTCGGTGGCCTCGATCAGCACCAGCACCGCCAGCAGGGGCGTGGCGAGTAGCACGCCGCCCTTGCGGATCAGGAGGCGCTGGCCGTAGTAGGCGTCGGTCATCGGCACGAAGCGGCGGAACAGGCGCAGCACCGCCGACTGCTCGGGGTCAAGGTGCTCGTCGCGCTGCCGGATCATCCGCCAGCCCGTGTAGAGGAGGAAGGCGGCGAAGACGTACAGGATCCAGGTGAAGTTCTCGATCAGGACGGCGCCGACGGCGATGAACGCGCCGCGGA
The DNA here is from genome assembly GCF_054483915.1 of Tessaracoccus luoxuelianae. Taxonomy (NCBI): domain Bacteria; kingdom Bacillati; phylum Actinomycetota; class Actinomycetes; order Propionibacteriales; family Propionibacteriaceae; genus Tessaracoccus; species Tessaracoccus luoxuelianae. Next base: position 475,022 of record NZ_CM137013.1, on the reverse strand, counting down.
GGACCAGCGCGCCGAGCACGCCGAGGAACAGGACGCGGTGCTGGAACTGCGGCGGCACCGCGAAGTAGCTGAAGATGACGGCCCAGACGAACACGTTGTCGACGGCCAGCGACTTCTCGATGAGGTAGCCGGCGAAGTACTGCTGACCGATCTCGGGCCCCTGCCACCACCAGAGCAGCGCCCCGAAGCCGACGCCGAGCGCCACCCAGACGGCGCTCCAGGCCGCGGCCTCGCGGACTTTGATGACGTGGGCGTCGCGGTGGGCGACGAGGTCCACGGCGAGCATGGCGAGGATGACGGCGATGACGCCGACCCACACCCAGAGTGAGACGTCCATGAGGAACCTTCCGATCGAGTCAGTCGATCGGAGGTCTCTCCCGGTCCGAAGACCGGCTCGCCGGGCCCGATGGCGGACCGTAATGACGACGAGGCGCCTGGGGGATACTCCCCTCCGTGGGCACTATTGAAGCCTATGTTGAAGGTTTGTTCAAGGGCGTCTTTCCGTGCAATGCCGTCCCGGCCGAGAGCCGAGTGCCGCGGGGCCTTGAGTTGAGGGTCGCGGCGGCGTGCAATGGGGGGATGAGTTCTCTGCAGACCTCCCTGCCCATCGCCGGGTTCGTCATCGACGACTCGGCCTGCGATGTCGACGACCTCGCCTTCTGCGGCGGGGTCCAGGTGACGGTGGCCGCCGACGAGAGCTGGGACGGGCTCGTCGAACGCGCCGTCGCCGAGGGGTGGATGGGCGTCGAGGCGTTGTCGGGGATCCCGGGAACGGTGGCCGACGTCGTCCGGGCGAACTCCGCTGCGTATGGTCAGGCGGTCGCGGACACCGTCGCCTCCGTCCGGACCTGGGACCGGGCGGCGGATGCTCAGCGCACGTTCCCCGCCGTCGAGTGCGCGTTCGTGGACGGGGGTTCACGCTTCCAGGAGCCGCTCGACGACGGCGGCCACCGATACGAGCTCCTCGACGTGGCGTTCCTGTTCAAGCAGGGGGACTTCAGCGCCCCGATCGTCGACGGGGTGCTCGCGGGAGCCTTGAGTGTCGCGGTGGGGGCGCGCGTGCCGCTGGCTGAGGTGCGCGCGGCCGCGTTGGCGCTGCGCGCCGTGCACGAAACGCCGTCGGACCCGGCCCCGAACCCCACATAGGGGCTCGGGAGGACATCGCGACGGCGTGTCGTGCACGCCGGGAAGTGGCAGGTCAGTTCCAGGCGAGGTCGATGCGTGGGGCCCCGATCACCAACGGCTCTTCGGCCCTCGATGGCTGGCGTCGGGCGATGTCCAGGTCCACGTCGCGCACCATCATCGCGAAGAACAGCTCATCGTCCGTGAGCCGCCGCGGGTCCCACCTCGAGACTCGATAGGCGGCCCAGGCGAAGCAGCGGGCGGCCGTCCCGGGGAACCGGAGTGCCGCAACCGGCCTCCCCGCCGCCAGGGACGCCGCCAGCATCCAGCAGGTCACGACCCCCAGCTGCGACATACCGGGTAGGGAGTCGTCGTCGTGCATCATCAGATGGCAGGCCTCATCCAGAAGCAGGCAGATTTCGTAAGTGTCGTCGGGCATGAGTCATCCCGTCCTTTCAGTCGCAGTAGATACCAAAGATCGGTTTTCGAGCCGAGGAAGTCCCAGGCCTCCCCTGTTCTGTGGATAACTTCTCCGTTGCGACGACTCGTGGTCACCTCCGTGAGGTCACCTGAGGTCTGCGAAGGACGGGTGGGGTCTGTTCGTCCGATGCGGCTATCGCCACGAGCCTCCTGGTGCAGGCATCGACCTCAGCGGGTCTGGAATGTTGGCCAGGTGCAGTCACGACCCTTCGAGACGGCCCGCGTCGCGAAGCGACCGCGGGAGTCTCGAAGGGTCGAGAACTCGGACCTGACAGCGAGGGTGGGGGACGGCAGGGCGGCACTGCGCAGCGATGCCCAACCCGAGGATCACCAACTGGCATCCCGCTCGAGCTGACCTGACCCCCACGCCGCCCTGCCGGCCCGCACCCGGGACAAGACCACGCCACAGACATGGCGAGCGCGGGGAGACGGGAGACGATGCCCGGGCGGCCTCAACACCCCGACCACACACTGACCGGCAGCCAACAACAGGACCCTTGACAACGGCCGCCCGGGCATCGACTCACGCCTCACCGCACCCGACCACAAGAAGCGCGTGAAGGTGGTAGTCACGACCCTTCGAGACGGCACCCGCGCCTTCGGCGGCGCGCCTCCTCAGGGAGCGGCAGGGACGGCACCCGCGCCTTCGGCGGCGCGCCTCCTCAGGGAGCGGCAGGGACTGCACCCGCGCCTTCGGCGGCGCGCCTCCTCAGGGAGCGGCAGGGACTGCACCCGCGCCTTCGGCGGCGCGCCTCCTCAGGGAGCGATGGGGGGCGGCCAGCCCACTGATCAGGGAACTACAGGGCGTCGACACCGCGACAGGACGAAGCGCCGCCCGGGTGACCCCGGACGGCGCTTGGCCTGGTTGGTGCGGAACTCAGAAGTCGAAGTCCGCGATGTTGTCGCCGTTGAACACGTACGGCTCACCGAGCAGCACCGAGGCGCCCTCACCGACGGTGTAGGAGCCCAGCTTGCCGGCCTCGAACTTGTCGCCCTCAGCGCCGGTGATGTCACCGTTGACGAGAGCCTGAGCGGCGAAGGCGGCCAGGTAGCCGAGATCGGCAGGGTTCCACAGCGCGAACGCTTCGACGGTGCCGTCCTCGACGTATTCACGCATCTGGTTCGGGGTGCCGAGACCGGTCAGCATGACCTTGCCCTTGTAGTCCGACGTCGACAGGTAGCGCGCCGCAGCGGCGATACCGACGGTGGTCGGGGACACGATGCCCTTGAGCTCCGGGTAGGTCTGGAGCAGAGCGGCGGTCTTGTCGAAGGACATCTGATCGTCGTCATCGCCGTAGGCGACCTCGACGAGCTCGACGTCGGGGTGGTTGGCCGCGAGCTCGGCCTCCATCATCTCGATCCACGCGTTCTGGTTCGTCGCGTTGGCCGAGGCCGACAGCACGGCGATCTGGCCCGCGTCGCCGATCTGTTCGGTGATCAGATCCACCTGGACCTTCGCGATGCCCTCTGCGGTGGCCTGGTTGATGAACAGGTCGCGGCACTCCGGGTTGGTGTCGGAGTCGAAGGTGACGATCTTCACGCCGGCGTCGCGCGCCTCGTTGAGGGCGTCACAGATGGCCTCGGGATCGTTGGCGGACACGACGAGCGCGCCGACGCCCTGCTGGGCCGCGGTCTGGATGAACGGCACCTGGGCGGTGGGCGATGCCTCCGTCGGGCCGACCTCCTCGAACGTGCCGCCGAACTCTTCGACTGCCTCAGCGCCGCCGGCGTTGGAGGTGTCGAAGTAGGGGTTGCCCAGGTTCTTGGGCAGGAACGTCACGCTGACGCTGCCCCCGGCGTCGCCGCCACCGCTGGTTGCGGTGGGGTCAGCTGAACCCTCGGTGCCCGGGTCCGAGCAGCCTGCCAGCGCGAGTGCCGCGGATGCGGCAATCGCGACGAGGCCGAGGCCGAAGCGCCCGGTCTTGCGTCCCTTGATGAACATTGCAGTTTCCTTTCTTGGCCCGTCGTTGGACCGGTGGTCTTTCGTCTCTTTTCAGGCTGCGGCGCCGGTGGCGCCCGCCTGTCCCTTCTTTCTTCCGATGGCCGCGACCCGCTTGGTCCGGATCCAGCCGAGGAAGCTTGCAGACACCACCGACAGGATGAGGACGATGCCGGTGATGACGTTGATGATGTCGCTCGTGACTCCCGCCAGGCGCAGTGCGCTGGACATCGTCCCGATGAGGAACACGCCGGCGATCACGCCGTGCAGCGCCCCGCGACCTCCGAAGATCGACACCCCGCCCAGGAGGACTGAGGCGATGATCAGGAGCTCCATGCCGATGGCGTTGTCGCCTCGGGCGTTGTTGTAGAGAAGTGTGAAGTACACCCCGGCGAAGCCGGAGACGGCCCCGCTCATGACGAACAGCCAGAACTTGGTGCGGACCACGTCGATGCCGGAGAAGGCGGCCACCTCCTTGTTGAGGCCGATCGTGTAGAGGGAGCGGCCGAAGGGGGTGAAGTGCAGCAGCACCGCGAAGATGAGCGCGAGCACGAGGAACGGGATGATGATCACCGGCATCGATGTGCCGGGGATGTTCGCCCGGATCAGGTCCGTCCAGTAGTCGGGGAACTCGCTGATCGCCGTCGTGCCGAGCAGGCCCACCGCGATCCCACGGAACAGCGCGAGCGTGCCGATGGTCACGGCCAGCGACGGCAGCCCGACGAAGGTGATCAGCCCGCCGTTGATGGCGCCCGCGAGCGTCCCGACGAGGATGGCCACGAGCCCGGCAACCGGCAGCGGCCAGCCCGCCTGCACGCCGAGCCCGGTGACGACGCTCGCCAGGCCGAGGATGCTGGCCACCGAGAGGTCGATCTCCTCGGTGACGATGATGAGCGTCATCGGCAGGGCGATCAGCAGGATGGGCGCGATCTCGCGGATGAGGAAGGTGAGAGTGAGCGGGCTGTCGAAGTTGGGCACCGTCAGCGTCGACACGACGACGACGATGGCGAGCAGAGCGATGATCGCGGTTTCGCGGGTGGCGATGATCCGGCGCCAGAGCGGGTGCTGGTAGGACTTGTACTCCCTCGCGGGCTTGTCGGTGAGGACCGTGGCGGTGCTCATCACTTCACTCCTTCCCTCGCCGCGACGAGTCGTCGATGCTGACGGACGGCGAGGACGCGGTCCAGGATGATGGCGCCGATGATGAGGATGCCCACCACTGCGCGCTGCCAGAAGTCCTGGATGCCGATGATCGGCAGGGCCCGGTTGATGGTGAGCAGCAGGTAGGCGCCGAAGGCAGCGCCCCACACCGTGCCGACGCCGCCGGACATTGCGACGCCACCGATGACGGCGGCACCGATGGCCTGGAGCTCCCAGCCGGTGCCGGCGTTGGAGCTGACGGTGCCGTAGCGGGCAGCGAACAGCACCCCGGCCAGGCCGGCGAGCGCTCCCGACAGGATGAACGCCGAGAGGATCCGCCGGGTGACGCGCAGGCCGTAGAGGTGGGCGGCGTCGGGATCTGAGCCGATGGCGTAGAGCTCCCGGCCGCTGCGCAGGTTGCGCAGGTACCAGGCGGTGACCACCAGCACGAAGACCGCCAGGATGGTCAACAGCGGGATCCCGAGCACGATCTGGGTACCGAGATCGCGGAAGGACGCGGGCATGTCTGAGGCGTTGATCCGGTCACTGCCGGTCCAGGCCACGTTAATGCCGCGGTAGATGTACATGGTGCCAAGCGTGATGACCAGGGCCGGCACCTTCGCGAACGCCACCAGCGCTCCGTTGATCAGGCCGAGGAGCCCGCCGAGCGCGATGCCGGCGAGGAAGACGAGCCCTGGGTGGATGCCTTCGATGTCGATGAACAGGCGGCCGGTCATGTAGGCGGTGAGGCCGACGACGGAGCCGACGGACAGGTCCACGTTGCGGGTGATGATCACCACGGCCTGGCCGATCGCCACCACCATGAGCAGCGACGGGGTGAGCAGGAGGTCGCGGAAGCCGTCGGAGGAGAAGATGAAGCTCGGGTTGACGGCGGTCGCGGCGATCACGATGAGGATCAGCGCGATGACGATGCCGGTCTCGCGGGCCTTGAGGATGTGGCCGGCCACGTCCAGCACCGATCGCCTGGGCACCGTTGCGGTTGCCGCGGTCATCACGCGACCTCCTCGTCGGCCGTCGCGGCGAACATCACGGCCTCGGGGGTGGCGTCGGCACGGTCGAACTCGCCGGTGATGCGCCCAGCGCGCATCACCAGGACGCGGTCGGCCATGCCGAGCACTTCTGGTAGTTCGGAAGAAATCATCAGGATTGCGAGCCCCTCCTGGGCGAGTTGTGAAATGAGCCGGTGCACCTCGGCCTTGGTGCCGACGTCGATGCCGCGGGTGGGCTCGTCGACGATCAGCACCCGTGGCGTGGTGGCCAGCCACTTTGCCAGGACGACCTTCTGCTGGTTGCCGCCGGAGAGGGTGCCGGCCTCGGCGTCCAGAGCCGCCGTCTTGACCTCGAGCCGGCTGGCCCACACCTTGGCGCTCGCGTTCTCCAGCCCGCCCCAGATGAGGCCGCCCTTCGCCAGCCGCTGCCGGATGGCGAGCGTGAGGTTGAGGGCGACGGACTGGTCCAGGACCTGTCCCTGCTTGCGGCGGTCCTCCGGCACGAGCGCGATGCCCTGCGCCATCGCGGCCTTCGGGTTGCCCTTGGGCAGCGCCTGGCCGCTGACGGTGACCGATCCGGACTGGTAGGGGTCGACGCCGAAGATGGCGCGGACCACCTCGCTGCGGCCTGCGCCGACGAGCCCGGCTAGGCCGACGATCTCGCCGGAGCGCACGGTGAAGGAGATGTCGTTGAAGACGCCCTTCTGGGTGAGTCCCTTGACGACGAGGATGTCCTCGCCGATGTCGGCCGGCAGCTTGGGGAACATCTCGGTGACGTCGCGGCCCACCATCAGGTGCACCAGTTCGTCGACGGAGGTGTCCGCGATGGGCATGGTGTCGATGTAGGAGCCGTCGCGCATGACCGTGACGGTGTCGCAGAGCTCGAACACCTCGTCGAAGCGGTGGGAGATGAACACGAGCGCGCGGCCCTCGTCGCGGAGGCTTCGGGCGACGGCGAACAGCCGTTCCACCTCGACCCCGCTGAGCGCCGCCGTCGGCTCGTCCATGATCAGCACGCGGGCGTCCAGGGAGATGGCCTTGGCGATCTCAATGATCTGCTGGTCCGCGATGGACAGGCCCTCGGTGAGCCGGTCGGGATCGATGCGGACGCCGAGGCGCTCGAAGATCTGCGTGGCCTCGTCGCGCATGGCCTTGCGGTCGATGCGTCCGAAGTGACCGACGGGCTGGCGCCCCATGAAGATGTTCTCGGTGACCGAGAGGTCCGGAAACAGCGTCGGCTCCTGGTAGATCACCGCGATGCCCGCTGCCTTGGACTGGGCGGTGCTGTGGAAGTCCACCGGCTCCCCTTCGAGGCGGAACTCCCCAGCGTCGCGACGGTAGAGCCCGGCGACGATCTTGACGAGCGTGGACTTGCCGGCCCCGTTCTCGCCGATGAGGGCGTGGATGGAGCCCTTCTCCAGGCTCAGGCTGCCCGAGCGGAGCGCGACGACAGCGCCGAAGGATTTCACTACCCTCGACAGCTCTAGAGCCGGCGTCGTCGCCGGTTCGGGTACCGTATCCGTCACTAGCGGTTCTCCTCTTTGAGTGTGTTGCCCTCCTCGCCGAGGGCCGCCTTTGAATCGATTCAACGTCGTTTCATGGCTACAGTATGTTTCAGCGATCCGCCAGGTCAAGTCACCGGAGACAAATGATGCGGATTCGTTAGAGAGGGAGGCGCCGGGGCATGGCAGCCGTGAGCATTCGGGACGTGGCGCGGCGCGCCGGGGTGTCGGTCGGCACCGTCTCCAACGTGCTCAACCGGCCCGACGTGGTGTCCGCGGACGCGGTCCTGCGCGTCCAGCAGGCCATCGACGAGCTGGGCTACGTCCGCAACGAGGCAGCCCGGAAACTCAGGCAGGGCATCAGCGGCACCGTCGGCTTCGTCGTCATGGACGGGCAGAACCCGTTCTACAACGACGTGGTCCGGGGGGCCGGCGACGAGGCCACCCAGCACGGCATCGCGATCCTCTTCGGCGACACCGCCGAGGACCCCGCACGGGAACGCATGTACATCGACCTGTTCGAGGAGCACCAGGTGCGCGGCCTGCTCATCGCGCCGTTCGGGGAGGTGTTCAGCCGGCTGGAGAAACTCCGGAGGCGAGGGATGCCCGCGGTGCTCGTCGGCCGCTTCTCGGGCCAGAACCTGTTCAGCTCCATCTCGGCAGACAGCATCGCCGGCGGCCGGATGGCGGTGGAACACCTCATCGCCGGGGGCCGACGAAGGATCGCGTTCGTCGGTGGCCCCTTCGAGCTGCACGAGGTGACCGACCGGCTCGCGGGCGCGAGGGTCGCGGCGGAGAACGCCGGTGGCGTCGAGATCGAGGTGATCCCGACGGCGGCGATGAGTGTCGCGGAGGGCGCGGCCGCGGGCCTGCGGATTCTGTCGCGGCCGCCGAGGGACAGGCCGGACGCGGTCTTCGCGGCCAACGACCTGGTGGCGCTCGGCGTCCTCCAGGCGCTGGTGGAGGACGGCCGGATGCGGGTGCCGGAGGAGATCGCGTTGGTGGGCTTCGACGACATCACCTTCGCGGCCGCGGCGGCGGTGCCCCTGACGTCGATGCGGCAACCGAGCGCGATGATCGGCAGGACGGCGCTGCGGATCCTGCTCGAGGAGGCGGCGGACCCGGAGCTGATCCCCCGGCAGACGGTCTTCCAGCCGGAATTGATCGTGCGGCGCTCCACCGGCCGTCGCTCCTGAGTCGCCGGGATCGCCTTTGTGACGCGTACACCTTCGCCGTCGCCAGGACCAGGCTGCAACTTGCTATCCATAGAGCGGCTTCTGCGCATATACACACAAACCGCTCTATGGATAGCAAGTTGCAGACCCGCGCCCCCGGCGGGCGGACCGAGACGCGCCGTCGGGCACCGTTACGGAGCTGAGTGCGTGGGGAGGCCCGTGGTGCGTCCATCCCGAACCGCACCGCCGGGCAGCACCTCGGAGATGATCGATGCGTGCACAATAGGTTGGCCCCGCGACCTTCCCGCTGCACGAATGCGGCTCAATGCCCCTTGCCGGGGCCCCTCCCGGGGGAAGATGGTAGACACCACAGCAAGGGCCCAAGGAGGGGACACAATGAAGCGTCTCGACACCGACGTCGTCGTCATCGGAGGCGGCTCGACCGGGCTGGGCGTCGTCCGCGACGCCGCCATGCGCGGATACCGCGCGGTGCTCGTCGAACGCGTCGACCTCGGCCAGGGCACCACCGGCCGGTTCCACGGTCTGCTGCACTCCGGCGGGCGGTACGTGGTCAGCGACCCGGGATCGGCCACCGAGTGCGCCGAGGAGAACGCGATCCTGCGCCGCATCCAGGCCAGCGCGGTCGAGGACACGGGCGGTTTCTTCGTCACCCTCGCCGGCGACGACCCGGCCTACGCCGACAAGTTCCTGGCCGGGGCCAAAGCCACGGGCGTCCCAGCCACCGAGATCTCGGTCAAGGAGGCGCTCCGCCGCGAGCCCCGCCTCGACCCCCACATCCAGCGCGCCATCGAGGTGGCCGACGGCTCCGTCGACGGCTGGCAGCTCGTCTGGGGCGCCGCCCGCTCGGCGGAGGCGCACGGCGCGAAGGTGCTCACCTACCACCGGGTGACGAAGATCGAGCGCGACGGCGACCGTGTGGCGGCCGTGATCTGCCGCGACGAGAAGGGCGGCGAGGACGTCCGCATCAACTGCACCTTCGTCCTCAACTGCGCCGGGCCGTGGGCGGGACAGATCGCGGAGATGGCCGGCGCCGAGCCGGTCGCGGTCGTCCCCGGCCGCGGCATCATGATCGCGATGAACCACCGCCTGGTGAACACCGTCATCAACCGCTGCGTCTACCCCACCGACGGCGACATCCTCGTCCCCGTGCACACCGTCTCCATCATCGGCACCACCGACATCCACGAGACGGACCCCGACCACCTGCCCATCCCGCGTGCCGAGGTGCAGCAGATGCTGGACGCCGGCGAGGCGATGATCCCCGGCTTCCGCAAGGCCCGCGCCCTGCACGCCTGGTCCGGGTCGCGGCCGCTGATCAAGGACAAGCGGGTCTCCGTGGAGGACACCCGCCACATGAGCCGCGGCATGGCCGTCATCGACCACTCCCAGACCGACGGCCTGAACGGCATGCTCACCATCGGCGGCGGCAAGCTGACCACCTACCGGCTGATGGCCGAACACATCGTCGACGCCATGAACCGGCAGCTCGGCGAGGAGCGGCCCTGCACCACAGCCGACGAGGTCATCCCCGGCAGCGAGGACCGCAAGCTCTACACCGTCACTCACCGCCTCGAGGACCGTGAGAAGGACCGCCTGGACGACCAGATCATCTGCGAGTGCGAGCTGATGAACCGCTCCATGTTCGTGCGGCTCCTCAAGGAACAGCCGGACGCCACCCTCGACGACCTGCGCCGCCAACTGCGTCTCGGCATGGGTCCTTGTCAGGGCGGGTTCTGCGCCGCCCGCGCCGCCGGGCTGGCCTGCTCGGAGAAGGCGATCGACGCGGAGCGCGCCTCCGGGCTGCTGCGCCTGTTCCTCAAACACCGGTGGATCGGCATCTGGCCCATCCTGTACGGCCAACAGGTGCGCCAGACCGCCCTGGACCATTGGATCTTTGCCGGCACGCTCGACGTCGAGCACCTGCCCCAGCCTGAAGAGGAGATCGTGCGATGAGCGACGTCGTCGTCATCGGGGCCGGACTTGCCGGCCTCACCGCCGCGCTGCGGCTTGCCCGCGCCGGGAAGTCGGTCACCCTGACCACGAAGGGGCCCGGCGGGCTCCAGCTGTCCCAGGGCACCGTCGACATCCTCGGCTACACACCGGAGCGGGTCACCGCACCGCTGGATGCGGTGGCGGCCGTCTCCAGTGAGCACCCGTATGCCTCGATCGGCGCCGACGCCGTGGCCGCGGGCGTGTCCTGGCTCGCCGAGGAGCTCGGCCCGAACCTGCTCGTGGGCGATCCGGCGCGCAACTATCACCTGCCGACGGCGGTCGGCGCCGTGCGCCCGACGGCGCTGGCCCAGCCGTCGATGGTCGCGGGGGACGCGGTGGGCGGTAAGAGTTACGCCGTCGTCGGCGTGCGGCAGCTCAAGGACTTCCCGGCGGACCTCATCGCCGGCAACCTCGCCCGCTCGAAGGCCCCCGACGGCGGCGCCCTGAGCGCGCACTCAGCCTGGATCAACCTCCCCGCGCGGAAGGGTGAGGCGGACCCCACCCCGCTCACCTACGCCCGAGCGATGGACGATCAGTCCTTCGCCGCCGCGTTCGCGACGGCGGTCGCGGCTGTCGCGGGGAAGGCCGACGTGGTCGCGCTGCCCGCCGTGCTCGGCATCAAGCGCCGCGACGTGTGGCGGCAGGTCGCTGACCAGCTCGGCCGCGACATCTGCGAGATCCCCCTGCCCCCGCCGTCGGTGCCGGGCCTGCGGCTCTATGACGCGCTGCTGGCGATGGTGCGCGCCGCGGGCGTGCGATTCGTGCAGGGCAGCCGCATCGTCGGCTTCACCCCTGGCGGCGACGGCGTGGCCTCGGTCACGCTGGCCGCGGCCGGCGGGCCCCGCCACCTGAAGGCCGCCTCGTTCGTGTTCGCACCGGGCGGCTTCGAGAGCGGCGCACTCGACGTCGACTCGTTCGGCGCGATCACCGAGCCCGTGTTCGGGCTCCCGCTGACGGCAACGGACGCGACCCCGCTGATCCCCTCGGTCTACTGGGGCCCGCAGGCCCTGTTCGAAGTGGGAGTCCGCACCGACGACGCCGGCAGACCGGTCGACGCCGCCGGCACCGCCGTCCACCCCAACCTGTTCGTCGCGGGCGGCATCATCGCCGGCGCCGAGCGCTGGCGCGACAAGTCAGGCGACGGGATCGCCGTCGCCACGGCCGTCCGGGCCGCCGATCACATCACCGGAGGTGCACGATGAGCGAGAAGCGCGACGAGCGGGCCAAGGCCCTGCGGGAGCGGCTCAACAACGAGCTGCAGCGGATGAGCCTGGACATGTGCGTCAAGTGCACCATCTGCGAGACCTCGTGCCCGGTCTCCGCGGTCACGCCGCTGTTCTCTGGGCCGAAGTTCGTCGGTCCCCAGGCCGAGCGGTTCCGTGACGACGAGTCAGTGGACCACTCCGTCGACTACTGCTCCAGCTGCGGCACCTGCAGCGTGGTGTGCCCGCAGGGCGTCAACGTGGCCGAACTCAACTCCCTGGCACGCGCCGTGATGAAGGCCGAGGACGGCGTGCCGGTGCGCGACAAGATGATCACGCAGACGGTGCTGATGGGCAAGGCCATGACCCCCATCGCGCCCATTGCCAACGCGGTGCTGGGCAACAAGGCTGCGCGCTACGCCATGGAGAAGGTGGTGGGCGTCCACCGCGACGCCCCCATGCCCACCGCCCGAGGCGAATCGCTGCACAAGTGGCTGAAGAAGCGGCCCGCACGGACCAAGCCCGCCACCCGCGGCGCCCTGGTCTACTTCCACGGCTGCGCCGGCGGCTACTTCGAGGTGGACGCGGCCAAGAAGGCCATCGAGGTGCTGGAGCACCTGGGCTACGAAGTGATCGTGCCCCAGCAGGGCTGCTGCGGCCTGGCCGAGCAGAGCAACGGCCTGTTCGAGGCTGCCAGCGCGTCGGTCCGGCGGCTCGTCGACCAGCTTCGCACCCCTGGCACAGACCTGACGATCATCAGCACCGCGGGCAGCTGCACCGGCATGCTCAAGCACGAGGCGCACCAGATCCTTGGCATCCACGACCCCGAACTGTTGGACGTCGGCACGCGAATCCGGGAGATCTCCGAGTTCCTCATGGAGCTCTACGAGGCGGGCGAGCTGCCGACGGACTTCCACCCGGTCAACATGCGCCTGCCGTACCACGCGCCGTGCCAGCTGAAGAGCCAGGGCATCGGCACCCCGGCGTCGGATCTGCTGCGTCTCATCCCCGGGCTCGAGGTCATCGACAGCAACGTCACCTGCTGCGGGATCGCCGGCACGTACGGGCTGAAGAAGGAGAAGTACGAGATCGCGCAGGCAGTCGGCCAGCCGCTGTTCGACATGGTTCAGGCCAACAACGACGGCCTCGCCGCGTGCGACACGGAAACGTGCCGGTGGCAGATCGAGAAGTCGAGCGGCGTCGAGACGGTCCACCCGATCGTGCTGGTGCACCGCGCCTACGGGTTGGGCGGGGTGGTCACCCGCTGACCCTTGCGCCCGGTTTGGATCCCTGCCCCACTCCTCAACCTGAAGCCGACGCGACCTCGCTCTGACAAGGGCTGTTGACCTCTGCGAGCGATGCCTCCGCGCGTGGTCGAGCTGCGCGGAGAAGGCCCAGAAATTGGTTCAAGAATTTCTTGCATGGCGGGCTTTCTGGGCCCGTTTTTGTCGGTGGTCGTTGCCAGAATGATTCACATGAGCGAGACGGTGGTGGACCTGGGACAGCGGTACCTCGCCGCCCTGTGGGACGCCGCCGCCGCGCTCGGTTCGGACGCGGTGGCGGTGGAGCGTCTGGCGGCTCTGGTGGACTCGATCGGTGAGTTCGAAGCCCAACTCGCTGGGCTCAGGCTGCACCTGCTCCACGAGGCCAGGCTGTCCGCGGCGGACCGGGTGGTGGAGGGGGTGCGGCAGTCGGTGCGCACCACGCCTTCGCAGGCCACCGCCGCATTGCGTCTCGCCACGGATTTGGGGGACCGGTTCGGGTTGATCGCCGCCGCGTTGAGTCAGGGTGTGGTCTCTCTGCCGCAGGCCGAGGCGATCGTGGCCGGGTTGAAGAAACTCCCCTCCCGCCTGACCCGCGGCGAGTTGGTGGAGTGTCAGGAGTTGATCCTGGCCCACGTCGACACCCTCGGCCCCAGCGAGTTGCGGATCCTGGCGTCGCGCCTGACGGAAGTGATCGACCCGGACCGCGCCGACGCCGACGACGCGACGCGTCTGGCGCGGGAGGAGCGCACCGCGCATCGGGACCGGTTCCTGCATCTGGCGCCGGATTATCACGGGTCGATGCGGATCACGGGCCAGCTCCCTGTCGCCGACGCCGCCCTGTTGTCAGCTCAACTGGATGCGTTGATGCCTCCGGCGTCGAAGTACACGGACACCGGGGAGGCGCCGAGCCGTGGCGCCCGACGCGCCGATGCCCTGGTGCTCCTGACTCAGCATGCCGCGGGTCACGGCACGCTGCCCTCGCACGGGGTGGACCGCCCCCACGTCCACATCACCCTGGACTACGACACCCTGGTCACCGGCCTCGGCGATGTGACACTGCTCGGCGGCGGCGTGGTCGACGGGCTGTCGGCCAGCGAGGCACGGCGCCTGGCGTGCGACGCGGACCTGATCCCCATGGTGCTGGGCACCACCTCCCGGCCGCTGGACGTCGGCCGGACCCATCGCCTGTTCACCCCCGCCCTGCGCGCGGCGATCGTGCAGCGGGATCAAGGGTGCGTGTTCCCCGGCTGCACCACCCCACCGGCGCCGTGTCAGGCGCATCACATCATTCCCTGGTGGGCCGGCGGGGACACCTGCCTGGCCAACGGCGTTCTGCTCTGCCCCCACCACCATCGCCTTGTCGAACCCGATCCGCTGCAGTCCGCAGAATCCCAGTGGCAGGTGCACATCGACCAAGTGACCGGCCTGCCGTGGTTCACCCCACCGCGGCACATCGACCCCGCCCGCCGACCACGGCAGCATCAGCGCCACCGCCTTCAACAACTGGCACCGCAGGTCGGGGGAGCACTATGCCCACTGGAGCCCGACCGTCAAGAGTGGGTCCATGACCCCCCGGATCCGCCCGACTGGGATCTGGAGCCGCCGGACCCGGACACGTGCAGCCTGCCCGACCACCACGGACCGGCCCTCGACGAGCTCATCCGCAGCGCCACTGCCTGGGGCACTGACGCGGCCTGAGTGCATGAACCGCGTGCGGGAGGGTGGTTTGGACTTGGATCGGGCTCCGCGTCGGCTCAGCCGCTGACCCGCAACGCGGTCGATCAAGTCACGACGGTGAGCCGACCTTCCGCCTTCGCCGGTACAGTCAGCCCCATGGCTCCTACATCGGGCTCACCCGGCCGCCGCGCCGTGTTCCTCGACATCGACGGCACCTACGCCGACCACGGCGAGGTTCCCCCAGCTCATGCGACGGCGGTGCGCAGGGCGCGCGAGGCCGGCCACCTGGTGTTCCTGTGCACCGGTCGGCCGAAGTCGATGGTGCCGCCCCGGATGCTGGAGGCGGGGTTCGACGGGTTCGTCGGCGGGGCCGGCGCCTACGTCGAGGTGGACGGACAGGTGCTCGCCGACGTCCGGTTCCCGCCCGCGGTGGCCGCCCGCACCGTCGAGGTTCTCCTCGAGCACGACGTGGCGTTCCTGCTGGAGGCGACGGAGGGGTTGTGGGGCCCGCCTGGTGTCGACGTGCGCGTGGCCCGTCACCTGGAGCCTCATCTTCGCTCAGAAGACCCCGCGCAATCGCGGCCCTTCGACCTCCTCGACAACCTGCGGATGACCGATGACCTCTCCGACGCCTCGTTCGGGAAGGTCTCCTGCGTCGAGTCCCCCACCCTTATCCCGGAGTTGGCCGAGCTGATCGGTCCCGAGGTGGCTGCGCTTCCGAGCTCCATCCCGGACCTGGGCTCCGCGGCCGGCGAGCTCTACCTGGTGGGTGTGCACAAGGCCGTCGGGATGCGCCTGGTCGTATCGTCGCTGGGCGTGGACCCCGCGACAGTCGTCGCAGTCGGTGACGGGCTCAACGACCTCGAGATGATCGACGAGGCCGGCGTCGGCGTCGCCATCGAAGGCGCCCATCCCCGCGTCCTGGCGGTAGCAGACCGCGTGGCTGCTGGCCCCAGGGATAACGGTCTGGCTACGCTCTTCGCGGACCTCGGGCTGTTCTGAGGCGCCAGCGGTCGCGCGGCCGGTCTAGCGTTGCGGGCATGGACATCAAGCTCTCGACCTCATTCATCACCGTCAACGACCCGGATGCCGCCCTCGCCTTCTACCGCGACGTGCTCGGCCTCGAGGTGCGCATGGACGTACCCCAGGGTGAGTTCCGCTGGATCACCGTCGGTTCGCCGACGCAGCCCGACGTGGGGATCGTGCTGTCGAACTACGTGGACGGCTCACCTGAGGACATCGAGGTGATCCGGGCCCTCGTCGCGAAGGGCGGCATGAACGCGGCGCACTTCAGCTCCTCCGACGTCGACGCCGTCTTCGCCAAGGCCACGGAGGCCGGCGCCGAGATCGTCTCCGAGGTCGCGGACCAGCCGTGGGGGGTCCGCGACTGCGCCTTCCGCGACCCTTCCGGGAACCTCGTGCGCGTCGACCAGGCGTGAGCCCAACCCGGGCCGGTTCAGGCCGCTGCTAGAGCCCCCGGACGGTGGTGACGCTCCCGTCGTGATCGATGAGGATGCCCGCGTGACCCCGTCGGGTGGCGAGCAAGCCGAGGCCAGTGTGGCCGAGCACGAAGGCTGCGGTGGCGTAGACATCGGCCCACGTGAGCTCGGGGCCGACGACGGTGGCCGACAGCAGCCCGATCGCCGCGGCACCCGTGGCCGGGTCGGTGATGTGCTGACCGCGGGCGGCCGTCCCGGACGTCGCGACAGCGCCCGTGCGCATCTCGAGCCGCTGGAGCACCCGGCTCCTGTCGCGGGGGTCCTCGACCGCGACCACCCAGTCAGGCGTATCGGTGCGCTCGCAGTGCAGTGCGATGTCTCCACCTGCGTTGACGAGGGCGTCGTGCTCGCCGAGCTCGGCCAGGCGAGCCAGAAGGCCCGAGAAGGCCTGCTCAACCGCCCACCCCTTGACGAGGCCGGTGGGGTCGAAGCGGACGGAGCGGCCACCGTCGGGCAGCCACGCCGAGAACGCGCCCCCGGTCCGCTGACCCGCGATCTCGCACAGCGCCGCGACCCGACGGATGCGAGGATGCGCGTCCCGGAGCGAGTCCCGGCCGTCCCGGATCCGGCTGACGGCGCTGTTCGGCTTCCACGTGCTGAACATCTCGTCGTCGGCCCGCAGCTCGTCGAACGCCTGCTGGACGGCCTGCTCGACGGCGGGGTCGCACGCGCGGGGGCCCCGCACGTGGATGCTCATCGGGAGCCCCATGATCTGGGCGACGAAGGCGCGGCGCGGCAGTCTCCCCGCGTCCACCGTGGGGCCGGTCTCCGCGTGCTCGGCCACCGGCGCGCTGATCACTGGAACGCCTCGTCGATGGCCGACTGGAGTGACTGCGCGTAGCCGACGCTGGTGAACGTCGCCCCGGAGACCGAGTCGATGTCCGCGCTCTGGGCGTCGACCGCTTCGGAGTTGAGCACCGGCACGGCGTAGGCGTTGATCTGCTGATCGTGACGGTCGCGGTTGGGGTACTGGATGGCCTCCGACGATGTGATGACGCCGTCCTCGACGGTGATCTCCACCTGCACCGCGCCGTAGCGGGTCTCGACGGCGGCGCCGGTGAAGGTGCCCGAGACTGACCCGGTCGTCGAGGTGCTGGTGCCGTCGTCAGTGCTGGACTCGGTGCTGGACTCGTCGGCGACGGAACTCGACGAACCGGCCTCACTCTCCCCCGCGTTGGGCGTGGTGGTCGCGGATTGGCCGTCCTCGGTGGAGGTCGCCGCGACCGTAGCCGCCTGAGTGCCGGTGCTGGTGTGGTAGCTGAACAGCAGCACCAGGCCGCTGATGGTGCCCATGAGGGCGGCGATGATCGTGCGCATCGGTGTTTCTCCTTGTCAGTGCTGGGGTCTGAGCTGGGGTCACCAGCTGAAGCGTTCGCTGTGGATGTGCCTGTCAGGCACCCCGCATTCGCGGGCAGCCGCCGCGGCGGCCGCCATCCAGGCCGTGGCGCCGCAGAGGAAGACGTCGTGGTCGGCGATGTCGGGGATCAGCTGCCGGAGGGCCTCAGCGTCGGTGAGGTGGGCGGCGGACTCGGGGAGCCAGGTGTCGCGGCCGGGCGCGCGCCGGCCGAGGATGTAGACCACCCGGGCGCCCCTGGCGCGCCCGATCTGCTCGATGTCCGCTCGCAGCGCAAGGTCCTCGTCGCCTCTTGCGCGGTAGAGGAGGGTGACCTCGCCGGGCTCCTGCGGAAGGCCCTCAAGGAGGGCGCGCATCGGGCTGATCCCGATGCCTGAGGCCATCAGGGTGACCTTCCGCCGCGTTCGTACGCCGGGATGGAGGCGGCCGTAGGGGCCCTCGATGAGGACGCGGGTGCCGGGCTTCACGTCGGCGAGCTCGCGGCTGCCGTCGCCGAGATCCTTGACCGTGATGCGCAGACTCAGTCCGTCCGGCGCCGCCGAGAGTGAGTAGGGATGCGCCCGCGTCCACCCGGCCCCGGTGAGGAACCGCCAGTTGAAGAACTGGCCGGGCAGCGGGTCAAGGCGGTCGAGGTGCCGGCCGTGCATGGTGACCGACACGACGTCGGCCGATTCCCGCACGACGCGCTCGACCCGGAGGCCGTGGACGGCGCTGCGGTAGACGGGCAGGCCGATCCTGAACACGAGGATGGCGCCGGCCGCCGCAGCCCATAGCGTCCACCAGTACACCGTCGCGACGGGGCTGCTCACGAAGTCCTGACCGGTCCACAGCTGATGCGGGAGCGCGAGGCCGACGCCGAGATAGGCGTAGAGGTGGAGCAGATGCCAGGACTCGTAGCGCAGCCTGCCGCGGGCCTTGCGGATGCTGGTCACCACCACCATGACGAGCGCGACGGTGCCCGCCGTCGCCAGCAGCATGCCGGGGTAGTCCACCACCAGCTCCCAGAACTGGACGAAGGGGTTGAGGTTGTCCGAGGCCGCGTATCCGACGGTGATGAGGACGATGTGGGCCGCCATCAGCCAGAAGGACCAGAACCCAACCAGGCGGTGCCGTCGGACGAGTTCGTCCTGCCCGTACACGCGCTCCACCACCGGGATGCGGGCCATCAGCAGCACCTGGATGAGCAGCAGGTCAGACGACACCAGCGCGGTCAGCCGGCCGAGGCTGGTAAGGCCCGAGGCCCAGCCGGTCAGGTCCTGCACGCCACCGCCGGAGACCCACAGGGCCACGACCACAAGCATGCTGGCCCAGGTGGCCATCCCGACGGCGTCGCGCCACCACCCCGGCACCAGTGCCCGGGTTCCTCGTCGGGACGCCGACGACGGGGTGGACTGGGCCGGGCGGGTGGTCGGGCGGGCGTGTGTCCGGTCCAGGAGCGTGGTCATGGGGCGTCCTCTGCTAGATGTCGCTGTCCCCTACCCTGGTGCGCGCTCCTGTCACACCGGCCTCACGAACCTGTGAGTCAGCCATGAACCCGTGCCCCCGTCGCCTAGGGGGTGGATCTGGTGCCGTAGTCGAAACCAGATCTGCCACTCAGCTGCACGAGGTAACCCGTCGTCCCGGACAACCCCCCAAAAAGGCTCGCTGACAAGGTCACATACCGTGGGCAACAGAGCGGGTCACCACGACGGTGCCGCGAGACGGCTCCCCGCCTCGGGTGACCTGCCAGGCCGCTCCCCGTCCCTCGACCGAGGAAGCGGGATCGCCCGCCCCGCTCCACCTGACGACGGTGTGCTCGTCGATCGCGATTCCGGAGTCGACAAGGCCGGCGCCGACGGCCGCCACCAGCCGCGACACCGTCCCCCACTGCGCCGCGTGCACGTCGACGGCGAAGGGGACCAGCCCGACGCCGTCGACCACCGTGACCTCCTCCAGCTCCTCGCCTGCGTCCTCGTCGCAGACCGCCACCCCGTCGATCAGGTAGCCGCCGATCACCGCGCGCTGGGCGGCGATCGCCGCGCCCGCTGAGAATCCGAGATACGGCATCCCCTCCTGGACCCGCCGCCGCACCAGGGCCCCGATCTCGGCGAAGGCGGCGAGGTAGGCCGGGGTGAGTCCCCCACCGACGAAGAGGCCGTCCGCACCGTCGACGGCGGACGGCGGGAACACCTCTCCCTCGACGATCGCCCGCACCGCGACCCTCGCTCCGGCGAGCGTCAGCAACCGGCTGAACCGCTCGACGCCCTCGTCGTCATCCGCCTCGAGCACGAGAAGCGCATGGATGGTGGCACGGTCCGGAGCGCCGCCCCAGTCGGACGCCTCCGTGACGAAGCGTTGAATGAGCGCGACGACGGCGCCCTCGTCGCGCCCTCCGCCCACGAGGTGAACGGTGCCGGGGCGCTTGATCGTCGGTTGGGTGGTGTCGTCGTTACTCATGGTCATCATCCTGACACCGCCTGCCGGGGGTCGCCGGTGGCGACGCGGCTCAGCGGAGCCCCAGGACAGATGTTTCGACTCGCCGGTGAGTGGGTAGGTAAAGAACGTCAGCGGTCAAGATCTAGTGGAGGGCGAGGCAATGGCAGACAACAAGCTCGGCGGTCAGTTCTACGCGACGATGCGCGACAAGCACTACGCCGAGCGCCAGATCCGACGGCATGCACGCTGACGCTGTACTGGGAGAGCGGTACCGCCTCTCGCGCCTGATCGCCTCCGGCGGAATGGGCGAGGTGTGGCAGGCCCACGACGCCGTCCTCGACCGCGAGGTTGCGGTGAAGCTGCTGTCCGCGGGAGAATCCGACCCCTCGGCGCTGGAGCGCTTCCGTCGTGAGGCGGTGGCCATGGCCGCACTCCAGCACCCGAACACGGTGTTGGTCCTCGACATCGGCACCCATCACAGATGGACCTACATCGTGATGGAGCTCCTCCCGGGGCCGACGCTCGCCCAGCTGGTCGCCTCCCGCGGCCCGCTTCCGGACGAGGAGGTAGCCGCTCTCGGTGCGCAGGTGGCGGCCGGCCTGGAGGCCGCCCACCGCGCGGGCATCGTGCATCGCGACATCAAGCCGGGCAACCTGATGCTGAGCGCGTCCGGAACACTGAAGGTTGTCGACTTCGGGGTGGCCCGCTTGTCCCAGGCCGCCGCCTCCGCCCTCACCGCGACCAACACCATCGTCGGGAGCGCCCTGTACCTCTCCCCCGAGCAGGCGGCCGGATCGCCGGCCGACGAGCGGAGCGACCTCTACGCGCTTGGCTGCGTCCTCATGACTCTCGCGACGGGGCGGCCCCCGTTCGAGAGCGAGCACCCGATCGGGGCGCTCCACCAGCATGTGAGGGTTGATCCGCCACTTCTCCGCACGCGACGCCCCGGTGCGAGCGCGGCCCTGGAGGCCTTGATCGCCGAGCTGCTGGCCAAGGATCCGGACGATCGTCCGGCGTCGGCGGCGGAGGTCGCGGGCCGGCTGAAGAACATCGAGATGTCGCTGCCCGGCGCTACGGCCGGGCTCGCCTACACCTCCGCAGCGACGACCGCTCGGATGGCCGGTTCAACCGCCGTGATGCCCACCGCAGGATTCACCCGTGCGGAGCCGCGCCGTGCGCGTGCATCAGACCCCCGGCCGGGGCGGGGCAGGGCTCGAGCCCCATGGGTGGCGGCTGGCGTCCTTGTCTCCAGCGCGCTCTTGGCGGCGATGGCCCTGACCCAGGGCGCGGATCCCGACGGGGATCCGGGGACCTCCGTGGCCAACTCCCCCGCCGCGGCTGCCAGCCCCTCGCCGCTGCCATCGCCCTCGTCGACTCCCTCGTCCACGCCCGACACGTCGGCGACCACCTCGACGACGCCGGCTCCGGCTTCTACACGCGCCACCGTCGTCCGGGACACCGCACCCCCCGTCGCCGCCGACGACGACAAGCCGGCGCGCGGCAAGTCCGACGAGAAGAAGCCGAGCAGCGCTGACGACGCCAAAGCGAAGGAGAGGCCAACCCAGGCCGGGAAGAACTAGAGGCGGCGCGTGGGGTGGGCGGATCAGAGTGTCGCGGCGGTGGGATCCGTCTTCGGGGCGAAGCGACGCGACAGGAACTCGACGAGTTCCGCCGTGTCCGGCTCCTCCTCGTCGAGCAGTGCCATCACGGGTTCCAGCTCTGACGCCGCGACAGGGTCCAGACCACCGAAGACACTCAAGCCGACCACCGTCGGGGCCACGCGGGTGCAGTAGTACTCCCCTGCCTCGACCCGTCGGCTCCAGTCCAGCTCCGTGACCTCCTCGACCTCACCGGTCCGGACATCGCGAAGCGTGATGGAGCTGCCGGGGATCGCCGAGGCCACCTCGTACACCGACCGCCTGGTCAGCAGCCACTCCTGCGCCAGTTGCAACTCGTCGGGGGGCAGCAGAGCGCCCCTACGGTTCAGGTACTCAGCGAAGACGCCTCCCTCCCACAGGGCGACGTCGAGGATCAGGCCCTCCTCCAGCGCCCGGTCGAACCCGTCGGTCCCGTCCCAGTGCTCGGCACGTGCCTCGGCGAGCTCGAGGATGAACGGCGTGTCCTTCTCGATGAGGTAGCCGACCGCCTTCTGATAGAGCCAGTTCCAGCGCTCGGTGAGCGGGAGCTGCGCTTGCCGAAGATGGCACTGCTTGAACTTCTTCCCCGAGCCGCACCAGCACGGAGCGTTCCGCGGCAGGCTCCGTCCCTGCCCCGGCAGGAACTGCTGCAGGTAGCCGTAGAGCGGGTCGTCCTCGGCGCCGGCGCGGCGGAGCAGGGACATGCCACGGGCCGCGTCGCCTCGGTCGCTGGCGCACACGGCCAGCGACAGCAGCGCCGGGGGCCACGAGGGATCGAGCGCCTCGGCCTGTTGGTACAGCTCCTCGGCACCAAGCACGTTCCCCATCTCCTCGACGGCCACCCCCCGCATCCACCTCAACGCGACCCGCGCAGGCCGGGGAGCGTCGGGCTCCCACGCACTCGTCAGCGCAGCGACGACGACGGGCTCCCCGTCGAATACGCCCAGAGCCTCGTCGAGGAAGGCCACCGCGACGGCGGGGTCCCGCAGCAGCGACACCGCCGCCTCGACACCCTCGCCCGCGATCCCCAGGGCCCCGAAGCCTTCGAGCCCAGGGCCCGCGGACTCGCCGGCCCCCTCCGCGGGACCGACCCACCTGGCCAGAGCCTCCGAGACTTCCGACTCCCGGGCTTCTTCCTCTGTCTCCATGGCCGAGTCGAGATCGTGGGTCATTCCGACCACGATCTGCAGCAGCTGCACGACGGCGACCGCCTCCGATTCGTCGAGGTCATGCTCCTCCTGGATGCGGCGCAGAATCTCTTCGGCCTCCCCGGCGTCGAAGTCGTAACCCTCGGTCGCGATCAGGGAGCCACGGCGCGCCACCCCGCAGGATTCGAGCTGTTCACCCAACGGGAGCTCCGGCCGACGCAGCAGGTCGTTGTCGGCCGCACACACCGCCCACACCGAGTTCTCGATCAGATGCGGCCGATCCGGGGACTCCCCCACCAGGGCCGCCAACGCCTGGCCGGTGCTCATCCCCGAGGCCTCCCCCACCGCCAGCAGCTCAAGGCCGTCCTGCTCGACCCTCACTCCGACGATGTCACCAACGCCGAGCCCTAGCCCAGCAAGCCGCCCGCGTTCGAGCAGTATCGCCCCCGACGCGACCTCCGCATCGATGGCCCTGTCCAGGAGCTCAGGGTCGGACGGATACACGACGGCGGCGTCCGCGCCGTCGGTGAAGCGGTCGTACGGCGGGTCGCCGATCAGTACCTCCAGCGGCGCCAGGTCCCCCGGCGTGGCGAGCAGGTCGTGCTCCACCTCAGCCTCGCTGAGCCGATGGGTGAAGGTTCGCCCCTCAAGCAGCGCAGGCAGCCACACCCACCGTTGGTCGGCGACGGGCATGATCGGGGGATCGGTCTCGACGAGGAACTCCTCGAACCAGTCCCCCTCGTCGTCCACAGTGAGGCCAAGCGCGAGAAGTTGCTCCCGCAACTCGTCCTCGTCCATGGGCCCGTGGGCGATCAGGAGGTCGCGCGTGGCGGCGAGAAGCTCTTCTGGAGAAGAAATCGGCATGACAGCCACACTATCCGGGGCCGGACATCCGTGCCCTTCGTCGGTGGAGGAGCAACTCACACCTGCCCGGACCTCACTGGACGAGGCGGACGTTGTCTCCGGTGAGGTTGGCGCGGAAGCCGCCGTCGACCACCTTCACGCTTCGCAGGACGACCCCGTCGGGCAGCCCTTCGATACGGTGCTCGATCGTGACCAACTCCCGCACCGCGCCCCCCAGCAGATCCGAGATGAACTGAGGCCCCCCGATGTCGATGGAAGTCGGCACGATCACCAGTTCGCCGCCTACGGCCTCGACGGTGCCGGTGGCCCCGACGGGGAGGCTCCGTCCCAGCGCCTCCACCCGCGTGTCGACGCGCACCTCACCCCCACCGGCGGAGCTCAGTGTTGCGTTCGGGCCCAGCTCCGCGGCCACGACGTCGAACGGGACCGTGGCCGTCAGATCGAGGTGGCGGGCAACGAGACCGTCAGGCCCCGACGTGACGTCGGTGCCGGTGCCGACGACGTCGACCAGCGGCGTTGCCGCGGCGACGACGGAGCCGGCCTCGAGCGAGATGTCGCCGAGCCAGACCTCGTTCTCGGCGAGATCCGGAGGCGGGGTGGGTTCCACGATGGGTGCCGTTGTCGACGCGGCGGGCGTCGGGGCATCGGTGCTGCCCACCGGCCGCGTGATCGACAGCCAGAACAGCAGCAGCGCGAGGAACACAAGGCCGAGCATCGCAACGGCCCCGATGGCCCAGTCGAGCACTCGCCCACGCAGGCGTCGACGCGACGATGACGTGGAGGCGTGGTTGCCGTCCGGCTGGACTGGGTACTGATCAGCCATTCGCACGTGCTTTCCTGACGCGGGTGCGCCGCTCGCGCTGCAGGATGCCGGACGGCCAACTGCTCAGCGGACCCACCAGCGTGATCAGCGACGGCACGAGCAGCGCTCGGACGATGAATACGTCGATCAGGATACCGACCCCCAGCAGGAAGCCCAGTTCGCGGAACGGTCCCAGCGGAACCAGTGCGAGGAGCCCGAAGCTGGCGGCCAGCGCCAGGCCTGCGGAGGTGATCGCTCGGGTCGACTCCGGGGTGGCGACGAGGAGGGCGTCCTTCATCGACCGGTGACGGGCCTCCTGCCAGACGTGGCCGACGGCGAAGATGTTGTAGTCGGACCCGAGGGACAGCAGGAGCACCGAGCCCGCGAACGGGACGTAGAACGTGAGGTCGTCGTGCCCGAGGAAGTCCTGGAAGAACAGCACCGACAGACCCAGCGCCGCCCCGAGCGCGAGGACGCTCGACGCGAGGAGGTACAGGGGGGCGATCAGCGCACGCAGGAAGATGACCAGCAGAAGCAGGTTCACGGCAAGCGCGACGAGCCCGATGCGGAGGAGGTCGTTGGTGGTGTCCGCGATGATGCCCGAGGCGAGCGCGGTGTCACCGCCGACGTGGGTGGTGACCTGGCCGAGGTTCGCGTCGGCGGCGAGCCGCGGAAGCGCTGCTTCAACCTGCCTGAGCGTGTCGATCGCCGTCGCCTCGAGTGGCGTGCTGTCGAGGACCATGAGGAAGCGGACGGCGTCGCCCGACTCAGTGGTGAAGGCGCCGACGTCGTCAGCGGCGCGGAGGTCGCCGGGGCCGATCACGCCGGCCACTCCCGGCTGGGACTCGAGGGCCTCGCCCAACTCGGCGACTTCGTCGGTCTTCTCCCCCACTCCCGGTCCCTCGAGCACGATCTCTGTCGGAGAGATGATGCCGGGAGCAAAGCCCTGGCTGGCCGCATCGGCTGCTCGCTGCGCGCTCGTCGAATCCGGCAGGGATTGGACGAATCCGAGGCCGAGGTCAAGGTTGCGCGCCTGGTAGGCGGCGGCACCCAGGCCGGCCACGCACAGCAGCACGAGGACGAAGGCGGAGCCGCGGTGCGCGACCGCCCGGGTGAGGAGGGAAGGACGTGCGCGCACGGTCGCGGGTTCGGCGATGAGGGTTCGCGGCCAGAACGCGGCGCGGCCGAGGATGGCCAGCAAGGCGGGCACGAGGGTGACGGCTACCACGAGTCCGGTGAGGACGGTGAGCGAGAGGGCGGGCCCGAACCCGCTGAAGAGTGGGGACTCGGCGACCAGCAGCGAGGCTGTTCCCGCCGCGACCGTGACGCCGGCGACGGTGACGATCGGCGTGACGGACGCGGTGGCCAGGCGGGCTGCCTCGAGGCGTTCGTGGCCTTCCCGGAGCCGGCTGCGTACCCCGGACAGGTAGAAGATGCAGTAGTCGGTGACGATGCCGAGGAGGAGTGCGACGATCAGTGGCCTCAGATCGGCCGGGATCGACACGTCCATGACGGTGGCGGCCCATCCGGAGACGCCGAGCGTGACGAACACGGCCGCCCCCACAGAGATCAGCGTCAGGGCCGGCGCCGCCAAGGAACCGAACGTAAGCGCCACGATCGTCAGCACCGCGAGGACGGTCACCGCCTCGACGATGTGGACGTAGGAGTTCAGGACCTTGCCCTGGGCGGCGCGCGCAGGGATAGAGCCTGTGACGCCCACATACCCGTCGGAAGCGTCCGTGAGCTGGTCGGCGGCGAAGTCCTCGACAACCTGGGTCTGCTCGAAGAAGTCCAGCGCGGGGTCCGCGAAGACGAAGGTGACGACGGTGGTGTTCTGCTCACCGGCGCCGGGGAACGCGCCCTCGGCGTTGGGCACCGGGATTGCGCCGAGGAGTTCCGTGTCGTGCTTCCCCTGGTTGACTGCGATGCCACGCATGACGGCTTCGGCCTGGACCAATGGAGGCAGGCCCTCAGGGTTGCGCTGCACGATCGCCGCTCGACTCAGGAGGGGGATTCCGAACAGCTCCATCGACCGCTGCTCCGCCGCGAAACTGGCGTCGTCGGCCCCGAGCGCTTCGATGTCATTGGCAGTGCTCTGCATTGGCGGCAGAAACAACGTCGCCGCGATGGCCGCCGCCACCCATCCGAGGACGATGACCCAGCGCAGCGCGACCACTACTTGGGCATAGCCGTACCAGAGTGTCGCCATGAAGCCGCGGCGCGGCTCCACCTCGACCGGCCCAGGTGCTGCGGTCATGACGTGGGGCTGGGGCTGGGGTTGGCGCTCGAGTTGACGCTGGGGTCGGCGCTGACGGTGGGGCTGAGGCTGGGCTTCGGAGAGGCGGACTCTTCGGCCTGTGGGGTCCTCCCGGCCTGGGCAAGGCACTCCTCGGACGCCCCGTCGGCCGTCTCGCGAGCGTCTTGAAGACGGTCCAGGGTCTCCTGCAGTGCGCGCGCGTCCTGCGCCTCCACACCCCTGGCGAGGTCGTCGATGGCCTCGTCGACCACCAGGCTGTACTCCGCCGCCCGCACGCACGCGTCGGACACCTCACCCGGCTCCGTGCTCGAGCTGTCCGCCGTCGGCGACGGCGACGGCGACGGGCTGGCGCTGATGACCGACTGCGCCTTGATCGGGGTTGCCCACCCGATGCCCAGCAGGAAGACGCCAGCAGCCGCGGCCAGCGCAATCCCGGCAAGAAGGCCGATGAAAAGCATCACCCCGCCGCTGAGTGAACTGCCACCCCGGCGCGAGGCGCTCCCGCGATCGTCACCTGTCATCGATCCTCCTCGTGGTGAGGCCGTCACCTGGCCCGATGGGCCTAGCGATACTGCGATGGCAATTCTCAAACGCGAGTCGCACCGCGTTTGCGGTCAGGATCAGCACGTGACCCGGACGCGACACGGCAGTGAGGGCCGCGGTCGTCGTCGAGGAGGTGCTATTCGGCGCTCGTCAAGCTCAGGCACGCGGAGGCGTCAACGGTCGCCTAGGCGCTGGCCGAGTGCCCGGTGGGGGTGCCGATTGTGCCGGTCATCTTCGCCGCGACACGGCAACTGGCCCAGGAATGGACATTCCGGTTCCTCGGCGCGGCGTTGCGGGAGCGACGGGAGTCGCGGGCAGCCGACTGGTCATGATCCCGGGGCCCCACGCGGCTACGGTGACGGATCTGACGCCGGCCTCCACGGACTCTCGCAGCCGCGCTCTGGCAGCCATGAACGGGCCGAGCTACGTCGTGCGACGGAAGGCCCCCAGCGCATTGTCCAGGGCCTCGAGGCCGGCCCGCCTCTCCCGCACATCGAGTGACTCCGCCAAGTCAAGGGCGGCCAACACAACACCGCGCTGTGCGAGGTCGCCGACAATATCGAGATCCATCCCCGTGGCGCGGAGAGTTACTCGACCCTCGTCGTCACGGATCAACCCATGAGCACGGACCACGTCCTCGACCTCGCTGACCGCCAGATAGCCGTCGATCCTGGTGGTCTCGGCCAGCCCAAGCTGCCTCCCGGCATCCATGGCGCATACGAGCAAGCCGAGACGGTACTGACCCGCGCTCGAATGCGCCCGATACCGCCTTACGACGGCACGACCGCGCGCACGCTCCACGAACTCGGACGCAGTCAGTCCCCGAAGCCGCGACCTCAGACGCGACCGCTGCGTCAGCCCCAGCCAGGACGCATGCCCACCCGACAGCAGCGACACCGCCGCCCACGCCGTCGGCTCAGACCATGCCCGCTGATGTGATCCGCCACGCACCGCCACCAGCCGCTCCACCGAGGTCCCGTCCACGACCCCTCGCGCCAATTGGCGCAGCTCTCCCTGTGCGACCAGATGCTGCACCTGCCGTGTGGACACCCCAAGACGCTCAGCCGCTTCGGAAACCATCATCAACCCCACAACAGAGAGCTTCGCATAAACGAATAGGTTTGCCAACCCTGCATCGAGACGGCGACCACCCCAAGCTCGCTCGTCGCGGAGCAACTCAAAGCCTTGCGGCAAGGCATCTCACAAAACACCTGAGCCTGCCGAGCCCGTGTGCCCCATCGGGGCCGGCGTCATCATTGGTCTGGGCCTACACGATGCGTGCTTCGGGGGCGGATCTGATGGCGTGGTCGGCACCAGATCCGCCGAACCAGGGCTGGTCATCACCGATTCTTCGGCACTACTGGGCCAGGCGGAGGCGAGACTCGCGAAAGTACGAATACCGGACCGCGAATCTACGGAACTACGGTCTGAACTCGATCACGCCGTCATCCGTCGCTGATTTCGGCCGCCACCTTACGCAGCTCGGCGACAAACCCCGGCAGGTCGTCGACGGCGGTAGCGATCAACACCTCCAGGTCGACCGACCAGTAGCCATGGACAATCCGATTTCGAAGCTGGCTGGGCCTCGACCACCTCACCTCGGGGTGCGCCTGCTTCACCGACTCCGGGAGCTGCGACGCCGCCTCGCCGAGCACAGTGAAGTTCCACAGCAAAGCTGTCGCGTCTCTGACGGTCGTGCGTGAGCGACTCGACTTCCAGCCCCGCCACAAGTCGTGTCGCCTGCTCGGCCGCGTCGATCATCTCGCCGAGGAGCAGTAGTTCACGCCGCGGCATAGACCGGCTCCGCCTCCAGCAGTACGTGTTCACGCAACGCAGGGTGTAGAGCCCTTCGCGCCACCAGATCCACCCTGCGCCCGAACACGACGGCCAACTCGTCCGACAGGTCCTCGATCTCCCAACCCAGCCGCGCACCAGGGGCAAGCGTGTACAACAGGTCGATATCGCTGTCGGCTTCCGCCTGGCCACGCGCAACGGACCCGAACACCTCCAGTGACGCGATCCCACACCGCTGGCATATGTCGCGCAGCCGTTGGCGATCAGGACCAACGATCTCCACAGCGACCCTCCCCTCGAACCAACACCAACAGTCTACGGCGGACGCTGAAGGTCAGCCCGCAACCGGCACGTAACCACGGTTGTGCTCCAGTCTGCGGCAACCCGCGCACAGAGTCTTCAGCCAGCCCCGCCGCCTGCAAAGCACCGCGTCGGCCCCGCACACCTCGCAGGTCCGCAATGAACGTTCCTCCGCGTCGCGGAGCAACGCATCCAGTCGCCGATGCCTGGGAACTTCGAGCGGAAGGCCCTCGGCGTCGAAGTAGAACCGCAG
Organism: Tessaracoccus luoxuelianae; assembly: GCF_054483915.1. Lineage (NCBI taxonomy): Bacteria > Bacillati > Actinomycetota > Actinomycetes > Propionibacteriales > Propionibacteriaceae > Tessaracoccus > Tessaracoccus luoxuelianae. Next base: position 445,631 of record NZ_CM137013.1, on the reverse strand, counting down.
GGAACCGAACTTCTCTTTCACTTGCTGAACCACGTACGTCGGCCAGATCGCGGCCATTGCCGCGTCCAAGTCCACGATCAGCGGGTACCAGCCTGCGTCACAGGAGATCCACCGGCCCCACCCGTCCGGGATCCGTCGCAACAGACCCTCCAACGCCTCGGCGTAAGCGCCCGCGTCCTCGGGGACGTGGAGTGCGTCCGTGAACCGCGCCGGGTCAAGCTCGATCTGGCCTGTCTGGGCCAGCGTCGCCCCCACATCCTCCTCGGTGAGGTCACCCTTCGCGGCCGCCTCTGCGAGGGCTCGGTACGAGGAGCCCAGCGCCTTCCAGCCGGCCCTCTCGGTCTCGGTCAGTTCGGGAGTGACGGCGTCGCCCATACTGACGATCATGCAGGGTGGGTCCGACAGTTCCGCACGAACGCGCTTGTCTGTCCCTCATGCCGGCGACTTGATCAGCCCAGACCCACGCGGAGTCGGTCTCGGGCGACGAGCGCTCCGGCGGCAGATCTGATGGCGTAGTCGGCACCAGATCCGCCGAACAACCCCAGAGTCGGGCCACACGGCAGGCCCTCCGCACCGGGGCGAGCGCACACGGTGCCCGACCTTGCGGAAGTTGGCGCGGGGTGACGCACCCACGAAAGTGCAATGCCCGAATCAGCCATATGAAACGCGCCTGACTAAGGGAAACGCACAGTGGAGCATAGGGGACTCGAACCCCTGTCTAAACGCTGCTGACTAGGAGCTTACCGAGGAGAAGGCAGCGCCGTGCTGCGAGTGTGCTACCAGCCAGACGATTCGCGGACTCCCGGCACCACACAACCGGCTCTGGCACTTCTCCTCCTCCACGCGCACAGCGTCCCGATCCGCTCTGTCCCGCGACCCGAACTGCTGCTGCTTGTAGCCCCTGACCACACCACCCTCGCGGGCTCGGTTAGCCTCAAGAACCGCCCGCGACAGCCGAGAGCCATGAGCCGGCTCTCGCGCTCATAATGCCGATGAGCGGGCACAACTCCCCCTTTCCACGTCACGAAGCCGAGTGCGAGATCAGGCTGTCTCCACGGTCTCCGACTCCTTGAGCCAGGAAAGCGCCGAGGAGACCGCTCGCTCATCGGTGTCGAGGAGGCGGAAGGCGGTGCCGATCAGTGAGTAGAACTGGTCGCCCCATGCAGTTCCGAGCTGTACGTTGCCGCCCCTGCTGAGCGAGAGGCTCGAGATGAGGTGCAGGCCGCGTAGGACGTTGAGGCACCGTTCCATCGCGTGGGCTTCAATCGACCACCCCTCGGAGCGCGCGACGCCGCTGGCCTGTTGATAAGCCTGATAAGCCTGCCGATAGAAGTCGAGGAGACCTATCTCCGTGGCCATGCTGCGGATGGACTTGCCTTGCGCGGAATGAACCGCCCGATCTATCTTCGAGACCGGCGGTTCAGGCCTCAACTACACCGTGGATTGTGATGAGCCACAAACCCCAATACTGGGGAGCGGCACTACATTGGGACAACAAGCGCCCCACCTCGAGGGTCTGTGCCCACGAAGCCGACGCCCGCAATGCGGTCACCCGGCCAGGGTCTTGAGGCCGCCGGCGCTCGCGACCACGAGTTCGTCCAGCTCGTCCAAATCGACCATCACCCCGCGTCCAACTCGGTACCGGATCAGGGAACCGTCGCTGAAGCGTCGGGTCAAGGTCTTGGGATGAACACGAATGTACTCAGCGGCTTCATTCAGGGAGGCCCACCGCCGCGCGCCCGCTCTCGGTGTGGGGGCTGAGGCGTTACGGGTGCTCATCAAGGATCCTCTCGCTCATACCCCTATGAACCCCCACGGCCGACACCCAGCGTGAGAGGGGACATCTGAACTGCGACGGTTCAGTCGCGACCGAAGCGCTGATAGGCAGCCTGACGGGTGGTGTCGAGCGCGGCCCCGATAACGGTCCAGGAGTCGCCGGCCTCGCGGGCCTCGTGTACTGCTTCTCGCAGTTCCTGTTCGGCCTCCGCCACCGCCTTCCGGGCAGCGAGAATCCGGCGGAAGTGCGCGGCGTCGCGGGCTGGGTTCGTACGGACGTCTAGCTGGTCCAGCCCGGTCGAGTCATTGTGTGTCTTGATGGTCATGGCGTTCACCTCACCTCAGGTAGTCGTAGAACTTCGGTCGTAGTCGATCAGCGTGGATGATCCGAGTCGGTTCATCTGCAGGCACAGCAACGAGTTCCAGCAAGCGTCCGTGCTGGTCAGCCCCGATCACCAACAGGCGTTCCTGACCGTTGTATTCATACTCGACGAGCCTTATGGCGTGGTGCCAAGCATGTTCGATCTCTGCATCCGTGATCCCGTGCTTGCGCGCCGAACCGCGGATCTCCATGTGTAAAGATTACCTTTACATCCTGCCCTCGTCAAGGGAGCCTTTACACGTAGAGAGGCGATCGGGGGCCTCATGCCACGACGACTGTGAGGCCCTTGAGGGCTTCATCCTGCTTGGGACCGACGCTCTCGACTCGTCGTGGAAAGACGCGGCTGTAGACCTCAAGCGCCATGCGGGAGTCGCTCCACCCCAGCAAGAGCATGACTTCCGCGATCGTGTACCCCTCGCTGAAGAGCCACGCGGCGTACGAAGCACGAAGGTCGTGCAACGTGATGTGGTCCTCCGTCGGCACCGGTAGACCCTTCCGCCACAATCGGCGGCGCTCCGCCTCCGGGGTCCGCAACCCCATATTTGCCAGCGCCCTATTGTGCCGGCGGTCTGCCTCGGCCGGCCCCATTGGCTTGCCATTCGCGACGGTGAATCCGAGCTGCTCAGGCGACCGGGGGTGCGCCTCGAGGTGATCCCGCAGAATCGTGACCAAGGTCGTCGACATCGGCAGCGAGCGGATGCCGGCCGACGTCTTTGGAACCTTCACACCCAGGCGGTAGGCAGTGCCGTCCTTGCCGTGCTCGATCGCCTGGCGCACGAGGATCCGCCGCCCCTCAAGGTCGAGGTCCATCCGACGCAGACCCCGGACTTCACCGGATCTCAACCCGCCCAGGGCCACCGTGGCCAACATCGCCACATGCTGGGGTTCGGCGGCCTGCAGATAGCGTCGGACGTCGTCCAGGTCGAACACGTGACGCTGCTCCATCGCCTTCGTCTGGCGCGGGATGCCCACGCCGGCGGCGGGGTTCTTGTCGATCCATCCCCAATGCGCCGCCTTAGCCAGCAACTCGCTGAACAAGGCCAACGTCGACCGATCACGGCGGCGCTCAGCACCCAGCGGGCCCTGGCGCCACTGCCACACCTCGTCGTGAGTGATGGTCGTCACATCCCGTTCAGTTCCCCAGTGGGGCACGATTCGAAGCCGCCAGTCCTGCTCGTAGGCGGTCCGGGTGGACAGAGCTAGCGGCCGCGCGCGCTGTGCCAGAGAACGCCGCGCGCGATCTGGGACGCCTCCATCGTGAAGATCATCCTCGGCGGCGCCTCGAACTCGAAAGACTTGCACGACCTCACCACCCTCATCGGAGAACGCGACGAAATCACCGACTCCACCACCATCGGCGATCACGGCTCCCGCTCCGCGCAGAGGTCGATCCGCCGGGTGCCCATCCTCCCACCCGACGCGATCAGGACACTCCCGTTCGGGACAGCCCTCGTCCTCCTGCGCGCCGCGCCGCCGATCGTCACCCGGATGCGGACCTGGATCACCCGCCCCGACGCCGCACGCCTGCGCGCCGACCGCGCCGAGGTCGAGAAGCTGCTGCAACAGAGCCCCTCCGGCTCATAGGGGCGCCGCGCGTACCTGCCTGGCAAGAGCGACCCCGGCACGCGGGGTCGCGAGACAGGTCAGGAGGACAGTCCGATGGCTATCCGCACGCAGCAGTCGATTTCAGGGTTCATCGCATCCGATCCGCAGTTGAAGATCGCCGACAGTGGCAAGGCCCGGTTCGGGCAGCGGCACTACCGGGCGACGGGGCCGGGTGAGTTCGAGGAGCTGGAGGCGACGTTCCACGATCTGGTGATCCATGGCAAGACCGCCGAGCGCGCCTACGAACGCTTCGCCAAGGGCGACAGCTTCGTCGCCGAAGGCTATCTCGACCGGGACGAGTACATCCGCGACGGGCAGACGATGACCGGGGAGAAGTTCGTCGCCAAGAAGATCTGCCACGACACCGCACGCTCCACCTACACCGTCGAACGCGCCCGCCGTGAACCACCCACACGCGCCCCGGAGTTCGAGCCGCCGTCCCGGCCTGCCACCAACCGCAGCCACGCGATCAGCCGGTGAATCAGGAGCACGATCATGATCGACACCCCTGACGAGTTCGACCCAGACCTCGACACTGATCTTGATACCGACGAGCCCGAACCCGAGGACGACGTGGACGGCGGGTCTGATGACGCCGGGGTGGCCGAGCCGCCACACCCGGTGAACTGGAATCTGCTGACCGCGCATGAGGCAGAGATCGAGTGGCTGGAGCTGAACCGGTGGGTACACTGGCTGCGCCACACCTACGGGCTGCCCGCCAGCGTGATCCCTCCGTTCTGGCACCATCACCCCGAACTCGTCTGGGAACTGTCCGCCCTGCATCTGCACTGGCTGTGCGCGTACGACCCCGAGCAGAACGGGTCCGCTACGCTTCTGGGCAACCACACAGCGGCGCGTCCCCCGGAGCGAGTTCCGGTTGGACCACCCCATCGGCCGGCCCGAGCACGGGGGCGCTGCCGGTGGAGGCGAGCCAAGCAAACTCGAGGGTTTCGGGCGTGGGCATCTCAGTCATGGCGGACTCCCAGGGGCGGAGGGTGAACAGTGCGCGGCACGCTAACAGCAAGGCGCCGACGGGCGTCAGGTGGTCGGCTTAGCGCGGGTACGCCTCCCCGGGCCGCAGCTCAGCCCAGTCGCTCGGTCGGGGACGCGTCCCAGACGTAGATGAGCGCGTCCCAGGCCTCCGCGGGGGTGACGCTCACCGTGTGCGACGGCGGCACCCACGCCTGCCACGAGGCGAACGGCTCGCCGGCGCTGACCATCGTCGTGGCGCCGCGCAACAACTCGGCGTCGGCCCCGGTGACCGAGGCCAGCTCCAGGTAGCCCACCGTCGTGCCTTCGAACAGCCCGCGGATGCGCCCGTTCACCGTCAGCGTCGACACCGTTCCCTGCGAGTTCAGCCCCACGCGATGCCCGTCGGTGCCGATCACCCGGTAGTCATCTCCCCACTGCCGCGCGGCCAGCCGCCCCACGGTGTCGCCCCCGACCGCGGTCGCCTGCCCCGCGCGGTCGAGGTGCCCGTTGTGGCCGAACAGCAGCGTGCGCTCGCGCCCGGACGCCGTCCCGCGCTCCACGAGCCAGGCCAGGTTGTCGAACATCATCGCGTCCCGGTTGCCGACACCGAGGCCTCGCTGCCGGGCTTGCTCCAGCACGCGCCCCGCCTGCCGCGCCTCGGCCGCTGCCTCGCTCCCGTCATCGGACGCCGTGAGCGCGGCCTGCAGGTCCGCCACGGCCGACTCGACGTCGGCGGCCACCGCCCTGTCCCACAGGGATTCATCGGTGAAGCGCGCCAGCCGCGCGGTCAGGTCGGCCGCAGCCGTGGGGTTCCGCGCGGCCAGCCAGGCGAGCGCAAGCCCCTTGGTGACGGTGGGACGCGCGGCGTCGATGCCCACGAAGCGGATGTCCTCGCCCGCCGGGTGTTGGTCATTGTGCGCGCGCACCCAGGTCAGCAAGTCGACCGTGTCCCGGGTCCGGTTCAGGCCGTAGCCGAACAGACGGGCGGCCTCCACGGCGGTGCCCGGTCCACCCTGCAGCCAGGCGTCAACCGAGGCGACGCTGCCGAAGTCTTCCTCCCAGGCGACGGTCGTGAAGCCCTGGTCCGCGACCTTCTGCAGCAATTGCAGGCGCAGCGCCTGAAACTCATGGGTGCCATGCGTGGCCTCCCCCAGTGCCAGCACCCGGGCGGAGGTCATCCGTTCCGAGAGAACCGCCTCGGTGAACTCACCAGCCACAGGTGAGCCCTGCGGGCGGGACTGCCACCACGACACCATCGCCGCGACGGCCGCCACGCTGACGATGATGGCGACGAACACCAGGCCGAGGGGCTTGCGCTTCTTCATGGACGTCTCCTTCTGGTCGGGGTTCGTCACAGGTCGTCGCGCAGCAGACGCAGCGTCCCGACGGTACCTGGGGCGAAGATCCACACCATCGCGGCGACGACCACGGCCAGCGGACCGACGACCGCCGCGTCCGGAAGAAGTTCGTGGAGCGGATCGACGGCCACGAAAGCCATGGCGCGCGCTGCGGTGTCGGAGATGCTGCCGACCAGCATGGCCACCGTGGGCCACACCAGCAGGAAGGCGATCGGGGCGGCCGCGTTGCGCAGCGCCAGGGCCCACGCGAAGCCCGCCAGGACCAGGAAGGCACCATTGCCGGCCACCACGGCGAGCGAGGCGACGTCAAACGTCCACGCCATGGACACACCGGTGATCAGCGGCGCCACCACCATCACGAGCGCCGCCGCCACGACAGCCAAGGTCGTCGCGACGACCCACAGCCCCAGGACGGTCAGACTCTTCGCCAACACCAGACGGCCACGGCGGGGATCGAGGGTCAACGTCACGGAGGCGGTGCGGGCCGAGAACTCACCGGCCACGAGCAGCACCGCGAGCACCATCGAGATCATGGACGCCGGCACCACAGCCATCGACGCCAGTTTGCCGAAGTCGGTTCCTGTGGTGGGGAACAGGGCACGTCCCCCGGCAAAGGCGCCCGACAGGAGAGCTGCCGCAGCGATCAGCACGGGTCCGATGCGGGTGTTGACCAGCTTGCGGGTCTCGACGGCCACGGCGCGGGCCAGTGCCCGACCGGAGGTCTCGTTCGAGGCGACGCGCGCAGCGCGCACCGGAGCGGCGGCAGGAGCGGGGACGGAAGCGGTGTGGACGGTCATCTCGGGGTCCTTTCGAGCGTGGTGGTCAGGCGGCGCGGTCAGCGCCAGAGGTGAGGGTGAAGTACTGCTCTTCGAGCTCGGCGCTGGACGCGGCGGTGATGGGCTCGTCGGCGAGCACCCGACCGCGGGCCACCATCACAACGCGGTCGGCCAGGCGGCTGACCTCGTGCAGATCGTGGCTGCTGAGCAGGACCGCGCACCCACGCTCGGCGCGTGAACGGAGCAGACCCGCAAGCCAGCGCTGACCCTGCGGGTCGAGGCCGTTGGCCGGCTCGTCGAGCACGAGCGCGGCAGGGTCGCCGAGCAGGGCGTGGGCCAGGCCGAGACGCTGCCGCATGCCCAGGGAGTAGGTGCCGACGCGACGGCGTCCCTCGGCAGCGGTCAGGCCAACCTCGTCCAGCGCGTCGTCGACGCGGCTCGCGGGCAGGCCCAGCGTGATGGACGCCAACCGCAGGGTTTCGCGTCCGGTGCGGCCGGGGTGGAAGGAGTCGGCCGAGAGCAGGGCACCCACGACATGGGCGGGGTCGGCGAGGGTGGCGTAGGCCATCCCGTTCACGGTGGCCTCCCCGGAGTCGGGGCGGACGAGACCAACCAGGGAACGCAGGCAGGTCGACTTGCCGGCCCCGTTGGGGCCGAGGAACCCGACGATTGTGCCGGGAGCGACAGAGAACGTGACGTCATCGAGCGCCACGGTGGCGCCGAAACGCTTGGTGAGGTGGGTCAGGTTGATCATGGGTTCAGTTCAGCCCAGCCATCCGGGGTGCCGCATCGGGTGATCAGCCACCGTGACGGGTCGCTTCGGCGCTGGGGAAGGTCCGATCGGACCCCCCTCCGCGGGCCGCTCGGCCGACGCCCCTCGAAGGCACCAGCGTTAGGTTGGGACCGTGACCGCGCCACCCCTCGCCCCTGCCCCGCCCCGATTCGTGGTGTGGACCGTGGCGGTGCTCGCGTTCCTCTACTACCTGACGCCGGTCGCCGCCCGCCTCGCCGCTGGACGCCCACTCCCATGGTCGCTCGTCCTCCTGCTGGTCCTCCCGGCCATCGCAGCCCTTGTCGCGCTGCCTTGGCGCGAGCGAGCTCCGATCGCGATCGCACTCGTCATCGCCGCCTTGTGGGTGCCGAGCCCTGGGGTGCTCGGGGCAGCGATCGTGGCGCAGGAGTCGGTGGCCCGACGCCGGAGCCTCACCAGCGCCCTGACGACGGGTGCCGTCCTCATCGCCGCCAAGGTGCTCGAGCTATTCGCGTCGGCCTCGGGTGCTGCTGCGACGGCGCTCAGCTTCGAACTGGCGTTGGCCATCGCTGGCGTGGTGATCGCGACCCTCATCGGATTGTTGGCGTCCAGCCGCGCTCAGGCCCAGCACGACCGCGAATCGGCGGAGCAGGCACGACGCGAGGCCGAGGCGTCCCGCATCAACGAGGCGCGTATGGCCGAACGCGAGCGCATCGCTCGCGAGATGCACGACGTCGTGGCGCACCGCCTGTCGCTGGTCGCCCTGCATGCCGGCGGCCTGGCCTATCGAACGAATCTCACTGCGGATGAAGCCCAGGCAGCGGCCAGGATGATTCAGCTCAATGCGCAGGCGTCACTCGACGAGCTTCGCACGATGCTTGCCACGCTGCGAGGAGCTGAGGCACCGCCCGAGCCTCCCCAGCCGACGCTCGCCGAGCTGGACGTCCTGCTGGCCGACGCCGAAGACATCGGCCAGCGCGTCACCGTGACCCACATCGGCGACCTTGAGGCGGTGGCCACCCACGCGTCTCGGCAGGCATTCCGGATCGTCCAGGAGTGCCTCACCAACGCCCGCAAGCACGCCCCCGGAGCGCCGGTGCACCTCAGCCTCACCGCACGCGACGAAGTCTTGCACCTGCGGGTATCGAACCCGCTCGCTGACCTGGCGATCCCCGACGCGAGCGGGTCACGGCTCGGTCTGGTGGGCATCGCCGAACGCGTCGGGCTGGTGGGCGGAACGCTCACCCACGGCGTCCGGGATGGACAATTCGTGGTGGACGCCGCCCTCCCGTGGGGCGCGCCGGCGAAGGAGGGCGCATGATCCGGCTCGGAATCGTTGATGACGACGCCATGGTGCGGACCGGCCTGGCTTTCATCCTGGGCGGTGAGGCTGACATCGAGGTGGCCTGGCAGGCCGCCAACGGGATCGAGGCGCTGGAGCACCTGGCGGCGCAGGGTGCCGACCTGTTGTTGCTCGACATCCGCATGCCGGGCATGGATGGTCTCGCGACCCTGGACGCCCTTGCCGGGCGGGACGATCGGCCTCGCGTCATCGTGCTGACCACGTTCAACACCGACGACTACGTGGTGCGGGCGCTGCGGCAAGGCGCCGACGGGTTCTTGTTGAAGGACACCGATCCGGCCCGGGTGGTCGACGCGATCCGTCGAGTTCACGCCGGGGAGCGGACGCTGTCACCGGAGGTCACCGACACGCTCATCCAGGTCGCCACCGAGCGTCCGGCCGCCGAAGCACCGGCGAACGCGGCGCTGGAGCAACTCACCCAACGCGAGCGCGAGATCGCCGTCCTCATGGCCGAGGGCTTGACCAACGCCCAGATCGGCTCGCGGCTGAACGTGTCCATGGCGTCGGTCAAGGCGCACCTGTCCCACATCTTCACCAAGCTCGGCGTCGACAACCGAGTCTCCGCGGCGATGATGGTGCGCGAGGTCCGCACGTAGGTTGGTTTCCTGCCCGACCGCTGGTGATCCTGCTCCACGGCACCCGTTCCAGCTCTCGCGCGGCCAACAGCATCCGCGGGCCGCGCCCTCGTGTACCGAAGCCGACCCTGCACCTTCGCACTGTGGGCGGCAGATGTGCGCGTTCTTCCTCCGCCACGGTGGTGGGTGAGGCCGTTCAGGTGCGGTGTGCCGACGGTGAGGCCCGTGAGCGCTTGCGCGAATGGGTCGCGACGGCCAGCACCCGCTTGGACCGCGACCGTCCCACGAGGCAGACCGCCTGGCCCGGTGAGGACCCTGCGCCGCCGGTCGAGGATGTCGTGATCGAGCATCGGGAGAAGGAGTTCGTGCAGTTCGTTCTCGACGACGTGGCCCGCCGCCAAGAGAAGGAGGACGCCTTCTATGCCGACTTCGACACCGGGGAGGTGCGCGACTGATGGGCTCCAGCTATGTGCGCAAGACCGATCGGCGACGCTACGAGGACCGGAAGTTCTCCATCCGCGCCGCGCACCGTGACCCGGTGGACCTGCACAAGCTCGCCGAGGTGCTGATCCGGCTCACCTTGCAGGAGACCGGGCAGACGCGCGCGATCCGCCGCAACCAGGAACCACCCGAGACCTACCGGGTTCGCCCGGCCGGCGCCCACACGGACCCGATCCCTGTGCCGGTGTCGGAGGGCCAGGTAGAATAGATGTACGCCTCGCGCGAAGCGTGGGGTGTTGTGGTCCTCAACCCCGCCACTCGTGACGGGCATATCTCACGTGGATGCCCCGGCGTCCTAGTCCTCCGGCCTTCGGGCTTCTTCTCACGATCGACACCTCGATCCCTCTTCTGGGCGCTTCGCGCGAGGGCCAGACGAGTCCGAGCGAGAGAAGAAGCCATGAGCACCACAGCCATCGAGCACGCCGACACGGCGCACCCCGAACCCGCCCGCACCGACCCGGTGCGGAGTCTCATCGACCCACCCAAGGGCACCGCCCTGGCGGTTTCCTACCTGCGTGTGTCCACCAGGGAGCAAGCCGAGAAGGGCGGCACCGAGGAAGGGTTCTCCATCCCCGCGCAGCGAGAGGCGAACCGCCGCAAGGCCGAGCAACTCGGCGCGGTCGTCGTGGAGGAGTTCACCTCGTGCTTTCATGACGGTGGGTGGACTGTAGTGGCCTGAGATAGCGAAAGTGCCCCTGACTTGGGATGATGTGTTTTGCGAAGCACAATCATTCAACAAACGAGGAGCACCTTCGAGGTGAAGAGTACCGGCTCATATCCCAGGGTTCATGTCGATACGGCCAAGGTGACCGCGGTCGGGCAGGCGGGCGGGATCCTGCTGACCGAAACCATCCGCGCGGCCGGCCTGGACCGGGCCCTGTCGGAGGCGCTGTCGCGGTGGCGGAAACCGTTGGCGATCCACGACCCGGGCAAGATCATCTGTGATCTGGCGGTGTCGCTGGTGCTCGGCGGTGAAGCGTTGAGTGACCTCGCTACCCTCCGTGCTGAACCAGGGGTCTACGGCCCGGTGGCGTCGGATCCGACTGTGTCGCGCCTGATCGCGACCCTGGCCGAGGACGCAGACAAGGCCATCAAGGCGATCGCCGGAGCCAGGCAGCAGGCCCGCGCCACGGTCTGGGCCCTGGCCGGTGAGCATGCCCCCGACCACGAGTCGACTGCCGAGGATCCGGTGGTGATCGATCTCGACGCGTCGCTGATCACCGCCCACTCGGAGAAGCAGCGCGCGGCTGCGACGTTCAAACGAGGCTTCGGGTTCCACCCGCTGATGGCGTTCGCCGACCACGGACCTGAGGGCACCGGTGAAGCCCTGGAGGTCCACCTACGCCCCGGGAACGCCGGCTCGAACACCGCCGCCGATCACATCACCGTCACCAAACAAGCTCTCGCGCAGCTCCCCGACCGGAACCCGCGGCCCGGACGCCGCGTGCTGATCCGCGCGGACGGGGCCGGCGGCACGAAGGAGTTCACCAAATGGCTGACCGGGCGCAGGGTGGCGTACTCGGTCGGTTTCACCCTCCCCATGGACACCCCCGACCTCTACCACCTGGTCCCGGAGTGGGTTTGGGTGCCGGCCCTCAACAGCGATGGCGAGGCTCGCGAGGGGGCCGATCTTGCTGACTTCACCGGACTGCTGGATCTCGACGGCTGGCCTGCCGGGATGCGGGTGATCGTCCGCCGCGAACGGCCCCACCCCGGCGCTCAGCTGCGGTTCGACGACGTCGACGGCTACCGACTCACCGCCTTCGCCACCAACACCACCCTCGGCACCCTCCAGCAGCTGGAGCTCAGGCATCGTCGACGCGCCCGCTGCGAAGACCGGATCCGGATCGCGAAAGACACCGGCCTGGCCAACCTCCCGTTGCACGGGTTCGACCAGAATCGGATCTGGTGCCAGATCGTCGCCCTGGCCTCCGAGTTGCAGGCCTGGAGCGCGATGCTGGCGCTGGCCGGGCATGAAGCCCGACGCTGGGAACCGAAACGGCTGCGCTACCGGCTCTACACCATCCCCGCGACCCTGGCCAGAAGAGCCCGCCGCACCGTCGTCCACTTCAGCGACCGATCCCGCTGGGCCGAGCTGATCATCGACAGCATCAGCCGACTCCGAAGACTCCCGGCACCCGCCACCTGACCCTACGTCCTCCACATGTCCCTCTGAATCTTGCAGCTCTCGGCCTGGAAACCCGCACCGCAGCGTCACGCGGGGTCTTGTCGCACCCACCTGCAAGAATCAGAACAACCTCGACGCCACCAGCGCCGACCAGCCCCACACAGGGCCGTCATGAAATATCGAGGTTCACCGACGCAGGCACATCGGCGAAGTCCGCCGACCGTCCCGAGCTGATGCGGATGATCCGCTACGTCAAACAGCACAAGGTCGCGTACTGCATCGTCCACAAGGTCGACCGGCTCGCCCGCAACCGCGCCGACGACGTGACTATCCACCTCGCTCTGCAGCAGGCCGGGGTGCTGCTGGTCTCGGCGACGGAGAACATCGATGAGACCCCCTCGGGGATGCTGCTGCACGGCATCATGTCCACCATCGCGGAGTTCTACTCCCGCAACCTCGCCACCGAGGTCGTCAAAGGCATGTCGCAGAAAGCCGCGAACGGCGGCACCCTCGGCAAAGCACCCATCGGGTACCTCAACGTCCGTGTCCGCGATGAGCTCGGCCGCGAGGTCCGCACCGTCCAGCTCGACCCCGAACGTGCCCCGCTGGTCGAATGGGCGTTCAAGGCCTACTCCTCTGGAGACTGGACCGTCAGTCAACTCCACGAAGAACTCACCGCCCGCGGCCTGGTCAGCGTGCCCACGCCGAAGCGACCCGCCAATCCGCTTGCCGTCTCCTCGGTGCACCGGCTGCTGACCAACCCCTACTACAAGGGAGACGTCACCTACCGGGGCGTCAACTACAAGGGAGCCCACTCACCGCTCGTGCCGGCCGAGGTCTGGTACCAGGTGCAGTCGGTGCTCACCTCCCACAAGAGCGCCGCCGAGGCCACGCAGATTCACGACCACTACCTCAAAGGCAGCATCTACTGCGGCGCCTGTGGCTCCCGCCTGATGGTCTCCAACTCCAAGAACCGGCACGGATTCGTCTACCCCTACTTCGTCTGCTCCGGCCGGCACTCCAAGCGCACCGACTGCACCCGCAGCGCCATCCTCATCGAAGACGTCGAGCATCTGATCGAGGACTACTACGCCCGCATCCAGATCACCCCCGCCCGTCGCGAAGCCCTCGCCGGAATGCTGCATCACGAGTTCGACCGGCTCATGTCCGCCGAGACCGACGAACTCGCCCAGCTCACCGCGAACCGTGATCGGCTGGAGAACGAACAGACCCGTCTCATCCAAGCCCACTACGCCGACGCGATCCCGCTGTCCCTGCTGAAACGAGAACAAGACCGCATCCTCACCGAACTGGACCACATCACGCGCCGCATCGACGCGCACCACGGCGAGTACACCGAAGCCCGCGCCCACCTAGACGACGCGCTGAACCTGTTGGAGAACTGCGTAGACATCTACAAGCGGTGCGACGACGCCAACCGGCGCCTGTGCAACCAAGCCTTCTTCACAAAGATCTATGTGGACGAGGACGATGACCTCCACGTCGAGTACGCCCGCCCCTACGAGATGCTCCTCGACCCTGAAATCAACGACAACGCCCTCACCTGGGCCGCGAACGCCGACAAGGCCCGAACCCAGCCCAATGATTCTTCGGGCAAGGGTTCGAGCCTTGTGCGCGGGGTGGAGCATAGGGGACTCGAACCCCTAACTTCCACCTTGCAAAGGTGGCACTCTACCAATTGAGTTAATGCCCCGAATCGACGGCAAGTATAGGGCAGCACGCGCCCCGGGGCATCTCGCTCCGGGGGGCTCCTCTAGGGTCGGAACGTGAGCATGTCCGAACGCTTCTACTCCGCTCTCCTCCACCGCGACCTCGACGCCGAGCGCGCCCTCCCCGGAGGCGCGGGAGAGCACGTCGCGGGCAACGGGCTGCGGCAGGTGGTGGCGAGCGCCCTGCAGTCCTCCGGCGATCAGATCGTCAAGCCGTCGACGGTGCTGCCGTGGCTGCTGAATGCACTCGGCGCGCCCACCGCGCTGATCGGCCTCCTGGTGCCCATCCGCGAATCCGGCTCCATGCTCCCCCAGGCGTTCCTGACGCCCCTGGTGATGCGGGTCCGGCACCGGAAGTGGGTGCTGGTGGTCGGCTCCTTGATCCAGGCGGTGGCCGTGGCGGCCATGGCGCTCACCGGCGCCGTCGGCTCCGGGCTGGCGGCTGGGCTCGCCATCATCGCCGCCCTCACGGTGTTCTCGCTCGGCCGCTGCCTGACGTCGATCGCGTCCAAGGATGTGCAGGGGCGCACCATCCCGAAGGGCGAGCGGGGGCAGATCAACGGTCTGGGCACCACGGCCGCGGGCATCGTCGCCATCACCCTGGGTCTTGCCATCCGGATCTTCGCCGGCGACGACTTGTCCGCAGGCCAGTTGGCGTGGATGCTGGCCGCGGCCGCGGCGCTCTGGCTGGCCACCGCCGTCGTCCAGGCGGGATTCCGCGAGCCCGACGACGGCGCGCCCGAAGCCGCGGCCGACGGCTCCCCCACCGGTGTCCTCGAACTGCTTCGCACGGACCGCGAGTTCCGCAGTTTCGTCACCACCCGCAGCTTCCTCCTGGTCTCCGCCCTCAGCCCGCCGTTCGTCGTGACCCTGTCCGCGACGGAGGGCACGGACACGCTGACCGGCCTGGGTGGTTTCGTGCTCGCCTCGGGGGTGGCGTCGCTGATCGGCGGCCGCATCTTCGGTCGGCTGGCCGACCGCTCCAGCAGAACCCTGATGTCGTTCGCGGGTGCCGCGGCGTCTGTGGTGGTTCTCGTGCTGGTTGCGGTGGTGTCGCTGCCGGGCTTCGACGGCGGGTCGACGTGGGGCACCGTCGTCCTGGTGACGGGCTACTTCCTGCTCACCCTCCTCCACACGGGGGTGCGGGTGGGGCGGAAGACCTACGTCGTCGACATGGCAGAGGGCGACATGCGGACCGTCTACGTCGCGGTGTCCAACACGGCGATGGGCGTGATCCTGCTCATCGTCGGCGGGATCAGCACGCTGCTGGCGCTGGCCGGGGTGGTGTGGGCGCTGCTGTTCCTGGCGGGCCTGGGCATCCTGGGCGCGTGGTGGGGGTGGCGGCTGCCTGAAGTGTCGCGGGGGCGGTAAGCCCTCCGCCCTCGGCTGCACGGTTCGCGCAACCAGGATGCACGTTCGTGCACAGCTTGGTCTAGACTTGCCGGTGACGGTGTACGACGAGTCCAAGGAGGGGCGAGTGGTCAACCGCACCAGCGACTCACTGCTCACGGTGGCGCGCATGTACTACGTCCAATCCGAGACGATGGACGCCATCGCGCACCACCTCGGGGTCTCCAGATCGACGGTGTCGCGGCTTCTCAAGGAGGCCCGGGATCGCGGCCTGGTGCGCGTTTCCATCGTGGATCCCGACCGTCCGCTCAACCGGATGGCCGAACTCTTCGAGAAGTACTTCCACGTCACCGCACACCTCGTCCACGTCCGCCCCGGGGCCAGCAGCATCTTCCGGTTGGACCAGGTGGGGCGGATGGCCGCCGGCCTCCTCAGCAACGCGGTGCAGGACGGCGACATCGTCGGCATCGCGTGGGGCACCACCGTCTCCGCCATCGCCACCCACCTGCACCCCCGCGACCTGACGGGCGTCACCGTCATCGGGCTCAACGGCGGCGCCAACCACCAGACCACGGGCCTGCCGTACGTGGGCAGCATCCTGCACAAGTTCGCCCAGGCCTTCGGCGGCCAGGAGCAGCTGCTGGCCCTGCCCGCCTTCTTCGATGACCCCGCCACCAAGGAAGCGATGTGGCGCGAGCAGAGCACCCGCCACATCCTGGCCGTGCGCGCCAACTGCCGGGTGGCGCTGTTCGGCGTCGGCGGCCTCCACTCGGAGCTGCAGAGCCACGTGTACTCGTCGAACTACCTGAGCGAAACGGACCTGCGCCACCTCCGCGAGCAGAACGTGGTGGGCGACGTGTGCACCGTCATGCTGCGCGAGGACGGCTCCTACCGCGACCTTGAGATCAACAGACGCGCCACCGGCATGACACCGGCCGAGCTGCAGACGGTGCCCCGCCGGATCTGCGTGGTGAGCGGGTTGTCGAAGGCGGCGCCCGTGCTGGGCGCGCTCCGCGCCGGGGTGGCCACGGACCTGGTGATCGACGCCGAGACCGCCCGCGCGGTCCTCAACAGGATGAAGCCCGGCATCCGCGTGGTGTGACGGCCCGTCGGGACGCCGAAACGCTGCTCCACTCCCGGCAGACAGCCCCCCGCGGGTTCACTTAGGCTGGCCCCCATGTCTGAATTCATCGTCACCGAGGTGCAGGACGGGATCGCCCGCATCACCCTCAACCGGCCCCGCGCGATCAACGCCCTCACCGAGGACATGTTCACCGCGATGTATGCCGCGCTCACCGCCTGGCACGACGACGATGCGGTCACAGCGGTGGAGCTCGCGGGCAATGGCGAGCGCGGGTTCTGCGCCGGCGCGGACGTGCGGGCACTGGTCCAGCTGGTCCGCGACGGCGGCCCGTTCCTGCAGTACCTGGAGACCGAGTATGCGCTGGACATGATGCTGGCCAACTACCCCAAGCCCGTCACGTCCTTCCTGCGCGGCGTCTCGATGGGCGGCGGGCTGGGCATCGGCGCGCACGTGGACCGTCGGATCGTCTACGCGGACACCGTGATGGCCATGCCGGAGACGAAGATCGGCTTCGTGCCGGATGCCGGCGTGCTGTACGAGCTGTCGCGGGCGGGCGCCGTCGGCAAGCACGTGGCGCTGACCTCCGCCACGTTCACCGGCGGTGACGCGCTCCTGATGGGGCTGGCAGACGAGTCGGCCGACGGCGACCTCCCGGCTCCCCTCTTCGCCGAGTCCGCCGCCTGGATCCACGAGTGCTACGCCTCCGAGGATGTGCTCGAGATCATCGGGGAGTTGGAGAACCACCCGGCGGACGAGGCCCGCGCGGCGGGACGCGAGCTGCGCGCCCGCAGCCCGTTCGCGGTGCACGTCACGGCGCGCGCCATCGTGCGCGCCCGCTCGCTCAGGCTCAGCGAGGTGCTGGCGCAGGACCTGAGGCTCGCGGAGACGGTGATCCCCTCAGGGGACTTCGTCGAGGGGGTGCGGGCGCTCCTGGTGGACAAGGACAACGCCCCGCATTGGCGGCACGCCTCCCTGGAGGAGGTTCCCCTGGACGAGGTGGCGCGGGCGTTCGAGTACTGACGACCCTAGCGGCCGGTGCCGGGGGGCTTGAAGGCCATCGCGACGTTGACCAGCACGATGCCCACCCACACCATGAGCAGCGCCGCGATTCCGAACTGCAGGACGATCGCCGTCAGCGGGATCGCCATCACGAGCGACACGATCGCGAGGGCGAGGCGGCCTCCCTGGCCCTGGCGCTCCGCCGCCGACTGCGCCTTGGTGGCGGCGAGCTCGGCCTCGTATCGACGGCGGACGGTGGCCTCCACCTTCGCCGCCAATGAATCCACAAGCGCCGGTTCGATCTCCGTGCCCATCTCGCGGCGCACCTCGAGGGCGGCGTGCAGCTCGTCCCGGGACAGCTCCTCACTCATGCTGCGAAGGCTACTCCTGACAGCACCCGAACGGCACCGTATGCCCCTGGGGGTATACTCGACGCGGCCGCCTCATCTCCGTCAGGAGCACACTACGATGGTGGCGGCTGACCGCCCCCGCGAAGGAGAAGCATGCCCACCGTGCACGACGTCATCATCATCGGCTCCGGCCCCGCCGGCTACACCGCGGCCATCTACGCCGCCCGCGCCAACCTCAAGCCGGTGATCTTCGAGGGATCGTTCGAGGGGGGCGGCGCCCTCATGAACACCACCGAGGTGGAGAACTTCCCCGGCTTCGCCGAGGGCATCATGGGCCCGGACCTCATGGACCAGATGCGCAGGCAGGCCGAGCGCTTCGGCGCCATCCTCATCACCGACGACGCCACCGCAGTGGACCTCACCGGCGAGATCAAGATCGTCAAGGACTCCGAGGACACCGAGTACCACGCCAAGTCCGTCATCCTCGCGATGGGATCGGGCTACCGCAAGCTCGGCCTCCCCGACGAGGAGCGCCTGTCCGGCCGCGGCGTGTCCTGGTGCGCCACCTGCGACGGCGCCTTCTTCCGCGACAAGCCCATCGCCGTGATCGGCGGCGGTGACTCCGCCGTCGAGGAGGCCACGTTCCTCAGCCGCTTCGGCTCCAAGGTGGTCATCGTCCACCGTCGCGACGAACTGCGCGCCTCCAAGATCATGGTGGATCGCGCCATGCGTGACCCCAAGATCGAGTTCGCCTGGAACTCGGTGGTCGAGACCATCAACGGCACGAAGTCCGTCGAATCCATCACCCTCAAGGACACCCACACGGGCGAGCTGCGGGACCTCGACGTCCAGGGCGTGTTCATCGCCATCGGCCACGACCCCCGCTCGGCCCTCGTCAAGGACCAGGTGCACACCGATGCCGAGGGCTACGTACTGGTGGACGGACGCACCACCGCCACCAACGTTGCAGGCGTCTTCGCCTGCGGCGACCTCGTGGACCACACCTACCGGCAGGCCATCACCGCGGCGGGGACCGGCTGCGCGGCGGCACTCGACGCCGAGAAGTACCTGCAGGCGCTCGAGGACTGATCCCGGTCCCGCGGGGCCGGGCGCATAGACTCTGTTGACCTATCCCATTCTTGAGAGGCAGCACCATGGCAGTCACCGACGTGACGGAGAAGACCTTCGTCGACGAGGTCCTCATGGCAGACACGCTCGTCGTGGTGGACTACTGGGCGGACTGGTGCGCGCCGTGCAGGCAGATCGCACCCATCGTCGAGGAGCTCTCGAAGGAGTACGGCAACGTGAAGTTCGTGAAAGTGGACACCAACACCAACCCGGGCCTCGCCGCCGAGCAGGGCGTCCTCAGCCTCCCCACACTGCAATTCTTCCAGGGCGGACGGGTTGCCAAGTCGTTGACGGGCGGTAAAACCAAGGGCGCCCTGAAGAAGGCCATCGACGAGTTGCTCTGATGAGCAGCAGCCCAACCCCGACGCGCGCCGCCTGGACGGCGGTGTCCGACGACACCCCGCAGTCGGCCGCCCCCTGGTGGGGGCGGCTGTTGGGGCCGGCCATCGCCGCCGCCCTGGTGATAGCCGGTGGACTCATCGGCGCGGGCCTGGGCGGGGCCACCGGGAGCTCCGAGTCTCCCACCCCCACCCCGTCGCCAAAGCTCAGCATGGACCCGCCCGTCCAGGTGGGAGATCTCGTCCGCGGGGACGTGACCGAGAGCAACGGCCCGGCGCCGGAGAATCAGCGCATCGTCCGGGCGGACTACTCCGACGGCGTCAACAAGGTGATCTTCGTGATGACCTGGCCCGAAGAGGATGCGGCCACCTACGTGGCGGACGCCGGCGTCGAGGATGCC
This sequence comes from Tessaracoccus luoxuelianae, assembly GCF_054483915.1. Classification (NCBI taxonomy): domain Bacteria; kingdom Bacillati; phylum Actinomycetota; class Actinomycetes; order Propionibacteriales; family Propionibacteriaceae; genus Tessaracoccus; species Tessaracoccus luoxuelianae. The sequence goes on along the minus strand of NZ_CM137013.1, from coordinate 426,064 downwards.
GCTGACGTGGGGGGCGGCGGCACGCTGTGCGGGCTGTCTGTGGACACGTCGCTGCCCGCATGTGGGCGGGTGAAGGAGGAGACAGGCCTCCTCCTGCTCGCGGTGACCGAGCACGCCACGCAGGACCTGGCGGTGCTCCTGACCGAGTTCGAGACAGCGGTCACCCCTTAGTGTCCCGCGGTCAGCCTGGCAGGACCGGATAGGGTGGGCGCAGGCTCAACGCGAGTCGCCCACGGCGGCCGCGTCCCGAACGCAAGGTAAGACAACGTGAGCGAGCACTCGAGGCACGACACCCGGCTGGACCGGTTCGTCGACAGCTACTCCCAGCGCACCAACGGCATGCGGGTCTCCGCCGTCAGGGCACTGTTCGCCGTGGCCAACCGCCCGGAGATCGTCTCGCTCGCCGGGGGCATGCCCAACATCAAGGACCTGCCGCTCGCAGACATCGCCGCGTCGATGGCGCACATGATCAGCACCAACGGCACCCAGGTGATGCAGTACGGCTCCGGCCAGGGCGAGCCCGTGCTCCGCGAGCAGATCCTCGACGTCATGGCGCTCGAGGGCATCACCGCGCACGCCGACGACGTGGTCATCACCGCCGGCTCACAACAGGGCCTTGACCTCGTCACGCGCATCTTCTGCGATCCAGGCGACGTGGTGCTGGCGGAGTCGCCGTCGTACGTGGGCGCGCTGGGCACCTTCCTCAGCTACCAGACCGAGGTGGTGCACGTCTCCTCAGATGACGACGGACTGGACCCGGCGGCGCTCCGGGAGACGGCGGCTCGGCTGAAGAAGGCGGGGAAGCGGATCAAGTTCCTCTACACCATCCCCAACTTCAACAACCCGTCGGGCAAGACCCAGCCCTGGCAGCGTCGCCTCGAGATCCTGTCCGTGTGCGCGGAGGCGGGCATCCTCGTCGTCGAGGACAACCCCTACGGGCTGCTCAACCTGGACGCCGAGCCGCTGCCCGCGATGCGCTCGGTGGACGCCGACGTGATCTACCTGGGCTCGTTCTCCAAGACGTTCGCCCCCGGGTTCCGTGTCGGATGGGTGCTGGCGCCGCACGCCGTCCGCGAGAAGTTGGTGCTGGCCCAGGAGTCGGCCACGCTCTGCCCGCCTGTGTTCAGCCAGTTCGCCATCTCCACCTACCTGTCCACCCAGGACTGGAAGGGGCAGGTGGGGATCTACCGCAATATGTATCGCGAGCGCCGCGACGCCATGCTCCACAGCCTCGCCGAGGAGATGCCCGACGGCGCCACCTGGACGCGCCCGGCCGGCGGGTTCTTCGTGTGGGTCACTCTCCCCGAAGGCCTGGACTCGCAGGCCATGCTGCCCCGCGGGGTCAACGCGCGCGTCGCGTTCGTGCCCGGCAGCGCGTTCTACGCCGACGGCCAGGGCGCGCGCAACGTGCGGTTGTCGTTCTGCTTCCCGCCGCCGGACCGGATCAAGACCGGTGTGCAGCGCTTCGCCGACGTCGTGCGGCGCGAGCTCGAAGTGATGACCACCTTCGGGATCGAGGCCTCCCCCATTGACCGGCGCCGCCCTTCCGGGCCCGGCCCAGACCTCAGCTGACAAGGAGTTATCCATGACGATCATCGTGATTGCCGGTGGGTTGAGCCACGAGCGCGACGTGTCGCTGCGGTCCGGCCGACGGGTCGCCCAGGCCCTGCGCGACGTGGGCCGCGAGGTGATCGAGGCCGACGTCAACGCAGACCTCATCCCGCTGGTGCGACGCACCCCGGACGCCGTCGTCGTCCCGATGCTGCACGGCGGCCTCGGCGAGGACGGGGCGCTGCGCGAGGTGTTCGAAGTGCTGAACGTCCCCTTCGTCGGACCGGCCGGTGCGTCGTCGAGGCTCACGTTCGACAAGTCCATCGCCACCTCCGTGGTGCGCGGCGCGGGGCTGGCCGCCCCGAAGCAGATCGCACTCCCCCACGACATCTTCCGCGAGCTCGGCGCCCCCGCGCTCATGGAGGGCATCGGGGCGCAGCTCGGCTACCCGCTGATGGTCAAGCCGTCGAGGAGCGGATCCGCGCTCGGCGTGACGAAGGTCGACGATGCGTCGGGTCTCCCGGCCGCCCTGGTCGCGGCCTACGCCTACGGTGCGGTGGCCGTCATCGAGTCGTTCCTGACGGGCACCGAGATCGCCGTGACCGTGCTCGACGAGGGTGACGGCCCCGTCGCCATGCCTGCCGTCGAGATCAGGCCCCAGTCCGGGGTCTACGACTACGAATCCCGCTACACCGCCGGCGCCACCCGCTTCGTCACCCCCGCCGAACTGGACGACGACGTGCTCGCGGCGGCCGGTGAGCTCGCGGTCTCCGTCCATCGGGCACTCGGGCTCAGGCACCTGTCGCGGGTGGACATGATCGTCGAGCGGTCCGGGAGGCCCGTCTTCTTCGAGGGCAACGTCGCGCCAGGCATGACGGAGACGTCGCTGGCACCCCTGGCGTTCGAGGCCGCCGGCCGGGAATTGGGCGAGGTGTTCGCCACACTGGTGGACCTCGCCCGCGGCTGAGTGGCGGTAGACGTGAGGGTGCGCGCGAAGCAGGCCGTCGCGGTGACGGCGGGGCTCGTCGTCGCCGCCGTGATGCTGACGCTCGGGCTGTGGCAGATGTCGTCCTACGAGGAATCCACGCGCGACGTGTCGGCCGAGCGTGCGGCTCTGGAGCCGGTTGCGCTGGCTGAGAGTGTCGCGGAGAGCGGGGAGATCGACGACGTGTACGGCCGACAGGTCACCCTCACCGGGGCCTACACCACCGATGAGGTGCTGGTCGGAGAGCAGTGGCCGCTGCGTGTGGTCACTGCGTTCGAGATGGACGACGGCCGGCACGTCGCGGTGGTGCGCGGGATCGTCGAACAGGGAGCCGTGGCCCCCGCCGCACCGAGCGGTGAACAGGACGTGGCCGGGGTGTTCCTGTCGTCAGACCTGCCGGCTGAGAGTGTTGCGGTGGGGGCGGATATTGGGTCGCTGAGGGTGCAGGCGCTGGCTCAGGGGTGGCCGTCGCCCTTGATCGGGGGCTACGTGACGCTCCCCGCGGAGGCGTCGACGGCGCAGGGGCTGAGCGCAGCGCCGCTGGTGCTCCCCGAGGCGGAGGGGTCGGCGACGCATCGCGGGTATGCGCTGCAGTGGTGGGTGTTCGCGGCTGGTGCGGTGGCGTTCGGAATCTACGTCGCTCGCGGCTTCGGGAAGGACGCCGCTGACGCCAAACGACTTGCCTCAGCTGATGAGGTGCAGCAACCGCTCCCTGAGGAGGGCCGCCCCCTAGCCGCTCCCTGAGGAGGGCCGCCCGCGAAGCGGCGTGGCCTGTCTCGAAGGGTCGTGACTACCACCTTCACGCAGATCTCGTTGTCGGTGCGATGAGCCGTGAGTCGAGGCCCGGGCGGCCGCTATCCATGGCTTTGCTGACCGTCGCTGGTCACACTGTGGCCGAGTGGTGGAGGCCGCCCGGGCCTCGTCTCCCGTCTCCCCGCACTCGGTCCTCCTGTGGCGTTGCCTGGTCCCGGGTGCGGGCCGGCAGGGCGGCGTGGGGGTCAGGTCAGCTCGAGCGGGATGCCGGTTGGTGATCCTCGGGTTGGGCACCGCTGCGCAGTGCCGCCCTGCCGTCCCCCACCCTCGCTGTCAGGTCCGAGTTCTCGACCCTTCGAGACTCCCACGGTCGCTTCGCGACGCGGAACCATCAGGGACCGAAGTAGGACCCCGCGAAACGGCGTGGCCCAGATGCCTATCTCACTCGGTCTCGCTGGCCGCGATCGTCGCCCGGACGTTCTTTGTGGCGAAGTGCTCGGCGACGAACGACAGGAACGGCACCGTCCCCGCGGCCATGATGACCAGGAACCACTTGATGGACCACTTCACCCGGCGACCGAGGTCGTAGGCCGTGATGAGGAGCACCATGTACAGCCAGCCGTGCGGCATCCCGGTCCACACCACCACCCGGCCGTCTCCCCAGATGTACTTCAGGGGGAGGCCCACGCACACCAGCACGACGAGGAGCACGCCGACGACATAGGCCATGATGCGGTAGCGCAGCAGGGCGGACCTGATGGCGGGGATGTCGCTTGGGGCGACGGTCGCGGCGGGGGTCGCGGTGGTCATGTCAGTTCCTCGTTAACTCGATCTATAGTTTTGTCGCTATATTGCTTTACTGCTAGAGATGCTTAGCGTTAGAGCGTCCTGCCGTCCAGCACTGCGACGATGCGGTCCAGGTCGTCACCGCTGGCGAACTCAATGGTGATGCGGCCCTTGTTCCGTCCGATGTTCACCTTGACCCGAGTGTCGAAATGGTCACTCAGGTGAGTGGCCAGCTCCCGCTCCCGCTCGGAGGGAATCCTCGGGGTCCGCGCGACGCTGGAGCGGTGGGCACTCCCCCGCCCCAGCGCGACGATCTCCTCGGTGGACCGGACCGACAGCCCCTCGGCGATGATCCTCTCACTCAGTTCCTCCTGGGCGTTCGCGTCGGGAAGGCCCAGGAGGGCGCGCGCGTGGCCGGCGGACAGGACGCCCGCCGCGACCTTCGTCTGCACCCGCGTTGGCAGGTTGAGCAGACGCAACGTGTTGGAAACCTGTGGGCGGGACCGGTGGATCCGCTGGGCGAGGTCCTCCTTCGTGCACTCGAAGTCACGGAGCAGCTGGGAGTACGCGTTCGCCTCCTCGATGGGGTTCAGGTTGGCCCGGTGAAGGTTCTCCAGGAGGGCGTCGCGCAGGAGGGCGGTGTCGTCGGTCCCTCGGATGATGGCGGGGATGGTCTCGCGGCCGGCGAGCTGACTGGCACGGAGACGTCGCTCCCCCATCACCAACTCGTAGGCGTCATCGCCGCTCCGACGCACAACAACCGGTTGCAGGACACCGAACTCGGCGATCGAGTCAGCCAGCTCGTTGAGGTCGTCCTCGTCGAAGACCGTGCGCGGCTGATGGGGATTCGGGGAGATCTGCTGGAGTGGCAGGTCGGCGAACGTGGAGCCGTCGCTGAGTTGTTCGGCCTTGTCGTCGTCGGTTCGGGCGAACAGGTCCCCAAGGCCTTGGCCGAGGCCGCTCTTCTTCAGTACAGCCATCATTCCTCCACCTTCTGGGCGCGCTCAGCCATCTCGCGTGCGGCGGCCGTATACGCGAGTGCGCCCGGAGATTTGGGCTGGTAGTTCAGGACGGTCTGCTGGTAGCTGGGGGCTTCAGCGATGCGCACGGAGCGCGGGATCTCCTGGGTCAGCGTCTGGTCCGGGAAGTGCTTGCGAACCTCGTCGGCCACTTCCCGCGACAGATTCGTCCGTGCGTCATACATGGTGAGGAGGATGGTGCTCAGCTCTAGATCGTCGTTGAGGTTGCCCTTGACCCGTGCGATGGTGCGCATCAACTGGGTGACGCCCTCGAGTGCGTAGTACTCGGTCTGGATGGGCACGAGGATCTCGTTGGCAGCCACGAGGGCGTTCAATGTGAGCAGTCCCAGCGACGGCGGGCAATCGAAGAAGATGTAGTCCACGCCAGACTCGTCCACGTACTGCTTGATGGCATCACGCATCCGGTGCTCACGGCCGCGGAGATTCACAAGTTCGAGTTCCGCCGCCGCGAGATCGATGGCGGCAGGAAGTACATGCAGATTTGGCGAGTGCGGAGACGGCTGGGCGTGTTCGATGATGCCGACGCCTTCGAGGAGAACCTCGTAGGTACCCTTCGTACCGGGGCTGTGCTTGATGCCAAGGGCGGTGGAGGCGTTGCCCTGGGGGTCGTTGTCGACGACGAGCACATTGAGACCGCCCAAGGCCATCGCATGAGCGATGTTCACTGTCGTGGTCGTTTTCCCCACGCCGCCCTTTTGATTGGCGACCACGACGATGCGTGGGCTCGCAGGCCGGGGGAGAGTCGCGGCGGGGGAGTCGAAGTCGACCATCTCATCGCCGTACTCGGATTCGACGCTGGCCTCGGCATCGCGAGCGGCTCGTCTGGGGTGCAACCCCGTTTCACGTGAAACGTTGCTGTGTTGCTTCCACAGCTCGTCATCATTCGCTTGCTGCGCCTTGCGCTTGCGGAAGAACAACGCCATCCGGGGCCTCCTTGGTGTCCGCGATGACTCTACCCAACTCGGGTGGCGGACCGCGAAGTGTGAGCGCCGCGTTTCACGTGAAACGCTCCGAGCGGATGAGCACGGCGTATGAACACCTATTCGCTCGCTGAGTCAGCCGCGGCGCGAAGCGCCCGCTGCCGCGTCGAAACCCACGGCACCCGGTGCAGTATGCGCAGCTAGGTCTCTCTGAAGACTGACGTCGGTTTCGACGCGGGCTGCGCGAATTCACCGCTATGCCCGGCTCAACCAGCGGGGGCGAGCTCAACCCTATGACCGGCTCAACCCAAGTCGACACAGGCCGCTCCGCTTCGCCCCTATGTCCGGCTCAACCCAAGTCGACCTGGCACGCGCCGCCTCGCGCCTATACCGGGCCCGGTTCACCGCCACCGCTGGTTGGGCCAGCCGCGGCGCGAAGCGCCCGCTGCTGCGTCGAAACCCTTGGCACCCGGTGCAGAGTCCCGCAGGTAGTTCTACCTGAAGACCGACGTCGGTTTCGACGCGGGCTGCGCCGCTTCGCGGCTAGGGCCGGCTCAACCAGCGGGGGAACGAGGCCCGGCTCAACCAGCGGAAAGCGGCTTCGTCCGGCGGGACCGTTGCGGCCGCAAGTCCAGTGGGATCGGGAGCGGCACCGGCCTGCCCGTCCTGCTACATCTACGCCAACGCCCCTCTCACCGGCCAGGGACACAGCCCCTGGCAGAAGGGCGTCGCTCGTCGTGGCGGTTCTGCGTCGTGATGCCCAACCCGAGGATCACTCAGCCGGCATCCCGCTCAGGGAGTCCCAACCCCGGCGCCGCCATGACGATCGGCTCCCGGACCCAGGCAAGGCCACGCTGGGAGCCGGCTGTGAGGCGTGACCCGCTCTCCGGGCGGCCCTCAAAAGCGCCGCAGGCCCCGACCCATGCTCGACCGGGGCGAATGACAGGACAGGCCCACGAGGGGCCGCCCGGAGAGCGGGTCACGCCTCACAGCCCTGAGAACCCAGCTCGAGCTGGAGACGCGGGTGTCAGCTAACGCGGATCGCCCTCGCGCCTTCGACGCCCGGGGCCACACTCAACTCCAGCACCTCTGCTTTGAGTCCCGCTCGCACCAAGGTGGGCCTGGCATCACGGATCTCCTGCTCGGCCGACTCTCCCTTGAGGGCCAGCAGTTGGCCACCGTCGGCGAACAGGGGAGTGGTCCACCCGAGTAGCTTCGTCAGCGGCGCAACGGCGCGACAGACGACGACGTCATAGCGGCGCTTCGTGTCCTCGGCCCGCGCCCGCAGAACCTCCACCCGGTCCTCCAGCCCCAGCTCCTCAACTGCCAGCGTCAGGAAGTTGGCCCGGCGCAACAGCGGCTCAATGAGCGTGACCGTGAGGTCGGGCCGGGTGATGGCGACTGGGATCCCGGGAAGGCCGGCCCCGCTGCCCACGTCCGCCACCTCCACTCCCTGCGGGATGGCGTCGTCGAGGGCCACCGAGTTGGCGATGTGGCGCTGCCACAGCTTGTCGCCCTCCCGGGGCCCGAGCAGTCCCCATTCGATCCCGCGCGAAGCCAATATATCGACATATCGGCTTAACTCTTCAGCGCTTCGGCGATGAAACTCTAAGAGTGCCGCTCGAGCCGTCAGCTCCGGGGACTGCTCGTCGGTCACTTCGCGCTGACCACAACCCGGCGGTTCGGGGGCTCGCCCTCCGACTCGCTGAGCAGCCCGGCGGTGGCGACCTCGTCGTGGACGATCTTGCGCTCATAGGCATTGAGCGCGGCCATCCGCACCGGATCACCAGACTCCTGCACCTCGGCAATGGCGTCCTTCGCCATGGCAACCAGTTCGGCCCGACGCCGCGCGCGGTACCCCGCCACGTCAACCATCAGCCTGGAGCGGTGCCCGGTCTCCGTCATCACGACGAGACGGGCCAGCTCCTGCAGGGCGTCCAGGACCTCGCCGTCCTTACCCACGAGCCGATCCGATTCGGTGTCGATCACGACGAACGCGCGACCGTCCTGGACGGAGTTCTCGATGTCGCCGTCGAGATCGGCGATGTCCAGGAGCTCTTCGAAGTAGTCGGCAACCAGGTCGCCCTCCGCCAACAGGGCGGCTTCGGTTTCATTGTTCGACACGGAAAGTGTCCTCTCCTCATGCCCGGTGGGGGCGGTGTGTGGTTGGGTGTCGGGGCCCTGCTCGGAGGGCTGGCTCACTTCTTCTTCCGAGCGGAGCGCGGCGCCTGCTTCGGCTGCTGCCGGACGACGACGGGCTTGCCGTCCTCGGAGGTGCGGACGGTCTGGCGCGTCACCTGCTGACGGGTCACCTTCGTCGGCTGCTCCGCGACCTCAGCGCCCTCCGTGACCTCAGCGCCATCGCCACCCTCCGCGTCCGGGGCCTGGGCAACCGGGCGCGAGACGGGGCGTGAGCCGGCAGCGCCGTTGCCGGTCTTGCCGCGGCGCTTCTCCGCGCGGGCGATCATGATGCCCTGCGGATCCTTGCCCTTGGCCAGCATCCGCTCCTCCCATTCGATGAACGCAGGAGTGTTGGGCGCGGGATTGTTGCGGATGAGGAGACCCTGCTGGCCCATGGTCCACAGGTTCGAGGTGAGCCAGTAGATGAGCACGCCGATGGGGATGACCACAGACGAGGCGGCGTAGATGACGGGGAAGAGGTACAGCATCATCTTCTGCTGCTGGGCCATCGGGCCGGTGAGGGACTCCGGGGGCAGGTTCTTGCGCATCAACTGGAGCTGCGTGACGAAGAACACCGCGACCATCGCCACCACCAGCACGATGCCCACGGCCTGGGTGGGGCCGAACGAGGTCATCGGGAAGATGCGGTCCGCCAGGCGGGCGCCGAAGATCTCGGCGTTCTGCAGCGACGACACCAGGTCCGGGTTGATCTTGAAGAAGTGGCCGCGGACATTGCCGGAGGACACTCCCTCGAGCACGCGGAACAGCGCGAGGAAGATGGGCATCTGGAGGAGCAGCGGCAGGCAGGAGGCGGTGGGGCTGACCCCCTCCTCCTTGTACATCTTCATGGTCTCCTGGCCGAGTCGCTCCCGGTCATGGCCATGCTTCTTCTGCAGCTCCGCCATCTTCGGCTGAAGCATCTGCATGCTGCGCGCGGAGTTGATCTGCTTCACGAACAGCGGAATGAGGAGGGTTCGGATCACCACCGTGAGGCTGATGATGGCCAAAGTCCAGTTCCAGCCCGATTCGGCGCCGAACAGCGGCGTGTACAGCCAGTGGAAGAACACCACGAGGCCGGACACCGCCCAGTACAGCGGCTGCATCATCGCCGACAGCACCCCGTAGAAGCTGTCCCAGATGTTCAGCGTCACCAGTAGATCGACCACTTAAGCCACCTCAGTCTTCGGTTGGGACTTGGTGTCCCGTGATTCGTTGGAATTCTCTTCTGCCCAGGCCGCCGCTTCCGGCGTGCCGGGCACATAGTCGACGCCGCCCGCCGCCCAAGGATGGCAGCGCACGAGCCGTCGGCCGGTGAGCCAGACGCCCTTGACGGCGCCATGGGTTTCGAGTGCCGTCAGCCCGTAGCTGGAGCACGACGGATGGTACTTGCACACGTCCCCGTAGGAGGGGGAGATGACAGCGCGCCAGGCTTTGACGAACCAGATCAGCGGGTACTTCAGCACTTCGCCGCCTTCCGGAACGCGCGCCGCCAGGCGTCTGCGAGGTCCTCGCCCAGCCGATCCGTCGCGACGGCGGCATCGGGCAGGGCCCGCACCACGACATCTGCCACGACCGGGGCCTCCAGGCCGACGACGAGGTGCCGCAGCCGCCGCTTGACGCGGTTGCGGGTCACGGCGTTGCCCACCTTCTTGGAGACGACAAAACCCACCCGGCTGACGTCGGGTGGATTCTGGGTGGTGGGGCGCAACACGTGCACCACGACTGTCGGGCTGGCTGCCCTGGAGCCGTGCCGGACGGTGACACCGAAGTCACTGGGCTTCGTGAGCCGACGAGGACCTGGCAGCACCGACGTCCGGACCTAGGCCGACAGCTCGGTCCGGCCCTTGCCACGACGGGCCGACAGGATGGCGCGACCCGCGCGGGTGCGCATGCGGGCGCGGAAGCCATGGGTGCGGCTGCGACGGCGGTTGCTCGGTTGGAACGTGCGCTTAGTCATGGGAATACTCGCTCAGTGTCGTTGGTGTACAACTGCCCTGGTGGGCAGGGGGAAGTGACCGCCTCAATGGCGACTGGTCAACGATACGTGGCAACAGGCCCTGGGACCAAACCGCGCCCACGAAGCCGCACAACTAAGCAAATGACAGCCGTGTAGTCCAGCGTGTCACCGGCGTGTCGCGGAAATCGCCTTGCGTGTGGGGCCCGACGGGACTAACTTCGTTGTCCTGCCTTCCAGCTTATCCACAGGTGAGCCCCGGTCGGCTGTACCGCTAGGGTGAGTTATCCCCCTTGTGGACAACCTTGTGGACGAATGAGAAGGCGGAGCGAACCGCCGGGAAGTGGGTGAGGTGAGCGAATCACCGACGCCGGACCTGGCAGCCCTGTGGAACGAGGTCATCGCCTCCGCCGATGCCCCCACGAAGGCGTGGCTGCGCCGCACCAAGCCCCTGGACATGCACGGAAGCACGCTGATGCTCGCGGTCGGCGACGAAACCACGCGCGAACGCCTCGAGACCCGCCTCCGGCCCCAGATCGAGGAGCGCTTGAGCGACATCTGTGGTCAGAGCACCCACCTCGCGGTGATGATCAATCCACAGATGGTGCAGGAGGCCGACGCGTGGAGCTCGACGGCGCCGGACGTCCATGAGGACGAGGAGCCACGGCGTGCGGCGCCACGTTCGCGCCCCCAGGACGTCCGGCTCAACCCGCGCTACACCTTCGAGTCGTTCGTCGCCGGCTCGTCCAACCGCTTCGCGCACGCCGCGGCGGCCGCCGTCGCCGAGACTCCCGGCAAGTCGTACAACCCGCTCATGATCTACGGCCCCTCCGGGCTCGGCAAGACCCACCTGCTGCACGCCATCGGCCACTACGTGACCAACTACTACGAGCAGCTGCGCGTGAAGTACGTCTCCACCGAGGAGCTCACCAACGACTTCATCAACGCCATCTCCTCGAACCGCACGGCCGAGTTCCGCAGCTCCTACCGCGACGTCGACGTGCTGCTGGTCGACGACATCCAGTTCCTGGAGTCCAAGATCCAGACCCAGGAGGAGTTTTTCCACACCTTCAACACGCTCCACAACGCGCAGAAGCAGATCGTGATGACCTCCGATCGCCCGCCGAAGCTGCTCGAGGCGTTGGAGCCCAGGCTGCGGTCGCGGTTCGAGTGGGGCCTGATGACCGACATCCAGCCGCCTGACCTCGAGACCCGCATCGCCATCCTGCGGAAGAAGGTGGCCCAGCAGCGGCTGACCGCAGGCACCCAGGTGCTGGAGCTCATCGCCTCGCGGATCCCCACCAACATCCGCGAGTTGGAGGGGGCCCTGACGAGGGTCGCGGCGCTGGCCAGCCTCAACCAGCAGGAGATCACGCTCCCGCTCGCCGAGCAGGTGCTCAACGACCTGATGCCCGACGACGCCGCCCCCGTCGATGCGCAGACCATCATGGACGCGGCCGCCAGGTACTTCTCCATCTCACTGGAGGACCTCACCGGCAGCAGCCGGGTGGCGACCATCGCGGGGGCACGCCAGATCGCGATGTACCTCTGCCGCGAACTCACCGACATGTCGCTGCCGAAGATCGGGCACCGGTTCGGCGGCCGCGACCACTCGACGGTCCTGCATGCCGTGCGCAAGATCAACGAGAAGATCGGCAAGGACCGCGTGCTGTTCAACCAGGTGACCGAGCTCACCAACCAGATCAAGCAGTCCTGAACGCCTCGCCCGCCGCCCTCACCCCGTCGTCGGGGCCGCGTCAGCGTGCCACTGGTTGTGTGGATCAGCTCGCCGCGTGACAATGGAACCTCGGCGGGGTAACCCGTGCTGTTCGAGTGCTATCACTTCCTATACCCATGGGGGTATATACTCGGACCATGATTGAAGAGGTTGATCCCATGCAGCTGGACCCAGAGCAGATGGTGTCGGTGGTCAAGCGGCTCAAGCGCGCCCAAGGGCAGCTGGGCGGGATCATCAAGATGATCGAGGACGGCCGCAACTGCGACGAGATCGTCACGCAGCTCGCCGCCGTCTCCAAGGCCGTGGACCGAGCCGGCTTCTCCACCATCTCGATCGGCCTGCGCCAGTGCATGGAGCAGCCGGATCCGGACCCGCTGGATCAGGCCAAGATGGAGAAGCTGTTCCTGAGCCTCGCCTGAGGCCGAGCGCCTGAGGACAGCCCCGAGCACGACGAAGGGGCCCTCGCCACCGCGGTGGTGAGGGCCCCTTCGTCGTTTCCTTGTGCACGACACGCCGCCCGAGACGCCCACCGTTGCCCCATCGGGGCTAGGGGGGCTAGGGGAGGCACTCAGGCGGCGTGTCGTGCACGGGAGAGCCGGGGGTGAGGATCAGTGGAGCGTGATCCCCGAGCCCGCCTTCCACGTCGTATAGCCGCCGTCGAGGTTGAGCAGCGTCCGGCCGGAGGACCTCAGCGCCGCCAGCGCCGCGTGGCTGCGGATGCCGACCCCACAGTGGAGGACCAGTGGGGCGTCGCCGTCGGGGATCTCGTCCAGCCGGTCCCGCAGCTCGTCGACGGGGATGTTGATCGCGCCCGGGATGGCGCCGGCCGCGAACTCCCCGGGGGTCCGCACATCGACGACGACGGCGCCGGCGTTCTGCGCCTCCGCCACCTCGTGCCACTGGATGCTGTCCTCCCAGCCGCTGAGCCGGTTCTCGGCGATGAAGCCGAGCATGTTGATGGCGTCCTTGCCGGAGCCGAACTGCGGCGCATAGGCAAGCTCGAGTTCCGCCAGGTCGTCGGCCCGGAGACCGCCGGCCATCGCGGTGGCGATCACGTCCATCCGCTTGTCCACGCCCTCCTTGCCGACACCCTGGGCGCCCAGAATCTGGCCGGTTTCCGGGTCCACGAGTAGCTTCAGAGCCATCGTCGTGGCGCCGGGGTAGTAGGTGGCGTGCGAAGCGGGGTGGGTGTGGATGGCCAGGTAGTGGCGCCCCGCGTCCCGGAGCCGCTTCTCGTTCCACCCGGTGGCAGCCACCTGGAGGCCGAGGAGTCCGACGATGGCCGTGCCGCGCACGGGACGGGCGGCCCGCCCGCGACCCGCGATGTCGTCCCCGACCCGCCGGCCCTGCAGGTTGGCCGTGTTGGCCAGGGGCACCAGCACCGATTCGTCGCTGAGCGCGTCCACCTTCTCGACGGCGTCGCCCACGGCATAGATGGAGGGGTCGTTGGTGAGCTGGCGATCGTCGACCAGCAGGCCGCCACGGGGACCGATCCGCAGGCCCGCGGCCTTGGCCAGCTCGGTGTCCGGGCGCACCCCGATGGCCGCGACCACCACATCGGCCGGCAGCACCGACCCATCGGCCAGCGTCACGTCCTTCTCACCGATGGCGATGACGCCGGAGCCGAGCCTGAGATCGATGCCGGCTTCGCGCATCACCGCGTGCACAGGGACGACCATCTCGGGATCCAGCGGGGCCATCACCTGGGGGAGCGCCTCGACGACGGCGACCTGCATCCCGCGGTGCAGCAGGTTCTCGGCCACCTCGAGCCCGACGAAGCCGCCGCCCACGACGACCGCCGTACGCGCCCCGTCGACGGCCGCGATCATCCGGTCCGTGTCCTCCACGTTGCGCAAGGGCAGCGCGCGGCCGATGCCGGGGATGGGGGGCATGAGGGGCCTGGCGCCGGGGGAGAGGACCAGCTTGTCGTAGGTGAGGGTCTCCTCGCGGCCCGTGGCCACGTCGCGCACCACGACCTCCTTGGCCTGACGGTTGATCTGCACCGCCTCGGTGCCCACGCGCACGTCCAGCCGGAACCTGTTGTACAGGGACTCCGGGGTCTGCAGCAGCAGCGCCGAACGGTCCTCGATCACTCCGCCCACGTGATAGGGAAGGCCGCAGTTGGCGAAGGACACATAGCCGCTCCGCTCCACCACGATGATCTCCGCGGACTCGTCGAGGCGACGCAGACGCGCCGCCGCACTCATCCCACCAGCAACTCCACCAATGACTACAACTCTCATGTTTGGAAATCCTATACCCCTGGGGGTATGGTTGGCGAACCGGGGTGACCCGAGACAGCAATCCAAAAGGAGATCAACATGTGCAGTCCCGTCAAGTGCCGTCAGTGCGGCAAGACCACCTGGGCCGGATGCGGCAACCACGTGGAGGCCGTCAAGCGTTCCGTGCCGGCCGGCCAGTGGTGCGGCGGTCACCAGAACACCCAGACCCCCTCGTCGGGCGGCGGCATCTTCGGCCGTCTCATGGGCCGCTGACCCTGCGGACAACCGTGTGAGAGCGGCCGGGTCCTGGCTGTGGATAACTTTCCAGCCCGGCCGCTCCCCACAAATCCTTCACGTGTAGTTTCGATTCATCCACAGTCGCTCAACAGCCGCAATGCTGCGCTGACAAGCCGCGACACCAGTTATCCACCGCCTCCACAGGGGCTATGAGTACAACGAGGATGTAATTACTCAAAGCCACTCAAAGTCACAGCTGTGGGGAACCCCGCTCAGGGCGCAATTTCGCCCCTGGCAGCGCTGGAGGCCGCTGCTACCTTTGTGGGCGTGAGCATCGCAGCGCGGGCCAGGGGCCTCACCAAGATCTACGGATCCGGATCGGCGGTGGTGACCGCCCTGGACGACGTGGATTTCGAGATCGCAGACGGCGAGTTCACCGCCATCATGGGCCCCTCCGGCTCCGGGAAGTCCACCCTCATGCACCTCATGGCCGCGCTGGACACCCCCACGTCGGGAGAGGTGTACCTCGGCGAGACGGCCGTCTCCACGCTCGCGGACACCCCGCTGACCGAGCTCCGCCGCGACCGCATCGGCTTCATCTTCCAGGCCTTCAACCTGGTGCCAACCCTCACGGCCCGGGAGAACATCGTCCTCCCGCTGCGGATCGCAGGCAAGAAGGTCGACGAGGAGTGGTTCGAGCGCATCGTCGACGTGCTGGCGCTGGGGGACCGCCTCACGCACAAGCCGTCCGAGCTCTCCGGCGGTCAGCAGCAGCGCGTCGCCTGCGCCAGGGCCTTGATGAATCGCCCGCACATCGTTTTCGGAGACGAGCCCACCGGCAACCTGGACTCCACCTCGGCCGCGGAGGTGCTCGGATTCCTGCGCCGCAGCGTCGACGAGTTCGGCCAGACGGTGGTCATGGTCACCCACGATGCGCATGCCGCCAGCTACGCGGATCGGGCGGTCTTCCTCTCGGACGGTCGCATCGTGCATGAGATGCGAGGCGCCACCCAGGAGGACCTGCTGGGAGCGATGTCGCACATCTACCCCCGCCACACCCCCACGCACCGGGCGCCGGAGACCGTGGAGGACGAGCCCGCCGGGGAGGGTGCGGAGGGCACGGCCGTCTACCGCGACGGCGGCGCGGCCCCCACGAGCGGCCCCGTCGACGACGGTGGCGAGTCCACCGTCGAACGTTCCATGGCGCGCCGCGCACTCCTGGACCAGTAGATGCTGCACGCCACCTGGAAGTCGCTGTGGGCGCGCAAAGTCCGGCTCCTGCTCAGCGCGCTGTCGATCGTGTTGGGTGTGGCCTTCGTGGCCGGTTCGTTGCTGTTCACGAATCTGCTGTCCTCCAGCTTCGACCAGCTCGTCAAGGGCGCGCTGGCGGACGTTAACGTCTCACCCGAGTCCAGCGGCATCCAGGGGTTCGATCCCACGGCGGGCGCCCAGCAGATCCTGCTCACCAGCGACGAGGTGACGGCCATCGGCGAGGTGGACGGCGTCCAGGCGGCCGCCGGCATCGTCTCCAGCAGCCAGATCTTCCCCCTGGACCAGGACAACCGCCTGATCATGTTCCCCGGTGCCCCGGGCATCGCGATGAACTGGGTGGACCTCCCCGCAGCGGGCGGCCAGGTGGGGGCACGCCTCGTCGAGGGCCGCGTGCCCGAGGCGTCGGACGAGGTGATGGTGGACCCGGCCACCGCCACGCGCGGCGGCTTCGTCGTCGGCGACACCCTCAGCGTGTCCACGCCCGTCGACGGGATCCAGAGCTACACCATCGTTGGTCTCGGCACCTACGGCGCGGGGGCCACGGCCGGCGCCAGCTACCTGTTCTTCACCCTCGACGAGGCCCAGCGCCTGGTGCAGGGCGGCAAGGAGGGGTTCTACGCGGCCTGGGTGCAGACCGCACCGGAGGCCGACCCCGACGCGGTGGCCGAGGCCGTCCAGGAGATCCTCCCCGAAGGTTTCGTCGCCGAGACCGGAGATTCGCTGGCTGAAACCATCCAGGATCAGCTCGACGTGGGCCTCGGATTCATCAACACGTTCCTCCTGGTCTTCGCCGGGATCGCGCTCCTGGTGGCGACCCTGCTGATCCTCAACACGTTCTCGATCCTCGTGGCCCAACGCTCCCGGGAGCTGGCCCTGCTCCGCGCCATCGGCGCCACCCGCGGGCAGGTGCGGCTCTCGGTACTCACGGAGGCCGCGGTCATCGGCGTGATCGGCGCCACCGTCGGCCTGCTGGTGGGCTACGGGTTGGCCTGGGGAATCCTCGCCGCGTTCCGCCTCTTCGGCATCGACCTCGGCACCGCCGTGCCCACCTTCACGTGGCAGGCGGTGGCCGCGTCCTACACCATCGGCATCGTCATCACGCTCGTGGCGGCCACGCTGCCCGCGCGGAAGGCATCCCGGACCCGCCCCGTCGAGGCCATGGCGATGGCGCAGCAGTCCGGGCCGGAGAGGCTCGGCGGGCTGCCGCTGATCGGCGTCGGGATGATCGAGATCGGCATCGCGGCCATCGCGTGCGCACTCTGG
The DNA here is from genome assembly GCF_054483915.1 of Tessaracoccus luoxuelianae. Classification (NCBI taxonomy): domain Bacteria; kingdom Bacillati; phylum Actinomycetota; class Actinomycetes; order Propionibacteriales; family Propionibacteriaceae; genus Tessaracoccus; species Tessaracoccus luoxuelianae. The sequence continues at coordinate 409,162 of NZ_CM137013.1, read as the reverse complement.
CTGGACGTCCCGCAGCCCCTGATCTGGGCCGGCGTCGGCGCGGTCCTGCTCCTGGTGGGCATGGTGCTGGCCGCCGTCCTGGTGGGCAAGCCACTGATCTGGCTGTTCGGTCTGGCCTACCGTGCGCTCTTCGGCGAGGTGGGCAAGCTGGCCCGGCTCAACGCGGTCCGGCAGCCCCGTCGCACCGCGGCCACCGCCGCCACGCTCATGATCGGCCTGGCGCTGGTGGCCACGGTGGCCATCCTGGCCGCCAGCACCACCACCTCCATCCAGGAGCGGCTCACCTCTGATCAGCGCGGTGACTTCACCATTAGCCCCGTGGCCTATCAGCCGTTCGACGCGACTGTCGCGGAGGAGGCACGGGAGATCGACGGCGTCGAGGCCGTCTTCGAGTTCTATCGCGGCGCCACTGTTCTCGACGGCGAGCCCGTGCAGCTCACCGGCGCCACCGACGAGGGCCTGGAGCGGGCCAGCAGCCTGGAGGTCGTGGCCGGCTCGCTCAGCGACGAGGGCGGCACCGCCCCGGCCGTGATCTCCTCGGACTTCGCCGAAGACCAGGGGCTCAGCCTCGGCCAGCTGCTCGAACTACCCACGCCGGCAGGGGGCACCGTCGAGCTTCTCGTCACCGGACTCCACAACGGCGGCGGTGGCCCGCCCCCGCTGGGCGACATCATCGTGGACCCGGACACGTTCGCCGAACTCGGCGACGGCTCGCTGGTGCAGCAGGTCGTGGTGTTCACCGAGCCGGGCGCGGACCTGACGGCGGTGCGCGAGGGCCTAGACGAGGCCACCTCCGAGCTGCCCACCGTCGTGGTGGCGGACGTGGCGGAGTTCGTGGAGGCCCGGGTCGGGCAGTTCCAGCAGATCTTCTCCATCCTTTACGCGCTGCTGGCGCTCGCCGTCGTGATCTCGGTGCTCGGCATCGTCAACACGCTCGGCCTTTCGGTGATGGAGCGGACCCGCGAGGTGGGGCTGCTGCGCGCGGTGGGGATGACCCGGCCGCAGCTGAGGCTCATGGTGACCCTCGAATCGGTGATGGTGGCCACGCTGGGCGCCACGCTCGGCGTGCTCCTGGGCGGCGTCTTCGGCTCCGTCCTGGTCAACCTTCTACGGGACGACGGAATCGACATTCTGGTCGTCCCCTGGGTCCAGCTGGGGGTGTTCGTCGTGGTGGCGGCCCTGTTCGGTGTGTTGGCGGCGGTCGGGCCGGCGCGTCGCGCGTCGCGGCTCAACGTGCTCGAATCCATCGCCAGCGAGTAGGTCAGCGGCTGGCATGGGCGCTGAGCGGCCCGGCTATGATGCAGGCGATGGTCTGTCCCGAGCGCACCCACGTGGCTGCGCTCACCGACTGTTCACGTAGCGAGATCGAAGGGGAACCCTGTGAAGATTCGAGTTGAGCGCGAGGCGCTGGCGGATGCCGTGGCCTGGGTGGCACGCAGCCTCCCCACGCGCCCCACCGCACCGATCCTCGCGGGCATGCTGTTGGAGGCCGACGCCAACGGGCTGACGCTCAGCAGCTTCGACTCGACGACCTCGGCCAAGGTCACCCTGCCGGCCACCGTCAACGACGAGGGCACCGTCCTTGTCTCGGGTCGCCTGCTCGCGGAGATCGCGCGCTCGTTGCCCAACAAGCCGGTGGACCTCGTCGCGGACCACTCGAAGGTCGAGCTCACCTGCGGTCAGGCCCGATTCACGCTCCAGACGCTGCCGGTGGAGGAGTACCCCACGCTCCCGGACATGCCCAGCCAGACCGGCACGGTGGACGCGGCCACGTTTGAGAAGGCCGTCGGTCAGGTCTTCGTCGCCGCCGGCCGCGATGAGCTGCTCAACGTGTTCACCGGTGTGAAGCTGGAGATCAACGGCGAGGAGCTGTCGCTGCTCGCCACGGACCGTTACCGGATGGCGCTCAAGGAGCTCACCTGGCGCCCGTCCTCCCCGTCGGTGGAGGGCGCGGTGCTCGTGCCGGGCAAGGTGCTGGCGGACACCGCTAAGTCCATGACCTCTGGCGAGACGGTCACCATCTCGCTGTCCACCACCGAGGCTGAGGGTGAAGGGCTTGCGGGCTTCGTCGGGCAGAGCTCCCGGAGCACCCGAGAGGCCACCACGAGGCTGCTCAGCCAGGCGTTCCCCAAGGTCCGCCACCTGATGAACGTGGATCCCACCGTCAGCGTCCGGGTCAACACGGCAGACCTGCTGGCGGCCGTGAAGCGCGTGTCGCTGGTGGCCGAGCGCAACACGCCGCTGCGGATGCGCATCAACGAGGACCACATCGCGCTCGAGGCCGCCACCGGTGACCAGGCGCAGGCCTCGGAGGCCATCGAGGCCGAGGTGGAGGTGGTGGGCGATTCCCAGTCCATCACGGACGCCGGCTTCAACCCCCACTACCTGCTGGACGCGCTCACCGCGCTCGACGCGCCGTTCGCCCACTTCTCGTTCACGCTCCCGGGGAAGCCCTGCCTGATCATGGGCCTCCCCAACATCGACGGCGACCCACTGACGGACTACAGGCACGTCATCATGCTGATGCGCCTGCCCGGCTGACCCCACCATCCAGGCATCGAAGGAGCCACACATGCGCATCGGACTGATCGGCCTCGGGAAGATGGGCGGCAACATGCGCGAGCGGCTCCGCCGCGGCGGCGTGGAGGTCGTCGGTCTGGACCACAACCCGGACATTTCCGACGCCAAGGACGAGGCCGACCTCGTCGCTCAGCTCGGAGCAGGCCCGCGCGTGGTGTGGCTGATGGTCCCCATCCACGCCGTGGATTCCCTCATCGAGACGTTGAAGCCCCTGCTATCTGCGGGAGACGTGGTCATCGACGGCGGCAACTCCAAGTGGACCCACGACGCCAAGCACGCCGCATACCTCTCTGACAAGGGCATCCACTTCGTCGACGTCGGCACCTCGGGTGGCGTGTGGGGCCTCGAGAACGGCTACGCGCTCATGGCCGGCGGGCCGAAGGAGGCCATCGAGATCGCCATGCCCGCGTTCCAGGCTCTGAAGCCGGAGGGCGAGTTCGGGTTCGTCCACGCGGGCGAGAGCGGCGCGGGACACTTCGCCAAGATGGTGCACAACGGCATCGAGTACGGCCTCATGCAGGCCTACGCGGAGGGCTGGGAGCTGCTCGAGGCCTCGGACGTGGTGACCAACGTGCCGCAGGTGTTCGAGTCCTGGCGCGAGGGCACCGTCATCCGCTCCTGGCTGCTGGACCTCATGACCTACGCGCTGGGGGAGGACCCGCACCTCGAGGCCATCGAGGGCTACGCGGAGGACTCCGGCGAGGGCCGCTGGACCGTCAACGCCGCCGTCGACCTGGCGGTCCCGGTGCCGACGATCGCGGCCAGCCTGTTCGCGCGGTTCGTGTCGCGGCAGGACGACTCGCCGGCCATGAAGATGGTCGCGGCGATGCGCAACCAGTTCGGCGGCCACGCCGTCGCGCCGTCGAAGGACTGATCCGGTAGGTGTTCGTCACCGAACTGTCGTTGGTCGACTTCCGCAACTACACGGAGGCGTCGCTGGCGCTGTCGTCGGGGGTCACGGTGTTCGTCGGCTCCAACGGACAGGGAAAGACCAACCTGGTGGAGGCCATCGAATACCTGTCCACCATGTCCTCGCACCGGGTGGCGGCCACGGCGCCGCTGATCCGGGCCGGCGCGGAGACTGCGGTGGTGAGGGCCAAGGTGCAGGCCGGCCGCGAGGATCCGCGGGTGATCTCGCTGGAGCTGGAGATCGCCAACGGCCGCTCCAACGTAGCGCGCCTGAACCGGGCGCCGTTGGGACGCCCGCGGGAGCTGATCGGCGCGCTGCGCACCGTCGTGTTCTCGCCCCTGGACCTGGCGATCGTGCGCGACGACCCGTCGGATCGGCGTGCGTGGCTGGACTCGCTCGTCGTGACGCGCTGGCCGCGGATGGCGGGGGTGCGGCAGGACTTCGACAAGGTGCTCAAACAGCGCAACGCGCTGCTCAAGGCGATGGCGGGCCGGTCGTTCGTGCCCAGCGGCGGCGACGAGGCCGTCACCCTGGAGGTCTGGAACGGCCAGTTCGCCACCCTGGGGGCCGAGCTGCTGCACGCCCGGCTGGACACCCTGGCGGACGTGGTTCCCCACGCTCAGCGCGCGTACGAGACCATCGCGCCGCTCAACAATCAGATCTCGGCGTCGTACAAGACCGTGCTGGACCTCGACGGGGTGGCCGGGGGGGCGGACGTCAGGGCGGCGCTGCGCGGCCGGCTGCTGGAGGCGCTGGAGCGGGTGCGCAGGGACGAGGTGTCGCGGGGGGTGACGCTGGTGGGCCCCCAGCGCGACGATGTCGAGCTGGCCATCGGACCCCTGCCGGCGAAAGGGTACGCGTCGCACGGGGAGTCATGGTCGTTGGCGTTGGCGCTGCGGCTGGGCGGGTTCACGTTGGTGCGCGACGACGGTGTGGAGCCGGTGCTGGTGTTGGACGACGTGTTCGCGGAGCTGGACGTGTCGCGGCGGGAGCGGTTGGCGGCGGCGATCGCGGACGCCGAGCAGGTGCTGATCACCGCGGCCGTGGGGGCGGATGTGCCGGACTTCCCGGCGGAGCGTCGCTTCCGCGTGGACGCCGGAACGGTCACCGCCCTAGCTCCCTGACGACCGACGGCCGTCCCCGTCGCGTCGGTACCTGACCGTGGTTGTGGTGGTCGGGTTTGGCGGTGGGTGGTGGGGGCCGGGCCGCCCATGATGCCGGCGGCGGCGCTTCGCGCTGCCACGCCGTCATCAACGCCCACCCAACCTGCCCCGGCCCCCACCACCCACCGCCCTTCTGTCTCGTCGCGTCCTCCTGAGTCTTCGACCAACGGCATGGTTGGCTGGGTGTCACTTCTGGTGTCGACTACGGCACCAGAAGTGACGGTGAGGCAAGCGGCGGGAGTCGCGGCACGCGAGTTGGGCGCGAGGGTGGGGGACGGTAGGGCGGCTCTGCGTCGGGGTGCCCAGCCTGAGGGTCACGAGACTGGCGTCCCGCCCGGGCAGGCTCTCGCCAGGGCCGCCCGTGCCTCGACTCCCGACTCCCCGCACCGACGGCGGGGGCGGGTAATGTCGGCGGCATGAGCGAGGAGGCGCACGACCCGACGGGGCTCGACCTCGCCTCCGAGATCGCCCGCGCCGCCGTCGAGTCCGCCGCCTACGGCGTGGTGCTCCCGGAACCGTCGCCTCCGAAGACCCCGCGACGCCGGCAGCGCCCGATGGAGCAGCAGCGCTCCGGCGCCCACCCAGACGACCGCGACCCCCAACGCGTCGGCGACGTCCTCAACACCGTCATCCAGGCGCGCGGCTGGCAACGCCGGATCAGCCTCTCGATGGTGCTGCGGCGGTGGCCCGAGCTGGTGGGGGAGTCCAACGCCCAACACTCCACGCCCGTCAACTACGCCGACGGGGTGCTGATCGTGGACTGCGACTCCACGGCGTGGGCCGCCGCCATGAAGTACGCGGCGTCGCAGATCGTGGCGCGCCTCAATCGCGCGCTGGGCGAGCAGACCGTGCTGCGGGTGGAGTTCCGCGGGCCGAGGCCACCGAGCTGGAAGAAGGGCCTCCGCTCGGTCCAGGGCCGCGGCCCCCGCGACACCTACGGCTGAGACCTAGGGAAGTGCTGATGAATGGCGCTACTGGGCTGGAGATCGGCTGAGTCTGGTCTGTGAGGCTTCGGTCGCCCCGGAGTGGTTCCTTCTGGCCTTCGGCCCCTAGTGCTTGGGGGCTTCGGGCCGGTTCCGGGCAGGCTTCCGCCAGGGCTACCCGGTCGCGACCGCGGTCTTGAGTCTGGTCTCGATCGTGGTCGCGCGGGCCAGCATCAGCAGGTTCGCCGAGGCCATCGCTACCTGGAGCTGGTTCAGGTTCTTCGCCAGACCGCGGTAGCGGGTCTTGACCAGCCCGAAGTCCCGCTTCACGATCAGGAACACATGCTCTACTTTCGCGCGTACCGACGCCTTCCTGGACTCCAGTAGCTGCTCGTGAGGGTGCATCGCCTTCAACACGCCTTTGCGGGCAGCGATCCTCCACTCGACGCCTGCCAGGTGCTCGTCGCCGACGATCTCGGGGCGTTTCGCGGCCCCCTGGTAGCCGGCGTCTGCGTAGACGACCTGGTCATCGGCCCGAACCAGGTGGGTGATCTCGTCCAGATCATGCACGTTGGCTCCTGTCACGCTCACCGAGTGGACCAGGCCCGTGCCGGCATCCACCCCGGCGTGGGCCTTCATCCCGAAGTACCACTGGTTGCCCTTCCTGGTCTGACGCATCTCCGGATCCCGGGTGCCGGTGGTGTTCTTCGTCGAGGAAGGTGCGGCGATGATCGTGGCGTCCACGATGCTGCCGCCACGCATGACCAGACCGTCGGCGTCCAGCCGGGCGTTCAGTGCGGTGAACATCGCCTCACCCAGCTGGTGCTCCTCCAGCAGGTGCCGAAAATGCAGCAGGGTCGTGGCGTCGGGGACCTGCCGGGTAGCGAAGTCCACACCCATGAACTTCCGCATCGCGTACGAGTCGTTGATCTGGTCCTCCACGCCTTCGTCGGAGAGGTGGAACCACACCTGCAGGTACATCCGCAGCATCGTCTCAAGGGGTATCGGCCGCCTGCCGCGGGTCTTGTTGTAGTAGTACGGCTCGATCAGCTGGACCCAGTCCGCCCACGGCACCACCGCGTCCATCTTCCGGAGGAACTCCTCCCGCTTCGGGACCCGGCGACGCTGGCCGTACTCGACTTCTGAAAGACTCGGCTGCAACTCATCCACAACCAGCATTCTACCTAGCCAACACGTCATTGACCCGGCTCAACACCCACTGATCAACCATCCACCCCGACAGACCAGGCCGGCCCATCAAATCCCAGGCTCGCCGATTAATCAGCGTTTCCCTAAGCTGGGGCGCATGCGCATCACAGTCACCGGCACCAGCCGGATCACGCTCCCGGCGGAGTGCGTCGCGGTCAACGTGACAGTCGGCTTCACCGGCCCGGACCGCGACTCCGTCGTCGCGGACACGGCCGGCCTGACGGATCGCGTCCGGGCACAACTCGAGCAGCCCCTCGCCTCAGGGGTGGTTCGCGACGTCAAGCTCACCAGCCTCCGCACGTGGACCTCGACTCCGCTCAACACCCGCGGGCAGCCCCAGGCGCCCCAGCACACCGCGGAGGTCCGCGGCTCCTTCATCGTCGACGATCTCGCCGCCCTCGGTGACATCCTCGGCACCCTCGCCGCGACACCCGGGGTGCAGGTGGGCTGGCTGGACTGGCGACTCCGTGACTCCACGCTCGCCGAGGTGCAGCCCAGGGCCCTTGCCGATGCGTTCGACGATGCCCACCGTCGTGCCGAATGGATCTCGACGGCGGCGCGCCGGGGAGGCGTCGAAGCGGTGGCGGTGCAGGACCAGGGTGGCGGGATCGTGCCGTTGGCGTTTGCCAGGAAGGCCTCGCGGGAGATGATGGACTCGGCGCCGTCGATCGATCTGGACCCTCAGGACATCGAGATCTCCGTGAGCCTGACCATCGAATTCACCGCGGCCTAGGCTCGACGAGGGCAGCCGCGACACGCCGGGCGCGAATTCACTTCAAGACCCAGTGCTCCATGTCCTTCCCATCCGGCGCTCGTCGTGATTCGATGGGGTGGGTATGAGCTAACCGGTATCGGGGGACTGGATGAAGCTTCGAGGGCTGTCGTCGGTGATCGCTGCTGCGATCTCGGCGGCCCTGGTTGGAGGAGCCGTCACGTATGGGCAGGAACCGCTGACGGCCATTGAGGCCGTCCCGGTCCCGCCGGTGATGCTGGTGGCGCCCGGCCCGGTCACCTATCCCACGTCGACGGCCTCGCCGTCGAGTCCGCTGGGCTACCGCCTCGAAGGCTGGTCGTTCGACGAGGCCCCCGGCAGCTTCGACCCGTTCAGCGCCCCTACTCCGCAGATCGTCCCGCTGGATGGACCCAGGCCCGCCGAGGCTCCGCCACCGCCAGAGCCGGAGACCATCCCGGAGGAGACGGCCCTCGGGTCCGTGGGCGAGAAGGCAGGCGGCGACCTCCTCTCGATGCCCGTCAACGGGCGCCGGACGTCGGTGTTCGGGATGCGCTACCACCCCATCCTTCGCGTCTGGAAGCTGCACACCGGCCTGGACTTCGCAGCCCCGTGCGGCACCCCCGTCGGCGCGGCCGCGGCCGGGCGCGTTGTCTCAGCAGGCTGGGCCGGCGGGAACGGCGTCCAGGTCAAGATCGACCACGGCATGCTCGCCGGCTACCGCGTGGTCACCACCTACAACCATCTCTCCGCCATCGGTGTGAGGGTGGGGCAGCAGGTCGACGCCCTCGACGGCGTGGGCCGCGTGGGCAACACCGGCTACTCCACCGGTTGTCACCTGCATTTCGAGGTGATCGTCAACGGCCGGTTCACGGACCCGGAGCCGTGGCTGAACGGCCAGCCCACACGGGTGGACCTGAGGGACATCGCCTTCCTCGACGTTGACGGCTCCTCCACCACGCCCAGCCTCGTCCTGGGCCTGTCGCCCAGCGCCGAGGCCAGCGAGGTTCCCACCCAGAGCGTGTGGGACAGCCTCATCGCGAGCCTGACCGGGGAGCCGAGCCCGTCCCCGAGCGTGAGCCCGTCGACGAGCCTCAGCCCGTGGGCGTCGGCGAGCCCCAGCCCGTCGATCAGCCCCAGCGATTCGCCTAGTGCGAGCGATTCTCCGAGTGCGAGCGAGTCGTCCACCCCCAGCACAAGCGAACCATCGCCCAGCGACACCTCGCCCCTCCCCTCGGCCACCGAGTCGGAGAGCACGCCGCCTCCGTCGTCCACGGCGCCGGATCCCTCGTCCGAGGCCCCAGCTCCCGAGCCCACCACCCAGGCTCCAGAGCCGGACCCCACGACGGAGTCACCGCCGCCACCGCCGCCACCGCCACCGCCGCCACCGCCGCCGGCGCCTGAGCCCGAACCAGAACCGGAGCCTGAACCGGAGCCACCTCCGCCGCCCCCGGCAGATCCTGAACCCACCACGGATGCACCGCCCCCGCCCAGCGAGGACGCCTCAGCTACGCCGTGACGCCCGGTCAGATGATCAGCAGCGCTCCGGCCGCGATGATCGAGGTGAGCAGCGTCACCACGTCGAACGTCCTCTGTGGCACGCGGTGGATCAGCGCCACCCCGATCACCGTGCCGAAGAGGACCACCGGGATTCCCCACGCGACGGTGAGCATCACCTGCGGCGTGAACAATCCGAGTGATGCGGTCAAGGGCGTCTTCGCCACGTTGACGATGAAGTAGAACCACGCTGAGGTGCCGAGGAAGCGCATCTTCTCCACCTTCGCCAGCTGGAGGTAGACCGCCATCACCGGTCCAGCGGCGTTGGCGGCCATCGTCGTGAACCCCGCCGCGACACCCGCGCCCATCGTCAGCGCCCGATGCGGAGGCCCGTCGTCGACGGTGGGGTCCGGGGCGCGCCGTCGGGCCAGGGTCGACAAGACGAGTTGGAGCAGCACCGAGACGAGCAGGATGGCGCCGATCGATCGGCGCAGCACCAGGTCGTCGACGAACTGGATGAACAGGGCGCCGAGCAGGATTCCGGGCACGACCGAGGGCAGGAGTGCCTTGAGCAGCGACCAGTCGGCGGAGCGGCGGTAGCGCAGCACGCCGATGATGTCGCCGGTGATGAGGAGCAGCAGTGCGGCGGCGGTGGACTCCTTGGTGGGCAGCGCCAGAGCGAGCAGCGCGACGGCGAGGGAGCCGAGGCCGCCGAAGCTGGTTTTGGCGATGCCGATGATGAGGGCAGCCGCTGCCGCCGCGATCCACGTCCACTCCATGCTGGGACTCCCTCTGTCGCGGGAAGGCTACTCCACCGCCCCGCCGTCGTCCCAATGCATCGACCCTCCGACCACCCGCCCCATTCCCGGCGATTTGCCGCGCTACCGGCTCCGGATGGATAGGGGACCTTGCGTCTGCCCCCATGATCGGCGCCAATCGTGCCCTGGGCCCGTTTCAGGCGGCATTGACCCCCCGTCGATGTCCGGTTTTGTGCCCGGACACGGTAGAATTGGCACGATCAACGGCGCCGGCCAGCCCGGCGCCCGTTTGTGTGGACAGGAGCTTTTGTGACGGACGACGTGCAGGTGGACGAGGACTTCAATCTGAGTGAGCGCATGGAGGGCTTGCAGGACTCAGCGGACAACACGGTCACCGGGCTCTACGACGCGGATCAGATCTCGGTCCTGGAGGGCCTCGAGGCGGTCCGCAAGCGCCCGGGCATGTACATCGGCTCCACCGGCGAGCGCGGGCTGCACCACCTTGTCTACGAGATTGTGGACAACTCTGTGGACGAGGCCCTCGCGGGCTACTGCGATTCCATCGACGTCGAGCTCCTGGACGACGGCGGGGTCCGGGTCAAGGACAACGGCCGCGGTATTCCCGTCAAGGAGCACCCGATCGAGAAGATCCCCACCGTCACGCTGGTGCTGACGGTGCTGCACGCCGGCGGCAAGTTCGGCGAGGGCGGCTACAAGGTCTCCGGCGGCCTTCACGGCGTGGGCTCCTCCGTCGTCAACGCGCTGTCGGACAAGCTGATCGTCGAGGTCACCCGAGACGGCTACCGCTGGCAGCAGACCTTCCATCTCGGTGTCCCGGTGACCGAGTTGGAGCGCCTGGAGGAGTCGGCCGAGACCGGCACCACCATCACGTTCTATGCCTCGAACGAGATCTTCGAGACCACCCGCTACAACTACGACACGCTCGCCACCCGCTTCCGCGAGATGGCCTTCCTCAACAAGGGCCTGCGCATCTCACTGATCGACCTGCGCGCGGACCGGCAGGTGGCCACCGGCGACGAGGGGGAGACCGACACCCCTTACGACGAATTCCAGTACGCCGACGGCCTCACCGACTACGTCAAGTACCTGTCCTCCGGCAAAGACGCCATCCACCCCACCGTGATCGCCGTCGAGGCGCACGCCCCGGACCAGGGCATGGGTGTGGAGATCGCGATGCAGTGGAACACGTCCTACACCAGCAGCGTCTACACGTTCGCCAACACCATCAACACGCACGAGGGCGGCACCCACGAGGAGGGCTTCCGTGCGGCGTTGACCAACACGGTCAACCGCTGGGGCGAATCCTGGGGGTTGATCAAGAAGCGCGAGGACCGCGTGGCCGGCGACGACATCCGCGAGGGCCTCACCGCCATCGTCTCGATCAAGGTGTCCGAGCCGCAGTTCGAGGGTCAGACCAAAACCAAGCTGGGCAACACCGAGGCCAAGTCGTTCGTGCAGCGCGTCCTCAACGACCGCCTGGGTGACTGGTTCGAGCGCAACCCGGCCGAGGGCAAGGACATCGTCCGCAAGTCGCAGTCCGCGGCCGCGGCCCGCATCGCCGCCCGCAAGGCGCGTGACATGGCCCGCTCCCGCAAGGGGCTGCTCGGCGGCTCGGGTCTGCCGGGCAAGCTGGTGGACTGCCAGTCCACGGACCCCAGCGAGTGCGAGCTGTTCATCGTCGAGGGCGACTCGGCCGGCGGTTCGGCCCGAGGCGGCCGCGACCCCCGCACCCAGGCCATCCTCCCCATCCGCGGCAAGATCCTCAACGTGGAGAAGGCCCGCATCGACCGCATCCTCGCCAACAAGGAGGTCGAGGCGATCATCAACGCCCTCGGCGCCGGCATGCAGGAGGACTTCAACCTGGACAAGCTGCGCTACCACAAGCTCGTCCTGATGGCGGACGCGGACGTCGACGGCGCCCACATCCGCACCCTGCTGCTCACGCTGCTGTTCCGGTTCATGCGGCCCCTCATCGAGGCCGGCCACGTGTACCTGGCCCAGCCGCCGCTGTTCAGGCTGCGGTGGACCAACGCCGCGCACGAACTGGCCTACGGCGACACCGAACGCGACGGACTCCGGGAGAAGGGTCTGGCCGAGGGCAAGAAACTCCCCCAGGTCAACCCCATCCAGCGCTACAAGGGCCTGGGTGAGATGAACGCAGATGATCTGTGGGACACCACGATGGATCCGGAGAAGCGGATCCTGCTGCAGGTCACCATCGAGGACGCGGCCATGGCGGATCAGATGTTCTCGATCCTGATGGGCGAGGACGTCGAGCAGCGCCGCACGTTCATCCAGCGCAACGCGCGCGACGTGCGCTTCCTCGATATCTGAGCAGCGCCACCCCCCCAGAGTTTGTGGATTTTCGGAAGGTTTGAGAACTGATGGCTGACGACGGCACCCTGACCCCCCCGGCATTCGGCCGGGTGGACCCCATCGACCTGCAGGTGGAGATCCAGCGCTCCTACCTGGACTACGCGATGAGCGTCATCGTCGGGCGCGCCCTGCCGGATGTGCGCGACGGGCTGAAGCCGGTCCACCGGCGCGTCCTGTACGCGATGTGGGACGGCGGCTACCGCCCGGATCGCGGCTGGAACAAGTGTTCCCGCGTGGTCGGCGAGGTCATGGGCCTGTATCACCCCCACGGTGACACGGCCATCTACGACACCCTCGTGCGCCTCGCGCAGCCGTGGGCGATGCGCCTGCCGCTGGTCACAGGGCAGGGCAACTTCGGCTCCCAGGGCAACGACAAGGCCGCGGCCATGCGGTACACCGAGTGCAAGCTGGCCAACCCCGCGGCCGAGATGGTGCGCGAGATCGAGCAGAACACCGTCGATTTCCGCCCCAACTACGACAACCGTGAGCAGGAGCCGGTGGTCCTGCCGGCCCGGTTCCCGAACCTGCTGGTCAACGGGTCCACCGGCATCGCCGTCGGCATGGCCACCAACATCCCCAGCCACAACCTGCGCGAGGTCAACGACGCCGTGCAGTGGGCGCTGTCGCACCCGCAGGCCACCCGCGAGGAACTCCTCGACGCGGCCATGCACCGCATTCAGGGCCCCGACTTCCCGGGCGGCGCCCTCATCGTCGGCCGCAGCGGGATCGAAGAGGCGTACCGCACCGGTCGCGGGTCGGTCACCATGCGCGCGGTGATCAACATGGAGGAGGACCCGAAGGGTCGCCAGCTGCTCGTCATCAACGAGCTGCCCTACATGTGCAACCCCGACGCGCTCGCCCAGCGGATCGCGGACCTGGTCAACGCCGGCAAGCTCACCGGCATCGCGGACATCCGCGACGACACCTCCGCCCGCACCGGCCAGCGCCTCGTCATCGTGCTCAAGCGCGACGCCCAGCCGCGCGTCGTGATGAACAACCTGTACAAGCACACGTCGCTGCAGGACACGTTCGGCTGCAACATGCTGGCCATCGTCGACGAGGTGCCCCGCACCCTGCGCCTGGACCAGTTCATCTCGCTGTGGATCAAGCACCAGCTCGAGGTCATCCGTCGCCGTACGCAGTACCAGCTCGACGACGCCGAGAAGCAGGCCCACATCTACCGCGGCCTGGTCAAGGCACTCGACGCCCTCGACGAGGTGATCGCGCTCATCCGTCGCTCCCCGAACACCGAGGAGGCCCGCGAGGGCCTGATGGACCTGCTGGACATCGACCAGCTGCAGGCCACCGCCATCCTGGACATGCAGCTGCGCCGTCTGGCCGCGCTCGAGCGGCAGAAGATCATCGACCACCTGCTGGTGCTGGAGGCCAAGATCCAGGACCTCAAGGACATCCTCGCCAACGAGGAGCGCCAGCGCGCCATCATCGCCACCGAGCTGCAGGAGATCGTCGACAAGTACGGCGACGATCGCCGCACCCGGATCGTCGCGGCGGACGGTGACTTCTCCGACGAGGACTTCATCCCCGACGAGGACGTGGTGGTCACCATCACCCACGGCGGCTACGCCAAGCGCACCCGTGCGGACCAGTACCGGGTGCAGAAGCGCGGCGGCAAGGGCGTGCGCGGCGCCACCCTCCGGGCCGACGACGAGGTGCAGCACCTCTTCATGACCACCAACCACCAGTGGCTGCTGTTCTTCACCAACTTCGGGCGCGTCTACCGCGCCAAGGCGTGGCAGCTGCCAGAGGCGGGCCGAGACGCGAAGGGCGGGCACGTGGCCGGCCTGCTCAGCTTCCTGCCCGAGGAGAAGATCGCGCAGGTGCTGGCCATCCGCGGCTACGAGGACGCCGAGTACCTGCTGCTGGCCACCAAGCACGGGCTGGTGAAGAAGACCGACCTCAAGACCTATGACTCGCCGCGGCAGGCCGGCGTGATCGCCATCAACTTCCGTGAGGAGACCGACGAGCTGATCGGCGCCTCCCTGGTGAGCGCCAGCGACGACGTGCTGCTGATCTCGCGCAAGGGTCAGGCGATCCGCTTCCAGGCCGACGATTCGCAGCTGCGGCCGATGGGCCGGGCCACCTCCGGCGTGACGGGCATGAAGTTCCGCTCCGGCGACGAGCTGCTGTCCATGGCGGTGCTCCGGGCAGATGACGACCTTGAGGGCCAGTTCGTGTTCACGGTGACCGACGGCGGGTTCGCCAAGCGCACCCCGGTGGACTCGTACCGGCAGCAGGGTCGCGGCGGGCTGGGCATCAAGGCGATGCGCCTCAACGAGGATCGCGGCTCGCTCGTGGGCGGCCTCATCGTGGGCGAGGCCGACGAGGTGCTGGCGATCAAGGTCTCCGGCCAGGTGACCCGCTCGGCGGTGGCCGATGTCCCTGTCAAGGGCAGAGACACCATGGGTGTGAAGTTCGTCGGCGTCAAGGGCGACGACTCGGTGGGGGCCATCGCGCTCTACCCCGAGTCCGAGGTTGAGCTGGAGGACGCCCCGGCAGACCAGGACGCGGAGTTGGACGAGGGTGCCGAGGACGCTGCAGAGAGTACGGTAGATGTCAGCACCGCCAGCCAGGCGGAGCAGGAGCCGAACAGCGAGGAGGGCGCCGATGAGTGAGAACTCGCCGCGCTGGCCATCCGCCTCCGGGGCCTCCGGCCTCGACTTCTCTCCGCACCGAGCGCCGTCGGACGCACCCGCGCCCGCCAGCCCGGCGGTGCCGGTGATCAACGGTGACGGGCCGACGCATGCGTCCAGCGCCCCGTCGTCGGGCACGCCGGCGTCCCCGACGTCCGGGCCTTCGTTCTCGCCCGCCCCCGTGAATGCCCCTTCGGAGCCGGCCTCGGCCGCCCCGCAGGCGGAGGCTGCAGACCAGACCCGCACCATTCCGGCAGTGGCCGGGCGTGCGGCCCGTGTCGCCCAGGAGTGGGCGGCGAAGGCGAAGGTCGCGGTGACGCCCAAGCCCGCGGCGGCCCCGGGCGAGGGGCCTGGTGTACCCGGTGGGTCCCCTGGCGCGGTGACCACCCCGTCGCGCGCCGCCACCTTCGTACCCGTGGCGAGCACTCTCCCCGCTGAGGCCGAGGCGCGGACCGCGCACCCGAGCCGTCGGACCCGGAAGGCGCGGCTGAGGCTGTCGCGGATCGACCCGTGGTCCGTGATGAAGACCACGTTCCTGTTCTCGATCGCCTTCGGCGTGATGATGGTGGTGGCCGCGTTCATGCTGTGGTCGGTGCTCGCAGGGTCCGGGGCCCTGGAGTCCGCCAACACGTTCATCAACACCCTCATCGGGGATCAGGACACGGCGTTCAACATTGGGGACTTCCTCAGCGCCTCGCGCGTGCTGGGGTTCGCGACGGTGGTGGCGGCGGTCGACGTCGTGATCATCACGGCCGTGGCCACGCTGTTCGCGTTTCTGTACAACCTTGCCGCCACGGTGATGGGCGGCCTGGAGATCACGCTCGCCGAGGACTGATCCCGCTCCCACCCCTGGCTCGTGATGGTCAGGGGGCGGGGATGCGGGCGATCAGCCGCTCGTAGACGGTGGTGCGGTCGAACTGCAGCGCGTGCCGGAGGGCACGGTCGGCCAGGTCGGCGCGCTCGGCGTCGGTCATCACCAGGACCGCGTGGTCGAGGGCCGCCGCGATGCCGTCGGGATCCTCCACGCCGATGAAGAGGGCGCAGTCGCCCACCGCCTCGCCGATCCCACCCGTGGTGGTGGTGATGACGGGCCCGCCTCCGGCGAGCATGCTCTCCACCAGCGCGATCCCGAACGTCTCGACGAACTCGGGGATGGGCTTGCTGGGCAGCACGAACGCCGCGCTCCCGGCCATCAGGTGGGACCTCTCGTCGTCGTCGACGTCGTTCAGGAACAGGATCCGGCCGGCCACCGGCGACCGGTCGGCCAGCTCGCGGAGCCGTGGCGCCTCCGGGCCGTTGCCGGCGATGACGAGACTGACCCGTTCGCTGGCGGCGCTGCGCCCGAAGCCCTCGATGAGATCGTCGACGCCCTTCGCCAGGCTGAGCCGCGAAAGGAAGAGGACGTACCCCCCACGCGACAGGCCGCGGGCCGCGAGGGCGGCGTCCGTGCCGTGCGGGTCCAGGTCGGTGAATTGGCGGGCGTTGATGGCCGGATACGAGATCGCCACCCTGCGGCGGCACTGCTCGGCGAAGTCGGTGCCGTGGTCGGCGTCCAACAGGGCTGCCTCGCTGACGATCAGGTCGCGCGTGTACGCCGAGACGGCGACGCACAGGTCGTTGGCGAGGTAGGTCGTGAGCAGGTGAGCGGCCGCGCCGTAGCGCCCGGACTCGATGCAGTTGCGGACCACGTTGGTGATGTCCGACCCGACGGCCTCGGCGATCGTGACCACCCGGACCGGGAGCCCCGAGCGATGCGCCGCGCGCAGGGCATCGTCGACCGCCACGGCATGGGGGGTGAGGTACAGCGACATGCAGACGGTGGGGACGCCGTCGGTGAAGAGCTCGAAGAGCCGGCCGGTCAGGCCTGCGAGGTAGCGGCCGTCGAGGATCTTGTAGTTGCCGACCGGCTCGGGCCGCTCGACCGTGATCCCCTCCCGGTAGGGGGAGATCGAGTCCAGCGGCTTCAGCGGCAGCTCGGACTCGATCAGCCGGTCAAGCGGCCAGCTGACGATGCGCACATCGTCGAAGCCGTGGTCGAGCGCCGCCTCGGCGAGGTTGCGCGCCTCGCCGGCGTGACCACAGATCACGGGGTCGGCTCGCACAACAAGGACGAGCCTCCGGCTTGGTCGGGTCACTGGGTTCCTCCTGGGTTCCGCGGCGTGCGGCGTGCGGCACGACGGTACCTGACGGGAGCGCGCGACGGCGATCCGGGCCGCGCTGGCGGACGGTGCCGTCGCGCCGCAGGAATCCCGACGGGTCGGGACGGTTGTCCCGTGACGCCCGGGACATCCCCGCCGAAGAATGGGATCTCCGGAGCACCGTCAGACAAGGAGCAGTCGATGTCCAGCACACCCGCACCTGCCACCGGGCAGGATGACCGGCTCGGCACCGAGCCGAAGGTCACTGTCGTGTTCGTGGCGCCTGAGCCCAACCAGAGCGACGCGGCACGGCTCGTGGCGCTTGGCGTGGTGATGCTGACGTCCGGGGCGTTCCTCATCATCATGTTCGTCTCGCTCGCCCGTGGCGGCAGCGCGGCGCCCTGGGGACCGATCAACGACCTCCTGAGCGCGGCGGGCAACGTGCTGCTGGCCGTGCTGGTGCCACGGCTCAGCCGGCGCGCCGCCAGGACCCGCGGCCAGCGCGGCTTCGTGACACTGATCACGGGCGCCTGCCTGGTGGCGGCGGCCTCCGGCGTGCTCCTGGTCGCCCGGGTGCTGCCCTTCGAGCCGTCCACCGCCATCTCCATTGGGGCCATCGCTCTGCAGATGGCCTGGATGGCCTGGCTGAACACGTCCTGGTCGCGCGATCCCGGGATGCCGCGCTCCGTCTGGATGACAGGCGCCGCCGTGGGGTACGGGTTGATCGCTGGACTTGCCCTAACGGGCGCCTCGTTCCTCCTCCCGGGGGGCTCGATTGCCGCCAAGGCTCTGCTGTACCCCGGACTCGCCATCGGAGGCGCGGTCTGGCTGGCCTGGCCCCTGTGGTTCGTGCTCCTCGGCCGCCACCTGCACCGCGCCATCGGCACGGGCACCTCCACCCATGACCAGCCGGACGCATGAGGCGTCCGCGTAACGGAAGGAAGACCGAAGATGATCACCGCGTACCGCATTCTTGCGGGCACCATCGCCGCCCTGGTGGGCGTGCAGGCCGCCTCACACGCCTGGGTCTCCGCCGGTCTCGGCGCCTACATCATGGGCGGCGCGGTCGTGGACAAGTCGATGATGGAGGACACGGGAGGGCCGCTCCCGTTCCCGGAGGCCATCGGCTTCATGATCCACGGGCTGAACGGCGGCATCGTCATCCCGGCGATCGCCCTGGCGCTGCTGGTGGTGTCCTTCTTCACCAGGGTCCCGCGTGCCATCACGTGGGCCGCGATCGTTCTCGGACTCGTCGCGCTTCAGATGACCCTCGGGTACGCAGCGCACGGTATGGCAGTGTTGGCGATCTTCCACGGCCTGAACGCCCTGCTGCTGCTCCTGGCGGCGGTGACCGCCATGCGTAACGCGCGGAGGCCGGTCGCGGCACCTGGCGTCGCCGCGCCGACGACCGCCAGGGGATCGGTGGCGGTGTGACGTGAGTACCACCAGGGCGTCCCGGGTGTCGCGGCGGGTTGTCGGCGCCGGGGTCCTGGTGCTGGTGCTCGGATCCTCCGCCTGGGTGTGGGCCGCCAGCCTGCTCCCGGACACCTACTCCATGACCTCGATGGGATACCCGGACTACGGCGGCGGCCCGCAGCCGGCCGGGGCGAGCTCGCACGGCCACGCCCATGACGGAGTGGACATCGGCACTCTCGTTCCAGACCCGGATCGTACCGCGGACGTGCGCGTCGACCTGGTCGCGACGGCCGAGCGGGTCACGCTGCCAGGACTTCAGCCCTTCGACGGGTTCACCCTGAACGGGACGACGCCGGGCCCCGCCATCCGGGCCCGGGCCGGTGAACTGGTCGAGGTCCATGCCACGAACGGGAACGTGGCCGACGGGATGACGCTGCACTGGCACGGCGTCGACCTGCCCAACGCGATGGACGGCGTCGCCGGCGTCACCCAGGACGCGATCGCACCAGGGCAGCGGTTCGTCTACCGCTTCGTCGCCCAGGAGGGGACCTACTGGTACCACTCGCACCAGGTGTCCCACCCGCAGGTCAGCGGCGGGTTGCTCGGGGCGCTCGTGGTGGACGCCGCGACGGCGGATCCGACCGTGGTGGATGTCACCGCGCTGGTGCACGCCTACGCCGGGACGCGCACCGTCAACGGGAGGCCGGGCGGGTTCGCGCACCCTGCGCGCCCCGGCGACACCGCCAGGGTCCGGGTGATCAACACGGATGCGGGCCCGATGCCGGTCTGGGTGTCAGGGGCCTCCTACCGCATCGTTGCCATCGACGGCCGCACAGTGAATCGTCCGGATCCCGTGACGGGGGAGTCGCTGGTGGTCACCGCAGGGGGCCGCGCCGACCTCCAGGTCGTGGTGCCGACGGGCGGCGCCCGGGTGGAGTTCGCCGGCGCCTCCGTCTCGCTCGGCGACACCGCGGCGCCACACTCGCCGGCCCCTCGAGCGCTAGTGGATCTACTCAGCTACGGCTCACCCGACCCAACCGTCCAGGACCTGGGGCAGCCGGACCGCACGTTCGAGTACCGGATCGGCCGCCGGTTCGGGCTCCTCGACGGCCGGCCGGGCTCGTGGTGGACGATCAACGGCGGCCTCTACCCGGACGTGCCGATGTTCATCGTGCGCACCGGCGAGCGCGTCCGGTTCCTGGTGTCGAACGAAAGCGGCGAGGTGCATCCCATGCACCTGCACGGCCACCACCTCCTCGTGGTCGCGCGCGACGGCGTCCGGGCCACCGGTTCGCCCTGGCTGGTCGACTCCCTGAACGTCGAGCCTGGTGAGACGTACGAACTCGCAATGGTGGCGGACAACCCGGGCATCTGGATGGACCACTGCCACAACCTCCCGCACGCGCGGGAGGGACTCATGACCCACCTCGCCTACGAGGGATACCGGAGCCCCTACGTGGTGGGCGGAGACCACGGGAACCACCCCGAGTAGGCAGGCTCAGCCCAACCCTGCGCGCTTCGCCTTCTCGATCGCCGACGCGCGATCGGCCACCTGCAGCTTGACCAGGACGATGGAGACAAGATTGCGGACCGTCTTGTCGGCGATTCCCAGCTGCCGGGCGATACGGGGGTTGTCCCAGCCCTTGGCGACCAGCGCAAGCGCCTCCCGCTCCCGCGTCGTCAGCTCGACGAACGGCGCCCGGCCCCCCGTGACCATCGCCGTGAGGCGCGTCGCCAGCGCGGCCGAGAAGATGATGTCGCCCTGGGCGACCGAGCGGATCGCGGCCAGGGTCGCGTCGGGGGTGGCGGACTTCACCACGTAGCCGCGCGCGCCCGCCGCGACGGCGTCGGCGACGCTGGCGTCGTCCAGCATGCTCAGGATCAGCACGCGCACCTGGGGTGCCCTCGAGACGATCTGCCGCGTCGCCTCGATCCCGTCGAGTCCGGGCATGGTGATGTCCATCACCACGACGTCCGGCGAGAGCTCGGCTGCCAGCCGGACGGCCTCCAGCCCGTCGGCGGCCTGGCCGACGACCACCAGGTCGTCCGTCGTCGCCAGCAGGCCGACCAGCCCCTCACGGTAGAGCGGATGGTCGTCCACGACGAGGACGTTGAAGGAGTGGGCCGTCATGGCTGCCCCGCCATGGGCAGGACGGCGCGCAGCAGCGTGCCACCGTCGGGGCGCGGCTCGACGGTGCATGCTCCACCGAGCTCGGCGGCCCGCTCGCGCATCCCGGTGATCCCGACCCCGGCGTGGAGGTCGGCAGGGGGGCCGACGCCGTCGTCGGCCACCTCGATCTCGAGCGCCCCATCGACGCGGCGGAGTGTCACCCAGCACGCCTGAGCCCGGGCGTGGCGGGCGGCGTTGGCCAACGCCGAGGACACGATCCGGTAGGTCGCGACCTCGACGGCGGGTGGCAGCGACGCGCCCGGCGAGCCGATGCCGCCGGTGTCGAGGTGCACCGCCAGCGGCGCCAGGCCGGCGGCCAGCTCCTCGAGGGCCGAGGCCAGTCCCAGGTCGTCGAGTGCGGGCGGGCGGAGGTCGTAGGCGAGGTGGCGCACCGCGTCGGCTGCACGGGTGGCGTCGCGCCCGATCCGGTCGAGGAGCTCCTCCACCGCCTCGGTCGCCTGGGGCGCCATCAGACGCCGGACTGTTTCGGCGCGCAGGGGGATGGACGCGATGGTCGGGCCGACATCGTCGTGCAGGGTCCGCCGGAGCATCCGCCGCTCGTCCTCGCGGGCCAGGATCAGACGCTGCCTGGAGGCTCGGACCTCCCGGTCGAGCCCCTCCTCGTGCAGCGCCGAGGCCACCTGATTGCCGAGGTCCTGGAGCAGCCGGCGCTCGGCCGGTGCGAAGCCGCCCCCGCGACCACGCGTGGCCACGACGAGGCTGCCCAGCGTGACGTCGGCGTGCACCAGCGGTGTGACGCGAAGCCGGGCCTCGTCGTCCGGGCAGATGCCGGCCTCGGCCAGCGCGCCCTGCTCCGCCAGCACCGACACGTAGGGCACCCGCAACGCCCGGCGGAGGTCGGCGGCGACCTCGCGCCACGACACCTCGCGCGCACCGAGCAGGCCCGCCAGCCGGGCCAGCGCCACGTAGGGATCGTCCCGATCGCCGTAGAGGCCCCTGCTCACCCAGCGCTCCAACCACACCCGCACGGGATTGACCAGGATCGCCACGGCCACCGCGCCCGCCACGGCCACGCCGGTGGGCTGGTCGGCGACCAGGGAGGTCAGCACGGCGACGGTGAGGAGGTACACGCTCACCGCGACAACTGTGAGCGCGGCGTAGACCAGGGTCCGTCCGAGGACGACGTCCAGATCGAAGAGGCGGTAGCGCAGCATCGCGATGCTCATCCCCGCGACGTAGAACAGGCCGGGGAGGCCGATCAGCTCGTCGGGCAGCAGCGACCGGCCGGTGAGGAGCGACGGGACGATCCAGAACGCCAGCGCCAGCAGCCCCGAGACGATCGCCGACCCGCCCAACCACAGCAGCTGTTGACGTTGGACCGGGTCCCCGCCCGGGACCCGGGCGCGCAGCAGCCGCAGCGTGAGCACGCCCAGCGACAGGGACAGCCCGACGACGGTGAAGGCGGTCTGCAGGGCAATGGCGCCCGCCATCCAGCCGGGGAACGAGGTCCCGGCTCCGACGACGGCGGCGAGGGACGCCCATAACAGGGGCGGCGCCCAGGTGATCAGTACCCGCGCCTGGACCCCCTGTAGCCAGGGGGCCAAGGGCGCCGGAAACTGCAGCGCCCAGGCCACCATCCCGCTCCACGCGAGGGTGTAGAAGAACCCGACGTTGAGCACGAACAGCCAGCGCAGCATCCCCGTGAAGGCCCACGACGGCGGCAGTCCCGCCACCGTGACGACGGTGCTCCCGAAGAGGGCTGCTGCGAAGACCAGGCTGGACCCGGCCGCCGGGTCCAGCGGTCTCCGGCTGATGGCGAGCCCGCTCAGGGCGAACAGGGTGGTCACGAACAGCAAGGTCCCGCCCGCGCGCCAGCCCTGGAGCGCGAGCGAACCCGCCTGGGCCGCGAGGTCGAGCGGCACGCTCCGCAGCCCCGGCTCCACCGTGACGTCGGCGCGGCCGTCGACAACCTGCACATCGCTGACCAGGCTTCCCTCCGGGAGCGGGCATCCCAGGTGCACCTGGGGGAGGACGCCTTCGGGGCTGAACGCGTTCACCTGCGGGGTGAGCCAGGCGCACTCCGCGGGGATCACCAGCCGGAAACCCACGAACGCCACGGCAGCGAGGCAGGCCAGAAGCGCGCCCACTAGGGCGTCCCACTGCGGGCCTTGGGCTGGCGGCGACACCGGAGTCTCCTCCCCGTTCAGGTCATCGTCCCAGAACGCCCACCCCGTGACCAGAGGCCCGGCGAGCACAGCTCCCCGGCGGCGGTCGCGGCCCGGACCCCCGGGCGCTCTGCCCATCTGTGCACGCGTGCAGGGGAGAACACGCACCTACGCGTCGCCACCGACGTACTACGTGATGTAGGGGCTTACCGTGAAGCACACCGCAGGCGGAAGCACCGAAGCTCGACCCGTTCCTTCGAGGAGTCATCGTGGACCAAACTGCCCGTTACGCCGATCTCAGCCTTCGCGAGGAAGACCTCATCGCCGGAGGCCAGCACATCCTGTGCGCCTACACCATGAAGCCGAAGTCCGGCTCCTACCTCGAGGCCGCCGCGCACTTCGCCGCCGAGTCCTCGACGGGCACCAACGTCGAGGTGTCCACCACCGACGACTTCACCAAGAGCTTCGACGCGATCGTCTATCACGTCGACGAGGCGAGCGAGGAGATGCGGATCGCGTATCCGCTGGACCTCTTCGACCGCAACATCATCGACGGCCGGATGATGATGGTCTCGTTCCTCACCCTGACGATCGGCAACAACCAGGGGATGGGCGACATCGCCTACGCGAAGATGTACGACTTCTACGTGCCGCGCGCCGCGATCAACCTGTTCGACGGGCCGGCCATGGGCATCGCTGACCTGTGGCGGATCCTCGGCCGGCCGGTCACCGACGGCGGCTACATCGCCGGCACCATCATCAAGCCGAAGCTGGGGCTGCGCCCCGAGCCCTTCGCCCAGGCCGCCTACGAGTTCTGGCTGGGCGGGGACTTCATCAAGAACGACGAGCCGCAGGGCAACCAGGTGTTCTCGCCCATGCGGAAGACCATCCCGCTGGTCTACGACGCGATGAAGCGGGCGATGGACGAGACCGGCGAGGCCAAGCTGTTCAGCGCCAACATCACGGCCGACGACCACTCCGAGATGATCGCCCGCGGGGAGTTCATCCTCGAGGCCTTCGGGCCTGACGCGGACAAGGTCGCCTTCCTCGTCGACGGCTACGTGGGCGGCCCGAGCGCCGTGACGACCGCGCGCCGGTACTTCTCCCGCCAGTACCTCCACTACCACCGCGCCGGTCACGGCGCCGTCACCTCGCCCAGCTCCAAGCGCGGATACACCGCCTACGTGCTGGCCAAGATGGCCAGGCTCCAGGGCGCGTCTGGCATCCACGTCGGCACCATGGGCTACGGGAAGATGGAGGGCGCCCGCGACGACCGCGCCATCGCCTACATCTGCGAACGCGACGAGTACCAGGGCCCCGCGTACTTCCAGGAGTGGCACGGGATGCGCCCCACCACCCCGATCGTCTCCGGGGGCATGAACGCGCTGCGGCTGCCGGGCTTCTTCGCCAACCTCGGCCACGCCAACGTCATCAACACCGCGGGCGGCGGCGCGTACGGCCACCTCGACGGCGCCGCCGCGGGCGGCAGGTCGCTCCGGCAGGCGCACGAGTGCTGGGGGGCCGGCGCCGACCCCGTCGAGTGGGCCAAGGAGCATCGCGAGTTCGCGCGGGCCTTCGAGTCGTTCCCGGCCGACGCGGACCTCCTCTGCCCCGGATGGCGCCAGGCTCTGGGCGTCGCGAGTGGACCCGCCCCCTCCGTCGCCACCCCCTGAGGGGGACTGTCATGGCGCCGCGGACCTTGACCCAGTACCTCCTGGACCTCCACGACGAGCGCGACGATGCCCCGGCCCACGATTATGCCCACATCCTGAGCGCCGTGGCGGTGTCGGTGAAGCTCACCGCGGCCATGGTGAGCCGTGGCCAGCTGTCGCTGGGCGCCGTCGCTGACGATGGCCAGGGGGATCACGCCCAACTCCATCGGGGGCTGCGCCGGCTCGCCACCCGGATCCTGCTCGAGCAGGCCGCCGGAATCGAGCAGCTGGCCGCCGTGTCGGTGGCGGGGGACCCGAGCATTCACCCGATCTCCAGCTCGCCGCGCGCCCGGTACCTCCTGGTCTTCGAGGCCCTGCACGGGTCGATCAACCTGTGCGAGAACCAGACGGCGGGGCTGGCGTTCTCCATCCTGGAGCGCGCAGAGGTCGACGCGCCCTGCACCGAGGCCGACTTCCTGCAGCCGGGCTCCAGGCAGGTGGCAGCCGGGCTCGGGCTGTACGGGCCCAGCACGCTGCTGGTGCTCACGACGGGGCGAGGGGTGGACGGCTTCACCCTGGACCGCGACGTCGGCAACTTCGTGCTGACCGACCGGGGCATGACCATCCCGAGCCGGTCGGACAGCTTCGCCATCAACCCCTCAGAGGCCATGCACTGGCCGGCGCACACGAAGCGGTACGTCGACGAGTGCCTCCGCGGGGCCGAGGGGCCGCGCGGGCGTGACTTCAAGATGCGCTGGAACGCGTCCGCCGTGATCGGGGCGTTCCGCATCCTCGTCCACGGCGGGATGTTCATGGCGCCCGACACCGGCCGCCGTGGCGCCCTCTGGGGGGTGCCGCTGATGCACAACGCGGCCCCGCTGGCGCTCCTGGCGGAGCAGGCGGGCGGCGCGGCAACCACCGGCGCCCAGCGGGTCCTCGACGTGGTGCCCACCTCCCTCACCCAGCGCGGGCCCATCTACTTCGGCGCCGCCGACGAGGTGGCGCGAGTCGAGCGGTACTACCGGGAACACGAGCAGGGGCTCGACGAAGGCTCGTCGTACCCGCTGTTCCACAGCCGCACCCTGTTCATCGAGCCTTAGGAGACGGAAGCCATGTCCGATCAGCATCCAGTCGTCGCCATCACCGGCTCCTCGGGGGCGGGCACCACCACCGTCACCGACACGTTCGCGCAGATCTTCGCCCGGGAGTCCATTACGTCGTCGGTGATCCACGGCGACTCGTTCCACCGCTACGACCGGGCGGAGATGAAGGCGGTCTACGCCGCTGCCCTCGAGACCGGCGAGATCGCGCCCAGCCACTTCGGGCCGGAGGCGAACCTCTTCCTCGAACTCGAGCAGCTGTTCGCGGAGTACGGCCGCACAGGCACCGGACGGGTGCGCCAGTACGTGCACGACGACGAGGAGGCCCGGATCTACGGGCGACCCCCAGGCACCTTCACCCCCTGGGAGGACCTCCCGGGCGGCACCGACCTCCTGTACTACGAGGGCCTGCACGGCGCGGTGCGCACCGACACCGTCGACGTCGCCCGGCACGTCGACCTGCGGATCGGGGTGGTGCCGATCATCAACCTCGAGTGGATCCAGAAGCTGCACCGCGACCGGAACACCCGCGGCTACTCGACGGAGGCGGTCACCGACACCATCCTCAACCGGATGCCCGACTACGTGCACTACATCTGCCCGCAGTTCTCCAACACCCACATCAACTTCCAGCGGGTGCCGGTGGTGGACACGTCCAACCCGTTCATCGCCGGGTGGATCCCGACGCTGGACGAGTCGATGGTGGTGATCCGCTTCGCGGACCCGCGCGGCATCGACTTCCCCTACCTGCTGTCGATGATCGACGGCTCGTTCATGTCGCGGGCCAACAGCATCGTCGTGCCCGGCGGGAAGATGCACCTGGCCATGCAGCTGATCTTCACGCCGCTGATCTGGCGGCTGGTCGAGGCGAGCAGGAAGGCGAGGGCCCGCGCCGTCGGCTGAGCCGGGGGTCTGTTTGCTGCCCCGGCGAGCGGTGCGCTAGAGTTACGCGTCGGTGAACGGGCCTATAGCTCAGACGGTTAGAGCGCTGCCCTGATAAGGCAGAGGTCACTGGTTCAAGTCCAGTTAGGCCCACCAAATGGAGAAGCGTTCACCACGCTGGTCCCGAGGACGCGGCACCCGCTAGCGTGTGCGCATAAGTCCCCCCGCGGGCAGCACCCTGGAAATCCTTGAGGCAGTCCGTCGCGCTCCCACGCTGCTCGCAGCGCTGGACCTGATGGATGCCCTCACCGCAGCCGCCCGCCTCGACGGGTCCGCAGCGGCCGAGCCTCTCCGGGATGCCATCGGGGCCGCTGGTGACGACCTCACCGCCATCGCCGCGGTGCACGCCGCCGCCGCTGCAGGGGCGGCCACGGCCGCAGGCCTGCTGGTGCCGCTCCTCTCCTCCCCATCGCCGCACCTGCGTGAGCACGCCGCCTGGGCCTTGTCCTGTGCGCCTCGGATACCCGAGGCCGTGCCCGCGCTCGAGGCCATGGCCGCCGTCGGCGGTTTCACCGGCACCCTCGCCGAGCTCACCCTCGAGGCGTGGGGCCTGACGCCTGACGATCC
Source organism: Tessaracoccus luoxuelianae (assembly GCF_054483915.1). Taxonomy (NCBI): domain Bacteria; kingdom Bacillati; phylum Actinomycetota; class Actinomycetes; order Propionibacteriales; family Propionibacteriaceae; genus Tessaracoccus; species Tessaracoccus luoxuelianae. The sequence goes on along the minus strand of NZ_CM137013.1, from coordinate 382,233 downwards.
CGAGGATGTCGACGAACCGAGGCCCGGCGCCGAGCGGCGCGGCCTCACCGTCGCCCAGCTCTACCTCCACGCCGACATCGACGGCACCCTCCAAGCCGGGCAGGGCGATACGGGCGGCATCGCCACGCTGCTGGTCCACCTCGGCGATGCGTTGCTCACCGAGGGAGCCGTCGAGCGGGTGCTGACGTTGTCGCGGGGGAACTCCGGTCGGGTGCAGATCCCCGCCGAGTTCGACCAGCTGAAGGCCAAGGCCCTTGCCTGACAGCTCGCTCAGGAGAGCTCGCCGTCGATCGCGGCGGCGAGCGCTGAGATCACCGGCCAAGCCCCCTCGGAGCTGTTGCCCAGCACGGTCACCGTCGTCCGGCTGGCGGGGATGTGGGTCGAGCGGAACGAGGCGCCGGCGTCGTAGCCCTCCATCACCAGCGCCGGACCTGTCCGGTGCAGCCAGAACCCCATGCCGTAGCGCATGCCCTCGTCCGGCACGTCGTGGCGGGGCCGGATCATCTGCTCGACGGTGTCGCGCGAGACGATGCGACCCTCCAGCAGGGCCAGCCAGAAGCGGTGCAGGTCGTCGGCGGTGGTGAACGCTCCGCCGTCGCCGTTGCCGAGGATGGGCAGGTGGAGCGTGTTGACGAGGTCTCCGTCGTTGGCGAGGTAGCCGAGCGCGGCGTCGGCGGGGAGTGCGTTGAGGGGGAGAGACCCGGTGGCTTGCAGACCGGCCGGCTCGTAGACCAGCCGGCTCACCACGTCGTGGTACACCTCTCCCGTGACTCGTTCCAGCAGGATCGCGAGCACCATGTAGCCGCCGTTGCAGTAGGCGAACCGCTCTCCGGGAGCAAACTTCGTCGGGTGGCCCTCAAGCATCGGCAGGAACGCCTCGGCTGTGGTGAGCGTGTGGACAGGGAGGGTGAGGATGAAATCGTCGACCTCCCAGTCCCCGTCCTCGTCCAGGTAGTCACCGATCCCCGATGTGTGGGTGAGGAGGTGCTCGACCGTGACGGCGTCGTCGATGAGCGGAAGGTCCTCGCCCAGGATCTCTCGAACCGGCTGGTCGAGCCGGAGCGCGCCGTCCTCGACGAGGCGCATCACCGCCAGCGCGGTGAACGTCTTGCTGCCGCTGGCGACGGCGATTCTGGCCTGGGGCACCATCGGCACGCTGAAGGCGCGGTGCATGAACCCTTCGCAGCGCTCGAGGACGCGCCGGCCTGCCACGTCTATGGTGATGACCCCAGTGAACGCATTCTTGGCGACGGCGTCGTCGAGGGCGTGTGGATCGACCTGCATGTCTGCCCCCTGGGGAGTGCGGTGTGAGTATCGATTGTCCGCCAGGTAACGCGCCGCCGGGGGTGATCGAGCCGATCGCCCGCGAGGAGACACGAACGTCACGGTGCCGGCGCCGAGCCCTGCCCCGCGGTGGTGGGGCCGGGCGCCGGCGGCATCCTTGACCGGGTCATGGGCAACTGTGCTGACCACTAGTGCGGGGAGATGGTCAGCAGTATTGCGGCATTTCCGGCGTAGACGACGAGCATCAGCGCCGCGTCGCCCGCCAGCAGGAACCGCTTGCCGCGTGCCGACGGGTAGGTCAGCCCGATGATTGCGATCGCCGACATCGCGATGGTGGTCAACACCGTGAAGAGGTGGCTCGGTGAAGCGTCGGCGAGTAGGAGCCCGTCGGTGTAGGCCACGTCGTCGATCGCCAGGATGAGGATGTTGAACAGGTTCGAGCCGAGGATGTTGCCGACCGCCAGGTCGATTGCGCCCATCCGAATCGCTGCCAGGGAGACGGCCAGCTCTGGCAGCGACGTCGACAGCGCCACGAAGACGGTTCCGACGAAGGACTCCTCCAATCCCGACATCCGGGCGATCGCTTCGGCCGCGGGCGGCAGCAGGATGGCTGCCACGACGACGATCCCGGCATGGAGTGAGTAGCGGGCGGCGACCTGACGTAGTCCGAGCCCTGCCGTGACGGCGTCGCCGGGGGAGAGGTTCTCGTCGAGCGGTGGCTGAACGCTGGGGTCCGGGGGGAGGCCTCGCCCGTTGCGGAAGATGAGCCGCACCGAACCCAGGTACAGGAAGAGGAACACCAGCGATGAGAGCCCGATCCAGGGTGTGAGCGGCAGCGAGTCGTCGACCAGCAGTCCGACGCCGACGGTGGCGAGGAGCACGATCCCGAGAGCGGCCGCCATGACATGCGACGGGGAGGCGAGGGCGAAGAGCCTCCGGCGGGCCGGCACGAAGGCGTCCAGGCTGGCCAGGATGAGGAGGTTGATGGCGCAGCTGCCGAGAACGTCGCCTACGGCCAGGTCGGCCGACCCGACCAGGGCCGACGAGCTGACGCCGACGACGAGCTCGGGCAGGGACGTGACCGATGCCATGAGGATCAGGCCCACCCACGCGCTGCCCCAGCCGCTCAGCTGGGCGATGCGCTCGCCGTAGCGCGACAGCCGTCCGCCGGCGAAGAAGATCGCGGCGGCACAGGCCACGAAGGCCAGAACGGCGACAAGGTCGGACACGGTGCACCCACGTCTCTGTGTGGGGTTGACGCTACTCCCAGAGCGCCGCAGCGTCCGGAAGAATGAGCCCTCTTGTGTCCTAATCCTATTAGGGATACCTTTTGGCATAAGGAGGATTCATGGATACGAGCACGGAGCGTCGGCAACGGCGGCACGGCGAGACCCGCGACGAGATCGTCGCGATCGCCGTCCGGCTGATGGGCGAACATGGGGTCGGGGGGCTGTCGCTGGGGGAAGTGGCCCGACGACTCGGCGTGCGCACCCCGTCGCTCTACACCTACTTTGACTCCAAAAACGCCCTCTACGACGAGCTCTTCCGCCGGGGATGGCAGGCGTGCCACGACACCGTCGCCAGCCACCGCGACAGGCTCGGGCCCGCGACCACCGAGACCGACCCGGTCAGCCGCGCCATCGAGTTGGAGGGGACCTTCGTCCGCTGGGCCCTGGAGAACGCCGAGCTCAGCCATCTCATGATGACCCGCCCCGTCCCCGCCTGGGAGCCGAGCCCCGAGGCGTATGCGCCGTCGGTGGCTCTGTTCACGATGCTCGGCGACGACCTGCGCGGCTTCCGCGACCTCGGCCTGCTCAACCCCACCGTCGACCTCGACGAGCTGTCCCAGAACCTGGCCAACGCCGCCACGGGGGTGATCGTCCGTCAGCTGTCCAACGAGCCCGGCGTCGCCTACGAGGACGGCACCGCCTCCCGGCACTTCCCAGCGCTCGTGCGGGCGCTGATCACCGCCCATCTCCCCGATAGGACCTGCCATGCGAGCCACCACTAGCACCACCGCCTCCGGCCACCCCTCGACGAAGGATCAGACCATGCGTGCCATCGACATCCCGCTCCCCGGCCCCGGCGACGGCCTTCGCGTGGGCCGGGCCCAGCATCTGCGCCTGATCGACGAGGTGCGCGACCTCACCCCGGAGCAGTGGGACACCGTCACCGAGTGCCCCGCCTGGACGGTGCGCGACATGGTTGGCCACGTCGCCTCAGCGGCACGGTTCCCGGGCAACCCGCTGCTGTTCCTCGTCGACGCTCAGATCGGGCGGTTCCGCTACCGCGGTCGCAGCTCCCTGGACGCCGCCAACGAGGTGGGCATCGACAGGCACCACTCCCTCTCCACAGCTGAGCTGCTGGAGCTGCTTCGACGGCGGGCCATGTCGGGCCGCGACACCCCCGGCTGGATGCGCCGTCGGCTGACGAACGACGCCGCACTGCCGTCGCACACCACGATCGGATCGTTCGTCGACACCATCCTCACCCGCAGCACCTGGCTGCACCGCCACGACATCGGCCGGGCGGTGGGGAAGGAGCCGGTGTCGGACCCCACGGACGCGGAGGTGGTGGAGCAGGTCATCCGCGACCTCGGCCTCGGCTGGACCGGGCCCGGCGTGGAATTGCGGCTCACCGGCCCGGAGGGTGGGGTCTGGACGCTGGGTTCCCCGGGCGGCGCGGAGGCGGTCTTGCCTGCGGTGGAGTTCATGCGGCACCTGTCTGGCAGGAGTGTCGCGGCTGGGCTGTTCGACGGCGTGCCCGACGCCGTCCGCCCAGCCCTCGAGGCTGCCCGGGTCCCCTTCTGACCGCCCTCTTCCGGGCACGACACGCCGTCGGATCCGGCCCTCGACGTCCCCGTGGGCGTTGAGGTGGCGGTGGGACGGCGTTTCGTGAAAATCCTGGCGCGACCACGGGAAGCGCTCCATGAGATATCCGTTGCCGCGACGGTGTGGCGGGTATAGCTTGACGCCATGAACCGCAGGGGGATCCGTAGCATTCTGGCCGCGCTGGCGACGCTGGTCGTCTCACTTTCATTCACCGTTACGGCCGATGCCGCACCCAAGCGGCCGCCCACCACCACTCAGCCCGTGTATGTAGCTCTCGGCGACAGCTACGCGGCCGGGGTCGGTGCAGGCAGCTATCTTTCCGGTACGTGCTACCGGTCCCTCAAGGGATACCCCGGGCTGATCGCGGCCGAGAAGGGTTATGCGCTGGATCTCCAAGCGTGCTCAGGAGCCACTACGGCCGATGTCATCAGCCTCCAGATCCCCAGCAAGAAGCTCAACAGCACCACCAAGTACGTGACGATCACGGTTGGCGGCAACGACGTCGGCTTCTCCTCGGTTGTGAGTACGTGCCTGGGGACAAGTGAATCGGCTTGTCAGACCGCAGTCCAGGGTGCTGTGTCGAAGGCGGAGAACGAGCTGCCGGCCAAGCTGAGTGCAGTGTTCGCTGCGGCGAAGAAGAAGGCTCCAAACGCCACTATCGTTGCGACCTCCTATCCGCAGCTCCTGAGCCCTGCCACACCGAACTGCTACCCTTTCACCAACTTCACGGCCGGGGAGGTGACCGCCTTGAACGCTGGAGCTGTCAGTTTGGCTGGTGTTATCGAGCGGGCCGCAGCGACGGCGGCCATCGAGTACTCGGACGTGAGCACGGCTTTCGTGGGCCACGCTGTATGCGATAGTCCCGCGTGGATCCACAACGCCTCACTGTTGAGCTCGTATCAGTCCTTCCACCCGAACGCATCCGGCTACCTGGAGGGGTACAAGCCGGGTGTTGTTGCTGAGTTGGGCGGCACCTCCACCGGGACCACCATCACCGTGACCACCGGCGGATTGACCTCGAGTGACACCACGCGCGGCAACGTGAAGATCCCGAAGTCCCAGAAGGACTGACCCACACCGATCAACCACCGCCCCGGCCCGCCAGCTCACCGCTGGCTGGCCGGGGCGTCGTCGTCCTACCTGCCCTCCACCGCAGGACGGGTTCGGGCGCGTCGATTCCGGAGCGGCGTCCGGCCGTCGCATCCGGCACGGAGCGCTCCACGTTGCCGACGCGAGTCTTGCCAGTCAAAGGCGGCGGATCTGGTCGCGTAGTCGATACCAGAAGTGCCACTGGGATTTCCGGGGTCAAGGCCCACCTGAGGTTTCAGGAACGGGGGACCGTGACCGACGAGGAACGAACCACGAGGGTGCTCGGGACCACCACCGCCGCGGGGGGCAGGTCAGGCTCCGCGAGTCGCCTGAGGATCGCCTCCCCGCATGCGACGCCGGCGTCGTAGGCGTGGCTGTCCACCGTGGTGAGGTCGAGGAACCGGCTCCGCGCCAGATGTGAGTTGTCGTAACCGATCAGTGCGACGTCGCGGGGCACCTCACGCCCCGCCTCCCTCAGTGCGGCCCTGGCACCGAGGGCCATAGTGTCGTTTGCGGCGAAGACGGCCGTCACGTCCGGATGACGGCGGACCAGCTCCACCGCCCCCGCGTACCCGCCGTCCTCGTTCGTCTCGTTGGACCGGCCGGCGAACCGGGGCGCCTCACCCACCTCAGCCATCGCTTCCAGGTACGCCTCCAGACGGACCGCCGCCGCGCCACCGGCGCCGGTCACGTGGCCGATCCGACGATGTCCCACCGAGCGCAGGTGCCCCATGAGTTGCTGGACGCCGAGGCGCTGGTCGCTCTCGACGATGTCGGCCCCGTCGACGCGGTGCAGTCGCGTGCCCTCGAGGACCGTCGGGACGCCGAGCGCGGGAAGGTCGCGCCCCGGTTCGGCCGCGATCACCAGCGCGTCCACCTGGCTGTCGAGGAAGCCATCGATAGCCGAGACGAAATCGTCGCCTTCACGGTAGTGCTCCCGGATGGCCACGTGGAACCCCTGCGGTCCCACCGCGGCGCGGAGGCCCCGCAGCAGCTCGACGAACGAGGGGTTCTGGAAGTCGTCGATGACGAGGCCGACGGTGCGCGTCCGGTCCGCCGCGAGCGCGGAGGCGGCCTGGCTCCGGCGGTACCCGAGCTTGGCGATGGCCTCCTGGACCGCGTGCCGCTTGGCCTCGGCCACCAGGGGCGAATCGTTGAGCACGAGCGACACCAGCGACTTGGACACGCCAGCCTCGCGGGCGACGTCGTAGATGGTCGGCCGGGAGGGCCGTCGACGAGGTGACATGGCGCACCTCCTTCCACGATGACCGAGGGTAACGCAGCCATTGACAGGACAAGTGCTGTCGATCTATTGTAAAGCCACTTGGACCGCTCCAAGTACATATCGAGGAGGATGAATGACCATCGGCATCGCCGTCATCGGAGCCGGCATGGCGGGGAAGTCGCACGCCGCCGCCTACCGTGTCGCGCCAACCCTGTATCGGCCCACGCTGCCCGACCTGCGCTACGTCTCCATCTGTGACGTCAACGCCGAGGTCGGCGAGGCCACCGCCCGCCGCTATGGCTACGAACGCAGCGACACCGACTGGCGAGCCATCGCCGCCGACCCCGACATCCACGTCGTCAGCGTCGTCATCGCCAACAGCCTGCACCTCGAGGTGGTCCGCGGACTCCTCGAGGCCGGCAAGCACGTCCTGTGCGAGAAGCCGCTGGCCGACACACTCGAGTCCGCCCGCGAGATGGCGCGGCTGGCCCGCGAGGCGTCGTCGATCGCCCGCATCGGGCTCACGTATGTCCGGCAGCCCGGCATCGCCGCCATCCGCGACTGGATCCAGGACGGGACGCTGGGCGAGGTGCTGCACCTCTCGGCGCGGTACTGGTGCGACTACGCGTGCAACCCGAAGGGGCAGATGAGCTGGCGCTACAAGGGCCCCATGGGGTCGGGCGCGCTCGCCGACGTCGGCAGCCACCTCACCTACCTGTCGGAGTTCCTCTGCGGCGGCATGACCGCCGTCTCCGGCGCCGCCTTCACCACCGCCATCACGGAGCGTCCGCTCCCGCTGGGCGCCGTCGTCGGGCACGGCCGGGTCGAGGTGTCGAGCGAGACCGAGCCGGTGGAGAACGACGACTACGCCACGTTCACGGCGAAGTTCGGCGAGACGACGGCGAGCCTGGAGGCCTCGCGCGTCGCCGCCGGCTACCCCAACGGCCTGAACTTCGAGGTCTTCTGCGAGAACGGCGCGGCGAGCTTCCACCAGGACACCCCGTCGCAGGTGCGGCTCTACCGCCACGACGACCAGCCGGGCACCAACGGCTACCGGACCGTCAACCTAGGCGCCGACCATCCCTACGTCGCCGGTGGCATGGCTATCGACGTGGCGGGTGTCGGCTTCGGCCAGAACGAGGGCTTCGCGTTCCAGGCCCGAGCCTTCCTGGAAGAGGTCGCCGGCATCCCCGAGGCCGACTCCCTTCCCCGCAACGCCTCGTTTGACGAAGGCGTCCACAACATGGAAATTCTTGCCGCCGTCGCTGAGTCGGCTGCCAACAACGGAAAGACGGTGACCCTGTGAAGCTCGGTGTCTACAACGCAGTCCTGCACGACCGCCCCCTCGAGGATGCGCTCGCGGTGATCGGAGGTCTCGGCCTCACCGGCATCGAGATCAACTCCGGCGGCTTTCTGCCCCCGGTCCACATTCCCAACATCGACGAGATCGCCACCAGCCCCGCGGCGGCCACGGAGTACCTGAAGAAGTTTGAGGGCACCGGCGTGGAGATCGCGGGCCTCAACTGCAACGGGAACCCGCTGCATCCGAACGCGGAGATCGCCGAGAAGCACGCCCAGGACATCCGCCTCTCGATCCGTGCGGCCGCGGCGCTCGGCCAGACCCGCGTCGTCACCATGTCCGGCCTGCCCGGCGGCGAGCCCGGCACCAAGTACCCCAACTGGATCGTCAACGCCTGGAACTCCGCGGCGCTCGACGTCCTCGACTACCAGTGGGAGATCGCCGCGCCGTTCTGGAGCGAGATGGACCAGTTCGCCAAGGACCACGGGGTGAAGGTGGCCCTCGAACTGCACCCCCAGAACCTTGTTTTCAACGCCCGCGACGTCAAGAAGCTGATCGAGCTGACCGGAGCTACCCACATCGGCGTCGAGATGGACGCGTCGCACCTGTTCTGGCAGCAGGCCGATCCGATCGCCGTCGTCCGGGAGCTGGGACCGCTGATCTTCCATGCCGCGGCCAAGGACGTGCGGATCAACCCGAACGCGCGGCTCAACGGGGTCCTCGACAACGGCTTCCGCCGCATGGGTGCGGACGAGGCACGCGTCAACCTCGGCGGCGACGAGTGGGCCAACGAGTGGCCGAAGGACTCCTCCTGGGACTTCGTCGCCCTGGGCAAGGGTCACGACACCGCCTACTGGACCGAGTTCATCCGCGCGCTGCACGAGGTGGACCCCGGCATGTGCCTGAACATCGAGCACGAGGACACCGAGCTGGGCCGGATCGAGGGCCTAGAGGTGGCCGCCAAGGTCCTCACCGACGCCTGGGCCGCCCTGGAGCTCGGGGTCTGATTCAGGCGGACGGGAGCCGCAACTCGAAGACGCAGCCAGGCCCGGCGTTTCTCGCGGTCGCCGTCCCGCCGTGGGCCTCGGCCACGCCCCGCGCGATGGCGAGGCCGAGACCGGCGCCCGCTCCATCTCCGGGGCCGCGGTCCTGGCTGCCTCTCCACCCCGGCTCGAACAGGTGCGGCAGGTGGTCGACGGGGATGCCGCCGCACCCGTCGGCCACCTGGACCGACGCCCACCCGTCGGCCTCGCGCACGGTCACGGCCACCTCGCCTCCCGACGGGGTGTGCCGGATCCCGTTGGCGACGAGGTTGGACACGGCCCGCGACACCTCCCTGGCGTCGGCGCTCACGGGCGCGGACTGCTCGGCCTCCCCGGTCAACCTGACCCCGGACCGGTCGGCGACCGGCCTGGCCTGCTCCAGCACCCCGGAGACCAGATCGCGGAGGGAGACGTCCTCCCGGCGCAGCCGGCCGACCGGGCTCTGCAGCCGGGACAGGGCGATCAGGTCATCGACCATGGCGTCCAGGCGCATGGCCTCGCCGTGCAGCCGCGCGAGGTACGCCGCGGGATCAGGGGCCACCCCGTCCTGCAGGGCCTCAGTGATCGCGGTCATCCCGGCGAGCGGCGTCCGAAGGTCGTGGGACATCCACGACACCAGCTCCCGCCGCCTCAACTCGACCTGACGGTCGCGCTCGAGCGCCGCCTCGCGCAGGGTGATGGACCGGTCCCGGGAGCCGAGCTGCCGCGACAGCACCAGGCCGACGACGAGGGCCATCGGCGCCGCGCCCGCCAGGACGAGCTGGATGGTCGCCGCGGCCGAGTCGCTGATGGCCATCGTCTGCACGCTCGCGGCCACGCCGGCCGCCAGCGAGACCACCACCACGATCGGGGCAGCCACCGCGGCCAGCCGGATCGATCGGCGCGCGATCAGCATCACGACGGCGGTGCCGAGCACCCCCACCGCTGCGGCGACGAGGGCGGAGATCAGGACGGGGTTCATCGAGGCTCATCCCCGCCCATGCCCGGCTCCCAGCGGTAGCCGACCCCGAACACCGTGACCAGCCGGACGGGGTTCCCGGGATCTGCCTCGATCTTCTCCCGAAGCCTGCGGACGTGGACGGTCACCGTCGAAGCATCGCCGAACTCCCAGTCCCAGACCTCGCGCATGAGTTCCTCCCGGCCGGCCGCACGCCCAGGATGCGCCAGGAACCAGGCCAGCAGTTCGAACTCGCGCGACGTCAGGGACAAGGCGCGTCCTCCGCACAGGGCGCGGTGGGCAGACCGATCCACGACGATGTCGCCGTCCGCGAGCGTGTCGGGGGCCGAAGGCCTCGGTACGGATCCGGGCGCGGCGCGGCGCATCAGCGATTGCGCACGCAGCACGAGTTCACGGGGGCTGAAGGGCTTGCTGACGTAATCGTCCGCACCGACCTGAAGGCCGAGGATGCGGTCCTCCTCGTCGCCGCGGGCGGTCAGCATGATGATCGGCAGGTCCGCGCGGGCGAGCCGGAGCCGTCGGCACAGCTCCAGGCCGTCCATCCCCGGAAGCATGAGGTCGAGGATCGCGAGGGCGGGTGGCGCCTCGGCGGCCATGGCCAGGGCCGCCTCGCCTGACGTCGTGTGCCTGACGCGCAACCCGGCCCGCCCCAGGTAGAGCCCGAGCACCTCGGCCACGGTGGGGTCGTCCTCGACCACGAGCACGTCCGTCATGTCGCCATCGTAGGGCGACCCGGACCGGCCGCCGGAGGCAGCGGCCAGGGCGTTACAACCCCGTAAGGACGAGGTAAGCGCCGTGTCATGGAGTCCCAGGACGCGCAGGAGTTGACTTCGAGGCACCCGGCAACCACGCCGGAGACCAACCGAAAGGTCCAGCCATGAGCACCTTCACCCGCCTCGCCGGAGCCGCCCTCCTCGCCGGCGCCGCCGCCGCCGTCCCGCTCACCTCCCATGCCGGGGTGACCGGCCCGGCCTTCTACGTCGACGGTGTGATGTACCGAACCGTCGGCACCCCGACCGACCTCTCGGGGACCGGCGCCCCGGCCCACGCCTGGGACACCATCTACAGCTTCGACTCGGCGCAGCCCAGCGTGGCGACGGCGGCCCCCGGCGACCCCGGCTACAACGGGGGACGCTGGATGGTCCACGCCCTCAGGTTCCCGAACGGGTACGACGCGGTGATCGCGTCCTCTGACCTCGACGGCGACGGGGTGATCGACAGCGCGGCCGAGGTGGACATGGCGTTGATGGCCGGTGACGCCGTCGACGAGGGCGTCGTGAAGTACTTCGTCTGCCCCGTCATCAAGGTCCCCGCGAGTCGCTGAGCGGCAGGGCCCGTCCCCTGCCGATCCCTGAGGAGATCGCCGCGCGGAGCGCCGGGGATCGTCTCGAAGGGTTGTGTCGCGACATGTTGCATCGACTGCTGGAAGGTGGGGGATACGACCCTTCGAGACGGCCGACGGTCGCTTCGCGACGTCGGCCTCCTCAGGGGATCGATCGGGCGCCCGCGGGAGGGGATTATCGCAGGGAGGCGCGGACGTCGGCGCCCTTGAAGGGCTTGCCGAACAGCGGTGAGAGCAGGCACACGTCCGCCACGCCCACAGTCACGAACACCGCGCCCAGGATGCCGAGCACCCACGCCCACACCCCGCCGACGATGAACCCCGCGACCAGCAGCACGACACCGATGGCAGCGCGGGTGATGCGGCCTGCGGTTGAGGACAAGAACTCGATCATGTGAAGGCTCCTTCGTTCGGAATCTCCAGCATATACCCCCCCGGGTATCGCGGGTCGAGGCCCAACCACCGCCTGGGGGCAGCGCCGCTGCCACTGACCGCGGGGTGCGTTCAGGGGCGCGATTCCGACGGGGTGGCGAGGCCGCGGCGCCGTCGGATCCGCCGCGACATTGCTGTGAAGGCCGTGTCCGCGAGCATCCCGACGATCAGGATGACGATCATGTACGCCATCAGCCCGGTGGCGTCACCGAACTCCTGCGCCGACGACAGCCGGTTGCCCAGGGCGAGCGAGCCCGGGATGACCACGAGCAGCTCACCAGCCATCAGGGACCGCCAGGCAAACGCCCAGCCCTGGCTGAGCCCCGCGACATACGACGGCAGCGCCGCCGGGATGATGATGTGCCGGTAGAGCGTCCAGCCGTGCGCGCCGAGCACGTCGCCGAGCTTGTGGTAGGCGGGCGGCACCTGGTCCACGCCGGTGAGGACGCCGTTGGCGATGCTGGGTGCCGCGCCGAGCACGACGACGAACATGATCGCCTGCTCGCCCAGACCCAGCAGCAGGATCGCCAGCGGGAACCAGACCACCGACGGCATCGTCTGCAGGCCGGTGACCAGCGACCCGATGGCCGAGCGCAGCAGCCGCGACCTCGCCGTCGCCAGCCCGATGGCGGTGCCGATGGCCAGCGCCAGCGCGAAGCCCAGCACCGCGCGGGTGAGGGTGCGGCCGAGCGCCTGCCAGAACTCCGGGTCGGCGGCCAGCCGCGCGAGTTCCCCGAGGACGACGACGGGCCCGGGAAGGAGGTAGTCAGGCTTCCAGCCGGTCCACACCACCACCTGCCACACCGCGAGGAAGAACAGGGTGGCCAGCAGGATGGGGAGCGCACGCCGCCAGCGAGGCAGCGGCTTCCGCTCGACGGTGGCGTCGGCCGCGGCGTCGTCGATGGGCTCGAGCGGATCCGTGGCAGGGGAGTCAGATCTCGAAGTAGTCGGCCTCGTCATGGCGTGCCACCTCCTCGCGGAGTCGTTGGGTGAGGTCCGCGGCCAACGCGACGCACGCCGCGGACTCCATGGCCCGGGGCCGGGGGAGCTGGATGCGCTGTTCGTGGATGATCCGCCCCGGCCGCGACCCCATCAGGATGGTGCGGTCCGACAGCCGGACCGCCTCGCGCACGTTGTGCGTGACGAACACCACGCTGAAGCCGGCGTCGAGCCACACGTCCTCGATGAGGTCGTGCATCTGGTCGCGGGTCATGGCGTCGAGCGCACCGAGCGGCTCGTCCATCAGCACGACGGCGGCGTCCTGCGCCAGCACCCGCGCCAGCGCCACGCGCTGCCTCATTCCGCCGCTCATCTCGTGCGGGCGCTTGTCCAGGTGGCGACCCAGCCGGACCTTGCCCAGCAGCTGACGGGCGAGGGCGGCGCGTTCGCCCTTGTCAACGCCGCGCAGCTGGAGCGCGAGCTCGACGTTGCCGGCAGCGGTGAGCCACGGCAGCAGCGTGGACTCCTGGAACATCAGGGCCACCTTGCCGCCGGCGTCGATGGTGCCCGACGTGGGGGTCTCGAGCCCCGCGGCCAGCGTGAGCATCGTCGACTTCCCGCAACCTGAGCCGCCGACGAGGGCGACGAACTCGCCTGGTTCCACATCGAGGTCCAGGCCGCCGAGGGCGGTGACCCGCTGCTCGCCCTGCCCGAACGATTTGGTCACGCCCCTGAGCCGGAGGCCCCCGGCGGGCGCCGCCGGTGCCGTCGCGGCGCTCACGAGGCCACCTCGGCCAGGCCGCGGGCGTCCAGCGCCTCGTTCAGCACGGCCAGGTCCCACAGGCGGGCGAAGTCGTCGTTGGGCTTGTCCGGCAGCAGGCCCACGGCGTCGGCGTGGGCGGCGGCGGCCCGGAGGGTGTCGGCGAGCGGCTCGACGGTGAACTCGAGCGTCTCCCAGGAGGCGCGGAGAGTCCCGGGGTCCATCACCTGCCCGGTCAGGGCCGTGATCTGGGAGGCGGCGGCGTCGCGGGCGGCGACCGGGTCCTCGTCGATCAGTGCGAGGGCATCGAGGTGGGCGTCCAGGAAGGCGCGCAGCAGGTCCGGGCGCTCCTCGACGAACCGCGGGTTGGCGATCACGGTGGTGGAGGCGAAGAGCCCGTCGGGCCAGAGGTCCCGCTCGTCGACGAGCACCACGCCGCCGGCCTCGACGAGCCGGGTGGCGAAGGGCTCGGGCAGCCAGCCGCCGTCGATCCCACCGGCGGTGAAGGCCTGCACAGCTGCGGAATTGGGCTGGGGGAGCACACTCACGTCGCCCCCGCCGTCGTCGGTGGCCGTGAGGCCCTGGGTGCCGAGCCAGTGCCTGAGCGCGATGTCCTGGGTGTTGCCGAGCTGCGGGGTGGCCAGCCGCTTCCCGCGGAGGTCCTCCGGTGACTCGATGCCCGGCCGGACCACCAGCGACGCACCGCCGGAGGTGGAGCCGGCGATGACCCGCACGGCCTCGCCGCGCGACTGCAGGTAGGCCGTGACGGTGGGGTTGGGGCCCAGGTAGGCCACGTCGACAGAGCCGGCGAGCACCGCCTGGAGCGCCTCAGGCCCGGCCCGGAACGACTGCGTTGATGCAGTGGCCCCGGCCTCCGCCAGCCGTGCGTCGAACAGGCCCGCGCCGTCGGCGATGAGGGCGGGCGCGTGGGTGACGTTGGCGAAGTATCCGATGGTGACGGTGTCGTCGGCGTAGTCGGTGGAGGCGCAGCCGGTCAGCAGCCCGCACGCGGTCACCAGGCCGACGGCGGCAGCCGTCCGCCGCGACAGCCGGGTGCTGCGGTGGGCCATGGGGTCTCCTGGTGAGCGGGATACAAGGAAGCTAAGCGCCCCCACAGGCGCAGTCAACGCGCCCGCCCTTGGTGAGACGGGCCCTGAGCGTGGGGGAGCACGGTCTTTCGCTGACTGCTGAACACGGGAATATCTGGCTGTGGCCCACGCTCGGGCGGTCCGCTCCGACGCCGCCGATGTCGGCCCCGCCGTCGGCGCCGGGTACCCTCGACCGAGATGTTTTCCACCCTGAGCGCCCCCGCGCGCGCCCGCCTGCCCCGCCTCGCCCCGCGAATGAGCCGCGGAGGTGCCCCGTGGTGAGCCCGGCGGAGGTGTCCGCGCAGGCGGCCCGCCGTCGCACGATCGCCGTCATCAGCCACCCGGACGCGGGCAAGTCCACGCTCACGGAGGCACTTCTCCTCCACGCCCGGGCGATCGGGCAGGCCGGCGCCGTGCACGGCAAGGCCGGCCGCCAGGGCACTGTGTCCGACTGGATGGACATGGAGAAGGACCGCGGCATCTCGATCAGCTCGTCGGCGCTGCAGTTCCCCTACCGCGACTACATCATCAACCTGGTCGACACCCCCGGCCACGCCGACTTCTCCGAGGACACCTACCGCGTCCTCACCGCCGTCGACAGCGCGATCATGCTGCTCGACGCGGCGAAGGGCATGGAGACCCAGACCATGAAGCTCTTCGAGGTGTGCCGCTCGCGCCGCATCCCGATCATCACCGTGATCAACAAGTGGGACCGCCCCGGCCACGAGGCGCTCGCGCTCCTCGACGAGATCGAGAAGCGCACCGGCATGGTGCCCACGCCGTGGACCTGGCCGGTGGGTGTCGCGGGGGACTTCCACGGCGTGATCGAGCAGTGGAGCGACGAGTTCGTCCGATTCACGCGTACCCCCGGTGGGAGCACCAAGGCCATCGAGGAGCGGTTCAAAGCCGACGAGGTGGGGGAACGGGACAGGGCGGACTTCGACGCCGCCCGCGAGGAGCTGGACCTGCTCGCCGCCGACGGCTACGTCCACGACGAGGAGTTGTTCCTGGCGCAGGCCACCACCCCCGTGCTGTTCACGGCCGCCGTCTCCAACTTCGGCGTCGGGCACCTGCTCGACGTCGTGGCCGACATGGCGCCGTCGCCCACCGCCAGGCGCGACGTGGAGGGCCAGCCGCGCGCCGTCGAGGCGTCGTTCAGCGCCCAGGTGTTCAAGGTGCAGGCCGGCATGGACCGCGCCCACCGCGACAGGCTCGCGTTCGCGCGGGTGTGCTCTGGGGTGTTCTATCGCGGCGACGTGATCACGCACGCCGCGACGGGCAGGTCCTTCACGACGAAATACGTCAGCAGCGTCTTCGGGCGGGACCGGGAGACGATGGAGGAGGCGTTCCCGGGCGACATCATCGGCCTCGTCAACGCCGGCACCCTGCGGGCCGGGGACACCCTGTACGGCGAGGACCCCGTCGAGTACCCGCCCATCCCGTCGTTCGCGCCCGAGCATTTCCGGGTGGTGCGCGCCGCCGACCCGTCGAAGCACAAGCAGTTCCAGAAGGGGATCGAGCAGCTGGACCAGGAGGGCGTGGTGCAGGTGCTGGACTCGGAGTCGAGGTCGCGGCAGACGCCGATCCTGGCCGCGGTGGGACCGATGCAGTTCGAGGTGGCCAGCCACCGGATGGAGCACGAGTTCAACGCGCCGGTGCGCTTCGATCAGCTCCCCTACACGCTTGCGCTTCGCGCCAAGGCGGACGACCTCCGAGACATCAACTCGGTGACCGGAGTGGAGGGCGTGGAGCGTCGCCAGGATGGGGCGTCGCTCGCCCTGTTGACGGGGAAGTGGCAGGTGTCCACGTTCCGTCGCCTCCATCCCCACGTGGTTTTGGAGTCGATCAGCACCGACGTGGAGGACACGCTCCCGTCCGCGTAGCGGCCCATCGCTCCCTGAGGAGGCCGGTCTACATCGCTCCCTGAGGAGGGCCGCCCGCGTAACGCCGTGGGTCCATTTTCGTTCCCTGAGGAGGCGCGCCGCCGAAGGCGCGGGTGCCGTCTCGAAGGGTCGTGACTACCACCTTCACGCAGATCCTGTAGTCGGGTGCGGTGAGCCGTGAGTCGATGCCCGGGCTTGGCCCCATCGTTCCCTGAGGAGGCGCGCCGCCGAAGGCGCGGGTGCCGTCTCGAAGGGTCGTGACTACCACCTTCACTTGAATCTGGTGGTCGGGTGCGGTGAACCGTGAGTCGATGCCCGGGCGGCCGTTGTCCAGGCTCCGGAGGTCGTCGCGGCCGGGGTCGGTGGCTGGGTCGTGGAGGCCGCCCGGGCACCGTCTCCCGTCTCCCCGCACTCGCCATGTCTGTGGCGTCGCTGGGTTCGGGTGCGGGCCGGCAGGGCGGCGTGGGGGTCAGGTCAGCTCGAGCGGGATGCCAGTTGGTGATCGTCGGGTTGGGCACCGCTGCGCAGTGCCGCCCTGACGTCCCCCACCCTCGCTGGCAGGTCCGAGTTCTCGACCCTTCGAGACTCCCGCGGTCGCTTCGCGACGCGGGACGCTCAGGGACCGAACTCCCGCTCCCTGAGTTGAGCAGCGGGGGGACACCACTGTCTTACAACTAAATGTCATGCTGAGGGTCGTACTCGACTCTGTCATGTCTCAGGCCTTCGTAGACAGTCCTGTCTCACCGGGTCGTTGACGGTTATGTCTCACTGGTGTCGGGTCGCCAGGGTCGGATTGTGAGCAGTTTAACGGTGCCGGGGGGGACGGTGCCGGGGTGGGACACGTGACCGAGGAACACGCCGTCGGGGTCGAAGATCTCGATGGTGGTGGCGTCGAACATGACGTGCAGGGTTTGGCCGGCGAGCCGTTTGCTGACGTAGATCTTGGCGCGACAGATGTGGATACGGCCGTCGGTTGCGACGCGCCGGTCGGCCCATCGGGCCGTGTCGGAGGGGTCGGTGGGGGTGCGTTCGCCCATCATGCGGCGAGCGGCACCGGAACGGACAGTTCTCCGGCCGGGGTCGCGGGTCGGGGCCACGACCGGCGGCGCCACCTCCGGCGTGGGTGGGCCGGGCACGGCTTTCGCTTTGGCCTGGTAGGCCTCGGCTGGGGTCTGATCCGGGTCGAGTGCCTGATGCGCCCGCTGGGTGTTGTAGTACTCGTCGAACTCGTCAACGAGCTCAGCGAGCCGCTGCGCGGTGCGGATCGGGCGGTGGGCGTCGAGGAACTTCTGGATGGTTCGGTGCAGCCGCTCATTCTTGCCCTGGGTGGTGGGTTTGCCGGGACGGCCGGTGATCGGTGCGACGCCTTGATGGCGCAGGTAGACCTCCAGCTGTGAGGTTCCGCCGCGTCGGGCCTGGTTGAACGCCGTGCCGTTGTCGGTCAGGAACCTCGCGGGTGCGCCATGACGGCCGATGGCGGCGGCGACCACGGTGATCGCCGCCTCGCTGGTCTCCGACCGCGCCACGAGGGAGGCCAGGATGAACCGCGAGTGGTCGTCCTCGACCTGCAGCACGCACCGCTTCGACCCGGCCTCGTCATCGAGGCGGTACTCGAACCCGTCGAGTTGCCAGCAGCCATTGGGATCGGGGTACCGGAACCGGCGGTAGGACGCCCTGGGGCGTTTCGCCGGCTCGGGCGTGACCACCCCGTGACGGGTGAAGATCCTCGCCAGCGTGGCCCGTGACGGCGGCGTCACACCTTGCCGGCGCATCACTGCCGCCACCGACAACGGTCCATGATCCCAGCCAGCCCGCTTCAGATCGGCCCGGACCTGCAAAGCCAGCACTTCCAGCTCGTCGCTGGTGCGTCGCGTCACCGACCTGGCCACCGGCTGCCGGGCAGTGACCGCGGCAAGCTTGCCCTCGGTCTGCGCCCGCGACCTCACCTTGTAGAACTCGGCCCTCGAAATCCCGTGCTCACGACAGAACCGAGTGACCTCACCCCGACGAGGCTGGTCAGGGAAATTGATGATCAGGTGACGAACACGAACGTCGATACGGGCAGCCATGCCGATGACCCTCGCCGCCGACCACCGCGCCAGGGCGATCGTCCACGAAGGCGTGAGACAGAACCGTCAACACCCACCGTCCACGAAGGTTGAGACACATCTGTCAACGAAGCACTGAGACAGCACCGTCTACGAAGGTATGAGACTTCGCAGGGTCGTACTCGACTCTGAGCATGACATTTAGAGGGCCGAGCTCGCCCCCTCAGGTCCTCAGTTCCTCGGACCGAGCGGTGATGGCCCCGGTGTAGGCTCGATGCACCGACGGCGAGGCCGGTGTCCACCGCACAACTGCGGCATCCGGCCCCCTCGTCAGGCTCACGTCCTGCAAGGAGGCACGATGATGCTGAACGCGTGGCTGCGGAGAGGTCTGGCGGTGTTCGCCGCGGTCCTCATGGCAGTGCTGATCGCCGGCTGTTCGGGATCCGGGTCAAGCACTGAGGAGATGCCCGGGGTCGAGCCCGCACCCGCCGTCGGCGGGGACAGCGGGGCCCTCCCCCAGAAGGACGGCGAGGAGGACACCTCGGGCGACGGCGACCGTCTCGTCATCCGGTCCAAGACGCTGCGTCTTGAGGTGGACAGCACCGAGGACGCCATCACCGAGGTCCGCGACCTGGCCCGCACCCACGAGGGCACCGTCTCGAACATGCAGGTGGCCACCGGCGACGAGTGGCTGTACCACTACGACGAGAGGGGCACACTCCTCGGCGACGGGGCGGCGCTGCGGGGCTGGATCACCGTGCGCGTGCCCACCGACTCCTACGAGGACTTCGTCGCCGCCGTCGCCGAACTCGGAGTGGTGAAATACCAGTCCGAGGCCACCGACGACGTGACCCAGGAACACGTCGACCTGTCCGCCCGCCTCGAGAACATGCGCGCCCAGGAGGTGCGCCTGCGCGAGTTCTTCGAGGCGGCCGTGAAGGTCGAGGAGATGCTGGCCATCGAGACCGAGCTGGGACGGGTGCGCGGGGAGATCGAGTCCCTCGATGCCCAGGTCACCTACCTCGAGCGGCAGGCCGCGATGGCGACCGTCTCGGTGGAGCTCACCGAGCCCAGCGCCGTGGTGCGGCCCGACGGTGAGTCGTGGGGCTTCGTCGAGGCCGTCACCAGCGGCATCAGGGGAGCGGCCCAGGTGGTCACGGTGACGCTGACCGTGCTCATCGCGACGTCGCCGCTCTGGCTGGCCGCGCTGATCCTGTTCTTCCCGGTCCGGGCGATGCTTCGCCGGCGTCGGGCAACCCCCGCGACACCCGAGCCGGCAACCCCCGCGACACCCGAGCCGGCGTCCACCGCGACACCCGAGCCTGCGGTCGACGGCGTCTCTACCCCGCCAGCCCCTCGAGAGGGCGGCCCCGAGGTCTGACCCACGGGGTCAGCGCCAGCGGCCACGCTGTTTCGGCGCGGTCGTCCGCGGCTTCTTGGCGGGGGCGGGCTGCGGCTCGCTGGCCTGCTCCTTCAACACCTTCTTGTGCGTCTCCCGCTCCTCGACGAGCCACCCGGGCGGATCGGCGATCAGCTCGCCGATCTCGTCGGAGGTCATCGCGTCGCTGACGCCCGCGCGGGCCAGGCCGGAGCGGGAGATGCCCAGCTTCTGGGCCACCACGTCGCGCGGGAACGGGCCGTTGCGGCGGAGCTCGACGAGCCAGGCCGGCGGGTCCTCGCGGAGGGCGTCCAGGTCGTCCCGGGTGATCGGAGTGTTCTGGAACTCCTCAGGCGCGGCCGGCAGGTAGATGCCGAGCTTGGCGGCCGCGGTGGCCGGCTTCATGGTTTGGCTCATGCCCGCAGCCTATCCGGGTGGGGTACCCTGCGCCCGTGACCACTCCCCGCGACCCCGGCCCCGCAGCACTGCGCGTGGGCAACGTGGCGGGGGTCACCGTCACCAAGTGGCGCCGGATCTGGGAAGAGCGGTTCCCGCGGACACCGCTCAGCGTGGTCGAGGTGGCCGAGGCGGACCAGCGACGCGCACTGCTGGGCGACACCGTCGACATGTGTTTCGTCAGGCAACCGATCGACGGCGAAGGCCTGCACGTCATCCCGCTGTACGACGAGCTGCCGGTGGTGTGGATGTCGAAGGACCACGAGCTGTCGCTGCTCGACGAGGTGACGGCGACGGATCTGGTCGACGTGCGGGTGATCGCCGACGCTGAGCCCGCCAGCGTCGAGCTGGCCACCTACTCGGCGGCCGTGTTTCACCTGCCGATGTCGATCGCCCGGTCACACAGCCGCCGTGATCTGGTCTACCGGCCCCTCGTCGATGCCCCATCCACGACGGTGGCCCTGGCCTGGCGGACCGACAGCGGGAACGAGTGGATCGACGAGTTCATCGGCATCGTCCGCGGCCGGACCCCGAACAGCTCGCGCAGCGCCAAGGAGCGCGGTGACGAGCAGAAACCTGCCGAGAAGGTGGCGCAGCCGCGGAAGAGCGGGGTCGCGGGCAGAGCGGGACGCCCGACGGGGAGGGGCGGCAGGCCCCGCCGTCGCTGACCTCGACCGGCACCAGGGGGTCAGCGGCGACGCGGCGGCGGGGTCTCCCCGTTGGCGACCTCGTCGATCCAGTCGATCGCCTCGTCGGTCAGATAGAACCCGTCCGCGCCGCTGTCACCGGCCCGCCACGCGTCGGAGTCGCTGTCGCCGCCGGCCCGCGTGATCTCGGCCACGAGGGCGGCTGGCACCACGTCGCCGTTGTTGGCGATCAGGTAATCGCGCGTCTCGCGCCGCAGCTTGGGCCACCACTCTTCGATATTCATGTCCACATTGTCGACCAGAGCTTTGGATCGAGGGGCCAGCGCCCCGAACTGGGCGCGTCGGCACCTCCGGCGAGACGGTCGCGGTGTCCATCGATGAACGCCGCCGAGGGCCCTGGCGCAGGGGGCAGATCGCGTCTCCGCGCAACAAAGAGGGGCCTCGGGACGTGTCCAGAGGGTCCCGGCGGGCCGCGGCGAGAAGACCATCAATGGGGACGCGTACGCCACGAACCCCCTAGTCAGAGGGCTGTAGCCATCCCGCTGACCCAGGCAGGAGCGCGGGTTCCACGTGGCCCTCGATTGTCTGGCCGATAGTTGATCTTCAGAAGTGGCCCCTCCCCTGTTAGCGTCGAAATCGGGTTCCTGTCGTGGCCGGGACCCGA
Organism: Tessaracoccus luoxuelianae; assembly: GCF_054483915.1. Lineage (NCBI taxonomy): Bacteria > Bacillati > Actinomycetota > Actinomycetes > Propionibacteriales > Propionibacteriaceae > Tessaracoccus > Tessaracoccus luoxuelianae. Next base: position 360,866 of record NZ_CM137013.1, on the reverse strand, counting down.
ACCGAAGGTCGCGTTTCATCACCCGGGGGGGACCAACTCATGGCCGAGTCGTACTATCTGGGGATCGACGTGGGCACGGCCCGCGTCGCTGCCGCAACAGCGCGGCCCACCCACGACGGCAGCGTGGTCGTCTCCCATGTGCCCCTGGGCCACCGCAACGACAACGCGCCCGCCGTGGTGTTCGTCACCTCCCACGGCGGCCTGCTCTTCGGCGACACCGCCGAGCGCCGCGGCGTCGCCGAGCCCGAACACCTCGTGCGCGAGTTCACCCGCAACGTCGGCGACGACGTGCCACTGTCAGTGGGCGGTCACAGCGTAGATGCCCCCCATCTACTCGCCCAGACAGTGGCCTCCGTCGTCTCGACGGCCACGGAGTCCGAGGGCACGGAGCCCGCCGGCGTGACCGTCACCTACCCCTCCTCCTGGGGCCCGCACCGCACCGGCCTGATTCGCTCGGCCCTCAGCGAGGTCGGTCTCCGGGATGTGGCGTTGATGTCCGAGGCGGAGGCGGCGGCCCGCAACTTCGAGGCCACGCATCCGCTGGAGCCGGGCCGATCCGTCGTGGTCTACGACCTCGGAGGCACCACCTTCCACACCGCCGTCACCCGGAAGGGCAGGGACGGCTCGCTCTCGCTCGTGGGCCAGCCCCTCGGCCTGGACAACCTGGGCGGTGCGGATTTCGACGACCTCGTCTTCCGTCACGTCCTCCGCGGCGCCGGGGCCGAGGGGATGGATCTGAGCAGCTCTGAGACTCGAGACGCGCTGATCCAGCTGAGGCGCGAGTGCGTGGACGGCAAGGAGGCGCTCTCGTTCGACACCGAGGTCACCATCCCGGTGCTGCTGCCCCAGGTCTCCACGAAGATCCGCCTGACCCGCTCCGAGTTCGAGTCCATGATCGACGAGCACCTGGAGCGGACCGTCGGCGCGCTGGACGACGCCGTCGAGGGCGCCGGCGTGGACATCTCGGACGTGGATGCCATCGTGCTGGTGGGCGGATCCTCCCGCATCCCCCGGGTGGCGCAGCGGCTCTCCGAACTGTTCGACCGTCCCATCGTCGTGGACCAGGACCCGAAGTCCTCCACCGCGATGGGCGCCGCGAGGGGGTCCCTGTTCAGCCATGTCGCGCTGGCCCACCCGTCGACCGCGCTCGCCATACGCCCCGACGGCGAAGTGGCCCGCATCGCGGATGACGAGAACGACGACACCGCGATTGTGGCCGTCCACGAGGCCGCCGCGGCGGAGCCCGTTCCGCGGGCACGATGGTGGTCCGGCCTGGCGCTGGCAGCGGTGGCGGTCACCGGCCTCGTGATGATCGGCGGCACCCTGCTCAGTGAGCTCACGGCCGGTGAGGAGGGGTCCTCCCCGCAGGCCGCGGCCTTCCAGGCACCAGTGACGCTGGGCCCCAGCGGAAGCTCGGCCGCGCCCGAGACATCCACCTCCGTGGCGGGGCAAACCCCCGCGCCCGCTGCCCCGCAGGATCAACAGCAACCGCAGCAACAGCCAGTCGCCCAACAGGATCCGATCATCCAGCGAGAGACCGAGACGGTGGAGAAGTTCATCACCACCGAGACCTTCACCACCGTCACCGCACCCCCACCTGCTGGTGCGCCCACCACCCAGCGGCCGGCGCCCACCATGCCGACGCCGACGAAGACGACGGCCACCCCCACCACGCAGGCACCTGCCCCCACAACGCAGGCGCCCGCGCCCACAACGCAGGCACCGGCGCCCACGACCCAGGCACCCGCGCCCACGACCCAGGCCCCGGACCCCACCACCCAGGCGCCGGACCCCACCACCCAGGCGCCGGATCCGACGACCCAGGCCCCGGATCCCGTCCCTACCACTGAAGACCCGGCACCCGTCCCGGTCACGGAGGACCCCACTCCCGCGTCTTCGCCGGAGTCCCCGCTCTCGGCCTCGCCTGACCCAGCCACAGCGCTGTGATCCAGACGGGGGCTCCGGGCGAGCCCATCGACTCCGTGACGCACTTCACCGGCGCTCAACATGCCTGGCGTGAGACGGCTGCGCTGGCCAACCCGTCGGGGCCGGTACGCGCCTTCGTGGTGGGGACGGCCGGCTCCGGCAAGTCCACCCTGCTCAGCCAGCTCCAGGAGCTCCTCACCCTCAGGGGGTTGCCTAGCACCCAGCTGGACGCCACCACGGACATCTCGGCACTCCCGCCCACGGACGTGCTGCTGGTCGACGACCTCCACCTCGTCGACGACGAGCGCGCCGAGGCGCTCCTGGAGCGGTGCGCCACCCGCGACGCGTCCGTCGTGGTGGCCAGCCGGCCGTGGCGACACTCCAGCCTTGCCACCGACATCGCCCGCCACCTGGAGCGCAGCGCGCCCCCCATCGTGCTCGGTCTGGTGACGCTCGCGGATGTCATCGCCTACCTGGGAGATCGAGGGCGGTCCGTCGAGCAGGAGTGCCTGGACCACATCCTCACCCTCACCAGCGGCGTGGGGTGGCTGGTGTCCAAGGCCCTCGCCATCCATGAGTCCGCACCGTGCAAGGACCCGCAGCATCAGGACCTGGTCCGGGACCTGGAGTCCCGCATCCTGCACCGCCTGGACACCGCGGAGGAGCCGCTCCGACGGTGGGTCGAGTTGAGCTGCGTCGGGGACTACGGTGATGGGTTCTTCAGCGACGACGTGTCGGCGGAGGACCGCATCGCCGAGGCATACGCCGAGGGCCTGCTGCTGCGCAACGGCAGCCCGGTGCCGGTGGTGCGCTCGGCCGTGCGGGGCGCGCTCCCGGCCTACCGGGTCGCGGCCCTGGGCGCCGTCGGCCCAAACACCGAGGGCGTGGTGGGCCCGGACATGGTGCTGCGGCGGGCCCAGGCAGCCTGGCATGCGGGCGCACTGGACCAGGCGTCCACTCTCCTGGACGCTCTGCTGGCCGAAGACCCGGTCCCGGCCGGGGCCGCGGATGTCGCGGCCGCGGTGTGGGCAGCCAGGGGGCTGATGGCCACCGGCAGCAGCGTCTACGCCGCCCTCCCGCCGGACGGCCCGTCCGCGGCGGTGAGGGCCTCCATCGCACACGTCGGCGCCGGCGCTTCCGATCAGCTGGCCGAACCCGAGACGACGGCGGGGCCCGGCCGGCAGGAGTCCCGTCGTTCCGCGCCGTGCACCCTCGACATCGCACTTCAACTGCTCGACGAAGGGTTGCGGGCATCGCTGCAGCCCGCCCCACCGTCGTCCGCCGTGACCCGCCTGGTGCGGGCCTCTGAGCTGTATACCTCGTCGCACGCCACCGATCCGCTCCCGGAGCTGCCGGCCGTGATCGCGGCGTCGGTGGCGCTCGGGGCCGGTGAACTGTCCACTGCCCAGCACGTCATCGACGCGGCCGTCGCCGGCGGACAGGGTGGCCGGTGGGCTAGGCGCAGGCTGTTCCTGTGGCAGGCCTTCGTGGCGCTCCAGGGCGAGCGGCCGTCGGAGGCGCGGGCCTCGCTCGAGGAGGCGATGGCGCTGCCCACCCCTGTCTCGCCGCGGGACGAATTGCTGCGGCAGACCATCCTGGTGACGCTGGCACGGCGCTACCAGGACCTCGCCGCCCTCGAGGCCGCCTGGTCGGAGGCACACGAGGGGGTCCGCCACATCGACGTGGACCTCTACACGCTGCTCCCGTTGGGCGCGCTGGTGTGCGCCGCGGCGCGCGTGGGTGACGCCACCACCCTGTCGTCGCACTTCACGCAGGGCCTGGAGCTGCTCGGTCGGCTCGGATCGCCACCGCTGTGGTCGCTGCAGCTCAGGTGGGCGGCGGTCCAGCAGGGCATCCTCCTGGACAGGCCGGAGCTGCTCGGACCGCACGCCAAGGCGCTGGTGGCCGCGTCGTCGAGCTGCCGGGTGGCAGAGGTGATGGCCCATGCCGGCGGGATCTGGGTAGCGGTGCTGTCGGGCAACGTGGAGCCGGACAGTGTGGAGGAGGCGGCCAAGGCGCTGTCCACCATCGGGCTGGCCTGGGACGGGGCCCGCCTCGCGGCCCATGGCGCCGGGCGCACGACGGACCGCAGGGTCTCGGCCCGGCTGCTCACCGTCGCCCGCCGGCTTCATCCGACGGCGGAGGAGGCTCGGCGGTCCGAGCCCGCCTCGCAGAACCCCAAGGACGCGCCGAGTGCCGCCGAGGGATTGCCGCTCAGCGACCGCGAGCTGGACGTGGCTCTGCTGGTCATGCAGGGCAAGACCTACGCCGAGATCGGGCAGACCATCTTCATCTCCCCGCGCACCGTCGAGCACCATGTGTCGCACATCAAGCGACGCCTCTCGGTCACCAGCCGCTCAGATCTGATCGCCAAACTGCGCGTCGTGATCGACCCGTCACGGCACCAGGTCCGATCGGAGCACCGATGACCACACACCCCCTAATGACCTACTCCGGGAGTGGGGGAAAGCCCCGATGCCTTCCCACCATCCCACCCCGTAGTTTGAAAGCCAGCGCCATCCGACCCTTGAGGAGACAGCCATGACAACCCCTTTGGTGACCATCGCTGACGCGCTGATTGAGTTCATCCTCAGTCTGCTGCGAGACCCGAACGCAGCTGCGGAGTTCGCCGCAGCACCCGAAGAGACCCTCGAGAGGAGTGGTCTCGGCGACATCTGCGGAGAGGACGTCAGGCAGGTGGTCCCCGTCATCGTGGACCACCCAGACGTCATGCCCCGGCCGCATCCCCCAGAGCCCCCCGTCGTCATCGTCAACCCGCGCCCGCCCACAGTGGTGGAGGAGATCACCCGGGTGGCCAACAACTTCCACGTCGACAACCGGTCCACCATCGTGGACCAGTCCGTCAACCAGAGCATCTGGGCGGAGGGTGACGTGCTCCAGGTCTTCGACCAGGAGACAGTCCTCGCCGTGGGCGACGCGTCGATGGCAGCCGGCAACGACGCCACGGTCGATTCCTCGCACAACGACACGACCATCGGCGATGTCTCCATCGGCAATGAGGAGACCAACGTCGAGATCGACGAGTCGTTCAACGACGAGTCGATGACCGCGGACGTGACACTCAACCAGTCGGCGGAAAACTCGTTCAACGAGGCTCCCGTCAACGTCGAGGTGGCCACGGAGGTCGACGATTCGTTCCAGAACACGGAGACCACCGTCGTCGAGACCGAGATCACGACCACCTCGGTCGAGGCTCCTGCACCTGCGGCCATGGCGGCCCCCGAGCCCGAGCCCGAGCCCATGGCGGCCGCCGCCGTGGAGGAGCAGTACGAGGAGCAGCCCACCGACGAGGACTACTCGCCTGATGAAGAGGAATTCGAACCGGCCTACGACGACATCTGAGACGGGTTCTAGAATTGAGTCGCATGACCGACGAACGCCCCACGGCCCGCCCGTTCCCCACCGGAACGGACGGGCCAAAGGCTGATTCCGGGCGCAAGCGCCCCGAGCGCCCAGCCCTGGCCAACGCCAATGCTGCCCCCGTGATCGTCAAGCAGCCTCCACCCTTCTCGATCCGGGTGACCCAGCTGCTGTGGGTGTTGGGCCTCGTGGCCGGCTCCGTCGCGGTGGTCTACTACTTCGTGGTCCGCGAGGACCAGCTGCCACTGATCATCGAGGCGGTCCGCGGCGTCGACGGCTCACGTCCGGACAGCACCTACGCCACGGCGGCGGACATCATCTACTGGTCGGCCTTCTGGGGCCTGCTCGCGCTGCTCCTCATTCAGGTCACACTGCTGGTGTCGTTCATGAACCGCAAGGACGGGGCGAGGTGGTGGATGTTCTTCACCGTGCTGGGCCAGGCAGCGCTGTACCTGGTGGCCAACGAGCTGGTCGCCGAGGGGGAGCACGGAGAGATCCTGCGCCAGATGTTCGCCGTGCAGGGCGGGCTAGTGCTGCTCGCCATTCTGGTGAGCACCTTCCCCGGAGCCCTGCGCTGGACCGCCCGCAAGCACGACGTCCGCAAGGGCGTCGTCGCCTCCCCGGGAGCCGAGGTCTGAGGCCACCGCCTCCAGGCTCCGGATCACCACCCGACACACCTCGACGCCGGCCCGCTCGGTGAGCGGGGAGTGACTCTTGGCCCGCCACCTGTCCAGTTCCTGCGTCAGCCGCTCGGACAGGGCGGGCCCGTCCGTGTCCTCGGGCACCCCGAGCCGCGCCGTCGTGGTGGTGCCGTTGGCTCCGACGATCCGCTCGGCCGCGGCTGCATCGTCCGCGGAGAGCGGGAGGCCCGACACCCTGGCCTCGGACAGCAGCGAGAGCTCGCGTAGCCCGTGCGCGGTGGCCTGGATCCGTTCGATCCCGCCGAGGATGGGGGAGGCGCCGTCGTGCGGGTTCTCGCGCAGGAGTTGGGCCAGGCCGTCGAGGACAGCGCGCACCTTCAGGGCCTCGGCGCGGGCGCCGAAGTGCAGGCTGATGAAGCTGCCGAGCTCGTCGAGTCCGCTGTACTCCACGAGCCGTTCGGTGAGCTCTGCCGAGTTGGCTGCGCCGGCCCTGATCATCGAGATGGCCAGCCGCACGCCGAAGATGCCGAAGCGGCCGAGGAGGCGGCGCCTGACGTCATCGTGGGGGGAGGCCACCTGCTCGGGCCGCACGAACCGGTCCGCCGACACCAGGAGCTTCTCCCGCTCCCCGCGCTCAAGATCGGCCAGCGCCCGGAACGCGGCGAACTCGTCCTCCCTCAGGGTGCGGGCACCCTCGGCCACCAGCCCGGCGACGGGTAGCACCGCCAGAGCAAGCGAGGCCAGATCCCCGTGCTTCTCGTAGCGGCGGGCCACCTTGCGGGCGGAGAGGAGGGAATCGATCCGTCCGGAGCCGATCTCGTCGGCCCGCGACAGTACGGCCACGGCGTTGACGGTCTTCGAGGCGCCGGCAGCAGTGTCGCGGAAGGCCTCGAGGAACTTGAGGTCCGACGGGTGGAGGTGGCGGAGCAGGTAGACGATCGCGTCGGCGGACGAAGGGGCGTTGTCCGGCGTGAGGAAGGCCGCGGACCGGGCCGACACGTCGTGGGACAGGGACTCGATGCCGGGGGTGTCGATGAGGATCAGCGAGCGCAGGACCCGCGAGGGCCAGCCCACGTCGATGCGTTCCACCTCGTCCGGGCGCAGCTCGCCCAGGTCCAGGACCAGCTTGCCGTGGGCGCGGGCGATCGGCAGCCTGCGGGGCTCGCCGGAGCGCGGATGGAGGGTGATCGTCGGCGTGTCCGAGTACCGGTACCAGGTGACCACCCGGGTGCACTCGCCGGCGTCGGTGGGCGCGATCTGTTCGCCCAGTATCGCGTTGAGCAGCGTGGACTTGCCTGCCTTGACGATCCCGGCGACTGCAACCCGGAGGGGCTCGGCCAGGCGCGTGCTCAACCCGTCGATGGTCTCGACGGCCGCGTGGTCGCCCTCGTGCAGGCGACGCGCCGCCGCCAGGAGGGCGACGGAATCCTCGTATGCCCCCGATGTCACCGGCCGAGCACCTCTTTGACCCGCATCTGCGGCAGCTCCGGCAGCTGCGCGCGCACCTTGTCGAGCTGGCGGAGCTGGGCCTGAAGCTCGAGCACGCGCTTGTCGCGCTTCTCCGAGTAGGTGCCGGCCGACTGCTTGGCCGACATGACAGCCTCCGTGAGCGAGCGGTGCAGCTGATCCGCGATGGCCCCGAAGTGGTCGCGGGCGGTGCGCTGGACGATCCGCAGGCGGTCCTTCAGCTGCTTGCCCACCTGGAATGTCACCTCGTCGATGTAGCGGCGCACGATGCCCTTCGCCTCGAACCGGCGGCGCAGGAGGCGGGAGTTCATGTCCTCGCGGTAGGCCCTACGGCCGACGAGGACGCCCGCGAGCAGCGACAGCGGATTGATCAGAGTCATCCCGATCAGGCCGGTGGCGAGACCCACCATGAGGACGCCGCCGTAGGAGCCGCGGACCCCGATGTAGATCTTCTCCACGGCGCCGAGCTGGCCGGTGTGATAGTCAGGGATCTCCTCCACCGCGTCGAGCACGCCGTCCGTGGCGCCGACGGCGATGACGGGCAGCGACGTCTCGTCCTGGATGAACAGCTCCGCGATCTCCTCGGTGAGCGCCTTACCCCGCTCGTCGGTCCAGACGAAGGTCTCCGACACGGCGGCGGCGACGCGCTGGTCGATCCATTCGGCGATCTGCTCCCAGATCGGCCCTGGGTCGCCCTGATCGATGGCGTCCTCCGCCTCGCGCTGAACGCGGCGGAGGCGGTCGCGCAGGTCGTGCTCCATGTCCGAGATGAGGTCCGCGACACCGTCGCCGAGGGCCACCTGCCAGCGCGACGACCGGCCGCGGAACTCGTCCGCGCGCGCCTTCGCCTCCTCCAGCTGAAGGATCAGCTGCGGGGTGTCCTCCGGGTTGAGGAGGGCGGTGAGTTCGGTGCGGGCGGCCATCGTCATCTGGTCCACCACGAACAGAAGATCATGCACTGCGCTGCGCGTGTTGATGACCTCCGCGCGACGCAGCACGTCGAGGCGCAGGTGGGAGACCAGGTCCGGGAAGCCGGATTCGTTGTTGAGCTCGCGGTCCTGCTCCGAGGCGGCGAGCAGCCGCAGGTCGCTGGAGACCGAGAAGAGCGGGAGCTCGCCGATCCCCTCGAGGTGTCCCTTGTCGATGCCCTCGATGGTGCGCCAGTCCGGATACAGGTCTGTCTTCGCGAGTACCGCCGCCACGTTGGGCGAGATGCGCATCGCGTGCTTGAGCAGCTGTACCTCGGGTTCGGTGTACTCCTGTGACGCGTCGGAGACCATCAGCACCGCGTGGGCCGAGGACAGCGCGGACAGCGTCGTCAGCGCGGAGGACGAGTCCAGGCTCCCGATCCCGGGGGAGTCCACCAGGCGCAGGCCGCCCCGCAGGATCTCCCGCGGCAGCACCACCTCGGCTGAGACGAGATGGCGTTCGTTGCCGGGATTCCCGAGCTCCGAGACGTACTGGGCCAGCTCCTCGAAGCGGATCGGCTGCCGCTGGATCTCTGACTTCCCGGCGTGGGGCTCCGAGCGAAGCAGGATGGTCGCGGCGGGCTGTTCGCCGTAGCCCACGGCGGTGGGGACGCTGGTGGCGACGTCGTCGTCAATGGGGCAGACCGGCGCGTTGACCAGGGCGTTGATCAGCTTGCTCTTGCCCTGCTTGAACTCACCGACCACGATCACGCGCACCTCGGGGTCGCGGAGGCGGGCGTTGGTCTGCACGAGGCGCTCGGAGAGATCGGTGCGGCCGCCGTTGGCGGCCATCGTGCCCATCGCCTCCACGAGCCCGATCAGCGTCTTCTGATTGGGGAGCACCACTGCACCCTCCACGACACCAGCAGGATCACTCATTCGGGTTCCTTCCCGCGATCGATCGTCGGTTTCTTCATCGTAGGCCTCCCCGGGTCACACGCCAGTTGCCCGGCCACCGTGGAAGGTGACCGGGCAACCGCCGTGTGAGGGTGTGATCAGGATCAGAGCTCGACGTCGATGACCTCGCCGCCGGTGGTGGCAGCGCCGGGGCTGAAGACGTTGCCCTCGTTCTCCCACTCGAAGGAGTTGAGTTCGGTGACCTCGTTGGTGAAGGAGTCCTCGATGTCGACCTCCACGTCCAGGTCCGTGGACTGGTCGTTGAAGGAGTCGTCGATCTCCATCTCCCAGTCGTAGTCGTTGTCCACCGAGTTGTCCTGGAACGAGTCGTTGATGCGGGTGTCGATCCAGGTGTTGCCGATGGAGATGTCGCCGAGCTCGACGCTCATGGAGGAGTTGTCGATGTCGATGTCGTCGCCGGCCGCCATCGAGTGATCCCCGAAGGCCACGTTGGCCGTCTGGCTGAAGTCCTGATCCACGTCGTCGCCGGCGTTGATGATCTGGTTGACGGACTGGTCAACGTTCATCGAGCGGTTGTCCAGCTCGAGGTCCGCGCCGCCGCCGTGCCCGTAGGCAGCCTTGCCGCCGAGCATCCCACCCATGCCGCCGAGGTTCAGGTCGCCGACGTTGGTCTGGTACTGGCGCACGCCCACCGTGGTGGAGTTGTCGTTGAGCGTCTGCTCGTTGAACGAGCTGGTGATGTTGAACGAGTCCTGCGTCTTCACCGACTCATCGCGGTTGAAGGAGTCGTCGATCTCCACCTCAACATCGAGGTTCTCGGAGTTGTCGTTGTAGGAATCCTCGTGCTCCAAGGAGTTGTCGACGTTGTAGGAATCGTCGATCTCGGTGTCCGTCTCGGTCTCGTTGAAGGAGTCCTCAACCTCGACCTCGGTGTCGATCTCGGTGTTGGTGGAGTTGTCCGAGTTGTCGTTCAGCGAGTCTTCGATCTCGACCTCGAGGTCGGCGTCGAGGTTGGTGTTGGTGGAGTTGTCGTTGAAGGATTCTTCAGCAACTGCCTGGAAGCCGGCTGTGTTGGTGTTGTCGTTGGGCATGACCCTTACCTTTCTCTGGCCGCCGATCTGGCGTGTTGAGGTAAGTCTTCATCCGACTGCGGATCCGGGCATCGGGGGTGACCCCGCAAACCCCATAGGGGTTGACGGGGATTCGCGCGGCGGATGCCCGACTGGCTAGGGGATCGGTCCGGAGTCGAAGCCCTCACAACCCGCGCCGATCGGGCTCAGACGTGGCGCCCGGGGCCGAGCGTCGCGGCGATCAGCTGCCCCCGGCCCGACATCGGCATCCGGGCGAACATCCCCCACATGGCGGCGGCCAGCCCGGTGGCGGTGGAGTCCCGCGACATGAAGTCGCGCTGAGCCTGGCCGGGGAGCCGACCGAAGGCGTCGAACAGGGCCAGCGTGCCGTCGACGTCGAGGCGGAGCAGGGCACGCAGGCCCATCTCGCGGAACAGGTCAGCGGGGGTGTGGGGGTCGGCCGTCATGGGTCGACCGGCCGTCAGGTCACGGGCCAGGCCGTCGGCCCGCAGCAGCGAATGGGCCACGGAGTAGCCCGTCACCAGGTTCCCCCCGCGCCCGGCGGTGCCGACCGCCGTCGTCCCAGGGGCGGCGCTCCAGCCCCGCCCGCGCATCGGGATGCGCACCACTTCCCTGCTCAGCGGATGCTCGACGGCGGACTCGGCCACCCCCCGCGACACCAACCGCGTCCGGAGCCTCGCCCTCAGCTCAGGGATGGGTAGGCCGGGCGCGGCCGCGAGGCAGGTCTCCTCGAGCAGCACTTCGCCACCCCCCAGGGGGATGGCGTAGAGGAAGGTGGGGGTGTCGTGCGGCTGGGGATCCGTGGACCAGTCGGTGCGCCAGTCCATCAGCAGCGCCGTCGCACCCTGCAGCGCCGGCGCCGCGACCTCGGCAGGCAGGACGATCCCGAACGCAGTCTGGGCCGGCGAGGGGTCCCGGGGGATGATCCCTTCGGGCCTCGCGCCGCGCGCGTCGACGACGACGCGGGCTTCGGATCGCAGGTCCGAGACCTCGTCGTCGGTCAGCCGGCCGCGGCGCAGCACCACCTCGTCGAGAGGGAAGGCGGCCTGGAGGGCGGGGTTGTCGAGGACGAGATAGTCGCGGGGGAGGGGGTAGGCGCCATGGGCCCTCAGCTCGGGGCGAAGGATACGGGACCGCACCACTGATTCCGGCAGCGCGCCCAGTTCGTCGCCCCAGATGCCGTAGGTGGGGCCCCAGACCGCCTCGGGGCGGGGGTCGACGGCGAGAACGCGCATCCCGTGCGCCGCGCACCGCGACGCGAGGGAGCGCCCGGCGGGACCGAGCCCGACCACGGCGACGTCGAAGGAGGTGGCGGTCACGGGTCCTATCGTTCCATGTCGCGGAAGGGCTCCGCGGTTGCTGTTCCTCCAGACCGATGCTCGAATGCCCTGGGGGCTCGAGACCTGATCTGGAGGAACAACAACCGCAGGCAGGGCGGGAGCGTCAGCCGTGATCCCGTGTGCAGGTGTCAGTTGCCGGTCTTGGGCAGCCCCACCACGGGCTTCTTGGTGGGCGGGGCGGTGGTGGAGGTCGTCGGCTTGTGCGACGGCTTGGGGGACGGGCTCATCGACGGGGACGGGCTCATCGACGGGGACGGGCTCAACGACGGAGAGGGACTCACCGACGGAGAGGGTTTGGTCGTCACCTTGGGCACCGAACACAGGATGACGTGGGAAATGTCCTTGTCAGAGGAGTGTTGCAGCTTCGTTCCGGCAGCCACCGACATGAAAACCTCGCTGGGCTCGTCGGTGGAGTTCTCTGAACCCGCCTTCAAGATCACGGCGTACCACACCCGGCCCTCGCCGGCCTTGGGGACGGTGAAGGGCATCTTGACCGGCTCATCCTTGTAGCAGTCGATGCCTGCCACGCCGAAATACTGTTCCCACGCCTCCGGGTGGTTCGCAGCCGACCCGTCTGGGATGTCGGCCTGGGCGGTCAGCCCGCCCAAGAGTCCCAGCGCCGCGATCAGTCCCGCGGCCGATATGGCTGCTATTCCTGTCCTGCTCTTCATGACTCTCTACCTCCTGATCCAGGTCGACGACTCTCGGCGACCCCCACGCCGCGGCCGTGCCATGCCCGGAAATTCCGGGCCGGCCAAGGCTCATCACTAACTAAAGAAACTACCTGAGCTGATGGGCATTTGATATAGGGGAAGACCCCGCAGCCGGCCGGCCAGGCGTTGGGACCTGCACCACCGCCCGACCGCCCAGAAGCCGTGGTGGGACTGCCGAAGACCGGCAACTGAGCCCACCAACGGCGTCTGAGACCGCGACCTCCAGGACCAGCTAGTCCTGGAGGTCGAGGCCGGCGGCCGTGCCGTCGTCGGGCACCAGACGCAGGCGCGGGGCGGGCTTGGGGGCCGGGGGGATTGTTCCTCCGCCCCAGGATCCGGCCAGGCCGATCAGCCCATCTGCGCGCTCGTTCAACGCTTCGCGCTTGGCTCCGGAGAGCGGGTACGAGGGAAGTGGAGCGTCGGCGCCGGGGCCGGCCAGGTCAGGGTAGGGGATGCCGCCGGAGGTCGTGTCCACATAGCTGGCGCGGAAGCCCTGCAGCCATCCGGCGAGACCGGAGGTCGCGGTGCGGAACCGGAGCCAGCGGTGGTTGTTCCAGCCCCACGTGGGTACGATGCCCGGCTGAGGCCCGGCGAACGCGTCGACGAGTTTGACCGCCCCCAGCCTCCCGCGTTCGGCGAGGTCCGTGACCACCTTGGGTGGCATCGACAGGTTCATTCCGCCCTCGGCGTGGTCGTGATGCACGGTGACGATCCGGTCCCGGTACCCGGGCATCACCATCTGGGCGCCGTCGACCCACTCGCGGGCGGTGTGCACCATGAGCAGCCCGAACGACGCCCAGGCGCCGAGCCCCTTCGTCGGCAGGGGGAACCACGGGCGCTGGAGGCCCGCCTGGTTGGTGGTGGGCAGGTAGCTGTTCTCGGACTGGTCCTGGGACTTCGCCCGCCCGGGCGGGAACGGCCCGAGGTTGAAAGCGAACGTGGGGTGCTTGGGCAGCGGGGAGTCGAAGAAGTGCACCGGTAGGTTGGCGCAGAGCCCGCCGTCGGTGAACCACACGCTGGAGAAGGTCGGCCCATCGGTGGCCGCTGCCTGACCGACGGCGCCGTCGGGTCCTTGGTTCTCGGGCCGGGTGTAGTCCACGGCGTAGAGCCGGACCGCGGAGATGAGGACCGGGAAGCTGAGCGACATCCGCGTGGGGACGATCACCGGAAGGTCGTCGGCCGCGGGCCAGGGATGCAGAGTGCGCCCCAGGTCGCTGCGCGTCTGAATGGGATCCCCGCCGTCGCCGGCCGGCGGGTGGGCCACCATCCAGTCGACGACGTCGGCGGGGAAGAGGCCGCGCATCTCGTCGGCGTCGAAGTAGAACTCGCGGGTGCTCCACGGCATCGCCATGGGCTGGTGGCGGGTCAGGTTGGTGGTCATCACCCGCAGCGTCACGTCGGCGCGGCGGAGGTCGCCGAACGTCAGCGGCGGCGCGCCGGGGGCCCGCCCGGCCAGCGTCTGGATCTTCTCGTAGAGCCAGGGGGTGAGCGGTTTGGCCCCGCCCGCGCCGTAGCCCTCCATGCCGGTGCACATACCGAAGCCGTCCTCGACGACGCGGCCGAACGTCCGCAGGGCGCCCACCAGGACCCCGACAGCCGCCCCGAGCACCAGCAGCAGCAGACCCCCGACGACGCCCGCCACGGACGCGATGCCCTCGCCGAGCGCGCTCAGCACGATCAGGACAAGCCCGATCAGCGCTCCCACGAGCGCCTCCTTCCAGAAGCTGCGCAGCAGGCCACCCACGAGGGCACCGATCTTCCCGCCCTCCTTCCCGGCCACCGAGAACATCAGCCGGAACAGCGGGGCCGCGGTCCTCGTCGGCTGGAAGAACGACGCCAGCTTGGACTGGCCGTCCGGCGCGAGGGCGGCCAGTTCGTCGGGCATCTCGTCGAGCCCTTCGAATCCGCCGGAGTGACGGCCGAGCTCGGCTGCCGCAGCGGCAGCCGCCGCGATGGCCCCGGCGGAGGCGCCCCCGACGGAGCTCAGCGTGTAGGTCTTCGCCAGCTCCGAGACCGCGCGGGGATAGATCACGCCGCTGGTGATGCCGCCCTTCATGACGATGTCGCAGTGCAGCGACGGCGAGGCGTAGGGGCTGGTGGATGCTGCTGTGGTCATGGTCACTCCTGGGGTCCGAAGAGTTTCGCGTGGTATCTCGCCACCACCTGGCGGCACATGGCGCTGTAGGGGGCGTGGTCGGCGACGAAGCGGCTGACCTCGCCCAGCCGTCGCTCCAGTTGGGTCAGCAGGTCCGGGTCGTCCGGGTGCCGGACGACGTTGTTCTGCGCCTCGACGACCGACTCCAGGTGGGCGATGAGGTCCAGCAGGCGGTCCCGCCGCGCGGCGCGGAGGCCCCGACGCTGGAGGGCGCAGACCGTGATGGTGGTGGCCCCCTTGGCGCTGCCGCGCTTGGGCTTCACCCATCCGTCGTCGACGGTGCCGGTGCCCCACACGAACTCGAGGTGCTTCTCCGGGAAGTCGAGGTAGGGGTGCAGCAGGAGTCTCTTCTCGCCCTTCTCCCCGCCCGGGGAGGTGCCGCGGGGCGATCCGGGGGCGAGCGGGAACGCGTTGGCCTTGCCCGCGGTCTTAGCCTCCTCCTCGTTGGGGAGGTCCTGCCTGCGGGGGCTGTTGCAGTCGGTGCACGACGGCAGGAGGTTGGTCCATTCGCTGGCCAGCCAGTAGTAGCCCGGCGGCACGCGCTTCCCGTCGATGGTCACCTCGCCCTTGGGGCGGTAATGCTCGATGGCAACGGGCTGGGTGGCGGCGTAGAAGGTCTCGCAGTAGGCGCACTTGCCGCCGAACGCCTCCTCCAGCGCGGTGCGGATGTCGGGGTTCTTGTAGGCCTTGTAGCCGTCGTACTTGGCCGCGCCGTCCCACGCGGCATAGAAGTCCAGGGCCGCCTGACGCTCCTTCAGCGTCTTCTCCCCCGCCAGGCTGGGCGGTTCCTTGGGCCGCGGCACCCGTCGCATCACGAGCTCCCCGGCAGGTACTTGCCCCACAGCTCGGACAGCTTGGCGGTCATCTCCTTGCTGCTGGGGGCGACGGCGTCGCCGGTCTCGCGGCGCTGCGCGATGTAGTCGGCGGCCGAGGTGAGCAGTAGCCGCTCGCGCTCGGTGGTGCCGAACTGCTCCAGCTCGTCGAGGCGGGCGCGGACCCGCTCCAGGCGGTCGGTCTGCTCCTTGCTCGGCTTCTTGAGCCCCATGAGGCGGTAGTAGTTCTCCCACAGCTCGGTGACCTCCGGGTCGTCGGTGGAGCCCAGGCCGAAGTGTTCGGAGGTGAGCAACTGGTCGATCCGCATCCCGGTCACCGGAGGCAGGTCCGACAGCGACACGACGTCGCCCTCGCTGTTGCGGCGCATCACGACCACCTCGCCGTCGACGATCCCGCGCAGGCACAGCGGGTCGTGGGTGGTGACGATGAACTGGATGCGCGGCATCAGGTTGCGCATGGCGGTGACGATCCGCAACCGCCAGCGCGGGTGCAGGTGGGCGCCGATCTCGTCGATCAGCACGATCCCCTCCGCCAGCGCCGACTGCGTCCACAGCCGCATGGTGGAGCGCAGGATGTCGCAGGCCATCACCACCATCGACTGGTAGCCGTCGCTCAGCGTGACGATGTCGGAGCGGGTGCGGCCCTGCTTGAGGAGCACCTGGTCGTCGTCGCGGAGGAGCTCGGCGTCCTGGTCCAGAGCGAGCATCTCGTGGATGCCGCGGGCCACGTCGTCGAAGGTGTCGTCGTCGAGGGAGAGCAGCCAGGAGGTGGGGTCGGTGAGGGGGGCGACGGGGTCGAAGAGATTGTCGACGCGCACCACCCTGTTGTCGTCCTGCGGCGACGGGGTGCGTGGCAGCAGGCGGGTGGCGCCGTAGCCGAGCATCAGCGCGGCCACCGGCTCCGGGCCGGAGAACTCATGCTCGCCCTTGGCCCACTCGAGCCGGAGAGGCTCCTGCCGCCCGGAAAGGTAGACCTCGACGAGGCCCTTGCGGGCGCCGTCGCGAAGGAACTTACGGGCGTCGATGCCGAGCGCCCGGCGCTGCTCGCCGCCCATCATGGTGAGCGCGATGGCGTGCAGGACTGAGCTCTTGCCGCAGCCGTTCTCGCCGAGGAGGACCGTCCAGGGGCCGCGCTCGCTGGTGGATTTCGCGAGGTCGATCTCAAGCTCGCGGATGGGGCGGAAGTTGCGGATGACCACGCGCTCGATCCACTGGGTGGCCTGGAAGTAGTTGCCGCGCTGGGCGCCCACCATGTTCGAGGTGAGGTCGTAGGCCGGGGCCCCCGGCTCGGCGCCGGACATGGGCGGGAGGTCGGGGCCTGAGGGTCGCGGTGGGGGCGGCGGGGGAGCGGCGGCCTCCAGGGGTGCGGACTGGGCATAGCCGCCGAACTGGCGGTGGAGGGTGGGGAAGGCGTTGCCCGGCTCGGAGTGGCGGGCGGCGAGCCGGGCCTTGACCAGGAAGTCACGGTTGAGGGCCAGATTGTCGATGGTGGCGCGGCCGCGGTCCGTCAGCGCGGTGACTGTGCCGTCGGGCTGGTAGCGGAGGTGCTCGTCGGGGTCGTCGAGGAGGGGGTCCAGGAGGAGGGGCTGCTCGTGTCCGAGGGTGTCGAGGGAGGTCGCCCGCTCGCCCGCCACCGGGAAACGGGTGCCGCGGGAGCGGATGCAGTCGGCGCAGGCTGGGTAAAGGTTGTCCCACTCGTAGCTGAGCCACCAGTAGGCCTGGAGTGAGACGTCGCCGTCGGTGCCGACGGCCCCCCAGGTTGGGCGGTGATGCGTGACGACGGCGGCGTCGGAGCCTTGCATCTCCAGGCCGCGCTCGCAGTAGGCGCAGGTGCCGTTCGTCATGCCGAGCAACGAATTCAGGATCTCCGGGTCGTGGAGGAGCGGGTCCGGCTCGGGTCCGCGGGACCTCTTCTGCCGCCAGGCGTGCGCGGTTTCCTCCGTGAGCCGGTCCTTGGCCTCGGCCAGGACCGCCGGCTCGGTGGGTCGTCGATGCCACATGGCGTACCCCCTTGTTGCCGCGATTATTGCCCGGTTCGGCCCGGCTGGGAAGGGGTCGAACGGCGAGGGTTCACGCGTCATGGGGTGAGGGCCCGGTGGGTGTCGGATTCCGGACGACAGACCGTCCAGGATCCTTACACTCTGAGCGCCCGCGGCCCGACCCCGTCGCCCCCTGCCCCCGGGACGGGGACGGGGACGGGAGTTGAGCAAATGGCACGGGTCGCGAAGTGGTGCGCGCTCAGCTCCCGCGGGGAGGTGTCCGCGACCCTTGCCATTTGCTCAAACGCACACCCCGCCGCGCAGGGTCCGCGGCGGGCGGGGTCGTGGTTCAATCGGCATACCTCGTCGCGACCCACAAGGAGTGCTCATGGCCCGATCCCTGAACGGCCGTGTCGTCGCGGTCGTCGGCTCCGCGGGCGTCCTCGGCGCTGAGATCGCCCGGGTGCTCGCCTCGCGTGGCGCCACCGTCGTCCGGGCGGGCCGCCGCGGCGACGTCGACGTGCGCGTGGATCTGCAGGACGCCGGCTCGGGTGACGCCCTCGTCGCCTACGCCCGCGACCGCCACGGCCGCCTCGACGGTGTGGTGATCGCCGCGGGAGTCGTCACGTTCGGTCCGCTGGCTGACACCGACGACGAGGTGATCGAGGAGCTGTTCCTCACCAACGCGATCGGGCCGCTGTGGCTGGCCCGTCGCGTGATCCCGGCACTCGTCGAGACCCGCGGGTTCCTGGTGCACCTCAGCGGGGTGGTGGCGTCGCAGCCAGTGGCGGGCATGGCCGCCTACTCCGCGTCGAAGGCGGCCGTCGCTGCGGGGCTCGCGGCATTGGGCCGGGAGGTCCGACGGTCCGGGGTACTGGTGTGCGACGCCCAGCCGCCGCACACCGAGACGGGGCTGGCCACCCGCCCGCTCGCCGGGCAGGCGCCGGCCATGCCGCGCGGGCTGGACCCCGCCGTCGTCGCGGAGCGTGTGGTGGAGGCCGTCGAGCGCGACGAGGCGAGGGTGCTCGCCGCGGACTTCGCCTGACCGGCTGGTGCGCCATCCCCCCGCGCGGATCCGACGCTTGCCGCATCCTCAGGCGACCTGTTGGCTCACACTGGGACCAACTGCTACCCGGAGGGCGCGCCCATGGACCTGTCAGCGTTCTACTCGTTGTTGGCCGGCACCTCGTTCACCCTGGTGGGCCTGTGGTGGGTCGTCGTCCAGAGCCGCCCTGCCTGGAGGGCCGACGCCGACCGTCGCCGCCTCGCCGCCGGCACCTACATCTCGTTCCTGCTCCCCGGACTGATGGCCACCCTCGCGCAGATCAGCCCCGACACCCCGCTGCTGTGGCGCATCAGCTTCGGCAGCTGCGCGCTGGTGGGCCTGTGGTCCACCGTCGGGCTGCTCCGCCGTGAGCGTTCAGCCACGGTGGTGGGCACGTTTCGGCGGTTCCGGTGGGTTGCCATCGTGCTCTACCTGGCCATCCTCGTGCTCGGCGTGGCGCCCGAACTGGCGCGAGCCGCCGGGTTCACCCCGCTGATCGTCGGGGGCGTGCTGCTGGTCCTTCTGGTGGTGCTCGCCCACGGACTCACGTGGGATTTCCTGATGGAGCCAGAACCCGATTAGCCGTCCGCGGACGTGGCGGAGGGCACATCGACCCCGCAACGGAGGTCGTGACCTCCTCGTAGCATGGTCCCCATGAGAAGTGGGATGGCTGCGGGATGCTCCGGGGGAACAAGGCGATGATCCGCGACCGCGACGACGCCGGTCGGCCCCGCCAGGCCCGCCCGCGTGACGCGCTCGGCCGGCCCCTGCCCTATGGGGCCGCGGGTGTTGAGCCGGTGTCCGAGGAGCCCTTGCCTCCGTTGGAGTCGGTGGAGCTGGCCAGGAGCCTGGTCGCGGAGGGTCGGCAGTTCGCTGCACACGAGGTTCTCGAGGCCCGCTGGAAGGCCGGCCCGGACGAGGAGCGTGATCTCTGGCAGGGACTCGCCCAGATCTGCGTCGGCCTGACCCACACCGCCCGCGGAAACAACGTCGGTGGTGCCCGGCTCCTTGAGCGCGGTTCTTCCCGGGTGGATGCCTACCGCGCCCGCGGGGGGCCGTCCTACGGCTTGGACCTCGGCGAAGTCGTGGCCTGCGCCTTGCGGCAGGCAGCCGAGAGCACTGAGGACTGAGCCGCTCGAGGAAGGTCCGCCACTTCAGCGTGGGCGACCAGCTGGGGACCGATCGGGGTTAGGTTGGGCCCTGTGACAGCGTCACGCGCCCGGGCAGAGCACGAGCAGGCGCTGCGGCGGCTCCGATCGTCGTACGAGGCGATCCCCGCCGGAGCCCCGGTGCGCCTTGCCAAGTCCACCTCGAACCTCTTCCGGCCCCGGGCCGCCACCACCTCGCGGGGGCGGCCGCGGCCGGCGAACCGACGGCGCGCGCCTGGGGCCTGTACATGGCGGGGTCTCGGCTCAACTTCGAGCGCAACAACGTCCAGCTGCACCAGGTGCTGGCGGTCAGGACAGCCGACGACGGTTCGAACGGGTTCCCCCTGCGCCCTAGCTGGTGATCGTCAGATGGGGCGACGACGGCGTGGCGGGGTGACCGGTCCGGCGGGTCACTTCCTCGGAGTGGTGGTGGAGGCGATGTTGGAGTACTCCGACACTCCGGCCGCGTTGGAGGCACGAACCCGATATTGGTAGGTCGTCCTGCCCGCCAGCCGGGTGTCGGTGAATGACGTGACCGTGCCGACAGAGGCGATCTGCGCGAAGTTCGTGCAGGTAGCGCCCTTGCAGCGCTCGATGAGATAGCCGTCTTCATTGCTGGCGTTGTCCACCCAGGTCAGCTGGATCTGGCTCTTCGAGCTCGCCGTGGCGGTGAGGTCCGATGGAGCTGCGGGAACCGTCGTCGCCGGGGGTGCAACCAACAGGGCAACGTTCTCACGGATCGTCGGGAGTTGGGGGTAGAGGTTGTCGCCGGGGCAGGCCGTGGCCGTCGACGGCCAGTCCTGATGCGTCGCGATCGTGGGCATGGGGGCGGTGCGGCCGGTGACCGGGTTGACGTACTCGACGGAGCCCAGGGGGGACAGCGAGTGCCGATCGGCGAGATCGGCCAGCAGCGACTCCAGCCCGCCGACACTGCCGGCGGGCACCGTCGTGTCGCCGGTGCATCCTCCCGACGCATTGAAGCAGCCCATGAGCGCCACCCCGATGTTGCCGCTGTTGTAGGTCCCGACGTGGGCGCCGGTCACGATGTTGCCGGTGCCCGCCTGGTGTGCGAAGTCGGAGCCGTCGCCGCCACCGTCCAGGCAGGAAACGGTGCTTCCGGCGCTTCGTCCCTCGTAGACGATGCCGTTCCGGTCGACGAGGTACTGGTAGCCGATGTCGGACCATCCGTTGGATTTCACGTGGTAGGTGAGGATTGCCCGCATGGTCGCCGAATAGTCCTGCGTCGAGGTGTTCGAGGTCGCGGTGTGGTGGACGGTCATCACCTGCGCCGGAAAGAACTCGCGGACATCGCCCTGCTCCCACCCGGTGATCGACTCGTCGGCGCCCCAGTCTGCCCGCGAGCGACAGGCGGTGACGGCATGTGCCTCGCTCGCCGCCTGAGCGGGGGCGGCTTCGACCGGGCCGTCGGTGGTGTTGATGGCCGCCGCGCGCCAGTTGTGGGCGCCCTTGGGGAGGTTGCGAACCTGGTAGGCGGTGGCATGATCGACCGCGATCAGGGACCCGGTGAACTGGCCCTCCGCCTGGGCGCCGTCCAGATCGAGCGACTGCCAGGCCGTCCAGCGGCCGTCCACCAGGAACCGGACCTCACCGAACGGGGAGGCGCCCTGACCAACGAGGCTGCCGTTGGGTGAGTCGAGGTCTGCGACCAGACCGAAGTAGTCGATCGCGTGGTCTGGAGTGACCGGAGCGGAGCCGAACGCCCGTGTGACGTTGAGCGTCCGGTGGTGACCGGCCGCGGTGGCGAGCGGCGGATCGACGACCAACCCCACCGTCATGGCGGTGCTGGCCACCACGACAGCCAACACACGAGCGACGAACCTACGAGCAACTGACATCTGGTCCCCCAAGTCAACCCGCAGCACAGTCGCGCTGCCGAGCGACAGCGCATCGGGCCAGCCTGGAGTGAGGGCGGGAGGGCAGGAACGACTCGGGTGGTCAGTGCGGCGGATGTGAGCCCTAGGCGGGGGTCTCAGGACTCCTCCGGGGGAGGAGGCCCCTTTTAGGGTGGTGTCTCGGGGTCGGTCTACCCTCCGGGATCCGACACCGAAAATGGGGTCCGGAGCGGCCTGCTCCCAACGAGGCGCACATCACAGCCAGCGAGGCCCCTGACGAGGTGTCGAAGTCCCCTTCACCGCTAGCCGCGGAGGGCGCGCACCACGTCGTCGCCCGCGTGCGCGATCGCGTCCAGATCGCCGACCACGATCAGGCGGTCGGTGGCCCGCGACAACCCCACGTACAGCCGCTCCCTGAACCGCTCCCTGGTGCCGTCCTCGTTGATGCACAGCACCACGGCGCGACGCTCCAGCCCCTTGAACCCCAGCACGTGTCCGTAGAAGGGAAGGTCCTCGTCCCAGAACGAGTCCCAGTACGTCTTCTGCTGCGGGTCCTCGTCCTGCCGCGACACCTGCTCGGGGTGCCGTCGGCCGGTGGTCAGCAGAGCGATGTGCCCGGGCGCCCAGCCCTCGTCGAAGAGGAGGTCCATCTGGTCGTCCGCGACACCCAGGGCCTCGTCGGGGCTTGCCTGGACGTGCACCACCTCTGGGCCCTCGCCTCCCTGGAGGCGCATGCGCAGCGGGGCGAGCGGCTTGAACACCTCCGCGATCTGGCGGGTGTTGCGCAGGTTGTGGTCCAGCACCAGCGGCACGAGCGGCACCGGCGGGCGGCCGAAGCGTTGGAAGAGGCGCTGGTTCTCGTCGGAGTAGAGGAACAGGCCGCCGTCCTCCTCGTCGCGCAGCGCCGTCACCAGCGGCTTCCACCACGATTCGGCGAAGTCCTGGGCCTCGTCGACGACGAACGAGTCGAAGCGCGCCTTGGGCGGCAGCTCGGCCGCTTTCTCGGCCATGAGCAGGGGGAGGCGGTGCTCCCAGAAGTCGGGGTCGTCGCGGTCGCCGGAGGCGATGCCCCACTGGTTGGCCAACGCCTCGAAGGTGCCGACGAACGCCGGCCGCTGCTTGTACGGCCAGGTGGCCACCTCGCGGCTGAAGTGGCTGGCCAGGCCCAGCGAGTAGCACACCAGCGCCACCCTCTCCTGGTGGCCGTTGCGCCCGGCGGTGAGCTGCCGCGCCTGCGTGAGAGCCAGGACGGTCTTCCCGCTGCCGGCGCCGCCGCGGATCTCGACCCGCCGGAGCAGCCGGGTCACGCGCAGCACGAGGGCCTGGTCCTCGGTGAGGCGGTCGGCGCGGGCCTGGCGCTCGTCCGCGTCGTCGATCACGGAGGCGACGGCGCTGGTGCCGCGGGCGGTGAGGATGTCGACGATGGTGGTGCAGTCGTCCTCGGAGGGGGGCCGACGGTGGGTCTCGAACCCGGCCGGGACGTGGGCGAGGCGCTCGGCGAGGCGGGGAAGGTCGCGGCGGTCGTGGAGCATCCAGCGTGGGCAGTCGGGGAGGTGGAGGTCCGCGGGGAGTTCGGTGAAGGGGGTGACGACGGCGTGCAGGAAGCGGGCCTTCGGGTGGGAGCTGTCTGCCCAGCGGCGGTCGGACTCCACGTAGTCGCGGATGGCGTACTTGGTGTCGCGGGCCTGCCCGACGGGTTCGACGGGGCGGCTCACGCCGTCGTGGGTCATGGTCCAGGCGCCGTCGATGCAGGCGATGCCGGACCCCTTGACCTCCACGACGACCACGCCCACGCCGGGCAAGGCCACCACGAGGTCCGCCTCATGGTCCTTGTGGACGTCGGTGAGGCGGAGGTTGGCGATGAGGGTGTCTGAGGGGTTGAGAGTGTCGCGGAGACGCTCCCAGACGACGCGCTCGGACTCGGTGGTGAACCGCGGGTCGGAGGGAACCAGCCGTGGGGTCATGGGGGACACGCTAGCCCGCGGGTCGCGCATCGGTGGCCCCGGCAGCCCGACTTCCGCGGTTGGGGGCAGCGTGCCGCCGTGACACAATCTCGCATGCGGATTGCGCGACGAGGGGTACTGGGGCTCGGCCTGGCGGGACTGGCCGGCTGCGCCGCGGCGCCGTCGCTGTCGGAGTCGCCGCGGGCGGTGGAGTCCGTCCCGCCGTCGGGTTCCCCGTCATCGACACGAACGACCGCGTCGCCCAGCCCTGAGTCCTCATCGCCTAGCCCCTCGCCGGCGGGGCCAGCGCGGCTGCCCACCCGCGACGACATCGTCGCCCGCTTCGACGGCCGCACCCCCACCCAGTGGGGGTTGGAGGTCGACGGAGTGGTGCTGCGCAGTGAGGCTCAGCCCGCCGTCGTCACGCTCGATGCCTGCGGTGGGCGTAACGGCTCGGGCTACGACGAGGCGCTGATCGAGGTGCTCCGACGGCTGGCGGTGCCCGCCACGCTGTTTCTCAACCTGCGGTGGATCGACGCGAACCCGGGCATTGCGCGCGAGCTGGCCGACGATCCGCTGTTCGAGCTCGCCAACCACGGCACCGCGCACAAGCCGCTGTCGGTGAGCGGGGCGGAGGCCTACGGGATTCCCGGGACGGCGTCGGTGGGGGATGTGTTCGACGAGGTGATGGGCGGGCACGCCCGGCTGGCTGAGCTGACGGGCGCTCGTCCGTTGTGGTTCCGTTCGGGGACGGCCCACGTCGACGACGTGGCGGTGGAGATCGTCGCCGAGCTGGGCCAGCGGGTGGTCAACTTCGACGTCAACGCTGACGCCGGCGCCACCTTCACCCCCGCGCAGGTGAGGCAGTCGATGGGCGCCGCCGGGGCGGGTTCGATCTGCATCGGTCACTTCAACCGGCCGGGATCCGGCACGGCCGACGGCATGGCCGAGGCGCTCCCGCGCCTGCTCGACGGCGGGCTCACCTTCGCCCGGCTACGCGACGTCCTCCCGGCCATCGGCTGACGTCACCCGTGTGGCAGGGCGGGGACCCCTCTGCTCGGCGGTGAGATTCGGGTGTCGAACTGGGTGCTGGCCAGCCCACGCTCGGAGATCGTGACCAGATCCAGGATCTCCCGGGCGATGTATGCCTGGGCGCCGCGTTCGATCGAGTTCGCGGTGAGGATTCCTGCCTGCGTCAGCTCGTCCAGGGCCGAGTTGGCCGCCGGGTAGGAGACGCCGAGGATGCGGGCAAGCGTCGTCGCGGTGATGACCGGTGACTCCGGCAGCGAGGCCAGCAAACGGGCGACGGCGGAGTCCGCGCGCGGAGCTGAGCGCAGGCCAATGGCGATGCGATGGGCAGTCAGCCGATCGGTCCACGACTGACGCAGCTCGTCGATCCTGCCCACCAGCACCTTGGACTGTTCCACTGCGACGGAGGCGGCGCCGACGAACGTCCGCAGCCATTCGTTGGCTGCGGCACTGGCTTCCGCGCTGCCCGCGGGGGCGTCGTGGCGGAAGCTCGTCAGGCCGTCGATGTAGTGGTCGCTGAGCGTGGCAAGGACGAGGCTGATGGGCAGCAGCGCCCGGCTCGTGAGCCCGCGGCGCGCGAGGACGGTGTGGATCAGCGCCCGACCGACACGGCCGTTCCCGTCGGTGAAGGGATGGATCGTCTCGAACTGGGCGTGGATCACCCCGGCCTGGATGAGGGGGGAGTGCGCGGCGCCGTTGAGGTAGTCCACGAGGTCCGCCATCAAGGTCGGCACGCGCTCGGGCGCCGGGGGAACGAAGAGCGCTCCGATCGGGGTCCAGCTCGACGTGCCAATCCAGTTCTGGACAGTGCGTAGGCCGTGGTGACGCGGTTCATCGGGTAGGAGTGAGCGCTGGAGTTCGACGATGTCGTCAACGGTGAGGGTGTCCGCGTCCGCGAGGGCGGTGGTGGCCGCGCGGACCACGGTCATGTTGTTGGCGACCAGTGTGGCCTGCTCACTGATGCCCCGGACCGTCTCCGATTGACCCAGCTCCGCGAGGGCCACCTGCTGCGCGGAGGGGGCGATGCCCTCAATCCGGGAGCTGGCGATCGCCTCTGACCGCAGGAGGAATCTCGCGATCCCGGCGAGCCCCTCGACGCCGGGTCCGTTGAGTCCGCGGATGCTCCGTTCGACGACGGCGACGGTTCGGGAAAGCTCGCCGGAGATGGCCAGGCCCACTCCATCGAGCAGGTCCGGCACGTACCGTCGGTAGGCGCCGGACCGCTGTGCGGACTTGGGGACCCCGGAGCCGACGCTGGACTCCCAGCGCGACTCCTCCCACCCGGCCATCGCTGTTCCCTTTCATAGAGGGGCTATCCATTAAAGGATAGCTGACTAAACTTTAATGCACACGCGGTCCATGCAAGGAAAGATCTCTTCGGGACCGTCCCTCCCGCTCCGCATACCCTCTGAGGGGGCCGCGATCACTGGCGGAAGTCGTAGGTGATGCTGATCTCCGGGTCGATGCCGGTGATGATGCCGGAGTAGAACATGACCGCCTGCTCGCGCAGGATCTCCTCGTTGTTGGCGATGTACTCGGCCTGCGTGTCCTCGCTGAGGATGTTGTTGATCATCTCCACCGGGTCGTTCTCTGGCGTGATGAAGCTCAGCGCGCCGTTGTTCTCCGCCACCAGCTTGAAGTCCTCGTTGCTGTGGCCGATGAAGATGTACTCGGGGATGGAGATCCGATACTTCTTCTCCCCGCTGGGGACGATCCGAACGTCGCGCCCGTCGATGCCCAGCTTGGCGTTGAAGGAGTACTGCACGAACGACGCCCGCTCGCTACCCGGCACCTCTACGCCCAGGAAGGTGATCCGCTCGGTCTTCTCGGAGATCCCCTGGATGCCCAGGCTGAGAAGCACCACCTGCTCCTCGCGGGTGATGGCCTGGATGACGCGCGTGTCCGTCGATTCGGACTCGCTGCCCAGCGCGAACAGCTTGGGCGCGAGCTGTCCGGCGGCGAAAGCCATGGCGGTCAGCACAAGGGCGACCAGCACCACCACGATCGGAATCACCAGCTTCTTCGCGAGCGCTGCCATGATCAGGGTCCCCCGTATTCGTCGTTGCGCCCGGCGGGTCCGGGTGCCGGCCAGGTCATGAGCCGAAACGTGACGCCTGCGTCGCGCGGGTCGGTGGACACCGCTCGGCGGGTGCCCTGGCTCGACTGAGCTGACTCGTCGGAGTCTATCGACGAGCTCGGACATGGGTTGGGGGACTTTCCGGCGGGTCCCCCGGGAACTGGTCGCTCTGAGGGTGGGTAGACCAACCCACAGAGCGACCAGTTCTCGTGGGACTCCCCATCCGCACCGCGATCGAGATCGACATCGGCGGGGCGGGATACGGTCGGGGCATGACATGGGGCGAGACGCTGCGCGATCAGCTGGACTTCTACTGGGCCGTGCACCTGTGGCCGCGACTCGTCGGGCTCACCGACGACGAGTACTGGTGGGAGCCGGCCGACGGCGCCTGGACGCTCCGCGCGGATGCCGACGGCGCCCTGCAGCCGGAGTCGCTGCCGGTGGAGCCGCCGGTCCCGCCGGTGACCACCATCGCGTGGCGGATCGCGCACGTGGGCCGCGACGTCCTCGGCAAGCGCGCCCGCGCCTTCTTCGGCGACCCGTCGCTCCCCGTCGGCGCCCTCCCCACCGACGACGCCATCATGTTCGACCCGCGCTGGTGGCCCGAGCCCCTCCCCACCACCGCCGACGAGGCCCTCGCCTTCCTCGAGCGGGCCTTCGGTCTCTGGCGGGACGGCGTGGCCGCCCTCGACGACGACGCCCTCCTCCAGCCCCTCGGGCCGAAGGGCGAGCACCACGCCGACCAGTCCATGGCCGCCCTGGTGATGCACATCAACCGCGAGGTGATCGCCCACGGCGCGGAGATCTGCCTGCTGCGGGACCTGTATCGCGCCCAGCATGACGGCCTGGATCCGTTGGTGGCGGCGGCTCGACGGGGCGACGCGGCGGAGGTGTCGCGGCTGCTCGACGGCGGGGCGGAGGTGTCGCCGTCGTTGGTCGCCGAGACGGCAGGGCTCAGGCACTGGAACGTGGTGCGGGCGCTGGTGGAGCACGGCGCCGCCGTCGATGTGGGGAACCCGAGCGCGCTGCACTACGCGGCGGCGGCCGGCGAGCTGGACGTCGTCACGCTTCTCTTGGCCCACGGCGCCGATCCGGAGTTGGCCGACGCGCAGTTCGGCATGGCGCCCGCGGTGTGGGCGGACCACTTCGGCCACGCCGCGGTCGCGGCCTACCTCCGTGGGCCGCTGCGGTAGAGGCGACAGCACGGCCGTCGGTTCGCGTGCACGTCAGGTGCGCATCCAGGGATCTCAGGGTGCACACCAGCCGTGTGAACTACTGTCGAGTGCAGGAGAGCCCGCCCAGCGGCGGACCGGGGGCGGCGATCTCTCACACGGGGGTGGAGAGAATGAGAAGCGCGCGCATGTCGTGCTTGGTGGTGGCGTTGTTGGCGTTGGGTGCGGGCGGGTGCGCACCTGACACACGTCCCACTGGGGAGCAGGCCGGCTCGGAGGGATCGAGCGCTTCGGTTCGTCCCCCATCGGCCGCGGGTGGCTCGGAGGGCATCGCCGCGTCGCCGTCGCAGTCAGCAGCTCCGCCGGCCACCGAGCCCGTCGTGTCGAGCGAACCCTCGCAGATTCCGGTGACGTTCTCGGCCGTCGTTGACGGCGACACCGTCGAGACAAGCCAGGGCACCGTCCGTCTCATCGGCATTGACTCCCCTGAGCGGGGCGAGTGCGGCCACGACGAGGCATCGATGGCGATCGGACGTGTCGTGTCCGTGGGCGATGTGGTGACGCTCGAGCTGCCGGAGGGGCAGAACGACCGCGACTCGTACGGGCGCCTCCTCCGCTACGTCATCACCGAGAGTGGCGTCGACCTGGGCCAGATGCAGGTGGAGGCCGGCAACGCGATCGCCCGGTACGACTCGACGGACGGCTATCCCGCGCACCCCCGCCAGGCGGCTTACCACGCCGCGCAGCTCGCCTCGGCGGGTCCGGATGGCTCGGTGATCACGATCGTTTGTCGAGAGGAGCCTCAGCAGAGCGTTGCGCCCCTCGCGGCGCCGGTGGCGCCGGTGGCGCCCGTGGTGACGGAGGAACCGTGGTGGGAGCAGTACGGGTCGTGCAGCAGGTTGAAGAAGAACACCGTCGGACATCCGAAGGGACCGTTCAGCGTGGACGACCCGGCTGAGGTGGAGATCTACAACTGGTTCCAGTTCGGCACCGGCTACAGGGGCGACGGCGACGGGGACGGCCTCGCCTGCGAATAGACCGGTGACGGATCTGCGCGATCAGCCGGGCAGCTCTGCCGAGCCGTTCGGCATCTCACATGCCGGGGAGCTCGAGCACCTCGAGGACCTCGATGGTTCCGCCCTCGGCCCTGTGCGGGTGGTCCGCCAGCACCGACTGGAGGTCGTCCAGCGACGCGGCCTGCATCATCGAGTAGCCGCCGATGTAGGAGCCCGGTTCGCCGCCGTCGACGGTCTGCGTCGGCGATCCGAGGTCGACGATGGCCTCGCCGGCCTTGGCGGCCCAGTCCATCCACGCCTGCATCGATGCGGCACCGGCGTCGGGGTCAGCGTTGGCCATCTGCTCGGCTGCGCTCATGGTGGAGCGGTACAGAATCAGGAACTTGCTCATGTCGTACACCTCTCTTGCGGTTGAGATCCTCGGGCGAGGACCCCTTTGGCCTCGGCTCCACGGAGGTGGGGCTGCCAGCTCACTGGCATGTCGCGATCCTAGGCTCGCGTCGGGCGGTGCGCCATCCCCCGGCAGGGCAGGCTGCCACCGATTTTCGGGCAGACCCGCCACCGTTTTCCGAGCGGCAGGTGCGCGGCGTCGACCCGCAGGTCACGGTCGGGTTGCTGGTCACCGCGGGCGGGTTCCCGCTGGAGGTGGCCCTTTTCGAGGGCAACAAGGCAGAGACCAAGACCCTGATCCCGGTGATCGAGCAGTTCAAGACCCGCCACGGCATCGAGGAACTGGTCGTGGTCGCCGACGCCGGGATGCTGTCCGCGGACAACCTCAACGGCCTCGAAGACGCCGGATGCCGGTTCATCGTCGCCTCCCGCCAGTCGCACGTGCCCTACGACCTGGGCGACCACTTCGAACGCCACGGCAACTACACCCCCGACGACTCGACTATCGAGACCACCCGCGACATGGGTACCGGCCGGCAGCGGCGCACCCGGCGGGTGGTGTATCACTACTCCTTCAAGCGGCATAAGCGCGACGACAAGACCATCAACGCCCAGGTCGTCAAGGCCGAGAAGGTCGCCGACGGGCTACGACCCGTCGCCCGGGACCGGTTCGTGACGGTCACCACCGACGTCGACGGGAAGAAGGCCGAGGTCAACTGGGATGTCATCGAACGGGCCAGGTTCTGCGCCGGGTTCAAGGGCTACGTCACCAACATCGGCGCCGACGTGATGGACGGCGCAGCGGTGGTGGCCGCCTACCGGGACCTGTGGCACGTAGAGGAGTCCTTCCGGATGGCCAAGGGAGACCTCCAGGCCCGCCCGATCTTCCACCGCAAGCGTGAATCGATCGAGGCCCACCTCACCGTCGTGTTCGCCGCCCTCGCGGTCGCCCGACACCTCCAAGACCAGACCGGCGTCAGCATCAAACGCCTCGTGCAGACACTGCGACCCCTCCAGAGCGTCACGATCACCATCGCCGGTCAGCCCATCCAGGCCCAACCACGCCTCACCACCGAAGCCGAAGCGATCCTCGCCAAGATCCCTCGCGGAACGGGGCACTAAATCCGGCCTCAGTTGTGGAACTCAGGTCGGACGGCGCCCAGCGGGCAACGCGACACGGCGAGGACTCAGCCGCGCTGCGTCCTTTGATTGAAGCTGGCGTCGGCGCTGTCGTCCCCGTGGGAAATCATGGGTGGCTCGATGACGTCAAGACCTCCTGCGCCACCCAATACGTCCGGCCTCCCCGGCCGGGTCCTCTCGATCCGGGAGCTCGCCACGGCCTCACGCCGCAGGTATGGCACGACGAGACGGGCTCAGCTCGACCCCGCGGGATGGGCCGGCCGGAAGTAGAAGAACGACGCCTTGTTGCCGGGCTCGCGGTCGACCGTGCCGAACCGGGCGGACGTGAAGCGATCGGGATCCATGGCGCGACACGACCAAGCAGGTGGCCGTTGGACTTGGCGCGTGGCGACGAACTTCCAAGTTCTGCACCGGTTACTGGGAATCGCTGCCGGTGGTGCCAGTGGACTTGGAGGTTCCGGGTGTCCATCAAACTTGAGCGGCCACTCACTTGGAAAGGGCGATGAACGAAGACCAGCTGTTCTTCAGCCACCTCGTGAATCAGATACTGGGTTCCCGGCACCGAGGCCGAGGAATCGGTCGAGGAAGGCCGCGAGCCGCGTCAACACCCGCGCCTTCTTCTCCCCGTGGCCGTTCGCCGGGGCGAAGCGGGAGACGGGCGGGAGGATCTTCGTCACTGCGGTGCCGGTGGTCTGGAGGGCGCCGTCGGCGAAGGCGTGGGCGACGAATCGTCTGGTCTCATCGGGTTTGAGGTGCTCGTCGTCGATGATGGTCTGCAGTTCGGCCTCGCGGCGCTCGGCGATGTAGGCCTGCCATTCGGCGTCGAGTTGGCCGTGGGCGGAGACGGAGTCGACGAAGGCTTCGATGAGGTCCTTCTTGCTCCGCAGCGAGGGTGAGGCGTCGACGGCACGGGTGATGGTGGCGCGCAGTTCCTGGTCGTCGCCGTCGCCTCGTTCCTGGCGGTACTTCTCGACGAGCATGAGGATGTAGTCGACGTTGATCTCGACCTGCTTGACCAGCTCGATCTCGAAGACCACGTCGTCGTTGATGGTCTCTTTCTCTGCGTCGGTGTCCTTGCGGTATTCGGCGTAGAAGTCGAGGTAGAGGCTGCGGTAGTCCTGGCTCTGGCGGTCGGTGAGGATCTCGTGGCCG
Source organism: Tessaracoccus luoxuelianae (assembly GCF_054483915.1). Taxonomy (NCBI): domain Bacteria; kingdom Bacillati; phylum Actinomycetota; class Actinomycetes; order Propionibacteriales; family Propionibacteriaceae; genus Tessaracoccus; species Tessaracoccus luoxuelianae. The sequence goes on along the minus strand of NZ_CM137013.1, from coordinate 329,549 downwards.
GTGAAGTCGTCGAACGAGGTGAGGATGTTGGTCAGTCGGAGGATGGTGCCGAAGAGGGCGATGAACGCCTTCTGCTCGGTCTCGCCCAGGATCTGCTGTCCGAGGGGGAACCGGTCGAGCAGTTCGGTGACCTTGTGGGCGTACTCGTCGTAGTACTCGCGGTAGGGCTTGAGGAGGACGATCCCGCGGGCGTCGCGGTTGCCGAACAGGGCGATCGCGTCGTTGGTCTGCTCTTCGAGGTCGCGGAAGGTGACGATGTTGCCGTAGGTCTTGACGGAGTTGAGGATGCGGTTGGTGCGGGAGTAGGCCTGGATGAGGCCGTGGGTGCGCAGGTTCTTGTCCACGAACAGCGTGTTGAGGGTGGTGGCGTCGAAGCCGGTGAGGAACATGTTGACCACGATCACCAGGTCGATCTCGCGGTTCTTCAACCGCTGTGAGAGGTCCTTGTAGTAGTTCTCGAACTTCTGCGACGAGGTGTCGAAGCTGGTGCCGAACAGGTCGTTGTAGTCCTGGATGGCGTCTTCCAGGAAGTCCCGGGCTGAGGCGTCGAGCTGGTAGGTGTCGAAGCCCTCCTCGTCGAGCACCCCGTCACCGACGGCCTCGTTGGCTGCATACGAGTAGATCAACCCGACCTTGAGCCGCTTGTCCGGGGTCAGGTCCTGCTGCTGGATGGCGAACTGGTTGTAGTACATCCGGGCGGCGTCGATCGACGCGGTGGCGAACAGGGCGTTGAAGCCGCGAACGCGCTTCTCGCCGAGCGTGTAGGCCTGGGAACGTTTCGTCTTCTGGTCGAAGTGCTCCAGCGTGTAGCCGACGATCTTCGCGAGGCGTTCGGGGGCGAGGAGGGCGCGTTCGGTGTCGATCGCCGAGACCTGCTTGTCGGCGACCTGCCCGACCTGGATCGTGTTGACGTAATCGATTCGGAAAGGCAGCACGTTCTTGTCGGTGATCGCGTCGACGATGGTGTAGGTGTGCAGCTTGTCCCCGAACGCCTGCTTGGTGGTCTTCAACTGCGGGTTGCCGCCGGTGCCGGAGTTGGCGGCGAAGATCGGGGTGCCGGTGAACCCGAACAGGTGATAGCGCTTGAACGCGCGGGTGATGGCGGTGTGCATGTCACCGAACTGGGAGCGGTGGCACTCGTCGAAGATGATCACCACGTGGCCGGTGTAGATCTCGTGGCCCTTGTTCGCGGCGATGAACGTGGCCAGCTTCTGGATGGTGGTGATGATGATGCGCGCCGACGGGTCCTCCAGCTGCTTCTTCAGGACGGCGGTGGAGGTGTTGGAGTTCGCCGCGCCCTTCTGGAACCGGTCGTACTCGCGCATGGTCTGGTAGTCGAGATCCTTGCGGTCGACGACGAACAGCACCTTCTCCACCCCCGGCATCCGGGTGGCCAGCTGCGCGGCCTTGAAACTGGTCAGCGTCTTGCCCGACCCGGTGGTGTGCCACACGTAGCCGCCCGCGTTGGGGGTGCCGAACTGCTTGTAGTTGGTGGCGATCTGGATCTTGCTCAGTATCTTCTCGGTGGCGACGATCTGGTAGGGCCGCATCACCAGCAGCAGACGGTCCGAGGTGAGCACGCAGTAGCGGGTGAGGACGTTGAGCAACGTGTGCCGGGCGAAGAACGTCTTCGCGAACGCTGGCAGGTCCTGGATCGGCCGGTTGCCCGCGTCGGCCCACCAGGAGGTGAACTCGAACGAGTTCGACGTTTTCTTCGTCCGCTTCGACCCCGACGCCTCCTTGATGTGCTGGCTGCGGGTGGTGTTGGAGTAGTACTTCGTCAGGGTGCCGTTGGAGATGACGAACAGCTGCACGTACTCGAACAGCCCCGTCCCGGCCCAGAACGAGTCGCGCTGGTAGCGGTCGATCTGGTTGAACGCCTCCCGGATGTCCACGCCGCGACGCTTCAACTCCACGTGCACCAGCGGCAGCCCGTTGACCAGGACGGTCACGTCGTAGCGGGTCGCGTGCCTCGCGCCGCCGTCCCCGACGCCGGTCTCGTACTGGTTGAGGACCTGAAGCTTGTTGTTGTGGATATGCTCCTTGTCGATCAGGCGGACGTTCTTCGTCGTGCCGTCGTCGCGGCGCAGGAGCTTGACGTGGTCCTCCTGGATGTTGACCGTCTTGTCCGCGATGCCGGCGTTGGCGCTGGCCACCTGGGTGTTGAAGAACTGCTCCCATTCCGCGTCTGAGAACGTGAGCTGATTCAGCGCCTCCAGCTGGCGGCGCAGGTTCGCGATCAGCTCCTGCTCGCTGGATACGTGGAGGCGTTCGTAGGCCTGCGACTCCAGGATCCGAATGAACTCCCGCTCCAGCTCCGCCTCCGACTGATACCCGGCAGGCGACGGTGCCTCGGCCGGATACTCGGCCACCACCGTGCTCTCCGCACTGATCGCGACCGGCTCGAAGTGTGATGGCGTCGATCCCCAGGCGGGCTGGGTTGGGCCACCCATTCAGAGGCCCAATGCGTCGAGGAAGGCGTCAGCCTCTTCGTCGCTGAGATCTGGAATGCCACCGAACTGAGGCCCCGGCGCGCTGGCCAAGATCTGCTCCAAGGTGACCACTTCATGCACTCCGTGCGTGGTCGTGAGAGGCGCAGTGCCCTCGGATGTTTCTGACTCTGATGCTTCAGTCATGGAACTCCACCGCCTTCATCATGCTGATCGTCATGCTAATCCTTTGGTATGACGGTGGAATGATGCACTGGCGCCTTGTGGCGACGACGGTGCTGGGACACTCGAATATGACTGACAAGCGGTCCGATCGGGCAGCGGGGGTTGCGAGGTCAGATGGCGAGGCCACGGTTCTCCCAGTCGGCGTAGTTGCCGCCCTCCCACACCCACTCGATCCGGCCGTTGCACGAGCGGCCGAGGGCGACGGCGCCAGCGGTCGACGGTGACGTGAACGGCACGTCGCGAGTCAGGCGCCCGACCTTGCCCTCCACGACGATGGAGCCGTCCGCCACCAGCTTCTGGTGCTGCGCGCGGTATGAGGCGTAGGCCCGCTGGGTGCTCTGGGCCTTGCCGGTGCCCGACCACGCGCCGACCACGAGGGAGCCGGCGAGGATCGTGAACTCGTCACCGAAGAGCTGCGCCCTGGCCTGAACACCCAGGTGGGGGCGCGTCAGCGTGAAGACGGGGGAGTCCGTCGACGGCTTCGGGTCGGCCTGGGGCGTCGTCCGGGTGCGGATCACGTTCACGCCGAGGACGGGAAGGATGATGTGCAGGTGGCTGAGGAACGCCTCCATGTCTGAGGCCTGCGCCTCAGACAGCTTGCGTCCTTGAGGTGTGTTGTCGTTGCGGAGCGTCACCCGCGCGGCCTGCCGAGCCAGATCTACCAGCCGCGCTTCGAGGTAGCCCCAGTGGCCCTCGTTGAAGCCGTCGTCCTTGGCCGTGATGAGCACCGCGCGGTCCCAGAACTCCTTCTTGGCCTTATGATCCCTGAACCGGTTCCGGAAGTTCTCGGTGCGCCCGATGTAACAGGTCTCGCCGCCGATGGCCTCGTCGTCCTTCCCCATCAGTAGGTAGGCGCCGTTGCGCTGGGCCTCGTCGCGCTTGAGGATGTCCGCGAGATCGGCGCGCGGTCCGGACAGCACGTGCCCTGTCCAGCCGGCAATCTCAGCCGTCGTGATCCCACCGGGTACTCCCTCGACGAGGAACAGCTCGATGTGCTTGCCGTTCATTGCTTCTCCTCGAACGTCAGCAGCTTGTCGCGGTAGTACTCATACTGCCGACGGCGGGCGGCCAGTTCTGCAGGCAGGCCGACACTGAGATCATTGAGCAGCAAGTCGAGCCCATCAAGTGAGTTGGCTATGTCTTCCTGCTCGGCGAGGCTCGGCACGTGAATCGCGGTGTTGCGGATCCTGTCGTTGTACAACCGTCGAATCGTTCCTCCGTCGGTCGACCAGTCCATAAGCTCGTAGAGGTGCTTTAGGTAGCGGTTCGTGACCCTCGTCCCGTCATTCTCAATCCACACGATATTCGAGTCCTGGAAGTAGGCGTCTCGACCGTCGTACACGACCGCCCTCCCAATCGTCCCCGCGGCCGAGATCAACACGTCACCCGGTCGGGGGAATGAGTACAGACGCCGATAGCGATCGAACAGCTCGCGCGAAATGAATGCGTCCGGTTCATCCCCGAACGTCCCGATCTTGAAGAACGGCACGGCGCCTTCGGCGCTCGTTTCGTTCTTGAAGACCCTCTTGCACATCCGGACAGGGCCTATCTCGCCCAATGTCAAAGCTCGCCGGTCGTGACGATGTGAGACTAAGCGCCGCCGGTAGTGGTGGTACTGACGAGCACGTGCCCTTAGCTCCGCCTCCAGCTCCGCCTCCAGCTCCGTGAATTGATCCAGGATGCGGACGATCTCGCGCTGCGCCTCCAATGGTGGCAAGGGGATAAGCACCTTCAGCAGCTGGTTCGCGGACACGTCGATCACCTTCGTACCGGAGGCCAGGGCCCTCTTCTGGCGCGCGAACGCGGGAGTTTGGAACCAGTACGACAAGTACTTGGGGTCTTGATCGTGCTTGATGACGGTCGCGTGCCCACCTGTCACGATCTGAGTCGTCCCGAGCCAAGCGACCGCCTTGCACACATCCTCGATGTTCTCGCTGGTGTTGGTGATGATGACATCGCCGGGGTCGGCCTTGGCCAGCTTGAGCGCCGACTCAGGGGAGACGAACGAGATGGTTTCCGAGGTCGAAGTGCGGTAGCGCGTATAGATCTGGCCGTAGTGGATCGCGCCCACTCCGCTCCCGGTCAGTTCAGTCTTCGGCATCCCATTGCCGCGGACCAGTTCGGCGATGTCACCCAACGCGAGCGACGGCACGCCTCCTGGGCAGTGCTCACGCATGAGGGAGTCGAGGCGGCTCACTCAGCTCTCCCATCCAGTTCGCGCCGCGCGCGCTTCAGGGCCGCAAGGTAGGTCTCCTCCACGTCAGACGGGACCTCATCCAGTCTGGCCCGGTACTTCTCGTACTCGCCGGACGCTCGGCCCACCGCCGCGGCATGGCTGACGGACCCGGCGCCAGGCAGTGACTCTGCCCCCATGGCGACGATCAGCCGGTCAAGGTGCTGCAGCCAGTCCTTCATGTAGGTGGGCTCATGGGACTGGGCGCGGAACTCTGCCGCGTCGAAGTAGGCCGACACCAACGTGTTCAGCCGCTTGAGCTCCGGCTCAGTCAGATAGTTCTTGGCGACCGCGATGTCGCTCTTGCGAACGCGCTGGCCGGAGAAGCTCGTCATTCCCATGTTCGGCTGCGTGGCGTCCGCCCTGTCGGCGATGACCTCAGCCGCAGTATGGCCGTGGGCCGCGAAGTGGAGCTTGTTCTGCACCACGGCGAAGAACTGGGATGTCTCCGCTGCCTGAGGGTCGTAGTCGACGCTGGTGGCATAGAGGTCGAGGAGTTGGCGGTAGAGGACCTTCTCGCTGCTTCTGATGTCGCGGATGCGACCAAGCAGCTCGCGCCAGTAGCGGCCGCCGCCCAGTTCCTTGAGGGCCTCGTCGTTCATGACGAACCCCTTGACCAGGTACTCACGCAACCGCTCGGTGGCCCAGATGCGGAACCGTGTCGCGGGGCCAGACTTGACTCTGTATCCCACGGAGATGATGGCATCAAGGTTGAAGTGCTCCACTGACCGTCTGACCTGACGCGAGCCCTCGTCGCGAACTAGCAAGAAATCCTTGCTAGTTGCCGCCCGGTCCAGTTCACCCTCGTCGTAGATGTTGCTGAGGTGTAGGCCGATGTTCTGCCGGGTGGTGCCGAAGAGGTCGGCGAGCTGCTGTTGTGTCAGCCATACGGTGTCGTTCTGGAGCCGGACTTCCAGTGCTGTGCTGCCGTCGTCCCTGTTGTAGAGGATGACCTCGCCCGCTGGCTCGCTCACCGCGACCCCTCCAGGTCCGCGACGATCTCGTCGATCGCCGCGCGTAGCTCCTGTTGTCGGGCGACGATGCGGGCGATCTCGGCGTTGAGGGCGGTGATGTCGATCTCTTCGCGGGTGTCTTCCTGCTCGACGTAGGAGGACACGGCGATGTTGTAGTCGTTGGCGGCGATGTCGTCGGCGGTGACGAGCTTGGCGTAGTGGGCCTCGTCGACGCGGGCGGTGAAGGCGTCGAGGATGCGGCGCTGGTGGGGGTCGGTGAGCTTGTTCTTGTTGCCGGCGCGGGTGAACTCGGCGGAGGCGTCGATGAACAGCACCTGGTTGTCGGTCTTGGACTTCTTCAGCACGATGATGCAGGTGGCGATGGTGGTGCCGAAGAACAGGTCCGGCGGGAGCTGGATGACCGCGTCGATGTAGTTGTTGTCGATGAGGTACTGGCGGATCTTGCGTTCCGCGCCGCCGCGGTAGAGGACACCGGGAAACTCGACGATGGCGGCGGTGCCGTTGACAGCCAGCCAGTGGAGGATGTGCAGGGTGAAGGCGAGGTCGGCCTTCGACTTCGGCGCCAGTACCCCGGCGGGGGAGAAGCGGGGGTCGTTGATGAGGAGGGGGTTGGCGTCGCCGTCCCACTTGATGGAGTAGGGCGGGTTGGACACGATCGCTTCGAACGGCTCGTCGTCCCAGTGGGCGGGGTCGGTGAGGGTGTCGCCGTGGGCCAGATCGAACTTCTCGTAGTTGATGTCGTGGAGGAACATGTTGATCCGTGCCAGGTTGTAGGTGGTCAGGTTGATCTCCTGGCCGTAGAACCCGTTGTGGACGTTGTCCTTGCCGAGGACCTTGGCGAACTTCAGCAGCAGCGATCCGGAGCCTGCGGCTGGGTCGTAGACCTTGTTCACTGACGTCTTGCCCACCACGGTGATGCGGGCCAGGAGCTCGGAGACCTCCTGCGGGGTGTAGAACTCGCCCCCGGACTTGCCGGCGCTGGAGGCGTACATGGTCATCAGGTACTCGTAGGCGTCGCCGAAGAGGTCGATGGTGTTGTCCTCGAAGTTGCCCAGGGGCAGGTCGCCGATGGCGTCGAGGAGCCTGACCAGCTTCTCGTTGCGGCGGGCGACGGTGGGGCCGAGCTTGGAGGAGTTGACGTCGAGGTCGTCGAAGAGGCCCTTGAGGTCGTTTTCGCTGGGGGTGCCGAGCGCGGAGCCTTCGATGTTCTTGAACACGCGCTCCAGGGTCTCGTTGAGGTTGGCGTCGGTCTTGGCGTGGAAGCGGACGTTGACGAACAGCTCGGAGGGGAGGATGTAGAAGCCCTTCTCTGCGACGGTGACGTCGCGGCCGAACTCGGCCTCGGTGTCGCTGAGCTGGGTGTAGTCGAAGTTGGCGACGCCGGCGTCGCGCTCGAAGGCGTTGATGTAGGCGGTGAGGTTCTCCGAGATGAAGCGGTAGAACAGCATGCCCAGCACGTAGGTCTTGAAGTCCCACCCGTCGACGCTGCCGCGCAGATCGTTGGCGATGCGCCAGATCGTCTTGTGCAGCTCAGCGCGCTGGGCTTCCTTCGTACTGGGTGCCATGGGGCGTCGTCTCCCGTTGTCGTCGTCGGTGGGTGGCACTCACGATATCGGTGGGGTCGGACAGGAGCGACGAGCGCACACGTTGCGCGGCGCCAGATCGAGCGCCACGAGGTCTGGCGCGAACTTTGCTTGGGTTACCCCAGCCATGGACTCCAGTACCTCAGCGCCGGTCTCTGCCGGTGAGAGCACTCGGACAGAGCATGGTTGCCGCTGGATCCCCCACCGGAGTGCGCCTCGATCATCCGTCGCCTTCACCCGCGGAAGCGTGTGGATTTCGTCCTTGCGAACCCTGTCCGCTAGATCGGCTGGGGCACGCTCACGCCCTTGCTGGGCTGGAGCAGCGAGACGCGTCTCCTTGATCGTTCGCTCGGGCAGCCCAAAGACCCGCGGCGTCTCGGTGGCGATGGACAGCTGACCGAACACATCCGAGGGTCGCAACTGGCAACCTGCGTCGCGGTGAATGGTGGCTCATGTCTGGGACATGACACGTGGGCAAACCTGTCATGTCTTTCAGATATGCGTTTCGGGCGACTCGGTATATGATGAGAGCATGACAGTTGAAGCGCTCGGCCCGGCAATCGGAGCATTGCGCACGGAGCGCCATACTGTTGCGGAAACCGTAGCGGAGTTGGAGGCGAACTTGGACGTTGCTAGGCGTCGCCTTCTGGACGTCGAGGCAGCCCTCGAGAGCCTCATACGGCTGGCGCCAGGTTCCGCAGATGAAAATGAAGCGGAGTTGAGTGATGAGCCCTCGACGGCCTTCGTCCCTTCCGATCTGGTCCCCCGGTCTGGGCGGATCCGCACGCCGAAGCTCGTCGCGCAGATCGTCTCTGAGTTCGGGCGCACAACCACTCGTGACGAGATCGTGGATGAGGCAGTTCGTCGAGCCGGAAGCCGAGCCGCAGAGTGGTCCGACCCTCGCAACGTTGTGACGGTTGCGCTCAACCGCGCTGCAGATCAGGGCCTGATCAAGAAGCACAACTCCAATGAATACAGCCCCGTTGATGCGTCCCTGAGTGAAGGTGACCGCGACGGTGATTGAGTTGACTTGCCAGGGGGCCACAAGCCCACCTGGAAGAGCACAGGAGCGGAAAGCGCTCCGGCCAGGGCCCGTTACAGCGGAACCTGGCCGGCCGTCCGGAGACGATGAGTCACGCAGAGTGCGTACATTCATCGTACTGGAGAATCCCTGGAATCTCCTCCCCCCGGCGGCAGTGTTCGGGGAAGGAGGTGAAGGAGGATGACCAAGATGACCTCACACATGCCGCTCGGCCCCGGGGAGACCTGGAAGACTGGGCAGCGCGTCCCCGAGAGTGGGCTATGGGCTGACCAATACGGAGACGTCAATCATTTCGAGGGCGGTCGCACCTTCCCTCCCTGTCTCGGGATCAAGGGGGCGTGCGCATTCCGCTACCTGGTCCAGCCGGACAGCAGGGCTGCCTGACGGGGCAGCGGTCCGTGGAGACTCAGGGATCTCCACGGACTTCAGCCTCCTGCTGAACCCCTACTGGGCCAGCTCCTCTTCTACTTCATGGATCCTCACAAGGCAGTCCACTTCGTCGCTCGCGCCGTTGACCACGCCTACTTCGATGACATCGGGACGAGTGAAGAGGGTTGGCGGGGCCGTCAGTGGTGGACGCACATCTCGCCAATGGTCGAGATTGAGCCCATTCCGGTAGGAGCCCTGAGACGTGTGATGGGCGACATGGTGATGGCTGGGAGGTCAGGGCGCTACGTCCAGCCTGAGCATGCGGCTCTTCTTGCGGCCGGGGCGAGAGCGAAGGACCCCCGGGACTCCTCACTGCTCGAGCGAGTTCTCCAGCCCGTCGTCGGCCGTGCCGACCATCCGGACCCGACCGGCCTGAGCCTGACGCAGTGGCGCCAGATCGCAGCGGGCTCTCTTTCGCTCGAGGCCGACGTCGAGCGTCTTCTCGTCGAGCCCCTCCTGCGGATGGCTTTCGCTGCGGAGCCTAACGTCACCGTCCGGAAGGCGTATCGCATCGGTTTCCGGATCGCAGACTATGTGCTCCTGGAGGGCTCGCGCCCGTCTGCGCCGTCGAAGTCAAGCAAAGGATCCGCAAGTCGCCATCCGGCGCCTGGACCGACTGCAAGGACTTCACGCAGGCCGCCGGCTACGGACACTCCTTGGGCACACCGGCCATCCTCATGGACGCGTTCAACACGTACCTGATTCCGCTTGGGGCCTCGGAGCCGTTGCTCACGCTCAGGAGGTCCGTCTTCCTCGACGAGGACTTGAAAACCCTCAGGTCATTCGCCCTCCGTGGCGGAGAGTAGCGCCTTCGGGTTGCAGTGATCGGTCCCGATCACGGCTCCGCCACCTAGGAGCTGGGGCACCTCACCCTCCTGGCCCGCGTGCCCGATAGATTCCCCTCAGCGGCGAAGCAGCCGTCGATAGATCTTGGGGGATGTATGCGCGACGACGCGGACGGTGGGCGCCCGGAGCGCGGAGGCCCGACGTGGCAACGACCACAGGCGTGGTCGCCGTTCGAGACGGCGACGCAGCCGTCCAGCTACCCGCCTGGCTCCCCGCCAAACCCCCGCCCGTATGTACCGCCGAGGCAGAGTGCGGGTGCCTCGTCGAAAACCTGGCCATCCTTTGACGTGCTCTCCTGGCGCCAGTTCGAGGTCGCCTCCGCGGAGGCATTCCGCGCCCAGGGGTACAAGGTGACGCTCACTCCGGACGGCGCTGACGGCGGCGTCGATCTGGTTCTGGATCGCGACGGGGAGCGGGTCGTTGTCCAGTGCAAGCACTGGGCCTCGTGGAAGGTGGGCGTCAAGACGGTTCGGGAGCTCCTGGGAGTCATGACGGCGGAAGGCCTTGCTCGCGGGATTGTGGTCACCTCTGGCCGGTTCACCGACGAGGCTCGTAGGTTCGCCAAGGACGTGCCAGTTCGACTACTTGATGGCCGCGACATGGCTGCCATGCTCGTTGGGGTGCCAGTACCAGCGGCCTTGGCTGCTCTGTCTACCCCGGAGACTGGCCACCATGCTCACCCCACAGGGCCGGTCTTCGGGTCCGCGCCCCGCCCTGCAGGCTCGGCCCCCACGGGCGGCCCGCGATGCCCGCGCTGCGGCGAACCGATGGTCATCCGCACCGCTCAGCGCGGCGATGGCAGAGGGGGCCAGTTCTGGGGTTGTCCCCGGTACCCGGCGTGTCGTGGCGTCGTCGGCATCACGACGACGCCGACTCGTGATCGAAGCGCCCCGCCACCGCCGGGTGCCCGTCCCCTCGCAGGCTCAGCGCCCCCTCCCGCTGCTCACAGACGGCGCAAGAGGAACGGCACGCTCATGGGAACGTTGGTTGGACTCGGCGTGATCGTGATCGGGCTCTCGCTCATCTCGACGGCGTTGCGGTCACTGCCAGCCGCGCTCCAAGACGTGACGCCCCCTCAGCCCACCGCTGGGGCGATACCCCAGATGACTCCCCAGACATCGTCGTCGAGCAGCGGAGCACCGGTGGGAGCGAGCATCGCCATGACGGAGCGGCCACATCAAGTAGCGATCGATTCCGAAGGCCGCCGGCTCTTCGTCACGAACCGAGACGCCAGTTCCATCACAGTTGTCGACCTGGCGACCGAGACCACCTTGGCGACGTGGCCAGTCGAGCGGCAGCCGCTCGGCATCGCGTTCGATCCGGTGGAAAGCACGCTCTGGGTCACCAACTACAACGACGCATCAGTCACGGTGCTGACTCCTGATGGAGAGCACATTGACTCGTTCCCGGTCGGTGGTGGACCGGAAAGCATCGCTATCGATGAAGATCGCCGCACGGCCTACGTGGTGAACTCGTTGGACCGCTCCGTCAGTGTGGTGGACCTGTCGACCCGGTCGGTTCACAAGACTCAGGAACTCGGCTACTCGGCGTCCGGCATCGCGGTGGACTCCGTCCAGGGTCGCGTCTGCATGGTCCAGCCGCAGGCGTTGAGGATGCTCTACTGCTACGACGAGAACCTCAAGCTGGCTGGGACGTTGGGCTCCGTGGGGGACCTGGTGGCGATCGACCAGGTCCGTCACGACAGGTACGGCGTCCGTCGAGAGGGGCACGGCGGCCTCTCGGCGGTCCATGCACTGACTGAGGAGAAGGTCGAGCTCCCGCTGGATCATGTACCGACAGGGATCGCGGTGGACGCCGCAACTCGCCTCGTCTACATCACGCTGCCGGACGCGCGGGAGATCATGGTGGTGTCGCCGCTCGCTTGACGGCCCCGCCCCGGGGAAACAGCGGGTCAGAAGGCCAACCGGAACAGAGCGTCGATCCCGAGGATCAGGAGCGTCAGGATCGGGAACATCAACGCTGCCAGCCACTGCGTCCGGCGGGGCGGGGAGTCGGGGGAGCGCGGGTCGGCCACTGGGTCCGGCGTCGAGAGGTCGCGCCACGTGGAGACCACGCTGGCCACCAGCAGGCCGATCCCAACAGCGAGAGCGAGGCGCCAGTCCAGCTCCGCCACGACGTCGGTGAGGAACAGCATCGCGAGCACGAGAAGCGCCATCAGGGCGGCGCCCAGCAGCCCCACGAGTGAGTACCTGGCCCTGGCCAGCCACGGGAGTACGCGCCGGGGGAGGGCCATAACGGTGCTGGTCAGTCCGAGGACGACGGCAAGCGCCACCATGTCGCCGAGCGTGACGGCGAACTGCGTGCCTGCCACCCAGTCGTCGACGGCGCGGGGCACCACCAGGAGCCCGAGCAGGCCCATGAGCGCACCCACGACGAACGACGAACCGAGCCGGGATCCTGAGGCGGGCTCGAGAACCAGCGTTGTGGCGTAGTCGGTGGGGTCGCCGAACGCCCCCTCGGCGGACTCGCCGGATTCAGCGCAGTGCGCGTCGACGGTGGCCAGGGCATCGCCGATCTGCTCGCCAGTCGCGTCCTGCATCCTCATGGCGATGATGAAGTCGTCGCGCCAGCGCTTGTCGATGTGCGGGGTGGTGATCTCGGTCATGTCAGGCCTTCCTGGGGTCGACGAGTGAGTCGGTAAGAAGTCGGGTGGTGTCGGTGAAATGGGCCCAGCGGGCGGCTTCATCAGCAGCCGCGGCTCGGCCGCTGGGCGTCAGGGCGTAGTACTTGCGCCCGGGGCCGCCCTCGCCGGGCCGCCACTCGATCTCGACCCAGCCGGCATCTTCGAAGCGACCGAGCAGCGGGTACAGCGTTCCGCCCTTGACAGTCCCGAGGCCGGCGGCGGTGAGCCGCGCGGCGACCTCGTATCCGTAAGTGGGCCCGTCGGCGAGGATCCGCAACACGCAGACCCCCAATACCCCGCGCAGCCACTCACTGGGCCAAGCGATGTCAGATTCCATACCTAGATCGTAGAACTAACTAGTAAGGCTGTCAATCTACCGGCCCGCCGGGCCAGAATGCCCAGCTAAGCCTCGATCCACCGATCGACTGTGTCCGGTGGGCGGCGTGGGAGAGTGAGAATGCCCTCCTGACCTGGGAAAATGCGACTTGTCTAAGGTCCGCATAACCCGCTCAAGAAGGGCATCTCGTAGATGCAACTGTCTCACACCCCTTCAGTGGTCTCAGCGACGTTTGACGAGCCCAACCTCGTGTCGGCCGCCGGGCTGGTCCCATTGATGGCTCTGGCTCAGGAGGCCGGGCTGCGTCGGCTGGGAGATGAGCACCTGAGCGTGGCGAGGGACAAGGGGGCCAACGCGGGCCTGAAGCTTGCCTCGTTGGTGGCGGGTATGGCCGCCGGGGCGGACAGCATCGATGACATGGCCTTGCTGCGCCACGGGGCGATGGGCAAGATCTTCGACCGTGCCTACGCTCCCTCGACGTTGGGCTCCTTCCTGCGCGCCTTCACCTTCGGACACGTGCGTCAGGCTGACGCAGTGGCTTCACGGTTCGCACTTGCCCTGGCCGAGCGCTCCGAGTTCCTGGGCCGCGAGGGGGACAGCGGCACGGTGATGGTCGACATCGACGACACCATCATCGAGGTCCACGGCCACCACAAGCAGGGAGCATCCTTCGGCTATACCCGAGTGCGTGGCCTGAATGCGCTGCTGGCCACCGTGAGCACCGAGCAGATCGCCCCGGTGATCGCCGCCCAGCGGCTGCGCAAGGGCTCGGCCGGCTCCCCGCGCGGAGCGGTCCGCCTGGCCACTGACACCCTGGCTCTGATCCGGCGCACCTGCCTGGCCGGGCGGCCAGTGCTGGTGCGCGCGGACTCAGCGTTCTACTCCCACGCCCTGGTCACCGCCGCGCTCAAGACCGGGGCGCACGTATCGGTCACCGTGCGGATGGACCCGGCCGTCAAGCGCGCCATCGCCGCCATCAGCGACGATGCTTGGACCACGATCAAGTACACCGACGCGATCTACGACGAAGACAGCGGCAGGTGGATCTCGCGGGCCGAGGTCGCCGAGATCCCCTTCACCGCCTTCACCTCCAAGAAGACCAGCGAGCAGATCCCCGGCCGCCTGGTGGTGCGCCGAATCCCCGACCTGAACCCGAAGAAGAACCACGGGCAGGCCACACTGTTCGATACGTGGCGCTTCCACGCGTTCTTCACCACCGCCCCCGCCGCCGAGCGCGACACCGTGGCTGCCGACAAGGTCCACCGGGCACACGCCATCATCGAGAACGTCCACGCCGACCTCAAGGCCTCCGCGCTGGCGCACATGCCCTCGGGAGTTTTCAACGCCAACGCTGCCTGGCTCGTCTGCGCGGTCATGGCCTTCAACCTCACCCGCGCCGCCGCGACACTGACCAACGCCCCGGGGCTGGCTCGGGCGACCACGGCAACGATCCGCCGCAAGCTCATCAACGTCCCGGCACGTATTGCTTCCTCCGCCCGGCGCCTGCACCTGCACCTTCCACAGGGCTGGCCATGGCAAACAGCGTGGTCCGCGCTCTACGACGCCCTCGCCCCGCGCCGAGCGACCGCGCCGATCTGACCCACAGACCCAGTCCCTACAAGCAGGAACCCCAGTGGAAGAGCCGGGCAGACCGGCAACTCCTGCACGCCCTCACTCCAGCCCCGACATCCTGCCGCCGACAGCGACCTCCTCAGCAGCTCATCGGTGGATCGAGGCTAAGGCCCTCACCGCCGTCTTGGCTGACCGCGACTCCGCCGCCCGCATCATCGTCGCCACCGACAAGCTCACCATCGCCCCCGGTACCCGCGACGATTCCCGCACCGCCGCCCCCTCGATCACCGCAGACACCCACGTCGACGGAACCTGGACCGGCGGCGCGAACCCCAGCTATCTTGTCGACGCAATCGCCCACCTCACCGGCGAGACCGTCACCCTCGAGTTCACCGCCCCCGGCAAACCCATCAAGCTCACCGGCGACGACACCTTCGAGCACGTCCTCATGCTCATGCGCCTACCCCAGTAACCTGCCCTTCCTTCCACAGGGCAACCCGGCGGCCCCCACCCCCAGGGGGCCGCCACCACCCCAAACCCCTAACCGGGCCGGGGTGGTGGGATCTCCTTCACTTTGGTCAGTGGTGGCCGGTAGTGTCGCAGACATCCACACAAGGGGAAGCCTCACCAGCAACCCAAGGTGCCCACACACGGCCAAGATCCCCCTCCGGCCGGCGGGCGGAAGGAGAAGCTCTCCTCGAGGAGGAGGTCGCTGATCGGTTGGGTGATTATGGTCCTGATCTCAGTGTGGATGGTCTTGGGTCTGATGGATAAGGGTGCGAACTTCATCATCATCGCAACGGTGATCCCCTGGATCCGACCTTGGCCACGATCTTGGCGTAGAGGGAGTCCTTCCACTCTCCGAGGCTGAACAGGGACGGCTGGCTCGCCCCATCCCCGGAGCTGGGCTCCTGACCGTCGCCGTTGTTGCCGTCGATGATGTCGACGATGAGTTTGCCCCCGCTGTCGCCGTTGAGCTGGATGGAGTTGACCATCGCGTCGAAGCGGTCGTCGTGGGAGCGCAGCGCGTTCAGGGACCTGCTGCCCGCCAACGCGGCGGGGATGGCTGCGGGCAGCGGGGAACTGGTGATTCCGGCGACGAGGTAGTCGCGGTTGAGGCCGATGGTGCGGGGGTCGGTGGCGCCGGTGATGTCGGCCTCGAGTTCCGGTCCGTTCCCGGGGCCGTCGGGGGATGTGGGCGCGACGGTGACGGCGCTGGCGGTGATGCGCAGGTGCACGGGTGAGAGCTGCTCCCCCATGGATGCGGTCAGGGCTGCGGCGCGGTGGAGTGGTTTATAGAACCCCGTTTGACGGTCCTAGTGTGGGACCGGTATGGTTGTTTGTAGGTCATGGCGCTGGGCCACGTCCGACTCCCGGAAGGGGAAAATTTAATGAACAAGCAGTTTGTGTCGTGTCCGCAGTGTGCGAACGATGACTTGGTCACTTACAGCTATGCGGTTGTGTGCCGTGGGTGCGGGTGGTCGCTTCCTGACTCTGATCCGAGGTATCGGGAGCACGTTGAGGAACTCGGACAGGAGAACGTCAGGTTTGAGGGTCCGATCGTTGAGGCGCTCGAGGCACTTCCGAGCGCTTTCGCTGCGTCCTTGACGTCCGCTCGCGGCGCTTTGCCGGCTGGCCATCCGGTCCATAGCGCCTCCCCCACGTCGCTGTCGGCGGCCGAGTTCAGGATGAGGCGCGAGGAACTCGGTCTGAGTGCGGAGTGGCTTGCCGAGCGACTCGGTGTCGCGCTGAAGACTGTCCAGCGGTGGGAGAACGGGCATCGAGCCATCCCGGGCGGGGTTGAAGATGAGATGGACATCATCTCGACTGCGATGGGGGAATTGGCGGCTCGGCCCGTTGCCGAGCTGCTGCTCGCGACGCCTGATGCTGTGATGCTGATTCCACGCGCCGGGACCCACTTCGGGTTCCCCGCATCGTGGTACCGCGCACTCGTTGGGTTCGTTCGATACTCTCTCGGGAACCATTACGGTGAGGAAGGCGTGGCAGCCTCAACCTTCAGGGTCGTCTACTTCGACGAAGTGGAGGACCAGAAGTGAGCACCACCACACCTGGACTGGAGCAGCTTGCTGCTCTGATCCCCGACGAGCTGATGGACGTCCCCGGTCACGCGTTCTACACCGGGGAAGAGGGGTTCACCGGTCAGAGGCCCCTCTACCTCCTGGGCCTCAACCCAGGCGGCGACGGAGCCGAGACGGTCCATCAACAGTTTCAGCAGCTCAAGGCCGCCCGCCGCGCCTACTCGGCCTACGTCACGCACACGTGGAAGCCGGCCGCCCGTATTGACCACAATGTTCTCCATCTGTTGCGCAAGGTGTCCCTCAAACCGACCGAGGTGCCGGCAAGCTGCCTCGTGTTCTCACGAACGCGCGCCGAATCGGACATCACTAGGGAGTTCGAGAGGCTGGCAGCTCTCTGCTGGCCGTTCCACGAGGCGGTCATCCGCAATCTCGGTGTGAGGGTCGTCGTCTGCTTCGGCAAGAGCACCGGTGAGTATGTCCGTCGGAAGTACGGAGCCCACCACGAGATTGACCACTTCGTTGAGCGGAACAACCGCGGTTGGCGGAGCACGACACATCTCGCCCCAGGGGGGCTGAAAGTCGTAACTGTGACCCATCCGTCACGTGCTGACTGGCGCAACCCGTTGGCCGACGTTTCGCCCCTGGTGGCGCGGGCACTGGGGGATGGCCAGAAGCTGCCCTGATTTTCTTCGCAATGGACTGACCCCTCCCTGGTGTTGGGAGGTCGTAGGAGCCGGCCCTCGGTATTGAGCGGGGGGCCGGCTCCTGTTTCGTGCCACCTCTGGCCCCCACCACCTCGACCCTTACCCGGACCGGCCACTACGTTGAGCACTGATGAAATAGGGGGATGTTCAAATGTGGCAGATGATCGTGGCGGTCCTGACGGTCGCGGGGTGGCTTGCAGGGATCGCAATCGGCATCCGCGGAGTGAGACGGCAAACTGCTGCCCTCAACCCCCGTTCCGGGATACAGACAATGGTGTACCAGCCGACGCTGTGGCACAGATGGTGGACGAGAAGGCGCCAGACGATCGCAAAGGTCGTTGGGCTCTCCCTCGCCGCCGTCAGCGTGATCACCTGGAGCCTCTCAGGCGGCTGGCAATCGGAAAAGTTGCTGACGGCGATCGGATCGGCACTTCTGCTCGTAGTCCCAGTGGCGTTCGCCGCAGCGATCCTGACATGGCCATCCGACGTCAGGGAAAAGCATAAAGAAATGGCCAGAAACGAGATCGCGGCACCTTGGCTAGTCGCGGCCGCTTTCGTGTGCATCGCATCCTTCTCCGGAGGGAAACTGGCGGAGTTTGTGGACAGCGAACTGATGCTGATCGTTGTCCTGTTCCCGTGGCTCGGAACCGTCAAGTTCGTCCTGTCGGCGTTCGCGGACCGATGCGCACAGCCCACGACCCGCCCTCCAGCGGAGAACAGCGAATAGGATTCCCCCTCTTTTGTTACTCCCTCTGCCTCGACCCCTAACCGGGTCGAGGCAGAGGGGTAAATGCCGTTTGACAGTGCCTTTTGTCGGTTTTGGCGGGTAGAATCGGAGTATCCGATAAGGGGTTTGACCAGCCCCCAAACGGGGGAGGGCCCGCCGGCCCTTCCCCCACCCTTTGAAAGGAAGAGGGCTCATGTCTATTGCTGCTGCTATCGCCAACCAGACCACACCTGTGGAGGAGCTGGGGTTGTGCCTGGTGGGTCGCCACATCTACCGGCAGGGGAGTCTGCTCGAACTGATCGCGTTCGAGGAGGGGAAACTGCGCACCGTCACCGGCACGCTCACGGTGGAGGAGGCAACCGCCGCGCTGCTGCCCGAACCCGGCACCGTCGTGCAGCTCTACGGCCACGAGATGATCTGGCTGCAACCCCACACCGCCCAGAACCACGGCCTGACCGTCTACGTCCTTGTCAACAATCTTGTGCAGGAACGGATCGTTCGCGAAGCGGCCCAGATCGTCGAGGTGCCTGATCGGCCCCGCGAATCGGCGCGCACCGTCGAACTGCTCATGGCCCAGCACCAGGGCTTCGAGCAGTTCAAGGCACAGCTCAATGCCGAGGCCAACGAGTTCGCCGAGGACAACGACCTGTGCGAGAAGTACGACCACTTCATGGAGGAATGGGGTTTCAATGGCCGGACCCACGAGTACGAGGCCCAAATCGTCGTGACCCTCTACCGCAGCGTCGAGGGACGCGACTTCGAAGCGGCCACGGCAGACATCGACGGCTCCGACATCAAGCAGTGGATCGCAGACATCGACTGCGAGTCCGTCGTGTGGGAAGTCGAAGAGCAGTTCTGACCCCCCGCAGAGAAGGGGAGGGGTGCAGGGCCGAACCCGGCACCCTTCCCCAGATGGGGGTGAACGCTGGACCATCCGCCCAGCCAGCCGGCGCAGTTGCAGAGGACCGCAGGAAGAGCGACCAGCCAGGAACCACCCCGCACACGAACATACCCTTCCCCACCGTCACGACCCCTAACCGGGTCGTGACGGTGGGAACCACGGCCTGACAGCCCCATTTGTCGGTGGGTGGCGGTAGGTTGGAGTCATCCAAACAGGGGGTGCTTGACCAGCACCCCAGCATCTTCCGGAAGGGGAAGACCATGAAGCTAGCCAGGGCCTGGCTGCCGAAGGTGTCGACATCGTGCCGGAGTTCCTGTCTCGCGCACGCGAACGGTTCCCACACGTGCCGTTTCGGATAGCGAGTCTTGCCGACCTAGGGGTGCCGGCAGGGCTACGCCGCCGGCATTCTGGCGTGGTACTCGCTGATACACCTCGCACCGGATGAGGTGCCTGCCGCTCTCCGGGAATTTGCCCGGTGCACCGTGGTCGGCGGGGCCCTACTTGTGGGCTTCTTTGAAGGGGCCGCGGTCGAGCCGTTCCCGCACGCGGTCACGACCGCCCTACTACTGGCCCATCGACGAGCTGAGTCGGCACCTGGAGTTGCGTCCCCGATAGTGGTGTAACGCGGTTCGTGTGATCGTTTCCCGGCATGTCGCTGGGACGTGAGCACGGCCACCGCGTGATTCTTCGAGTGAACCTTCCACAGCACCTCGAAAGGAACCATCACGATGACCGCTCCTCACATTGTCGATCCTGCGCGCCTGTTGGGCCAAGCCCTGGGTGACGCGTCACCTGACCTGATGCGTCATCTCCTCGCGACGGTGATCAACGCCCTGCTGTCGGCCGAGGCCGACGCGGTGTGCGGCGCCGAGTGGGGCCAGCAGTCCCCGGACCGGGTGACTCAACGCAACGGGTACCGGCACCGCGAGCTCGACACCCGGGTCGGCACCGTTGACGTGGCGATCCCGAAGCTGCGTTCGGGCAGCTACTTCCCCGACTGGCTCCTCGAGCGCCGCAAGCGGGCCGAGGCCGCGCTGATCAGCGTGGTCGCGACCTGCTACCTGCTCGGGGTCTCGACCCGCCGGGTCGACAAGCTGGTCCAGACTCTGGGGATCACGAGCCTGTCGAAGTCGCAGGTCTCCCGGATGGCCGCCGACCTCGACACCCAGGTCACCGCCTTCCGGACCCGCCCCTTGGGCGAGGCGGGGCCGTTCACGTTCGTGGCCGCGGACGCGTTGACGATGAAGGTCCGCGAGGACGGCCGCGTTGTCAACGCCGCGGTGCTCGTGGCCACCGGCGTGAACGCCGACGGACACCGCGAGGTCCTCGGGATCAAGGTCGCCACCAGCGAGACGAAGCAGGCGTGGAACACGTTCTTCGCTGACCTGGTCGCCCGCGGTCTCCACGGGGTGATGCTGGTCACCTCGGACGCGCACGCCGGGCTGGTCGACGCGATCGCCGCGAACCTGCCCGGCGCCGCTTGGCAGCGGTGTCGCACGCACTACGCGGCGAACCTGATGGACGTGTGTCCCAAGAGCGCCTGGGGGGCCGTGAAGGCCCTGCTGCACTCGGTCTACGACCAGCCCGACGCCAAAGCCGTCCACGCCCAGTACGACAAGATGCTCGACACCCTCACCGGGAAACTGCCCGCTGTCGCAGCGCACCTCGACACCGCCCGCGCCGATGTGCTCGCCTTCACCAGCTTCCCCAAGGAAGTGTGGCGCCAGATCTGGTCCAACAACCCCAACGAACGCCTCAACCGCGAGATCCGCCGCCGCACCGACGTCGTCGGGATCTTCCCCGACCGCGACAGCATCACCCGCCTCGTCGGCGCTGTCCTGGCCGAACAACACGACGAATGGGCCGAAGGCCGCCGCTACCTCGCCCTCGACGTCCTCACCCGAGCCCGCACCAAACCCGCCACCGACACCGCCTCCACAGCCCTGCCCGAACTGGAGCCCGCAGCATGACCGACCTCTGCGACATCTACGGTCCCGGCCACTCCCAGGCCGACTACCAACGCGCCCTCGCCGCCGGCCACGAAACCGGCTGGTGGAACGAACACGGTCTCCCCGCCCCCTGGCCCGAAGACTTCCTCGACCCCAACAGCGGCTGGCGGGAAGGCGCCAGTCCAACCACCCCCGAACCCGGCCAACCACCCTTCTGACCACCCGACCCGAAGAATCAGCGGTTACACCACGTCAAGGGACTTGACCGCACCTGGTCGATGCAGGTTTCGAAGTGCTCACGGTGCACTCACGTAGCGACCCAGGGAAGCGCCCTCACGCGGCGATCGTCGCTCGGCGCGTCCTGAAACCGACGGGTAACCCGCCCTCTATGCCGAGCCGGGAACTGCCGTGAGCCGGTCCTTTCACCGGACGTGATCCAGGATCATCAGCTTCTGTGGATCTGGGAACGGTGCAAAGCCCACTTGTTCGTAGAGTCCGTGTGCATCAGGCGTCGAAAGCATCACGCGTTTAAGGTTCATCGGTAGCAGAGTGTCGACGACCGCCTGGGACAGGAGTTGTCCAAGTCCGCGGCCACGGAAGTTGCGATCGACGTAAACGTCGCATAGCCAAGCGAAGGTCGCCTCGTCCGTCACGACACGGGCATAGGCGCAAAGGTCGCCGTCGCCGTAGTAGACGCCGAAGTTCAATGACCCCTCCGCGGCCCGCTGAACTGTTTCGCGTGTGCGGCCGAGCGCCCAGTAGGCGTCCGTCGAAAGCCAGTGGTGGATCTTCGAGAGATCGATGCGGGCCAGGTCGGTATCGACCGTGTACTCGTTGTCAACAGCCATGATTCGACGATATCGACCAGGCTCCGACGGTTCCGTAGGCCGGCCGCCCTGCGGGACACGCTGAGTCTCAGATTCGAATCGATTCTGAACACCGCAGCGTGGAGCTCGCCGGGTTCCGACTCCTGGTCGAGCCTGGTCGCACGGATGATCGCGCCGTTGCATGCAGCCGGTGATCTGGTGGGCGAAGTCGACGCTGGCGTCCTGCTCGGCACGGTCAGCGTCGCCCTGAAACTGAAAGTCGGTGACGACAGTGCGAATGGGAGGAGGCGCGGCCATGATCGGTGGAGTTGTCGCCTTCGACGTCTTCAGAAGTCTGGGTTGACGAACCGGCGTTGGTAGGGCCGGAAAGCTCAGACCGCCGTGGTTACCATGCGAGGTGCCGGGCGTCGCGCATCCGGGGCGGCTGCGGTTGAGCCGCGCACGATGAGTTCTGGGGCGAAGAGGAACTCGCTTGTGGCGTGGGTTCCCTGCTGGAGCTCCTCGACCAGTGCGTGGACGGCGGCACCTGCCATCGCGCTGACCGGCTGGCGCATGGTGGTCAGCGGGGGGTCGGTGAAGGCGCTCTGCATCGAGTCGTCGAACCCCACGATCGAGACATCGCGGGGGACTGCGAGACCACGGGCTCGCGCGGCCCGGATTGCTCCGAGGGCCATGACGTCGGAGGCGCAGATGATGGCGGTGGCTCCTTCATCTAGGAGCTCACCGGCGGCCGAGGATCCGCCCTCGACGGTGAACATCGAGTGCCGGATCAGCGGTGCGGCCCCCGAAGGGAAGCCGCGGGTCTGCAGGGCATGGGTGAAGCCGTCGACCTTGCGGATCACGGGGACGTACCGCTCGGGGCCGAGAGCGAGGCCGAGGCGCCGGTGTCCGAGGGCGAAGAGGTGGTCGACAGCGGCCTGCATGGCGAGGGCGTCGTCGACGGAGATGCTTGTCGCGTCCAGGGTCGGCACGTGCCCGTTGATCAGCACGAGGGGGATGCCTGCCTGGCGGAGGCGAACGTAGCGGTCCGTGGAGGCGTGGGTGTCGGCGTGCATGCCGGAGACCACGATCAGTCCGGCGATGTTGTAGGAGAGCAGAAGCTCGATCCACTCGTCCTCAGAGACCCCGGGGGCGGACTGGGAGCAGACCATCGGCATGTGCCCTTGCTGGACCAGCCTTGTGGCCATCTGCTGGGCGAAGGCAGGAAAGACGGGGTTGTCCAGCTCCGGGACGATGACGCCGACAGGAAGAGCCTTGGACGTTCCGGTGCGTGCCCGGATCCCAGGTCGCTGCGACGAGCGGTCGTAGCCGACTTCGCTTGCTGCTTGTAGCACCCGACGACGCACCTCGGCCGATACGCCGGCCTTCCCGCTGAGGGCGCGGCTCGCGGTCGCGGTACTCACGCCGACCGTCGCGGCGATGTCCAGGAGTGTTGCGGCCATACGTACGATGCTAGCACCGCCAGCGCAAGGACCGCAACGACATTGCGCGAATCTTGCATCCGCTCCTTCGGCCTATTCTCAAGCATGGTGGTTTCTCAAGCATGGTGGTGCGTAAGCCTCCCTCTTTCATGAGGCGGCTTGAGAGCTGCCAGCTGGGCTGTCGGCGCCCGATCTGAACACTGGGCCGGGTGAGGGCGTGACTGTTGGCCGGCTGACGCTGCCGGTGGGCGGTTCTCCAGGTTTCCTCGGCTTGGTGCGGACGGGCTGGGGTCAGTGCGGTGGTGGGATCGCGGCGATCCGGGCGAACGCGGCCACCAGGTGCTCGACCCAGGGCCAGGTCTTGGGTAGACGCAGTCGTCGCCGTCGGGCGCCGTGAACGAGTCTTGCCGGGACGTGCAGCAGCCGATACCTGAGTGCCTTTGGTTCGGCTTTGGCGAGGTCGCCGTCGAGGGCGAGCATCTTGAGCCAGGCCACCAGATCGGCGGCGATCATCGTCAGTGCAAGCCAGGTCTGGTTGATGGCGAACTCGCGAGACGGGAAACGTCCCAGCCCAGAATCCTTGGCGTGACGGATCCGGTCCTCGACCCGGGCATGCGCCCGATGCCGGGCCTCCAGGAACTGCAGAGTGCCGCTCGTGGTGTTGGTGGCGAACGCTTGATACCGCCACCCGTCGTGGGCTTCGAACAGCGACAGTTGAGCCCCGGGATGGGGGCGTTCGCGGCGCAGGATCACCCGCATCCCGGCCGGCCAACTGGTCAGGTCCAGCAGTCCGGTCAGTTCGGCGACGTCCCCGCCTTCTCGGACCTCACCTTCAGCGGTGAGCGCGGGGGACCACAAGCCTGCGGGAAGTTCGGTGATCGCGGCACGCACCTTCTCGCCGATCGTGAACCCCACGCTGTAGTGCAGCGTCCTGCCTCTGACTTGGCCTTGCGCATGGAGCCAGTCCAGCAACTGGTGAGAGGCGCCGGCACCGTCGCAGCGGATCAACAGGTTGCGTCGATACGGCATCGGGATCTGGGTGATCGCCTCGCCCAGGACCTGAATGTGATCGGCGGCGGTGTTCGACCCCGCCCGCCCGGTCCGCAGCGCGGCGGCGAGGAACTCGCCCGTGTTGTCGCACCACACACCGATCGGGTGATACCCGAACGTCCTCTTAAACGTCGGCGACGCCAACTCCTTCTCCGAATGCGTCACCACGATCGTGGCATCGACATCCAACACCACCGTGCTGCCGAGATCGGTCCCGGCGACCTTCGAGGCCGGGACACCGCCAGCGGCTGTCAGTTGGGCCCAGACGTGGCGACGGACGCGGGCCCGGGCCGCCTGGATCTTCCTGCGCCTGGCGTCGGTGACCTCGTCCAACGCACGCCACACCGTCGGAGCAGACGCGACCGGCCCCAGCACCTGCCCCTGGTGGCGCAGCACGTCGATGTCGGAGATCGCCTCCCCGCCGTCGGCGAGCATCACCGCGACATCGGTCAGTACCTGGCCGCGGTCATGCACCGAGGGGATGAACGAACGCCGGGCCATCGCCGTCGATAGGGCTCCGGTCAGGCCGGTGTTCTCGGCCAGCATCCTGAGTCCGATGCTGCCGGCGTGGGCGATCACCGCGCCGCCATCGCCGGTCACGGACATACCGGTGGACCACGAAGTACGCTTCACCTACGGAGTGCCTTCCGCTTCAGGGGTTTTGAACAGTCGCATGTCCAAGTATCCCGTAGTCAGAAGGCACTCCGGCCTATCTGCAGCACGCGTCGCTCACTCCGCCATGAACGATCGAGGTAAGCCCGTGCAAAACGATGTTGCATCGATTGCAAGAGTGCACGCAAGATCTGTTCCATTACGGCAATCGGTGGTGCTATGCTGCGTTCAGCGCGGCACTTCGCGCGGGCGAGATACCCCGCCTCACAGAGATGTGAGCCGGTCTCGCATCAACCTTTCGGATCTCAAAAGGAGGACCCGATGCAACGACGGGCAAGGATTTTAATGGTGGCCGCGGTGGCCGCGCTGGGGCTCGCGCTCACCGCCTGCGGGAGCGGAAACGGCGGCGGTTCGTCCGCTGCGGAGCCGGCGGCGGAGCCTGTGGCCAGCGCCACAGAGTCGCCGACGGGTCCACCGGCGCGGGACCCGGACGCTGACCTTGTGCTGTGGGCGGACGACGCCAAAGCCCAGGTGCTCCAGCCGTTCCTTGAGGAGTTCGCCGAGGAGAACGGCATCACGGCGGTCGTGCAGACTGTCAACGACAACGGGCGCGACAGTTTCGTCACGGCGACCCTCGCCGAGAACGGCCCCGACCTCGTGGTCGGTGCCCACGACTGGATCGGCAAGTTCGTGGAGAACGGGGTCATCGCACCTGTTCCGATGAGCGCAGAGGTGCAGGAACAGTTCCTGCCGAACAGCATCGAGGCTGCGACGAGCGACGGGAGCGTCTACGGGGTCCCGTACGCCGTGGAGAACATCGGCCTGATCCGCAACACCGAGCTTGCCCCGGACGTGCCCGGGACCGTGGAGGAGATGCTCGCCCTCGGCAACGAGCTCGTCGCGA
Source organism: Tessaracoccus luoxuelianae (assembly GCF_054483915.1). Lineage (NCBI taxonomy): Bacteria > Bacillati > Actinomycetota > Actinomycetes > Propionibacteriales > Propionibacteriaceae > Tessaracoccus > Tessaracoccus luoxuelianae. The sequence continues at coordinate 304,080 of NZ_CM137013.1, read as the reverse complement.
GCGGCAAGGCTTCGAAGCCGATGGTGATGCCGGTGGGTCAGGAGGGTGACCCGTACCACGCCGAGCCGTTCATCACCTCGGCGGGCGGGTACGTCTTCGGCCGTGACGCCGAGGGGGACTACGACCCCGCCGATCTCGGGCTGGACGGGGCGGAGGGCGCAGCGGTCGCGGAGAAGCTCGCCTGGATGACGGAACAGGGTGCGCTCAGCACGTCGATCACGTTCAACGAGGCGCTCGACCTCTTCGTCCGGGGCGAGACCCCGTTCCTCGTCACCGGGCCCTGGGCCACCGGTGACATCGCAGACGCGGGCATCAACTATGCGGTCAGCGAGATCCCGCCGTTCGAAGGCGGGCAGCCGACCCGCCCGTTCGTTGGCGTGCAACTGTTCTACGTCTCCAGCAAGGCGGAGAACGCCACCTTCGCCCAGGAGTTCGCACTGAGGTACGTCAGTCGCCCCGACGTTCAGCGCGCCCTCTTCGAGCAGGGCCAGCGCCCGCCGGCCCTGGCTTCCCTCAACGCCGAGCTCTCGGCGGCCGACCCGGAGCTCCAGGCGTGGAGCGCCGCCGGTGCCAACGGCGACCCGATGCCGTCCATCCCCGCGATGGACGCCGTGTGGGGCCCGCTGGGCATCGCGATCGCCAACATCGCCGCTGGGGAGGGCGACCCGAACCAGATCATGACGGACGCCGCCTCGGCGATCACCGAGGCGATCGGCCAGTGACCAAACCGTGGCGGGGGCGGCGCGCTGGCGCCGCCCCCGCATCCACGAAGCGCCCGCCGCTCGAGGAGGAACCCGTGACGGTCGATCTGCAGAACCCACCGAGGACCCGCCCCGCAACCGGGACCGGCCAGCCGCCTGTGCATCGTCGCCTGCCGGCGGGCCGCGTCGTGGCCCTCACGACGCTCGCTGTCGTGACCGTGGTGGCCATTGTCGCTACCCACCGGCTGGTGCAGGCTGGCAGCTGGCTCGGAGTCACCCTGGTGGCCGGCGCCATCTTCGCCGTGCTCGCCGTGTACGGCGGGCGCAAGCGGGTCCCGATGAAGTACCTGCTGCCGGGGCTGCTCCTGCTCCTGGCCCTGCAGATCTGGCCGGTGGCGTACACGGTGGCCACCGCATTCACCAACTACGGCGACGGGCACCGCGTGACCAAGGAGGAGGCGATCGACCTCATCATCGCCAGCTCGGTCCGCGAGATCCCCGGTCAACCCCGCTACCAGCTCGCCGTCGCGGTGCCCGACGGTGCCGATCCGTTGCTCGGCGAGCTGCTCTTCCTGCTGCGCGCCCCCAGCGGGGAGCTCCAGGTCGGGGACGGGGCCGGCCTGGAGCCCTTGCCGGCGGAGGAGGTCACGGTCGACGACGGTGGACGGGTCGTGGCCGCCGAGGGGTATACGGTGCTGTCGGCCCAGCAGGTGAACGCCCGCTCCGAGGAGCTCAGCACATACCTCGTCCCGGTCGCGGACGGGGTGAGCATCAAGCAAGCCGGACTGACCGAGGCCTACCAGAGCCGCACCACGATCACCTACGACCCAACGACGGACCGGTTGACCGACACCGAGACCGGCACGGAGTACATCGCCGAGGATGCCCGGTTCGTCGCCGCCGACGGCTCGGGCCGATCCTTCCCCCAGGGGTGGAAGGAGAACGTGGGCCTGGCCAACTTCGAGCGGGTGCTCACTGACCCAGCCCTGCTGAGCGGCTTCGTCGGCATCTTCACCTGGAACCTGGCCTTCGCCGCGCTCTCGGTGATCTCCACCTTCGCTCTGGGGCTGCTGCTCGCGCTGCTGTTCAACGACCCCGGCATGCGCGGCCAGCGCCTCTACCGGTCGCTGCTGATCCTGCCCTACGCGCTCCCCGGCTTCGTCACCGCACTGGTGTGGGCCAGCATGTACAACCAGGAGTTCGGTCTGATCAACAACCTGACCGGCCTCGGGACGAACTGGTTGGGCGATTCCGCCTGGGCCAAGGTCGCGGTACTCGTGACCAATCTCTGGCTCGGCTTCCCGTACATGTTCCTGGTCTGCACCGGAGCACTGCAGTCGATCCCGGCCGAGTTGCGCGAGGCCGCGATGATCGACGGTGCGTCGCCGTGGCGCATGCTCCGCTCGGTGACGCTGCCGCTGCTGCTCGTCGCCGTCGGGCCGCTGCTGATCGCCTCTTTCGCGTTCAACTTCAACAACTTCGGGCTCATCTATCTCCTGACCGGAGGAGGACCGTTCCAGGCGAGTGACCCCACGCAGGGCGGGACGGACCTGTTAATCACCTATGCGTTCCGGCTGGCTTTCGGCTCCACGGAGGCCAACTTCGGATTTGCCTCCGCCATCTCGATCTTCATCTTCGCCATCGTCTCGCTGCTGTCGGTGAGTGCGTTCCGGCGCACAGCCGCCCTGGAAGAGGTGCACTGATGTCCACTGGTCTGACCGCCGGCCCCCGCCCACCCGTGGTGCTCGAGCCAGGGGTAGCTCGTCCTCGCGCGCGAGGGCCTCGACCGAGAATCGCCAGCAAGGGCTGGCGCCATGTGCTGGCCGCCCTGGCCCTGGTGTGGGCGCTCGGCCCCATCGTGTTCATCGTCTTCGCTGCGCTGAACCCGGCCGGGACGTTGAGCAGCAGCAGCCTCGTGCCGAACGGGGCGTCCCTGGCGAATTTCGAGGAACTGTTCACCGACCCCATCCGCCCGTTCTGGCGGTGGTATCTCAACACCATCCTCATCGCCGGCGTCGCCACCGCCGGCTCGGTGTTCATCGGGGCATGCACGGCCTACGCGTTCACGCGGTTCCGGTTCGCGGGACGCCGGCCGGCGCTGATCTTCCTGCTGCTGATCCAGATGTTCCCGGCACTCCTGGCCTTCATCGCCATCTACGTCACGTTCATCGAGATCGGCGACATCTTCCCCCAGATCGGCCTGAACACCGCGGCCGGGCTGATCATTGTCTACCTCGGCGGCTCCATGGGCGCGAACATCTGGCTCCTCAAGGGTTACTTCGACACCGTTCCGCGCGAGCTCGACGAAGCCGCCAAGATCGACGGCGCCTCCCACGCCCAGATCTTCTTCGGGATGATCCTGCGTCTGGTCGCCCCGATCCTCGCGACCGTGGCGACGTTCTCCTTCGTCGGGTTCATCAACGAGTTCATGATGGCCGGCATCTTCCTGACCGACACCAACCACAAGACCCTCGCCGTGGGGCTTCAGGCCACCTTCGCCAACAACAACAACGAGTACTTCGGCCAGTTCGCCGCCGGGTCGATCCTCGCCTCGCTGCCGGTCGTGGTCCTGTACCTGGCCCTGCAGCGCCACATCGTCGGTGGTCTGACCACGGGATCAGTGAAAGGCTGATATGTCAACGTTCTCCATCCACCAGCCGCACCACGACGGCTCGGAGCTCTACGTCTCCAACCCGAGCCCCAGCCTCGGTGAGACGGTCTCGGTGTTCGTGCGCGTACCGCACGCCTGCGCCGTTGACTCGGTCCACGTCCGGGTCACCCCGGACGGCGAGCAGCAGTTCGTCCCCGCCACGGTGGACCGCGCCGACGAGACCGAGACCTGGTGGCGCGCGGACATCGTCTGCCGCAACCCTGTGACCAACTACCGGTTCATCCTCGAGGGCGGCGCCACGGGCTACGCCTGGCTGAACGGGGCCGGGGTGCACGGCCGCGACGTCCCCGACGCCGCCGACTTCCGCCTCACCGCGTTCCCGGCGCCGCCGCGCTGGTCCACCGACGCCATCGTCTACCAGATCTTTCCGGATCGATTCGCCCGGTCAGTTGACCGGACACCGCCCGCCTGGGCCAGCCCGGCTGCCTGGACCGACCCGGTCGACACCTCTCTCGAACGCATCGGTTCTCAGTGGTACGGCGGTGACCTGGACGGCGTCCGGGCCCACCTGGACGACATCGTCGAGCTCGGCGCGAACGTGCTGTACCTGACGCCGTTCTTCCCCGGCGGCTCCAACCACCGCTACGACGCCAGCACCTTCGACCGGGTCGACCCCTTCCTCGGCGGGGACCCCGCCCTCGCCGCCCTTGTCGAGGCCGCCCACCAGCGAGGCCTCCGGGTCCTGGGCGACCTGACGACCAACCACACAGGGGACGGCCACGAGTGGTTCAGCCGGGCGCTGGCCGACCCCGACAGCCCAGAACGCGACTTCTACTACTTCGACGACGCCGGTGACTACGCCTCGTGGCTCGGAGTGCGGTCCCTGCCCAAGCTCAACTTCACCAGCCCAGAACTCCGCAAGCAGTTCTTCGACCCGGTCGACGGCGTGGTCGCCCGATGGGTGGGTCGCCACGGGCTCGACGGGTGGCGCATCGACGTCGCGAACATGACCGGCCGCCACGGCATGGACGATCTCAACGCCGATGTCGCGCGCCAGACCCGTACCGCTATGGTGACCGCCAACCCTCAGGCGCTGCTGGTCGCCGAGCACGCCCACGACTACACCCGCGACGCGCTCGGCGATGGCTGGCACGGGGTGATGAACTACGCCGGCTTCACCAAACCGGTATGGACGTGGTTGCGCAGCCCCGAGCACACCGCCAACTTCCTCGGATCACCTCTGCCCGTCCCACGCCTCGGCGCGGAGGCCATGGCCGCGACCATGCGGGACTTCACCGCGCACGCCCCGTGGCGCACCATCGCCCACAGCTTCAACCTCCTCGGATCGCACGACACCACCCGCATCCGCACCCTGCTCGGGGAGTCCACCGGCCTTGGAGAGGTAGCAGCCGGACTGCTCTTCACGATGCCCGGCATCCCGATGCTGACCTACGGCGACGAGATCGGCATGACCGGCGAGTTCGCGGAGGACGGCCGCAAACCGTACCCCTGGGACCGGCACGACGTCGACGAGGAACTGCGCTCCACCTACCAACGCCTGGCCGCGGTCCGCGCCGCCTCGACCGCCCTGCGGCACGGTGGCCTGCGCTGGGTCCACGCCCAGGGCGACGTGGCCATCTTCCTGCGCGAGTCGGCAACCGAGCGGGTGCTCGTGCACTGCGCCCGGGCACCCCACCCGCCGGTGCGGATCGACCTGTCACCACTCGGAGCCGCCACCGCCGAACCGCTCTACGGAACAGCGCCACGGATATCAAACGGCACAGCCGAGTTCCGCGCCCACGGCCCGGCGGTCAACATCACGTCCTTGCCCACCCGCTAAGCCTCGATCCACCGATCGACTGTGTCCGGTGGGCGGCGTGGGAGAGTGAGAATGCCCTCCTGACCTGGGAAAATGCGACTTGTCTAAGGTCCGCATAACCCGCTCAAGAAGGGCATCTCGTAGATGCAACTGTCTCACACCCCTTCAGTGGTCTCAGCGACGTTTGACGAGCCCAACCTCGTGTCGGCCGCCGGGCTGGTCCCATTGATGGCTCTGGCTCAGGAGGCCGGGCTGCGTCGGCTGGGAGATGAGCACCTGAGCGTGGCGAGGGACAAGGGGGCCAACGCGGGCCTGAAGCTTGCCTCGTTGGTGGCGGGTATGGCCGCCGGGGCGGACAGCATCGATGACATGGCCTTGCTGCGCCACGGGGCGATGGGCAAGATCTTCGACCGTGCCTACGCTCCCTCGACGTTGGGCTCCTTCCTGCGCGCCTTCACCTTCGGACACGTGCGTCAGGCTGACGCAGTGGCTTCACGGTTCGCACTTGCCCTGGCCGAGCGCTCCGAGTTCCTGGGCCGCGAGGGGGACAGCGGCACGGTGATGGTCGACATCGACGACACCATCATCGAGGTCCACGGCCACCACAAGCAGGGAGCATCCTTCGGCTATACCCGAGTGCGTGGCCTGAATGCGCTGCTGGCCACCGTGAGCACCGAGCAGATCGCCCCGGTGATCGCCGCCCAGCGGCTGCGCAAGGGCTCGGCCGGCTCCCCGCGCGGAGCGGTCCGCCTGGCCACTGACACCCTGGCTCTGATCCGGCGCACCTGCCTGGCCGGGCGGCCAGTGCTGGTGCGCGCGGACTCAGCGTTCTACTCCCACGCCCTGGTCACCGCCGCGCTCAAGACCGGGGCGCACGTATCGGTCACCGTGCGGATGGACCCGGCCGTCAAGCGCGCCATCGCCGCCATCAGCGACGATGCTTGGACCACGATCAAGTACACCGACGCGATCTACGACGAAGACAGCGGCAGGTGGATCTCGCGGGCCGAGGTCGCCGAGATCCCCTTCACCGCCTTCACCTCCAAGAAGACCAGCGAGCAGATCCCCGGCCGCCTGGTGGTGCGCCGAATCCCCGACCTGAACCCGAAGAAGAACCACGGGCAGGCCACACTGTTCGATACGTGGCGCTTCCACGCGTTCTTCACCACCGCCCCCGCCGCCGAGCGCGACACCGTGGCTGCCGACAAGGTCCACCGGGCACACGCCATCATCGAGAACGTCCACGCCGACCTCAAGGCCTCCGCGCTGGCGCACATGCCCTCGGGAGTTTTCAACGCCAACGCTGCCTGGCTCGTCTGCGCGGTCATGGCCTTCAACCTCACCCGCGCCGCCGCGACACTGACCAACGCCCCGGGGCTGGCTCGGGCGACCACGGCAACGATCCGCCGCAAGCTCATCAACGTCCCGGCACGTATTGCTTCCTCCGCCCGGCGCCTGCACCTGCACCTTCCACAGGGCTGGCCATGGCAAACAGCGTGGTCCGCGCTCTACGACGCCCTCGCCCCGCGCCGAGCGACCGCGCCGATCTGACCCACAGACCCAGTCCCTACAAGCAGGAACCCCAGTGGAAGAGCCGGGCAGACCGGCAACTCCTGCACGCCCTCACTCCAGCCCCGACATCCTGCCGCCGACAGCGACCTCCTCAGCAGCTCATCGGTGGATCGAGGCTAAGTCCCCGCACCGGCACCGGAGATATGGTCCGTCCACACCTTCTCTGCCTCCTCGAGAGTCATCCCCTCAATCTGCGAAGCCGGGAGGCGCACGACGTAGAGCAGCGCCTCGGTCAGCCAAGTCGGAACCGGCTCAGGCTTCACCGTTTCCGGTTCTGGCGTGGCGGTCAAGCCGCGCGCCTGCTTGGCGAACAGCTCCAGGACCTCCGTGAGCGCCGTCGTCTTCGGTGAGGCGCCGGCGTCAGCGACGCGTCGCCTGATCTCCTCGTAGACCTCGTTGTCCTTGCGGTACCCCACTGCCCAGACCTCCGCGACATCGACTCGGAAGTCTCGCGCGTCGTCCTGCACGATTCGCCACACGACGCGCCAGTCCCGATCGCCGACGACGATCTTGCGGTAGCCGATCAGACCGCCGAGCAAGGGCGCGCCTGCGTTGGGGTCGCGCTCTATCTGGATCATCTTCTTCAGGGCCCAGCGGACGATCTGCGGGTCCGCCTTGAACAGAGTGCGTAAGTCCTCGACCGCATGCTCGGTCAGGCGCACTAGACACCCTGGCGCCTTCGGGTGCTTCTTCTCAACCATGCGTAACCGCTGGCCCGGGGCTGGTCCGTGGCCGCGTATTCACTCGCGGCCGGCGGCCAGCTCAGCGTCAAGCTCGGCCTCAAGCTCGGCCTCAAGCTCCGCCCGGTCGAACCCGAACGCCGTGATGGCGTCGTCCAGATCGGTGCGGCTGCCAGTGTCGGAGAGCTCGCGCGCCAGGACGAGAGACGCAGCGATCAGGTCAGCCCGGACGCGGTTGAGCTCATCGAACTGTTCCACGGAGATGACGGCAGCGACTGCGCGCCCGTGGCGCTCGACGATGATGTCCTCACCACGCTCCGCGTCCTTGACCAACCCCGCGACACCGCGACTGGAGGCTTCGGTCACGGACAGAGTCCGCCCGTGGTGCAGGTCAGCGAAAAGCGTCATGGAAAGAACTGTACAGAAAACTGTGTAGATAGCAACAGTGGGATTCGACCAGGCCCAGCCCCCGTGCTTCCTACCGGCCCGAACAGGCGGCACATGATCAGGCCACTCGCCGATCGTCGACGCTGGCCAGTAGGCGTGAGAATGGCTGCCCCGTGAGATCCAGGCCGCTCTTATCCGGTGGTCGTCGGTGACGGATCGGGAGTGTCTCCCGTCGCCGGCGTCTCGTCGGTCGTGGAATCCGTCGGAGGTGCGGACGCCGACGACGGTTCCGCCGAAACGGAGGGAGTCGGCGATGCGGGAGCGGCGGGGGATGGGATCCGACCCCCGACTATGCCAACAACGGCAACTATCGCGACCACGCCCGCGACGGTGAACAAGTATGACCAGTGCAGCCGGCCATTCTTGAGAAGGTCGGAGAGGCCCGAATACTGATTGCTGTTATCTGTGTTCGACATCAGAAAAACTCGATCGTTGGGTTGCCGTTGTTGGTGCTGTCGCCGACCTTGCTCAGGCCACGGATCACCTGTTGGCGTTCTTCAGGAGTCAGGTCTCCTTCGCGAAGGGCCGTGGCGACCGCACGTCCCCGTGAATCTTCAGAGGAGGTCGCCTTTGCAGCCTGCGCCTGGTTGGCCGCCTGAACCCCGAACACTGTGCCGATCAGGGTCCCGACCATCGTCGTCACAGGCGCGATGGCTGCGGCGACCTCGGTAGCCGTGGAGAGAAACAGGAGAGCCAGAGAGAGTGAGGCCAGGACAATCACGAATCCCAGGGCGACCAGATCACGCCCTAATGCGACGCGAATGTGCGGGGCCTCGCCTCCCCCTTGAGGGGGCAGAGGTGCAGGCTGGGGAGTGGCAACTCCACCGTTTCCGCGGGTTGTGTCACCGTCGGGGGGCAGTTCCGGATCGGGTTTGTCGATCGACATGGCAGAAGTGAATTGGAAAGCAGCGCCGTGGTCAATGGCTGCATGGATTCGACCAACGCATACGCCGTGGCAGTTCGGGTTACCAACGAACTATTGAGTGCGATGAGGCTGGACCGCGTCCGCTCAATTTGTTAGCCTAAACGGGCGCGACCCGCGAGTCGGAGCCTCGTGAAGGGAGGAGAGAGATGACACCCAAAGCTGTTGTGCATGCCTTCTCAACCCCCCACACACTTGAGGCCCCCGCCGCCTGACATTTCCCGCCGGGTGCCTCCTCCTCAGGAGAAACACCCTTGCCCAACCTTCTGTCGTCGTTCAGTTGGAGCGACGCCCGCACCACCGCCTACCGCGACACCCTCGCCGACAACCAACGCTGGTCCAGCTGGGACTCCATCGAGCGGCTCTGCCGCGGACCTGAGCCCTGGCCGGACTGGCTGGTGACGGCCGCGGCCGCCGTCGACATCGACCTCGGCCTCCTCAAGTCCGGCAAGGAGGCGGACGTCTCCCTGCTCGAACGCGCCGTGCCCGACGACCCGGCGCGCTCCGTCGTCATGGCCGCCAAGCGCTACCGGTCCACCGACCGTCGGCTCTTCCACCGCGACACCGGCTACACGGAGGGCCGCCGCATCCGCAACAGCCGCGACACCCGGGCCGTCGCGCGGAAGTCGTCCTACGGCCGCACCGTCGAGGCGGGCCTCTGGGCGCGCGCCGAGTGGAACGCGCTCGTCACCCTCCACACGGCCGGCGTCCCCGTGCCGTACCCCGTGCAGATCGACGGCACGGAGATCCTCATGGAGTTCATCTCCGACGGTGACGCCGCGGCCCCGCGCCTCCACCAGGTTCGGCCGTCGAAACCGCAGGTCGAGCAGCTCTTCGAGCAACTCCGAGACGCCATGCAGACCATGGCCCGCCTCGGCCTCGTCCACGGCGACCTCAGCCCCTACAACACGCTGGTCACCGGGATCGACGACGAGCCGCGCCTGGTGATCATCGACGTGCCGCAGCTGGTGGACCTGGCGTCCAACCCGTACGCCTTCGACTTCCTCCACCGGGACTGCACCAACATGGCCGCGTGGTTCAGCCGCGCGGGGCTGGCGGTCGACGGCGACGACCTCCTCGGGGAGGTTCTGGCGCACGCCTGGTGAGCGGCGGCGAACCGGTCGCTCTCATGGTTGGTCTACCCACCTCGAGAGCGACCGGTTCTGTCACACCTACTGCAACACCAATGTTGCAGTAGGTGTTACAGCTGACCCAGTGCCCAGGTGGCCCGTGGATCGCGCTTGGAGTTCCCGCGCCACGTGACGATGCCCTCCTGCTCCAGCGCGGCCAGCGCCCGGGTGGCTGTCATCCGGGTGACGCCGGCGAGGTCGGCCAGCTCGCCGGTGCCCATGGGGCGGTGGTGGAGCCGCAGCACGGTCAGGATCGCCTGAGCACTGGACGTGAGACGCGCGGTGACCTCCGCGGGGAGGGCGTCGACGGCGAGCAGGGTGAGCTTCACGGAGGAGGACATCCTCGAGGACGCCGTCGTGCATGCGGACCATGATGACGCCGCCGTCGGCGTTGGCCATGGCTACGAGCGGAACCGCCAGGTCGCGTGGCGAGACCCGGGCTGACTTGTGTTCGAATTCGAACCACTGGTCCTCTGGCACCCTGGCGAGGGCGCTCTCGAGCAGGTCCGGGGTCTGGGCCAGCGCGGCGTCGACGACGGCTGATGTACCGGCTTACTGTAACAATGTGGCAGCACGATGCAGTGCTCGACATCAGCGCCGTGAGCGAGACGCAAGTCGCCGCCCCCCGACATAGAGGGCTTTCGAATATTGCGAAGCAGACTAAGCTGGGGTCATGACCGAGTCAACGACGCGCGGCACGACCGTTCTGCCTCCACAAGACCTCGAGCCCATGCTCGACCTCTCACGGTTTCTGGAGAAAGTCACCGAACCCGCAGCCCTTCTGGGCCCCGACGGCCAGACGGTCCCACTGCCGCTCGAGGCCTATCGGGTCCTGGTCGACGTCGTCCACGCCATGCGCGAAGGCAAGGCGATCACCGTCGCCCCGATCGATCAACTCCTCACCACCCAGCAGGCGGCCGACTTCCTCGGCATCAGCCGTCCCACGCTGGTCAAGCTCCTGGAATCCGGCGAGATTCCGCACGAGTCACCGGGGGCAGGGAGGCACCGTCGAGTCCGGCTGCGAGACGTGCTTGATTATCAGGACCGCAAGCGGTCTAGACGCCGACTGGTCCTCGATGAGCTCACCCATGATGCCGTCGCAGCGGGCCTGTACGAGGCCGAGCAGGCTGATTACGCCGACGCATTGAGGCGGGCGCGCCAGGTGCGAGGCGAAGGCTGATCCCTGACGCGCGACGATCGCTCCCCGGGGGACTCGTCAGGCGAGGGCGCGCCTCACCGTCTCCTGGAGTTCCTTCCAGCTGACGATGAACTTCTCCACGCCCTCGTCCTCGAGGACTTGGAACGCGTCGTCGAGGTCGACGCCCGCGTCCGTGATCTCCTTCAGCACCGCGCGACCCTGGTCCGCGGTGCCCTCCATGGGGCTGCCCACCTCGCCGTGGTCGGCGAACGCGTTGAGCGTCTTCTCGGGCATGGTGTTGACGATGTTGCTCGCCACCAGCTCGGAGACGTAGAGCGTGTCGGGGTAGGAGGGGTCCTTGGTGCCGGTCGACGCCCAGAGGGGGCGCTGCGGGTTGGCGCCCTTGGCCTTGAGCGCGGCGAAGCGCTCCGAGCCGAACACCTCGTCGAAGGCGCCCAGCGCCACCTGCGCGTTGGCGATGGCGGCCTTGCCCTTGAGGTCCTCGCGGCCCAGCTTGGCGAGGCGGGCGTCGATCTCGACGTCCACGCGCGAGATGAAGAACGAGGCGACGGAGTGGATGGTGCCGAGGTCGCGGCCGGCGGCGTCGGCGGTCTCCAGGCCGGTGAGGTAGGCGTCCATCACCTCGCGGTAGCGGGCCTCGTTGAAGATGAGGGTGACGTTGACGGAGATGCCGCGGCCGATGACCTCTGCGATCGCCGGGATGCCGGCCTTGGTGGCGGGGATCTTCACAAGAAGGTTCTCCCGGCCCACCACGTCGTAGAGCTTCTGGGCCTCCGCGACGGTGGCGTCGGTGTCGTGCGCGAGCTCCGGCGACACCTCGATCGACACGCGGCCGTCGAAGCCGCCGGTGCGGTCGTAGATGGGCTTGAGGAGGTCCGCGGCGTCGCGGACGTCGGTGGTGGTGGCGAGCTCGATCGCCTGGTCGACGTCGGTGAGGCCCTGGAGCTGCTCGGCGTAGGAGTCGCCGTCGCTGAGGGCGGAGGCGAAGATCGTCGGGTTGGTGGTCACGCCCACCACGGACTTGGTCTCGATCAGTTCGGCGAGGTTGCCCGAGGTGAGACGCTCGCGGGAGAGGTCGTCGAGCCAGATGGAGACGCCGGCGTCGCTGAGGGCCTTGAGGCGGTCGGTCATGGAAGTCCTCCTATGGAGTGGGGTCTCTTCGAGCCTATGCGGACGGGGGTCACAGACGGTGGCGTTGCTTCTTGTTGCCTGCTTGGGGCGTTCTGACTCCCAGGGGGCAGAACCGTGACCATGGAGTGCAGGAGTGATAGCGAGAGATGTGCAGGAATGATGGCTGATCGAGTGCAAGAGTGATACTTCAACGTGTGCAGGACTGATACCGTTGCCTCATGGAGTACCGAGAACGCTTGGCTGACAGCCTGGTTCGTCGAGCGCTAGGCACCTTCGGTGCCGTGATCCTCCAGGGTCCCCGCGCCGTGGGCAAGACGACCACCGGCCTCCAGTTGTCGGCAAGCTCGGTGCGTCTGGACTCCTCGCCGAACGCAGCGAGGCTGGCGGAAGTCTCGCCGGGTACGGTGCTGACTGGCCCAACTCCTCGCCTGGTCGATGAGTGGCAGCTGGCACCGACGCTGTGGAACGCAGTCCGCCACGAGGTGGACCAACGTGGACTCGCCGGACAGTTCATCCTCACCGGCTCGGCAACGCCCGCCGACGATCTCACCCGGCACAGCGGTGCTGGGCGCTTCCAGCGGGTAACCCTGCGACCGATGTCGCTCGACGAGAGCGGCGACAGCATCCGGGCGGTGAGCTTCCACGACCTGTTCACCCATGCCGACGCCGACCACGCGACTGGGATCGCCGGTCTGGGGGGTCCAAGCGTCGAAGAGTACGCCGCGCTGATCGTGCGGGGCGGCTGGCCCGCGCTGGTGATCGAGCCGAGCCGATCCCCCACCGAGTATCTCGCCGGCTATCTGGACGACGTGGCGCGCGCGGATCTGCGGTTTGCCGGGCTGAGCGCCGACCCCATTCGGGTGGGCGCCCTGCTGAGGGCTCTGGCCCGGAACACCGCCACCGAGGTGTCGGCCACCAAGCTGAGCGTGGAGGCGGAGATCCCCGCCCCCGGGACCGCCAACGCCGAGGTGTCAGCGCAGACTGTGCGCAGGTACATCGACGCGCTGACCCGGGTGTTCGTCGTCGAGGAGCAGCCGGCTTGGGCGCCGCACCTGCGCTCGAAGGTCCGGTTGCGAGTGCAACCCAAGTGGCACTTCGTCGACCCATCGCTGGCAACCGCGGCTCTGCGCGCCGGGCCGGGCGCCCTTCTCGGTGACCTTGAGGCGTTCGGGCTGCTCTTCGAGTCGCTCGCTGTCCGTGATCTCCGGATCTACGCCCAGATGCTGGGCGGCGCGGTCTACCACTACCGCGACAGCTCGGGGCTCGAGGTGGATGCCGTCGTCGAACTCGGAGATGGCAGATGGAGCGCATTCGAGGTCAAGCTTGGGGGGGCAAGCAGTATCGACGACGCCGCGGCCAGCCTGAAGCAGCTGAGCGCCAAGGTGTCAGTGCAGCGCGCGCGGGACCTGGCCACCCTGAACGTGCTGACGGCGGGACCCGAGAGCTTCACCCGGCCTGATGGCGTCAACGTCATCGCGCTGGGCCACCTCCACGCGGGCCGCCCCCTGTGACCGTCGCTCAGGTGGTGGGTAGACCAACCCTCAGAGCGACCGGATCACGGGGTGCCGCAGACCATCGCCGTCAACGCTCAGATCCGGGGGCCACGCAGCAGGGTGAGCACCGGGACGAGCACGGTGCGAGCGGCCTGGGTGAGGGAGACGCGGTCGTAGAGGCGCAGGGTCTCGCGGAGGAGCTGCTCGTCGTCGGCGGACGGATTGTCGTCACGGATCCGGCGCATCACCTCCAGCAGCTCGCGGGGCGGCACCTCGTCGAGCGTCCGCGGCCCCAGTTCGCGGAGCCGGAACTCCTGCTGCTCGGGCGCGCGATAGGTGCGGGAGTAGACCCCGGCGGTGCCCAATGGGTTGTCCGCCACCAGCTCGCCCCGTCGGACGGCGCGGGTGACCGCGGAGTCGAGCACCTGGGCGATCGCCTTCCCGACCCGCGACCCTCCGGCCGCCCGCACGTACGCGGTGCGGAGCCGGTTGCCCCGCACCGGGCCCTCCACGGCAACAATCCGCAACAGCCCGTCGAGGATGTCCGCGGCGGTGCCCTCGCCCACCGGCCTCGTGGACCCGTCGAACGCCGTGTACGGGTCCAGCCCGGCCGGCCGACGGAAGATCGAGTCAACGGAGCCGCCCAGCTGAGCCAACGGATCCCACTCGACACCCAATGCCGAACGTCTCGCCGGGGCAGGCGCAGGGGCAGCGGATGTGGCGCCACGCCGTGCGCGATCGAGGGCCAGGTGCAGGTTGGCCGCGAGGTCGGGGTACAGGGTGGTGTCCACCGACTCCTCGGCGTCACGGTGAGGCGCCTCCTCGGTCTCGGCGGGAGGGTCCACGTCCGCCTCGACATCGACCTCCCCGAGGATCTCCTCATCCATCTCCGCGTCAGCGTCGTCCACCACCCCGTCGTCGGGGTCCGCTGCCTCGACGGGGTGGTCAACGAACTCCTCGACGCCTTCCTCCCGAAGGACCTCCAGCTCGAACTCCTGCGCCGAGTCCGCGCCCTCGATTTCCACGCCGTCGTCAACCCAGCCGGACGGGCGGATGTCCATCGCGTCGAGCTGCTTCCACAGCGGGGCCAGCGCGCCGGCCGGGTCGACGTAGAAGCTGGACTCCCGCACGCGGAAGAACCGCCACCCGCACCGCTCCAGCTCCCGCTGCCGGGCCAGGTCGCGCTCGTACGCCTCGGGCCCGTGCCAGGTGTCGCCGTCGCACTCCACCGCCAGCCGCGCCCGGGCCCCGACCACCACCAGATCCAGCCGGTATCCCAGCGCCTCCATCTGCGGCACCACCGTGTAGCCGCGGTCCACGATCCGGTTGTGGATCCGCTGCTCGAAGAGCGAATCGAACGGCTCCACCCGCTCGTCCTCCGGCACCACCGACGAGGCGGCCTCGGATCCCGCTGCGGAGCGGCCCGCCACGCCGTAGGCGTAGTCGAGCAGCTGGAAGCGCAGGTCCTCGCTGTTGGGCAGCTCGTTCAGCGAGATGGAATGGAAGAGCCGCACCTGGTCCTTCGCCCGGCTCACCGCGACATTGAACCGCTGCACATACATCTCGCGGGTCAGCGCGCCCAGCCGACGCCCCTGCTCGGTGGCCGACACCATGGACAGGAACACCACGTCGCGCTCCGAGCCCTGGAAGTCCGGCGCCGTGCCCACCCGGAGGCTGCGTCGGGCCCACTCTTCGGCGGGGATCTCGGCCAGCAGCAGCGACTCGATGTACTTGGCCTGCCGATCACCCACCAACGAGATGACGGCCAGTGACGCGTTCTCGAAGGCCGGGTCGTCGAGGCAGGCCTTGAGGTCGTCGACGAGGGCGCGCGCCTCGGCGCGGTTGATCTTGCCGGTGGTGCCCTCCTCGGCTCCGTCGGGCACGTGGGCCACGACGAAGGGCGCCAGCCGGTCGGAGCCGAACTGCCGCACCGGGATCAGCCGGATGCCGTTGGGCTCGTAGGCGATGCGGTTGGAGAAGCCGATGATCTCGGGCACGCAGCGTCGGTGCTCCACGAGGGTCAGCTGGCCGCCGTAACGCATCGCGGCCTCGTCGAACAGGGAGCGCTGCGGGTCCTGCCAGGTGTCCTTGTACCGGTCGTCGTGGAGGTACTGCGCGGCGAGGTCGCGGAGCTGCTGCTGGTCCACGCCGACGGCGGCGGGGGAGACCTGCCTGTCGTCGCCGATGACGACGATCTTCGGGGCCAGATACTGCAGGAACGTCGCCTCCAGGCCGGCCTGCGAGGCCTCGTCGACCACCACGACGTCGAACATGTTCTCCTGCATGTGGAACTGCTCGGCCACCCGGTAGAGCGGCATGATCCACACCGGGACGGCCGGGCGGCAGCGCTCCATGGCGCGCCGGATCTCGGCCCGCTGCTGGGCGGCGTACTTGCCGGTGCCCTTGCCGAGGCGGCTGACCTGCTGCGAGTAGCTGCGCAGGTCCGCGCGGCGGCCGGGCGTGAGGCGCTCGCTGCCGACGGCGTGGCCCCAGGCCCGCTGGGCGGCGATGTTCTCCGCCACCGTGCGCAGCTGGTGGTCCGCCACCGAGATCTGCGCCTGGATGCTGTTGGCGTCCACCTGGTCCTGCGCCAGCACCCACGCGCCGACGGCGCCCCACCCGAAGGCCGCCTCGACATGGGCGAGCCTGGAGTCCCAAGCGTCGTCGTCGGGGCTTGTCAGGACGGCTTCCGCGAGGGCGGGGGCGGTGGTGCGGACCGGGTGGGTGAGGGTGTCGCGGCGGGTTGTCGCCTCGGATACCTGCTCGAGCCGCACCAGCCGGGCCAGGGCGCGGGCGTAGCCCTCGTGGTCCCGGGCCTCGACGGCGTGGCTGAGCCTGTGGACCGGCTCGGCCGCGTCGGACCAGCCGGCGACGGTGGAGATCTCGTCGCCCAGTTCGTTCAGGGGCCCGCGCGCGGCCGCCACGGCGTCGGCGGCGTCGATGGCGTCGATCGTCCGGGTGAGGCGCTCGACGGAGGCGCCGTCGCCCCAGGCGGGCGGCACGATCCCGCGCCGCCGCAGGAAGTCGTCCTCGGCGTGGATGCGGTCGCCGAGCTCCACCACACGCACCAGGTAGCTCAGCTGGCTGCGGTGCCACTCCACGCGCTCGCGCGGGGTGTCCTCCTCGGGGATGTCCACCGCCGACGGCCACGCGCGATCCAGCTCGTCGAGCAGGCCGGAGGCGTCGCGGTGGGCCATGAGCACCCTGAGGTCCGCCACCGTCGTCGGGGGCAGGCCGTCCACCCGGGCCTGCTCCAGCAGTTCCCGGCACTCCTTGACCACCCCTGGGGTGAAGGCGCCGATCTTGACCGTCCCGTCGGCGCGGGTCTTCAGCGCGCCGCCGTTCCCGAGGTGGCGCTCCAGGGCGGTGGCCATGGCGTGCATGCGGTCCATGTCGCCGGGGAGCTCGACGCGGACCCCGGCCGGCAGCTGCTCGAGGACCGCGTCGACCCGCCCCACGCCGTTGGCCAGCTCGGAGGCGCGGGCCCGCCAGATGTCGCCGGTGCCGCCGCGCACGGCGGCGAGGGCGTCGTCGACCCACTGGAGCGGGAGCCGCGTGAGGTCCGCCGCCGTGTTGACGAACTCGGTGAGGCGCTCCCTGAGGGCGGCGCGCTGCTCGACGGGGAGGGCGCTCAGTGCGGCCATGCTCTCGTGCGTGGGGCCGTCGGCGAGGGGTGCCGCCGCGGTTGTGGCCTCTGATTCCGAGCGCACGTGGGCGGCGAAGGCCTCCGCGCTGAGGACAGAGCCGCTCGGGATCCGGCGACGGCTGCTCTCGACGGCGTCCTCGCCGAGCGAGGTGTCGCGGAGGAGCCGCAGCCACTCGAGGGCCACTGCGTCGGACAGCGGGGAGGCGGAGTCGGGGGTGAAGCCGACGAAGTCGGCGATCCACCCGTGCTGCCCGGCCTCAGCCTGGTAGCGCTGTGCGATCGCCGCCAGCGTGCCGGAGTAGGCGCCGTGGCGGAGCTCGGCCACCTCGTGTGACCGGGCGTCGACGAGGTCGCGGCTGAGCGCACGCCGTCGCTTGTCCAGCTGGGCCGCCTGCTCGGCCAGCTCCTGGATTCGGTGGGCGGACGCCTCCTCGTCGTGATCGCCGGCCCGGCGGGAGATGTGGTCGACGGCGGTGCGGAGGTCGGCCAGGTCGTCGCGGCTGGCCCCGATGACGGACACGGCCAGCGGCTTGATCTGCGCGGGCAGCTTGGTGCGGACCTCGCGGAGGGCGCGATCGGTGTGAGCCGTGACGAGCACGCGCTGGCCCTGGGCCAGCAGGTGCGTCAGGAGGGCGGCGGCCGTGTGCGTCTTGCCGGTGCCGGGAGGGCCCTGCACCAGGGTCTGGGCGTGGCGGTCGACGCGCTCGAGGATGCGGCGCTGCACGTCGTTGAGGGGCAGGGGCGCGACGATCTCGTCGTCGAAGGTGAGGATGGCGCCGGGCGTGGACACCTCGGTGACCGGGGGGAGGCGGTCGGGGTCGATCAGCGGAAGGAGACCGGCCGGCACCTCGCCGGCGGCTTCGATCTGGGCGGCGATCTCCTGGAACGCCTGCACCAAACCGGTGCGGTTGCGTGGGCGCAGCACCAGCGCGGGGGCCCAAGCCACCGTCGGATAGGGGTGCGCGGCGGGCAGTGTCGCGGTGTCGTCCCAGCGGCCCTCGGCGTGCAGCTGCAAGGCGACGGTGCGGCCGAGCGCCTCGATGTCGTGCGCGTCGAGCGGGTTGCCGGTGAAATCGTGGCCGCGGGTCTCGAGCTGCCCGACCAGCGACTGATCCGGGATCAGGCTGGGATCGAGCATGTCCAGCTCGACGTGCACGCCCACCGACCCCTCGTCGAGGAAGAAGTCCAGGCGGCCGTTCGACTCCTCCAGCTTGGGGATCACCGGCACGGTGAACAGGTGACGCCGCATCCGCTCATGCCCCTCGGGCGCCCAGGCGAGGAGCCCGACGCCGAGGAGGAGCTCGAGCTCCTCGCTCTTCTGGGTGGTCTGGACGTAGAGCTTGAACAGCTCGGCGTAGGCGTCGCGGACGGGCCGCTCGCGGAGGGTTACCTCGGCCCAGCCGTCCCAGGCGGCCGCCCACTCCTCGAAGGCCGTCGCCACCTCGGGGTGGTCCTCGGCGCGCTGCGGAGACCCGTTGGGCGCCGGGCACCATTCCGCGAGCTGGGGGCGCTGCGTGGCGTCGAGGGCGTCGCCGGTGATCCACCCGGAGAGCGCCGTCGGGATGCGAGGCGGGTCGGTGGGGATGAGACGGTCGATGCTGATCAGTGGACCCTCGTCCCACGCCTGTCCGGTGTCGGTGCCCCAGCGGACGGCCTCCGCGACGGGGAGGTCGCCGAGCCAGTGCACGGCGCCGTCGCGACGGTAGGCGTCGATGTCGCTGACGGGGGCCTGCCGGAGTTGTTGGGCCTTCGCGAGGAACGTGAAGAGGCGGACGGCCTTGTCGACGTAGTGGGGTGAATCAGACACAGGAAACGACTTCGCTCTCGTCGGGACCTGGCGAGCTTAGCCGCTCGGTGCGCTCACAAGGCATCGGACGGGGGCCCGGTGTGCAGGAGTGATAGCCAGTCGTGTGCAGCAGTGATTATCCGGCGTGAGTGAAGCCGACGCCGTCCTTGACTTCCGACGATTAGGCGCCACAATTGTGGTCATGACAGTCGAATCCTTGCGTGAGGTCCGCGACCACTTCAGCGAGGTCGTGGACCGCGTCGAGCACCACCATGAACGGGTCACTGTGACTCGGAACGGCCGTCCTGTCGCGGTGCTGATCAGCCCGGCGGACCTGGCCGAACTGGAGGAGACCCTCGACGTTCTGTCGGATCCTGACGCGCTGGCCGACATCCGGGAGGCGGACGCCGCCTATGCCAGGGGCGATGTCGTGCGGGGGGCTGACGCGATCCGGAGCCTTCGCCTGTGAGCCGTGAGGCGAACTACGAACTGGTCCTGACCCCGCCCGCTGTCCGTGCCATCCAATCAGAATTGCCCGAGGCGGTCGCTGCCGCAGTCATCGAGTTCATGACCGGACCGCTGGTCGAGAACCCGCGGCGTGTGGGCAAGATGCTCCGGCGCGAGTTGGAGGGCATCTGGTCCGCCCGGCGAGGCACCTACCGGGTCCTGTACCGCATCAATGATCACGTCAACGAAGTTGTGGTGCTGCGCATCGACCATCGTCGAGACGTGTATCGCTGAGTCCGGGTGATGTTCCGCAGACATCAAACCCAGGATCTGCGCCGTGTCCCGCTCACAGCGCTACCGCCTCGGCGAGAATCCCGTCTCGAAACTCAGGACGCAGCACCGTGTCGGGCACCAGATCCACCGTGCAGCCGAGCACTTGGCTCACGTCGCGCTCGAGGGCACCGAGCTGCATCAGACTAACGGGACGATCCATGGTGAACAGCAGATCGATGTCTGACCCCTCGTGATCATCGCCGGTGGCGACGGATCCGAAGACGCGGACGTCGCGGCCACCAGCAGCGACCACCAGGCGCTTGACTTCGCCTGCGTTCTTGCGCAGCCTGCGACTCAACGGAGACGTGCCGTGGAAGCGGAGCAGGCGGGACACTTCAGGCTGGCTCCGCCCGATCTCGGCCGCGATCTGCGTTTGGGTCATTCCGGCTGCCGACGCCTGCCGCACCGCGCGGACCAACTCGTCGCGGCCCTGTGCGATGAGCTGGTCCGCGCGGCGCGCTGCCTCCGCCAGAGTGCTGGGCATGACCAAAGTATTGCAAGTGTCATAAGTCCCAGTCCGGTTGCCCGAGGCGTGCTCGCCTCGGTCAGTGCAGACAAGGTGTGAATAGCCAGACAACAGGGTCACGCAGTCCGGGGGCATCCGGTGCACGAATGTCCGGTTGTGCCGGCGGTCGAGGTCGCCACGGTGTGCGACGCGGCGGTCCGACGGCGTGTCGTGCCAGATCATCAGGCGGTGGTGGGTCGGCCAGCTCCCAGTGTCATGCGCGGGTGTGGAGCCCGAGCACGGTCAGGATCGCCCGAGCGACTCCGACGGAGCTCTCGCAGACTCGATCTACTGCAACATCTATTCAGTATGTGGCAGTGCTCCGACGGCACTGCCGCTACGGCCGCGGAGAATGGACGCCAGTGCGGGGCCCCATGCTCAGGGAGTTCGACAGTGGGTGCCACTGCGGGCACGATTCCGCGCTTCCGACCTTGGGGCCCGGAGCGACGGGTGTCTCACCGCGCGGAAACGTGCCCGTAGTGCGGGTCACCCTGCCCTTGCCTGAGCGTGGAGGGCTGCACTGGCGGCCCGCTGCCGCGGTTGGGGAGGGGGCTTAGTGTCCCCGGTCGCCACGCCTGCGCCAAGGCCTGCGCCACGGCTGGCTCAGCTCGTCGCCCGCGCCCAGGACCGGATCGCGTCGGCGATCGGCGTGGTGGGCCTGCCGATGAGGCGCGACAGGTCCCCGCTGGTGACCAGGAGGGTGTCGTCGGCGGTGTTGCTGTCCAGCGTGGTGATGAACCCGATGGTGGCGTCGTCGAGACCGGCCTCGCGCAGCACGCTCACGTGCTCGTCGGTGGACACCTCCCGGAGGGTGACCGGCCGGCCGAGGACCTCGGCGAAGGTGTCGGCCAGGTCCTTCATGGTCCAGGCGGTGTCCCCGCCGAGTTCGTAGGTGGCGTTGTCGTGGCCGGTACCGATGAGCGCGACGGCGGCGGCCTCGGCGTAGTCGGCGCGCGAGGCGCTCGACACGCGGCCCTCCTGTGCGCTGGAGACGACCACGCCGGTCTGGCGGGCCTGCTCGAAGGCGGGCTGGTAGTTGTCGTGGTACCAGCCGTTGCGCAGGAAGGTGTAGGTGAGTCCGCTGTCCTTGATGGCATCCTCGGTGGCCGCGTGCTCGGGGGCGACGAGCAGGGAGGTGGCGTCTGCGCCGACCACGCTCGTGTACACGATCCGGGCAGCCCCAGCGGCCTTCGCCGCCGCGACCACGTTCCGGTGCTGGGCGATCCGCTGGCCCACCTCGCTGCCGGAGATCAGCAGCACCGTGTCGCCTGCGTTGATGACGCCGTCGGCGGGGTTGTTGTAGTCGAGGACGGCGGTGCGCACGCCCTGAGCGCGAAGCGCCTCCAGTCGGTCCAGCGACCGCCCGGTGGCGACGATGTCGCCGGCCTTGACCCCGCGCTCGAGCAGGTTCTGGACAACCAGGGTGCCGAGCTGGCCGGTGGCGGCCGTGATAACGAATGACATGGGGGGCTCCTCAAGACTCACGCGTGGATGACGTCTCCAGGATAGCTGGTCCTTGAAACTTCAAGTTAATTTCAGCCCTGCGCTGAATTGGAGGGTCCGCCGTCGTCTCCGCCCGATCTGCCTCGTCGCGGTGGCTGAACCCCAGCTGATCATGCGCGCGTCGAGCGTCGGC
Source organism: Tessaracoccus luoxuelianae (assembly GCF_054483915.1). Taxonomy (NCBI): domain Bacteria; kingdom Bacillati; phylum Actinomycetota; class Actinomycetes; order Propionibacteriales; family Propionibacteriaceae; genus Tessaracoccus; species Tessaracoccus luoxuelianae. The sequence continues at coordinate 282,062 of NZ_CM137013.1, read as the reverse complement.
TGCGTCGATGCCTCTCGCGCCCGGTTCGGGGACTGGCCAGGGGCGCGACGGCGTAACGTGCGAGGCATGGAGATCTGGACCATCGGACACTGGACCTGTCCCGTGCCGGAGTTCCTCCAGCCCCTGGAGGAACACGGGATCGGGCTCTTGGTCGACGTGCGCGCCCACCCCGGGTCCCGCCGGAATCCGCAGTTCGGCAGCGACGCGATGGCCCAGTGGCTGCCGGAGGCCGGCATCGGTTACCTCCACCTCGCCGAGCTGGGCGGGCGTCGTCGCAAGCAGGGGGTGGACCCGACGGTCAACGCGGGATGGAAGAACACGAGCTTCAGGAACTACGCGGACTACACGCTCACCGAGGGGTACGAGGCGGGAATCGCCCGTTTGTCGGCGCTGGCCCGCGACACCCGGACTGCGGTGATGTGCGGGGAGCCCATGCCGTGGAGGTGCCACCGGCTACTGATCTCGAACACGTTGACCGCCACGGGCTGGACCGTGTGGCACCTGATGGGCGAGGCGGTCCCGCGTCGGCACCAGCTCGGCCAGTGGGGCGCCGTGCCCGTGGTCGACGAGTCGTCACGGGTGACCTACCCCGACGACCCGCCTGGCTCGGGCTGACCGCGGACGCGCCTGCCTTATCGCGACCCGCCTGCGCTCCAGTGCGGGCGTCGCGCATTAGGGCTGGCGGGGTTGCAGGCGTGTGGACCCAACGCAGGCGTGGGGACATAACGCAGGCGTCGCCGGGTAGCGCAGGCGTGGGGACGTAGCGCAGGCGTGGGGCCTAGCGCGGGCGGATCATCAGCGCGGTGCGGGCGACCGGGGACTACCCACCGGTAGCGTGCGTCCCATGGCAGCCCGGGCGACGATGAAGCAGCGCTACGCGCGACGACGCAAGCGCCGGCTGAGCGCCAAGGTCCAGGACCTCACAGCGGAGCAGTGGGCCGGGCTGTGTGACGCGTGGCGCGGGTGCGCCTACTGCGGCGCCGTCGGCGTCCCGTTGCAGAAGGACTGCGTGCTACCGATCTCCCGGGGCGGCCGCTACACCGTCGACAACGTGGTGCCCGCCTGCCGCAGCTGCAACACCAGCAAGTGCAACAGCGAGGTGACCGGCTGGCTGCGGCGGAAGAAACTCGACGAGGAGTCGTTCCTCATCCGCCAGTGGGAGATCCTGTCGGTGGTCGCGCGCGACGTGGCCCCGACCGCCGACTGACGGAGTCGCGTGGGGGGCACGCGGTTCGGGACCCTGCCGCCCTCCGTCGGCGACGGGGCGCGTCGGGATTCGTCAGGTCGGGTAGGGGCATCGCCCTCGAGGCGGGGCAGACGGCGGCCGACGACCCCCCGCACCTCTGTTCGCGCGGATGGATCTCCTCCTGACGGGGGCGATGGCCATCATCACCGGCTCGTTGCCCGTTCTGACGGGCAGACTGGCACCGAGATCCACGGAGCCGGCGTCGCCGCGCAGTAGTGATCGTCTCGTGCCTCTTCCGGTGTTACCCGAGGCTTTGCTGCTGGGAAACCTCGACGGTGCCCTGGTCGGGTCCGGGCGCGGCGTCGGGGTTGCCGAACAGCAGGGCAAAGACCAGGAAGACTGCGATGACGGCAGCGGCGGCCTGAGCGTTGACGGCGGCGAATGGTGAGGTCTTCATGGTGTTCCTCCGTTGTGCGGGCATGGCGGGGCCAGGCCGGGTTGTGGTTGGGCTTGCCGCCCCGGCGGGAGCCGGGGCGCGTGAGGGGCGGGCGATCAGTCGGGGGTGTCGACGATCGCCTCGGTGAGTTGGTGCGCCACGAGGGTGACTTGCCTTGCCAGGTCCTCGATGGTCGATGGGTTGATGCGCTGGACGGGGCCGCCTATGCCGATGCAACCGACCGGCGGTCCGTCCCGGCCTTCGAACACCGGCGCCGAGATCCCGCACCCCCCGGTGTGGTTCTCCTCGCTGTCGACGGCGTAGCCGAGAGAGCGGACCGTCGCCAGGTGATCGCGCAGCAGGCCCGGATCGGTGATGGTGTGGCCGGTGCGGGCAGGCAGCTCGTCCGGCAGCGGGGCCAGTTCCCAGGCGAGCAGGCACTTGCCGACCGACGTGGAGTGGAGGGGCAGCAACCGTCCCTTCTCCAGCACGACACGCAGCGACTGGGCCGTCTCGATGGCGTCCACGACAAGGGCCTCTCCGTCCGAGGCCACCGCCCCGTGTGCGCATTCCCCGGTCAGGCCGACGAGTTCCTGCAGGAACGGCGAGGCAAGCTGGCGAAAACGCCGCTGGGCGCTGGTGAGGCCGAACCGTGAGCGAAGCGCCGGTCCGAGCCGGTAGCCCCGCCGGGAACGTGCGGGCGCGACGGCGAACCCCTCCTTGGCGAGCGTCTGCAGGATGCGCGAGGCAGTGCTCTTGTGGACCCCCAGCTCGTAGGAGACCTGCTGAACGGAGAGGCCACGGTGTTGCAGGGCGGGGTCACTCTCCAACTCGATGAGAAGGCGGATGACGCGGAGGCCACGCTCAAGACTGCTGCGTTCGACGCCCTGCTGACTCACGTCCACCCCTCCCTCCGGGCCCGTTGTTCCGATGACTCGAGGCTAGACATCGCGCAGAGACTGCACAACCGGCACTCATGGATAGGTTGCGTAACGTGCAACATGTACCGTCCTGGACCGGAGAATTCTCAGAGCGTTGCGTTCAATGCAACTTGACGCATCCAGGTCACTCACAGGACTTGGAGTCAGGTTGTTCCGGGAGCCCTGGCGAAACCTGACCACGACCGCGCCAGCGAGCGGAGTCGCCACCAGATCCGCCTCTTTGTGTGGGCCCGACCCGCCTCCCCGCGACATTGGGTGTCCGCGCAATCAAATCGTTACCTCCGCGTCCCCACACGAAACACGGCGTCCACTAGTGTGGCCGACGGCCCGTAGTACCCAGGGCCGCGTCACGGGTGGAAGCAGGGATCCGGATGGCAGAGATCACCGCCGTCGAAGCGCGTGACGGCGCCGTCGCGATCGCGGGCCGCACGCCGTGGCAGATCACGCGATCGCGGTTGGCCCGCGACAAGGTCACCATGGTGGCCCTCTGCTCCACCGTCTTCTTCATCCTCCTCGCCGTCACCGCGCCGCTGATGACCCAGCTCGGCTGGCTCGATCCCTACTCCTCCAACACGGACCTGGTGGGCGGCCTCGGCTCGCTCCCGCTCGGCCCGCTCGGGGGAGTGTCCTGGGACCATCCGATGGGCGTCGAGCCGGGCACCGGCCGCGACCTCCTCTCCCGCGTGCTCGCCGGCCTCACCGTCTCCCTCGTGGTGGCGACGAGCGCCGTCGCGGTCTCCGTGGTTCTGGGCACCGTCATCGGGATCGTCTCCGGCACCGCCGGCGGGCGCGTGGACTGGCTGTTCTCCCGCGTGATCGACTTCGTGCTCAGCTTCCCGCAGACGCTGATGCTGATCGCCCTGTCCACCATCGCCATCGACCTCATCCAGCGCTCCCTCGGCACGGACCGCACGCCGGCGTCGATGCTGTTCATGATCGCGGTGATGGGCTTCTTCGGGTGGCCCTACTTCGCCCGGATCATCCGCGGGCAGGTGCTCTCGCTGAAGGAACGCGAGTTCGTCGAGGCCGCGCGGTCGCTCGGGGCCGGACGCCTCAGGATCTACTTCACCGAACTGCTTCCCCACCTGTGGGCGCCGATCCTGGTCTACACCACGCTGATCATGCCCCAGAACATCGCCACCGAAGCGGCGCTGGGCTTCCTCGGGGTCGGCATCCAGGCACCCACCCCGTCGTTCGGCTCGATCCTCAACGACTCGGTGCACTACGCCACCTCGGACCCGGCGTACTTCATCTTCCCCGGAGTCACCCTCTTCCTGGTGGTGCTCTCGTTCAACCTCCTCGGAGACGGGCTCAGAGACGCCCTGGATCCCAAGGCGGACCGCCAGTGACGGCCACACCCACAACTTCCACCTACACCCACCTAAGAAGGAGAGCGCCAATGAGGCGTAGCAAGATCGCCGCGAGCGTCGCGGCACTGATGGCCTTGGGCCTGATCACATCCTGCGGGTCCACACCCTCGGCAACCAGCAGCGGATCGACGGCGGCCTCCGAGTCCGCCGCCACCGACACCCCCACCGCCGGCGGGACCCTGAACCTGCTGATCGGCACCGCGACCGAGCACTGGGATCCGCAGCGCACCTACGTGGGCGTCGCTATCGAGTTCGGCAACCGCACGTTCAGCCGCACGCTGACCACCTGGTCGCCGGTGACCTCGAACACCGAGCAGGCCACGCTGGTGGCCGACGCCGCCACCGACACCGGCACGGTGAGCGAGGACGGCAAGACCTGGACGTTCACCCTCAAGGACGGCATCAAGTGGGAGGACGGCCAGGACGTCACCTGCGAGGACTACAAGTACGGCATCTCCCGCACCTTCGCCGTCGATGTGATCACCGGCGGCCCCAACTACGCCATCCAGTTCCTCGACATCCCGAAGAACGACGACGGCTCCTCCCAGTACGTCGGCCCCTACACCGGCACCGGCCAGGAGCTCTACGACCAGGCCGTCAGCTGTGACGGCAACACCATCACGTTCAAGCTCAGCCAGCCCGTGATGGACTTCAACTCCACGGTCACCATGACCGCGTTCGGCGCCTTCCGCGAGGACAAGGATCAGGGCGACAAGTCCAACTTCCAGATCTTCTCCAACGGCCCCTACAAGCTGGAGGGCACCTGGTCGCCCAACAGCGGCGGCACCTTCGTCCGCAACGACCAGTGGGATCCGGCCACCGACGAGGTCCGCAAGGCGTACCCGGATTCCATCGTGTGGGACGAGTCGCTCACGCAGGAGACCGTCTACGAGCGCCTGATCGCCAACCAGGGTAACGACGCCAACGCCATCACCTTCGACCAGGCACCGGTCACGGCGCTGGCCAACGTCTCCACCGGCGCCGAGGGCCGCACCGACATCGTCGCCTCGCCCTACACCCGGTACCTGGTGCCGAACTACAAGTCCGACGTGATGAGCAACGACAAGGCCCGCGAGGCGCTGGCCCTGGCCACTGACCGCGCCGCGTATGTCACCGCCGTCGGCGGCGAGCAGGTCGCCAAGCCGATCAACTCGCTGATCAACCCGGCCCTGGAGGCCTTCCCGGACACCCCGCTGCTCGCCGGCGAGACCGGTGATCCCGAGGCCGCCAAGGCGGCGCTGGAAGAGTCGGGCCTGACGCTGCCGGTGGCCATCAACGTGGCCTACCGCAAGAACGACACCATGGACAAGGTCTTCTCCGGCCTCAAGACGGGCTGGGACGCGGCCGGCTTCGAGACCAACCTCATCGGCATCCCGGCCGAGCAGTACTACGGCACGCTGCAGTCCCCGGACTCGGCACCCAAGTACGACGCGTACTGGGCCGGATGGGGCGCCGATTACCCGTCGGCCTCGACGGTGATCCCGCAGCTCCTCGACGGCAGCACGCAGATCAGCGCCGGCGGCCCCGGCCAGGACTACGGCTACTTCGACAACGACGAGTTCAACGCCGGGATCGATGCCGCCTACCAGATCGCCGACCAGGCCGAGCGCGAGGCGGCCTGGGGCCAGCTCGATGCCGACGCCGTGACCAAGCACTTCTCGGTCATCCCGCTGATCGTGGACCAGTTCGTGTTCGTCCGCGGCAGCAACGTGCAGGGCGCCTACGTCAACGGCACCTTCACGGGCTACTACGACGTGGCGACCATCTCGGTCAAGAACTGACATAGAGCAAGAGGTGGGGGTGCGTCCACGGGCGCACCCCCACCCACGCGGGACACTAGGAGCTGGCATGTTCTACTACATCCTCAGGCGGCTGATCGCCGTCGTGGCGATGCTTTTCGTGATCACCGCGACCACCTTCGTCCTCTTCTACGCCTCACCGATCGACCCAGCCCAGTACACCTGCGGCAAGAACTGCACCCCCACCATCCTCGAGGGCAACCGCAAGGCCCTCGGCTACGACCAGCCGGTCACCGTCCAGTACGGCAAGTTCGTCGCCGGCCTGTTCGTCGGCCGCGACTTCCCGGACAACGCGGAGCTCCGCGAGTCCAACCCGGAGCAGGTCGTCCACTGTGGCGCCCCGTGCCTGGGGTACTCGCCCAGCCAGCACCGCACCATCAACGAGATGGTCGGCGAGGCCTGGCCGGTCTCACTGTCCATCGCCGTCGGGGCCTTCTCGCTCTGGATGTTCATCGGCGTCGGCGGCGGCATCCTCGCCGCGCTCAACAAGGGCCGATGGCCCGACCGCACCATCGTCGGCGCCGCCCTCGTCGGGTTCTCGCTGCCCACCTTCTTCGTCGGCCTGATCCTGCTGACCTTCCCGGCCATCAAGTGGGGCTGGGTGCCCATCCCCAACTACGTGCCGTTCTTCGAGAACCCCCTCGCCTGGGCGCACAATCTGATCCTGCCGTGGATCACGTTGGCGTTCTTCTTCGCCGCCAGCTATGTCCGGCTGACCCGCGCCTACATGATCGAGACGCTCAGCGAGGACTACATCCGCACCGCGCACGCCAAGGGCGTGACCAGGCGCCGGGTCGTGTTCAGGCACGGCCTCCGCGCCGCCACCACCCCCATCGTCACGGCGGCCGGCCTGGACCTCGGCGGCCTCCTCGGCGGCGCCATCATCACCGAGAGCGTGTTCTCCATGCACGGGCTCGGCTTCCTCGCCGTCCGCTCCGTCACCAACATGGACCTGCCCACCATCGTGGCGATGGTGATGATCGTCGCCTCCTTCATCGTCATCGCGAACATGGTGGTCGACATCGCCTACGGCTTCATCGACCCGAGAGTGAAGGTGGGCTGATGAGCGAACCGTTCCTGCGCGTCACCGACCTCAGGGTCAGCTTCCCCACCGACGACGGCGTGGTCAAGGCCGTCGACGGCCTCACCTTCACCCTCCACAAGGGCACCACGCTGGGCATCGTCGGCGAATCGGGCTCCGGCAAGTCCGTGACGTCGCTGGCGATCATGGGTCTCCACCGCGGCTCACGTGCCCAGGTCAGCGGCGAAATCCTGCTCGACGGGCAGGACCTGCTCACGATCTCCGACGAGGAGCTCCGCCGCCTCCGCGGACGCAAGCTCGCCATGATCTTCCAGGACCCGCTCTCGGCGATGCACCCCTATTACACCGTCGGACAGCAGCTCACCGAAGCCATCCAGGTGCACGAGAACGTCTCGAAGAAGGCCGCCCGCACCACCGTCATCGAGATGCTCGCCCGCGTCGGCATCCCGAACCCCGACAAGCGCGTGGACCAGCACCCCCACGAATTCTCCGGCGGCATGCGGCAGCGGGCCATGATCGCCATGGCGCTGATCAACAACCCCGAGCTGCTGATCGCCGACGAGCCCACCACCGCCCTCGACGTCACGGTCCAGGCCCAGATCCTGGACCTCATGCGCGGCCTCCAGCAGGAGTTCGGCTCGGCCATCATCATGATCACCCACGACCTGGGCGTGGTGGCCGAGATCGCCGACGACGTCATGGTGATGTACGGCGGCAAGGGCGTGGAGTACGCGGAGGTCGACGACGCCTTCCACCAACCCGACCACCCCTACACGTGGGGCCTGCTCACCTCCATGCCCCGCCTGGACCGGCTCAAGGCCGAGCGCCTGATGCCGATCGACGGCAACCCGCCGTCGCTGATCAACATCCCGCCCGGCTGCGCCTTCCATCCGCGCTGCACCTTCCGCGAGTACGCGGGTGTGGCGTGCCACGAGGTGGTACCCGAGCTGCTCGAGTCCTACCCCAAGCACGATTCGCGGTGCCACATCCCCGTGGCGAGGCGCGCGGAGCTGTTCGCCGAGCAGATCGTCCCGAGGCTGTAGGAGAGTCCGATGAGCCTGTTGAACGTCACCGATCTGAAGAAGCACTTCCCCACCCACACCCAGAAGCTCATCCGCACGCCCGGCGCCCCCGTCAAGGCCGTCGACGGGCTCAGCCTCACCCTGGACTCCGGCGAGACGCTCGGCGTGGTGGGGGAGTCCGGCTGCGGCAAGTCGACGGCGGGGCGCACCATCCTCCGGCTGCTCGAGCCGACGGCGGGGACCATCGAATTCGAGGGCCGCGACGTCACCAGGGTCAAGGGCGAGGAACTGCGTCGGCTGCGTCGCGAGGTGCAGATGGTCTTCCAGGACCCGTACGGCTCGCTCAACCCGCGGCACCCGATCGGCGCGATTGTCGCGGCGCCGTTCCAGATCCAGGGCATCAAGCCGCTCGGCGGGGTGAAGCGCACGGTCCAACAGCTGATGGAGCGCGTGGGGCTGAACCCCGAGCACTACAACCGCTACCCGCACGAGTTCTCCGGTGGCCAGCGCCAGCGCATCGGCGTGGCCCGGGCGATCGCGCTCAAGCCCAAGCTGATCGTGTGCGACGAGCCGGTTTCGGCGCTGGACGTGTCCATCCAGGCGCAGGTGATCAACCTGTTGGAGGACCTGCAGGCGGAGCGGAACCTGGCCTACCTCTTCATCGCCCACGACCTGTCCGTGGTGCGCCACATCTCGGACCGGGTGCTGGTGATGTACCTGGGGAAGATGATGGAGGTGGCGGATCGCGACACGCTCTACGAGCGGCCGATGCACCCGTACACGCAGGCGCTTCTCTCCGCCGTTCCGGTTCCGGAGCCGCGGCGAGGTCGGGACCGGATCCTGCTCACGGGCGACCTGCCCAGCCCGCAGAACCCGCCGTCGGGCTGCGTGTTCCGGACCCGGTGTCCGATCGCAACCGAGCGGTGCGCCGCCGAGGTGCCGGTCCAGGCGGAGGTTGAGCCCGGCCACCTGGTGGCCTGCCACTACCCGGCGGTCCGCGTGGTTGTGTAACCGCGACACAATGGGCACCATGCAGAAGACGATCGTCATCACCGGGGCCAGCGACGGGATCGGGGCCGCGGCCGCGCGGGAGCTCAGCCGCGCCGGCCACACCGTCGTCGTCGTGGGGCGCTCGCCGTCGAAGACTGAGGCTGTCGCGGGCGAACTCGGCGCTCCGTTCCACGTGGCGGACTTCGCGGACCTCTCCCAGGTCCGCCCCCTTGCGGCCGCGTTGTTGGCCGCGTACCCGCGCATCGACGTCCTGGCCAACAACGCCGGCGGCATCATGGGGGAGCGAACGCTCACCGTCGACGGCCACGAGACGACGTTCCAGGTCAACCACCTGGCCCCGTTCCTGCTGACCAGCATGCTGATGCCCGCCCTGGTGGCGGGGAAGGCCACCGTCATCCAGACCTCCAGCGCGGCCGCGCGCGGGTTCGGCCGCCTCGACATCGAGGACCTGCAGCTCACCCGCGGCTACTCCCCGACGAGGGCCTACGGCAACGGGAAGCTGGCCAACATCCTCTTCACCACCGAGTTGCAGCGCCGCTACGGGGACGAGGGTGTCGCGGCGGTGGCGTTCCACCCCGGGGTGGTGGGCAGCAACTTCGGCGCGGACAGCACCCCCGCCATGCGTTTCTTCTACCACGGACCGTTCAAGAAGGTGTTCACCATCACCAACGAGAAGGGCGCGGACCAGCTCGTCTGGTTCGCCGAGGGGAGGCCCGGCGCTACGTTCGAGCCGGGGGCGTACTACGAGTCCAGGAAGGTCGCGGGGAAGGTCAACCCGCAGGCGCGGGATACGGATCTGGCCAGGGAGCTGTGGGACCGCTCGGCCGCGCTCGTCTGAGCGCCCCCGGGTTCGTGATCCGACCCCCCGGCCCCCGCCGGCCAGTGGGTTGAGCCGATGGATGGGTTCGACGAAGGGGCCCCGCGTGGACTGAGCGGAGGCCGCTCCGCGAACCCATCCATCGGCTCAAACCCACCCCCGCCTTCGGAGGCTCGGGGTGAGGGCCAGCGCCGCGGAGACGGGACCCCAGTGAGGGGCTCGACGCTCAGGACCTGGCAGGGAGGGTCGCAGTTCGGGCACGATTCCGCGGTCACAAGGACCCGCCTCCTGGCTCGCGCTCCTCCCGTCCGGTGGGCGTGCCCACTTTCTTCCTGATGTGGTCGACTTCTTCGTACGATTCAACGATGGCGCTCAACATCAAGGATCCGTTCACAGACGACCTCGCGAGGCGGCTGGCGGCGGCGACGGGCGAGAGCATCACCGTCGCCGTTCGGGTGGCGATGGAGGAGCGGCTCGAACGCCTGGAGCGGGAGCGGCGGCGGCACGGGCGCCGACCCAACCTCGGCCGCTACATCGAGCGGGCGCGCGCTCGCCGACTACTCGATGCCCGTCCAGTCGAAGAGATCCTCGGCTACGACGACAACGGCCTGCCGACATGATCGTCGACACCTCTCCCCTGATGGCGATCATCATCGGTGAGCCAGACGCGGAGCGGGACTTCGCGCAGACGGACATCGCCGCAGCCGGGTGACTCCTCGCCATCACAGTGCACCAGCGTGGGACAGTGGCAGGGCGTTCGTCGCTTCACCTGCAGGGCCAGGGCCTACAACACCAGCGTCAGGACCAACACCAGGATCAGGACCACGGCCATGACCGCGACCACGCCCAGCACGAGCCACACGAGCCCCCGGCCGAGGCGGTCGGCCGCCTCCGCGTCGTCACCACCGCGCGGGTCACCCACAGAGAAGCGGAGGATGGCTGCGTCGGTGGCGTCGTCGACCACGGCCCGTCCCGTTCGGTGCCCGGCGTTGGCCGTCGCCATCGCCTCGGCGATCCCCCACCGCATTCCCCGAGCGTCCTCCGGCTTCATGGCAGGAGTCAGGTGCCGGGAGCAGTCCCGCAGAAACGCCGGGGCCGCCCGGCTGCCCACGACGACCTGCGGGAACCTCGCCAACAGGGAGGCCAGGTCCCGTTCCGCGCCCGATCCCGGACGCGTCATCTCGACGGCCAGCGGCGCCAGCAACTGAGGGTCGTGCTCGACCATCTCGGCGAGGAACTCCACCCCCACCTGCGCGCCTTGCCCGCCGCTGAGGAACCTCCGGATGCGTCGGGTGTCGCGTTGCAGCGCCTTCGCCTGCTCGGCCGCGGTCAGCACCACCAGGCCGGGCGCGGACTCGGCCGTGAGCCCGAGGCCGTCCAGCCATGGCCGCGCCTCCCGGAGCCCCGCCACGTCCCAGCCTGTGGTGACATCCTCGGCGAGCAACAGCAGCGCGTCGGTCTCCAGCAAGCCAGGCGGCAGCATCGGGGCCTGACCCTTCCTGGCCCGCCTCCGCTCGATCCGCACCAGCTGGCCCCAGACTCCGGGCAGCTCCAGTGAGTCGACCGCCCCCCGCGACACCACCGTCGACGGGTGGCTCAGCAGCCGCTCGAGCTGATCCACGTCACCCGACAGCAGCCGCCTGGACAGGTCTCCGTCGGCCCACCGTCGTGCCTGAGGTCCGACGATGGGCCCATGGAGCAGCTGCAGCGCCTCACTCAACGACAGCGGCCGCTGCCCTTCGAGCTCCTCCAGCCACTCGGCCCAGCTCCCCGCCCGCGACCTCCGGCCGGGATACCGCCGCTCCGCCGCCTCGCCGAGCGCCCAGGCCAACCCTGTGGGGAGTGGCTCCACGTCCGGCCGGGCCCCGTCGTCGTGAGGTGCGCGCGCCGAGAAGCCGCGGAAAATGTCGCGGTGCCGCTCCCGCAGGGCCTCCGGCCACTCGCCCGAGATCACGGTCTCGCCGGCCTCGATGCGCGAGGCGGCCAGCGAGGTGGACCAGGTGTATCCCTGCGCCACGCCCTCGGGCAGGATCCGGCACAGCCACCCCAGCAGCTGATCCACCTGCCCCTGGCTCCCCGGCAGCAGAAGCACCCGGCGCGACGGGTCCAGCGCCAGCATGCCTGCCAGGGCCCGTTCCACCTCCTGGCCCGGCGCCTTCAGGGTGGTGCGCGGGCGGACCGTCGGGCCGGGCAGGAGCCAACCGTCGCGCCGCACCACCGGCAGCGATCCGGGCAGGCAGTCCATCAGGGTGCCGCCGTCGGACAGGGCGGCGAGCTGGACGGTGCCGGCGGGACCGTAGTGGCCCCCCGACCCCTGGACGACCACCACCCACGAGCCCACCCGAGGCGACCAGCGGTAGGTGGTCACGGCGATGCCCTGCGCGTCAGGGGAGCCGGCGACGGCGAGCTGCGGGTACAGCGGTTCGAGCGCCGCGAACTCGGCCGCGACCTGGGGCGGGAGGGATGGCGAGCTGCGCTCCGGGTCCGGGCGAAAGCCGCCTCCGCGGTCCGATCGGGTGGAGACGAGCCAGGCCTGGGTCGTCATCCGGGCTCCTGGAACAGCACCGTCATCAGATGCAGCAGCCCGGCGTTGGACGGGATCACCGCATCAGGGTCGCCGACCTGGCGGACCCGGCCGTCCGGCGTGACGAACTCGCGCGTGCAGGTCAGGATGAAGCGGATCGCCGCGGTGCCGTTGAGCGTCGAGACGAGGTTCCTGCCGAAGTCGGCGCCGAGCAGGGCAGAGGCGAGGACGGCGGTGACGATGTCGCGGGCCTGCAGGACGGACCCGTCGGCGCCGGCGAACCAGTACCGCTCGGAGGTCTCGACGGCCACCTCCAGCCCGCCGACGCGCAGCGGCGCGAAGGCGTCCGTGGCCACCAGCCCCCAGAAGTTCGACGGATCCCCGAAGTGGCCCAGGACGGCCAGCGCAACCTCGTTGGCCACCCTGGCGCGCTCATAGCGGTCGCTCTCCTTGAGCACTCCACCCAGCAGTTGGCGCGCGGAGGCCGTCATGAACTCCGGGTCGTAGTGGTTCACCGCCGCCAGAACCGCATCCGCGGCAGCGCCCTGGAACTCCCTGGCCGACTCGGGCCGACGGAAGGCCCACGCCCAGCGCCTCAGCGCGTCCGGTTCACCGGGGGCTACGGGCTGCCGGGCGAGAGCACTGTGGATCGCGTCGGACTTGGACACCGCGATGGACAGCTTCGCGTGGCCCATGGCCGTGAGCTCGCCGTCGCTCATCAACAGCACCGAGTGCAGCAACTCGTGGGCCTGCTGGCGGGTGGACATGAACACGTGCCCGGGCTGGCCGCCCCGGACCCGCGAGGATGCCAACCGCTCGGCTTCGCTCAGCTGGTGATACACAGACGAGAGCGACAACGAGTCGAGGACGCCGAGGAAGTGATGCGAGTAGTTGAGCTGAGCTCGCTCGCTGCGGCCCAGCTTCACCCCGCCGTCGCCGAGGTCGGTCAACCTGTCGATGATCTCGCCGGGGAGATCCACCAGAGCGGTGGTGACCTGCCGCCCGCCATGCGTGCTGCGGAACAGGTACGGGGCCCTCGTACTGCCCCAGATGCGGGCCCGGTACTCGATGCTGGCGGGATCCGGATTCTCCAGCAGCAGCGCCTGCCGCAGTACGTGCTCCAGCTTGTCCGGGGCCGCGACATCGTCGCTCACCGCACCCAGGTACGCGGTGAGCCGTTGCCGTGCGGTCTCGCGGTAGTCGGCCGTCGGTTCGATGCTCCCGGTGGTGAACCGCTGCCCCATCTCCGGGGTCAGCACGCGCCGCACCTGACGCTCCTGCCCGGGCGCGATCTCGGGTGCCCCCAGGTGCGACGGCGGCAGCACCTCCTGCCACAGCCCGCGCACGAGCTGAGACTTGCCCCCGCCGGTGGATCCCAGGATCTGCACGACGGTGGGGTCATCGGTGGCGTCGGGGCGCGGCTGGTCGCGGGTGGTGGTCCCGATGATGGCCCTGACGAGGCGCATGACGATGTTGGGGGGCGGCGCCTGGGCCGCCGTGACCCGGCGCATGTGGCCGTAGCGGCAGACCTCCCACCTGTCGGTGACGGGGTCGCGGGGAAGCATCGTGCCGAGCACGATGTCGCGGTGGCGCAGCCGGTACGAGCCGCCGTCGGGCCTGCTGCTGACCTCCAGCACCAGCCAGTCGCCCTCCTCGGCGCTGCACAGCAGACATGCGCGCCCCATCAGCTCACCGACCCCCACAGCCAGAAGACGAGCAGCAGGACCAGGAAGGTGACGACCGCGCTGACGACGGTCACCATCGTGGAGATCCGCTGCAGCTGCCGGTCCACGTCGTCGAGGTAGGTCGACAGGCGCACCGTCACCGGATCCGAGCGCCGACCCGTCCGCCCGGTGAGTGCGCCGAGCTCATCGCGGGTGAGCTCGAAGGGGGTGACCAGTCCCATGACGAATGCGGTCAGCCGCTCTATCACTTCCCCAGCACCGCCAGAACCCCCATCATCGCCAGCAGGATCGCGGCGCCCACCCCGATGGCCACCCCGATGAGGAGCGCGCGCGTGACCCGCTCCTTCACCGTTGTCGTCACCGCCGCCCTGACCACCTCGTCGTAGGCTGCCTGGGGCCGGTGGACGCTGGAGCGAAGCGCCCGCTTGGACTGCTCCGCCACGACGAGGTGCGCCGCCGGGATGCCGGCCGGGGCGCGAACGGCATCCACGCGCGCCGGATCGATCCTGGTGTCGCCGCGCATCGCGGGGGTGGTGGCGCCGCCGTCGACGATCGTGATCTCCTCCCGCGCGGCCTGCGCCGTCGAGATCGCCGCCGCCATCTCGTGTGCGCTGGCGAAGCGGTCCTCGCGCTGGGGCTGCAGGGCCTTCAGCACCACGCCGTCGAGGAGCTCCAGGCTGGGATCGTCCGCCCGCACGCTGGGCGGGACGACGGCGGGGCGCGCCCCGGTGGACGCCTCCAGCGCGCCGAACGGCAGCGAGCCGGTGAGCATCTTGTACATCAGGCAGCCCACGGAGTAGATGTCCGAGCGTGGATCCAACGGCTGGCCCAGCAGCTGCTCCGGCGACGCGTACTGCGGGCTCCCCGGCTGGAGGCCGGTGAGCGTGACCGGCGCATCGGAGGAGGACTTGGCGATGCCGAGGTCGATGATGGTGACCCGGCCGTCGCCGTCGATCATCACGTTGCTGGGTTTGATGTCGCGGTGGAGGATCACCTGCGGGTCCGAGTGCATCGCCTGCAGGCCGGCCAGCACCTGGAGGGTGATGTCCACCACCGCCTCCGCGGTGAACCGTCGGGTGACCTTGAGCTTCTCCTGGAGCGTCTCGCCCCGGACGTGGTCCATGACGATGTAGGGGTGATCCTCGTGGGGCCCGGCCCACGGCGCGGGGCCGGTTCCGGCGTCGCGGACCCGCACCACGTTGGGATGTTCGATGCGCGAGAGGAGCGCCCGCTCCCTGTGGAGCCTCGCCCTGAAGGCGCCGTCGACGCTCATGGCGCCGGTGGGGAACTTCACCGCGACCATGTCGCCCTGCTGGCGGTCCGCGCCGGTGTACACGTGGGCCATGCCGCCCCGCTTGGGCACCTCGTCGGTCAGCTCGTAGCGGTCCGCGACGACGAAGCCGGCGTGCTCCGTCATGTCGGCCCCCCTGGGTGGTCTGGAAGTGCGGTCTCCGCCTCGATGGTACCGCCGTGGGCCAGCGCCCCTCGCGGGAACACCGGGCCGCGACGGGTGTCCGACCCGGGGCGCGATGGAGCGCGGCCGGTGCCCGCTGCGCGGGAGGCGCCTGCGTTAGCTCTGGCCGCCTGAGCTACAGCGCGGGCGGCTGAACGCGACACAGGCGCCTCCGGGGCGCCAGCACTGTAGTACAGGCGTCGGGACGGAGGGCAGGCGTCGGGACGGAGCGCAGGCGTCGGCCAACGACGACGACTCGATTCGCGACGGCCTGCAGCGGTGGTCGTCCCACCAGTTCGCCCTCTCCGACGGAGACGAGCTCACGTTCGACCCCGCGGCCCTCGACCGCACGCCGGTGGAGTACCCGACCTGGTTCCAGGTGCGGTGCACGAGATCGGCTGAACCCGGACGGCGCCCACCGCTGCGACGACCGGTGCTTGGATCGCGTGGTCGCGGATATCGGTCAATCGCAGCGGGGTGAAGCTCAGCGGCGCCCCCAGAACGCGTCCTCGTTGGCACCGTCTTCGGAGAACAGATGCACAGCGATGATCTGTCCGTCCCGGATGGTCAGGAGGTCCACCCCGGCCATGTCCATCGACGCGTCGGCGCGTGTCCCGCTGAAGCGGACCGGAACCGCAACGAGTTCGCCGTTCGCCATCGCGGGCCCGGTCACGACAAGCTGGAAACTGCCGGCGCTCACGTCCATCATCCCGCCCAGCAGGGACCCCACACCGTCGATGCCGGTGTGGTCGCCTGAGAACTGGTTCGCCCCCGGCTGGTGCCACACCACCTGCGGGCTCATCAGGCCCATCGCCGTGGGCACGTCACCTCTTCCCAGTGCCTCGAAGTAGGCGGCGGCGACGGCGGCTGGAGCATTGTTGTTCATCGGATGATCCTTGTCTCGGGGGTGCGTGAGATCAAGGTAACGATTGGTAACCTGTTACCTCAACGTAACCGTCAGGAGTGGATGACGATGGACCAGCCGCCTCAGTGGAATGTGATGGTCGCAACGTGCCCGTCGCGCACCTCGTTGGCGCGCATCGCGAACAAATGGACCGCGATGACCGTGATCGCCCTCAGCGACGGTCGCCTGCGTTTCGGGGAGATTCGGCGGGCCGTGGACGGAATCAGCGGGAAGGTCCTGGCCGACACGCTGCGAGACCTTGAGCGCGACGGGATCGTCTCCAGAACCGCCTACGATCAGATGCCCCCGCGAGTCGAATACGAGCTCACCACTCTCGGGCAAACCCTGCGGGACCCCCTCGCCGCTCTGGGCCTGTGGGCCGAGACGCACATCGCGGAGGTTGAAGCAGCCAGAGACGCTTACGACCAGAAGGCTTGAGCCCTTCCACCCGAATCGGCGGAAACGGTTTCGGTGGTCGTCCGCCTCCCAGTTCGGGACCCGACTCCGCGACATCCACGGACCCAGGTCGAGGACTGACGAACAGGCTCTTTTGTAGCCCGGCGCACCCTCCGCCCGATCAACCGTCGCGCGTGCGGGGGCCGCGATCGGAGCAGCCGTTG
Organism: Tessaracoccus luoxuelianae; assembly: GCF_054483915.1. NCBI lineage: Bacteria > Bacillati > Actinomycetota > Actinomycetes > Propionibacteriales > Propionibacteriaceae > Tessaracoccus > Tessaracoccus luoxuelianae. The sequence continues at coordinate 265,252 of NZ_CM137013.1, read as the reverse complement.
CCCGCCCGCGCCGTTGTTCGCACAATGGCCCGAGGGCGCCGTCGCCCCAGGGACGAAGGGGGAACCATGACCGACTTCTACAGAGCAGCCCCGGGCGAGACATCCCCGCCGATTCCCGACGGGCCCCAGCTATGCAACGGGACCGCCGACATGCGCGTGGTGCACAACGCGTTTCTGTACGGGTACACCGACGCCCCGGCGCTGATCCGCTCCACCGCCGCGTGGGACTCGCGACGCTCCGAGTTCGTGGGCCACTACATCGCGGAGATCGACGCCACCCTGCACACTCACCACGAGTCCGAGGACGAGCTCCTGTGGGACCGCCTCGAGCAACGCGCGCCGGGCTGTGCGCTGCACGTGGGGCAGATGCGGGCTCATCACGCGGAGGTGTCGCGGCTGCTGGCCAAGGTGGCGCCGCTTCTCACGGCGTGGCGGGCGAGCGCTGATCCGAAGTTGGGTGACGAACTCGCCACCGCGTACGAGGAGCTTCTGGAGGTGCTCAAGGTCCACCTGCGCCGCGAGGTCGTCGAGGTGGTGCCGGTGGCGGAGAAGGTGATCACGGCCGAGGAGTGGAAGCACCTCGGCGACCATTCGATGGACGCCATCCCGAAGTCGCGGCTGCTCGTCCAGCTGGGCATGATGCTGGCCGCCTCGCCCGGAGAGTCGCGCCAGATGTTCGACGAGCTGCCGATGCCGATCAGGTTCATGTACCGGCTCGTGGGGAAGCGCCAGTTCGAGCGCCAGTTCCAGGAGCTGTTCCCGGGCCGTCCCGTCCCGCAGACCTGACCCGTCCGGGCTCGGCAGCGGGTCCCTCCGATCAGCTAAGTGTCAGGCTGAGTGTCGTACTCGATACTCAGCCTGACATTTAGCTGTTGGTCGTCGCTGCCTCCGCGCCAGAGCGACGGCGACCTGCTCAGCCGCCGGCCACCCGGGGCATCCCGCAGACGTAGGCGGCCTGCGCGATGTGCTGGGCGGCGTCGTCGATGATGCTGACCAGCCGGACCCCGCGCGTCACAGGGGGATTCCAGTGGCGGTCGATGACGCCGTCGAGGTCCTTCTCGCTGAGCGTGCGGATGTAGTCGACGAGCGCGTCGACGGTGGCCGTCGCGTAGTCGACCAGCAGCTGCGGATCCACCACGACGACGGCGCGGGCCTCGTCCGCGCTGTGGCCGTAGCCGACCCCGTCGCCCAGCGCGCCGAGGGCGAAGCGGTCACGGAAGCCGTCGCGGGTCCACACCTCATCGAGGCCGGTGAGGTGGGCCAGCTGCAGGTCGATCTCGCGCCCGGTGTGCCAGAGCAGCCAGGCCACCGAGTTGGCGTGCCCACCGGGGTGCGCGTTGAGCGTCTCGTCAGCGAGGTGAAGCGCGCTGAGAGCGTCGCGGGGACGGGAGGCGGCGTCGAGCAGGATGTCGATGGCGTTCATGCGCCCATTCTGGCGTGCGCAGCGCCCGTCAGCCGGCGGAGCCCGCGACCGCGCCGCGCAAGGTCTCGCCCCACCGTCGGGCGCGGTCCAGCTCCCCGTCCTTCAGCGGCCCGTACTTGCCCTGCACGATGAACCCCTCGGGCTTCGCGACGCGCCGGTAGCCCTTCGCCTCGAGCTCCTTCGCGATCGTCGGGGCCCCCTTGCCGAAGGGGCCGCGGACCTCGGTGTCGAAGGAGGCGAACCCCGCGGAGCCGGCCGGCAGGGCGTCCATCCACGCGCGGATCGACGGTCCACTCAGGTCCGGGGCGGGGGAGCCCGGCTCGGGATGCTCCCGGATGTCGTTGCGGGTGCGCTCCGAGGAGAGGTGGAACGCGAACACCGGCCCGCCCGCGACAATCAGGTCCGCGTCGGCCACAGCCTCGGCGCCGGCATGCTTGGTGGGCAGCGCGACGGCACCCGCCCCGATCCCCTCGGCCACGGCCCGCGCCACGGCGGCGGTGTTTCCCCACAATGATTCGTAGACAACAACGGCCTTCATCGCCCGTCCTTCCGGTCTCCCTCAGCCTACGCCCGCCGCGACCCCCCCGCCGCGGTGGCCGGCGGCGCCAGGCAACACACGGCCGAGTACTACCCAACGTGGGTGATGTCCAGACTTCCCCTCGCGGGGAGGATGGCCGGACCGACACGAAGGAGTTACTCGATGGCGAAGACAGTGTGGGCGACGGCGCTGGTGGGGGTCACACTGCTGCTGGCCGCATGCGCCCCCTCCGCAACCCCCCAGGACGTACCCGCGGGCGAGGAGGTGGCCGGCAGCATCGTCGGGACCACGTGGCTCCTGAGCACCCTCGGCGGGGAGGCGCCCGCGGAGGGCTCCACTGTCACCGTTCACTTCGCCGACGACGGAGCCCTCTTCGGTTCCGGCGGCTGCAACCGCTTCGCGGGCACCTACGAGATCGACGGCTCGGCCCTCACCGTCGGTGACGCGCTGCCCTCCACGATGATGGCCTGCGACGAGGCGGTGATGGAGCAGGAGTCGGCGTTCTTCGCGGCCCTGGTCGATGCCCGGGAGTTCGCGGTCGCCGACGACTCGCTCACCCTCAGCGACGAGGCCGGGGCCGAGCTGGCCACCTTCACCGCCCAGTCCCAGGATCTGGCGGACACCACCTGGACCATCACCTCCTACAACGACGGCTCCGCGGCGGTCAGCCTCCTCGAGGGCACGGAGGCGGACCTCGCCTTCGCCGACGACGGCACCATTTCCGGCACGGGGGGCTGCAACCGCCTCCTCGGCTCCTACACCGCCGGCGACGGCACCATCTCGTTCGGCACCATCGCCACCACCCAGATGGCGTGCGAGGCGCCGGTGGGCCTCATGGATCAGGAGGCCGCCATCGTCGCCGCCCTGGAGAGCGCCGCCACGTTCAGCGTCGAGGGCGACACGCTAGAGATGCGCACCGCCGACGACGCCATCGCAGTCCAGTTCACCCGCGCCTGACGGCGCGCCCACACCGCCACCCATCCGCGACACTGAAGGACTGACCATGACCCACGCAGCGCCGTACCCCCCGTTCTCCCTGCCCACCCGCGAGCTGACCGTCACCGTCGGCGAACTGCCTGACGGCATCGACGCCGTCGCCCACATCGTCTTCGCGGGCGAGCAGCCCCCGGCGGCCAGCGGCATCACCGGAGAGCGCGCCTCCTCCCTCGGTTTCGACGCCGCGGTGGGCAAGACGCTGGTCCTCGTAGGTGCAGAGGGTCCGCTCACGGTGCTCGTCGGCGGCGGTGACCGCGACAAGGCGGACGCCACCACCCTGCGCAACGTTGTGTCGCACTTCGCGCGCGCTGTGCCCAAGCAGGAGCGGCTGGCCGTCGTGCTGCCCGAGTCCCCGGCGGGCGTCACGGACACGGTGATCGCCGCCGTCGAGGGTTCGGCGCTGGCGCGCTACGTCTACCGCATCGGCCAGGACGGGCCGGACGCCAAGCTCACGGCTCTCGCGCTGGTGTGCGACGAGGGCTACGTGCCTGAGGCCGAGGCGGCCGTGGCGCGCGGACTGCTGCTGGTGAAGGCCACCAAGCTCGCCCGCGACCTCACTGGCACCCCGGGCGGCATGCTCACGGCCACCAAGCTCGGCGAACTCGCCCTCGAGATGGGCCCCGACGCCGGCCTCGAGGTCCAGGTCTTCGGCGAAGAGGAGCTGGTGGAGCTCGGCTGCGGCGGGCTGCTGGGCATCAACCTCGGCAGCGTCGAGCCGCCGGCCATGGTCAAACTGGTCTACCGCCCCCAGGGCGAGCCCACCGGCAAGCTGGCCCTGGTGGGCAAGGGCATCATGTACGACGCGGGCGGCCTGGCGCTGAAGCCCGGCGACGAGGTGCATGCCGTGATGAAGAACGACATGGGCGGCGCGGGCGCCATCCTCGCCGCCATGACCGTGCTCAAGGACCTCGGCTGCACCGCCCAGGTCACCGGCTACCTCATGTGCACCGACAACATGCCGTCGGGCTCCGCGCTCCGCCTGGGCGACATCGTCGTCATGCGCGGCGGCAAGACCGTCGAGGTGATCAACACCGACGCCGAGGGCCGCATGGTGATGGGTGACGCCCTGGTGCTGGCCACGGAGGAACCCGTCGACGCCATCGTGGACATCGCCACCCTCACCGGCGCCGCGATGCGCACGCTCGGCACCGAGATCGCGGCCGTGCTCGGCAACAACGAGGACCTGATGGACCAGGTGAAGGCCGCCGCCGAGCGCGTCGACGAGCCCGTGTGGGAGCTTCCCCTGGCGCACCGGTACCGTCCCGAGCTGAACTCGGAGCTCGCGGACCTCCGCAACATGGGCGGCGCCAACGCCGGCACCATCACCGCAGCCCTCTTCCTGGAGGAGTTCGTCGACGGCAAGCCGTGGGTGCACATCGACATCGCCGGCACCGCGCAGTCGTGGTCGGCGGACAAGTGGCGCAACAAGGGCACCACGGGGTTCGGCACCCGCCTCCTCATCGACTTCGCGCTCAACTTCAAGGCCTGAGACCGCGCCGGCCCTACCCCATGACCCGCACCCGGGAGGCTGCCCTCAGTCCCTCCCATGTCTCGACGGGGAGCCTCCCGGGTGCGCCCATCGTCTCGGCCCTCGTGGCCGAGGCGCACGAGCTGTACCGCTTCACCGCGGAGGGCGAACCGTCGCAGGTGTACCCGGCGCTCGCCGGAGCAGACCCCGCCCTGTTCGGCGTGTGCGTGGTGGGCGTCAACGGCGCCGTCTTCACCGCAGGGGACGCGGACCATCCGTTCACCATCATGAGCGTGGCCAAGCCGTTCGCGTTCGCCCTCCTCTGCCAGGCCCTCGGCGCGGACGAGGCCCGTCGTCTCGTCGGGGTCAACGCCACCGGACTGCCGTTCAACTCCGCCTCGGCTGTGGAGCGGGTGCCGGACGGGCGCACCAATCCCATGGTCAACCCCGGCGCCATCGCCACCACCAGCCTCATCCCTGGCAGGGGCGAGGACAAGTGGGACACCATCCTCCGGGGACTCTCGGCCTTCGCCGGCCGTGACCTCGCCGTCGACGAGGACACCTACGCTTCGGCGTCAACCACCAACCACGTCAATCGCGCAGCCGTGAACCTGCTGCACAGCCGCGGCGCCCTGGGCGCCGATCCGGAGCTGGCCCTGGACCTCTACACGCGCCAGAGCTGCGTCGAGGTCACCGCCCGCGACCTCGCGACGATGGGTGCCACGCTGGCCGACGGCGGCGTGAACCCCGTCACGGGCGAACGCGTGCTCGACGAGGACCTCTGCCATCCCGTCCTGGCGGTGATGCTGACGGCCGGGCTGTACGAGACCTCGGGGAACTGGCTCTACGAAGTGGGCCTGCCCGGCAAGAGCGGAATCGGCGGCGGGATCGTCACCATCTCCCCCGGGAAGGGCGGCCTGGCCACGTTCAGCCCACCGCTCGACGACGCAGGCAACAGCGTCAGGGGGCAACTCGTGGCAAGGCACCTGGCCCGACGGCTCGGGTTGGACCTCCTACAGTCGACGGCCCAGATCCAGGTGACCAGGGAACCCCGCAGAGCCAAGGCGACCGCCGCGGACTCAAGTCCGCAGGGCACAGCCACCCACCTCTAGAACTGGTTTGATCCGCCACCCGCCACGCCGTCGAGCAGCCCCGTAGTTCGCGCGATCCGGACGGCCTCGCGACGGCTGCTCACAGACAGCTTCCGGAAGATGGACTTCAGGTGCTGCTTGACCGTGTTCTCGGAGATGCTCAGCGCGGCGGCGATCTCTGAGTTGGACCCCATCGTCGGCAGGTAGGACAGGACGGCCTGCTCCCGCTCCGTCAGCGGGGCGAGGGGCGCTGACGCGGCCGGGGCGGTGGGCACACCGGCCGCGGCGAGGGCCCTCTCCACGAGGCTTCGGTGGGTGCCCACCACCTCCCGATGACGGCGCAGCGCCGAGGCGAGCGGCTTCGACTGGCGCAGGACGAACAGCTCCGCACCCTCGGACACGGCCAGGTCCAAGGCCCTGCCCATCGCCTCGGTGGCCAGCGAATCGTGGCGCAGACGATCCTCGGCCACCGCCACCGAGAGCCACGCCTGCACGGCCTCCGCGCCCACCACCTCCAGCAGATGTTCGACGGAGGACCGCACGCCCTGCGGCTGGCCGGTGGCCAGCAGGAATCTGGCGCGGCAGTTCGACACGGCGTCCGGTCTTGGGAGGGCGCCGCCATCGCGACCCAGGGGCCCGGCGTCGTACTCGGCCAGGGTGGCCCTGGCCTTCTCGATGTCACGCTCAGCCAAGGCGAGGTCGACCCGCAGCGAGGTGAGGAGGGCCACGATCGTCAGCATGCCCTGCCGCTTCGCCACCGCCGCGTCGGCCGCCGCCACCCCCCGGCGTGCGCCGCCCAGGTCTCCGGACACCAGCGCCTGCCGCGCCTTCAGAACCAGGAGGGTGCCCGCGACGAAGGGGTTGATCTCAGCGCCTGCCGCGGCGGCGCACTGCTGGCGAGCGTCGCGCGCCGCGTCGCCGTCGCCGGCGTACATGAGCGTGATGGAGAGGGCCAACCAGGCCCATTGGCTCTCATAGGAGTGCGAACGTCCCTGGCTGCGCGCCACCGCGAGCGCGCTCTCCGCCGAGGGGCGCGCCACGGCCAACCGGCCGCTCCCGGCCTGTGCCAGCGCAAGCATCCCGCGGTAGTAGACCTCCCCATACGCCGTGAAACCGGACGATGGATACGCCTCGATGGAGGACTCGAGGAGGTGGCACGCGTCGTCCGGCCGACCGGCCCACAGCTCCGCCACCCCGTGCAGGGCAAGCGTGAATCCTCGGTGGGCCGACCATCCAGGGGCCTCCGCCGCGGACACGCCCGACAGCAGGTCGTGCGCCTGGGTGGCCGCGCGGCGCATGGCGAGCGCGTCGCCCTGCCGATGGGCCCGCGCGGCCTTGATGGTCTGCAGGGTGAGAGTGGCCAGCGCCCGTCGAGGCTCGGGCAGCGTGCCCAGCTGGCCCACGGCACGCGCCACGAGGGCGTCGGCGGCGCCCCGGTCGCTGCGGGAATAGGCCGCGACGGCGTGGGCCACGGCAAGCTCGGGGTAGTCCACCGTGGCCGCCGACGGCACACGCGCCATCACGTCGCCGAAGGCATGGCGGTCCGTGCCGAAGAGTGCCACCGCGCCGGACCTCATCGCAATCTGGCCGGCGAAGTCCCAGTCGCCGGAGGCAGTGGCGTGGTCCAGCGCCTCGATCCAAGCGTCGTTCGCCTCGAACCAGAGGGCCGCCTTCCGCTGCAGGTCCTGCTCCAGCTCGGGCCGGGTGGACTTCAGCCGCGCACGGAGGACCTCGTTGAGCAGGGAATGGGTGCGATACCAGCCCGTGCCCTCCACCTCGTGCGCGAGGAGCTGCTCCCGAGCCAGAGCCCGCAACATCTCGTCGGCCCCCGGCTCCCCGGTCAGCGCCGCGGCCAGCGGCGCGCACAGCCGCCCGGACACCGAGGTGCGCAGCAGGAACTCCCCGTAGCGCTCCGGGAGCAGGGTGAAGACCTCGTCCCACAGGTACTCGGACACCAGGAAGGTGAGGCCGCCAAAGCGTTCGATCGCGCGAGACGGCTCGTCCGCGATCCGCAGCGTCAGCGCCGCCAGCCGGAGCGCCGCCGCCCAGCCGCTGGTGGTCTCCATCAGCCGGTCCAGCGCCGCCGACGACAGCTCCACGCCGGATTCTGCCATCAACTCCTGGGATTCGGCGGCAGTGAAGGCCAGATCGGCGAAGCGCAGCTCGCCCAGCTTCCCCTCGAGCCTCAGCCGCTGCAGCGCCACCGGGGGGTCGTGCCGGGAGACCAGGACGAACCGGACACCCTTGGGAGGCCAGCGGAGGACCCGGTCGAGCCAATCGAGAGTGGTGCCGCCGTCGAGCTCCTGGACGTCGTCCAGGACGAGCACCAGGCCCCCGCCGGCTTTCTCCGCGACGCTGTGCAGGAAGTCCGCATCCGGCGCGTCCGGGATCTCCAGCCCCTGGAGGGCAGCCGGAACGGCCGCCTTGAGTGCCGACAGGACCGACGCCCAGAATCGTGACGCGGCGGCGTCTCCGGAATCGAGGGAGAGCCACGCGACGGGGCCGGGCAGGTGGCCCTGAAGGGTCCAGTCCGCCACCGCCAAGGTCTTGCCGGTCCCCGCCGGGCCGGTGACGAGAATGACGGGGTAGGCGAGGCTCGCATTGAGCAGATCCACGACGCGGGCGCGGCGGATGAACCGGTCTGATCGGACCGGGACGCGGAATCTGGATTCGTTGAACGACCGAATTTGCTGGCGAGCTGCCACCCTGGCCTCGTTCCTGTCTCTGGGCCCTGAACGGCATCCTAGGCGACCCAGGGGTGCAGCAGCGATCGAGGCGGCGCGCCTCAGCCGGCCACGTGGATGCCGCGCAGGTCCAGGGCCAGATCCTCCAACAGGTCCAGGACCGAGAACAGCACGTCGTCGCCCGCGACCCGCATCACCAGGGTGGTCGACGGCGGGGTCTGGTACACGTCCGCATCGGCCAGCACCACCGACATCACACCGGCGGCGTGCCCCTCCACCTCGATGCGGACCTCCACGCCTCCGCCGCCTCCGGACGGGCACCCGGCCTCGCGGGTGAAGACGGGGGTCTGCCTGTGCGAGGACCCGCCCGGCCCCAGCCGCTCGACCGATCGCAGTTTCACCCCCGCGCGGTGGAGCCGATGCAGGACGCCCCAGAACTCGGCCGCATCCACGACGGTGCCCGTCAGGACCGCCCCGCCCGTGACCCGCCGCGTCGACAACCCGCCGAGCTCGGCGGCCAGCGCGTCGTCGATCTCACCCTCCGCCTGGATCCTGAGCTCCAGCGGGCGGGTGCCGGTCACCGCCGCCGGCGTGTGATGAGCCAGCATGTGACGAGCCCTGCGAGGAACATCGAGCTGAGCGCCAGATACATGGGCGCGGTGACGGTGAGCATCAGCAGGTCGATGGCGACGCTCTGCCGGTTCTGCAGGATGAACGCCACGGCGACGATCGCCAGGGCAATGCCCACCCAGGTTCGTGGAGAGCGGAGGAGTCCGGCGGAGGGCTTGTCGGTGCTGCTCATATCGGTGACCTCTCTGACGCGGTTCAGCCATCCTCCCGCGAGACGGCCCGGCGCGGATTACCCGTGGAGGGTGATGCCCGGCGGGGGGTGGCGAAGGAGGGTTGGCTGAGTGATCCGTGCGTCGTGCGCGGACACGAGCTTCCTGAGGAGTGCGCCATGTCTGAACTCATCATCATCGGCTACGACGACCACGCCACCGCGACGAAGGCGCAGGACGCCGTCATCGGCCTGCAACGCGACTTCGTCGTCAACCTCTCCGGCCTCGCCGTCGTGCGGGTCGACGAGGACGGCAAGAAACACATCGACACCCCCGGGTCCATCGTCGGCGTGTCCGCCACCGGCGGTGCCATGTGGGGCATGATCATCGGCCTGCTGTTCCTCGTCCCCGGGCTCGGCCTGCTCATCGGCGGCGCCTGGGGTGCCCTCGCCGGCGCGGCCAGCAAGGCGGGCGTGAACCGCAGCCTGCGCGAACGCGTCGACGGGCTCCTCACCCCCGGCAAGGCGGCGCTGGTCGTCATGGCCTCCAAGATCACCGAAGACAAGTTCTCCGCCGCCATGGCTGAGTTCGGCGGCACGGTCCTCAAGACCTCCCTGTCGGATGAGGACGAAAAGGCCCTGGCCGAGGAACTCTCCGGCACCGAGGCCTGATCCCGGGCGGCCCGCCTGAACTCAGCGCGGGCCGTCCTCCACCGTCACTCCAGGAACCCGGAGCCTCCCTTGACCGAAAGCGTGATCACCCTCGTCGTCCTCGGTGCGACGGTGGTCCTGTTCATCCTGGACCGCCTCCCCGTCGCGGTGGTGGCGCTGCTCGTCCCGCTCACCCTGTGGGCGGCGGGCGTGCTTGAGCTGGGGGAGGCCACCGCCGGATTCGGAGATCCCACCGTCCTGTTCATCGCCGCCCTGTTCGTGGTCAGCGAGGCGCTGGACAAGACGGGGGTCACCGCGTGGGTGGGGGACTTCGCCATGAAACACGGCGGGGACAGCCAGACCCGCCTCATGGTGACGGTCATGCTCGTCGTCGCGGTGCTGACCGCGCTGATCAGCCCCAACGGTGCGGTCGCGGCACTGACACCGGTGGTCGTCGTGATCGCCATCCGGGGGAAGCGCTCCCCGTCGGAACTGCTGCTCCCCACCGCGTTCTCCGCCCACGCGGGGTCCCTTCTGATGCTCACCGGGTCGCCCGTGACGGTCCTGGTGGCGGACTACGTGGAGTCCGTCACGGGGGAGCGGGTCGGGCTGTTCAGCATCGCGGCCATCGGCGTCCCGCTCGTCCTGGTCACCATCCTCATGGTGATCCTCTTCGGATCGAAGCTGATCCCGATGCGCACCCCCGCCCGGGCGCTGCGGGACTTCGGCGCGCATGGGGACACGCTGGCCAAGCACTACGGCGTCGAGGGTTCGCACGCCACGCTCATGGAGCGCGGCCGCGGCGCCGCCGAGTTCATCATCCCGCCCCGGTCGTCGTTCATCGGTGACGTGGTCTACCGGGGGATGACTACCGAGAGCGGCGAACTGGTGGTCGCGGCCATGCACCACAAGGGCCAGGACGTCCGTGAGGAGCTCACCCTCACCGCTGGAGACACACTGCTCTTCCAGGGCTCCTGGGCTGCGTTGGACAACGCTGCCCTGGACCCCAACATCATCGCGGTGGACAGCCCGGACGTGGTCCGCCGCCAGGCCGTGCCCCTGGGTGAGGGGGCCAAGCGTGCCATCGGAGTTCTCGCGGGCATGGTTCTGCTGCTCGCGACCGGCCTCGTGCCGGCCCCGGTTGCCGGAGTGGTCGCGGCGATGGCGATGGTCACGTTGGGCGTGCTCAAGGTCGACGAGGCCTATCGGGGCATCTCATGGACCACCGTGATCCTGGTCGGCGGAATGATGTCGCTGTCGGCGGCCATGGTCTCCAGCGGGGCGGCGCAGACGCTCGCCGAGGGGCTGGTGGCGCTGGTGGGTGACGCCGGGCCGTACGCGCTGCTGGCCGGCCTCTTCCTCATCACCGCCGTCCTCGGGCAGCTGATCAGCAACACAGCCACGGCGCTGATCGTGATCCCCGTCGGGTTGTCCGCGGCGGTCCAACTCGACGTGTCCCCGGTGCCCGTGCTGTTGTCGATCGCGGTGTTCGCGGCGGGCGCCCTGCTCACCCCGGTGGCGACGCCCGCGAACCTGATGGTGATGGAGGCGGCCGGGTACCGGTTCGGCGACTACTGGAAGCTGGGTCTTCCGCTGCTGCTGCTCTACGGCCTGGCGGGGATCTTCCTGGTTCCGTTCTTCTGGCCGTTCTGAGGATCGGGACCGGCAGGACCACCTGTGGTAGCAGGGAGTCGTGAGCCGATCCACGGGTGGCGGATTTCTCGGTGTACCCACCCGCTACGGGTGATGCCCAGGGTGGTGGTTGGCGCAAGTGTTGCGGTGTTCAGCTGTGCCCATCGGGAGGAAAGACTCATATGAACGCGGTGCTCGCCTTCGCCATTGTCATGGCGGTGTGGACGGTCAGCGACTGGGTGGCGAAGAAGACGCAGTCCCTGCTGTCCTCCCTGTTCGTCGCCTCGATCATTTTCTTCGTCGGCTTCCTCACCGACATCTTCCCCGACGACCTCCTGGCCAGCTCGTCGCTGCTCGGCCTGGGCGGCGTCGTCGTGGGCTTCATCATCGTCCACCTCGGCACCCTGATCAGCATCGACGAGTTCAAGCGGCAGTGGAAGACGCTGGTGGTGGGCATTTCGACGGTTGTCGGCATCGGCGTCCTGCTGTGGATCGCCGGCTTCGTCTTCGGTGGTGGCCGGCGCCAGGGGGCCTATGACGGTGTGTCGCAGGCGATGGACTACGTGGTGGCCGGCATCGGATCGCTCAGCGGCGGCACCATCTCCGTCCTCATCATCCAGGAGGCGGCGCTGGGCGTCGGCCTCACCTCGGTGGCGATCTTCCCGGTGCTGATCGCTGCCCTCCAGGGGCTGATCGGCTTCCCGCTCACCTCGATCATCCTGCGCCAGGAGGCCACCCGGCTCAAGGGCGAATACCGCGCCGGACGGCTGGAGGCACCGGCCGCGGCCGCCTCGACGGCCGAGGCCGCCCCGTCGAAGATGCCCGCCTTCCTCAGCACCACGCCCGGCACGCTGCTCGTGGTGGGTGCGGTGGTGCTGGTGTCGATCCTCATCAACAACCTCACCGGCGGCATCCTCAACACGTTCGTGGTGGCGCTGATCTTCGGCATCGCGCTGCGCGCGTTCGGCATCTTCAAGCCCGGCATCCTCAATGGCATCGACGCCTACGGCCTCATGATGCTGTCGATCATGATCCTGGTGTTCGGCCCGCTGGCCACCGTGGAGCCGGCCGACGTCGCGGCGCTCGCGGTTCCGCTGCTCCTCGCCTTCCTGTTCGGCGTGATCGGCATCGCGCTGTTCGCCGGGATCGCGGGCAAGCTGCTCGGCTACACCATTCCCATGTCGATCGCCATCGGCCTCACCTCGCTGTACGGCTTCCCGGGCACCATGATCCTGTCCCAGGAAGCGGCCAAGGGCGCGGGCGAGAGCCCAGAGGAGGTCGCGGCCATCGAGGGCGCGATCCTTCCCAAGATGATCATCGCCGGCTTCTCGACGGTGACCATCACATCCGTGGTCGTCACCGGGCTCATCGCGGCCCGCATCGGAAGCTGACCCACGTCGGCACCACCGGGCCTCGGCGCCGCCGAGTGACCGTCTGTACAGAGGGAGGAATGACATGATTCGACGCAACAGGCGCCCCGGGCTCCTCGGCACCGCGGCCCGCACGGCCGTCATCGCGGGCACCGCCACGAAGGTCTCCGGAAACGTGGCGGCCAAGCAGCAGGCCGCCGCGGCGCAGGAGCAGGAACTCGCCTTCGCCCGGGCCCAGGCCCAGGAGGCCGCGATCAACGATGCGGCGGCTCGCGCGGTCGCGGCGCAGCAGGCCGCTGTCGCACCGGCTCCGGCGGCCCCGGCCCCGGTCGCGGCTGAGGCCCCTGCGGATCCGCTGGCCCAGCTCGAGCGCTTGGCTGCGCTGCACGAGAAGGGTCTGCTGTCGGCTGAGGAGTTCACCGCGGCGAAGGCGAAGCTGCTCGGCCTCTGACTTGCCGATCCGGTGCGCCGCAGCCAGGACATGACTGATCGGTGATTGCCTACGTGCGCACGGTGACGGCACCACCGCGACCCACTCCGGCCTGACGGCCCGGGTGGGTCGCCGGCGTTTCTGGCGCCTGCGTTGCGTTCCGACGCCTGCGTCGCGTCTCGGCGCCTGTCTTGCGTCTCGGCGCCTGTCTTGCGTCCCGGTGCCTGCGTTCCTTCCCGGCGCCTGCCTTGCGTCGCGAGGCGCCCGCCCTCGATTCGGCGGCCCGCGCTATAGCGCGGGCCGCGCGAGCTAACACAGGCGCCGAGCCCCAGCCCGGCAGGATTTGCGCAACCTGGGTGCGCTGGTCGGACGCTCGAAGCGGGACCCCCTGGCGACGTCGAAGCGTTTCGCCTAGGATGGGGGCTCCACACAGTGGTGGCTCAGGGTCGGTCTACCGTCTGAGAACCCACACTCTGAACAGTCCTCCCAGGAGCCCCCATGCCGCAGGAACTCTGGCGCCCCTACCGCAAGGCGATGCACACCGTCGTCAACGGCCTGACCCAACAATCGGCGGACCTCGTCGACACGGACCCGACCCTCTCAGACGCGCTCGTCAAGCTGTGCCGTCGCTCGGCCGCCGAGGGTCTGGTGTTGCTGCGCAACGAGCGCGGGGTGCTGCCGCTGTCGGCGGGCGCGGAGGTCGCGGTGTTCGGGCGCGTGCAGTGCGACTGGTTCGCCGTCGGCTATGGCTCCGGCGGCGACGTGAAGCCGCCCTACAGCGTGTCCCTGCTGGAGGCGCTGCGGGAGGCGGGTGTCGCGGTGAGCGGAGAGTTGGCCGCCGCCTACGAGGTGTGGTCCGCCGCCAACCCGCCCGACGAGGGGTACTGGGGTAACTGGCCGCGACACTTCGAGGAGATGCCGCTGGATCCCGGGCTGGTGTCGCGGGTGGCGAACACGGCGGAGGTGGCCGTCGTGGTGATCGGACGCGCCGCCGGTGAGGACCGCGAGAACGTCCTGGAGAAGGGCTCCTACTACCTCACCGACGCCGAGCGCTCCATGCTGGACGCCGTCGTCGCACGGTTCGAGCGGGTGGTGGCCGTCGTCAACACTGGCAACGTGATGGACCTGTCCTGGGTGGAGGAGTACGGGGATCGTCTCGCAGGCCTGATCCTCGCGTGGCAGGGCGGAATGGAGGGGGCGCGGGCGGTGGCCGACGTGCTCGCCGGGGCGGTGTCGCCATCGGGGCGCCTCACCGACACCATCGCGCGCCACTACGAGAACTACCCCACGTCGGGCAACTTCGGCGCCAAGGACTTCAACAATTACGCCGAGGACGTGTTCGTCGGCTATCGCTACTTCGAGACCTTCGCCCGCGACACCGTGCAGTTCCCGTTCGGCTTCGGCCTGTCGTATGCCACGTTCGGGTTCTCGGGGGCCGAGCTCGTGGCCGACGACCAGGTGCGGGTTGCCGTCGATGTCACCAACACAGGGTCGCGGGCGGGGCGCGAGGTGGTGCAGCTCTACGTGCAGGCGCCCGACGGCGCGCTGGGGAAGCCCGCCCGGGCGCTCGTGGGGTATGCGAAGACGGGCGAGCTGTCACCCGGGGGGTCGGAGCGGGTACAGCTGACCGTGCCGGTGGACGCCCTGTCGTCCTACGACGACGGCGGGGCCACCGGTCACCGCTCGGCGTGGGTGCTTGAGCCCGGGGCTTACCGCTTCTTCCTCGGCGCGGACGTGCGGTCCTCCGTCGAGGTGGGGGAGTTCACGGTGCGTGAGCTGCGGGTCGTGGAGCAGTTGGCCGAGGCGTGCGCCGTCGATCCGGCGGCCGCGTTCCGCCGGATGACGGTCTTCCGCGCCGGCGACGTGACGCGGCCGGGGTGGGAGGACGTGCCGGTGCGCACCGTCGACCTCCGGACCCGGATCGCGGAGCACCTTCCGGCCGAGGTGCCGGTGACGGGGGACCAGGGCATCGCGCTGGGCGATGTCGCGGCGGGGCGGAAGTCGATGGAGCAGTTCGTCGCGCAGCTCAGCGACGAGGAACTCGAGGCGCTGACCCGCGGGCATGGCCGCATGAACAGCCCGCTCGGCGCCGCCGGCAACGCTGGCGTGTTCGGCGGGATTCTGGAGACGCTCCGCGCCAAGGGGGTGCCGCCGGTCACCTGCACCGACGGGCCCTCGGGCATCCGGCTGAGCGCCTACGCGTCGCTGCTCCCCTGCGGGACAGCGCTGGCGTCCACCTGGGACCCGGTACTGGTGCGGGAGCTCGCCGCCGAGCACGGGCGCGAGATGGTCCGCAAGGGCTCCGACGTGCTGCTCAGCCCCGGCATGAACATCCACCGCGACCCGCTGTGCGGGCGCAACTTCGAGTACTTCTCCGAGGACCCGCTGGTCACCGGGCGGACGGGGGCCGCGGTGGTGGCCGGGGTGCAGTCGCAGGGGGTCGCGGCGTGTCCAAAGCACTTCGCGGCCAACAACCAGGAGACCAACCGCAGTAGGCACGACTCCCGGGTCTCCGAGCGGGCGCTGCGCGAGATCTACCTCAAGGGCTTCGAGATCTGCGTCAAGGAGGCGCGGCCGCAGACCATCATGACCTCCTACAACAAGATCAACGGCGTGTGGGCGCACTACAACTACGAACTCATCACCACCATCCTGCGCGAGCAGTGGGGCTACGACGGCATGGTGATGACCGACTGGTGGATGCAGCACTCCCGCGACCCCCACTTCCCGGAGGTGTGGGACTCCGCCTACCGGGTGCGGGCGGGGGTGGACGTGCTAATGCCGGGCTCCACCGTCGACTGGCTGCGCAAGGGGAAGGACCGCTCGCTACTGCGGTCGCTGGCGAAGGCCGACGGCGTGCGCCGGGCGGAGATCCAGGCGGTCGCGGGGCGGGTGCTGCGCTTCGTCATGGGATCGCGGCCGGGAATGGAGGGCTCGGCGCGCTGAGGTGATTCGGGAGTGGGGATCCGGGGATCGTCTACCATCCCAGGACCCCCACCCCGCGAACCAGTTGTTCACAGGTCCAGGCTGAGGCGGGAAATCGGGGGGCGCGCTGCCGATCGTGGAGGCGTGATAGCCCGCAAGAACCCCTCCCAGGAGCTGCTCGAGCTGACTGAGGCCCAGGCCGGTGTCGTGTCCTCCACCCAACTGACGGACCTGCATGCTCCGAAGGGGGCGCTCAAACGGTGGCGGCAACAGTGGACCCGGATGGGGCCCGGCCTCTACTGCGTCACCCCGCCGACGTTCACCAGCTGGTGCTGGGCCGGTCTGGTCAGGGCCGGTGCCGGCTCGGCGATCAGCGGCTTGGCTGCCCTGCATCTGGACGAGCTGACGACCAAGGCTCCAGAGCAGATCACGGTCTGGCACCCCGGGCGTCATCGCATCGATCCCATCAGCGATGCGACCGTCCAGGTGGTTTTCAGGCGGGGCAAGCGTGGGGGCGAAGGAGATCCGATTCGCACCAAGGTGCTCACGGCGCTCCTGGACACTGGGGGAGAGACCGACGAGGACGACCTCATCGCTGTGGTCACGCGGGCCATCAGCCAGGGCAAGATCACGGCGGTCGAGCTTCGTGATGAGATCAACTCCCGCAGGCGCGTGCAGCTCCGGCGGTTGATGCTCGACCTCTGTGAGGAGGCTGCCCAGGGGGTTGAGTCCGTGCTCGAGTGGAGGTTCCTCACCGAGGTGATCCACGCCCATGACCTCCCGGAGCCCGTGCGCCAGGAGAGTCTCCTGGTCCAGAGCCGCTCTGACAACGTGTGGCACGAGTTCGCCGTGGTGGCTGAGTTGGATGGACACCTGGGGCATGAGGACAAATTCCGCGACATGCAGCGTGACAACAGGCTCTCCCTGGAGGGCTATCTCAATCTCCGGTACGGCTGGCATGACGTCACGCATCGCCCGTGCGCGACGGCCAGCCAGCTCGCCCGGGCACTCCAATTGAGGGGATGGACGGGCATCAGGCGTCGATGCCGGAGGTGCCGGCGGGAAGGGGTTTCGTGAGTGGGGATCCGGGGAGGGTAGACCGTCCGTCCCGCCACACTCTGGAAGGGGGTCGGCTCAGGCCCCGCCACGGGGCAGCGGTTCCACCGCCTCGACGGCGTCGGCCACACGGTGATCCCGCTCCCGGCCGCGCTCCCTCAATCCCTCGACCACGCCGGCGCGATCCGCGTCGGTGCGGTTGCGGGAGAGCTTGAACCGGCCCACCACATCGGTGATCTCGAGCTCCACCCCGACGATCCCCCTCAGCATGGCCGCCATGAAGTCCTTCGGCGCCTCGGCACGGGACCAGGGGCCTCGGTGGGCATCTGCCGCGTCCGGCACGTCGGTCAAGCGGTCGGCGTCGAGCGCGGTGGCCTGGGCCATCACCTCGGCGCACAGGCGGTCGGGGTCTCGGTGGACGCGCAGCCAGCCCGCGATCTGCACCTGCTCGTAATCCCACGTCCCGACGGCGCGGCCCGCCGCCCGGCCGCGGGCATCCCCGCCGTGCTCGGAGGGCTGGACGCTCGGGTACCACCGCGGGCTCACGTACGAGTGGGCGCCTTGGATGACCACCCGGCAGGGCGTGAGTTCATCCTCGGGGAGGTCGAACTGCGGGTTGCTGGCCGACGCGTGGGCGATCAGGCGGCCCTGCCCCCAGACGGTGGGCAGCAGTGTCGCGGAGGGGGCCCCGTCGCCTCCGGTGATCCACAGCGCCGCCCCGACCTCCTCCAGGAGCGCCCGGCAACGCTCGACGTCGTCCACCCGCTGGCTGGCGGGCACGTACACCTGGCTGGGGGGTGGGTCGAGGTCCATGGGCGGAATGGTATCCGGGTGCGGTCGGCTGCCCACTCACGGGCTCGACGGCCACTGGTCCCCGCGGGTTCAGCGACGGCTGGGTCAGTGCCGCGACCCGGCGTCGGCGAGGACGAGCAGGTCGCCCACCTCGCAGTCCAGCACCCGACAGATGGCTCGCAGGGTGGAGAAGCGGACGGCTCGGGCACGGTCGTTCTTCAGCACGCTGAGGTTGACCACGCTCACCCCCACCAGTTCGCTCAACCGGGTCAGCGTCATGTCGCGGTCTGCGAGGAGCGCGTCGAGGCGACAGTGGATGCCCGTGTCCTCGTCGGGCTCGGCCGGGACCATCAGACGAGTCCTGCCGTGTCGCGCTGGAGTTCCTCGCCGTAGCGGAACGCCGCCGCGACGGCCGCGAGCGCGAGGCCGCTGAAGATCGGCCAGAACGCGATGGTCAGCCTCAGCTGCGGTGCGGGCATGAGCACAGAGGGATCCTCGAGCCCGAGGCTCTCGTCCCAGCCCCACCCAAGCGATCCGAGCACCTCCCTGGCCGCCATGAACTCGCCGACTCCGAAGAGCACCTGCCACAGGAGGCCGCCGCCGATGAGCGCGGCCGCGGCCACCAGGACCGCCTTGCGCACGACGGGGCGGAACGGCTCGCCGGCGAGGAGGCGGTGCGCGATGAGGAACACCGCCCAGGTGACGGCGAGTTGGGTGAGGCCCTGGACCAGCGTGCCGGCTGCGAGCAGCGCCCGGGTGGCGAGGCCGAGGCCGGTCACGGACGCCAACGCCTCGGTGAAGCCGCCGCCCACGAAGCGGGCGTCGCCGCCGGGGAACATCTCGACGCCCTCAGGGAGAACCGGCCAGAACGTCTCGGTGGGGAGGGCCACCTCGACAGTGTCGAGGAGGAGCTGGCTCCCCACCGCAAGGACGGTGAGGATGAGGACGATGACGCCGTAGACCACCGCCCCTCCGCGGACCACCCGGAGGGTGGCCGTGTCCCCGCCCAGCCGCCCGCGACCGACGAGCAGCACCGCCGCCGCGAGCATCACCACTGCCACCAGCACCAGAACTGCAGCCCCACCGAACATCACGTGCCCCTAACGATTGTCGATAACAACGATAATCGTTAAGGTACGCGCAGTGGAGGGAAAGCGCAAGGGGTCGTCTGCATCCTGCTATCCAGAGGGCGGGTTCTGTGTATATGCACACAAACCGCTCCCTGGATAGCAGGATGCAGAGCGCCGATGGCCCTGACTACCCCAAGGCGTGGCCGAGCCAGCGTCGCGCCCGCTTGAGGAGGCTCCGCGCGATCCCGCTGCCTGCCGCCCACGCCTCGACTCCGTGCGGAGCCCCGGAGATCACATCAAGCGTGGTGTCCACGCCCGCGGCCCGCAGTCGTTGCGCGTACGCGACGTCCTCGTCGTGAAACAGCTCGATGTCCGAGGTGTACAGCCACGCCGGCGGAAGCCCGGAGAGGTCCTCGCGCCGGGCGGCGACTGCGTAGCGCGGCACGTCGTCGGTCCCGAAGGCTGCGCCCAGATAGGAACGCCACCCCACCAGGTTGGAGCGGTTGCTCCAGACGAAGTGGTCCTCGACGTCGCGCGTGCGATCCCGCGCGGTGCGGTCGTCGAGCATGGGGCAGAACAGCCACTGCGCCGCGACACCCGCGCCCTCGTCGTGCAGGCGCTGAACCAGGCTGGCCGCCAGCCCGCCGCCGGCGCTCTGTCCACCGACGGCCAACCGGGCCGTCGAGATGCCCAACTGCCCGGCGTGGAACGTCAGCCACTCCCAGCCGCGATGCGCGTCGTCGAGGGCCGCGGGGAAGGGGTGTCGGGGGGCGAGGCGGTAGTCGACAGAGACGATCACGACCCCCAGCTGCCGGGCCGTGTCGCCGCAGAAGCGGTCGTCCATGGCTGCGGCGCCCAGCACCAGCCCGCCGCCGTGGATCCACAGCAGCCCGGCGCCCGACGGGGCCGCGGGTGTGTAGACCCGCAGGCTCACCCCGTCGCCCAGGCGGACAATGCGTCGGGTCACGCCGTCCACCCGCTTTCCGGGGATCACCCGCGACACTCGCCCTGCCGCGGCCAGGACCACACGGTTCTCCAGATGCATGGCGGGCATCCGGCCGAGCCGGGCGCGGAGCTCCGGATCAACCCGAGAGATGTCCACCGCGGTCAGCCGAGCTCGGCGAGCTCGCGCTCCAACGCCGCCAGGGCTTCGGGCGAGACCGCGCCCGGCTGATGCCCGAGCGCCTGGCGGATCGACGCCGACCCGACGAAGGGGTCGGTCTCCATCGCGGCGGCCAGGGCCGGGGCGTGCCGGCGGAGCGAGTCGGCTGCGCGCTCGTCGGCGACGAGGCGTCCGAGCGGCATGTCCAGGCTCACGCGACGGCGGTTGAGCAAGGTCTGGTAGGTCTCGGGCTCGCCCTCCACGGCGAAGTCCCCGAAGACGGTGCGGAGGAAGCGCACGGAATCCGGCAGCCACCCCGCGACCGACGACTCCACCATCGGCCCTTGTCCGCTAGCGGTCAGCGGCTTGGCGAGGCTGATCCCGTGCGGACCCAGGAGATAGATGTGCGACTCGAACGGCACGGCATGCTCGGCCAGCGCAGCGAGGAAGGCGATCGAGTTGCGGATGGGCACGACGGTGTCGTCTGAGGTGCTGAACAGGAAGGTGGGCGGGGTGTCGGCGGAGACGTGGCTGGGCACGTCGACGATCTCCTTGCCCACGGGCGGGCCGAACTCCTCCAGCGTCACTGGGTAGCAGGCCACCAGCGCGTCGGGCTTGTCCTCGGCGGCGGTGGCGAGGCTCGCGGCCAGGTGCCCGCCGGCGGAGAACCCGACGACGGCGACCTTCGCGGGGTCGATGTGCAGCTCGGCGGAGTTGTCGCGGATCCAGGCCAGCGCGGCCTTCGCGTCGTCGAACGACATCTCGAACGGCGACTCGGGCCCGACGGCGTAGCGCAGCACGAAGGCGTTGAAGCCCTCAGCGAGGTACGCGAGCGCGATGGGCTCTGCCTCGCGGTCCGAGGTGATGAAGTAGCCGCCGCCGGGGAGGACGAGGACGGCGGGGCGGACGGCTGCGTTGGCGAGCTCGGCGCTCGGCTCCTGGACGTAGCAGGTGAGGGGGGCGTCGTGGCCGACGGTCTGGGTGAAGATCTGCATGGCCCCATTCTTCCTGCACGCCCGAGCGCGGGGGAGCTGGGACCGTCCGACGCGTGTTCGGGCCTGGACCGGGTGCCCCGTCACCGCCTGCCGAGGGGTGGGGGACGGTTGTCCACCACCGTCTTCATCACCAGGGTCGAGACCAGCTTCTGCACCCCGGGCAGGGTGGAGAGTCCCTCGTCCCAGAGGCGCTGATACTCCGGCAGATCGGCGCAGAGGATGCGGAGCAGGTAATCGGGGTCGCCGAAGAGCCGCTGCGCCTGGACGACGGCGGGGATGGCGTGGACGCTGCGCTCGAAGGCGTCGATCGTCTCGTGATCCGCGCTGCGCATCGTGATGAACAGGAGCGCCTCGAACTCGAGGCCCAGGGCCTTCGGGTCCAGGGAGGCGTGATAGCCGGCGATGACGCCGTCGCTCTCGAGCTTGCGCACCCGTCGATGACAGGGCGACAGGCTGAGCTGCACCCGATCCGCCAGCTCGGTCAGCGACAGGCGGCCGTCCTCGACGAGCTCAGCAAGAATCTTCCTGTCGATAGCGTCCATGGCGTGAAGTCTTCCACCGTCCAGCCGGTTCGACGAAGAAGTGGCAAATATTTCGGACGCTCGCGTGAGTAGCGTCGAGGCGACGGAGAGGCAACAAGATGGATCTGAGTGCGGCGGTGGCGTTCGCGGGCGTGTCGATGCTGTTCGTGCTGACGCCGGGGGCGGACTGGGCCTACGCCATCGCCGCGGGCCTGAGGCACCGCAGCGTGGCGCCCGCCGTCGTGGGGATGCTGGCGGGGCATCTCCTCGCGACGCTCATCGTCGCCGCGGGAGTGGGGGCGCTGGTGGCCCGGCTCCCGCTCGCGCTGGCGCTGCTCACCGGCGTCGGGGCGGCCTACCTGCTGTGGCTGGGCTACCGGACATGGGCGGCGCCGTCGACGATCCGTGCGGGCGATGCAGACGGCGACGCCGGCGCCCTACGCAACGCCGTCGCCGGGTTCGCCGTCAGCGGCCTCAATCCGAAGGTCGTGCTGCTGTTCCTCGCCCTGCTGCCGCAGTTCGCCCGAGAGGACGCCGCGCTGCCGATGTGGGCGCAGCTGCTCGCGCTCGGCGGGGTCCACCTCCTCAACACAGCCGTCGTCTACTTCGCGGTGGCCGCCTCAGCCAAGGCGATGCTGCGTAGCCGCCCCGCCGTCGCGCTGGCGGTCAGCAGGGCCAGCGGCGTGATCATGATGGCTCTCGGCGGGTTCCTCCTCCTCGAGCAGTTCCACCTGGCGTGAGCTTCCCCCGTCGCTCCCGGGTGCACGACACGCCGTGCGAGTGCGCCCGCGATGCCGCAGTTGTCGTCGAGGTTCCTTCGCGACGGCGTGTCGTGCACGCGAGAGGCGCCTAGGCTCATCGCATGCCTGAGGACCCCGAACTCATCGATTGGCTGCTCGACACGGACCCGGCACTGCGCTGGCAGGTCCAACGCGACCTTCTCGGCGAACCCGACGCCGTCTGGCAGGCCACGCGCGCCCAGATCGCCACCAGCGGGATGGGCGCTCGCCTCCTTGCACTCCAGGACGACGACGGGCAGTGGGCGGGCGGGGCGTACTTCCCCACCCGGGCGGACCCGCGAGCGCTCAACCACCCCGACGACGACGAGGGCCAGCCCTACACCGCCACCACCTGGACCCTGAACACGCTGCGGGAGTGGGGCCTGGACGCCTCGGCGCTGTCCGGGACCGCCGAGAAGCTGGCGGCCAACAGTCGCTGGGAGTACGACGACCTGCCCTACTGGGGCGGCGAGGTGGACTGCTGCATCAACGCGTTCACCCTGGCCAACGGCGCCTGGCTAGGGGCCGACGTGAGCGGGATCGCCGACTGGTTCCCGGCCCACCAGCAGGCCGACGGGGGCTGGAACTGCGAGTGGGTGGAGGGGTCGACGCGGTCCTCCTTCCACTCCACCCTGAACTCGCTGCGGGGGATCCTCTCGTACGAGCGGGCGGTCGGCGGCCACGACGGGCTCAAGGCCGCACGCCATCGGGCGCAGGAGTACCTGCTGGAACGCCGGCTGATGTACAGGCTGAGCACCGGCGAGGTGGTGGGTGAGTGGGTGGGCTACTTTGCCTACCCGTTCCGGTGGGTCTACAGCGCCCTCAACGTGCTGGACCACCTGCGGGAGGCATCGGAGTTCGACGGCGTGCCTCCGGACCCCAGGGCCGCCGAGGCGATCGAGCTGGTCCGGGCGGCACGGCTTGATGACGGCCGTTGGCCGCAGGGAGGGCGCTACAAGGGCCAGGTGTGGTTCGACATCGACGTCCCGAAGGGTGAGCCGTCACCGTGGCTGACCTTCCACGCCATCAGGGTGCTCCGCTGGTGGGACGAACTGTGAACAACCTCACGCAAGGGGAGCGAGGTTGTGGATAACCCCCCTATGGCCGAGAAATGGACCGACGTCACGGCTACGGTCAGTGCATGAGACCACTTGGGGGGCCCGCCCGGGCGCTTGTTCTTCTGCCATTGCTCCTCGTTGTCACCGGTTGCGTGAAGCTGGACGCCGACATCGAGATCACCGCGCGGGACACCGTGAACATGACCATGCTGCTCGCCATCCAGGACGAGTACGCGGACTCGCTGGACGGGTCCTGTGAGGCGGAGCCCGGCGTCACGGTCACGCCCTACAACGAGGGGGGCTTCATCGGCTGCGTGCAGGAGGCCAGCAACGCACCGCTCGATGCCATGGCCGGCTCGTCCGACACGCTCACCATCGTCCACCAGGACGGCGAATACACCTTCGTCATGGCTGGGAGTGAGCTGAGTGGGGAATCGGGCGCAGACTCGACGATGGCGGCTGCGATGTTCACGGACTTCAGAGTCGCGGTGACGTTTCCGGGTGAGGTGATCTCGCACAGCGGATCGAGCACGGTGGACGGCACCACCGTCACGTGGACAAACGCCACGGACCTGATGTCCGCCGAAGGGCTGAGGGCGACGGCGAAGGAGGCGAATGCGCTCCTCACGCTGCTGCCGTGGCTGGGGGCAGGGCTCCTGGTGGCGGCCGGGATCGTCGTGGGGCTTCTTCTGTGGAAGCGCACGACTGCCGGCGAGCCGCCTCCGCCTGGGCCCGCGCCGTGGTCTGGCCCGGCGCAGCCCGGTCCGGGCTATCCGCCACCGCCCGGGGGCTACCCGCCACCGCCCGGGGGCTACCCGCCACCGCCCGGGGGCTATCCGGCTGCTCCCGCGTATCCACCCCCAGCTGATCCGGCAGGCGGCTATGCGCCCCCTCCGCCGACGGGTGGGTCAGCCGCCCAGCCGCCACAGCGCGATGTGCGCGACTATGCCGACACGTCCTACATGGACTCGCCGCAGCCGGAGTCGCCGCCCGCCCACGAGCCGCCACCCAACGAGCCACCACGCAATCCGTGGGGCCCGCCGGGCTGAGCCCGCCGTCGAGCCCCTGGGCTGGTCACTTGGGCTGGACCAGCACCTCGTTCGGCTTGGACTGGATGACGTACCCGGGGTGCGCCGCGAACAGGTCCTTGAGCTTGGCGAAGCCCCAGGTGCGGGAGTCGAAGTCCGACGCCAACCGCGACAGGTTGCTGCCCACCACGCCGAGGTTGGCCCAGTTGTCGTCGCCCGCGGCCGCGTTGACGGCCTCCGCCAGGAGCTTGTCCAGGAAAGCGTCGGTGGTGAGCTTCTGGGTGGTCACCGTCGCAGCCTTGTTGACCGACGGCGCCGCCGTCGTCAGGTTTTCGACGTAGATGAACGTGTCGCACGCGGCCACGAAGGGCTTGGGCGTCTTGCGTTCACCGAAGCCGTAGACCAACCTGCCGTCCTCACGGATCCGGGCGGCCAGGCGGGTGAAGTCGCTGTCGCTGGAGACCAGACAGAAGCCGTCGAGGTTGCCGGCGTGGAGGAGGTCCATCGCGTCGATGATCAGCGAGCTGTCCGTGGCGTTCTTGCCGGTGGTGTAACTGAACTGCTGGATGGGTTGGATCGAGTGCTGGAGCAGCTCGGTCTTCCACGAGGTGAGCTGCGTGGACGTCCAGTCGCCGTAGGCGCGCCGGACGGAGGCGCGGCCGTACTTCGCCACCTCGACGAGTAGCTGGTCGATGTGGGTGGCGCGGGCGTTGTCGGCGTCGATCAGCACGGCCAGCCGTGCTTCCCGCGGTGTCTCTTTGCTCATCTGGGTTCCCCTTCGTCGTGCACGAACCTACCGCGTGCGCGCCCTCCGTCAGCGCGGGGGCGGCGGGGCGGTGGTGGCCCGGACGATCAGCTCCGTCGGGACGACGACCCGGTCGTGGCGCGCCATCGCACCCGTCGACCTGATCTGGGAGAGCACCAGCCTCACCAGCGCGTGGCCGATCTGGTCGAAGTTCTGCCGCACCGTCGTCAGCGGTGGATAGGCGTACTCGCTCAGCGCGATGGCGTCGAACCCCACCACCGAGACGTCCTCAGGCACCCGCCGCCCCGCCTCGTGGAGGGCGCGGATCAACCCGAACGCCATCTCGTCGTTGGCGACGAACACCGCGGTCACGTCCGGGTCCTCCGCGATCCTCCTCCCTACCGCGTAGCCCGACGCGGGCGTCCAATCCCCCTGCCACACCGGTGGAGCGTGGATGCCCGCCGCCTCGAGGGCCCGCTCCCACGCTGCGCGTCGCATCAGGGCCGGCTCCGATTCGGCCGGTCCGGACAGGTGGTGCACCATCCGGTGCCCGAGCCCCAACAGGTGGCGGGTCGCGTCTCGGGCGCCCTGCACCTGGTCCGCCATCACCGCCGGATAGTGGCCGACGAGCCGCGAATCCGACACGGCCACCGGCATGCTGGCCGGGAGCGTCAGTGTCTCGGGGGTGGCCTCCTCTGCGCGGATGATGATCAGCCCGTCGATGGCCTGGTTGGAGATGCGGTGCGCGGCGCTCTCCCAGTCCTCGGCGACGGCGGTCTCGTCATCGATGCTGAGGAGCGTGACGGTGTAGCCCTCCTCGTCTGCCGCCTTCACCACGGCGCCGGTGGTGAGCACCTCGCCGGTGCGCTCGTAGCGGTGGGCCAGGAGCCCGAGGGTGCCGAAGGAGCCGTTGCGCAGCGCGCGGGCGGCCCGGTTGGGGGAGTAGCCGAGCTGCGCGATGGCGGCCATCACCTTCGCCTTGGTCTCCGGGCGCACGGGATCCGCACCCGTCGACACGCGCGACACGGTTTGCGCTGAGACGCCCGCCAGCCGGGCCACGTCTTCGATCGACGGGCCGGTCTTGCGTCGTCCTCGACCCGAGACGGTCCCCATGGCCCGGAGTGTAGCCCGGTTCCGATGTTGACGTCACCATCCCAGCAACACGCCCCTGCACTACAGGCGAACAAGTGTTATCAGACCGTTATCTGACCCCCTATATCGGCCGCCTGGGGACGTGCTAAGTTTACGTAAACATTGGTCACCGACGTAGGCGAGGACGCCTTCCGGGACGCACCGACCCGTGCCTCGGTGCAGCCACAACAGACAAGGAAGTTTTCATGAATTCGTGGAAGAAGCTCGCGGCCATGGCCGTCGTGGTTCCGCTGGCCCTCACCGCCTGCGGCGGAGACAACGGCTCCACCGGCAGCAACGGTTCCGACGGGGACACCGGCGACGGCAAGCTCACCGTCTGGGCCTGGGACCCCGCCTTCAACATCTACGCCCTCGAAGAGGCCGAAAAGATCTATAAGCAGGACAACCCCGACTTCGAGCTCGAAGTGATCGAAACCCCCTGGGATGACCTGCAGACCAAGCTCACCACCCTGGCGCAGTCGCAGGAGACCGGCGAGCTGCCGGACATCTTCCTCATGCAGAACAACGCGTTCCAGAAGAACGTCATCAACTACCCGGACCTCTTCAACGACTACTCAGACACCGACGTGGACTTCAGCGAGTTCCCCGAGGGCGTGGTGGCCTACTCCACCGTCGACGGCGTCAACTACGGCCTCCCGTTCGACAACGGCACCGCGATCACCGCGCTGCGCGCCGACGTGCTCGAGGAGGCGGGCTACACCGTCGCGGACTTCACCGACATCACGTGGGACGAGTTCATCACCAAGGGCAAGGATGTGCTGGCCAAGACCGGCAAGCCGCTGCTCTCGGGCCTGGCCGGCGCGTCCGACCAGCTGATGATCATTCTGCAGAGCGCCAACGGCAGCCTGTTCGACGACGAGGGCAACCCCACGATCGTCGACAACGAGGCCCTGGTCAAGTCCATGGAGATCTACAAGGAGCTCGTCGACTCCGGCGTGTTCGTCGAGGTCAACTCGTGGGACGAGTACATCGGCACCTTCGTGAACTCCAACGTGGCCGGCACCATCAACGGCGTGTGGATCCTCGGCTCCATCCAGTCGGCAGCGGACCAGAGCGGCAAGTGGGCCATCACCAACCTGCCCAAGCTGGACGGCATCGACGGCGCCACCCACTACTCCGCCAACGGCGGCTCGTCCTGGGCCATCAGCGCCAACGCGGACAAGGACCTGGCGGCTGACTTCCTGAACACCACCTTCGCCGGCTCCAACGAGCTCTACGACACGATCCTGCCGGCCTCGGGCGCACTGGCCAACTGGCTGCCTGCCGCAGACAGCGACGTGTACTCCGAGCCGCAGGAGTTCTTCGGTGGCGAGCCGATCTTCACCCAGGTGCTGGAGTTCGCGGCCGAGGTGCCCAGCAACAACACCGGCGTCTACTACTACGAGGGCCGTGACTCGGTCAGCGCCGCGCTCACCAAGGTCGTCGCCGGTGGAGACATCGACGCCGCACTCGAGGAGGCCCAGCAGGCCGTCGAATTCGCGATGGAATGATTCCTCGCTAGTCATCGTGGTGGGGGCCGGGTGAACCGGCCCCCACCCGCGCGAAAGGTGGACTGATACATATGACTGAACGTTCCCGGGTGGCCGTCCGCAAGACGGCCCCGCCCGACGACGCGGGCTCCCCGCCCGCGAAGCGCCGTCGCTTCGGCATCGAGGCGCAGCGCAACCTCACCGGCTGGATCTTCCTCATCCCGGCTGCCGTCCTCATCCTCTGGATGAACTTCTGGCCCATGGCCCAGGCCTTCATCCTGTCAATGCAGACAGGGCGAGGCACCAGGCTCGATTTCGCCGATCCCCTCTGGTACAACTACCAGCGCCTCTTCAGCGACGAGATCTTCAAGCTCACCGTCCAGAACACGTTCATCTACCTGATCATTCAGGTGCCGATCATGCTGATCGTCGCGCTCGTGCTGGCCAACCTGCTCAACGACAAGACCCTGCGGTACAAGGGCCTGTGGCGCACCGCGATCTTCCTGCCCTGCGCGGTGTCGCTGGTGTCCTACTCGCTGGTGTTCCGCACCATGTTCGCCAACGACGGCCTTGTCAACGACATGCTCATGGGGCTCAACTTCATCGATTCGCCCGTCAACTGGCTGGGCGAGACGGACACCGCACGATTCGTCATCATCCTCGGCCTGCTGTGGCGCTGGACCGGCTACAACATGGTGTTCTACCTCGCCGCGCTGCAGAACATCGACTACTCCTCGCTCGAGGCCGCCAAGATCGACGGCGCCAGCTCGCTCAAGACCTTCTGGTACGTCACCATCCCGCAGCTCAAGCCGATGATCCTGCTCACCGCGATCCTCTCGACCAACGGCACCATCCAGCTGTTCGACGAGTCCTGGAACCTGACGCAGGGCGGCCCGGCGTACACGTCGATGACGATGTCGCACTACCTGTACGAGGTGTCCTTCCAGAGGAACCCCAACTTCGGCTACGGCGCCGCGCTGTCCTACGTGATCCTGATCATGGTGGCGGTCCTGGCGTTCATCCAGATGAAGATCGGTGATAAGCGTGACTAAGACCCAGTGGCGCCGCGTGCCCTCCTACGCCTTCCTCGCCGTCTCGGCGATCGTGTCGATCTTCCCGCTGTACTTCATGGTGGTCTCCGCCACCAACACCAGCCAGGACGTCCTCAGCTCGAGGATGATCCCCGGCACGGCCCTGTTCGACAACTTCGCCTCGCTGGTCTCCCAGCAGGACGTGGCCTCGGCCATGTGGTACTCCACCGTCAACGCCGTCGGCACCACGGTGCTGGCGCTGCTCGTGTGCTCCATCGCCGGCTACGGCTTCGAGGTGTTCCACTCGAAGGGCAAGGACCGCCTGATGGGGTTCCTGCTGCTGGCGATGATGATCCCCTTCGCCGCCACGATGATCCCGCTGTTCCAGATGTTCGCCGACTTCGGGATGATCAACTCGGTGGGAGCGGTGATCCTCCCCGCGATCGCCACCCCGTTCCTGGTGCTGTTCTTCCGGCAGGCCTCCCGGTCCTTCCCCCACGAGATCATCGAGGCGGCACGGATCGACGGGCTGAGCGAGATCAGCATCTTCTTCCGCATCTTCCTCCCCACGATGAAGTCCACCCTGGCGGCCGCGGCCGTCATCACCTTCATGACCGCATGGAACAACTTCCTGTGGCCCAAGGTGATCCTGATCAACAACAACTTCCAGACCATGCCGATGCTCATCTCGAACCTGCGCGCCGGCTACGTAACCGACTACGGAGTGCTGATGCTCGCCGTTCTGTTGGCGTCACTGCCCACGATGATCGTCTTCCTCGTACTGCAGCGCGCCTTCGCCGAGGGCATCACAGGAGCTATCAAGTGACATTCGATCCAACCAGAATCTCAGACCCCACCTACTTCGCCGAGAACCGGCTCGCCGCGCATTCGGACCATCGCTGGTTCGCGGGCCCGGCCGAGGCGTCGCTGGGCTCGAGCAGCTTCGAGCAGTGCCTCAACGGGGTGTGGAAGTTCCACTACGCCAAGAACCTCACGCTCGCGCCGTCGGGCTTCGAGGCCGCTGACTACGACGTGGACGCCTGGGACGACATCCGCGTCCCCGGCCACATCCAGCTGCAGGGCTACGACCGGCCGCAGTACGCCAACGTCCAGCACCCGTGGGACGGGCTCGAGGACATCTGGCCGGGCGAGATCCCGCAGAAGTTCAACCCGGTGGGCAGCTACGTCACCCACTTCACGCTCGACCATCCGCTGGCCGACGGCGAGCGGCTGAGCGTCTCCTTCAAGGGCGCGGAGTCGACGGTCGCGGTGTGGCTGAACGGCACTTACATCGGCTACGGCGGTGACGCGTTCACCCCGTCGGAGTTCGATCTCACCGAGGCCCTCGTCGACGGTGAGAACAAGCTCGCGGCGCAGGTGTACAAGTGGAGCGGCGCGGCATGGATCGAGGACCAGGACTTCTACCGGTTCTCCGGCCTGTTCCGTGACGTGATGCTCTACCGCCGCCCCCGGGTGCACGCCGAGGACCTGCGGATCACCACTCCGGTGGCGGAGGACCTGGCGTCGGCAGAGGTTCGGCTGGCAGTGTCGCTTCAGGGGGAGGGCTCCGTGCGGGCCCGGCTCGCGGGCGTCGGTGAGCTGACCGCGGGTGACGACGGGGTGCTTGCGGTCGCCGTCGAGGCTCCGCTCCTCTGGAGCGCCGAGGATCCGCAGCTCTACGACCTCACCGTCGAGGTGCTCGACGCGGCCGGCGCCGTCGTCGAGGTGATCCCGCAGCGCGTGGGCATCCGCCGCTTCGGCATCGAGGACGGCGTGATGAAGATCAACGGCCGTCGGGTGGTGTTCAACGGCGTCAACCGGCACGAGTTCGGGCTTGAGGGCCGGGTGATGAGCCGCGAGCAGACCGAGGCGGATCTCCGCCTGATGAAGGCCCACAACATCAACGCGGTGCGCACCAGCCACTACCCCAACAACTCGTTCCTCTACGAGCTCACCGACGAGTACGGCCTGTACGTCATCGACGAGATGAACCTCGAGTCCCACGGCATGTGGGACGCCGTTGTGCGAGGGCGCGTCACGCTGGAGCAGGCGGTGCCGGGCGACCTGCCCGAGTGGCGCGACGCGCTGCTGGACCGCGCCAGCAACATGCTGGAGCGGGACAAGAACCACGCCAGCATCGTCATGTGGTCCTGCGGCAACGAGTCCTTCGGCGGCACCAACCTGCGGGACGTGGCGGATCACTTCCGCGCGCTCGACACCCGCCCGGTGCACTACGAGGGCGTCCACTGGGACCCGCGCTACCCGGAGACCACAGACGTGGTCAGCACCATGTACACCCCGGCGGCCGCCATCGAGGAGTTCCTCGCCGCCAACCGGGACAAGCCGTACATCCTGTGCGAGTACGCCCACACCATGGGCAACTCGTTCGGGGCCGTGGACAAGTACATCGACCTGGCTTACCGCGAGCCGCTGTACCAGGGCGGCTTCATCTGGGACTTCTCGGACCAGGCCATCGCGCTCACGGACCGCCACGGCAACGCGTACTTCGGCTACGGCGGGGACTGCGGTGAGACGCCCCACGACGCCGAGTTCAGCGGAAACGGCATCGTGTTCGCCGACCACTCGCCGTCGCCGAAGCTGCAGGAGGTCAAGAAGCTCTACCAGGGCCTCAACATCCAGATCTCGGGCGATTCGTTCGAGGTGGAGAACCGGCTGCTGTTCACGCCGACGTCGAACTACGAGTGCGTGGTGACGCTGGGTCGCGAGGGTCGCGTGCTGGCGGAGGCCACCGTCGAGACCTCGGTGGAGCCGGGGGAGACAAGCAGCTACCCGCTGCCCATCGACCTGCCCGACGCCGCGGGCGAGTACACCGTCGAGGTGTCATTCCGGGTTCCCCAGGCGTCGTCCTGGGCTCCGGCGGGGCATGAGGTGTCGTGGGAGCAGGCGGTGTTCACTGTCGCGGGGGAGCCCGCGCCGGTCGCGCCCTCGGCGGCGCCGGTCCTCATCGACGGGATCCACAACTTCGGCGTGCGGGGGCGGCACTTCACGGCCCTGTTCTCGAAGCTGTACGGAGGGCTCGTCTCGTACCGGTACGGGCTGAGCTCCGACGGCGGCCGCGAACTGGTGCGCGGCATCCCCAAGCCCAACTTCTGGCACGCACCCACCTCCAACGAGCGCGGCTGGAACATGCCGTTCAGGGACGGGCAATGGGCGCTGGCAAGCCGCTACGCGGAGGCCAGCGAGGCAGGTCCCACCGCCACGGTGGTGGGCGACGCCGTCGAGATCCGCTACACCTACGAGCTGCCGAGCAGCCCGGCGGGGGAGTGCGACGTCGTGTACCTGGTCGACGGCGAGGGTCGCGTGCAGGTGACGCTGACGGTGCGACCCGGTGACGGTCTCACCGACATGCCGGAGTTCGGGCTCATGCTGGTCACGGACCCGGAGCTGGACACGCTCAGGTGGTACGGGGAGGGTCCGGAGGAGAGCTACGTGGATCGTCGCGCGGGGGCACGCCTGGGCGTGTGGACGGCGGATGTCGCGGAGGAGCTCACCCCCTACATTCGGCCGCAGGAGTCGGGCAGCCACACCGGGGTGCGGTGGGCGACGGTGACTGACGGTCGCGGGGCGGGGTTGCGTTTCGACGCCGTCGACGAGCCCATGGAGTTCTCGGCGCTGCCGTGGACGCCGTTCGAGATCGAGAACGCGGCCCACCCGGTGGACCTGCCCCCGATCCAGAAGACGGTGCTGCGCCCGGCGTTGATGCGTCGCGGCGTGGGCGGCGACGACAGCTGGGGCGCGATGACCCATCCGGAATACCGGCTGCCGCAGGGTGAGTTGGTGTTCAGGTTCGCCTTCCAGGGCATCCGCTGACGGCCGCCCCCGCTGGCTGAGGGGTGCCACCCCCGCCGGCGGGGGCCCATCGGTCCTTGAGGAGCCCCGCGTCGCGTCAGCGACTGGCGGGCGTCTCGAAGGGTCGTGGCGCGACCCGGCAGCGGGACTGCTTGTCGGGTGGGGGTCACGACCCTTCGAGACGCCGCCCGCGCCTTCGGCGTTGGCGACCCTCAGGGATCGGGGAGGGGTGTGGGTTCGTCGCTTCGCTCCTCGCGTTACAGCGGGCTGAGGTGCCGCGTAGCGGCCTCGAAGCCTATGAAACGTGAGCTGACTAGGAACGTTTCTGAGGCTTCGAGGCTCGTGGCTGCGCTCCTCGCGCCTCAGCCGGCGGGCGGCGCGTAGAGGCTTCCTCCGATGAACTCCCGCAGGATCGAGTTGAACGGGACCCTCTCGGTGTCGAGCGGCTCGAAGAAGGTCAGCAGGTTCAGCAGCCTGTCCCGCGTGTCCACGGCTGGGCTACCGTCGGGGATCGTCGCCAGCGCCGCCTCCGCGAACGGCCTCAACGCGTTCAACTCGTACAGCATGCTGGAGTTGAACATCACATCCGCGTCCTCCTGGAACAGGAAGACGTGCGCGTACTCCCCGCGACGCACGCTGTCCCACTGGCCGATCGTGAACTCAGGGGAGATGCCGCGATCCCTGTGATCGCGCACGATCCGGCGCAGCAGCCGGACCTCCGTCGTCGGCACGCGGTTCATCAGGTCGATGTTGAGCCCGCCAAGGGCGCTCACGTACACCTTGAATACCGCGTTGCGCTTGACACCTTCCATCAATCTGGGGTTGAGCGCGTGGATGCCCTCGATCAGGAGGATCTCCGCAGGCCCCACCTGGAGCCGGGTGGTGTCCGGCATCCTGCTGCCGGTGATGAAGTCGAAGGTAGGGACCTCGATGGGGCGGCCGTCCACCAACTCAGCAATGTGGTGCGTGAGGAGGGTGAGGTCCAGCGCATCGGGGCTCTCGAAGTCGTACCTGCCGTCGGGGTCCACAGGTGTGCGATCGCGATTGAGGAAGTAGTTGTCCAGCGACAAGGATACGGGTTTCAGGCCGTTGACCTCGAGCTGCGTCGCGAGGCGCTGCGTGGTGGTGGTCTTCCCGGACGACGACGGCCCGGAGATCGCCAGCATGCGCAGCGCCCGTCGCTCGGCCAGGATGACGTCGGCGATGTCCGCGAGAAGCTTCTCGTGGAGGGCCTCCGCGATGCTGATGAGTCGTGTCGAGCGTCCGGAGAGGATGTAGGCGTTGACGTCGGCCACCACCTCGACGTCGATGCGGTCCAGCCACTCCTGGCTCTCCGCGTAGGCGGCCGACAGGTGGGTCGGGGGGATCAGAGGGACGCCGTTGCCCTTGTCCACGTCGCCGAAGTCCACGATGAAGCCCTGTGCGAAGGGGATCACTTGGAAGGGTTCAACCTGCGTCGGATCCATGATCACCGGATACACCACCCTGGCCACGAGATCGCCCACCTGATAGACGTGGTAGCCGCCGTCGCGGCCGAGGGAGACGATGCTGCTCGCCGGGTCGGCGGCCCATTCCTTGAGCCTGGCGTCGATCAGGCTCACCTCCCTGGTCGACAGCGCCGACCCCACGAGGTTGCAGAAGACCCCCTCGAGGATCGAATAGGAGGTCTTGAGGCGCTCGTCGGGGAACAGGTCGTGAATCACCTTGATCAAGCCGAGCTTGACCGTCTGCCGCCCCTGGCGGAGGTGGGTCTCGCGCATGGCGGTTCCTTTCGATCCATCCGACGGTACCCCTGACGGCCCTGGTTCCGCCGGCTATGGCGGCGTAAGGTCGAGGGCCTCTACTGGATGAGCGTCGACGCTCGACGTCGACGTCCCGATGACAAGGGGATATGCGATGCAGAAGATCGTGCCGAACCTCTGGTTCGACCACTCCGCCGCGAGCGCCGCCGCCTTCTACTGTTCGGTTCTTCCGGACGCCCGGGTAACCGTCACGCAGCACTACCCGACGGAGGGGCTGACCGACTTCCAGCAGGACTTCGCCGGAGATGTGCTCTACCTCGAGTTCGAGGTGGGCGGCTACGCGTTCGGGGCGATCAACGCCGGACCCGAATTCAGGGCGAACCCATCGGTGTCCTTCCTGCTGTACTTCGACCCGTCGCAAGATGACGAAGCCCGCGAGAAGCTGGACCGTGTCTGGGATGCGTTCGCTGACGGCGGCGAGGTGCTGATGCCGCTGGGCGAGTACCCCTACAGCCGCAGATTCGGGTGGCTGCAGGACAAGTTCGGCGTGTCCTGGCAGCTCGTCCTGTCGGATCCCGACGCCGAGCCGAGGCCCTTCATAGTGCCGTGCCTCCTGTTTGCGGGGGCGGCCAAGGGCAGGGGCGGCGAGGCGCTGGAGCGCTACACCTCCGTGTTCCCGGACTCGGAGGTGACTGTCCGCGTGCCTGAGGAGGCGCCGGACGCGACGTCCCCGGGCCAGGTCGAGTTCGCCGTCGTGCGGCTGCTCGGCCAGTGGTTCTCGCTGATGGATTCAGAGGTTGACCACGCCTTCACGTTCACTCCCGGCGTCTCCCTGGAGATCCGCTGCGACGATCAGGCCGAGATCGACCGGTACTGGGCCGCGCTCAGCGAGGTGCCCGAGGCCGAGGCGTGCGGGTGGTGCGCGGACCGGTTCGGGGTCAGCTGGCAGGTGACGCCGTCGAACATGGCGGAACTCATGGAGCGTCCCGGCGCCTTCCAGGCGATGATGGGGATGAAGAAGCTGGAGATCGCGGCGTTCTGAGGGCGCCCCGACAGGGGGAGCGCCGCCGCGTGGCGCTTCCCGTTGGCTGAGGCGCGAGGAGCGCAGCGACGAGCCTCGAAGCCTCAGAAAAGTGACGCTGTCGGCTCACGTTTCCTAGGCTTCGAGGCCGCTGCGCGGCACCTCAGCCAGCGGTTGGGGGTCGAGGTCGCTGCGCGGCACCTCAGCCAGCGGCTGGGGGGCAGGCTCAACCAGCGGGAGAGGCGGAGTGTGCGGCGGACTTCCCGCGGAAGGCCGCCAACTCCTCGGCGTTGATGCCGTAACAGTGCTCGGGTGCCGGGTAGGAGCCGTCGCGGACCTCGGCCGCGAACCCGCGGAGGCCGTCGACCACCCGGCCGTGCAGGTCCGCGTAGCGCTTGACGAACCGCGCCGACCCACCCGACGACATGCCCAGCAGGTCGTGGAACACCATCACCTGCCCGTCGGTGGAGGGGCCCGCACCGATGCCGATCACGACGGCGTCCATCGAGGGCATGATCGCCTCGGCCACCGCGGCTGGGATGGCCTCGAACACGATCGAGAAGCAGCCGGCCTCCTGCAGCGCGAGCGCTTCCGCGGCCACCCGTCGAGCACCGTCCGCGGTCTGTCCCTGTGCCTTGAATCCGCCCAACTCGGCTGCCGTCTGCGGGGTCAACCCGACGTGACCCATGACTGGAATCCCAGCCGCGACAATCGCCCGGACCCGCGACACCGACGCCTCGCCGCCGCCCTCCAGCTTCACCGCGTCGCAGCCCGCCTCGTCGACGAAGCGGCGCGCCGTCGCCACTGCCTGCTCGTCGCTGTGCTCGTACGAGCCGAAGGGCAGGTCGCCCACCAACATCGGAGCGCCCAGGCCCCGCCGCACCGCCGCGGTCAGCATCAGCATCTCGTCGACGGTCACCTCGGTAGTGCTCGGGTAGCCGAGCACGGTCATGGCTGCCGAGTCGCCCACCAGGACCACGTCGACGCCGGCCTCCTCCGCCGCGAGCGCGCCCGGGTAGTCGTAGGCGGTGACCATGACGATCGCCTCCCCGGCGCGCTTCATGTCCGCTAGGTCCGACGTCGTGACGCGGGATCCGGCGGCGGGGGCGCCTCCGTGGCGGGGCCGGGCTGACATGGGCGGGCGCCTCAGCGTCCGGTGAGCAGGGTGGCGACCTCGGCGTCGATGTCGATGATGGCGTTGCTCCCCGCCTCCACGTGCACGACGACAGGCTCGTAAGTGGCCAGCTCGGCGCGGTCGTACTGGGCGTAGGAGATGACGATGATGGTGTCGCCGCGGTGGACGAGGCGCGCCGCGGCGCCGTTGACCTTCATCTGGCCGGAGCCGCGCTCGCCCGCGATCGTGTAGGTCTCGAAGCGTGCGCCGTTGTCCACATTCACCACCGCAACCTGCTCGTGCTCGAGGATGTCGGCGGCCTCGAGCAGGTCCGGGTCCACGGTGATCGAGCCGACGTAATGCAGGTCCGCGTCGGTCACGGTGGCGCGGTGGATCTTGGACTTCAACATGGTGCGGTGCATCAGCGGGCCTCCTGGCTGGGGGTCACGGGCGGGATGGGTTGGTTGTCGATGAGCCGGACGGCGCCCACGCGGGCGGCGACGACGGCGAGGGTGGGACGGGTGAGGTCCTGGGCGGGGGAGAAGGTGTCCGGGTCCACGACGGCGAGGTACTCCGGCTCGACGCCGCGGCTGAGCATGGCCTCCGCCCCGTCGCGCTCGGCGGCGCGCGGGTCGGCGCCGCCTGCCACTGCCGCGGAAGCTGCCTCGAGCCCGGCCTTCAGCGCCAGCGCGCGCAGCCTGTCGTCGGGGCCGAGCCGGACGTTGCGGCTGGACATCGCCAGGCCGTCTGGTTCGCGCACCGTGGCGCAGACGGCGATCTCGACCGGCAGCCCGAGGTCCGTCACGAGGCGCCGGACCACGGCCACCTGCTGCGCGTCCTTCTGCCCGAAGTAGGCCACGTCCGGCGCGACGGCGATGAGCAGCTTCGCCACCACGGTGGCCACGCCGTCGAAGTGCGCGGCGCCGCGGTGGGCGCCCTCAAGCGGCTCGCTCACCCCGCGCACGCTCACGGTGGTGGCGTAGCCCTGCGGGTACATCTCCTCGACGGCGGGGACGAACAGCAGGTCCGTGCCGGCGCTGTCGGCGAGGTGGGCGTCGCGGGCCTCGTCGCGCGGGTAGGCGGCCAGATCTATCTGGTCGTTGAACTGGGTGGGGTTGACGAAGACGGAGGTGACCACCGTGTCGCACTCGTCGCGGGCGGCGGAGATCAGCGTCAGGTGCCCCTCGTGCAGCGCGCCCATGGTGGGCACGAACCCCAAGCGCCCGGCGTCGGCGAGGGCCTCGCGCAGCGCCGCGACAGTCCGCACAATCCTCATCAGCGTCCCCTTTCAGCGAGCCGTGAGGTGGCCGCGACCATGGCGTCGAACAGGTCCAGATCCGCCGGGCTCAGCTGCTCGACGGCGGCGCGCTGTCTGGCGACGGTGGCGTGGTCGCCGCGTGCCACTGGCCCGGTCAGCACGGGGGCGGCTCCCGCCCTGGCCCAGTTGTCGACGGTGGCGCGGACCATCGGCACCAGCCGTTCGCGCGGTACCCCAGCCGAGGCCGCGAGTCGCTCGGCCAGGTCCTCGAGGGTGAGGAGGAAGTTGGAGGCCACCGAGGCCGCGGCGTGGTAGGCGGGGCGTGCGTCGTCGGCGATCTCCACAGGAGTCATACCGAGCGACGTGGCCAGCGCAGTGGCGGCTTCGAGCGCACGCCCGGTGGTCCCCGCGACCGCCGCCGTCGCGCCGGCGAACACGGTGGCGCCGGAGGCCGGGACGGTCATCAGCGGGTGCAGGCCGAGGGCTTCGTGGGGGCCGAGGACGTCGAGCGGCGTGGCCCCGGAGCAGTGCCCGACAAGGAGGTCCGCCCGCGGCGTCAGGCCCGCGGCCGCGTCGGCGATCTGGCCATCGGGAACGCACAGCAGCACGATGCCGGCTGTGCGGGGGTCGGCGCCTCGCCCGAGGGGCCCCTGGACGTCCCATCCGGATTTCCGGAGCGAGGCGGTCAGCGCCGTGCCGAGTCGACCTCCACCGACGACGGCGACGCGCGGACGCGTCAGTACATCGTCCATGGGAGCTCCTTGAGGAACGGGGGGTGGGTGCAGTAACTGTAGACGAGGTTGCCGAGAAGCTCGCGTCGTGCCCGGGGGCGGGCGCCGGGCACGACCGGAAGTGGGCATAACTACGACGAAGTGTAGTACCTGCGCCGCGCGAGATATGTCGCGCCAGGCAACTAGTAGACGCGATTTCTTGCCGCCGAGGCCGGGGCGCAATCGAGAGGGCTGGTGGCTCCGAAGGTGTGTCACCCCTAGTCAACCGCCATCAGCCCGGGAGTGGAGGGCAATGCGGTGGATGAGACCGGGAGGGGGTACCGAAAGTAAGTCTTGTGGTCGCTCAAGAAACGCGCCTAGCGTCGAAGTCGTTCGTCCGATCGACTCACCCAACGAGGGGGTGCCATGGACGCGGAATCACCAGGTTCGTCCACCCACCAGGGTGGACCAGGCGGCTCCGCTGCGGCCCCCCACCGCGGGCATCGTCTCGTCGGGCTGGCGACGTCCCTGGCCCTAGTGTTCGGGCTGACCGTCTTCATGCCGGAGCAGGCCTCCGCCGATCCGGCCGAGCCGCCGCCGGCCACTGAACCCGCCGTCGATCCCGCTTCACCGTCGCTCCTCTCCGACGAGACGTCGCGCCCAGTGGTGCGGATCCTCAGGCTGCCTGACTCTTCCACCGTTGTGGTGCTCCCCGCAGACGAGGCCCGGGCCCGGATCGACGAGGCTCTCAAGGGGTTGGAGGCCCAGGTCCAGCAGGCCAGGCGGGTGCAGGAGGAGCGCCAGACGCAGCAGGTGCAGGTCCAGCAGCAGGTGGTCCGCCAGCAACAGGAGGTCCTGGCGCAGGAGCAGGCGATCGCGGAGGCCGAGAAGGCCGAGGCCGAGGCCGACGCCAGGCTCCAGGAAGCGCTCGAGGCCCTTGCCAAGGCGCTGTCAACCAGCCAGTGCACGACGGTGGGCGGAACCAACGGGGAGCAGGCATCCATCTCCTGTCCCATGGCGGACGGCTCTGAGGCCTCGATCTCCGGCGACGACAACGTCCAGGTGACCGTGCCCAGTCCGTCGCCGGCGGTCACCGAGACCACCGATCCTGAGCCGAGTCCGGACCTTGAGCAGAGTGCCGCCGAACCCGAGGAGCAAGCCACCGAGCCCGAGGAACAACCCGAGGGCATGTCCGCGTCCAGCCTCCCCGATGACCCTGTGACGGATGCGTTGAGTTCCGGCGACCTCGCCGCAGCCCTCTCGCAGGCGAAGTCCGAGTGGGAGTCCGCAGGCGCGGACATATCCGGCATCTCGGCGTCCGTGGGCGACCTCTCCGGGACGGGGCTCGGGTCCGCGTCGGGAACCTCGATCGTGGTGGACGCCGACGCGGCCGGCTGGGGCTGGTCGCGGATGAGCCTCATCACCGTCGTGCGGCACGAGGTGGGCCATGCTATCGGCCTCGGGCACAGCTCCGGACTGATGGACGACACGCTCGAGCCGGGCGAGAGCCACGGCGTGAGCTCCTCGTTCCTGCCTGAGCCGGAGCCGGCACCGGAGCCCGCCCCCGAACCTGAGCCTGCACCGGCCCCCGAACCTGAGCCTGCACCGGCCCCCGAGCCCGCGCCTGAACCTGCCCCCGAGCCCGATCCGGCACCGGAACCTGCCCCCGAGCTCGAACCGGCCCCTGAACCTGCTCCGGCGCCGGCAGCCGAGGCCGTGCCTGCCGCCGAGCCCGCCGTCGAGTCCGACGAAGCCCCGGCCGGCGCCGAGCCCGCCAGCGATCCCGCCGCGGCCACCGACACTGAGACAGCCGACGACGGGCAGACCGCCGAGACGTCCGACCCGACAGCCTTGACCGAAGATGGGACCGGCCTTCCGGCGGCCGCCGAACCCGGCGCCGACGCCGAGGCCGACAGCCCCGAGACTGACACCCCGGCGGCCCCCCTGGAGTCCGACGAGGCCGAGAGCGTGGCGCTCATCGCCCCCTCATCCGACGCGCCCCCCGCAGCCTTCGCGGCAGAGGGTGGCAGCGCGTGGAACGTGGACGGCACCACCGCCACCCTCGACGGCTCCGTCAACGGGGGCACGCTGAGCTACGACTCCGACACCGAGCAACTGGTCTTCACCGCCGAAGACGGCACCCAGCATGCGACGGCCACCACCGGGCTGCTGAGCATCATCGTGACCGTCGCCGGCGGCTCGCTCTGGATCACCGGCGAGATTCGGCTGACGGAGACCGGTCCCGAACTCATCATCCGCGCCCGTCACATCACCGTCGCCGCGGGCTCCTTCGTGGACACCGGCTCCGGCGCCATCACGATGATCGCGTCCGACGAACGCGAGACCGGCTCCTCCGCCCTCGTGCAGGTCAACGACGCGACCCTCGCCGCCGGCGGCATCACGCTTGAGGCCCATGCCCGCGCACTGGGCGGATCAGCCGCCTCCTCGTCGGCCGCCGTGCTCGTCCGCGACAGCCGCCTGCTGGCCGACGGCCCCGTGTCTCTCCTGGCCTCGTCCGACGCCCGCGCCGTGTCCGCGACCACCGACGGCAGCAGCCGACCCCTCGACGCAGAGTTGCTTTCCGCCACCAGCTCGGCCCGCGCCGGGATCGATGGCGGCTCGGTGCAGACCGACGGCCAGCTCCAGGTGCTGGCCCGCAACCACGCGGAGCTCGCCGGCGCAGCCGTCGCCGCCTCGGGACGCATCGACCGCACCACCAGCGCGTGGCTGTCCGGCACCGACGTCGACGCGGCCGGGGTGGACGTGGACGCCGTCGCCACCGGAACCCTGACCCTCGACGCGATCGCGGGCCCGACGCCCGACGCCACCACCCTGAGCGAGGCGGGTCTCTCCGCCACCCAGGTTGCGGCGCTCAACCGGCTCGCGCAGTGGCCCGGCGCGTTCTCCCTCGGCCTGCTCCGCAGCCTGACCGACGCCGGCCTCTTCGGCGGGTTCCTGACCCTCGCCGGTGGTCGACTGATCATCACGGCCTCCGCCACCGACCGCAGCACCGTCACCGCAGACGGCGCCGACGGCCCCGGTATCGCGGTGCTGCTCGCCGACTCCACCACCTCCGCCTCCCTCACCGACTCGAGCGTCACCGGGGCCTCGGACGTCACCGTCAAGGCCACCACCACCGAGACGCGCACCGCCACCGGGCTCGGCGACGGGTCGCTGGCGCTCCTGGTCTCCAACGCCGACACCTCGGCGCTGCTCGGCTCCGGCGCCCCGCTGACGGCCGCCGGGAACGTCTCGGTCACCGCGCAGCAGTTCGTCTCCGCCACCGCCGACGCCGACGCCATGGCGCTCGTGCTCGGCACGCACCGGGTCAACGCCGACGTGCTGCGCGCGCTGCTGGCCGGCTCGATCGACGTCCTGGCCCTCGACGGATCCGTCGCGCTGGCCACGGCCCGCCCGGGCACCGCCCCCGTGGTGCCGGCGCTGGCCGCCGCCCTCGCGCTGGCCGGCGCCCCCGCCGCCGCCGCCGGAGGCCTCGCGGTTGCCGTCGGAGCGGTCCCGCTGTCCTCGTTCGCCGCCACCGTGCTGACCACAGACGTGGCCGCACTCGTCCCGCCCGGCGCGCCCCTGACCTCGGAGGGCCCGGTCGGCATCGCCGCCGTCACCGCCGGCAGCGCCTCGGCCATCGTCATCGGCATGGACAAGGCCACCGACGGCCCGTCGATCGCACTCACCTTCGCCCGTCTCCGCGCCTCGGCCACCGTGCTCGACACGGTCTACGCCGACGGCGACCTCGAGGTCTACGCGGGCCGCGGACCCCCGGCCGGGCAGCACGTCTCCACCACCTTCGCCCCGAGCCTCACCGGCACCGCAGTACACCTGGTCACCTTCACCGCCACCGTCGAGCAGCCCACGGCAGCTCCGGTCACCACCGTCGAGCAGCCCACAGCAGCTGCGGTCACCAGCTTCGAACCCCCAGCAGGCGCGGTCCTCGTCACCGCAGCCCTGGGCGGCACCCTCACCGCAGGCGCCGCGACCCTCACCTTCGCCCCCGGCTCGCTCCCCGCTGACGCCTGGATCACCATCACCGCCCGCGACGACGCCGTCCCCGGCCTCCGCACCGCCTCCCTGATCTACGATCTGCGTGCCATCGACGCCCGCACCGGCGCCGAGATCGCCACCTTCCGGATCGCCCCGGTCCTCACCGTCGTCGTCGCCGACCCGGCCGCCCGCATCTGGTACCTCGCACCCGACGGCTCACTCCAGGCCATTGCCACCACCGCGGACCCCGCCACCGGCACACTGACCGCCGCCCTGCCGCACTTCTCCGACTACGTCGCCGGCTCGCCGCTCGCCACCATCTACGACCACGTCGTCGCCATCGTCACCCAGTACGTCGGCACCGGCGTCACCAACCACCCGCTCGGCGACCTCACCCTCGGCGACGCGGTGTCGCTGACCAACGTGCTGCTGTCCTTCGTGATCCCGATCGAGTCCGGCGGGAAGTACACCGGCTCGGTCACACTCACCGGCACGCTGGCCCTCGACCTCACCGTCGGGTCCTGGCGGATCCAGGCCGGGGCCACACTCGCCGGCACCTACGTGCTCGCCGCCGACGACCTCGACGCAGGCACCCTCACCCTGACCATCAACGGCCTGTCGGTCACCGTCGAGTCCGGCACGACCGTCGTCGGCACCTTCACCGCCGCGACGGCGACCATCAGCCAGTCCGGCTCCAACGTCACCATCACGGCGACGGGCGTCAGCGGCAGCGTCGGCACCGGCCCGGCAGTGCTGACCATCGCCGAAGGCAGCCTCACCGTCACCTCGTTCGACGACAACGGCGACATCGCCCTGTCCCTGTCGGTCCCCTCCGTCACCGTCGGCGGCACCACCGGCGTCACCCTCTCCTCCGTCACCGTCAGCTACGACGGCGTCGCCGGGCTGTCGGTGCAGGCCACCGCCAGCATCACCGTCGGCTCGGCCGTCCTCACCGGCACCGCGGTCCTCACCCGCCAGGGCGACACGTTCCGCCTGTCGGTCAGCGGACTGGCGGCCACCGC
This sequence comes from Tessaracoccus luoxuelianae, assembly GCF_054483915.1. Taxonomy (NCBI): domain Bacteria; kingdom Bacillati; phylum Actinomycetota; class Actinomycetes; order Propionibacteriales; family Propionibacteriaceae; genus Tessaracoccus; species Tessaracoccus luoxuelianae. Next base: position 221,792 of record NZ_CM137013.1, on the reverse strand, counting down.
CAGCATCGGCGGCTCCGCCCAGAGCGTCAGCATCAGCGGCGGCTCCGGCACCCTGATCCTCGGCACCGAGGTCAGCGGCACCCTCACCGCCACCATCGTCGCGGCCGGCTACCTCGACGCCAGCCTTGCCGGCACCGTCACCTTCGGCGGCGGCACGGTGCGCGTCGCACTCGCCGCCCGCGACCTCAGCCTCGACCTCGACGGCGGGCTCAGCGTCAGCGACGCCGTCGTCGGCCTCGTCGTCCAGGTCACCGCCACCGGCACCACCTACGCGCTCGACGCCCGCGGCGCCGTCGCGTTGACGGGCTTCCCGGGGGTCGCGGTCAGTGGCTCGTTCGTGGTGCGGGTCAACACCTTCCAGGTGGCGGTCGCCGAGACGATCGACTTCGCCGACGGTTCGGGCACCGTGGCCATCACGTTCACCGCTCCCGATGAGGTCGCCACCGGGACCACCTCGTACCTGAAGTTCAGCGGCGTCGGCCTCACGATCGCGGTACTCGGCCAGCAGCTCACCGCAGACCTCACCTTCACCAAGACCGGCAGCGGCTTCACCGTCGCGGTCGCCAACCTCAGCATGGGGTTCACCGCCGGCGGCGCCACGCTCGCCACCTTCACCGGCACCGGCACGACCAACACACTCACGTTCGACGACACGGCCAACACCCTCGCCGCCACGGTCACCGGCAAGCTCACCATCGCGCTCCCCGGCCTGGCCTTCAGCGGTGACCTGAGCCTCGGCCTCAGCACGGCCGGCGCCGGGTACGTCAAGGTCACCGGGTCCCCGGTGGCGCTGACGCTCGCCGGGCAGTCGGTGTCGTTCACCACCTTCGAATTCGCGCGCGTCACCGACGCCGGCGTCACCACCACCCGCATCCACGCCACCGGCGGCACGCTGACCATCGTGGCCGGCACGACGACGCTGCTGTCGGCCGGGGCCATCAGCGGCGATCTCGTCCTCACCGCGGCCGGCACTGCGGGGAGTCTCACGGTCGGCACCCTGACCTCCACCGTCACCGGCCTCACCTTCACCGGCGCGCTCAGCCTCGCTGTCAACACCGGCGCGGCCGCCATCGGCGAGCTGCCCGCCGGGCCGTACCTCCGCGTCGAGGTCCTCGCCGCCGAATTGACCGTGGCAGGGCAGAGCCTCACCGCTGACGTGACAATCGAACGCAGCGTCGATGCCGACGGCGACGTGGTGCTCCGCGCCGGCCTGGCGAACGGGTCGCTGACCTTCGAGTCCGGCGCCACCACCGTGCTGGCCGTCAACGACGCCAGCGGCGCGCTGCTGGTCACCGCCGACGGCTTCGCCGCCAGCCTCGCCGGCACCGTCTCCGTCGGGCTCACCGGCGTCTCGCTCACCGGCGAGCTCAGCGTGCAGGTCAAGAGCTTCACCGCCGCCGTCGACACCACCGTCTCCGTGGGCGGCACCGACCAGTCGATCGTGCTCCCCACCGGCATCTACCTGCGGGTCCACGGCGAGAACGTCGTGCTCGAGGTGGCCGGGCAGCGGATCGCCGGTACCGTCACAGTCACCCATGCCTCCGGAACCACCACCGTCGCCATCGCCGACGGTTCGGTGGACTTCGGCGACGGCGCCGTCACGCTGACCGGGCTCACCACCGTCCCGATCACCGCCGACGCCACCGGCGTCTGGGGCTCGATCAGCGGCACGCCCGCGCTGAACGTCCCCGGGCTCTCCATCGCGGCAGCGTCGCTCACCGTCGAGTTCAACACCAGCTCCTCCCCGCAGGGCGGCATCGCGATCGACACCGTGCGCGTCGGCGCCAACGGGCTCGCCGTCGCGTTCGCGGGCGTCAGCATCACCGGCGACATCTGGGTCGAGAGCAGCGCGGGCGTGCTCACCGTCGACATCTCCGGCGGCACCGCCTCCCTCGGCCCTGTCACCATCTCCGCCATCAACGGCACGCTCGTCGTCGTCCCCGACGGCGTGGCCGGCACCCTCGCCGTCACCGTCACGCTGCCCACCATCGCCGGCCTCACGTTCGGGACCCCCACCTTCACCGTCGAGATCAACACCACTCCGTCGCCGCGGACCGTCGGCACCACCGACCTGCCTGCAGGTCCGTACCTGCGAGCGGTCGTGGAGGGCCTCAGCGTCACCCTCGACGACGCCGACCCGGCCGGGAACTTCACGGCCGATGTCGCGATCACGCTGTCGGGCGCCGGCCCCACCGCCGAGACCGTCATCGCCGCCACCAACGTCACCGCGACCGTCGGCACCGACGGTCTCACCGGCGGCCAGGGCGCGCTGATCCTCCGGTCCGGAGGCATTGCGGGCTTCATCTCCGGCACCGCGTCGGGTTCCGGCTCCGGCGTGAGCATCGAGGGCTCCGTCCTGCTGCAGATCAACACGATGACCACCGCCATCGACACCGTCGTCGACGTCGGCGGAACCGACGTGGTCATCAAGATCGCCGCCGCCCCCGCGGCCGACGACCCGTTCTTCAGCCTGTCGGCGTCGAACGTCACCGTCACCATCGGCGACTTCATCACCATCGAGGGCAGCGTCACCTACAGCGACGCCATCGTGGGCGGCTCCCCGGCGCAGGTGTTCGCCGGTAACGGCCTGTCGATCTTCCTCGGCCGCGGTCCCGCCTACACCAGCGACGGCGGCATCAACCCGCTCGCGGTCGGCGTGCTGCTGACGGACGCCACCATCGGCGTCGTCGAGATCGGCACCGGCCACGCGTTCGTCGCCACCGGCACCGTCAGCCTGATCGGCGTGCCCGGCGTGACCGTCACCGGCACCACCAGCGTCCGGATCAACACGACCGGCCTGGCGGTCGACACCGTCATCGAGATTCCGGGCAGCACGGAGCCGGGCGTCGCGGTCGAGTTCACCGCCGCCGAGATCGGGCTCAAGGAGTTCGTCGTCTCCGCCGCGACCCTCGCGTTCGCCGGCCAGTCCCTGACCGGCACGTTCTCCTTCAGCCGCACCACCGAGGACATCAAGCTCGAGGTGACCGACGGCGCCATCGACCTCGGCGGTGCCGTCACCCTCGGCGACATCGATGGCATCCTCGTCATCCGCCCCGACGGCATCGCGGGCACCCTCAGCGCGAGCCTCAGCGTTCCCAGCGCCGGGCTCACGGTGCCGAGCGCCACCATTGCGGTCAACACGTCAGCCGCGGCGATCACCGTCGGCTCGACGCCTCTCCCCGCCGGGCCGTACCTCCGCGTCGGCGCCACCGCCGCGAGCCTCAGCATCGCCGGCCAGAGCATCACGGCCGACGTCGCTGTCGAGCGCCGCACCTCCGGCGGAGTGGCCACCACGATCATCGGGCTCGGCAACGTCGCGTTGTTCCTCGGCGACGACCGCGGCGACGGTCCCGGCACCAACGACCTCGGCTTCCGACTCACCGGCGGCTCCGGCCTCATCGTCCTCACCGCCACCGGCCTGGCGGCGCGCATCGAGGGCCAGCCCACGATGCAGCTCGGCAGCTCCGCCTCCCTGAGCGGCACCGTCAGCTTCGCGATCAACACCACCGCGGCCCGGGTCACCGCCTCCATCCTCGTCGGCACCGAGACCCGCACCCTCGACGTCGCCGCCGGCCCATACGTCCGCTTCGAGGGCACCGGGCTCAGCCTCATCGTCCTTGGCCAGAGCATCACCGCGTCCGTCGCGGTCGAGCGGGTCACCGCCCTGACCGCCGGGGGCACGCCCGATCCCAGCCGCTCCGTCCTGCGCATCGCCGCGACCGACGTCGCCCTCGACATCGCCGGCGTCGTCTCGCTCACCGACGGCACCGCCCTCCTGCTGCTCAGTTCCGCCGGATTCGCCGGCCGCATCTCCGGCGACATCACGCTCAACGTCCCGCAGGTGAGCCTGTCCGGCAGCGTGGCCGTCGAGTTCAACACCGCCACCGCGGCCGTCAACGAGAGCTTCGTCCTCGGTGGAGTGACGACCTCCCTCGTCCTCCCCGAGGGCGGAACCAGCGGGTACGTCCGCGTCGCGGGCACCGCCATCACACTCACCATCGCGGGTCAGACGATCACCGCCGACGTCGTCGTCCAGAAGATCAGCACCGAAACCCGGCTCACCGTCCGCAACGCGCGCGTCGTCCTCGGCGGCGCCACCCCGCTGGTGACCCTGGCGCAGCCCGCCGCGGGTGAGACCGGCGACGTGGCCACCATCGTCCTCACTACAGGCGGCACCTACGGTGCCATCGCCGTCGACGTCACGGTCGCGGTCCCCGGCGTCTCGATCACGGGCATGGTCACCATCGCCTTCAACACGACCACGTCGGCGCACGCCGTCGACGGCTGGGCCTCACTGCCCGCCGGCCTACTCCGCCTCGGCGGCCAGAACTTGACGGTCTCCGTACTCGGACAGAGCCTGATCGCCGACGTCACCCTCGAACGCCGCACCACGACCGCCGGCACCGTCGTCACCCGCATCGGCATCGACAACGTCACGCTCACCCTCGGCCCGCTCACGGCCACCGCCGGCAGCGGCCTGTTCATCATCAGCGACGCGGGCGTCGCGGGCACCCTCACCGTCACGATCGCGGCGGTCACTTCCCCCTTCAGCTTCTCGGGGACCCTGGACCTGCTGCTCAACACGACCACCGCGCGCGTCACCGAGACCCTCGCCGTCGGCGCAGGGACGGTCTCCATCGACGTCGAGGCCGGGCCGTACGTACGGCTGGCCGCCACCGGCATCACGCTCGGCATCCTCGGCCAGAGCCTCAGCGGCGACGTCGCCTTCGAGCGCGCGACCGCGGCCGGGGCGGACCAGATCCTCGGCACCATCGACGACACCACCGTCACCCGCATCGCCGTGGCGAACGCCGCGCTGTCGTTCACCGCGGGCACGGCCGACCTGTCGCTCACCGCCGGGACCGCGCTCTTCGTCCTGCCCTCGGGCGGCGGACTGGCCGGCCGGGTGTCGGGTACGGTCGCGCTCACCGGCGTCCCCGGCCTCGCGATCTCCGGCGCACTCGCGGTCGAGATCAACACCACTGGCCTTAAGGTCACCGAGACCATGCGGGTGGGCACCGGCAGCGTCACCGTCGATCTCCCGGCAGCCACGGGCAGCTACCTGCGGTTCGCGGGCACCGGGCTGAGCATCGTCATCGCCGGGCAGAGCCTCGCCGCAGACGTCCTGATCATCCAGAGCGGCAGCACGCTCAGCGTGGCAGTCAGCAACGGCGAGCTCGCTTTCGGCGCGGTCGGGTCGCCCGTCGTCCGCGCCACCGCCGTCACCGGCACCCTCACCATGACCGCCGCTGGCATCGTCGGCTCCCTGTCGGCCACCGTGGTCGTCGCCATCCCCGGCGTGACCCTCGGTGGAAGTGTGGCCGTCGCGGTGGACTCGGCCCTCGGCACATTGGCGGTCGACGTGACCACCGCCACCCTCGTCATCGCCGGGCAGACCCTGGGCGCCACGAAGGTCAGCATCCGCCGCACCGCCGCCGGCGACGTGTCGCTCGTCGTCGACAACCTCACCCTCAGCCTCGGTACGTTCGTCACCGTCACCACCGGGCACAACTGGGACGGCGCGCTGCTCGTCACGGCCCAGGGGGTCGCGGGATCGTTCAGCGGCGACATCTCGGGCGTCTTCGCCCTCCCCGGCATCACGGTGGACGGGAGCGTCCGCTTCGCCGTCAACACCATCCCGTCTGCCGTCCGCCGCCCCGACCTCGGCATCGACGTGCCCGCCGGCACCTTCCTGCACGTCGAGATCGTCGGTGGACGCCTCAAGGTCGGCACCAGCGGCCCCGAGTTCTCCGGCAGCTTCCTCGTCAGCCGCAGCGGCACCGATACCGTCATCGCCTTCACCGGCGTCTCGGTGACCCTCGGGTCGGGCAGCAGCGGCTTCAGCGTCACCGACGGTCAGGGTGCGTTCCTGCTCCTCGCCGGCACCGGGCTGAGCGGCGGCATCGCCGGCCTCTTCACCGGCTCCGTCGCGATCGCCGGCGGCGGCTTCGACGCCGGCGCCGAGATCAGCGTCCGCTACAACGGCACCTCCCAGGCCATCGACCGGGAGATCACGGTGGCCGGCGTCGACATCCCGATCGTGTTCGTCGTCTCCGACGACGGCGACGCCACCAACGACGAGATCGCCACCGTCTCGGGTCCGTTCGTCGCGGGATCGATCACCGGCGGACTGAAGTTCGGCGACTTCGTCGAGATCACGGGCACCATGAACTTCGGCGTCGACACGTCGGTGCAGAACCTGACGATCTTCGTCGGCCAGGGCCCTGGGTTCCTGGAGGACAAGTCTCTCAACCCGTTGGCCAAGGGCGTCCTCATCTCCAACGCGAGCGGGTACATCGGTGGCTCCGGCACCGGGCGCTTCTTCGCGATCAGCGGCACGGTCGAGCTCGTCGGCTTCACCGGCCTCACTCTCGGCGGCACGCTGCAGGTACTCTACAACCAGACGACGACCGAACAGGTCCTGGGCACCGGGGACGACGCGGTCACGCTCGCCGAGGGCACCGCGACGACGCCGTTCCTCCTCGTCGTCGGCGACCTCAACCTCGGCGTGGCCGGACAGAGCCTCACCGGTACCTTCGCCATCGAGACCCTCACCGGCGGCGGCCTGCGCCTCAAGTTCGGCACTTCCGCCCGCGACGGCGGCAACCCGCTCACCCTCAGCCTCGGCGACGGCGTCGTCGTGGCCACAGTCGCCAGCGGCGAGCTGGAACTCACCCCCGCCGGCCTCGCGACGGTCCTCGAGGCCTCCCTGGCGCTCAACGCCGGCGACGCGTTCGAGCTCACCGGCTCCATCGGTCTCCAGCTAAACACCACCACCACGACGCGCACCGTGCAGGGCATCGCGCTCCCGCCGAGCTCGATGCGCATCCAGGTCGGCACCCTGGCCACGCCCGCCGTCCTGACGATCAGCGGGCAGGAGTTGAAGGGCGTCTTCCTGTTCACCCAGATCCTGGGCCCCGTCGCCCCGGGCGCACCGGCCGGCACCACCCCGCCGAGCAAGGCCGTCATCGTCGCCTCGGCGCTCAGCCTCACCATCGGCACCGAGACGGCAGGCGTGAAGCTCTCCGACGGCTCCGCGATGTTCGTCATCACCGAGGCAGGCGTTGCCGGGCGGGTCACCGGCACCGTCACCTTCCTCATCCCGGCGGGCATCGTGAAGTTCAGCGGCACCTTCACCGTCGCCGTCAACTCCGGTGTCGCGGTGAACGAGACGATCACGGTCGACGGCACCACCGTCGTCCTCGACCTCCCCGTCGGCCCGTACCTGCGCGTCGAGGGCACGGGCGTCGCGCTCGAGGTGGCCGGGCAGAAGATCACCGGCGACTTCACCTTCACCCGCCAGGGCACCTCGCCGAACTTCACGACACAGATCACGCTCGCGAACGCCCGCGCCGCGTTCGGTGACGGCACCACCGAGTTCGCCGTGTTCACCATCACCGCAGGCTCCTTCACCATCGACGCCACCGGCGTCACCGGCTCCGTCACCGGCACCGCCGCGCTCACCCTGCCCGACGTCGGGCTGACCGGGAACTTCACCATCACCCTGACCGCCGCCACCAGCAGCCTCAGCGTGACCGTGACCTCGCTCCAGCTCACCGTCGGCGGATTCGTCCTGAGCGGCGGCAGCCTGACCTTCGCACAGACCACTGTGGGTGGAGCCAAGGTCGTCAACGTGGCCGTCACCGGCCTCACCGCGAACTTCGGGGCACCGATCAACACGCTTACCTTCAACGGCTCTCTCCTCATCGGTCATGCCGGGTTCGCAGGCAAGCTGTCGCTGACGGACACCAGCATCCAGCTCGGCGGCGGCTATTCAGTGGCCGCGGCGGACCTGCGCCTCGAGATCAACCGCGCCACCCAGGCCGTCACCCTCGCCGACGGCAGCATCCTCCAGGCGGGTCCCTACCTGCGCATCGTGGGCGCGGGCATCGTGGTGCAACTCGGCGACATCAAGCTCACGGCCTCGCTCGCGTTCCAGCAGACAGCCAACTCGGTCGGCGTCACCCGCACGGTCATCGTCGTGGCCGGGGGTAGCGTGCAACTCGGCACCGACCCCGCGATCCTCACCGGCGTCGACGGCATCATCGTCCTGACCTCCGCAGGCATGGCAATGAGCCTGGCCGGAACACTCGACCTCGGCTCGCTCCTGCCCGACGGCGTCACCATCTCCGGCTCCTTCTTCCTACAGATGAACCAGGCCACGGTGCCCGTGAAGGAGAACGTCACGGTGGGCGGTCGCACCGTCTCGCTCGACCTCAAGCAGGGCGCGTTCGTCCGCGTGGGCGGCGCCGGCATCACGCTGGCCATCGCGGGCCAGTCGCTGACGGGCGACCTCGCGTTCGAGCGCTCCGGCGCCACCACGACGATCGTGCTCGCGAACATCAGCCTCAGCATCGGCGACGGCGTGCTCAGCCTCACGGGCGGCGCCGGCACGCTGACCCTCGGCGCCACCGGGATGGCGACGACCGCCGCGGGCATCGTCGGCACCGTCTCGCTCAACGTCCCCGGAGTGTCCCTGACCGCCCAGATGAAGCTGGTCATCGACACCGCCCCGGCCACGTCGAAGTTCGAGATCCGCGCCACCGGCCTGGTCCTGGACCTGGCGGGCCAGCAGTTGCGCGGCGACTTCACCTTCGCCCAGACCGGCGTCGGCGCCGCGCGCGTGGTGAAGGTCACGGCGCAGAACGTCAAGCTGTTCCTCGGCGACGTAGGAGCCAACGGCATCGTGGACGACCCGACATGGGTCGACGACAAGGGACTCAGCCTCACGGGCGGCTCGGGCGTATTCCTCCTCACCTCCGCCGGTCTGGCGCTCGACGTCACGGCCAGCGTGAACCTGGTGGGCCTCAGCAACGTGCCCTTCTCGCTGAACGGCGGGCTCACCGTCAGGCTCCAGGTCAACACCGGCCCGGCACCCGTGTCCACCACGCTCGGCGCGACCACCATCACTCTGCCGGCGGGCCGGTTCGTCAGGGCCTCCATCACCGGCGGCATCACCGTCTTCGAACAGACCATCTCCGGCACCTTCATGTTCGAGCAGGCCACCGGCGCGGGCGCCGACCGTGTGCTCGGCACCACCGACGACATCCGCATCCTCCGCATAGCCGGGGCCAACGTCGCCCTGTTCGTCGGCGACAACGGTGGCACCGGTGCCGACCTCACCGACGACATCGGCCTGCGGCTGAGCGGCGGCACCGCCCTCCTGCTGATCACCCCGGAGGGCTTCGCCGGCACGATCTCGGCCACCGCCGCCATACGCCTGGGCGACGGGCTCACCGCCAGTGCCACTGTCGGCGTGGAGCTCAGCGACATCCGCCGCGTCGTCAGCGGCAAGACCGTCGGCGTCTCCGTCGACGAGGCGTTCGAGGTCGCGGGGGAGACCCTCCGGCTCACGCTGCCCGCGGGCCCGTACCTCAAGGTCACCGCCACCCAGATCAACCTCACCATCGCCGGCCAGGTGCTCACGGCGGACGTGTCCTTCGCGAAGTCCACCACCCCCGGCCTGGACGGCACCCTCGCCACCCCGGACGACGTGGAGAGCACGAAGATCCGCTTCGACAACGTCGGCCTGCGCATCGGCACCGCCGACCGCGACCTCATCGTCGTGAGCAACGGATCCGGCGCGTTCGACATCGTGGGCAAGGTCGCCGACCCGGCGGGCAAGGGCGGCGTGGCCGGCATGCTGTCCGCCACCGTCGAACTGTTCATCCCGGGCGTCACCTTCTCCGGCAACCTCGAGGTCCGCCTCAACACCCTGACCGGCAACCGCATCGTCGACAGCGTCGTCATCACCCCGGGCGTCACGGTGGCCGCCAACGACATCGCCCTCGAGGTCATGGGCCAGAGCCTCACCGGCGACTTCGTCTTCTCGCAGAACCCCGTGACCAAGGAAGTCACCCTCGCGCTGAACGACGTCGTGCTGGAACTGGGCGACGGCACCCAGTGGTTCGTCCGCGCCACCGTCGCCTCGGGCCTCTTCGTGATCACGCGCACCGGTGTCGCCGGTGCGCTGGTGGCCGGCGTCACCGTCAACCCCACCGCGGTGCCCGACGCGCTGATCGACGTCGACGTGGTGATCAACGTCAACACCGGAACCAGCCAGGTCACGCGGACCGTGACGCTCAACGGCAGCTCCGAAACCATTGACCTCGCACCCGGCACGCTGCTCGTGCAGGTGGGCCTGCCCGAGAAGCCGGCCACGATCAAGATCTTCGGCCAGGAGCTTTCGGGCGTCGCCGTGTTCGAGCAGCGCAAGACGGCCGCGGGTGCGAAGATCGTGCGGATCGCGTTCGCCGAGGTGTCCTTGTTCGTCGGGGACCCCGGACCTACCAGCGCCGATACCGACGACATCGGACTGCGACTCACGGGCGGCCAGGGCGCCTTCATCATCACGCCCACCGGCACCGCCGGCGAGATCTCTGGCGCCGTCGCCCTCGTCGGGTTGCCCATCCGGATCTCCGCGGCGCTGACCCTGCAGCTCAACTCCATCCAGGTGGGTGGCCAAGGCGTCGTCGTCAATGAGGTCTTCCAGTTCGCCGGCGTGACGGTGGCCACGACCACGCAGGGCACGGGTTCGGTCAATGAGGTCCAGCGGATCGACGTGCAGGCACCCGCCGGTAGCTTCACGCTCTCCCTCGACGTCAACCTCAACGGCCACATCGACGACGGCGAAACCACCGGCGCCATCGCCGTCGGCGCGGCAGCCTCCGTCGTCGAGACGGCACTCGACACGCTCGTCGGCGGCTCCGGCGTCGGGGTGACCGGGATCCTCGACGGCTCTGCCGTCGTCGGCTACACCGTGACCTGGGGAAGCGTCGGAAACAAGGCGGCCCTCCAGCCCAACATCCGACTGCTCTCGCTCCCCAAGGGCCCGTTCGTGCGCGTCGCGGCGGACGACATCGAGATCACCTTCGTCATCAAGGACAACCCCGATCCCACGCCGGACGAGACGTTCCTGATCACCGCGGACTTCGCGTTCGAGCGCCTCGGCACCGGGCTGACGGCGATCACGCGCATCGCGCTGGCCAACCTCACCATGGGCGAGGGGCAGCAGATCGGCGCCGTCAGCGCGGCGAACAACCCCGGCATCGTCTCGGGCACGGGCTTCATCGTGATCTTCCCGGCCGGATCCGACACCAACTCCGGTGCGCCGACCGTCACCACCACCGGCGGCGTCGCGGGCATCATCACCGGCGAGGCCAAGATCACCGTGCCCGGCTTCACCGGCGGAGCCTCGCTCGGCTTCCGTTTCAACACCACCGACGTCGCCGTCACCCAGTCCATCGTGGTCGACGGCGAGACCATCAGCCTCAACGTCAGGGCACCGCTCGCCACCGAACCCACCGGTGTGTTCGAGTTCGTGGTCCAGAACCTCGACTTCAACTTCGGCGATCCCCCCATCCTGGAGATTCGCGCCGGAGAGTTCTCGGTCGACGGCAGCGGCAACTTCGATGGAGACGGCCTCGAGATCTTTGTCGGCTCCGGCCCGTCGATGATCGACGGCGCCCTCAACCCCCAGGCCATCGGCGTCCTGATCAAGAACGCCGCCGTCTCCTTCCGTTCGGACAGCACCGGCTGGGCCCTCCGGGCAACCGGAACGATCGCCCTGCTCGGCCTCGACGGGCTGGGCATCACGGGCACGGTCGCCTTCCAGGTCAACACCTCGACGTCGAACATGTTCTCCTCGCTCGGGTCCCTGGGTGGCATGTCGGGCGGCGTCGACCCGGGCAGCTTCAGCCTGAGCATCACCTCCGTCGTCATCACGGCGGGCAACATCGCCACCCTGAGCGGCAGCCTCCGGGTCACGCGCCAGCCCAACGGGACCCTCGACCTCGCTCTGCTCAACGCGGTGGTCACCATCACGCTCGACGCGACAACGGTGGTGAGCCTCGGAGGCTTCGCGACCTTCACCATCTCGCCGGTGGCGGGATTCCAGCTCGGCACGTTCCGCGTCACCACCTTCAAGCTGTTCCCGAGCAGCCCGGTGCCCGCCCCCGCCGAGACGTTCCCGGTGCTGGTCACCGGCAACCTCGTCACCCCGCTGCGCGGCGCTGTCGTCTCGTCCGCGACGGCGATCACAGTCAGGTACAGCACCACATCGGGTCGGATCCGCACCAGCTCGGTGAACGGCGACGAACTCGAGGTCACCCTGAGCGGGAGCGGCACCCCGCTCACGCTCGGCGCTCCGACGCCGGTGTCCGGGAGCGCCAACACCTGGAGCTACGCCGTGACGATTCCGGCCGGGACGGCGATCGTCAGTGTGCGCTTCAAGGCCGGCACCGTCATCGCGGAGGACTCGGGCAGCCCCACGCCGTCGACCCAGGTCGGCACGATGGTCGGCTCGACCGAGCAGTTCTACACCTTCCAGGCCACCCCGCTGCAGCCCAAGCCCGGCCCCGTGGCGTCGCTCGCGGTCCCCAGCATCAGCCAGGCCCAACTCAACGCGCAGGGCTACATCGACATCTCTTACACGTCGCTGGCGAAGGACGACGCCGGTGCGCTGCTGCCCATCGACAAGGACTTCACGGCCAACGCGACCGTCGCCCCGTTCACGATCACCGGCCAGGTCGGCGACCTCAAGTACGTGACAGGCACCACTCCCGAGCTCCTCGGCGCCCCGATCATCGTGGCCGGCCAGGCCGCCGGCTCGACGTCGGTGACCTTCCGGTACTTCCTCAAGGACAAGAACACGGCCAACACCCTCGGCCTGTTCACCGGGACCGGCCCGATCACCATCCAGCTCGCCGCCAACGCCGCCCGCAGCGGCACGCTCACGAGCCAGGCTCAGACGCTCGTTCTCACGCTCGCGGCGAGCACCGTCGGCGAATCCACCTCCGGCGGCCCGATGACCCTCGGCCCGCTCACGCTGCAAGGCCCCACCGTGGGGCTGGGTGGCTTCGGGTTCTCCGACGGCAAGCTCATCGTTTCCGTCATCCTCGGCGTACAGCGCGCCTCGCTGTCCTTCGGCGGCGACCCGACCACAGGCGCCCAGTCGACGGCCCAGACCAACTCGGGCGTCACCGTCGATCTGCTCGGCCTCATGGGCTCCTTCGAGCTGGCCGTCGACGTGTTCGGGTTGCTCGGCGGCAACGTCGACATCAGCGCGACCGGCAAGTGGGGCATTCAGATCGCGTCCCTCGACGCGCAGATCCCGAACGTCGCGCGGCTGCAGGCCACCGGCATCCGCTTCGGCTACGACCCGAAGGGTGCCGCCGACCAGGAGATCATGCGGATCAACACCGCCACGATCACGTTCCCGTCGTTCGGCGTCACCGGCAGCCTGCGCCCCTACGACCCGGCACTCGGCTCCAACATCACGCGCAACAACGATCAGGCGCTCAGCACCGGCCAGATCCCGGGCCTCACCATCTACGGCAACGGCTTCCGCCTCGGCACGGCCGAACTCGCCTACGGGTTGCCGTCGACCCAGCCCGGTCAGACGCCCGACCCGATCGCGCCCGCCCAACCGGACAAGAAGATCACCCTCGGTAGCATCCTCGAGCTCGACGACATCCGCATCGGCATCTCGGGCCTCGAGGTCCGCTTCCCGGCCGCCGGCGCGCCCAGCACCGAGTCGGCGGGCTTCACCGGCGTCATCTACATCGCCACCGGCGGCGCCAAGCTGTTCCCGGGTAAGTCCTTCGGGGCCACGCTGTCGGACCGGCTGACTGCCGACGACAAGCGGCCCGACGGCACGATGGACGACGAGGCGTTCCGGATCGCCCTGACGTTCGCCGACGGCAGGGTGCAGGCGTTCCAGCTCACCGTCGACACCCTGGAGATCCGCCTCGGCACGTTCGTGACGCTGACAGCGCGCGACTTCCGGCTCGACACCGGCGCCACCGGCTCCGCACTGATGGCCAGCTTCGGCGCGGTGGGCGCGAAGGTTACCATCGGCTCGCTGGCGATCGCCGGCGAGGGCCGCAACTTCGCCATCACCGGCGACGGCTCCTTCAAGGCCCTGCCCGGCTTCGGAGTGTTCCTGTCCATCGGCTCCGCCACCGGCGACAGCTTCAAGTGGCCGTCGTTCCTGCCCGTCCGGATCGACGCGATCGGCATCCAGTGGGACGACGTCGAGAAGGCCCCCGGAGACTTCGTGCTCATCCTGTCGGCCAGCGTGACCGGAATCCAGGGTCTCAGCGGCCTGCAGATCACCGGCGCCATCCAGGGCATCCGGATCCAGCCGTCGCTCTTGGCTGAGGGCAAGTTCCCGATCATCGGCATCGACGCGCTCGGCGTGAGCGTCAAGGGCAAGATGTTCGGCGGCGAGGTCTCCGCCAGCCTCGTGGGCGGCATCCTCAAGCTCGATTCGCTGTACAACATCATCGGCGTGTTCGACACCACCACCCCGGTGGCGCGTCGCGTGCTGTACTTCGGTCTCGAGGGCACCATCTCCATCGCAGGGCTCGCCGGCTTCGGCATCCGCCTGGGCCTGTCCGAACTCGGGCCGCTGCAGGTGTTCCTGTCGGCCAACGTGCCGGGCGGGATCCTGCTCGAACCCAACTCCGGCCTGGCGATCAACGACTTCTTCGGCGGCGTCGAGTTCTTCACCACGCTCCCGACCATCGACGACCCGTTCGCGCTGCGCTCCTCGGCGTTCCAGCTGCCGACGTCCCTGACGGCGGACCAGTGGCTGGCCCAGCTGCAGACGCAGGTCGCGAACCAGGTCAAGGCCATCGCGGCGGATCCGAGCAGGAGCGGGTTCGCGGCCGCGTTCACCTCACCCATGGTCATCACCGGCTCCGCCAAGATCTACTCGATCTACACCTCGCAGGCCGTGTTCAACGGCCAGGTGATCGTCAAGATCTCCACCGACGGCAAGATCCTCATCATCGGCAAGCTCAACTTCGCCGCCGACAACATCTCCATCAGCGGCCGGCTCTACGCCGACCTGTCGAAGGTGGCCACCGGTAGCGTCACGATCCTGTTCCTCGCCGACATCCCGGACCAGGTGCGCCTGCTCACCCTCTACGGCAAGCTCAAGATGGGCTTCAAGAACTCCTCCGGTCAGGAGGTCACCTTCGACGTGGCCGACCTGCCCGACCCGACGGCGACCGCGACCGCGCCCGTCGTCACGCTCGGGTCCCCGTCGGCCAACGGCGGAAGCGTGCAGAACACGGTCATCAACCAGGCCGGCACCAAGTACGTCGACGTCGTCTTCACGCCGCCGCCCGGCGCCAGCCTCGACCTCAGCACCATCCTCGGCCAGAGTGGCGACTTCACCCTGACCGGTCCCGGGGCCGCCCGCACCATCGTCGCGCCCGTGCCGATTCTTGCGGTCACCACGGACACCGGCATCGAGTTCCTCGCGATCTCCATGCTCGTCGACGCCACGGGCGCGTACTACATGAATGGCAGCACCCGAGTCGACGTACTCCCCAAGACCGACGGCATGACGGACGAGCAGCTCAGGGTCGCCGCCCTCCGGGCACTGGGGATCACCCGGTTCCGCTACGCGGTCGGCTCAGGCGACTTCGCCATGGGCACCTGGACGCTGACATTCGCCGCCGACGTCGTGAAGAACGCCTCGATCACGACCGACTCCGGCACGACCCCTGGCGCCGGCAACGCGGCAACCACCCTGACCTTCACGGTCGTCGGCACCACCGCGACCGTGTCCAACCCCACGCCAGGGGCGTCCATCGACATCAACGTGCTCAACGGCCGCGGCTGGATCGACGTGACTTTCACGAAGCCGACGTTCTTCACCATCGACCCCGCGTCGATCACCGACCTCGCGCCCGAGTTCGCGCTCGGCGGGGCCGGCCTGGGCACCGTCAAGCTCGAAGGCGCATTCGCGCCCGCGCTGGTGACGACCACCTCGACAACGATGACCTACCGCTACTGGCTCAGCGGCCGGTTCGCCCCCTCGGGTGGCGTCACAGTGACCTTCCTGGCCGGCTCGTGGTCGTATCTATTCACCGTCACGGCACCGCTCATCGTCACCGACGCGCCCGAGGAACCCGGCGCCGGCAGCGTCGCCGTCGTGTTCCCGACGGGCGGCCAGTACGGCATCCCGGCCGGCTTCACCGTCGACCCCGACTCCGTCATCAACCGGCTCGCCGGACTCTCCTTCGCCGGCTCCGGGTGGGACATCGAGCGCGACCTCACCGCCCCCATCACCGCCACCGGCGCGCCGGGCGAGTTCCGCATCCCAGTCCAGGTGACCGCGGTCGGAGGCGCGGCCCTGACCGCCGCCCTCACCTCCGCGCCGATCGGCTATGTCGGTTCGGTGACCGCGGGTACGCAGGCGGGCGTCGTCGCGATCACCCCGCGTGGCTTCATCGACGTCGACTTCACCAAGCCAACGGCGTCCGGCGTGACCCTCGACCTCGCGTCCATCCTCGATCTGGCCGCCGAGTTCGAGCTCTACGGCGAGGGCCTCGGCAGCGTCCAACTCGACGCCACCCGCGCTCCCGTCCAGCTCACCTCCGGCGTGCCCAGCACGGTGCTGCGGTTCCGCTACTGGCTGACCGGCCAATACGACGCAGGCTTGTCGGTGACGCTCACCGCGATCGCCGGCAGCTGGTCCTACCTGCTTGCCACCGCGGCGCTGTCCGCCACCCCGACCGTCAATCTGGCGATCGGTGCCGGCACCGTCAGCACCACCCTCACCGTGACCCTGCCGTCCATCCCGGCCGGATACAGCCTCGATGAGGCCTCCGTCGAAAGCCTCGCCTTCCTCAGCGGCCTCACATTCACCGCAGGCACCGCCGGGTGGACCGTCGTGGCCGACACCTCGAGCTCCATCTCGGTCGCCGGCAGCACCCTCCTGATCCCGGTGCACGTCTTCCGCGACACCACGGCGGCCGCAGGATCGAGCACGGTGCAGCTCAACGCCCTCAGCCTCCCGCTCCTCGCCGCCACGACCGCCGATCTGCCCGGCAGCACGTTCACCGCACCGGCCCGCACCTTCGTCGACGTGCCGCTCACGGCACCCACCGGCCTGAGCATCGACCAGTCCAGCATCGGCATCAACGACATCACACTCACCGTCAACGGCTCCACGGTCGCCATCACCGGCTTCCAGATCCTCGCGCTGGTCGACGGCATCCTCTGGGTGCGCTACACCTTCGGCACGCCGATCGCCGCCGGTGACGCCGTCGTCGTTACGGCGACGGGCGCCTGGACACTGCTGACGTCCACCGGCAGCACCTACGGAGGCGCGGCCCCCGATACCGGGACCCAGGCAGGCGTCCCCGTTGCCGTGACGTTCGGCACCGACTCGACTCCCGTGGTGGCCCGCGTGTCCAGCCGCACTCAGAGCTACCTCGACGTCACCTACATCCCGTCCGTCAACCCCGTCGTGGGTGGCGTGCCGTTCGACATCACCCACTCGTCGATCGACCTCGACGAGTTCACCCTCACCGGCGCCGGCACCGGCACCGGAATCCAGATCCTCCAGGCGGTGTTCATGGGGGGAACCACCTGGCGGTACCTGCTGTCGGGAACCTTCGTCGCCGGGGCGGTCGTCATCACGTTCGATCTGCACAACGTCACCGACACCTCGGGCCGCGGCCCGCCGCCTGTCGGCACCCTCCTCGCCAAGACCTTCCAGGTCGTCGGCGCAACGGGTGACGTCGTCCGCAACATCCCCGACAACCCCGCCACCACCGACGTCGACGAGTCCGCCACCGTACCCCTCGCAGGGGCGACGATCGGCCGCGACCTCCTCAACCAGCTCAAGTACCTCGAGATCCGCTTCCGCGGCACCTCCGGTTCCGACCTCGACCACACCACCATCAGTGGCGACGAGATCGAGTTCCGTGGACCCGACGGCGCGCTCATCGCCCTCGGTGCCCCGGTCCGCGTCGGCACCTCCAACGTCTACCGCTACAGCTTCACCGCGACCCTTGCCGCCGGCACGTACACCATCACCTTCCTGTCCGGCCGCTTCGCCGATCTGACCGGCAACCTCAACGCGGCCGAGACGGAGACGCTGTATGTGGCCTCGCCCACCACGTCGATCACCAACCCCGGCGCCGGGTCCGTCGTCGACAAGGTCGAGTACTCCGCCGAGCTGAAGGGTCGCGGGTGGATCGACATCACGTTCGGCCCCTTCGGCGGCAAGGCCATCGACCCGGCGTCGATCCTCGACGCGGACCCCGAGATCAGGCTCAGCGACGCCGGGGGCGACCTCACCGTCATCGGCGCACCGGTCCTCGTCAGCGGGACGACCTACCGCTACTTCTTCTCCGGCTACACCTCGGGCACACTGACCGTCGCGTACATCGACTTCTCGTGGTCCAACATCGACGGCGTCGTCTTCTCCGCCGTTGACCACACCGCGCCGTCGGCCGAGGCGCCCACCGCCGATGCGCTCGCCAAGCGCATCTGGCTGTCGGTCAACCTCACCCCGACCTTCGGCACCACCGTCAACGTCTCCACGCTCGGTGCGACGGACTTCACCCTGACCGGTGCCGGCCTCGTCGGCCTCACCTTCGTGGGCGTCGGGTTCGTGCCCGACGGATCGCCGGACGGCCGCGGCGTCGCCTACTACGCGTACACGTCAGCCAGCCCGATCTCGCTCACCGCCGGCACCCTCACCTACACGTTCGCGGCCGGTGCCTGGGCGGATTCGGCGGGCAACCTGTCGACCGGCGGCACGCAGTCCGTGCGCGTCATCGAGCAGGGCACCTCGTTCTTCATCGAGCTGTCCGGCGGCATCATGCTTCAGCTGGCCGACGCCCTGCCCGAGCCGCTGCTGCACATCACTGCCGAGGTCATCCTCGAGATCGACTTCGCTCGCGCCTCGTTCATCCTCACCTTCCAAGGTCAGATCCAGGTCTACGGCCTCGGCACCATCGGAGCCACCGCCGGCCGATTCGTGCTGGTCATCGGCGACGAGAGCACCAACCCGATGTACCCCGTGCCGCAGCTGTGGGGCGTTGCGTCCATCGAGACCAACTTCGAGGCTCTCGAGCAGTACGGCCTCTACCTCTCCGGCTCGGCGCAGCTGCGCATCAACCTCACCAACGAGGTCAAGACCGAGACGCTGACCCTCAAGGGCGTCGGCCCCGGCGGCACCGACCTCACCGAGACCTTCGTGCTGCAGCCGTTCAGCTTCGGCTTCCAGATCGTCGGACAGCTCATCGTCGCTCCCGGCGGCAACGAACTGATGCGGGTCCAGGGCGGCGTGTATCTCAACATCTCGCTCAACCCGCCCACACCGTCGATGGACCTGTTCCTCACCGGCACCCTGTCCTTCGGATCGGGCTCCGCGCGGCTGGAGTACGGCTCGGTCACCGGCGTGCTGATGATCTCCACCGTGCTCGACCCCGTCACGGGTGAGATCCCCGGCGTGGCGGGCAGCATTCGCGTGTCCACCGGCGTGGGCATCGGCCTGCCGAACGTCGGCTCCCTGTTCTCGGCCTCCGGGTCGGTGTCGGTGATCTTCAACACCACGCTCTTCGAGCAGTCCTTCACGGTTCCGACGGCGTTCCTGCCGCTGCTGCTGCCGGGCCAGTCGCCCACGTTCGTCATCCCCGCTTCGGCACCCGGACTCGACGGTGCCCCGATCCCCGACGCCGCCCCGGAGATCTACATCAAGGCCGTGATCGAGGCCGAGCTGACCATCGGTGGCGCCTTCACGCTCACCGGCATGCTGGGCATCACCGCGGCCGGCAGCGGATCGACCGCCCGCCTCGAGGTGACCGGCATCGTCGGCACCACCATCCCGTACCTCGGCGCGCTCACGGGCAGCATCTACCTGGCCGTGTACGTCGGTGCTCGGACCGGTGTCGTCGGGCGCGTCCAGCTCACCCTCGGCGCGAACAGCATCCCGGGCGTCAGCCTCAACGGGCAGTTCCTGCTGGAGATCAACACCTTCACGTCGACGCAGACCATCCAGTCGTTCGCGCTCGACACGCGCGAGGTCAACGGCCGCCAGGTGTTCAACGGCTTCGAGCGCGACGGCTTCGGCAACCTCGTCGTCACGAACCAGACCATCAACGTCGTGGCCGGCTTCCGCCTCGAGTTCGGCGGCCACCTCATCGTCAGCAACGTGCTCGACATCGACGGCCACGTCGTGTTCTCTCTGGCCACCAGCGGCATCACGCTGGTCGTCAACGGGTCGGCCTCGCTGCAGTACCTCGGCGCGGTCTACATCACCGACTCCGGCTTCTCCATCACGAACAAGGGCCTTGTCGCCCGCATCGACATCCGCCTCGGGGCGGGGTTCGGCGGTTCCGTCGGGCTCGGGTTCAACGTGTCCGCACTCTTGGAGCTCAACACAACCGGTGGCGACTTCGTGCTCGGCAGCACCACAGTCAAGCCGGGCTTCCTGCTGCGCCTCGACGGCTCCATCACCCTCGGCTTCGCGAAGGGCAGCGGCTACGCCGAGATCCGCATCGGCGGCGGCGCCTTCGTCATGAAGTTCGGCGTCGCGTTCGACCTCGCCGGCCTCAAGTTCATGGCCGACGGCGTGGCCGGCGTGTACAGCGACGGCATCGTCATGAAGGTCGCGGTCAGTGTGTCGGCCGACGCCTTCATCTTCAGCCTGAGCGCCTCCGGCACGCTGTCGATCAACACCACCCCCGGCGTGCGCGAGGGCGTCGAGCGTGGCTTCAAGATGGAGCTCACCGGTTCCGTGACCCTGCTCAAGCTGTTCAGCTTCAACGCGGGCTTCACGATCGAGGTCGGGCGGGCGCGCCCCGATGCCGACTTCCAAGCCGGCGACTGGTACCTCAAGGCATACGCGAGCCTCAGCTTCTTCGGGTTCAACCTCAGCGGCGACATCTTCCTCAGCTCCGAGGGCGACTTCAGCCTGAAGCTCTCCGGCCGTATGCAACTCGGCGGCAGCTTCATGGGCATCCGGGGAAGCTTCTCGCTCGAGGTGTCCTTCCTCAAGCACGTGGACGCCTGGGGCATCACCTACTACACGATGTTCATCGGCGGCTCGGCGAGCGTCGAGGTGTACTTCGACTTCAAGATCTTCGAGATCTCCCTCGGCGTGGGGTTGGAGCTGTCGGTCAGCGCGGACTCCCGCGACGCCGACATCAACGGCAACGTGCCGCTGAAGTTCCGGATCACCGTGCGGTTCAAGGTGCTCGGCACCTGGTACTCCCGCAGCGACACGTTCACCATCGGCACCGTGACTTTCCCGGTCGTGCCGTACCTGGCCAGCAACGGCCGCACGGACTACGGCGCCGACGCCGGCACGTCCGGCACGTACCGCAACCTGCGCGCCTGGACGCCCA
The DNA here is from genome assembly GCF_054483915.1 of Tessaracoccus luoxuelianae. Classification (NCBI taxonomy): domain Bacteria; kingdom Bacillati; phylum Actinomycetota; class Actinomycetes; order Propionibacteriales; family Propionibacteriaceae; genus Tessaracoccus; species Tessaracoccus luoxuelianae. The sequence continues at coordinate 200,634 of NZ_CM137013.1, read as the reverse complement.
CCGACACCCAACTGTTCCTCAACGTCGGCGCGCTGCCGCAGCGCACCGCCCGCAATGTGGCCGGCACCGTGGAGAACGAGACCGTCCTCATCGAGCAGCTCGGCGCCCTGGACGGCAGCGGACGCGCCACGATCAAGGTCTCCGCGTTCGGCTACGAGAAGACCTACCAGCATGTCGCGCGCGTCTACGGCTATTTCGGCAGCGGTGTCGACTCGGTCACGGTCGACCCCAGCGTCCAGATCCCCGTCATCCTCGACGGCGGCGCCGCCAACGACACGATCGTCCTGCACGGCTCGCCCGCCCTCCCGTCGGGCACGCTGGCGGGCGACGCGTCGCTGTGCGCCGTCTACACCCCGGCCGCCCCCGCCTCCTTCGCGGGTAGCGTCCTTTGCGGCGGCGACAACGACGACACCATCACCGTCACCAACGCGGCCTCCGCGGTGGTCCACGGCGGCGGCGGCGCCGACACCATTCGGCACACGGGCACCGGCGACGTTCGCTTCTACGGCGGCGACGGCAACGATCTGCTCGTCGGCAACGCCCCCGACGCGAAGCTGTACGGCGAGGGCGACGACGACACCCTCGAGGGCTCGGCCGCGCTCTACAACGGCGGTGCCGGCAACGACACCATCGTCGCCACCTCCTCGATCTTCACCAGCACCGAGGCCGTCCCGGTGGTGGGCGGCACCGGCACCGACACGCTCAGCGTCGTCCTCACTGGCAGCGCAGACAACTACCTGGTCAGCAAGCCCTCCACCGCCAGCCCGGTGGGCATCCTCACGCACACGCTCGGTGGTCTCACGAAGGACTCCTCGGGCATCGAGAACCTCCTCGTGGACGCCGGAGCGGGATCCGACCAGATCACACTCGACGACATCACCGGCAACGCGTCCGGCATCCTGACCATCGGGATCACGCTCGGCACCGGCGGCACCGACGTGGTTACCATCCTCGGCAACTCCGGCGCCGACACCTTCAGACTCGGCACCGCCGGGACCGCGACCACCGTCACGCGCGAGGCGCCGAACGGCTACACCGTCTCGATCATCGGCGGCGTGCGTGCCCAGGGTGACCGGCTCTTCGTCCGCGGCCGCGGTGGCGACGACACCATTGACGCGTCCCTCGTGTCCCTCGATCAGCTCGCGCTCGTCCTCGACGGCGACGATGACACTGCCGTTGTCGCCGACGGCAATGACACGCTCATCGGCTCCAGGTTCGACGACACCTTCTACCTCGGTGGCGGCGACGACACCGTCACCGGCGGGCTCGGCCGCGACACCTTCTTCGATGACGGCGGCACCAACACGCTGGTCGAGTCGTTCGAGGGCGTGGACTTCGGCCTCTACGACAACCTGTTCGTCGTCGGCCTGGCCGTCGGCCTCAACTTCGGCGTCGGCTCCGTGGCCGAGGACCTGCTCGACATCTTCGCCATCGCGCGCCTCACCTCCACGGGCGACCGGGCCACGACGATGCTCATCGGCGACGCCGACGGCACCGTCACCGTCGCCGGTTACGTGCTGACCGCAGACGCATGGACCGGCACCGCCTACCTGGACGCCGGTCCCGGCGACGACCTGGTCCGCGTCGAGTTGGCCCGCTCCACCGGCATCGCCGTCCACGTGCTCGACACCTCCGGCTCGGACCGCCTCGTCGTCCAGGGCACCACTGCCCCCGACAGCCTCATCCTCGACACCGTCGCGTCCCCGCCTGCCGACACCGGCAGCAACGGGATCCAGCGGATCGCCTTCCCGTCCGGCGTCCTGACCACCATCGGCACCATCACCCACTCCGGCGTGGAGCTGGTGGAGATCAACACCCTCACCGGTGGCGACCGCGTCGCGGTCCGGGCCCTCGACGTCGAGACGGTCATCGCCACCGGCGAGCACACCGACCGCGTCGCCGTCGGCTCCAACGCCGCGGGCACCGGCACCACCGCCACGCTCTGGACCAACATCGGCGGCACCGTCGACGCCGTCGACGCCAAGCTCACCGTCATCGGCGGCACCGGCCCCGGCGCCATCACCGGCAACGACCTGCTGGCGATCGACGACACGGGTGACACCGCGGACAACACGGGCGAGCTCACCTTCGACTGGATCACCGGCCTCGGCATGGGCGTCGGCATCAACTACACCGGCGTCGAGTTCCTCACCATCGACCTCGGTTCCGGGGCCGACACCTTCACCATCCACAGCACCCACACCGGCAGCACCGCGCTCACCACCAACGACGGCGCCGACCTGGTCGTCGTGCGCAGCGTGGCCGGGACCACCTCGATCGACACCGGCGCCCAGGACGACGTCGTGCGCATCTCGTCGACGCTCACCGGCATCGGCGGCGAGCTGACGGGCATCACCGCCCCGCTCGGCATCACCGGCGGGACCGGCTCGGACACCCTCTACCTCGACGACGCGGCCACCGCGCTCGACCGAATCGGCGTCGTCACCGGCACCAGTGTCTCCGGCCTCGGCATGACCGGCGGCGCCCCGACGCCCAGCCTCGTGCAGGTCGTCACCGTCACCGGCGCCAACGATGGACGCTTCGCGCTCGCCGTCACCGGGTACGGCACCACCGGCCAGCTGCTCTTCGACACCTCGGCCGCGCGCATGCAGGAGCTCCTCGAGGCGCTCGTCGGCGTCGGCAACGTGCTCGTCACCAAGGCCGGCGACCGCTGGACCGTCGCCTGGGCCGGAGACCTCGCCGGAGCCGACGGCCGGCTCGCGACCCTCGGCATCGTCCCCGTCACCGGCCACGACCTCACGGGAACGGGCAGCGTCACCACCGGCGTCCTCGCCATGACCGACGGGACGGTGGACTACCTCGACTTCGAACTGCTGGACCTCACCCTCGGGGCGGGAGACGACGTGCTCAACATCGACTCCACCCATGCCGCGACCACAGTGGTGCACGCCGCCGACGGCGACGACCGGATCGCCATCGAGTCGCTGGCCGGCGCCACCACCGTCGAGGGCCAGGCCGGCAACGACTGGTTGCTCCTCAACCCCGTCCCGGGTCCGCTCGGCCCGCTCGGCGAGCGCGTCAACCACATCGAGGGCCAGCGGCTCACCCTGGACGGCGGCGCCGACTCCGACACCTTCGTCATCGAGCTGTTCGGCGTGGGCAACAGCCGCATCGACGTCCTGGACCAGATCGGCGGCACCAACGTCCTCGCCGTGGGCGGCTCCGCCGGCGACGACACCTTCCTGTTCCGCCGCGGCATGATCGCGCAGATGTCGAACAAGGTCTCGGGCCTGTTCCGGGACGCCGAGGTCGTGACCTACGGTCCCACGATGACCGGTGGCGTCGTGGTCGACGCCCGTGGCGGCGACGACGCCCTCGCCTTCGACGACACCTCGTCGATCCTCACCGTTCTCGGCGGCACCGGCAGCGACATCTTCCGCTTCGGCCAGCTGTACACCGACTACATGGTCGCCACCCCGGCACCCGGCAGCGTCCAGGCCGCCCTCGGCTTCGCGGACTTCGCCATGCCGACCTCCGAGGGCGACCCGGACTTCGGCGACTACTTCTTCGACTCGACGCGCGGCTGGCTCACCAACGGCGTGTCCTACACTGCGCACGTCTACGGCGGCTCCGGCGACGACATCTTCGAGGTCTTCCGGAACGTCGCCACGCTCAACCTGTACGGCGAGGCCGGCGACGACACCTTCATCGTGCGCTCCTTCGTCGACGAGTCCGAGCTGACCGCCCTCGACGCGGGCGAGGGCCGCAACTTCATCCAGTACGCCGCCAACGCGCCGGTCAACATCGACGGCGGCTCCGGCTTCGACACGCTCATCGTCATCGGCACCGAGTTCGCGGATGTGTACGTCATCACCGCCGACGGCATCTACGGGGCCGGTCGCGTCGTGCGCTACGTCAACGTCGAGCGGGTGTCCGTCTACGGCACGGAGGGCGACGACGTCTTCCATGTGCTCTCGACCAACCCCGAGGTGGAGCTGTCGCTGTTCGGCGGCCAGGGCTCCGACCGCGTCGAGGTGGGCAGCCAGGCCCCCGCCGTCCAGGCCGACGACCTGCTCGGCCACACCGGCCTCATCCGGCACTCGGTGGAGAGCACCGTGGCCGGCAGCGCCCTGGAGGGCATCCCCGTCGACGGCATCGCCGCCGAGATCATGGACAACGACGAGCCCATCGTCGTGGTGGCACCCGTGGCCGGCCAGCTGGTGATCCCCGAGGACGGCACCGAGGGCCAGCTCACCGTCCGCCTGACCTACCAGCCCACCGTCGACGTCACGGTCACGCTGTCGGGGCCCCCGGTCAACCCGTTGTCCCCGAGCCGCGACCGCGCGCTGGAGTTCTGGACGGGCACCGAGTGGGCCACCTCCGTCACGCTGACGTTCACGGTTGCCGACTTCGCCGTCCAGCAGACGGTCCGGGTCCGCGCCACCGACGACATCGCCGCCGAGGGCGAGCGCTCCCACCCGATCGACGCCATCGTCGCCGGCGGGAACTACGAGGGCGCCCCGGTCGTGACCACCTTCGTCCGGGTCCTCGACGACGAGACACCCGACGTTGCGGTCATCGAGCCCGACGGCGGCGTCAGCGTCGTCGAGCCCGTCGGGGCCGTCGGCGGCACCACGGTCGACTACACCGTGCGGCTCACCCGACAGCCCCTGGCGAACGCCACCGTCGAGGTCACCGCACCCGACGGCCTCCAGATCTCCCTCGACGGCACGACGTGGGTCAGCGTCCTCATCCTGACCTTCACGCCCCCCGACTGGGCGAGCGACCGCGTGCTCAAGGTGCGCGCCGAGGACGACGGCGTCGTCGAGGGCCAGCACATCGAGACGATCACCACTCGGCTCACCTCGAGGGACGCGATCAACGGCGCCATCTCCGCGCCCGGCGGCGTTCCCACCGAGTTCGGCTTCGCCTCGGGCCTGCCCGCCGGAGCGCTCAAGGGCTTCACCGTCCTGATCACGAGCGGCGCGGGCGCGGGCCAGACGCGCCTCATCTGGGACAACACCGGCTCCTTCATCGAGGTCGAGGGCGAGTGGGACGTCGCCCCCTCCGTCGGCGATGCCTTCGTGATCCTCGGCTACTCGGCGCCCGCCACGACCGATTCGCTGGTCGGCACGACCACGGCCATCTCTGCGGACCTCACCACCATCACGGTGACCGGAGTCGCGCTGCCGACGGCCGACGGTGGACTGGCCGGCGCCCTGCTGCGCCTCGTCGGCCTCGACGGCCCGGGCACGTACCGCACCATCGCCTGGAACACCGCCACCACCATCACGGTGACCGACCCCTGGACGTCCGACACCTTCACTCTCGGCGTCACCGAGATCTACGTCGCCGAGCTCCTCGGTGTCACGGTCCCGCGCGTCGGCGTGCTCGTCCACGACGGCGACACCCCCGGCGTCGTCATCAGCCCCGACGGCGGCCCCATCCGCCTGGTCGAGGGTGCCGCCGGTGGCCAGTTCGGCACGTCGGCCACCTACACCGTGCGCCTCACCACCGCGCCGGCCGCGGGGGAGACCATCACCATCCGGGTGAGCCCCATCCGCTCGTACACCTACGGCAGCGACTGCGACACCAGCGACGGCTGCCTCGAGATCCAGCTCGAGTTCATCCTCGGCGCCGGCCAGAGCCTCGATGTCGACGGCAACCTCGTGCTGACCTTCGACGACACCAACTGGTGGATGGTGCAGCACGTCGAGATCCGCGCGATCGACGACCTGATCGCCGACGGCCACCTCGTCCAGGAGTTCGCGGACTCCGCACGCCGCACGCACCTCGTCCAGGGTCCGCTGTTCGTCTCCGGCGACCAGGACGACAACGAGTACCTCGACATCGACGACTACCTGCCGATCACCATGCCCGGTGAGAGCTCCGGCAACCCGCTGCCCGTCACGGCGAGCACGGCCGACGCGATCGAGTCCGCACAGATCGACTCCCTCGTCGTCCACAACGAGGACTCCCCGGCCAACGATGTCGGCGAGCTCACCTCGACCCGCATCACGGGCCTCGGGATGGCCGAGGACTACTCACTCGCCGGGCGCCCGGTGCTCGGTGGCATCCGGTACGAACTGTTCGAGGACCTCACGATCCTCCTCGGCTATGGCGACGACACCTTCACCGTCCACAGCACACATGCCGGCACCACGACGATCGACGCCGGCCTCGGGGACGACGCCGTCACCGTCCGCACCATCGACGGCCACACCAGGCTCGTGGGCGGCCCCGAAGCCCTGGCGTTCGGCCGCACGGACGACGACGAGTTCATCATCGGCAGCGAGACCAGCCTGCTCGACCTGCTGGCAGCGCTGCTGGTCCTCGACGGCGGCACAGGGCAGGACGTTGCGACGCTTCGTGACGACGGCGAGTCCGAGGACAACCTCGGCTGGCTCACCCAGGACACCGTCACCGGTCTCGACATGACCCCGCGCACCGGCCTCGACGAGGTGGGTCGCCCGCTCGACCGGCTGTACTCGGTGACCCCGCAGGCCGGCGCCACCCACTTCACGATCATGTTGTCGCAGCTCCAGGGCGACGACGCCGCGGGCATCGGCGCGCTGAGGTTCGCCGTCGGGACCTCCGCCGAGGATGTTCGGTTCGCCCTCCAGAAGCTCCTGTTCCCGACCACCTCCGGCGCCGACGACGGCGTGTCGATGAGCTGCGGCGAGGAGAACGACACGCGGTGCAGCGACAGCGTCTACGTCTGGCTGGTCGGCGGCACCTACGTCATCGGCTTCCGCGGCGAGGTCAACGAGGGCCTCGCGGACGACGACGAGACCACGCCGGAGCCCATCACGATCCTGCTGTCCGCGCTCGGTGACGGCGCGGTGGCCACCGACCTCGACTCCCGTGCCGGCATCCGCTACGTCGGTCTCGAGACCCTCAACCTGCAGCTCGGCGCCGGCGACGACGTGTTGAACGTCCGCGGCACCCTCCCCGTCACGAACGTCTCGTTCGGCACCGGCGACGACCGCGTGTACATCTCCTCGCGCGCCGACGTCGGCATCAACGACAGGCCGGAGTTCCTCGCCGGCCACCTCGACGACGTCGACGGCACCCTCAACCTCGACCTCGGCCTCGGCACGCACACGCTGCTGCTGAGCGACGAGGACGCGGGCGCCGGCGACGGCACCGTCGCCACCCCGGTCCTCATCACCGACGTCGTCGCCGCCGCGCAGGCCCGAGACGCCGCCCTGGCCGCCCTCGGCGAGATCTTCGTCGTCGGCCTCGCCCCGGCCGGCATCTCCTGGCGCGCGGCCGCCGGCTCCACCGGCACCTTCGCCGACGGCATCCGGATCTGGACCTCCGGGTTCGCCGACCGGATCGTCATCGACGGCACGCACGAGCGCAGCGACGTCCGCACCACCACGTGGCTCAACACCGGCCTCGGCAACGACCACGTGACCGTGAACCTCACCGCCGGCCAGGACGGGTTCTTCGTCCTCAACACGCAGGGTCAGAACGACAACGTGCTCGACCTGACCGCAGACCTCGACGACGGCGACGAGCCGGCCGCGGCCGACCGCGTGGTCTCCGTCGTGGTCAACGGCACCACCACCATTCCGGTGAGCCGCTACACCGTCAGCTCGCGCCTCGACCTCATCGGCCTGTTCGACTCGCTGGTGCCCGGCGACTCCGTCGTCGTGACGCTGCACCTGACGTCGTGGACGGTTCAGAGCACCGGCGCGTTCGATCTGATGAACGACTCCGACGTTGTCGGGTACCGCGTCTGGGTCAACGGCCGGCTCCTGGCCGCCAGCGAAATCGCCGAGAGCGAGCTGTCCGCCACAGACACGCGGCTCACGTTCGCCACGCCGAACCAGCGCGACGGCTCGACCGCTCACGTCGTCGTCGAGGTCACCCGCACCTCCACCCAGAGCTTCGAGATGCCCGCCTCCGACGCCATCCTGCCGGTCGGGACCACCGACGACGACACTGTCGTCGGGAACGCCTCCACGCTCCCGCTGGTCGTCTTCGGCGGCATCGGCAACGACGCCCTCCACGGCGGCACCGGCGGCGACATAGTCTTCGGCGACCGCGGCCTCGTCCAGTGGGTCGACGCGGCGGGAGTGGCCGTGGCGCAGTCCGGCAACGGCGGCGTGGACGACTTCACCGACGGCGCCATCCGCCCGCTCGGGCTCGTGACCACCGTCGACCCGACCATCGGCGGAACCGACACCATTACCACCGGCATCGGGTGGGACCTGGTGCTCGGCGGCGCGGCGGGCGACCACATCACGACCAACCGCGGCGAGACCGCGGGCAGCCCCGACGCCGGCGGCATCGTCTTCGGCGACCACGGCTTCATCGACTGGGTGTCGCTCGACACCGACGTCACCGACATCGACCGCATCTGGTCCCTGGCCACGGACCTCGGCGGCGACGACACCGTCATCAGCGGCCTCGGCCACGACGTGGTGGTCGGCGGACTGGGCGCCGACGGGATCACCGCGTCCGAGGGCAACAACATTGTGATCGGTGACAACGGTCGGATCACGGCCGCGGCGACCGATGGGGTCGAGTGGGGTGTGCCGATCACGCTTGGGCTGGTGGAGACCCTGGACGCAGACATTGGTGGCGTGGACACGGTGACCTCGGGTGCGGGGAATGACCTCGTCCTGGGCGGCGCTGCGGGCGACGACCTGCAGGTCGGGGACGGGATCAATTACGTCTTCGGTGATCATGGGTTCATCGACTGGACCGCCGCCGACGCCGGTCGCACCTACACCGACTCCTCGGCGGGCGACGACATCGATCCCGCAGACTTCGACCGCGTGTGGTCGACCGACCCTGCCGTCGGCGGCGACGACACGATCATCTCCGGAATCGGCGACGACCTGGTCATCGGCGGCCCCGGGGCCGACACGATCACCGTCTCCGACGGCGTCAACGTGGTGCTGGGCGACAACGGCCGGTTCACCGCTTCGCTGGCTGTCGCCACCCCGAATTGGGGCACCCTGCCGCTGACCACAGGCACCCTCGAGACCACCAACCCGACGATCGGTGGCGTGGACACCATCACCTCCGGCTCCGGCCTCGACCTCGTTCTCGGCGGCGCCACGGGCGATGACATCTCCGTCGGCGCGAACCACGACGTCGCCGTCGGCGACCACGGGTTCATGGACCTGGCGGTGCGCGAGGGCAACCTCGTCGTGGTGACCATCACGGTCAACGCCAACGACCTCGGCGGTGCCGACACCATCCGCGGCGAGGCCGGCGAGGACATCCTCATCGGCGGCACGGCAAACGACCGCATCGACGGCGGCACCCAGCGTGACCTCATCTTCGGCGACAACGTGTCGCTCGACCGCTCCGGAAGCTTCGGCAACCACACCAACCCGCGGTTCCAGGTGCTCATCGGGACGACGATCTACTCCGTCGTCGGTGGCAACACGGCCGGCGCCTCCCAGGTCACCGGCAGCTGGCAGAACGACCCCGCGGGACCGACCGCCTGGAGCGACTTCCGGATCACCCTGCTCGACCACGACGCCGACACCGAAAGCGCGGCAACCGGGTCTGCTGCAGACCGCTTCGGCGACGACTACATTGCGGGCGGCGCGCATGACGACATCATCTTCGGTGCTCTGGGCGACGACGTCATCCAGGGCGACGGGTCCATCGACATCGCACTGACCGGCGGCGAGGACGTCTCCGCCGCCCGCGACGCCAACGGCTTCTTGGTTCTCAACCCGTCGTTCGAGGCGAGCACCGACGGCGACGACTACATCGAGGGCGGCGGCGGCGCCGACACCATCTTCGGCAACCTCGGCCGTGACGACATCATCGGTGGCAGCTCCAGCCTCTTCTCGCTGACCACGCCCGACCGTCGACCGGACGCTGCCGACTTCATCGTCGGTGGCGCGGGCACCCGCATCGGACGCAACAACGACGATGTCAGCGACGACGAAGACTGGGTCACCGTCGAGGGTCCCGTCGGCCACGGCCGCGACTCCGACACCATCGTCGGCGACAACGGCAACATCCACCGGCTCGTGGGCATCAACGGCACCGCCGGCAGCGGATACCTGACGTTCGCCTACGACAGGTACAGCGCCGTCGCGAACGAGCGGCTCATCCCGCGCGCCGTCGACCTGCTGGACTACACCCCTGGCGGCCCGGACATCCTGCCCGCAGCGCTCACCAGCGACATCTTCGGCGACGACGAGGTCCACGGCGAGTCCAGCGACGACACCGTCTACACCGGCGCGGGCGACGACTTCATCTTCGGCGACGCCGGCGACGACGACCTGATCGGCGGCTGGGGCCACGACTGGATCTCCGGCGGCACCGGCATCGACGGCATCCTCGGCGACGACGGCCGCATCTTCACAGCCCGCAACGGCACCGCCGAGCCCCTCAACGGCATCTCCGCCACCGAGCAGAGCACCATCTACACCCCCGGCAAGGTGCAGACCGCGATCCTGCACCCGACCGACCAGCTCAACAAGACAGTCGACCTCACCCCGTTCGCCGCCGACGGCGACTGGGCGAACCCGCTGAACGAGATCGACCACGCCAACGACGTCATCTTCGGCGGCTGGGACGACGACTTCATCCACGGCGGCTCCGGCGACGACGCCATCTCCGGCGCCGAGGCGCTGGTAGAGGGCTACGGTGTCGGCGGGGTCCGCAGCGACTTCTACCGTCCGTTCAACGACGGCCAGCTCCTCGGCTTCGACACCACCACCGCCATGTTCGAGCTCTACGACGAGTACGCACCCATGAGGAAGATCCTCGTGGGCAGCGGCGAGTGGTTCCTCAACTTCAGCCACCTCGACGGGCGTGCGGTCGGTGGCGGCTACTTCACTGATGGCAGCGACGTCATCTTCGGCGATCACGGCAACGACTGGCTCGTCGGCGGCACCGGTCGCGACACCCTGTGGGGCGGCTGGGGCAACGACCTCCTCAACGCCGACGACGTGCTCACCACCAACGGCGGCCTCAACGACGCTCCCGACACGCACACCACGTACGAGGACCGCGCGGTCGGTGGCGCCGGGCTCGACGTGCTCATCGGCAACACCGGCGGCGACCGCCTGATCGACTGGGTGGGCGAGTTCAACAGCTACCTGGTGCCGTTCGCGCCGTTCGGCCTCGGCACGGTCAGCCGTCAGGTGCCTCCGGGGCTGTACGACTTCCTCTACCAGCTGTCCGCCGCCCAGGGCGCCGACTTCACCGTCGCCCAGCTGGCCGGGCAGATGAGCGCCGCGCGCAACGGCGAGCCGTTCGGCGAGATCGGCCTCATCGTCCAGCAGGACGACTTCTGGCAGGAGCAGACCGGCGGCCCGCGCGACCCCCAGCCCGGCAACGTGCCCGGCGGCAAGCGCGACGTCCTTCGCGCGGCCGACTTCAACGACGCCACGGCCCAAGCCTTCTTCGCCGACTCCGGAGTCTTCGTGGCCTCCGGTGGCACGCTCAACGTGACCGCGACGTCGACCAGCGGCGACGCGGTGGCGGTGTACTACATCGACCAGTACTTGCCGATCTACTACGAGATCCACGCACAGGTCTACCTCACCAAGCCCACCGGCGGCTGGAAGGCCAACGCGTACGTCATCTTCGACTACTTCGCCCCCGATGACTTCAAGTTCGCCGGCGTCGACCAGTCCACCAACAAGCTGGTCATGGGCCGCCGCACCGCCGCCGGCTGGATCGTCGACGTGCAGAGCTTCATCCCGGGCGGCGTGAAGTACAACACCTGGTACACGATGCTCGTGGCCGTCAACGGAACCACGGTCACGGTGCTGTTGGGCGGCACGGTGGCGTTCACGTACACGTTCGCGCCGCGGATCATCGACGGCGTCGCGGTGGGGCTGAACAAGGGCTTCGTGGGAGTCGGGTCGAACCAGGCGCGCGGCAAGTTCGACAACATCTCGGTGGCCGTGCTGCCGCCGCAGATCACGCTGGACGTCACCGAGGAGTTTGACGACGGCGCAGGCCTGGCCGACGACGTGGAGCAGGGCACCTGGACGGCGAGCGACGGCGCGCTCACCGCCTCCGGCACGCCGACGGCGCCGGCGGTCACGCTACTGGATCTCGGCGACACCCTCGAGGCCAACTCGTACCTGGAGATCACCGCGAGGCTCACCCTCGGCGCCGGCGCCGTCGCGGGGATCGTGTACGACTTCTACAGCGTCGACGAGTTCAAGTTCATCGTCCTTGACGTCGCGGCGCGGCTGGTTGTCTTCGGCCACGTGGTGCACGGGCGCCTGGCCGTCGACGAGGTCGTCGCCTGGACGCTCGTGGCCGGGACGTCGTACACGATGCTGGTCACCATCAAGGGCGCGTCGGTGTCGCTGGTGCTCAACGGAGCGTTCGTCAGGTCGCGGGCGTACAACTCGGCATTGGCCGACGGCCGGGTGGGCCTGATCGTCAACGCGGGCTCGGCCTCCTACCAGTCTGTGCAGATCCGCACCGACGGGTGGAGTCCGCCGGATGCCATGCTCGTCGCAGATCCGGTCCCCGCTCCGTCCGACCCTGTCCCGGAGGATCCTGTCCCGGCGGATCCGGAGCCGACCGATCCCGTCCCGGCGGACCCGGAGCCGACCGATCCCGTCCCGGCGGACCCCGAGCCGACCGATCCCGTCCCGGCGGACCCCGAGCCGACCGATCCCGTCCCGGCGGACCCCGAGCCGACCGATCCCGTCCCGGCGGACCCCGAGCCGACCGATCCCGTCCCGGCGGACCCGGAGCCCGAGCCGGTCCCTGAGCCGACCAAGCCGCCCAAGAAGAAGTAGCGTCGGCGGAGCGGCGTGGTCGGTCTCTTTTCGCTCCCTGAGGAGGGCCGCCCGCGAAGCGGCGTGGTCCGTCTCGAAGGGTCGTAACCGGCGCCATCACGCATCACTGGCTGTAGCGTGGCCGCATGAAGGCCGTTGTGGGACTCGTGACGTCGATCGTCGCGTCCACTGCCCTCATGGGCTGCTCCGCGAACCCCGCCGCGACCCCCACGCCCTCGCCCAGTCCCTCGGCCTCGCCGTCGGCCTGGCCCGAGTCCCAATGCCGCGACCTGGCCGCGACCGTCGGCGCGGCCCTCCAAGGCGTGGTCGACTCCTACGAGCAGGCCATGGGCCCGCAGTCCACCGCGACACCCACAGCCAGCGAATCCGCCACTCCCGCTTCTGTCGTCGACGGTGACTCCACCAAGATCCAGGATGCCCTCGAGGAGGTGCGCGACGCCGTCGAAGACCTCAACTGCGCCGCCCAGCAGATGAGGCAGGACGTCGACGAGGGCATCGACGAGGTCCGTGCGATGACCCCTCTGGCCGAGGCGGTGCGCGCCCGGCTTGTCGCGGGACTCGACGGGCGGATCCCCGAGCTTCCGGTCCGCCGGGCCATCTTCCCCGACGACGACCTTCACGAGGCCCTCGCCGAGGCGCCCTCAGGTTCAACCCTGCTCCTCAGCGAGGGGGAGTGGGACCTCACCGGCCCGCTGGTGCTGCTCAGCGCCATCACCCTTGAGGGGAAGGGAGCCGGCGTCACCACGCTGAACTCCAGCGCCCCGGAGGCCGCGGTGCTGGTGGCGACGGCGGAGCCGGTGGCCCTGGAGTCGATGAGCCTCGCCCGCGACACCACCGTCCCAGGCTCCGGCGTCGTCGCAGGCGGCACCGCGACCCTCGTCCTCGACCAACTCGAGATCTCCGGCGGCCGGCCAGACGACACGGGCGGCGGTGCCGGTGTGATGCTTGTCGGCGAGGACCTGGCCACGGACCGCCGCACCTCGATGGAGGCCACAGACGTGGTGTTCCGCGACAACGGCTGGGCCGGCCTCGCCGTCGCGGGCACGCACCGGGTCAGCATCACCTCGACCACCTTCACCGGCAACGGCGAATGCGGCCTGTGCTTCCTCGGCGACGCTGACGGGTCGGTGACGACGGCGGCCTTCGACGCCAACAAGGTCGGGGTCGCGGTGGCCGAAGCGGCTCGCCCAACGCTGATGGATCTCACCATCGACGGTGGCGAGGTGGGCCTTCAGGTTGAGGGATCCGCGGCCCCCATCGTCGACGGCGCCACCATCTCCGGCTCCAGCCGGGCCGCCGTGATCGTCGGAGGCACAGCGACGGGGGCTCTGGCCTCGGTGGTGTGCAAGGACGTTGACTACGGGATCGTGGTCACCGACACCGCCGCACCCACCCTCACCGGCAACACCTGCGCGCTCGCGAGGGGAAGCATCGGCTCCCCCTCGCCGTCGCCCTCCCCTGGAGGCTGAACCCTCAAGCGACTGCCGTCATGCGTCCCGGCGCGACCTGAGGATGAGAGGGAGGATGATCCACAGGCCGAGGAACACCACGACGGCGGCACCCGCGCCCACCAGGCCCCACTGGTCGCCGAGGACGAAGCCGAACGTCAGCCACGACACCGCCACGATGGTGACCGCGAGCAGTCCCAGGCCGATCTTCGCCATCACATGCCCCGCGGCCACGATGGTGTCCTTGCGATGCTCCTGGAACAGGTGCCGGTGCAGCACGACCGGACCGACCACGAGCGCCGTGGCCAGCGTCGCCGTCGCGACTGCTAGCAGGAACACCGTCAGCAGGGTGGGCGACAGGTCGGCGAAGCGGTTCTGGAACGGCAGCGTCAACAGGAAGCCCGAGAGGAGTTGGAGGCCCGTCTGCGTGACCCTCAGCTCCTGGAGCAGTTCGTTCCACTGTCTGTCGAGGCGTTCCCCGGGCGTCTCGTCGCGCTCGGTCGGATCCTCGTCGTCGGGATAGCGCGCCCTCACGGCTCGGGGGTTGTCATCGTGATCACTCATGCCTGTGACGTACCCACTGTCGCGGTGATCCACACATCGCCCTTGACCGGAGGGCGCCGTCTGAGGACGGCGCCCTCCGACGAGTTGTGGGGGGCGCGGCGTTGGTCGAGTGATGGCTGTGCGGCTGTTGTTCCTCCAGGACGCATGTCGAGCCCTCAGGGGACTCGGAGGCAGTCCTGGAGGAACGTGAGCCGCGCGGGCGTCTCGTCACGGCACCTTGCTTGTCGCGGTCGCGCCGAGCGGTGGACCGATTGGCGCGGTGCGAGCCAACCCGGCGAGAGGCCAGGCCCTCAGTGAGCGGTCGACATGGTCTTGCCAGGCGCTGGTCCGTCAGCCACAGTGGACAGATGCCCTACATCGAGGAAATCCCCGCCGGCACCGCCATTCAGCCGCTGCCCACCTCGGTGACGGGCTTCGTGGGCGCCTGCGCCCAGGGGCCGGTGGACACGCCGGTCACGGTCACCGCCCCGGGCGAGTATCACGCGACCTTCGGGCCCACCCTCGGGGCCGACCAGCCACTGGGTCACGCCGTCGACCTGTTCTTCGCCAACGGGGGCACCAGCGCGATCGTCGTCCGGGCGGCAGGGCCCGCCCCGGAGCAACTCGTGCCCGTCGACGGCGCCTCGGGCCTCAACGCCCTCGAAGACTCCGGCGTGACCGTCCTCGCGATCCCCGGGCTCACGGCCGCCCATCACCAACACGTGACCGCCGCGCTCACCTTCTGCGCGGCCCACCGCTCCGTGCTGCTGCTCGACCTCCCCGCAGGCCCTTTCGACGCCGTTGCCAGGGCGACGGTGCAGCAGACGGGACCATACCGTGAGCGAGCAGCCGCCTATCACCCATGGCTCGTCGTCGGCGGGGTGCAGGTCCCGCCCTCGGGAGCCGTCGCGGGCGCCATCTCCCGATCCGACGCCGAGCGCGGGGTCTGGAAGGCCCCCGCCAACATCGCGCTGCACGGCATCGATGGGTTCACCGAGGCGCTAGGCGAGGAGGCGGGCGAGCTGCTGACCCAGGAGGGCGTCAATGCCCTCCGTGAGTTCCCCGGCCGGGGCCGCCTGGTGTGGGGGGCGCGCACCCTTGCCGGCGCCCAGAGCATCGAGCCACCCAAGCGGTACCTGTCGGTCCGCCGGCTCACCGACCACGTCCTTGCCTCCATCGCCGCGGGGTTGGGTTTCGTGGTGTTCGAGCCCAACGACGTGCCCCTCTGGGTGCAGGTGCGGACGACGGTGGAGAACTTCCTCTTCGACCTCTGGCGCCAGGGCGCGCTGCAGGGCACCAAGCCGGAGCATGCCTACGGGGCACGGTGCGGACTGGGCCAGACCATGACCCAGGCGGATGTGGAGGCGGGACGGCTGATCCTCGAGGTGTTCATCGCGACGGTGAGGCCCGCCGAGTTCGACGTCCACCGCCTCACGCTGCAGACCCAGGCGCCAGGAGAGCCCGCGGACGGCGATACCCAGCCGTTCGGTCTCGTAGGACGCAGGCGCATCGACGCGCAGACTGTGCGTACCGTCGACCTGTCGCGCGTGGTCTCGCGCTACATCGGCGAGACGGAGAAGAATCTGGCCGAGGTGTTCGACGCGGCGGAGCGCGCCGGCCAGGTGCTGCTGTTCGACGAGGCAGACGCGCTGTTTGGCGGCCGCTCGGACGTCCGCGACTCCCACGACCGCTACGCCAACCAGGAGGTCAGCTACCTGATCGAGAAGTTGGCGAGGGAGCGGCAGGTCGAGGTGCGCTGGCGGCGGCCACGTCCCCCCGCCTAGCATGAACCATGCCTTATCCGTCGCAGCTGGCGGTCGCCGAGGTGGTCGCGCTCACAGATCCGGTGATGCGCAACGTAGCCATCACCGCCTGCTACCGCGACCTCGCCCTCTCAGTCGCCGAACTCGTCGGCCGCTCTGACGTCAACTGGCTCGCGTTCGGCGCCTGGGCGAGCGCGTCCGCCGGCCGGGTGATCCGTCGCGACGCGCTGCCGTTCGGCCTCGACCCCGGCACCTCGGCCGCGGTCGCTGAGGGCAACCGGACGATCATCGCCGACGTCGCGCCCCGCTTCGTCCGCTGGCTCGACGAGGTGGCGCGGGCGGGTGGGCCCACCCGCCTGGCGCTCGAGGTCGCCGTCGCGGATCCGCTCTTCGGCGAGGCCCCAGATCTGGCTGCGGCGCTGACCGCATACCAGTCGGCCCTTGAGCTGCGGGCTCTGGCGGTGAAGGAGGAGCTCGACGACGAGGCGGACCGGGCCGTCGCGGAGCTGATGCTGCTGGGCAACGTGCGGGTGGCCGCGCACGAGCAGTGGATCGCTGACTCGCTGATCGACGAGGCCATGCCGCTGGGCGGGCTCTTCGGGCGGATCGTGACCCGCTTCGTCGACGTCTACACCCCTGACGGGCCGATCGATGTGTGCCGCGACGTACCCCCGCCGTCGTACCTGGGCGGGCTCCGCTACCCGGCGGTGCTCGACCACCTCGCGCACGCCGACCTGTGTGACTTGGCCGAACGCTTCGAGCATGCGCTGACGGTCGACGTGGCCGGCAGCTCGGCCACCACCTGGGAGTGCTACGAGGAGCGGATGGGCTTCATCTTCGCGTTCTTCCGCGCCTTCGCCCGCGACACCCGCTTCTTCGACGCACCCCCGGAGCCACTCCCCGCCCATCCCGTTGGCTGAGGTGCCGCGGAGGAGGCCATCTCGCTGGGGGTAGCAGTGCCCGCCGCAGGAGCGACCGCCCAGGAGTATCGTGGAATGCGTTCCTGGAGGGCATCATGAGCACCGCGACTCACCCCACATCCACGCCCACCCACGGCCCCAGCGCCCGCGAGGCCCGCACAGTTGCGGAGGCGGCACGACAGACCGAGTGGACGAAGCCCAGCTTCGGCAAGGAGCTCTTCCTCGGCAGACTGCGGCTCGATCTCATCGAGCCCTGGCCCACGCCCAGCCCGGCGGCCAGGGCCAAGGGCGAGAGCTACCTCACGCGGGTCGAGGAGGTGTGCCGCCGGATCGACGGCGCCCGCATCGAACGCGAGGCCAGCATCCCCGACGAGA
This sequence comes from Tessaracoccus luoxuelianae, assembly GCF_054483915.1. NCBI lineage: Bacteria > Bacillati > Actinomycetota > Actinomycetes > Propionibacteriales > Propionibacteriaceae > Tessaracoccus > Tessaracoccus luoxuelianae. The sequence continues at coordinate 182,872 of NZ_CM137013.1, read as the reverse complement.
CCTTCGCCGAGCTCGCCGAGATCGGGGCCTTCGGGATGAAGGTCCCCGAGTCGCACGGCGGCCAGGGCCTCAGCCAGTACTACTTCAACAAGGCGCTCACGCTGATCGGGTCGGCCAACCCAGCCGTTTCCGCGACCCTCTCTGCCCACCAGTCCATCGGCGTGCCGCAGCCGGTCAAGATGTTCGGCACCACCGCCCAGAAGGACGCGTATCTCCCGCGGGTGGCCGCCGGTGAGGTCTCCGCGTTCCTGCTGACCGAGCCCGACGTCGGATCGGATCCCGCCCGCCTTGCCACCACGGCCACTCCCGACGGCGACTTCTACGTCCTCGACGGGCTCAAGCTGTGGGCCACCAACGGCACCATCGCCAGCCTGTTCGTCGTGCTGGCCCGCATCCCGGCCACCCCCGGGAGCAAGGGCGGCATCACGGCCTTCATCGTGGAGGCGGACTCGCCCGGCATCACCGTCGAGCGCCGCAACGCGTTCGTCGGCCTCCGCGGGATCGAGAACGCGCTCATCCGGTTCCATCAGGTGCGCGTGCCTGCCGCCAACGTGCTGGGCGCCACCGGCAAGGGCCTCAAGATCGCGCTGGCCACCCTCAACACCGGCAGGTTGTCGCTGCCCGCGATGTGCGTCGGCGCGGCGAAGTGGTCGCTGCACGTCGCGCGCGGCTGGGCCGGGGAGCGGGTCCAATGGGGGCGGCGCGTGGGCGACCATGAGGCCATCGCCACCCGGATCGCGTTCATCGCGGCCACCACCTACGGCATGGAGTCGATGCTGGACCTGGCCGGCATGCTGGCCGACGACGACGCCAACGACATCCGCATCGAGGCAGCCCTGGTCAAGCTCTACGCCTCCGAGATGGGGTGGCGGATCGTCGACGACCTGGTCCAGATCCGCGGCGGGCGAGGATACGAAACGGCAGAGTCGCTGGCCGCCCGGGGCGAGCGCCCGGCCGAAGTCGAGCAGCTCCTGCGCGACATGCGGATCAACCGGATCTTCGAGGGATCCACCGAGATCATGCACCTCCTCATCGCCCGCGAGGCCGTCGACGTCCACCTCGAGGTGGCCGGCGAGATCATCGACCCCGAGGCGACGACACGTGCGCGGGCGGAGGCTGTGGCGCGGGCGTCGGGCTTCTACGCCAGGTGGCTGCCGATGCTCGCCGTCGGTGCTGGCACCGTGCCTGGGGCGTACCGGGAGCACGGCCCGCTGGCCGAGCATCTTCGCTATGTGGAGCGCGCCGCCAGGCGCCTGGCCCGGGCCATCTTCGCCGGGATGGCGCGCTGGCAGGGCAGGTTGGAGCATCGTCAGGCCTACCTGGGCCGCATCGTCGACATCGGCGCGGAGCTGTTCGCCATGTCGGCCTCCTGCGTGCGCGCCACCGCCGAGCGGGACAGCAACCCCGAGGGCGTGGAGCTGGCCGGGGCGTTCTGCGAGCAGGCCAGGATTCGGGTGGATGCCCTGTTCGGCGCGCTGTGGCACAACTCGGACCGCAGCGACCGTCACCTGGCCCGCCGTGTGCTCGACGGGCACCACGCGGGGCTGGAGGACGGGGTCCTGCACATCGCCGACGACCTGCCGTGGGTCGCGGCGTGGGAGCCGGGCCCATCCACGGTGGCCGACGTCCGGCGTCGGATCCCACGCCCACCCGCTGGCTGAGGTGCCGCGCAGCGGCCGCCCACCCGCTGGCTGAGGTGCCGCGCAGCGGCCTCGAAGCCTCGAGAAGGTGACCTTGTCAGCTCACGTTTCTGAGGCTTCGAGGCTCGTCGCTGCGTTCCTCGCTCCTCAGCCCGCGGGAGTGGGCTCGTCGCTGCGCTCCTCGCTCCTCAGCCCGCGGGGGTGGGGTCGTCGCTGCGCTCCTCGCTCCTCAGCCCGCTGATGGGTGGCACTGCCGAGGGCACCCGCGCTGTTGTGCGTCTCATCACCGTTCCGTCGCCGGACGCCCACATCTGGGACGATTCGGCCATGGACATGGATACGTTCCGCGGTCCCGATTCCCCTGTCACCGTCGAAGGCGCTGAGCGACCCGACGTGTCGCGAGCGCTCTGGCTGGTGAAGTGGCTCCTGGCCTTCCCTCACTACATCGCGCTCGCCTTCCTCGCGATCGGGGCGGTGTTCGCCTGGTTCTGGGCGCTGCTCGCGATCCTCATCACCGGCCGGTACCCGCGCGGGGCGTTCGACTACCTCGTCGGCGTCATGCGCTGGGGCTGGCGCCTGGCGTATTACCTCTACAGCGTCGGCGCCACGGACCGATATCCGCCGTTCACGCTCGCCGACGTGCCCGACTACCCCGCCCGGCTGGACGTTCGCTACCCCGAGCGGCTCTCCCGCGGGTTGGTCCTGGTGAAGTGGTGGCTGCTGGCCATCCCGCACTACATCATCCTGGCCATCCTCTTCGGCTTCACCCGCCCCCACAACGACGAGGCCGGGCAGGTCACCACGGACACCAACTGGCCGGGCCTCGTGCCGATCCTGGTCCTGATCGCGCTCATCATCGTGCTGGTCTCCGGCACCTACCCGCAGCAGGTCTACCGCGTGGTCATGGGGTTCAACCGATGGCAGCTGCGTGTCACGGCCTACTCCCTCCTCATGACCGACGAGTACCCACCGTTCCGCCTGGACCAGGGCCCGTACGAGCAGGACGGTCCACGGCTGATGCCGTTGCCGCCCACGTGGGACGACGGCTGGCCCACCGACGAGGCCCCGCCCCCGCCACCACCGACTCCGCCCCCGCCACCACCAGCCTGAACGTTCGGATCAGCGGGCGGCCAGAACGGCTTCCCGCTGCTCCGGCGCGAGGTACTTGACCGCCTCTCGGATCGTCACTCCCGACGCTCTGCCCGCGCGCGGCAGCAGCCAGTCGAAGACATACTCCGGCCGCCGTCGGGCGGTGTCGCGGAGGATCCACCCGATCGCCTTGCGGATGAAGAACTCCTTCTCCTCCAGCATGGCGTCGGCGTAGCGGGCGAAGCGCGCCCAGTCCCCGCCCCCGGTGCGCAGCGGGATCAGGTGGGCGAGGAGCGCCGAACGCCTGATCCAGAAGTCGTCGTCGGAGGCCCATCCGTCCAGGACGGGACCCCATAACGGGTCGCCGTCGGAGACCGGGCCGACGACGGAGCCGGCTAACGAGTCCACCAGCGCCCAGGTCCGCGACTCCCGCAGCAGCCGCTCGAGCAGGTCGGCATCCGCCACCCCCAGGAGCCCGCGGTGTGTCTCCAGAAGGTCGACGGAGGCCGCGCGACGCTCATGCACCGGCTCGGCCCACAGCGCCTCGACGAGCGCGACCAACTCGTCGTGGCCCAGCGTGACCCCCGCCATGGCCGCGCGGACAGCGGCGCGCATCGCCGGCATCGATGCCCCGTAGTGCGTCAACTCGCTTTTGAGGTAGGCCTTCTCGCCCGCGGCGCGCTCGGGGACCGCCCGCGCGCGAAGCTCGGCGTCGAGCTCCGCGGCCAGACCCGCGGCCCACTCCTCACCCACGGCGGTAGACCCGGAGGGCGTCCGCGTCGACAGCCATCAGCCACGGGCGATCATCCCCGAGCCGGATGCCCAGACGGGCGCCGTCGCCCGGGTCGGCCTCGCTGGTGAGCATGGGAACGGGCTCGACGGTGCCCGCCCCCGCCGCGTCGATGCGCAGCACGGCTGAGGCGTCAACCGCCACGCCGGTCTCCACCTCCGCGATCCCGCTCACCAGGAGCGTGAGAACTCCGTCGGTGCCCGTGGCCGCCTCGATCGAGGGATACACCAGGGCGTCGGGGTGGTCCGCCGCCTCAAGCGGGATGGGCAGCGCCAGGTCACCGAGCTGGACCGAGACGCTCCCTGGCTCCGCCTCGACGAAATAGCTCAGCCCACCCTGCCCGACGAAGGAATCCACCTGCGCGAGCAAGCCATCTGCCGGGTCCACCACGACGGGGCGGCCATCCTCGTCGAAGCCGAAGAGGCTGGTGCCGTCGGTGCCTTTGAGCCCCGGGAACCGGTCCAGCTCCACCCGGGAGAACGTGCCGTCCGGGGCCAGCCTCAGCATCCCGGGGCGGTCGGGGGTGGTGCTCTGCAGCACGACGGTGCCGTCGGCCAGCGCCTGCGGGGACTGCCATTGAAGAAACTCTCCCTGGGCGAGGTGCTCCTCGGGGAGGGGGGCGTCGCCGAGGTACGAGCCGCCCTCGTCGAAGTGGGCCAGGCGGAAGTTGGCGGTGTCGAGGAACCACCAGGTGCCGTCGGGCAGCTGCGTGCCGTAGCTGGGGCCCCATTCGAGGCCCTCGCCGCCGGGGGAGGTGCCGAGCCGGTCCTCGCCGTCGCCGTAGGGGAGCGTGAACAGCTCCTCCCAGGGCGGCGCGAGCTCGTGGAATTCGGGGAGGAGAACGGTCTGCGTGGTGAAGTCGAGCAGCGACGGTGAAGCTGCGGGGTTTGCCGACTGGGTGGCATCCGGGGTGGGTGCGGCCGTCGACGTCGCCGACCGGCTCGTCGTCGGCGAGGGTGAGGGCAGCGCGGGGGCGCAGCCTGAGACGCCGAGCGCGATGCAAACGGCGCCGACAACGGCAGATACACGGCAGAACATCAAGCAAACCTCATCTCCTCACGATACCCCTGGGCGCTGGCCCGAAGCTGTCTGCAACTTGCTATCCAGAGAGCGGCTTGTGTGTATATACGCAGAAACCGCTCTATGGATAGCAAGTTGCAGACCGGATCTCGCCCGGCCCGGGGCCGCCTAGGATTGGGCGATGATCCGGGCCCACTTCACCGTCGAACTCCCGGCCGCATGCCCGTCCGACCAGGCCCTGCGCCGCCTCCTCGACCTCCGCGCCCATGACCGCCTCATCCCGCTGACCAGGGTGACCCCGGCGGTTTCGGCGGACGAGTTGACGGTGGGGTCGCGGTTCGTCGGCCGCACCGGCGTGGGCCGGTTCGGCTTCGATGACCACATGCGCATCGAGGCACTCACCTTCGCGCCCGACGCGGCGGCGACCATCGTAAAGCGGGGTCGCGTCATCCGCGGTGTCGTGCAGGTCACCGCCACGCCGTCGGCCGGCGGGAGCGCGGTCCGATGGGAGCAGACCGTCCATCTCCCGTGGCTGCCGGGCTTCCTCCAGCCGACGGCGGCGCGGGTGCTGCGCGGCGGCTACCGGCGAGTGCTGGTCAGGTTGCTCGCGGCCTGAGCGTGTCCGTGTCAGCCGGCTGGCCCGCTGGCTGAGGTGCCGCGCAGCGCCTCAACCAGCGGTGGGGGTCAGCGGGCCAACTCGGCCAGCATCCCCGGGAACACGTCTCGCGCCGCGTCGCGGCCAAGAAAAATGTCCAGGTGACCGTACCCGGGCACCACGCGCAGCGCATGCCGCCCCGGCTCCACCCCCTCCAGCCACCGATGAGTGCGCTCCTGGCTCTCGGGCAGGAAGCAGCGGTTGTTGCGCCCGGCGTAGAGCACCCACCGGGCGGCGGTCTGGGGCGCGCTCACTCCGTAGTCGTCCGGGAGCCCTTCCCTCCGCGACACCGACACCAGGTGCCCCGCGCGGACCGAGGCGTCCATCTGCGCAAAGAAGCTCATCGGCACCTTCCCGAACTCGCCGCGGATCCACTCGTGCGTGTCAGCATCCAGGTTGGCGTGCGACCACAGCGCAGGCCTGCCCGCGCCGTAGGTGAAGCTCACCTGCCGGCACACGGAGTTGTCGCACTCGCGGTGCGTCAGGTTCACCGCCGCCCTGGTGGCGCGCGCGAACAGCGAGTCCGGCTCGTCGCCCCAGGCCGGGTTCAGGTACGGGCTGAGCGGCTGGAGGAGAGGCCGAAGCCGACGGATCTTGAACACCGACACCGGCGGGATCACGGGGTGGAACGACACCGCGTTGGAGACGATCGTGGTCACCTGAGGAAGCAGCCCCGCCGCGGCGGCCATGGCGAACGAGGTGGACCCCTGGCAGTGGATGACCGCCTTCATGGTCGGTGACCCGGTCGCCTCGGCCACGTACTCGACGGCGGCCGGATGGTCCCACGCGGCGGCATCGTCGAGGGTCCAGGCAACCGGATCGAGGTCGATCGACGCCCGCCAGTTGAGCAGCCACACGTCCCACCCGTCGTCGATCAGCGCGTCGACGAACGTCCGCGGCACCGGGGGCCGGAAGATCTCCCCACGGACCCCCGCGCCGTGCACCAGAATCACCGGCTCCCGCGTCGGCTCATGCCTGCCGCGGATCCGCAGCAGGGTGATCGGGTGCCCGTCGCGCGCGGCGATCACGTGGTGGGTGACCCGATGGTCGGCGCGGGTGGTGGGCCGGATCTGTACCGGGGTGCTCATCGGTCCTCCTTGCGAACGGGCCCGTAGGTATCGGTCAAGGTGCGCGCGAAGTGGGTCCCGAACCTGCCCAACGAGCGCAGCGGGGTCCGGCCGTCCGCGCGGAACGTGGTGAGTTGGCGGGCGAAGTCGCGCGGCAGGATGCGGAGGAGCCCGGCGCCGAGGACCGGCCCGTCGCCGCCGGGCGGCACATGCCCCTTGAGCAGCGTGATGTACAGGGTGGAGGTGTCCTTCCAGATGTCCAACCCCGGGTCGTTGCGCACGGTCTTGAAGCCGTACATCGTCACCGGCGCACCGGCGAGGTCACGGAACCACAGCCGGTAGCGCATCTCCCGCGTGGCGGCGAACTCCGTGGCGACGAACAGGTTGAAGAAGCCCCGCTCCACAGGAAGCTTCCCGCCCAACTCCTCGCAGCGCACGTACCCCGACGCGGTCCCGGGGTGCAGGTCGTCGGCGAGGAACCGTTCCACGTCGGGGACGGTGATGGTCAGCTCGAACATGAACCGCTGATTCACCAGCCGCGCCCGCTTCCAGCCGACGACGGGATCCGTCTCGCCGAGCGCCAGGAAGCCTTTCATCTGCTCGGTGAACTCGACGGTGTCGCCGTCGAGGAGAGCGGCCGGCGCGGATCCCGGCAGGTCGTCGTCGTTCTCGTCCGACCGGCGTCCTGCAGGCGCCGATTCCAGCACCCGCTCCACGATCCGGTCCGCGTTCGCGGCGATGGTGAGCGCCGGATTCGGGCCCACCGGGCCGGGCATCGCCGCGCCGTCGACGATGAAGAGACCGGGGTAGCCGAACACCTCACCATGCGCGTCGACCAGCCCGTCATGGGGCGAGCGGCCCATCGGCGCGCCCCCGAGCGGGTGCACAGTCACGACGCGCTTCGTCCACCACAGCGGGTTGTCGTGGAAGTCGGCGTTCAGCTTGTCCGACATCGCCCGCATGGTCTCGCGCATGGCGGTGAAGTAGCGCATCGACGTCGCGCTGCACCAGTCGACATCGATCTGGCCGTCCCTCAGGACCACGCGTCCGTCCGCGACGTCCCGGCCCATTCCCAGCATCGGCAGCGAGCTCGAGCCCAGGCGGCCCTGACCGACCAGCCCAGCGACCTCCGCCGAGATGGTCGATTCGTTCTGCCCCCGAAGGCGGTGCAGCAGGATCTCGCGCGCCACCTTCGCCGCCCGCTGGAGCGACGACGTCACCTGGGCGGTCTCGATCAGCCAGTTGGCGAACTCGGGGAACCCGGCCTCCTGCACGTAGTACCCGCGGTGGTGCTGCGGGTCTCCGTCCAGAGCGTCGGGCACGCGGATCGACGTGGTGATCACTGGACCGTGGCTGCCGTCGATGAGCCGAGGGTTCCCGGACTCGGTGTCCACCCGGGCGCCCATCGCGAAGGTGAGGAGATCGCCGTTGCCCGAGAACCGCGACCCCAACGCCCGGCTCAGGCCAGGGAGGTTCACCCGGTTGCGCAGCAGGAGGGTGGTGGTGCCCAGCGCACCGGCGGCCAGAAACAGCCGGTCGCCATGGAGGGTGCGGGTGGTGCGCGTGCGGTGGCCGTTGTCCTCCAGCGGGTCGCCGTACTCGGTGTAGCGCACGGAGTAGCCGCCGCCGCTCAGCGGGACGATGCCCGAGACCTCGCAGTGGGGGCGGATGTCGGCGCCGTGGTGGACCGCGGCCGAGAGGTACGTGTGGTCCAGGGTGTTCTTGGCGCCCTCGTTGCAGCCGATGTCGCACTCGCCGCAGAGCCGGCAGGTGAGGCGGGTGGTGTCGTGCAGGTTCCCGTACTCCGGGGGCGCGATGATCTGCTTCATCGCGGGCGCCCCGTGCGGGGTCGCGGAGAAGGAGATGGCCAGGGGAGGGTGGATCACGTCCAGCCCCAACGACTCCGCGGCCTCGCGCAAAGCCCTCGTCTTCGGCAGGTCCGGGTAGGGCGACGGGACGGGGGTCAGCATCGCCTCCACCGCGTCGTAGTGCGGCTCCAGGTCCGCGCGGCTGATCGGCCAGTGCTCGTAGCCGCCGCCGGGGAGCGGCGAGTCGGCCACGAACCACTTCTCGTCCTTGCGCAGCAGCACGTTGGCGTAGATCAGAGAACCGCCGCCCAGGCCGCTGGAGACCACCGCCTCCAGCTTGCGGAAGGACTTGATGTCGAACAGGCCGAACAGCTCGTCCTTCGGCTCCCAGAAGGCACGGCTCATCTCGTGCGGATTCCGCGCGAAACTTCCTGGTGGATATGGGCGGCCGCGCTCCAAAAGGACCGTCGCGTGTCCCGCTTCGGCCAGCCGAAAGGCCGTCACGGACCCCCCGAAGCCTGATCCCACTACCACTGCATCGACCCGCTCGACGGGGGCACGCTCGCTCATGGCTCACCCTAACGGCCGGACGGAGCCGCGGGGAAGGGGCGGAATCCGGACCTGATTTCGCCAACCGGCCGGGGCCACGACCCGGCCGGGGCGATGATGGGGCATGGAGACCATGAAGTCAGTCTGGTTCGTCACCCACCCCACCCTGAGCGCGCCGTCGGGCCCATTCCCGGAGGGCGCACACCTGGACACCGTCATCGCCGGTGCCGGGATCACGGGCCTCACCGTCGCGGCGCTGCTGGCCAGGTCCGGCCAGCGCGTCGTCGTCATCGAGGCGCGATCAGTGGGCGCCGTCGCCACCGGAAACACCACCGCGAAGGTGTCGCTGCTTCAGGGCACCGTCCTCTCCGACCTCCGGTCCCACCAGTCCGACGACGTGCTCCGCGCCTACGTCGAGGGCAACAGGGAGGGGCAGGCGTGGCTGGTTCGGCTGCTCGAGGATCGCGGCGTGGCGTACCAGCGCAGGACCGCCTACACCTACGTGGCGGGCGACGACGCCGTGATGGGCCTGCGCGCCGAACACGACGCCTGCCGCGCGTCGGGCCTCGAGGCCGAGTGGACCGTCGACACCGAGCTGCCGTTCAAGGTGGCCGGAGCCATCTCTCTGGCGGACCAGGTGCAGATCCACCCGCTGCTGGTCCTCGACGTCCTCCTGGCCGAGCTCGCCGCGCACGGGGGCGTGCTCGTCGAGGATGCCCGGGTCACCGACGCGGACCCGGGCCGCATCGTCACCGTCACCACCACGCGCGGCACCCTCACCGCCGACCGGCTCATCCTCGCCACCGGCAGCCCCATCCTGGACCGCGGCGGCTACTTCGCCAAGCTCGCCCCGATGCGTTCCTACGCCACCACCTACCGCGTGCCTGGCGCCATCCCGCAGGGCATGTATCTGAGCGCGGACAGTCCGTCGAGATCACTCCGCACGGTCCCCGTCGACGACGGCGAGCTGCTCATGGTGGGCGGCAACGGGCACGTCGTGGGCCGCACCGACTCCGAGGCGGAGGCCGTCGCGGATCTCCGACGGTGGGCGCAGGAGAACTTCCCCGGCGCAGAACCCCTGCACGCCTGGTCCGCGCAGGACTACCAGGCCGTGGACCGCGTGCCGTTCGTTGGGCCCATGCCCCGAGGTGGCGGGAAGATCTTCGTCGCCACGGGCTACAACAAGTGGGGCATGACCAACGGGGTCGCGGCGGCGCTCAGCCTCAGCGCGCAGATCCTCGACGGATCCATGGCGTGGGCGGAGACGCTACTGTCGCGGCGACCCAAGCCCAAGGCTGTGGTCAGCGCCGTCGCGCCCAACCTCAAGGTGGCCGCGACCCTCGCGCAGGACTGGGTCCAAGCTGAGCTGCGCGCCCTCCCCGACGGGCCCCCCTCGGAGGGGGAGGGCGTCGTCGGCCGGGGTTCGCGGGGCCTCCCTGAGGCGGTGTCGACGGTCGGCGGTGTGACCTGCCGGGTGTCTGGCGTGTGCACCCACCTGGGTGGGGTGGTGCGGTGGAACGATGCGGAGAGGTCATGGGACTGTCCGCTGCACGGCTCCAGGTTCGCGGCCGACGGGGCCTTGCTCGAGGGTCCCGCGGTGAAGGACCTACCCCCGGTCGCCACTCCCGCTGGCTGAGGTGCCGCGTGGCGGCCTCGAAGCCTTTGAAACGTGAGCTGACTAGGTACGTTTCTTAGGCTTCGAGGCTCGTCGCTGCGCTCCTCGCTCCTCAGCCAGCGGGAGGTGCTGCGTGTTGCTTTCCCTGCTGGCTGAGGTGCCGCGAAGCGGCCTCGAAGCCTTTGAAACGTGAGCTGACTAGGTACGTTTCTTAGGCTTCGAGGCTCGTCGCTGCGCTCCTCGCACCTCAGCCCGCGGTGCGGGCTCGTCGCTTCGCTCCCGCGCCACAGCCGACGTGGTCGGGTCAGGCGGTCGCCTGGGCTGCCCGGGACCTGACGGGCGACGACGTGCGCAGCCGGACGGCCACCGCCGCCGCGACAATCACAGCCGCCGCGACCGCAGCCGCCACCCCGGTGAGCGTGGACGCCGGCGCGTCGGTGAGGCGTCCCACAGCGATCCAGCCCAGGCCCCAGGCCATGGCGGCGGCCACGCCGAACCGGCCGCCGAACGCCTTCGCAAGTATGACGCCCAGCGCAGCGGCCACCGCCAGCACCGCGACAGCCAGGTACTCCGAGACGGGAGCCGCCGGGTTGACGCCGGAATCTACGAGGGTCGCGGTGATGTTGGCGACGGTGGCCACCGACACCCAGCCGAGGTACAGCCCGAAGGTGCCGTCGACGATGAAGCGCTCGGCCCACGTCGTGGCGGGGCGGTCGGCGTCGGCGGGGAGCGCGGTCAGCCGTCGGACCAGCTCGCCGAGCACCAGCGCGAGGGCGACGATCACCGCGACACTCGCCCACAGCCAGCCCACCTGCGTGACCAGGAGCCAAGAGGCGTTGAGCACCATCGACGCCGCGGCCAGCCAGCCGATGGAGCGGGCGCGGGCGCTGGTGGTGTTGGCCGGCAGCCACTGCCAGACCACGTAGGCGATGAGTCCGGCGTAGATGACCGACCAGATCGAGAACGCGTTGACCGCGGGGGCGACGAGTGTCGCGGTGGCGGACAGGCTGCCGCCGGCGGCCTCCTCGACGCGGGTGCCGATCACCCCGATGCCGAAGAGGGTTCCGATGATCATGAAGACCGCGCTGGCGGTGATGACGACTTGCCGGATTCGATCGTTGCGGAGCATGGTTCGCCCTTCCTCAGAGACTAACGTTGAACAAAGCTTATACAAACATTGGTCACGGCGCCAGCCCCCGTCGACTCCGGATGCCTCAGGCCGCAGGATCGGGCCGCCCAAGCAGCGGAACTAAGGCACCTGCCCGATGCCGGCCACCCCCCTTAGAGCGGAGTGTTGACCCATGGCCCCATGGGGGGAGAGCCAGAGGAAAGGCAGCCATGTCACAGCTCGAGATCAACCTCGCGTCGTCGGTCTACCGCGACCGCGCCGCAGACGTCGCCTTGGACGCTGAACGTCGTCGGATCATCGCCGAACGCGGCGGACTGACGCCCAGCGACCCGAACCATCACTGGTCCCTCTGGGAGGGCCTGTCCGATCTGCTCAAGGGTTTCCACATCCCCAGGCGTCATGCGCCACTGGGCGCCTGAGGACCCGTCAGCGGCCCCGCTTTCCTGACCCTTGGTGGCGGTCGGTCCGTATGTCACCATGAGGAATGACTGACGCCACGGTCAGCCCTGTCATCGTCGGCAGGGACTGGGAGCTGGCTCATCTGCGCGACCTGTTCCGCGCCTCACTCGGCAACGTGCCGAGGGGCGTGATCATCGCCGGTGAGGCAGGCATCGGGAAGACCAGGCTGCTGCGTGATTTCGCCGCCGGCTTGGGGTCCGACATTGCCGTCGCGGTGGGGCACTGCGTGGGCATGGGCCGGTTCGCCACCCCGTTCGAGCCCGTGCGCGAGGCGCTGCGGGACCTGGTCGCGGCCTTCAGCGCCGATACTGTCAGCGCGGTGGCGGGACCCGTCCGTCTCGCCACATTGGCCGCCCTCGTCCCGGAATTGGACGGCGGCGAAACAGAGCGCGCAGACCGCGAGCAGCTCCACGAGGCCGTCCGCGACCTCCTCGTCGGCCTGTCCAGGATCACCCCGGTCCTGGTGGTGCTTGAGGACCTGCAGTGGGCCGACGCCGCGACCCTCGACCTGCTGCGCGCCGTGATGGGGCGATTCCGGGGCGGCCGCCTCATGCTCGCCCTCAGCTACCGGACCGACGAGGTGGGCAGGACCGATCCGCTGCGGCCGTTCCTGGTCGAGCTGGAGCGGATGCGGCACGTGTTCCGCATCGACCTCCGACGGCTCTCCCGGGAGGAAATTGAGGCGCAGGTGGCCCACCTCCGCGGCCCGGACCACGGCGTCGATGTTGCCAGCCTGTCGCGAAGAAGCGACGGCGTCCCGTTCCTGGTGGAGGAGCTCGTCGCCCTCGACGGCCACGCCCTCCCGGAGTCCCTGCGCGATGTGGTGCTCGCCCGCTACCACGGGGTCGGCCGGCCCACCCAGGCCGTGTTGCGGATGCTGGCGGCAGGCGGGGTGTCCGTGCCGCACGACCTCGTCGAGGCAGTCCATGACGGCGACCCGTCTGAGTTGGAGGCCGCGCTGCGGGAGGCGGTTGAGGCGCACATCCTCTCCGCGCGGGACACCAGCTACGCCTTCCGCCACGCGCTCAGCCAGGAGGCGATCGAGGGCGAACTGTTGCCGGGGGAGAGCGCACGCTTCCACGCCCGGTACGCGGAGGAGTTGGAGAGGGCCGGCGGGGCCGGGAGCGCCGCCCAGATCGCCCACCACTGGACCAAGGTCCGCAACTGGCCGCGCGCCTTCCAGGCCCTGCACCGGGCCACCCGCGAGGCCAGGGCGACGGGGGCGCTGGTGAGCGCAGCCTCGTTCGGCGAGCAGGCGCTGGAGCTGTGGTCCGCGGTGCCCGACGCGCCGACGGTCGCGGGTTGCACCCGCACCGACTTCGTCCTGGACGTTGCGGCCCTGTTCATGGAGACCGCGGACCCGCGGTCGCTGGCGCTTCTGCAGCGTGAGCTGGCGCGGTGCGCGGCCGACGATCACCGCAGTCGCGCGCTGCTCCTGCATGAGCAGACGATCTTCGCCCAAGGCCTGGGGCAGCCCGGGATCTGCGAGCTGGCCGAGGCCGCGTACGCGGAGCTGCCGCCGGACGGCGACGACCTGGACCGGTTGGCGCGCGTCCGGGTGACCTGTGGGCTCGGGATCGCCCAGGCCTTCTACGGCGACCCGGAGGTCGGATGGGGCAGGCTCCAGGAGGCGCTGGAGGGTGCGAGAGTGCTGATGGAGGGTGACGCATCAGACCGCGTCAAGGGGAAGGCTCGGGCCGAGTTCGCACGCGCACTCACCTCGATCTCCTCGATCCGCGGATACTCCGGCGATGTCGACGGCGCCCTCGAGGGCCTGGCCGAGGTACAGGCCATGAACGCGGACCCCGATGCCTTCCTGCGCGCCTCCGGCCTGCGGCTGGACCTGCTGCGCCTCGTCGGACGGCATCGTGAAGCGCTCGAGGAAGGCCTTGCCGCGTTGACGTTGGCGCGCGAGACGTGGCGGCAGCGCAGCTGGGGGAGCGCCATCTCGCTGCACGTGATGAACGTCCACCTCGATCTGGGGGACCTGCCCGCCGCCGAGCGGATGGGGCAGGAACTGATCGGGTTGGGGCCGTGGACCTTCGCCGGCGGCTACTGCAGGTTGGCCCAGATGGACATCCTGCGCCTCCGGGACCGGGCCGGCCAGGCCCGGGACCTGATGCGGCAGCACGCCCAGGCGATCGACGGCGCTCGCCGCAGCGCAACCGGCAGGCTGACGGTCGCGCGGGCGGTGGGCGCGGTGGCGCTCGCCGTCGATGATCTGCCGGGCGCCTGGGAGCAGGTCGAGTGCCTGTGGGACGGTCATCGGTCGGTGGCAAGCCGCGCTGCCCTGAGGCTCACGGTGCTCGGCGCGGAGGTGATGGCCTCTCTGCGAAGCGCCCATGCCGACGGCATCCTTTCCGGCGAGGGGTATCCCTTCGCCGCCGCCGAGCAGCGGCTCCGCTCCACCCTCGACAGCCTCGCCCTGTGGGAGGTGGTGGCCGACTGGCGCGCCCTCCTGGAGGCCCGGCTGGGGGGCGCCGACGGCGCGGGCACCGACGTCGTCGCCTGGCGCGAGGCCGTGGCCGCCGCGGAGCGGGGACGGGTCCCGATCCAGTACCACTCGGATGCCCTCTTCCGGCTCGGTGAGGTACAGATCATGTCGGGCGACCGGCTGGCGGCCGAGGAGACGCTGGACCAGGCGGCGCACCTGTCGGGGCGGATCCATGACCTGCTGACCCTGCGGAAGGTCACCGAGCTGAGAAGCCGGGCGCATCTGTTGGCGGAGGTGCCCCACTCCACCCAAGCCCCTGCGCATCTCACGGACCGCGAGCGGCAGGTCCTCCACCTGGTGGCTGAGGGCCTCACCAACCGCGAGATCGGGAGGCGCCTGTTCATCAGCGACAAGACTGCCAGCGTCCATGTGTCCGCCATCTTGCGCAAGCTCGGCGTCGGCTCGCGCACTGAGGCCGCCGTCATCGCGGCCAGACTCCAAGGGGCCGAGACCGGCCGGGACCGCCCATAAAGGGGTGCGGCGAGCCGAACGCCGCAGCGTCGTCGCTGGTGAGGCGTGCGCCGCCAGTGATCGCCCTCGTCAGCGTCGGATTTCGGCGGGCGAGCAGGCACACTCCGGAGATGGACAGGGACGCTCTCCTTCAGCTCGCGGCCGGCGTCCACGGCTCGGTGCTCTCAGCCGCGGACGACCAGTACGACACCGCACGCCGCGTGTGGAACGGCACCATCGACAAGAGGCCCGCGGCCATCGTGAGCTGCCAAGGGACGGACGACGTCGTCGAGGCGGTCAGGTTCGCCAGGTCTCACGACCTGGGGATCTCCGTGCGCAGCGGAGGCCACCACGTGGCCGGCTCCTCAGTCATCGACGGCGGCCTGGTGATCGATCTGGGGCGGATGCGGGCCGTGAGGGTGGACCCCGTCCAGCGGTTGGTGCGCGCCGAGGGCGGGGCGCAGATCGGCGACGTCGACGCGGCCACCCAGAAGCACGGGCTGGCGGTGCCGCTGGGTGTGGTGTCCGAGACGGGGGTCGCGGGGCTGACGTTGGGTGGCGGCTACGGCTGGATGCGCCGCAAGCACGGCCTGAGCTGCGACAACGTGACCGGCGCCGACGTCGTGACGGCCGACGGTCGCCTGGTCCACGCGTCCATCGAGGAGCACTCGGAGTTGTACTGGGCCCTCTGCGGCGGCGGGTGGGACCTCGGCGTGGTGACGGCCCTCGAGTACGAGGCGCACCCCGTCGGCCCTGACGTGTACCTGCCGTTCCTGACCTACCCGCTGAGCGAGGGGAAGAAGGTGCTGGCCAACCTGCGCGAGTTCGTGGGGTCCGCACCGGACGAGTTCGGCTCCATCGCTGTGTGTTGGAGTTTCCCGGAGGCGGAACCGTTCCCCCGCGAGCTGTGGGGACAGCCGTTCGTCGGGATCGCCGGCCCCTACATCGGGGACGTCGACGATGGGGAGCGCGTCTGCGCGCCGCTGCGCGACCTCGGCACCGTCCTCACCGACATGAGCGGCGTCGTGCCCTGGGTGGAGGCGCAGAAGTTCTTCGACGAGGACTATCCGCGCGGCCGGCGCTACTACTGGCGCTCGTCGCACCTGGTGGATCTCACCCCTGACGCCTCTGAGGTGATCCTCGACCTGGCTGCCCGGCGGCCCTCGCCCCTGACGTCACTGGACATCTGGATCAACGGTGGCGCGATCGCGGTGGTGCCCTCGGACGGCACGCCGATCGCCAACCGGACCTCGCCGTACATGATCGGGCTGGAATCCAACTGGGACGACCCCGCCGACGACCGAGCCAACATCGGTTGGGCGCGCGACGCGACGAAGGCCCTGCAGCCCTTCTCGAGCGCGGGCTCCTACCTCAACTTCGACGACCTCACCGACCCGTCGGCGGTCAGGCGTGCACACGGGGAGAACTTCGAACGGCTGGCGTCGGTCAAGAGCCTCTACGACCCCTCGAACCTTTTCCGTTCCCGGGGCCTCCCGCTCTGAGGCGCCGAAGAGACTCATAGCGGCGGCGCAGGGCGCCCACAGTGACCCCACAGACTCGGCTGGCGGAATAGGTGCATCACCGAAACCGCCACCGAGGAGTACCCCTGTGTCCACCACCGCCATCCTGTACCTGGCCAACATCGTCGGCATCCTGATCCTGACGCTCGGCCTGTACTTTCCCCGCCACGGCCGCCGCGACCTCGTCGTGGCCTACCTCGGCGTCAACATCGGCATCATGGCGGTCAGCTCCGTCCTGCTCTCCACAGCGGTGGGCGCCGGCCTGGGTCTAGGGCTCTTCGGCGTACTGTCGATCATCCGGCTCCGCTCCGACGAGCTGGCCCAGCACGAGATCGCCTACTACTTCAGCGCCCTGGCGCTCGGCCTGCTCAGCGGCCTCGGGGCCGAGCCCGTGATGGCGCTCAGCCTGATGGCGGTGGTCCTCGCCGGCATGTTCGTCGCGGACCACGGGATGCTGCTGCGCGGCCACAAGCGTGAGGTGGTGGTGGTGGACCGCGCCATCACCGACGAGGCGACGCTGATCGGCTACCTGCAGGACCGCCTCGGCGGCACCGTCAAGCACCTCAGCGTCCAGCGGCTGGACCTGGTCAACGACACCACCACCGTCGACGTCCGCTACCGCTCCACCACCCCGTCCGTCACGCGCCGCGTCGCCTGGGCGGACGCACGATGACCGCCGCGACACTCCCGCTCCGCGGCCTCGCCGCCCGCGAACCGGTCTCCCTCGACGAGCTCAACCGGACCGCTGCCCTGCTCACCCGGGTGGACCGCAAGTACGTGCTCACCTCAGCCGAGGCCGACGCGTTCGTCCTCGGTCTCCCGCGTGAGGCCCGGGTCCTCGAGATCGACGGGCGCCGTCGATTCGGCTACCTCTCCACCTACTTCGACACCGCGGGTCTCGACTGCTTCCTCGGCACGGCCCACAGGCGCCGTCACCGCTTCAAGGTGCGCACCCGCCGATATGTGGACACGGACCAGCAGTTCCTCGAGGTCAAGACCCGCCGCGGCGGCTGCACGGTCAAGCGCCGGGTGGCGTGGGAGCAGCCGATCCGCCACCTCGACGGAGGCGCCCGCGAGTTCGTCGCCGAGGCCCTCGGGGGGGACCGGATCCGGCTCGACGAGGAACTGGAGCCCGTCCTGGACGTCACCTACACCCGGTCCACGTTCCTCATGCCCGACGGCGCCGCCCGCGCCACGCTCGACACGCACCTGACGTGGTCCGACCGACAGACCGGCCACGAGCGATCGGCCGACGGCCTGGTGATCGTCGAGACGAAGTCCAGTGCCGGGGCGTCGGTGGCGGACCGGGTGCTGTGGGGTCGCGGGCACCGGCCCGTGTCCATGTCGAAGTACGCCACGGGGTTGGCGACGCTCCGCCCCGAGTTGCCCCACAACCGTTGGCACCGCCTCATGACCCACACCGAACTCGCCGCCGCCTGACCACCCTCCACCGCCGGCTGAGGTGTGAGGAGCGCAGCGACGACCCTCGAAGCCCAATACACGTGACCTTGTCAGCCTACGTTTCGTAGGCTTCGAGGCCGCTGCGCGGCACCTCAGCCAGCGGAGTGGGGCCGCCGCCGAGTGACCCGGGAAGTGGTCGCTCACCCTTCTGCTGGCTGAGGTGTGAGGAGCGCAGCGACGAGCCTCGAAGCCTAAGAAACGCAACCTGACAACCAGTCACACCCCCCCGTCACCCGACCCAACCCGACACCCACCAAGCACCACAGGAGATATGACCATGACCCCCAAGCGACTCCTCGCCTCCCTGTCCTCCCTCGCCGTCGGCGCCCTGCTCGTGGGCTGCGGCGCCACCGGCGTCGGGAGCACGGCCGCCGCCGGGACGACCTCCGCCACCACCACGACCACCACCGCGACCACCGTCGACGGCGCGGCCCTCACTGTGGACGCCACCCGGGCCGCCAACGCCACGCCGGACGCCGCCGACGTGACGTGGGACGCATCGTCGGCCACCACCATCACGCTGAGCGGCAGCACCGCGACCGTCGACGGCGAGGGCGTCACCATCGACGGCAACACCGTCACCATCACTGCCGGCGGCACCTACGTGCTCACCGGCTCGCTCGACGGCCAGGTGGTGGTCAACTCGGCCTCCGACGACGAGGTGAAGCTCGTCCTCTCCGACGCCGAGATCACCTCGGACACGGGGCCGGCGATCACCATCGCCGATGCCGGCGAGGCGGTGGTGGTGCTCGCCGACGGCACGAGCAGCACGCTCACCGACGCGGCCAGCTACGCCGGCACCTCCGACGAGGCGCCCACCGCGGCCCTCTATTCCAAGGCGGACCTGACCATCGGCGGCGACGGCTCCCTCACGGTCACCGGGCGGAGCCTCGACGGGATCGCCACTGCCGACGGCCTGGCCATCGTCGGCGGCAGCATCCAGGTCACCGCGGCCGACGACGGCATCCGCGGCAAGGACCACCTCGCCATCACGGGCGGCGCCGTCACGGTCGAGGCGGGTGGTGACGCGCTGAAGTCCACCAATGACACCGAGGTAGAATCCGGCTTCATCGACATCTCGGGCGGCACCCTGGCGCTCACCTCCGGGTCCGACGGCTTCGACGCCGCCACGGACGTGATCATCTCCGGGGGCACCGTCACGGTGGAGGCGGGCGACGACGGCATCCACGCCGAGCTCAGCCTCGTCATCGGCGACGGCGAGGTCACGTTGGCCAGGTCCTACGAGGGCCTCGAGGCGCAGTACATCGCGATCACCGGCGGCACCATCGACGTGACCGCGGAGGATGACGGCCTCAACGTCTCCGCCGCCGACACCACCACGTCCACCGACACCGCCTCCACGGACCGGCAGATGGGCGGCGGCCCAGGCGGGGGAGGGATGGGGGTCATCGACGGGTCGGCGCTGGTCAGCGGCGGAACGCTCACCATCGACGCAGGTGGGGACGGGTTCGACTCCAACGGAGACGCCGAGATCACCGGCGGTACGGTCATCGTGCACGGGCCGCTGAACGACGGCAACGGCGCGCTGGACGTCAACGGCACGTTCACGATCAGCGGCGGCACGCTGCTGGCGGTCGGCTCCTCCGGGATGGCCGAGACCCCGGACGCGGAGTCGGCGCAGGGGTGGGTGCAGGCGACGGTTTCCGGCTCCGCGGGCTCCACCGTCCAGATCCTCTCGGGCTCCGAGATGGTTGGTGAGTTCACCGCTGAGAAGGACTTCTCCAACGTCGTCTACTCCGGTGAGGGCATCAGCAGCGGCCAGGAGTACACCGTCGCGGTGGATGGGCAGTCGGTGGTCGTGACCGCCGGCACCTCGACCGGAAGCGGGATGGGTGGAGGAGGCGGTCGCCCCAACCGCTGACCCGCCACGCCGAACGCTGGTTGGGCTACGTCGTGGGTAGAGCCCCCCCCCAAGAAAAACGGTTGAGCCAGCCGCCGCGCGTGGCCCGCTGCCGCGGAGCGCCTGAGCCCGACAGCGAGGATGCGGGACGGCAGGGCGGGCTTGCGCAGTGATGCCCAACCCGGGGATCACCCAGCTGGCGTCCCGCCTGGGCTGACCCGACCCAGGCCCGCCCTGCCGTCGCGCACCCGGGCATCCTGTACCAGACCACGCTGCCCGGAGAGCAGGCTGCAGGAGGCGAGGGTCAGTGCGCCGCGACCTTCTTCTTCCGCGGGATCAGGTGCATGATCGCCACGACGATCCCGCCGGCCACGAGGCCGAGGATCGCAGACGCGAGCGTGTTGACCAACCAGCCGACGAAGCCGCCCGCCGCCTCGGCCGCCAACACCTCCCAGTGGTGCACGAAGTCGTAGATGACGGGCCAGCCTAGGTCGTTGATGCCGACCAGAAGGATGTGTCCACCCACCCACAGCATCGCCGCGATCCCCACAGTGGACAGCACCTTCATGACGATCGGCATCGCCTTGACCAAGCCCTCGCCCAGCCGGCTGGTGGGCGGGTTGGCGGCCAGCCTGAGGCCGACGTCGTCCATCTTCACGATCAGCGCCACGACGCCGTAGACCAACGCGGTGATGCCGAAGGCCACCACCACGAGCGTGATCGCCCGCATCCAGAAGCCCTCGCCGGCGATCTCGTTGAGGGAGATGACCATGATCTCCGCGGATAGGATGAAGTCGGTCCGGATGGCGCCACCCACCATCTTGTCCTCGTGGTTCTCGCCCTTGATCGCGACCGGTGCCTCCTTCACCTTGGAGTGGCCGCTGACCGCCTCCCAGATCTTCTCGGCGCCCTCGTAGGAGAGGTAGAGGCCGCCCACCATGAGTAGCGGGGTCAGTGCCCACGGCAGGAACTGGCTCAGCAGCAGGATTGCGGGCAGGATGAACAACAGCTTGTTGCGGATCGATCCCTTGGCGATCTTCCAGATCACCGGCAGTTCGCGGTCCGGGGTGAAGCCGTCGACATAGCGGGGGGTGACCGCCGCATCGTCGACCACCACGCCCACCGCCTTGGTGGACGCCTTGCCGGCCGCGGCCGCGATGTCGTCGACGGAGGCCGCCGCCGCGCGGGCGATGGCTGCCACATCGTCGAGTAGTGCTGCAAGGCCGCCGGCCATGGGTTCCCCTCTCACCAGGTTTCGTCGGCGATTCTACGGCGGTTGGCGGCCCCGGCATGGTGGCTGTGTACCCGCCCGCGAGTGAGTGCCTGCTCACTGGGGGTTCGGGGATGCTAGACCGACCCCCAGGCGCCACTCTGGAGAGGCCTAGGCTTGGCCGGGAAGGAGACCGATGAATAGTGCCCCCATTCCGGACGTCGGCGGCTGGTTTCGCACCGCCGCGGACGCCGTCGCGCTGCCGTCGACCCCCTCGTGGGGGCCCGGCACGGGCGGTTTCGGGCTGCGCTCCCACGACGACGACCTCGCCGCGGCGGCGGACCTCTTCCGCGGGCGCCCCACCATGGTCCTCACCGGCGCCGGCATGTCGACCGCCTCCGGCCTGCCCGATTACCGCGGCCGCGACGCGGTGCCGCGCTCGCCGATGACCTACCAGGAGTTCGTGGGCTCGGACCTCAGCCGTCGGCGCTACTGGGCGCGCAGCACGGTGGGCTGGCGATGGTTCGCCCAGGCGCGCCCGAACGCGGCGCACCACGCGCTGGCTGACCTGGGCGAGTTGACCCCGCTCACCGGCGTGGTCACGCAGAACGTCGACGGGCTGCACCAGGCGGCGGGGTCGCGGCCGGTGCTGGACCTGCACGGCGCACTCGAACGGGTGGTCTGCCTCGCCTGCCGCACCCTGATTGACCGGGACGGCATGCAGGAGCAACTCCTCGCGCTCAACCCGCGCTTCGCCGAGCGCCTCGACGCGCTCGCCGTCGACAGCCGCACCGCCCCCGACGGGGACGCCGAAGTGGATCGAACGGACGACTTCTTCTACCCGGACTGCCCAATCTGCGGCGGCATGCTGAAACCCGACGTGGTCTTCTTCGGGGAGAATGCGGACCGCACCGTCGTGGGGGAGGCGATGGCGCTGCTCGACGAGGCCGCGACGCTGCTCGTCCTCGGGTCCAGCCTGTCGGTGATGAGCGGCCTCCGGTTCGTGCGCCGTGCCGCCCAGCGGGGCCACGACGTCGTCATCGTCAACGACGGCGCCACCCGCGGCGACGACCTCGCCACCCTGCGCCTGCACGGCCGGCTCGAGGACGTGCTCGCCGCCTGGGTTGCACGCCTCGGATGAAGACGTTCCGGAAGGCGGGCACCCGGCGGGCGATCGCCACCGAGGTGGCCAGCCTGCGCTGGCTGTCCGAGGCGACCCCAGGAGGGGGCGCCGCGGTCGCCGAACTCGCCGGCTCGGGGGAGACCTGGCTGGAGACGCTGCTGCTGGACGAAAGGGTGCCCACGCGCGCACACGCAGCCGAGTTCGGCCGTCGGCTGGCCTTGACCCACGCCGCCGGCGCCAGGTGGTGGGGCGAGGCGCCACCGGGTCTGGAGCCGGCGGATCTGGCGACGGCGAACCTGCCGACGCCCGCCGCCGCAGTGCCCACCTGGCGGTCGTTCGGCGAGTACTACGCGGAGGGGCGGCTCAGGCCCTACGTCGCGATGGCCGCCGGACTTGAAGCCGAGGACAACCGGCTGCTTCACCGGGCGTGCGACGCCGTGGCGACGGGGCGGTTCGACTCGCCGCAACCCGCGCTCTGTGGGGAGGTGGCGCGCATCCATGGCGACCTGTGGGCCGGCAACGTGGTGTGGACGGCCGACGGGGTGGGCGCGCTCATCGACCCCTGTGCCAACGGAGGACACGCAGAGACGGACCTGGCGGAGTTGGCGTTGTTCGGGAACGGGCAGATCTCCGACATCCTTGACGGCTACCGCGAGGTCAGCCCGCCGGCGGAGGGCATGCGCCAGCGGATTCCCCTGCACCAACTGCACATGCTGCTGGTTCACGTGGTCCTGTTCGGGGGCGGATACCTGCCGATGGCCCTGAATGTGGCGCGCGGGCTCCTGCGTTAGCGGGGCCTCGGGTAGCCCGTGGAGGGATGCTGGGTTAGGTTTGCGCGCATGAGCACTGCAGCCGTCGCCCAGAAGAAGAAGTTCACGTTCGGTCTTCTGCCCCGGATCGTCGTCGCCATCACGCTGGGCGTGTTGTTCGGGAACTTCTTCCCCGACTGGCTGACGCGCGTCTTCGTCACCTTCAACGGCGTCTTCGGCCAGTTCCTCGGCTTCGCCATCCCCCTGATCATCCTCGGACTCATCGCCCCGGCCATCGCCCAGCTGGGTCGCGGCGCCGGCCGGTGGCTGGCGGTGACCGCCGCCCTGGCCTACGCGTCGACGCTGAGCGCCGGCCTCATCGGGCTGGGCGCGTCACTGCTCGTCCTCCCGCGGGTGCTGCCCGAAGGCGGGGCGCCGTCGCTCACCAACCCCGACGAGGCGCTGCTCGCCCCCTACTTCGCGCTGGAGATTCCGCCCCTGTTCGGCGTCATGTCGGCGCTGGTGTTGGCGTTCATCGTGGGCGTCGCGCTGACGATGATCGAGGGCGGCGCGCTGCAGCGCGGGTTCGAGGAGTTCCGCGAGGTGATCAACATGGTCATCCAGAAGATCCTCATCCCCCTGCTGCCGTTCTACATCTTCGGCATCTTCCTCAACATGACGCAGGGCGGCCAGGTGTACACGGTCATCGCCACCTTCCTGGGTGTGGTGGTGTTCGTGTTCATCCTGACCTGGGTGATGCTGCTGGCGCTGTACACCGTCGCGGGGATCATCACCGGGCGGAATCCGCTGAAGATGCTGGTCACCATGCTGCCGGCCTACGCCACGGCGCTCGGCACGTCCTCCTCGGCCGCCACCATCCCCGTCACGCTGCGCCAGGCGATCAAGATGGGCGTGTCGCAGCCGGTGGCGGCCTTCGCCATCCCGCTCAACGCCACCATCCATCTCGCGGGATCCACCATCAAGATTACCTGCTTTGCGCTGGCAGTGATGATGCTCGCAGGGATCGAGATCAACGTGGGCGTGATGATCGGGTTCGTGATGATGTTGGGCGTCATGATGGTGGCGGCGCCAGGGGTGCCCGGCGGCGCGATCATGACCGCGGCGGGCCTGCTCTCGACGATGCTCGGGTTCACCGAGGCGCAGGTGGGCCTCATGATCGCGGCCTACATCGCCATCGACTCCTTCGGCACCGCCACGAACGTCACCGGCGACGGCGCCCTGGCGGCCATCGTCGACAAGTGGGTGTCGCGCTCCAGGCACAAGGACGAGTTGGCCGACGAGGCCGCCGTCCGGGCCGCCGCCTGACGCTGGATGCGTTCGCCCAGTGGAGCCTGGGCGGCGACCATCAGCCTCAGGACTCGGGGGCAGCCTGATCGGACCCGGACGGTCTGCGCGACAACGCCGCCTCCGCGGTCGTCGCCAGAACCGGGTCCACCTGAATGGTGGCGGCAGCGCGTTCTCCTCCGGTGAGGGCCGGGAGGGCGGCTGCTGCCGCCGCGATCTGAGCGATGGCGGCCCGCTCGGACATGGAGTCGCTGTCGATGACGAGGTCGAAGTTGGACTCGTCAGACCAGTCGACGTTGTAGAACAGACGAACGAACCGGGCGCGGATCTCGTCGTCGGCCTTGATCAGGCGGGCCGCCTCGTCGGGCTCGATGCTCGTGCGCTTGGCGACCCGGCCCGCGCGCACCGAGTCCGGCGCCTTGACGAGCACGTTCACCACGTCCGCCATGCCCTGGAGCACCCGGAATCCGCCCCGGCCCAGGATCACCACGTTGCCGCGGGCCGCGAAGGCCGCGATGGTCTCGTTCATCATCTGGATGGTCGTGGCGCTGTCCTCTTTGAACAACTCCCAGATCTTGGGCTTGTGGTCGTAGATCGCATCGAGCCGGGTGACGCCGTATTGACGGATGACCTTGTTGATGGTCGATTTATCCACGAAGTCGTAGCCCAACTGATGGGCCAGTTCCTGCGCGATGCGGCCTCCCTGGCTGCCGAGCTGACGCGACACGGTGATGACGGCCATGACTACCTCCTCGAGCCCGCGGACATCGGTGTCCGCTCCTGCATCCGACTGTAGTCCTGCCGCAGCGCCCCCGCGCGGCGATCCCTGATCGCCCGCGTCCCTCGACGCGGCGCTTTCATCCCCCTCAGCGATCTCAACCGGCGACCAAGCCGGACTGTGGTGAGATGGCCCCATGACCACTGACGTTGACTTCTGGTTCGATCCCATCTGCCCCTGGGCCTGGATGACCTCGCGTTGGATGCTCGAGGTGGAGAAGGTCCGCGACGTGAAGGTCACCTTCCACGTCATGAGCCTGGCCGTCCTCAATCACCGCCGCGACCTGCCCCCGGCGTACCGGCGGCACATGGACCGCGCCTGGATGCCGGCCCGCGCCGCGCTCCTCGTCGAGCAGCGCCACGGCTCGGACATGCTGCGCGAGTTCTACACCGAACTCGGCACCCGCTTCCACCCCGGCGGTGAGAAGCAGGGGCCGGAGACGGTCGCGGCCGCGCTGGCCGCCGTCGGCGCCGATGCCGACATCCTGGACATCGCGCAGACCGAAGCCGTCGACGACGATCTCCGCCGTTCGCACCACGAGGGCATGGATCCGGTGGGCGACGAGGTGGGCACCCCGGTGCTCCGCGTCAACGGGATGAGCCTGTTCGGGCCCGTGATCTCCCCTGCGCCGAAGGGCGAGGAGGCGGGCAACCTGTTCGACGGCTTCGTGAAGGTCACCGCTTACCCCGGCTTCTTCGAGCTGAAGCGCACCCGAACCACGGACCCGATCTTCGACTGAGTGCCGAAGCCGCAATTAGCACCGGACATTTGGACTTATTAGTCCACCCCGGGAGCTACGGGGCGGACCCCGTTGGCTAGCGTGTGCGCCATGGGCAAGGTTCTGGTTGCGTACGCGACCCGCGGGGGCACCGCACGCGACATCGCCGAGGCCGTCGGCTCGGTCCTGAGATCCACCGGGCATCAGGTCCTCGTCGCGGACCTGAAGTCTCGCCCCTCCGTCGACGGCGCGGCGCTGGTGGTGCTCGGCAGCGGGATCAATGCGGGCAGCTGGTATCAGGAGGCGACGGCGTGGGTCGCGGCGGAGGAGGGCGCGCTGCGGGAGGTGAGTGTCGCGGTGTTCAACGCCTGCCTCAACGCCGCGGATCCGGCCAAACGCGTCGAGTCGCTGGCCTACAACGCTTCGATGGCGCAACGGCTGGGCGCGGAGGCGAGCGAGTCGTTCGCCGGGCGGTTCGTTCCCGAGCGTGTGAGCTGGTGGAGGAGATGGTTTCTGCACACGATGCAGAAGCCGATGCAGGACAACCTGGATCTCGGCGCGGTGCGCGCCTGGGCGTCGACCCTCGACGTGCCCTCATCCGCTGTCTAAGCGACGGCCCCGCCGGTAGCGCGGGGCCCCGTTCGAACGGGTGGTGACCCCCACCCCGACGCCGACCCGAGCCAGGCGCGCATACCATCGAAGGCATGCGACGCCGTGCCTTCCTCCTCGGAGCCGCCGCACTCCCGGCGGCGGCCTGCTCAGGTCCCGTGTCGCTGCCCATCCCTGACGTCGGCGGCCTCGGCGGGTGCCGCACACCCGACTCACTGACGTCCTTCTCCTCGCTCGGCGGCGCACCGCTGAGCTACGAAATCACCGGCACCCCGCAGGCGTTCCGCGCCGACCCCCGGTTCATCGAGCGTCTCGAGGAATGGGCCGCGGAGTGGGTCTCGGTCAGCGGCCTAGGGCCCCTCCGGGAGGTATCCACGTACGGCGCCTTCGTCGACAGGTGCGACTCCTGGCACGCCGCCGGCCGCGCCTTCGACTTCGCCGAGCTGGTGCACGAGGGCGGCCGCGTGTCCTGCCGCTACGACCTCTGGGGCGAGGACCCCGCCGAGCTCCCCGGCTACTGGCGGCTCGCCGCCTCCGTCGCGTCCCGCTTCACCTACACGCTGACCTACCGCTACAACGCGCAGCACCACAACCACATCCACATCGACAACGGGATCAACGGCTACGAGGCCGCGTCGTTCCGGGAGGGGTCGCGGACCCAGGTGGAGCTGGTGCAGGGCGTGCTGCGGCATCTGTTCGGCCGCGACGTCGAGGCGTCGGGCCGCTACGACGAGCAGACCAGGTCCGCGGTCCGCGCCGTCCAGCGGGAGCTGGGCATCAGCGTCCCCCTGGCCTCGGCCGACGGTGGCGCGAGTTCCTCACGGGCGCCGCGGGTCAGCGCTGAGCTTTCAGCGCCTCCCGCAGCACGTCCAGGCCGACGGACCCGAGGTCCAGAGCCCGGCTATGGAACTTTCGCAGGTCGAACGACGCCCCGTCACGCGCCGCCGCCTCGTCGCGGGCCTGCTCCCACAGCCGCTGCCCCACCTTGTACGCCGGGGCCTGCCCTGCCCAGCCCAGGTACCGCTCCAACTCGAAGCGCACGAACTCCTCGGCCATGTTCACGTTGGCCTTGAGGAACGGCCACGCCTTGTCCGCGTCCCAGGTGCCGCCGCCCCACTCCTCGGGGGCCGGCTTGCCGAGGTGGACGCCGATGTCGAGGACAACGCGGGCGGCCCGCATCCGCTGGGCGTCGAGCATCCCCATCCGGTCTCCCGGGTCGTCGAGGAAGCCGAGCTGTTCCATCAGCCGCTCCGCGTACAGGGCCCAGCCCTCGCCGTGGCCGGACACCCAGCAGATCATCCTGCGCCACCTGTTGAGCTCGCCGGCGCGGTAGACGGCCTGCGCGATCTGAAGGTGATGCCCCGGCACGCCCTCGTGGTAAACCGTCGTCTTCTCGCGCCAGGTGCCGAAGCTCTCGACGCCCGGGGGAACCGACCACCACATCCGCCCCGGCCGCGAGAAGTCGTCCGTGGGGCCGGTGTAGTAGATGCCGCCGTGCTGCGTGGGGGCGATGCAGCACTCCAGCCTGCGGATCGGGTCCGCGATGTCGAAGTGCGTTCCGGCCAGGGCCTCGACGGCCGCGTCGGACGTCTGCTGCATCCAGCGCTGGAGGGCGTCGGTGCCGTGGAGCTGTCTGGTGACGTCCTCGTCGAGGAGACGCATGGCCTCGTCGGCGGTGGTGCCGTCACCGTAGAGCTGATGCGCCACCTCGTCCTGCTCCGCGACGATGCGGGCCAGTTCCTCGCGACCCCACTCGTAGGTCTCGTCCAGGTCGATGGTGGCGCCCAGGAACTGCCGCGACAGCCGACCGTAGCGTTCCCGGCCGACGGCGTCGGCCCGCGGCGCGCGGGGGGCGAGCTCGCGCAGGCTCTCCGCGAGCCGGGCGTAGGCGCCGCGGGCCTGGTCCGCGTTGTGGCTCAGCGTGTCGGCGAGCGGCCCGGACGCGTCCGGGGAGGCCGCCAGGGAGGTCCAGAAGGAGCCGTCCCCGGCGAGCTCGTCGGCCTGTCTGATGCCCATCTCCATCTGCCGGAGCGCCGGCGCGGGGCCCTGGTCGACGGCGAGGCGCAGCGACTCGATGTACCCGTCGACGGCTGCGGGCACCGCGCCCATGCGCGCGGCGATGATCTCCCAGTCGTCGGTGGTGGCGGTGGGCATGAGGTCGAAGACGTCACGGATGTGCTGGAGCGGGGAGGCGATGTTGTTGAGCTGGGCGTAGTCCTCCCCGGCCTCGAACAGCTCGAGGTCCAGCCCGAGGCGTTCGCGCATCGCGGCGGCGGTCACGGCGTCCACGTCGTCGACGGCCTCCGTGGCCTCCGCGAGGCGCAGCGCCGCCCGGGTGGCCTCGGCCCGCGCGGCCAGGCCGGCGGGGGAGAAGTCGTCGAGCTGGTGATCGTGGCCGGGCGCGCCGATTCCGGTGGCGGTGATGGGGCTGAGGGTGACGATGGTGTCGACGTAGGCGTCGGCGACCATGTCCAGCGGGGTGCTCACGCGGTTGGTCATGGCGCCGACGCTACCAGCGGGCTCCGTCAGCTTCCGGCGAGCATGTCCTTCACCAGTGGCACCAGCTCGGTGCCGTACAGGCCGATGGTGTCCATGATGGCCTCGTGGGACAGGCGCCCGGTGGACACCTTGAGCTGGAACCGCTGCGCGCCGAGCGTACGGAAGCCGTGGGCGACCTTGGCCGCCACCGTCTCGGGTGAGCCGACGGCCATGGCGCCGTGCTCCGCCTCGTCGTCGAAGTGGGCGCGGGTCATCCGGCCCCACCCGCGCTCGCGCCCGATCTTCGAGGTCTGCTCCAGCCAGGGCTTGAACATGCGCTCGCGGGCCTGATCGTCGGTGGCGGCGAGGTGTCCGTAGGAGTGCCAGCCCACAGGCTGCGGCTCCTTGCCCAACTCGTCGAGGGCGCGGCGGTGCAGGTCGGCGAACGGCGCGAACCGGTCCACGGAGCCGCCGATGATGGCCAGCATGAGCGGCAGGCCGTAGTTGGCCGCACGCAGCACGGACTGCGGGCTGCCGCCGACGGCCACCCAGGTGGTGAGCGGTGCGGTGGCGAGGCGCGGGAACAGTTCCACGTCGTCGAGGCTCTGCGTGAGCTGACCCGACCAGGTCTGCCGCCCGCCATGGATGAGCTGAGCGAGCATGGCCAGCTTCTCCTCGAAGAGGGCCTCGTAGTCGGCGAGGTCGTAGCCGAACAGCGGGAAGGACTCGATGAACGAGCCACGGCCGGCGATGAGTTCGGCGCGGCCGCCGCTCAGGGCGTCGAGGGTGGCGAAGCGCTCGAAGACGCGGACGGGGTCGTCAGAGGAGAGGACGGTGACGGCGGTGGCCAGCTTCAGGTGGGTCGTGCGGGTGGCGATGCCCGCCAGCACCATGTCGGGGGCTGAGACGGCGAAGTCGTCGCGGTGGTGCTCGCCGATGCCAATGACGTCGAGGCCCACCTCGTCGGCCAGGACGGCCTCGTCGATGAGGTTGCGGATCACCTGATCGTGGGGGAGGAGGGCACCGTCGGGGCCGGCGGTGACGTCGCCGAACGTGTCGATGCCGAATTCGAGCCGGTCGATGTCCATGGGTTCCTCGCAAAGATTGAGAGATCAACTATTCCTAGCCTACCCGCTCATGCAGGCGCCTGCCCTCGGTGCGGACGCCTGCCCTCGGTGCGGACGCCTGCCCTCCGTGCGGACGCCTGCCCTCCGTGCGGACGCCTGCCCTCTAGCGCAGGTGCCCGTCATGCGCCTGCCTTCGTTTCCGCCGCCTGAGCTGTAGCGCAGGCGGCCAGATCTAGCGCAGGCGCCGTCCCGGCGCCGAGATCTAGCGCAGGCGTCGAGAACTAGGGCAGGCGTCGAGACCGAGCGCAGGCGCGGGGGGCCGCATGGGGCGGCGTCTCCGCGCTGGGTGCTAGCGTGGGCCGCGGCGACCCGCCCCGGACGACGGATCAGTACCCGGTGACGACAAGACTGGCCATTCCTTGAAAGGATTCGTCCATGGACTGGGTCATTCTGCTGGCCTCCGGCGTCCTCGAGGCAGTCTGGGCAACCGCCCTCGGCCGCTCCGACGGCTTGCGCCGTCCCACCCCCACCCTGATCTTCGCGGTGACGGCCGTCCTCAGCCTCGTCGGGCTCGGGTTCGCGCTCAACACGCTTCCCACCGGCACCGCGTACGCAGTGTGGACCGCCACCGGCGCCTCGCTGACAGTTGCGTGGGCGATGTTCACCCGCGTCGAGCCGGTGAGCCTCGCCAAGATCCTGCTGCTGGTGGGCATCGTCACGTGCGTCGTCGGCTTGAAGGTGCTGGCATGACCGCGCGATGGGCCTGGCCCATGCTTCTGGCCAGCGCCGTCCTCGAGGCGGTGTGGGCCAACGCCCTGTCCGCCAGCGAGGGCTTCACCCGCCCGGTTCCCGTTGTCGTGTTCCTGGTGGCCACGGTTGCCTCGGTCGTCGGGCTGGCCTTCGCCATGCGCCACATCCCGACTGGGACGGCGTACGCGGTGTGGACCAGCGTCGGAACGGTGCTGACGGTCGCGTATTCGGTTGCCATCGGTGCGGAGGGCATCACCTGGCTGAAGGCCCTGTTCCTGGCCGGGATCATCGGGTGCGTAGTCGGACTCAAGCGCCTGGACCACCCGCCCGACGCTGGTGCGTGACTCCGCAGCGGGCGCAGGGTGGTTTCGACGCGGTCGCGGCGCTTCGCGCGCGCGCCCGGCTCAACCCCGCGGGAAGGGCCGAGCGCGCGACGACGTCAGGAGATCTGCCACACGGTGGTCGTGCCGCTCACCTCGTTGCCGACGACCAGCAGCGGGGAGTGCGTCGGGCTGTCCGAGGCCGGGATGAACAACAGGCCCTCGGGGCCGAAGTCACCCGCGTTGCGGTACACGCCCTGAGCGACGGGGGCGGTCGGGTTGGTGACGTCGAACACCACGATCGCGCTCGCCCGCTCCAGACCGACGAACGCATACGTGCGGCCACCGATCCGCCCAGTGGTGACGCCCTCCGGCTCGGGACCCTTGGCGTCCGAGCGGTTGTCGAGGCCCAGGACCCCGTCGTCGTCCACGTCCCCGTTGAAGGTGCCCGGGTCGAAATCGGCCATCATCTGCTCCAGGGCATCGCCCGAATCCCACACCAGGGCGCCGGAGGCGTCGCGGATGGTGATCGAGCGGGCGCCGTAGCTCCACAGCTCGGAGTAGACGCCGTCGATGTTGGGCGAATCGGTGACGACGGCAAGGCGGCCGAGGTTCTCGTCCTCCTGCAGGGTGGCGGCGTCGGGGAAGGCGGTCGGATCCAGCGCAAGGCTCTTGATCCGAGCCTCGTCCTCCCACCCGTCGTACTCGCGAGCGTCGCCCTCGTTGGCCGTGATGGTGAAGGTCTTGCCCTGCGCGGTGTACGCAGCGATGGCGTCGGGCATGTAGAGGCCCTTGACCGGCCACGGCGCGATGTTGATGGCGTCGTCCATGTCCGACGCGTCGAGCCCAGAACCGGCCACGGAGTGGTCCTTGAGCCCCAGCGGGACGATGTCCGTCACAGTGGCGGTCCGGATGTCCACGGTCGCCATCGCGTTGTTCTCCTGCAGCGTGACGTAGGCGGTGTGACCCGACTTGTCGACGGCGATGTACTCCGGCTCCAGGTCCTGTGCGGCGGTGGCGCGGGGCCCGGTAATCCGCACGCCCTCGGCGACGAGGGCCTCCTTGGTGAAGGCGGAGAAGTCCGCCGTGCGAGCAGTGGCCCGGGCTGCGCCACGGGTCACGTCGATGACCGTCACTGACCCCTCCGGGTCAACCTGGGCTTCCAGCAGATTGTTCTCATCGTCGAGTCGCTCGTCGAGATAGCCCTCGGGCTCGCCCTCGTTGGCCACCAGCACCGTCTTGCCGTTAGGCGTGAACGTCACCATGTCGGGCAGCGAGCCGGCCGCGACCTCGCCGGTCTGCACCAGGGTGCGGGCGTCGAAGAAGACCACCGAGCCCGGCAGATGCTTCTCGTCGGCGGCCTCCGCGACAGCCACCAGCCCGTGGCTCACCGCGACACTGTTCGCCCCCGGGGTGTCCAGCTCCCCAACCTTCACCGGGTTCGACGGATCAGAGGCATCAAGCACGTCGACGGTGCCCGCTTCGGCGTTGACCACGAACAGGCGGGCGGTCAGCTTGTCGAACGCCACGATTTCGGCGGCCGACTCGTCCCACTTTCCGCCGGAGGCGTAGGTGCCGAGCACGTCGAGGGTGATCCCCGACGGCGGGGCGGCGGGGGCGACGGAGGGGACCAGGACGCAGGCCCCGGCCACGACGGCGGCGAGCGAGAGACGCACGGCGCGGCGCAACGATGCTGAAGAAGTCATGCCGCGACGCTAAAGGCCGACGGAGAACACCAGGTGAACGAGGGGTGACGCTCAGCGGAACAACGAGATGATCAGTGGAGCGGCCGTGGTGCCACCCGAATCCCCCACTTCGACGAACGACGCCACCGCGTACCTGTCGTTGTAGGCGATCATCCACGCGCTCGTCTGGAGCGCCCCAGCCGTGCCCCACTGGGCCGTGCCCGTCTTCGCGCCCGTCATGACTCCCTGCAGCGACCGGCCCGTGCCCGAGGTCACCGTCGTCTCCATCAGGGACTGGAGCGACTCCGCCTCTGCCGCGGTGAGCGGCGCCGCCGTCGGGGTGGCCTCCTCGCCCTTGACCAACCAGGGCAGCACCGTCCGCCCGGCCGCGACAGACGCCGCGACAGTGGCCATCCCCAGCGGTGACATGGTGACCTGACCCTGCCCGATCATCGAGGCCGCGAGGTCGATGGAGTTGGCCGGCTGGACCGTGCCGAAGTTGGACGTGAAGCCCACGTCGTAATCGGTGCCCACCCCGAGCGACCCCGCTGCCGCGTGCAGCTGCTCACCCGTGATGGACTCCGACGCGCCCGCGAAGGCCGTGTTGCACGACTGCGCGAAGGCTGTGCTGAGCGGGATCCGGCCCAGCGAACCGGACGGGTAACCCGAATAGTTGCCGAAGGTGTAGGTGCCCACCGTGAGCGAGGCAGGGCAATTCACCGTCGACGACGGCGTCAGCCCGGACCGCAGCATGGCCAGGGCGGAGACCGCCTTGAAGGTGGAGCCGGGCGCGTAGTTGCCGTAGGTCACGTGCGGGTAGGTGCCGCCAGCCGGGGACTGCGCCGCGGCGAGGACGCCGCCGTCGGCCACGTCCAGCACCACCAGCGCCGCCATGCCGGTCTGCGTGCTCAACACCTCCTCGGCCTTCGTCTGCAGATCCCGGTCCAGGCTGAGGTCGATGCCGGAGCCCACGCTCTGATCCTGCTGGAACAGCGCCTTTTCCGGGGCGGGCGACGCCGACTCCGACGCGGTGGCGTCCTGACGCGGCACCAGGTCCACCCGCACGGAGGGCACGCCGCGCAGCTGCTCGTCGTAGCGGGCCTGCAGGCCGCTCAGCCCGACCCGGTCCTGGATGGTCAGCGTGCCGCCGGACTCGTCGATCATCTCCTTGGTGGGGGTGCCGACCGAGCCCAGGATGGGTGCCGCGAAGGAGCCGCCGGGGCCGACGATGGCCGAGATCTCGCGGACGTAGGCGCCCGGCACCTGGCTGATGGTGGGCGGAATCTCAGCCTGGACCATGGTGGCCGCGACCACGAACGCCCTGGGGCCGTTGGCCAGGACCTTCTTCGTGAACGCCGCGGCGTCCACCTCCAGGATGGCGGCCAGGTCCGACGAGGCCGTCGGCCACTCGGCTGCCTCCACGGAGGACTTGTCCAGGCCCACCTCGAACATGGCCCCCTCCTCGACGATCGCCACGCCGGCGTTGTCGTTGATGGGTGCCCGGCGGCCCTCCGTGAGCGTGTGCCGCAGCCGGGTGGCCTCGGTGAGCTCCGGGTGGATGATCGAGGGCGCCCAACTCAACCGCCACTTGTCCCCGGAATAGCGCAGCCTCGCCTCCGACGGGTAGGTCCACCCCTCCTTACCCAGCTGGTAGCTCATGGTGAGGGTGGCGACGGCCACGTCGTCGTTGGCCTCGTAGGCCACGGGCCCGGCGCTGACGGTGGGGTAGATCTCGTCCATTCCGGCGAAGATGGCCTCGAAGTCTGTCTGCGCCTCCGCGGCCACGCCCACCATCGGGAGGCCGGAGACGTCCTGCGCGTTGAGCGCATCCACGACGGCGGTGAGGGCCTCGTCGATGGGGGGCAGATCCGGGCGCCCCGCCTGCGAACCACTGGGGTTGGGATCAGGGTCCGGCCCGGGGGCGCACCCTGCCAGGAGCAGTGCCAGCGTCATCGCGGCGGCCAGCAGACGTCGTCTCATGGGGGACCTCCTGTTCGTGACAAGGCTACCGGGGCCTTCCGACACCTTCGGTGACCCCGCCGTCGGGAAACGGCGGAGGCTCGCCATCCAGGCGTGCCTCGTCGCGGATTGGTGGTCGGCCCGTGCCCCGGTACCCTGGAAATGGCGTCTCGCAGACCTTCTACCCGGGTCTTCCCGAGCCAGTCGCCTCAACACAGGAGAAGAATCCGTTGAACGTACCCCTCTGGGTGTGGGCCATCACCATCCTCGTCATTCTCGGCCTGCTGGCCTTCGACTTCTTCTTCCACGTCCGCAAGGCGCACATCCCCACGCTCCGGGAGGCGGCCGTCTGGTCCGCCATCTACGTGGGGCTGGCGCTGCTCTTCGGCGTGCTGGTCTGGGTCTTCGGCGGCGCCCAGATGGGCGCGGAGTACTTCGGCGGCTACATCACGGAGAAGGCGCTCAGCGTCGACAACCTCTTCGTGTTCCTCATCATCATGTCCAGCTTCGCCGTCCCGAGGCAGGACCAGCAGAAGGTGCTGCTGTTCGGCATCGTGTTCGCGCTGATCGCCCGCACCGGGTTCATCTTCGCGGGCAAGGCCATGATCGAGGCGTTCTCCTGGACGTTCTACCTGTTCGGGCTCATCCTCATCTTCACGGCGGGCAAGTTGCTGGCGCCGGAGAAGGACGGCGAGGAGGAGGGTGCCAACAACTTCATCATCCGCCTGGCCAAGAAGTACCTGCGCACCACGGACCACTACGACGGCGACAAGCTCTTCACCATCGAGAATGGGCGCCGCGTGCTCACCCCGATGCTTCTGGTGATGATCGCCATCGGCGGCACGGACATCCTGTTCGCGCTGGACTCCATCCCCGCCATCTACGGCCTCACCCAGAACGTGTTCATCGTGTTCACGGCCACCGCGTTCTCCCTGATGGGGCTTCGCCAGCTGTACTTCCTCATCGACGGCCTCCTGGACCGCCTCATCTACCTCAAGTACGGGCTGTCCCTGATCCTCGGTTTCATCGGCGTCAAGCTGATCCTGCACGCGCTGCACGAGAACAACCTGCCGTTCATCAACGACGGCGAGCCGGTGCCGGTCTACGAGATCGAGATCGGGCTGTCGCTGACCGTCATCCTCGGCATCCTGGTCGTCACGGTGCTGGCGTCGATCTTCAGCCCCACCGGCAAGATGCAGACCGCCGTCCGTCAGATCGATCGCCTCGCCTACGGCTACGTCCACACCGAGTACCACGGCGACGAGGTGGAGCGCGAGGCCAACTACCAGCGCATGCTGGACGCCGAGTCGGCGCTCACGCAGTTCGACCAGGACAAGCTCATGGAGCAGATGGAGGAGACCGGGGCCCTGCGCGCGGTGGAGAAGGCTCACCGGATGCACGCGGACGCCACCAGGCGCTAGCCGTCACGGATGCAGGTGATCGCCGCCCTCCGGCGGCTCTGGCGCCACGCCTCGTTCCGCCGTCTCCTGGCGCTGCGCACGCTCAGCCAGGCGGCAGATGGCACCCTGCAGGTGGGGATGGCCTCCTACATCCTGTTCTCGCCACAGTCGCAGCCGAATGCGGCCGCGATCGCCGGGGTGCTGGCCATCACGCTGCTGCCGTTCACCGTGATCGGGCCGTTCGTCTCCCCGCTGCTGGACCGCTGGCCGCGCCGCAACGTGGCCCTCTACTCCGACGTCGCCCGAGCCGGTCTCGCGGCCCTCATCGGCCTGGTCATCGCCTCGGGCGCCACGACGGGGGGCTGGGCGGTGGTCCTCTACGTCGCCCTATTGCTGGCGATGAGCATCAACAGGTTCATGCTGGCGGGGCTGTCGGCGGGGCTGCAGCACACCGTCGACGCCGATGAGTACCTGACCGCGTCGTCGATCCTGCCGACGGTGGGGCCGCTCGGCGTGGTCATCGGCGCCGTGCTGGGGTTCGTGACGCGCGCCGCGCTCGGCGGGGTGATGCCGGCGCACCAGGCGGACGCCGTCGTGTTCGGGCTTGCCTCGGCCATGTTCGTGGGCTCGGTCCTGGTGTGTCGCGGGTTCGCGCGCGGGGCGCTGGGGCCGGATGTCGCGGGGGAGCGGACGAGCCTGCGGCGGGTCCTCGCGGGCCTCGCCGAGGCGGGGCGACACCTCCGGACCCGTCCCGCCGCGGTGCTGGCGCTGGCGCTGATGGCGGTGACGCGCCTGTTGTTCGGGGTGTGGAGTGTCGCGGTGATCCTCGCCGCGAGGCACCTGTGGAACCCGGTCGACAGGCCCGGGGATGCGCTCGCGGACCTCACCGTGTGGGGGCTGGTCACGGGCGCCGGGTTCATCCTCGCCGCGCCCGTGGTCCCCACCCTGGTTCGTCTCCTCGGGCTTCGACGGGCCGCCACGGCGCTGCTCGCCACGGCCGCCGTCGCGTCGGTGGGCGCCGCCCTCACCACGTCCATGCTGCCGCTGCTGGTGGCGAGCTTCTTCATCGGCCTGACCGTGCAGTCGTTCAAGATCTGCGTCGACACCATCGTGCAGGCGCACGTCGACGAGGAGTACAAGGGCCGGGCGTTCACGTTCTACGACGTGGGCTTCAACGGCGCCTTCGTGCTGGCCGGGCTGGTGGCCATGGCGGTGCTCCCCCCGGGCGGGCTCTCGACCCCCGCCTTCCTGGGAATCGCGGTCGTCTATGCGGCCTGCGTCGTGGTGCTGGTGGACGTGAGCCGACGGCTGGGCCGTGAGGCGTTGGAGCGCGGCACCGAGGATCTCCTGCGCTCCTGAGCCCCCTCCATCCGGGTCAGGTGTCGAGCAGGCCGCACTCGTGGGCGATGAGGACCAGGCCAACCCGGTCGCGGGCGCCCAGCTTGCTCAGCAGCCGCCCGACGTGGGTCTTGACCGTGCCTTCGGCCATGTACAGGCGCTGCGAGATCTCCGTGTTGTTCGCCCCGTGCGCCACCTGCTCGAGGACCTCCCGCTCGCGGTCCGTGAGCGCGTCGAGGCGACTGTCCGGGGCCAGGCCCGCCTTGGGGAGGAGCGGCGCGAACTGGGTGAGCAGCCGGCGGGTCGCCGACGGCGCCACGACGGCGTCGCCGCTGGCCACCGCGCGGATGGCGCCCAGCAGCTCCTCGGGGAGGGCGTCCTTGAGCAGAAACCCGCTCGCGCCGCCCCGGATGGCCGCGAACACGTACTCGTCCAGGTCGAAGGTGGTCAGCACCAGCACCTTGGTGTCCAGGCCCAGGGCGCTGATCTGCCGGGTGGCCTCGATGCCGTCCATGACGGGCATCCGGATGTCCATGAGCACCACGTCGACCTGCCTGGTCCGGACCGCGGCCACAGCGTCGCGGCCGTTGTCCACCTCGCCCACGGTTTCCATGTCGTCGGCCGAGTCGATCAGCATCCGGAAGCCACTGCGCACCAACGACTGATCGTCCGCCAACAGCACTGTGATCACGTCAGGCCCCTCTCAGCCAACTCTTGCCCAGCTGGCTCGGCATCGGAAGCCGCGCCCGGACCTCGTATCCGCCACCGGCCCACGGCCCGGCCGTGAACTCGCCGCCCATCGCCAGCACCCGCTCCCGCATCCCGGGGATCCCGGAGCCGTGTCCGTCGGAGGTCGAGAGCGCGCCCAGCCCGTCGTCGCGGACCTGGATCTCGATGGCCTCCGGGGTGAACCCCACGCGTACCTCCGCGGTCGCGGTGGGGCCGGCGTGCTTGAGGAAGTTGGTGACCGCCTCCTGCAGGACCCGGAACGCGGTCACGCCCAACGATTCGGGCACCAGCGGGACCTCGCCGTCGACCTCCAACGTGATCCGGTCGCCCGCGCCGGCGATCAGTTCGGGGATCTGGGTGAGCGACGGCGACGGCCCGAAGGCGGGGGAGCCGGCGTCGCCGCGCATCAGGGCCACGATCCGGCGCACTTCCCCGATCGACTTGCGCCCCGTGTCAGCGATCACGTCAAGGGCCTCGACGGCGGCCTCGGGACGCTTCGCCGCCATTGCGCGGGCCCCCTCGGCCTGCACGACGATGATCGACAACGAGTGGGCGAGGACGTCGTGGAGCTCCTGCGCCACCTCGGTGCGCGCCCGCCTCGCGGCGAGCTCCGTGCGCTGCCGCTCGGAGCGTTGGGCGGCCGTGAACCGCTCGGTGACGATCTCGCGGTCCAGCGCCTCCGTCAAGGCGCGCTCGCGCAGGAACCGCCCCCAGAGGAAGCTCAGCGCGACGATGGCCAGGCACAGCAGCACCAGCAGCGTGGTGCCGACGAGGCGGTACGGCTGCGGCATGCCGCCCGTCCAGCTGAGCGGCCCGGCCAGCGAGCCGGCCACGCCGAAGGCCACCACCAGCAGCACCGCCGACATCCGCTGATACCTGCCGACGCTGTAGATGACGACGGGGACGGCGAGGAGGGCGGGGACCGGGGTGGTGAGTGTCGCGGCCATGCCGACGCCCGCGGCGCTCAGGACGCCCAGCGCGGCCAACGGCGCCACGCGTCGCACCACCAACGAGGCGCACATGAGCAGCGACCAGGCGATGGCCCGCCGCGAGAAGTCCACATCCGGCACAGCCAGGACGGGGACCCCGGTGCCGACGGCGAACACCGCAGCCAGGGCGGCGTCGCGGAGGACGGTGCGCCCGTCGCGTGACCACCGGTTGTCCATCATGATGTGGTCAGCCTAGGGGGAGGTGGCCGATGGGGGGTCAGACCGTCGGCGTCGATCCGTCGTCGGGGGTGTACCCGGGTCTGACCGTCCGGTCCCAGGCGGCCGAGGCAGGAGATGCCAACGCCCACCCCGCCCGCGGACGCGGGTACCCCCACGGGTATTGTCCTGACAGAGGTGAGTCCCACCCGTGAGCAGAGGAGCCCTGTCATGAAGATCGTCGTCGTCGGCGGTGTCGCGGGAGGTGCGTCGGTCGCGGCGCGCGCCCGCCGCCTGGATGAGTCCGCAGAGATCATCGTCTTCGAGCGGGGCGAGTACGTGTCCTTCGCAAACTGCGGGCTGCCCTACCACATCGGCGAGGTGATCACCGATCGCAGCCGACTGCTCCTCCAGACGCCCGAGAGCCTGAACGAATCGCTGGCCATCGACGTGCGCGTGGCCACCGAGGTGGTGGCGCTCGACGCCGAGGCCAGGACGGTGACGGTGCGCGAGGTGAAGACCGGCAGGGAGTACACCGAGTCCTACGACGCTCTGGCGCTGTGCCAAGGGGCGGACCCGCTGAAGCTGAAGCTTCCCGGCATCGACCTGCCCGGCGTCCACGTCCTGCGCAACATTCACGACATGGACGACATCAAGGCCCGCCTCGACGCCGCCCTCAAGGCGGCCGAGGCCGCCCGCCGCCCGGTCCGCACCGTCGTCATCGGGGCCGGCTACATCGGCATCGAGATGGCCGAGAACCTGCGCCACCGCGGCGCCGAAGTCACCGTCGTGGAGTTGAGTGACCAGATCCTGCCGCCACTGGACAAGGAGGTGTCGATCCCGGTCGAGCAGCACATCCGTGGTCGCGGGGTGGAGTTGATCCTCAGCACCGCGGCGGCGGCGTTCGCGAAGGGGCCAGGCGACAGTCTCAAGGTGGAGCTCAACAACGGCCGCACCCTGGAGGCGGACCTGGTCATCCTTTCCGCAGGCGTCCGCCCCAACGTGGGCCTCGCCGAGCAGGCCGGGCTGGCGCTGGGTCCCCGCGGCGGCCTCGCCGTCGACACCCACATGCGCACCTCGGACCCGCACATCTGGGCCGCCGGCGACGCCGTCGAGACCCCGCACACCGTGCTCCCCGGCTCGTGGATCACGCCTCTGGCCGGCCCGGCCAACCGTGAGGCGCGCGTGGCCGCCGAGAACATCTGCGGCCGCAGCACCGAATACCTCTCCACCCAGGGCACCTCGATCGTCAAGGTCTTCGAGATGACAGCCGGCGGCACGGGCGCCACCGAGCGGCAGCTCGAACGCGAGGGTGTGGCCTACCAGACGGTGCACGTGCACCCCTCCGGCCACGCCGGGTACTACCCGGGCACCGCGATGATGCACATGAAGGTGCTGTTCTCGCCTGTCGACGGCAAGGTGCTCGGGGCTCAGATCGCCGGGTTCGACGGCGTCGACAAGCGCCTCGACGTGCTCGCCACCGCCATCCGGCTCGGCGCGACAGTCCAGGACCTTGAGACCCTCGAGCTGGCGTACGCGCCGCCGTTCGGCTCCGCGAAGGACCCGGTCAACATGGCCGGTTTCGTCGCCACCAACGTCCTCCGAGGGGACCTGAAGCTCTGGTACGCCAAGGACTTCCCCGCCGCAGTAGAGGGGGCGCGGATCATCGACGTCCGCACGCCCGAGGAGTACGACATCTGGCACCTCCCCGGCGCCGAGAACGTGCCGCTGGGCACCATGCGGCAGGTCTGCGGAGCGTGGGACACGTCCGTCCCGATCCGCCTGTACTGCGCCGTCGGCTTCCGCAGCTATCTGGCATGCCGCCTGCTCGTCCAGCGCGGGTTCGCCGACGTCAAGACGCTGTCGGGCGGCTCGCACACCTTCCGGTTCTGGCACGACCTCGAGCCCGTCGGCGATGCGGCCAGGAACCCGGAGATCTCCTACGCCGAGGCGATCGACCTCGTGACTGCCAAGCGCGGCACGGGCGAGGTCGTCGATCTCGACTGCACCGGCCTGGCCTGCCCGGGGCCCATCATGAAGCTCTCGAAGAAGATGGACGAGCTGGCCCCCGGCGACGACATCGTGGTCCACGTCTCAGACCCCGGCTTCGCTGCCGACGGCCCGGCGTGGGCCGCGACGAAGGGGCACGAGCTGCTCACCATGGTGCCCGAGGGCCCCGGCTACGCCGCGACCTTCCGCAAGGGTGGCCAGCAGCCGATGGGTGCCATGTCCCAGCGGTTGGATCAGGTGTCGTTCGTCGTGTTCGCCGGTGACATGGACAAGGTGCTGGCCGCGTTCATCATCGCCAACGGCGCCATCGCGATGGGGCAGAAGGTGTCGATCTTCTTCACCTTCTGGGGGCTCAACGCGCTTCGTCGGCAGGACCCGCCCAAGCGGGACCGGGGAATGCTGGACAAGATGTTCGGCACAATGATGCCGTCCGGGCCTGGGAAGCTGCCGCTGTCCACCATGAACATGGCGGGCATGGGGGCGGCGATGATCAAGAAGGTGATGCAGGATCACTCCGTGCCGACGCTGCCCGAGCTCATCGAGGCCGCGCAGAGGGACGGGGCGCGTCTGATCGCCTGCACCATGACGATGGACCTGCTTGGCATGGCCGAATCCGACCTGATCGAGGGCATTGAGCTGGGTGGAGTGGCCACCTTCCTGGGGGAGGCCCAGAAGTCGGGCACCACGCTGTTCATCTGAGCCGCGGGCGTGCGCCCCGGCCGTACCAGTCGGGTGCGGCTCAGGCGAGTGTCAGTTCTGGTGGCGACTACGACACCAGAACTGACACCCGACGCTCAGACGGGGTCCGTGGCCTCGGCCCAGAGCGCGCGACGGCGGGCTGCCTCGCGTTGGTCGACGAAGGTCGACACCGCGGAGACGATCACCAGGATGGCCACCATCCACAGCACCTTGCGCATCATGGTCCCCACTGTAAGCGGGGCCCGGGCCACGAGCCAGTCCGGCCCGATCAGTAGCCGAGCATCTCCTTGCGCACGGGCAGCCACGCGATGGCGTCACGCACCGCCTCCTGCTCGGTGAGCTTCGCCTCCCAGCCCAGCACGTCCTTGGCCTTCGACGACACCGTGTACACGCCGGCCACGTCGCCAGGCCGGGACGGGCCCTCCTGGACCTTGAGCGCGTCGCCGGAGATCGCCTCGAACGAGGCGGCCAGTTCCTTGACGGTGACGCCGCTGCCGGTGCCGATGTTGAACACCTCGTAGGACGAGGTGGCCGTGGCCTTGTCGAAGCCCTCCAGAGCCGCGACGTGGGCCTGGGCGAGGTCCCAGACATGGATGAAGTCCCGGATGCCGGAGCCGTCGCGGGTGGGCCACTCGACGCCGGTGACGGTGAACGTCTCGCCCTTGCTCCACGCCTCGAGCAGCTTGGCCAGCACGTGGCTGGGCTTCTCGAGCTGCTGGCCGGAGCGCAGCTTCGGGTCCGTGCCGATGGGATTGAAGTAGCGCAGCGAGAGCACCTTCATGGCCGAGGCCCTGGTGAAGTCCTCGAGGATCATCTCGACGATGTACTTGGTGCGCGCATACGGCGAGCCGGGGGAGAGCGGCGAGTCCTCCGTGACGATGAAGTTCTCGTCCGGCGCGTAGATGGAGGCGGACGAGGAGAACAGGAACCGCAGGACCCCGGCCCGCTCCATCGCCCGCAGCAGCGTGATGGTCTTGGAGACGTTGTTCTCGTAGTAGTCCAGCGGCTGCTCGACTGACTCCGGCACCACGATCTTGGCGGCACAGTGCACCACGGCGTCGATCGAGTGCTCGGAGAAGACCCGCTCCAGGAGGGCCTCGTCAGCGAAGTCGCCCTCATAGACGTCGCGGTCTCCGATGAACTCGCGACGGCCGGTCGAGAAGTCGTCGAGGATCACCACCTCGTGTCCGGAGTCCTCGCACGCCGATGCGACGGTGCTGCCGATGTAGCCGGCGCCGCCGGTGATCAAGACCTTCATTCGTACCCTTCCCTGGTGCCTTCCCTCATCCTATTGCCGAGGGGGCCACGCGGACGGGCAGCGGTCACCAGCCGCGGCGAATCCAGTCCTCGAGCGCAGGGCGTTCGGCGCCGATGGTCGTCGACGGGCCGTGGCCGGTATGCACCGCCGTCTCGTCGGGGAGTGTGAACAACTGCGATTCGATGGACTCGATGATCTGCTCGAAGCTCGAGTAGTCCCATCGCGTGGCGCCCGGGCCGCCCTCGAAGAGGGTGTCGCCGCTGAACACGCAGCCGAGGCTCGCCGCGACGAGCGACGTCGAGCCGGGGGTGTGGCCAGGGGTATGCCGCGCGACGAGC
Source organism: Tessaracoccus luoxuelianae (assembly GCF_054483915.1). Lineage (NCBI taxonomy): Bacteria > Bacillati > Actinomycetota > Actinomycetes > Propionibacteriales > Propionibacteriaceae > Tessaracoccus > Tessaracoccus luoxuelianae. The sequence goes on along the minus strand of NZ_CM137013.1, from coordinate 139,597 downwards.
TTTACCCCGCCCGCGTGGAAGACGTCGCCGTCCCGCAGCGGCTCGAACGTCGCCTCGCCGTGCTCGGCCGCCCACAGGAACCGGTCCGCCTCGTTCAGGTGCACCGGCGCCCCCACCAGCGCGGCGAACTCCACCGCCGCCCGCACGTGATCCCAGTGCCCGTGGGTGAGCAGGATCGCGGTGACCCTCCGCCCCGCGACAGCCCGGGCCACCGCGTCAGCATCGTGGGCCGGATCGATCACGACTACGTCTGCGCCCTCTCCGACGATCCACACGTTGTTCTCGTGCACCGGCGGACCGGCGGGGTCGTGGTTTCCCGCGGTGAGGAGTCGCTGCACCCGCGCGGTCACGCCTTCTCCCGGGTGAGGTGGCGGGCGACGGCGGTGATCAGCCGGTTGCGGAGCCCGGGCTGATCGCTGGCCGCGGTGCGCGGGTGATGCCAGATGGCCTCGAAGATCAGCAGCAGATCCTCCACGTCCACCTCGAACTCGAGCCCGGCCCGCTCGGCCGCCGAGGTCACCAGGTCCACGTACAGGGGCCAGACGTCCTTGCGCATCTCGTCGACCCGCTCGCCGAATTCCGGGTCCCGGTAGGCGCGCAGGTCGATCTCCATCAACGTCCGCATCACCTCGGGCCCCGCCTGGTTGACGTCGAGGATGCCGGCGATGATCTGCTCGGTGGTCATCTCGTCGGGCAGCGCCGCCAGCGATGAGCGATACAGGGCCACCTGATCCTCGGCCACGTGCCGCATCACCTCGACGCACACGTCGTCCTTGGTGGCGAAGTTGGAGTAGAACGCGCCACGGGTGAAGCCGGCGGCGGCGCACAGGTGCTCGACGCTGGTGGCGTCGATGCCGCGCCGGCTGAACTCCTCGATCGCCGCCAGGACGAGCCTGCGCCGCGTCTCAGACCGGCGTCGCGTGAGTTCGATAGTCATGGTCGCGGACCTCCAGAAGGATGGATGCAGAAATGTAGGCATTTCGGTGCATAGTTGTATCCTGTGAGCCTATCCGGCTTGGGATCGATCTGAAGAAGAGGCCCCGAAGTATGTCTGCTTGGCTCTATGCCGTTGGTCGTTGGTGCTACCGGCGCCGCCTCACCGTCATCGGTCTCTGGCTCTCGGCCCTCCTTGTGCTGGGCCTCGCCGCGGTGACCTTCGGGGGGTCGTTCAACAACGCGTTCGAGATCCCGTCCTCGAAGTCCCAGGAGGCGTTGGACAAGCTGCGCATGACGTTCCCGCAAGGGGCGGCGCTCTCCGCCCTGGCCATCGTCGTGGCCCCCGAGGGTGAGCAGGTGACTGATTCCCGGACCGAGATCGAGGCCTCCCTCGAGGAGTTCGGCGAGTTGTCCATGGTGGAGGCCGTCACGTCCCCGTGGAACGAGTACGTCGACGGGCTGATCTCGGACTCCGGGCGCGCCGCCATCATCCAGCTCAGCCTGGACTTCGACGGCCAGTCGCCCACCGAGGAGCAGCTCGAACCCATCAGCGAGGTGGCCGATGCCCTCCAGGCGGCCATGCCGGAGGGCACCCAGGTCAGCATGGGCGGCGAGGCCTACAACATCGAACTGCCTCACCTCTCCGTCATCGAGGCCATCGGGCTGGTGGTGGCGCTGGTGGTGCTGACGGTGGTGCTCGGCTCCATCGTGGCGGCCGGCCTTCCGCTGCTCACCGCCATCACCGGCGTGGGCATCGCGATGGCGCTGATGTTCCTGCTGACCAGCATCTTCGACATCAACTCCACCACTCCGCTGCTCTCGGTGATGTTGGGGCTGGCGGTCGGCATCGACTACGCCCTCTTCATCCTCTCCCGGCACCGCGACCAGCTCCGCGAAGGGCTGGACCCCGAGGAATCCGCGGGCCGCGCCGTCGGCACCTCAGGCTCGGCCGTCGTCTTCGCCGGCCTCACCGTGTTCATCGCGCTGCTCGGACTTGGGGTGGCCAACATCCCCTTCCTCACCGTCATGGGCATCTTCGCGGCCATCACCGTCGCCGTCGCGGTGGCCATCGCGCTCACCTTCCTCCCCGCGCTGATGGGCGTGATGGGGGAGCGGATGCGCCCCAAGCCACGCAAGGCGGCCGCCAAGCCCAGGAAGCACAGCGGCGCGTTCGCGTGGTGGGTCAACCTCACCACCTCCCGCCCCGTCCTCACCATCGTGCTGGTGGTGAGCAGCCTGGTGGCTCTGGCGCTTCCGGCGCTGGGGCTGCAGGTGTCGCTGCCGAACGCGGGCCAGCAGCGCCCGGACCAACCCGCACGGATCGCCTTCGACCTGATCGCCGAGCACTTCGGCCCCGGTGTCAACGGGCCCCTCATCGTCACCGCGGACATCATCGGCTCCACCGACCCCCTCGGCCTCATGGCCAGTCTCAAGGCGGATATCGAGCAGATGGACGGGGTGGCCAGCGTCCCGCTCGCCACCCCCAACCCCAACGCCGACACCGGCCTCATCCAGATCGTGCCCGAGACCGGCCCCGACGACCCCGCCACCGCGGATCTCGTCCGCGCCCTCCAGGGCCGGGCCGACGACTGGGAGGAGAGCTACGGCGTCTCCACCAACGTGACCGGCCTCACGGCAGTCCAGATCGACATCAGCGAGAAGCTCACGGCAGCCCTGCTGCCGTTCGGGCTCCTCGTGGTGGGGCTCTCCCTGGTCCTGTTGGCTGCGGTCTTCCGCTCGGTCTGGGTGCCCATCAAGGCGACGGTGGGGTACCTCCTCAGCGTCAGCGCCGCCTTCGGTGCCACCGCGCTGGTGTTCAACTACGGCTTCCTCAAGGAGGTCGTCAACCTCGAGCGCGGCATGCCGATCATCTCCTTCCTGCCCATCCTGCTGATGGGCATCCTGTTCGGCCTGGCCATGGACTACGAGGTGTTCCTCGTCAGCCGCATGCGGGAGGAGTACGTCCACGGCAAGTCGCCCCTGGAGGCCATCCGCGGCGGCTTCGTCGCCTCCGGGCCGGTGGTCATGGCGGCGGCCGTCATCATGGTGGCCGTGTTCGCGTTCTTCGTGCCGCAGGGCATGAGCGCCATCAAGCCGATCGCCTTCGCGTTGGCGGTGGGTGTCGCGGTGGACGCGTTCCTCGTCAGGATGACCCTGGTGCCCGCCGTCCTCGCGCTGCTCGGTGAGCGCGCCTGGTGGCTCCCGAAGTGGCTGGACCGGCTCCTGCCCACCTTCGACGTGGAGGGCGAGGTGCTCTCCACCGAGATGGCACTGAAGGGCTGGCCCGGCGACGGTTCCCTGCTCTACGCCGAGGGCCTCACGGTCGACGGCGTGGTGGGGCCGATGGACCTCAGGCTCGTGCCCGGCAACGTGATCGGGCTCGTCGGCCCCGTCGGCGCGCGCACCGGCGCTGCGCTCGCGCTCAGCGGGCGCCTGGAGACCACCGGCGGCCGCGCCCGGGTGGCCGGGGCGCTCCTGCCGCAGGCCGCCGGGAACGCGAGGCGTCGGGTCACCTACCTGGACCTCGCCCACGTCGACGATCCCGCGCTGGCGCTCGTCCAGACCAACCCGGGGAGGGTGGCGTTCATCGACTCGGTTGACCTCGTCACCACCCCCGAGGCGCGGGCCGCCCTCAACGCGCTCGTGGACAGGATCCGCCCAGACGGCGTCGTCGTGCTGTGCGCCGCCGTCGAGGACCACCTCACAGACCACACCCTGGACGGCATCTACGCCGCCCCGGCCATCGCTCACGAGGGGAGCCGGGCATGACACCCGAGACCCAGTCCGGACGCCGCGTCACCTGGCCGGCCATCATCGCGCTCGTGCTGGTGCCGCTCCTGGCGGTGGCGGCCCTGCTCGCCCTGACCAGTCCGGGCGGGGACGAACAGATCTCCGCTGCCGTCGTCAACCTCGACGAGGCGGTCACCGTCAACGGGCAACTCGTTCCGATGGGCCGCCAGTTGGCCGCCGCGATGATCGAGCGCGAGGGCGAGAACGTCAGCTGGACGCTGGCGGACGAGCCGAGCGCGGCGGACGGGCTCGCCTCCGGGGAGTTCGCCGCGGTGGTGACCATCCCGCAGGGGTTCTCCGCGGCCGCCACCTCGTTCTCGGAGAACGACGCCGACACCGCACAGCAGGCCACCATCGAGGTGCAGGTCAGCGAGAACGCGCCGGTCGCCGACGCGCAGCTCGCCCAGCAGATCGCCCGGCTGGCCAGCGACACCATCAACAGCACCCTCACCGAGGGCTACCTCGACGGAATCTACGTGGGCTTCAACACCGTGGGTGAGCAATTCTCCACGATCGTCGACGGCGCGCAGCAGCTGAGCGACGGGTCCGCCCAGCTGGCCGACGGGACGCTCCAGTCGTCCCAGGGTGCCAACCAGCTGAGCGACGGCATGGCGCTGCTCGGCGAGAACGGGCCGAAGCTCGCCGACGGCGGTGACCAGCTGGTCATCGGCATCCGCGAGCTCAGCTCCGGCAGCTCCCAGCTGGCCGACGGCGCCGCCGAGCTGGCCGACGGCGCGCAGCAGTTCGCCGACGGCGCGGACCAGCTCCTCACGGGCATCCCGGCCTTCGCCGACGGCGCCGCGCAGGCGATCGGCGGGGTGGGGCAGCTGCGCGACGGACTGGACCAGGTCATCGCGGGGCTGGACCAGCCGCAGGACTTCTCTCAGCTCGAACAACTCGCCACAGGGGCCAGGCAGACCGCCGACGGCGCCGCGGGGCTGTCCGGCGGCATCGCGCAGGTCAACCAGGCCATGCAGGGCTTCAGCTCCGGCGCGATCCCGGCGCCTGATGAGGTGACCGCCATCGGTGGCCAGATCGCCGCGGGCTTCGAGTGCCCGGTGGCCGACCCGGCCACGTGCGAGATGCTTCAGCAGACCTTCGCCGCGGGAGCGTCCGCCGGAGTCGGCGCAGGTTTCCAGGCCGGCACCGGCACCGCGTCCGCCGCCCTCACCACCCCCGATGCCGCCACCGGCCTCTCGCTCGTGGCCGGCGCGGAGGCGCTGGCCGGGGGAGCGGACCAGCTGGCCGACGGCGTGGACCAGCTCGTCACCGAACTGCCCGCCCAGACCGAGGCCCAACTGGGCGAGCTCAAGGCGGGCCTGACCCAGATCCGCGACGGCGCCGACACCCTGGCCACCGAGGCCCAGCCCATCGTCGACAACGCCCCCGCCATCTCCGCCGGAGCCACCCAGCTCAACGACGGCGCCGGCGAACTCGCAGACGGCGCCTTGCAGTTCGCCGACGGGGTCGCCCAGCTCGACGACGGCGTCGGCCAGCTCGAGACGGGCGCCGCCACCTTCGTCGACGGCCTCACCCAGTACACCGAGGGTGTGACGTCGGCGGCCGACGGCACCGCGCTCCTCGCCGATGGGCTCGCGCAGCTCTCCGACGGTGCCCGGCAGCTGGACGACGGCGTGACCACGTTCGCCACCGAGCTGGCCAAGGGCGCTGACCAGGTGCCCACCTACTCCCCGCGCGATCGTGAGCGGCTCGCCACCGTCGTCGCGGCGCCCGTGGATACCCCCGACGACCTCCTGGAGAGCGGACGCGTGCCTCTTGTCTCGCTGCTGCTCGTCGCCGGGCTGTGGCTGGGCGCGCTGGCAAGCTTCGTCGTCGCCCGTCCCATCCCGCGCGATGTGGTGACCTCGCGTGCGTCCAGCCTGGCCCTGTGGGCGCAGACCATGTGGTTGCCGCTGGCGGTCGTGGCGGCCCAGGGCCTGCTGCTCGGCCTCGTCGGCGGGGTGGTCCTCGACGTCGGGTTCGGGTCGACGGTGGCGCTCGCGGCGCTGCTGATCGTGATGGGCGCGTCGTTCGTGTTCGCCAACCATGCGCTGGCCGGATGGCTGGGCAACGCTGGGCGGGCGGTGTCGCTGCTCCTGCTCGTCATGACGGTGGCCCTGGGCCTGTCGTCGGCCGCGTCCTGGCTGAACCCGATCGCGGCGGTCTCCCCGCTGCACAACGGCCTGCTGCTGGTGCGCGCCTGGCTGTCTGGAGGCAGCGGCGAGATCGGCCTCGCGACGATGGCGGTGCTGATGGCGGCGGTCGGGCTGCTGCTGTCGGTGTTGGCAGTTTCGAGCCGCCGTCGGATCACCGTGGAGCAGTACCTGCGCGCGGCCTGAGTGCCCGGCCCGGTAGTCTGCCGGATTCTGCAAGGCGACGCGCAGGTCGTCCCGAAAGGTGCATTGTCAGAACCTCTTGGTGCACGAACGTGCACCCGCCTTGCAAGGACGTGCAGACCAGAGTTGGCTTGTCGTTGGCGGCCGTTGGGGTCGTCATGAAGCATGCGTCACTGGTGACGCCGGACTGACAGAGCTGTCAGGAACGGAGTGAGGGATGGAAACCTCTTTGGGTGTTGTCTTCCTCTCGGAAGTCGTGGGATCAGCCATGCTGCTGCTGCTTGGTGGTGGTGTCGTCGCTAACGCGATCCTCACCAAGACCAAGGGCAACGGGCAGGGCTTCCTTTTCATCAACTGGGGCTGGGGTATCGCGGTTTTTTCCGGCGTCCTCGTCTCATACAAGTCGGGCGGTCACCTGAACCCCGCCGTCACCCTGGGCATCCTGGCCTCGGGTTCGGAGAACTACGCTGCCAACGTACCGATCACTGCAGCGTCCACCGTCGTCTACCTCGCCGCTGAACTCGTCGGCGCCATGATCGGCGCGGTCCTCTGCTGGCTGGCCTACAAGGACCACTTCGACGAGGAGCCGGATCCGGCCCTCAAGCTCGCCGTGTTCTCCACCGGCCCTGGCATCCGCAACTACGCCATGAACGTGGTCACTGAGGCCATCGCCACCTTCGTCCTCGTGTTCGTCATCCTCGGTGCAGGCAGCTTCACAGCAGCCGGCGGCACAGCACCTGCCAACCTCGGTTGGCTCGGCGCATTCGGCGTGGCCATCCTGATCGTCGGCATCGGCGCCAGCCTCGGTGGCCCCACCGGCTACGCCATCAACCCGACGCGTGACCTCGGCCCGCGCATCATCCACGCCATCCTCCCCATCAAGGGCAAGGGTGGCTCCGACTGGGGCTACTCCTGGGTGCCGATCGTCGGCCCCATCATCGGTGGCGTCCTGGCCGGCCTCCTCTCCGGCGTTCTCCTGCCGGCCGTCTGATCGAAAGGAAATGGGTTAAGTAATGGCTGACAAGTACGTACTCGCAATCGACCAGGGAACCACGAGCTCCCGGGCAATCGTCTTCGACCACAGCGGCCAGATCGTCGCCACCGGCCAGAAGGAACACGAGCAGATCTTCCCGCGCGCCGGCTGGGTTGAGCACAACCCCGTCGAGGTGTGGAACAACGTCCGCGCCGTCGTCGCCGAGGCACTGAGCACCGCCTCCGTGAACCACCAGGAGATCGCGGCTGTTGGCATCACCAACCAGCGCGAGACCACCGTCGTGTGGGACAAGAACACCGGTGAGCCCGTCTACAACGCCATCGTCTGGCAGGACACGCGCACCGCGAAGATCGTCGAAGAGCTCGGCGGCGGGGACCAGGACAAGTACAAGGCCCGCGTGGGCCTCCCCCTGGCCACCTACTTCTGTGGCCCCAAGGTCAAGTGGATCCTCGACAACGTCGAGGGCGCACGCGAGCGCGCCGAAGCCGGCGACCTCGTCATGGGCACCATGGACACCTGGGTGCTGTGGAACATGACCGGCGGCGTCGACGGTGGAGTGCACGTCACCGACGTGACCAACGCCTCGCGCACCATGCTGATGGACCTCAACACCCTCAGCTGGGACGCGGAGATCGCGGCAGACATGACCATCCCCATGTCGATGCTGCCCGAGATCAAGAGCTCGGCCGAGGTGTACGGCGTGGGTCGCGCGGCAGGTCTCCTGCCCGAAGTCCCCATCGCAGGCATCCTGGGCGACCAGCAGGCGGCCACCTTCGGCCAGGCCTGCTTCGAGCCCGGCATGGCGAAGAACACCTACGGCACCGGCAACTTCATGCTGCTCAACACGGGCGAAGCGATCGTCCCGTCGACGAACGGCCTGCTGACCACCGTGTGCTACAAGATCGGCGACAAGCCCGCCATCTACGCCCTCGAGGGCTCGATCGCGGTCACCGGCTCGCTGGTGCAGTGGCTGCGCGACAACCTGAAGATGTTCAGCTCGGCCCCCGAGGTCGAAGAGCTGGCCAGCACGGTCGAGGACAACGGCGGCGCGTACTTCGTGCCCGCGTTCTCGGGCCTCTTCGCGCCCTACTGGAAGTCCAGCGCGCGCGGCGCGTTGGTCGGCCTCACCCGTTACGTCAACCGTGGTCACATCGCCCGCGCAGCCCTGGAGGCCACCGCCTACCAGACGCGCGAGGTGCTGGAAGCCATGGAGGCGGACTCGGGCGTCAAGCTCGCCGAGCTCAAGGTTGACGGCGGCATGACGATGAACGAGACGCTCATGCAGTTCCAGGCTGATCAGCTCGGCGTCGACGTGGTTCGCCCCGTCGTCGCGGAGACCACGGCCCTGGGCGCCGCCTACGCAGCCGGCATCGCCGTCGGCTACTGGGAGGGTGAGCAGGACGTCATCGACAACTGGGCCGAGGCCAAGCGCTGGAAGCCTGTCGTCGACGAGGCCGAGCGGGAGCGCATGTTCCGCCTCTGGAAGAAGGCCGTCACGCGGACCTTCGACTGGGTCGACGAGGACGTCAAGGAGTGATCCTCCAAGGCTGATTCACGCGAGGGGCGCCGGGCAACCGGCGCCCCTTTCGCGCCCCCTCCCCGCTGGTTGAGCCACGCCTAGCCGCGGAGCGGCGCAGCGTGCGTCGAAACCGACGTTGGCTTCCCAGGGACCTGGGTTCCGCGGTGGCTGAGGGGGACCGGTCTCGCCCATGGGCGCCCTCGGCACGCCCAAACGCGGCGTGCCTTGCCCAACGCCCGACCCACCGCGACCGGTCCCCCTCATCCACCGCTCTGCGGTGCCTCCCCTCCCGCCTCCGCCACCCCGCGCCTGCCTTGGGTCTCGGCGCCTGACTTCGTTATGAGCGCCTGCGCTACAGCGCGGGCGCGTCAGAGCCGCCTGCCCTATGTTGGTGGGCCCGCGCTCTAGCGCGGGCGGCGAGACTTATCGCAGGCGCGTCCGAGCCGCCTGCCTTGCGTCCCGACGCCTGCCCTCGTTGTCGACGCCTGCACCAGAACGCAGGCGCGTCCGGGCCGCCTGCCCTCGTTGTCGACGCCTGCGCTCTGGCGCGGGCGGGGAGATTTATCGCAGGCGCGATGGGACCCACCGCGACCGCGAAAGAGACGCGCCTCGCAGGCAGGACCCTCCAGCGCCCTGGAGGCACGGCGAGCGGTAACCGCGACCGGTATGCGCCACTGGGCGATGAGGGGGCCTCTGCCGACTAGCCTTGCCGACATGGCTGACTCAGTGATCCTGCAGGTGGACGGTCCCGAGGGTGCGCGCGAGGTCAAGCTGACGAGCCCGGACAAGGTGATGTGGCCCGGCGACGGAATGGCCGACGGCGTGGCGGTCACCAAGCGCGACCTCGCCGATTACCTCATCGCCGTTGCCGGGCCGTTCCTGCACCTGAACGGCGACCGGCCCATGACCCTGCAGCGCTTCCCGGAGGGGATCGACGGCGAGGAGTTCTTCTCCAAGCGCCCACCGCAGGGGGCGCCGTCGTTCCTTCGGCGCGTGACCTGCACCTACCCGTCGCGCCGGAAGCACGACCAGCTCACCTTCGACGAGCCGGGAGCACTCGCCTGGGCCGCACAGATGGGCACCATCACCTTCCACCCCTGGCCGGTGCGCACCGCGAACCTCGACAACCCCGACGAGTTCCGCATCGACCTCGACCCCCAGCCCGGCCGCGACTTCCGCGACGCCGTCGAGGCCGCCCTCGCCCTGCGCGAGGTGATGGCCGAGGCGGGGCTGAAGGCGTACGCCAAGACCTCCGGAAACCGCGGCATCCACGTCTACGCCCGGATCCTCCCCACCCACGAGTTCCAGGACGTGCGGCACGGGGTGATCGGGATCGCGCGCGAGCTGGAACGTCGCCTTCCGGACCTCGTCACCACGTCGTGGTGGAAGGAGGAGCGCGGGGAGCGCATCTTCGTGGACTTCAACCAGGCCAACCGCGACCGCACCATCGCCGCCGCCTACTCCCCGCGACCCCTCCCCGGTGCACCGGTCTCCACCCCGCTCACCTGGGACGAGCTCCCCGATGCCGACCCGCGCGAGCTCACCCTCCGCACGGTCCCGGCGCTGCTGGAGCGTCGCGGCTGCGCCTGGGCGGACATCGACGATGAGCCGGGCGAGGTGTCCGGGGCGCTGTCGCTGTGGGCAGCGGACCTCGAGCGCGGTCTGGGCGAGCTGAACTTTCCGCCCGACTATCCCAAGATGCCGGGCGAACCGCCCAGAGTGCCGCCGAGCAAGCGGAAGGCGGACCGGGCCGACGACGAGTACATGGCGCCGAAGGCCGAACGCGACGCCGAATGGGGCACCGCCATCGCCCCGCCGTACGGGCCGATGCTCGCCAAGCCGGTGAAGAAGCTGCCCGAGGGCGACTTCCTCTACGAGCCCAAGTGGGACGGCTTCCGCTCCCTCATCTGGCGCTCCGGCGACCAGGTTGAGATCGGCTCGCGCAACTCGCGCCCCATGACCCGCTACTTCCCTGAGCTGGTGCGCGCCGTCGTCGAGAACTTCCCGGACCACTCGGTCATCGACGGCGAGATCGTCATGATCGACCCCGAGACAGGCGACCGGCTCAACTTTGACGCGTTGCAGCAACGGATCCACCCCGCCGCGTCGCGGATCAGGAAGCTGAGCGAGGTCACGCCCGCCAGTTTCGTGGCGTTCGACCTGCTTGCGCTCGGCATGGAGAACTTCGCCGAGAAGCCGTTCCGGGATCGGCGAGCCGCGCTGGAGACGGCACTGGCCGGGGCGCGGCCCCCCATCTTCCTGACGCAGGCCACGCGGGAGGTGAGCGTCGCGGGGCAGTGGTTCGAGCAGTTCGAGGGGGCAGGGCTCGACGGGGTGATCGCCAAGCCACTCGGCGAGCCGTATGCCGAGGACAAGCGCGTGATGTTCAAGTACAAGCACGAGCGCACCGCGGACTGCGTTGTCGCAGGGTACCGGCTGTACAAGGGCGAGCGCGACGCCATCGGCTCGCTGCTGCTGGGGCTGTACACCGACGACGGCACGCTCAACTCCGTCGGGGTGATCGGGGCCCTCCCGATGGCGCGGCGCCGCGAGCTGTTCGAGGAGCTCCAGCCCCTGGTCACGTCGTTCGAGGGCCATCCCTGGGCGTGGGCGGAGCCGGAGGACACGGAGGCCGACAACCGCGACCAGTCCTTCCCCCGCACCCCGACGGCGGCCGCGCACTCGCGCTGGAACGCCACCAAGGACCTGTCCTTCACTCCGCTGCGCCCGGAGCGGGTGGTGGAGGTGCGCTACGACCACATGGAGGGCCCTTCGACACCTGCTCGTTCCTCGCAGGGCTCAGGACAAGACAAGCGATTCCGTCACACAGCCCAGTTCGTGCGGTGGAGGGACGATCGGGACCCCGCGTCGTGCACCTATGACCAGCTCGACGAGCCGGTCAGCTACGACCTGGCCCGGGTCCTCGGGAACCACACCCCTACTGCAGGGTGACCTCCGCGATCTCGGCGCGGAACCCGCCCTCCACCGGCGGCAGGCTCGTGACGTAGACCATCAGGTACTGCGTCTCCGTCGGCTCATCCAGCGCGATGGTGGCCGTGCCCGTCGCGGCAGGGTTCGAGCCGACGATCGTCCAGTCAGCCTCGGTGCGCATCGACGGCTCAGACCCCGACGGCACTCTCAGCTCGACGGCGGTCTCCCCGCCCACCAACGTCACCGTCGCGCTCGTCACCGTGGTGGGTGCACCGAGGTCCAGGATCAGCCCGACGCCGGGCTTCTGCCCGCCCATGTCCGGCCTGCGGAGGTAGCGCATCGTCACCCACGTGGTGCCCGCGTCCCCGTCGATCACGGTCGCGGCCCGGTCCCCGTTCTCCTCGCCGTTTCCGCCGTCCTCCTCGGGGTCGAAGTCCCGCACGCCGACGATCGCCGGAGACCCCGCAGCGCCCTGCGACACCGACGGCGACTGCGACTGCGCTGCCGGGCTCGACGCGCCGGGGCCGGACGGCGAGGTGGTCGCCTGATCCGGGTCCGCCGTCCACAGCGCGATGATCGACGCCACCGCGATGAGGACCAGCAGCGCCAGCAGCGCCACCACCCCGCGGCGCGTTCGGGGACGGTCGGGGTCCTCGCCCGCGACCCTCGTGGACGCCACCGGCGGGGGAACCACATCCCCGGGAGTGCGGCGCGGGCCCGTGAACAGGTCGTCGCTGAGCACTGGCCTGCCCGCGCCGTCACCCTCCCGCGACAATCCGGCCGAGCGCGCCAGGGTGGCCGCCTCGACGTCCGTGCCCTCCTCCGGTGCGGTCCCGGAGACCGGGGCCCAGATCCCGACGCGGGTCTCGCCCGGGCGCCGGAACGGGTCGTGCGGGGCGCCCGAGGGGGACGGCACCGCGCGATCCAGGCCGCGGACGCGCTCCTCGAGGTCAGCCGCGGCGTTCGCGGTGCCCAGCACCATGGACAGTGCTTCCACCAGCTGCCCCGCGGATGAGATCCGGGGCTCGCTCATCGCGCCTCGCTGGGTGAGCGTGACGGTGCAGATCCGGTCCAGGGCAGGCGAGACCCCCGCCTTGACCGTGTGTGCCGGCGCGGTCTCCCCAGCGACGATGGGCGCGGCGGGCATCCCGAAGGCGGCCTCCCCTGGCCAGTGCCGCACCAGGGTGGCGTACAGGATCTTTCCCAGGCCGACGACGTCAGAGCTCTCGCGCGCGGACCAGGCGTGCTGGTGGTCGGCGCGGTCAGCCAGCGCCGCCTCGACGCCGAACCCGCCGAGCCGGACCGCCCCCGAGGTGGTGATGATGACGTTGTCCGGGCTCAGCTGCTCGTGGAACAGCCCCTGGGCGTGGACGGCGACGAGCGCGTCGGCGAGGTCACGCACGATGTGGGCGGATTCGATCGCGCTCAGCGGTCCAGCAGCCAGGATGTCGGTCAGGGAGCGGCCGGGCGCGTACTCGCGCACGACGAACGCCCCGATGCCCTGCGTGGGGTCCAGCACCTCGTCGGCGTCGAGCACGCGCAGGAACCTCGAGTCGGTGGCCACGGCGCCCTTGCGGGCCGCCAGCATGACGTCGGAGATGCGCGGGTCTCCCGGTGCGATGACGTGCACCACGACGTCGCGAGAGAGCACCTGGTCGTGGGCCCGCCACGTCTCGGTGCCGAACAGGGAGGCCAGTCGCTCAACCAGCTCGTAGCGGGTGCTGAGCAGGGCCCCGGCGGCGGCGATCCGGGCGGGAGTGGCGTCGCGGAACAGGCCCGGAATGTCGAGCGCCCCGGTGGTCTCGTCCTGGTCGGAGGCTTCGCCACCCGCGGCCAGCTCCCCACCGTCGGACCAGTCCACCGCGGCGGATCGCGGCCCGGCCGGTGCCAACGGCGCCATCCGGCCGGTTTCCTCGTCGACGGAGGAGGGGGCCGACGGCGTGCCCGCGACGGGGGGGAACGTGTGCTGGGTGGTGGCCGGCTTGTTGCGCACCACCGTCGCGGGACCCGTGTCGAAGGAGTCGATCATGTCGTCGCGAAGCGCCGGCACGACGGCGGTCGGCATCTGGTCGTCGCCCTGCGACCGGTCATCCCGGGAGGACTCGACGGCGCCGGCCCGCGACCCTCCGCGGCGCCCGAACCGGCTCCCCACCAGCTCCGACAGGCTGCCGAGCTCCTTCACCTTGAGCGCCTTGCCCATCAGCAGGAAGGAGACGAGGATCACCAGTCCGCCCGCGGCCAGCGCGACGATCTGGCCGACGGTGCGGCCCGGCACAACCCCGATCAGCCATCCCGACAGGTAGTAGGCGGCCACGCCGCCGATTCCGGCGCCCAGCAGCAGCCGAACCAGGTGCATGACCAGGGCCCGGCCGTCGAGGTCCGGCACCCTGCGCCGCAACGCCTGCCAGGTGACGAGCACGCCGATGGAGTAGGCCAGCGAGTACGCCAGGGCCAGCGCCCCCGCCACCCAGGCGTCGGAATTCACCCACCACACGAGCGCGATGGCGCCCGCGATGTTCAGGCCCGCGATCAGGGTCTGCAGGAAGAACGGGGTGCGCGTGTTCTCCAGCGCGTAGAAGGTGCGCAGGCAGACGAACTGGACGGTGAACGGGATCAGCCCCAGCGCGAACGCCATCAGCGCCCACGCGATCCAGACGGCGTCCGTGGCGCCCGTGCCCTGCCCGAAGAGAAGCCCGGCCATTGGGCCCGACAGTGCCAGGAACGCGACGGTGGCGGGCACGATGGCCACCATGGCCAGCCGCACGGTCTTGGTGAACTCGCCCGCGACACCACTGAAGTCGCCACCCGCGGCCAGCCGCGACGCATTGGGCAGCATGGCGGTGGCCAGGGAAACGGTGATCAGGGAGTGCGGCAGGATCCACAGCAGGTGCGCGTTGGCGTAGACCGTGACGCCCGCGCCGCTACCGCCCGCGGTCGCGGAGGTGGCAAGCCTGTTGACCACCATGAGCCCCACCTGGTTGACGGCCACGAAACCCATCGTCCACTTGGTCAGGGAGAAGGTGTGGCCCAGCCCGGTGCCCTTGAGGTCGAACCGGGGACGCAGCTTGAAGCCGAGCTTCCGGATGTAGGGGATCATGACGGCGGTCTGCGCGACGATGCCGAGCGTGGTGCCGATACCCAGCAGGAGGATCTGCGGCGTGGTGAAGGCACTCGAGTGGTCGTCGTCGTTGCCCCACACGACGAAGTAGAGGGCCATCACGGCGATGGAGATGATGTTGTTGGCGATGGGTGCCCACATCATGGGGCCGAACTTGTCCCGCGCGTTGAGCACCTGTCCGAGGAGGAAGAAGGCTCCGTAGAAGAAGATCTGCGGCAGCGTCAGGTAGGTCAGCGCCACCAGCGACGCGTACTGGGCCTCCAGGTCCGTCCCGCGCCAGGCGGGGGAGGTGTAGATGGCCGTCACGAGTGGCGCGCCGATGGTGACCACCACCGCCACCACCGTGATGATCAGCATGAACGCGGTCATGATGCGGCTGGTGTAGGCCTCGCCGCCGTCGTCATCGTTCTTGATGGCGCGCACGATCTGCGGCACCAGCACGGTGTTGAGCGCACCGCCGGCGAACAGGATGTAGAGCGAGTTGGGCACCATGGTGGCCAGGGCGAGCATGTCCGCCTGCCGGGTGCCGTTGCCGAGGATGAAGGCCACGAGCATGACCCGGATGACTCCGAGGATGCGCGAGATCATCGTCCCGGACGCCATGATGGCGCCGGCGCCGATGAGTTTCCTGGTGCTACTGACTTGGCTCACTGTTCTCCTTGCCCGAACGTTCGCGTTGCACGGCGCGGATCCGGAGGGCGGTGCCCCCCACCACTACAGCACCCGAGACGACGATGATGATCCAGCCGACGCGCCCGAAGTCGGTAGCGCTGATTTCGATGGGCAGCGGCCTCCCCAAGGGGTCGCCCGCCACCGTGGTCAGTTGGGCGCGCACGATCGCGACCCCGTTGGCGGTGGCCTCCGGCGTGATGTCGACGGTGGCCGCCTGGCCCGGCCCCACCGTCACGGGACCCACCGCGGGGACCCGGATGCGCTGCGGGGAGTCCGACGCGAACTCCAGCCTCACCTGGATGGGAACCCCCAGGCCGTTGGTGACGGTGACCGGGAACGTGTTGGTGCGCGACCCCATGACGAACGATTCGGCCGCCCGCAGTGTCACCAGCGAGGCGTCGATGCGGGAGGGGGCGACGGCGTCGAGATAGGCCAGCGCGGCGGCCTCGTCGGCGAAGTCCTTCGAGAAGGCCGTGGACCCGATCCTGGACAGGTCCGTCGGCTCGTCGGAGCCCATGAGTTGGCGCAGGAACTCCGCGTCGGCCTCAATGGCGTGCAGGCGGTCTGCCAGGGCGGGCCACTGGGCAGGCTCGGTGGCATCCGGCCAGACAAGCCGGCCGGCGGGGCTGGAGCCGGGGGCGATGTGGCGCCGCTGAGCGCCGGGGGTGGCGTCCGCCTCCGCCGCCTCCACCGTCGAGATGACGTAGAGCGGCGTCGCGTCAGCGAGCAACTCCTCGGTGATCAGCCTGCCCAGCCGAACCCCGGGCGGTAGCGCCGCGAAGCTGGCCAGGGGGGAGGCCCCCAGCAGCGCGGGCGCGCCGCCGCGGCTGCCGCTGGCGTTGCGCACCACGACGGTGTCGACGTCGGTCAGCTGCTCGGCCAGTTGCTCGCCGGCGCCGTCCTCCATCACCGCGACACCCGGCAGCGCCAGCATCGACGGCGGGGTGGCGGTGGCGCTCCATTCCAGCACCCGGTCCAGCTCGCCGGCGGCGTCGGCCCTGGTCAGATGGGGGTTGGCGTAGGGGAGCCGCCAGAGCCGGTCCTGCTCGGCGAGGGCCTGGACGCGCCGCAGCCAGGCGAGCGCCACCCCGCTTCCGGGGGTGCTCACCCCGCCCACGACGTGGTCCCCGGTCATCAGCTCGACGGCCTCCAGCAGAGCCGGATCCACGGCCGCGACCACCCCGTCGCGCTCGGCGCTGGCCAGGAGGGTGTCGAGTCGGCCGGCGAGGTCGCGGGCGAGGGAGTCGTCGATGAAGTCCCCGTCGGGCAGCCAGGTGGGTGGGGCGGTGAGCAGCACGAGGGCGCTGGACTCCACGGGTTCCGTGGTGGCCGCCACCACCACCTGGTCCTCGCCCACCACCTGGTTGGGGCCATCGGCCGGGATGCCGCGCACCTGTACGCCGAGCAGATACCCGGCATCGGTCCTGGTCAAGGCGTATTGCCCGGCGGTCAGTTGAGCGACGGTGGCCCGTACGGTGAAGTCGGCGCGCTGCCCGGGCGCGAAGTCCTCGTCCCGGGTGAGAATGTCGAGGTTGCCGGCCTGCTCGTCGAACAGCCTGGCGCCGATCGGCACGTCAGCCAGGGTCTGGGCCAGCTGGGTGGTGGTGGTCTGCGGCGTGCTCAGCCGCCAGAAGTGGACGTTGACGTAGCGGATGGGCACCGTGGAGACGTTGGTGAGAGTCCCGCTCAGCTCCACCACCTGCGCCGGGTCTGCCAGATCCAGGGTGGGCGTGGAGACGCTGGTCAGCTCCACCTCGAGGTAGTCCGTGGCGGCCGCGGCGGGCCGGGGGTCGACGATCACCACCGCCAGGGCGAGCAGCGCCGCCACCAGCAGCGCGCGCGCGAACCGACCGACCATCACCGTCCCATGGTAGTTGCCGGGGCCCCCGCGGAAGCTCGCGTCACTGGCCGCCGCGATCGGCCCACCACTGCTGGAGCAGCGCCACGGCGTCGTCGTGGGGGATGGGGCCGTGCTCGGTGCGGTGCTCCAGCAGGAACGAGTAGGCCTCCCCGACGGCGCGCCCGGGTGAGATGCCCAGGATCTCCATGATCTGGGTCCCGTCGAGGTGCGGGCGCAGCGCGGCCAGCTCCTCCTGCCCTGCCAGCTCGTCGATCCGCCACTCCAGTTCCTCGTAGGCGCGGCGCAGCTTCGTGGCGCGCTGACGGTTGCGGGTGGTGCAGTCCGCGCGGGTCAGCATGTGCAGGTGCTCGAGTTCGTCGCCGGCGTCGCGGACGTAGCGGCGCACCGCCGCGTCGGTCCACTCGCCGTCGGAGTAGCCGTGGAACCGGAGATGAAGCTCGATCAGCTTGGCCACCGACTTCACCACCTGCGTGGGGTAGTTGAGCGTCCTGAGCCGCTTCGTCGCCTGCTTCGCCCCCACGATGTCGTGGTGGTAGAACGTCACCTTCGATCCCTCGAACCGGCGGGTCGCGGGCTTGCCGATGTCGTGGAGGAGGGCGGCGAGCCGATTGACGATGTCAGGCTCGTGGCCGCGGGCCTTCTCCAGCTCGATCGCCTGGTCCAGCACGGTCAGGGTGTGCTGGTAGACGTCCTTGTGGCGGGCGTGTTCGTCGACTTCCAGCCGCAGCGCCGGCAGCTCAGGAAGGATGTGGTCCGCGATGCCGGTGCTCACCAGGAGATCCAGGCCCACCCGCGGATTGTCCGTCAGCAGGAGGCCGGTCAGCTCGCCCTGGATGCGTTCCGACGAGACGATCGTGATGCGCTCTGCCATGTCCGTCATGGCAGCGACCACCTCGGGCGCCACCTGGAACCCGAGCCGGGACGCGAACCTGGCCGCACGCATCATGCGCAGCGGGTCGTCCGAGAACGACGACTCGGGCGTCGACGGCGTGCGCAGCACCTGGTCCGCCAGGTCCGCGAGCCCGCCGTACGGGTCGACGAAGGCGCGGGTGGACACGTCCACGGCCATGGCGTTGACGGTGAAGTCGCGGCGGTGGAGGTCGCCGTCGATGGTGTCCCCGAAGGTCACCTCGGGCTTGCGGGACTCGCTGCGGTACACATCAGCGCGGAAGGTGGTCACCTCGATCTGCCAGTCCTGATCCGCGGCCCGCTTCAAGGCGCCGATGGTGCCCCACTCCTTGCCGATGTCCCAGGTGGTGGGCGTGAAGCGCTTGAGAATCTCGTGCGTCTGCTCCGGCGTGGCGGAGGTGGTGAAGTCCAGGTCGTGGCCGAGGGAGCCGAGGAGCGCGTCGCGGACGGAGCCGCCGACGAGGTACAGCTGGTGCCCCTCCTCGCGGTACAGGCGGCCCAGGTCGTCGATCACGGGCGCGATGCGCAGCAGTTCATGCATCGCGTTGGTCTGCGCTTGAGTCAGGTCCGGCACGAGGGTTGAGTCTACGTCGTGCGCGCTCCGACGGCGGTGCGGGGAGGTCTCCGCCGCGGGCGGGGTATCGCGGTGCGTCATGATGGGGGCATGGCTGATGTGTGGGAGAAGGTACTGCTGAGCGCGGTCGTGCTCGTGGTCGCGCTGATACTGCGGGCCGTCCTGGTCCACGTGATCAGACGATCCGTGAAGGCCCTGGCGAGCAAGCCGAAGGACCGCAACGACGACCTGGGGGCGAAGGCCCGCTCCATCCTCGCGAGGGCGGGCGGTCTGGGCGACGAGCGCCAGAGGCAGCGGGTGACCACGCTTGGGTCGTTGCTGCGCAGCGTCGTAGACGTGGTGCTGATCGTGGTGGTGGTGCTGACCGTCCTGGCCACGTTCGGGGTGCCGATGGCGCCGCTGCTGGCCTCGGCAGGCGTCGGTGGCGTGGCGCTCGGCTTCGGCGCGCAGTCCCTGGTGAAGGACTACCTGTCCGGCATCTTCATGCTCGCCGAGGACCAGTTCGGGGTGGGAGACCTGATCCAGGTGGGGGAGCTCCGCGGCACCGTCCAGGAGGTGACCTTGCGGGTGACGAAGCTGCGCGACCCGTCGGGCACGGTCTGGTACGTGCGCAACGGTGAAGTGCTGACGCTGGGCAACGTGTCGCAGGGGTTCTCGACGGCGTTGGTCGAGGTCCCGGTGGCGATCGACGAGGACCCGGACCGGGTGCAGGACGTGTTGCGCGGCGCCGTCGGGACCATGGGGGAGGAGCCCGAGTGGTCCGAGGTGCTGCTTGAGAACCCGACGGTGCTGGGGGTCGAGTCGATGAGCGAGGGCACGATGGTGCTGCGGATCCTGCTCAAGACGGGGCCCGACAAGCAGTGGGGGCCGATGCGGGAGGCGCGGGCCCGCGCGCAGCGTGCGCTGGCCGCCGAGGGGATCCGCGGGCCGATCCTCCCTGGCGCCCGCCCCGCCGCCCCCTGATCCCGTATGTCGCTGGTTGAGCCAGCCGCGGCGCGAAGCGCCCGCTGCTGCGTCGAACCCCCCGCTGCTGCGTCGAACCCCCCGCTGCTGCGTCGAACCCCCCGCTGCTGCGTCGAAACCCCCCGGACCGGTGCACGGAGCCGGGACACGAGGCCCGGGCGGCCGCACTTCCCACCTCAGCACGCACACGCCAGCTGGACTCGGGTCGGGTGTCGAGGCCGCCCGTGCCTCGTGTCCCGTCTCCCCGCACTGGATTGCCCGTGGCGTCGTCGCGTTCGGGCGCGACCCGGCAGGGCGGCCCTGGGTCGAGCCTGTCTGGGCGGGATGCCAGTTGGGTGATCGTCGGGTTGGGCACCGCTGCGCAGTGCCGCCCTGCCGTTTCCCGCCCTCGCGTTCCCGCCTCGCGTTCCCACCTCGCGTTCCCACCTCGCGTCGCAGTGCCGCCCTCGCGTTCCCGCCCTCGCGTTCCCGCCTCGCGTCGCAGTGCCGCCCTGCCGTTTCCCGCCCTCGCGTTCCCGCCTCGCGTCGCAGTGCCGCCCTGCCGTCTCCCGCCCTCGCGTTGCCTTCCGGTTCGCTAAATGTCAGAGCTGGTGCCGTAGTCGACACCAGCTCTGACATTTAGGCGGTCGGGCCCAGCCGCTGGCTGCGCTTTCCGCGCCCGAGGTGTGTTCAGGAGTAGCGTTGGAGGTACTACTCGTGGTCGGAGGACCTCATGATCAAGCGAGTTTTCGTCGACGTCGCGGCCGGCCTCGGCCTGGCGATTGCCGGCCAGTTCGTCTTGTTGGCGGCGAGTTTCACCGGCCCGATGCTCGGCATCCCGATGCCCTACGAGATGGCTCCGGAGGACGGCAGCACCCCGCCCGCGCTGCTCGACCAGATCAACGCGATGTACCTTCTCGCCTCCGTCGGGATGCTGATCCTCAGCTTCCTGCTCGGCTGGCTGCTGAAGACCGACGGGGTGGCCGACGGCCTCAAGCGCGGCGCCGTCTGGGTCGCCGTCGTGGGGCTGAGCCAGTTCCTCCTGGGACTCCAGCCCGGGGTTGTACAGGTGTTTGTGCTGCTCGGCGCGTGGGTCTACCTGCTTTGCATCCTTCTCGGACCGGCGCTCGCCGGACTGATCGGCACGAGGCGCCCGGCGCCCGTTGAGGATGGAAGGGATTCATCATGACTCAGATGGTGCTGGCCGTTCTTGGCGGACTGGCAGTGGCGGCGCTCGTCGTCGTCCTCATCGTCCGAGCAGCCAAAGGTGGCGACTCCCAAGGCGGTTCCACCGGATTCGGGTGGGCCGCGCTGGGCCTCGGCGTCCTGACCCTCATCCTCGCCGCCGTCGGCTACGCCTTCGCGCCTGACTTCGCGTCGGAGGCCGAGGCTGCGGCGGCCTCAGGAGAGTTCGACTCGCAGAGCCTCTACATGGTGGGCACGGTCACCGGGATCGCTGCTGCGGCCACCGCCGGTCTCGCCCTCAAACGGGGCGATCGGGGCTGGCCGACGTGGACAGGTCTCCTGATCGGGGCGGCAGTCATCGGTGCGTGGGTGTACGTCATCATCTACGTCATGTTCAACCCGTACTGACAACTCACCAACCGCCCGTCTTTGGCGCTCCGCGCCGCGACACCTACCCTTGAACGGAAGTGGTGTCAAGAAGAGACGAGTAGAGAACCTCTATGGCTAAAGCGAAGCGGGCTGCCAAGAAGACGACGGCGGGGACGATCTGGAAGCGGATCGGACTCACGGCGCTTGTGCTGTTCATCATCACGGGGCTGACCGGACTGGGCGCCTTCGCGTACCTCTACGCCACCACGGATCTCCCGGATCCCAACGCGGACTTCCAGACCAACACCACCTTCCTCTACTACAACGACGGGACCACCCAGCTGGGCTCCCTCGCGGTCCAGAACCGGGTCACGCTGGAATACGCGGAGATGCCGCAGCTGATGAAGGACGCCGTCGTCGCGGCTGAGAACCGCAGCTTCTGGGAGGATCCGGGCTTCTCGGCTTCAGGCATCGCGCGCAGCATGGTGTCCATCGCCACCGGCGGCGAGTTGCAGGGTGGCTCCACCATCACCCAGCAGTACATCAAGATCCTCTACCTGGACTCCGGTCAGCGCCTGTCTCGCAAAGTTAAGGAGTTGTTCCTGGCGATCAAGATGGGGCGGGAACTCTCCAAAGAGGAGATCCTCGAGGGATACCTGAACACCATCTACTTCGGCCGCGGCGCCTACGGCATCCAGGCGGCAGCCAAGTCCTACTTCCTCAAGGACGCCAGCGCCCTCACCATCGAGGAGACGGCGGCGCTGGCCGCGATCCTCAACAACCCGGCCGGCTTCAACCCGTCCGGTGGCCCTGAGAAGGTGGAGCGACTGCTCGGTCGCTACCAGTACGTGCTCGACGGCATGCTCGAGATGGGCGCCATCACCGACGCGGAGCACGTCGCCGCCCGCCCGCAGCTGCCCGCCTTCCCGGACGTACCCGTCAACGACCGCTACGGCGGCCCGAAGGGCTTCCTCATCAAGGCGGTGGAGGATGAGCTTCTCGCCAGCGGCTTCACCGAGGGCGAGATTCAGGGCGGCGGGCTGAAGGTCACCACCACCTTCGACGAGTCCATGCAGGCCGCGGCCGTGGAGACCGCCCAGAAGTACACAGCGCAGGCCGCGGAGGACGCGGAAGGCGACCAGGACCCGGCGCAGCTGCACGCCGCCATCGCCTCCGTCGACACCGCCACCGGTGGTGTGCTCGCGATGTACGGCGGGCCGGACTACGTGGCGAGCTCCCGGAACTGGGCCATGACCGACCGCCCCGCCGCGTCGACGTTCAAGACGTTCGCCACCATCGCCGGACTCCGCAACGGATTCTCGCTCAAGTCGATCTTCAACGGCAACACGTTCACCCCCGACGGCGACACCCAGACCATCCGCAACGAGTTCAGCAACCAGTACGGCCCGGTCACGCTCCGAGAGGCGACGGCGGAGTCCATCAACACCGCCTTCGTCGACATGACTCAGCAGATCCCCGACGGCGCCAACCAGGTGATCACGGCCGCCAACGACGCCGGCGCGCCCACCAGCCGCGGCTGGGACGCCAACAATCGCATCGCGCTCGGCGCCGCCGAGGTGAGCCCGGTCAACATGGCAACCGCCTACGCCACGCTGGCCAACAGCGGCCGGCGCAACCCCGCGCACGTCGTGGCGAAGGTTGAGGGACGCAACGGCGAGGTGCTCCTCGAGGCCAACCCCGAGGGCGTGCAGAGCATCGACCAGAATGTGGCCGCCAACGTGACAGACTCCCTCACCTCCGTGGTGCAGGAGGGCACCGGCAGGCGCGCCTCCGAGCTGGGACGCCCCGTCGCGGGCAAGACCGGCACCAACGGCGTCGAGGACGACATCACCTCGGCATGGTTCGTCGGATACACCAGGCAGATCTCCACCGCCGTCATGTATGTGGCAGGCGACTCCGGCAACGAGGATCTCGACGACTACAAGCGCCCCCAGGATCCCACCTTCTTCGGCTCCAGCTATCCCCTCATGACCTGGGTGGAGTTCATGACCCGGGCCACCGACGGCATGCCCGTCGAGCAGTTCGACGTGCCGCGCGAAATCCGGGCGACGAAGGGCTCAGAGAGCGCGTCGCCATCACCCACGCCCACGCCGTCGCCGTCGGAGACCCCCTCCGAAACGCCCTCGCCCACCCCGTCTGAGGAGCCCACCACGGAGACTCCCACCCCGGAGCCGACCGAGCAGGAGCCGACCGAGGAACCCACGGAGGAGCCCACGCCCCCTGGCCAGAGCGGAAAACCGACGCCACCCGGTCAGAGCCCGGAGCCGACGCCCACTCCCAGCGAGACCGTAGAGGAGACCGTCACCGAGGACGCACCCGGGGCCGGTGCAGGGGTGGGGGCCGGGGTACGTCCCACGCCCAACCCCACCACCTGACGCCCCGCAGCGGCCGGCCTCCGGCCTGGTGACCCCGGACTAGAGTGTCCGGCGTGGACAACGCGCTGCTGCCCGGCCTAGGCGGACCGATGGGTCGCCACGCCGCCGGGCGCGGGCTCTGGTTCGCGGCGCTCCCCTGGGCGATCGCCGTCGGCACCGTGCTGTTCCTCGTCCTGTTCCTGCGGCACACCCAGTGCGTCCAGACCGACGCCGAGGTCCAGATCAACAGCTACGCACTGCTGTGTTACTCCGACATTCAGGGCACGTTCCTCGGCCAGGGGTTCGGCCTCGGCGCCACCCCGTTCAGCGGGGAGAAGCTCGCCTTCTCTCCGCTGGTCGGCGTCGCCATCCTGCTGGCCGTCCGGGCGGCGGCGCTCCTGGGCGCGCCCGTCGGACCCGGGGCGCCCCTGCAGGACCAGGTCGACTCCAGCGTCGCGTTCTTCGGCATCACCGTCGTCGGCCTCTTCTTCTGCTTCCTCCTCCTGATCGCCGCGACCTCCCGGCTCGGCCGCCGAGGACAGGCACCGTCGTGGGACGCCATCCTCGTGGCCGGATCGCCGATCGTGTTCGCGGTGGGCCTGATCAGCTGGGACCTGCTTCCGCTGGCCATCACGGCGCTCGGGCTGGCCCAGTACGCCCGCGGGCGTGCTCTGGAGTCGGGCATCGTGCTGGGGTTGGCCGCGTGCGCCGGCACCATGCCGTTCGCCGTCATCCTGGCAGTGACGGTCGCGGCGGGGCTGCGCGGCGGGCTGCGGCAGGCCCTCACCTTCGCTGGCCCAGCGGCGATCACCGTCGCCGCGGTGCACCTGCCCCTGCTGCTCGCCGACGCCGGGAAGGTGTTCGGCTTCTACCACCAGGAGATCCACAAGGAGGCCGGCTACGGCTCACTGTGGTACCTGATGTCGCTGCTGGGCCGTCCGCTCAGGCACGCCGGTTCACTCGGATTCCTGTTCCTGGCCCTGTTCCTCGCGGTCCTGGTGGCGTACCTGTACGTGTCGCGGCGGCGGCCACGCGTCGGATCGCTGGTGGCCGTGATGATCCTCGCCGCCACCCTCCTCGGGCCGTCCTTCCCACCGCAGACCTCGCTGTGGGTGATGTTCGCGGTACTGGTGTCGCGGCCGCTTCGGCAGGAATGGGCGGCGGTGACGGTGGCCCATGTGGCCCACTACCTGGCCGTCTGGGGCTGGCTGGCGGGCAGCCTCACCCTCAGTCAGCTGGGCCCCTACGGCGTGTACTGGGGCGCCATCATCGCCCGGGCCGCAGTGGAGGCGTGGGTGTTGGCGTCGTCGCTGACCGACATCGTGGACCCCGGGCGGGATCCGTTGCGCAGGCCTGACCGGCCGGACCCCTTGGGGGGCGAGCTCAACACCGGCGAACTGGCTCCCATCCCAGACTGAGGCCGGCTCAGACCTGGCGGATCTCGTCGACGGTGACCGTCGTCATCCGGGTGGTCACCGGCACCTCGTCGCCCACCTGGGCGGGGGCATCGGATCCCGGGACGAACACCATGGAGGAGTGCATGTGCGGCGGCTCGGCGAAGGCGCGCTTCCGGCCGCCGATCGTGAACGGCGAGAGTGAGCGCCCCAACGCGTCGAGCACGCCCTGAGCGACGGTCACGCCACGCTGGCGCAGCGACCGCTGCGGTGTGGGTGCGCTCATCGCCACCCCATGGGCGGTGCCGCCCGACACGATGACGAGCCATCCGTTGCCCGGCGCCTTGACTCCGTGATAGCCCAAAGGAGAGCCCGAGGTGATCCGGTGCACGTCAAGCACAGTGGCGGTGGTGGCGTAGGCGCGCTTGTCACCCAGCCACAGCCGCGTCCCCACCCGCAGATGCGTCCGGACGCCCAGCGCGGTGCGCAGCACGCGATAGTCGGTGACGCTCAGATGCGAGACCCACACCGGGCCGCGGCGCACCCCGAGGCCCGCGCCCGCCAGCCTCTTCGCCTCGTCGAGCGAGCCATTGGCCGGAAGGTGAATGGTCCAGCCCTCGAAGGTCAGCGGGCCGAAGTCCTGCTCCGTCAGGGTGCGGGGATCCAGTCCGTGCCGGTGCATCGAGGTCTCGATCTCGACGATGACCCGCACGCCCGGGTGCGCCGAGGCCAGCGCGCGGAGATCCTCGGCCCGCGACACCGTCGTGATCACCTTCGGGTCGTGCAGCAGTGCGGTGGCCGCGTCGTCGAACGGGCGCCAGGGGCTGAGGACGACGATGTCGCCGTCGAACCCGCCCACGCGCACGGCCGGCACCTCCTGGGCGATGCCCACCGCGATGGTCTTCACGCCCAGACGCGCCGACTCGGACGCCAGCAGCCTCAGCCCGAAGCCGTAGCCGTTGCCCTTCGCGACGGGAACCAGGCCCGGCGCGTCCTCCAGGATGGCGCGCTGGTGCGCTTGCCATCGGGAGCGGTCGATGGTGAGGGTGAGCGTCATCGTCAGCGCTTCTTCAGGTAGAGGTCGAACGCCCGGTACAGCGCCTTGTTGATCGGGTAGTCCCATTCGCCGAGGTAGGCCACTGCCTCGCCGCCGGTGCCCACCTTGAACTGGATCAGCCCGATCTCCGGGTCATCGGCGCCGACCCCCTCGACGATGCCCCGCAGGTCGTAGACGGCGCACCCGGCAGCGTTGGCATCGCGGATCATCTGCCACTGCACCGCGTTGGAGCCCCGGACCTCCCGCTTGGCGTTGGTGGAGGCGCCGTAGGAGTACCACGAGTGCTCGCCGACGCGGACGAAGGTGGTGGCGGCCACCAGGTCGCCGTCGTGCTCGGCGAGGTAGACGCGCATCCGGTCCTCGTCCTCGGCGTTGAGCGCGTCCCACATGGTCTGGAAGTAGGCCAGAGAGCGCCCCTTAAAGCCGTCGCGGGCGGCGGTTTCGAGGTAGGCCTGGTGGAAGGCGGCGAGGTCTTCGCGGGTGCCGCGACGCACCTCGACGCCCTCCTTGGCCGCCTTCTTGATGTTGCGCCGCCACAGCTGATTCATGCCCTTGAGGAGCTCGTCCTCGGACTTCTGCGTGCCGTCGTCGTGGCGCAACGGGAGCTGGAAATTGAACATGGGTTGCCCGGCCGCGAAGCCGTGGCCGCTCTCGTCGGTGTGCCAGCCGCCGTGGATGAGCTCGTTGATCACGCGGGTGCCGACGAGGGTGGTCTCGTCCGGCGTCACGTCCGAGAGCCGGGTGACGGCCTCGTCGGCGATGGCGGCCTTGATGGTGTCCGCCCTCCAGCGGCGGTGCACCAGCGCCGGGCCGATCCGCACCGCGAACGCCTTGCTGCGCTTCGCGTGGGCGACGAGCGCCTGCAGGTGGGCGGCAATGTCGCGGCGGCCCCAATCCAGGACCGGGCCCTCGGGCAGGTAGGCCAGGAAGCGGGGGAGCTTGGGCAGCTGCCGGTAGAGCACCAGAGCCACGCCCGTGAGTTCGCCGTCGGCGAAGAATCCCACCGACTCCCCACGCCACTCCGGCTTCACCTTTGCCCAGGCGGGAGTCTGCAGGAACGACGCGGAACCGCGCTGCTCGATGAACGCGAGATGCTGCTCGGCGGTGATGGGTCCACAGGTGATACTCACCCCGCCAACTTACCGCGACGGGCGCTGGTTCAAGGCTTCACTGTCGCGGCAGACGCTCGTGGACGTCCTCGGAGAGCCGGACGACGGCGAAGTACAGCTCGAGCGTCATCCGGGCCATGGCGAGGTAGACGATGGCGGCCAGGGGCACGCCGATGAGGGCGAGGACGATGAGGCCGGGTTCGCCGCTGAGCACCGCGGAGAGGAGGAAGCCCACCGCGGTCAACCCGATGATCACGGTGACGACGATGTAGACGGCCTTGATGATCTTGGGTGTGATGAAGGTGTCGAAATTGAAGTCGAACAGGGCCGCGAGGAACCCCTTCGCCGAGGCGCCGACGTTGCTCGCGGTGCCGGGGGCCAGCCACGGCTGCGGGCCTGGCGGAGGCCCGGCGTGCGGAGGCCCGGACGGCGGGGTCTGGTAGTGGTAGCCCGGGTCGGGTGTCCAGGACCCGGGCGCCGGGGCCTGCTGGCCGTAGCCGGATGGGCCGGGAGGCTGGGCGCCGTAGCCCGACGGGGGGCCGGGTTGGGCGGTGAACCCGGGGGGCCCCGGCTGGCCGTAGGGCGCGTCGAACCGTCTGGCGTCATCCGGTTGGCCCTGAGGTTGGGAACCTCCGCCGTCGGGCGGTTGATACTGCGGGTACTGATCGCTCATCGTCAGTCCTTTCGTGGTGGTACGCGGTCACTGTCGCACATCGGCGTTTCGCCGTCACCGTCTCCGGCGGGCACGAAACGCCGTCGGAGATGCGGGTCGGGTCCGCTGGGGGGCTCCGGCAGGGTCTGAGGCGGCGTGTCGTGCACGACGGTGCCCGCGCAGGAGGCTTGGGCTTGCCGCGGCCGGACGTTAGGCTCGCCGCATGACGAACATGAATGAGAAGCCCGAAATCGACTTCCCCGGCGGCGAGGCCCCCGCAGACCTGCAGATCACCGAGATCGTGGAGGGCGACGGCGCCGAGGCGAAGGCCGGCGACACCGCCCACGTGCACTACGTCGGCGTGGCGTTCAGCTCCGGCGAGGAGTTCGACTCCTCCTGGAACCGCGGTGCGCCGCTGTCGTTCCCGCTCGGCGCCGGACGGGTCATTCAGGGCTGGGACCAGGGCATCCAGGGCATGAAGGTGGGCGGTCGTCGCCAGCTCGTCATCCCGTCCCACCTGGCCTACGGCGACCGCGGCGCCGGCGGCGTCATTGCGCCGGGCGAGACGTTGGTCTTCGTGTGCGACCTCGTCGCGCTCAACTGACCCTGACGCTCGGACCCCGAAGCGCCCGACCGCGGCCGGCCCCGTCGATCACTCCCACACGGGACCGCCGCCTCCGCGGATCGCTGCGCTAGGGGCTGGTCGTCAGGACGGCGGGGTACTCATGTACACAGGAGGGCTGGCCGTAGGGACGGCCGAGAGTCCTCAGCTTCAGAGGGGCGTTGGTGGTCGGGGGCGGCACTGCGCAGCGGTGCCCAACCCGAGGATCGCCCAGCTGGCATGCCGCCCGGGACCAGCCCGGCCCAAGGGCCGCCCCGGCCAGCAGCGCCCAGACCCGGCCACGCCACAGCGAAAGGCCGCGGGGAACCGGGGTCCGCTGCCCGGGCGGCCCTCAGAACCGCCGCAGGCCCCGACCACCTTCTTGGTCTGGTGAACGGCAGGCGTCACCGCCACGGGCCGCCCGGGCAGCGGAACCCGGGTCCCCGCGCGAGGCAGCAGACCGCGCCGCACCAGACAGGCGCGCGGCCTACGTCCCAGCGCTCTCGTCGGGCTGGTGAATGCCGAACACGTTGCCCTCGGTATCCAGGTAGTAGCCCTGCCACGCCATGCCCGTCAGCGGGTACTTCGGCATCGCGACGATGCCTCCCGCCGCCTCGATGCGATCCGCTACGGCGTCGAAGTCGTCCACCTCGACGGTGATCACCGCGCCCGCCACGGCACTCCCGGGCTGGGGGTTCGCACCCTCCCGCTGCATGATGGCGCCGTGGATGCCGGGCTCACCCTCGTCGTGCGTCGTGACCCCGATGTAGGGCGAGCCGGTGAAGGCGGACCAGTCCTCCGTCTTCCACCCGAACGCTGCTACGTAGAAGGCCACGGCCCGCGGGACGTCCTCGGCGTGGATCTCGAAGTGGACGACGCTGTTCATCTGCTGCCCTTTCGTTGGACTCCACCTTCAGTCTTCCACCGGCACAGCACGAGGGCCAGAGGCAGAATGCCTCCGGCCCTCGCGCGGACAGTGCTGTGTTCAGGCGACGGTGATCGGATCCTTCTTCGCGTCTTCCTTGAGGTAGGCGAAGTCCGCGGAGGTGAGCATGGGTGCGTCGATCCGCATGTTGTAGAAGGAGCGGTACACCATGTAGATGCTCGCCACGCCGAACGTGACGGCGAGGACGGCGTTGATGGCGGGGTTGCCGATGATGATCGAGAGCTCGATCGCCAGCATGCCGAACAGGGTGGTGAACTTGATGACCGGGTTGAGGGCCACCGAGGAGGTGTCCTTGAACGGGTCGCCGACGGTGTCGCCGACGATGCTGGCGTCGTGGAGTTCGGTGCCCTTGGCCTGCAGGTCCACCTCCACGATCTTCTTCGCGTTGTCCCAGGCGCCACCGGCGTTGGCCATGAAGATGGCCTGGTAGAGCCCGAAGATGGCGATCGAGATCAGGTAGCCGATGAAGAAGTACGGCTCGACGAACGCGAACGCGAGGGTGGCGAAGAAGATCCCCAGGAAGATGTTGAACATGCCCTTCTGGGCGTACTGGGTGCAGATCTCCACCACCTTGCGGGAGGTCTCGACGGAGGCCTTGGTGGTGCCCTCAAGGTCGATGTTGGCCTTGATGAACTCCACCGCGCGGAACGCCCCGGTGGTGACGGCCTGCATGGAGGCGCCGGTGAACCAGTAGATGATGGCGCCGCCGGTGATCAGGCCGAGCAGGAACGGGACGTGCAGCAGCGACAGGTTCTCCACGTTGGTGGTCAGGCCGGAGGTCAGGCCCATGATGATCGAGAAGATCATCGTGGTGGCGCCCACCGCTGCGGTGCCGATCAGCACCGGCTTTGCGGTGGCCTTGAAGGTGTTGCCGGCGCCGTCGTTGGCCTCGAGCAGGTACTTGGCCCGTTCGAAGTTGGGCTTGATGCCGTAGTCGCGCTCGAGTTCCTCACGGATGCCCGGGAGGGATTCGATCTGGGACAGCTCATAGACGCTCTGCGCGTTGTCGGTGACCGGGCCGTAGGAGTCCACAGCGATGGTGACCGGGCCCATGCCCAGGAATCCGAAGGCCACCAGACCCAGCGCGAACACGCCGGGGACCAGCATGACGCCGCCGGTGACCACGCCGTCGACCATCGCGCCGGGCGTGATCAGCGTGGAGACGCCGTAGGCGCCCGCCATCAGGGACACGATCGCGATACCGAGCCAGTAGGCCGAGAAGTTGCCGGCGACCAGGCCGGAGAGGATGTCGAGCGAAGCGCCGCCTTCCTTGGCCGACTTCACGACCTCCTGGACGTGCTTGGCGCGAACCCCGGTGAAGACCTTGACCAGTTCGGGGATGACCGCGCCGGCCAGGGTGCCGAAGGAGATGATCAGGGAGAGCTTCCACCACAGGGTGGTGTCGCCGCCGACGTCGGGGATCAGGATGGCGGACATGATGAAGGTCAGGACGATGGACACGATCGAGGTGAGCCACACGAGCGAGGTGAGGGGGGTCTCGAATTCCATCTCGTCGGCGTCGCCGAACTTCGACTTGGCCCACATGGCGTTTCCGAAGTAGGACAGTGCGGAGGCCACCAGCATGATCGCGCGGATGAAGAAGATCCAGATCAGGAAGTGGGCCTGCAGGTCCGCCTGGACGCCGAGGAGGATGAAGGTGATCAGCGCGACGCCCGTGACGCCGTAGGTCTCGAAGCCGTCCGCGGAGGGGCCGACGGAGTCTCCGGCGTTGTCGCCCACGCAGTCGGCGATGGTGCCGGGGTTACGCGGGTCGTCCTCGCCGATCTTGAACACGATCTTCATCAGGTCCGAGCCGATGTCGGCGATCTTGGTGAAGATGCCGCCGGCGATGCGCAGCGCCGAGGCTCCGAGGGACTCGCCGATCGCGAAGCCGAGGAAGCAGGCGGTGGCGATGTCGGCCGGCACGAACATCAGGATGGCCAGCATCATGATGAGTTCGGTCGAGATCAGCACCATGCCCACGCTCATGCCCGAGCGCATCGGGATGTCGTAGACCTTGAACGGCTTGCCCTCAAGGGCGGCGAAGGAGGTGCGGGAGTTGGCGAAGGTGTTGAGCCGGATGCCGTACCAGGCGATGGCGTAGGAACCCAGCATGCCGATGATCGCGAACCCAAGGACGATGAACACTCGGGCCCAGCCGCCGGTGGTGTTGAGGAACCCGAAGTAGACGAAGATCACGGCACCGATGAACGCGAACAGCAGCATCAGGAACTTACCCTGCTGCAGGAGGTAAGCCTTGCAGGTGGCGTAGATCAGCTCGGAGACGTCCCGCATGGACGAGTGGACGGGGAGGTTCTTCAGCTTGATGTAGCTGAGGATCCCGAACACGAATCCGGCCACGCAGATCAGCATGCCGACCATGAGCAGCCACCAGCCGCTGATGGTCCCGCCGAAGAAGGTGACCGCGTGCAGATCGGGCAGTGGCAGATCGAACTCGGAGGTGTGGGTGCCGGTTTCGGCGGGCTCAGCCGGGCCGCCCGAGCACGCGGCCAGGGTCAGGGTCAGGAGCCCGAACGCGCCGTAGAGGGCCGCGCGCACGAATCCGCGCGGCCTCCCTGTGGCGGGTTGGGTAACGAGCGAGGGATTCGTCACGATGTCTTCCTTGGGGTTGTTTGAGCTTCCATGTGTGGGCTCATGTCCTTGAAACAGGTCACGGCGCCCATGCCGTCGCGCACATCCTACGCCCGGTAGTAATGACAATCGGGCGGGGTTAGTTATTACATTTCGGGGTGGCCTGGGGCGCGGGGGAGCGCCCCTCCGGGGGCAGAGACGAAGCTGGCCCGGGATCGCTCCCGGGCCAGCTGCCGTGTCACGAGGCCGCGCTGTCGATCCTCTCGAGGGCCGATTGCCAGCGCCGCTCCAACTCAGCCGCGTCGACGTCCTCGGGGAGGTGTTCATGGACGAGTTCAAGCTCGGTCCGGTCTCCCGACGAGCGCATGTGCAGATCTACGAGCGTGCGCGGGGCGCCGTCGCTAGCGTGCCAGGAGAATCTGATCTGCTCTCTGGGATGGAAGCTGCGCGTCACGCCGTACGTGCCGTCTGCGGCGCGCCAATCCTCTCCCTTGCTGCCCAGTTGTCCTCCTTCACCGAGCAACGCCTCGGCTCCGTGGGGTTTCATGAGGACATTCCACACGCTGTCCAACGGGTGGGCGACCACGCGTGTCACCCGCACGCTTCTCGGTTCGGTGGTCTCCTCCATGGTCTCCATGACTGCACCTCCTGGTAAGCCGGGCAACGACTGTGGTGCCCTTGTCCATCCAGCCTAGTACCGCCGGTCTGGCGTCGGGCAGGGGGATGGGCAGAAACCCGTCCGGACCCCGCAGATCAGAGAATTCGCCTCCATCTGAGCCCTCGTGCGGATACGCTCCGAAGCAATCGAACGGTCCCGCTGACGAGGCCCGATCCCCGGGTCGGCGGCGCCGCTGAAGGGGGTCCCGTGAGCGTTCAGAACCCGACAGTTGTGACGCTGCTGGCGCCGCTTACCGGAGTGCTCGTGCCGCTGGACCAGGTGCCGGACCCGGTATTCGCGCGCAAGATGGTGGGCGACGGGATCTCCATCGACCCGTTCGGCAACGTCCTGGTCTCCCCGGTGGCGGGTGAGGTGATGGACGTCCAGCCGTCCGCGCACGCCGTGACCGTGCGCAGCGACGAGGGACTCGAGATCCTCATGCACATCGGGTTGGACACGGTGCGGCTCGTCGGCGAGGGGTTCTCACCCAAGGTGAAAGCGGGCCAGCGCGTCGCCGTCGGGGATCCGCTGATCGAGTTCGACCTCGACGAGGTGGGCCGCAAGGCCAAGAGCCTCCTCACCCAGATGGTGATCACCAATTCGGACGCCGTGGCGAGCATCGAGGCGGCCACCGGACTGGTCACGGCCGGCGTCGACGTGGTCGCCACCGTCGTCCTGGCGGTTGCCACCGCCGACGACCCGGACGTCGCCGGCCCGTCGCGGACCGCGGCCTCCGACGGCATTCTGGTGCCTAACCCCACCGGCATCCACGCCCGCCCCGCCGCGACCCTGTCCGCTCTCGCGAAGCAGTACCGCTCGGACATCCGGCTCCGCCGCGGCGACGACTCGGCCAACGCCAAGTCCATCGTCTCGGTGATGGGTCTCGCCGTTGCACGAGCCGAGAAGGTGACGTTCACGGCCCACGGGCCGGACGCCGAGCACGCCGTCGCGGCGCTTGCGCAGGCCGTTCGTGATGGCCTGGGCGAGGACTGCCCGCCACTGACAGCCGCCGAGGAAGTGGTTCCCGCGCGGCGGGCCGTCGCCGAGCCCGAGCCCGACGTGGAGCCGCAGGCCGTCGGCCCGAAGTCCGGGGACTGGGACCTGATGCTGGGTGTCGCGGCGTCGCCGGGCCTCGGCATCGGCCGCGTGCTGCAGATGCGGCGCAAGGACATCGACGTCGACGAGGTGGCCCAGGATCACCACCTGGAGCGGCGCAAGCTCAACTCGGCCATCGACCGGGCACTGCTGGACCTGTCCGCCCTCGAGAAGCGGCTCGCCGACGAGGCGTCGGAGGACAAGGCGGCGATCTTCGCCGCCCACCAGGAGATCCTGGCAGACCCCGACCTGCTGGACCTGGCGGCGAGCGCCATCGACAAGGGCAAATCCGCGCCGTTCGCGTGGCGGGCCGCGTTCGGCACTTTCGCCGATCAGCTGGCGGGCCTGAGCAACGAGGTGCTCGCAGGCCGCGCCAACGACGTCCGCGACGTGGGCCAGCGGGTCCTGGAGGAGCTCACCGGCCAGCGGTCCGAGCGCGCCGAGCTGCCGGAGAACACCATTCTCATCGCCGAGGACCTCACCCCGTCGGACACCGCCCAGCTGGACCGCAGCCGCGTCGTCGGCTTCGCCACCTCCGCCGGTGGCGCCTCCAGCCACGTGGCCATCATCGCCCGCTCCCTCGACATCCCGGCCGTCGCCGGCATCGAGGGCAGGGCACTCGAGATCGCCGACGGCACCCTGGTGGTCCTCGACGGCACCGCGGGCTCGCTGAGGATGAACGTCACCGAGGACCAGGTGGAGGAGATCCGGGGGCGGCAGGAGCGGCTCGCCGTCCGCAAGGCCGCCGAGGAGGCGGCCAAGGATGAGCCCGCCGTCACCACCGACGGACATCGCGTCGCGGTGGTGGCCAACATCGGCGGCGTGGAGGACGCCGAACGCGCCATGACCAAGGGCGCCGAGGGGGTCGGCCTGCTGCGCAGCGAGTTCGTGTTCATGGGACGCACCAGCGCGCCCACCGAGCACGAGCAGGCAGAGATCTACGCCCAGTGCTCGCGGGCCCTCAGCCCGGGCCAGCCCCTGGTCATCCGGACGCTGGACGTGGGCGGCGACAAGCCGCTGGCCTACCTTCCGATCCCGGCCGAGGAGAACCCGTTCCTCGGCATCCGCGGGGTGCGCGTCGGGCTGGAGCAGCCGGAGGTGCTCAGGACACAGATCCGGGCCATCCTCGACGCGGCGGGCGCCGGCGCGAAGCTGCACGTGATGTTCCCGATGATCGCCACCATCGAGGACTGGCGGCGGACCAAGGCCATCTTCGACGAGGAGCGCGCCGCCCACGCGCCGGACGCGGACGTGGTGGTGGGGATCATGATGGAGGTCCCATCGGTGGCGGTCATGGCCAAGCAGTTCGCGGCCGAGGAGGGCTGCGACTTCTTCAGCGTGGGCACCAACGACCTCACCAGCTACACCCTCGCCATGGACCGCGGCCACCCGAAGCTGGCCGCTCAGGTGGATCCGTGCAACCCGGCGGTCCTCACCCTGATCGGCGGCGCAGCGCAGGCGCTGCACGCGCACGGGAAGTGGCTGGGCGTGTGTGGCGGCGTGGCCTCGGATCCGCAGGCCGTGCCCCTCCTCGTCGGGCTCGGCGTGGACGAACTCAGCTGCTCGATCCCCGCCATCCCGGCGGTCAAGGCCATGGTCCGCGCCTACGACCTGGTCACCTGTCAGGAGTTGGCCGCCCGCGCGGTGGCCTGCTCCACCCCGCAAGAAGTCCGGGCCCTCGTGCCCATGGCTGAGAGCTGAGAGGCGACCCAAGATGAGCACCGCACAGGACATCGTCACCGCCGTCGGCGGGGGCGGCAACATCGTCGGGCTGAGCCACTGCGCCACCCGTCTTCGGTTCCAGCTGCGCGACGCCTCGGGCATCGACGTGGCCGCCGTCGAATCCATCAAGGGCGTGATGGGCGCCGTGCCCCAGTCGGGCGAACGCTTCCAGGTGATCATCGGTGGCGCCGTCCAGAACGTCTACAACGAGATCAACGAGCTGCCGGAGCTGAAGAACCAGACACCACTGAGCGACGAGGAGCTCAAGGCCGCCGCCCGGGCCGGTGGAGTGCGGGGCAGGTTCGCGTGGATCGACTCGTTCTTCGAGTTCCTCTCGGACAGCTTCCGCCCCATCCTCGGGGCGCTGCTCGGCGCGTCGCTGTTCATCACCTTCATGTCGCTGATGAGCACGCTCGGCGTGATCGGGAACTGGGCGGATCCGCGCGTCACGCTCCCGCCGTCGTGGCAGTTCATGAACCTGCTGTGGCAGTCGGTGTTCGTGTTCCTGCCGCTCATGGTGGCCTACAACGCCTCGAAGAAGCTCGGCGCCGACCCGTGGGTGGGGTTCGCCATCATGGGCCTGGTGATGCTGCCGGGCTTCAGCGCCCTGGGTGGCATCGACGAGGCCTACACGGCGATGATCGCGGGGAGCGAGGTGACGCTCGTCGACATCTTCGGTGTCCCGCTGACCATCTTCAACTACTCCTCGCAGGTGTTCCCGCCGCTCCTGATGGCAGGGGTGCTCGGCCCGCTGTACAAGCTGTTGAAGAAGATCATCCCCGAGAACCTGCACCTGATCTTCGTGCCGTTCCTCGCCATGCTGGTCATGCTGCCGTTGACGGCCTTCCTCATCGGCCCGATCGGCGTCTACGCCGGCGCCGGACTGGCCTCGGTGCTGGAGTCCATCAACGGCTTCTCGCCGTTCATCTTCGCGATCGTGGTCCCGTTGGCCTACCCGTTCATGGTGCCGCTGGGCCTGCACTGGCCGATCAACGCCATCATGCTGCTCAACATCTCCCAGAACGGGTTCGACTACATCCAGGGCCCCATGGGCGCGTGGAACTTCGCCTGCTTCGGCGCTACCGCCGGCGTGCTGTACCTGGCGTGGAAGGAACGCGACGTCCAGATGCGGCAGACGGCCTCCGGTGCCCTGGCCGCCGGCCTGCTCGGCGGGATCTCGGAGCCCAGCCTCTACGGCATCCATCTGCGCTTCAAGAAGATCTATCCGCGCCTGCTGGCCGGCTGCCTCGTCGGCGGTGTCATCATCGGCTTCGGCGGTGGCCTGAAGACGAGCGCGTTCGTGTTCACCTCCCTGCTGACCATCCCGGCGTTCGACAACATCGCCCTCTACGCCCTGGCCATCGCGGCCGCGTTCTTCACCTCGATGCTGCTGGTCGTCTTCACCGACTACCGCACCCCTGAGCAGAAGGCGGCCGCACGCCGTGGCAACGTGGAGGCCGAGGTCGCGACCGCGGAGCCTCGCGTCATCGTCGTCGACGACGTCCAGGTCAACCAGGCTCGTCAGTGGGTCGCGGCTCTGGGCGGCGAGGAGAACGTCGACGGCGTCGAGTGGATCGCGGAGACGCGCGTGCGCGTCGGCGTCAAGGACGACTCCCTCGTGGACGTCGAGGCGCTGCAGCGGGCCGGCCTGGCCGGCGCGGTCAAGGTGGCGCCCAACACATGGCACCTCGTCGCCGGTCTGGAGGCGGAGCAGTTCACCGAAGGCATGCGACGGCGCCTCGCCTCCGTGTAACTGATCGCCCCCATCGCCGACTGCGGCATCCTGCTGTCGGGTGCTGTGGTCGGGTACTGGTGGTCGGGTTGGCGGTGTGTGGTGGGGGGCCGGGCCGCCCATGATGCCGGCGGTGGCGCTTCGCGCGCGGCGCCGTCATCAACGCCCACCCAACCTGCCCCGGCCCCCACCACCCGCCGCCCTGCGGCCCCGTCGCCTCGCGGCCCCGTCGCCTCGCCGCCTGTCTTGTGTCTCGACGCCTGTCCTCAGTTCACCCAACCTGCCCCGGCCCCCCCACCCGCCGCCCTGCGGCCCCGTCGCCTCGCCGCCTGTCTTATGTCTCGACGCCTGCTCTAGATCGCAGGCGCCTCGCAGCCGCCTGTCCTCGGTTCACCCGCCGGCGCTGTAGCGCCGGCGGCCAGACTTAACGCAGGCGCGGGGGCGTCTGTCTCGACGATCCCTGAGGGCGCTGCCCGCCTACCGGTGCGGCGGGTCTCGAAGGTTGTGTCGTACCCTCCCACGGTCCGAACCCACGTCCGGGGGTCATAGAGTGTGGACCATGTCAGCAGAGCCGCTGGAAATCCACATCATCGCCGACTCGACGGGGGAGACGGCCGCCCGGATCGCGCGGGCGGCGATCACCCAGTTCCCGAGCCGCGACTTCACCATCGTCCGCCATCGCAAGATCAACACCACCGCGGCCCTGCTGCGCGCGTTGGAGGCCGTCCGCGACAGCGCCCCTGCCGCAGCCGTGTTCTTCACCCTCGTCAACGAGGAGCTGGCGGACCTGGTGCGCAACTTCTGCCGCGACGCCGACCTCCCGTACGCGGACCTGATGACCGACGCGATGCACGCCCTGGAGCGCATCTCGGGCATCGAGGCGGACCAGGTGGCGATGCGTCCCCCCGGGGTGGAGGCCGAGTACTTCGTGCGGATGGCGGCCATCGACTTCGCCGTCCGGATGGACGACGGCTCCCTCCCTGCAGCGCTGCGGGAGGCCGACATCTGCCTGGTGGGGCCGTCGCGATCCGGGAAGACGCCCCTGTCGATCTACCTGGGCTACATGGGCTACAAGGCCGTCAACGTGCCGCTGGTGCCCGGCATCACGCCACCCAAGGAACTCTTCGAGCTGGACCGGTGGCGCATCGTCGGATTGACGATGGACGCCGAGCGGCTGCTGAAGATCCGCGGGCAGCGCGTGCGGGGCATGGGCGGCTTCGGCACCAAGGACGGCTACGCGGACCTGGTCAAGATCTATGACGAACTCGACGAGATCGGCAAGGTCCAGAAGCGCCTGGGGTGCCCCATCGTCGACACCACTGGGGTGGCCATCGAGGAGGCGGCGTCGCGGATCATCGAAATGGTCGACGATCGGGCCAAGCAGGTGGGCGCACGACTCCGTCGCCCACCGGGCATCGTCCGGCCGGGCACGCCCTGGTCTCCGTGATCCCGCAAGGGGTGGGAGAAGTTCGCCCCTGGGGCGCGGTGCCGAGGCGTCGGGTCTAGGCTGGGCGACGGATGGGGACATCGAGGTCCCCAGGGTTGTCAAAGGAGATTTCCCCAGCATGAGCGAGGATCGTTACATCTATGACCTGTCCGAGGGTGACGCCACGATGCGTAACCTCCTCGGAGGTAAGGGCGCCGGCGTCGCGGAGATGAAGCGCGTGGGCGTTCCCGTGCCCGACGCGTTCACCGTCACCACCACGGCCTGCGTCCAGACCATGAAGCGCAAGGGCGAATGGCCGGAGGGCCTCTCGGATCAGATCGCGGCCGGTCTGGCCCGCCTGGAGGAGCGCACCGGGCGCACGCTCGGCGGCAGCGAGAAGCCGCTGCTCGTCTCCGTCCGCTCCGGCGCCGTCCACTCGATGCCAGGAATGATGGACACCATCCTAAACCTGGGCATCTCCGACGAGTCGGTGGCCGCGGTGGCCGCGGAGTCCGGCAATGAGCGCTTCGCGTGGGACTGCTACCGCCGCTTCATCCAGATGTACGGCGAAGTGGTGGAGGGCGTGCCCGGGCATGCCTACGAGGATGCCCTGACCGCACTCAAGCACCAGCGCGGCGTCGAGCTGGACACTGACCTGTCCGCCGAGGACCTCAAGGGCCTCGTCCAGTCCTTCAAGGACATCTCCAACGACCACCTGGGCGGCGAGTGGACCTCGGACCCCGTCGAGCAGCTCAACCGGGCCATCGACGCCGTGTTCAAGTCCTGGCTCAACCCCCGCGCAGACGTCTACCGCCGCGCCCACAACATCCCGGCGGACCTGGGCACCGCGGTCAACATCATGCAGATGGTCTTCGGCAACCGCGGCGACACCTCGGCCACCGGCGTCTGCTTCACCCGCGACCCCTCCACCGGCGAGAAGGCCCTCTACGGCGAGTTCCTGGTCAACGCCCAGGGCGAGGACGTCGTCGCCGGCATCCGCACCCCCCGCCCGCTCGGTGAGATGAGGGAGGTGCTGCCCGAGGCCTACGACGAGCTGATCGCCACCATGCACAAGATGGAGCAGCACTACCGCGACATGCAGGACATGGAGTTCACCGTCGAGAACGGCAAGCTCTACCTGCTGCAGACCCGCAACGGCAAGCGCACCGCCGCAGCCGCCCTCAAGGTGGCCTCGGACCTCGTCGACGAGGGCCTGCTCACGCAGGAGGAGGCCCTGATGCGCATCGAGCCCGGACAGCTGGATCAGCTGCTGCACCCGGCCATCGACCCGCATCACGGCAAGACGCCCATCGCCCAGGGCCTGCCGGCCTCACCCGGCGCCGCCGTCGGCGAGGTGGTCTTCGACGCGGACACCGCCGCGGAGCGCGGGGGTCGCGGCGAGCCCGTGGTCCTCGTCCGCTTCGAGACCACCCCTGACGACATTCACGGCGTCATCGTCTGCCAGGGCATCCTCACAGCCCACGGTGGCATGACCTCGCACGCGGCCGTCGTGGCACGCGGCATGGGCAAGCCGTGCGTGGCCGGCGCTCAGGGCATCCGGATCGACACTGTGGGCAAGACCCTCACCATCGGTGATCGGGTCATCGCCGAGGGCGAGATCATCACCCTCGACGGCACCGAGGGCCTCGTCTACGGCGAGGAGCTCGAGCTCATTCCTCCGCAGATCAATGAGGACTTCTCCCGTGTGGTCGAGTGGGCCGACGAGGTGCGCCGCCTCGGTGTGCGCGCCAACGCGGACAACTTCGAGGACGCGACGAAGGCCCGCGAGCTGGGGGCCGAGGGGATTGGGCTCTGCCGCACCGAGCACATGTTCATGGCGCAGGACCGCCTTCCCGCGGTGCGCAAGATGATCCTCGCGGAGAGCCCGGAGCAGCGCTCCGCCGCGCTCGCCGAGATCCTGCCCATGCAGCAGGTGGACTTCGAGGGCATCTTCACCGCCATGAAGGGGCTGCCGGTCACGGTTCGCCTGCTGGACCCGCCGCTGCACGAGTTCCTGCCCAACCTCGTCGAGCAGTCGCTGCTGGTGCAGCGGCTGGAGCTGCAGGGTGGGGACGCGCAGGAGTTGGCAGACGCCAAGGCGACGCTCGCCCAGGTCAAGAGGCTGCACGAGATCAACCCGATGCTCGGCACCCGCGGCTGCCGCCTCGCCATGCTGTACCCGGAGATTCCGGACATGCAGGCCCGCGCCATCGTCCGCGCCGCGCTCGCGGTGCTGGACCGTGAGGGGGAGACGGTGGGCGTGGAGATCATGATCCCGCTCGTGGCGTTGACCCAGGAGCTGGAGACCCAGCGGGCCATCGTCGTCGCGGCTGTGGAGGACGAGCTGGCCAAGGCAGGTCGTGAGCTCGACTACACGGTGGGCACCATGATCGAGCTTCCGCGCGCCGCGCTGGTGGCGGACAAGATCGCCGAGTTCGCGGACTTCTTCTCCTTCGGCACCAACGACCTCACCCAGACCGCCATCGGCATCTCCCGCGACGACGCCGAGAACGGGTTCCTCACCACCTACGTGATGGAGCGCGTGCTGGAGCGCAACCCGTTCGAGACGATCGACGTCGAGGGCGTCGGACAGCTGGTGCAGATGGGCGTGGAGAAGGGCCGCTCGGTGAAGCCGAAGCTGAAGACCGGCGTCTGCGGTGAGCACGGGGGGGATCCGGACTCGATCGAGTTCTTCAACTCCGTCGGCCTGGACTACGTGAGCTGCTCGCCGTTCCGGGTGCCGATCGCGCGGTTCGCGGCGGCGAAGGCGGTGCTGAAGCAGCGCTGAGCGCAACTGGATGATGGGGCGGTCGGCAGCAGTGTGCTGCCGACCGCCCCTCCTCGCGTCTCGTCCCATTCCGCTGGCTGAGGTGCCGCGGAGCGGCCTCGAAGCCTGAAGAACGTGACCTTGTCAGCCTCCGTTTCAGTCAGCGGTTGGGTCAGCGGCGACCAGCGGCCTGCCCAACATCAGCGTTGGGCTTGGACCTCGCGCAGCAGTTCGCGGAGGGGCCTGACGAGGTGCAGGTCGAGGAAGTGCTCGATGCCCTCCGCGACGTTGACGTCGTTGACCTTCAGCAGCCACTGGATCTGGAGCCCATCCCAGAGGGCGAACATCTGCGACGCCACTCTCAGCGGGTCCAGGCCGGGCTTCAGGTGGCCCTGGTCGCGTGCGGCGGCCAGCGATTCCCCCGCGATGTCAGTCACCCACTCGTATCTGCGCCTCATGTAGGCGTTGGCCGGGTGTTCGGGTCGGGTCGCCTCGGCCGACAGGACCGCGAAGAGCTCGATCTCGCCGGGCTTGAAGGCGCTCTCCCGGGCATACTCGACGAGCCAGCCCAGCACCTCGATGCCTGGCGGCTTCCCCATGGTCAGCGCGCTGGCGCCCTCGTCGCGCCGCTCCAGGACAGCTGACAGGAGGGCCACCTTGTTGGGGAAGTGGTGCAGCAAGCCCGCCTGGCTGATGCCCGCCAGAGCAGCCACCTCCCGTAAGGACCCTGCCTCGTAGCCCTGCACGCCGAAGACCTGGAGCGCTGCGTCGAGGATCCTCGCCCGGGTGCCTGCGGTCTTGCGGTAGGTGCCCCGCGGGCCCGCCGTCGTCTCATCGGGAACGATGGGCGAAATCGTCACGACAACCTCCTTTGGTTGCTGTCAAGTATCGGGCATCACGAGTGTGTCTCAAAACCTACCGCTTGCTCGGTTTTGTTGCTATGGTTTCCGTCAGAAGGCCGAAGCAAGGATGCGCGGCCACAGTGTGAAGGGACCAAAGATGATCCGTAGGGACTTCCTCAAGATCGGCGCCGCATCTGTCGCAGTGGCCGCATTGGGACTCTCAACCGCCTGTTCCGATGACGGCGGGACCGGTACCGAGACCGGTGGCGCCTCGCCGAGCGGCGGCGCAAGCGGCGGCGAGCTCGTGATGGGCCTGATCTCGGCACCCATGTCGTTCGACCCGTCCGTAGCCGAGTGGGGCAACCGCCTCCCGTATTACCAGGCTGCCTACGACACTATGTTGGTAGCCACACCGGACGCCACCATCGAGCCCTGGCTCGCCACCGCCTTCGAGTACGACGAGGCGCAGACGACCCTCACCCTGACCCTGCGCGACGACGTCACCTTCTCCGACGGCGAGAAGCTCACCGCCGAGGCCGCCGCTCTCAGCATGAACCGCTTCAAGTCCGGCACCGGCCCTGACGCCGGCTACATGGCCAACGTCGACGCCATCACCGCCCAGGGTGAGAGCACGGTCATCGTGACGTTCACCGCACCGGATCCGGCGTTCCTCAACTACCTGACCCGCACTGCCGGCCTCGTCGCCAGCCCGGCTGCGGTCGAGGACCCCAACCTGGCCACCGAGCCCGTCGGCTCCGGCCCCTACACGCTCGATGTGGCCAACACTGTCACCAACACCAGCTACACCTTCCTCAAGCGCGAGGGCTACTGGAACCCCGACGTGCAGCACTACGACGCCATCGTCATGCGCGTCTTCGAGGACACCACCGCCATGCTCAACGCGCTGCGCGCCGGCGAGATCAACTACGCCAAGCTCTCCTCGGCCGAGACCTTCGCGGAAGCCGAGGGCGCAGGTTGGACGCTCAACAAGAACGAATTGGACTTCCAGGGCCTGCTGCTGCTGGACCGCGCGGGTGTGCAGACCCCTGAGCTGGGCGACGTCCGCGTTCGCCAGGCCATCAACCACGTCTTCGACCGCCCAGCCATGCTGCAGGCAGTCGCACTGGGCTACGGCACCGTCACCGGCCAGGTGTTCCCACCCACGTCGGCCGCCTACGACGAGGCACTCGATGAGCGCTACCCCTACGACATCGAGAAGGCCAAGTCTCTGATGGCGGAGGCCGGCTACGAGGCCGGGTTCTCGATGGACATGCCCAGCTCGCCCGTCCTCGGCAGCACCGTCTACGCCCTCGTCGCGCAGGCCCTGTCCGAGATCAACATCACCGTCAACGACGTCCAGCCCGGCCAGAACTTCATCGCCGACCTCCTGGCGCCGAAGTTCTCCGCCGCCTTCATGGCGCTCGAGCAGAACCCGGACTGGCAGCTCACGCAGTTCATGATCGCCGAGAGCGCCGTGTTCAACCCGTTCAAGTACGCCGACCCCAAGGTCGCGGAGATCCTGGACGAGTACCGCACGGCCGACGACGCCCGCCGCGACGAACTGATCAAGGAGCTCAACGCCCACATCGTCGAAGAGGCGTGGTTCGCGCCGTTCTACCGCGTCAACGGCGTGATCGCCACCGATGCTCAGACCACGGTGACGATGCTTCCGACCAACACCATCCCTAACCTCTACGACACCAAGCCCGCCTGATCGGAACTGAGTAGATGCTGCGTTTCATCGGACGCAGGCTGATCGCCGGGGTGGTGCTGGTCTTCGCCATCACCACCCTGGCCTTCGTCCTGCTGTATCTCGGCGGCGGCGACATCGCCCGTCGACTTGTCGGACAGACCGCCACGCAGGAACAGGTGGCGGCCAAGGCGGCCGAGCTGGGCCTGGACCGCCCCCTCTGGGAGCAGTACATGAGCTGGCTGGGCAACGCGCTCACCGGTGATTTCGGCCGGTCCTGGTTCTCCGGGCAGCTCGTCATCGACGGCGTCACCAGCCGGCTGATGGTCACACTCTCGCTGGTCATCGGCGCCACTCTGATCACCGCAGTGTTTGCCGTGATTCTCGGGG
Source organism: Tessaracoccus luoxuelianae (assembly GCF_054483915.1). NCBI lineage: Bacteria > Bacillati > Actinomycetota > Actinomycetes > Propionibacteriales > Propionibacteriaceae > Tessaracoccus > Tessaracoccus luoxuelianae. Next base: position 95,413 of record NZ_CM137013.1, on the reverse strand, counting down.
TCCTGGCGGCTCTCTCCGGAGGCTGGGTTGATCGCGGCATCCAGTTCCTGACCGTGCTCGGCATGGCCATCCCCGGCTTCCTCATCGCCGTGGGCCTGGTCTTCGTCTTCGCCATCGAGCTCGGGTGGTTCAACGCCACCGGGTTCACCCCGCTGAGAGACGGCTTCGGCGGGTGGGCGCGGTCTGTGGCCCTCCCCATCACGGCGCTGGCCATCGGCGGATCGTCCGCGGTGGCCCAGCAGATCCGAGGATCCGTCGTCGACGCGCTTCAGAAGGACTACGTCCGTACGCTGCGCTCCCGCGGCCTGGGCACCCGGAGCGTCGTCTTCAAGCACGTCCTCCGAAACTCCCTGAGCCCAGCCCTGGCGGTGCTGAACGTCCAGTTCATCGGCATGCTGGGCGGCGCCGTCATCGTGGAACAGGTCTTCCAGATGCCCGGCCTCGGCCAGCTCTCCGTGGGTGCCACCACACAGGGTGACATTCCAATGGTGATGGGTCTGGTGGTGGCCACAGCGGTCATCGTCATCATCGTCAACCTCCTGATCGACATCGCGCAAGGTCTGCTGAACCCGAAGGTGAGACTCGGATGAGCCAACAAGTCACTCTCCAGATTCCGGTGGCCCCCCAGGCGGCCAAGCGGTCCGGGGTGCTGCGCCGCGTGTTCCGCAACCCGGTGGCCGTCTTCGCCATGACATTCCTTGGGTTGGTCGGCCTCGCCGCGCTCTTCGGTCCCATGTTGGCGCCGCTCGACGGCAACAAGGCCGACGCCTACAAGATCCTCGCCCCCGCCGGCGACGGGTCCCTCCTCGGGTACGACGGCGCTGGCCGCGACATCTTCTCCCGTCTCCTGTCCGCCACCCAGATCTCCATCTCGGCAGCGCTCGTCGCCCTCGTGGTGGCTCTCCTCATCGGCGTCACGGCCGGCCTCCTCGCCGGGTACTACAAGGGGTGGCTCGACACCACGTTCACGTGGGTCACGTCGCTGACCATGGCCCTGCCGGGCATCATCGTCCTGCTGGCCGCCCGCGCTGTCGTCGGGCCGTCGGTGTACTGGTCGATGGTGATCTTCGGTTTCCTGATGAGCCCGTCGTTCTACCGGCTCGTCTACGCCTCGGTCAGTGCGGTGCGTGAGGAGCTCTACGTCGATGCGGCGCGCGTGGCCGGCCTGTCCGACGCACGCATCATGAGCCGGCACATCCTCGGCGTCGTCCGGGCGCCGATCATCATTCAGGCCTCGATGATCATGGCGATCGCGATCGCGATCCAGTCCGGCCTCGAATTCCTGGGCATCGGCGACCCGCAGACCCCCACCTGGGGCTCGATGCTCGCGGATGGGTTCGACGTCATGTACCGCATGCCGATCAACATGCTGTGGCCGTCACTGGCCATCGGCCTGACCACCATCTCGCTCACTCTCCTGGCCAACGCCATGCGCGACGCCCTCGAACGGACCGCGACCGCGGGCCGGAAGAAGAAGCGGTCCGATCCCGAGAAGAAGGCGGCCCCCGCGTCCCTCAAGCACGAGGACGACGCCCGCATCGCGGAGCGCACCGGCGAGGTGCTGCTCGAGGTCACAGACCTGCGGGTCGGCTACGACCAGCCCGACGGTGCCGTGATCGAGGTGGTCCACGGCGTGGACCTGACGATCAGGCGCGGCGAGGTGCACGGGCTGATCGGCGAGTCCGGCTCGGGCAAGACCCAGACCTCCTTCGCGGTCCTGGGCCTCCTCCCGACTGGTGGGCGGGTGCTCGGCGGCTCGATCGTGTTCGAGGGAACCGATCTGGTCTCCGGGAGCGCCCGCGGGCATGCCGCGGTGCGGGGCAAGAAGATCGCCTACATCCCGCAGGAGCCGATGAGCAATCTGGATCCAATGTTCACCATCGGCAGCCAGCTCGTCGAGCCACTCCGAGCAACCATGGGGCTGGACAAGGTGGCTGCCAAGGAGCGGGCGCTCGCGCTGTTGGCGCGGGTCGGCATTCCCGAGCCGGAGCGCACCTTCAACTCCTATCCCCATCAGGTCTCCGGCGGCATGGCCCAACGCGTGCTGATCGCCGGTGCGGTGTCCTCGGACCCGGACCTGCTCATCGCCGACGAGCCCACCACGGCGCTGGATGTCACCATCCAGGCTGAGGTTCTGGACCTGATCCGGGACCTGCAGAGCGAGTTCCACATGGCTGTGCTGCTGGTCACGCACAACTTCGGCGTTGTCGCGGACCTCTGCGACCGCGTCTCGGTGATGAAGGAGGGCCTCATCGTCGAAACTGGGCCTGTCAGGTCCATCTTCAAAGCTCCCCAGCACGACTACACCCGCTCGCTCCTCGACGCCATGCTCGACGAGGACGGTCCCGTCCGCCCGCCGCTCACCGTTGGAGGCGTCGCATGACCACCACGCTCCTTGAGGTCAAGGACCTCGACGTCATCTACCCGGGTGGCGGTGGCCGCAAGCCCTTCCATGCCCTGAAGTCCGTCTCCCTCGACATCCTTCCGGGCGAGACGGTGGGCCTGGTGGGGGAATCGGGCTCCGGCAAGACCACCCTGGGCCGCGCGGTCCTCGGGCTGGCCCCGGTCAGCGGCGGGTCCATCACGTTCAACGGTCAGGACATCTCGCAGCTGCACCGCAGGGAGCGCCGAAAGCTGGCCAAGGACATCCAGGTGGTGTTCCAGGACCCGTATTCCTCGCTGAACCCGTCGATGACGATCGAGCAGATCCTCGCCGAGCCGCTCACCGCCAACGGCGTCGAGGGTAAGGCGGCGCGGGCGCGGGTGAAGGACCTGCTGGACAAGGTCCACATGCCCACCGACTCAGGCAGCCGGCTCCCCAAGGAGTTCTCCGGCGGCCAGCGTCAGCGGATCGCCATCGCCAGGGCGCTGGCCCTCGACCCGAAGCTGATTGTCGCCGACGAGGCGGTCTCGGCGCTGGACCTGTCGACGCAGGCCCGCGTGCTGGACCTGTTCGTCGAAATCCAGGAGGCCACCGGCGTGGCCCTGCTCTTCGTCACCCACGACCTCGCCGTCGTGCGGCACGTCAGCCACCGGGTGGCTGTGCTGTACCGCGGCGAGATCGTGGAGTCCGGGCTGGTCGACGCGGTCACCAAGCACCCCGAACACCCCTACACCCAACGTCTGTTCATGGCGGCCCCGGTTCCTGACCCGGACCGCCAGGAGGCGCGCCGCGCGCAGCGGCTGCGGATGCTCGCACAGCAGGCGGAGATGAAGGAACAGGCCGGCGCGGGCCTTGAGCTCGACGCTCTCTGAGCACCCCCTCGGGGAGGCGGCCGACCCGCCTCCCCGACCCACACCACCCCTGACTGAAGCACGGGAGAGACCAACAATGACCCACATCGACGCCCTCGTGGCGCAGCTCGACCTACCCACCAAGGTCCGACTCCTCACCGGCGAGGACTTCTGGACCACCATCGAGATCCCCGAGATCGGGCTGCGCAAGATGACCCTCTCCGACGGCCCTTCCGGGGTGCGCGGCCCGGTCTGGGACGAGCGGTCTCCGTCGCTGAACATGCCGTCGGCCACCGCCCTGGCCTCGTCCTGGGACGTCGAGCTGGCCGGCGAGTACGGTGCCGCAGCGGCGTCCGAGGCCCGCCGCAAGGGTGTGGACTGGGTGCTCGGCCCCACCATCAACCTCCACCGCTCGCCGCTCGGCGGCCGCCACTTCGAGTGCTTCAGCGAGGACCCGGTGCTCACCGGCGAGCTGGCCGCCTCCTACGTCGCGGGGCTGCAGGACAACGGCGTGGCCGCGACACCCAAGCACTACGTGGCCAACGACTTCGAGACCGACCGCTTCACCGTCGACGTCGTCGCCGGCGAGCGCACGCTGCGCGAGCTCTACCTCGCGCCGTTCGAGCGGGCCGTCGAGGCGGGCACCTGGTCCATCATGAGCGCCTACAACTCAGTCAACGGCGCCACCATGACCGAGAACGATCTCCTACGCGACCCCCTCCGCGGCGAGTGGGGCTGGGATGGAGTCGTGGTCAGCGACTGGACCGCGGTCCGCAGCACCGCCGCCGCCAATGCCGAGCAGGATCTCGAGATGCCCGCCCCCGGAGTGTGGGGCGATGCGCTGCTCAAGGCGGTCGAGTCCGGCGAGGTGCCTGAGGAGGCCATCGACCGGCACGTCGCTCGGCTCCTGCTCCTCGCGGAGCGCGTCGGCGCGCTCGGCGACGCGCAACCGAAGATCCCGGCCGAGGTGGACGGCATCGGATTCGTGCGCCGAGCCGCGGCCGAAGGCATGGTGTTGCTCTCCAACGACGGCATCCTTCCGCTCGACGCGTCGGGGCTGACGAGCGTGGCACTGATCGGCCACAACGCCGACGAGGCCCGCACCCAGGGCGGGGGCAGCGCCACCGTCGTGCCGGAGAGCGTGGTGAACCCCCTCGACGGGCTCCGGGCCGCGCTGCCCGGCGTCGACGTGACCTACAGCCTCGGGGCGGTGGTGCAGGAGGGTGTCGCGGCCATCAACCCGGAGCAGCTGACCAACCCCCGCACCGGCGGTCGCGGACTGGTGGCCACCTTTCTCGACGCCGCCGGCAACGAGGTGATGACCGAGGACCGCTTCGCCACCTCCCTGACCTGGTTCGGGGGTGGAGAGGACGTCATCCTGAAGGCCGCCGTGCTCGCGCTGGACACCCGCTTCACGCCTGCGGTCACGGAGGAGCGCGAGCTCGGCTTCGCCACCTCGATGCGCGGGCGGGTGTTCATCGACGGCGAACTCCTCTTCGAGGACCAGCCCATCGTCACGGGGACCGATCTCGGGGCCGCCCTCCTCGCGCCGCCGTCGGAGACGCGCCCGGTGCGGTTGACCGCAGGGAAGCCCGTGGACCTGCGCGTCGAGTTCGACCTGGCGTCCACGCAGTTCGCCCTCATCGGCGCCATCGGGGTCACCTTCGGCACCGCGCCTGCCAACCACGACCCCGACGACCTGATTAGCGCCGCGGCGAACGCCGCCGCCGCCGCGGACGTGGCCGTCGTCGTGGTGGGCACCAACTCCAAGGTCGAGTCCGAGGGCTACGACCGCGAGAACCTGGACCTCCCCGGCCGCCAGGACGACCTCGTCCGCGCCGTCGCCGCGGCCAACCCGAAGACCATCGTCATCGTCAACTCCGGGTCCCCGGTCCTCATGCCGTGGCGGGGCGACGTGGCCGCCGTCCTGGTGGGCTACTTCGGAGGCCAGGAGTTCGGCAACGCCATCGCCGACGTGCTGATGGGGGAGGCGGAGCCGGGTGGCCGCCTGCCCACCACATGGCCCGCGGCCCTCGAGGACGTGCCCGTCCTCAACTGCACCCCCGAGGACGGCACCGTGCGCTACGACGAGGGCATCCACATCGGCCACCGCGCCTGGCTGAAGGCGGGCGTCAGCCCGGCCTTCGAGTTCGGACACGGCCTCGGGTACACGTCGTGGGAGCTCGCCGACGCCACCGTCGAGACGGGTGCCGACGGCGTGGCCGTCCGGGTCCGCGTGACCAACACTGGAAACCGCGCGGGCAAGCACGTGGTGCAGGTGTACGCCTCTCGCGAGCCCAGCGCTGTGGACCGCCCGGTGAGGTGGCTCGCCGGGTTCGCCCCCGTCCGGCTCGAGGCCGGCCAGACGTCCACCGTCGAGATCACCATCGCACGTCGTCGATTCCAGCACTTCGACGGCGGGTGGCAACTGGAGCCCGGCACGTTCTCGCTCCACGTCGGCTCCAGCGTGACCGACACCCCCCTGACCCTGGATGTTGAGCTGTCGTGAACCTCCCCAACCCCCTCATCCCCGGCTTCAACCCCGACCCGAGCATCGTGCGGGTGGGGAAGGACTACTACCTCGCCACCTCCACCTTCGAGTACCTCCCTGGCCTGCCGATCTACCACTCCACGGACCTGGTCACGTGGACCCACGTCTCCAACGTGGCGGTGCGTGACGAGCAGTTGGGCGTGGTCAACGCGCCCACCAACCTGGGCGTCTGGGCACCGACCATCCGGTTCCACGACGGGCTCTTCTACCTCATCGTCACCGACACCGCCGGCCGCGGCACGTGCATCTTCACCGCCACCGACCCGGCCGGAGAGTGGAGCGACGGCGTGGTGGTGGACCTTGAGGGCATCGACCCCGATCTGGCCTGGGACGAGGACGGCACCGCCTACATCACGTACTCCGGCCTGGTGCTCTCGGGCCCCGACATCGGCGCGCATCGCGGCATCGAGCAGATCGTCGTCGACGTTGCCACCGGGGAGGTGCTGGAGCCGAAGCGGTCGCTGTGGTCCGGCGACGGCGGCATGTTCCCGGAGGCGCCGCACCTCTACGCGATCGGCGACCACTGGTACCTGATGGTCGCGGAGGGCGGCACCGAGCGCGGCCACTCCATCTCGATCGCACGCTCGCACTCGCCGCGAGGCCCGTTCGTCTCGTGCCCCGACAACCCGCTGGTCACCGCACGCGGCACCGCGCGGCCCGTCCAGTGCACGGGCCACGGCGACCTCGTCGAGGGCCCCGACGGCCAGTGGTACGTCGTGATGCTCGGCACCCGTCCCCGCGGCATGGTGCGCTCATTCTCCGCGTTGGGTCGCGAGACCTTCATCTCGCCGGCGCGCTGGACGCGCGACGAGTGGCTGGAGATCGACCCTGTCGAGCTCAACCCGCGCGACGGTTTCGGCTGGTCCGAGGACTTCGACGGCCCGCTCGGGCCGGAGTGGATGGGTGTGCGTCGTCTGCCGGCACGGGTCGCCGACCTCCAGATCCGCCCCGGTTGGCTGACGCTCACCGGTGAGGGCGAGGGCATGGGCGCCTTCCGGCCCGTGTTCGTCGGCCACCGCCAGGAGCACCAGACGTGTGAGATCCGCGCCGTCGTGGATGCCTCCCAGGGCATCGGCGGACTCGCGGTCCGCTACGACGAGGAGTTCCACTACGAGGTCGAGGCGGCCGGCGGCAGGGTCACGGCTCGCGCCGTCATCCCCGGCTTCGTCCGCGAGTCCTCCTTGGAGGTGGGCGACGGCCCCGTGACGCTCGTCGTGACCTCCGCGGTTCCCGCCGCGAAGGGGCTCGGGCACCCGTCCTCCGACATCGTCTCCCTGGGTGTCGTCGACGGGTCCGGCAGCGTCCGCGTGCTCGAGGAGGTCGACGCCCGCTACCTGTCCAATGAGGTCGCCGCCTCCTTCACGGGCCGCGTGTTCGGCGTCTACGCGACGGAGGGCAAGGTCGCGGTCGATCGCATCGACTACTGGGGCGACAACTCCTGACGGCGGCGTGGCGCCTCCCCAGCGCTCCATGAGGAGGGTCGCCCGCGGAGCGGCGGGGCCCGTCCCCATCGCTCCCTGAGGAGGCGCGCCGCCGAAGGCGCGGGTGCCGTCTCGAAGGGTCGTGACTACCACCTTCACGCAGTTCTTGTGGTCGGGTGCGGTGAGGCGTGAGTCGATGCCCGGGCGGCCGTTGTCCATGTTCTTGAGGTTGTCGCGGCCGGGTCCGTGGCTGGGTTGTTGTGGCCGCCCGGGCATCGTCTCGCGTCTCCCCGCACTGGTCATGCCTGTGGCGTTGCCTTGTTCCGGGTGTGGGCCGGCAGGGCGGCGTTGGGGTCGGGTCTGCTTGAGCGGGATGCCAGCTGGGTGATCGTCGGGTTGGGCACCGCTGCGCAGTGCCGCCCTGCCGTCCCCCACCCTTGCTCTCAGGTGCGGGACCCTCTGTGATCGAACGTGGCTGCCCGCCGACAGCTGGGTGAGCCGGGCCGAGCCGCGCAGCGGCGCAGCCGCGTCGAAGCCTCTGGCACCTGGTCCGGTGTCTCGACCGACGTTCCGCCGCGGAGGCGGGACGCCAGTGCCGCCCTTCACGCTCAACCGAGGGCAGGGTGACCGGCACTACGGGCACGTTTCCGCGCAGAGGAGAACCCCACCATCAGCGGATCAGGGAGCCATGGCCTACAGCTCGCCTCGGCGAACTCGCGGCTGCCTCGGACCTCAGGAGAGTGGGGCGCGGAATCGTGCCCGTAATGGCACCCTCTGGTGGGCCCCCCGAGCGTGGAGCCCCGCACTGGCGCCCCGCCTCCGCGGACTTGGGATCCTGGTCGAGGTGATCGACCCCGACCCGCCTGACAACGACGACCTCATCCGCCGCAGCGCCGCGGTCTGGGCCAGTAACGCCCTGCGGTCCATGACACGCCCAACCGGACTTGCCTTCAAGTCAGCCAGCGGAGTGGGCCCTGCCCTGATCCACGCTCACGCTGAACCAGGGCGAGGCCAGGGGTGTCACCGGGTGGCGTGTGGACCTCCGATCCAGGACAATCATGAGGTAGCAACGCCTTTGAAGGAGCGCCATGTCCGACCAGCCCGGATTCCGCCAGCCCGATCCGCAGGAGTCGCCCACCTACCCCGGGTCGGCAGACCCGTACGCGCAGCCCCTGGAGCAGAGCGGCCAGACCGAGCGGATGCCCATCTACCCGCCGAGCTCCCCGGATCCCTACGCGCAGCCCACCTATGGCGAGCTGCCGCGCGACGGCGGGTCCGCGACGGGCTACGCGCAGCCGGCCTACGGCGATCCGGCCCAGCCCTCCTACGGCGCCGACTACGGCCAGACCCCCTACGGCCAGGCGCCGTACGGCCAGGGAATCCCGCCGTCTTACGGCGTGGCGCCCTACGGCCAGCAGGCCTACGGCCAGCAGCCCGGCTACGGCTACGGCTACCCGGAACACCCTCAGGCCACCACCATCCTGGTGCTCGGCATTCTGGGCTTCTTCGTGCCCATCGTGCCGTTCGTCGCCTGGTACATGGGCGGCCAGATCAAGAGACAGATCGAGTCCGGCGCGCCGTATCAGTGGGACGGAACCCTGAAGATCGGCTATCTGATCGGCAAGATCCTGGGCATCATCCAGATCGCCTCGGTGGTCCTCACCATCGTCTGGTTGGTCTTCATGTTCGGGCTCTTCGCCACCACCGGCTTCTAGCATCGCCCAGGCGCCCCTACACGCCTGAGACCCCCACGGGGTCGGGAGACGAAGGGGGCGGGCCGACCTGATGGTCGACCCGCCCCCTTCGTCGGTTTCTGAGGGTCAGTCGTCGCCCTCGTCGACGACGACCTCCGGCGTGCGCACGAGGTGCACGATCGAGGCGGCGAGCCCGCCCCACAGGGTGAGCATTGCGATGATCATCATGATCAGTGCGGTGGTGGTCATTTCGCCATGATCTCCTCGTACCTGGCGTCGAGAGCATCCTCGTCGACGTGAGTGATGGTGGAACGCTTCCACGGCGTGAACGCCAGCGCCGCGGCCACGACGATCAGCAACGCAGACATGCCCCAGCCGAAGAAGCCCAGCATGCCCAGCGGGTAGTCACCGTAGGGCGCGGTGACCTTGGTGATTACCTCATTGACCAGGATGTATCCCAGGACAATGGGCACCACAACGCCCACCAGGACCAGCCAGAGCCGGCCGAAGCGGATGCTCGAGACGCGGTCCACGTGGCGCTGCAGCAGCGGCAGCTTGCGTAGCACCCAGGCCACCACGACCACCATCGAGAAGGCTCCGGCGAGGATGCCGAACTTGTTGATGAACTCGTCCGTGATGTCCAGGAAGTAGAGCCCCGTCGTCGTGGGGAGGAGCAGCATCGAGACCAGTGCCATCGGCACGCTGACGGCCAGCGTGGCCTTGAGTCGGCCCAGGCCGAGCTTGTCCTGGATAGCCGCGACCACGACCTCCACGATGGAGATCATCGAGGTGAACCCGGCGAACACCAGCGAGGCGAAGAACAGTACGCCGAGTAGAGGTCCGAAGGACGTCGAAGACACGATGCTGGGGAAGGCGATGAACGCGAGCCCGATGCCGCCGGCCGCGACCTCTTCCATCGGCTGGCCCGTGGCCTGCATGAGGAAGCCGAGCGCCGCGAACACGCCGATGCCGGCGAGCAGCTCGAAGCCCGAGTTGGCGAACGCCACCACGAGCCCGGACCCGCTGAGGTTGGTGCGGCGCCTCAGGTAGGACGAGTAGGTGATCATGATGCCGAAGCCGACAGACAGCGAGAAGAAGATCTGGCCGTAGGCGGCGGCCCACACCCCTGGGTCTCCCAAGGCGGCCCAGTTCGGGGTGAAGAAGGCGTTGAGGCCATCCATCGCGCCCGGCAGGGTGACAGCCTGGATGACCAGGACGAGGAACATGACCACAAGCAGCGGAATCATGATCACGTTGGCGCGGGCGATGCCCCGCTTGACCCCGAGCGCGATGACCGCGATGACCAGGATCCACACCGCAGCCATCGGGATAGCGACCTGAGGCACGAAGTCGAAGCCGACGCTCGGCGTCTCCGCCACCTGCAGGAACTCGCCCATCAGGAAGCCGCCCGGATCGTCGCCCCAGGCCTCGGTGAAGCTGAAGAAGAAGTACATCGCGGCCCAGGCCAGGATGGCGGCGTAGTAGACGGCGATGACGAAGCACACCAGCACCTGCCACCAGCCGAACACTTCGGTCCACTTCTTCCCGGCGCGACGGAGAGCAAGCGGGGGAGCGGAGCGGTAGCGATGCCCCAGCGCGTAGTCGAAGAAGAGCAGCGGAATGCCTGCGGTCAACAGAGCGACCAGGTAGGGGATGACGAACGCGCCGCCGCCGTTGGTGTAGGCGACATACGGGAAACGCCAGATGTTGCCCAGGCCGACGGCGGAGCCGATGGCGGCGAGGATGAACACGTTTCGTGAGTGGAAGACCTCACGGTTCGCGGTCTTGGGTTCGGACATGTGCCCTCCCTTCAGGGAGTGGGGGTGTGCTGACCCGCGTAGCGTATTCCACGCAACCCGCCGCATGCGGGCGGGTGGGGATTTGGTCCGTCGTGTCGCGCGAGCCCCCGGTCTGCTGGAGCAGGAGTCTCAGGCGGCGGATCTGGTGTCGACTACGCCACCAGATCCGCCTCTCAGTCGTCGGGGCCCGGCTGCACCGCACCCATCGGGGCCGGCTCCACCCCACTCGGAGGGGCTCATCGGACGAAGACCGGCTGGTCCTTCGTGGAGCGGGCCTCATCGTAGGCGTAGCCGTCGCCGTCGAAGTCCGCGAGCTTCCCGGGCGTGCGCACCCGGCCACGGATCATCCAGCCGGCCATGGTGCCGCGGGCCCGCTTGGCGTGGAAGCTGACCACCCGAGGCTTCCCGTGTGGGTCCCGGTCCTCGAAGCGCGGGCTGATGATGCGGGCACCGAGGCGCTCGGGCCGCACCGATGCGAAGTACTCCTGCGAGGCCAGGTTGATCAGGACGTCGGCGCCGGGCGACTCGTCGAGGTCGCGACGCAGCAGGTCGGTGACCTGATCGCCCCACCAGTCATACAGAGAAAGGCCCCGCCCCGTTTCCAGGCGGGTCCCCATCTCGAGCCGGTGCGGCTGGATCAGGTCCAGCGGGCGCAGGAGACCGTATAGGCCGGACAGGACGCGCAGCGTCTTCTGGGCCTCGGTGAAGTCCCGCTCGTCCAGGGTCCGCGCAGCCAGGCCCTGGTACACGTCACCGTTGAAGGCCAGCACCGCCGGCCGGGCGCTACGGGGTGTGTGGTCGGCTGTGAACTCCGCGTATCGGGTGGCGTTGAGGTGGGCCAGGTCGTCGGAGATGTGCATGAGCGCCGCAATGTCCGACGGGGACTTCTCGCGCATGATCTCGATGAGCTCGCTGGCTTCGCCGAGCAGCCTGGGCTCGGACCGCTTCCTCGTGGGCAGCGGAGACTCGAAGTCCAGCGACTTGGCCGGCGACAGCACGGTGAGCATGGCAGCGAGTCTAACGCCCCCTCAGCAGCCGTCGGTCAGCTCGACCCCGGGCACCAGCGCATCCCACTCCTCCTGTGACACGCGGGACCCGAACCGGCCGCACAGGTCCTCGACGGCGGCCTTCGGGTCGTCGGGCCAGGCGACGGCGCGGCCCCCGTTGAGCGCCATCACGAAGTGGCCGTCGACCCACGCCGCCCCGGTGAGGTTGGTGGCCTCCGGCCTCAGCGACAGCTCGAGGCGCGCCGAGCCGTCATCGATGCGCCACACCCAGAGCCGCCCCGCCCGGGTGGCGGCGTACAGCAGGTCGCCGCCGCGTCCGAAGCCCACCTGCGTCAACTCGGACTGCGCCTGGTTCAGCTCGTGCAGGACCTGCGGAGCCTCAGGCGTGGAGACATCGAAGACGGTGATCCGCCCCGCGGTGTCGCCGACGGCGAGGGTGCCTCGAGCCGAGAATGCGTAGTCGATGGGAATGGCGTCGTCCGCCAACGTCAGGGTGGCGGCCTCCTCCGGGCCGTTGTCGGTGAGCCGCCACAGGACGGCCGACTTGCCGTCGACGTGCATGGCCACGAACGTGCTCTCGTCGGGTGTGAACCCCGACCCGCCGGGCCAGGTGTCTTCCAGGACGCTGACGAGCGCCCAGCCGTCCCCGTCGCGTTCGAAGAGGCGGTAGCCGGGCTCGCCGCGGTAGCCGAGCGACAGATAACGCCCCGACGCGGACACCTCGACATCCGCCAGACCGCCCTGACCGGGCATACGGTCCACCGCCTCGAACCCGTCCTCGGTCCGTTCGAGGGTGACCAGCGTGCCGCCCTCGGTGAGATTGACCAGCACGGAGGCATCCTCGCTCAGGATGGCGAAGCCGTTGTAGGTGTCGCCGTCGGCCGGAGCCTCGACGGGGAGCTCCACCCAGGCGTCGTCGTCGCGTCCCAGCACCAGCCCGCCGGAGGAGGAGCCCAGCATCACGGCGTCGGCGCCGCCATACACACCGAAGAAGCGGCCCTCCGCCAGCTGCAGGACCCTCGGGTCCTCAGCCGTGGGCCAGGCGGTCACCGCGCCGCCCGTCGCGCCCGCGAGCAGGACATCGCCGCGCGCACCCAGGCTGGTCACGACCGTCGGCTCGGGGAAACTGCGCACCAACTCCCACCCGGGGAGGTACTCACGCAGCTCCCCGAAGGCCCCTCCGACCAGGAGCCGGTCCCCGAGGTGCCGGACTGCGTTGGCTGAGGCCTCGAACTCGACCGAGTCGATCAGGGAGGGGCCGGCGGGCGGCGTGGCGAAGCGGTAGCCGAACCCCTGCGTGGTCCCAGCAAGCACCTCGCTGCCGTCCGGAGAGGTGTTCATGGAGATCACGGTGCCGGCGACGGCCAGATCGGCCTGCCGCGTGCCGTCGACGCCGAACACCGTCACGGTGTCGCTCACGCCACCGACGAAGACGGTCTCGGGCGTCATCGCCAACCCCGTCACCGCCATCGGCTCGTCGAGGCTGAGATCGGGCAACGGCACCGGGGCATCCGGGTCGGCGAGGTCCACACGGCGCACGTCACCCTCGAGGGTGCCGACGGCGACCGTTGGACCGGACCACGCAGCGCTGTACGCGACGGTGTCGTCTCCCAACTCCAGGAGCCTGGTGGGTTCACCGGTGACGTCCCACACTGCAGCGGTCTGCTGGCCCCCGACCAGGACCAGGGCGCGCCCCGCCACGGTCGCGCCCTCGAGGACGAACAGCTGGCCGCCGCCGCTGTCGAACGTCTCGGCCTCGCCCGTGATCGAGCCGCCGCGCCACAGCGTCACGCTCCCGGAGCTGTCAGCGCGTAGCGTCACATCCGCCCCGTCGACGTGGGACACCATGGTGGTCCCACTCGGCCCGACGGACCGCGTCGACAGTGGGGTGCCGGCTGACTTGAGCACCGCCGAGCGACTTTCCACGCTCTCGTCGAGCGCCAGGGAGGCCACGCTCAACTGCGCCGCGCGGTTGGGGGCGGACGGCCGGATCTCGTCCGCGATGAGCGCCAGCTGCCGCGCCTGCGCCGATCGTTCCGAGGCCTGTGCGGCCTGGCGCAGGCTGGAAGACTGCAGGCCGGCCCCCACCGCCACGACGAGCATCGCGAGGGCGATCGCGGCGGCGGCGACGGCGAGTTGCTGCCGTCGGCGCAGCGTGCGGATCGTGTCCGCCTGCGCGCGCTGCTGGGCGTCTGCCAGATCGAGGCTGGCGGTGATGAAGCTGTTCTCCCGGGCAGACAGAAGCGGGGCGCCCGCCTGCCTGGCCCACGTGCTCCACAGCTCGGCCTCCACCGGCATCAGAGCGTCGTCCTGCCTGCCGCCCTCCTCCCACACCTGGGCCGCCATCTGGATGCGGCGCGCGATGAGCAGGGACGTCCGCTCCTCGTCGATCCAGCCGCGGAGGCGCTGCCATCTGTTCAGCAGGGCATCGTGGGACACCGCGACACTGCCGCCGTACAGGGTGAACAGGCGCGACCCGAGGAAGGCGTCGACGATCGGCGACATCTCCTCCGAGAGGTCCTCCAACGGCAGCCTGCCGCGGAGCACACGGTCACCGTCGAGCTGGATCAGGGCGAGCAGGAGCCTCCGGGCCAGCGGCTTCTGCTGCTCGGTGAGGCCGGCGTGGACCGCCTCGGCCTCCTCATCGAGCGCCGACCACAGCCCGCCCATGGCGAGGTAGTGCGTGGGGGTGAGGGTGGCGCCGTGCGCCGCGGCCCAGCAGCGCCGCATTGCGCTGGACAGGAGCGGCAGCGCGGTGCCGGGTGCGGGTTCCCCGTAGAGCCGCAGGTCACGCAGGATGAGCCGGACCAGGTCAGGCGCGACGGTCCGGCCGTGCCGGCGGGCGGGCTCCTCGATGATGCGGGTGTACTCGGCCGTGCTGAGCGGCCCGACGAGGATCGGCGCCGCGAGCGAGGCCGCGAGCCGCTCGTCGCGCATGGCGAACCCGAACGCGTCGGCGGTGATCGCCACCACCGACGTCACGCGAGGCGGCAGCCCGGTCAGGGCGTCGAAGAACGCGGCGCGCTCGGCGGCGGGGAGTGCAGCGGCCTCCTCCACCTGATCCACCACGAGCAGCACCCGGCCCGGCGGGAGCGTCAGCGTGTGAAGGTCGGCCACCCGCACGGCAACGGGCGTGAACGCAGCCAGCGGCCCATCCGGGGCGCAGGCGGTGCCGATGAGGCCCGCGGCGAGCAGCGATGATTTTCCGGCGCCGGAGTCTCCCAGCACGACGACGGGGCGGGGCGCGTCGTCACGCAGGCAGGCCTCGACCAGAGCCTGGTAGGCGCGCTCCCTGCCCACATAGACGGCGCTCTCCTGCGCCGTGTAGCTGCGCAGGCCCACGAAGGGGGACGCCTCGACGACGGGGGCGGACCTGGCGGATGCCACCGCCCGCTGCCAGGCCTCGCGCTCCTCCGGCGAGGTCACCAGCCCCAGTGCCTCGAGCAGGTCGAGGAAGTTGGAGGTGAGCGCCGGTGTTGGCAGCCTTCCCTCGAACCAGCCCTGGGCAGTCGACGGCGGCACCTTCGCCAGCGACGCCGCTCGGCGGATCGAGAGGTTGGTGGCGTGTCGCGCCGCGCCGATGTGCTCGGCGAGGGCCTCGCGGCTCAGTGGTGGCTGCATGGCGGCACGATACTTGCCCCGTCCCCCCGCGGATTCGGCGGGTCGTCCCGCATGGACGGGCCTCGCGACACGTGGGCCTGACAACGGGTTTGTGTAACCGGTGCACTCTCGTACAGCTGGTGGTTCGTCTCCGCGGCGGGTTGGTGCCTAGTCTCGGAGATGTCGGCGATCCCCGCCCCGGGGGGATGCGAGGCTGTGGCCTCGCATCGGGGAGGGTGTCCCCCCGGGGGGAGGGCACCAACGAGGCCGCAGACGAACCGAGACCCTCGGATCCAGCACATAGGTGCCGGATCCGAGGGTCTCGTCAGTCAGCGGGGAGGGTCAGGCGTCCAGCGAGTTGGTCGAGATGCCCGGCCGTCCCTCGTGGATGATCTTGCCAGGGTTCAGGTTGTGCCCCGGGTCCACGCCGTCGAACAGTGCACGCTGGATGGATACGCCGGCCGGAGAGATGTCCTGATCCATCCAGGGGCTGTGCTCCTCGCCCACGCCGTGGTGGTGCGACACCGTGCCGTGATTGTCCATGAACGACTGCTGCAGCACGCGCTTGGCCACGTCGTAGGTGACCATGGCGTTGTCCGACTTGTCGGCGATGGCGAACGTGAAGTACTGGCACGCCCCCGAATGGTAGGAGTGGCTGAGGTGGCAGAACACCACGCCGCGCACCCCGATCTCCGCCATCGCCTTGTGGAACGCCGCGACGGTGTTGGTGTGGATCTGCTCCACATAGGCCCACGGCGTAGTGGTCTCGGACACGTCGGCCACCAGGCCGCGGTCCAGCATGAAATCCCGGATGTAGGGGGTGTCGTACTTCTTCTGGTCGTATAGCGAGCCGGGGCCCTTGCCGACGCCGATCCCGCCGTGATTGCGCACGATCTTGGCCACGAGGCCCTTCTCGTAGCGCACGTGAGTGGGGGATCCCTCGTAGCCCACGAAGCTCATGGCGATCTTCTCCAGATCCCAGCCCTTCTGGAGCATGAACCGCTGGATGGCCTTGCTGCTGAGCGAGCCCAGCCGGCTGGACTTCTTCCCGTTGGCCATGATGTATTGCGTCTCAACGGCGTCAGAGACGCGCGCCATCATCACCGAGGCGTCAGACTCGACGATCTCCTGGCAGGCCCGCAGGCCGTCCTCGTACGTGGCGAAGAAGTAGGCCTGCAGCTCCCGCACCTCCGGGATGCGGTGCACGTTGACCCACGCCGACGTGATGATCCCCAGGCGGCCCTCAGACCCCAGCACCATCTCCCGCACGCTCGGACCCGACGACGACGACGGAAGCGGCCGGAGCGTCAGCACCTGGCCGGGCATGACCATGGTGAGACCGCGGCAGATGTCAGCGATGTCACCGTACTTGTCCGACTGCATGCCCGAGGACCGGGTGGCGATCCAGCCGCCCAGCGTGGACCACACGAACGAGTCCGGGTGATGGCCCATCGTCCAGCCCCGTGCCTTCAGCTGGTCCTCCATGTCCGGCCCGAAGACGCCCGCCTCGATGTGAGCGAGCCCGGAGACCTCGTCGATCTCCAGCACTCTGCTCATCCGGCCGAGGTTCACCGACAGCACCTGACGCGTCTCACCGGGCTGCGCCTCCAGGGCGGCGACGATGTTGGACCCACCGCCGAACGGGATGAGCACCGCGTCGGCCGCGACAGCCGCGTCGACGAGCAGCTCCACCTCGCGCTGCGTTCCGGGGTAGAGCACCGCGTCCGGGATGCGTCCCAGCAGGCCGCTGCGGACGCGCAGGAGGTCACGGACACCCTTGCCGAAGGCGTGAACGACGCGGGTCTCGTCGTCGGTCTGCACGAAGCCCTCGCCGATGATCCCGGCGAGCTCGGCCCTCAGCGTGTCCGAGAGACGGCTGGCGGGCACCTCGAGGGAGGAGAACGGAGGGATGGGCTCGACGGGGGCCGTGATGTCCACGCCCACCATCTTCATCACGAAGGGCGGGAACTTCGGCTTGTCCTCGTAGCGGTAGGCCTTGCCTTCCTCACCCCAACCCCACCACTTCTGCTGCTTGACGCCGTCGATCATCGATCCTCCTGCTTATGTGCCTGTTCCTTGGCATCCTCAACCAAGGCGGCGATGTGGGACTTCTGGGCCAGCTCGATGGCCTCGGTGCGGGCATACTCGGCGAGGGTCTTCTTGCCGTAGGCGCGGGCCGTGGTGTCGTGGAGCTGGAGCACCTGGCGGCGCATCCGTTCGTTGAACTCGTGGGCGATCTCGCCCGGGTACGGGGTCATGGGGCGGCCGAACACCACGTGCACCTCAGGCCGGCCCTTCGGGAGGTGTTTCTGCCGCGAAGGCCACGCGTCGAACGCTCCGACGAGGGCCACGGGCAGTGCGGGCACCCCCCTGGAGATGCACAGCGACGCAACGCCCGGGACGAAGGGCGCCATCGCCCCGGTGCGGGAGCGGGTGCCCTCCGGGAACAGCAGGATCGGCACCCCGTCGTCGAGAAGCTGCGCCGACATGCCGCGCTTGCCCTTGCCGCCCTTGCCGCGGTCGATCGCGAAGGCGTTCATGAACAGCGACATCGACATCGACTTCATCCAGTTATCGAAGAAGAAGTCGCCGGCCGCGCCAGTGGCGACGAACTTCGACAGCCGGGTGGGCAGCGAGCACAGGATGAGCGGGGCGTCCAGGTGCGAGGAGTGGTTGCCGAACACCACGAACGCGCCCTCCAACCCGTCCAGGTTGGACAACCCGTGCACGTGGATCTTCAGGATCCGCAGCAGCGCCGGTTTAAGGAGCAGCATCTGGGCCGTCTGGCGCGTGGTGGCCTGAACCTTCGAGGTGTACCTGGTATTGGCCGGATCGACGTCCTTGGCCACGTCAGTGCTTCTTCCGCGACGCGCTCAGCTTGTGGGAGAACCAGCGGGTGAACGACCGCGGGCCGTGGACGGCGATGAAGTTGGCCACCTTCCACTTCAGGGTGGGAACGGAGACGAAGCGCCCCTTCTCGGCGTCCGCGAGCGCCCCTCGCACCAGGGTCTCGGCGTCGATCCACACGATGCTGGGCAGGGACGTGGCCCGGATGCCGGCGCGCTGATGGAACTCGGTGCGCACCCACCCCGGGCAGAGCGCGGTGGACGTGACGCCGGTGCCGCTGAGCTCCAGCGCCAGGGCCTGCGAGTAGGTGGTGCACCAGGCCTTCACCGCCGAGTAGTTGCCGGTGAAGATGGTGCCCGCCGTCGATGAGACGTTGATGATCCGGCCGTGGCCGCGCGCGCGCATCGACCTCGCGGCGGCGCCGCCGAGGATCAGGACGGCCAGGCACATCACGTCGAGGGCCTTGGCGTGCATGTCGATGTCGTTCTTGTCCAGCAGCGTGGTGTGCAGGCCGAACCCCGCGTTGTTGACGAGCAGGTCGACGGGGCGGGCGGGATCCTCGAGACGCTCAGCCACGCGCAGCACATCGGCCCGGACGGCCAGGTCCGCGCTGATCACCTCCACGTCGACCCCGTGCTCCGCCTGCAACTCCGCGGCCACGGACTCAAGCCTGTCGGTGTCGCGGGCAACGAGAATCAGGTGCGTCCCGCGGCCGGCAAGTTCGCGCGCGAACGCGTGTCCGATGCCTGAAGTCCCGCCCGTGATCAGTGCTGAAGCCATGGGATTAAGGTACGCCACCCGGGAGGGTCGCCGCGATGCGTACGGCGCCCTGACGCGCCCGTTCGTTGTAGTCCGACAATCAAAGAGCCGGCTGGTTGTGGGGGTGCCACAACCAGCCGGCCCGCGCAGTCTGTCGACGACGTCCCTGACTACTCGGCGGCCGCGGTGACCGCGACCGTCTCGCGGGCCATGGCCAGCTCCTCATTGGTGGGTACCACGAGGACGCGCACCTTGGACGCCGGGGTGGAGATCTCGCGGGGCTCCCTGGAGCGCACCAGGTTGGCGTGCACGTCCAACTCGAAGCCCAGACCCTTCAGCCGGTCGATGACGGGCCGCCGCACGTGCGCGGCGTTCTCGCCCACGCCGGCGGTGAACACCAGCGCGTCACATCCGCCGAGGATGGCGATGTAGGAGCCGATGTAGCTGACCAGCCGGTGGACGTAGACGTCCAGAGCGAGCCTGGCGCGCTCGTCGCCGGCCTCGATCTGGGCCGCGACATCGCGCATGTCGGTGTAGCCGCACATGCCGCCCATGCCGGACTGCTTGTTGAGCAGGTCGTCGACCTCGTCGATGGTCATCCCGTTGCGCACGAGGTAGGCGTGGAGGCCAGGATCAACATCTCCGGAGCGGGTGCCCATCACCAGGCCTTGCAGAGGGGTGAGACCCATGGACGTGTCCACCGCGACACCGCCGTCGACCGCCGAGATCGACGCCCCGTTGCCGAGATGGCACACGATGATCTTCGTCTCCTCCAGCGGGCGTCCGAGGAACTTGGCCGCCTCCTTGGACACGAAGCTGTGCGAGGTGCCGTGGAAGCCGTACTTCCGCACCCCCAGGCGCTGGGCGGTGTCGTAGTCGACGGCGTAGGTGTAGGCCGCCGGCGGGATGGTGGAGAAGAACGCGGTGTCGAAGATCGCCACGTGCGGCACACCAGGCAGGACCTCCTGCGCGCCGCGGATGCCGGCCACAGCGGGCGGGTTGTGCAGGGGGGCGAGGCCGGAGAGCTCCTCCAGCTGGGCCACCACGTCGTCGTCGATGAGGGTGGAGTGCACCAGCTTCGCCCCGCCGTGCACCACGCGATGACCGACGGCCGTCACGTGGTCCAGGCTGGGTCCGTGGTCCCGGAACATCGCCACCACGGCTGCCACTGCCTCCGTGTGGTTGGCGAACGGGCGCTCGTCGTGATATTCCGCCTCACCCACCTCGTGGGTGATGGTGGAGACGTCCTGCCCGATCCGCTGCACGATGCCGACGGCCTGAGGCACACCGATCGCGGGGTCGAGGTACTGGTACTTGATCGACGACGACCCGCAGTTGAGCAGGAGGATCGGCTGGGACATGACGCCCTTTCTTCGGGTTCAGACCGCCTGGGCCTGGATGGCTGTGATGGTGATGGTGGACACGATGTCGTCGACGAGGGCGCCGCGCGACAGGTCGTTGACGGGCTTGCGCAGACCCTGGAGCATGGGGCCGATGGCCACGGCACCGGAGGTGCGCTGGACGGCCTTGTAGGTGTTGTTGCCGGTGTTGAGGTCCGGGAAGATGAACACGGTGGCGCGGCCCGCGACCTCGGAGCCGGGCATCTTCTTCTTCGCCACCACCTCGTCGACGGCGGCGTCGAACTGGATGGGGCCCTCCACCTTCAGCTCGGGTGCCCGCTCCCGCACCAGGCGGGTGGCCTCGCGGACCTTGTCGACCTCCGCGCCGGAGCCCGAGTCACCCGTCGAGTACGACAGCATGGCCACCCGCGGCTCGATGCCGAAGCTCTCCGCCGTTTTGGCCGACGAGATGGCGATGTCCGCCAGCTGCTCAGCGGTGGGGTCCGGGTTGACGGCGCAGTCCGCATAGACCAGGACGCGATCACTCATGCACATGAGGAACGACCCGGAGACCACCGAGACCCCAGGGGTGGTCTTGATGAACTCCAGCGACGGGCGGATCGTGTTGGCCGTGGTGTTGATGGCTCCGGAGACCATGCCGTCGGCCATGCCGAAGTGCACCATCATGGTGGCGAAGTAGGACAGATCCTTCAACGTCTGACGGGCCTTCTCGATGCTCACGCCCTTGTGGGAGCGGAGTCTGGCATACTCGTCGGAGAACTTCTCCAGCAGCTCGGGATCCTCGGGGTTGACGACGGTGGCGTCTGCGAGGTTCAGGCCCAGCTCGGAGGCGCGACGGCTGATCTTCGCCGAATCTCCCAGGAGGATGATGTCCGCCACAGCCCGCTGCAGCACGACGGCCGCGGCCGTCAGCACCCGGTCGTCGGCGGACTCGGGCAGCACGATGCGCTGCTTGCGGGTGCGCGCCATCTGCATGATCTGGTGCTCGAACATGGTGGGCGTGCGGATCTCGGTTCGCGGCAGGTCGATGGCAGCCAGGAGCGCGGCCTCGTCGACATGCTGGGAGAACAGCGCGCGCGACACCTCGATCTTGCGCGGGGAACTCGTCGAGGTGCCCTGGACGCTCTGCAGCCGCACGGCGGTGGAGAACGTGTCGCGCTGGGTCACCGCGATGGGCAGATCGATCTCAGAGTCTGCGAAGAGCTTGGAGACCGACTCCGGCACCTCGAAGCCGCCGGTCAGGATCAGCGCCGCCAGCGGACCGTAGTCCGGGGAGCGGTGCGCCATCACCAGCCCAGGAAGCAGATCCAGGCGGTCCGCGGGCATGATGACGGTGGCCTCGCGCTTGAGGCGGGGGAGCAGGTTGGGCAGCGTCATGCCCGCCACGATGTTGTGCAGCGACTCGTGGGAGCGGAACTCCGGCTTGCCCAACCATTGGACGGCGTCCACGGCGTCGAACTGGGCGCCCACCAGCGGCGCGGTGAGGACCGGATCCTCGGGAAGCACGGAGATCGCCACGTCCCGCACGGCGCGGAGGGCCGCTCGCAGCGACTCCGCGTCCGCCTCGTCGACGTGGGTGACGATGATGCCGATCACGGTGTTGTGCTTGGCCTCGTACGCCTCGATGGCCGACTCGGCCAGGCGCGCCACCTGCTCGACGGTGCGGCCCAGGGCCTTGCACACGTACAGCACCGGGGCGTTGAGGTTGGCGGCGATCACGGCGTTGTGCCCCAACTCGGACGGGGTCTCGATGTCCTCGTAGTCGGAGCCGAGCACCACCACCGCGTCGTGCGCCGCGGCGAGGGTGCTGTACTTGGCGACGATGGTGTCGATGGCGTCGCCGGTGTTGGCCGCGTAGTCCTCGTAGGTGACGCCGACGGCGTCGTCGAATTTCTCCTTGACGCCCTTCTGTGAGAGGAGCGCTTCGGTGACCGGGTCCGACTCGGTGGAGTGCACGAGCGGGCGGAAGACGCCGATGGAACGCACTTGGCGGGCGAACAGGTCGATGAGGCCGAGGGCGATCGACGACTTGCTGACCTGCCGCTCCGATGAGGCAATGTAAACGCTTTTCGTCACGGGGACACCTTATCGTCCTTTCCGGGAGACCCCGGCCCGTGCTTCCATCGGGGGCAGGAGCTTGAGCATCCGCCCGTCCTCGCTGACCCAGCCGGGCGCCGTGCCTCCCGCTCCCTGAGGAGATCGGCGCGCGAAGCGCCGTACCCCCGCTCCCTGAGGAGATCGGCGCGCGAAGCGCCGTCGATCGTCTCGAAGGGTGGAGTCGCAACGTTCCCGGTGGTCGGAACCACCGTCTGTGCGGTGAGCCGGGAGCCTCCCGCTCCGTGAGGAGATCGGCGCGCGAAGCGCCGTACCCCCCGCTCCCTGAGGAGATCGACGCGCGAAGCGCCGTCGGTCGTCTCGAAGGGTCGTGTCGCAACGGTCCCGGTGGTCGGAACCACCGTCTGTGCGGTGACCCGGGAGCCGAGGCACGGGCGGCCGTTGTCCACCCATCTTGGTGTGTGTGACGGTCGGGCCGTCGCCGGGTAGTGAGGCCGCCCGTGCCTCGTCTCCCGTCTCCCCGCATACGTCCCGCTGTTGCCCTTCCGGACCCGGGTGCCGACCGGCAGGGCGGCGTTGGCTTGGGTTGGTCCTGGGCGGCATGCCAGCTGAGCGACCCTCGCCTTGGGCACCGCTGCGCAGTGCCGCCCTGCCGTTCCCCACCCTTGTGCGCGGCGACCCTGCCAGGTCCCCGCTGGCCGAGGGCTGCGGCTGTCCGGAGCCTAACTGTCACGTCTGAGGTCGTAGTCGATGCCAGACTTGCCAATCAGGGAGTGTGGGCCGTTCGCTCCCCACCCGACAGCTCGGTGAGCCGCACCCGTGCACCGCTCCCTGAGGAGATCGGCGCGCGAAGCGCCATCGATCGTCTCGAAGGGTCGTGGCGCAACCGTGCCGGTGGAGCCTGGACGGGGCTGCCGCATCTGAGGTGAGCCGGAAGGCCTACTTGACCCGAATGAGCGACGCCTCCTTGCCGGCCGGGTCGTCGTACGACACCACCATCAACCCCAACGGCTTGAGGGCCGAGAAGGCCGCCGGATTCTTCGTCAGGGGCACGCTTGCCTTGCCCCCGGCCGCGACCTCGACGTATCCGCCGTCGTTGAACGGCTTCGCGGTCGCGTCGTACGTCGCCCTGCCCGGGAACTGGTCGAACGCGTCGCCGTTGAAGGACACGACGGTGTAGCTGAAGGCGCCGTCGATCCCCAGGTCGCTGGCGAAGACGGGCATGAGCACCGTGCTGGAGTTGGTGGGCGACACGGGAAGGAAACCTGAGCCGGTGATGGCCCTCGTCTCGAGGTCGTAGATGAAGCCCCAGTTGTCCCCGTTGTGGTCGCCGGTGAGTATCGCCCCTGCGTCGTAGCCGAACAGCACGACGTCGTCGGTGCCGTCCCCGTCGGTGTCGATCGGGATGTCGAACTCGATGCTGGCGGCGTTGCTGTAGCGGTCGTGCGTCGATACGGCGAACACCAGGAGGTCGTCCTCAGGGGCACCCTCCAGGTCGACCCGCGGCACCCGGAACGACTGGACCCCCGCTGCCTGGAGGTCGAAACCGCCGCCGATGCGCTGGTCCTTACGGTCCTCCAGGCCCCACGTGTACAGGTCAGCGTCACCAGCGGTGACAGCACCCATGTTCGACACCGCCAGGGTGGCCTGCGTCTGCGGGCCGTTCAGCGAGCCCCTCACAGTCGCCGAGACCTTCGTCGAGGGCCGCGGTACCAGGAGCGCGCCCACCCGCAGGGTGTCATCGCTGCTGGTGAGCACCACGTTGCCGGAGACCTCGGCGAGGTTGGCCTGGGTGGCGCCGACCGAGGCTGGTACATCCGTGGCCTTCACCGCGAGGGTCATCCTCACCGTCGCGGTCCCCCCTGCAGGCACCGCGACACTCTTCCTGTCGAACGTGACCTTTGCCGGCAACGACTCGGCCGTCTTTTCGTAGCCGACGGTGTATGTGCGGGCGGAAGTGCCCTTGTTGACGACGGTGACTGTCCTGGTCGCGGTGAAGTCCCTCGCCACCTCCGCAAAGCCGAAGCTGAGCGTGGACTCCTGGAAGGCGCCCCTGCCCCTCGCCGAGTCGCCATAGGCGAAGGTCTCGGTGTTCACCAAGCCGGCCGGATCGACGAGGCCCCCGCCGAGCGTCAGGCGGTAGCCCGCCACCTCAGCGGGATCCGCAGTCGAGACGAGTGCGGCCGAGACATCCTGGCCGGACCACTCCGGGTGGGCCTGAACGCCTAACGCCGCGACACCCGCGACGTGCGGGGCCGCCATCGACGTGCCCGAGAGGATCGCCGCTCCGCTCCCGGACCCGACGGCGGCCGAGGCGATCGACACACCGGGGGCCGTCACAGTGGGCTTCAGCGCCGAGTCGCCGCCGCGTGGGCCCCCTGAGCTGAACGAGGCATAGTTCTCAAACCCCGGATTCGCGAGATCCTTGGGGCTGATCGTCAAGCTCTCCACCGCCCGCAGAGCATTTCCGGCGGACTTGCGGACGCCGAGGAACGGGACGGTGACGTCGTACTTCACGAGGGGGTCGGTCTCGGGGATCTCGGTGATCGGACCCTCGAACGGGGGCAGCGAGTCGTCGGTGTTGACCATGACGACGGCGTCGAAGCCGGCCATCTGGCCATAGGCCGCGCGGGCCACCCGGGCGCAGACTCCGCGGGTCGTGACTGCGATCGTCGCGGCGCCTCCATTCGCCGTGGAGTGGGCATCGACATACGTCTCGGGAGTGCAACCCAAGGACTCGTCCACCGCCGTGGTGGTCGGGTCGTCCTGAAGGACGACCACCTCGTAGGGTCCCGGCGGAAGGTCCGCCCCATTCGCATTGATTGCTTCGATGGTCGCGTCGCCGAGGTTCAGGTCAGCTCCGGGGAAGGACTCGGTGGAGTCATTGGCCGCCACGCTGATCACCCCGTTGCCCGCGCCGGGAGAACCGGCCAGGTACGGGTTGGCGCCGGCGTTGCCCGCGGAGGCCACCACAACGATCCCCCTGGCAGCGGCGTTGCTGGCCGCAACCGAGGCCGGGTCGTCGGCGTTGCCGTAATCGGATCCGAGCGACATGTTGATGACGTCCATGTCCGCCTCAACCGCCCAGTCGATGGCCTCGACCGTAAGGTCCGTGGAGCCCTGGCAGCCGAACACCTTCAGCGCGTACAGGTCCACCTCGGGCGCCACGCCGGGCCCGACGCGGAAGGCGCCCTCGGCCGTCGTGGCGTCATAGGGTCCGGTGTAGGGCGAGCCGTCCTCAGTCACGCCGCCGCCGCCGGCGGTGCCGGCCACGTGGGTGCCGTGGCCGCTGCAGTCGATGGGGTTGGCGTCGGGCTTGGGTGTCGAGTTGGCCGGGTCGCTGGCGTTGTAGGAGTCGCCGACGAAGTCCCAGCCACCCTTGACCCGCGGAGCGGCGTCGCCGATCCAGGCTCGGTTCGTCGTGTTGTCGGCGGACGCGGCCGCAAAGGCCTCCGGTGTCCCCGGGCCGCCGAAGGTGGCGTGGGTGTAGTCGATCCCGGTGTCGATGATCGCCACCTTGACGCCCGCGCCGGTGTACCCGTTGTCCTGCCACACCTGATCGACGCCCAGGTAGGGGACGGAGGTGAGGGTGGTGGGATCGTACGTCTGCACCCGGTGCACCGCCTTGACCCCAGGCAGCGCCTCCACCGCAGGGAGGTCCTTGCGCGCCACCGACACCTTGATGCCGTTGTAGGCCGACTGCACCTGGGACCGCACCTGGGCCCCAAGCTTGCTGAGGGCAGGCTTCAGCTGGTCCTGCTCAGCCTTGCGCTGGGCCTTGAGGGAGTCCCGCTCCGCCTTGGTGAGGGGCCGGGTGGAGGCGGCGTCCACGACGGCGACGGGGTCCGACGCCAGCTCGACCATGACGGTCACCTTGGCCTCGCCGTCGGCGGAGACGGGCACGAAGTCTGAGGAGATCTGGCCGCCGTCCACGCGCTCGAACCGGTCCAGTGGGTCTTCCGGGGCTGCCTGTGCTGTCGCGGGGACTGCCACGGCGAGCAGTGCGGTGAGGGCTACGGCGCCGACCTTTTTCATGCGTTCCGCCAAATCACTAGGGGAGATAGTGCTGGCCGTCACACTATGAGCGCTGTCTGGGCGAGTCAATGAACGAAGTCGCGCGGTGGATGAAGTGGAGGGGCATCCCGGGCGGGACAGTCCAGGAGGGGCGCGGGCTCGGGGGGCGCATAGGCTCGGGACTCATGCGCCTCTCCGTCCTCGATCTTCTCCCCGTCCGCCGCGGCCAGAGCACCGGCCAGGCCCTCCGCGCGGGCAAGGCCCTGGTCGACGCCGCGGACCGCCTCGGCTACACCCGCTACTGGGTGGCGGAGCACCACAACGCGACCTCCGTGGCGTCGACGTCCCCCGCCGTCGAGCTCATGTACCTCGGGCAGGGCACCTCCCATATCCGGCTCGGGTCCGGCGGCGTGATGCTGCCCAACCACGCCCCGCTCGCGATCGCCGAGCAGTTCGCGCTGCTGGCTGCCGTCTACGGCGATCGGATCGATCTGGGCATCGGCCGCGCGCCCGGCACGGACCCCGTCACCTCAGCCGCGATCCGCGGTCACCTCGGCGGCGGGCAGTTCGTCGACGCGGCGGGCCGGCCGATGGATCCTGTACTGGAGTTCCCGCGCAACGTCACCGACATCCTCGCCCTGCTCAGCCCCGGGGGCGCCGAGATCCGCCTCCGCCACGGCCAGACCTACACGCTGCGTGCCGCGCCCACCTTGGAGGCGGCGCCGCAGGTGTGGCTGCTCGGCTCCAGCGACTACTCGGCTGAGCTCGCGGCCTCCCTCGGGCTTCCCTACGTGTTCGCGCACCATTTCTCGGGCCGCGGCACCCAACGCGCCCTCGACCTCTACCGCGGCGGCTTCCAGTCGGGCGGGCAAGAGCTCCGCCCGCGCACCTTCGTCAGCGTCAACGTGTGCGTGGCCGAAACCGCGGACGAGGCATGGGATCTCTCCGAGCCCCATCAGTACCTCATGGCCTCACTGACCACCCGCGGAGGCATGGACCCGCAGCCGCACGTCGGCGACGAGGTGCGAGCGTTGTTCACTGATGACCTCCGCGCCGCCGTCGCGCCCGCCGTAGCCAGCTGGGCGGTGGGCGACGTGGCGCAGGTCCGCGACCAGCTGCTGGCCACCGCCGACGAGTTCGGGGTGGACGAGATCATGGTGCATCCAGTGGCGGGCGCCCGCAACGGCGACCCGGCCGATGCCTGGCCGGCCAAGCTCCGCGGCCTGGAGCTCCTGGCCGAGGCACTGTTGTGAGCTGACCCGCTCAGCGGGTGCTCTCCGGTGGGCGGGTGTATCCCGCCTGCTCGAGGTCCTCCGTGAGGTGGTCGACCAGCAGCAGGTCGTCCTTGATCAGCCCGGCGCGGTAGGCGCCGCGCGCCACCAGGCTCGCGGACACAGGCGCGGTCAGCAGCTGCAGCACGATGACGAGCAGGCACAGACCCACCGCCCACCAGGTGCGCAGGCTGAGCGTGATGCCCACCGTGACCGAGATCAACCCCAGCACCTGGGGTTTGGTGATGGCGTGCATCTTTCCCAGCACGTTGGGGAAGCGCACCAGCGAGACGGCGGCGCCGAAGCACAGCAGCGCGCCCGCCAGCACGAACAGCGACGCGATGAGGTCGAAGATCTCGTCTGTCATTGGGCCCCCTTCCGCCCTCGGTTGGCGCTGTAGTGACGCCGGGTGGCCATCCGGTCGGCCACCATCCGCGCCACCGACACGGCGCTGGTGAAGCCCAGCATGGACAGCAGCACCAGGATGAGCACCTCCGTGGAGCTGTCGGACCACACCGTCCACAACCCCAGCGAAGCCACGACGACGGCCACGATCAGGTCCGCGGCCACGGAGCGGTCCAGCTGGGTGGGGCCCTCGGCGATCCGGTTGGCCCCGATGATCGCGGAGACTGTGAGCACCACGGCCGCGACACTCAGGATCACGTCTGTGAGCACTTGAACCATGTCACTCCTCCATCCGGGGGGACGCGTTGACGGGGTGGATGAGGCACGCGGCGTCGAAGGCGGCGACCTCCTCGTCGGAGCCGAAGGCCCGCACCACCCGCGACTCGACGGCCATGGCCATGTGCTGCACCCTGTCGAGGGCCGCGTCGTCGACCAGCTCGAGGGCGTGCATGTAGAGCCGACGGGGCTCTCGGACCACCTCGATCACCACCGTCCCCGGCACCAGCGACAGGATCTCGGCCACCTGGACCTGGTACAGGTCGTCGTCGGTGTGGAGGTCCACGCGCACGATCCCGGCGTGGAGGTTCACCTCCCGCTGGAAGGCGAGGCGCAGCAGGCGGACCGACGAGACCACCAGGTCGTAGAGGAGGTGCCAGGTCAGCAGGGCGAAACCGACGGGGCGGAACCGGCCCTGCCAGAAGATCGGGGGCAGCGGGAACATCACGCCGATGATCCAGCCCAGCGCGATGCCCGAGATCAGCGCCAGCGGGGACGCGCTGCCCCAGGCGAGGACCCAGACGCCTGCCATGCCGAACACCGACAGCGGCCGGAACCTGAACCGTTGGCGCCACGGGGTGGTGGACTTCATCATCGCAACCCCTCGGGGAGGACGGCGACGATGTACGACCCGTCGCGCAGCGCGGCGGCGGCGGCGTGCGTGTACTCGTACAGCGGGCCGGCGAAGGCTGTCAGCGCCAGGCCGAACGCCACCAGCGCCATCGTGGCGCCCACCTGGAGCGGCGGCATGGGCCGGGTGTCGTCGTCGATGAGCTCGTCCAGGTCCTCGTTGAGCCGCTCCGACTCGGCGCGGCGATGCTCGGCCGGGGTGACGCCCCAGAACGCCCGGTTCCACACCTTGGCCATGGCGATCAGGGTGAGGAGGCTGGTCACCACGCCGCCGGCCACCACCGCCCAGGCCAGCGCGCCGCCGTGGGCGGCCCCGGCCTGAAGCAGGCCGAGCTTGCCGATGAACCCCGAGAAGGGCGGGATCCCGGCCAGGTTCATGGCCGGGAGGAAGAACAGGACGGCCAGCAGCGGAGCCACCTTCAGGAGCCCGCCGAGGCCCTCCAGCGACGACGTGCCGCCGCGACGCTCGATGAGCCCGGTGACGAGGAACAGGGTGGCCTGGATGGTGATGTGGTGGGCCGTGTAGAAGATGGTGGCCGCCATCCCCGCGTCGCTGCCGAGCGAGATGCCGAAGATCATGAATCCGATGTGGCTGACGAGGGTGAAGGAGAGCATGCGCTTGATCTCCACCTGCGCGATGGCGCCCAGGATGCCGACCACCATCGTCAGCAGCGAGGCCACCATCAGGACGTCGTTGACCGGTGACGACGGGAACAGCAGCGTCTCGGTGCGGATGATGGCGTACACGCCCACCTTGGTGAGCAGGCCCGCGAAGACCGCGGTGACGGGCGCGGGCGCTGTGGGGTAGGAGTCCGGCAGCCAGGACCCGAGCGGGAACATCGCCGCCTTGACGGCGAAGGTGACGATCAGAAGCACTTCGAGCAGTAGCTGGACCGGCTCGCTGAGGTCCCGCAGACGCACCGCCAGATGTGCGAGGTTGACCGTGCCCGTGGCGGCGTAGACCGCCGAGATGGAGATGAGGAACAGCGATGAGCTGAGCAGGGAGACGATCACATAGGTGGTGCCGGCGCGGATGCGGTCTCCCGTGCCGCCCAGCGTGAGCAGCACGTAGGAGGCGAACAGCAGGATCTCGAATCCCACGAACAGGTTGAACAGATCCCCGGCCAGGAACGCGTTCGACACGCCGGCCATCAGCAGCAGGAAGGTGGGGTGGAAGATCGACACGGGGGTCTCGCGGCGCACCTCGTCGCTGTCCTGGCCGGTGGCGAAGAGGAGGACGCACAGGGCCACCACCGATGCCACGAACAGCATCAGGGAGCTCAGCCGGTCCGCCACCAACGCGATGCCGAGCGGCTCCGGCCAGTTCGCCAGCCACAAGGCGATCGGCCCCACCTGATGCGTGTGCCAGATCAGGATGCCGGCCACCACGACGATGCCGGAGAGGCTGAGTACCGAGACGATGCGCTGGGTGGCCGGGCGCCGCGGTAGCGCCAGGGCGACGGCGGCGCCGAAGATGGCCAGCAGCACCGGCACGGGGAGCAGGTTCTCCATCATTCGCTCACCACGTCCTCGCCGGTGTCGGAGAAGGTGGTGTCCTCGTAGGACTCGGAGGCCACATCCGCCTCGGCGAGCCGCCGGATGCGGGCGTCCTCGACATCGTCGGCCACCTCGTCGTGCCCGTGCAGCTGGAAGCTGCGGTAGGCGACGGTGAGCACGAACGCCGCGACCGCCATGGTGATGACGATGGCAGTGAGGACCATCGCCTGCGGCAGCGGGTCCGAGGTCTGATCAGGATCCGCCAGTCCGACGATGGGCGCGGCGCCCGGTTCTCCGGCGGCGACGATGAACAGGAGGTTCACGCCGTTGCTGGCCAGCAGGACGCCGAGCAGGATCCTGGTCAGGGAGCGCTCGAGCAACAGGTAGACGCCGGAGGCCACCAGGATGCCCGCGGTGACGGCCAGGACGAGGTTGGCTGTCATCGCAGCTCCTCCCCGCGTCGGGTGTGCCGGGTGTGGCGCGGGGAGTCGTCGTGCGCGTCCGGCCGGCCGCGGTCCTCGGCGGTTCCGCCGTGCCGCGCCGGAAGCGCGATGGTGGAGTCCGGGAGCGGCATGGGGGCCAGCTGGTCGCTGGCGTGCTGGTCGATTCCCGAGCCGAGGCTGCGGACCACGTCGAGCAGCATGCCCACCACCACGAGGTAGACGCCCAGGTCGAAGATCGTCGACGACACGAGGTGCACCTCACCGAAGAGGGGGAGCGCGCCCCACGGCGTGGAGAGCGCGTCCGGGCCCGGCACGTCCCAGTAGTACTCGTAGCTCTCCAGCACCTTGCCGCCGAAGAGCACCGGGACGACGGCGGTTCCCAGCAGC
Source organism: Tessaracoccus luoxuelianae (assembly GCF_054483915.1). Classification (NCBI taxonomy): domain Bacteria; kingdom Bacillati; phylum Actinomycetota; class Actinomycetes; order Propionibacteriales; family Propionibacteriaceae; genus Tessaracoccus; species Tessaracoccus luoxuelianae. The sequence goes on along the minus strand of NZ_CM137013.1, from coordinate 64,162 downwards.
AGGAACAGGCCTCCGCCCAGTAGGCGGCCGGCGTCGAACGGGGCGGCCTCGTCGAGCTCGTGACGCCCCGCCGCCAGGTAGCGGATGATCAGGGCCATGCCCGCCACCATCCCTCCGGCGAAGCCGCCGCCGGGGGAGTTGTGGCCGGCCAGCAGGAGATAGACCGACAGGATGATCATCACGCCGAACAACAGCCGGGTGATCACCTCGAAGACCAGCGACCGGACCAGGGGGGACAGCGTCTGGCCCGCCCGCAGCCACACCCCCGGAGCGGTGTCCGACATGGGGGCGTCCTCGCGGTCCTCGAAGACCTCGTCGGTGCGCGTGACCGACCCCACGCGGGAGCGGAGGAAGATCAGCGAGGCGACGCCGGTGGCCGCGATGACCAGCACCGCGATCTCCCCGAGGGTGTCCCAGGCGCGCGTGTCGACCAGGGCGACGTTGACGATGTTCTTGCCGTAGCCGATCTGGTAGGCGGCCTCGTACCAGGCGTCGGACACCGGATCGGCCACCCGGGCGCCGGCTGCCACGATCGCCACCAGGGTCACCGTGGTCCCCACCGCGGCGGCTACAAGCACCCGCCACCACCGGGTGGAGCTGAGGGGCCGGTTGGTGAAGTAGCGGGGCAGTTTGCGCACCACCAGCACGAACACCACCAGCGTGACGGTTTCGACGAGGACCTGCGTGAGGGCCAGATCGGGGGCGCCTGCCATGGCGAACATCAGCGCCAACCCGTAGCCCGTGACGCCGACCAGGAGGACGCCGCGGATCCGGCCCCGCGATCCTGCGGCCAGGACGGCGGCGGTGATCATGACGGCCGCCACCAGCAGTTGTGCCCAGTGGTCGAAGACCCGGATCTCGGGCCAGAGGCGGACCCGGAGCAGCGCGTAGCTGGCCAGGGTCACCAGGGTGACGAGGATGGTGCCCAGGTAGATCGACAGCGATCCGCGCTGGGAGCGGGCCGTGACCTCGACCGACACCCGGTCCAGGTTGTGCATGGAGCGGTGGTAGAACTCCTCGGCCGTGGTGACCTGCGGGAACGTGGCCTGGATGCGGGCGATGCGCTCACGGAACACGAAGAGGGCAACACCGGCCACCAACGCGACGATCGACATGATCAGGGGCGGGGTGAAGCCGTGCCACAGCGCGAAGCCGTGGCTGGCCTTGCCGGTGGCGACGGTGCGGGCGTAGGGGTCAAGCAGATCAGTCAGCTGGGGGCCGAGGAACCCGCCGATCAGGGACAGCAGGCCCAGGAACATCGGCACGGCGGCGATCCCGACGGCGGGCCGGTGCCAGGACAGCTCCGGGGCGCCGTCCTTGGACGCGAACGCCCCCCACCACCAGCGCAGCGAGTACGCCGCGGTGAGCGCTGAGCCGAAGACCAGCGCGCCGGCCAGGGCGGCCGCGGCCAGCGGGGTCACAGCCTCCACGTCCCCGGAGACGAGATATTGGATGGACTCGAAGGCGGCCTCCTTGGCGACGAACCCCACCAGCGGTGGCACCCCCGCCATGGACAGCACGGCCAGCCCGCCGAGGGCGGCCAGCCACGGCACCCGGTACCCCACGCCGCTGAGCTCGCGGAGGTCGCGGGTCCCGGCGGAGTGATCGATGATGCCCACGCACATGAAGAGGGTGGACTTGAACAGGGCGTGCGCGATGACCATCCCGAGCCCGGCGAGGGCGGCCGCCTCGGTGCCGAGCCCCACCAGCAGGACCAGGAATCCGAGTTGGCTCACCGTGCCGTAGGCGAGGAGGAGCTTGAGGTCCGTCTGGCGGAGGGCGCGCCAGCCGCCCAGGATCATGGTGATGATGCCCAGCAGCATGATGGTAGGCCGCCACCACGGGACCGACGCGAAGGCGGGGGCGAGGGCGGCCACCAGGTAGACGCCGGCCTTCACCATGGCGGCGGCGTGCAGGTAGGCCGAGATGGGCGTCGGCGCGGCCATAGCGCCGGGCAGCCAGAAGTGGAACGGGACGAGGGCGGACTTGCTGAGCGCGCCCACCAGCATCAGCAGCGCGCCGACGGTGGCCAGCGTGCCCGTCGGCGGCTCCGCCAGGATCTCCTGCATGGACAGCGTGCCGGAGGTCTGCCACAGCGCGACGATGCCCACGAGCATGGCCAGTCCGCCGGTGGTGGTGACGATCAGCGCGGTCTGCGCGGCGCCGCGGTTGGCCCGACGGGTGGGGTCGTGGGCGATGAGCAGGTAGGAGAAGATCGTGGTCAACTCCCAGAAGATGTAGAGCACCACCAGGTTGTCCGCGGTGACCAGCCCCAGCATCGTGCCGGCGAAGATCGTCAGGATGGCCGCGGACCGGGCCACCGTCATGCCGTCGAAGTACCACCGGCTGTAGAGAAGGACCAGGGCGCCGATCCAGGTCACGATCATGGCGAGCACCCACTGGAGCAGCCCGATCCGGAGCGTGAGGTCCACGCCCAGCAGCGGGATCCACTGATAGCTCTCGAGGTATTCCCCGCCGGCGACGACGGTGGGGGCGAGGCTGGTGAGCCACACGGCCGCGGCAAGGGGGCCCAGCATCAGCACGAAGAAGGAGCGGGCCCCGAACCAGCGGACGAAGAGTGGTGCGAGCGCGCCGAGCACCGCGTGGGCGGCGATCAGTGCGAGAAGCACGCCAGAACTCCCGTCTCCTTGGGTTCGTGGTGGCGGGGTCAGTCTATCGGGCGCACAAGGCCTCCGGTGATGCCGGAACATCGACATCGGCGAGGTTTATAGCCATCTGTGGGCCTGTATAAGTTCTTGATACATTGGGACATCAATCGATACACAGGGAGGTCGTCGTGGATCCAGTGTCGAATCCGTACTCGCCCGGGGCGGGACGCCTTCCAGCGGCGCTGGTCGGACGCGGGACGCAGCTGGAGGCCTGGGACGTCGCGCTCAGAAGAATCACTATCGGGAGGGACGCCCAGTCGGTTGTCCTCTATGGGCTCCGCGGGGTGGGCAAGACGGTGCTGCTCACCCAGTTCGCTCGAATGGCCGCCGAACGGGGCTGGATCGTGGCCCAGATCGAGGCGAAATCCGGGAGGTCTGTGCGTGACATGGTGGGCGAGGCCCTCCATGACAATCTCGTGGACCTGGCGAAGCCCGGTGTGGGCGCCAGGGTGTTGAAGGCATTGAAGACCGCCCTGAGTTTCAAAGCCTCGTACGACCTCACGGGCACGTGGAACTTCGGGGTCAACCTCAACGACAGCCCAGGCGGAGGCGCGGACACCGGGACGTTCGAGTCCGATCTGGGGAAGCTACTTCGGGACCTCGGTGGCGCTGCGGAGGAACAGGGGGTTGGTGTGGCGGTTCTCGTCGATGAGGCCCAGGACCTACCCGACGAGGAACTGATCGCGTTGTGTTCCATCGTCCACGCAGCCAACCAGCGGCAGGACCGCCTCGTTCTCGCACTCGCCGGGTTGCCGAGTCTCCCACGCAAGCTCGCGGAGGCGAAATCCTACGCCGAACGACTCTTCAACTACCGAACAGTCGATGCGCTCGCCGATGACGACGCCGCTGCCGCACTGGTGACTCCCGCCGAAGCAGAGGGTGTGGGGTGGGACGAGGCAGCCATGAACCACATCGTGATGGCGGCGAGCGGCTACCCGTACTTCCTTCAGCAGTTCGGTCAGGACACGTGGAACGCGACGGAGCTGCCTCCGATCACCCTGCCAGACGCGAAGTTAGGGGTGGCGATCGGTCAACTCGCGCTCGACACGGGCTTCTTTCGGATCCGCTGGGATCGGGCCACCAGCGCGGAGAAGGAGTACCTGAAGGCCATGGCGGTCAATGGTGATGGTGGGAGCAGCTCGGGTGAGGTGGCCGCTCGCCTGCGGAAGAAGACCACCGCCCTCGGGCCCGTGCGGGCCAACCTCATCAACAAGGGTCTGATCTATTCGCCGGATCACGGGGTGGTGGCGTACACGGTCCCCGCCATGGCCGAGTTCGTGAAACGGCAGGCCCGGTAGCCCAACCCTGCGGCCGGACGCCGTAGCGGGAGCCGCCCTGATCTCAGAGGCGTCCGCGCAGCCAGGCGAGGTCCAGAGCTCGTTCGGGGACCCCGCCCGGGGTCTCAAGGAGGGTGACGGTGTCCGCCTCCCGCACGAGGGCGGCCAGGGTGTCGCCGTCGATCAGCCCCTGACCCAGGTTGGCGTGCCGGTCCGCGCCGCTGCCCGCCTCGTCGCGGGAGTCGTTGCAGTGCAGCACGTCCACCCGGCCGGTGATCGCCTTCACGCGCCCGAGCAGCCCGTCGAGCTCCAGGCCGGCGGCGTGCGCGTGGCAGGTGTCGAGGCAGAAGCCCACCCGGTCCGCGTTCGGCGAGCCCGAGAGGGCGTCCCACAGCCGATCGATGGCCTCCAGGTGCCTGGCCATCGCGTTGCCGCCGCCGGCGGTGTTCTCGATGAAGATCGGCACCTTCAGCTCCAGCGCGTCCACACACTTGCGCCAGTTGGCGAATCCGACCGCCGGGTCTTCGTCCGCGGTGACGTGGCCTCCGTGGACCACCACGCCGATGGCGCCGACGGCGGCGGCCTCCGTGACCGTCTGCTGCAGCAGCTTGCGCGAGGGGATGCGGATTCGGTTGTTGGTGGAGGCCACGTTGAGGGCGTAGGGGGCGTGGACGACGATGCCGACCCCGGCGGCCTCCGCTGCGGACTTCAGCGCAGCGGCCCCGCCGTCGACCAGGGTGGCGGGCTTCTTCCAGCTCTGCGGGTCGCCCAGGAAGATCTGAACCACGTCCAGGCCGAGCGCGGCGGCGTCGGACAGCGGATCGGTGGAGTCGACGTGTGCGCCAAGTTTCATGCGCCCAGGCTAATGGCCTGAGTAGCCTGGGCACACAGGCCGTCGAGGGAGTCACCATGCCGCAGATCAACCACGTCGTCACGCGTCTTCGCGCCGTCGTCGCGCTGCACGGGTCGCGCACCGCCACCCGCATCCGCGAGGGGGACCGCTGGGTCACGCAGACGTACACCCAGTTCCAGGACAAGGTCAACCGCGTCGCGCAGGGGCTGCTCAACCTCGGCGTCGAGCCCGGCGGCCGTGTCGGGATCTTCCTCGCCAATCGGCCGGAATGGTCGGAGATCGACTTCGGGGCGGCCACCGCCCGCGCCGTCCCGGTGCCGTTGTACGCCACCTCCACTCCTGAGCAGATCAGCCACATCGCCGCCGATTCGGGACTCACGGTGATGTTCGTCGGCAATCAGAGCGAGTGTGAGCGCGTCCTGTCTGTGGCCGACGAACTGCCGGACCTGGCCCACGTCGTGATCCTCAAGCCCTACCCGGGGATGCCGGAGAGCGTGACGAGCTACGCGGACTTCCTGGCCGAGCCAGACCACGGCGCCGTCGAGGCCCGCTTCGCCGAAGCCAGCGGCGACGACCTCGCCTCGATCATCTACACCTCGGGGACCACCGGCAACCCCAAGGGCGTGATGCTGCAGCACAGCGCCTTCGTGACGCAGAGCGACGCGCTGGACAGCTTCTTCAACATCCAGCCCGAGGACCACTCCTTGAGCTTCCTCCCGCTCTCGCACGCGCTGGAGCGGGCGTGGACCTACGTGGTGCTGCTGCACGGGTCCATGAACACCTATGTGGAGAACGCGCGGACCGTGGCCGAGCAGATGGTGCTGGCGCAGCCCACCATGATGGTCAGCGTGCCGAAGCTGTTCGAGACGGTGTACGCCACTGCCCACGCGAAGGTTGAGTCGTCCGCGGCCAAGCGGCAGATCTTCGCCTGGGCGCTCAAGGTGGGCCGCCACAACCAGTACGCCTACCGCTCCGGCAGGCGCCCCAGCGCCCTGCTGCGCACCCAGCTGGCGCTGGCGGACAAGCTGGTGCTGGGCAACGTCCGCGCGGCTCTCGGCGGGCCCAAGACCGTCCTGGCCTGCGGCGGGGCGCCGTTGCGCCCGGAGATCGAGGAGTTCTTCTCCTCGGTGGGACTCCCCATCCAGCAGGGCTACGGGCTGACGGAGACCTCGCCGCTGATCTCGTTCAACGCGCCGGACGACTTCAAGGCCGGCACCGTCGGCAAGGTGCTCCCTGGCGGCGAGCTGCGGATCGGGGACCTCGGCGAGATCCTCTACAAGGGCCCCAACGTGATGCTCGGCTACTGGAACGCCCCTGAGGCCACGGCCGAGGTGCTCATCGACGGGTGGCTGCACACCGGCGACGTCGGCTATGTGGACACCGAGGGGTTCCTCACCATCACGGATCGGCTGAAGGACATCATCGTCACCCTCGGCGGGAAGAATGTGGCCCCCCAGCCCATCGAGGGCCTCATCCTGTCGGACCCCCTCTTCGAGCACGCCGTGCTCCTCGGCGACAACCGCCCCTTCGTCACGCTGTTGGTGAAGCCGTCGCTGCCGCACGTGGAAGCCCTGGCCAAGACGCGCGCGTGGCCCGGCGAGGTGCACGACTGGCTCGCCAGCAACGAACTGCTCGAGGAGCTCAAGAAGCGGGTCGACGAGATGACGGCGAAGCTGCCCAGCCAGGAGCGGCCGAAGGACACGCAGGTACTCAACGAGGAGTTCACCATGGACAACGGCCTCCTCACGCCCACCCTGAAGGTGCGCCGCCGCGCGGTCGAGGCCCGGTTCAAGGCGCTCGTCGACGAGATGTACGCCCGGATGGAGGCCCGGCGCGCGCAGCCGTGACGAGGACGCACCGTCGCCCCTGGTGGGCCACCTGGCCGGGGGCGTTGACCATGGCGGCCGCTTCGCTGGCGATGGCGGCCTGGGGCATCGTCGCGCTGCTCGGCACGGCGCTGCTCCCTGACGACGGGGGCGTGGGCGTGGACTTCGAGGTCGCGGGGCCGGGGATGTTCACCCGTGGGGTGGCGCTGACTGTGGGTGTCGCGGCGCTGGCGCTGCCGGTGCTGACCGGCCGCTGGGCCCGGAAGCGGTGGGCCGGCTACCTGCTGCTCGGGCTGGGGCTCAGCGCCCTCGTGGGCGCGGTCGGGCTGGTGATGTTCGGCATCCTGTGAGGCGGCTGACTTGGCTGCCCGACGCCGAGGGAGCACCATATGCCCATGGGATTGCTTGACTTCCTCGGGAAGCGTTCGCCCGGCCTCTCCGTCGAGGAGACGCTGATGGCGCTCAGTAAGGGCGCGGTGCTCATCGACGTGCGCACCCAGGTGGAGTACGAGGCAGGCCACGCGCCGGGCGCGCGTCCGGTGGACCCGAAGGCCCTGCACGAGAACCCCCTGGACGCCATCCACGGCGACGACCCGCTCGCGGAGCGCGACGGTGCGGTGATCGTCATCTGCGACAACGGCCTGCGGTCCTCGATCGCGGCGGCCGAGCTGCGGTCCAAGGGGCTGCTGGCGGAGTCGGTCGCGGGCGGGCTCCGCGCCTGGGCGAAGGACGGCAACCCGGTGCTGCCCGGCCCCTACCGCCGACGGCGCTGAGGTGCGTCCCGTCTGGGCGGCGCCCTTCGTCGGCGGCGTGCTGGCCGGAGCGACGGCGTCCGCGCTGGCCACCCGTTGGCTCGAGGGGCGCCGCACCATCGACCGCCATGTCGAGGACTACCGCGCCCACTGGGGGCAGCGTCCCGAGGGGGCCGAGGGGTTGCGCTACGTGGCGCTGGGGGACTCGGCCGCCCAGGGCGTGGGCGCCACGGCCGTGACCCGCGGGTACGTGCCGAGGATCGCCGAGCGGCTGCGCACCGCCAGCGGCCGCGACGTTCTGGTCACCAACCTGTCGGTCTCGGGCGCCACCAGCGACGACGTGGTGCGCGACCAGCTTCCGCAGTTCGCCCAGCTGGGTTTCGTGCCGGACCTGGTGACCCTGGACATCGGCGGCAACGACGTCATCTACCCCGGGCACAACGCCGCCACGTTCGAACGCAGCCTGGAACAGATCCTCGCGGCGCTGCCCGCGGGGAGCTTCGTCGCCGACGTTCCGTGGTTCATGGTGCCGGTGCTCGGGGGGCAGTCCCAGCGGATGTCGGTCCTGGCCGCGGCGCTGGTGGAGCGGCACGGGCATCACCTGGTGCCGCTGCATCGGGTGTCGCGGCAGACCGGCATGCTCGGCTATCACCGGCACACCGCCGGCGACTTCTTCCATCCCAACGACCGCGGTTACGAGGGGTGGGCGGAGGCGTTCTGGGGGACGATCGTGGCCAGCGGGCGCTTGGAGCAGTTGCGCGTCGCTGATTGATCCGGTCCGGTCTCGGATTCTGGTCCTCCGGGGGAGGGCGTTGAGCAAATGGCACGGGTCGTGGAGCCGGGCCGGGGGAGCTTGAGCGTGGGCGCATCGTTGAGCCCTGCCATTTGCTCAACGCACCCCTCCGGCGGGGACCGGCGATTTCCCCCGTGCAGTGCCGACGGGTAACCTAGGCGGTCGGCTGACATCCGAAGTCAGTCATGCCCTCCTGCCGCGGGACAGACCCGTGGCCGTTAGTCCGAAGGAGGTGGGGCTGAGCATGCGCAAGTATGAAGTCATGGTTCTCATCGATTCTGAAGTTGATGAACGCCTTGTTCCCGCGCTCGTCGATAAGCATCTCGAAGTCATCACCAAGGGTGGTGGCACCGTCGACAACACCGACCACTGGGGTCGTCGTCGTCTCGCTTACGACATCAACAAGAAGTCCGAAGCGATCTACGCCGTGCTGCAGATCACCGCGGAGCCCGCGATCGTGTCCGAGATGGATCGACTCATGTCCATCGACGAGCGGATCGTGCGCACCAAGGTGCTGCGTCGCGAGGACTGAAAGTTATCCACAGCCTCTGTGCAGACTGAGAAAACTCGGGGCGATCAGCCAAGAGTGAAGGCAGTCGCACCAGGCGCAGATCCGGCACCGAGTGTCGGAGGGGCGCCGTAAGGTAGCAGAGGCAACCCAAGTCCGATATCGGAAGGCACACACAGACATGGCAGGCGAAACCCCCATCACGCTCATCGGCAACCTCACCGCCGATCCCGAGCTTCGTTTCACGCCCAATGGGGCGGCCGTCGCGAACTTCACGGTCGCGTCCACCCCCCGCACGTTCGATCGTCAGACGAACGAGTGGAAGGACGGCGACGCCATGTTCCTCAACTGCTCCGTGTGGCGTCAGTACGCCGAGAACGTGGCCGAGTCCCTGCAGAAGGGCACCCGCGTCATCGTTTCCGGTCGGCTGAAGTCGCGCAGCTACGAAACCCGCGAGGGTGAGAAGCGCACCGTGTTTGAGGTAGATGTCGACGAGGTCGGTCCGGCCCTTCGCTATGCCACGGCCAAGATCACCCGTACTCAGGGCGGCGGCGGTGGCGGTAGCTGGCAGGGCAATCAGGGCGGCGGTAACGCCCAGGCTGGCGGCGGTGGCGGACAGCAGTCCGATCCGTGGTCCGGCTCCGGAGCAGCCGGTGCACCCAGTGCACCCGGCGGCAACCGCGGCGGGAACGATCCCTGGGCACAGTCCCAGCCGGAAGAGCCCCCGTTCTGATCCATCCGCTTAACTAGCCCGCCTGGGCTAGCTGGCACATTCCGTCGCAAGACGGGCTTTCACGGGCGGCAAGCCCGGGAGTAAAGGAGAGCACCACAATGGCCGGTCCACAGCGCAAGCCTGTGAACAAGAAGAAGATCCTTCCGGTAAAGAAGACGCGGGTCGCAAACGTCGATTACAAGGACGTCAACCTGCTCAAGAAGTTCATTTCTGAGCGTGGGAAGATCCGCGCCCGCCGCGTCACCGGGCTGTCGGTTCAGGATCAGCGCAAGGTTGCCATCGCCGTCAAGAACGCGCGTGAGGTGGCCCTGCTGCCCTACGCGTCGACCGCTCGCTGAGCGCAGGAGGAGAAACAATGAAGCTCATTCTGACCAGCACCGTCGACAAGCTCGGCATCGCCGGGGACGTCGTTGAAGTCAAGGACGGCTACGGCCGCAACTTCCTGCTGCCACAGTCGAAGGCGATCCGCTGGACCCGTGGCACCGAGAAGCAGATCGACGGCATCAAGCGGGCGCGTGACGCCCGTGAGGTGCGTGGCGTCGAGCACGCGCAGGAACTGCGCGTCCAGCTCGAGGGCCTCACCGTCTCGGTGGGGGCACGGGTCTCCGATCAGGGTCACCTGTTCGGTTCCGTCACCTCCAGCGACCTCGCGGTCGCCGTCAAGAAGGCCGGCGGCCCCACGATCGACAAGCGCACGGTTTCGTTCGCGAAGCCGGTCAAGTCCGTCGGCACGCACACCGCCGCTGTCAAGCTGCACCAGGCTGTCACCGCGTACGTTCCCTTCGAGGTCGTCGCCCAGTGATCTGAGGCAACCCACAGCAGAGAGCCCCGGTTTCGGCCGGGGCTCTCTCGCTTTTCGGGGCATGGGGGCAGGCTCTAGGGTTGGGGGATGAGCGCCCGATTCCTCACCACGTGGCCGTGCCAGGACGCCTGCGGCACCGTTGAGACCGACGAGCGGGTCGAGGGCGCGCCCGTGTACCGATGCCCCGGCTGTGACACCTCCTGGATCGAGCTCAATGAGCGCACCGAGCCCGCCGACGATACGTCCTCCCGCGTGAAGCAGCAGCATCACCAGAACAACAGGGCCTAGGGGGTGGTGCTTGAGCCCTCCGCCGCGTAGCGTGGATGGCTCGAAGGAAGGGGCCCGTCATGCCCCAGGAGGCATGGAGCGACAAGCGCGAACGCCAGTACGAGCACATCAAGGACGGCCTCCTCGAGCGAGGCGAGGCTGAGGACACGGCCGAGGAAATCGCGGCCCGGACCGTCAACAAGGAGCGGGCCCGCGCAGGTGAGGCCAAGGAGTCCAGCCGGCTCTCGCGGGAGGACATCTCCTCAGGAAGACGAGGCGGCCTCCGCTCCCACAAGGGTCCGGGTGGCCGCACCAAGGCCCAGCTCTACAACGAGGCCAAGGCAATGGGGGTCAGGGGCCGCTCAGCCATGACGAAGGCGGAGTTGCAGCGCGCCGTCGACGGCTGAGGCCCACCCAGGCGCTCCCAGTCGCCACCCCCAGCGACTGGACTCCGGAGAACCGGCCGCCCGACGTATTCTCGGAGCCATGCACAGCCCGCTTGAGCGCACCCGCCTCCTGCTCGGCCGTACCCTGCGCAGCCGCGTGGCAGGTGAGGACGCCGACGAGAAGGCCCACTTCATCTGGCAGGTCGACGGCGAGCGGTGGCACACACCAGAGGACGTGATCTGGCACGTCAACGGGGACGCGGCCATGTACGCGGGCGGGATCCGTTCCCTTCTCCTGCAGACTCTGCACCCCGCCGCGATGGCGGGTGTCGCGGGGCACTCCGGCTACAAGTCGGACCCGTGGGGACGCCTGCAGCGCACCTCGGAGTTCATCGCGATGACCACCTACGGCCCCATCCCGTCGGCGCGTGCGCTCATCGAGCGGGTCAAGGCCGTCCACGAGCGCGTTCGGGGGAAGGCCGACGACGGCACTCCATACCGGGCGTCGGACCCGCACCTCCTCGAGTGGGTGCACCTCACCGAGACGCAGAGCTTCCTGGCCAGCTTCCAGCACTTCGGGGACCGGAGGCTGAGCCGGGCGGAGGCCGACGAGTATGTGGCCCAGGCCGCGCCCGTCGGTGAGCTCCTCGGCGCCGTCGACCTTCCCCGGACCGAGGCGGACCTGCTCGCGGCTCTGGAGCGGTACCGACCCGAGTTGCGCGCCTCGGCAGCCGCCGTCGACACCGTCACGTTCCTCCTTCGCCACCCACCCATCCCATGGCCCGCCCGTCCCGGGTACTGGATGCTGGCGGCAGGCGCCATCTCGACGCTACCCGTGTGGGCGCGCCGGGAATTGGGGCTCCCGACGAGCCGCTGGTTCGACAGGTTGGTGGGCTTGCCCTGCGGGCGGTTCGCCACCGCCGTCGTGCGATGGTCGCTGACGCCCGAGAGCCGGTCGGGGCGCTGGGCGCGCACCGGCGCCGCGTCCACCTGATCCCGCCCACCGTCGCGGGGATTGACCGGGCATACTGCCGCCATGAGGATCGGCGTGGTGGGATACGGCATGGGTGGCAGGATCTTCCATGCCCCCTTCATCCAGGCGGCAGAAGGACTTGAGCTCGCGGGCGTGGTGACACGCAACCCGGCCCGGCGGGCCGAGGTCGCAGCGGACCTTCCGGGGGTCCCGGTGTTCGACTCCATGAGCGCCCTGCTGGACTCCGGCGTCGACGCCGTCACCATCACCACTCCGCCTGAGACGAGGCGGGACCTCGTCCTCGAGGCGGCCGAGCGGGGCGTCGCGATCGTCGCGGACAAGCCCTTCGCCCCCAGCGCCCAGGATGCGCGCGAGCTGGTTGCCGACGTCGAACGCCTCGGAGCCCCGCTGGCCGTGTTCCACAACCGGCGGTGGGACACCGACGTACGGACCCTCAAGGCGGTCCTCGACGCCGGCGAGTTGGGCACGCCGTGGCGGGTCGAGTCCCGCTTCGACCTCGACGAGCCCTCCACGCTCGACCCCGGCCCGACGGGCGGACTCCTGCGCGACCTCGGCACGCATCTGGCGGATCAGCTGCTGTGGCTGTTCGGCCCCGTGGACCAGGTCTACGCCAAGCTGGACTGGATGAACATGCCGGAGGGGCTCACAGACGCGGGGTTCTCCGTGGTCCTGCGCCACACCTTGGGGGTGAGCTCGACGATGCGTGCCAGCAAGGCTAACCACCTCGTCGCCCGCGAGCTGCGCGCTTACGGCAGCGCGGGAAGCTATGAATCGCAGATGAGCGACGTGCAGGCCCAGGCGGTGTTCTCCGGCCGCCGCCCCGTCGACGAGGGACAGGCGTGGGGCTACGAGGCCGAGGAACGATGGGGCGTGCTGCACACCGCGGCGGGGGAGAGGCGGGTGCCGTCGGAGCGCGGTGCCTACCAGGACTTCTACTCCCAGTTCGCGCGTGCCGTGGCCGGCGAAGGGCCGATGCCGGTGACCGGGGCCGACGCGATCCGGGCCCTTGAGGTGCTCGACGCCGCGCGGCAGAGCGCCCTTGAGGGCCGGTCGATCGAGCTTGGCTGACCAGCCCTCGGATGCAGGGGCGGAGCGGCCCCAGCGATCCAGAGATTGCTTGTCAGCTGGAGTTACGACCCTTCGAGACGGCCGCCGCCGCTCTGCGGGCGGCCCTCCTCAGGGAGCGAAACAGGGGCGGAGCGGCCCCAGCGATCCAGAGATTGCTTGTCAGCTGGAGTTACGACCCTTCGAGACGGCCGCCGCCGCTCTGCGGGCAGCCCTCCTCAGGGAGCGAAACAGGGGCGGAGCGGCCCCAGCGATCCAGAGATTGCTTGTCAGCTGGAGTTACGACCCTTCGAGACGGCCGCCGCCGCTCCGCGGGCGGCCCTCCTCAGGGAGCGAAACAGGGGCGGCCAAGCTCGGCCCCTGGGGGTCCCGCGTCGCGAAGGAAGCCTCGAAAGGTCGAGAACCCACGGCTGACAGCGAGGGTGGGGGACGGCAGGGCGGCGAGGTTCGGTTCCTGGGGGTCCCGCGTCGCGAAGGAAGCCTCGAAAGGTCGAAAACCCTCATCCGAGAGCAAGGGTGGGGGACGTGTTATGTCTGAGGACATCCCTGACAGTTCTGGGTCAGGACATCGCTGACAGTTCGGGGGGTCTTGGTCCTGACACTTCTGCGCTCTGATGGCCGGTGTGAAGAACGATCCTGTTGATCCCCGTGTCCGTCTCGCTATTGCCCGGTGGCCTGAGAAAGCGCCGCGGGGGGCGGTGTCCTCGTTCTGTGCGGAGCATGGGATCTCGCGGCAGTCGTTCTACGAGATCCGGCGGCGGGCGGTCGCGGAGGGCCCGGCCGCGGCCCTGGAGCCAAGGTCGCGGCGGCCCAGGACCAGCCCCACCGCGATCAGCGACCAGGCCAAGCAGGACGCGGTCGATGTCCGGGCCGCGTTGGAGCGCTCAGGGCTCGATCACGGCCCGATCAGCGTGTTCGACAAGATGACCACCCTGGGTCTGCAGCCGCCCTCGATCGCTGCGTTGTCGCGGATCTTCAGGGAGAAGGGCGTGGCCCGGCTCGAGCCGAAGAAGAAACCGCGGGCCGCGTATCGACGGTTCGTGTATCCGGCACCCAACGCCTGCTGGCAACTCGACGCGACGCAGTACGTACTGGCCCAGGGCCGCAGCTGCGTGATCTTCCAACTCCAAGACGACCACTCACGGCTCGCGGTCGCGTCCCTGGTCGCCACTGGTGAGACCAGCGAAGCCGCGTTGACAGTGGTCAAGAACGGCATCGCCGCCCGCGGGGTCCCGCAACGTCTGCTCACCGATAACGGGATGGCGCTGAACCCCTCGCGTCGCGGCTGGCACGGCCAGCTGGTCACCTACGTCACCGGCCTGGGCGTCCAGCCCATCACCGGCCGCCCCGGCCGGCCCACGACACAGGGCAAGAACGAACGATTCCACCAAACCCTGTTCCGCTGGCTCGACAAGCAACCCATCGCCGCCACGATCGCAGAGCTGCAGCATCAGGTCGACCAGTTCGACCACATCTACAACACCCAACGCCCCCACCAGGGACTGCCAGGCCGCCTCACCCCCCAGCAGGCCTGGGACGCGACACCGGTCACGGACCCGCCCAGACCCCACCCGACGCCCACCGAGATCACCATCCCCGAACCCGCCACCGCGACGCCACGACCCGCCACCACCGCGGCGGCGGCCACCGCCCCGACCGCCGGTCACATCCTCAAAGTCCGCGGCGGCGGCAGCGTGAAGGTCAAAAAGACGGCCTACCAGATCGGTAGCAACCACGCCGGCACACTCGTCCGAACCGCCATCAACGGCAACCGCATCGACTTCATCGACACCCTCACCGGCGAGGTCCTCGCCGAGCACCTCCTCGCCCCGCCCGGCACCCGCTACGTCAGCAACGGCCACCCCCGAGGCCCACGACGCCCACAAACGTCACCGATGTCCTGATACATCAACTGTCACCCATGTCCTGATGCACAACTGTCAACGATGTCCTGAGACATCACACAAGGGTGGGGGACGGCAGGGCGGCACTGCGCAGCGGTGCCCAACCCGACGATCACCCAACCGGCATCCCGCCCAAGCGGGCCCAACCCCAACGCCGCCCTGCCGGCACGCACCCGGACAGGACTACGCCACGAGCAGGACGAGTGCGGGGAGACGGGAGACGAGGCCCGGGCGGCCTCCACAACCCGACCACGAGCCCCGGCCGCGACGACCTCAAGAACATGAACAACGGCCGCCCGGGCCTCGACTCACGGCTCACCGCACCCGACACTAAGAATGCGTGAAGGTGACAGTCACAACCCTTCGAGACGGCCGCCGCCGCTCCGCGGGCGGCCCTCCTCAGGGAGCGATGGGGACGGGCCACGCCGCTCCGCGGGCGGCCCTCCTCAGGGAGCGATGGGGAGGGGCCCACGCCGCTTCGCGGGCGGCCCTCCTCAGGGAGCGCGGTATCGCTAGGCGCTCACGTAGGCGGACAGGTGCCGCCCGGTCAGGGTGGACCCGTCGGCGATGAGCTGACCAGGGGTTCCCTCGAACACGATCCGCCCTCCGTCGTGGCCCGCGCCTGGACCGAGGTCGATGATCCAGTCAGCGTGCTCCATCACCGCCTGGTGGTGCTCGATCACGATCACTGACTTGCCGGAGTCCACCAGGCGGTCCAGCAGCGCGAGCAGGTGCGCCACGTCCGCCAGGTGCAGGCCGGTGGTGGGCTCGTCGAGCACGTAGATCTCGCCCTTGTCCGCCATCGCGACTGCCAACTTGAGCCGCTGCCGTTCGCCACCGGAGAGGGTGGTGAGCGGCTGACCGAGGGAGATGTAGCCCAGGCCCACGTCGTTCAGCCTCACGAGGATGGCGTGCGCCGCCGGGGTCCTCGTCTCGCCCGAGCCGAAGAAGTCCAGCGCCTCGGTCACAGGCATCGCGAGCACGTCGGCAATGTTCTTCCCGCCCCAGCGGTACTCGAGCACGGCCTGCTGGAAACGCTTGCCCTCGCACTCCTCGCAGGGGGTGGCGACGGTGTCCATGAAGCCGAGCTCGGTGTAGATGACCCCAGCCCCGTTGCA
This sequence comes from Tessaracoccus luoxuelianae, assembly GCF_054483915.1. Classification (NCBI taxonomy): domain Bacteria; kingdom Bacillati; phylum Actinomycetota; class Actinomycetes; order Propionibacteriales; family Propionibacteriaceae; genus Tessaracoccus; species Tessaracoccus luoxuelianae. Next base: position 48,215 of record NZ_CM137013.1, on the reverse strand, counting down.
GGCGGGGCAGGCGCCCTCCGAGTTGGCGCTGAACAGCGCGGGCTTGGTGCCGGTCGCCTTCGCGAACGCCTTGCGGATGGGCTCGAGCAGGCCGGTGTAGGTGGCAGGGTTGCTCCGCCGCGAGCCCTTGATGGCGGTCTGGTCGATGGTGATGGCGCCGGCGTCGGCAGGCATCGAGCCGTGGATGAGCGAGCTCTTTCCGGAGCCGGCCACCCCCGTCAGCACGGTGAGCACGCCGAGCGGGATGTCGACGTCCACCTCCTTGAGGTTGTTCGTCGACGCGCCCCGGATCTCCAGGGCGCCCGTGGGGGTGCGGGTGGTGTCCTTGAGGCGGGCACGGTCATCGAGGTGGCGGCCGGTGAGCGTGTCGCTGGCGCGCAGGTCAGCCACTGTGCCCTCGAAGCAGATCTCGCCGCCCTTCGTACCCGCCCCGGGGCCGAGGTCGACGACGTGGTCAGCGATGGCGATGGTCTCCGGCTTGTGCTCCACCACGAGCACCGTGTTGCCCTTGTCCCGCAGGGACTTCAGCAGCGTGTTCATGCGTTCGATGTCGTGGGGGTGCAGGCCGATGGTGGGCTCGTCGAACACGTAGGTGACGTCCGTGAGCGACGAGCCGAGGTGCCGGATCATCTTCACCCGCTGCGCCTCGCCCCCGGACAGGGTGCCCGACGGGCGCTCGAGCGACAGGTAGCCCAGCCCGATCTCGACGAACGAGTCCAGCAGGTGCTGCAGGTTCCTCATCAGCGGTGCGGCCGACGGTTTGTCGAGCCCGCGGATCCAGGCGGCGAGATCCGTCAGCTGCATGGCGCACGCGTCGGCGATGCTCACGCCGTCGATCTTCGAGGAACGGGCGCCCTCGGAGAGGCGGGTGCCGTTGCACTCGGGGCAGGTGTCGAACTTCACGGCGCGTTCGACGAAGGCGCGGATGTGCGGCTGCATCGCGTCCGGGTCCTTGGCCAGGAACGACTTCTGGATCTTCGGCACGAGGCCCTCGTAGGTGAGGTTGATGTTGTCCACCTTGATCTTGGTGGGCGCCTTGTAGAGCAGGTCGTCGAGCTCGCGCTTGGAGTAGTCCTTGATGGGCTTGTCCGGGTCCAGGAAGCCAGAGGCGGTGAAGATGCGCACGTACCACCCGTCGCCGGTGTACCCGGGGATGGTGAGCGCGCCGTCGTTGAGGGACCTGGACTCGTCGTAGAGCTGGGTGAGGTCGATGTCGGAGACGTTGCCCTTGCCCTCGCAGCGCGGGCACATGCCGCCGACAAGGGTGTAGGTCTTCGCCTCCTTCTGTACGCGCCCCGCCTTCTCCGTCTTGATCATCCCCGAGCCCGTCACCGAAGGCACGTTGAACGAGTAGGCCTGCGGTGAGCCGATGTGGGGCTGGCCCAGCTTGCTGAACAGGATGCGCAGCAGGGCGTTGGCGTCGGTCACCGTGCCGACGGTGGAGCGCACGTTGGCGCCCATCCGCTCCTGGTCCACGATGATCGCCGTGGTGAGGCCGTCGAGGTGGTCCACGTCCGGGCGCGACAGCGAGGGCATGAACCCCTGCACGAACGCGCTGTAGGTCTCGTTGATCATCCGCTGGGACTCGGCCGCGATGGTGCTGAACACCAGCGAGCTCTTGCCCGAGCCGGAGACGCCGGTGAACACCGTCAACCGGCGCTTCGGGAGCTCGACGTCGATGTCCTTGAGGTTGTTTTCGCGGGCGCCCTGGACGCGGATCATGTCGTGACGGTCTGCCGGGTGCGATGGTGTGCTCACCGCGCTACCGTGCCACCCCGCCGCGACATTTACCAGGGCCTGTGGCTCAATCTTCGGCCAGCCAGGCGTCGATCTGGTTGATGGCACCGGTGGCGCCCTCGACCATGCCCATGTCCAGCACCTGCTGCAGCGCCTCGACGGAGGGGTAGACGGCCTCGTACACCGCGCGGGTCCCGTCGTCGTGGCTGCTGAAGGAGTAGGTGTTGATCCCCACCGGGAGAGAGGTGTCGGGCGTGAAGTCCTCGTTGGCGAAGCCGTCCTCGAAGGTGAAGCTGCGCGGCTCGTCGACCTCCTTGACGTCCCAGAACCCGCAGTACTTCTGGCCGTCGGGGGCGGTCATGAAGTAGGTCATCCGCCCGCCGGGCGTCAGGTCGTGATCCACGAACGTGGCCGGGTGCGTGGGCGGGCCCCAGACCTTCTCGAGCTGGCGGGGATCGGCGTAGAGCTGCCAGATGCGTTCCACGGGGGCCGCGAACTGCGCGGTCATGATGAGGCGTCGGTTGTCCAGGTCCTTCTGGACGTCGATGACGGGCATGGTCACTCCTCGGGGTGTGTGGGGGTGGGTGGGGTGGCGGCGATGAGATCGTCGATGCGGGCCACGCGGCCGCGCCAGATGCCCTCGAGTTCGGTGAGCATGCTGCCCACCGACCGCACCGCCTCGACGTTGCCGGTGGCCAGGGACTCGCGCCCCTGCCGCCGCCTCGAGACCAGCGCGGACCTCTCGAGCACCGTGATGTGCTTGTGGACGGCGGCGAAGCTCATGTCGTAGTGCGCCGCCAAAGAGGTGATCGACTGCTCTCCGGCAAGGACGCGACGGAGGATGTCGCGGCGCGTCCGGTCCGCCAGCGCATGGAACAGAGCGTCGGCTCGTTCCTCGTCGATCACTGGCATGACTCTATGTTCAACCGATTGGTTATAGGTTGTCAAGTGGTTGCTCTTGGCCGGGTTGGGGCGGGGGTTCTTCGCATACCGTCGGGGTCTTTGCACAGGGAATGCGGTGTGCGAGGACACCTTGGGTGTGCGAAGTGCTCTTCGCACACCGTCGGGGTCTTTGCACAGGGAATGCGGTGTGCGAGGACACCTTGGGTGTGCGAGGTGCTCTTCGCACACGTTGCGCCCTGTGCGAAGAGGGCCGGTGGGCAGCGAACGAGAGGGTCACAGCTCCGTGGCGTAGACCCGGACTGGGCGGCCGTTCCGGCTGACCGTCTCACGGTCGAGAGCCAGGCCCGCCTTCTCCGCGACCCTCTGCGAGGCGACGTTGGCCGGGTGGATGATCGCGATCAGCCGACGGTGTCCCAGCGAGCGGGCGAGGTCGCGGCTGGCGGCCGCCGCCTCCGTCGCCAGCCCGCGGCCCTGCAACCGCGGGACGACGTGGTAGCCCACCTCGAGCTCCTCGGCTCCGTCGATGAGCTGCCAGGTGAGGCCGCAGTCGCCGACGAATTCGCCGTCGGGGGTGGTGATGATCCACAGTCCGAGGCCGTCGCGGGCGTAGTTGCGCCGGTTCCAGCCGATCCACTCGGCCGCCTCGTCCCGGGTGCGGGGGCGCGGGTAGTAGGCCATCACCTCGGGGTCCCCGAGAAGGGCGGCCATGTCGTCGAGGTCGCCGTGGTCCATCCGCCGGAAGACCAGTCGGTCCGCCATGGGGACGGGGGCCTGCGCGTCCCAGACCCACTCGTCCTCACCGTCGAACGGGCGGTGCGGGCCGGGCATGGCCAGACCCAGCTTCTGTGCGAGACGCCGAGAGGAGGCGTTGCGGGGGTGGATGAACGCCGAGAGGCGAAGGATGCCTGAGGTGCGCAACTCGCGCACCAGCACGCGCATCGCCTCAGTGGCGTATCCGCAGCCCTGGTGGGGGATGCCGATCACCCAGGCGAGTGTCGCGGCGGGTGGGGTGATGGTGGCCTGCACGAACCCGGCGACGGTGCCGTCAGGCAGCCGCACTGCCCAGTTGCCCCACACGTCGGTCGAAGGTGGTGGCGGGCCGGCCTCCTGGGCCCGATAGCGCCCCTCCAACTCCTGGACCGACGGCGGTCGGTCGCCCGTGTAGCGGTGGAGCGCCGGGTCCGAGAGGACCTGTGCCATGGCGGCGGCGTCGTCGACCGTCAGCGGATCGAGGCGCAGCCGCTGCGTGAGCAGCGTGGTCTGCGCCAGATGGCGGATCGCTTCGTCTGCGGGCATGGTGCCCACGCTACGCGCACGCATACGGTGGGGGCAGGAGGCTGCGATGGCGGTGGTGTTGATCGGTCTCGGCTCGCGCGGGGACGTGCAGCCGATGGCGGTGCTGGGCGGTGAGCTGGTGCGGCGCGGAGTCCAGGCGCGCGTGGTGGCGTTGGAGGAGTACGCAGGCCTGGCGGGGCGGTACGGCGCCGAGGTGGTTCCGGTGCGGGCCACCCTGCGGTCCGCGTTGGAGGGGGCGGTACGACACCGGCGCGTGGCCGCTACACCGCTGGGACAGGGCTGGCTGCTGCGGCGCTGGGTGCGGGAGGTGTCGCGGCCGTTCGTGGACGCGACGCTGGAGGCCGCCCGACCGGGAGACGCGCTGCTCGGAGGGGTGTTGGGGGCCGGGGGAGCGGTGGTCGCGGCGGAGGCGCTGGGTGGCCGGTCGGCGACGGTGCTCTTCACCGGACAGTTGCCCACGTCCTATGCGGAGAGCCACTGCTTCAGCCGCTGGTTCCGGCGGTGGGACGCCTACAACCGGTGGGGGACCGCGTTGAGCTGGAGGGTCGCGGCGGCGCTCGGGGACCCGCTGGTGGCTGAGATGCGCTCCAGGGTGGGTCTGCCGCCGAGGCAGGGGCCCACGTCGGAGGCGCTGGACCGGCACCCCATCCTGGTGGCGGCCAGTCCCACCCTCGTCCCGCCGGCACCGGACCGGCCCCCGACGGTGCATCACACCGGCTACCTCGCCCCGCCCGACGGCGAGGCCTCCCTCCCGGAAGGCCTCATGTCCTTCCTGGCCTCAGGCGAGCCGCCGGTGTACGTGGGCGCCGGCAGCCTGGCGCCGTCGACGGGTGAGGGAGGGTTGGCGTTCCTGGCCGAGGCAGGGCGTCGTGCGGGGCGCCGGATCGTGACGATCGCGCCCGACCCCGGCCACGTCGGCGCGGGTCCGGGCGAGGTGTTCACCGTCTCCGACGTGTCGTTCGAGCAGTTGTTCCCGCGGACGGCGGGGGTGATCCACCACGGCGGCGCGGGCAGCGCTCACACGGGTCTGCGTTCGTGCCGCCCGTCGGTGGCGGTCCCCTTCGGCGTGGACCAGCCCTACCACGGCGCGCGCCTCGCCTCGCTGGGCGTGGGTCCCGCGCCCGTCCCGTTCCGCAGCCTGGGTCCGCAGCGGCTCGCGCGGCTGATCAGCGACCTGGTCGACGGTCCAGAGGCGCCGCGCTACCGCGACCGCGCCCGCGAGGTGGGGGCCACGGTGCGGGAGGAGGACGGGGTGGGCAGGACGATCGAGGCGATGGAACGGGTGGGCCTCATCGACTCTCCGTGACGCTCCCGGGTGTGGACGGTTGCTCGGGTTCGGTCTCCACGCTCAGGGCCTCGGCCCGGGCGGGGGCGCCGAACGCGAGGAAGGCGAGGAGCGCCAGCCCCCAGAGGGCCTGCGCGTTGCCCTGGAGATGCTGTTGCCAGGTCCAGTTCAGCCCCTGGAGAGCGTCCTCGTCGGGAAGGTCCCAGATCAGGCGGGTGATGAAGATCAGCAGCCCGCTCCCGGCCAGGGCCAGGGCGCCCGGGCTCCCGGACCGCCGCGCCCAGAGCAGCAGCATCACGATCGCTGGTCCGGCCCACACCCAGTGGTGCGACCACGACACCGGCGACGCCAGGAGTGCGTAGAAGCCCATGGTCAGGGCCGCGGCGAACCCGTGTCCGCGGCGGAAGAGCTGGGCCATCAAGGCCAGAAGTGACAGTCCCAGCACCGCCGACAGCAGGAACCAGGTGAGTGTGGCCGCGCCGCCCGTGAGCCCCAGCCGGAGCAGTACGCCGTTGATCGACTGGTTCGAGACGTAGGCCAGGCCACCGATCCGGTCGGGATCGGTGATGGTGCCCGTCCAGTAGGTGATGGAATGCTCCCACGCCACGAGGAACCCCAGCCCGGTGAACAGCAGGGCGGAGAGGGCGGCCGTGATGAGCGCGCGCCACTCCCGTTTGACGAGGAAGTAGGCCAGGAACACCGCCGGGGTCAGCTTGATGGCCATCGCGAGGCCGGTCAGCACGCCCTGCCACCGCTTACCGCGCCCGACGACCACGTCGACCACGATCAGCGCCATGAGTGCGACGTTGACCTGGCCGAACTCCACGGACTCGCGCACCGGGCCGAGCCAGAAGCCGATGGCTCCCGCGGCCAGACCCCCCAGGACCAGCTGACGACCGCGCAGCCCGGTGAACTTACGCAGCACGAGGGTCAGCACCAGGACGAGCAACCCGAGGGTGCCGAACGAGAAGAGCAGGTTGGCGTCGCGCACCGTGAGCAGCGCGAGCGGGACGAACAGCAGGGCGGCGATCGGGGGGTAGGTGAACGGCAGGTTCGCGCCGATCTCGGTGTCGGGGAGGGTGCCGTACAGGTCCCCGCCGCGCAGCAGGGTCTCGGCGCCGAGGCGGTAGACGTCGAGATCGATCCGGTACGGCGGCGTGAGCTTGAAGGTCTCCGGGAGGAAGGGCACCTCGCCCGCCCTGCCGTAGACGACTGCGTAGGCGGAGATCGCCACCGCCGCGACGATCATCAGGGCTCCGAGCCATGCGGCGGCTGGGCGCGTCGTCGGGCGAGTGGTCACCCGGCCATCGTATGGTCCCGCGCACCCCGCGTGAGAATCCACTCGGGGGCGCTCGGCGGTTTGCGCGCCATGGCCTCGCCCGTGTGCTGAGCTGGGCTCACCGGCCGTCGGCCGGAGAAGGAGGAGCCATGAAGGAGCCCAAGCCGGTGTCCCAGTCCGCCCACTACACGGGGGTGGCGGCTGAGGTGCCCGTCGTCAAGGAGTCCACCACCTCGCGGGTGATCCACAACAACCCGCTGCTGCGCGTGGTGGAGTTCACCTTCGACGAGGGGGAGATGCTGACCGAGCACACGTCCCCGCGTGCGGTCGTGGTGCAGTTGCTCGAGGGGCGGATGAGTTTCACGGTCGGCGACGACGAGGTCACCCTCGCGCCTGCGGACGTGGTGTACCTGGCGCCCAACGAGCGGCACGCCCTGGTGGCGCTCGAGCCGTGTCGGATGAGCCTGGTCATGGTCGACGTCGCTGGTGAGCGAACCTGACAGGCGCCGTCCTGAGGGTCTGCTTCTCCAGGCAGAGGCGAAGCGTGAAAGTGGCCCGGCTCCGTGGGGAGCCGGGCCACCGTTGGGGGCATGGATCAGGAGATGACGCCCGCGTCGATCTCCTCTTGGGTCCAGTAACCGGTGTCGACGAGAGCCTCGGTGAGGTTCTCTTGCGTGACCGTGACCACATCGAGGAGGTAGGACGGGACGACCTTCACGCCGTTGTCGTAGTCGGTCGTGTTGTTCGCCTCAGGCTCTTCGCCGGCCAGGAGGTCCTGCGCGGCGGTCACGGCCTGCTCGGCGAGCAGCCGGGTGTCCTTGAAGATGGTCGAGTACTGGATGCCGTCCTGGATCAGTTTCGTGGAGGCGATCTCGGCGTCCTGGCCGGTGATGATGGGGAAGGTGTCGGCGACGGTGCCCGAGTAGCCGTTGTTCTGCAGGGCGGTGATGATGCCGCGGGCAAGGCCGTCGTTGGCGGACAGCACGCCGTCGACCTTCTTGTCCTGGTAGTTGGCGGTGAGGAGGTCCTCCATGCGCTTCTGCGCGGTCTCCTGCTGCCAACCGAGGGTCGCGGCCTGCTCGATGGCGGTCTGGCCGGACACGACGGTGAAGGTGCCGTCGTCGATCTTGGGCTGGATGACGCTCATGGCGCCGTTGAAGAAGAAGTGGGCGTTGTTGTCGTCCAGCGAGCCGGCGAACAGCTCGATGTTGAAGGGGCCCTCGCCGCGGGCTGCGAGGCCGTCGATGAGGGACTGGCCCTGCGCGACGCCGACCTTGAAGTTGTCGAAGGAGACGTAGAAGTCCACGTTCTCGCTGTCGCGGATCAGGCGGTCGTAGGAGATGATCTTGATGCCCGCCGCTGCCGCGGTCTCGAGCTGCGGCGCGAGTGCGGTGCCGTCGATGGCGGCGATGATGAGGACCTTGACGCCCTGGGTGATCATCTGGTCGATCTGCTGGGACTGGGTGGGGATGTCGTCGTTGGCGAACTGGAGGTCCACCTCGAAGCCGGCCTCTTCGAGCTGGGACTTGACGGCTTCGCCGTCGGCGATCCAACGCTCGGTGGTCTGGGTGGGCATCGACACGCCGACGGAACCGCCGGCCTCGCCCGCAGGTGCGCTGGTGGACGCGCTGGCGTCGCCCGAGGGGGCGGGGGTGGTTGCTGTTCCTGCGCCGCCGCCACCGCACGCGGTGAGGGCGAGGGCTAGCACCATGCCCGCGGCTGCGGTCATGAGTGTGGTCATCTTCATTCGTTCCTCCTGAGAACGTCGACGGATTCCTGGTAGTGCCAGACCCGTGTTTCTGTGAAGCGGGAGATGCGCATGAGCAGCCCGATGGTCGTGAGTCCGTGACCGACAACTTTGTCTCTCTCCAGTACTAAATACTGCTGCCCGGTCTCGTGGCTGTCAAGGTAAGAGCAACAACCTTTAGTTGCAGTTTGATAACAATTTTGTGACTACGCCACATCCGCATTTCAGGCACTGAACGACCCCAGCGTGTCCGCGCGGAGGGAGACTTGGGCCCATGGAGAGCTTCACCAACGACCGCCTGACGTTCGAGGTCCGCGACTCCGGGCCGCGACGGGCCGACGCCGACCACACCGTCGTCCTGCTGCACGGATTCCCACAGACGCCCGCGGCTTGGGACGCGGTGGCGCCGCTGCTGCACGGGGCAGGGATCCACACCTTGGCCCCGTCACTGCGCGGCTACACCTCGAAAGCCAGGCCCACCGGGCGTAGCGCCTACCGGATCGAGCGCCTCGTCGGAGACGTGTTCGCGATGCTGGACCAGGCGGGCCTCGACTCGGCGCACCTGGTGGGTCACGACTGGGGTGGTGGCGTGGCCTGGGCCGCCGCCATGACGACGCCGGAGCGCGTGAGGAGCCTGACCGTGCTGTCCACGCCTCATCCGGCGGCGATCCGCCAGGCCGTGTTGCGCTCATCCCAGGGGTTGAAGAGCTGGTACATGCTGGCGATGCAGATGCCCGTGCTGCCGGAGATGCAGTTGTCGCGGCTGGCGCGGAAGGAGGGCCTCCGGCGCCTCGGCGTCCCTGCGGACCTGTCGGCCTCCTATGCCGCCCAGATGGTCGACACCGAGGCGGTGCGCGGGATGCTCGGCCCGTACCGAGGGCTGTTCGCGCCGGCCGGCGCCGACGGTGTGAAGCTGGACACCCCGGTGACGGTGCCGACCACGTACCTGTGGGGCAACCGCGACCCCTACCTCGGCCGCGTGGCCGCCGAGGGCACGGTCAGGTACTGCACCGGTGACTACCGGTTCGTCGAGTTGGACGCAGGTCACTGGCTCCCTGAGAAGAGGCCAGAGGTGGTGGGAGCGGAGATCCTCGACCGGATCAGATGAGGAATCGCTGTGCCGTCGTCGGTCCGGTCGCCATCGTGGAAGCGACGCGGCGGGGTAGCGCTCACTCGGAGAGGCCGCCGGCATCGGGCAGGCCGGAGCCCCACCCGGCGCTGAAGAGGGCGTCGGCCCCCTGCGTGTCCTCAACCAGTCGGGCCAACAGCTCGGAGGCGGTTCTCGAGCGAAGCAGCGCGTACTGGTCCATCTGGTTCAGGGGTGCGATGCCCGCAACCTGCCAGATGCGCTCCGACGGCTTGTGCGACAGTTCGACATCAGCCGGCCAGGGGAGCTCGACGAACTCGCTCGCCCTGGAGAGGGTGGCGCGCACCAGGGCCTCGGCTGCACCGAGCGCAGCGGGGGTGGATTCGTCGAACTCCACAGCGGTGAGCTCGCGCACCAGGGCCCGCGGGTACGGATCGTCCTGAAGCCAGCACACCACCTCGAACCGGGCGGCACCGGTGGCCAACAGCAGGATCGAGCCCTCGCTGGGCTCCACCGAGACGACGCGCGCCACCGTGCCCACCCCGAAGCGCGCGTCGCCACCCCCCACCTCTGAGCCTCGCTCGATCAGCACCACCCCGAACTCATGCTCAGTCTCCCGGAGCACCGTTGCCAGCATGGCCACGTAGCGCGGCTCGAAGACCCGCAGCTGCAACGGCATGCCCGGGAACAGCACAGAGCCCAGCGGAAACATCGAAAGCTCACGCGTAGCGCCGGTCATGACACCGATCCTGCCGGACGCGGGCCTCCCAAGCGAGCCCCGAGTCTCTGTTCCGCGGACTCCTGCTGGCGATGGTGCTGCAACTTGCTATCTATGCGGCGGTTTGTGTGCATATCCACACAAGCCGCCCTCTGGATAGCAAGTTGCAGCCCGTCCCGGGCTGGTCACGGCTTCGGAGGGGGATTCTCCTGCAGGACGAGCCTCAGCTGTTCGACGGCCCAGTCCAGGTCGGACGCCTGAATAGTCAGTGGCGGTGCGATGCGGATGGTCTGGCCGTGGGTGTCCTTGACCAGCACGCCGCGAGCCAGCAGCCTCTGCGCGATCTCGCGGCCGGTGCCGCGCGAGGATTCGACGTCGACGCCTGCCCAGAGACCGGCCACGCGGACCTCGGTCAGGCCGTGGCCCAGCAGCTCGTCGAGCAGACCCTTGAGGTGATGCCCCAGAGTCGTCGCGCGTTCCTGGAACTCGCCGGTGCGGAGCATTTCGACCACGCGCAGCCCTACCGCCGCGGCGAGCGGGTTTCCGCCGAACGTCGAGCCGTGCTCGCCGGGACGGAACACGCCGAGGACGTCGCGGTCGCCGACCACCGCCGACACGGGCAGGATGCCCCCGCCCAGAGCCTTGCCCAGAAGGTAGAGGTCTGGGACGACACCCTCGCGGTCGGAAGCGAACGTAGTCCCCACCCGGCCCAGGCCGGACTGGATCTCGTCTGCGATGAACAGCACGTTGTGCCGCGTGCACAGCTCGCGGACGGCCCGCAGGTAGCCCTCGGGCGGGATGATGACGCCGGCCTCGCCCTGGATGGGCTCGATGAGCACGGCCGCGGTGTTGTCGTTGATGGCCGCCTCGATCGCCGCGGCGTCCCCGTACGGCACGATGTCGAAACCGGGGGTGGGCGGCCCGAACCCGTCCCTGGCGACCGGGTCGTCGCTGAACCCGACGATGGTGGTGGTGCGGCCGTGGAAGTTGCCGGCCGCCACGACGATCCGCGCGGCGTCGGCGGGCACCCCCTTGACCCGGTACGCCCAGGCGCGGGCGGTCTTGATGCCGGTCTCGACGGCCTCCGCGCCGGTGTTCATCGGCAGGACGAGGTCCTTGCCGCACAGCTCGGCGAGGGCGGTGGCGAAGGCCCCGAGCCGGTCGTTGTGGAACGCCCGGCCGGTCAGGGTGAGCCTGCCGATCTGATCGACGGCCGCCTCGACCAGCTCGGGGTGCCGGTGCCCGAAGTTCAGCGCCGAGTAGGCAGAGAGAAGGTCGAGGTAGCGCCTGCCTTCGACGTCGGTCACCCACACGTCCTCCGCGGTCGCCACGACCACCGGAAGCGGGTCGTAGTTGCGCGCCAGATGCTCGCCCTCTGCCTGGATGAAGCCGGCAGTCGCGGTGTCGGGATTGGTCTTGGTGCTCATGGTCTGCCTCCTCGCAGCTCCAGGGTGCAGCACTTGATCCCGCCCCCGCCGAGGTGCAGTTCGGACACGTCGACGTGGATCGGGTGGTAACCGCGCTCGCGCAGCTGGGCGTCGAGGCTGGTGACGGGGGGCGAGAGGACGACGTTGAGGCCGTCGCTGACCGCGTTCAGCTCGAGGCTCGCCGGATCGGCGGCGGGCACGCGGATCGCGTCGGGGAACCGCTCGAGGAGTTCGCCCTGGCCGCGCTCGTCGAAGGCCGACGGCAGGTAGGCGATGTTGGCCCGCTCGACGCCGCCGGGGCCCTGCACGGGGTCGAGGACGCAGATGGCGGTGTCGAGGTGGTAGTAGGTCGGGTTGACCAGCCGCAGCGAGACGACCTCGCGGCCGAACAGGTCGGCGACCTCGGCGTGGCTGTCCAATTCGGAGCGGAAGCCGTAGCCGGCGAGGATCGTCTCGCCCACCAACAGGAGATCCCCCTCGCCCTCCTGCGTCGCGACGGGTTCGACGACGTCGAATCCGTGGGCCGCGAACCACTCCCGGAAGGGGCGCTCCTCACCTCGACGCTCGCCGACGGCGAACCTGGCCCCCAGGGCCACGCCGTCGATGACGAGCCCGCCGTTGGCCGTGTAGACCATATCGTCCAGGCCGGGGATGGGGACGATGAGGTCGACCTCGTGCCCCAGCCGGAGGTAGGTGTCGTGGAGTTCCTGCCACTGCCGCACCGCCTTGGCCGTGTCGGTGGCCCGCGTGCGGTTCATCCAGGGATTGATCTCGTAGCTGACCGTGAAGTAGTCCGGCCGGCACATCAGATAGCGGCGACGATGTTGGATCCGGTCTTCAGCAGGCATCTCGCTCCCCACCACGTGCGGACGGCGGACGCTGTCCTTGGGCCCGGCGGCACTTCGACCCGCGGCCGACCCGCGAGGAAGAGGCGACACGAGCACGCCTTGCTCCATTATTCACCGAACGGGCGCCCCTCAGGATCGGGCCGATCAATCCGGTGAGTCGCTGGCTTGCGGAATCGCAGGCGCCTCATGGGTAGGTCTGGTGTCGTAGTCGGCACCAGAACTGCAGGCTAGTCCCTTGGCCGGTGAGACGTGTGCTGTCCCGCTGGGCTGATGTCGAGCTGCGCTTCACTCTGTGCACTTCTGCGCTCGGTAGTTGTAGATCGGGACGCCCGGGGGAGGCTCGTCAAGAAATAGGGAGTGGGTCTCCCTGCTGCGGTGGCGGCGCCCGGTTCGTCCGCGTTGGGTCCTTGAGGGATGTCAACGATGGCCGTGCGGTTCACGCTCATGCCGAATGGCGTGCGTGGCATCACGGACATGCCCATGTGGGGACGTCGAGGTCAACGGTCGTGACCGCACGCACGTGCTTGATGCCGAATGGCGGATGTCTGGACCGGCCGTAGCGAGCGTTGGGCTTCGCTGGAGAGCCTCGTCTGTGCTTTGTCCCCGTCGAGGGCTTACTTCGCTGAGGAGAGTATGTGGCAGATGTCGTCGTCTTCGCAGTCGGCGGGATCGAGCAGCTCACTGTGGTCGCGGAGTGCTTCGAGCTCGGTTTGCAGCGCGGCAAGTTGTTTGATCCGTGCACGGACGTCAGCGAGCTTGGTGTCGATGAGCGTAACCACGTGCGCGCAGGGCATGTGCCCGTCGTCGCGAAGGGCGATGATGCTGCGAATCTCGGACAGTGTCAGCCCGGCGGCCTGGGCCACGTTGATGAAGCGCAACCGGGCGAGCATGGCCTCGTCGTAGACGCGGTACCCGTTGGCGCCTCGTTCGGCGTCCGGCAACAGGCCCCTGCGCTCATAGAACCGCACGGTCTGGCTCGTCACCCCGGCAATGTCGGCAAGCTCACCGATCAACATCTCGCCCCCCTTAACCCTTGACCTTCTACCACGGTACAAGGTCTAGCGTCGCACCATGAACGTCTCTCTGTTGTACTTCGATGACTGCCCCAACTGGAAGGTCGCCGACCAGCGACTTGCAGCGATCGCCAACGAACGCCCCGATGTCGTGGTGACGCGACTCCGCGTCGAAACGCTCGAGGAGGCGGAGCGGCTGGGGTTCCACGGCTCGCCGAGCATCCTGGTCGAGGGCGTCGACATCTTCGCCAAACCCGGCGACGGGGTCGGGTTGTCCTGTCGGCTCTACCGCACGCCCGATGGGCTGGCGGGGGCGCCCACGATGCAGGAACTCCGGGCTGCGCTCGGCGTGGCCGAGGTGCTGTCCTGATGACGCGCAGCTATGACTTGATCGTGATCGGTGCCGGCATGGCCGGCGTCGCGGCGGCGAACAAGTGCGCTTCCGCGGGCTGGAGGGTCGCGATCGTCGACGCGCTTCCCTACGGCGGCACCTGTGCGCTTCGAGGGTGCGACCCGAAGAAGATCCTGCGTCGCGGGGCCGAGATCATCGACAGCGCCCGACTGATGCGGGGCAAGGGAATCGACGACGCCGGCTTGTCGATGAACTGGGCCGATCTGATCAAGCACAAGCACGGCTTCACCGACCCGGTCCCGCGAAACATGGAGGACAGCCTTTCGGGCAACGGTGTGGACACGCTCCACGGGCAGGCGCGGTTCACGAACGCGCACACCATCGCGATTGACGGCAGGTCCTACGACGCAGCTCACTTCCTGATCGCCGCGGGCGCCCGTCCACGGCCGCTGGACTTTCCCGGTCACGAGCATCTGGTCGACAGCACCGCCTTCATGGACCTTCCAGCGCTGCCACGGAGGATCTTGTTCGTCGGTGGTGGCTTCATCTCGTTCGAGTTCGCTCACATCGCGGCGCGGGCGGGCAGCACCCCGGTCATCCTCGACCGCGGGCCGCGGCCGCTCAAGGCGTTCGACCCCGACCTCGTCGAGCTCCTCAGCAACCGCGGCGCCGAGGCCGGGATCGAGCTGTGGCGCTCCACCACGATCACCTCAATCGAGAAGTCCGGTGGCGGTTACCAGGTCAGCTTGGCACGATCCGGCCGACCCGAGGACGTGGAGTTCGACCTCATCGTGCACGGTGCGGGCCGGATCCCCGAACTGTCCGGCCTCGACCTCGACGCCGCCGGAGTCGAGTGGGACGAACGAGGAGTGCGGGTAGCCGCTCACCTGCAAAGCACCAGCAACCCCGCGGTCTACGCCGCCGGCGACGCCGCCAACACCCCCGGCATGCCACTGACCCCAGTCGCAGTGATCGAAGCCAAGGTCGCGGCCTCCAACATGCTCAAGGCCACCAAGACCGTCCCCGACTACACGGGTATCCCAACAGCGGTGTTCACGATCCCCGAACTCACTCGAGTTGGAATGCTCGAACAACAAGCCCGAGACCAGGGCATCGACGTCGACGTCCGCTACCGCGACACCCGCGGCTGGTACTCCAACTACCGCATCGGTGAGACCACCGCGGCCACCAAGATCCTTATCGACCGATCCACGGATCGGATCGTCGGCGCACACCTGCTCGGCCCGGAGTACGGCGAACTGGTCAACTTCTTCGGCCTCGCCATGAAGCTCGAACTGACAACCCATCAACTGAAATCGATGACCGCCGCCTACCCCACCGTAGGATCAGATGTCGGCTCGATCCTCTGACCTAGAGGAGGCCTGGGTGGTCGCGGAGAAGTTCGGACCCAGGCAGCCCAACCACAGGAGAGAACCGGTTGGGTCGGAAGCGACACACGGCCGGCGTCTCGATCCTCCCGTTGAACATCCTGTATTGCCGCGGACCGAGCGGAAGTTCACAAGTTCCGGAGGTGGCGGAGCTGAGGTGCCGCGCAGCGGCCGCCAGGCGGAATTACACGCGCGTAGTTTTCCCCAGTTGTGGACAAGGCTGTGGGCAACTCCATCCGCGTAGGATCGGCCCATGGCACGACTCGACTCCTGGCTGTGGGCTGTGCGAATGTACAAGACCCGCTCGTCGGCCACGGCCGCGGTGCGCGGCGGCCACGTTCGCGTCGACGACAAGCTGGCCAAGCCGTCGCAGCACGTCGTGCCCGGGCAAGTGATCAGGGTGCGCCGCGAGCAGGAGGAGAAGCTGATCCAGGTGGTGGACCCGAACCTGGAGAAGCGGGTCGGTGCGCCGATCGCCCAGGCGGCGTACCTCGATCGGACACCCGAGAAGCCGCCGCCCATCCCGGAGATGGTGGGCCGGGTGGCGGTCCGCGATCGCGGCGCCGGCAGACCCACCAAGCGGGAGCGCCGCGACCTTGACCGGCTACGGGATCGCTGACCTCAACGTCGATCGCGTCGCCGGGCGCACGTCCTCCAGCAGAACCCGTGCAGCGCGGGTGGCTGAACGGCTCAGGCGGACGGCTCAGTGGGGCGGAGGATCTCGGGCGGCAGTCCGCTAGGTGTCTCGCCGAGGGTTTCGCGGTACCACGTCGCGTAGGCGCGCACCGCCGTCGGCAGCGTTGCGAAGATGCGGTCCTCGCCCACCTTCTCGACGAAGCCAGCCGCAGCCAACTGATCGTGGAGGTCCTGCTTGACCCTGGCCATGGTGAAGATCACTGTCCTGGCCTCGAGACGCTCGCGGAGGAACTCGAGGGTGTCGACGGCGGTGAGGTCCACCTCCACGTTTGCCTCCGCATTGAGCAGGAACCACCGGACGGGCTGCGGCGCAAGGTCCACGGCCGCCTCCGCCCTGGCGAGGAAGTCGTCGGAGTTGGCGAAGAACAAGGGGGAGTCGTAGCGGTACACCACCAACCCGGGCACCTGGGTGGCGTCTGGGTAGTCGTCGATGTCGTGCATGCCCGCGACCCCCGGTGCGTAGCCGAGCACCCCGTCGTGCGCGTGGGCCATCCGCCGGATGAGGTCGAGCAGGGACAGCGCGATGGCGATCCCGATGCCGCCGAGCACCCCGAAGACGATGACGGAGACGGTGGTCACGGCGGTGAGCGCGAGCTCGCTCCACCGGAATCGCGCGATGCGCCGGATCTCCGCGACATCCACCAGCCTGGTGGCGGCGTAGATCACCAGCGCGCCGAGCGCCGCCATCGGGAACGTGGAGAGCACCGGACCGGCGAAGAGCAGCGTGGCGACCACCGCGGCCAGCGCCACCAACGAATGGAGCTGCGTGCGCGAGCCGACGGCGTCGCCCAACACCGTCCGCGACCCACTGGAGCTCACCGGGAACCCCTGCACCAGCCCGGTGGCGACGTTGGCGACCCCGAGGGCGAGGAGTTCCTGGCCGGCATCGACGGACTGCCGCCGTTTCGCCGCGAAGGCGCGGGCAGTGAGCACGTTGTCCGAGTAGCCCACCACCGCGATGCCCGCCGCGTAGGGAAGCAGCGCCAGCAGCGAAACGTCCGCCAGCCCGGGAAGCCTGGGTGCCGGAAGCCCGGACGGCACCTCACCCACGACGTCAAGCCCGTAGCGCTCCAGTCCGAACACCGCCACCACGGCAGCGGCAAGCAGCAGCACGATCAGGGGGCTGGGCAGCTTCGGGGCCAACCACCTCGCCGCGAACAACAGCACGAGTACCGCCGCGGCCATCGCCACCGTCGGGAGGTGCGCGTCTCCGAGGCGCGTCACGAACTCCCAGGTAGCACCCAGCGTGGACTCGGCCTCGATGTCCAGCTTCGCCACCTTGCCGAACTGGCTGACGATCATCAGCACCGCGATTCCCACCATGTAGCCCACCAGCACCGGCCGCGACAGCAGCGCAGCCAAGAAGGACAGTCGCAGTGCCCACCCCGCGACGCACACCAGCCCGACGGCGATCGCGAGCAGCGCCGCCACCTCGGCGTACCGCTCCGGGCCGCCCGCGGAGGCCACCAGGGCACCGACCCCGGCCGCCGTCATCAGCGCCGTCGTCGACTCCGGGCCGATGGAGAGCTGCCGCGACGAGCCCAGCGCAGCGTAGACGAGGAGTGGCGCGAGGATGGCCCACAGGCCGGCGACGGCGGGGAGGCCGGCGATGACGGCGTATGCCATCACCTGGGGGATGAGGTAGGCGGCCACCGTCACGCCGGCGACAGTGTCGCCGCGCAGCCACCGTCGCTCGTACCGGCGCAGCACCGCGACCCCGGGGAGGTAGCGCTCCCAGGCGGCGGGCGTCGTCGTCGACGGGTCCATGGACCGAATCTAGTGTCCCGCGTCGGAGGTTTGCTGCGATTCTCGCCCCAGCGGGCCTCGGTGTCGTCCGGGGTGTCCAGGGCCGCGAGCACGATCGGCTCGGCCAGTCTCCGGATGGGGGGTGAGTTGAGCAAATGGCAAGGGTCGCGGTGGGTCGCGCGCTCAGGTCACGCGGGGCGGTTTCCGCGAACCCTGCCATTTGCTCAACTCACCCCCCGGAGGGGGCGGGAGCCGGTCATGGGCGCAGGGTCAGGACGCGACGTCGACGTCCTGGGCGCGGTCGACGAAGTAGGAGTCGTCCATCGCCGGGTCAGGGGCGATGGGGATGTACTGGCGACGTACCCGCGCCTGGTCCCACTGACGGCCCTCGACCTCCTCACGTGCGCCGTTGACGGCGTCGCACTGCTCCTGGTTGAGGTAGAACTCGATGGCCTCCACCGCCTTGTCGGCGCGCAGGAACCGGTCCCCGTCCTCGCCGTCGGACGCGGCGGCGACGAGCCGGTCGACCGCTCGCTGCACCGTCGCCCGGCGAACCCGCCGCTTGGTCTTGGGCAACAGGTCGATCTTGCCGTCCTCGGACACGATGATCACCATGGCGCCCCTGCCTGCGCCCGCGAGGTAGCGGATGGCGGAGCTGAACCGGGAGCCGCGGGACGGGTCCCCGGTGCCGGTGGCGAGCCCGTCGAGGATGACGCCGACGGCGTGGCACTTGCCGTCCGGCGAAACCAGGACAGCGCCGTCGATGCCGGTGGCGGCCGACAGCGCCTCGGGGCCCAGCCGGCTGGGGGTGATGGCGTAGGCCTGGGGCAGGAGCCGTTGCGCCTCTGATTCGGCCTCGGGGTGGACCACGAGCATGGTGCCGTGCGGCTGCTGCAGTGCGGCCCGGGCGATCTGCCACAGGTAGCGGGCATTGCGGGCGGA
The DNA here is from genome assembly GCF_054483915.1 of Tessaracoccus luoxuelianae. Taxonomy (NCBI): domain Bacteria; kingdom Bacillati; phylum Actinomycetota; class Actinomycetes; order Propionibacteriales; family Propionibacteriaceae; genus Tessaracoccus; species Tessaracoccus luoxuelianae. The sequence goes on along the minus strand of NZ_CM137013.1, from coordinate 29,751 downwards.
GACCTCGGGGAACACGCGGTCCACGGTGACGGAGAATTCGTCCTCGTCCAGGAGTTCGCGCGGCATTGCGGCCACGCCGTTGTCGACCCGCAGGAACGGGACGTCCCCGTCCCACAGCTCCCAGGAGCCGTTGCCGGAGATGCGCGCCACGAAGGTGTGTTCGCGGGTGGAGCCCTCTTCCAGCTTGCCGAGGCCGTAGACCTCGCGCCCGTCGCACAGCAGATGCAGGTCTCCGGCGGACAGCTCCAGCACCTTGCGCAGCGATTGGGCGCGGCCGATGGGCACCGGGTGCTCGAGCGACATCACCGTCTTGATTCCCTCCCCACCGCGCGACGCCAGGAGGAGCGACCCCTTGCCCGCGCGCCCCTCGTAGGGCTGCGCGGAGACCGCGTCGAACGCCTGCAGCGCCCCGAAGGCAAGCTCCTGGCCGGTCCTGGCCACGACGGCGGAGACGAACAGGTCCGCGGCGGAGCGCAGCACGAACTCCGGGTCGATCCGTACCAGGGAGCCTGGGATCTGCCGGTCCAGCTCGCGGGAGGCCACGTCGAGGACGCTATTGATCACCGCCTCCTGGAACGAGCGGGCGGTGAGGAAGTCGTCTCCGGCGTCGTCGGGCAGCTGGGGGAGCTCCTTCCACTGGTCCTCCTGCAGGGCGAGGACGGGAAACACGGTGTGATCGCCGATCGTCACGCCCACGCCCACGAAGTGGATGCGCCCTCCGGCCCGGGCGGCGGCGTCGAGCTTGTCCGCGACGGCGCGCCTACGCGTGCGCGCCTCCAGCGCGGCCAGGTACGTGGGGGAGTTCTCGGCGGTGGCGTCGTCGTCGCGGAGGAGCTTGTTGAACCGTCGGGTGCCGAGGTGGGTGGACTGGGCGACGATGGCGCGGTCGAAGTGGCCTCGCGCGGGCTCCACGACCACGCCGGCGTCCCGGTCCAGGGGAATCCCGACGACGAAGGCGCGGGCGTCGAGGCCCGTCCCGGCTGCGTCGAGGACATCATTGGCCACCTGCTCCAGAGAGCGCCGATAGGTGGCCTGGCCTTCCCACAGCTCTGCGTTCACGGTGGGATCGTCCCACGTCCACTCATCGATGAACAATGCAGCCCTTCCCTGTCGTTCCAGCCCAACGTACCTGCGGGGCCGGGCGTACGCTGGAGGACAGGAGGCTTGCAATGAAGCATGCGACGAAGAAGTGGGAGAAGTTGCCGCCCTGGCTGCGCACCGCGCTGGCGTTGGGAGGGATGGCGGATGCGGCGCTGCGGGTGTACGCGTTGGTAGACGTGGCGAGGCGCCCTGAGGGTGAGATCAACGGATCCAAGACGGTGTGGGTGCCTGCACTGGCCGTGGTGAGTTCCATGGGCCTGCTGCCGTGCGCCTATCTGCGTTGGGGTCGCCGAACCAGCTGACAATACCCCTGGGGGTATACACTGGGCACATGAAGACCCAATTGCCCCCGTGGAAGCGCGTCCTCGTCGTGGTGGCGCACCCAGACGACGAGTCCTTCGGCCTGGGAGGAGTCATCGGTCGCCTCGTCGACGACGGGGCCGAGGTCAGCGTCCTGTGCCTCACCGCCGGTGAGGCGTCAACCCTCGGCGCCGCGCCCGACTTGGCACACACCCGCGCGCTCGAGCTCGAGGCCGCGGCCGAGGTGCTTGGCTGCCGGACCACCACCCTGCTCAACCATCCCGACGGCGGGCTGGGCGGCCGCGAGGTGGAGTTGGTCGCCGACATCGAGGGAGCCCTCGCCACCACGGACCCCGACGGCCTGCTCGTCTTCGCGGTGGAGGGCGGGGTGACCGGCCATCCGGACCATGAGGCGGCGAGCCGGGCCGCCATCACGGTCGCGGGGAGGCGAGGACTGTCGGTGCTGGAGTGGGGGCTGCCGGCGTCCGTGGCGTCGACGCTGCGGGACGAGTTCGGGGGAGGGTTCACCGGGCACGACGAGGCTGCGCTGCCCATCGTCGTGGCCGTCGATCGCAGCAGGCAGGTGGCCGCCGCGCATCTGCATGTCACTCAGGCCGTCCCGGGCAGCGTGCTCTGGCGCCGGTTGGAGTTGTTGGGCGACCGCGAGCATCTCCGGCTCACCTCGCCGGCCTGACTTCACGAAAGCTTCACATTCCCCTGGCGGGAGCTTCATGACGGCGCGGTGAACTGGACTCATCACCAACCAGTGATCACATCCAGAAGGAGCTCATCATGAAGCGCACCGTTTCCCTCATCACCGCAGGGCTGGCAGTGGCCGCCCTCACCTTCGGCGGGGCCACCCTCGCCTCGGCCGACACCGCCGCCCCCGACGCCGACGAGAATTCGTCCCTCGCGTTCAGCCGCGAGGAGGAGAAGATGGCCCACGACCTCTACACAGAGTTCGGCAAGCTGTACGACAGCGCCGTATGGGACCGCATCGCGAACAGCGAGCAGCGCCACTTCGACGCCATGGGGCGGCTCCTCGATCAGTTCGGCGTCGCGGATCCCAGCGCAGACAACAAGGCCGGCAAGTTCGACAACAAGGACGTCCAGAAGCTGTACGACGACTGGCTGAAGCAGGGCCAGAAGTCCGAGGCTGACGCCTTCAAGGCCGCCATTGCGCTGGAGACGCGAGACATCGCGGACCTCAAGGTTCAGCTGGAGAGCAACACCAACGATGACATCGAGGCCGTCTACGAGCGCCTGCTCGCCGGCTCCGAGAACCATCTCGCGGCGTTCACCGCCTGGGCCAACGGCGAACCGGTCACCGGTCTGCAGCAGGGCCAGCGCATGCAGCAGGGTCAGGGCATGCAGGGTCAGCAGAACGAGGCGCGCCGTGCGGAGCGCAGCGCGGTCTGTGACGGCACCGGCATGGAAGACACCGACCGCGGCAACGCGGACGGCCCGCGTGACGGCTCGGGCGACCAGCTGCGAGACGGCACCGGCAACGAGGACGCCCCGCGTCGTGGAATGAACCGCGGCAACGCCTGATCAACTGAGGACGGCGCCACTCTTGGGGGTGGCGCCGTTGTCATGCCCGGACCGGAGAATCAAGGTGAACGTCGCGCCCCGACCCGGGCCCGCAGACGCCGCGACCAGGTCCCCGCCGTGGGCCCGCGCGATCTGCCGTGCGATCGTCAGGCCGATGCCCGATCCTCCGCCCCGCTGATCCCCCTGTCGGTGATCCACCCGGTAGAACCGCTCGAACACCTTCTCCAGGTCCTCGGCGGCCAGGCCCACCCCGTCGTCGACGACCGTGACCATCACCCGCCCGGACTCTGCGCGGCACCTCACCGCGACACTCCCGCCCCGCGACACCGCCCGCAGCGCGTTGCCCACGAGATTGGTCACGACCTGCCCGATGCGTTGAGCATCGGCGTCGGCCCAGGCGGGCGGGCAGTCGACGGTGAGGCTGATGCCCGAGTCGACCGCCTGGGGGCGCAGCCGCTCCGCGGCCTCGGCGGCTGTCGCCCCGACGTCGGTCCGCTCCAGGCGGAGCTCCGTGCCCTCCTCCTGTGACTTGGACAGCGCCCCGAGATCCTCGGCCAGACGACGCATCCGCTCCACCTCCCGCCCGATGAGGCCGAGGTGCTCGGAGTCTGCCGGAACCATTCCGTCGGTCATCGCTTCGACGTACCCGCCGACGACGGTGAGGGGGGTGCGGAGCTCGTGCGCCACGTCGCCGAGCAGCCTGACCCGGCGGGCCTCGGTGCTGGCCAGCGACTGGCCGAGCGTCTGGAGATCGGAGCCCAGGTCGCTGAGTTCCTGCTCACGCACCACGGGGACCGTCACGTCGTAGTGGCCGGCCGCCATCTGCCGCGCGGCTTCCTGGAGCTCGCGGATGGGACGCATGAAGCGGCGGGCGACGAGGAGCCCGAGGGTCGCGGCGACCAGGACGCCGGCCCCCGTTCCGATCAGCAGGGCCAGGTCCATCGTCTCGACGATCTGCTGCCGGAAGCCCTGCCCCTGGCCGGGGCGCGGGCCGCGCTGTTGCATGCGGTCGTACAGGGCCGGTGCCAGCGCGCGCGAGAGGAGGAACGTGACCAGGGCGCCGATCGCCACCACCGCGACATGGCTCAGCGCCAGCCGCACCGCCAGGCTCCTCATGGCTTCCCCGCAGGGGTCTTGAGGAACCGGTAGCCCACGCCGCGAACAGTCCCGACGACGGCGGTGCCGTCGTCGCCGAGGGCCGCGCGGATGGTGCGGATGTGGACGTCGACGACCCGCTCGTCGCCGTAGAAGGCGTAGCCCCAGACCTGCTCGAGCAGTTGAGCGCGGGAGAAGACACGGCCGGGTTTGCGGGCGAGGGCCAGGAGTAGATCGAAGTCGAGGGCGCTGAGCGTGACAGGCTCGCCGTCGAGCGTGATCTCGCGGGCCGCCGGGTCCATGGTGAGGCCCGGGAAGCGGAGGGTTTCGTCGGGTGCCTCGTCGGCGGCGCGCGGCCTGCGCATCATGGCGTGCACGCGGGCCACCACCTCGCGGGGGCTGAAGGGCTTGACGATGTAGTCGTCGGCTCCGAGGCTGAGGCTGACGATCTTGTCCACCTCTTCAGCCCGTGCGGTGACCACGATGACGTAGACCGACGAGTTTGCGCGGATCCTGCCGAGTACGTCCAGGCCGGAGAGGTCCGGGAGGCCGAGGTCGAGCAGCACCACGTCGGGGCGCTGCTCTCCGGCGAGCCGGACGGCCTCCTCGCCTGTGCCGGCGGTGAGCACCGCCATTCCCTCGGCCTCAAGATAGGTCCGGAGAAGGGTGCGGATCTCGGGTGCGTCGTCGACGACGAGAACGGTGGGTGCCACGGTGCCTCCTGGGTCACACAATACCCAGATGGGTATGGGCGGGCGCGGGGACGGGACCCCAGTGAGGCCGGTCACGCTCAGCCCAGGTCGAGGTGACCGTCGCTACGGGCACGATTCCGCGGCCGGCAGGGTACGGGGGAGTGGTGCGGTCGAGCGCTCACCCAACAGATGCGGCCGCCCACCTTGCCTTGCGTCCATTCGTCAGCACCTGTGCATAGTTATGCGGCACCAACTGGTCATTCATGAACGCCTATGTCAGGATGTGGGGATCGATGACCAATGCAGTCGGTGTGCACGTTGGTGCCGGAATGACCCGGGGGTGAAGTTGCCCACGCCGAACGTGCGGCAGCAATATTCGGAGGACTGATGACAAGAATCCCCTTGCCCGGTGTGGACTACGGTGTGTCACCCGCGAAGCGTTGGCGCCTGGGCGAGACCCCATGGCGCGGCGACGACGGGTATCCGGCGCCCAGCGCCCGCCTGATCATTGACAACGACTTCTCCGGCGACCCGGACGACCTGTACCAGCTCGTCCACCACCTGCTCTCGCCGAGCGTCGAGATCCGCGCCATCGTCGCCTCCCACCTGCGCCCCCGCGACGGGATGGACCCCTCGGAATTCACCGCGACCAACGCCGAGCTGGTGGCCCGCGACGTCTTCGCCCGCATGGGTCTGGAGAGCACCGAGGTGATTCACCGCGGCGCCGAGGTTGCGCTGGAGGACGTCGACACGCCTCACGACACCCCTGCCGCTCGGGCCATCATCGCCGAGGCCATGCGCGACGACACCGACCTACCACTGTTCGTTGCGGCTGGTGGCGGCCTGACCGACGTCGCGTCGGCCTACCTGCTCGAGCCTGAGATCGCCAAGCGGATGACGCTGATCTGGATCGGCGGCCCCGAGCACGATGGCCTGGCCGTCCCACCGAAGAACGCCATGCCGATCGAGTACAACCTGCTCATCGACGTGAAGGCCGGCCAGGTGCTGTTCGGCGCCCAGGACCTCGAGATCTGGCAGATCCCGCGCGACATCTACCGCCAGTGCCTCGTCTCTGAGACCGAGCTGCGGCTGCGCGTCGCGAAGACCGGCCCGCTGGGCCAGTATCTCTACGACGAGGTCCGCGCGATCATGGGGGCCATCCGCGATTACGGCATGCCTGCGTTCGAGACCTACGCGCTCGGCGACTCGCCGCTCGTCCTGCTCACGGCGCTGCGATCGATGTTCGAGCCCGACTCCAGCTCAAGCTTCCACGTCGAGAAGCCCGCGCCGGAGATCACTGAGCAGGGCGCCTACCGTCCAATGCGCGGCACCCGCCCCATGCGCGTCTACACGCAGGTCGACGTGCGCCTCATGTTCGAGGACTTCTACCTGAAGCTGCAGGAATTCGAAGGCTGGCAAGCCGGCTGACCCAGCGTGCGCAGCACACTCGGCGCTCGCGAAGACCGGCTTCACCGGGACTTCGTCCAGGGTGCCCTGGCGGGCGCGGTCGAGGGCTGATCGGGTCACATGCGTCCCCTAGAAGGGGACGCCCGAACGGAGGATCACGTTGGCGTAAGGGGTCGCCTCGCCGGTGCGAACGGCGAACGAGGCGTTGCGCACCAGCGCCTTGAACTCCTCGTGAGGCACCCACTGGACTTCCGCCTCCACGTGGTGGTGAAGCAGGTCACCGATCGGCCCACCGCGGGCTTCCTGGGCAGCAATGACGCCGTCGATGACGACCTCCGCGCTGATCGCCGAGAGCACCTCGGCGAATCGCGGGATCCCGAAGACCAGGCTCAGATCGATGATCCGTACAGTGGTCGGGATCGGGAGGCCGCAGTCCGCGATGACGAAAGTGTCAGTGTGGCCGAGCCGCGCGATGGCCGCCGCGAGATCCGGGTTCAGCAGGCCGCTGCGTTTCATGAAAGCTCCGGGAGTTGAGTACCTGGCTGTGGATACGAGGACTGGGCCCCCTCGAACTGGACCGTATGCGCGGCGAACCTTGATGCGTACTGCGCCGCCGTCACCAGATCCAGGCCTTCTGACAGTCGAGCGGCGAGGGCGCCGACGAAGGCATCGCCCGCCCCGACGGTGTCCACCGCGCGGACCCGAGGGCTGCGGACGTGCTGAACACCGGTCTCGTTGGCCACGAGCGCTCCATGGGCCCCAAGCGTCAACACCACCGAGGCGATGCCCCGATCGATCAATGCGACCACGAGCGCCTCGGGGCCGGACGCCGAGCCGCCCATCTGCACCAGAACCGCCTCGGCTTCATGCTCGTTGACCACCAAGGGATCAGCTCGACGGATGACGTCCGCGGGAAGTGGAATGACAGGGGCCAGGTTGAGCAACCAGCGCCCACGAACCATCTCGGCGACCGCCACGGTGGCTGCCGCCGGAATCTCCCCTTGGGACACGACGATGTCGGCATACGCGATGAGGGGTGCCCACGCCTCGATGTGTGAAGGCGCGACCTGTGCGTTGGCTCCGGAGACCACCACCACAGTGTTCTCGCCGTCCTTCGCCACCGAGACCACGGCCAGCCCAGTGGGCCCGGGCAATTGGACGATGTGGCTGGTGTCTACCCCGGCATCACCCAGCAGCCGCAGCGCAGTGTGCCTGGAGTCGTCAGAGCCGACCGCTCCGAGCATCGTGGTGGGGGCGCCTGCGAGCGCGGCCGCGCAGGCCTGGTTGGCCCCCTTCCCACCGGGGGAGAGGCCGCCGCCCCTGGCCAACAGGGTCTCTCCGGGCATCGGATGGCGTTCCAGCCAGAGGTGCAGGTCCACGTTGAGCGAGCCAACAACCACAACTCCCACTTCACCCATCCTCATCCGGAGCGCGATGCCCCCTGGTGACTCTCCCCACTGAGCTGTCTCCCGGAGCGTAGCGCCGTCTCTCGCCCTGGGGGGCCCCGGCCTCCCCAAGAAGGTCGGGGCGGGGCCGTCCCGGGGCCGAACTTGCCCACGCGGAAGATCGCGGGCGCAAGGGTCGCCTGCGATTGACCATCGCCACGACCCGCGCTAGGATGAATGTGCAAGCACGGGTGAATAGATATGTGATCGATCAGGTCGCAGGGTCAGCAGGTGGACCCGATTCGCCGCCCGACCTCATACGAAGGAGACGCATCATGACTGCACCCGAGTTCGGAGCTGGGCTCTGGAACTTCGCCACCTACCTCGACCGCTACGCCACCGACGGCTACGGCCAGCCCCGCGGCACGCTCGACCAGATCGACCTGGCCGCGAAGGTCGGCGACATCACCTGGGTTGACCTCAACTTCCCCTTCTCGCCCGGGGTCTCCATCGACGACGTGAAGGCCAAGCTGGCCGAGCACGGCATCAAGGCCATCGGCCTCACCCCGGACATCTACCTGCGCGAGCACTGCAAGGGCGCGTTCACCAACCCCGATCCCGCCAAGCGCGCCTCCGCCATGGCGATCATGAACGACGCGGCCAACGCGGTGCGGGAGCTCGGCGCCAAGTACGTCAAGATCTGGCCCGGCCAGGACGGCTTCGACTACCCCTTCCAGGTGGACTACCGCGAGCTCAACCGCCTCGCCGTCGAGGGCATGCGCGAGCTTGCCTCCGGCCACCCGGACCTCAAGTTCGTCATCGAGTACAAGCCCCGCGAGCCCCGCACCCACATGTTCTGGAGCTCCGCGCCCAAGACCATCCTCGGCATCCAGCAGATGGGGGTGGACAACGTCGGCGTCCTCCTCGACTTCGGGCACGCCATGTTCGGCGGCGAGCCGCCGGCCGAGGCCGCCCAGATGCTCATCGACCACGGCCTGCTCTGGGGCATGGACGTCAACGACAACTACCGCGGCTGGGACGACGACATGATGGTCGGCTCCATCCACATGGTCGAGATCTTCGAGTTCTTCCACGTCCTCAAGGTCAACAACTGGGAGGGCGTCTGGAACCTGGACCAGTTCCCGTTCCGTGAGGACGCCGTTGAGAACGCCCAGCTGTCCATCCGGTTCCTCAAGGCCATCCACCGAGCCCTCGAGACGCTCGACGAGGAGGGCCTCGCCGCCGCTCAGGCCAAGCAGGACGCGCTCGGTGCTCAGCGCATCATCCAGAACGCGCTGCTCAAGTCGATGGCGGTCGATCTGTGAGCGACACCTCCAAGTGGGACTTCACCACGCCCGTGCTGGGACGGATCGCGAAAGACGCCTCCCGTGAGGACGTCGTCGCGCACCTGAAGTCCGCGGCGTACGAGCTGCGACGCAGGGATCCGATCATGATCGCCCATTCGGGCAACGGCCACATCGGCGGGGACTTCTCGATCGCCGACGTGCTGGTCACCCTGATGCTGCATGAGCTGAACCTCGACCCGGCCGAGCCCCTCGCGCCGGAGCGGGACCGCCTCGTGCTGTCCAAGGGGCACACCGCAGGCGCCCTGTACATCGCGATGGCGCTGGCTGGGTACTTCCCCGTCGATGAGCTGATGACGTTCATGGATCCGCAGTCGCGGCTCAACGGCCACCCGAACCGTACCTACATCCCAGGGATCGAGGCCAATACCGGTCCGCTGGGGCACGGGCTCCCGATCGCGGTGGGCACCGCGCTGGCCGCGAAGCTCGACGGCTCCCCGCGTCGCACGGTGGTGCTGCTGGGCGACGGCGAGCTGCAGGAGGGGTCCAACTGGGAGGCCATGATGACGGCCGCCCACTACGGGCTGGAGAACCTCGTCGCGGTGGTCGACCGCAACCATCTGCAGCAGGGCGCCCTGGTGGCCGACACCATGGGCCTCGAGCCGCTGGCCGACAAGTTCCGCGCGTTCGGGTTCACCGTCCGGGAGATGGACGCGCACAACTTCGACGACATCCTCGACACCTTCGGGCAGGCCCCTGAGCCTGGCAAGCCGACCTTCATCATCTCCCACTCCCACAAGGGCCATCCGATCTCCTTCATGAGCGACAACGTCGCCTGGCACCACCACGTGCCCACCGAGGCCGAGATCGACGGCATCCTGGCCGAACTGGAGGCAGCCAAGTGAGCACGCAGACCTACGATTGCCGCGACACCTACTCGAAGACCCTCCTCGAGTTGGCCAGGAACGACCGCAACGTGATCGTCGTCGTCAACGACTCCGTCGGCTCCTCGAAGCTGGACACGTTCAAGAAGGAGCTGCCGGCCCAGATGGTCAACGTCGGCATCGCCGAGCAGGACATGGTGGGAACGGCCGCCGGCCTGGAGAACGGCGGGAAGGTGCCGTTCGTCTCCGGCGCCGGGTGCTTCCTCAGTGCCCGGGCCACCGAACAGATCAAGGCCGACCTGGCCTACAGCAAGCGTCACGTCGTGCTCTGCGCGCAGAGCCCCGGAGTCGCCTACGGTGCGCTGGGCGCGACCCACCACTCCATCGAGGACGTCGCCTGGATGAGGATCCTGCCTCACATGACCGTCCTCGTGCCGGCCGACCCGGCCGAGACCGAGCAGGCCATCCGCTGGGCATACACGCACGACGGACCGGTCTACCTCCGCGTCTCGCGCGCCAAGGTGCCGGCCGTCCACCCCGAGGGCTACACGTTCGCCCCCGGCAAGGCCGTCGTCCTGCGTGAGGGCACCGACGTCACCATCGCGGCGAACGGCACCGTGCTGCACCGCGCCTTGGCCGCCGCCGAGCTCCTCGCCGACCGGGGAATCCAGGCCAGGGTCCTGTCCGTGGCCTCGGTGAAGCCCCTCGACGAGGCCGCGATCATCGCCGCGGCCAAGGAGACCGGCGGCATCGTCACGGTCGAAGAGGGCCTCGCCAGCGGTGGTCTCGGCGGGGCCGTCGCCGAGACGGTCGCGCGCAACCACCCCGTCCGTGTCGCGATGCTCGGCCTTCCCGACGCCTTCGCGCCCACCGGCTCAGCCGAGTGGATCCTCGACCACTTCGGTATGGACCCGGCCGGGATTGCCGACACGGCGGCTTCGCTGGTCCAGCGTTAGCGGCTGCCCGCAGGGCCCTCCCCGGCAGCGTGGAAGCCTGGGCGGGCCGGCGGGAGCCCGGAGAACGACGGCTCGACGGGCGTCCGATCGTAGTCAGATCGTTATCGCGTCAGCTTGGCGAATCGACACGGATGTGGTTGGCTGGGTATCAGTGCGGCAATGAATGAATATTCACAGATCACAAGGAAGTGACAATGCAGTCTTCAACCAGGGTCCCCCTATGGCGACGCCCTGCTTTCGTCAGGGCGGGCCTGGGTCTGGTCCTCCTCACGGTCGTCGTCGCCGGGACCAGGTTCTATGCACCGGGCACGGAGCCATCCTCTGGGGCAGTCATCGACGAAAACGTCATCGCCGACCCTGTCAGCTACGCGCAGAGCGTCTACGACGCCGACGTCGTCCCCGCCATCACCGACAACGCCGTTGACCTCACCGAACTCCTGGAAGCCCTGGCCAAGGACGAAGCGGCCGCCGACGAGTATGGATTCCGCAACGGCGGTTCCCCGTACTCGTTCCCGGTCCGCGTGACCGGCACGGTCGTGGAGGGGGCCTTCGGCGAGGCGGGGCTCGAGGTGGAAGGGCTGCCGTCGGATGTGACGGTCGGCGTGCAGACGGGACCGGCCGTCACGGGAACCGCAATCCGGGACGCCACCGGCGAGATCACGTTCGAGATGTTCCTCAACCAGATCGACTTCGCCTCCGTCGCCACCGAGCTCAACAACCGGGTCAAGGAGAATGTTCTGTCCGTCACGGACTTCGAGGCGCTCCTCGGCGACGAGGTGACAGTGGTGGGTGCGTTCACCCACGATGACCCCAGCCACATCAAGATCACCCCAATCTCCATCGAGGCCGCTTCATGACCTCGTTCCAGACGGCCCCCGTCGACCAGGTGGTGATGTCGGCCCGGGACGTCTCGAAGGTCTACGGCGGGACGCGGGCCCTGCGCAACGTCGATTTCGACATCAGGGCCGGGAAGGTGACCGTCCTCTTCGGGGAGAACGGCGCGGGCAAGTCCACCCTCATGCGCGTGATGTCCGGGATCGAGACGCCGACCGGCGGCACGCTGACCCTCGACGGCGAGGAGGTTGCGTTCAGCAGCCCCACCGACGCGGTGTCGCGGGGCGTGGCCATCATCCATCAGGAACTGAACCTGAGCCCCAACCTGACGGTCGCGGAGTCGATTTTTCTCGGCCGCGAACTCACGCGCTTGGGCATGGTGGACACCGCGGCACAGCAGAAGCGCGCCAAGGCCGCGCTGGACCGTCTGCAGGAGCCGATCGATCCGCGCGCCGTCGTGGGTGACCTCCGACTGGGTCAGCAACAGCTCGTGGAGATCGCCCGCGCACTGGACCAGGAGGCCCGGGTCCTCATCATGGACGAGCCGACCTCCGCGCTGTCGGCCAGCGAGGTCGAGGTCCTGTTCGGCGTGATCCGCGACCTGACCTCGAAGGGAGTCGCCGTCGTCTACATCTCGCACCACCTCGACGAGACCCTGGAGATCGGCGATCACGCCGTGGTGCTGAGGGACGGCGCTGTCGTCGCGACGCAGGAGATCGCGAACATCGACATCGGTTGGATCGTCTCGGCGATGGTCGGACGCTCCCACGACGACATGTTCACCGAGATCAACGCCGAGGTCGGGGGAGTCGCGCTCGAGGTCCGGGAGCTGACGTTGGCGGACCCCAGTCAGCCGGAGCGGCTGGCGGTCAACAATCTCTCGCTCGAGGTCCGGGCAGGCGAGGTCGTCGGCGTCTACGGGCTCATGGGTGCGGGGCGCACGGAGCTGTTCGAGACCCTCATCGGCCGCAACAAGCCCCAGGCGGGGGTGGTCACGCTCCTCGGCGACGACATCACCGGATGGAGTATCCGGGAGAGGATCGCGGCGGGGATGTTCCTGGTCCCCGAGGACCGGCAGCGCGACGGCCTGATTCAGGGCCAGTCTGTCGGATCCAACCTCTCGCTGGCCTCCGTGCACGAGTTCACCCGGGGCTTCATCACCGACGGCGGCCGGGAGCGAAAGCGGAACGACGAGGTGATCGCGTCCGTCCGGGTGAAGGCGTCAGGGCAGAGCGCACCGATCGGGTCGCTGTCGGGCGGCAATCAGCAGAAAGTAGTTGTCGGTAAGGCTCTGCTCACCGAACCGAAGGTGATCCTCCTCGACGAACCCACCCGCGGCGTCGACGTCGGCGCGAAGGCCGACATCTTCGCCTTCATGGCTGCCCTCGCCGCCAAGGGCGTCGCCGTGCTGTTCGCCACCTCCGAGGTCGCCGAGGCCCTGAACTCGACGTCTCGCCTCCTCATCATGTCTCGTGGCCGAATCGTGGCCGAGATTTCACCCGCGACCGCAACCAGAGAGCAGGTGCTCGCCGCCGCTGACGACTCTGAACTGGTCGCACTGGAGCACACAACGGAAGGACAAGCCCGATGAGCGCAGCCGCTGCCGGGAAGCCGCAGAGCCGCTGGACCCGAGCCGTCATCGGTGACCGGTCGGTGGGTGAGTTCATCCTCGATCAGCGCGCCTTCATCGCGCTGATCATCCTCATCATCGTCTTCGCGTTCCTCTCCGACACGTTCCTGTCTGGGTCCAACCTCCTGACGATGACCCGCCACGTGGCCTACAACGCCATCCTGGCCCTGGGCATGCTGCTGGTCATCCTGACGGGCGGCATCGACCTGTCGGTCGGCTCGATCGTCGGCTTGTCCGGCATCGTCGCCGGCGTCATGCTTGACGGCGTCGGGCTCAGTCTGTTCGACCTCAATGCCTACCCGTCGGTCCTCGTGGTCGTCCTGGTGGCACTGCTGGTCGGGACGGCAGTCGGATGGATCAACGGGACGCTCGTGACCAGGCTGGGCGTCGCGCCCTTCATCGCTACCCTGGGCTCCCTGTACATGGCCCGCGGCGCGGCGCTGCTGATCTCCAACGGCTCCACCTTCCCCAAGCTGCAGGGAGACCCGGCGCTCGGCAACACCGGCTTCTGGTTCATCGGCACCGGGCGGCCGCTCGGCATCCCGACGCAGATCTGGATCACCATCCTCGTCGCCATCGCCGTGTGGTTCCTCATCGCGAAGACGCCCTTCGGGCGTTGGCTGTACGCAACCGGCGGCAACCCGCGGGCCGCCGAACTCTCCGGTGTTCCAGTCAAGAAGGTCACCACCACCGTGTACATGATCTCGGGGGCGTGCGCCGCCATGGCGGGCCTGATCATCGCCTCAGAGCTCACCTCCGCGGCTCCCCAGGCGGGCAACGCATTCGAACTCAACGCCATCGCCGCAGTCGTCATCGGCGGCGCGTCGCTCGCCGGCGGCCGCGGCAGCGTCAAGGGCACCCTGATCGGCGCCTTCGTCATCGGGTTCCTCTCCGACGGACTGGTCCTCGTGGGCGTGTCCAGCTTCTGGCAGGTCTTCATCAAGGGCGCCGTGATCGTGTTGGCCGTCATGCTTGACCAGGTCCAGCAGCGCCTGCAGATCTCTCGTGCGGCCGCGGCTGCCGCCGCCAGCGTCCGCAAGGAGAAGGAGGCCGCAGAACACCCTGCAACCGCCTGACCAACGCTGGGACTGACTGACGTCAGCCACGGCCTGAACCCATCCACCCGCGCACATTCACAACGGAGGAAATCATGCGCAGACCACCCCTTCTATCCCTCGCCACCGCCCTCTTCGCGGCCACGTTCGCGCTGGCCGGCTGTTCCGGCGGCTCGTCCACCACACCCACAGCGGAGCCGACGACAGCGTCGAGCTCATCGGCACCCTCCGAGTCCACCGGCGGAACCGGCGAGGCGGGCGGAACGATCGCCGTCATCACCCCGTCGCACTCGAACCCGTTCTTCAAGGCCGAGGCCGACGCCGCCGTCGCCAAGGCCGAGGAGCTGGGCTACGAGACGACCTCGGACTCGCACGACGATGATCCGAACAAGCAGTCTGAGCTGATCGACGCCGCCATCTCGAGTGGCGCGGTCGCCATCGTTCTGGATAACGCGGGTGCTGACGTCACCATCGGTGCCGTGCAGAAGGCCGTCGACGCCGGTATCCCGGTCTTCCTCATCGACCGCGAGATCAACCAGACGGGGCTCGCGACGTCGCAGATCGTCGCGAACAACTCGCAGGGCGCCAGCCTGGTCGCCGAGGCCTTCGGCGCGGCGCTCGAGGGCAAGGGCACCTACGTCGAGCTGCTCGGCCGCGAGACCGACACCAACGCGGCGGTCCGCTCGGAGGCGTATCACAGTGTCCTGGATCAGTACCCGGATCTCGAGATGGTCGCCCAGGAGACGGCGAACTGGGATCAGCAGGAGGCATTCTCCAAGGTGGAGACGCTGCTGCAGCGGTACCCGGATCTGACGGGCATCATCGCGGGTAACGACACGATGGCGCTGGGCGCCGTGGCTGCCGTGGACGCGGCGGGCAAGTCCGATCAGGTGACCATCGCCGGATTCGACGGGGCGCCGGATGCGGTGCAGGCGATCAAGGACGGCAAGCTGTTGGCGACTGGTCTTCAGCCGGCCGTGGCGATCGCTGAGCTGGCTGTGGAGCAGGCTGACGCGTTCATCCGCACGGGTGAGACGGGGCAGCCGGAGAAGCAGTCCATCGACTGCGTCCTCATCGACGCCTCGAACGCCGACGGCTACACGCTGTTCGCCGTCGAGTGACACCCTAGGCGCGGGGTGACTGTCGAGAGTTGGACAGTCGCCCCGCGCCGCTCCTCGTGTCAGGGCACCTCAGTCGGATTGGGCCCCTGGACCGTCCATCGCCCCCGAGTCGAACCCACAAGGATCCAGATGTCTCAGCACCTTTCAGCGCCCTTCGGGCTCATGTCCGTCCATCCGGCCGAGGGAACACGGCGATGATCCTCGCAGTCGACCAGGGGACCAGCAGCACCAAGGCGACGCTGTTCGACGCATCTGGCGCGGCCGTCGCGTCGGCCTCGGTGCCTCTGGGGCAGGCGCATCCGCGTCCGGGCTGGGTACAGCAGGACGCCATGGAGATCCTCGACGGCGTGCGGACGGTCATCGCCGAGATCGCCGCCCGGCACCCCGTCGACGCCGTAGCGTTCAGCACGCAGCGGGAGTCCGCCCTGGTCTGGGACCGGGCGACGGGGGAGCCGGTCGGGCCGATGCTCGGCTGGCAGGACCGCCGCACCGCGCACCGCGTCGCCGAGCTGTCTGCTCACGCCGACCGGGTGCGGGAGATCAGCGGCCTGCCGCTGGACCCGATGTTCTCGGCGCTCAAGCTGCAGTGGCTGCTGGACTCGGTGGACCCGGACCGCAGCCGCTCCCGCGCCGGCGAGTTGGCGGTGGGCACCGTCGACTCCTGGCTCGTCACCCAGCTGACCGGCGAGCACCGCATAGAAGCCGGCAACGCGTCGCGCACGCAACTGCTCGATCTGGCGACGGGGGAGTGGAGCGAGGAGCTCTGCGAGCTGTTCGGCATTCCTGCTGCGGTGTTGCCGAGGGTCGCGGCCTCAGACGAGGCCACTGGCGAGGTCGCGGGCCTGGGCGGGCGACGGATCCATGCGGTCCTTGGCGACTCGCACGCGGCGCTGTACGGCCACGGCGTCCGGGGACCGGGCTCGCTGAAGGCTACGTTCGGCACCGGCTCGTCGGTCATGGGCCTGGTGGACGACGCGGCGAGCGTGCCCGCCGGGCTGGTCGGCACCGTCGCCTGGCGACTCGGCGACCGCACCGCGGTTGGCGTCGAGGGCAACATCCTGGCAAGCGGGGCGACCGTGGCGTGGTTGTCGCGGCTGTTGGGGCGCAGCGTCGAGGAGCTCGCCGGGCTGGCCCGCAGCGCGCCGGAGGATCACGGCGTGGTCCTGGTCCCGGCCGTCGCCGGCCTGGGCGCACCGCACTGGGACCCGACTGCCCGGGCGGTGCTCGTCGGTTTCGATCTCGGGACCGACCCCGGCATCCTGGCCCGAGCGGCCATGGAGGCGATCGCCCATCAGATCACGGACGTGGTCGACGCGGCGGAGGTCGCCGGGCCGGTGGAGGCGATCCTCGCCGACGGCGCCCCTGCCGCGGATGACTTCCTCATGCAGCTTCAAGCCGACCTCGGTGGTCGCACCGTCCGGCGTCCGAGGTATTCCGGCTTGTCCGCGCGCGGCGCTGCCCAGTTGGCCGCCGATGCGCTCGGCGGTGGGTTCGCCCCCGTCGAGTCGGATACCTTCGAGCCCCGCGGAAGCAACGCCGTCGCCCGGTCGCGGTGGGCCTCGGCGCTGGCCCTCACCCGCCGATAAGGCAGGAGGGCCGGTCTCCTTCGCTCCCTGAGGAGGGCCGTCCGCGCAGGGGCGGGTCCCGTCCCCGTCGCTCCCTGAGGAGGGCCGCCCGCGCAGGGGCGGGTCCCGTCCCCGTCGCTCCCTGAGGAGGGCCGCCCGCGAAGCGGCGCTGGCCGTCTCGAAGGGTTGTGACTGCCACCTTCACGCGCTTCTTGGGGTCGGGTGCGGGGAGCCGTGAGTCGATGCCCGGGCGGCCCTGGTCCAGGGTGTGGTTGATGGCTGCTGGTCAATCGGTGGTCGGGTGGTTGAGGCCGCCCGGGCATCGTCTCCCGTCTCCCCGCACGCGGTCTTCCTGTGGCGTGGTCTGCTCCGGGTATGGGCCGGCAGGGCGGCGTTGGTGTTGGGTCTGCTTGAGCGGGATGCCGGTTGGGTGGTCGTCGGGTTGGGCACCGCTGCGCAGTGCCGCCCTGCCATCCCTCACCCTTTGCTCTCGGGAGGGGGTTCGACCCTTCGAATACCCTCCGCGGTCTGGGCGTCCTGACTCGCCACGAGATCCACGAACCGGGTGAACGAGGTTTCGACGCGGGCGCGCGTCGCTTCGCTCCTTGCGGCCCGGCTCAACCAGCGTCATTCCGCTGGGTGAGCCGGGCCGAGCCGCGGAGCGGCGCGCCCGCGTCGAAGCCCCTGGCATCCGGTCCGGGGGCTTGACCGACGCTCCGCCGCGGGGGCGGGACGCCAGTGCAGCCCTTCACGCTCAGCCGAGGGCAGGGTGACCGGCACACCCTGGTGAGACTCGCGTGACTATCTAACCAGTCCCGAACAGTTATGCCGTCGCATCGACGGTCCGCGCATCACCGTGCTAGTTTCCGAGCGTGCCCATTCGCATTGCGCCCGAGCGGCTCCCCCTCGTCGTCAAGGTCGCGCGCCTCTATCACGAGCACGGACTTCGTCAGCCGGAGATCGCCGCGCGGTTGAACATGTCCCAGTCGCGGGTGTCGCGGCTGCTCAAGGAAGGCGTCGAGGCGGGCATCGTGCGGACCATCGTCGTGGAGCCGCCGGGAATGTTCTCCGAGCTCGAGGACCAGGTGCGAGACGCCTACGGGCTGCGTGACGTCGTGGTGGCGGGAGGGCCGGACGAGGCCGGCGAATCAGACGCGGCCCTCCTCAGCGCCATCGGCAGTGCGGGCGCACGCTACCTCGAGTCCACCATGCTTCCGAGCGACCGGGTGGGGCTGTCATCCTGGTCCGCATCGCTCCTGGCGGTGGTGGATGCCATGACCCCCCGCACCACCCGGACCGCCGAGCGCATCGTGCAGGTGATCGGCGGCGTCGGAGACCCCCGGGCCCAGGTGCAGGCCACCCGGCTGGCGGACCGTCTGGCGCAGGTCACAGGCGCGGAGGTCCACTACTTCAACGCCCCCGGTGTGGTCTCAAGCCCCGAGGTGCGGGCGTCGTTGATGTCGGACCCCCAGATCGCGGCGATCCGCGACGAATGGACCGGGCTCACGATGGCGCTCGTGGGCATCGGGAGCGTCCGGCCGTCCGCGCTGCTCGTCTCCTCCGGTAACACGCTCCCAGAGGCCGATCTTGAGGCCCTCGCGCGGCTGGGCGCGGTCGGCGACGTCTGCCTTCGCTTCTTCGACGCGCACGGCGTGCACGTCGATACCGAACTGGTGGACCGCACCCTGGGGATCGACGAGGAAACGCTCAAGGCCATTCCGCGGCGCATCGGTGTGGCCGGCGGCGAGCGGAAGCATGCCGCGATCCGAGCCGCGCTCGTGGGCGGGTGGTGCGACGTTCTGATCACCGACTCGCGGACCGCTCGCGCGCTGCTTGCCGACGGCTGAGCGCGGCAGAGGGGCCGACTGACGGGTTGCCCACTCAGCCCCCGGCGCTCCACGCCTTCCGCCACGACAGGCGCCCCGTCGTGTGGAGGAGGGCGCGACGGTACAGTCTGGCCCCCGCCAGGATCGTGACCGCGCAGAACGCCAGGGTCAACAGCAACGCCACCGCGGGCTCCCACCAGGTGGTCTCGCCGGCCAGGATCCGCATCGGCATCAGGATGGTCGACATCACGGGCACGAACGAGCCGATCACCTGAGCCTGGCCGTCCAGGTTAATGCCCAGGACGAAGACGCCGACGAGGATCAGCGTCAGCGGCATCGAAGTCGCCTGCACGTCCTCGATCCTCGACGCCATGGACCCTGCTGCGGCCCAGATGCAGGCCAGCGCGAGGAAGCCGAACAGGAAGAACGGCAGGTACCAGGCCACCGCCCCGGCCAGCCCAGGAAGCTCGATGTTGAGGTCGATGAACTGCAGGCCGAGCAGCCCCACGCCCGCGATCAGCGCCAGCTGCAGCAACGCCAAGGTTGTGCTGCCGAGCACCTTGCCCAGCAGGAGGTGTCGAACCGGGATGGCCGCGGCCAGGATCTCCACGATCCGCGACTGCTTCTCCTCCACCACGCTGGTGGCGATCGCCATCCCGAACATCAGCGACGACATGTAGAAAAGCACAGCGAAGATCAGGCCGACGATATAGACCACCAGCCCCTGATCCGTGTCACCGCTCAGATCCCGGGTGACCAACTGGGTTCCGGCGAGCAGGTCATCGACCCCGACACCAAGGCGTTGCGCGTTGTCCTCGAGCGCCGACGCGGACACGAGCTCGATGAGCCCCAGATGCAGCAACCGACCCGACTGCCCGTCCGTCGCCATCGTCCAGACTCCGCCCTCTCTCACCAGCAGGGCGTCGGCGTCCCCGTCGCGCACCTGCTGTTCCCCGGCCGCGACGTCGGTGACCCGGACGGCGGTGGCCCGCGCCTCCGGATCGGCGGCCTGCATCCGCGCGTCGAGGCCGGCGACGAGCCGGGCCCCGTCGTTGTCGGTCACCGCGACCGTGTAGGTGGAGGCCCCGGCTGTGAGGAAGAACTGCACCACCATGAGGCCGACGATCAGGGCCAGGCTGAAGCCCGTGGAGAGCAGGAAGTTGCGGTCGCGGAGCTTGACGCTGATCTCGCGGGCCGTGACCAGGGCCCATGGATGCGTCCGCCTCCCCGGCTCTGCGTGGGCGGGGCGTGCGTCGGTCCTGTTCATACGGAGGCAACCTCCCTGTAGATCTCGCTCAGGCTGGGCACCACCCGCGCCAGCTCCCTCACCGGGCCCCGCCCGACGGCGTCGACGAGCAGCCGCTGCACCGCCTCGTCGCTCTCCGGCTCGATGACCACGCTCGTCGCCCCCGACGACACCACCCGTACGCCGCCGGCCGCATGCACCCAGCCGACGTCCCCGTCCACCACGAGCCGGTACCGCACAGGTGCCGTGCTTCGTAGTTCGTCGACGGTGCCATCAGCCACCACGCGGCCCTTGTGCAGCACGATCAACCGGTCGCACAGCCGCTCGACCAGCTCCAGTTGGTGGCTGCTGAAGAGCACCGGCACCCCGGCCGCGGTGTGTTCCCGCAGCAACGCCGCCATCTGGTCCACCGCCGTGGGGTCGAGGCCGGAGAATGGTTCGTCGAGGATCAGGGCTTGTGGGCCGCCGAGGACGGCGGCGATGATCTGGGCGCGCTGCTGGTTGCCGAGCGAAAGGGACTCCACCTTGTCCCGGGTCCGATCACCCAGGCCGAAGCGCACCAGCAGCTCCTCGGCGTGCTCCCGCGCCGCGCCCGCCCGCATGCCGTGGAGGCGACCCAGGTACACCAGCTGGCTCAGCACCGGCTGCTTCGGGTAGAGCCCGCGCTCCTCAGGCAGATAGCCGAACCTCGCCCGGTCCGACTGCCCGGCCGGCCGGCCGCGCCAGAGCACCTCGCCGGCAGAGGGCTGCAGCACTCCCATGATCATCCGCATGGTGGTGGTCTTCCCTGCGCCGTTGCCGCCGACGAACCCCACCATCTGCCCGGCGGGGACATCGAAGGAGACGTCGTCGACCGCGGTGAGCTGTCCGAACCGCCTGGTCAGGCCCCTGAGCTGCAGCATCCTCGTCCCCTTGCCTCGCCGCCACAGTACCGGTCGCGCAGCGCGGCTCCGCCGGCCTCAGCCCAGGCCCAGAAAGTCCACCAGCTCGGCGATGGCGGCCTCCGCCTCAGCGAGGGTGGGCATTTCGGCGAAGACGCGCAGGACGGGCTCGGTGCCGGAGAAGCGCACCACGAGCCAGCCGCCGTTGGAGAAGTAGACCTTGCAGCCGTCGAGGTAGCTGGTGTGGTCCACGGCAGGGGTGAACTCGGGCAGTTCCCGGCGGTCGAAGAGGGTGGCGACGAGCTCGGCGCGCCGCGCAGGCGTGAACGAGTAGGCGTTCTCCACCATCTGAGCGTCGCCGTACCGGGCGACGACGTCGGCCCACAACGAACTGAGTTTCCGGTTGCTGGCCGCCAGCATCTCCACCAGGAGCGACCCGGCGTACACGCCGTCCTTGCCCGCGATGTGGCCCCGGACCGTGAGCCCTCCGGAGGACTCTCCGCCGATCACGGCATCCGTCTCGGCCATCTTCGAGCTGATGTGCTTGAAGCCCACGGGCACCTCGTAGCACTTCTGCCCGTGGGCGGCCGCGACCCGGTCGAGCAGGTGCGTGGTGGCGATGTTGCGCACCACCGGCCCCGTCCAGCCCTTGCCGGTCAGGAGGTACTCGTACAGCAGCACCATGATCTGGTTCGCCGACAGGTAGTTGCCCTCGTCGTCGATGATGCCCAGCCGGTCCGCGTCACCGTCGGTGGCGATGCCGAGATCGGCGCCCCTCTCGATGACCGTCTGCCGCAGCTGGTGCAGCGTCTCGAGCTTCGGGGACGGCAGCCGTCCCCCGAACATCGTGTCGTGGCGGGAGTTGATGACGTCCACCTCGCAGCGGGCGGTCATCAGGACGGTCTGCATGCAGGTCTGTGACACGCCGAACATCGGGTCGAGCACCACACTCAGATGACGGTGCCGGATCGTCTCGACGTCGAGCTGCTCGAGGATGGCGTCGATGTACCAGTTCATCGAGAACTGCACGGTCACCAACGGATGGGTGCGCACCTCGAAGTCGGGCACCGACCGCACGTCCGCTGGCGTCAGCGCGTTGATCTGCTCCTGGAGGGAGGCGGTGACCTCGACGTCCGCGTCACGACCCCCTTCGACGAACACCTTGACGCCGTTGTAGACGGCCGGGTTGTGGGAGGCGGTGATCGCCAACCCGTAGGCGCACCCCAGGTTGCGCACCGTCCACATGATCATGGGCGTGGGGGCGGGGCGGTCGATCACCGTGACCGGGATGCCGTTGGCCACCAGCACCTCCGTGACCCACCACGCCGCGTCGGAGGAGAGGAAACGTCGGTCGTAGCCGACGACGGTGCCGCGGCCGGCGACCCCCTCGGCGTTCATGCGGTCAGCGAGACCCTGGGCCAGCAGCCGGACGTTCTCCTTGGTGAAGCCGTCGGCGATGATTGCGCGCCAGCCACCCGTGCCGAATTCGATCATGCTCGCACGGTAGCCGAGCCCGCACCCGGCGAGGAGCATCGGGGCAGGACCATTGCGCGTTTGCGCAGTGCCCCTGAGCGCGGACCCGCCTCCTCGACGGCGCCGCCTCCGTGGGGCGGGCGGAAGCGCACAATGGCTGCGCGAAGGAGGAGCCGGGCCGGGCGCTGATCCTAGGATGAGGGCCATGAACGAGACCATGCCCACCAAGGCCGTCATCCTTGCCCGCGGCCTCGGGACCCGGATGCGCCGCGCGGCCGACGTCGACCTCGACGAGGATCAGCGCAGGGCGGCTGAACTGGGGCTCAAGGCGATGATGCCGGTCGGTCTCGGCGACACCTCCCAGGGAGGGCTGCCGGCACGCCCCTTCCTCGACCATGTGATCAGCGAGCTTGCCGACGCCGGGCTCACCGACATCTGTCTGGTCATCGGACCCGAGCACAACCTCGTGCGCGACTACTACGCAGCGCTCGACCTGTCGCGGGTGCGGATTTCCTTCGCCGTCCAGGTGGAGGCCCTCGGCACCGCCGACGCCGTCCGGGCGGCCCGCGGATTCGCAGGAGGGGACCGCTTCGTGATGGTCAACGCCGACAACTTCTATCCCGCCGAGGCCGTCCGCGCACTCCTGCGGGCGCCCGGGACGGCCACGGTCGGCTTCGACGCGGCGGCGATGGTCAGCAGGTCCAACATCCCCGCCGACAGGATCGCCGCCTTCGCGATCCTGGACACCGACGCCGAGGGTCACCTCGTTGACCTGATCGAGAAGCCGTCCGCCGACGTGGTGGCGCGCTTCGGCCCGAATGCGCGGATCTCCATGAACTGCTTCCTGTTCGGTGCGAGCATCTTCAATGCCTGCGACGCCATCACACCCTCGGCGCGGGGCGAGTACGAGATCGTCGACGCCGTCCGCTGGCTGATCGCGGCCGGCGAGCCCGTCACGGTGGTCCCGGTGGCCGAAGGGGTGCTGGACATGTCCGGGCGCACCGATGTGCCCCTGGTGGCGGCCGCCCTCGCGAGCCGTCCGGTGCTGTTGTGAGCGGCTGGTTCGCCCCCGGACGCATCGAGGTCCTCGGCAAGCACACCGACTACGCCGGCGGCAACGTGCTGGTGTGCGCCGTCGACAGGGGCGTGACCGCGACGGTGAAGCCGGGCCGACGGGGGATCGAGGCGCGCAGCACGGCGCAGGAGGACGCCATCACCCTGGAGCCGGGCGTCGCGGTGCGCCTTCCTGCCGGGCACTGGGGCCAGTACCTCAACGTGGTGGTGGACCGGCTGGGCGCCAACTTCGGGCGCCTGCGCCCCGCGCGGCTTGCCATCGACGCGGACCTGCCGCTGGCCAGCGGCATGAGCAGTTCCTCGGCACTGGTCGTGGCGTCAGCCATGGCGTTGGCCCAGTTCAACGGCTTCGACGAGTCCGAGGCCTGGGTCGCGGCGATCCGGGACGACGTTGCGCTGGCCGGGTACCTGGCCTGCGTCGAGAACGGGAGCGCGTTCGGTGCGCTGTCAGGACGGGCCGGCGTCGGCACGTTCGGTGGATCCGAGGATCACACGGCCATGCTGTGCAGCAAAGCCGACCACCTCGGACTGTTCAGTTTCAACCCGGCCGCGCTCGTGGAGCGCGTGCGGCTCCCCGACGACCTCGCCTTCGTGGTGGCGGTCAGCGGCGTGTCGGCGGAGAAGACCGGCGCGGCGAAGGACGCCTACAACCAGGCCTCACGCGGGGTCGCTGAGCTGCTGGCCCGCTGGAACGCCGCCGCCGGGCGCGGAGACGCGAACCTGGCCGCCGCCGTCGAATCCGACCCGGAGGCCGCAGCGGTGATCGAGTCGCTCGTCGCGGACGAGCCGCGACTGCTCGCGCGCCTCCGCCAGTTCGTCGCCGAATCCACCTGGATCGTGCCGGCGTCGGTCGAGGCGCTTCGCGCCGGTGACCGTGCCGCGCTGGGCGAGTTGGTCGCGGCTTCCCAGAGGTGGGCGGCCGACGGTCTCGACAATCAGATCCCCCAGACCGAGGCGCTGGTCGAAGACGGCCGACGGCTCGGTGCGGTGGCCGCCTCCTCCTTCGGGGCCGGGTTCGGTGGCAGCGTGTGGGCGCTCGTGGATCGCGACGGTGCCGACAGCTTCGCCGCCGAATGGCTCGCCGGCTATGTGCGGGCCCACCCGGAGCCGGGAAGCCGTGCCGCCACCCTGGTCACCAGGCCCGCGGGGCCGGCTCACGCTCTGGCCGATTGAGGGAGAGGGAGGCGGTCTACCCGCCGTAGGTGATTCTCGACGACGGGTCCGGCTCCTCCTGGCGCAGCCGTTCCTCGATGGTCTCGTCGTGATCGGTGTCGTCGGTGTGGAGAGCCGAGTCCACCGGCGTCTGGGGATCGTTCGGGACCATCGAGGCGGCGTCAGCGCCGTCGTCGATGAGGTCAGCGGTGCCGAGGTCTTCGGCTGTCACCTCGCCGTAGGGGTGCTCGGCGTCGGCGACGTCCTCGGCGTCCAGCTGCTCGAGTCCGTCAATGCTGCCGTCTTGCGCGTCCATGCTCATGCGCCCAGCCTTGCACGGGATCGGTGCCAGACAAGGAGTTTGCGCGCCTCCTTCTGCGTGCCGGGAGCGACGCGGCCCAGCGGCGGAGGGCCTACTCGTCGAAGAGGCCGCGGATGTCTGCGGCCGTGATGGCCCCGGAGGAGAAGGAGCCCGAGTCGATGACCGAGGTGAACAGGTCCCGTTTGCGTTCCTGCAGCGCCACCACCTTCTCCTCGATGGTGTCCTCCGAGACCATCCGGTACACGTTGACCGACCTGGTCTGGCCGATGCGGTGGGTCCGGTCGATCGCCTGGCTCTCCGCAGCCGGGTTCCACCACGGGTCCAGCACGAAGACGTAGTCCGCCTCGGTCAGCGTCAGCCCGAAGCCGCCGGCCTTCAGCGAAATCAGGAACACCGGGTCCTCGCCCTCGCGGAACGCGGCGATGCGGGCCGGCCTGTCGCGGGTGTGGCCGTCGAGGTAGACGTGGCTGATGCCCGCCTCGCTCAGCGCCTCCCGCACGAGCTTGAGGTAGCCGGTGAAGCTGCTGAACACCAGCGCACGGTGGCCCTCCGAGGCGAGCTCCGTGACCTGCTCCACCAACGCGGACACCTTCGCCGACGGCGCCCCCGAGGCGTGCTCCGCGTCCACCAGGACCGGGTCCAGCGCCAGCTGCCGCAGCTTCGTGAGCGCACGGAAGATCGCCACCCGGTTGCGGTCCATGTCCTCCAGCATGCCCAGCACCCGCTGCCGCTCCCGGTGCAGGTACTTGTCGTAGACCCTGCGATGGGCGGGGGTGAGCTCCACCCGTTGCACCTGCTCGATCTTCTCGGGCAGCTCCTGCACCACTTCGCGCTTGGTCCGGCGCAGCACGAACGGCTTGATCCGCCGTCGCAACGTTTCCAGGGCGAGGAGGTCGCGCTCGTTCTCGATGGGCTTGCGGAACCGTTCGGTGAAGTGGTCCGGGCGCGGGAACAGGCCGGGCGCTGAGAGCGACAGCATGGACCACAGGTCCATCAGCGAGTTCTCCAAGGGGGTGCCCGTGATGGCCAGCGTGAACGGGGCGCCGAGCCGTCGGGCGGCCTGGTAGGTGCGGGAGCGGTGGTTCTTCACGAACTGGGCCTCGTCGAGGATCAGCCCGCTCCACTGCAGCGCCCGGTACTCGGCGTCCTCCAGCCGCATCAGCGTGTATGAGGTGACCACGACGTGTGCGCCCGCGACCGCCGCCGCGACGGTGTCGCCCCGGCGCTTCCCCGTGGCGGTGATCACCGCGACATTCAGGCCAGGCGCAAACTTCGCCGCCTCGTCGGCCCAGGTTCCCACCACGCTGGCGGGGGCCACGACGAGCACCGGCGTGCCGTCCAGCTCCCCGGCCTCGCGCGCCCGCTCCAGCAGGGCGAGGGTCTGGAGCGTCTTGCCGAGGCCCATGTCGTCGGCGAGCACCCCGCCCAGCCGCGCGTCCCAGAGCGCGGCCAGCCATTCGTAGCCGCGGAGCTGGTAGGGGCGCAGCGTGGCGCGGATCCCGTCCGGGAGGGCGGGCGCCGGGCGGTCGGCGTCGGGGAGGAGGTGCTCCACGGAGGCCAGCCATCGCTTGCTCTGCCGCGCGATCACGCCCAGCTCGACGAGCTCCTCCCACAGGGCGGCCTGGTAGGGGCCGATGCGAAGCGGGCCGTTGGGGCTTCCGTCGGTGAGCTCGCGGGCTTCCTCGATGAGCCGTCGGAGGTCCTGCAGCTCCGGGATGTCGAGGCGGAACCAGGTGCCGGAGTCCAGGAGCAGGGCGTCGTCCCCTGCGGCCAGGGCTCTGAACAGTTCCTCGAACGGCACCTCCTGGCCGTCGACGGAGACGGTGATGTGGAGGTTGAACCAGTCGCGGTCCTCGGTGTCGTCTGCTGTGAGGAGCACGACGGGGGCCTCCGAGGCCTCCTCGTAGGCCACCGCATCGCCCTCCTCCTGCACCTGCACCCCTGCTTCGAGCAGGTGGGGGAGGACGTCGGCGAGGAACGCGGCGGCCGCCATGCCCTGCAGCTCGTGGTGGGCGATCAGGACTGGGCGGGGGGTGGCCTCCAGCAGTGAGGCGCCCACGACGCTGAGCAGCGCGACCACCGCGTCGGTGAGGCGCCGCTCCACCTGCACATAGCGCGGCGGATCCCCTGCGGCATGCGCGAGAGGGACGACGGTGGGGCCCTGTCCGGCCACCGCCGACGGATAGGCGAACCCCCACCTGAGGTGCGTGACGTGGCCGGGGAGGTGCGTGAGGGTGAGGTGCAGGACGGGTGGGACGATCTCCGGGGCCTCGACGGTGCCGTCAGAGGTGGACACCGCTCCCGTGCGAGCGAGGGCCGGGTAATAGAGGGTCAGGAAGCGATTGACGTCCTCGGCGGGGATCTCGACCGCCTTCCCGTCGGCGAGGAGCCGGTCCAGTCCCTCGGCCGGTGGGGCGGCGAGCGGCCAGAGAGTCAGGGCGCCGCCGTCGAGCTGCCCCACCCCGTGGGCCGGGTTGCCGAACAGCAGGACCCGTCCTGGGGCGTGGGGATCCACCAGGGAGACGCGCGGCTGCGCGGTGATCCCGCCGTCTGACGAGCGCGTGAGGTCCAGCGCGACCGTGGCGGAGTCGTCGCCGATCCGTACGGACCGCAGGCCCTCGCCGGCCAGTAGGACGACGCCGGCCGAGACCGCGCGCCGCAGCAGCGGCCAGGCGAGGGGGCCGAGGCTCGCGAGGTCCACTGTCGCGGGGACGCCGTAGGAGTAGGCGTTGTCGGGGCTCAGGAGGTGCAGCTGCGCCAGGGCCGCCCGATGCGCGGGGTTCAACTCCGCTGCCCGCCACGGTTGGGTGATGTCGCCCCACGAGGCGCCGGTCTTCACCCACGGGGTGCGGGCGCCCTCGCGGAGGGGCTGCAGCGTGATGCGCGACACGGCGGCCCCGTAGTGGACGGTGGGGACGGAGAACTCGAGGGCGAGCGCCCGTCCGGCGGTGGCGGAAGCGTCGCCGAGCTTGATCAGGTGCGCGAGCTGACTCTCCCATGTAGTGCTGGCGGGGCGTTGGCGGAGCCGTGCGCGCGCCGCGAGCATCACGGCGGCGACGTGCTTGCAGGAGCGGCCCATCGGGCAGCTGCACCAGTTGTCGAGGCGCCGGCCGCTGCGGGTGACCTCGACCTCGTAGACGTGGCGGCCGCTGCCGGTGACCAACGCCCCGAGTTCGTCGGGTGCGACGGTGAGGTCGCGGACGTGCCCGGCGTCGAAGTAGCCCTTGCCGCGGAAGTAGGTGGATGCGCCGAAGACCCGTTTCAGCTCGGGCTCGGAGAACTCCCGAACCCACTCCACGTCGTCAGGGTCCATAACGGACGAGGGTACCCGCTACGGGCTCGTGCCCGCGTCGCGTCGCTGGTCGTCCCGGCTCCTGGCGGTCATCCCGGACAACGACCAGGTTGGGGACAGTCGTCGGAAGTTATCCACAGGGGGTCGATGAAGCCCCGAATCGGCCGCGGCGGCTGCTGTGATGGGGCGACCTCAGAGAGAAGGGCGACGCAGATGGAAACAATGGACGTGCAGGTGGGCGAGGTCTGGGCGCACTACCCGGACGACTACCGGCCCAACGCGAGCAGAGTCGAGATCGTGCAGATCGTGCCTCGGCCCAAGAAGGACCGTTACCTCATCCGCTTCGAGGACGGTCGGGAGCGGGAGGTCGCGCGGACGCGCCTCAAGTGCAGATGGGAGGACGCCCAGGCCTACGAGGAGAAGCTGGCCGCGGAGGAGCTCATCCGGAATCAGGCCCCGGATTCCCGCCTGTCAGGATCCATCCGACGTGTCTTCCGGCTGGTCCCGCGCGAGGTGGCCACGCTGGAGCACTCTGGTCAGGTCGTCATCCACGACACTGCTCGGCTGGCTGCCCGGACGGGGGTGCCGATGGATGTCCTGCTGGCGGCGTGTGGACAGGTTGCGGAAGGCAGCAGTCTTCGGGTGTCGGCGCTGGGAGGCCAGAGGATCGCGATGGCGCTGTGCGTCGCGCACCCGGCCGAGGCCCTGCAGATCGCGCGCGGGCGAGACAGCTACGCGGACCACTACGACGACGAGCGCCCCGGCTACTTTTCACCCCGCCGGGACTATCGCTGGTACGCCGATGAGGAGGCCCCCGCCGGGGAGATCATCAGAAGCTGGTGTGGGGCGTTGCCCACCTCCCGGGCCGAGGCGGCCGCCGCGGCCGAGGCCGAGTGCCACCGGCTGTGGCTCCTCGCCCACCGGCTGGTCAATGAGCTGAGCAAGCACGCTCTCCCCTTGGCCGAGAACCTGCGCAAGGATCTGGTGAACAACCAGATCTCGGCCGACGACGTCCGCGCGGCCTGATTCGCGGCTTGGTGATGCTCCCAGGCGGCAGCCAAAGGTGATGTATCACCGGTGATACAGTGAGGAGATGGGAAGTGTGACGGTGCGAGACCTGCGCAACCGCAGCGCGGATGTGCTGGCGCGCGTGGCTCGCGGTGAGAGCCTGACGGTGACGCGAGACGGCGAGCCGGTGGCGGCAGTGGTTCCGCTCCCGCGTCGTCCACGAGGTGCCGCCGAGCTGGTCGACAGATGGAGGGCGCTGCCACGGGTGGATGCGGCAGCGCTCAAGGCAGACATCGACACCGTGCTGGATCCGTCGCTGTGAGTGAAGGGATTCTGGACACCTCCGCAGTGATCGACCTGGGCATCCTGGAACCCGCCTCGCTGCCTGCCGAGCCCATGATCACCGCAGTCACGATGGCGGAGTTGTCAGTGGGGCCGCACGTTGCGCGCTCGGATGTGGAACGTGCCGCCCGCCAGGCGCTGGTGCAGCAGGCGGAGGCGGACTTCGACCCCATCCCGTTCGACGGTGCCGCGGCGAGGGCCTTCGGGGTGGTGGCCGCCTCGCTGAGGTCTGCGGGGCGAAAGCCTGCAGCGCGC